>NZ_CP023694.1:0-3820000 GCF_008705135.1 Streptomyces coeruleorubidus | reverse complement strand
ACTTGAGGGTGAGACCTGATGCCGAGCCGATTGTGGTGAAGTGGATGATCCTATGCTGTCGAGAAAAGCCTCTAGCGAGTTTCATGGCGGCCCGTACCCTAAACCGACTCAGGTGGTCAGGTAGAGAATACCGAGGCGTTCGGGTGAACTATGGTTAAGGAACTCGGCAAAATGCCCCCGTAACTTCGGGAGAAGGGGGGCCATCACTGGTGATCCGTTTTACACGGTGAGCTGGGGGTGGCCGCAGAGACCAGCGAGAAGCGACTGTTTACTAAAAACACAGGTCCGTGCGAAGCCGTAAGGCGATGTATACGGACTGACGCCTGCCCGGTGCTGGAACGTTAAGGGGACCGGTTAGTCACTCTTCGGGGTGGCGAAGCTGAGAACTTAAGCGCCAGTAAACGGCGGTGGTAACTATAACCATCCTAAGGTAGCGAAATTCCTTGTCGGGTAAGTTCCGACCTGCACGAATGGCGTAACGACTTCTCGACTGTCTCAACCATAGGCCCGGTGAAATTGCACTACGAGTAAAGATGCTCGTTTCGCGCAGCAGGACGGAAAGACCCCGGGACCTTTACTACAGTTTGATATTGGTGTTCGGTTCGGCTTGTGTAGGATAGCTGGGAGACTGTGAAGCGCTAACGCCAGTTAGTGTGGAGTCGTCGTTGAAATACCAGTCTGGTCGTGCTGGATGTCTAACCTGGGTCCGTGATCCGGATCAGGGACAGTGTCTGATGGGTAGTTTAACTGGGGCGGTTGCCTCCTAAAGAGTAACGGAGGCGCCCAAAGGTTCCCTCAGCCTGGTTGGCAATCAGGTGTTGAGTGTAAGTGCACAAGGGAGCTTGACTGTGAGACCGACGGGTCGAGCAGGGACGAAAGTCGGGACTAGTGATCCGGCGGTGGCTTGTGGAAGCGCCGTCGCTCAACGGATAAAAGGTACCCCGGGGATAACAGGCTGATCTTCCCCAAGAGTCCATATCGACGGGATGGTTTGGCACCTCGATGTCGGCTCGTCGCATCCTGGGGCTGGAGTCGGTCCCAAGGGTTGGGCTGTTCGCCCATTAAAGCGGTACGCGAGCTGGGTTTAGAACGTCGTGAGACAGTTCGGTCCCTATCCGCTGTGCGCGTAGGAGTCTTGAGAAGGGCTGTCCCTAGTACGAGAGGACCGGGACGGACGAACCTCTGGTGTGCCAGTTGTTCTGCCAAGGGCATGGCTGGTTGGCTACGTTCGGGAGGGATAACCGCTGAAAGCATCTAAGCGGGAAGCCTGCTTCGAGATGAGGACTCCCACCTCCTAGAGAGGGTAAGGCTCCCAGTAGACGACTGGGTTGATAGGCCGGATATGGAAGCACGGTAACGTGTGGAGTTGACCGGTACTAATAGGCCGAGGGCTTGTCCTCAGTTGCTCGCGTCCACTGTGTTGGTTCTGAAACCACGAACAGCCCCATGCCATGGTCACGGTATGGTGCGGCATAGTTCCACAGTTTCATAGTGTTTCGGTGGTTATAGCGTAGGGGAAACGCCCGGTTACATTCCGAACCCGGAAGCTAAGCCTTACAGCGCCGATGGTACTGCAGGGGGACCCTGTGGGAGAGTAGGACGCCGCCGAACAATTCTTGGGAAAACCCCGCATCTTCGGATGCGGGGGTTTTCTGCGTTTAAGGGCCCTCTTTCGAGGGCCTTTACTGTCACAGGCGTCCAGCCGCCTTCAATGCCAGATACGCGTCCGCCAGGGCCGGCGCCAGGTCGTCGGGTGTCGCGTCCACGACTGTGACGCCGTGACGGCGGAGTTGTTCCGCCGTGTGGTGACGTTCGGACTGGGCCTGGGCGGCTGCGGCTGCCTCGTAGACGTCGTCGACGTTCCCGCGTGCCTTGGCCATTTCGGTGATGTGCGGGTCCGCTACTGATGCCAGCAGGACCGTGTGGCGCTGGGTGAGCTGGGAGAGGACCGGGAGGAGGCCCTCTTCGATGGGGGCCGCGTCCAGGGTGGTGAGGAGCACGATCAGAGAGCGGCGGGGAGACGTGCGCAGGGCCGTGGCCGTGAGGCCGCGGGCGTTCGTCTCGACGAGCTCGGGCTCCAGCGTGGCCATCGCGTTGACCAGTGACGGAAGGACATCGCCTGCCGTGCGGCCTTGGACGAGGGCGCGGACTTTGCGGTCATAGGCGAGCAGGTCGACGCGGTCGCCGGCGCGGGACGCGAGGGCCGCGAGGAGGAGGGCCGCGTCCATGGATGCGTCGAGACGGGGTGCGTCGCCCACGCGGCCTGCCGAGGTACGGCCGGTGTCGAGGACCAGGAGGATGTGGCGGTCGCGCTCCGGGCGCCAGGTGCGTACGGCGACCGTGGTCTGGCGTGCTGTGGCGCGCCAGTCGATGGAGCGGGTGTCGTCGCCGGGGACGTACTCGCGCAGGCTGTCGAATTCGGTGCCCTCGCCTCGGGTGAGGACGCTTGTGCGGCCGTCCAGTTCGCGGAGGCGGGCCAGCTTGGACGGCAGGTGCTTGCGGCTGGTGAACGGCGGCAGGACGCGTACCGTCCAGGGAGCTTTGTGGGTGCCCTGGCGGGAGAAGAGGCCGAGGGGGCCGTACGAGCGGATGGTGACGCTGTCGGCCTGGCGGTCGCCTCGGCGGGTGGGGCGCAGTCGGGTCGTCACGCGCCGGCGTTCGCCCGGGGGGACCGGGAGGCGGTGACGGGAGGCCGTCGTCTCCGTGCCCGGCTGCCAGGTGCTCGGTGGCCAGGCGTCGCGGAGGCGGGCACGGAGGGGGCGGCGGGACGGGTTGGTGATGGTCAGGGTCACGTCCGCTGTGTCGCCGAGGCGTACGGAGGTGTCGCCGGAGCGGGTCAGGCCCAGGCGTCGCACTGGGGCGGCCAGGGCGAAGTCGCAGGCGCAGGCCACGGCCAGGGGCGCGTTGACCGCCAGGATGCCCGTCCAGCTCGGTTCCCAGATGCCGACGGGGAGGGATCCCAGGGCCGCGAGGAGGGCGGCGCGTCCGGTGAGTGCCATCAGCGGGGGACGGGGACGTGGGCGAGGATCGCGTTGATGACGGAGTCGGCCGTCACGCCTTCCATTTCGGCCTCCGGGCGGAGTTGTACGCGGTGGCGGAGGGTGGGGAGGGCCAGTGCCTTCACGTCGTCGGGGATGACGTAGTCGCGGCCTGTCAGCCAGGCCCAGGCGCGGGCGGTGGCCAGGAGGGCCGTGGCGCCTCGGGGGGATACGCCGAGGGTGAGGGACGGCGACTCGCGGGTGGCGCGGCAGATGTCGACGACGTAGGCGGTGATCTCCGGAGAGATCGTCGTCTTGGCGACGGCGGCTCGGGCTGCCTCCAGGTCCGCCGGGCCCGCTACGGGGCGTACGCCGGCGGCCTTGAGGTCGCGCGGGTTGAAGCCCTCGGCGTGGCGGGTGAGGACGTCGATCTCGTCTTGGCGGGAGGGGAGGGGGATGGTGAGTTTGAGGAGGAAGCGGTCCAGCTGGGCTTCCGGGAGGGGGTAGGTGCCCTCGTACTCGACCGGGTTCTGGGTCGCCGCGACCAGGAACGGGTCGGGGAGGGGGCGGGGGGTGCCGTCGACGGTGACCTGGCGTTCCTCCATGGCTTCCAGGAGGGACGACTGGGTCTTGGGGGGCGTGCGGTTGATCTCGTCGGCGAGGAGGAGGTTGGTGAAGACCGGGCCGGGCTGGAAGGAGAACTCGGCGCTGCGGGTGTCGTAGACCAGGGAGCCGGTCACGTCGCTGGGCATCAGGTCGGGGGTGAACTGGACGCGTTTGGTGTCGAGTTCGAGGGCGGAGGCGAGGGCGCGGACCAGGAGGGTCTTGGCGACGCCGGGGACGCCTTCGAGGAGGACGTGGCCGCGGCAGAGCAGGGCGACGACGAGGCCGGTGACGGCGGGGTCCTGGCCGACCACGGCCTTGGCGATCTCGGCGCGCAGGGCCTCCAGGGCGGCTCGGGCGGTGCCCTGGTCCCCGGTCTGCCCGGCGTTGTCAGTGGTCGGGTCCATCATGGACGGCGTACCTCTCTTTCGAGGGCGTCGAGTTGGTCGGCGAGTGCGATGAGTGCTGCGTCGTCGCTGGGCGGTGGTCCGAAGAGGAGGGTGCGCAGGTCCTGTCCGTCGCCGTGGAGGTGGGCGGACAGGGCTGGGAGCAGGGCCTCGGGTGTGTGCGCCTGGGTGACGGGGACGCCTGTGAGGGGGGCGAGGCGGGTGCGGGTGGTGGAGCGAAGAGCGTTGGCCGCGCGGTCGCGGGCGTCGGCCTTGCGGTAGAGGCGGGCGCGGCCTTCGGCGGTTTCGGAGGCGCGGATCGCGACGGGGAGTTTTTCGGGCACGAGGGGGCCGAGCCGGCGTGCCCGCCAGAGGGCGGCCAGGGCTGCGGCGATGAAGAGTTGCAGGGTGCCCCAGAGCCAGCCCGAGGGCAGCAGGTCGAAGAAGCTGCGTTCGTCGTCGGTGCCGGTGGCCGACGTGTCGGAGAGCGAGGGGAGGTACCAGACCAGATGGGGGCGGGAGCCGAGGAGTTGGAGGGCGAGCGAGGCGTTGCCCTGCTTGTCGAGGCGGTCGTTGAGGAGGATGTCGGGGGCGCCGAGGACGACGGTGTCGCCGTCCCCGGTCGGGTCCGGGAGGCGCAGCAGGGTGGCCAGGCGCTCGCTGGTGTAGCACTTGTCGGCGTCGAGGTGGGTGGTGGTGTAGCGGACGCCGCCCGTGTCGGCGGTGCCCGCGCGCCGGGCGGCGGGCAGGTCGCAGTCGGGGGAGAGAGTGGAGTCGAGGCTGGTGGCGGGGTCGGCGGTGACGCCGGGGGTGAGCCGTTCGACGGACGCGCTGCCGGGGGCGACCAGGACAGTACGGCCGTCGGAGTCGGCGAACGCGTTGTGCAGACGGGACTGCTGACTTCGGCTCAGCAGGTCGGGGACGGCGACCAGGAGGGTCGTGTCCGGGCCGGTTGCGGCGGCTGCCTCGTCCAGGGTGGTGACCACGCGCGTGTCCACGCCCCGGTCGGCGAGGAGCTCGGCGACGGCGCGGCTGCCGTTGGGGTCGGCGGAGCGCGGGTCGAGTTCGCCGTGCCGGGCGTCGGAGCGGATCACGGCGATGGCGATGGCTCCCACCAGGAGCAGTACGAGGGCGAGCGCGATGCCGCGCGCGCGGGTCCATACCTGGCGTGCGGTGGGCGAGGCCGAGGTGGACGGGAGCGTGGCCTCGGTGGTCATTCGGCGGCTCCCTGGCGGGTCTGGGGGGCCGTGCTGTGGGCGCTGCTGCTCGCGAGCTGGGGCTTGGTGCGTTCCAGGTCGCGGTCGAGTTCGGCGATGCGGTGGTACGACTGCTCGGTCGCCGACCGGCCGCCGTACGTCACGTCGTCGAAGTCGCGGGCGGCGGAGCGTAGTCGGTCGGTGTGGGCGGGCAGGGCCCGGCCGGCTTCGGCGGCGGCCTCGTCGGCGGTGCGGCCGGGGCGGGCGTCGAGGAGGGCGCGTTCCTCCAGGGCGCGGACGAGGGCCCGCATGCGCTCCTGGACGGCCTGGTTCCAGTGGCCCTGGGCGGCGTGCGCCTCGGCGGCGGCGCGGTGGTCGGCGGCGCTGCGGGGGCGGTCGTCGAACAGGGTGGCGGACGAGGTGGGTTGGCGGCGCGGGGTGCCCAGGCGCCACCACAGGGCGGCCAGGACCGCGACGACGGCCAGAATGATGACGACCAGGCCGAGTGCTCCGCCGGGTGTGGCGCTCGAGGCGGCGTTGAAGAGTTTGTCGAGCCACTCCCAGAAGGCGTCCAGGGCGCGCTGGAACAGACTGGGGTCGTCCTCGTGGTACATCCGCTTGGACAGCTCGCGTCGGGCCGCCTCGCGCGCGGGGTCGCGCGGTGTGGTGAGGGGCGGTTCGTCGGCGGAGCGTGCCGACGACAGCACCGAGGTGTCGCCGGCGCGCAGCACTGTGCGTATGGCGGTGCGTGGCAGCGCCGTTGTGAGAACTTCCCCCGCCCAGGTCACCGCATCAGCTCCCCGGGGTGGCGCCGGGGGCGTTGGGGCCGTAGCCCTGGACTCCGGCGGCGCGGGCCAGTTCGAGGTCGAGGGCCTCGCGGCGGATGCGCTGGTCGATGTAGAGGAGCACGGTGACGCCCGCCGTGATCGGGAACGTGATCATGGAGCCGATCACCGAGCCGATGCCGCTGACGATGAGGAACGTCCAGCCGAGGCTGCCGACACCGGAGTTGAGCCAGCCGGTGATGCCGTCGCCGCTCAGGGCCCCGGCGAGGAAGGTGAAGGGGATGACGATGATCGAGGCGACGACGTTCGCGATGATCGTGGCGAGCAGCTGGATGCCGAAGATCCGCCACCAGGTGCCCCGGACCAGCTTCGTGGAGCGGCTCATCGCCTTCTTGATGCCCTGCTTCTCCAGCATCAGCGCGGGCGAGGCCAGGGAGAAGCGGATCATCAGCCACAGGGCGACGATGCCGGCGCCGATGATGCCCAGGACGGTCAGGGCGACGCCCGCTCCGGTGCTCCCGGCGACGCTGACGAGGATGCCGGGCAGGGTTCCCACGGTGACGATGCCGGCGGTGATGAGCAGCAGCAGGCAGATGAGGCCGAAAAGTCTGACGACCTGAGGGCGGGCGTCCCGCCAGGCCTCGCCGATGGTCACCGACTTGCCGAGCACGGCGCGGCTGGTGACGGTGGTGAGCAGTGCGGTCGCGATGACGGTGCCGACCAGGGAGATGACGAAGACGACGGTGGAGTTGAGCATGGCGTCGCCCAGGGCGCGGCTCAGTTCGCTGAGGGTGGCGCTCGGGTCGTTGAGGGCGTCGGTGCTGGAGTCGTCAAGGACGAGGCCCTGGAACAGCACGACGATGATCTCGGTGATGACCGCGACGGTCAGGGAGATGCCCAGGACCGTGCGCCAGTAGGTGCGCATGGTGGAGACCGCGCCGTCGAGGATCTCGCCCACGCCGAGCGGGCGGAGCGGGATCACGCCGGGCTTGGCCGCGGGCGGGGGGCCGCCCCAGGCGCTGCCCCAGCCGCCGGGGCCGCCGGGGCTTCCTGGACCGCCGGGACCGTATCCACCGGGGCCGCCAGGGCCGTAGCCGCCGGGGGGCTGAGTGCCCCAGCCCGGGCCGGGCGGCGGGGGCGGGGGAGCCTGGCCGGGGCCGGCCGGGGCGCCGGGGCCGCTGGGGGCGGACCACTGGGCGGGTGGCGGCTGGTCCTTGGACCACTGCGGGCCGGGGGCCTGCGGGGCCTGGCCAGGCTGGCCCGGCTGGTCCGTGGGCTGTGCGGGGCCGGGGCGGTCGGAAGGTTCGGCAGGGTTGGGGTGGTCGGCGGGCTCGGCAGGGCCGGACGCGTCAGGCTTCTGCCCGTCGGACGGGGCGGATCCGGGCGAGGCCCAGCCCGGAGTGTCGTTCATCGTCGCTCCTTCACGGTGCCCGTCCGCGGTCGCGGCGGCAGGTTGGCAGCCATCGTGCCATGGGGTGGTCTTGGAGTGACCGGCAGCGGTATGGGCTGCGTACCTTCAATTGTCCGCTGGTTAGGGGGCAGACTGACCGCATGGCTGATCAGTACGCGTACAGCGGCGATGACAAACGGCCGACCGAGATCCCGGCGATCCGTTGGGAAGAACCACCGGAAGGACCCGTTCTGGTCCTTCTCGACCAGACGAGGCTGCCGGTCGAGGAGGTCGAACTGGTCTGTACGGACGCGCCCGCGCTCGTGGAGGCGATCCGCTCGCTCGCCGTGCGCGGGGCGCCCCTGCTCGGTATCGCGGGAGCGTACGGCGTCGCGCTCGCCGCCGTGCGGGGCTTCGACGTGGACGAGGCCGCGGTCGCGCTGGCGAGCGCCCGGCCGACCGCGGTGAACCTGGCCGTGGGTGTGCGCCGGGCGCAAGCGGCCCATGAGGCCGCGCTCGCCAATGGCGGTGACATCAGGCAGGCGGCCGCGGCGGCGCTGGCGGCGGCGCGGCAGCTGCACCGGGAGGACGCCGAGGCCAGTGGGCGGATGGCCGAGCACGGGCTGGCGCTGCTGGACGAGCTGCTGCCCGGCGGCGGACACCGGATCCTCACGCACTGCAACACCGGTTCGCTGGTGTCGGGCGGGGAGGGGACGGCGTTCGCGGTGGCGCTCGCGGCGCACCGGGCGGGGCGGCTGCGGCGTCTGTGGGTGGACGAGACGCGTCCGTTGTTGCAGGGCGCCCGCCTGACCGCGTACGAGGCGGCGCGCAGCGGGATGGCGTACACGCTGCTCACCGACAACGCGGCCGGGTCGCTGTTCGGCGCCGGGGAGGTGGACGCCGTGCTGATCGGGGCGGACCGCATCACGGCGGACGGATCGGTGGCGAACAAGGTCGGGAGCTATCCGCTGGCGGTGCTCGCGCGGTATCACCATGTGCCGTTCATCGTGGTGGCGCCGGTGACGACGGTGGATCCGGACACCCCGGACGGGGCGTCCATCGAGGTCGAGCAGCGGGCCGGTCATGAGGTGACCGAGTTCGTGGCGCCGCAGGTGCCGGTGACCGGGGCTGAGGCGGGCGGTGGCATTCCGGTGGCGCCGCTGGGGACCCAGGCGTACAACCCGGCGTTCGACGTGACCCCGCCCGAGCTGGTGACGGCGATCGTCACGGAGGAAGGCGCGGTTTCGCCCGTCACGGCTGAGGCGCTCGCCGAGGTGTGCGCCCGGTCGCGCCGGGTGTCGGCGGGCTGAGTCGGGCGGCTGCCGGAGCGCGTACGCAGTGGCGCGGGCTCCGGCGACCTCGTCCCTTCGCGGGGGGACCGGGGGCTCGCCGTTGCCCGTCGTCGAGATCAACAGGGGTGGGCGAGGGCAGACAGTAGCGCTTGCTGCGACTATGGTCACTGCCGGTGACCTACCTCACCACTGCCTTCGCCACCGTTATGAGAATGGGATGATGTCGTTTATGAAGGGACGAGTCCTTGTCGTCGACGACGACACCGCACTGGCCGAGATGCTCGGCATTGTGCTGCGTGGTGAGGGTTTCGAGCCGTCTTTCGTGGCCGACGGCGACAAGGCGCTTGCCGCCTTCCGTGAGTCCAAGCCCGATCTGGTGCTGCTCGATCTGATGCTGCCCGGTCGGGACGGCATCGAGGTGTGCCGTCTGATCAGGGCGGAGTCCGGGGTGCCGATCGTGATGCTCACGGCGAAGAGCGACACGGTCGATGTCGTCGTGGGTCTGGAGTCGGGTGCCGACGACTACATCGTGAAGCCGTTCAAGCCGAAGGAGCTGGTGGCCCGGATCCGGGCGCGGCTCAGGAGGTCGGAGGAGCCCGCTCCGGAGCAGCTCGCCATCGGTGACCTGGTCATCGACGTGGCCGGGCACTCCGTGAAGCGGGACGGGCAGTCGATCGCGCTGACGCCGCTGGAGTTCGACCTGCTGGTCGCGCTCGCGCGCAAGCCGTGGCAGGTGTTCACGCGCGAGGTGCTGCTGGAGCAGGTGTGGGGCTACCGGCACGCGGCGGACACGCGTCTGGTCAACGTGCACGTGCAGCGGCTGCGCTCCAAGGTCGAGAAGGACCCGGAGAAGCCGGAGATCGTGGTGACCGTCCGCGGCGTCGGGTACAAGGCAGGGCCGAGCTGACATGTCCGGCGACAGTGCCGCTTCGGCGCCCGGACGGTCCGGGGGCCGCCCGGGGCGGCCTGTCGGGCGGAAGAAGGCCGGCTCGCGTTGGGGGCGGTTTCTGGAGAGCGGGCTGCTGCTCCAGGGCGGGGTCCAGGGCAGCCCGGTCATCCGGCTGTTCATGCGGTGGGTGCGCCGGCCGTTGCTGCCCGTCATGCGGCTGTGGCGGCGCAACATCCAGCTCAAGGTCGTCGCGACCACGCTGCTGATGTCGCTGGGCGTGGTCCTGCTGCTTGGCTTCGTGGTGATCGGGCAGGTGCGCAACGGCCTGCTGGACGCCAAGGTGAAGGCGTCGCAGAGCCAGGCCACGGGCGGGTTCGCGGTGGCCAAGCAGAGGGCCGACGAGGCGGCGAGCGGCACCGGCGACGATGTCGCCACGGCGGACGGGCGTCCCGCGCAGAACGTCTCCGAGTGGATGAGCGACCTCGTCTCCTCGCTGTCCAGCGGCGGCCAGGGCGCCTTCGACGTGGTGACGCTCCCGGCCTCCGACGAGGACGGCGCGGGCGGCCGTGGGCAGCGTGCCTCCGGTGAGGTGGACTGGAGCAGGAGCGTGCCCCCCGAGCTGCGCGAGCGGATCGGCAGCAGCGCGACGGCCGCGCAGAGCTACACCCGCATCACGTACAACAACGTGACCAAGGACTCCCAGCCGGGCCTGGTCGTCGGCAAGCAGGTCAACGACCCCAACGGGGACCCGTACCAGCTCTACTACCTCTTCCCGCTCACCCAGGAGGAGAAGTCGCTGAGCCTGGTCAAGGGGACTCTCGCGACGGCCGGGCTGTTCGTCGTCGTCCTGCTGGGGGCCATCGCCTGGCTCGTGGTGCGCCAGGTGGTCACGCCGGTGCGGATGGCGGCGGGGATCGCCGAGCGGCTGTCCGCCGGGCGGCTTCAGGAACGTATGAAGGTCACGGGCGAGGACGACATCGCGCGGCTCGGCGAGGCCTTCAACAAGATGGCGCAGAACCTCCAGCTGAAGATCAGCCAGCTGGAGGATCTGTCGCGGATGCAGCGCCGGTTCGTGTCGGACGTGTCGCACGAGCTGCGTACGCCGCTGACGACCGTGCGGATGGCCGCGGACGTCATCCACGAGGCGCGGGAGGACTTCGACCCGGTGACCGCGCGGTCCGCGGAGCTGCTCGCCGACCAGTTGGACCGGTTCGAGTCGCTGCTCGCGGATCTGCTGGAGATCAGCCGGTTCGACGCGGGTGCCGCGGCGCTGGAGGCGGAGCCGATAGACCTCAGGGAGGTCGTACGGCGGGTGGTCAGCGGGGCCGAGCCGCTCGCGGAGCGCAAGGGGACGCAGATCCGTGTCCTGGGCGACCAGCAGCCCGTCGTCGCCGAGGCCGACGCCCGGCGCGTGGAGCGCGTGTTGCGCAACCTCGTCGTGAACGCCGTCGAGCACGGTGAAGGCAGGGATGTCGTCGTCAAGCTCGCCGCGGCGGGCGGTGCGGTCGCGGTCGCGGTGCGGGATTACGGGGTCGGGCTCAAGCCGGGCGAGGCGACGCGGGTGTTCAGCCGTTTCTGGCGGGCCGACCCGGCACGCGCGCGTACCACGGGTGGTACGGGTCTGGGGCTGTCCATCGCCCTGGAGGACGCGCGGCTGCACGGCGGCTGGCTTCAGGCGTGGGGCGAGCCGGGCGGCGGTTCGCAGTTCCGGCTGACGCTGCCCAGGACCGCGGACGAGCCGCTGCGGGGCTCTCCGATACCGCTGGAGCCCAAGGACTCACGGCGGAACCGGGGGCTCGACGACGCCGGTCTGCCGTGCGGCGGCGGGGACGGCGAGAAGCGGGCGACCGTGCCGGCACAGTCGGCGAGCGGGCCGGGGCCGGCGCGGGACCCGATACCGCCGCGGGCGGCCTCCGCGGCCCCCACGGCCGATCCGACGGCGCTGCCCGGCAACGGCGCGCGCGTGGTGCCCCGGCCCGCCTCGGGCACGCGGCGGCAGGACGATCCGCAGGCGGCCCCGGAGCAGCCGGCTCGCGGCGGGGGTGCGGGCGGCCCGGCGGGCGCGGGCGGCGATGGCCTGGCGAGCGGTTCGTCAGAGGCGGTCGGCAACGGTGTGGTGAGCGGTCCGGCGAGTACGCCCGGCGACGGCGGGCCGAGTGGTCCTGCTGGGGCCTCTCGGGACCAGGCCGTGAACGGGCCGCGGGACGCGGACAGGGACAACGGATCCGCAGGCTCGGACAGGAAATCCGAGTCGGAGAACGCGGACAGGCATGGGGAGGCATCTCGTGGGCGCTGACCGTGGGGGGCGCGGTCGGCGTACGCCCGCGCGCGTGATGGCGTACGCCACTGGTGGCGTCCTGCTGCTGGCGGGGTGTGCCTCGATGCCGGACAGCGGGGATCTGCGGGGTGTGGAGTCCACACCGCGCCAGGAGACCCAGGTGCGGGTGTTCGCCGTGCCGCCGGGTGAGGACGCGCAGCCCTCGGAGATCGTGCAGGGCTTCCTGGAGGCGCTCACCAGCGACGATCCGCACTACAAGACCGCGCGCCAGTACCTGACGGGTGAGGCCGCCAAGACGTGGCGGCCGGAGACTTCCACGACGGTGCTGACGGACGGGCCGGGTGCCGAGCCCGAGGGCGCGGGCGGCCGGGAGGACACCGGCGAGATCACGTACATGCTGACGGGCACCAAGGTGGCCACGGTGGACGCACAGCAGTCGTACGCGCCGGCGACCGGGGCGTACGCCAGGACCGTGCACCTGAAGAAGGGCGAGAAGAGCGGCCAGTGGCGAATCGACGCGCTGCCGCAGGGCGTCGTCATGGGCGAGTCGGACTTCCAGCGCAACTACATGTCCGTCAACAAGTACTACTTCGCTTCGAACACCACGGTGGCCGTGGCGGACACCCAGCCCACCGCGGTCGCCGACCCCGTGTACGTCCGCCGGCGGGTGGATCCCATGACGCAGATGGTGCGCTCCGTCCTGAGCGGGCCGACGCGGTGGCTCGGGCCGGTGGTCAGGTCGAGCTTCCCCACCGGGACGGCGCTGACGAAGGACGCCGGCGCGCTGACGCCCGACGACCGGAACAAGCTGACGATCCCGCTCAACGACAAGGCCGCGCGCGTCGGCACCAACCGGTGCGAGGAGATGGCGGCCCAGCTGCTGTTCACGCTGCACAGCCTCAGCCCCGCGGTGGACGGGGTCGAGCTGCGGGCCGGCGGGGCGGAGCTGTGCTCGCTCACGCGGCAGGGAGCCGACGCCGTCGCCCTCCGGAGCGCGGTGCGCAGCCCCGACTTCCTGTACTTCGTCGACGCCAAGGACCGGCTGGTACGGATCCCCGCAGGCGACAGCGACACCAAGCCGGACCCGGCGCCGGGGGCGCTGGGCGAGGGCGACACGGCGCTGCGGTCGGTGGCGGTGTCGCGCGACGAGCACACCGCGGCCGGAGTCAGCCTCGACGGCAAGTCGCTGTACGTGGGGTCGATGGTCTCGGGCGGTTCGCTCGGCGAGCCGGTGCTGCGCAGCCACGGCCCGACCGAGAAGGACCGGCTGACCACCCCCAGCTGGGACGCCCACGACGGGCTGTGGGTGGCCGACCGCGACCCGGACGATCCACGGCTGCTCTTGCTGGAGGAGGGCAAGGGCGATCCGCTGGAGGTCCGCACGCCGCACCTGGACGGGCGGATCCAGGCCGTGCGGGTGGCCGCCGACGGGGTGAGGATCGCGCTCGTCGTGGAGAAGGGCGGCAAGAAGACCCTGCTCATCGGGTTGATCGAGCGGGAGGGGAAGCCGGGCGAGCAGTCGGCCGTCAGGGTCGTCGAACTGCGCTCCGCGACCCCGGAGCTGGAGGAGATCACCGCCATGTCGTGGGCCGGGGACAGCCGGCTCGTGGTGGTCGGGCGCGAGCACGGTGGCGTGGAACAGATGCGGTACGTCCAGGTCGACGGCTCCACGCCGGACATACCGGCGCCTGCGGCCCTGACCGGAGTCAAGGAGGTCACCGCCGCGGAGGACGACCAGTTGCCGCTGGTGGCGTACTCGGTGGACGGAATCGTCCGGCTGCCGTCGGGTGCGCAGTGGCAGAAGGTGACCGAGGGGACGGCGCCGGTCTACCCGGGGTGAGGTGGTGCCCCCGTGGCCGGTGCGCGGGGCGCGCTTGTGTGCGCCCCTGGTCGGTCGCTGAGCCGGCTCACGGGGGAGGCGCATGGGGCCGCCCCACGGAGCCGTCCCACAGGGCCGTCACTCGTGTGAGGGACGAACGGTTCGCCTGGCGGGGAGTTGTCCACAGGCCGTTGTCCACAGGGGTGGCCGGAGAGGCCCCGGGGCGGCACAGTGGTGGCCATGCGGGGGTGGTGGCAGGACCTCACCGACCTGGTGCTGCCGGCCGAGTGCGGGGGCTGTGGGAGGCCTCGTACGGTGCTCTGCCCGGAGTGCCGTGCGGTGCTGAGCGGAGTCGCGGCACGCCGGGTGCGGCCGGTGCCGGAGCCGCCAGGGCTGCCCGTGGTGCACGCGGCGGCTCCGTACGCGGACGAGGTGCGGGCGACGCTGCTGGCCCACAAGGAACGGGGCGCCCTCGCGCTCGCCGGTCCCCTCGGGGTGGCCTTGGCGGGAGCCGTGCGGGCGGGGCTTCGGAAGGCGTGGGGCGGCTCCTGGGCCAGGGCCGAGGGGGCGTGGTCCCGGGGCGCCGGGGCTGCTGTGCTGCTTGTGCCCGTGCCGTCGGGGCGGCGGGCCGTGCGGGCCCGGGGGCATGATCCCGCGCGGCGGATCGCGCTCGCGGCGGCTGGAGAGCTGAGGCGGAGCGGGATGCCTGCCCGGGTGCTCAGCGTGCTGCGGCAGCGGCGGGCCGTGGCCGACCAGTCGGAGCTCAACTCCCGGCAGCGACTGGACAATCTCGCGGGCGCGCTGGCGGTGGTGCCCGGAGGTGCCCGGCTGCTCTCCGGCGGGCCGGTCGTCCTCGTCGACGACGTGATGACCACCGGGGCGTCCTTGGCGGAGGCCGCGCGGGCGGTGCGGGCGGCGGGGCCGGTTTCGAACGCTGCTGGGGCCGCGGCCGTGTACGGGGGAGAGACGTGGGAAAGCAGAGAGGAACAGAACGTCGGATCAAGGCGAGAGAGGACGGGCCGGCGGCCCGGCCGGCACGGAATGACGGGCGCGGGCTGCGCCGGCGGAGTCGTTGACGTGGTGTGTGCGGCAGTGGTCGCGGCATCACCGGACTCTTTCCAAATAAACCGGAACTGACTGAGATCTTGCGTCGTTGCAGGTAACGAGAGGGCTTATTCACCTGAACGGAGGTACGCCGCAGTAGAGGGTGACGACATCCGTCCGGGCGAGATATGTTCGGTTGAGAGGGAAAGCCGCAGGCCACACCTCTCGAATCCGAATGCCGTGCCGTGGGAATTTCTTCATCACTCGCGACGGTGGAGTGGAGATCTCGCCCACGGGGGAGGAGGTGGAAGTCACCGAGTCCGAGGTTCCGGGGGACACCGGAACCTGGTGCAAAAGGGAGACGCTCCGCAGCGAAGCGGAGCGATCCGGGAACGGAGTTCTGCGTGGACATCGTCGTCAAGGGCCGCAAGACCGAGGTGCCCGAGCGGTTCCGGAAGCACGTGGCCGAGAAGCTGAAGCTGGAGAAGATCCAGAAGCTCGATGGCAAGGTGATCAGCCTCGACGTCGAGGTGTCCAAGGAGCCCAACCCCAGGCAGGCCGACCGTTGCGACCGAGTGGAGATCACGCTCCGCTCCCGCGGTCCGGTGATCCGGGCGGAGGCAGCGGCGAGCGATCCGTACGCGGCTCTCGACCTGGCGGCGGAAAAGCTGGAAGCCCGGCTGCGCAGGCAGCACGACAAGCGGTTCTCGCGCCGTGGCGCGCGCCGGATCTCGGCCGCAGAGGTCGCCGACCACGTCCCGGGCGTGGCGACGCTCAACGGAAACGGCCTGGTGCCGACTCCGGAGGAGGAGCCGGAAGAGGCCGTCCCCACGAAGAAGATCGGCTCACTCGAAGTGCAGGGTGACGGCCCCATCGTCGTCCGCGAGAAGACCCACGTCGCAGCCCCCATGACCCTCGACCAGGCTCTCTACGAGATGGAACTGGTCGGGCACGACTTCTACCTGTTCGTCGACTCCGAGACCAAGGAACCGAGTGTCGTCTACCGACGGCACGCCTACGACTACGGCGTGATTCACCTCAGGACGGACACGATGGTCACACAGGCGCACTCACCCGACGCGGGCGGTGCGCTCGGCGGCTGACCATGCCGGGTGACAGCGGAGCAGGTGCCCCTGGAGCGCGTGTGCGCCCCCAGGGGCACCCCCGTGCGACCACTTGGCGCCCCGCTCCGTCACCCTGGTGTCGTCCAGGCATGAAATCATGGTTGGCCACGGCCCAACCGGTGGGTCGTGGCTCTGGGTTGGCGATGGCTCAGGACCACAGGCCACAGCCTTCAGGGGGAGGAACGATGGCGGACAGCTTCGGACCGATGCGTGACGAGGGTGCCGACGACGGCGTCGTCGGCATGGGCCCGGACACGGGCTCTCCACGCAAGGAACCGATCAGAGTCCTCGTGGTCGACGACCACGCCCTGTTCCGCCGTGGCCTGGAGATCGTGCTGGCGGCCGAGGAGGACATCCAGGTCGTCGGGGAGGCGGGTGACGGTGCCGAGGCCGTCGAGAAGGCCGCAGACCTGCTGCCCGACATCGTCCTGATGGATGTGCGGATGCCCAAGCGGGGCGGGATCGAGGCCTGCACCTCCATCAAGGAGGTCGCCCCCAGCGCCAAGATCATCATGCTGACGATCAGCGATGAGGAAGCCGATCTCTACGAAGCCATCAAGGCGGGCGCGACCGGCTATCTCCTCAAGGAGATCTCGACGGACGAGGTGGCCACCGCCATTCGCGCGGTGGCCGACGGGCAGTCGCAGATCAGCCCGTCCATGGCTTCGAAGCTGCTCACCGAGTTCAAGTCGATGATCCAGCGCACGGACGAGCGCCGGCTGGTGCCCGCGCCGCGGCTGACGGACCGTGAACTGGAAGTCCTCAAACTCGTCGCGACGGGGATGAACAACCGCGATATCGCCAAGGAGTTGTTCATCTCCGAGAACACCGTGAAGAACCACGTGCGCAACATCCTGGAGAAGCTTCAGCTGCACTCCAGGATGGAAGCGGTGGTGTACGCGATGCGGGAGAAGATCCTCGAGATCCGGTAGGGCTCAGACCCGGTGGGGCTCAGACCCCGTAGGGCTCAGACGAGGATGCGGGCGAGTTCCTTGACGAGGGGCTCGCGCAGGTCCGGTGCGTCGACCAGCTCCACGCGTACGTCCGTGCAGTCCACCCAGGTCGCCGCCTCGGCCAGGGCCTGGGCGACGGCCGGGACCGCCTTCGGGCCGTCGAGCGTGACCTGCTTGGCCACCAGCGTGCGGCCCTCGCGGGCCGGGTCCACGCGGCCGACGAGCCGGCCGCCGGCCAGGACCGGCATCGCGAAGTAGCCGTACACCCGCTTCTGCTTGGGGACGTAGGCCTCCAGGCGGTGGGTGAATCCGAAGATCCGCTCCGTGCGCGCCCGCTCCCAGATCAGGGAGTCGAAGGGCGAGAGCAGCGTGGTGCGGTGGCGGCCGCGCGGGGGTGTCTCCAGGGCCGCGGGATCGGCCCAGGCGGGCTTGCCCCAGCCCTCGACCGTGACCGGGACGAGGCCAGAGTCGGCGATCACCGCGTCGACCTGCTCGCCCTTGAGGCGGTGGTAGTCGGCGATGTCCGCGCGCGTGCCGACGCCGAGGGACTGGCCCGCCAGGCGGACGAGGCGGCGCAGGCACTCGGTGTCGTCCAGCTCGTCGTGCAGCAGGTCCTCCGGGATCGCGCGCTCGGCCAGGTCGTACACGCGCTTCCAGCCGCGGCGCTCCACGCAGACCACCTCGCCGTACATCAGGGCGCGCTCGACGGCGACCTTCGTGCCGGACCAGTCCCACCAGTCGTTCGTCTTCTTCGCGCCGCCCAACTCCGTCGCCGTGAGGGGACCTTCGTTACGGAGCTGCTTGATGACCTCGTCGTAGGCGCCGTCCGGCAGCTCGTGGTTCCAGTGCGGGCGGTTGCGGTAGGCGCGGCGGCGGAAGGCGAAGTGGGGCCACTCCTCGATGGGGAGGATGCAGGCCGCGTGGGACCAGTACTCGAAGGCGTGGGGTCGTGCCGAAGGCGCGCCGGAAACATCAGGCTTCCAGTAGGCGTTCTCCACTGTCTTTCGGCCCACCGCGCCCAGGCGGGCGTACGGGACGAGTTCGTGGGAGCGGGCCAGGACCGAGATGGTGTCGAGCTGTATCGCGCCCAGGTGGCGGAGGATGCCGCGGACGCCGGAGCGGCGGGGTGGGGCGCCGAGGAAGCCCTGGGCGCGGAGCGCCAGGCGGCGGGCCTCGTCTGCGGAGAGTTCTGTTGCGGGGCGCGGGCGCGGGGTGGTCATGGTTTTGCACGATAGGGGGTGGGACTGACAGAGGGGCGTGAGCTGCGGGGTTGGGTGTGGGGTGCTGGGCGCCGGGGCTGGGGTGGGGTGGGTGCGCAGCCCGGCGTAGCGGGGTGCCGCTGCGCCCACCCGTGCCGCCCTTAGCGGCACGATTGCCCGCAGCTCAGCAGCTCAGCAGCTCAGCAGCTCAGCAGCTACGCACGCGCCGGCAGGTACGGGGCCGTCGACGGTAGGCCCATGTCCGATGGGAGGAGCGAGCCGACCCAGGTGTCGCGGCGTACGCCCTTGTTGTTGGTGGCGGCGCGCAGCATGCCTTCGATCGTGAAGCCGGCTCGTTCCGCTACCGCGCGGGAGGCGTGGTTGCCCACCTCGGCGCGCCATTCGATGCGGTCTACGGCGGCCTGGACGAAGGCCCAGCGGCAGGCGGTGAGGGCGGCTTCCGTGATGTAGCCGTTGGAGCGGTGCTGCTTGGCGGCCCAGAAGCCGATCTCGCCCATGCCCAGGGCGTGCATGGTGATGCCGAGCATGCCGGCGAGCTCTCCGGAGTGGAGGAAGACGCCGAAGGTGTACATGGATCCGTCCGACCAGCCGTCGGGGACCAACTGTTCCGTGAAGGCCTCGGCGTTCTCCCGGAGGTACGGCGAGGGGATCGTGGTCCAGCGCTGGATGTCGGGGTCCTGGCAGGCGTCGTACACCGCGTCGGTGTCCTGGGGGCCGACCGTGCGGAGCAGGAGGCGGTCCGTGGTGAGTGTGACGGGGTCCATCGGCCGATTGTGGTCGGGGGACTCTTGGAAGCGCCATCTGATTGCTGTAGGTGAGGGCTTGATCACGCTTCGCTTAATTCGGATGAGGGATGCGGCACCATCCGAGGGGCCCGGACGTTGTCCCCTTTGAAGCAGAGTGAAGCGAAACGAAGCAGCGGACGGTCGCCGTCGCGGCGGGCCCTCCCGGCGCGGTGGGGTCCTCGCATACGATGGCCGTTGCTCAGTAAGTCAAGTGGTAACCGACCGTCCCAGGCCCGACCGGCAAGGAGACCAACCCCCGTGTCCGTCCTCTCGAAGATCATGCGTGCAGGCGAAGGCAAGATCCTGCGCAAGCTGCACCGCATCGCGGACCAGGTCAACTCCATCGAAGAGGACTTCGTCGACCTCTCCGACGCCGAGCTGCGGGCCCTCACCGATGAGTACAAGCAGCGGTACGCCGATGGTGAGAGCCTGGACGACCTGCTGCCCGAGGCGTTCGCCACCGTCCGCGAGGCCGCCAAGCGCGTCCTCGGCCAGCGCCACTACGACGTGCAGATGATGGGCGGCGCCGCCCTGCACATGGGCTACGTCGCCGAGATGAAGACCGGTGAGGGCAAGACCCTCGTCGGCACGCTGCCGGCGTATCTGAACGCGTTGTCCGGCGGCGGCGTCCACATCATCACGGTGAACGACTACCTGGCCGAGCGTGACTCCGAGATGATGGGCCGCGTCCACCGCTTCCTCGGTCTCGAGGTCGGCTGCATCCTCGCCAACATGACGCCGGCTCAGCGCCGCGAGCAGTACGCCTGCGACATCACGTACGGCACGAACAACGAGTTCGGCTTCGACTACCTGCGCGACAACATGGCGTGGTCCCAGGACGAGCTCGTCCAGCGCGGCCACAACTTCGCCATCGTCGACGAGGTCGACTCCATCCTCATCGACGAGGCCCGTACGCCGCTGATCATCTCCGGCCCGGCCGACCAGGCGACCAAGTGGTACGGCGACTTCGCCAAGCTGGTCAAGCGCCTCAAGCGCGGCGAGGCCGGCCAGCCGCTCAAGGGCATCGAGGAGACCGGCGACTACGACGTCGACGAGAAGAAGCGCACGGTCGCCATCCACGAGTCCGGTGTCGCCAAGGTCGAGGACTGGCTGGGGATCGACAACCTCTACGAGTCGGTGAACACCCCGCTCGTGGGCTACCTGAACAACGCCATCAAGGCCAAGGAACTGTTCAAGAAGGACAAGGACTACGTCATCATCGACGACGAGGTCATGATCGTCGACGAGCACACCGGACGTATCCTCGCCGGCCGCCGTTACAACGAGGGCATGCACCAGGCGATCGAGGCGAAGGAAGGGGTGCCGATCAAGGACGAGAACCAGACCCTCGCCACGATCACGCTGCAGAACTTCTTCCGCCTCTACAAGCGCCACGACCACAACGGCAAGGAAATGCCGGGCCTGTGCGGCATGACCGGTACGGCCATGACCGAGGCCGCCGAGTTCCACCAGATCTACAAGCTCGGTGTGGTGCCGATTCCGACCAACCGGCCGATGGTCCGCAAGGACCAGTCCGACCTGATCTACCGGACCGAGGTCGCCAAGTTCGAGGCGGTCGTCGACGACATCGAGGAGAAGCACCGCAAGGGCCAGCCGATCCTCGTCGGCACCACCTCGGTCGAGAAGTCCGAGTACCTCTCGCAGCAGCTCAGCAAGCGCGGCATCCAGCACGAGGTGCTGAACGCCAAGCAGCACGACCGTGAGGCGCAGATCGTCGCCCAGGCCGGCCGCAAGGGCTCTGTCACGGTGGCCACGAACATGGCCGGCCGTGGTACGGACATCAAGCTCGGCGGCAACCCCGAGGACCTCGCCGAGGCGGAGCTGCGCCAGCGCGGCCTCGACCCCGAGGAGCACATCGAGGAGTGGGCGCAGGCCCTGCCCGAGGCGCTCAAGCGGGCCGAGAAGGCCGTCCAGGCCGAGAAGGACGAGGTCGAGAAGCTCGGCGGGCTCTACGTGCTGGGCACCGAGCGGCACGAGTCGCGGCGCATCGACAACCAGCTGCGCGGTCGTTCCGGCCGTCAGGGCGACCCCGGCGAGTCCCGCTTCTACCTCTCCCTCGGCGACGACCTGATGCGGCTGTTCAAGGCCCAGATGGTCGAGCGCGTGATGTCGATGGCGAACGTCCCGGACGACGTGCCGATCGAGAACAAGATGGTCACGCGCGCGATCGCCTCCGCCCAGTCGCAGGTCGAGCAGCAGAACTTCGAGACCCGTAAGAACGTCCTGAAGTACGACGAGGTCCTCAACCGCCAGCGTGAGGTCATCTACGGCGAGCGCCGCCGCGTCCTGGAGGGCGAGGACCTGCACGAGCAGGTGCAGCACTTCATGGACGACACGATCGACGCCTACGTCCAGGCCGAGACCGCCGAGGGCTTCCCCGAGGACTGGGACCTCGACCGGCTGTGGGGCGCCTTCAAGCAGCTCTACCCGTGCAAGGTCACGATCGAGGAGCTGGAGGAGGCCGCCGGCGACCGTGCCGGGCTGACCGCCGAGTTCATCGGCGACTCCGTCAAGGACGACATCCACGAGCAGTACGAGGCGCGCGAGGCGCAGCTCGGCTCCGAGATCATGCGTGAGCTGGAGCGCCGGGTCGTGCTGTCGGTCCTCGACCGCAAGTGGCGCGAGCACCTCTACGAGATGGACTACCTCCAGGAGGGCATCGGCCTGCGCGCGATGGCGCAGAAGGACCCGCTGGTCGAGTACCAGCGCGAGGGCTTCGACATGTTCACCGCCATGATGGAGGGCATCAAGGAGGAGTCCGTCGGCTACCTGTTCAACCTGGAGGTCCAAGTCGAGCAGCAGGTCGAGGAGGTCCCGGTCGAGGACACCAAGCCGGTGGCCGACCTGGAGAAGCACGACGCGGTGCCGGCGCAGGCCGGTGCCCGCCCGGAGATCCGCGCCAAGGGGCTCGACGCCCCGCAGCGGCGCAACCTCCACTTCTCCGCGCCGACGGTCGACGGCGAGGGCGGCACCATCGAGGGTGACTTCGCCGACGACGAGCCGGTGCGTTCCGAGGCCGACGGCCTCACGCGCGCGGAGCGCCGCAAGCAGGCGCGGAGCCGGGGGCGTCGTAAGAAGTGACGGTCGCTGAGGCACCGTAGCGGCTGAAGGGCCGGACACCCCAGGGTGTCCGGCCCTTCGGCTTGGTGGATCGGCGGCTGTGCGGCCTTGTGCGGTGGCTCAGTCGGACTCTGCGCGGGGTGGGCGGGGGCCGCCGAGTTCCACCGCCGTGCAGCGCCAGCGGAGGTCCTGGCCGAGTTCCAGGCGGAAGGCCATCGCGCGCAGCCGGTCGCCGGCGCCGATGCGGGCGAAGGCCTCGATGGCGCCGGGGCGGGGTTCGAAGTAGCCGATGTCGCGGACGACGGGGCGGGCGCCCCGGGTGCGCAGGGGGCCGCGTTCGGCGAGCCAGGCCAGTTCGTCGTAGGCGCGGCCCCGGGTGTGGCGGAGCATCGAGTGGACGGGGCGGTGGCCACTGAGGACGGCGAGGAGGAGGTCGGCGAAGAGGTCGGTGGGGAGGGGGTGAGGGGCCGGACGGCGGGGGTGCTGGGCCGGGACGCGTGGTGCGGAGCCCCGGGAGGCCTGGGCGGTGGTTCGCGGCGCTCTGCGGGGTGCTGTGGGGGTGGCCGAGGGGGACGGCGGGCGGGTGTCCGTGGGGCGGGTACGGGGCCTCACGGCGCGGGCGGAGCCCGGAGGACGGCCGTCGGCTGCCGGCGTGCGGGTGGGGCCCCCGCCCGGGATGCGGGGTGGGGCGGTGCCGCCGGAGGTGCGGGGAGTGGGGCTTCCGGGGGTGCGTGGGGTCGTGCTGCCGGGGGTGCGTGGGTTGGCGGTGCCGCTGGGGCGGCGTGGGTCGCGGCGGGCCGGAGGGCGGCCGTCGGCTGTCGGTGGGCGGGTGGGGCCTCCGCCCGGGGTGCGGGGTGGGGCGGTGCGGCCGGGGGTGCCCGGGGTCGTGCTGCCAGAGGTGCGGGGTGGGGCGGTGTCGCCGGGGGTGCGGGGAGTGGGGCTTCCGGGGGTGCGTGGGTTGGTGGTGCCGTCGGGGCGGCGGGGGTCGCGGCGGGTCGGTGGGCGGCTGGCCGGGCGCTGCTGTGCCCTGGTCATGACCTTGTTCATGGGGTCCCCGTTTCGTGGGCCCGGTGGATACCGGGGAGTAACTTCGGGTTGGTGATCTTGTACGGGTCCGGCGGGGGCAAGGGCAAGGAAGCGGGCCCCCGGTGGCGGGCGCCGGAATGTTCACCTATCCGGGTGGTGCGGAGGGCATGGAGCCGGTCAGCGCGGGGATGCGCCGGGTGAATGCCGGGCGTGGAGTTGCCGCGTCCGGCGTCACGGGACGGAACTCGAAAGGGGACGTCCCGCACGTATCCTGAAGGCCCTCCGGAGCCCTTCGACCATGAAGCGACCACGAAAGAAGCAGCCAGCCATGCGTGTCTACGTGCCCCTGACCCTCCCCGGTCTCGCCGAGGCGTACAGGACGGGTGAGCTGGGAGCCGGGCCGTTCGTCGCGTACGCCGTGACGCCCGGGCTGCGCGAGTGGTACCTCTCCGACGACATCGAGGAACTGGAGTACGCGGCGCTGAGCCGGGCCGCGCTGGCGTCGCTGCGGCTGCTGGCGGCCGAGCCGGAGGCGCCGCGGCGGCGGGTCGTGGTGGCCGTGGACGTACCCGACCGGGTCGCGAGCGCGGATCCCGACCGAGGGCTCGACCCGGCGGCGCTGGGGGAGGTACGGGTCGCCGGCGCCGTCCCGCTGGCCAAGGCGGCGTCCGTGCACGTCGACGCCGCGGACGCGGAGGCGGATGTGACGGCGGCGGCCGAGGCCCTGCCGGCGGCGGACGGTGGGGACGACGACGCGCAGTTCGTCGTGGAAGGGGCGGAGGACCACGAGCTGCTGTGGTTCGCCACGCAGGAGATTCCGAACCTGGTGGGGCGCGGGGACTGAGCGAGCCGGGGCGGGTGCTCTCGGCATTCAGGGGGCGCGTTGAGTCGCCGTTCTCTTGATTGTCAGTGGGGGCGGGTACGTTTTGGGGCATGGGGAAGCAGACGGGCGCGCACATTGTCTGGGACTGGAACGGGACGCTGTTCCATGACATCGACGCGATCATCGGGGCGACGAACGCGGCGTTCGCCGAGCTGGGGCTGGAGCCGCTGACGCTGGAGAAGTACCGGGAGCTGTACTGCGTGCCGGTGCCGAAGTTCTACGAGCGGCTGATCGGGCGGCTGCCGACCGAGGCCGAGTGGGAGGTCATGGACGACATCTTCCATCGGTACTACGCGGAGCACCGGGTGAGCTGCGGGCTGACCGTGGGGGCGGTGGAACTGCTGTCCGGGTGGCGGTCGGCGGGGCGGAGTCAGTCGATCCTCAGCATGTATGTGCACGAGGAGCTGGTTCCGTTGGTGCGGGGGTTCGGGATCGAGCCGCACTTCATACGGGTGGACGGGCGGACCGGGCCGTCGGGGGGCAGCAAGGCCGAGCACATGGTGCGGCATCTCGCGTCGCTCAAGAGCGTGGCCCCTGATCGCACCGTGGTGATCGGGGATGCCGCGGACGACGCTGTGGCTGCGCAGTACGTGGGGGCGCGGGCCGTGCTGTACACCGGTGGGTCGCACAGCCGGTCGAGTCTGGAGGCGGTGGGCGTGCCGGTCGTGGACACGCTGGAGGAAGCGGTCGCCGAGGCGGAGCGGCTGGCGGCGTAGCCGGGTGCTCGGCGTCGGTGCTGGGGGCGGGTGGGACCGCAGCCCGGCGGAGCGGGGTGCCGCTGCGCCCACCCGTGCCGCCCTGGGGGTACCTCCCAGGCCCTTAAGGCACTGGGGGAGGCACGACTGCGCGCAGCGGCCGTAATGGCACTGTGCAGAACGTCAAACTTCCAGGCCTGGTTTTGTACACATACGGCTCATGACGGGCCCCCTGTAAGGAGCGATAGCCTTGGTGGCGTGATCAGCGCGATAGTTCGCGGGGACGTCGTCGTCCCTGCCCTGCGCCCGGAGAGCACGGACCACATCCGTGACCGGGCGGCGGTCGCTGGTCTTCGCGGGCGGGACGGGGCTTCGAGGACTCCCGGGACGGCGAGCACCACCCGGACCGAGGCGTCGCAGAGAGCAGCCTCACACCCGTGGGGCAGCTCAAGATTGGCTCAGACACCCCCGCTCATCTCACCTTGCGGCATAGCGTCGGAACAGACCGGATACCCCGTGTCACGACGTGACGTCGTAAGCGCAGAGGCCGTACTTCCTTCTACGTCACGCAACGGCGCGCGACAGGAGCCAGAGGACAATGCAGACCAAGCTGGACGAAGCCAAGGCCGAGTTGCTCGAGAGGGCCGCCCGGGTTGCTGAGAACAGCCCGGTCGGGGGGCACCTACCGACCGGGTCGACGGGCGAGGAGACCCCAGACGCCCAGGAGGCCCCGGACCGCGAGTCACTGCTCTCGTTCCTCCAGCGTTACTACCTGCACACGGCCCCGGAGGACCTCACCGACCGCGACCCGGTCGACGTCTTCGGAGCCGCTGTCTCGCACTACCGGCTGGCCGAGAATCGCCCCCAGGGCACGGCCAACGTGCGGGTGCACACCCCCACGGTCGAAGAGAACGGGTGGACGTGCAGCCACTCCGTCGTCGAGGTCGTCACCGACGACATGCCCTTCCTCGTCGACTCCGTCACCAACGAGCTGACGCGGCAGGGGCGCGGGATCCACGTCGTCATCCACCCGCAGTTCATCGTGCGGCGCGATGTCACCGGCAAGCTCATCGAGGTGCTGCCCTCTCCCACGACCGGCGTCGGCGACCTTCCGCACGACGCGCACGTCGAGTCCTGGATCCATGTCGAGATCGATCGTGAGACCGACCGGGCCGATCTGAAGCAGATCACCGCCGACCTGCTGCGGGTGCTGTCCGACGCCCGTGAGGCCGTCGAGGACTGGGGCAAGATGCGGGAAGCGGCGACCCGGCTGGCGGAGGGGCTGCCGGACGAGCCCATCCCCGCCGACCTGCCCGGGCCCCAGGTCGAGGAGGCCCGCGAGCTGCTGCGCTGGCTGGCCGACGACCACTTCACCTTCCTCGGCTACCGCGAGTACCAGCTGCGCGGGGACGACTCGCTGGCCGCCGTGCCCGGCACCGGCCTCGGCATCCTGCGCGCCGACCCGCACCACTCCGACCAGGAGAGCCACCCGGTCAGCCCGTCCTTCGAGCGGCTGCCCGCCGACGCCCGGGCCAAGGCGCGCGAGCACAAGCTGCTCGTCCTGACCAAGGCGAACAGCCGGTCGACCGTGCACCGGCCGTCGTACCTGGACTACATCGGGGTCAAGAAGTTCGACGCCGAGGGCAATGTCGTCGGCGAGCGGCGGTTCCTCGGGCTGTTCTCCTCCGCCGCCTACACCGAGTCCGTGCGCCGGGTCCCGGTCATCCGGCGCAAGGTCGAGGAGGTCCTCGAACAGGCCGGGTTCTCGCCCAACAGCCACGACGGGCGCGACCTCCTCCAGATCCTGGAGACCTACCCGCGCGACGAGCTGTTCCAGACCCCGGTCGACGAGCTGCGGTCCATCGTCACATCAGTCCTCTACCTCCAGGAGCGCAGGCGGCTGAGGCTCTACCTGCGCCAGGACGAGTACGGGCGCTACTACTCCGCCCTCGTCTACCTGCCGCGCGACCGTTACACCACGGCCGTGCGCCTGCGGATCATCGAGATCCTGAAGGAGGAACTGGGCGGCATCAGCGTCGACTTTACGGCCTGGAACACCGAGTCGATCCTGTCCCGGCTGCACTTCGTGGTCCGGGTCCCGCAGGGTACCGAGCTGCCCGAGCTGTCCGACGCCGACAAGGAGCGCATCGAGGCCCGGCTGGTGGAGGCCGCCCGCTCCTGGGAGGACGCCTTCTCCGAGGCGCTCAACGCCGAACTCGGCGAGGAGCGCGCGGCGGAACTGATGCGCCGGTACGCGCACGCCTTCCCCGAGGGCTACAAGGCAGACCACAACCCGCGCGCCGCGGTCGCCGACCTCGTCCACCTCGAACAGCTCAACGCCGAGGAGGGCGAGGACTTCGCGCTCAGCCTCTACGAGCCGGTGGGCGCCGCCCCCGAGGAGCGCCGCTTCAAGATCTACCGCACGGGCGACGCCATCTCCCTGTCGGCGGTGCTGCCGGTCCTCAACCGGCTCGGCGTCGAGGTCGTCGACGAGCGGCCGTACGAGCTGCGCTGCTCGGACCGGAGCGTGGCCTGGATCTACGACTTCGGCCTGCGCATGCCCCGCCCCCGGGGCGGCGGGGACCACTTCGGCGACGACGCCCGCGAGCGGTTCCAGGACGCCTTCGCCGCCACCTGGACCGGCAAGGCGGAGAACGACGGCTTCAACGCCCTGGTGCTGAGCGCCGGGCTGACCTGGCGCCAGGCGACGGTGCTGCGGGCGTACGCGAAGTACCTCCGGCAGGCGGCGTCCACGTTCAGTCAGGACTACATGGAGGACACCCTCCGCAACAACGTCCACACCACCCGCCTGCTCGTCTCCCTGTTCGAGGCGCGGATGTCGCCGGACCGGCAGCGCGCGGGGCACGAGATCGTGGACGCGCTGCTGGAGGAGGTCGACGCGGCCCTCGACCAGGTGGCCTCGCTCGACGAGGACCGGATCCTCAGGTCGTTCCTCACGGTCATCAAGGCGACGCTGCGGACCAACTTCTTCCAGGAGGCGGCGGGCGGCAAGCCGCACGAGTACGTCTCCATGAAGTTCGACCCGCAGGCCATCCCCGACCTGCCGGCGCCGCGCCCGGCGTTCGAGATCTGGGTGTACTCGCCGCGCGTCGAGGGCGTGCACCTGCGCTTCGGCAAGGTCGCGCGCGGCGGCCTGCGCTGGTCCGACCGCCGTGAGGACTTCCGTACGGAGATCCTCGGCCTGGTCAAGGCGCAGATGGTGAAGAACACCGTCATCGTGCCGGTCGGCGCCAAGGGCGGCTTCGTCGCCAAGCAGCTGCCCGACCCGAGCGTCGACCGTGACGCGTGGATGGCCGAGGGCATCGCCAGCTACAAGACGTTCATCTCGGCGCTGCTCGACATCACCGACAACATGGTGGCCGGCGAGGTCGTGCCCCCGGCGGACGTCGTCCGGCACGACGAGGACGACACGTACCTCGTCGTCGCCGCCGACAAGGGCACGGCGACCTTCTCCGACATCGCCAACGGGGTCGCCGAGAAGTACAACTTCTGGCTCGGTGACGCCTTCGCCTCCGGCGGCTCGGCCGGCTACGACCACAAGGGCATGGGCATCACCGCCCGCGGCGCCTGGGAGTCCGTCAAGCGGCACTTCCGGGAGCTGGGCGTGGACACCCAGACCGAGGACTTCACGGTCGTCGGCATCGGCGACATGTCCGGTGACGTGTTCGGCAACGGCATGCTGCTCTCCGAGCACATCCGCCTGGTGGCCGCCTTCGACCACCGGCACATCTTCATCGACCCGAACCCGGACGCGGCCACCTCCTACGCCGAGCGCCGCCGCCTGTTCGAGCTGCCGCGCTCCAGCTGGGAGGACTACGACAAGGAGCTGCTGTCGGCCGGCGGCGGCATCTTCCCGCGTACGGCCAAGGCGATCCCGGTCAACGCCCACATCCGCGAGGCCCTCGGCATCGAGGCCAAGGTCACCAAGCTGACCCCGGCCGACCTGATGAAGGCCATCCTCCAGGCGCGGGTGGACCTGCTGTGGAACGGCGGCATCGGTACGTACGTCAAGTCCTCCACCGAGTCCAACGCGGACGTCGGCGACAAGGCCAACGACGCCATCCGCGTCGACGGCAAGGACCTGCGCGTCAAGGTCGTCGGCGAGGGCGGCAACCTGGGCCTGACCCAGCTCGGGCGGATCGAGTTCGCGCTGCACGGCGGCCGGATCAACACCGACGCCATCGACAACAGCGCGGGCGTGGACACCTCCGATCACGAGGTGAACATCAAGATCCTGCTCAACGGCCTGGTCGCCGACGGCGACATGACCGTCAAGCAGCGCAACAAGCTGCTCGCCGAGATGACGGACGAGGTCGGCCACCTGGTGCTGCGCAACAACTACGCGCAGAACACGGCGATCGCCAACGCCCTCGCCCAGTCCAAGGACATGCTCCACGCCCAGCAGCGCTTCATGAAGCACCTGGTCAGGGAGGGCCACCTCGACCGGGCGCTGGAGTTCCTGCCCACCGACCGGCAGATCCGCGAGCGGCTCGCCCAGGGGCAGGGCCTGACCAGCCCGGAGACGGCCGTCCTGCTGGCGTACACGAAGATCACGGTCGCCGAGGAGCTGCTGCACACCTCGCTGCCGGACGACCCGTACCTGCGGGGCCTGCTGCACTGCTACTTCCCGACCGAGCTGCGCGAGCAGTTCCCGGACCGTCTCGACGGGCACCCGCTGCGCCGCGAGATCGTCACGACGGTCCTGGTCAACGACACGGTCAACACGGGCGGTACGACGTATCTGCACCGGCTGCGCGAGGAGACCGGCGCGTCGCTGGAGGAGATCGTCCGGGCCCAGACGGCGGCCCGGGAGATCTTCCGCCAGTCGCCGGTGTGGGACGGGGTCGAGGCGCTCGACAACAAGGTCGAGGCCGACGTCCAGACCCGTATCCGGCTGCACTCGCGCCGTCTGGTGGAGCGCGGCACGCGCTGGCTGCTCAACAACCGGCCGCAGCCGCTCCAGCTCGCCGAGACCGTCGACTTCTTCGCCGAGCGGGTCGAGCAGGTCTGGACCCAGCTTCCGAAGCTGCTGCGCGGCGCGGACCTGGAGTGGTACCAGAAGATCTACGACGAGCTGACGGACGTCGGCGTGCCGGACGAACTCGCCACGCGCGTGGCCGGGTTCTCCTCCGCCTTCCCGACGCTGGACATCGTCTCGATCGCCGACCGCATGGGCCGGGAGCCGCTGGACGTCGCCGATGTCTACTACGACCTCGCCGACCGGCTGCGGATCACCCAGCTCATGGACCGCATCATCGAGCTGCCCCGCGCCGACCGCTGGCAGTCCATGGCCCGCGCGGCGATCCGCGAGGACCTGTACGCGGCGCACGCGGCGCTGACCGCCGACGTCCTGGCGGTGGGCGACGGCACCTCGACGCCCGAGCAGCGCTACAAGGCGTGGGAGCAGAAGAACGCGGCGATCCTCGGCCGGGCCCGCACCACACTGGAGGAGATCCAGGGCTCCGAGGCGTTCGACCTGGCGAACCTGTCGGTGGCGATGCGGACGATGCGCACGCTGCTGCGGACGCATTCGTAGCAGTTCGCAGCAGTGCGGCGTCCTGGGCGCCCCGGGCCGGTATCGGCCCGGGGCGCCTTCTTCTTGGTGTGCCTTAGGGCGATTCGAGTGGAGGACTTACCGTTTCCGGCTAAGGCTTGGGGCGTGACTGTGAACCTCTCCGGGGAGCGAGCGGCCGCTCCCGCCGGCCCGCCGGTGAAGCGCGTCGTCCTCGAAGTGGCGAACTTCGCGCTGGTCGGCGGGAGCGGCGTCGCGGTGAACCTCCTGGTGTTCAACGTGCTCCTGCACGGGCTGCACCGGGCCGCCATGGTGGCGACCGTGGCGGCCAGCCTGATCGCCATGGGCACCAACTACCTCGGATTCCGGTACGTCACCTACCGCGACAGGGCGTCCCGCACCCGGCGCCAGATCGCGCTGTTCTTCGTCTTCAGCGGAATCGGCGTGGCCATGGAAAGCGGGCTGTTCTACGTCGGATACCACGGGCTCGGCCTGGCCGGTCCCTTCGAGTCGAACGCGCTCAAGGCGGCTTCCATCGTGCTGGCCTCCGCCTTCCGCTTCCTCGTCTACCGCACCTGGGTGTTCCAGCATGACGCGCACCGCGCCTAGGCCGGCGGCCCTCGCCGCGCAGGCGGCCGCCGCGGTGGTCGTCCTGCTGCTGGCCCTGGTGATCGTCCGGCTGCCGTGGGCCGGGGACCTCGGCATGCACGCCGCGACGGTCCAGCGGCTGCGGCACGATCTCGTCGACCCGGGCAATCCGCTCGTCGACGCGGACACCCCGAGCCCGTACTACTCGCCCTGGATGCTGGTGCTCGGCTGTGTCGCCCGGGTGAGCGGTCTGTCGGTCTTCGTGGTGCTGCGGCTGGGGGCGCTGGCCGGGCTCGCGCTGCTGCTGTCGGGGGTGTGGCGGTATGCGCGGACGCTGAGCGGCCATCGCGCCGCGCCCGCACTGGCCGTGCTGAGCCTGCTGTTCCTGTGGGGGACGGTCCTGTTCAACTGGAGCGGCTTCTACGGGCTCAACTCGCTCGCGCTGACGGTGTCGTATCCGAGCGTGTTCGCGCTGGGGCTCGCGTTCCACTTCTGGGCGTGGCTCGGGCGGGCGGTGCGCGGTGACGGTGATGGTGACGCGGGGTGGGGCCTGTGTCTCGGGCTGGGGGCGCTGTGGGCGGTGATCCTGCTGTGCCATCAGTTCTCGGGGGTGGTGGCCACGCTGGGGGCGCTCGCGACGGTGGTCGCGGCGCGGCCGGGCCGGGTGGTGTGGCTCCGGCTGGGCGGTGGGCTGGCGCTGGGGCTGGTGGTCCTGCTGCTGTGGCCGTACTACGACTTCTTCGCGCTGTTCGGGGCCGGGGGCGATCTGGAGTCGGTGCACCGGCCGCTGTACGAGGACCTGTTCGGGCGGTACTGGCTGGTGCTGCTCGGGGTGGTGGCGCTGGGGGTGCGGTGGTGGCGGGACCGGTGGGATCCGCTGGTGCTGTTCTTCGTGCTGGGGGTGGTCGTGGTGGCGGCGGGCGGGCTGAGCGGGCACTGGTCGTGGGGGCGGGCGTTGCCGGCGGCGTTGATTCCGGCGCAGGTCGCGGCGGCGGTGGAGGTCGGCGAGGCCGGGCGGCGGGGGGCTCGGGTGGGGTGGGCGTGTGTGCTGGGAGTGGCCTTGGCTGTGGGGGCTTGGACACAGGTGGGGACGGTCGGGTACGTGGTGAAGCAGGGGGATCTGCCGGAGGCCGTCGCGGAGAAGTACCGGCGGCCGTGGGAGGGGTACCTTTGGATGACGCCCTGGGTGAAGTACGGGGATGTCGTGATGGCCCGGGAGGGACGGCCGGCTCGGCAGATCCCGGCGTACGGGGCGTACACGGTGGCACCCGGGTATCCCGACTTCTTTCTGTCGGATGAGGCGCGGCGGGGGGCGGCTGTGCGGAGGTACTTCGCGGAGGGGACGTCGGGGCGGGAGCGGGGGGAGATTCTTCGGGAGTACGGGGTGCGGTGGGTTGTGGATACCGGCGGTGCCGCCGGGGGTGGTGCGGGGTTGCGGGAGGTGGCTCGGGGGCCTCGGGGACAGGTGCTCTATGCCGTGGTGCGATGAGCTGTACGACGCTCTGAGGGGGGTGGGACCGCAGCTCGGCGGTGCGGGGTGCCGCCAGCGGTTGCTGGGCCCGGGTGGGTCCGCAGCCCGGCGTGGCGGGGTGCCGCTGCGCCCACCCGTGCCGCCCCCAGCGGCACGCCTGCCCGCAGCTGGGCGGGGCCGGTGCCCGCAGCTAAGCCGGAGTGCTTACCTCAGTGCGCTTGCCACCAAGCGTGCTGCCCTCTTCACCCGGGGCCTTGCCACTCGGTGTGTCACCGGGCGGATCAGCTTTGCCGTCATTCCCACCGGCTCCCAGCGGACCTGCAAGCGGCCCGGGCCGTGGCCCTCTGGTTCCAGGGTCAGGCGGTGATGCGGGACCCGGGTCGTCAGGGGCGGGAAGGCCAGGGGAGCCAGGAGGAGACCCGTGTGGGACAGGCCCTGGTGTTCCAGGCGGAGCAACGGGTGGCGGACTCCGGCGAAACCGTGGAAGGGGAGGGGGGCCGCTGCCAGGTCCAGGTGGGCGTGGCCCTCGAAGACGCCGGGGCGGACGGGGGAGAGGCGGAACGGGACGCTGAGGCGGCGCCGGCCCGGGGCGATGAGGAGGGTCGCGCGCTGGGGGCCGACCGGGAGGCGCAGGGCCGGGTCGTACGTGCGGATGGTGAGGTCGACCGAGGCGCCCGGGCCCCGGGTGATCTCCGTGATCTCGTGGCGGAACTGGGCGCTCGGGAAGGGGCGCGTCTCCAGATCCAGGTCCGAGATGTCCAGTTCGCGGCGGGACCATGCGGAGGACGGAACGTGGGGGCCCCAGTAGGTGCGGCCCTGTTCGTCCGTCGTGACCTGCCTCGGTGCCACACCGTGGCCCAGGCCCCGTGCCGCCAGCCTGGCCTCCGGCAGGCGGTGGTCGCGGATGAGCTGGATGACCACTCGTTCGGCGCGGGGGAGACGGGCGAACGCGCCCGGGGTGAGCGTGTCCAGGTACGGCGTGACGATGTCCGCGAAGGCCGACAGCCACTCCTCGTCCCGGTAGGGCAGGTCACCTGCGTACATCCGGAGGTCGTGCTTGAGGAACTTGTGGTCCTTGTCCTCCCGCAGCGACTCGTGCCCGCTCTCGGCCAGGAACGCGTCGATGAGGTGCTGGACGTGGACGCGGTCGCGGACGTTGGCGAGCTTGTGCCGCTGGTTGGATATCGAGGCCGCGTCCAAGGCGGCGAACGGGGCGACGTACCAGCGGTAGACCGGCTCCGGGATGATCGTGAACGCCTTGGCCAGGCAGTACGCCTGCGCCGAGAAGAGCTGGTCCTCGTAGTGGATGCCCTCGGGGAAGCGCAGGCCGTGCCGGTCGAGGAAGGCGCGGGCGTACATCTTGCTGGTGGCGAGGTGCTCGAAGAGCAGCCGCGGGTCGGCCTCGATGCCCTCGAGGGTGCGGCGCTCGGCGACCAGGTGCGGCATCCACGTCGAGCGGCGGCCGTTGTCGACCCGGACGCGCTGCACCGCTCCCATGGCGAAGTCGATCTCGCGTTCGCGGTGCGCGGCGAGCAGCAGTTCGACGGCGTCGTCGGGGAGTTCGTCGTCGCTGTCGAGGAACATCAGGTACGGCGCCCGGGCGGTCTCCAGCGCGCGGTTGCGCGGTGCGCTGCATCCGCCGCTGTTCCGCTCCAGCCGGAGGTGGCGGATACGGGGGTCCTCGGCGGCCAGACGGCGTGCCACCTGTGGGGTCTCGTCCGTCGAGTGGTCGTCGCTGATGACGATCTCCACGTTCGCGTGGGTCTGCCGGCGGACCGAGTCGACCGCGCGGGTGAGGCGTTCGGCGTCGTTGTAGACGATGACCGTCACGGTGACGTCGGGGGTGCTCATGCGGTCGCCTCCTGCGGGGTCGGGGCCGGAGTGCGTTCCTCGATCGGCAGCACCGGCGGCAGGGACCGTTCGTCCTGGCCGAGGAAGACCCGCCGCACGACGCGCTCGGCGGCGCGTCCGTCGTCGTACTCGCAGAACCGGCGCCGGAAGACGGCCCGGGCCTTCGCCGCGCCCTCGCCGCGCCAGGCCTCGGTGGTGAGGATCTCCGTCAGCTCCTGCTGGCTGCGGGCGACGGGGCCCGGGGCCTCGGCCATCAGGTCGAAGTAGACGCCGCGGGTGGTGCGGTACGTCTCCCAGTCGTCGGCGTGGATCACGATCGGCCGGTCGAGGTTGGCGTAGTCGAACATGATCGAGGAGTAGTCCGTGACCAGGGCGTCCGCCGCCAGGCACAGCTCCTCCACCGGGTCGTAGGAGGAGACGTCGATGATCCGGCCCGTGCGGCGCAGATTGGTGAGCGGGGAGGCCGCGCCGCCGTAGAAGTAGTGGCCGCGGACGAGCAGGACCGTGTCGTCGCCGAGGCGGTCGGCGAGGGCGGCCAGGTCCAGGCGGGGGGTCCAGCCGGCCTCGTAGTCGCGGTGGGTGGGCGCGTAGAGGACGGCCCGGCGGCCCGGCGCGATGCCGAGCCTGTCGCGGACGCTGCGGATGTCCTGCGCGCCGGCCGTGTAGTAGACGTCGTTGCGCGGATAGCCGTGGTCGAGGGAGACGTAGTGCGACGGGTACGCGCGCTCCCACATGCGTGTGGTGTGGCTGTTGGCGGAGACGCTGTAGTCCCACTTGTCGATGCGCTCCAGCAGCGCCTGGAAGTCCAGGCCCTGCGCGGCCGCCGGGTACGCCATCTGGTCCAGGCCCATGCGCTTCAGCGGCGTGCCGTGGTGGGTCTGGAGGTGGATCGCGCCGGGGCGCTTGACCACCGCGTTGGGGAAGTTGACGTTGTTGACGAGGTACTTCGCGGTCGCCAGCACCTCCCAGTAGCGGCGGGTGCCGGGCACGACGTGGTCGGTGCCGGGCGGCAGCAGGGCCGCGTTCTCCTCGGTCACCACCCACACCGGATGGATCTGCGGGGCCAGTTCGGCGAGCTTCGCGGCGATCGCGGCCGGGTTGCAGGCGACGCCGCGGTTCCAGTAGGCCGCGAACACCGCCAGGTGGGGGTTGACCGGGCGGCCGAGCGCCCTGCGGTACTGGTGGTCGCGGAGCTTGGCGCCGGCCTGCCGCTTGCGGGCCCGGACGGCCGACTTGGCGGTGCGGCGGGTGCGGTTGACGGCCTGGAAGGCCCGGTACCTGCCGTAGGCGCCCTCTTCGAGCAGGGAGCGGCGGACGCCTTCCAGACCGGCGGGGCGCCGGTAGCCCTCGGGGCGGCGGCGCAGGGCGGCCAGGGACGCCCGCCGGAAGAACTCCCGCGCGGCCTCCTCCGGCATGCCGCCGCGCGCGAAGGTGCGCAGACAGTCGCGGACCATGACGTCGTAGAGCACGGCGTGGGCGGCGCGGCGGTCCCGGGTGAGGTCCAGGAGCGACTCGTAGCGCTCGACGAGGCCGTAGCGCTGCTCGGGAGTGACGGGGGGCAGGCTCGCGGGGCGCAGCCTGCGGTCCTCGTAGGCGACGTGCGGGAGGCAGGCGACGCGGTCGGCGAGCAGCAGGGCGGCAAGGGCGGCGTACGGCTCGTGTTCGGTGGTGAGCCGCTGTTCGTGGGCCCGCCAGAAGTCCGCGCGCAGCACGCGGGTGCCGAGCAGCGGGGTGAGGCGCAGCAGGGGCGCGCAGTCGTCGAGGGCGACGTCGGCCCGGCCCGCCCGGGCCAGCAGGGGGCCGTCCCGGGAGGGCATGCCGATGGTGTGCCAGGTGCTGCGGACGTGGTCGACGAGCAGGACGTCCACCTCGGCCGGGAGCTCGGCCACCCGCTCGGCGACCGTGCGCGTGGCCCCGGCGGGCAGGCCGTCCTTGGCGTGGACGAAGTGCAGCCAGCGGCCGGAGGCCCGCGCCGCCCCCGCCGCCCGGGCCGCGGCGTCGCCCGTGCCGTCCGGCAGCGGGACGACCTGGACCTCCGGGGTGTGCCGCTCGGCCGTCTCCCGGGCCCAGTCGCCGACCGCGGCCACGATCAGCTCGGCGTCCGGCAGGGGATGGGCGGCGAGGGAGTCGAGGAGCTCCGTCAGATGGTCCTGAACGTTCGGCCCGTGGACGATGACGCTGAGCTCGGGCATCACGGGGCTCCTCCATCTCGTCGCACCGGGCGGACCTTATTGGGTCATGGTGTCACCAATGCGACAAAAGGATCGACCGGGGTGCGCCTCACGAGGGAACCGGCACCTTACGAGGGAACAGGCACATTACGAGGGAACCGGCACCTTACGAGGAAACAGGCACCTTGGGCTTCGGCTTGGCCTTGGGCGACTTGTCGCCGGTGAACGCCTCGTACTCCTTCAGGACGTCCTCCGTCGGCCCGTCCATGAGCAGTTCCCCGCGTTCCAGCCACAGCACGCGGTCGCAGGTGTCGCGGATCGACTTGTTGTTGTGGCTGACCAGGAACACCGTCCCGGCGTGCTTGCGCAGCTCGCGGATGCGGTCCTCGGAGCGCTTCTGGAAGGAACGGTCGCCGGTGGCCAGCGCCTCGTCGATCAGCAGCACGTCATGGTCCTTGGCTGCGGCGATGGAGAACCGCAGCCGCGCGGCCATGCCGGAGGAGTACGTCCGCATCGGCAGCGTGATGAAGTCGCCCTTCTCGTTGATGCCGGAGAAGTCGACGATCTCCTGGTAGCGGTCCCTGACCTGCTCGCGGGACATGCCCATGGCCAGGCCGCCGAGGTGCACGTTGCGCTCGCCGGTCAGGTCGTTCATCATCGCCGCGTTGACACCGAGCAGGGAGGGCTGGCCGCCGGTGTAGATGCGGCCGTTCTCCACGGGGAGGAGCCCGGCGACGGCCTTCAGCAGGGTCGACTTGCCGGAGCCGTTGGTGCCGATCAGGCCGATCGCCTCGCCCCGGTACGCGACGAAGGACACGTTCTTCACGGCGTGCACCCGGCGCACGCCCGACGCCTTCTCGGTCTGCTTGCGGCGCAGCATGCGGTTGAGGGCGGCGGTCGCGGAGCCGCGTCCGGCGCCGGTGCCGTTGACGCGGTAGACGATGTCGACGCCGTCGGCGACGACGGTGGGGATCCTGTCGTTGGCGATGTCAGCCACGGCCGTAGGTCTCCTCAGCCTTCCAGAAGTAGATGAAGCCGCCGACGCCGGCGACCAGCGCCCAGCCGACGGCGAGCGCCCACACATGGGCCGGGAGCTGGCTCGCGTGGAAGCTGTCGATCAGGGCGAAGCGCATCAGGTCGATGTAGACGGCGGCCGGGTTGGCCGCCAGCGCCACCGTCACCACCTGCGGGAGGCTGTCCTTCTGCGCCAGCTTGTCGATGCTCCACATGACGCCCGAGACGTACATCCAGGTGCGCAGCACGAACGGCATCAGCTGGGCGATGTCCGGGGTCTTGGCGCCCATCCGGGCCATGACCATGGAGACGCCCGCGTTGAACGTGAACTGGAGGAACAGCGCCGGCAGCGCCAGCAGCCAGGACACGCCGACCGGCACGCCGAAGCAGAGCAGGATGACGACCAGGGCCCCCATCGAGAACAGCAGCTGCTGGAGCTGCTGGAGACAGAACGACAGGGGCAGCGCGGCGCGCGGGAAGTGCAGGGCGCGCACCAGGCCGAGGTTGCCGGAGATGGCGCGGGTGCCCGCCATGATCGAGCTCTGCGTGAACGTCCAGATGAACACGCCCGTGACCAGGAACGGGATGTAGTCCGGCACCCCGTGCTTGGTGCCGAGCAGCACGCCGAAGATGAAGTAGTAGACCGCCGCGTTCAGCAGTGGGGTCATCACCTGCCAGACCTGGCCGAGCTTCGCCTGGCTGTACTGGGCGGTGAGCTTGGCGGTGGCGAACGCGGTGATGAAGTGGCGCCGGGCCCAGAGCTGGCGGACGTACTCGGGCAGGGAGGGGCGGGCGCCGCTGACGGAGAGGCCGTGGCGGGCGGCGAGGGCCGCGAGGTCGTCGGCGGCCGGGGTCGGGGCCGGGGCCGGTGCTTGGGGCGGTGTGTGGAGGACCTGGCTCACATCCGCTGCTTTCGTTCGAGGGGGGTGCGGGACCTGGGGGGTCGCGAGGAGTGAGGCGGTGGGGCGGTTCTTACCGGACTCTTCACGATTTCTTACGTCGGGACGGGACCGTATCGTCGCAACGCGAGCGTATGCCGTCCCAGCGTCGGAACGCAACCGTTTCGTCGTGACGCCCTATGCTGTCGGCATGACGACGAAGCCCGACGAGCCCCAGCAGCCCCGGCGCCGCCGGGCCCCCGCGGGGGCGGCCGTACTGCGGGAGGACGTGACGGAAGCCATCCGGGCGGCCGTCTTCGAGGAGCTCGCGGCCGTCGGCTACGCGCGGATGTCCATCGAGGGGATCGCGCGCCGGGCGGGGGTCGGGAAGACGGCGGTGTACCGCCGCTGGCGCTCGAAGCTGCACCTGGTCCTTGACATCGTCTCGGCGCTCGCGGTGCAGGGCCTGCCCGCGCCGGACACCGGCTCGCTGGAGGGCGACCTGCGGCTGCTGTACGAGGTGACCTCGCGCGCGCTGCGCCACCCCGTGGCCTCGCAGGTCATCCCCGACCTCCAGGCCGAGGCGGCTCGCAACCCCGAGATCGCCGAGGCCCTCCAGAAGGCCCTGCGCGAGGGCCAGGACGGGGTCGCCACCGGCATCGTCACGGCGGCGGAAGGCCGCGGCGAACTCCGCCGGGGCCTCGACCACGACCTGGCCCTCGACCTGATCTCCGGGCCGCTCTACTGGCGCTCGGTGGTGATCCGCAGCCCGAAGCTGCCCAAGGGGTACCTGGGGTCGCTGGCCCGGGCTACGGCGGCGGCGCTGAAGGCGTTGTAGGGGTTGTAGGCGCTGTAGGGGCGTTTCCGTCAGGTGCCGCGGATCAGCCCCGCACCGCGGATCAGCCCCGCGCCGCCGATCAGCCCCGCACCGCCTCCGGATGCAGACGCACCCAGCCCTCCCACGCCGACGTGATCATGTCCTGGACGTCGTGCCGGGCCTTCCAGCCCAGTTCCGCGGCCGCGCGCTCGGCGGAGGCGACGACGCGGGCCGGGTCGCCCGGGCGGCGGGGCGTGACCGTGGGCGGCCGGTCGTAGCCGGTGGCCGTGTTGATGCGGTCGATCATCTCGCGGACGGAGACGCCTTCACCCCGGCCGATGTTGAGGGTGAGGTCGCGGCCGGGGGAGGAGCGCAGGACCCGGGCCGCCGCGACATGGGCCTCGGCCAGGTCGACGACATGGATGTAGTCGCGTACGCAGGTGCCGTCCGGGGTCGGGTAGTCGTCGCCGAAGATGCGCGGCGGCGCGTCCTCCGTGAGCTTCTCGAAGACCATCGGGACGAGGTTGAACACGCCGACGTCCGCGAGCTCCGGGCCCGCCGTCCCGGCCACGTTGAAGTAGCGCAGGGACGCGGTCGACAGCCCGGTCGCCCGGCCCGTCGCGCGCACCAGCCACTCACCGGCCAGCTTCGTCTCGCCGTAGGGCGACATGGGCACGCAGGGCGTCTCCTCCGTGACCAGGTCCACGTCCGGCATGCCGTACACCGCCGCCGAGGAGGAGAAGACGAAGGACGGCACCCGCGCCGCCGTCACCGCGTCCAGCAGGACCCGCAGGCCCTCGACGTTCTCCCGGTAGTAGTGCAGCGGCTGCTCGACCGACTCGCCCACCTGCTTCTTCGCCGCGAGGTGGACGACGCCGGTGACCGAGTGGTCCGCGAGGGTGCGCGCGAGCCGCTCGCCGTCCAGTGTCGAACCCACCACCAGCGGCACTCCGTCGGGGACGCGCTCGGCGATCCCGGTGGACAGGTCGTCGTACACCACCGCCTGTTCCCCCGCCGCGGTCATCGCCCGTACGACGTGCGCTCCGATGTAGCCGGCGCCGCCGGTGATCAACCAGGTCATGTGCGGCCGTCCCCTCGTCAATTGGCCCGTGGTGGTGCTCCGTGCCGATACGCGTCGTGCTCTCAGTGAAGCAGGCGGCGCAGCCGTCCGCGTGCGACGGACAGCACACCGCGTGCGCCGGGCGCGACGCGCAGCGCCAGCGCGCCGGAGTGGGTGGCGTACGGCTGTACGAGCACCACGCCGTGCCGGGGGCTCGGGAGGGCGCTGCGGCGCAGCAGACCGGCGCCCGTGAGGGCGTGCGCCGTGACGTCGCGGCTCACGCCGTCGCGGAAGCGGATGCGAAGGCGCAGGTCCCAGGTGCCCACGCCGTGCGCGGCCAGCGCGGGGAGGTTCACGGTCGTCTCCGCCGACCAGGTGCCGGCCGACGGCACCAGCGCGGTCGTACCGCGGACGGCTTCGTTGCCGTCGTCCCGGTGCCGCCATTCCACCTCCACCGCCTCCGGGCCCGCCTGCGCCACCCGGCCGTACAGCTCGTGCAGGCGCAGCCGCAGCCGGGCGCCACGCGCGCGTGGCCGCAGTTCCGCGTCGACGGCGAGGGGCAGCACGGGCACGGGCCGGGTGAGCAGGGGCTCCAGGGAGACCTGCGGGAGATCCTCCGACCAGACGGGCGTTCCGTCCGCGGCTCGGGCGTACGGCGGGTACAGCCGGGCCGGGCGGGCCGCCAGTTCCCGCAGCCGGGGCAGGTCGCGCGGCTCCGGGGAGGCCATGACGACCCGCCCGGCCAGCCGGCCGGGAGCAGCCGGGTCGCGGGCCCAGTCGTCCGCGTCGTACTCCGCGAGATGCGCCCGCGTGATCTCCCACCACGCGCGCCGGTAGGCGGCGTCGCGCAACCCCAGTTCACGCAGGTACATCCGCAGGTCGTGGTCGAGGAACTTGGCGCGCGCGACCCGCGCGAGTTCCTTCTGCCCGGCGCCCAGCAGGACCTCGTACGCCTGCCGGCACGCCTCCGTACGGGCCCGCCAGTTCTCGACGCCGGACCGGTCCAGTGAGATCGACAGCCGCTCGGCGGACCGGCGCACGTGCCAGACGTACACCCGGTCCGGGACCAGGGCGATGCGCGGGGCCGCGGCCAGCACGCGCGCGGTGAAGACGACGTCCTCGTACGGGAAGCGGCCCTCGGGGAAGCGGATGCCGTGCTCGCGCAGGAAGCCGGTGCGGTAGAGCTTGTTGACGCAGAGCGTGTCGTGGACCAGGCGCGGGCGCTGCGCGGGGTGCGGTACAGCGGCGTGGAGTGCGTACAGGCGCGCCTGCCAGGGTACTTCGCGCCCCGACGGCAGTTCCCGGCGTACGCACAGGCCGCCCGCGACCTCCGCGTGCGCGCCGGTCGCCGCGTCGAGCAGGGCGTCGACCGCGCCGGGCGGCAGGACGTCGTCGCTGTCCAGGAACATCACGTACGGCGACGTCACGGCGTCGAGCCCGGTGTTGCGCGGGGTGCCGCAGCCGCCGCTGTTGGCCCGGCGGCGGATGACCTTCAGACGGGGTTCCGACGCGGCGAGCCGGTCGAGGAGGCCGGCGCTGCCGTCCGCCGAGGAGTCGTCGACGGCCACGACCTCGCGCACGGCGGGGCCCTGGGCGAGCGCCGAGCGCACGGCGTCCGTCACATGGGCGGCGTCGTCGTAGCCGATGACCACGACGGCTACCTGGGCAAGGGGCCTCTCCTGGGGGTTCTGTACGGCATTCATTAAGGCGGATCGTAAGCCGGGCGAATGACATGAAAGTGGTAACACACCATCAAGTGTCACGAGAATCAGCGTAACGTCACAGAATCGGGCCGTGATGAGCGCGCAGTCCAGGGGGAGCGGCCGGTTCGGCACGGGCGTGGTGCCCGTGGCGGTTCCCATGGCGGTGATGCTGGGGGTCGGGCTGTGGGGCCTGGACCGGGGCGGCATGTGGGGCGACGAGAGCGTCACCTTCCAGGTCGCGCAGCGCACGGTGCCACAGATCTGGCGGCTGCTGCACGACGTGGACGCGGTGCACGGCCTGTACTACCTGCTCATGCACGCCGTCCTCGCCGTCCACCCGGACGAGGTCGTCCTGCGCCTGCCGTCGGTGTGCGCGGCGGCCGCGACCGCCGGCCTGGTCGCGGCCCTCGGCGTCCGGCTGGCCGGGCCACGGATCGGCCTGTGGGCCGGTCTCCTCTACGCCATCACGCCGATGACCGGCCACTACGCCCAGGAGGGACGGTCGTACACGCTCGTCGCGGCGGGCGTGGCGGGGGCGACGCTGCTGCTTCTCAGGGCGGTGGAGGCGGCCACCGCACGGGCCTGGTGGCCGTACGGCAGCGTCGCCGCCCTGACCTGTCTGCTGCACGAGCTGGCGGTGCTGGTGCTGTGCGCGCACGCGGCGACGCTGGCCCTCCTGCGGGTGCCGAGGAGCGCTTGGTCCGGCTGGGGACGTGCGGCGGGAGCGGTCGTGCTGCTCCTGCTGCCGCTGGTGTGGGTGTCGCAGGGGCAGTCCGGGCAGGTGGCGTGGCTGGTGGCGCCCGGGTGGGACAAGGCCGAGAGGCTGGTGCGGCACTTCTCTCCCGGACCGGCCGGGGCGGTCTTCTGGGGCTCGCTGCTGCTGATGGCCGTCGGGCTCCGGACTCGGCGACTGGCGGCGGTCGCTCTCCCGCTGCTGCTCGTGCCGCCGGGGATCCTGATGACCGTGTCGCAGGTGCGGCCGCTGTTCCACGAGCGGTACGTGCTCTACTCCCTGGCCGGGGCGTCCCTGCTGGTGGCCGCCGGGGCCGGGCGGGTGGCCGGAGTGCTGGGGCGGCTGCGCTTCGGCGGGCGCCGGGTACGGGCCGGCGGCCGGCAGGCGCACGCCCTGCTGGGCGTCACGGGCGTCCTCGCCCTCACTGTCACCTTCGTCCACCACCTCCCGGTCCACCGCCAGGACCGGTCCGCCGCACACCGCCCCGACAACCTCGCCGTCGTCTCCGCGCTCGCCCTCCGCCAGATGCGCCCCGGCGACCCGGTGCTGTTCGTGCCGTCGGTCGGGAGGCTCGCCGCGCTGGCCTACCCCAAGGGGTTCCGGCAGGTCCGGGACATCGCACTGCGGGAGCCGGCGCCCCGGTCCGGGACGCTGTGGGGCCGTGAGGCGACCCCCGGGGACCTGCGGCACAGGCTCGCCTCGGTGGACCGCGTCTGGGTCGTCGCCGAGGCGTACGCGCTGGACCCGCGCTGGTCTCCGCCCGATCCGGTCGAGCGCACGAAACTGGCCGTCCTGGCGGAGGAGTTCACCGTCCGCGAGGAACACACCCGGGACGGAGTGATCCTTCGCCTCCACGTACGGAGGGCACCGGCGGACGCACCTGCCGCCGACGAGCCGTCCACCGGGGTGGCGACCGCCGGTGAGCCGTTCCCCATGCGCCGTGGCAGTTCGGGGACTCGTGTCGAGCGCCGGCCGTTGGTGGTTGATCGCGCAGTTCCCCGCGCCCCTCAACGCCCGACGTACCGTCGCCGATGAGCCGCCCGGCGCGTCCACCGCGCCCCCCGCCTCCGCTACGACCGCTCGCCTGCCGGTGAATCGCCCGGCTGCTCCGCGAACGCTGCCGCGTCCAGGGCGGTGGTGAGCTCGTCGAGGCGGGCGCGCAGGGTGCGGATCTCGTCGGTGTCGAAGCCGGTCGAGGCGGCGATCCGGCGCGGCACCTGGAGAGCGCGCCGGCGCAGCGCGACGCCCTCCCCGGTCAGCCGCACCTCCACCGAGCGCTCGTCACGCGCACTGCGCTCCCGGCGCACGAGCCCCGCCGCCTCCAGCCGCTTGAGCAGCGGCGACAGCGTGCCGGAGTCCAGGCGCAGGTGCTCCCCGAGCTTCTTCACGGGCAGCTCGTCGTGCTCCCAGAGCACCAGCATCACCAGGTACTGCGGGTACGTGAGCCCGAGGTCCCTGAGGATCCCGCGGTAGACGCCGTTGAAGGCGCGGGATGCCGCGTGCAGGGAGAAGCAGATCTGCTGGTCCAGGCGGAGCCAGTCGTCGTCCGGCGTGTTCATGCCTCCAGGATAGCTCGTGCCCACCATTCAATTGCGCGCAACTTAATTGTGTGCTCTAATTCTGGGTGTCAGGCGGCCCCGGAAGAGGGCCGCCGAACGTTGACGTGTGAGAGGGAAGGTTTTCCATGGACGCGCTCTACACCGCTGTCGCCACCGCCACCCACGGCCGCGACGGCCGCGCCGTCAGCTCCGACGGCGTGCTGGACCTCGCGCTGGGGGTACCCCAGGCGATGGGCGGCAACGGCCAGGGCACCAACCCCGAGCAGCTCTTCGCCGCCGGGTACGCCGCCTGCTTCGGCAGCGCCCTCGGCCTCGTCGGCCGCCAGGCCAAGGTCGACGTCAGCGACGCCGCCGTGACCGCCGAGGTCTCCATAGGCAAGCAGGGCGAGGGCTTCGGGCTCGCCGTCATCCTCCGCGTGGAGCTCCCCGACAGCGTGGACGAGGCGACCGGCCGCAAGCTGGTCGAGCAGGCCCACCAGGTCTGCCCGTACTCCAACGCCACCCGCGGCAACATCGAGGTCGACCTCATCATCGAGTAGGCACCGGCACGTCACCCCCCGACCCGCGCCAGCACCTCCCCCGTCCGTCTGCTCCACGCCACCACCACGGCCTCCTCGGGCACCGGGTGCCAGCGCGTCAGCAGCAGCCAGCGCACGTGATAGCGGCGGACGACGGCGGCCCGCTCGGCGCGGGTCGAGTCGGGGGCCAGATAGGCGCGGACGTCGGCCGCCCGGCGCTCGCGCTCCCGTTCGTCGAGGGCGGGGTCGGGCCAGATGGGTGCGGCGAGGTTCGGCCCGTACCCGGCGATGGAGTGGCCGGCCAGATACCCGTCGGTGATCACCACCTCGCCCGGCCCGATGTGCCGCGCCGCCCAGTCGTACGACGGCCAGCGCGTCGGCTGCGTGAACCCCACCGGGTCGACCGAGCGCGGCACGACCGCCCCGGCGTGCACGGTGACGAACCCGACGCACACCCCGGCCACCGCCGCCCCGCCCAGCACCCTCCGGGCCCGCCGCCACGGCCGGGGCGCCGCCAGCTCCACCGCCAGCGCGAACTGGAGCGGCACCAGCACGGCCCACAGGGCCCGGGCGTACGTGTAGTGCCCGCTCACCCAGCCGTACGCCAGCAGCAGGCACTCCAGCAGGAACATCAGCACCAGCGGGTCACGCACCGACCTGCGGGCCCGCACCCACAGCGCGGGCAGGCCGAGCAGCGCCAGCCAGGAGTTGGCGAGCATCCCCTCGTACAGCCGCCGGTGCATCGCGTCCATGCCGGTGTCGCCCACCAGCGACAGGACGTCGTAGTACGGCCACGACACGGCGACCGCCGCGCAGGCCCCACCGGTGAGCGCCCAGCGCGCCACGACCGGCCGGCGCCACCCCCGCTGCCGCGACGCCACGATCGCCACCGCCCCGATGAGCGCCGAGGCCGCCGTGACGGGGTGGGTGAGCAGGATCAGCCCGTACAGGACGCCGATCCCGGCGTACCCCCACCAGCCGCCGAGCCCGCTCGGACCGACGAACCGCACGGACGGGGCGTCCTCACGCGCGCGCACGCAGGTCCAGGCCCACGCCCAGAACGTCAGCCCGATCGCGACCGCGGACGGATAGCCCAGGTTCGTCGTCATCGACATCAGCCCGAGGTAACCGCTCCACAGGAGCCGCGCGGTGCCCCACAGCAGCGTCATGAACAGCAGCGCCAGGACCGGCGCCCACGGGCGCGGGGTGAGGGCCCGGACGAAACGGCCGATCCCCGTCAGCAGCACCAGCAGGTGCACCGGCCCGGCGAGCTTCACCACCGCCCAGCCGGACAGCCCCGTCAGCCGCGCCAGGACGCCCTGGGCGACGGCGTACGGCCCGTAGTACGGGCTGCCCTCGCCCGGCAGATCGGCCATGGTGTGGGCCGGATGCAGCAGATCGGCCTTGAGACGCTCGACGACCGCCGCGTGCTGTCCGGCGTCGCAGCACAGCGGGACCCGCCAGAACGCCAGCGTCATCACCAGCCAGAACAGGGCGCCCAAGAGCTGGTACGGCGTCAGCCGCCCCACACGGCCGCCGCGCAGCGCCGTCGCGCCGCGCACGGTCCGCCGGACGAGGACTCCGGCGCTCACAGGACTGCGGGAAAGGGGAGGGTCTGGGGCATGCGCCGAATGTTCCCGCCCGTACCGGAGCCCTGACCCCGGGTCACTTCATCGGGTGAGGCGACTACACCCACCTGCCGATACGCCCGCCTGCCGCCGTCAGTCGCACAGCGCCCGCTCCGCCGCGACCGGCCAGCGCGCGAACCGGAACCGCGTCCGCTCGAAGGCCCCCGTGAGGTTCCGCAGGAACCGCTCGGCGGTCAGCGGCGCGCGCACCGACTCCTTCAGCTCGGCCAGCTCGCCGCAGCCCAGCGCGGCCCGCGCCGCCTCGACCGCCTCCCGCGAGGCCCCGGCCCGCAGCAGGTCGCGCTGCGGCGGGTGCTCCACCGCCCACTCCGCGAAGACCCAATGGTTGCGCAGGAACTTCTCGTGCCCGGGCCAGCTCCAGCGCTCCAGCGCGAGGTGCGCGCCGACGGGACTGGCCAGCCCCCAGGCGTCGTTGACATAGGCGTCGAGCGGTGCCGCGGCTCCCGTGACACCGAGATGACGTCCCACGATCACCACCTGGTACGGGGAGTCCTCCCGCATCGGCGTGGCGTGCAGTCGGCGCCCGGCGTCGAAGTACAGCAGCGTCGGCCGCGGCGCCCGCGCGGCCCGCGCCAGCATGCCGCGCCCCTCCGGCAGGGCCGGCCAGTTGTCCACCCAGGTGGCGGTGCGCACCGGGTTGTGGTCGCCGAGGCCCTCCACGTCGGAGCTGCGCACGTTGAAGGAGCCGGGCGTGCTGCGCACGTCGAACGGTGCCCGCAGCGGGCTGACCGCAGCGCCCAGCCACACCAGCAGCAGCGCGCTCGCGACCCCCGTGAACCTGGTCGCGGGCACGACCAGGACCGGCAGGAGCAGCAGCAGGAGGGCGGGCAGGATCATGCGGGCGTGCATGTAGTCGCCGCCGACGCGGACGACGTACCCGGCCAGCAGCGCACCCGCCGCGAGCGGCGCCAGCAGCACCGCGAGCGAGGCCCGCCCCGGGGCGCGGTCCCGCCGTTCCCGGCGGACGCGCCGCACGAGGAGGACGGCCAGGGCGGCGAGCACGGGCACGACGGGCCACAGCCAGTAGGGTCCGAGCGTCTCCTGCACATAGCCGGCGCCCCGGCCCCAGTCGCTGGCGCTCGCCTCCTTGGCGATGGCGGGCAGCGGCACCAGGATCCCGTAGTACCCGGCCCGGAACACCTCGTACGCCAGCGGCAGCGCCACCGCCGAGGCCAGCATCGCCGCGGTGCCCCGCCGGGACGGGCGCAGCACCCACCACTGGGCCGCCAGGAAGCACGCCGTGACCACCGCGAGATCGGGCCGGACCAGCGGCCCCAGTCCGAACACGAAGGCGGCGGCCCTGGTAACCCGGGCCTCCTGACCGCGCCGGGTGCCCGTCAGCAGCCACCACGACAGGCCGGTCCAGCAGGCGCCGAGGCCGCTCTCCAGGCCCGAGGTCATGTACGACCAGAACGGGGGCACGGCCAGCAGCACGAACACGCCGGCCGGGAGCAGCAGCCCCGCGCCCCGGTGCAGCCGGCACGTGGCGATCAGGGCGAGCGCGAATCCGGCCGTGCTCAGCAGCAGCCCCAGCCCGACGGCGAGGAACGCCGGATCCTCGCCGGTGACCCAGGTGCCGAGCGCGAGCAGCCACTGCCACAGGGTGCCGGTCGAGCTCTCCGCCCGTTCCCCCACGTTGAACACGGGCCCGTTGCCCGCCAGGATCTGCCGGACCGGACGCAGATAGATCAGCCCGTCGTCGCAGATCCAGCGCCGCCGGTAGCCCAGCACGAACAGGGCCGCGGTCGGTACGGCGACCAGTGCCGCGTGCCACCAGTGCACCGGCCGCAGCCGCTCCACGGCGGCCGGGGGCCGTGCCGAGGAGGCCCGCTGGCCGGGCAGGGAGGGAACGGCTGCGGGGCCGGCGGGAGTTCTCATCGCTCGACCAGCGCCCCGGACCGGGCACGCAGCCCCGGGATCCGCCGGGCCGCGGGCAGCAGCGCACCGCCCCGCTCGCCCAGCATCAGCAGGCGTACGACGCGCTCGGCGGCCTGTCCGTCCTCGAACTCGCAGTACCGCTCCCGGAAGCCCGCCCGCAGCCGCGCCGACTCCGCGTCCTGCCAGGTGCCGGACGCGAACAGCCAGGCCAGTTCCCGGTACGAGCGCGACACGTGCCCCGGGGCGTCGGCCGTGATGTCGAAGTAGGCGCCCCGGCTCGCCGTGAACGCGCCCCAGTCGTCGGCGTGCACCACGACCGGCCGGTCGAGCAGGACGTAGTCGAACATCAGGGCGGAGTAGTCGGTGACCAGCGCGTCGGAGGCGAGCAGCACGTCCTCGACGTGCGGCTCGTCCGTCGCGTCCACCACGACTCCCCGCCGGTGCAGGTCGGCGAGACCCAGGCCGCGCGCCACGCCCTGGGCCAGCGACGGGTGCAGACGGACGACGAGCGTGTGGCCGGGGCCGAGGTCCGCGGCGAACCGGGCCAGGTCGAACCGGTCCACGTGGCCGCCCCGCCGGTAGTCGCGGCGGGTCGGCGCGTACAGCACGGCCGTGTGGTCGGCGGGGATGCCGAGCCGCTCGCGCACGGCCAGGCCCCGCTCCGGGCCGGCGCCGACCAGCACGTCGTTGCGCGGGCTGCCGGTCCGCAGCGAGGCGAAGTGACACGGGTACGCCCGCTCCCAGGCCCGCTCCGCGTGCCGCCCGGCGACCAGGCTGTAGTCCCAGCGGTCGGCGCGGCGCAGCATCTGCGGCACGTCGAAGCCGTGCCGGGCGCCCGGCTTGGTCAGCAGGTCGGCGCCCATGTACTTGAGCGGGGTGCCCTGGTGGGTGTGGATGTGGACGCTGCCGGGCCGCTTGGCGAGGGTGCCGGGCCAGTTGACGTTGTTCACCCAGTACGTGGCCCGCGCCATGACCTCGTGGTAGCGCCGCGAGCCCGGCGTGACGTGGTCGATGCCGGGCGGCAGCGCGTCCACCGCGTCCTCCCTGACCACCCACACGCCCCGGATGTGCGGGGCGAGTTCGCGCGCCTTGGCGTGGATCGCGGCCGGGTCGCCGGACACGCCCCGGTGGTGGGTCGCCGAGTAGACGGCGAGATGCGGATCGAGCGGCCGCTTCGACTGGGCCCGGTACCAGGTGCGCACGGCGACGTCCGACGCCTTCCGCGCCACCCGCCGCTGCCCGCCCAGGGCCGCCGCGCGCAGGTCCCGCAGGCTCCGCACCGCCGCGTACGACGCGTAGGGCGCCGACGCCACGACCCGCATCTCGACCCCGCGCCAGCCGTCCGGCTTCGGGAAGCCGCCCTCGGGGAGGTGACGGCGGTGGAAGGAGCGGATCTCGCGGTAGAAGTCGCCCCGGTCCGCGGGCCGTACCCGGTCCTCCCTGGCCAGCACGAACAGCATGTGGTCCAGGGCCCGCTCCAGCAGCGGCGGCCGCGCCCAGTCGAGGTCGGGGCGCTGCTCCAGGAACGCGAACAGGCCCTCGTACTGCGGGAAGATGTCGAAGTGCCGGCGCCCCGGCGTCTTGGTGATCGCGCCCTGCCTGCGCTGCCGGTACTCCACCCCGATCCGGTCCAGGCAGGCGATCCGCTCCGCCAGCACCATCGACCGGTAGGTGACCGGCGCGTCCTCGTACAGCCCCGGCGCGTACTGCAGGCCGTGCCCTTGGAAGAAGGACCGGCGGTACGCCTTGTTCCAGGCGACCAGGAAGAGGTTCAGGTACTGGGGGCTCTCCCGGATGCCGAAGGTGTCCGTGCCCGCCGCGGCCAGCAGGTCCGCCGCCTCACTGCGCCCGCCCCGGCCCCACCAGTGGGTGCGCACGTGGTCGAACACCAGGATGTCCGGGTCGCCCGTCACCTCCAGACGCGCGGCGACGGCCGCCAGCAGGCCCGGCGTGTAGTGGTCGTCGCTGTCGAGGAACAGGACGTAGTCGCCGGCCGCCTGCTCCAGGCCGGCGTTGCGGGCCCGGCCCAGGCCGACGTTCTCGGGCAGGTGCAGCACCCGCACCCGGGCGTCGCGGGCCGCGTACTCGTCGAGGATCGCACCGCTGCCGTCCGGCGAGCGGTCGTCCACGGCGATCACCTCGAAGTCGCCGTACGACTGGCCGAGCACCGAGTCGAGACACTCGCGCAGGAAGCCCTGCACCTTGTAGACGGGGACGATGATGCTGAAGCGGGGCACTTCTTCGGTCAGCTCCTTACGAGGGTGGCGGCGGGGGCCGGGACGCGCTCCGCGAGCGGGATCACGGGCGGGATCGACTCGGGCGGCTCCCCCAGCAGCACCCGGCGTACGACGCGCTCGGCGGCTCGCCCGTCGTCGAACTGGCAGAAGCGCTCCCGGAACGCGGCGCGCAGGGCCGTGGCGGACTCGTCCGCCCAGCCGCCGTCGCGGAAGACGGCCGCCAGTTCCTCGGGCGTACGGGCGACCCGGCCGGGCGGGGACTCCATCAGGTCGAAGTAGACGCCCCGGACCTCGCGGTAGACCTCCCAGTCGTCGGCGTACACGACGATCGGGCGGTCCAGGTTGGCGTAGTCGAACATGATCGACGAGTAGTCGGTGATCAGCGCGTCGGCGGCCAGGCACACGTCCTCCGAGGAGCGGTGCCCGGTGACGTCGATGATCCGGCCGCCGCCCCGGCTCGACCCCTGGTCGTAGAAGTAGTGGGCGCGCAGCAGCACCACGTAGTCGTCGCCGATCGCCTCGCAGAACTCCGCCAGGTCCAGGCCCGACGCGAAGCCCGTGGCGTAGTCGCGGTGCGTGGGCGCGTAGAGCAGGGCCTTCTTGCCGTCGGGGACGCCCAGCTCCTTGCGGGCGCGGGCGACGTCCTCGGCGGACGCCGTGCAGTAGACGTCGTTGCGCGGATAGCCGTACTCGAGGGTCTCGTGCGCGCCGGGGAACGCCTTCTCCCACATCTCGGTGGAGTGGCGGTTGGAGGTGAGGTTGTAGTCCCAGCGGTCGACCCGGGCCAGCAGTCTGGCGAAGCTCCCGGTCGCCGCGGCCACCACGGGGTACGTCGCCTGGTCGGCGCCCATCTTCTTCAGCGGTGTGCCGTGCTGGGTCTGGAGGTGCACACTGCCGGGGCGTTTGACGACGGCGTCCGCGAAGTTGGCGTTGTTGACGAGGTACTTGGCGCGGGCCAGCACCCGCCAGTATTTCCGGCTGCCGATCACCGCGTACTCCACGTCCTTCGGCACGCTGTCCACCGCGTCGGGCTCCACCAGGAACACCGAGCGGAGGTGCGGGGCGAGTTCGCGGGCCTTGGCGTGGATCGCGGCCGGGTTGCAGGCGTAGCCGCGGCCCCAGTACGCGCAGTACACGGCGAGGTTCTCGTCGAGGGGGAGGCGCAGGCCCGCCGCGTAGCGCAGGCGGGTGCGCAGTCCCCGGGGGCGCGGGAGCAGCGCGGCGGCCCGCGCGGCCCTCTGGTTGGCGGCGCGCAGGGTGCGGAACGCCGCGTACGATCCGGCCGCCAGCAGCCGGTGCTGGACGCCGAGGCTGCCGCCGGGCGGCTGGTGGCCCGCGGGGCGGTGCTGCCGGTAGAGCGCGCTCGCCCGGCGGAAGAAGGCGCGCCGCCCGGCCGGCAGCCGCCGGGGATGGGCGGCCGTCTTCAGCACGGCGGCGAAGAGCTGCTCGAACAGCGGCCTCAGCCGGTCCGCCGGCAACCCCTGCTCCACGGCCCGCGTCAGCACCAGCTCGGTCTGGTCGAGAAGCTCGGCGTGGTGTTCCCCGGGCAGGTTGAGACGGTTGCCCTGCCGGCGCAGCAGATGCCGGACGACGACCGTGCGCAGGGCCGCAACCCGCTCCGCCCGCAGGGCGACCAGACCGCCGAAACCGGTGTCGGTGAAGTGGTCCCCGGGGAAGGCGAGGCCCTGCTCGGTGAGGAAGCCCCGGCGGTAGGCCGCGCTCCACGCCGGCAGTGCCACGCCCGTCAGCCGCGGGGCCCGGTCGGGGGAGAAGGCGCCGTCCGGTGTCCCGGCCAGCAGGGGCGCGGCCGGGTTGGCCGGCTCGCCCTCCCACCAGGGGGTGCGCTCGTGCTCGAAGTACAGGACGTCGACGTCGCCGACCGCGCCCAGCCGGGCGTCCAGCGCCGCCAGCGCCCCCGGGACCAGGACGTCGTCCCCGTCGAGGAACAGCACATGGCCGCCGACCGCCGACCGCAGCCCGGTGTTGCGCGCCCCGGCCAGGCCGGCCGACGGCGGCGAGTGCACCGGCGTCACCCGGGAGTCCCGCTCGGCGTACCCGGCGACGACGTCCGCCGCGGGTGAGTCGGGCGCGTCGCACACCGGGATCAGCTCGAAGTCGCCGAACGACTGGGCGAGGATCGAGTCCAGCGCCTGGGACAGCCGGCCCGCGACCCCATGGGACGGGACGACGATGCTGAAGCGGGGCATTCTGCTCTTTCTGTCGAGGGGCGAGGGTCTTCGGAAGCGGGGACCGCGTCAGGTGACGCGAGGGGGCGCCCGTCCGGGCGGCCGGGAAACCCCCTGGGGCGTCCCGGCCGCCCGGACGGGCGCCAGGAGGGCGGCCGGCTCGGGGACGGCCGCGACGGGCTGGAGGGCATTCGGACTCCCACTCGAGAACCGGGTTCAGAGGCTGTCCACGACGACGGCCGGCTGCGGCACCGTGGCGAGCGGCTCGCGCACCAGCGAGGCCGCCGCCGACGGCACCGGCCGGCGTTCGTCGAGCGGCACGACCGGCGGCAGCTCCGATTCCCCGAGGACGACCCGGCGGACGACCCGCTCGGCGGCCCGGCCGTCGTCGTACGTGCAGAACCGCTCCCGGAACGCCGAGCGCAGCTGGGCCGACCGGGAGCCGCGCCAGTGGCCGGTGGCGAAGATGTCGATCAGCTCGTCCTCGCCGCGCGCGACCGCGCCCGGCGGGAAGGAGCGCAGGTCGAAGTAGGTACCGCGGGCCGCCTCGTACGCCTCCCAGTCGTCGGCGTGGATCACGATCGGCCGGTCCAGGTTGGCGTAGTCGAACATCAGCGACGAGTAGTCCGTGACCAGGGCGTCCGAGGCCAGGCACAGGGACTCCACGCTCGGGTGGTCGCTGACGTCGACGACCCGGCCGCAGGTGCTGGTCAGCGGGGCGTCGTAGGCGTGGTGGGCGCGGGCCAGCACGAGGAAGCGCGGGCCCAGGCGGCGCACGATCCGCTGGAGGTCGAGGGCGTGGCGCTGGGAGCGTCGGTAGTCGCGGTGCGTCGGCGCGTAGAGGATCGCCACCGTGCCCTCCGGGATGCCGAGCGAGGCGCGCAGCCGGGCCACGTCCGCTTCGGTCGCCGTGCGGAACACGTCGTTGCGGGGGTAGCCGTACTCCAGCGTGGTGTAGCGGCCGGGGTGGACGCGCTCGTGGGTGAGGGTGGTGTGGCGGTTGGCGGACAGCACGTAGTCCCACTGGTCGACGCCCTTGAGCAGCCGGGCGAAGTCCCTGCCCCGGGCCGCCGCCGGGCGTTCCTGGAGGTCGAGGCCGATGTGCCCCAGCGGGGTGCCCTGCCCGGTCTGGATCAGGGTCTGGCCCCGGCGCTTGACCAGGCGGTGGTCGAATGCGGTGTTGGTGACCAGGTAGGCGGAGCGGGCCAGTGCCGTCCAGTAGGCGGCCGTGCCGGGGACGAGGCGGCGCGTGCCCGGCGGGATGGTGTGGTGGTGCTCGGGACGGGCGATCCACGCCGTGCGGATGTGCGGCGCGAGATCCCGGAACGCGGACTCCAGCGCGCCCGGGTTGCAGCTGTGGCCGCGGCCGTCGTAGGCGGTGAAGACGGCCCGGTCGGCGCGCAGCGGGAGACAGCGCTGGACGCGGTAGTGAAGCCTGAGTGCGGCGGACCGCAGACCGCGCAGCAGCTCCCCGGTGGTCCGCGCGGCGCCGCGGTGCAGGGCCGACACCAGCTGGAGCGTGCGGTACGTGCGGTGCAGGCCGAAGCGGATCAGGGTGTGCTGCACCCGGGCGCGCAGGGGGACGGGGGCGCCCCGGGTGCGGTAGCGGCGGTAGTGGGCGCGGGCCCGGCGCATGAAGTCCGCGCGCGAGCCGGGGGGCAGCCGGTCCCGCCGGGAGTACACGATCGCCAGGTGATGGACCATGCGGCGGAACAGCACCGGCCGCCAGCGGGCCAGCTCGGGGCGCTCCTCCAGGAACGCGAACATCCGGTCGTACTGCTCGAAGACGTCGAAGTGCCGCTCGCTGGTGGTGCGCAGGATGCTGCCCTGCCGCCGCTGCCGGTAGTGCACGCAGACGCGGTCCAGGGTCGCGATCGACTCCGCGGTCATCAGCACCGGGTACGTCCACGGCGTGTCCTCGTAGTACCCGGGCGGGAACGCGAACCCCTTCTCCTCGACGAACTCCCGCCGGTAGGCCTTGTTCCAGGCAACCATCAGCAGCCTCAGCAGGCCCGGCCGGTCCTCCAGGCGGAACGGGGCCGGGCCCTGCTCGGTGAGCTGGAGGGCCGCCTGGTTGCGGATCGCCTCCCCCGTCCAGTAGGTGCGCGCGTAGTCGAAGACCAGGACGTCCGGATCGCCCGTCTCCTTCAGCCGGTCCGCGATCGACCGCAGCGCGTCGGGTGTGAGGGTGTCGTCGCTGTCGAGGAACAGCAGGTAGTCGCCGCTTGCGTGCGCCACGCCGGCGTTTCTCGCGCGGCCCAGGCCGACGTTCTCGGGCAGGTGGACGGGGTGGACGCGCGCGTCGCGGGCGGCGAACTCGTCGATGATCGCGCCGCACGCGTCCGGCGAGCAGTCGTCGACGACGATCAGTTCGAGATCGGGACAGGACTGGGAGAGCACCGATTCGAGGCACTCGTGCAGGTACGCCTGAACCTGGTACGCGGGGACAATGACACTGAACCTGGGCAAGAGGCCATCCATCGGTCGGCGCGGGCGTTCGGCCCGGGAACGGCCGGTGGGGTGAGTTGGTTACGGCGGCTACGGCATCCGGGGGAACGCGCGAGGGGCGGACCGCGACCGGTCCGCCCCTCCAACTTCCTTGCTCTGAACGCTACTTGACGGCTCCCGCCATCACGCCGGACACGAACTGCCGCTGGAACGCGAAGAAGACGGCCAGCGGGACCACCATCGAGATGAACGCGCCGGGTGCCAGCACGTCGATGTTGTTGCCGAACTGCCGTACCTGCGTCTGGAGTGCGACCGTGATCGGCTGGCTCCCGGAGTCCGAGAAGATCAGCGCGACCAGCAAGTCGTTCCACACCCACAGGAACTGGAAGATGCCGAGGGCCGCGATCGCCGGGGCGCCGAGTGGCATCACCACACGAAAGAACAGGCGCAGTTCACCCGCCCCGTCCAGGCGCGCCGCCTCCAGCAGCTCCCTCGGGATCTCCGCGAAGAAGTTCCGCAGCAGGAACACCGCGAAGGGCAGACCGAAGCCGACGTGGAAGAGCACCACGCCGATCACCGAGCCGAAGATGCCGATGGAGCCGAAGAGTTCGGCGATCGGGATCAGCGCGACCTGCACCGGCACGACCAACAGGCCGACCACGCCCAGGAACCACCAGTCACGGCCGGGGAACTCCATCCAGGCGAAGGCGTAACCCGCCAGCGAGCCGATGATGACGACCAGCAGGGTCGCCGGCACGGTGATCCACACCGTGTTGACCAGGCTGCTGGTGATGTCTTCGTTCTCCAGCAGCTTGGCGTAGCTGTCGAACGTGAGCTGCGACGGCTCGGTGAACACCTTCCACCAGCCGCTCGCCGCGATGTCCTCCGGCGAGCGGAGACTGGACAGCAGCAGACCGATCGTCGGCACCAGCCAGAACAGGCCGACGACGATGAGCAACACCCTCACCAGCCCACCGCTGACGCCTTCGGCGAGCCGGGACCCCAGCGACTGCTTCGCCTTCATCGCCGCACCTCCCGCCTCAGCCGACGCACGTTGAACCACATCACCGGGATAACGAGCAGCAGCAGGAACACCGAGATGGCGCTGGCGATGCCCGGCTGGTCCTCGGAGAACCCCTTGCGGTACAGCTCCAGGGCCAGGACGTTCGCGTCGTCCTGGGAGGAGCCGGGGGCGATGATGAAGACCAGGTCGAAGACCTTCAGCACGTTGATCATCAGGGTGACGGTGACGACCGCGAGGACCGGCGCCAGCAACGGCACCGTGACCCGTCTGAACACCTGCCACTCACTCGCGCCGTCGACCCGGGCGGCCTCCAGCAGCTCCCGGGGCACGCTCGCGAGCCCGGCCGCGATCAGCACCATCGCGAAGCCCGCCCACATCCAGATGTACGAGCCGATGATGGACGGGGTGACCAGGGACGGGCCGAGCCAGTCCAGCCCGTTGTACGGCTCCTTGAAGTTGCTGTTGGGAAGCCGGAGTTGGGCACCGTCGGCCGAGGCCGGCAGCGTGAAGGTGCCGTCGCCCGCTGCCGTCGCCGACGCCACCACCCTGCCGTCCTTCACGGCCTCGATCCTCATGCCGGCATAGCCCAGTTCGGACGAGTCGACCCGGTTGAGCGTCCCCACGCCCTTGCCCCGTGTGAAGTCCTGCCAGGTCGTACCGGTGACCTTGTCCGGCTCGGGCTTCGGCGCCACCGCCGGCTTCGCGCCGTCCGGCATCAGGTCCGGCGCGACACCCACCAGAGGCAGCGAGACGGTCTCGCCCGTGCGGACGGGCGACTTGGTGATGAAGGCGCCCCCGCCCGCCGGCTCCAGCGGCGACTGACGGCCCGGGTGGGCCTTCGGGAACGCCGACGACTGGGCGAAGGTGTCGTGCACGCCCACCCACACCGCGTTCGCGACGCCCTTGTCGGGGTCCTGGTCGTACACCAGGCGGAAGATGATGCCCGCCGCCAGCATCGAGATCGCCATCGGCATGAAGACGACCAGCTTGAAGGCCGTGCCCCAGCGCACCCGTTCGGTCAGCACCGCGAAGATCAGGCCGAGCGCCGTCGCGACCGTCGGCGCGAACACCACCCAGATGATGTTGTTCTTCAGCGCGGTGCGGATGCCCTCGTCGGTGAAGAGGGCCTTGTAGTTGTCGATCCCGGCGAAGCCGTCGCCGGACTGGTCGTAGAAGCTGCGGACCACCGAGTACCCGATCGGGTACACCACGAGCGCGCCGAGCAGGACGAGCGCGGGCAGCAGGAACAGCGCCGCGACCATCCTGCGGGTGCCGGTCACACTCTTGCGCGACTTGCCAACGGCAGGGGGCTTGACGCCCCCTGCCGCCGTGGCCGACGTCATGCCGTCAGCCTCCGTAGGCCGCGGCCGCTTCGGCCTCCAGCTTCTGCTGTGCCCCCGCGACGTCCTTCGGGTTCTTCAGGAAGTCCTGGAGGATCTTCCACTCGCCCTTGCCGGGCGTGCCGCCGAAGGCCTGCGGGGCCTGGTCGGACATGTCGAAGCGGAAGTCGTCACCGGCGTCGATGAGCGCCTTGGCGATCCTCTGCTGCACCGCGTTCGGGTACGCGGAGTTCGGCACGTTCTTGTTCGGCGAGAGGTAGCCGCCCAGCTTGGCCTGGATCTGGGCCGCGTCCGGCGAGGCGAGCCAGGTGGCCAGGGCCTGCGCCCCCTTCGAGTCCTGAAGGATCACGGCCGCGTCGCCGCCCGAGACCACCGGCCCGTTGTCACCGACCGCCGGGAACGGGAACACCTTCGCGTCCGTGCCGACCTTCATGGTCGTCGGGATGTTGACCTGCGCGAAGTCGCCCGCGGCGACCATGGCCGCCTTGGGCTGGTCCCCGCCGGTGAAGACCTGCGTGACGGAGGCCGGGAAGTCGGTCTGCAACGCCCCGGTCGCGATGTAGTCGGTCTTGCCCCAGACCTGCGCGAGCGTGGTCAGCGCGTCCTTCACGGACGGGTCCGTCCACTTGATCTCGTGCTTGGCCAGCTGGTCGTACTTCTCCGGCCCGGCCTGGGAGAGGTAGACGTTCTCGAACCAGTCGGTCAGCGTCCAGCCCTCGGCGCCGCCGACGGAGAACGGGGTGACGCCGGAGTCGTAGACCGTCTGTGCCGTCTTCAGCAGATCCGGCCAGGTCTCGGGCTCACTCGCCCCGGCGTTCTCGAAGACCTGGTTGTTGTACCAGATCAGGGACTTGTTGGCGGCCTTGTAGTAGACGCCGTACTGCTTGCCGCCCACCTTGCCGATGTCCTGCCAGCCCTGCGAGTAGTTCTCGCCGAGCTCCTTCTGCGCCTCCGTACCGATGGGCTTGGCCCAGCCCCGGTCGACGGCCTGCTTGATGGCGCCCGGCTGCGGCAGCATCGCGATGTCCGGCGGCTGCCCGCCGGCCACCTTCGAGCCGATGAAGTTGATGATCGGGTCCTGGGCGGGCACGAACGTGACCTTGGCGCCCGTGCGCTTCTCGAACTCCGCCAGGACCTTCTTGAAGTTGGCCTGCTCGGCGCCGGTCCACACGGCGGCGATCTCCAGGCTCGTCCCGTCCAGCTTCGGAAGAGTGACGTTGTTGGCGGTCTCCTCGGTGTTGCCCTCGGTTCCACTGTCTCCGTCGTCGGCGCCTCCGCAGGCGGTGAGCGAGAGCGCGAGCGCTCCCGCGGCGACGGCTGCCGCGGCCTTGGCGGCTCTGCGGTGGTGGGGGGTCGCCTTGTCCGGCTTCGGCGACCAGCGTTTCCGGATGGTGCTGCTCGTCATGCGCATGACTGCCCCGTTCTTCGTTCCATCGTCGAACGTCGAGCGCGCTCCCGTGCGATCTGGTCTACGCCCGGGTGTGCTGGGGCGGCAAGATGGCGTCGGCTGTCAAGCGGGGGATCGTGACCCCCTCGTGACCAGGGACTCGTCCCTGATCAACGGACGGGGTCGGCATCCAGCCAGTGCCACGGACGAGTGCTACAGAAGTGACGGCACCTGCGCCGCCGCGACCTCCCGCGCCGCCCTTTCCAGCGCGCTGGCCAACAGTGCCAGGTCGGTCGGGCCGTTTCCGAGTTCCCGCACCGGACGCCGGGCAGGAGGGTCACCCATGCGGTGCCATTCCAGGGGTACGACCGTGGGCCGGAGCGTCGCCGTCCGGGGGATACGGCCGGTGACCCGCCCGCCCTGGAACGGCGTGATCCGTCCGTCCGCGCAGGCGAGGCGGCCACGGCCCGGAGCGGGCTCGTCCGGGCCCGGCGCCGGGGCGTCGAGGGTGACGCGGAGCGTGGCACGGCGCGCCGGTTCCGTCTCCGCCGTACGGGCGCACGGGCCGGTGGCCGCCACCAGGTGGACGCCCAGCCGCTCGCCCTCCCGGGCCACGGCCTCCAGCGCGCGCATCACCGATCCGGCCGCGGGCCGTCCGGTCGAGCCGAGGGCCGGGGAGACCAGCGCGTCCAGGTCGTCCACGACCACGACGAGCCGGGGCAGCGGCGGAGCCGCCTCCGTCTGCCGCCGGGCCGCTCGGGGCCGCAGCCGCATCGTCGAACTGGGCGGGGAGTCGAGATCCCCGGCCCCGGCGGCGGTCCCGGCACCGGCCCCGTCCTGGGCGCCGCCCCGGGCCGTCGCCGTGCGCTGGGCGACCATACGGCCCGACAGCTCCCGCCCGGTGTGCCACTCGGCGAAGTCGGACCGCCCCAGCAACTCGGCGCGCCGCTTCAGCTCGGCGCTCAGGGACTGCGCGAACTCGCGCATCCGGACCGGGTCGTGGGCCGTGAGGTACGTGGTGACATGCGGGACGTCCGTACACACGCGCAGTCCCTCGCCGGCCCCGCCGCCCGCACCGGGGCCGCCCCGGCCGTCGACCAGCACGATGCCGAGCCGGTCCGGCCGCTCGGCGGCGGCCAGGGACGCGACGACCGCCCGCAGCAGCTCCGTACGGCCGCTGCCCGGCGGGCCCTCGATCAGCAGATGCGGTCCCTGGGCCGCGAGATCCGCGCAGACCGGGCCGCGCGGCCCGGCGCCCAGCACCGCGCGCACCCGCCCGCCCAGCGCCTCGGTGTCGTCGGCCGCGTCCGCCCAGCGCGCCATGAGCGACGCCGGGGTGGCCCGGGCCAGGCCCAGCTCGTCCAGCAGCCGGGCCGCCTGGGGCAGGGGCGCGGAGACGCGCGGCTGCCGCTCGCTCGTCGCGCCGTCCGTACGCAGCGGCGCCAGCGCCCGCGCGAACCGCTCGGCCCAGGCGGGGGAGACGGCGTCGACGGTGGCGATGGTCCCGTGGCCCACGGGCCCGACCGGTCCGGCGGCGCCGCCGACCCGGGCCACGCGCATCAGCCGCAGCGCCGTCGCCACGTCCCCGCTGAGCAGAGCGATCGCACCGCACTGCCGGAACGTCGGCGACGCCGCGCAGGCCGCCTCGTAGGTCTCCGTCACGGGCGAGGCGGGGGAGGCGGCCGCCGTCTCGGCCAGGCAGACGACGTGGATCCCCGCCCGGGGGCCTTCCAGCGCCAGCCGTGCCACGGCCTCACGCAGGTCGGCTCCGCCGGGGTCGCCGTCCACGACGAGGACGGTGTAGGGGCCGGGGAAGTCGGGTTCCGGGTCGGGGAGGGGGGTGTCGTCCCGGGCCCAGGAGGGGCGGCGGGGCACGGGACCGGCGGTGCTTGTCGCCGGGCTGTCGCCGCCCCGGGCGTCGGGGCCCGGCGCGTCGCCGCTCGGGCCGTCGGTCCCCTGGGCCCTGGTGAACCGCACGTTGCCCAGCAGCCCGGCGGCCCCTGCGGCGCCGCCTTCCGCGTCCGCCAGCTGGTCCTCCAGGCGGCGGAGGAGCTCGTCCGTGCGGGCGGCGGCCTGTTCCCGGTCGTAGGCGAGCAGCAGGCGGCAGTCCTGCCCGTGCCCCGGGCGGACATGCGGCAGCCAGCCCAGCCAGCCCCACTCGGCGGTGCGCTCCTCCAGGGTGCGGGAGCGGTCCGCGGCGATCAGGACGATCTCCAGGCTGTCGGGGGAGTGCAGCGCGGTGAGCTGCGCCAGCACGGCACGGGCCAGCCCGGCGAGCCGCGCCCGGGGCCCGGCCAGTCCCAGTGCGCCGACCTCACGCAGGCCGGAGGTCACCGGCACGGCGGGCAGCAGGCCCGAGCCGTCCGGCGCCGCACGGTCGGCCGTGCCGAGGCGTACCGCGAGCGCCTCCGGGTGGCCCGGGCCGCGCTCCCACAGCCGGGGCCCCGGCCCCAGCGCCGTCAGCAGCAGCGTGGCCGGATCCGGCCAGGTCTCCGGCACCGCCGGCCCGACGGCGGAGTGCTCCACCGCCACTTCGGCCGGCTCGTCCTCGTACGTCCCGCCCGCGGCCGGCCCCTGCTCGCCACGCCCCCCGGCCAACCGCCGCGCCCACGCCCCGAGGCCACGCCTGCGCGTCCCCGGCGGAACATCGGTGCCCCGGAGGGGAGTGCCCTTGCGCCCGCGACCGGACCGCTCGTCCGTGGCGTATGCCGGGAAGACCGGGCCGGTGCCGACAGGGGCTGTGGGGTGGGGGGCCGCCTGGCCCCCGGCGCGGGCGTGAGGGACGACGCCGTCCGCCGTTCCGGCACCCTGGCCGGAAACGTCCGCCCGCCCGTAACCCAACGCCCCGGCCCCGGAGCGCCCCGCGTGCGTGTCCCCGGCACCGAGCCCGCCCTGCGTCGCACCGCGCTGGCGCGGAGCCCGGACGACGGGCCCCGAGTCCTCCTGGCCGCGGGCCATGCCCGACCCCTGCTCACCGGCAGCGGCCCGGAATCCGTCCTGCGCGGCCGCCGGCCCGCCCCCGGCAGTCGGCCGCGAAGCCTCCGTGGCCCCACTCGCACCCCTGCTCTCGACCCGAGGCGCCCCACCCTGCTCCGGCACCACCGCGGAGTCCGCGGAGCCGTGCCCCGCGGTGCCCGGCGCGCCCCAGGCCGCCGAGCCGTGAGCGTGATGGGTCAGCCCGGAAGGAACGGCGGGCCCGGAAGGAACGGCGGGACCGGAAGCACTGGAAGGGCCAGAAGGCCCGGCAGATCCGGTAGATCCGGCAGGCCCGGTAGATCCGGCAGGCCCGGCAGACCCGGCAGGCCCCTGAGCACCGGCAGGGCCGACAGGCCCGGCAGTGATCGGGTCCGACGAGCGCGCGTCCGCCCCCGAGGCGCCGACAGGCCCGGGTACGCGCACGTGCCCCTCCCCGTCCGGCGTCGTGTCCACCCGGCCACCCGGCCCCCCGGCGGGAGCCAGCCGCAGTGCCGATTCGCCGATCCGCAGCAGCGCCCCCGGCGCGAAACGGACCGCCCGGCCGGCCACCCGCGCGCCGTCCAGCGTCGTGCCGTTCGTGGAGTCGAGGTCGGCGACCGAGACGCGGCCGTCGGCGCTCACCGTCACCGCGCAGTGCAGCCGGGAGACGTCCGGGTCGTCGAGCGGTACGTCGGCGTCGGCGGAGCGGCCGATGCGGATCTCGCCGCCGTGCAGGAGGTGGACGCCGCCGGCGTCGGGCCCGGCGACCACCTGGAGCTGGGCCGGGGCGTCGTCCAGCTCGGGATGCGGCTCCGGCTCGCCCGGCGCGCCCACGGACAGCACGGCACCGTCGGTCAGCGGGGGCTCGCCGAGCGTGCAGCGCTGGGCGTCGAGCCGCTGCTCCCCGGCGTACAGCACCGGGGAGCCCGAGCCGTCACCGCCGAGGACCACCTGGGCGAGCGCCGAGGACACCGCCGCGAGCGCCGTCCCGGCGGGCGCGGTGACCAGCACGTCGCTGCGCGCGGCGCGGTCCCGGGCCGGAGCCGCCAGGCCCAGCGGGTCTACGACGGTCAGCCGGATCTGCATCGCCGTCAGCGGTCCCTTCTGCCCGGGCGCGGAGTCCCCCACCCCGCCCCAGCACGTCGGCCAGTAGTGACACGCATCCTCGCACCTGCCACTGACAGCGCGCCCCTTGCTCCGGAACAAGTGATCTTGATTGGTCGGCTCTGCCCGCAAAAGTGCCTGAGAGATGACCCACTCGCGATCACTTGAGATCGGTCACGCTTACTCTCGGCAACCACGAGACCGAGGTGAGCGTCTTTCCTTCGAACGCGTGCGAGATTCGAACGCGTGCGACAACGGATACGTAAGACCCACAGAATGACGACACCCCGGTCCCCGGCGGCACGGCACTACAGTGGGTCGGACAGGCCAGCAGGCAAGGCAAGCACCAGGGAGCGCATGACGTGCGGCCGGTAGGCAGCAAGTACCTGCTCGAGGAGCCGCTCGGACGCGGCGCCACGGGCACCGTCTGGCGAGCCCGCCAGCGCGAGACCGCGGGCGCCGAGGCGGCCGTGCCGGGACAGCCCGGCGAGACGGTCGCCATCAAGGTCCTCAAGGAAGAGCTGGCCAGCGACGCGGACATCGTCATGCGGTTCCTCCGGGAGCGCTCCGTCCTGCTCCGGCTGACCCACCCGAACATCGTCCGGGTCCGTGACCTGGTGGTCGAGGGCGAGCTGCTGGCGCTGGTCATGGACCTCGTCGAGGGCCCCGACCTGCACCGCTACCTGCGCGAGAACGGGCCCTTCAGCCCCGTCGCCGCGGCCCTGCTCACCGCCCAGATCGCCGACGCGCTCGCCGCCAGCCACGCCGACGGCGTCGTCCACCGCGACCTCAAGCCGGCGAACGTCCTGCTCCAGCAGTACGACGGGCAGATGCACCCGCTGCTCACCGACTTCGGCATCGCCCGCCTGGCCGACTCCCCGGGCCTGACCCGCACCCAGGAGTTCGTCGGGACGCCCGCCTACGTCGCGCCCGAGTCCGCCGAGGGCCGCCCGCAGACCTCCGCCGTCGACATCTACGGCGCCGGCATCCTGCTGTACGAGCTGGTCACCGGCCGCCCGCCGTTCGCGGGCGGCTCCGCCCTGGAGGTGCTGCACCAGCACCTGAGCGCCGAGCCGCGCCGCCCGTCCACGGTCCCCGACCCGCTGTGGACGATCATCGAGCGCTGTCTGCGCAAGAACCCGGACGAGCGGCCCAGCGCCGAGAACCTCGCCCGCGGTCTGCGCGTCGTCGCCGAGGGCATCGGGGTGCACGCGAACTCCGCGCAGATCGCCGCAGCCGAGGGCGTCGGCGCGCTCCTGGTGCCCGACCCGGCGCCCGCGCCCGTGCCGGACATGTCTGGCGATGCCGACCCCACCCAGGTCCTCCCGCAGGGCGCGGGCTCGTACGACCCGAACGCCGCGACCAGCGTCATGCCGCACACCGGCGGCCCGGCCGGCGCCGCCGACCCCACGGCCGTCCTCCCGAACCGGGGCGCGGCCGACCCGACCGCCGTCATGCCGCCGGTCCCGCCGGGCTCGCCCGGCCACCCCGGCCACCCCGGCCACCCCGGCCACCCCGGTCAGCAGGGCCAGCAGGGCGGGCCCGAGGACCCGCACCCGTGGCAGAACCAGCTGCGAGCGGCCCGCGACCGCAACGAACAGACGCAGGTCCAGTACCTCGACCCGAACGAGGACCCGCTGCGCCGCCGCCCCCAGCGGCAGGTCGCCCGGCCCCAGCAGCAGCCCCCGCAGCGCGGCCGGCAGCCCCAGCCCGGACCCGGCTACGGCCATCCGCAGCAGCAGCCCCAGCAGTACGCCCCGCAGCCCCAGCGGCCCCAGCCGCCGCAGCGTTATGCCCCGCCCGCGCCGCCACAGCAGCCCCAGCAGCCGCAGCGGCCCCAGCGCGAGCCCAGGCAGCCGCGGCAGCGCAGCGCCAACCGGATGCGGATCCCCGGGCTCGGCTGCCTGAAGGGCTGCCTCTTCACGATCGTCATCCTGTTCGTCGCCGGCTGGCTGATCTGGGAGCTGAGCCCGCTCCAGGAGTGGATCGGCACCGGCAAGGGCTACTGGGACCAGCTCACCGACTGGTTCAACACCGTGACCGGCTGGTTCGAGAAGCTGGGGAGCAGTTCGGGTACGAACTGACCGGAACCGCCCTGCGGGGTTGGTGATTTGTCGACACCTGGCGGGTGATTTCTGCCTCGGCAGTGAAGGTTGGCTCTCCGGGCGCGTAGTTTTAACGACAACACGCGTCGGTAGGAGCAGCCTTGGCACGGAAGATCGGCAGCCGGTACACCGCCCACCAGATCCTGGGGCGGGGCAGCGCCGGCACGGTGTGGCTGGGTGAGGGTCCAGAAGGCCCCGTCGCCATCAAGCTGCTGCGCGAGGACCTCGCCTCCGACCAGGAGCTCGTCGGGCGCTTCGTGCAGGAGCGGACGGCGCTGCTCGGCCTGGAGCACCCGCACGTGGTGTCGGTGCGCGACCTGGTGGTGGACGGCAACGACCTGGCGCTGGTCATGGACCTCGTGCGGGGCACCGACCTGCGGACCCGGCTGGAGCGGGACCGGCGCCTCGCGCCCGAGGCGGCCGTCGCGATCTCGGCCGACATCGCCGACGGGCTGGCGGCCGCGCACGCCGCGGGGGTCGTGCACCGGGACGTGAAGCCGGAGAACGTCCTCCTGGACATGCAGGGCCCTCTGGGCCCGGGCGGCTCCCACCGCGCCCTGCTGACCGACTTCGGCGTGGCGAAACTCATCGACACCCCGCGCCGCACCAAGGCCACGAAGATCATCGGCACGCCGGACTACCTCGCCCCGGAGATCGTCGAGGGCCTGCCGCCCCGCGCCTCCGTCGACATCTACGCGCTCGCCACGGTCCTCTACGAGCTGCTGGCCGGCTTCACCCCGTTCGGCGGCGGCCACCCGGGTGCGGTCCTGCGCCGGCACGTCACGGAGACGGTCGTCCCGCTGCCCGGCATCCCGGACGAGCTGTGGCAGCTCCTCGTGCAGTGCCTGGCCAAGGCGCCGGCCTCGCGGCTGCGGGCCTCTGAGCTCGGGGCCCGGTTGCGGGAGCTGCTGCCGATGCTGGCGGGCATGCCGCCGCTGGAGGTGGACGAGCCGGACACGGAGTCCGCCGAGGAGGCGGACCGGGAGGAGCAGTCCGCCGGACCGGCACCGGCCGGGGAGCGGGTCCGCAGGCGGGGCGCGGTCCCCCTGGTGCCGGGCGCCAAACCGGCCGACTCCAACCGGGACACGCACACCTCGATGCGCGTACCCGCACCCGACGAACTGGCCGGCGGCGCCCACGGCACGGCCCGGGCCCCGCGCGCGTCGGGCACGCCGAGGCCGGGTTCGGCCCGCAACCGTGCCATCGCCCGGCGCCGCCGCGTGGCCCTGGGCGTGGCCGCGGTCGCCCTGGCGGCGGCGGCCGGCGTCGGGGCGTGGATGTCCACATCGGGCGACGACGCGAGCACACCGCCCCAGGACACGAAGAACTCGGCCCCGCAGTCCCCCTGACCCGCCGCGGAGTCCGGACCGGCTGCCGGCGGGCGCGGGGGTGGCGCGTGCCCGGCTGTCGACGGCGGTGACCGGCGCGGGGCGCCGCAGGACGCCGAGACCTCGGAGCCCCGTCCCTTGAACGGTCGGCTCCGGCAGCCCGGCGCTGGCCGCCGGGCGGAGCCGTTACGCTGGAGGCGTGGCAGTCGTCGATGTATCCGAAGAGCTCAAGTCCCTCTCCTCGACCATGGAGTCGATCGAGGCCGTTCTGGACCTCGACAGGCTGAGGGCAGACATCGCCGTGCTCGAGGAGCAGGCGGCCGCGCCGTCCCTGTGGGACAACCCCGAAGAGGCGCAGAAGATCACCAGCAAGCTGTCCCATCTCCAGGCCGAGGTGCGCAAGGCGGAAGCCCTGCGCGGTCGTATCGACGACCTCGCCGTCCTCTTCGAGATGGCCGAGGAGGAGGACGACCCGGACACCCGCGCCGAGGCCGAGTCCGAGCTCCTCGCCGTGAAGAAGGCGCTGGACGCGATGGAGGTCCGCACGCTCCTCTCCGGCGAGTACGACGCCCGTGAGGCCCTGGTGAACATCCGCGCCGAGGCCGGGGGCGTCGACGCCGCCGACTTCGCCGAGAAGCTCCAGCGCATGTACCTGCGGTGGGCCGAGCAGCGCGGCTACAAGACCGAGGTCTACGAGACGTCGTACGCGGAGGAGGCCGGCATCAAGTCGACCACCTTCGCCGTCCAGGCGCCCTACGCGTACGGCACGCTCTCCGTCGAGCAGGGCACGCACCGGCTGGTGCGCATCTCGCCCTTCGACAACCAGGGCCGGCGGCAGACCTCCTTCGCGGGCGTGGAGGTCCTGCCCGTGGTCGAGAAGTCGGACCACGTCGACATCGACGAGAGCGAACTGCGGGTCGACGTCTACCGGTCCTCGGGCCCCGGTGGTCAGGGCGTGAACACCACGGACTCCGCGGTGCGCATCACCCACATCCCCACCGGCATCGTGGTCTCCTGCCAGAACGAGCGCTCGCAGATCCAGAACCGGGCGACGGCCATGAACGTGCTCCAGGCCAAGCTGCTGGAGCGGCGCCGCCAGGAGGAGCAGGCCAAGATGGACGCCCTCAAGGGCGACGGCGGCAACTCCTGGGGCAACCAGATGCGTTCGTACGTGCTGCACCCCTACCAGATGGTCAAGGACCTGCGCACCGACTTCGAGGTCGGCAACCCCGAGGCCGTGTTCAACGGCGAGATCCAAGGGTTCCTCGAAGCCGGAATTCGCTGGCGCAAGCAGCAGGAGAAGTAAGTTTGTCGATAAGGCAACTGCCGACGTCAGGGCGGCAGTTGCCTTTTCTGTGCCCGCATGTCTGGGTTTTACATCACACTCACAGACTCAGACTCCCGGCATTGCCCCCGTACTTGGACATGGCGCCCGCAAACGCCCTTGACGTGTTCTTGAAAAATGGGAAGGGTGAAGCGCGGCATGCGTGTCTCTGGGGCGCATGTGAACCGGGGGGCTCTTCACCGCAGCTATCCCCGTCGAGCACAGCCCCGAGCGGTGCCTAATGACGATGAGCTACTGGGGGTAGCAACCACATGACGAAGAAGACGCGGATCCGTGTCGCGCGGATAGCGGCCGGCGCCGTGATCGCGGCCGGTGCCTCGCTTACCGCCGCCGGTGCCGCATCCGCCGCGGAGTCCGAGGACTGCCTGCTGGGCATCCTGTGCGCCAAGGAGTCGCCGGTCCCGACTCCGACGCCGCCGGTTCCCACCGAGCTTCCCACCGACCCGCCGACGGACCTCCCGACCGACCCGCCGTCGACCGAGGAGCCCACCGACGAGCCGACCGAGCCGACGGACGAGCCGACCGAGCCGACCGAGGACCCGACGAGCCAGCCGACCGACCCGGGCAACGGCAACGGCGGTGGTAACGGCAACGGCGGCGGCAACGGCAACGGCGGCGGAAACGGCAACGGCGGCAGTGTCAGCGGCGGCAACGCCGCCGACCCCGACGGTGGCACCGCCCCGCAGCAGGAGGGCTCCTCGTCCCTCACCGACACCGGCTCGGACGCCACTCCGGCGGCGCCGCAGGCCCAGGGCAACGGCCAGGAGCTCGCCGAGACGGGTGCCGCGCAGACCACCTTCCTGGTGATCGGCGCCGCCACGATGATCGCCGGCGGTGTCGGCTTCCGCGTCCTGCCGCGCCTCATGGGCGGCCGGGGCGGGACTGCCGCCTGACGGTAGCCGCGTCCGTACGGACGGTAGGCACAGCGCAACGCCGAGGGCCCGGAGCGAAACGCTCCGGGCCCTCGGCCGTGTTTTTGGACCGCTGAGTACGCCGCCGGGCGTATCAGGCGGTCTGGTGCGCCAGCAGCGCCACCGCGGCGATCAGCACTGCCAGCAGTGCGATCAGCGCCATCGGGTTCAGACCCGCGAGGAAGTTCTCCTGCTGCAGCCGCTCGCGGTTCGCACGGCACACGTGGCACCGGCCCTCGCTCACGGGCGCCGCGCAGTTCGCGCACACCAGCCGGTCGTACGTCATGCGCTCGCCCTCCTTGCGCCGGTTCCCTGTGTGTAACGCTCGCAGTGGTGCGAACGTTCCCTCTCCACTGTGCCAGGTTCCTCCGGAGGTCGCGCGGGTCGCTCCCAAAGGGGTGGGTGTGCATGGTTGCGCGGCCGCGGGCCGGTGGGGGCTGGTCGCGCCCACGCGGCGGAGCCGCATATGTCACAGCCCCGCGCCCCTTGGGCCGGCACAAAACGCCACATCCACTACGCAACCACAGCCGGTGACTGCGGTCTGCTGCCCGGTTCGCGTATGGTCACGCTCATCTACCCCCGGCTACCCGTGGTGCATCCGTGATCCGATTCGACAACGTCTCCAAGGTCTACCCCAAGCAGACCCGCCCCGCCCTCAGGGATGTCTCCCTGGAGGTCGAGAAGGGCGAGTTCGTCTTCCTCGTGGGGTCCTCCGGCTCCGGAAAGTCCACCTTCCTGCGGCTGATCCTCCGCGAGGAGCGGTGCAGCCACGGACAGGTGCACGTTCTGGGCAAGGACCTCGCGCGCCTCTCCAACTGGAAGGTGCCGCAGATGCGGCGCCAGCTGGGGACGGTCTTCCAGGACTTCCGCCTGCTGCCGAACAAGACGGTCGGCGAGAACGTCGCCTTCGCGCAGGAGGTCATCGGCAAGTCGCGCGGCGAGATCCGCAAGTCCGTGCCGCAGGTGCTCGACCTCGTCGGGCTCGGCGGCAAGGAGGACCGGATGCCCGGTGAGCTGTCCGGTGGTGAGCAGCAGCGCGTCGCCATCGCGCGGGCCTTCGTCAACCGGCCCAAGCTGCTGATCGCCGACGAGCCCACCGGCAACCTCGACCCGCAGACCTCCGTCGGCATCATGAAGCTGCTCGACCGCATCAACCGGACGGGCACGACCGTGGTGATGGCCACGCACGACCAGAACATCGTGGACCAGATGCGCAAGCGCGTCATCGAACTCGAGAAGGGCCGCCTCGTCCGCGACCAGGCCCGCGGTGTCTACGGCTACCAGCACTGAGACCGCACCCGAGAGTCACGGAAAGGCATAACCCCTCGCCATGCGCGCCCAGTTCGTCCTGTCGGAGATCGGCGTCGGTCTCCGCCGCAATCTGACGATGACCTTCGCCGTCGTCGTCTCCGTCGCCCTGTCGCTCGCCCTGTTCGGCGGGTCGCTCCTGATGAGCGACCAGGTCAACACCATGAAGGGCTTCTGGTACGACAAGGTCAACGTCTCGATCTTCCTCTGCAACAAGAGCGACGCCGAGTCCGACCCCAACTGCGCCAAGGGCGCGGTGACGGACGACCAGAAGAAGCAGATCAAGGCCGACCTCGACAAGATGGGCGTCGTCCAGACGGTCACCTACGAGTCGCAGGACCAGGCGTACAAGCACTACAAGGAGCAGTTCGGCGACTCCCCGCTGGCCAGCTCCCTCACGCCGGACCAGATGCAGGAGTCGTACCGCATCAAGCTGAAGGACCCGCAGAAGTACCAGGTCATCGCCACCGCCTTCAACGGCCGGGACGGCGTGCAGTCCGTGCAGGACCAGAAGGGCATCCTGGACAACCTCTTCAAGCTGCTGAACGGCATGAACTGGGCCGCGCGCGCGGTGATGGCGCTGATGCTGGTCGTCGCGCTGATGCTGATCGTCAACACGGTGCGCGTCTCGGCGTTCAGCCGCCGGCGCGAGACCGGCATCATGCGCCTGGTCGGCGCCTCGGGCTTCTACATCCAGGCGCCGTTCATCATGGAGGCCGCGGTCGCCGGGCTCATCGGCGGCACCCTCGCGTGCGCCTTCCTGCTGATCGCCCGGTACTTCCTCATCGACCACGGACTGGCCCTGGCCGACCAGCTGACGCTGATCAACTTCATCGGCTGGGACGCCGTCCTGACGAAGCTGCCGCTCATCCTCGCCACGAGCCTGCTGATGCCCGCGTTGGCCGCGTTCTTCGCGCTGCGCAAGTACTTGAAGGTGTGACGCATACCAAGAGGGGCCGTGCGGTCAACAAGCCGTACGGCCCTTTCCCTTGTCCTAGACTCACCGGCATGTCAGGCCGTGACCCGTTCTGTCAGCCCCGTCGCAACCGCCGCGGGGCCGCCCTGACATTGATGTTCGCGAGCGTGCTCGTCGCCGGAGCGGCCACGGGATCCCTCCCGCAGGCCGAGCGGAAGTCCGCGCAGGACGAGGCCCGTTCGGCCACCCCGGCCGGGCACCACGCGGACGTCGCCAGGGCGGCCGAGGAGGCCATGGCCGACGGCAAGTCCCCGATGGAGGCCGCGAAGCGCGCCGTCAGCCGCAGCGGCGACCGCTGGGGCGCCGTCTACTCCCGGGGCGACTACGAGGAGTTCGAGGAGACCCTCGACGGCCAGTACACCGGTGTCGGCCTGTGGGCGCGCAGCGAACGCGACGGCCGTATCGAGGTGACGAAGGTGCGCGCCGGCTCGCCCGCTGCCACCGCCGGGATCCGCCCCGGAGACGTGCTGCGCAGCGTCGACGGTGAGAAGACCGACGGGCGGCCCGTCACCGAGGTCGTCTCCTTGCTGCGCGGGGACGCCACCGACGCCTCCGCCGGCACCACCGTGCGCCTCGGCCTGGAGCGCGGCACGCGCGCGTGGACCGAGACCCTGCGCCGGGCCCAGCTGTCCACGGACTCGGTCACCGTCCGGGAAGTCGCCGGCTCTGTCTCCGTCATCCGGGTCGACACCTTCACCAAGGGCTCCGGCGACCAGGTCCGCGAGGCCGTCCGGCAGGCCCCGCCCGGCGGCGGGATCGTCCTCGACCTGCGCGGCAACTCCGGCGGCCTGGTCACCGAGGCCGTCACCGCCGCCTCCGCCTTCCTCGACGGCGGCCTGGTCGCCACGTACGGCGTCGACGGCGAGCAGCGCGCCCTGCACGCCGAGCCCGGCGGCGACACGACCAGACCCCTGGTCGCGCTCGTCGACGGCGGGACGATGAGTGCGGCCGAACTCCTCACCGGCGCCGTCCAGGACCGCGGACGGGCGCTCGTGGTGGGTTCCCGGACCTTCGGCAAGGGCTCGGTCCAGATGCCGAGCCGGCTGCCCGACGGCTCCGTCGCGGAGCTGACCGTCGGGCACTACCGCACTCCTTCCGGCCGCGCGGTCGACGGCCGGGGCATCACGCCCGACCTGGAGGCCGACGAAGGGGCCCTCCAGCGGGCCGAGACCGTACTGCGCGGTCTGACCGGCCCCTCGTAATCGACTTCCCGCGGGCCCCCTCCGTAGTGCGAAAATGGGCGGCACTATGGCTAAGGAAAAAGGGCGCAAGATGATCGCGCAGAACAAGAAGGCGCGGCACGACTACCTCATCATCGACACCTACGAGGCCGGTCTGGTCCTCACCGGCACCGAGGTGAAGTCGCTGCGCCAGGGACGGGCGTCGCTGGTCGACGGCTTCGTGCAGATGGACGGGCACGAGGCGTGGCTCTACAACGTGCACGTGCCGGAGTACAGCCAGGGCACGTGGACCAACCACAGTGCCCGCCGCAAGCGGAAGCTGCTGCTGCACCGCGAGGAGATCGACAAGCTGGAGTCGAAGTCGCAGGAGACGGGTCACACCATCGTGCCCCTCGCCCTGTACTTCAAGGACGGCCGCGCCAAGGTCGAGATCGCGCTGGCGAAGGGCAAGAAGGAGTACGACAAGCGCCAGACGCTCCGCGAGAAGCAGGACCGGCGCGAGGCCGAGCGGGTGATCTCCGCGGTACGGCGGAAGCAGCGGGCGTGACCTGCATCACACGCCGGGGCCGGGAATGCTCCGGCGCAGGGAGGCGTTGAACCCGGTACGACGGCGGGGTGACCGCCGGGAATACGGTGGCATCGGCGGAGGTTGATCCCGTACGATGGCATCTGCACCGCCCAGGCGGTGTGAGCCCCTCACAGCGGGGGCGACGATTGAAAAAACAACATGGGGATGATCGGTTTCGACAGCGGCTGTCGAAGCAGGGGAAGCGTGTCGAGGAAGCGGCCATGATCTCGTAAACCACAGGCCGAAAAAAATAATCGCCAATTCCAAGCGATCCATCTCCCAGGGCGAGCTCGCCCTCGCTGCCTGATCTTCAGGTAGCGAGCAGCGGCTCCCCTACTTAAGGGAGTGTCAGCCCGGGGGTGTTCCCGACCCGGATCCTGGCATCATTTAGGGAACTAAACCTTGATCCCGGTCACGGGGTGAAGAGGGAAACCACACAGTGACTGGGCCCGTCGGAGACTTGTCGGCGTGATCTCCGGGGCCGAGAAAAGCACAGCCGACTGCACACGGAGAAGCCCTGGTTCCGCACCGTTGGACGCGGGTTCGATTCCCGCCATCTCCACTCATCCCATGTGGGCACAGGCCCCGTCGCTTACGAGCGGCGGGGCCTTTGTCATGTGGGGCCCGTGCTCCCCCGCTCCGTCAGCCGCGGCGGCAGCAACGTCACCTCCGGTACGGGTGTGCCGTGCAGTGTTTCCATCAGGACTTCCACCGCTCGGGTGCCCAGCTCCGCGGCCGGCAGGGGGACCGACGTGATGGTCGCGGGGTCGTCGGGGCAGACGGCCGTGATCGACAGGTCCTCGGGAATGCGGAGGCCGAGCCGCTGGAAGGCCGTGATCAGGGGTTCCAGCAGGGGGGCGTTGTGGACGACCACGGCCGTCAGGGCGGGGTGTTCGCGCAGCAGCCGGTCCGCGATGCCGCGGGCCTCGGCCGGGGCCGGCACGGCGGGGTGCACCGACGAAGCAAGCCCGTGGTGGACGGCCGCGGCCGTGAAGCCCTCGACCAGGCGGTGGGCCGAGGCGGTCCTGCGGAGGTAGACCTCCGGTGGCGAGCCGACCAGGGCCACCGTGCGGTGGCCGAGCCGGGCCAGGTGGTCCACGCACGCCTCGCCCGCCGCCCTGTGGTCCAGGTCCACGCAGGTCAGACCCTGCGGGTCGGCGGGCAGGCCGAGCAGGACGGACGGGCGGTTCAGGGCGCGGAGCAGGGGGAGACGTGGGTCGTGGAGGCCGACGTCCATGACCACCAACGCGTCCGCCGGCGCCGGTTCCCCGACGCGGGCCAGGCCCTCCTCATGGGTGAGGAGCAGGACGTCGTGGCCGTACTCGCGTGCCGCCGTCACCACCGACTGCATCACACGCATCATCGCCGGTACGTGGACGCCGGTGCGCAGCGGAGCCGCCACGGCCAGGACTTTCGACCTACCGTGCGCCGGCGCGCCCGACGGTGGGCGGTAGCCCAGTTCCCGGGCCGCCGCCTCGACCCTCCGCCGGGTCTCGGCGGAGATCGGGCGCTTGCCGCTCAGCGCGTACGACACGGTGCTGGGGGAGACCCCGGCCCGCCGTGCCACGTCCGTGATCCTGACCATCAGGTCGGCTCCGGCCCCAGTGCCAGGGAGCGGGTTCCGGCCGGTGCCCGGACCTCGTGTCCTGCTGCGGCGAGCGCCCAGGGAGCCGCCGGGTCGCTGCACGTCGCCCGCAGGGTGTCTTCCTCGCGTACGACCGTGAAGGTCACGTCCCCGACCCGTACCGCCGTCTCGTCGCCGGGCCCAAGGCCGTACGCCCGCAGTGTCACCCCGTCGGCGTGGTCGTAGTCCGGGCGGTCGTCCACCGCGCCCACCGGGATCACCGCACCCGGCCTGACCAGCAGCGGCACGCTCAGGAAGGCGTGCCGCTCGCGCACCCAGCGCGGGCCGGTCACCTGCTCGCCGGTGAGGAAGTGTGTCCAGGTGCCCTCGGGGACGTAGTACGTGACGTCGCCCTCGTCGCTGAACACCGGTGCCACGAGGAGGTCCGGGCCGAGCATGTACTGCCGTTCCAGGTGCGCGCAGCCCGGGTCGTCCGGGAACTCCAGCACCATCGCCCGCATCATCGGCACGCCCTCGGTGTGGGCGGCCCGGGCCGTCTCGTAGAGGTAGGGCATGAGGCGCAGCTTCAGCCGGATGAAGTGGCGCGCGACCTCCACCGACTCCTCGTCGAACAGCCAGGGGACGCGGTAGGAACTGCTGCCGTGCAGGCGGCTGTGCGAGGAGAGCAGGCCGAAGGCCAGCCAGCGCTTGAACAGGGCCGGGGTCGGGGTGCCCTCGAAGCCGCCGATGTCATGGCTCCAGAAGCCGAAGCCGGACAGCCCGAGGGACAGGCCGCCGCGCAGCGACTCGGCCATCGACTCGTACGTCGCCTCGCAGTCGCCGCCCCAGTGCACGGGGAACTGCTGGCTGCCCGCCGTCGCCGAGCGGGCGAAGAGGACGGCCTCCGCCTCGCCTCGGTGCTTGCGGAGCACCTCGAAGACCGTGCGGTTGTACAGGTACGTGTAGTAGTTGTGCATCCGCTCCGGGTCGGAGCCGTCGGACCAGGTCACATCGACCGGCACCCGTTCGCCGAAGTCGGTCTTGAAGCAGTCGACGCCCTGCGCGAGCAGCGCCTCCAGCTTGGCGGCGTACCAGTCACGGGCGGCCGGGCTGGTGAAGTCGACCAGGGCCATGCCGGGCTGCCACAGATCCCACTGCCACACGCTGCCGTCCGGGCGCTTCAGCAGATGCCCGAGCGCCTTGCCCTCGGCGAACAGCGGGGAGCGCTGGGCGATGTACGGATTGATCCAGACGGAGACGCGCAGACCACGGGCCTTCAGCCGGGCCAGCATGCCCTCCGGGTCGGGGAAGACCCGGGCGTCCCACTGGAAGTCGCACCAGTGGAACTCGCGCATCCAGAAGCAGTCGAAGTGGAAGACGGACAGGGGGAGTTCGCGTTCCCGCATGCCCTCGATGAAGGACGTCACCGTCTTCTCGTCGTACGACGTCGTGAAGGACGTCGACAGCCACAGGCCGAACGACCAGGCGGGCGGCAGGGCCGGGCGGCCGGTCAGGGCCGTGTACTTGCGCAGGATCTCCTTCGGCGTCGGACCGTGGACGACGTAGTACGTCAGCTCCTGCGTCTCCGCGCTGAACTGCACCCGGGACACGACCTCCGAGGCGACCTCGAAGGACACCTTGCCCGGGTGGTCGACGAAGACGCCGTAGCCCGCGTCCGTGAGGTAGAAGGGGACGTTCTTGTAGGCCTGTTCGCTGCATGTGCCGCCGTCGGCCTGCCAGATGTCGACGACCTGGCCGTTCTTGACCAGCGGGCCGAAGCGCTCGCCCAGGCCGTAGACGGACGTGCCGACCTGGAGGACCAGCTGCTCGCGCAGGTGGTGGGCGCCGGCCGCGTCCCGCATGATGCCCATGCTCTTGTCGCCGCTGCTGGTGAGGGTGCGGCCGTGCGCGAGGAACTCCACGTGCCAGGGGGCGCCGCGGGCCACCCGGACCGACAGCTCGCCCGAGGTCAGGGTCGCGTGCTCGTCGTTGCAGGAGATCCGCGGGGTGGCGCCCGACCCGGTGAGCTCGAACTCGGGACCCCGCGGCTCCCCTCCCGTGAAGTGCGTCAGCGTCAGGCCGATGACGTCGGGCATGGGCGTGTGCGCGCGGAGCGTCAGGACGGGGCCCTTCAGCAGGTCCCCGCGGGAGCGGACGGGCCGGGTCGGTGCGTGGATCTCCAGGGCGCCGTCCGACTCGGTGACGTCGAGCACCTCGGCCGGGTACGCCGCCGTGACGCCCTCCCGGAGCAGCCAGTAGCCGTCGGTGAACTTCATGTGGGGGGTCCTTCTTCCCGTGCCCGCGGGGACCGGCACGTGACGTCGAAGCGCTTCGACGAAAGAACGTATGTGGGGTGTGGGAGAGCGTCAATGGGGCGTGCGCTGATCAGTGAAGCGATTCGACGTCCCGCGCAGGGACAGCGCCAGGGCCACGGCCGCCGCCGTCACCGGGATGCCGTACCCCGCCGTCGCCGACAGGCACTCCACCGTCCAGCCGCCGAGCGCGCTGCCGCAGGCGATGCCGCCGAGCAGGCCGGTCACCGCCAGGGTCATGCCCTCGTTCAGCCGGCCCTCCGGGGTGCGCTGCTGGACCAGCGTCATGGTGGTGACCATCGTCGGGGCCGTCGCCATTCCGGCGATCAGCAGCGCACCCGCCAGGAGCGGGAGCGAACCGGTGAGGACGGCCGCGAGGAGGGGCAGGGTCAGCAGCGCGGTCATCGCGGCCACGCACTACGGCAGTCGGGGCGCGGCCGGCCCGGTGGGCTTCGAAGGGCCGTACAGCAGGCCCGCCGCGCACGAGCCCGCCGCCTGGAGCGCGAGCACGACACCGGCCGCCGACCGGTGACCCCGTTCGTCCGCGAAGGCGAGCGTGACGACCTCCGTCGAGCCGAACACCGTGCCCATCGCCAGGCAGACCGCGAGCAGCGGGGGCATGCCGGGGGCGCTCAGCGGCGCCTTCGCGGGTATGTGCGCGCGGACCGGCGGCTCCGTCGCGCGCCAGGTCGTGAACAGGAGCATTCCCGTCAGCAGCAGCACCGCGCCGACGAGTGTGCCCGCCTCGGGGAAGAACGCCCCGCACAGGAAGGCCGCCAGAACCGGGCCCAGCATGAAGCACAGCTCGTCCGCGGCCTGCTCGAAGGAGTTGGCGGTGTGCAGCGCCTTGGCGTCACCGGCCAGCAGATACGCCCAGCGGGCCCGGGACATGCCGCCGGTGTTGGGGGTCGTGGCGGTGGCGGCGTAGGAGGCGAACAGGGTCCAGTCGGGGGCGCCATGGCGCACGCACAGCAGCAGCGCGAGCGAGCCGAGGACGGCGATCACCGTGGCGGGCAGGGCCACCCGGGCCTGCCCGTGGCGGTCGACGAGCCGCGCGGTCCACGGCGCCACCACCGCGGTCGCCGCGAGCCCGGTCGCCGTGACGGCACCGGCGAGGGCGTAGGAGCCCCGCGTCCCGGCGATCATGACGACCGCGCTGACGCTGAACATGCCCATCGGCAGCCGGGCGATCAGGTTGCCGGCGGTGAACGCACCGGCGCCCGGCAGGCGGAAGAGGCGGCGGTAGGGGGTGAGGCGCGGCATGCGTCCACCGTCACCCGGCGGTGATCGACTGGTCCAACACCTGTTCGTCACGGACTCACGCACCTGGGTTGTAGGACCGCCTTGTGTTCTTCATACAGGGATATAGATATTCCTCATGCTCCTCATGGCGCATGGAAAAGATGCTCAACGGGAAAATCCTTCACTCGTTTGCCGCGCATCCGCCGGAGAGGGGCGACGGTTAGTCGGTACATGACCGAGGCGACCAGGAAAGACGGTTGGGCGGTAACGCTCGGCCCGTACACCTACATTCCCGCTCCGGCGCACTCGTCGGCCACAGTCAACGGCACGCTCACCAACGGCGGTTGCCCGGTCACACTGCAAGTGACCGAGCCGGTTCTGCGCGATTTCATCGACATCATGAGCGTGCTGGAAAAGGATCTTGCGCGACGGTGGATCAGTGCGACGGAATGGCCCGCATTCGCGCTTGCGGAATAGTCGGGCCGCGCCATGTATGACAACAAAATCGAGGGCACCGGCCGACACCGGGCTCCGACCCGGGATTTCATTACTCCCCTGACACCACCGGACCCGACCTGGGACCCGGCCGAGGAACTGGCGTTCATCCTCGAGGAGGCACTCGGGGAGCAGGAGTCGAGGATCCCCGCCCCGCGTGACGCGGCACCGGCCGCCCCCGCGGACCCGGCCCCGGGCGAGCGCATGCAGCGGCTCCAGGACATCACCGAGGAACTGCCGCCCGTGCGGGAGGTCCCCCGGCGCCACCGCAAGGTGCGGGCCCGCAGAACCCCCCGCCTGCTCCGCACCACCAGTTTCCTCATCGCCGCCCTGGCGGCCGTCATCGCCTCCGCGGTGAGTCTCCTGAGCGGCATGGTCGCCTACGACCCGCTGCGCCTGGCCGCGCTGTCCCCCGCGGAGCGCAGCCTCGGCGCCTGGTGGCCCCTGCTGGTGTACGGGCCCTGGCTGGTGGCCTCGCTGTCCGTCCTGCGGGCCGCGCTGCACCAGCGCCGCGCCGTGCACTCCTGGTGTGTGGTGCTGGTCTTCTCGTGTGTCGCCGTGCTGCTGTGTGTCGCCCAGGCGCCGAGGACCGTCCTCGGTACAGCGGCGGCCGCCCTGCCCGGGCTGGCGGCGCTCACGTGCTTCCAGCAGGTCGTCCGCCAGATCACGCTGACCCGTCCGCCCGTGCGCACTGTGCCCCGGCACCGCCTGGGGCAGGTTCCGTCGAAGGAGCTGCCCGGTGGGGATGTTCCGGCGGGCGAAGTGACGGGTGCGGGTGCCGGCGCCGGTTCGGTTTCGGGCGGGTGTGCGGGTGAGGGCGAGGGGCCTGGGCGGGTTCGCGGGGGCGGAGGAGGTCGCCAGGGCTGAGGGGTCGCCGGGGCGCCGGGCGGGCAGTCCGCCGCTGTAGGTTCACGGCATGCCCGGCCACCTCGACCCCCGACTCCTGCGTGCCTTCGTCACAGTCGCCGAGGAACTGCACTTCACCCGCGCCGCGGTGCGCCTCCACACGGCCCAGCAGGCACTCAGCCGGGACGTGCGGCGGCTGGAGCGGGAACTGGGCGCCGAGTTGTTCGTGCGGACCACCCGGCAGGTGACGCTCACGCCCGACGGAGAGCGGCTGCTGCCGTACGCCCGCCGCGTGCTCCAGGCGCAGGAGGAACTGCTCGCCGCCTTCGACCAGGCCCGGCCCCTGCTGGTGGACCTCAACTCCCCGGGCCTGGTCACACCGCGCCGCGTGCTGCACCGGGCGCGTGAACTCGCCCCCGGGCATGAGCTGATGGCCCGCTACGAGAGCGGCCTGACCGGGGCCGCCGGGGAGTTGCTCGCGGGCCGGCTGGACGCGTCGTTCGGACGGTTCGCCGGGCTGGACCCGGCGCTGCGGTCCGGGCTCGACCACCAGCCCGTGCGGTACGAGCCGATGGCTGTCGTACTGCCCGAGGACCACCGGCTGGCCGCGCTGGCGGAGGTGCCGCTCGCCGAGCTGGCCGGCGAGACCGTCTACGCGGGTGCCGGCAATCCCCGGACGCCGGAGTGGACCGGCCTCGCGCGGCTGCTGTTCGAGGGGCGGGGCATCGAGATCGCACCACCGGCACCCCTGGCCGTGGGGGAGGAGGAGTTCCAGCGGGTCATGGCCCGTACGCGTAACCCGGTCCTGGCCGTCGTGGGGTTCCCGGCTCTGCCGGCGACGGTGTCCCGTCCTCTGGTCGATCCCGTTCCGCTTTCCCCCGTCTCGCTGGTGTGGCGCAAGGGCCTGACGCACCCCGCGCTCGACGCGCTGCGACGGGCGGCGGCGCTGCTGGCGGTGGAGGAGGGGTGGCTTCGGAGGCCCGCCGGGGGGTGGGTTCCGGCCACCGATGATGTCCTCATGATGTCTCACCGGTGACACGATTCGGCACGTGGTCCGCACATATCCTCCGCGTGCGCTACATTCGACGCCTGAGCACGGTGTGGTAATGGGGGGCGCTCTGGACGGGTTGGGGACCTGGTCCGGACGACGGGTGCTCAGGTCGTACGCGCACCTGAACCATCCCGTGGGGGGAAGTGCGTGCGTGTGAAACCGTGGCGAGAAGACGCCCAACCCGAATGGCCCCAGGTCGCAACGGCGACCGGTGAACTCCCCGCGGACGGCAGAGCCCCGGACCGGAGAGCCACGCAGGTCTTCGCTGGCGGCGACGTCCAGGTGACGGGCACCCGCCCGTCCGCCGGGACGGAGCTGACGGAGATACTGCGCGGCATTCCCCGGCAGAGCGAGGGCGAGGCCGACTCGTTCGCGGCGGCTTCCGGTACCCGGCCGGCCGTCCGCGACCCCTGGCAGGAGGACGCCGACCCGGTCGGGCACGCCCGGGCCGGGACCCTCGCCGGGCACACTCACGACCCGCACGAGGTCACCGTCCAGCTCGACGCCGTGCAGCTCGGGGACGGGTTCCTACGGCAGGTCAAGGAGGACACCGGCGCGAGCACCGCCGACCGGCCCGTCTTCGTGGACGAGTCCGGTCGCCGCAGCCGTCGCCTCCGCCGTATCGGCATAGCCGTCGCCCTGGCCTGCGGGGTCTACGCCGTCGTCATCGTCGCCACGCTGCTGTCGGGCAACTCCAACGCGCCCTGGCTGCCCGTGCCGGGCCAGCAGGAGGGCCAGCCGGCCGGGCAGGTCGACACCCCGCCGCAGCCCACCGAGTCGGCACCGGCCGGTGACCCGGGCGCCACCGCCCCGGGCAGCGCGCCGACGACCGGCGAGGCCACGGCACCTGCGCCCGGCCCCAGCGCCCTCGAACCCGCGGCCTCCGCGAGCCCGGGCCGTTCCGGCGCGACCGCCGGGCCCTCGCCGACGGCGACCCCGACCGCACCGGCCCCGGGGAAGGGCGTGACCGACCCGACCCCGACCGAGCCGGCGGACCCGCCGACCACGCCGGCGACCGACCCGACGCCGACGGTCGAGCCCACGCCGGAACCGACCGAGCCCACGGGCGCCGGCGACGGCGGCACCGAAACGGTCGCCGAAGGCCCGCCCGAGATGCCGCCCGTCGTCCAGCCGCCCGTCGCGCAACCGCCCGTCGAGCAGCCACCCGCCGTCTAGACCCGGTCGCGAGGGCGGCGCCCGCCGCGTCCGCCCTCCAGAGGAGATCCGGGGGGACAGGGCGCTCCGGCGCCCCGGATCTCAAGCCCCGAACTCCCGGTCCTCCTGGAGCGGAGGGACCCGATGACGCCGCGGAGCATGCCTGCGCCGTCCCCGCACCACCCCGTCCCCGCAGCACTTCACCCTCGCACCACCCCGGAGTACCACCACCCATGGCATCCCGTACCCGCCGTTCCGGGCCCGCGCCCCGAGCCCGTGGCGGTTCCAGGCGCCGCCTGCCCCTGCGCCTGCTGCTGCCCCTGCTCGTCCTCGTCGCGCTGATGGCGATGCTCATGCTGCGCGGCTACGTGCACAGCGAGATCCTCGCCGACCACCGGGTCCGGCCGCCCGCCGCCACCGACCAGGTGCCGGAGAAGATCATGAACGGCGGCCCGGTCATCGACACCCGCAGCGGCCGCACCGAGAGCCTGCGCGTGCCCGACCGCCGCCTGGTCCTCACCTTCGACGACGGCCCGGACCCGGTCTGGACGCCGAAGGTCCTGGACGTCCTGAAGAAGCACGACGCGCACGCGGTCTTCTTCGTCACCGGCACCATGGCCTCGCGCTACCCGGACCTGGTCGGGCGCATGGTCGCGGAAGGCCACGAGATCGGTCTGCACACCTTCAACCACCCCGACCTGTCCTACCAGTCCAAGAAGCGCATCGACTGGGAGCTGTCCCAGAACCAGCTCGCCCTCTCGGGCGCGGCGGGTATCCGCACCTCCCTCTTCCGGCCGCCGTACTCCTCCTTCGCCGGCGCCATGGACAACCTGTCCTGGCCGGTGACCGAGTACATCGGCCGCCGCGGCTACATCACCGTCGTCAACAACACCGACAGCGAGGACTGGCGCAAGCCCGGCGTCGAGGAGATCGTCCGCAAGGCCACGCCCAAGGGCGGCAAGGGCGCCATCGTCCTGCTGCACGACTCCGGCGGCGACCGCCACCAGACCGTCGAGGCACTGGACCGCATGCTGCCCGACCTGCGCGAGCAGGGGTACGAGTTCGCCAACCTCACCGAGGCCCTGGACGCCCCGAGCGCGCACTCCCGGGTCACCGGCCTCGAGCAGTGGAAGGGCAAGGCGTGGATCTTCCTGGTGCAGGCCTCGGAGCACCTCACCGACGGGCTGGTCGTCGGCCTCGCGATCGTCGGCACCCTCGTCATCGGCCGTTTCGTCCTGATGCTGGTGCTCTCCGGGCTGCACGCACGCCGGGTGCGCCGCCGCGGCTTCAGCTGGGGAGCGCCGATCACCGAACCGGTGTCGGTCCTGGTCCCGGCGTACAACGAGGCCAAGTGCATCGAGAACACGGTCCGTTCCCTCGCCGCCAGTGACCACCCCATCGAGGTCCTCGTCATCGACGACGGCTCCTCCGACGGCACGGCACGGATCGTCGAGGCCATGGGTCTGCCCAACGTCCGGGTGGTCCGCCAGCTCAACGCGGGCAAGCCGGCCGCGCTCAACCGCGGTGTGGCCAACGCCCGCTACGACCTGATCGTGATGATGGACGGCGACACGGTCTTCGAACCGTCCACCGTGCGCGAACTGGTGCAGCCGTTCGGCGACCCGCGGGTGGGCGCGGTCGCGGGCAATGCCAAGGTCGGCAACAAGGACACCCTCATCGGCGCCTGGCAGCACATCGAATACGTGATGGGCTTCAACCTCGACCGCCGGATGTACGACGTCCTGCACTGCATGCCGACGATCCCCGGCGCGGTCGGAGCCTTCCGCCGCAGCGCCCTGGAACGGGTCGGCGGCATGAGCGACGACACGCTCGCCGAGGACACCGACATCACCATGGCCCTGCACCGCGACGGCTGGCGCGTGGTCTACGCGGAGAACGCCCGTGCCTGGACCGAGGCGCCCGAGACGGTCCAGCAGCTGTGGTCCCAGCGCTACCGCTGGTCGTACGGCACCATGCAGGCCATCTGGAAACACCGCCGGGCCCTGGTGGACAAGGGCGCCTCGGGCCGCTTCGGGCGCGTGGGCCTGCCCCTGGTGTCCCTCTTCATGGTCGTGGCGCCCCTGCTGGCCCCGCTGATCGACGTGTTCCTCGTCTACGGCCTCGTGTTCGGCCCGACCCAGAAGACGATCATCGCGTGGCTCGGCGTCCTGGCGATCCAGGCGGTGTGCGCGGCTTACGCCTTCCGGCTCGACCGCGAGCGCATGACGCATCTCATCTCGCTGCCCCTCCAGCAGATCCTCTACCGCCAGCTCATGTACGTCGTCCTGCTCCAGTCCTGGATCACCGCCCTCACCGGCGGCCGGCTGCGCTGGCAGAAGCTGCGGCGCACCGGTGTGGTCGGCGCGCCCGGCGGCGGCCCCGTGCCGAGCCAGCGGTCCCAGAGCAGCGGCGAGCGGAGGCCGGTGGCATGACCCACGGAAACCAGATCCCCACGTCGTCGACGGCGTCCGGCATACCGGGCCCGCCGTCGTACGGCATCCCGCAGCAGCGCACGACGGACCCCGCGGCCACGGGCGGAACCGCCCCCGACGCGGCGCCGCGCCAGGGCGGCAGCCGTGACCGCTACCTGGACCTGCTGCGCTCGATCGCCCTGGTCCGTGTCGTCGTGTACCACCTGTTCGGCTGGGCGTGGCTGACGGTGCTGTTCCCGTCGATGGGCGTGATGTTCGCGCTGGCGGGCTCCCTGATGGCGCGCTCGCTGAACCGCCCCGCGCTCGGGGTGGTCCGGGGCCGGATCCGCCGGCTCCTGCCCCCGCTGTGGGCGTTCAGCGTGGTCGTGCTGGTCATGATGTTCGCGGGCGGCTGGAACCCGCTGAAGGACCCGGACCACGGCGGCACCTGGGGCCTGATCGACCTGGTCAACTACGTCTTCCCCGTCGGCGCCCCGCCCTTCCCCTGGCACCTCGGCTCCAAGTCCGGCCTGCTGGAGGACACCTGGGCGGTGCAGGCGGCCGGTCCGCTGTGGTACCTGCGGGCCTACCTCTGGTTCGTCATCGCCTCGCCGCTGCTGCTGTGGGCGTTCCGCCGGGCACCGTGGCCGACGCTGCTGGCGCCCCTGGGCCTCACGGCGGTCGTCGGTACGGGCCTGGTGAAGATCCCCGGCGAGACGGGCAACGCCGTGACGGACTTCGCGGTCTACGGCGGCTGCTGGGTCCTGGGCTTCGCCCACCACGAGGGCCTGCTCAAGCAGATCCCCCGTTACCTGTCGATCTCGTGCGCGGCCCTGCTGATGGCCTTCGGCCTGTGGTGGGCCTCGGGTCACCTGGGCCCCGACGGCTGGGACCTGAACGACATCCCCCTGGCCCAGGCGGCCTGGTCCTTCGGCTTCGTGGTGATCCTGCTCCAGTACTCCCCGTCCTGGCGCGAACTCCCTGGCCGCCTCGCCAGGTGGGACAAGCTCGTGACCCTCTCCAACAACCGCGCCGTCACGATCTACCTCTGGCACAACCTCCTCATCATGGCCACGGTCCCGATCCTCGACCTCCTCTACGAACTGCCGTTCCTCCAGAGCGACAGTGCGGTGTCCGCCCTGGACACCACGTACACGATCTGGATGTTCGTCCTGGTCTGGCCCCTGATCGGCGCGGCGATCCTCGCGTTCGGCTGGGTCGAGGACGTCGCGGCCAAGCGGAAACCCCGGTTGTGGCCGAATAGTGCGCCTCGGGTGAGGGTTCGTGGAAGCCGGAGGCGCTCGGCACCCGGAAGCTGAGCGGGGCCGGCACCGGAGGGGAGGACGGCGTGGTCTGGCCCGCAGGTACGTGTGGTCCGGGCATGGTCGACGAACTCGCGACCGCGATGCCTCCCTTTCCGGCACAGGAGCGCGGTGGGCGCTGCGCCTCCGGCGACTCGGCCCCCGACTCGGCGGACATGGGATCTCCCCTTCCCGTGTGGGGTCCGTAAAGGACAACGGGACTCCGTTTCTCCGGCCTTTACCGGTATGGAAAACTGCCGGAGTTGCGTATGTGAACAACTGTGACCAGTGGGTCGACGGGGGAGCGGTCGGATGAGTAAGCGGCAGACACAGAAGATGCTGCGGTTGATGGCGAGCGGAGAGCCGGTCGAGCTCACCAGCCCGATGGCGTCCGTGAAGAAGCTCGCCCGGCTGGCCTTCGTCGCCCAGCAGTTCGGCTACGAGTACGCGGACGTCCGGCAGAGCAACGGCCGCAACGGCGCGCTCACCATGCTGATCCTGCCCGACCCCAGCCCGCAGGCCCGGGCCCGGGCCGCACAGAACTGGGCGCAGTACCCGGGCGCCGGCGACGGCGTCTCCCTCCCGCCGCTCGTGCCGGACGCCTTCGAGCTCCTCAAGGCCCGCATCAACTTCGACCTCACCGGCAAGAACGCCGAGAAGCGCATGGGCTACGCGGCCCTCGGCATCACCCTCGGCTGCGCGGTCCTCGCCCTCCGCGCCGGCGGTGAGTCCTTCGACTTCGTCGTGGCGGGTGGGGTGTGGCTGCTGTTCATGGCGATCCTCGGCATCGGGCTGCTGGTCACGCGCAAGCGCAACACGAAGTTCGCCGCGCGGTTGCAGGCGGCCGGCTTCATGCCGGTGACCGATGAGAACGGGCGGCTGCGGTATCTGCCGCCCGGGGCGCAGCTGCCGGGGCATGGCAATCCGTTCGGGGCAGGGCCGTACGGCGGCGGGCCGGCGGCCGGGGCGCCGGGATATGCCGGAGCGCCGGGACAGGCGCCGGGGATGCCGGCCCAGCCCGGCGGGATGCCCGCTCCGGCCGCGGGTGCCCCCGCGGGTTACGGACAGCAGGCGCCGGGCCCGTACGCCCAGCCGGGGCCGTACGCCCAGCAGGCGCCGGGCCCGTACCCCGCGCAGCCGGCCCCCGGCCCGTACCCTGCCCAGCCCGCACCGGGCCCGTACGGAGGCCGGCCTGCGCCCGGCCCCTACGGTGCTCAGCCCGCGCCCGGCCCGTACGGTGCTCAGCCCTCCGGCCCCTACAACCAGCCGTATCCTCAGCAGAACGCCCCCGGGCAGCCCCCGCAACACTGACACAATGCCACCGAACCTCTCATCCCGACCAAGGCCGGGGTGAGAGCAAAGTTCCCTCGCGGTCACTCGCTGGCACAGTCACGAAACGAGTCCTCCCTACCTTCGGGACCAGCACTCATGGAACGACCGAGTCCCGGAGCAAGTGGAGGCGTCATGACAGGCCCTGGCACGGCACCCGCACCCCCGAGCAGGGGCGGACGCTGGATCCAGCACTGGGATCCGGAAAACGAGACCTTCTGGAAGGAGACCGGGGAGAAGGTCGCCCGCCGGAACCTCTTCTTCTCGGTGCTCTCCGAGCACATCGGCTTCTCGATCTGGACCCTGTGGTCCGTGCTGGTCCTCTTCATGGGACCGGAGTACGGACTGACCCCGGCCGACAAGTTCATGCTGACCTCGATGGTCACGCTCGTCGGCGCCGTCGTCCGCGTCCCCTACACCTTCGCCGTAGCGATCTTCGGCGGCCGGAACTGGACGATCATCTCCGCCGGCCTCCTCCTCGTCCCGACCGTCGCCGCGTTCACCGTGATGGAGCCGGGCACCTCCTTCTCCACCTTCCTGCTCGTCGGCCTGCTGGCCGGCATCGGCGGCGGTAACTTCGCCTCCTCCATGACCAACATCAACGCCTTCTTCCCGCTGCGGAAGAAGGGCTGGGCCCTCGGCCTGAACGCGGGCGGCGGCAACATCGGCGTACCGGTGATCCAGCTGGCCGCGCTCGGGATCATCGGCGCCGGCGGCGGGCCGCGCGTGCTGCTCGGGATCTACATCCCGCTGATCCTCGTGGCCGCCGTCATGGCCGCGCTCTTCATGGACAACATCGAGAACGTCAAGAACGACACCGGTGCCGCCAAGGACGCCGCGCGGGACGCCCACACGTGGATCATGTCCTTCCTCTACATCGGCACCTTCGGGTCGTTCATCGGATACAGCTTCGCGTTCGGGCAGGTCCTCCAGAACCAGTTCGGACGCACCCCGCTGGAGGCGGCGTACGTCACCTTCATCGGTCCGCTCCTCGGCTCGCTGATCCGCCCCCTGGGCGGCTGGATGGCCGACAAGTACGGCGGCGCGAAGATCAGCCTGTGGAACTACGTCGGCATGGGCATCGCGACGGCGGTCCTGATCGGTGCCTCGATGGAGAAGTCGCTGGCGCTGTTCACCGTGGCGTTCGTGGTGCTGTTCGTGCTCAGCGGGCTCGGCAACGGCTCGACGTTCAAGATGATCCCGGGCATCTTCCAGAACAAGGCACTCGCCAAGGGACTGGAGGGTGAAGCGGCCGCTGCCTACGGGCGTCGCCTCTCCGGCGCCTCCATGGGCCTCATCGGCGCGGTGGGCGCGCTCGGCGGCGTCGGCATCAACCTCGCCTTCCGCCAGTCCTTCCTCTCCTACGGCTCCGGCACCGGCGCCTTCGTCGCATTCCTCGCCTTCTACGCGGTCTGCTTCGCGGTCACCTGGGCCGTATACCTTCGCCGTACGGCTCCCCGGGTACCCGCCACGACGGCGGCCTCGGAGGCGGAGCCGCAGCTCAGCTACGCCAGGGTGTGACGTAACACCGTCGTCATCAAGCCGATCCGAGCCTGTCACGAGCCGTTGACAGGCTCGATCGGCATGTAGGTACGCCGTACCCATCAGTACGACGACTCGAGTGCGGGACGAGAGCCATGTACGAGGAAGAACAGCGACCGGACCACGGGCCCCTGGCGGGTTTCACCGTGGGGGTGACGGCCGCGCGCCGGGCCGACGAGCTGGGCACGCTGCTCCAGCGGCGCGGAGCCGCCGTCATGCACGCCCCTGCCCTGCGGATCGTGCAGCTCGCCGACGACAGCGAGTTGCTGGGCGCGACGAAGGAGCTCATCCGCCAGGTGCCGGACATCGTGGTCGCCACGACCGCGATCGGTTTCCGGGGCTGGGTCGAGGCCGCCGACGGCTGGGGACTGGGCGACGATCTGCTGTCGCGGCTCGGCGGTGCACGGATCCTGGCGCGCGGCCCCAAGGTGAAGGGCGCGGTCCGGGCCGCCGGGCTGACGGAGGAGTGGTCGCCGTCGTCGGAGTCCATGGCGGAGGTGCTCGACCGGCTGCTGGAGGAGGGCGTCGACGGGCAGCGGATCGCGATCCAGCTGCACGGTGAGCCGCTGCCCGGGTTCGTGGAGGCGCTGCGGGAGGGCGGGGCCGAGGTCGTGGGCGTGCCCGTCTACCGGTGGATGCCTCCGGAGGACATCGCCCCGGTGGACCGCCTCCTGGACGCCACGGTCTCCCGGGGCGTGGACGCGCTGACCTTCACCAGCGCCCCGGCCGCGGCCTCCCTGCTCTCCCGGGCGGAGGAGCGCGGGATGCTTCCCGAGGTCCTGGAGGCCATGAGCCACGACGTACTGCCGGCCTGTGTCGGCCCGGTCACCGCCCTGCCGTTGCAGTCCCGCGGTATCGACACGATCCAGCCCGAACGCTTCCGGCTCGGCCCCCTCGTCCAGCTCCTGTGCAAGGAACTGCCCGGCCGGGCACGCGCGCTGCCGATCGCCGGGCACCGGGTGGAGATCCGCGGGCACGCCGTCCTGGTGGACGGCGACCTCAAGCCCGTACCGCCCGCCGGCATGTCCCTCCTGCGCGCCCTCTCCCGCCGCCCCGGCTGGGTGGTCGCCCGCGCGGAACTCCTCCGCGCCCTGCCCGGCTCCGGCCGCGACGAACACGCGGTCGAAACGGCCATGGCCCGCCTCCGCACGGCCCTCGGCACGCCGAAACTGATCCAGACGGTGGTCAAACGGGGCTACCGCCTCGCCCTGGACCCGGCAGCGGACACGAAGTACGCGGACGCGTGACCGCGTCCGCGAGTTGAGCGAAAAACCGCCACGCTGACGCCCGTGTACTGGTTGTACGCGGGCGTTCGAACCGGTGCGGCGGAGAGTGGTGCCGAGCGCCGCGGGGCCGGCGGGACTTTGCGGGCGCCCCCTAGGGGTTTCCGGCGTCGCGGTGGGCAGGCACTGTAAGAGGGAACGGTTTCCCAGCCCTCTCACTGGCACCCCGCCGAACCCCTCGCGACCGGGGTGCACCCTAGGCGGTGACAGGCACATGGCACTGGCTACGGCCACGACCCCGTACGAGCTGCGGTTCGATGCCGGGCGGATCTGCCTCGATCTGCTCTCCACCACGCATCCGGAGGAACGGCTGGACTCCGTGGACGTGCTGCGCGCCTGGATCACCGGCTCCGGACTCGTCCCGGCGGACACCGCCCTGGCCCACGCCGACGCCACCTGGCCTGCCGCCTTCCGTGAACTGCGCGGTCAGATCGACCGGTTGGTGCGCGGCTGGCCGGGATCCGGGGCCCGGGCCTACGACTTCGCGCTGGCGCGCATCAACGACCTCGCGCGTCCCGCGCCTCCCGCCCCGCGCGCCGTCCGCGGCTCGGACGGCGAGCTCGTACGGCAGTTGGACGGCCCGCCCGGCTGCCCCGCCCTGCTCGCGGCCGTCGCCCGGGACGCCGTGGACCTGCTGACCGACCCCGTCGCCCGCGCGGCCCTGCGCCAGTGCGAGGGCGACAACTGCCCGATCGTGTACCTCGACACGTCCCGGGGACGCAGGAGGCGCTGGTGCTCCAGCGAGGTCTGCGGGAACCGCGAACGGGTCGCCCGGCACCGCCGCCGCGCGGCACTCACCCGCGCTTAAGTCCCTTTTGCCCTTCACAGCAAGGCCGTTGGGTGGCTGCTACATTCAATTTCCCTGTCCTAAATGCGACTTCTGTGGACGCACCGTCGAAGTGATTTCGATTACACGTTGTTTACCTACGCCACCGTAGGGAAAGCCTGGCTTGATCTGGTCGATGTGGCGGAAATGTAAAGAACGCGGGGTGGGAATGTGCTCCCATGTCCCCCTCGTCACGTCACTTCGAAGAAATCTGTCACGCCTCTTTGAACACCCAACGGCTCGCATCCGTACGGCATGTGGAGCGACCGACTGGGGGAACCCCCGGACACCGGAGGTGGGCGTGCGCAAGGATTCCGTCGTGGCCAATGAACGTGCACCGAGGGCCCGACATCGCATGTCCCAGCCCTCGGAACCCGACGAGGAGCTGATGCGTGCGCTCTATCGCGAACACGCCGGACCCCTGCTTGCGTATGTCCTGCGCCTGGTTGCCGGAGACCGGCAGCGCGCCGAGGACGTCGTGCAGGAGACGCTCATCCGTGCCTGGAAGAACGCCGGACAGCTCAATCGAGCGACCGGATCGGTACGCCCCTGGCTGGTGACGGTCGCCCGGCGCATCGTCATCGACGGCCACCGCAGCCGGCAGGCCCGGCCGCAGGAGGTCGACCCGTCGCCGCTGGAGGTCATCCCCGCGGAGGACGAGATCGACAAGGCGCTGTGGCTGATGACTCTCTCGGACGCACTCGACGACCTGACCCCCGCTCACCGGGAGGTGCTCGTCGAGACGTATTTCAAGGGGCGTACGGTCAATGAGGCGGCCGAAACCCTGGGCATACCCAGCGGAACCGTCCGCTCCAGGGTGTTCTACGCCCTGCGTTCGATGAAGCTGGCACTGGAGGAGCGGGGGGTGACGGCGTGATGAGTGTTTACGGGGGTAACCAAGGGTTCGGTACGGGAGGCATGGGTATGTCTGGTCCCATGCAGGAATCTCCGGTGCCGAATGAGCACGAGACCGTCGGCGCCTACGCTCTCGGCATCCTCGACGACGCCGAAGCAACCGCTTTCGAAGCCCACCTGGCCACCTGTGAATGGTGCGCCCAGCAGCTCGACGAGCTGGCCGGCATGGAGCCGATGCTCGCCGCCCTGGCCGACCTGCCCGGATCGGGCACACCCGCGATCGGCGAGTCGCTGTCCGCGAAGCCCCGGCCGCGCCTGGTGGAGAAGCTGGTCGACGAGGTCGCCGACCGCCGGGCCCAGAAGCGCCGCCGGAGTTTCTACATGGTGGCCGCGGCCGGTGCGCTGATCATCGGCGGCCCCTTCGTCGCGGTCGCGACGAACGGCGGCGGTGACGGCGGCGGCGCGGAGAACCGCCCGCTCGCCGCGAGCCCCGCCAAGGAAGCCTTCGACGGCATCTCCGACAAGATCACGGCCACCGACCCCAACACCAAGGTCTCCGCGACCGTCGCCGTACAGAAGAAGGACTGGGGCACCGGCACCGTCCTGGAGCTGAAGAACCTCAAGGGCCCGCTCAAGTGCGCCCTCGTCGCGGTCGGCAAGAACGGCGAGCGGGAGACCCTCGCCTCCTGGTCCGTCCCGGAATGGGGCTACGGCCTGCCGGACGCCAAGTCCGAGAAGGCCAAGGAGCCGCTGTACGTCCAGGGCGGTGCCGCCTTCGAGCCGAACCAGATCGATCACTTCGAGGTAGTGACCTTCGACGGCAAGCGGCTGGTCGAGGTCGACGCGTAGCCTTACCGGGTCCCCTTCGCGTACGGTGGACGGCTGCCCAGCACGTCAGAAGGGGACCCGGTGGCCGCTCAGGCTCAGCAGGAAACCGCGCTCGACTCCCTGAGAGACAGAGAGATCGGCGTCGAACAGGAACACCTGGACCGGGTGTACCGGCGCCTCGAGGAGAAGATCCACGAGGCCGAGTTCCTCATGAACGACGCGGCCCAGCGCGGCCAGGTCGGCACCCCCGGCGCGCTCGCCGAGCGGGACGCCCAGGTCTTCCGGGCCGGCATACACCTCAGCCGGCTGAACAACGAGTTCGAGGACTTCCTCTTCGGCCGCATCGACCTGCTGCGCGGCAAGGACGGCAAGAAGGGCCCCGACGGCGCGTACACCGCCGTCGAGCCCGCCGAGGGCGTGATCCGTGAGGACAACACCGCCGATATCGCCGAGACGCTGCACATCGGCCGCATCGGCGTCCTCGACCAGGACTACGCCCCGCTGGTGATCGACTGGCGGGCACCGGCCGCCGCCCCCTTCTACCGGTCGACGCCCGTGGACCCCGGCCGGGTCGTCCGCCGCCGTGTCATCCGCTCCAAGGGACGCAGGGTGCTCGGCGTCGAAGACGACCTGATGCGCCCCGAGCTGACGGCCTTCCTCGACGGCCACGAACTGCCCGTCATCGGCGACGGCGCCCTGATGGCCGCGCTCGGCCAGGCCCGCAGCCACACCATGCGCGACATCGTCGCCTCCATCCAGGCCGAGCAGGACCTGGTCATCCGCGCCCCCGCCGCCTCCGTGACCTACGTCGAGGGCGGCCCCGGCACCGGCAAGACCGCCGTCGCCCTGCACCGCGCGGCCTACCTCCTCTACCAGGACCGCCGCCGGTACGCCGGCGGCATCCTGATCGTCTCGCCGACCCCGCTGCTCGTCGCCTACACCGAGGGCGTGCTGCCCTCCCTCGGCGAGGAGGGCCAGGTCGCCATCCGCGCCATCGGCTCCCTCGTCGACGGCGCCGAGGCCACGCTCTACGACTCCCCGTCCGTGGCCCGCGCCAAGGGCTCGTCCCGCATGCTCAAGGTGCTGCGCAAGGCCGCGCGCGGAGCCCTGGAGCTGAACGATTCACCGGCCCGGCTGCGCGTGGTCGCCTTCGGCCGCCGCCTGGAGCTGGAGGCCGAGCAACTGGCGGACATCCGCCGCGCCGCCCTCGGCGGCACCGCCCCCGTGAACCTGCTGCGCCCCCGTGCCCGCAAGCTGCTCCTGGACGCCCTGTGGGAGCAGTCCGGCGCGGCCGGCCGCCACACCGACCCGGAGCTCGCCGCCGAGCTGCGCTCCTCCTTCGACGAGGACATCACCTCCGAGGACAGCTTCCTCACCTTCCTCGACGCCTGGTGGCCCGAGCTGACCCCGGCGGCGGTCCTGGACGCCATGGCCGACGAGCGGCGCCTCGGCCGCTGGGCCCGGCGGATCCTCAACCCCGGAGAGATCCGTAAGGTCGCCCGCTCCCTCAAGCGCGAGGGCCGCTCCGTGCACGACATCGCGATGCTCGACGAGCTCCAGGCGATCCTCGGCGCCCCGGCCCGCCCCCGCAAGAGGCGAGAACTCGACCCGCTGGACCAGCTCACCGGCCTGGAGGAGCTGATGCCGGTGCGCGAGGAGTCGCAGCGCGAGCGCGCCGAGCGCCTCGCGCAGGAGCGCACGGAGTACGCGCACGTCATCGTCGACGAGGCCCAGGACCTCACCCCGATGCAGTGGCGCATGGTCGGCCGCCGTGGCCGGCACGCCACCTGGACGGTCGTCGGCGACCCGGCCCAGTCCTCCTGGTCCGACCCGGACGAGGCCGCCCAGGCCCGCGACGAGGCCCTCGGCACCCGCCCGCGCCGCCGCTTCGAGCTCACCGTGAACTACCGCAACCCGGCCGAGATCGCCGAGCTCGCCTCGAAGGTGCTGGCCCTCGCCATGCCGGGCTCCGCCTCCCCGAAGGCGGTCCGCTCCACCGGCGTCGAGCCCCGCTTCACGGTCGTGGACGACACGTTGGCCGAAACCGTACGCGCCGAGGCGGCCCGGCTGCTGGAGCGCGTGGACGGCACGGTGGGCGTGGTCGTCGCCATGCAGCGCCGCGAGGAGGCCCGCCGCTGGCTCGCCGGGCTCGGCGACCGGGTCGTGGCACTCGGCAGCCTGGAGGCGAAGGGCCTGGAGTACGACGCGACGGTCGTGGTCTCCCCGGCGGAGATCGCCGACGAGTCCCCGGCCGGACTGCGCGTGCTCTACGTCGCACTGACCCGGGCCACTCAGCAGCTCACGGTCGTCTCGGCCGAACGGGACGAGCCCGACGCGACGGGAGTACCGGACCTGCTCAGGGACTGATCCGTCCTCTCGGACCCACCTTTTGGACGGACCGCGCCCGGATACCCACTTGTCGGCGAAATGAACTCCCGGTACGGGAATGGCCTTACGGGATCTGTTTGTTAGCCTGGACGTGGCACCGGCTCGATCCAAGCCCCCGGGCCCAACCATCGTCGCTACGAGCGACCACTTGCCGCGAGGCGAGCATGGCGGGTCGGTGCCACCTACTTCATAAGAGACCCACGTCCCTACGTGACGTGGGTCTCTTTTTGCTGGCCTGTTCCGCGAACAAAACGTTCGCAATCGAGGGTGGCTACCTGCTACTCAGCGGTAGGTGCGACGATCGGACGGCACAACTCAGCGTCAGGTGAAAGCAGAGGAAGTCGGCCATGGCAACGGCGCCCAGCGTCTCCTACTCGATGACGGTCCGGCTGGAGGTGCCCGCGAGCGGAACCGCCGTCTCGCAGCTCACCACCGCCGTGGAGTCCTCCGGAGGCTCGGTGACCGGCCTCGACGTCACCGCTTCCGGTCACGAGAAGCTCCGTATCGACGTCACCATCGCGGCCTCGTCGACCGCGCACGCGGACGAGATCGTCGAGGAACTCCGCGGCATCGAGGGCGTCACGCTGGGCAAGGTCTCGGACCGGACCTTCCTCATGCACCTCGGCGGCAAGATCGAGATGGCGTCGAAGCACCCCATCCGCAACCGTGACGACCTGTCCATGGTCTACACGCCGGGTGTCGCCCGCGTCTGCATGGCGATCGCCGAGAACCCCGAGGACGCCCGCCGCCTCACCATCAAGCGCAACTCCGTTGCGGTCGTGACGGACGGTTCCGCCGTGCTGGGCCTGGGCAACATCGGCCCGAAGGCCGCGCTGCCCGTCATGGAGGGCAAGGCGGCCCTCTTCAAGCGGTTCGCCGGTATCGACGCCTGGCCGATCTGCCTCGACACCCAGGACACCGACGCGATCGTCGAGATCGTCAAGGCGATCGCCCCGGGCTTCGCCGGCATCAACCTGGAGGACATCTCCGCCCCCCGCTGCTTCGAGATCGAGGCCCGGCTGCGCGAGGCCCTCGACATCCCCGTCTTCCACGACGACCAGCACGGCACCGCGATCGTCGTCCTCGCCGCCCTCACGAACGCACTTCGCGTCGCGGGCAAGGCGATCGAGAACATCCGCGTCGTCATGTCCGGCGCCGGCGCGGCCGGTACGGCCATCCTGAAACTGCTGATCGCCGCGGGCGTCAAGAACGCCGTCGTCGCCGACATCCACGGCGTCGTGCACGCGGACCGCGAGGACCTGGTGGACGCCGCCCCGGACTCGGCGCTGCGCTGGATCGCCGACAACACCAACCCCGAGGGCCTGACCGGCACCCTCAAGGAGGCCGTGCGCGGCGCCGACGTCTTCATCGGCGTCTCGGCCCCGAACGTCCTCGACGGCGACGACGTGGCCGCCATGGCCGAGGGTGCCATCGTGTTCGCGCTCGCGAACCCGGACCCCGAGGTCGACCCTGCAATCGCCCGCCAGACCGCGGCCGTTGTGGCCACCGGCCGTTCCGACTTCCCGAACCAGATCAACAACGTGCTGGTCTTCCCGGGTGTCTTCCGCGGCCTGCTGGACGCCCAGTCCCGCACGGTCAACACCGAGATGATGCTGGCCGCCGCGACCGCCCTGGCGGACGTGGTGACCGAGGACGAGCTGAACCCGAACTACATCATCCCGAGCGTCTTCAACGACAAGGTCGCGGGCGCGGTCGCCGGAGCGGTCCGGGAGGCCGCGAAGGCCGCCGGCGCGACGGTGAGCAGCTCGTCCGGCGTCTGAGGACGAGGCGCTCGACCCGCAGTGAGGTCCGGGGGCACCGGCCCCCGGACTGTGAGGATCCCCACGGCAACCCGGAAAACGGCGCGTCGAGGGACCACTGTCAGCGGCGGACCCCTATCGTGGCGGCCAGGCTCAGGCCCTCTTTTCGTGTGACTCCCCAAGGGTGTTCTCACGACTCCGCCGGGTGCCGGATTGGCTTTCCCGCCGCAGGTAGAGGCAGGATGCCTCCCTGGGCGCGAGGGTCTGACGACGGACCCGGGTCCGGGGACTCATGGAGGACCCTGGCAGCATCGGCTTCGATCTGACGCCTCAACGGCAAGATGAACACGGGAGTAACAACATGAACCGCAGTGAGCTGGTGGCCGCGCTGGCCGACCGCGCCGAGGTGACCCGCAAGGACGCCGACGCCGTGCTGGCCGCGTTCGCCGACGTGGTCGGCGACATCGTCTCCAAGGGGGACGAGAAGGTCACCATCCCCGGCTTCCTGACCTTCGAGCGCACCCACCGTGCCGCTCGCACCGCCCGCAACCCGCAGACCGGCGAGCCGATCCAGATTCCGGCTGGCTACAGCGTGAAGGTCTCCGCGGGCTCCAAGCTCAAGGAAGCGGCCAAGGGTAAGTGACCTGGTCGTCCGTGCGTCTGAGGACGTACGAGGCACAGTGACACCAAAGGGGCGGCCACCCGATCCGGGTGGCCGCCCCTTTGGGCTTCACTGCGTGTACTGACTTCGGGGGCTACCCGAGCGCCTTGCCCGGCAGCTCGACCTTCGCGCCCAGCTCCATGAGCTTCTCCATGCTGTGTCTTCCCGGGGGATAACCCCCGGACCCCCAGCCGGGCGGGCGTTGCTCCGGGGCCGGGATCAGCCGAGCGCCTTGCCCGGCAGCTCGACCTTCGCGCCCAGCTCCATGAGCTTCTCCATGAAGTTCTCGTAGCCGCGGTTGATGAGGCCGATGCCGTGGACGCGGGACGTGCCCTGGGCCGCCAGCGCCGCGATGAGGTACGAGAAGCCGCCGCGGAGGTCGGGGATGACCAGATCGGCGCCCTGGAGCTTGGTGGGGCCGGAGACGACGGCCGAGTGGAGGAAGTTGCGCTGGCCGAAGCGGCAGTCGGAGCCGCCCAGGCACTCGCGGTAGAGCTGGATGTGAGCGCCCATCTGGTTCAGGGCGGAGGTGAAGCCGAGGCGGGACTCGTAGACCGTCTCGTGGATGATGGACAGGCCCGTGGCCTGGGTCAGGGCCACCACCAGCGGCTGCTGCCAGTCGGTCTGGAAGCCGGGGTGGACGTCCGTCTCCAGCGCGATGGACTTCAGCTGGCCGCCGGGGTGCCAGAAGCGGATGCCCTCGTCGTCGATCTCGAAGGCCCCGCCCACCTTCCGGTAGGTGTTCAGGAACGTCATCATCGAGCGCTGCTGGGCGCCACGGACGTAGATGTTGCCCTCGGTCGCCAGCGCGGCGGACGCCCAGGACGCGGCCTCCAGGCGGTCGGACAGGGCGTGGTGGGTGTAGCCGCCGAGTTTGTCGACACCGGTGACGCGGATGGTCCGGTCGGTGTCCATCGCGATGATGGCGCCCATCTTCTGAAGGACGCAGATCAGGTCCTCGATCTCCGGCTCGACAGCCGCGTTCGAGAGCTCGGTGACACCCTCGGCGAGCACCGCCGTCAGCAGCACCTGCTCGGTCGCGCCCACGGACGGGTACGGCAGCCTGATCTTCGTACCCCGCAGCCGCTGCGGGGCCTCCAGGTACTGCCCGTCCGCCCGCTTCTCGATCCGCGCGCCGAACTGCCGCAGCACGTCGAAGTGGAAGTCGATGGGCCGGCCGCCGATGTCGCAGCCGCCGAGGCCCGGGATGAACGCGTGGCCGAGGCGGTGCAGAAGGGGGCCGCAGAACAGGATCGGGATACGGCTCGAACCCGCATGGGCATCGATGTCAGCGACGTTCGCGCTCTCCACGCGCGTCGGATCCATCACCAGTTCGCCGGGTGCGTCCCCCGGACGGACCGTCACACCGTGCAGCTGCAACAGACCCCGTACGACCCGTACGTCACGGATGTCCGGAACATTGCGGAGGCGGCTCGGGGCGCTGCCCAGCAGCGCTGCCACCATGGCCTTCGGTACGAGGTTCTTCGCACCGCGGACACGGATCTCGCCCTCCAGCGGGGTTCCGCCGTGGACAAGCAGGACATCGTCGTTGACGGTCATGAATCTCGCGTTCCGTGGAGTCGGGCAGGGGCCAGGAGGGAAAGGGTAATCGCCCTCCACCCCCCTTCCGTAAGCCTGAATCAGACCCAGCCACGTCATAGCTCTGTCACAACACGAACCGTTCCGTGCCGGGCACATGGGGTCACCGTCACATCCGTGCGCGACAAACGCACCAGTGCGCCCTGAGCTGCGTTCCCTCCCGTACCCGCATTGCCTCCCCACGGAAAGGGAAGATGCGGGATCATGTCTGGCATGACCGAGGTGTCCTCGCTCACAGGGCGGTTGCTCGTGGCCACGCCCGCCCTGGCGGACCCGAACTTCGACCACGCGGTGGTGCTGCTCCTCGACCACGACGAGGAGGGCTCTCTCGGTGTCGTCCTGAATCGCCCCACCCCGGTGGACGTGGGCGACATCCTGGAGGGCTGGGGGGATCTCGCCGGTGAACCCGGCGTCGTCTTCCAGGGCGGCCCGGTGTCGCTGGACTCGGCCCTCGGGGTCGCCGTCGTTCCCGGCGGCGCGTCCGGGGAGGCCGCACCGCTGGGCTGGCGCAGGGTGCACGGGGCGATCGGTCTGGTCGACCTGGAGGCACCGCCGGAACTGCTGGCCTCTGCTCTCGGCTCGCTGCGGATCTTCGCCGGGTACGCCGGCTGGGGCCCGGGCCAGCTGGAGGACGAGCTGGTGGACGGCGCGTGGTACGTCGTCGAGTCGGAGCCCGGCGACGTCTCCTCGCCGTTCCCGGAGAGGCTCTGGCGCGAGGTGCTGCGCCGCCAGCGCAACGAGCTGGCGATGGTGGCGACGTACCCGGACGACCCTTCGCTCAACTGATGTCTGTGAGCTTCAGTACCCTTGGGCCTATGAGCACTCTCGAGCCCGAGCGCGGGACTGGTACGGGGACCCTCGTAGAGCCGACGCCGCAGACCTCCCACGGTGACGGTGACCACGAGCGCTTCGCCCACTACGTCCAGAAGGACAAGATCATGGCGAGCGCCCTCGACGGCACCCCCGTCGTGGCGCTGTGCGGCAAGGTCTGGGTGCCGGGCCGCGACCCGAAGAAGTACCCGGTGTGTCCCATGTGCAAGGAGATCTACGAGTCCATGAGCTCCGGCGACGACGACAAGGGCAAGGGCGACAAGTAGTCCCGGTCTGCGCGGCGTAAAGCCTCCAGGGTGCGTTTTGCGCGCCCTGGAGGCTTTTGTGCTGTTCGGGCGTTGCGCAGGATGCGTCAGCCGGTCACAGAGTGGTTGAGACCTCTTGTGGGCGTGTTCATGCAGTCCCTAGCCTCCGAGGTGTTGTGCACAGCGAAACCTTCATTGCGCATGTTGCAACACTCCCTCGGAGGAGCACTCCATGAAGCTGTCCGTCCGATGTGCCGGGCTCACCGCCCTCGCCGCTCTCCTCGCCACCGCCTGCGCCCCCCAGACCGCCACGAACTCCTCCTCCGACAAGGACGAGAAGACCGGCACGCTCCGCGTGTGGCTCTTCCAGGAGGTCGGCAACACCCCCAAGGAGAAGGTCGTCGACTCGGTCGTCGCCGCCTTCGAGAAGGCCCACAAGGGCACCGAGGTCGACGTCGAGTACATCCCGATCGACACCCGCGCCCAGCGCGTCAAGGCCGCCTTCAACGACCCCGCCTCCGCTCCCGACGTGATGGAGTACGGCAACACCGACACGGCCGGCTATGTGAAGGACGGCGGACTCCTCGACGTCACGAAGGAGTTCGGTGACTGGAGCGAGGCGAAGGACACCGACCCGACGGCCAAGCAGTCGGTGACGGTCGACGGCAAGGTCTACGGCGCCCCCTTCTACGTCGGCGTCCGCGCGCTGTACTACCGCACGGACGTCTTCGAGGAACTCGGCCTGTCCACCCCGAAGACGATGGACGAACTGGCCTCCACCGCCCGCGAGATACGGGCCGCGAAGCCCGACCTCTACGGGCTCGTCGTCGGCGGCGCCTACACCTACGGCGCGATGCCGTTCGTCTGGGCCAACGGCGGTGAGCTCGCGAGCGGCAAGGGCGGTTCGTACGCCTCCGGCATCGACAGCCCGCAGGCGCAGAAGGGCATCAAGGCGTACACGACCCTCTTCGGCGACGACAACTGTCCGGCCGCCAAGTGCGCGGGCATGGGCGGCAACGACACGATCTCCGCGTTCGCCGCGGGCAAGGCCGGGATGGCGATCGGCGGCGACTTCAGCCACACCGCAGTCGAGGCCGGGAAGGTCAAGGGCAAGTACGCCGTCGTCCCGCTGCCGGGTGTGAAGTCCGGCTCGATCGCACCGGCCTTCGCGGGCGGCAACAACATCGGCGTCCTGAAGAGCACGTCCCACCGCACGCTCGCGGTCGAGCTGATGGAACAGCTCGCCTCGAAGAAGACCCAGACCGAACTCTTCGAGGCGATGGGCTTCCTGCCGACCTTCACGGACGTACGGCAGGACGTCGCGTCGAAGGAGCCGTTCGTGCAGCCCTTCGTGCGGACCCTCTCGGCCGGCACCAAGTTCGTCCCGGCCTCACCCGCCTGGGCCCAGATCGACTCCTCGCTCGTCCTGCCCACGATGTTCCAGGAGATCATCAGCGGCAAGAAGGACGTGCCCGCGGCCTCCGAGGACGCGGCGAAGAAGATGAACACCGCGTTCGGCTCCGCGGGGTGAGCCGGGTGAACGACCGGGGGGAAGCGGCGGGCGCCGACTTCGCGGGGAGTGTCCCTGCGGGAGCCGATCCGGCCAAGGCTGTCCCTGCCGGAGCCGCCTCCGACGGGAAGGCCCCCGCAGGAGTCGCCCCGGTTGGCGTTGCCCCCGCGGGAGAAGCGCGTGGTACGACCGGTAGGCGTCCCTCGTCCGTTCCTGGGAGCGGCACCTCGTCACTCGTGGCCAGAAGCGGGGCGGGCGGGGACGGTTCCCGTGGGGGCCGGGCCGGGCATGGCGGTGGTTCGCCGGGGCGGAATTCGGTCAAGGGCATCCGCGGGACGCGGGGTGCGGGCGGTGCCTCACCGCTCGCGGCCGGTGGGTGGACGCCCTGGCTGTATCTCGCGCCCGCGCTGGTCGTGCTCGGGGGGCTGCTCGTCTACCCCATCTACCAGCTCGGCCTGATCTCGTTCTTCGAGTACACGCAGGCACAGGTCAGCGGAGGGGAACCGACCGCGTTCCGGGGGTTCGCGAACTACGCCGAGCTGTTCGGGGACCCGCAGTTCTGGCAGGTGCTGCTCGCCACCGTGCTGTTCGCGGCCGCCTGTGTCGTCTCCACGCTCGCGGTCGGCTGTGCCCTCGCCGTGCTGCTCACGCGCGTACGGGCCGTACCGCGGCTCGCGCTGATGCTGGCCGCCCTGGGCGCGTGGGCGACACCGGCGGTGACCGGCTCCACGGTCTGGCTGTTCCTCTTCGACCCGGACTTCGGCCCGGTGAACCGGATGCTGGGCCTCGGCGACCACTCGTGGACGTACGGGCGTCTCAGCGCCTTCTTCCTCGTCCTGCTCGAAGTGGTGTGGTGCTCCTTCCCGTTCGTGATGGTGACCGTGTACGCGGGGATTCGCGCCGTACCGGTCGAAGTGCTGGAGGCCGCCGCCCTGGACGGTGCCTCGCAGTGGCGCATCTGGCGATCCGTACTCGCCCCGATCCTCCGGCCGATCCTGGTCGTCGTCACCATCCAGTCGGTCATCTGGGACTTCAAGGTCTTCACCCAGATCTACGTCATGACGGGCGGCGGCGGCATCGCGGGCCAGAACCTCGTCCTGAACGTCTACGCCTACCAGCAGGCCTTCGCGTCCTCGCGGTACAGCCTCGGCTCCGCGATCGGCGTCGTGATGCTGCTGATCCTGCTCGCCGTCACGCTCGTGTACCTGCGGCTGCTGCGCCGGCAGGGGGAGGAACTGTGAACCCGCTTCGCGTTCGTGTGCGCCGCCCGGGGCGGCTGGCCGCCGAGGCCTCGGCCCTGCTGGTCGCGGTCGTCGTCGCCTTTCCCCTGTACTGGATGGTGCTCGGCGCCTTCAAACCGGCCGGGGAGATCGAGTCGAGCGAGCCCCGGCCGTGGACTCTCGCGCCTTCTCTGGACTCCTTCCAACGCGTCTTCGGGCAGCAGGAATTCGGCCGTTACTTCCTCAACAGCCTCGTCGTCGCGGGCTGTGTGGTGATCGCCTCCGCGCTCATCGCGTTTCTCGCCGCGACCGCCGTGACACGATTCCGGTTCCGCCTCCGGACCACCTTGCTGATCATGTTTCTGGTGGCCCAGATGGTGCCGGTCGAGGCCCTGACGATCCCCCTCTTCTTCCTCATGCGGGACTTCGGCCAGCTGAACACCCTGGGCTCGCTGATCCTGCCCCACATCGCCTTCTCGCTGCCCTTCGCGATCTGGATGCTGCGGGGGTTCGTGAAAGCCGTTCCGGAGGCGCTGGAGGAGGCCGCCTACATCGACGGGGCGAGCCGGGCGCGATTCCTGTGGCAGATCCTTTTCCCGCTGGTCCTGCCGGGGCTCGTGGCCACCAGCGTGTTTTCCTTCATCTCCGCCTGGAACGACTTCCTCTTCGCCAAGTCGTTCATCATCAGTGACACTTCCCAGTCGACGCTGCCGATGGCGCTGCTGGTCTTCTACAAGCCCGACGACCCGGACTGGGGCGGCGTCATGGCCGCCTCCACGGTGATGACGATTCCGGTCCTGGTCTTCTTCGTACTCGTACAGCGGCGCCTGGTCTCCGGACTGGGCGGAGCGGTGAAGGACTGACGTGACTCCTCCGAACACGGACGTGATTCCGGCTCCCCTGAGCGTCGAGACGGGGGACGGACAGGGCTTCCTCCTCGACGCGGGCACCGGGATCGAGGCGGGCCCCGGGACCGAGCAGGTCGCGCGGTGGCTGCGCGCGACCGTCGGCGCGGCGACCGGTCTGCCGCTGGACCCGCACACCGGCGACGCCCGCCGCGTCCGGCTGGGCATCCTGCCCGCCCTGGGCGGACCGGAGGCGTACCGCCTCACGGCCGACGCCGAGCGCGTCCTCATCGAAGGGGCGAGTCCGGCGGGCCTGTTCTGGGGCGCCCAGACCTTCCGTCAGCTGCTCGGCCCCGATGCCTTTCGCCGTGCGCCGGTGACCCGCCGCCAGGAATGGGAGGTGCCCGCCGTCGCCATCCACGACGCGCCCCGATTCCGCTGGCGCGGCCTCATGCTCGACGTCGCCCGGCACTTCATGCCCAAGGAAGGCGTCCTGCGCTATCTCGATCTGATGGCCGCGCACAAACTCAACGTCTTCCACTTCCATCTGACGGACGACCAGGGCTGGCGCATCCGGATCGAGCGGCATCCACGACTGACGGAGATCGGCTCCTGGCGCGCGCGGACGAAAACCGGCCACCGGGCCTCGCCGTTGTGGGAGGAGAAGCCGCACGGCGGCTACTACACCCAGGACGACATCCGGGAGATCGTCGCCTACGCCGCCGAGCGGCATATCACCGTCGTCCCCGAAATCGACGTACCCGGCCACTCGCAGGCCGCCATCGCCGCTTACCCGGAACTCGGCAACACCGACGTCATCGACACGGACGCCCTGCCGGTCTGGGACACCTGGGGAATCAACCCGAACGTACTCGCCCCCACCGACACCACCCTGCGCTTCTACGAGGGCGTCTTCGAGGAAGTGCTGGAGCTGTTCCCGTCGGAGTTCGTCCACGTCGGCGGCGACGAATGCCCCAAGGACCAGTGGCGGCGGTCCGGGACGGCCCAGGCACGCATCAGGGAACTCGGCCTCGCGGACGAGGACGAGCTCCAGTCCTGGTTCATCGGGCACTTCGACGCGTGGCTCGCCGCGCGCGGGCGCCGGCTGATCGGCTGGGACGAGATCCTGGAGGGCGGGCTGGCGAAGGGCGCGGCCGTGTCCTCCTGGCGCGGCTACGCCGGGGGCATCGCCGCCGCCCGGGCCGGCCACGACGTCGTCATGTGCCCCGAGCAGCAGGTGTATCTGGACCACCGTCAGGCCCCGGGCCCCGACGAGCCGGTACCGATCGGGTGGGTGCGCACCCTGGAGGACGTCTACCGGTTCGAGCCCGTGCCACCGGAGTTGACGCCCGAGGAGGCCCGGCACGTGCTGGGCACCCAGGCCAACGTATGGACCGAGGTGATGGAGGACCACGCACGGGTGGACTACCAGACCTTCCCCCGGCTCGCGGCATTCGCCGAGGTCGCCTGGAGCGACCTGCCCGCCCCGGCGGAACGGGACTTCACCGCCTTCGAGCACCGTATGGCCGCCCACTACCGGCGTCTCGACGCCCTCGGCGTCGCCTACCGGCCACCCGCCGGCCCGCTGCCCTGGCAGCGGCGCCCCGGGGTGCTGGGCCGCCCGAAGGACGGACCGCCGCCCAGCCGGTAACACCGGGCCCGTCCCTACCGAACAGCTCGAACAAGCCACGGAAAAAGCGCACAAGGGTCACCGAAAGTGCCAATCCCCACGCACTGGCGAACCCAGGCGAAAACGGACCATCTCCCCGGCGAGGTGGGCGAATGCCTCCTAGCGGACCCGTGTCTTCGGCTCTCGCCAAGATGTGCCAGAGTTGCCACGTCCGCCCTGTCAGCACGTACCGTACGGCAGCACAGGTGGGACCAGGTGGGGCAGCGGGAAGGGGCAGCCGGTTTGACCACGCACGCACCGCAGGCGGCGCAGGCCGTCACGCTGCCCACGACGCTGGACGAGGCCGTCGCGGCACTCACCGCCGTGCCCGCCGCCGTGCCCGTCGCGGGCGGCACCGACCTGATGGCCGCCGTCAACTCCGGACAGCTCAGGCCCGCCGCGCTGGTGGGACTCGGCCGGATCAGCGAGATCCGCGGCTGGCAGTACCTCGACGGTCACGCACTGCTCGGCGCGGGTCTCACGCACGCGCGCATGGGCCGCCCCGACTTCGCGGCCCTGATCCCGGCGCTCGCCGCCGCCGCGCGCGCCGCGGGTCCGCCGCACATCCGCAACGCGGGCACCCTGGGCGGCAACATCGCCTCGGCCGCCCCCACCGGGGACGCGCTGCCGGTGCTGGCCGCCCTGGAGGCGACACTGATCATCGCGGGCCCGGGCGGAGCCCGCCGGGAGATCCCGGTGTCGCACCTGCTGGCCGGGATGGACATGCTGCGCGCCGGCGAACTCATCGGCTACGTGCGCGTGCCGCTGCTGCACGCCCCGCAGGTCTTCCTGAAGGCGACCGGCCGTACCGGCCCGGGGCGCGCGGTGGCATCCGTGGCCCTGGTCCTGGATCCCGCACGCCGGGGTGTGCGCTGCGCGGTGGGCGCCATAGCGCCGATGCCGCTGCGGCCCCTGGAGGCCGAGCAGTGGGTCGGCAGCCTCATCGACTGGGACAACAACCGCGCGCTCGTGCCGGAGGCGCTGAGTGCCTTCGGCGAGTACGTCGCCGCGGCCTGCATCCCCGACGCGGCGCCGGCCGAGGACGGCTCGGTCGCACAGCTTCCGCCCGCCGTACTGCACCTGCGGCGCACCGTCGCCGCGCTGGCCCGACGAGCACTGGGGAGGGCGCTGTCGTGACCGACGACCAGCACGGAGAGGGCACGCCCCGAGGCGGGAGCCGCTGGGACCCACTGCCCCAGGGCGAGTACGACGACGGCGCCACCGCCTTCGTCGAACTCCCCGAAGGGGGCGTCGACGCACTGCTGGCCGCCGACAGCCCCCTCGCCGCGCCCGGCCACGGCTACGTGCCGCCGCAGATAACGGTCGACCCCGCCACGACCGCCGGAACCGACCCGGCGGCCCCGGGCGCGTGGCCGGTCCCCGGCGCGCCCGTCGACGGCGCCCGGTGGCACGACCCGCACGCGGCGCACCAGCAGCCGGGACACGACACGGGGGAGCGGTCGTACGGCTCCCAGGCGCCGTACGGATCCGGCACGCCGTACGGCTCCGACGCGGGGGCCGCGCGGCACGGCGAGGACGACCGCTTCACGTACAACCCGGGAGCCACCGGGCAGTGGAATTTCGAGGACGCCTCGGGGGCGGAGTCCGCACCCGGCCATGACGTGACCGGGCAGTGGTCCATCCCCGTCGCCGGGGGCGACCTTCCGGACGAGTCGGGCGAGTTCACCACGTCCTCGCTGGTCGAGCAGTGGGGCGGCACCCCGCCGCCCACGCTGCCGGGCGGTGCGCCCGCGCCGTGGGCGACACAGGCGACGGGCCGGCCGTGGGGGCAGCAGGACGCGGCGGGGCAGGAGCAGTCCGGGTCGGGCTATCCGCACGGACACGAGCAGGACGGCGGGCACGGACACGGGCAGCCGCCGGCCGCCGGACCGGCCTCCGGGTACGCACCGGATCCGGCCGCGCAGCGCGCCCACGCCCCGGAGCAGCCCCCGGCCGGGCCCATGCCGCAGGAGGCGGACCCGTCGGCTGGTCACGTGCCGCAGCAGCCGGAGGGGGCCGGGCAGGTGCCGGAGCCGTCCGGCTTCGCCGGTCATGAGCCGGAGTCGTCCGAATTCGGTGGCCATGGGCCGAAGTCGCAGGGATTCGGTGGCCACGGGCCGGAGATGCCCGGCGCCGGTCACGCACCCCAGCCGTCCGACGGAGCCGACCATGGGCAGGAGCCGCCGGCATTCGCCGACCACGGGTCGGAGTCGCACGGCGTGCCAGGCCACGGCTCGGAGCCGCACGGCTTCACGGACCACGGTTCGGAGTCGCACGGCGCGCCCGGCCACGGCTCGGAGCCGCACGCCTTCACCGACCACCGCCCGGAGCCGTCTGCCTTCACCGAGCACGGGTCGGCCTCACAGGGCTTCACGGACCACGGCCCGGATCAGTCCGCCTTCTCGGACCACGGCCCGGATCCGCACGGTGTACCCGGCCAGGGCCCCGAGCCGCACGACGTAGCCGGACCGGATCCGCACGGCTTCACGGACCACGGCCCGGATCAGTCCGCCTTCACCGGTCACGGCCCGGGGCCGCACGACGCGGACCAGCCGCACGACGCGGACCACTACGGCTCGGAGCCGCACGCCTTCACGGACCACCACGGCCCGGAGCCCTCCGGCTCGCCCGGCCACGCGCAGGAGCCGTCGGGCCGCGTCGGTGAGCCGACCGGGCACCCCGGTGCCACCGACGACGCACCCGAGCACGCCGAGCACCCCGGGTCAGCCGCGCACGCCCCCGAACAGGCCGCGTCCCCCCAGCCGTACCCCGAGGCCCCGGGGGAGTCCCCCCGCGAGCCCGCGCCGGAGGCGCACGCGGAAGCCACCGCGCCCCCGCAGAGCGCCCAGGAAGTCTCACAGGACGCTCACGGCCCCGGTGAGGCCGCCGAGGACGCCCCAGAGGCCGCAGAGGGCGCTGACGCCCCTGCCGAGCAGTCCACCGGGCCCGTCCCGGCCGAGGCGAGTCCGGACAACGCCGGACCGGAGGACGCCGACGGCGAGACCCCGGACGACCCGGCAGCGCAGGACCACTCCGGCGTCACGCACGACCCGGCCGGCCCCCAGGGCGAGGCCTCCCGGGACGCGTCCTCCACGGCCCCGCAGGAGGAACACCCCCTCGCCTCCTTCGTCCTGCGCGTCAACGGCACCGACCGCCCGGTCACCGACGCGTGGATCGGCGAGTCCCTGCTGTACGTGCTGCGCGAGCGGCTCGGACTCGCCGGCGCCAAGGACGGCTGCTCGCAGGGCGAATGCGGCGCGTGCAACGTCCAGGTCGACGGGCGGCTCGTCGCGTCCTGCCTGGTCCCCGCCGTGACCGCCGCCGGCAGCGAGGTCCGTACCGTCGAGGGCCTGGCCGAGGACGGGCAGCCGTCGGACGTGCAGCGGGCGCTCGCGCGCTGCGGCGCCGTGCAGTGCGGTTTCTGCGTGCCCGGCATGGCGATGACCGTGCACGACCTCCTGGAGGGCAACCCGGCGCCCACCGAGCTGGAGACCCGCCAGGCGCTGTGCGGCAACCTGTGCCGCTGCTCCGGCTACCGGGGCGTGGTGGACGCCGTACAGGAGGTCGTCGCCGAACGCGAGGCGCACTCCGCGCCCGCCGACGGCGCCACCGACGAGGCCCGTATCCCGCACCAGGCGGGCCCGGGCGCCGGCGGCGTCCACGCGTCGGCCTTCGGCTCGCCCCCGGAACCGCACACTCCAGACCCTCATGACCAGCCCTACGGCCAGGACGGAGGCCCCGCGTGAGCAACGAAGCAGCCACCGCGCAGGCCGCACAGGCCGCGGAGGCCGCCCCCGCCCCCGAACCGCTGCCGCACGGCCTGGGCGCCTCCCTCCCGCCCGCAGACGCCCGCGCCAAGACGGAGGGCACCTTCCCGTACGCCGCCGACCTGTGGGCCGAGGGCCTGCTGTGGGCGGCCGTACTGCGCTCACCGCACCCGCACGCGCGCATCGTGTCCATCGACACCACCCACGCGCGCGAGATGCCCGGCGTACGCGCCGTCGTCACCCACGAGGACGTCCCCGGCAGCCCGTTGCACGGCCGCGGCACGGCCGACCGCCCGTTCTTCGCCTCCGAGGTGGTACGCCACCACGGCGAGCCCATCGCCGCCGTCGCCGCCGACCACCCGGACACCGCGCGGATGGCCGCCGCCGCCGTCATCGTCGAGTACGAGGTGCTCGACCCGGTGACCGACCCGGAGCAGGCGTTCGAGGCGGAGCCGCTGCACCCCGACGGCAACCTGATCCGGCACATCCCGCTGCGCCACGGCGACCCGGATGCGGCCGGCGAGATCGTCGTCGAGGGCCTGTACCGCATCGGCCGCCAGGACCCCGCGCCCATCGGCGCCGAGGCGGGCCTGGCCGTACCGCGCCCGGACGGCGGTGTGGAGCTGTACCTCGCCTCCACCGACCCGCACGCCGACCGCGACACGGCCGCCGCCGCCTTCGGCCTGGAACCCGAACGGGTCAAGGTCGTCGTCACCGGTGTCCCCGGCGCCACGGCCGACCGCGAGGACCAGAGCTTCCAGCTCCCGCTCGGCCTGCTGGCGCTGCGGACCGGCTGCCCGGTGAAACTCGCGGCCACGCGCGAGGAGTCCTTCCTCGGGCACACCCACCGGCACCCCACCCTGCTGCGCTACCGCCACCACGCCGACGCCGAGGGAAGACTCGTGAAGGTGGAGGCGCAGATCCTGCTCGACGCGGGCGCCTACGCCGACACCTCCGCCGACGCCCTGGCCGCCGCCGTCGCGTTCGCCTGCGGCCCGTACGTCGTCCCGAACGCCTTCATCGAGGGCTGGGCCGTCCGCACCAACAACCCCCCGTCCGGCCACGTACGCGGCGAAGGCGCCATGCAGGTGTGTGCCGCCTACGAGGCGCAGATGGACAAGATCGCCAAGAAGCTCGGCATCGACCCGGCCGAGGTGCGGCTGCGCAACGCGATGGCGACGGGCGACGTGCTCCCGACCGGCCAGACGGTGACCTGCCCGGCCCCCGTCGCCGAACTGCTCCAGGCCGTGCGGGACTTCCCGCTGCCGCCGCTGCCCAAGGACACGCCCGAGGAGGAGTGGCTGCTGCCCGGCGGCCCCGAGGGCGCGGGCGAACCGGGCGCGGTGCGCCGGGGCGTGGGCTACGGCGTGGGCATGGTGCACATGCTCGGCGCCGAGGGCGCGGACGAGGTCTCCACGGCGACCGTGAAGGTCCACGACGGTGTGGCGACGGTACTGTGCGCGGCCGTCGAGACCGGCCAGGGCTTCACGACCCTGGCCCGGCAGATCGTGCAGGAGACGCTCGGCATAGACGAGGTGCACGTGGCGCCCGTCGACACCGACCAGCCCCCGGCGGGCGCCGGCTGCCGGGGTCGGCACACCTGGGTGTCGGGAGGCGCGGTGGAGCGCGCGGCCAAGATGGTCCGCACGCAGCTCCTCCAGCCGCTCGCCCACAAGTTCGGCATGTCCACGGAGCTGCTCCAGATCACCGACGGCAAGATCACGTCGTACGACGGAGTCCTCTCGACGACCGTCACCGAGGCGCTGGACGGCAAGGAACTGTGGGCGACCGCCCAGTGCCGCCCGCACCCGACCGAACCGCTGAACGAGGCAGGCCAGGGCGACGCCTTCGTCGGCATGGCCTTCTGCGCGATCCGCGCGGTGGTGGACGTCGACATCGAGCTCGGTTCCGTGCGGGTCGTGGAACTGGCCGTCGCCCAGGACGTGGGCCGGGTCCTGAACCCCACCCAGCTGGCCGCCCGGATCGAGGCGGGCGTGACCCAGGGCCTGGGCATCGCGCTGACCGAGAACCTGCGCACCCCGCGCGGTCTGATCCGCCACCCGGACCTGACCGGTTACGCCCTCCCGACGGCCCTCGACGCGCCCGACATCCGCATCGTCAGGCTGGTCGAGGAACGGGACGTGGTCGCCCCCTTCGGGGCGAAGGCGGTCAGCGCGGTGCCGGTGGTGACGTCCCCGGCGGCCATCGCGTCCGCCGTACGGGCCGCCACGGGCCGCCCCGTGAACCGGCTGCCGATCCGCCCGCAGGCCGCGGTGGTCACGGAACGGTCCTGATGCCCGTTCCGGACGGGGTCGTCCTGGTCACCGGAGTGATGGCGGCCGGCAAGTCGACCGTCGCCCAGGCGCTGGCGGAGACCCTGCCGCGGGCCGCGCACGTCCGCGGTGACGTGTTCCGGCGCATGATCGTGTCCGGCCGGGAGGAATACGTCCCCGGCGCCGGGGACGAGGCCGAGGCCCAGCTCCGGCTCCGGTACCGCCTGTCGGCGGCGACGGCGGACGCGTACGCCGAGGCCGGGTTCACGGCGGTCGTGCAGGACGTGGTGCTGGCTGTGGCTGGACACCTCGGAGCTGACGGTGGAACAGACCGTGGAGGCGATTCTCGCGGAAAGGGAACGCGCGAGGGTGGTCTGAGCGTCTGCTGAGGTGGACGCGCCCTCGCCGGGCGCGTCGCTGTTCCGGGGCGTTGTCAGTGGTGGGGCGTACTGTTCTGGGCAGTGGGGGACGGCTGCCGGGCCTGGCCGGGCGGTCCGCCGTGCTCCGCCAGGGGACGGTGAGCAAGCACATGCGGGGGAGCCCATGAGTACGACCGACGCCGCTTCCGCGGTGATCACCCTGACCGAGTCCGAACTGGACCCGTGGGTGACGCACGCGTCGACGCGGCACTGGCTGACCGGGCCCGGACTGCCGGGCGACAGCGGCGTGCTGAGCTTCGCCGAGCTGGACCGGGAGGGTCTGCGCACGGTGGCGGACTCGACGGGCGGCCCGGAGGACCGGTTGTCGGCGGAGTTGCGCGAGCAGCTCGTGATAGGCGGACTGCTCGGCCCCGGAGGCCTGGAGACGGAGTCCGTCCTGCTGGACGGCGCGACGGGCGAGATCTCGACGACGTACGTCCTGCACGACCGTCCCGACCTGATGGACCGCCGCCCGCTGGCGCCCTCGCTGCGGACACTGGTCCGCTTCGCCGAGGCGACGGACGAACTGGCGGGCCTGCGGGGCCAGTTCGCCTCCTACGCGGGCCGCTTCGGCCCGAAGGCGGTGGCGGAGGCCTCCCAGCACCTGCTGGCGGTGTTCCGGGACGGGACGGACGGCGAGCCGGCCCCGTTCTGGAAGATGGCGGCCCTGATCCGTCCGCTCTCCCTGATCGCGGGCCGGGGCGGCACATCCGGCCTGTCCCTGGACCTCCCGCACCGCCTCCTGGACCAGGAGTTCGGTCCCGGCAAGGTGGCCCGCTTCGAGGACGTCGACTTCCCCGCGACCCTCACGCACGAGCCGACCCGCCGCTTCCTGCGCGAGGTGGGCCTGCCGGAGGACGCCCACGTCTTCTCCCTGGACACGGACGTCCCCCTGGCGACGCTCGCGGAGTACTACGCCGACACGGACGGCCGGACGGAACTCCCCTCCGGCGCCCACCGCCTGATACGCCTCGGCCACCTCGTCGAGGACAACAGCCTGGTCGTCGACGGCGCGACGGGCGCGGTCCTGAACTGGTGCGAGCCCGAGGCGACGCTGTACCCGCTGAACACGGACGTGTCGACCCTGGCCTTCACCCTCTGGCTGCTGCACCGCGAGCGCGCGATCGACGCCCAGTCGGACCACGAGCTGACGACCGACACCTACGACCAGCTGGCCATGACGATGCTCCAGGTCCTGTCGGCGGTCGACCCGACGGGCGTCACGGCGGGCACCTCGGGCCGCCACTACTGGACGGACGCGTTCCAGGACGAGGCGGGCGGGGTGCTGTAGGAGCGGGGCCCCACCCGACTGCTCCCGTTGCGCCCTGATTGCGCCCTGGCCGACTCCCGAACGCACGCACATGCTCGGTCCATGGGGGATACAGCCGAGTCGAGCATCATCCCGTTACCCGACCCCGACGGACACCGGCAGCGGCCACCGGGCGCGCCGCAGCCATGGGAGAAGACCGACCGGGCCCAGGCCGCGATGGAAGGCGCCACCGGCCCTGAGCCGCCCGCCCCACCCGTCTGTCCCAACTGCGGGCTCGTCGGTGACCGGCGCGTCACCTACTACGGCTGGCACGTCCTCCTCGAACCGGACATGCCGGTGCCCGCGCACATGGTGCCCGCCTGGCACCGCTGGTACCTGGACTCCAACGGGACGGCCTGGAACAGCCGCGAGGACGAGCCCGCGCCCGGCGCCGTGTGCCGTGTACCGCACCGGATCGCCTGTCCCGGGCTGCGGCTGGAGGAGATCGGTCTCTGGCGGTGGCTGGACGCCGTACGTGCGGAGAACGCGCGCCGGGCGTGGCGAAAGGCAGAGGAGGAAGCGGGTCCGGGAGCGTTTCCCGATGCCGGCTAGTGCCGCCGCCTGCGCGCGGGCTGCCCCCTCCCGTGGAAGATCCCCGAGAGGGCGAATAGGCTGGTCGCAGGGGGCGTCGTGGTTCGATCCGAGGAGCCTCCCATGACCAGGAAAAGAAACGGCGCCTGGCGGGCGACGGGAGTTGTCACCGCACTCGCCACGGCCGCTGCGATCGCCTCCGTCGCCCCGGCCCAGGCTCAGTCCACCGCTCAACTGTCCGCGTGGGTCAGCGACGGCTGGGGCGGCGGAACCATCACCAGCCAGCCCGCCGGGATCAACTGCCACCAGTCGGCGTGGGACCCGTACGCGACCAACGACCCGCAGCCGAACCCGACCGGCACCTGCACCGCGAGCTTCGAAGTCGGCACGACGGTCACCTTCACCGCCACACCCGACCAGGGGTCCCACGTCAATCAGGGCCCCGCACCGAATCCCGTGACCGTGCGAACGGGCTACAACTACACGTGGGTCTTGTTCTGCCCGAACGACGGTCTGTGCTCCGCAGGCTAGCGACAGAGTGGTCCTCCGGCTCAGGACAGCACGCGGTACGTCAGGTGTGTGACCTGGGTCGCCGGGCGGGACTTCACCTGTTCCAGTTTCAGCGGTGGGACGTCCTCGAACAGGCGCGTGCCGGCGCCGAGGGTGAACGGCACGATGTGCAGCCGCAGTTCGTCGATCAGGCCGGCGGTGAGGTACTGGTTGATGGTGGTCGCGCCGCCGAGGACCAGGACGTCGCCGTCGCCGGCCGCGGTCCGGGCCTGGGCCAGTGCCGACGCGATTCCGTCGGTGACGAAGTGGTACGTGGTGCCGCCGTCCATCGGCTGCGGCTCGCGCGGGTGGTGGGTGAGTACGAACACCGGCGCGTGGAACGGCGGATTGCCGCCCCACCAGCCGTTCCACTGACGGTCCCACTCGCCGCGCACGGGGCCGAACATGTTGCGGCCCATGATGAATGCTCCGGCGGCGGCCAACTGGTCGATCTCGGCCCGGTTCTCGTCGGGGGTGTCGAACATCCAGGCGTGCAGCCTGTCGCCCGTGCCGTCGCCGCCGTCGTCGCCGAACGGGCGTTCCTCGGTCTGGTCGAGCCCCGCGGAGTAGCCGTCCGCCGAGATCGTGATGTCGCAGATCACTCTGCCCGTTCGTTCGGTCATCGTTCTCTCCTCCTCGTAGCGATCTCCGTCGCCTTCGGGGTGAGCTTCCTGCCAAGCGTCAGCAGGAACAAGGAGGCTTACGACCAAGGTCCCAGGCGGGGACCGTCTCGCGACAGGGGTCAAAGTGCTCCGTGGCCCTTACCCTGGCGGTCATGACCGTCCCGAAGCCGCGTGACGCAGATGTCGTGGATGCAGATGACCTGGCCTTCGCCCCCGGGGCGGACGAGACCGTGCTGGGGCGGTCCTATCGGGCGCTGAGCTTCGGCATCGTCTCCGTGGTGCTGCTCATCGCCTTCGAGGCGACGGCCGTCGGTACGGCGATGCCCGTCGCGGCGCGGGAGCTGGACGGGGTGTCGCTGTACGCGTTCGCGTTCTCCGGGTACTTCACGACCAGTCTGTTCGGGATGGTGCTCTCCGGGCAGTGGTCCGACCGGCGCGGGCCCCTCGGGCCGTTGACGACGGGCATCGCCTCCTTCGGGGCCGGGCTGTTGCTGTCGGGGACCGCCGGGGCGATGTGGGTGTTCATCCTGGGGCGGGCCGTGCAGGGGCTCGGCGGCGGTCTGGTGATCGTCGCGCTGTACGTCGTCGTCGGGCGGGCGTATCCGGAGCGGCTGCGGCCGGCCATCATGGCCGCGTTCGCCGCGAGCTGGATCCTGCCGTCGATCGTCGGCCCGCTCGCCGCCGGCACGGTGACCGAGCAGCTCGGGTGGCGGTGGGTGTTCATCGGGATACCCGTGCTCGTCGTCTTTCCGCTCGCGCTCGCCCTGCCGCAGATACGGCGCCGGGCGGCCGGACCGGTACCCGCGGCGGAGCCTTCTCCCCCCGACGAACCCCCCTCCCTCAACGGCCGCCGCATCCGACTGGCCCTGGCCATCTCCCTCGGCGCCGGCCTCCTCCAGTACGCCGCCCAGGACCTGCGCCCCCTCTCCCTCCTGCCGGGCGCGGCCGGACTGGCCCTGCTGGTGCCCGCCGTGCTCGGGCTGCTCCCGCGCGGTACCTACCGGGCCGCTCGCGGGCTGCCCTCGGTCGTGCTGCTGCGCGGCGTCGCCGCGGGGTCCTTCATCGCCGCGGAGTCCTTCGTGCCGCTGATGCTGGTGACCCAGCGCGGGCTCAGTCCGACCCTCGCCGGGTTCTCGCTCGCCGCGGGCGGCGGGACGTGGGCGCTGGGCTCGTGGGTGCAGTCGCGGACGCGGTTCGAGCCGTACCGGGAGCGGTTGACGACTCTCGGGATGCTGCTGGTGGCGGCTGCCGTCGCCGCCGCACCGAGTGTGCTGATCGACTCCGTGCCCGTCTGGACCCTGGCCGTCGCCTGGGCCTTCGGCTGCTTCGGCATGGGCCTCGTCATCTCCTCCACGAGCGTGCTCCTGCTCAAGCTCTCCGCCCCCGAGGAGGCCGGCACGAACTCCGCGGCCCTCCAGATCTCCGACGGCCTCTCCAACGTCGTCCTGCTCTCCGCCGGCGGCGCCGCCTTCGCCGCCCTCGGCGGCGGCACGGTCACCCACACCACCACCGACGCCACCGGCTCCCACCCGGCCGCCTTCGCCGCGGTGTTCCTGCCGATGGCGGTGGTGGCGCTGGTGGGGGCGTGGGTGACCACGCGGTTGCGCGAGCGGTGAGAGCCGGTGGGCGGTGGGCTGTTCGGCACGGGGCGGCATGGGTGGGCGGGCCGTAATACGGTCGCCCGTTCCCGGTCGCGCTCCGTATCGTCAGCGGCATGACCGACTTCACCATCCCCCTCCCGCCGCACGTCCGGCAGGAGCTCGACGACCTCGCGGACGCCACCGGCCGCCTCCCCGAGGACATCGCGCTGGACGCCGTACTGCACCGGCTGGCGCGGGAGTCGTCGGCGGTGCGGGGCACGGCGGAGTCGCTCGCCGGCGCGCATGCCGATCTGCTGCGCAGGCTCGGCGAATGACCAGACACCTGACCGTCGCCGAGGTCACGACGATCGCCCGGATCGCCTTCGGCGGGCGTGACCCCGAGGTCCGCCAGACCGGGCTGTTCGTCTCCGCCGTGCACCGCCCGCGCGCCCGCATGTTCGGCACGGCGGCCTACGAGGACCTGTACGAGCAGGCGGCCGCTCTGCTGCATGCCGTCGCGACCAACCACCCCCTCGTCGACGGGAACAAGCGCACGGCCTGGCTGGCCGCCGCGACCTTCCTCGGGGTCAACGGCGTCGACCTCACGCGCTGCGACCAGGACACCGCGTACGCCCTGGTCATCGATGTCGCCTCCGGGGACGAGAGCGACATCCGCCTCATCGCCGAGCGCCTGCGGCGGCTGTGACGTGGATCCCACCCTGGCATGACCCGGGCTGGTCCGCGCATGAGCAGTGGTGGGGCGCCGGTAGGGTGGCCCGGTTGTCATACGTAGCCGAGCCGTCAGGCTCCCTCGAACGAGCCGCCCGACCCCCAACGGAGACCGTGACTACCACCGCCGGCACCAGCTCTGCCTCGCACCACCTGTCCCCGGCGTTCCCCGGCCGCGCCCCCTGGGGTACCGCCAGCAAGCTGCGCGCCTGGCAGCAGGGCGCGATGGAGAAGTACATCCAGGAGCAGCCGCGGGACTTCCTGGCGGTCGCCACCCCCGGCGCCGGCAAGACGACCTTCGCGCTGACGCTGGCGTCCTGGCTGCTGCACCACCATGTCGTGCAGCAGGTCACCGTCGTGGCTCCGACCGAGCACCTGAAGAAGCAGTGGGCCGAGGCCGCGGCCCGGATCGGCATCAAGCTCGACCCGGAGTACAGCGCCGGGCCGCTCGGCCGGGAGTACCACGGGGTCGCCGTGACGTACGCGGGTGTCGGTGTGCGGCCGATGCTCCACCGCAACCGCGTCGAGCAGCGCAAGACCCTGGTCATCCTCGACGAGATCCACCACGCCGGTGACAGCAAGTCCTGGGGCGAGGCCTGCTTGGAGGCCTTCGAGCCCGCCACCCGCCGGCTCGCCCTCACCGGTACGCCCTTCCGGTCCGACACCAACCCCATCCCCTTCGTCACGTACGAGGAGGGGAACGACGGCATCCGTCGGTCCGCCGCCGACTACACCTACGGCTACGGCAACGCCCTCGCCGACAACGTCGTCCGGCCCGTCATCTTCCTCTCCTACAGCGGCAACATGCGCTGGCGCACCAAGGCCGGTGACGAGGTCGCCGCGCGGCTCGGCGAGCCCATGACCAAGGACGCCATCAGCCAGGCCTGGCGGACCGCCCTGGATCCGCGCGGTGAGTGGATGCCCGCCGTGCTGCGCGCCGCCGACCAGCGGCTGACCGAGGTGCGCAAGGCCATCCCGGATGCCGGCGCGCTCGTCATCGCCTCCGACCAGGACTCGGCGCGTGCGTACGCCAAGCTCATCCGGGAGATCACCGGCAGCAAGGCGACCCTCGTGCTGTCCGACGACTCCGGGGCCTCCGAGCGGATCGACGAGTTCAGCGCGAACAACGACCGGTGGATGGTCGCCGTGCGGATGGTGTCCGAGGGCGTCGACGTGCCCCGCCTCGCGGTCGGGGTGTACGCCACCACCATCTCGACGCCGCTGTTCTTCGCACAGGCCGTCGGGCGTTTCGTACGGTCCCGGCGGCGCGGGGAGACCGCCTCCGTGTTCCTGCCGACCGTGCCCGACCTGCTCTCCTTCGCCAACGAGATGGAGCGCGAGCGCGACCACGTCCTCGACAAGCCCAAGAAGGAGGGCGAGGAGGACCCGTACGCCGAGTCCGAGAAGGAGATGGACGAGGCGAACAAGGAGCAGGACGAGGACACCGGCGATCAGGACATGCTGCCCTTCGAGGCGCTGGAGTCCGACGCGGTCTTCGACCGGGTCATGTACAACGGCGCCGAGTTCGGCATGCAGGCCCACCCGGGGAGCGAGGAGGAGCAGGACTACCTCGGCATCCCCGGGCTGCTGGAGCCCGACCAGGTCCAGTTGCTGCTCCAGAAGCGGCAGGCCCGGCAGATCGCGCACAGCCGCAAGAAGCCGGACGAGGAGGCCGACCTGCTCGAAGTGTCCGCCGAGCGGCGGCCGGTCGTCTCGCACAAGGAGATGATGGAGCTGCGGCGGCAGCTCAACACGATGGTCGGCGCGTACGTCCACCAGAGCGGCAAGCCGCACGGCGTGATCCACACGGAGCTGCGGCGCGTGTGCGGGGGGCCGCCGGCGGCGGAGGCGACGGCGGGGCAGCTGCGGCAGCGGATCGCCAAGGTCCAGGAGTGGGCCACGCGGATGAAGTGACGCCGGGCGTCGTCGTCACAGGGCCGGGCCGAGCCCGGCCCTTCCGTATGTGTGGGTGTCGCGTGTGCTCATTGGGGGCCCGATGAGTCCCGTGTTGCACGTATCCGGGCAAACGGCGCCAGTCGGCCCCGACGTGTGCCCGGATTCTGGACGGAGCCTTCCGCTCAGCGAACCCCCTTCGCTACTGTCCGGCTACGCATACGCCCCGTGGCAGCGCCGCCGCGGAGCGCAGCCGTGAAGCGACGCGGCCCGGACAGGCCGGGCCGCCGGCCGATCGGCGGCCTCTGAAGCGCGTTGCCGACGGGACTCGGTGACGCATCCGACCGCCAGAGGGCCGCCGACCTCACCACTAAGGAGTGGGCGTCGTGACCGCGGAGACCTCCCAGACGCTCGACCGGGGACTGCGCGTCCTCAAGCTGCTCGCCGACACGGACCACGGGCTGACCGTGACCGAGCTCTCCCTCAAACTGGGCGTCAACCGGACCGTGGTGTACCGGTTGCTCGCCACGCTGGAACAGCACGCGCTCATACGCCGTGACCTGGGCGGACGTGCCCGGGTCGGGCTCGGGGTCCTGCGTCTGGGGCGGCAGGTCCATCCCCTGGTACGCGAGGCCGCGATGCCGGCGCTGCGGTCGCTGGCCGAGGACATCGGCGCGACGGCGCACCTGACGCTGGTCGACGGGGCGGACGCGCTCGCCGTGGCCGTGGTGGAGCCGACCTGGACGGACTACCACGTCGCCTACCGGGCCGGGTTCCGGCACCCCCTGGACCGGGGCGCCGCGGGCAAGGCGATCCTCGCGGCCCGGCAGCACCCGATGACGGACCCGGGCTACACCCTGACCCACGGGGAGCTGGAGGCCGGCGCGTGCGGGGCGGCGGCCCCGTTGCTGGGCGTGACGGGCGTCGAGGGCAGCGTGGGCGTGGTGATGCTGGCGGACGTGGTGCCGGAACGGGTGGGAGTCAGGGTCGTCGAGGCGGCACGAGAGGTCGCGGACGCGCTGCGCTGACGGGTGTGGGGCCCTCACGGAGCCCTCCTGCCGGGCCCCGGGTGACCTGGGCCCGGCCGGATCCCCCGCCCGAGTTAGATTGATCCCGTGTTCTCTCGCCTCACGCGTCCCCAGGCCATCGCCGTCTGCGCCCTGCCCGTCGCGGCTCTGCTCGCCACGGCGGTGTTCGCGCCGCTGCCGTTCTCGGTGGCGCAGCCCGGCCAGACGACGAACGTGCTCGGGGAGAACAAGGGCGCCCCGGTGATCACCATCTCGGGGGCACCGGTCCGGGACACCCGTGGCCAGCTTCGGATGACCACCATCGTGGCGACCTCACCGGACACCCGGGTCTCGCTCCCGGACATACTCGACAGCTGGTTCCGCACGGACCGGGCGGTCATGCCGCGCGACGCGATCTACCCGAGCGGCGACACCGTCCAGGAGATCGAGCGGCACAACGAGAAGCAGATGAAGCAGTCCCAGGACGCGGCGACGCAGGCGGCGCTGAACCATCTCGGCCTCGACGACAAGGACGTCAAGGTCGGCCTGAAGCTCGCGGACGTGGGCGGGCCCAGTGCCGGGCTGCTGTTCTCCCTGGGGATCATCGACAAGCTCGACGGTGACGGCACCGGTGGTGATCTCACCGGGGGCCGTGTCATCGCCGGCACCGGCACGATCGCCGCCGACGGCACGGTCGGGGCGGTGGGCGGCGTCGCCCTCAAGACCCAGGCGGCCAAGCGTGACGGTGCGACCGTGTTCCTCGTCCCGAAGGCGGAGTGCGCGGACGCGCGCGCCGAGCTGCCGAAGGGCCTGCGGCTGATTCCGGTGACCACGCTGAAGAGCACGGTGAGCTCACTGGTGGCCCTGGAGACGGGGAAGGGTTCCGTGCCGAGCTGCTAGTGGACGGCGGCTGCCGTCCCCGGCCGGGTGGCGAGTCTTAAACCGACCTCCACGAGGGTCCAGCCCAGGCGGGTACGGAGGCCATGTCTGTTCCGGGCGGTGGGGCGCGGGACGCCGACTTCGGCACGGAGTTCGGCGGCGCGGGCGTGGTGCAGGGTGAGGTGGATGTCGGGGTGCATCTCAGTCCGTCCTGATCGGGAAGGCGTGGGTGTGGAGGCGGACCTGCTCGGCGCCGGGTGTGTCCTCGGTGGTCGCGCGGTCGCGGTACGTATCGACCAGCGCGTGCATCTTCTCGACGAGCTCCCGCGTCAGTTCGGGCGTCAGTCGCAGGGTCGCGCTGCTCATGTCCCAGGAGCGGCTCCACTCCTCGGGCCATGAGTCGCGGTTGCCCAGCCAGGTCGACAGGTCCCGGGTCTGCGTGGTGGCGACCTCGTGGAGGTACATGTCCGCCGCGCCGCGCACGGTCGGGTCCGAGTCGGTGAGCAGGGCGTCGTCGAATCGGAGGCCGTGGTGAGCCGCCTTCCACCACCGCTCGCGTCCCTTGCCGTGCTCGGGGGCGTCCTCGACGAAGCCATACTCCGCGAGTTGGCGCAGGTGATAGCTGGTGGCCCCGCTGGACTCGCCCAGCTTCTGGGCGAGTTGGGAGGCCGTCGCCGGGCCACCGAAGCGCAGGGCGTCCAGCAGCTGCATCCGCAGGGGATGTGCCAGTCCGCGCAAAGACCGGGCGTCAAGTTGCCGTACGGGTGTGTTCTCGGGCTCGCTCACGATGCAAAGATAGCGTTGCAAAGAGAGCTTTGCAACGGGTCCTTTGCAAGTCATTCTTCCCTGACCAACCCCTCCTCCACCATCCACTCCAGCGCCACCTGATGCGGATCCTCCCCCTCCACATCCACCTTCGCGTTCAGCGCCCGCGCCACCGTGTTGTTCAGCCTCGACGTCACCGGGTCCAGCACGTCCGCGATCGCCGGCCACCGTTTGAGGGTCCTCGCGTTGATCATCGGCGCGGCGTTGTAGTTGGGGAAGAACTTCCTGTCGTCCGCCATGACCGACAGCTTCATGGACTCGATGCGCCCGTCGGTGGTGAACACCTCCCCGTACGGGCAACTCCCCTTCGACGTCTGGGTGTAGATGATCCCCGTGTCCATCTGCGTGACGTTCCGCGCCGGCAGCTTCATCCCGTACGTCTGCTGCATGCCCGGCAACCCGTCCGCCCGGTTCGCGAACTCGACCTCCACGCACAGCTTCACCGCTCCCGGGTCGGACTCCGCCAGCCTCGCCACGTCCGACAGGGTCTTCGTGCCGTACTTCTTCGCGTTCTGCCGGTTCATCGCCAGCGCGTACGTGTTGTTCAGGGACGACGGCCGCAGCCAGGCCAGCCCGTTCGCCGTGTCGGCCTTCCGCACCGCCTCCCACTGCTCGCGCGGATCGGTGATCGGCTTGCTGTGTCCCAGGTACGTGATCCAGGCCGTGCCCGTGTACTCGTAGCCGGCGTCGGCGTCGCCCTTGCGGACGGCCTCGCGGCTGCCGATGGAACCCTGGATGCCCGTGCGGTCGAGCACCTCCGCGCCGGCCGCCTCCAGGGCGATGCCCATGATCGCGCCGAGGATCAGCCCCTCGGTGAACGACTTCGACGTCACGGTCAGGCGCGCGCCCTTCAACGGCTCGCCCCGCCCGACGGACCCGGGCCGCACATCGTCCGCCATGGGGGAACCGCTCGTCAGGCCGCACCCCGCAAGCAGCAGAACCGCTGCCGGCGCCAGGAACACCCGCCGCCTCATGGCTGGAGCCCGCGGGGCCGCAGGAGCACTTCCGCCAGCGAGGCCAGCCAGTCCACCAGCAGCGCCAGGACCACCGTGAGGACCGAGCCCAGCACCAGCACCGGCATCCGCTGGTTGGTGATCCCGGTCGTGATCAGCACGCCCAGCCCGCCGCCCCCGCCGAAGACCGCCAGGGTCGCCGTGCCGACGTTCAGGACGAGGGCCGTGCGGACACCCGCCAGGATCAGCGGGACCGCCAGGGGGAGCTCCACCCGGGTCAGGACTCCCACCGGCGACATGCCGATGCCCCGCGCCGCCTCCAGCAGCGTCGGGTCGTTCGCCTTCAGGCCGGTGATCGTGTTCGACAGCACGGGCAGGACGGCGTAGACGATGATGCCGATCAGGGCGGCCCTGCGGCCGATGCCCAGCCAGATGACGAGGAGCGCCAGCAGGCCGATCGCGGGGGTCGCCTGGCCCATGTTGGCGAACGCCATCGCCACCGGGGTGGCCCTGCGGAACGCCGGGCGGGTCAGCAGGATCCCCAGCGGGATCGCGATGATCAGCACGAAGAACGTGGAGATGGCGGTCAGCTGGATGTGCTGCCACAGGGCCTTCGACACCTGGCCGCCCGACAGCGCGTTCCGGGACAGCGCGTCCAGGTCGGCCTGCTCGAACCAGAGCCAGGTGGCGAGCAGGACGGCCACCAGGACGGCGGGCAGCACGGTCAGCTTCTGCCAGCCGACGCGCCGGGGCGGCGGGCCGGGCGGCGTCCGGGGCGCCTCGGCCTCGTCTTCGCCCGCCGGTTCGGGGGCGGTGCGCACCTGCCCCGGAGCGGTCACCGCGTCCCTCCGAAACCGCCCACGCCCGTGACGCTCCCGCCGCCCTCCTGCTCCGCGTTCGTCTGCGCCGCCCGCAGTTCCTCCAGCTCCTGCTGGTGCTCCAGCGCGTCGAGCCGGTCGGCCTCCAGCATGTCGTGCACCGAGTTGAGGAGCGTCTCCATGTCGACGACGCCGGTGTACTCACCGCGCCGCCCCGTCACCGCCACCCGCCCGATGTTGTCGGTGAGCACCGCCTCCAGCGCGTCCCGCAGGGTCGCGTCCCGGGTGACCGTGTCGTGCACCAGCGTCCCGGCGCGGGCCAGCGAGCCCCGGGCCCGCATCAGGTCGCCGCGCCTGAGCCACTTGTAGGGGCGGCCGCGCCGGTCGAGCAGCAGGACCTCGTTGGTGCCGGCGGCCCGCAGCCGGTTGAAGATCTGCTGCAACGGGTCGTCGATCGTCACCGTCGGATAGTCGGTGATCTCCACGTCCCGTACGCGGGTCAGGTTCAGCCGCTTCAGCGCCGCACCGGCGCCGACGAACCCGGACACGAAGTCGTCCGCCGGGTTGGTGAGGATGGCCTCCGGGGTGTCGAACTGCGCGATGTGGGAGCGTTCGCGCAGGACGGCGATCCGGTCGCCGATCTTGATCGCCTCGTCGAAGTCGTGCGTGACGAAGACGATCGTCTTGCGCAGCTCGTGCTGGAGCCGGATCAGCTCGTCCTGGAGATGCTCGCGGGTGATCGGGTCCACCGCCCCGAACGGCTCGTCCATCAGCAGCACCGGGGGATCGGCGGCCAGGGCCCGTGCCACGCCCACGCGCTGCTGCTGGCCGCCGGAGAGCTGGCGCGGGTAGCGGCCGTGGAACTCGCCGGGGTCGAGACCGACCAGATCGAGCAGCTCCTCGGTCCGCGCCCTGATCCGGGCCCTCGGCCAGCCGATCATCCTCGGTACCAGCGCGATGTTCTGCGCGACCGTCATGTGCGGGAAGAGCCCGGCGGACTGGATGGCGTAGCCGACCTTGCGGCGCAGCCCGACCGGGTCGATGTCGGTGACGTCCTCACCGCCCATGCGGATGCGGCCGCCGGTCGGCTCGATCAGCCTGTTGATCATCTTGAGCGTGGTCGACTTGCCGCAGCCCGAGGGGCCGACGAGGACGACGACCTCGCCCGCCTTGATCTCCATGCTCACGTTCTCCACGGCCGGCCGCGCACCGCCGGGGTAGCGCTTGGTCAGGTTCTCCAGCTCGATGGAGGCCCCGTGGCCGTCGGTCTCAGGCACGGATCCCCCTGGGAATGGTCAGCCGCCCGACCAGGACGTACGCGGCGTCGAACAGCAGCGCCAGGACGATGATGCCGAGCGTGCCCGCGAGGACCTGGTTGAGCGCGTTGGCGCTGCCCAGCGAGGCGAGTCCGCGGAAGATGACGTTGCCGAGGCCCGGTCCCGAGGCGTACGCCGCGATGGCCGCGATGCCCATCAGCATCTGGGTCGCGACCCGGATCCCGGTCAGGATCGGCGGCCAGGCCAGCGGCAGCTCGATCCGCAGCAGCCGGGCCGGGCGGGACATCCCGATGCCCGTGGCCGCGTCCACCAGCGACGGGTCGACCCCGCGCAGCCCGACGATCGCGTTGCGCACCACCGGCAGCAGCCCGTACAGCGTGAGCGCGATCACCGTCGGCGCCACGCCCAGGCCCACGACCGGGATGAGCAGCCCGATCAGGGCGAGCGCCGGGACGGTCAGGACGGTGGCGGTGGCCGTGGTCGCGAGGTTCCCGGCCCACTCGCTGCGGTAGGTGGCGACGCCGATCAGGACCCCGAGCACGGTCGCGACGGCCATGCACTGGAAGACGGCGCTCGCGTGCTGGTAGGCGTCCGTGAGCAGCTGCTGGTGCCGGCCGGCCAGATACTCCCAGAAGTTCACACGCGCTCACCCCACGACTCAGGTCTCCTCCGCGGCCTGCTCCACGAGCGGGATGATCCGCAGCGGAACGGGGTTCTCCATGACGATCGCCGTGGAGGCCCGGACGATGCCATCAAAACCGACGACCCGGTCGATCACACGCTGGAGATCGGCGTTCGAGCGGGCCACCAGCCGGCACAGCATGTCCCCGCTGCCGGTGGTGGTGTGCAGCTCCAGCACCTCGGGCACGGTCGCCAAGTGGGCCCGTACGTCGGCGCCTTGGCCCTGCCGGATCTGGAGCGTCGCGAACGCCGTGACCGGGTAGCCGAGCGCCGCCGGGTCCACCTCCGGGCCGAAGCCGCGGATGACTCCGTTCGACTGAAGCCGGTCGAGCCGCGCCTGCACGGTGCCCCGGGCCACGCCGAGCCGGCGCGACATCTCCAGCACCCCGATCCGCGGCTCCCGCGCCAGCAGCAGGATGATCCGGCCGTCCAGATGATCGATCGCCACAGCAGCCTCCCGGCATGGTCATCCTGTACAGAAGCGCCGTCGATACGGCCGTATTGCTGAACAGATTGCCCAGCGGAAACGCAAACTATTGCGCACCTTGCCGAGCGGGGAGACCCTGCGGCTATGACGCAGACCACACACCACACTCCCGACACCGCCCGGCAGGCCGACCCCTTCCCGGTCAAGGGAATGGACGCGGTCGTCTTCGCCGTGGGCAACGCCAAGCAGGCGGCGCACTACTACTCCACCGCCTTCGGCATGAAGCTGGTCGCCTACTCCGGACCGGAGAACGGCAGCCGCGAGACCGCTGCCTACGTCCTGGAGAACGGCTCCGCCCGCTTCGTCCTCACCTCGGTCATCAAGCCGTCCAGCGACTGGGGCCACTTCCTCGCCCGGCACGTGGCCGAGCACGGCGACGGGGTCGTCGACCTCGCCATCGAGGTCCCGGACGCGCGTGCCGCGTACGCCTACGCCCTCGAACACGGTGCCCGCTCGGTGTCCGAGCCGTACGAGCTGAAGGACGAACACGGCACGGTCGTCCTGGCCGCGATCGCCACCTACGGCGAGACCCGCCACACCCTCGTCGAGCGCTCCGGCTACGACGGCCCGTACCTGCCCGGCTACGTCGCGGCCAAGCCGATGGTCGAGCCGCCCGCACAGCGCACCTTCCAGGCCATCGACCACTGCGTCGGCAACGTCGAGCTCGGCCGCATGAACGAGTGGGTCGGCTTCTACAACAAGGTCATGGGCTTCACGAACATGAAGGAGTTCGTGGGCGACGACATCGCCACCGAGTACAGCGCCCTGATGTCGAAGGTCGTCGCCGACGGCACGCTCAAGGTCAAGTTCCCGATCAACGAGCCGGCCATCGCCAAGAAGAAGTCCCAGATCGACGAGTACCTGGAGTTCTACGGCGGCGCAGGCGTCCAGCACATCGCGCTCAACACCAACGACATCGTCCAGACGGTCCGCACCATGCGCGCGGCCGGCGTCGAGTTCCTGAACACGCCCGACTCCTACTACGACACGCTGGGCGAGTGGGTCGGCGAGACCCGGGTCCCGATCGACACCCTGCGCGAGCTGAAGATCCTCGCCGACCGCGACGAGGACGGCTATCTGTTGCAGATCTTCACCAAGCCGGTCCAGGACCGCCCGACCGTCTTCTTCGAGATCATCGAGCGCCACGGCTCGATGGGCTTCGGCAAGGGCAACTTCAAGGCCCTGTTCGAGGCGATCGAGCGCGAGCAGGCCCGCCGCGGCAACCTGTGACCCGATCGCCCCTGTGAGCTCGTGCGGGTGTCACGGGGCACTCGCACGCCTCACTCCTCGTCCATCTCCGGCGGTTCCTCGTCCGGCGGCTCCCCCAACGCCTCCGAAGCCGCCCGCGCCGCGGGCGCGTGCAGGGGCGAGAAGTGCGGGTTGATGCGCAGCGCCTCCGCGAGGTGCCGCCGGGCCGCTCCGTACCGTTCCAGCTCCCGTTCGATCATGCCGCGGTGGTACATGTGCACCGCGCTGCGCACCCCGCCCCCGTGCTCGCTCTCCGTTGCCCGCACCGCGAAGCGCAACGCCTCCTCCGACTGTCCGGACCGGTGCAGCGCCCAGCCCAGCGCGTCGGCGACCTCGGTGCCCGGCTGGCGGCGCCACTCGGCCCGCAACCGCCGTACCGCCTCCCGCGGATCGCCGTGGTCCGCCTCGAACTGCCCCAGCACCAGCTCCTCGTCGGCCCCGCCCGCGGCGGCGCCCCGGACCCGCTCCCGCAGCAGGTCGTACTGCACCCGGGCCGCCTCCGGCATCCCCAGCGACTCGTACAGCTCGCCCAGCTCCAGGGCGTACCGGGGACAGGGCTGCTTGCTGAGAGCCACCCGGTACGCGTTCAGCGCCTCCGTGGTCCGGCCCAGGGCCGCCAGTGCCCTGCCCTGTCCGGCCTGCGCGGCCCGCTGGTCCGGGTCGAGGCGCACCGCCTCCTGGAAATGCCGCAGCGCGTCCTGAAGATCCCCCCGCTCCCAGGCCAGCTCACCGGCCCGCTCCAGGTAGGCGGCCCGCTCGGCCGGTGTCCGCGCGCCCGCCGCCGCGTCCGCCAGCGAGGCCGCCGCGTCCTCCCGCCAGCCCCGGTCCCGGTAGACGGCCGCGGCCCGCGCCAGCACATCCGGCCCGGAGCGCAGCTCCGTCAGCCGGTCCAGCGTCCGCTTGGCCGCCGCCTGCTCGCCGAGCCCGGTGTAGGCGTCGATGAGCAGCGGATACGTCGTCCACCGCCGGGGCTCCAGCTTCAGCGCCGCCTCGCCCCAGCGGCGCGCGGCGGGGAAGTCCCGGCGCGCGTTGGCCAGCGCGGCCAGTCCGGCCAGGGCCCGTGTGTTCCGCCGCGGCCGCACCTTCAGCGACGTACGCAGCGCCTTCTCGGCACGCGGGTAGTACGCCGGGTCCGCCAGCCGCCGCCCCTGCTCCACGTAGGCCGCCCCGAGCACCGCCCAGGACCGCGCGTCCCGCGGATGCGTCCGCAGCCGCTTCTCCCGCTCGCCGATCAGCTCCGCCAGATCGGGCAGCGCGGCCGGCACCCCGGTGGTGACCGCCGCCATGGCCAGCGCCCCCGGCGACGGCGGAGCGGGCTCGGCGGGCCGCTCCCACGGCACCAGCACCAGCACCCCGCCGAGCACGGCACACCCCGCGACGCCGACGAGCACCACCCGCCGGGTGCGGAAGCGGCCCCTCGGGCTGCTCTGCTGCCGCTGCGGACCCTCCTGCTGGTTCTCCATGGCGCTCACTGTGCGTCAATACGACGACCACACCCGGGCAGGTGAAGGGTGCCGCCGACGGGGTTCACACCGATGGCCCCGGGTGCGAACCTGTGATCATGAGCCGTATCGAAGCGCCCAGCTCCGAAGGCGCGGACACCGCAGCGACCGGCAACCTCGTCGACCTCCTGCTCAGCGGCCTGCCCGCCGAGACGGTCCTCACCGACCCCGACGTCACGGCCTCCTACGCCCACGACATGGCCAGCTTCTGCCCGGCCGGCGCCCCGGCCGCGGTCGTCCTGCCCCGCACGGTCGAGCAGGTCCAGCACGTGATGCGCACCGCCACCGCCCTGCGCGTCCCGGTCGTCCCGCAGGGCGCCCGCACCGGACTGTCCGGCGCCGCGAACGCCTCCGACGGCTGCATCGTGCTCTCCCTGACCAAGATGGACCGGATCCTGGAGATCAACCCGGTCGACCGCGTCGCCGTCGTCGAGCCCGGCGTGATCAACGCCGCCCTGTCCCGGGCCGTCGGCGAACACGGCCTGTACTACCCGCCGGACCCCTCCAGCTGGGAGATGTGCACCATCGGCGGCAACATCGGCACGGCCTCGGGCGGCCTGTGCTGCGTGAAGTACGGGGTCACCGCCGAGTACGTCCTCGGGCTGGACGTCGTGCTGGCCGACGGGCGGCTCATGTCCACCGGCCGCCGCACCGCCAAGGGTGTCGCCGGGTACGACCTGACCCGTCTGTTCGTCGGCTCCGAGGGCTCGCTCGGCATCGTCGTACGGGCCGTGCTCGGCCTGCGTCCCAAGCCGCCCGAGCAGCTCGTGCTGGCCGCCGAATTCGCCTCCGCGGCCGCCGCCTGCGACGCCGTGTGCCGCGTCATGGAGGGCGGCCACGTCCCGTCACTCCTCGAACTCATGGACCGTACGACGGTCAAGGCCGTCAACGACATGGCACAGATGGGCCTCCCGGAGAGCACCGAGGCCTTGCTCCTGGCCGCCTTCGACACCACGGCCCCGGCCGCCGACCTCGCCGCCGTCGGCGCGCTGTGCGAGGCCGCAGGCGCCACCCAGGTCGTACCGGCCGACGACGCGGCCGAGTCCGAACTGCTCCTCCAGGCGCGGCGGTTGTCGCTCACCGCGCTGGAGGCGGTCAAGGGCGTGACGATGATCGACGACGTGTGCGTGCCCCGCTCCCGGCTCGCCGAGATGCTCGAAGGCGTCGACCGGATCGCCGAGAAGTACCGGCTCACCATCGGGGTCGTCGCCCATGCGGGGGACGGCAACACCCACCCGACGGTGTGCTTCGACCCGGCCGACCCCGACGAGTCCCGGCGTGCCCGCGAGTCCTTCGACGAGATCATGGCCCTCGGCCTGGAACTCGGCGGCACCATCACCGGCGAGCACGGCGTCGGCGTGCTGAAGAAGGAGTGGCTGGCGCGCGAGATCGGCCCGGTGGGGATGGAGATGCAGCGGGCCGTCAAGCAGGCCTTCGACCCGCTGGGCATCCTGAACCCGGGCAAGCTGTTCTGACGCCTGGGCCCTCACCGGCTTCACGGGTTTCACCGGCCTCACTGGGCGAGCAACTGGTCCAGTTCGTCGTCGAGACCGAGCTGCTCACCCTCCGTCCCCGGCGGGACCACCCGCAGCGTGCGCTCCAGCCAGGCCGACACCTGCGCCGACGGGGCCTCCAGCAGGGCGTCCCCGTCGGGTGAACTCAGCGCCACCAGCACGACGCCGCGCCCCTCGGCCTTCGCCGGCCACACCCGCACGTCCCCCCGCCCGCACGGCCGGAACACGCCCTCCACCAGCAGGTCCCGGGCGAACGTCCAGTGCACGGGGTGCGCCGAGTCGATGTGGAAGGTGACGTGCACGGCGTACGGATCGTCGGTGACATACCCCAGCCGGGCCGGCACCGGGATCCGGCGCTGCGGCGACAGGACGAGTTTCAGCTCCAGTTCGCGTTCCACCACAGTGCGCATGGCGGTGTTCCCTTCTCTGCACGGCTGCCCGCGAGGGCCGGTCGGGAGGAGAGAGCGCGCGGAGGCGGCGGCATTACGCGGGTTGCCGGAAGTTTTTTCGCAGGGGGAGGCGCCGGGCCGCGCGACGCGTAGCACATCGGTGCTCGAAAGGGGTGGGTCCGGTGGGAGCGGCGGTGGGGGTTGCGCCCGTCTGATAGATGTGGAGGCCCCCATTTGGCCCTCGAGCAGATACGGGACGACGGAGATGAGCGCCCCAACCCCGGCCCCCGGTGACGACAGGCCCCGCGAAGGTTATTACCCGGACCCGTCCATTCCTGGATATGTCCGGTACTGGAACGGTGCGTCCTGGGTACCGGGCACCAGCCGTCCCGCGCCCAAGGACGGCGAGACGCTCGCGCCGCCGCCCGGTGCCGCGGCTTCCGGCTCGGCCTCCGGCTCCGGCCCCGGCTCGGCCTCGGTCGAGGAGACCGGCCCGCACTTCTTCGACGAGGATCCGGCCGACGAGCCGTCCCCTGCCGATGCCCAGCACGGCAGCCGTCCCGAGCCCGCGTCCGCCTGGGGCGCCGACCGCTCCCGTCAGTCGGGCTTCGGCGGCGACCAGGACCGCCGTGTCGCGTGGGGCGCACCGCAGGGCGCGCAGGGTTCCGACCCGAGGGTGTCGCCCGCCGGCCGGCAGCCGGCCGACGAGTCCTCCTCGCAGGGGGAACCGCCGTCCGCCGCCGACCAGGAGGCGAACGCCGCGGCCGCCGGCAGCACGTTCGTCTTCCGGCGCCCGGCGGGGAAGGCCGGGGGAGGGGCCTCTGCCGATGCCCCCGACGACGGCACGATGACGTTCCGCGCGGTGTCCCCGCGTCCGGGCACGGCCGGGGGCCCGGGCGGCAACTCCGGGACTCCCGGGTTCGGTCCGTCGGGCTCGGGCGGTCCGGGCAGTGGCCCGGCGGCGTCCGGGTTCGGTGCGCAGGCCGGGCCGGATGGATCCGGTGGCGACTCGGCAGGCTCTGGTTTCGGCCCTCAGGGCGCGGCGGCGGGCTTCGGGTCCGCGGGCTCGGCCGGTCCGGCGGGGTCCGGCTTCGGCACGCCCGCCGGCCCGGCCGGCAGCCCGTCGGGACCCGCCTTCGGAGCGCAGCGCGGTGCGGCCGCCCCCGCCGACGCCTCGAACCGCCCCGGCTTCAGTGCCGGGAAGGCCGCCGCGGCCCGGGCATCCGCACAGGCCGACCCCGCCGTCCAGGCCTCCACGGCCGCCCCGACGGCGCTGTCCGGGCCCCAGTCGGCGCCCACCGTCCCTCCGCAGTCCGGCGGGCCCCAGCCCGGCTCCGCCACCCCCCTCAGCGCCGGCAGCGGCGGCGGTCAGTCCTCCTGGGCGCAGCAGGTGCACCGGCTCGCCGGAGCGGGCGGCGACGACGACCAGCCCGTCGCGCCCTGGAAGCCGCCGACCGAGGACATCTTCCAGGCGGCCGCCCGGCGCCAGGCGTCGGCCCGCCCCGCGGGACTCGGCAAGCGGCTGGCCGCCCGGCTGCTCGACACCCTCGTCCTCGCCGGCCTCACGGCCGGGGCCGCCGTACCGCTCGGCATCAAGGCGGTCGACCACGTCAACGAGAAGATCGAGGAGGCCAAGCTCTCCGGCGAGACCGTCACGGTCTGGCTGCTCGACGGCACCACGTCGGCGTACCTCGGCATCGTCCTGGCCGTCCTGCTGCTCGTCGGCGTCGTCTCGGAGGTGCTGCCCACCGCCAAGTGGGGCCGCACCCTCGGCAAGAAGCTGATGGGTCTCGAAGTGCGGGACATCGAGGGCCACGACGCCCCGGAATTCGGCGCGGCCCTGCGCCGCTGGCTGGTCTACAGCGTGCCCGGACTCCTCGTCGTCGGGATCGTCGGCATCGCCTGGTGCCTCTTCGACAAGCCGTGGCGCCAGTGCTGGCACGACAAGGCCGCGCACACGTTCGTGGCGGGCTGAGCGGCACCCGTACGTCCGGCACGGGAGGGCGGCGTACCGCTGCGGCACCATCCGTACCTCGGACGGCCGCCCGCCGGGTGCGGAGCCGTGGGGTTCGCGGTCGACTCGGGCCATGAGCAGTGAACCGCCCCCCGGCTCCGGTCAGCAGCCCCCGGAAGACGATCCGTTCAGGAAGCGGCCCCCGGGCGAGCAGCCCGGCGAGGGCGCGGGCTCGCCCTACGGCCATGAGCCCCCGCCGTACCCGGGCGGCGGGCCGGGCGGTGGCCAGGGCGGCGGCCTGGGCGGTGTTCCTCCCGGCGGCGGCCAAGGCGGCGGACCCTACGACGGCCCTCCCGGTGGTGGCCCCGGTGGCCCCTATGGCGGTTCCCCCTACGGCGGCGGCCCCACCGACCCCCTCGCCGGCATGCCCCCGCTCGCCGACAGCGGCAAGCGCACGCTCGCCCGCATCATCGACATGATCCTGGTGGGTGTCGTCGTCTGGCTGCTCACCTGGGGCTTCGACGTCAACGAGTACGACGTGGACAGCGACCGCATCGAGATCGGCAAGTCCTTCTGGCAGTCGGCCGTCGCCGCCGTCCTCTACATCGCCTACGACACCATTCTGACCGCGCGGACCGGCCAGACCCTCGGCAAGAAGCTGCTGCACATGCGGGTGGCCAACCTGGACAACGGCGCCACGCCCTCCGGGCAGAACGCGCTGATGCGCGCGGCGGTGCTGTGGATCCCGTTCGCCTTCTGCTGCGCCTGCGTCTGGACGGCGATCTCGGGCGGCTGGAGCTTCTTCGACCGGCCCTACAAGCAGGGCCTGCACGACAAGGCTGCCAAAACGGTCGTGGTCAGCACCGATTGAGGCACGGACGCCTCAACCGGAGGTAAGAAAGGGTCAGCGGGCGGTCAGGAGACCGCCCGCTCGCGCACCGGTTGCGGAGTCGGGGCCGGTGCGGGAACCGAGGCCCGTACGGGTTCCTCGGGCGCGGGCTGTTCCACCGCCGCCGGGCGCTTCCCGGACAGCGGCACCGTCATGGCGACCAGCAGCCCGAGGGCGAGCGCCGCGACGGCGGTGATCGCGATCCCCACGGCCGAACTCGTCTGTGACAGCAGCAGCATGGCGAGGGTCGAGAAGATCACGGTGCAGGAACCGTAGGCGAGCTGTGCGGCAGTCGGACGGGGCATGGCCATCATGTCCTCGAAAGTGGGGGTCCACGGGGGTGTCGGCCTGGCATTCCGCCAGCTTCCGGGCGTTCCGCCAATCGACTCTAATCGGCAGGGTGCCCGAGTGGAACGAACGGTAAGCGTGACCTAATCAACAGGGCCGGAGCACAGGGGGCGCACGGAGTCATGGCGTCCACGTAGTGGACATATGCGCGCGCCCACCGGACGGTGGCACGTGCCTGCGGGGCGGCGGACATCGCCGCCCGGGAACCGGCTTGGTTGTCCGTAAAACGAACTTCCACTCCGCATAGTGCACTTGACCTGTCCAAGTCAAGATCTGTCTTTTCTTCTAAACCTCTAGTCAAATGTCGTCACTTGACTACACGCGTTGATCACGCGCGCGCGGACCCCTTCACACCAGACCCCTTCCTCCGCGCGCACGAACGCGGGGGAGGAACTCAAGTGACCAGTAGACCCTGGACGTTCAGAGCGGCGGCCATCGGCGTTGCGCTCGCGGCGGCCACGGCCACCGTTTCCGCATACGGCGTGGCCCAGGCCGACGACACCTCCGCTCCCAGGTCCACCACCGTGGACCGGCACGACCCGGCGGATCGCCACCACGGCGAGCACGACCTCGAAGGCCCGCTGAGCAAGACCCAGGAGGCCCAGCGCCAGGAGGCCCTGAGGCAGGTCATATCCGGCAAGAACACGGTCAAGAACCGTGACGGCTCGAAGGTCGTCCAGCTCAAGAGCAAGAAGGGCGACAGCAAGTACGTCGAGCTCGGCCGCGAGAAGACCGACAAGATCTTCACCATCCTGGTCGAGTTCGGCGACAAGGTCAGCGAGTTCGGCGGCACGCCCGGCCCGCTGCACAACCAGATAGCCAAGCCGGACCGCAAGAAGGACAACTCCACGGCCTGGCGGGCGGACTACGACCGGGAGTACTTCCAGGACCTCTACTTCGGCACCGGCAAGAAGACCGAGTCGGTGAAGAAGTACTACGAGAAGCAGTCCTCCGGCCGTTACTCGGTCGAGGGCGAGGTCTCCGACTGGGTCAAGGTCCCCTACAACGAGGCCCGTTACGGCAACAACGCCTGCGGTGACAAGAACTGCCCGAGCGTGTGGAACGTCGTCAGCGACGGTCTGAACGCGTGGGTCTCCCAGCAGAAGGCGGCTGGGAAGACCGACGCCGAGATCAAGGCGGACGTCAAGCAGTACGACCAGTGGGACCGCTACGACTTCGACGGCGACGGCGACTTCAACGAGTCGGACGGCTACATCGACCACTTCCAGGTCGTCCACGCCGGTGAGGACGAGTCCGCGGGCGGCGGCGCGCAGGGCGAGGACGCGATCTGGGCCCACCGCTGGTACGCCTTCGGCACCGACGCCGGCGCCACCGGCCCCGCGGACAACAAGCTCGGCGGCGCGAAGATCGGCGACACCGGCATCTGGGTCGGCGACTACACCGTCCAGCCGGAGAACGGCGGACTCGGCGTCTACGCCCACGAGTACGGCCACGACCTCGGCCTGCCGGACCACTACGACACCACCGGTGACGGCGAGAACTCCACCGGCTTCTGGACCCTGATGTCCTCCGGCTCCTGGCTGGGCACCGGCAAGAACGAGATCGGTGACCTGCCCGGCGACATGACCGCCTGGGACAAGCTCCAGCTCGGCTGGCTCAAGTACGACACCGCGAAGGCCGCGACGAACTCGTGGCACAAGCTGGGTCTCGCCGAGTACAACACGAAGCACAAGCAGGCCCTCGTGGTCGAGCTGCCGAAGAAGAAGGTCACCACCGAGATCGTCGAGCCCGCCCAGGGCGCGAACCAGTGGTGGAGCGGCAGCGGCGACAACCTCAAGAACACGCTGGCCCGTTCGGTCGACCTCACCGGCAAGAAGTCGGCGTCCCTGACCCTCGACGGCTGGTACGACATCGAGGCCAACTACGACTACCTCTACACCGAGGTGTCGACCGACGGCGGCGCCAACTGGACCGCGCTCGAGGGCACGGTGGACGGCCAGCCGCTCCCGCGCGACGGCAGCGACAAGCCGGTCCTGACCGGCACGTCCGGCGCGCACAAGAAGCTGGCGTTCCCGCTGGACGCCTACGCGGGCAAGAAGATCGACCTGCGCTTCCGCTACCAGACCGACGGCGGCGTGGCCCAGAAGGGCTTCACGGCCGACCGCATCACGGTGACCGCCGACGGCGCCCCGGTCTTCTCCGACGACGCCGAGTCCGCGGACGCGGCCTGGAAGGCCAGCGGCTTCTCCCGCATGGGCGCGTCCTTCACCAAGGACTACGCGCAGTACTACATCGCGGAGAACCGCCAGTACGTGTCGTACGACAAGACCCTCAAGGTCGGCCCGTACAACTTCGGCTTCACCAAGACCCGTCCGGACTGGGTGGAGCACTACCCGTACCAGAACGGTCTGTTGATCTGGAAGTGGGACACCTCCCAGGCGGACAACAACACCAGCGTCCACCCGGGCACGGGTCTGCTGCTGCCGGTCGACTCGCACCCCAAGGCGATGAAGTGGACCGACGGCACGCTGATGCGCAACCGCATCCAGTCCTACGACTCGCCGTTCAGCCTGTACCGCACGGACGGCATCGAGCTGCACAACGCGGACGTCGCGACGCGCATCCCGTCGTCGAAGGGGGTGTCGGTCTTCAACGACCGGGTGAACACCTACTACGACGAGGCGAACAAGACCGGCGGCGTCAAGATCACTGACACCAACACCAAGATCAAGATCATCAAGGAGGCCAAGAACGGCTCGACGATCGAGCTCGAAGTAGGCCCCGCGGCGAAGTAAATAGCGTTTCCCCAGGTCAGAGCATGATCGGCGGTGACCCCCTGGCGGGTCACCGCCGATCCGTGTTTAGGTGCGTCCTGTGGTTCTCTTATTGACACCGACCGACACACCGACCGACACGGGGGTATGACCGCATGGCCGCAGGAGGTTTCTGCAAGCTGCCGAACGGCACCGTGGTGGTGGCGCTGAACCTGCCCAGCCCCGCTGCCGACGGCCCCGGCGCCGTCCGCGTCCTCGTCCACTCCGTGAACCGGGCCCGAGCCCTGACCAGGCTTCGCAACCTCGGCCTGCGGTCGGTCTACCTGCGCGGCAACGCTGCCCCACCGACCCCCGACGAGATCACGGCGGTCCTCCACCACCCCGACGGCCTGATATGGCGCACGGCCCCTGACAACGGTGTCGTGGGCCCGGACCTCGTCCTGGAACTGTGGCGTCCGATCAGAGCCCTCCTGAGGCGCCCTACGGCCCAGACGTAGCGACGCCGCGGGCCACCGCGACTGTGGCGGTGACCCGCGTCCGGGCCGCTTCTCTGGACCGGCCGCTGCCGGCGCTCTCGCCGGCCGCCCGGCGTCCGCGCTACTTCTTGCGTTGCTTGGCGCTCTCCTTGGCGGCGGCCACCGCGGCCGCCTTCTTCAGGTCGGCGACCGTCGTGGTGAACTTGCCCGGGCGGGTCCCGCCCGAGCTCTTGCGCACCTTCTCGGCCTCGGCGGCGGTCAGCGCCACGATGTTGGAAGAGGCCGGCTGGACGCTGCCCTTGCCGAGCACGAACACGCCCTGGTTGCCGCCGACGGGGATCCAGAACGTGGGCACCGAGGTGATGCCCGGGTGGTCCCCTGCGGCGAGCTGCGTCAGGTAGAGGGCGTACTGCTTGCCCACGCTGATCGGCGTGGTGCCCTCCATCGACACGGCGTCGGTGTCGATGTTGCCGACGACGATCTCGTCACCCTCGGTGACGCCGAAGCCGCGCTTCATCATTCCCGAGACCCGCACCTTCAGGAACACCATCGGCATGCACTGGGCGTCGCCCGGAGGGTCGCCCGCGATCCCGGACGGAGTCGCCGTGGGGTCGGGCACGGTGCTGGCCGACGGGTCAGGGTTGGTGTCGACGCTGTCCGCCGCCGTCGGGTCGATGGTCGGCTCGGTGGTGGGCTCGCCGCCTTCGTCGCACTCCTTGGTCTGCACGCTCAGCACGGCGCCGGTAATGGCGATGTCCGAGACGGTGGTGACCTCCTCGGCGCTGGCGTACTGGGCGTAGTCCGCCTCCACGTGGTCCTGGCCGGCGCCCTGGGACGACGACGACCCGGGGCCCGAGCAGGCGGTGAGGCAGGCGAGGGCCAGGCCGACGGCTGCGGCGGGCACGCGCATGGTCTTCTTCATGTTTTCCTCGCTCGCTGTCAGTACTTGGCCTTGACGCCCTGGACGTCGTCGTACCAGGGCCCGTCGCCGCCGCAGCCGAACTTCCCGGTGCCCTGGCGCATGACGGCCGGGCCGGGGTTGGAGCAGGTGAGGGAGACGTGGTTGAGACCGTAGGCGTGGCCCAGTTCGTGCTCGGCCACGATCTTCTTCTCGCGGGCGGACAGGCCCCCCATGGTGCGCGTGTTGAAGGAGATCTGGACCTCGTCGTAAAGCCAGTAGCCGGCGGTGCAGCCCTTCCACGTGGCGCGCGCCCAGTCGCTCCAGGCGTAGGACTTGTCGCGCACCTCGATCTGGGGGTCGCCGTTGCTCTTCTCGTACCGGAAGAAGCCCGGTGCGCTGGTGTCGTCCCAGCGGCCCTGGGCGCTGTTGAAGGCGTTGTAGTAGGTGCTGCTCACGTCGTAGTAGCGGTACGAGATCGGGTCGTTGCCGCCCACGCCCCAGAACGAGCCGCACAGGTGCGTGTACGCCTGCGCGGGAGCGGCCGTGGTGAAGTGCGCGGCGAGAAAACCGGTGCACAGCAGGAAGACCTGCAGCAGGCGTATGTGTGCCGATTGTCTGCGCTTGCCGCGCGTCCGTAGAGCTGTCGCCATCGATGTGACTCCTGAACAGTCCTCGAAGAAACCTATGTATTGCGGATGTGAATGCTCGAGGAACGGCGCCATTTCGGGCGCTCCTGTAGAAGCCGGATTTCTCGTACGGCTGACGATCTTCCCCCGTCCCCCTGGCTGCGCAGATAGTACACAGCTCCTTCACTTTATGGCCATGAATAATTCGGGAAGAAGTCACGGCGGTCCGGGTCGGAAGGTGATCCGGAATGCAAATAATCCACTTGTGAAGATGGGGCAATAAGGCTCCGCAAAAAGGGGCGAAAGCTCAGAACAATGCATGAAAAAAGCCGGGCAAAACACCCTGAGGTGCCTTGCCCGGCCGACCTGTGAGGTTTAGACGACGGGCTTGCCCGAAAGCTCGACCCCGGCCTCGCGCATCTCCTCGACAGCCCGCTCCGTGGTCTCCTCGGCCACCCCCGCGGTCAGGTCCAGCAGCACCTGCGTACGGAAGCCCTCCCGTACGGCGTCCAGCGCGGTGGCCTTCACGCAGTGGTCCGTGGCGATGCCGACCACGTCGACCTCGGTGACCTCGCGGGAGCGGAGCCAGTCGGCGAGTTTCGCGCCGTTCTCGTCCGTGCCCTCGAAGCCGCTGTACGCCGCCGCGTACGCGCCCTTGTCGAAGACGGCGTCGATGGAACCGGACGCGACGGCGGGGGCGAAGTTCGGATGGAAGCCGACGCCCTCCGTGCCGGCCACGCAGTGCGCGGGCCAGGAGCGGACGTAGTCGGGATGGGTGGAGAAGTGACCGCCGGGGGCGATGTGGTGATCGCGGGTGGCCACGACGTGCTGGTAGCCCGACCCGGCCGCCTGGCCGATCAGTTCGGTGACGGCGGCAGCCACATCGGCACCGCCGGCCACCGCGAGGCTGCCCCCCTCGCAGAAGTCGTTCTGCACGTCTACGACGATCAAGGCGCGGCGCATGGTCGGTGTCCTTCGGCTATGAGGTCGGCAAGCCCGGCCGGTGAACTTCCGAGCCTATTGACATGGAGGAGAAGACGGGAGGGGGCACGGCTCGGCGCATCGCGGCACACCGCAATTAGCTACCCGAGGCTCCGTGCGCGTACTCCGTCGGAATGACGGGCTCCCCGCGCGAGAGCTGCGTGGCCGACATCGGGAGCCCCGCTCGCGCCGCCGCGTGCCGGTCCCGCGCCGTGTCCAGCGGTTCCCGGGCGACGACCTCGCCGCCCTTGACCAGCTCCACGAGCAGCTGCCGGTCGGCCAGATCCGCCGGCACCGGCCCGGTGCCGATCACCTCGGCCTCGGCGACGCCGTAGGAGTCCAGCCGCCGCGCGGCCCACTTGCGCCCGCCCACGGACGTCTTGCCCCCGCTGGACTTCTTCGCCACCGGCACCAGCGGCGCGTCCGGGTCCGCCGACTCGGCCCGTGCGACCAGCTTGTAGACCATCGAGGACGTCGGGTGCCCGGACCCGGTCACCAGCTGCGTACCCACGCCGTACGCGTCCACGGGCGCCGCCGCCAGCGACGCGATCGCGTACTCGTCCAGGTCCGAGGTCACGATGATCTTCGTGTCGGTCGCCCCTAGCTCGTCGAGCTGCTGCCGCACCCGGTGCGCCACCAGCAGCAGGTCGCCGGAGTCGATCCGCACGGCCCCGAGCCCGGTCCCGGCGACCTCGACGGCCGTGCGGACCGCCTCGGCGACGTCGTACGTGTCCACCAGCAGCGTCGTGCCCCGCCCCAGCGTGTTCACCTGGGCCTGGAAGGCGTCCCGCTCGCTGTCGTGCAGCAGGGTGAAGGCGTGGGCGGAGGTGCCGACGGTGGGGATGCCGTAGCGGAACCCGGCGGCCAGGTCCGAGGTGGTCGCGAAACCGCCCACGTACGCGGCCCGGGACGCCGCCACCGCCGCCAGCTCGTGCGTGCGCCGGGCGCCCATCTCGATCAGCGGCCGGTCCCCGGCGGCCGACGACATGCGCGAGGCGGCCGCGGCGATCGCCGAGTCGTGGTTGAGGATCGACAGGATCACGGTCTCCAGCAGCACACACTCGGCGAAGGTGCCCTCGACCCGCATGATCGGCGAGCCCGGGAAGTACACCTCGCCCTCGGGGTAGCCCCAGACGTCCCCGCTGAAGCGGTAGCCGGCGAGCCACTCCAGGGTCTTGGCGTCGGCGATCTCGCGCTCGCGCAGGAAGTCGAGGACGCCCGCGTCGAAGCGGAAGTTCTCCACCGCGTCCAGCACCCGCCCGGTGCCCGCCACGACGCCGTAGCGGCGCCCGTTCGGCAGCCGCCGGGTGAAGACCTCGAACACGCTCCGCCGCTCGGCCGTGCCCGCCTCCAGGGCGCCCCGCAGCATCGTCAGCTCGTACTGGTCCGTGAAGAGCGCCGTCGAGGGAACATCCACCGGCAGCCCAAGGTCCGCTGTGTTCATGAGCGGGATCGTACCCCCATTTCGTCAGTTTGACGATTTACATCAAGACCCCCGGCTTCCAGGCCCATTTGTGCGAGTACCCCCCTCGGGTGGCAGCATGGGCTGTGTGACGTCACCCGCGCCCCTGGAGATCGAACGGACCGAGTCGGCGGAGGAGGTTTTCGCCGTACCGGAGCCCGACCTCCCCTGGGTCACCATCGTCCACAACGACCCGGTCAACCTCATGAGCTATGTGACGTACGTCTTCCAGACGTACTTCGGCTACTCCAAGGACAAGGCCACCAAGCTCATGCTCGATGTCCACCACAAGGGCCGGGCGGTCGTCTCCAGCGGCAGCCGCGAGGAGATGGAACGCGACGTGCAGGCCATGCACGGCTACGGCCTGTGGGCCACCCTCCAGCAGGACCGCAAGTAGCCAGCTCCCCGCCCAGCAGCGAAAAGGCGTTCATGCCCGGAACCTTCGAACCGCTTCCCGGCGGCGGCGCGGCCGTCGCCCTCGACGACGTCGAGATCTCCATCATCCGGTCGCTGGCCGTCCAGCTCCTGGAGCTCATCGGCCCCGGCCCCGCCGAGGACGCCTCCGACGACCCGCTCGCCGAGCTGTTCGCGGACGGCCCGAGCGAGCCGCCCGCCGACCCGGTGCTCAAGCGGCTCTTCCCGGACGCCTACAGCGATCCCGAGCAGCCCGCCTCGGCGCGGGACGCCGAGGAGCGGCGGGCCTACTCCGCCGAGTTCCGCCGCTACACCGAGAACGACCTGCGGGCCGGCAAGCGGGACAACGCCCTCGCGGTGATCCGCTCCCTGGACGCGCTCTCCTCGGTCTCCGCCTCGGCCGGCGAGGGCGGCGCGGTGCTGAAGCTGTCGGTGGAGGAGTCCCAGCGGTGGCTGTCGGCCCTGAACGACCTGCGGCTCGCGATCGGCTCGCGGCTGGAGATCACCGACGAGGAGGACACCGACCTCCTCTACCGCCTCCCGGACGAGGACCCGCGCAAGCCGATGGTGATGGCCTACCTGTGGCTGGGTGGACTCCAGGAGACGCTGGTCGGAACCCTTATGCCCTGATCCGTGCAGGTTCTGTGACCATCGGATGGCCGCTTCGTGTTCGCTCAGAGGACACTCAAATCCGGATAACGATCCCGTCACCGCACCCGCCTCCTATGGCCTCTTTCGGGTGCGCTTTGTCCGGTTTCCCTGTGCGGTGCGCCACATCCCGCCTCTGTGATCAGTATTGCGGCCGTGATAAATCTTCACGACCGCCCGGCCGACACCACCCGAATGTTCGGCCGGGTGCGCCACCGAGCCGGTAACCGCCGGCCAGGCACCGCTCCATTTATCCGGGGGGATCGAGACCCGATCCGAGGCCGACGAAGGTCCGGGTCGGCATGGAGAAAGGCGCACCACACATGACCTCTGCGCAGGTCGACACGGAAAACGTCCCTGAAGAGGGGTACGAGCGCGGACTCGGCAGTCGCCAGGTCCAGATGATCGCGATCGGCGGCGCCATCGGCGTCGGCCTGTTCATGGGTGCCGGAGCGAACATCGCCAAGGCCGGCCCCAGCATCATCCTCATGTACGCCCTCGCGGGCGTAGTCATCTTCTTCATCATGCGGGCGCTGGGCGAACTGCTCCTCTACCGGCCCGTCTCCGGCTCCTTCGCCGAGTACGCCCGCGAATTCCTCGGCCCGTTCTTCGGGTTCGTCACGGGCTGGACGTACTGGCTCATGTGGGTGGTCACCGGCATGGCCGAACTCACGGCCGCCGCGATCTACATCCACTTCTGGTTCCCGGAGATCCCGCAGTGGGTCAGCGCCCTGGTGTTCCTGGTGGTGCTCTTCGGCGTCAACCTGATCTCCGTCAAGATCTTCGGCGAGGTCGAGTTCTGGTTCTCGATGATCAAGGTCACGGCCATCATCGGCATGATCGTCATCGGTCTCGGCGTGCTCACCCTCGGCTTCTCCGACGCCGGTGACACCGCCACCGTCTCCAACCTCTGGTCGCACGACGGCTTCTTCCCGAACGGCATCGGCTCCAGCCTGATGACGCTCCAGGGCGTCATGTTCGCCTACCTCGCCGTCGAGCTCGTCGGCGTCACCGCGGGCGAGTCCGAGAACCCCGAGAAGACCCTGCCCAAGGCCATCAACACCCTGCCCTGGCGCATCATCGTCTTCTACGTCGGCGCGCTGCTGGTGATCCTCTCCGTGGTCAAGTGGACCGAGTTCTCCGCCGGCGAGAGCCCGTTCGTCCACGCCTTCGGTGAGATCGGCATCCCGCTCGCCGCGGGCATCGTCAACTTCGTGGTGCTCACCGCGGCCCTGTCGTCCTGCAACTCGGGCATGTACTCGACCGGCCGGATGCTGCGCGACCTGGCCTCCAACAGCGAGGCGCCGCAGGCGTTCGGCAAGCTCAACGCCCGCAAGACGCCCGCCGTCGGCATCACGGTCTCCGTGGCGCTCATGGGCATCGGCGTCGTCCTGAACTACGTCGTCCCGGAGAAGGCGTTCCTCTACGTCACCTCCGTCGCCACCGCGGCCGGCATCTGGACCTGGATGATGATCCTCGTCAGCCACATCCGCTACCGCGCCGCGGTCGACGCGGGCCGGCTGCGCGCCTCGTCCTTCCCCGCCCCCGGCGGCGCGCTCTTCAGCTGGGTCGCGCTCCTCTTCCTCATCGGCGTGACCTTCATGATCGCGTACGACAAGGACGCGCGGATCTGCCTGTACGTCGCGGCCGGCTGGGCCGTCGCCCTGGGTATCGGCTGGGCGGTCCTCAAGAGCCGCAACCCGCAGATCGCCGAGCGCCGCGACGCGGAGTTCGAGAAGGTCGGCTGAGTTCCAGAGAGACCGGCTGCGAACCAGCCAGGACGCCCAGCCGCAGGGAGTACTCGTGGCACCCCCTGCGGCTGCCGCTCAGGGCGTCCGGCATGTGGGCCGTTCCGTACCAGCCATCGGTACGGAACGGCCCTTCTGCTTATCCTGACGAACATGCTGACCATCACCCAGGCCCTCGTCGACCAGATCGTCGCCCACGCGCGCAAGGACCACCCCGACGAGGCGTGCGGCGTCGTGGCGGGTCCGGCGGGCTCGGACCGCCCCGAGCGCTTCATCCCGATGCTCAACGCGGCCATGTCGCCCACGTTCTACGAGTTCGACTCCGGCGACCTGCTCAAGCTGTACCGCGAGATGGACGACCGTGACGAGGAGCCGGTGGTGATCTACCACTCCCACACGGCGACCGAGGCCTACCCCTCCCGCACCGACATCTCGTACGCGAACGAGCCCGGCGCGCACTACGTCCTCGTCTCCACGGCCGACACCGACGGGGCCGGCGAGTTCCAGTTCCGCTCGTTCCGGATCGTCGAGGGCGAGGTCACGGAGGAGGAGGTCGAGATCGTCGAAGCGTACTGAGCGGGCCTGGACGAGGGGCTGAACAGGGCGGTCTCACCCTCCGGCCCGAAATCGTCCGCGATATGGGATCACATTCCAGAACCCGGACCGGGAATCGATACGATGAGCGCATGGTTTTCCACGACGTGAGCGACAAGACGCCGGGCACGCTGCTCGTGGCGCGGCTGCACGTCGACCTGTGCAGGCTCGCCAGCGCCATCTGTTGACGCGACCCCTGCCGCCGTACGGCCGTGAGCCGCGGCGCTGCACACACGCACCACCCCGCCGTTTCTGCGCTGCCGCGCGCCCGACTGACTACTCCCGACAGGAGCCCTGAGCCATGGCCATCGAGGTCCGCATCCCGACCATCCTCCGCCAGTACACCGACGGTCAGAAGGCGGTGGAGGGCAGCGGTGACACCCTCGCCGAGCTGTTCGCCGACCTCGAGTCGCGGCACGCCGGCATCCAGGCCCGCATCGTGGACGGCGACCAGCTGCGCCGCTTCGTCAACGTCTACCTGAACGACGAGGACGTGCGCTTCCTCGACGGCATCAACACCAAGCTGACGGACGGCGACAACGTCACGATCCTGCCGGCCGTGGCCGGCGGCATGGTCTGATCACCGATGCGATACGACTCACCCCTGGCCGCGGTCGGCAACACCCCCCTGGTGCGCCTGCCGCGGCTGTCGCCGTCCGCCGACGTCCGTATCTGGGCGAAGCTGGAGGACCGCAACCCGACCGGGTCGGTCAAGGACCGCCCGGCCCTGCACATGATCGAGCAGGCGGAGAAGGACGGCCGCCTGACCCCGGGCTGCACGATCCTCGAGCCCACGTCGGGCAACACCGGCATCTCCCTGGCCATGGCGGCGAAACTCAAGGGCTACCGCATCGTCTGCGTGATGCCGGAGAACACCTCGCAGGAACGGCGCGACCTGCTGGCCATGTGGGGCGCCGAGATCATCCCCTCCCCGGCCGCGGGCGGCTCCAACACCGCCGTGCGCGTGGCCAAGGAGCTCTCGGCCGAGCACCCGGACTGGGTGATGCTCTACCAGTACGGCAACCCGGACAACGCGGGCGCCCACTACGCGACGACGGGCCCCGAGATCCTCGCGGACCTGCCCTCCGTCACCCACTTCGTGGCGGGCCTCGGCACCACCGGCACGCTCATGGGTGTGGGCCGCTACCTGCGCGAGAACAAGCCGGACGTCCAGATCGTCGCGGCCGAACCGCGCTACGACGACCTGGTCTACGGCCTGCGCAACCTCGACGAGGGCTTCGTCCCCGAGCTGTACGACGCGTCGGTCCTCACCAGCCGCTTCTCGGTCGGCTCGGCGGACGCGGTGACCCGCACCCGCGAGCTGCTCCAGCAGGAGGGCATCTTCGCCGGCGTCTCCACGGGCGCCGCGCTGCACGCCGCGCTCGGCGTGGGCAAGAAGGCCGTCAAGGCCGGCGAGCCGGCCGACATCGTCTTCGTCGTCGCCGACGGCGGCTGGAAGTACCTGTCGACGGGCGTCTACACGGCGACCACGACGGAGGAGGCCATCGAGACGCTCCAGGGGCAACTCTGGGCGTAACCCGACGGCGGACCAGAGGAGAAGGGCCGGAGTGAGGACTCCGGCCCTTCTGCGTTTCCGGCCTTTCTGCATCTCCAGCCCGCAGTCCCGGCGACAGCCAGCCCGGCGCCTGGTCCGACTTGCTGAACCGCCCCTGGCAGCCGGGCGGGCCCGCCGGAAGCCGACCGCGGTCATCGCTGCCGCGCTGGTGCCGCACCCGCTGTTCCCATGGCCGTGACGAGGGTGCCGGCAGGCGGCCGGGCTCACGGCCCGGGCGTCGGCGCGAGGCGGCGCGCTCGTCGCGCCCGGCTGCTCGCGCTCGGCCGACCTGCCCGGGCCTCGGTCGTCGCGCCCGGTCACCCGTCCGGGTCCCGGCTTTGTGCCGGGCCGACCCGTCCGGGCCTCGGTCGTCGTGCCCGGCCACCGACCCGGATCCCGGTCCTCGCCGTCGGCAGTCGCACCCGGTCCCGCGGCAAGTGCCCGCGGGGACGCCGTACAAGGAGTGCCGGCTCTCAGCCGGCCAGGTACCGGACCTGGTCCCACAGTGCCGGGTCCACCACTCCGACCCGGCGGCGGAAGCCCCACACCGGGACCTCCCTCAGTTCGTCCGTCTCCAGGAAGCTCGCGCGGCCCTGGGTGTCGCCGACCGAGCCCGGGGGGAGGGGGATCACGCCGGTGCGCTCGTGCCGGAAGCGGGTGGTGATCTTCGCGACGGTCGCCCGTTCCCCGCGCACCGCCAGCACCAGGCAGGGCCGGTCCTTCGTGCGGGCCTCGTCCTCGTAGGGGACGTCCGCCCACCAGATCTCCGCCGGCTGCGGCAGGCCCGCCACCGTGGCCGTAGCAGCCGCCGTCCGGCCCCGCCGCGCCGACGACCGCCGACCCCAGCCGTCGACGAGCGTGGCGACGAGCGCGAGCAGTACCACCGCGGCGAGCGCCAGCCACCAGGACGTGTCCATACTGAGACGGTACCGGCGCCGTCCCTCCCACGCGCCCCCCTCACAAGGATCACGCCGCGCCCTGCCAGCCGAACCGGTGACACCACAGGTGAGTTCGCCCACAACTGCTTCGGGCACTTCTGTGAGCTGCGCGGATGTCGAGGAACGGCCGCTGACCTGCGGAAACGCCTCTCAGTGGTTCTCGCGGTTTCGCGGCGATTCCCGCACCGATGTGCCCTCGATGTGCCCTCGGCTGGATGCCCGGAGCGGGGCGCACACTGGAATCACAACCCCGAAGAAGCCGATCACGATGATCCTCCGCACCATCGCCCATCACCTCGGCCTGCCCGTCCGGCGCGACCCGCAGGAGGTCGCGAAGATCATCGAGGGACCCCGCCCCACGCTGGACGAGCTCCCTGACGGCAGGCGGGAGCGGCTTCCTGCTGAGTGGACCAAGGTCCTCAGTGAACGGCACTGGCATCGGCCCTATCTCCGGGAGTGAGCGCTGCGTCCTCTGAGCGAAGAAGTGATCACCATGGCCAGCGACGACGAAGAACTCGCGTTCGCGGAGGAGATCGATCCCAAGCTGGCGAAGATCCTGGCCGAGATACGCGATTACTGCGAGACCATGCCGCCCGAGGAGGCTCTCGATCTGATCGAGAAGTGCAGGATGGTGGTGTCCGTCTGCCGTGACATCGGACGGCTGGACGACGGCGCGGACGATCAGCCGGGGTCAGGCTCGTTAGAGCAGGGAGGGAGCGCCGAAGAACAGTGACAGTCGAACTCGGGCCAGTTGCCACGCTCGGGAACATCCGGGGCGATCTTGTTGCCTTCCCGGTCCAGGGGGCTCACAGTGCACGCTCCAAGTGCACCGCTCGCTGACGAACGGTCGCTTGCTTCGTCACGGCGGGCCCGAAGTTGTTGATCAGCCGACTGACAGGCTTCTGCGCCTCGTCACACGAGACCGCAGTGCTGCACTCAACTTCATAGAGCCCTATGAAGTTGCACCTTTGAGAGTGGCGGTACTAACGTGCTGCCGAGTTCAGACGAGGCGCGCGAGGCCGGGTCCCCCGCCGCCGGCGACACTGCTGTGCCTTCAAGGCATGCGGAGGGGTAGGGGTGGACGTCAACTACGAGGAGCTTCGCGAGTCGCTCACGGCAAGCAGGGGGCTGCGAACTGTCGCTATGGGTATCCTGCGCGACATTGAGGGCGCTGGCCGCCTGGGCATTCAGGTTCGCGAGGCCATCTCGCGCAGTCTGGAATCACATGGTATGGGCCACTTCCCCGGCGAACTGCCTTCCAGTCAACACGATCAGGTCCGCCTGTACCTCCTTGGCAGTCCGATCGCCGACGTCGTCAAGGCGGTGCTTAGTCCCACACCAAAGGGCGATGAGGCTCTGCGCAGCATCAATGACGCCGGAGCTCAAGAACAGCTCCGCCAGATCGGCGAGATCGTCGGTGGCTAGTTCAATCGCCCAGCCCCTTGCTCAGCCCGCGGAGTCGTCGCGCCTAGCGGGAGGAGGGCTGACGTGACCTTGCCGCAAACGCAACGGCTGGCTGACCTGTGCGAGATCATTTCCGGTCCGTCAGGGCAGCAGTTGGAGGGTCTGTCCACTGCCATCGATGGCGTTCCCGTAGTCTCGCCACCAGATCTCACCATCGAACACAGTGTTGATGCACGCAACATCAAGCGAGTCCCTCCAGGGATCGCAGCCAACCTTGTGCGTTTCCAGCTGCAGGAAGGTGACATGATCTACGTGCGGCAGGGAGCGCTGGGGCGCCGGGCCGTGGTCGGTCCGACCGAAGCCAACTGGCTGTTCGGTGCCGCGTGTCTGAGGATCAGGCCCCTGACAGGCGCGATCTTGCCCGAGTACCTCCTCCACTACCTTGGGCATCCGCTGATCCATGAGTGGATCACTTCGCAGGCGAATCGTGGGCAGGCTGTCGAGACCCTCACGTCCCGGACGCTGGCCACAACTATGGTCTTCTTGCCAGATCTCGAACGGCAGCGAGTAGTCGTCAGCGCGATGAACAACGCCGGCGCCCAGATCAGCGCACAGAGACAACTGATCGCCAAGTACGAAGCATTTCAGCTGGGTCTGCTGACAGACTTGCTTAGTGACGCATTCGACGGTCCATCTACGGGACTATAAGTCCCGTTGTTGTCAAGGCGATGCGCTATGACAAATGAGACGACGTAGAGCACGCAATCCTTAGGCCGACAGTCTCCGGATCATGTGGCTCGATCTATGAAAGGTAGGCGCGGGTGGCTCGATTGACCCTGCCCCAGTTGGAACGACACCTGTTCGCGGCTGCGGACATCCTGCGGGGCAAGATGGATGCGGCGCAGTACCAGGAGTACATCTTCGGGATGCTGTTCCTGAAGCGCGCCTCGGATCAGTTCGATGTCGTCCGCGCCCAGATCATCGAGCAGCGGTTGCGCGCCGGCGACTCCCAGAGTCGGGCAGAGGCTGTCGCCGAAGCAAAGGGGTACTACCCCAGCAACCAATTCTTCGTCCCCGAGCGCGCCCGGTGGTCCTACATCGCCGATCATGCCCGCGAGGCGAACCCCGGCGACCTGCTCAACAAAGCGCTTGGCGCGTTGGAAGAACACAACTCGCTTGCTCTCGGCGGAGTGCTGGACCACATCGACTTCACCCGCAAGGTCGGCAACTCCCCACTCAGCGCCACAGCGGTGCGGGACCTGATCGACCACTTCGGCCGCTACCAGCTGCGCAACGAGGACTTCGAGTTCCCAGACCTGCTGGGCCACGCCTATGAGTACCTCATCGGCGAGTTTGCCGATGAGGGGGGCAAGAAGGGCGGGCAGTTCTATACACCTCGTTCTGTGATCCGCATGATGGTCCGCCTCGTGGAACCTCAGGAGGGCCAATCGGTCTACGACCCGTGCTGTGGCTCTGGCGGCATGCTGATCCTTGCCAAGGAGTACGTCGAGGAGCACGGCCAAGACGCTTCGACGCTTGCTGTGTACGGGCAGGAGGAGAACGGAAGCGCCTGGGCGATGGCCCGGATGAACATGCTCCTTCACGGCATGACCGGTGAGGGTATTGCGCACGGCGACACCCTCGCCGACCCCAAACATGAGGATGCGCAGGGCGAACTACTCCGCTTCGACCGTGTCCTCACCAACCCTCCCTTCGCTCAGAACTACAAGCGCAAGGGCATGCCGCACCCTGAGCGCATGGCATATGGCTGGGCGCCGGAGTCGGGCAAGAAGGCTGACCTGATGTTCATCCAGCACGTACTGACGGTGCTGGAGCCGGATGGCGTCGCGGCTTCCGTTATGCCACACGGAGTGCTCTTCCGAGGCGGTGAAGAAGCCAAGATTCGGGAGCAGATGGTCGAGAAGCACCGCCTCGAAGCAGTGATCGGCGTCGGCCCGAACATCTTCTACGGCACAGGCATCCCCGCCTGCATCCTGGTTTTGCGCGGATCGGACGGCCTGCCCGACGACAAGCAGGACGGTGTGCTCTTCATCAACGCTGACCGCGAGTTCACGGCGGGACGTGCCCAGAACACCGTCGACCCACAGCACGACGAGAAGATCGTCACCGCCTTCCGGGAACGAAAGAACATCGACGGCTTCGCGCGGGTAGTCCCATTCGAGGAGCTGCGGGAAAACCGCTACAACCTCAACATCCGCCGATACGTCGACAACACCCCACCGCCCGAGCCGCAGGACGTACGAGCGCACCTGCACGGTGGCGTACCAAAGGCAGAGGTCACGGCCAAGGATGGATTGTTCAAGGCGTACGGCATTGATGTAGCGAAGCTCTTCAAGGAACGGGACGCCGACTACTATGACTTCCCTGAAATCGGATATATGGCGACAGCCGCCAGCATTCCCGCGCTGGCCGCGCCACGTGAGCGCGAGCTCGTAGAGGCATACGGCGAATGGTGGGGGGCGCATGTGAAGCACCTTGTCGCTCTCGGGAGAAATCCTGAGTCCGTCCCAGACGGGAGCGGCGAGTTGATGAAGACACGCGAGGAACTGCTGACGACCTTCACCAGGGACCTGCTGCCGGTGGGTGTGCTTAACCGCTTCCAGCTCTCCGGCGTGATCGCCGCTTGGTGGTTCGAGGTCCAGTACGACCTTAAGAGCCTAGTCGGACAAGGCTTCCACGGGGTGATCGAGCGCTGGGTAGCCAATATTGAGTCGGCCTTCGAGGAACCGGAAGACGCGGACGCCAAGACGCTGACGCGACTGCGAGCCGACCAGCGCAAGGCGAGGGGCCACCGGTTGGTGCCGGCTTTGATCCCCGAATACGTGGAGCAACTAGAGGCCGCAGAGGCATTGGTCGCCAAGCTGGACGGCAAGATCAAGGCCGGGACTCCTAAGAAGGCTGCCGCCGCTGGCGACGACGAGAGCGATGAGCCGGAACAGGACCCGGGGGAGATCCTTAGCGCGCCGGAGCTGCGCATGCTTAGGGCTCAACTGAAGACTGCCAAAACGGAGGTGAAGGCGCTAAGGGCCGCTTTTGTCGATGAATTGAAGAAGGCGGCGGCAGGACTGTCGTTGGAGGGGGCTCAGGAGACGGTCCTAAACTTCCTTGAGAGTGATCTACGGGCAAGGATGGATCGCTTCGTAACAGCAGGACGCCGGGAGCTGGCCGCGACCTACCGGACTTGGGGCAGTAAGTACGCGGTGACACTCGCAGGTCTGGAACAACAGCGTGACGCCGCTGCTGAGCAGCTCGCAGGATTCCTGAAGGAGCTGGGTTATGCGTGAGCAAGCCATGCCGACAGGGTGGCGCCTAGTTTCGTTGGGGGACATTACGATTGAGCGTAGCGAGCGTGTAGGCAGCTCCACTCAGGGTGTCACCGTTCTGTCGTCCACGAAGCATCACGGCTTGGTCCCTTCGAACGATTACTTTAAGAACCGCGTAGTCTATAGCGATGACCTTTCAAGCTATAAAATCGTACGCAAAGGTTGGTTTGCCTACGCGACGAACCATCTGACGGAGGGGTCAATCGGACTCCAGACGGAGCATGAAAATGCCTGTGTCAGCCCGATTTATACGGTGTTTTCCTGCAGGGGCGATATGGTCGATGAAGCCTACCTATATCGCTTCGTTAAGAGCGTACAGGCAATGAATGCCTACGCCACCCACGATCAAGCCTCAGTGGATCGCCGCGGTGCGGTACGGTATAGGGATTTCTCGAAAATTCAGTTTGCCCTGCCCCCGTTGAAGGAGCAGCGCCGGATCGCGGAGATTCTCGACTCAATCGACCGTCAAATCTCGGACGCCCATAGCGTGTCACTCAAGCAGCGGTCCGCTGCGACTGAATTGGTGACTGAAGCGCTAATTCAAGTGCCTCATCGCGACATTCCCCTTCGCGAATGCGTGCGCCCTGATGTGCCGATCGGATACGGAATTGTGCAGGCTGGCCCAAATGTCGATGATGGAGTTCCGTACATTCGCACGGGTGACATGTCTGGTGACCGAATTGACCCTAGTTCACTTCTGCGGACAACGCCAGAAATTTCGGAATCATATGCTCGCACTCGGGTAGTTGCAGATGACCTAGTGGTGACGATTAGGGCAACCGTTGGAAAGGTCCTTGCGATTCCTCCGGAACTCGAAGGTGTAAACCTTACGCGCGGGACTGCGAGAGTGGCGCCGTCGGAGGACTTGGCGCAAGGTTACCTTTTGTGGGCGCTGCGCAGCAGAAGAGCGCAGGCGCAATTTGCGGCGGCCGTGAAGGGGACCACGTTTTCCGAGATCACGCTGGATCAATTGCGTGATCTGCTGGTCCCAGTCCCATATCGGCGGACTGATCAAGAGAATATTGTCCGCTTGATGAAGGCGGCGAATAGACGCGCAGCCACCGAGCAGGCAGTGATCCTCAAGCTTCAGGCTCTCAAGAGGGCACTCGTCGACGATCTGCTCACTGGCCGTGTACGGGTGCCTGTCAGTGCCGACCGGTAGCCTCGACTGATCAGGTGACGCGCCGGGGGAGACGGAGAGCATCGTGTCGGAGTCGGGGTTGGAGTATGTCCTTGTCGAAGAGCCGCTCATCGCGCAGCTCGTGGCGATGGGATGGCGACACGAGCGTGGAAGCACGCCAGGCGCCGCGGAGCCGAAGGATCCGGGGGCATCGCTCCGGGAGTCCTTCGCGGAACCGGTTCTGGAGCGACTCCTGCGGCGCAAGCTTCGGCAACTGAACCTTGACGCGCGCGGTAGCGAGTGGCTGGACAAGGAGCGCATTTCGCAGGCGGTCAATGCGTTGACGCGGCTCTCCTCGACCACCCTGCTGGACGCTAATACGGTCTCGACCGACCTCCTCGTGACCGGCACCACGGTCGACGGGTTGCCGGGCTGGGACAGTGGCCGCGACCAGCGTGTGCAGTACATCGACTGGACGCACCCGGAGCGGAACGACTTCCTCGTCGTCTCACAGTTCCGTATGGACGTGCCCGGGACGTCGGGCCAGAAGTCCGTCGTCCCGGACCTGGTGCTGTTCGTCAACGGCATTCCGCTGGTGGTCATTGAGTGCAAGAAGCCTGCCTTGCATGGCGGTTCTCTCTCCGCAGCGATCGACCAGTTGCGCCGCTACGCTAACCAGCGCGGGGCCAAGACACACAGCGAGGGCAGCGAACCGCTCTTCCGGACCGTCCAGCTCACCGTGGCGACCACGGGTGACAAGGCCATGCTCGGTACCTACACCTCGCACGCCGATCACTACTCCGTGTGGCGCGACCCGTACCCCCTGACCAAGGCCGAACTTGCCACTGAGCGCGGCAAGAAAAAAGACGCCCTGTGGGCGCAGGAGATCCTCGCTGCTGGCGTATTGCGACCGGCCCAGCTACTCGACATCGTCAAGAACTTCGTCATCTTCATGGACGTTGCCACTGACGGTGGTGGTACCCGCCGAGTGAAGATCGCCCCCCGCTACCAGCAGTACCGGGCTGTAAACCGCGCCGTGCGGCGCCTACTGACCGGCAAGACCAAGCAACAGGACGGCAAGGACGACCGCCGGGGTGGAATCGTCTGGCACACCCAGGGGTCCGGAAAATCGCTGACCATGGTTTTCCTGGTGCGCAAGATGAGGTCGACGCCTGGGCTGAGCCAGTTCAAGATCGTGCTGGTCACGGACCGGACGCAGTTGCAGACTCAGTTGTCGAAGACCGCAGTACTCACCGGCGAGAAGCCTGACGTGGTGAAGCGCTCGGCAGGTGTGCCGGCCACTCTGCGGAAGCAAGGCGCTGGCCTGGCCTTCATCATGCTCCAAAAGCAGGTGGACGCCGCCAAGGTGAGGCAGGCCGCCGACGCGGACGCCCTCACCCATGACCGGGCGGTCGGCTGGGGGCAGCTCAACGACAGTGAGTCGGTGTTGATCCTGGTGGACGAGGCCCACCGTTCCCATGGATCCAAGCTGCACCAAAACCTCATGGAGTCCCTTCCGAACGCCGTTCGGATTGGCTTCACTGGGACACCGATCATCATGCGCGCGAAGAACCGCACCACGGATATCTTCGGCACTTTCATCGATCAGTACCGGCTCGCCGACGCCGAGGAAGACGGGGCGATCGTCCCGATCATCTACGAGGGCAGGATCGCCAAGGCCGCGATCGCGGACGCCGAGGATCTCGATGATGCGTTCGCCTCGTACTTCCCCGAACTGACCGACGAGGAATACGACAAGCTCCAGCACCGGTACGCCACGACCAGCGACGTACTCAGTGCCGACAGCCTGATCCTGAAGAAGGCCCGGGACATGATGGCCCACTACGTCTCCAACGTGATGCCGAACGGCTTCAAGGGCCAAGTCGTCGCCTACTCCAGGAAGGTCGCCGTACGGTACCGGGACGCGTTGCTTCAAGCGCGGAACGAACTGGTCGCCGAGGCCGAGAAGCTGTCGCCGGTACTCCTGGAAAAGCCCACCGAGCGACTCACCGCCAAGCAGGCCATCGCGGTTGCCGCGCACAGACAGATTGAGCTGCTCAGAGCTATCGATTTCGTGCCGGTGATCTCTAGCGACAACAACGACAAAGAAGATACGGCCCAGTGGACCGATGAGAAAGGACACGAGGACGTCGTCGAGCGATTCCTCAAGGCATTCCCCGACAAGCCAGCCCCTGGGGAAAAGCCCGTCGCATTCCTCATCGTTCGTACCATGCTGCTGACCGGCTTCGACGCTCCGATCGAGCAGGTCATGTACCTGGACCGGCGGATCAAGGAGGCAGATCTTCTACAAGCCATCGCCCGGGTCAACCGTACCTTTGACGGGAAGGCCGCCGGATTCGTCGTGGACTATGCAGGCATCTCCAAGCACCTCCAGGCGGCCATGGACGCTTACGCTGCCGAAGACGCTGAAGGCGCACCCACCGACTTCAGCGCCGAGATCGCCAGGCTGGAGCCGCGACGCAACCGCCTGCGCATGCTGTTCACTGAGCATGGTGTCACCCCGGCTGGCGACAGGCAGACGATCGAGGAGTGCGTCCAGCTCCTCAAGGACGACGAGCGCCGCAGCCAGTTCGACAGCGCGCTGCGGAAGTTCCTCACCACCGTTGAGACGGTGATGCCGCGGCAGGAGGCGAAAAATTACCTCGCCGATGCCCGGCTGTATGCACACATCAGCACATGGGCGCGCTCCCGCTACCAGGACACCAGTGACTTCGACGCATCTCTCTACGGCGAGAAGGTCCGCGAACTCATCGACCAGCACATCACCGCTCTCGGGGTGAAGCAAGTCATACCGCCGCGCCAGCTCACGGCAGGGGACTTCCGCGACAAGGTCGAGGCGCTGCCCGGTGCCCAAGCTCAAGCGTCGACGATGGAGCACGCCATCCGCCGCCACATCGAGGTGCACCTTGGAGAGGACCCCGCGGAGTACACCAAGCTGCGGGAGCGGTTGGAAGAGATCCTGCGGGACTACGCCGACCAGTGGGACCAGCAAGTGCTGCTCTTCAAGGATCTGACGAGCAAGGTCATCGCTGTCCATGAGGGAAGCAGCGACCATGGGGATCAGAGACTGGCGGCGCTGACTCCGCTGGAGCGGGCGCTTTACGGTGAGATGGCGTCTGAGACGCTTACAGACGGCGTCCTGGCGCAGGAGGTCCATGACCGTCTCGTCCTTGTGGCGGACAAGATCGAAGATGAGGCGGTGAAGCACGTGCGCAAGAAGAACTTCTGGTCCAACCCTGTGGCCCAGGGAGACCTGCGTGCGGCCGTCTTCCGTCTCGTGATCGATCTCGGAGTGGCGGACCCTTCGCAGGTCGACCACCTCGCCGACAGCTTGCTGGACATCCTCGGCCACCACCGCCATTCCCTGCAGAGGAGCAGCTGAAGTGGCCGCGGTCGCGGTGGTGGAGGAGCTGGGCCCGGTTCGTTCGGGTCTGTTGGAGGTCGGCCGCCTGGAGATTGATGTCGTTGTCGTCCCGGACCGCGGAAGTGTGAAGTTGACCGTGGAGCGCGACGCACGAATCACCGCGACTGTCCCGGCTGGTTTGGACACTGCTCGGCTGATCGCGGTGGTGCGGAGCCGGCGACGATGGATTTACGACAAGCTCGAAGAACGTACAGAGGAGGCGGCGCTCCGACCGGACAAGGAGTTCGTCACGGGAGAGGGCTTCCACTACCTCGGGCGTAGCTACCGGCTGAAGATCGTGGATGAGGCTCCCGTGCCCGTGGGATTGGTGCATGGACGGCTCCTCCTACGGCGGGACTGTCTGGACCACGCACGGGACGACCTCATCGCCTGGTACCGCCGTCGGGGGAGTGTCTGGCTGCCGACCCGCGTGGAGCCGTGGGCACAGCGGATGCGCGCGCCATTCCACAACATTGCAGTACGCCGACTCGGCTACCGGTGGGGCTCATGCAATCGAGAGGGTGGAGTCAACATCCACTGGGCCGCCATGCAGCTTCCCTCAAGGTTGATCGACTACGTCCTGGTGCATGAGCTCGCCCACCTGCACAAGCGTGACCACTCTCCGGAGTTCTGGAGCCTCGTCGGCCGTGCCCTTCCGGACTATCGCGAGAGGAGAGACCAGCTAGATCAGTTTGGCGCGCTCCTGTGGCTCCCGGAGCCGGTGACTTCCTCAAAGTAGGCTGCTCAGAGGTGGGTTGTCCGGGAAACGGGTTACTCAGTGGCCTGGTTAGCCGTTACGGTGCGTGGAGAGAGAACAGCACGGGGGAGGCGCCGGTGCTCCCGCACCAGAGGCAGTACGCGCACAGTAAGTTCCGAATGATGGTCGCGGGCAGCTCGGGCAACGAGTTCGAGAAGCTCTTCCACCTCCTGATGGAGCTACGCCACGAGGATTACGTTCCGATCCGGACCGCCGGCAGCATCGGTGACCTTGGTGGAGACGGCCTGCGGACGTCGTGCCGGACCCTGTACGCCTGCTACGCGCCGGAGACCTTTGACTTGTTCTCGGTCAAGAGCAAGTTCCACGGCGACGTGGAGAGCGCCATCATCCAGCGCCCTGAACAGTTCGACACCTTCGTCTTCGTTCACAACGACCAGCGTGGAGGCATCCACCCCGTCATATCGGGGCTTCTCATGGAGGCTGGTCAGAGGTTCCCTCGTGTCATCTTCCAGCAGATGGGACCTCAGAAGCTCTGGAACGAAGCGATGTATCTCGATCGCTTGCAGATGGAGAGCCTGCTCGGGGAGACGATCCCGGTGGAACGGGTCGTCTACAGCATCGGGCTCGCCGAAATTGAGCCCCTGCTGAAGCACCTTGCCCAGGCGCGTCAGCGTGTTCCCGACGCCTCCGTTCCGTTGCCCACCACATACAAGGTCGACTTCAACGGCCTCTCGGAGCAGGCTCGGGCGGTGCTCCAGGCCGGTCGGCCCTACGTCCATCTCGTCGACCAGTACTACCGAGACCTGCTCGACCAGATGGAGCGGGATGAGACGGCTGCCGGATTCCAGGCGTACTACGGTCGGATGCGGCACGAGCATGGCGACGACACGGACGAGATCCTCTGGCAGATGCAACGCTTTGTGCTGGGCCAGGAGGCTCCGCGGTGGGACCGCGATGAAGCTGCAAAGGCTGTCCTTGCGTACTTCTTCGACGAATGTGACATCTTCGAGGTCCCCCCACCGGGCTGGAGACCGATGCACGTAGCGGACGGAGGCGCAACATGATCACCCCAACCAAGGGGATCGCTCCCGACCGGGCCCTACTGGCTGTCGGCGCCCAGATCATCATGCAGCTGGACCGCCCACTCACAGTCAGTCAGACATGGGCCCGTGTCCGCGAGTGGCGGCGAGGACACGACCATCCGGCGCCTGTTTCTTTTGGCTGGTTCGTTCTGGCCTTGGACCTACTACACGCCCTTGATCTCGTTGACCTGAAAGACGACCTCCTCACCAGAAAGGCCGCCCATGCTGCGCCAGCTCAGCGCTGACGATGAGCGGTTCAAGACGGTCACCTTCCAGTCGGGCCTCAACCTCGTTGTAGCGGAGGCCACCGCAGTCTCTCGATCAACCGACAGCCGGAACGGCTCAGGCAAGTCGAGCATGATCGAGCTGCTGCACTTTCTGCTGGGCGCACGAGCGGACAACAAGCATCTGGCGGCCCGCAAAGAGCTGCGCCAGACGGTCTTCACGCTCAGCCTGGACTGGCCCGGCCTGAGTCAGGAGCTGAGCGTCAGCCGGTCCGGCACTGACGTCAAGCACGTCACGCTGCGTCCGACCCTCCCGGATGAACCAGAGTTGAGTGGTTCACCCAGGTCGTCTCTGTTTGGAACCGATGAAGGGCGGAAGGTCCCACTTGCCGAGTGGCAGGCGCTGATCGAGATGCGGCTCTTCGGCCTCACCGGGGAGCACCCTGGAGTCAGCGGTCGAGCACTGCTTGCCTTCCTCATCCGCCGCGTTGGCGACCACGGCTTCAATGAAGCTGTGCGTAGCTTCTCGCGCCAGTCGGAGGCGAAGGCGACGCCGAATCTGGCCTACCTGCTCGGCCTCGATTCCGCCCTTGCCTCCCGGTACCAGGACATCGCGGCGAAGAAGGCTACGCGAGACCAACTGAAGAAGGCTGTTGACGACCCCGTCTGGGGCAAGGTGATCGGTAAGGCGGCTGATCTTCGAGGTGAGATTGCCGTTCGGAAGTCGAAGATCGATGAACTCAAGAGGGAAATCGGCGCGTTCCGCGTCGTTCCCCAGTACGAGGAGCTCAAGGAGCGCGCCGACGAGCTGAGTCGGCGGATCCAAGATCTGGGCACGCAAGATGTGATTGACCGGCGCAATCTCGACCACCTCGAAAAGGCGGTGGCCGAGGCAGTCGATCCCGAAGTGCAGTACCTGGAGCAGGTTTACGGCGAACTGGGTCTCGTACTGCCTGGGCAAGCTCTACGGCGGTTCGAGGACGTACGAGCCTTCCACACCGCGGTGGTAAGGAACCGGCGTACGTACCTCGGCGAGGAGATCGAGGCGACCCGCCGCAATCTTGAGGCCCGGAAATCCGAACGAGCCCGCCTCGACACAGAGCTGAGTGCCGTTCTGAAGGACCTCAGCGAAGGTGGGGCGCTCGACCGTCTTACGGCACTGCAGAAGATCCTGGCTCAGGAAGAGGCACAGCTCGGGGCGCTGCAGCACCGATTGGAAGTCGCTCAGACGGTGGAGGCGAGCAGCCGGGAAATTGAGGCGGCGCGCATCGACCTCGTTCGGGAAGTTGATACTGATCTGCGGGAGAGACAGCAGCAGATCAGTCAGGCAACCGTTTTGTTCCACGAGCTTGCCAGCAGGCTGTACGGCAACGATCGGCCGGCCTACCTCTCGGTCGAGGCCGGGAAGAGCAGCCTGAAGATCGCTCCGAAGATCAGCAGCGATGTGAGCCAGGGGATCAACAAGATGTCGATCTTCTGCTTCGACCTCACGATGGCCGTAATCGGCCATCGTGAGGGTCGGGCTCCTGACTTCCTGGTCCACGACAGTCACATCTTTGATGGAGTCGACGACCGACAGGTGACGCGAGCGCTCGAAGCCGCAGTGGATATCACCGAGGCGGAAGGCATGCAATACATCGTCACGATCAACGAAGACAAGCTCGCCCAGACCCGTAGTCTCGGCTTCGATTCGACGCCCTACGTCATAGAGCCACTGCTGACGGATGCTTACGACGAGGGCGGGCTCTTCGGATTCCGGTTCGAACGGTAGGGATGGCTGAAGACTTCGGGAGCGAGCGCCGCACTTCGGGCAGCCGATCATCGTTCCCAAGCCGCCGAAGTCCCGGAACTGCATCCCGGCGTCCCAGATTGTCTGTTGCATGGCCTTGATCAGCTGGTCTGCGAGCCGATACCGAGGATTCTGCGCACGGCCTCGTTGACGTTGGCGCCGTCTTCGAGGGGGACGTACATCAGCGGACGCAGAAGCGCGGGCAGCGGGGCGTCGTCGAGACGCATCGGGATGATGCGCACGGAGCTGTCGCTGAGCTTGCGTGTGAGGGCGGTCTCCATCTCGGTGTTCACCCACGTGGACTCCGCTGCGTTCTTCGACCAGAACAGCAGCACCGTGTCGACGAGATCCAGCGCTGGTTGACCTTGCCGACGATGGAGTCACCCGGGTGGATCTCCCATTCGTTCAGCCAGACATCGGCACCGGCCAGCTTCACCCGGGCGGCGAAGGGAGTCACGTGCGACTTGTCCCGGTGGTTGTGGGACATGCAGGTGTGCACGGCCTGATGGTCTCACCACAGCATCTTCATAAGCAGGCGTTTCCTGCAGGCCAGGTACAAGTCGCACGGCCGCCCCATCGAGTGATCGCGACCGTCCGTCTCTGGTGTCTGGGCCAGGATTCAGGGGTCATTAGAGTGCGCTGTGTGCAGCGCTTCGTACTATGGGACCTCGATAACACTCTCGTGGACCGGCACGGCACGCTCCCAGACTGGGCCGGGGACTTCGTCGCCCGCCACCGGCTGGGCGACGATGCGCGACAGGAGCTGCTCGACCTGCTCGGCGAGCGTGCCTACCCGCCGAGCTTCGAGGAGATCCGCACCCGGTACCGGCTAGCCAGCACGGCGGACGACTTGTGGCGGTCGTACTGCGCCGACATCGCCGCCATGGTGTCCTGCCCGGCCGACGTCCTCACCGGCTTGGACGAGCTGCGAAGGCACGGCTGGCGCATCGGGATTGCGACCAACGGCGCCACAGACATCCAGACGGCCAAGCTGCGGGCCATCGGCATTCACTCCCGTGTGGAGGGCATCTGCATCTCTGAGGAGGTCGCCGCCCGCAAGCCGGAGCGAGAGCACTTCGCCCAGGCCGCTGCTCGCTGCGGCACCACATTGAGCGCGGGCGGCTGGATGATCGGCGACAACCCGGTCAACGACATCGGAGGCGGCCGGGCTGCCGGGCTCAGCACCATTTGGATCGCTAACGGCTCTCCCTGGCCAACGGACCTTCCCGAGCCTGATCACCGGGTCCAACACGCCCGTGCGGCCATTGAACTGCTCCTGTCCGACAGCGTCACGAGGAGTACGACGTGACAGCCACAGTGGGGCTGCTGCACCCCGGCAGCATGGGAGCAGCGTTCGGTGCCCAGCTGCGTGCCCGCGGCATCACTGTGCTGTGGTGTTCGCAGGGCCGGAGCAACGTTTCCGCCCGGCGGGCTGAGCGGGCAGGACTCGAAGCCGACACCCTTCCCTCGCTCGTGGCCCGCGCGGACGTCCTCCTGGCCTTGTGTCCGCCGGCTGCGGCAGAGGACGTCGCAGCGCAGGTCTCGGAACAGGGCTTCGCAGGCAAGATGTACCTGGAGGCGAACGCCATCGCGCCGGAACGCATGCGTCGCATCGCCGAACGCCTCCCACAGAGCGTGGTCCTCGACGCCGCCGTGGTCGGCTCGCCGCCCGTCGACGGGAAGTCCCCGACCCTGTACCTGTCCGGCCCAGGAGAGCAAGCCGCCGAGGTCGAGGCCCTGTTCACGGACACCGCCGTGCGAACGCACTTCCTCGGCGAGGAGATCGGCAAAGCCTCCGCGCTCAAGCTGGCGTACTCCAGCTACCAGAAGGTCTCTCGTGTCCTGGCTGCCGTGGCGTACGGAGCGGCCGACGCATACGGCGTATCCGACGAGTTGCTGGCGATCGCGGCCAAGCGCACCCAGAGCTACCTCGTTGAGACCGACTACATCCCAAAGACCGCGGCTCGTGCCTGGCGTTGGGGACCGGAGCTGGAAGACGCGGCAGCGTTGCTCGCCGACGCCGGGCTACCGAATGCCCTCATGCACGCCGCTGCTGAAACGCTCGCCCGATGGGACGCCAGCAGGGACAAGCACCTGGATATCGCCCAAGCCTTGAAGATCCTGCGCCCGGAAGGGGATCGGGATCAGGGAGGCTGATCGGTTTCCGTCCACGGCACCTGCTGCGTCCGGCTCTCAGGAGGAACGCCCCGCAGCGCGCACCACCTCGTGGATCCTCTTCGCTGCCTCAGGGGGCGCCGTCTCCTCCGTATCCATGCGCAGGTCCCACTCAGCGTGCGGATGGGCCCCGAGATCAGCCTGTGTGGCGTCCCAGGCAACCAGCCGTGCATCGGTGTCGGTGTCGCCTCGCAGGGGTGAGCGCCGAGCCGTGGTGTCTTTGGAGCACCACAGCAGCACGCGCCTCCAGTGCGCCGGAAATCGGGCGGTGACCAGCTCGATCCCCGCCATCTGGCCGAGGTGCACGACGGGGACCCTGCCGCCTTCCATGGCGTGCTCCAGACCGGCCCGGTCGACCACGTAGATGTTGCCGTACCGGTCGTTGCGGTAGATGACGTCGCCGCGTGCCTCCAGTTCGGCCAGCTGCTCCTGATTGCCCATTCGGTAGCCCTTAGTCCGGCCGCTTCCGATCTTGAGGCGGGTGAAAGGGACGTATCGGGGGTCGAGTTCGGTGAGCGCGGCGGTGACCGTGTCCTTGCCCGAGGCGGGTGGGCCGTACAGCAGGATTCCGTGGTTCTGGGAGCCGGGCATGGCGGGCTTCACTGGAACACCGTCCCGAAGACTTGGCGTACCTGGTCGGTGAGGGATATGGCCGCGCCGAGCCGGTTGTCGACGACCAGGTGCGGCACTACGGGACGCAGCTCGAGGTCGATGGCGGCCGCGTACGCGTCCCAGTTCTGCAGCTTCCAGCTGTCGCGGGCGGCGGAGCGGAAGCTGATGTGCTCGTGCATGGTGTCGAGGTCGCAGAGCACCCACACCACCACGACGGTGACTCCACGTGCTTCGCACCGGTTGATCAGGCGCCGCATCCACCGCTCGTCGGTCGCCTCGGCGACGAACGGCGCCGAGAGGACGGTGCTGATGGCGCAGTCGACGTTCGCATAGGCGGTTTCCAGGAGGCACTGGTATTCCAGTGGGCGCACCTTCTCCCGGTACAGGTCCGTGTGGCGGTCGTTGGGGTCGCTGCCCATCTCAACGAGGAGACGCTCGACGAGCGGCCTGGTGATCGGGTCTTTGTCGAGCACCGGCCATCCGGTGAGCTGCGAGATGAAGCGGGCGAACTCCGACTTGCCGCTTCCCGCATAGCCCCCGACCATCATCAGCGTCGGCCGGTTCGGGTCGCCGCCGGTGTGTCGGCGCTTCCAGGCATCGAGGATGCGCTGCTGTATGCCCAGGCCGTCAACCTGTTCGGTGGCGGGCGTGAGTTGGCTTAGTGCGCGCTCGACGGCCAGGACGTGAGTCCCGTTGTGCGGCTCGGTGGACGCGGTGAACGCGAGCTGCGTCGCCTCGCCGGGGAGTGGGGCACGGAATCCCAGCTCGGGTTCAGTGGCGCGGTACAGCAAGCAGTAGGCGCGGCGGTAGTGCGGTCCGGGATACACCTCGCCCTGCTCGTGTTGCCACAGGGTCTGGAAGTTGGCCGCCGGCACGGCGAGACCGGCAGCCGCGGCGACCTCGCGCAGCCGCTCGCCCGCACCTTCGAGCGTCAGGCCGTGTGTCTCCCGTTGCTCCCTCAGCTTCTCCGGCCGCCATCCCGGACGGTTCCTGCCCACGTGTGCTACCGCCTGCCCGTCGCTAGTCATGATCTGGAGGCTAAGTCTGCCCCTCATGAACTCATGTGTAAGCGGATGTTGAAGAGTCAGGTCGCCAGCCGATGAGCAGCAACGACAACTGTCTGTGATACTCCCCACCCTGCTCTGCCGGTGTCATGGACGCACCCGAAGCAGTGACTGTCCGGCCGCCTCGGACCTCATTGCCCCCGTGAGATCGGACCGCGTTTTCCGCATCTCGATCACGTCATGCGCCCGAAGCGGTTGACCACGTGACAGCACCGCGCCATGGAATGAGAGGCCACCGTGCACGACACGACAGAGCAGGTCTCGGACCAACCCGACTGGTCCCAGCGGCAGATCGCCTACTACCGCGCACGAGCCGCCGAGTACGACAGCGCATACGACGAACGCCTGCCCATGCCCCAGCTCGCGAAAGTCCTCGATGAGCTCCCCATCAGCGGCGATGTCCTGGAGTGCGCGTGCGGAACGGGCCAGTGGACCCAGCTGCTCGCCGACCGCGCGCACCCTGACCGCGCTGGACGCCGCCCCGGAAATGCTCCGCATCGCCCATGCCCGGATGCGAGGTACGGCGAATCGCTTCATCGAAGCGGACATCTTCAACTGGGAGCGGGACCGCCAGTACGACACCGTGTTCTTCGCCGTCTGGCTCAGTCACGTTCCGCCCGTGGAGATGGAAGCTTTCTGGGCCCTGCTGAGGTGGGCGCTGGCTCCCGGTGGCTGCGTTGTCTTCCTCGACGACTCGCTCGCGAAAGCCGAGTTCGAAGAACCGGTCGCCGAGGCACATGTGCCGACAGTGCGCCGTTGTCTCGCCGACGGATCCCAGCACCTCACCGTGAAGGTGCTGCACGACGCCCCCAGTCTCACCTCGCAGCTGAACGACCTGGGCTGGAAAGCCCACATCGAACCGATCGGCGCCTATCGCATGTCCCCAGGAGGGCGCATGACCAGCATCAACGGCTACCCCGCTCGCCCGAGCGTTCGCGCCGGCGAGATACTCCGGCTGCACATCGCCACATCGGCCCCTCGGTTCCGTGTCGATTTCTATCGCTGGGGGACGACTCCTCAGCACGCAGGGCACACCGAGTGGCCTGGCCGCATCGCCGATCCCGGCACATTCGACAGGGACTGGCAGTGGCCTGTGTACGAATTTCTCGTACCGGCGGACTGGAAGTCCGGGGTCTACATCGCGGTCCTGAGCACGGAGCCGGACTCCTGCACGCCGCCGATGGATTCTCGCGAGGCACGGATCCTGCTGGTCGTCACACCCGCCGCTCCCTCGGGCCGCAAGATCCTCTACAAGATCCCGACCTTCACCTACCAGGCGTACAACACGGCCGGCGGCGGCAGCCTCTACAGCGCCTCCCACGTGACCATGCGCCGCCCCGGATGTGGTGTCGGAGGCCCGATCAAAGGGCTGCCCGACCCGTACGACTCCACGTCTCCCCGGCAGACGTTCGCGCACTGGGACGCGCCCTTCGTCGCGTGGATGGAGGAGAACGGGGTAGAGAGCGACTTCTGCACCGACCTGGACCTCCACGAGGGCCGGCACCTGAACGACGGATATCGCCTTCTGGTATCCGCCGGACACGACGAGTACTGGAGCACCGACGTCCGCCGGAACGTCACTGCCTTCCGGGACGCCGGCGGCAGCATCGCCAACTTCGGTGCCAACACCTGCTGGTGGCGGGTGGACGTCGCCCCCAACGGTGCCGGGCTGAGCTGCGACAAGTTTCCTCCCGGAGCCTCCGCCGAGACGGACCCGGACGCCTCACACGGCTGCCCGGACCACTGGTGGGAGTCGGAGCCCGAGAACGCTCTGCTCGGGGTGAGCTACCGCAACGGCGGTGGCCACTGGGACGGCCCTCGTGCACCGCTCGGGTTCACCGTGACGGACGGGGACCACTGGATCTTCTCCGGCACCGGGTTGAGGACCGGCGACGTCTTCGGACGCGAGGCAGCCCTGATCGGCTACGAATGCGACGGGGCGACGTACGAGCTCGACACGGCTGGCCGACCGCGTCCGACGGGCCAGGACGGTACGCCGAAGGACTTCGAGATCCTCGGCATCGCGCCGCTGCCCTCCGACTGGAACTTCGCGGCCCGGGAGCCGACGACCAGCCCTCGCGCGGCCACCCTCGGCCTCTACACCGCGGCCGGCACGGTCTTCACCGCCGCGACCACCGACTGGGCTCGCCTGCTGGCCACCGACCCCCAGGTCGCCTCCATCACCTGCAACGTCATCACTCGACTCTCCTGACGAAGGGATCAACGTGTCTGGGTACACACGTCCGCTCAGCGTGGTCATCGGCGTCAACGGCATCGGCATGGGGCACTCCGTCAGGCAGAGCGTGATCGCCCAGTATCTCCGCGACCGCGGACACCAGGTGCGGATCGTCACCAACGGCTCCTCGCGCGTGGAGTACTTCCGCGACCTCGGCTTTCCCGCATGGGACGGATGGATGCCGACGCTCCTGGCACGAGGCGACCGCATACACGCAAGCGACGCCATACGCGCCAACATCTGGCAGGTGCCCGCCGGCGTCACCAAACACCTGCGTCTACGTCGAATCATTCGGGACACCGGCATCCCGGACGTGTTCATCACCGACTACGAGCCCAACACCCCACGCCTGGCCTACCACTTCGGCAAACCGCTGATCTCCGTCGACCAGCAGAGCAAGTACCGGCACCTCGACCTGCCCACTGTCGGCCGGTACGCCCGCACCGCTGACGCGCAGCGGCTGCGCTACTTCGCGCCCCGTGTCGACCGGTCCTTCATTTGCTCCTTCGTCCCACTGGACGCCGACGACCAAAAGCTGGAGTTAATCGCCCCTGTCGTCCCCGAGGTGGTCCGCTCCGCCCCGGTCACCACCGAACCCCTCGCCACGGCCTACTTCTCGCGCTACTTCGACCACGGTCCGGAAGAGTCCGTGCTGGCCCTCGCCGAGGTCTTCCGCCAGCACGTGCCGGACCGCGTCCTGCGGATCTACGCGCAGGCGGCAGAGACCAGCAATCTGCGCCAGTACGCCAGCGACAGGATCGAGATCTGCACCTTCGACCGCGAGGCGTTCATCCCCGACATGGCACGGTCCGAGGCGGTCTTCTCCAACGCCGGCTTCAACCTCATCAGCGAAGCCTTCGTCCTCGGCAAACCGGTCCACCTGACCCCCCTGCCCACCTACGACCAGCACTGGTGCGCCAAGGTCATCCACGAAGCGGAACTGGGCACTTCAGCACCGCGCATCACCCCCGGAGCGGTGCTCGACTTCCTCAACCGAAGCCAGGAACTGCGCAACAACGTCGTGCACCACCGGGACGAGCACCTCCTGGCCGATCCGCGGGAACGGATCGCCTCCTATCTGGAGAGCCTGCCCGCAGCCAGTCAGCAGACCCTCACACCATCCGCGCGGTAGGCGGCCATGGCGACTTCCTCGCTCCCCGCCCATCTGAACGTCGGCGTGTCAGTGGCCGCCGTCGTGGCCTGCTATCGCTTCGCTGTCTCTCCGGCGGTACGAGCCCTCGCTCGCCGTCGCCGGGTCCTGCTGGCCGTGGTCATCGCGCTTGCGCTCGCGGTACTGGCCGCGTTTCGGCCATCACCGGAGCCGGGCCCGCTGCGCTGGTTCGTCATCACCATGATCATTTTGCTCACCTGGCAGGGCGCGACCAGCGACTACGACGTCACAGAGCCCATCGCTCCTCAACGCCGCGACAAACGGCTGCTGCTTCTCCTCGCAGCCGCCTCGTGCCTGTGGCCGGCGGCCCTGCTGCCGTGGATGACCGTGTACTGCGGCAAGCTGCGCGGCTGGAAACACCACGCGATGATGCCCACGCGTCTCCTCAAGGCGTACCTGGCCTGGTTCCTCGTGGCGCTGCTCTTCGGTGCCACGTGTTCCACAGCGGCACTGCTGTTGGTCCTCGGCTGCGTCTCGCTCTCCCACTACGTCAAACCGGCATGGAGCAAGGCCCGTCTCGGTCCCTACCCCTGGTCATGGACCTGGCACAACCGCACCCACTACCTCATGGCCTCCGCATACTCCTGGGGCTGGGCGCGCTTCCTTCGGGCCGAGACCGTGTCGCGCGTGCTGCGCCGTGCGCGCTTCCTCGATCGTCCGGTCAACTTCCTCGCGATGGCCGTCGAGGCTGCCGGCCTCATCGCGTTCCTCGATCGCCGGCTGCTCATCGCGGCCCTGTTGGCCACCGCGCTCTTCAACGCTGTCGTGGCGCTCTCCTCCGGGATCCTCTTCTGGGAGAACATCGTCACCAACATCGCCCTCGCAATCACGATCACGCTGCTTCCCAGTGGGGAGTACGACGCGGTCTTCGGCTGGTCCGCCGCACTGATCGCGCTCGCCGTGTTCCTGCTCAGCACCGCCGACCTGCTCTGGCAGCCGTGGCACCTGGGCTGGTGGGATTCCCCCTTCACGGCACGCGTCCATTGGCAGGTGGAGACCGTCTCGGGGATGACGTTCGGGCTCTACAACGACTTCATGTGCCCGTACGAGCGCGAGTACGGCCGTGTCCTGGGCTACTTCCTCACCGACGAGCCCGTCCTCCACGGCCACCTCGGCATCGTCTGGGACCGGGAACTCCGTGACCTTCTCGTCCAGGCGGACGGCGACCGGAATCAACTGCGCGCGCTCAAGCAGACCTACGGCCAGGTACAGGCCGACGAGCAACAGGCGCGCGAGCACATCGCCTTCCTCACCAGGATGTTCACCCAGCTCAACGCCGGTGCTCGCAAGAGCCCCTTGCCCCGATCTCTGCGCCGCCTCAAGGCCCCTGGCGGCCAGCTCTACCGATGGGGCGACCTTCCTCGCTATCGCGGTGAGGAACCGGTCCGCCGCATCACGATCCGCTACGAGGAGCGCTGTTACCGCCCCGCCACCGGCGACTTCCTCCTGCTCACCGACCGCACCGTGCAGGAGATCGGCATCCTGCCACCCAGCGCAAACCACGGGAGTACCTCATGCGCAAAGTCTTCGTCGACTGCGGCACGAACCTCGGAATCGTCCTGAACCGCTTCATCCACGAGCTTCCGGGCCACGACTTCTACGCGTTCGAGCCCAACAAGGACCTGATCCCTTCCATCCACCGGCAAGTCGAGCAGGCCCCTCACTCCCCGCGCGTCGAGATCTCCCACAGCGCGGTATGGACCCATGACGGGACGATCGACCTCTTCCTCGGCCACCACGAGAGCTCAACCGTGATGCCCGGTAAGCGCGTGCCGCCGATGTACGACCAGCAGATCGACTACAGCGCGCCGCTCCCCGTCCCGGCGACCGACTTCAGTTCCTGGCTGCGCCGGACGGTCACCGCGGATGATCACGTCGTCGTGAAGATGGACATCGAGGGCGCCGAGTATCCCGTCCTCAGCAAGCTGCTCAGCGACGGGACGATCAATCTCATCTCCGTCCTCTACATCGAGTGGCACTACGACCGCTTCCCCGCCATGAGCCGGGCCGACCACGACCAGGTCGCCAACGCGGTATCCGCCTACGTCGACGTCCGCGACTGGGACTGACCTGGAGAAGAGGACACCACACCATGCACTCGAAGCACATCTACCTGATCAAGCACGGTGAAACAGAGGAAAACCTGCGGGGCATCCACCAGGGCCGGGCTGTCGGCGGCAGGCTCAGCAAGCGCGGGAGCGAGGACATCCGCAAGGTCGGCGACACCCTCGCAGCAGCCGGCGTCACCGTGGACCAGGTGCTCGTCAGCCCGATGTCCCGCTGCCGTGAGACCGCCGCTCTGCTGACCGCCCCGCTCACTCCCGCCGACGTGCGAGTGGACGAGCGCCTTGCCGCCAAGAACAGCGGCTACCTCGGAGGCCGGCCCAGGGAGCTCGCAGCAGCCGAAGCCACCCGCCGAGGCGTCCCGATCCACCAGTTCCGTACGCCCGGCGGCGAGTCGTCCGAGGACGTCCAAAGCCGCTACGTGCAGCTCTGGGAGGAAGTCTGTGCAGGGCCGCACTGCACCACCATCCTCATCGGGCACGGTGGGGGGATCGCCTGCCTGCTGCTGCGTCTGACAGGGAATGGCTTCGACCGCTACCTGGATCACGTCCCTGGATCCGCTGGCGTCACCTGGGTCGAGGTCGACGACGGAGCCCCGCGAATCCGGCTGATGAACGTGCCGGCCGCAGAACTGTCCGGCCGTCTCAACACCCGCCCCGCCCGATGAGAGCGCGGGTGGGGCGGGTGGGAGAGATGCGGTCAGGCGTCCTCGGCGCCGCCGAAGCGCTCCCGGTAGGACTCCAGGTCCTCCTCGGTGATCTTCGTGAAGAGCACCGGCGGAACGGTGAACGCGGTCCCGGCCGGGACGGTGTCCAGGGCCTTGGCCTGCTCGGCGGTCACCCAGGTCGCGGTGTCGCCCTTCAGCGCGAAGGCACTACGCATGGCAGCCGCAGTGGACGGAATGAACGGCTCGGAGACCACCGCGTACAGGTGGATCAGGTTCATCGCGGTACGCAGCGTCAGCGCGGCGCCGTCCGGGTCGGTCTTGATCTCCAGCCAGGGGGCTTTCTCCTCCAGGTAGGAGTTGCCCGCCGACCACAGCGCACGCAGAGCAGCCGCGGCCTTGCGGAACTGGAGGGCCTCCATCTGCACCTCGTACTCGGCGAGGAGCCGCGCGATCTCCTCGCCCAGCTTCGCCTCCGCCTCGCCGACCGTGTGGCCCGCCGGGACCTCGTCGCCGAATCGCTTGCGGGAGAAGGACAGCACGCGGTTGACGAAGTTCCCCAGGGTGTCGGCCAGGTCCTTGTTGACCGTGGCGGCGAAGTGCTCCCAGGTGAACGACGAGTCGTCGGATTCCGGGGCGTTGGCGATCAGGAAGTAGCGCCAGTAGTCGCCGGGGAGGATCTCCAGGGCGGCGTCCGTGAAGACGCCACGCTTCTGGGACGTGGAGAACTTGCCGCCGTAGTACGTCAGCCAGTTGAAGCCCTTGACGAAGTCGACCTTCTTCCACGGCTCGCGCACGCCCAGCTCGGTGGCCGGGAACATCACCGTGTGGAAGGGGACGTTGTCCTTGGCCATGAACTGGGTGTAGCGGACGGTGTCGTCGGCCTCGTACCACCACGACTTCCAGTCACGGACCTCGCCGTCCGGGGCGGTGTCCGCCCACTCATTCGTCGCGCCGATGTACTCGATCGGGGCGTCGAACCAGACGTAGAAGACCTTGCCCTCAGCTGCGAGATCGGGCCAGGTATCGGCCGGCACCGGGACGCCCCAGTCCAGGTCGCGGGTGATCGCACGGTCGTGCAGGCCCTCGGTCAGCCACTTGCGAGCGATGGCCGAGGACAGATGCGGCCACTCCTCGCTGACCGCGTCGATCCACGCCTCGACCTCCTGCTGGAGCTTGGACTGCAGCAGGAACAGGTGCTTGGTCTCGCGGACCTCCAGCTCCGTGGAGCCGCTGATCGCCGAGCGCGGGTTGAGCAAGTCTGTCGGGTCGAGGACGCGGGTGCAGTTCTCGCACTGGTCGCCGCGAGCTTTGTCGTAGCCGCAGTGCGGGCAGGTGCCCTCGACGTACCGGTCCGGCAGGAAGCGGCCGTCGACAGGCGAGTACACCTGGCGGATGGCGCGCTCCTCGATGAAGCCGTTCTCGTTCAGCTTCCGCGCGAAGTGCTGGGTGATCTCGACGTTCTGCTGCGACGAGCTGCGACCGAAGTAGTCGAAGGCCAGCTCGAACCCGTCGTACACGGCCTTCTGCGCGTCATGGGCCTGAGCGCAGAACTCCTCGACCGACAGCCCGGCCTCCTTCGCGGCCAGCTCGGCCGGTGTGCCGTGCTCGTCGGTGGCGCAGATGTAGAGGACGTCGTGGCCGCGCTGGCGGAGGTACCGGGAGTACACATCCGCCGGAAGCATCGACCCGACCATGTTGCCCAGGTGCTTGATCCCGTTGATGTAGGGAAGCGCGCTGGTGACCAGGTGTCGAGCCATCCTCGGATGCTCCATTTCGTACGTACGGCGCCGGCGGCGGTGCCACGGCGGGCCCAAGTCGGGAAGCTGCAGCTGTTGCGATCACTAAGTTCGCGTCTTGATGTCACGCACTGTGACGGTACGGGTCTGCAGGCCTCCGCCATCGTATCGAACCAGCGGTTTGCCCTTCCCGCGGGTTTTGCGACCTCCAGGGCCAAGAAGGCGCTCGGCCGTCCGAGACAGGCGGCCAAGCGAGTCTCGTACGGCCGAGGCACCTCCCATCTTAGAGCGCCCGCCGCGCCGCCGATCCGCATGCACCGCCCACACCCCCGCACGAATCCCAAGAGATGGACAGCATGATCAAGAAGCGCGCCTTCCAGCAGCTCCGCGTCGTCGTAGTCGGGCAGGGATACGTTGGACTCCCGCTCGCCGTCAGAGCCGCCGAGGTCGGGCACCAGGTCCTCGGCTTCGACGTGGACTCTCAGCGCGTCAAGCGGCTCGTACGCGGAGAGTCATACATCGAGGACATCCCAGACTCGCGCCTTGCCCCGCTCCTTGCCACCGGCGCCTATCGCCCGACCATCGACGCCTCCGACTGCGCGCACTTCGACATAGCGATCGTCACGGTCCCCACGCCCCTCCGAGACGGGGCGCCTGACCTGTCCCACGTCGAGGACGCAGCGCGGATGCTCGGCCGCCACCTCACGCGCGGAGCGACCGTCATCCTGGAGTCCACCACGTACCCCGGCACAACCGAGGAAGTCTTCGGCCCGCTCCTCGAACACGCCTCCGGCTTGGTCGCCGGCCATGACTTCCACCTCGGCTACAGCCCCGAGCGCATAGACCCAGGAAACTCCACGTGGAAGCTGGAGAACACCCCCAAGGTCATCTCCGGCATCGACCCCGCCTCCAAAGAAGCCGTCCACCGCTTCTACTGGTCCCTCGTCGACACGGTCGTTCCGGTCGCCAGCTGTAAGGAGGCCGAGCTGGCCAAGCTGCTGGAGAACACCTTCCGGCACGTGAACATCGCGCTCGCCAACGAGCTGGCGATCTTCGCCCACGAACTGGACATCGACGTCTGGTCGGCGATCGACGCGGCTTCCACCAAGCCTTTCGGGTTCATGCGCTTCACCCCGGGACCGGGCGTCGGAGGCCACTGCTTGCCCATAGACCCGTCGTACCTGTCCTGGCGTGTCCAGCGCACCCTGGGCCGCAACTTCCGCTTCGTCGAGCTGGCGAACGACGTCAACAACCACATGCCCGACTACGTCGTCCGGCGTCTCGTCGACGGCCTCAACCAGCGCCGGAAGTCGCTCAACGGCTCCCGGATCCTGCTGCTCGGCCTCGCGTACAAGGCCAACACCGGGGACGCCCGCGAGACCCCGGCGGCGCGCATCGCCGAGCTGCTCATCGGCATGGGCGCCGAGGTTCAGGCGGCCGACCCTCACGTCAGCGACGACGCTCACCCTCGCGCAGCCGACCTGGAGAACCTCCAGCGAGTCGAGGCGACTCCCGAGTGCCTCGCTGGAGCCGACGCCGTCGTCCTGCTCGCCGACCACGACACCTTCGACTACCCCCTCATCACCGCCCACGCCCCGTACATCCTCGACTGCCGCCGCCGACTCGCCGGCGCCCACGTCGACTCTCTCTGAAGGGAAGCCACGTGAAGATCGTGATCACCGGCGGCGCCGGATTCATCGGCAGCAACCTGGCCCGGACCCTGATGAGGCGCCCCGAGATCAGCCCGCTCCGGGTGATCGACAACCTCTCCACCGGCCGCAAGGAGAACATCGCGGGTCTCAACCTCGACTTCTTCGAGGGCGACATCCAGGACGCCGCGCTCCTGAAGCAGGCATTTCATGGCGCCGACGCCATCGTCCACCTCGCCGCCCTGCCGTCCGTTCCTCGCTCCGTGAAAGACCCCCTGGCCAGCCACCATGCCAATGTGACCGGAACCGTCCAGGTCCTCGAAGCAGCCCGCCGAGCCGGCAACCTGCACGTGATCGCCGCCTCCTCGTCATCCGTCTACGGGGCGAACCCGCACCTCCCGAAGCACGAAGACCTCACCACCGCCCCGATGAGCCCGTACGCGGTCACCAAACTCGCCACGGAGGCGTACTTGGGCGCGTACCACTACAGTTTCGGCCTCCCGGTATTGCCCTTCCGCTTCTTCAACGTCTACGGGCCCGGCCAGCGCGCCGACCACCCCTACGCCGCGGTCATACCGAAGTGGATCAGCGCTACGCTCAACGGACGCCCCCTGACCGTGCACGGTGACGGCACTCAGACACGCGACTTCACGTACGTGGGCACGGTCTGCGAGGTCCTCACCGACGCCCTCCTGCGCCGAGTCGTCGAACCCTGGCCAGTGAACCTGGCCTTCGGTACGCGAACGTCCCTCCTGGACCTGATCCCCGAGATCGAGGCCGCAACCGGGTTCCGTGCTCTCCCGGACCACACAGCCGACCGCGTCGGTGATGTCCCTCACTCACAGGCTGACGGCAGTCGCCTTCGAGCGCTCTTCCCGACGATCACGCCCATACCGCTAAAGGAAGGAATATCAGCAACAGCCAATTGGCTCCGCACTGGCCCACGAATGCAGCCATCAGCAACACCGGTCGAGGCGGCTTGCTGTGCTTCACCAATCCGCAGCACGGCATCACCTTCGACTACGCGATGAACCACACAATCGGGGCCCTGACGATTTGCGTGTGACGTCTCCTGTCGACGCAGTGCGAGCCGACCGGTCCGCCCACGGCGGTGCAAATTTCATAGCGGGGAGAAAAGTGGTCGAGGCGGGGTCACCCGCGCCCATGCGCCCCCGTAGGGCCCCCACCCCCCCATGGCTGACTGGCATAACCCTTCGCCATGGATGGCCAGGGTGGGCAGAGGCTGGCTTGGTGGGCGCGGCCATGGGCGCGATCGGCGGGTACATGAGCGGTCGAGCTTAGCTCAGGGCCCATCGAGGGTGTACAGCTCCAGCTCTCTGGACAGCGAGCAGACGCTTTGTGGCAGGGAGAAATCGATGCGTGTGCTCCTTGTTGATGTTGAGCATCTATGGAATCGGCTCACGCGACGCGCTTCTGCGGGAGTTGCGAGACATGCAGAACGAATGTCTACTGCGCAGGCCTCGCTGTTGCTCCGTGCACCTTAGAGGAGGCCAGAGGAGTAGGCCAAGCGCTGCGGCGGCAGTAGACGGACTGTATCGCTGGTGTGTTGCGTAGGCAGGTAGGACTGAAGGCGGGCAGGAATGGCGTCGAGAGGCTCTCGCGAGACTGGTCACCTACGGACAGCAACGGACGAAGTCTACTACTGACGCACAGAGGCGCTACTCGGCCAGTCTGCGCAATGAGTAATGAAATATAATTCGATCGAAATGACTTAATAATACTTTAGTGTCAGCTAAAGTAAGTCATCTTCAGCAGATCAATAGCGAAGACTTTGAGTTGGAGAGCAAATCTCGATCGAGGCAAGAAAATTCCAAGCTGTTCTGGTGGCTGCAATGCAAAGCCTAATGAATATTGAGCAAAGCGGGAAGGGTGAGAGTAAGGGAAAGGAACAAGTATGGTGGACAGGGTCTGCAGTCACCATGTCAGTGGCAGGTCTATTGGTCAGTGACACTGTCGCTGCTGGTGCAGGTACTCACATCAATAAAGAAATAGACTGTGCACTCTCGCACCTCAAGCGAGGCGCAGTGGTGAGCACACACGCCAAGCACGAGTGAGCGTGACTTGGGCAACTGGGGTTACGGAGGTGCGAGAGGGCGACGAGAAAGGGCGTCGCTCTTGCGTCTCTGCGCTACCCCTGTTCCAGCCTTGACCGTCCTCGGGGTCGTAGTCGGGGTTCAGGGCGGAGACGAAACCGGCCTCTGCGAGAAGGCGCTCGTGCTCATGGATGGTCGGGATGGGATTTGACCGCGACGTCGACGACCTCCTGTTCGAGGTTACCCGCCCCCTGTATTTCGCCGTGGGTCTCAGAGTCTCCGACGCGCAGCTCCCAGCGAACGGGGCACGCTGTCACGAGTGATGGTGCGGAACTGTTCCGGCGCCGACGCTGACGACAGCCCGCGCCACCGATGACTGCCCGGCGCAGCGGCAACCGCCGTGCTGATGCCTCGGGGCTGCCCAGTGCCCGTACCCGTGGTGTACGTGGTGAGGTCAAGATCATCGCTATCGCCTTCGCTTTCCTTCGCTATCCTGCGCCGCCCCCTTCGCTATTGCGCCGCCTCTCTACGTAGTAGAGGGCGAAGCGAAGGCGAACACGAAGGCACGAAGGGAGCAGGGACGAAGCCGGATCACCTGTCGTTGTCTTCACCGATCGGGCCATCGGTGAGAGCGTCCTTACCGATGTCGGTGATGGTGTAGCTCGTGCCGGTCTTCTTCACGAGGTCCTTGCGGACGAGCGTGTCCATCCACGACGCGGTGGTCGAGGGGGCCCATGGCTTGGCGGTCTTCGGGTTCGGCCCCTCCTCCTCAGTCACGTGCCGGGCGATGGCCGACACCCCCAGACCGCCGACCTCATCGGTAGCGGCCAGGATGGACAGGATGAGGAGCTGGCGGGCGTTGACCTCGGGCGTGTGCTGCACCTTGGAGCCGCTGTGGGTCGCTCTGGTCGGTGCGAGAGAGCTCCAGCCCTGCTCCGCATCGCCTACCTTCTCCAGGTCCAGCAGGAAGGCGTCCATGGCTTCGGCGTCCTTCTGCTTCCCCTTCGGAGCCCTGGTCGAGAGCACCACCTTCAGGTCGTCCTTTCGCTTCACCGCGATCACGGTGGTCGCGGCGGCGTAGATGGCGGTGGCGCCGCGCATCCCCTTCGCGTCATCGGCACCGAAGTGGTGGACGAGGAGGATGCACGCGCCGGTGGCTTCACGGAGCTGGTGCAGGACGTTCATGACCACGCCCATCTCCGTGTTGTCGTTCTCGCTCACGCCGACGGTGCACATAGCCTGCGTGTCGAAGATGATCAGCCCGTAGCCGGTGCCCTGCTCCCTCTGGCGCTTCACATGGGCCAGCAGCGCGGGCATCTCCACGACCAAGTCGGAGAGCTGGACGGCCCTCGGGTAGAACATGACCTGATCGCGGGGAATCTTCCGGCCGTTCTTCCGCTCCCACGCGCGGATGCGGTCGCCGTACGCCCCGGCGCCCTCGGCGACGATCACCAAGGACGCGACGATCGCCATCGGCCGGTCGTCACCGTGGTACGTCATCCCGAAGGCGGCCCTCGCCGCGATGTCCAGAGCTAGGAACGATTTGTACGTGTTTGAGGGACCTGCCAGCCACGCCAGGGAGTCCGTGTAGAGGAGACCGTCGATCAGCGCCTCGGGGCGCTTCACCGAGAGCATCGCGTCGACGCCCATGAGTCCGTCGGACTCGAAGGCATCCAGGAAGCACTGGGCGGCTGCGTCCAGCTCACCCGACAGCCGACGCTCCATTTTCTCCCGCTTGACCTTTTCGCGGGCCGCGTCACGGCGGCGGGCCTCGGCGTCGGCCTTCTCCTGCGCCTTGATCTCGTCGTCGTCGGACGCCTTCAGGTCGTCGCGGCAGCTCTGCATCTGCTTGATGAATGCCTGCTTGACCGCCCCCCTCGGGTTGCTCTCTTCGTTGAGGCCGAAGACATCGGTCATGCGCGCGCTAGTGAACGTCGGGTCGGCGGTCATCGCTATGCCCCATGCGAAGGCGTCCCACGCTTCGCGGGGCCAGCCGATCTCTTCCCAGGGCTCCGGCCTCTGCTCCTGCTTCGAGGCCTCGGTGCCGGCTGAGTGGGAGCGGTGCCTGCAGGGGAGGTACTGGTTGTGCAGCGGGCACGTCTCACCACCCTGGCCGGGGATGGTGGCCTCGTCGGCGTCGGCGTCGGCGTCGGGCGCAGGCTGACTGAACTTAGACATCGGCGTTCCCCGGGATTCCGCCCGGCGACGTCCCCCGGGGCCTGGGCCGACTCCTGCTGCGGAGCCTCCGCCTGAGGTCGCTGGGGGGCTGACTGAAGGGGCTCATGCAGCATCACCTTCGTCGTCAGTCAGGCATCCGCATCCGTCCTTGTGGAGGAAGATCGCCGGTATTGCCTTCCCGGCCCGGGGCAGGGCTCGCTGCTGCTTGTGGTTCGGCATCTGAGGTTGGGCCCCGCAGTCGGGGCACTTCCAGTGCAGGTTGGCGGCCCGGCGGACTGCGAGCGCGTTCTTGAGCGCGTCGGGGGCGGAGTCAGGAATGGTCGGCTGTATGACCAGGGCACTTTCTCCTTCCAGCCGAGTTGCGGTGAGGTCGTATCCCATCTGGTAGCCCTCGGGGTCACCGCTCCGAGAGCTGCTCATCTCATGCGGCATTGGGGGCCACCGCCTCCCTTCCAGAACGCCCACAGCTCATCCAGGTAGGCATGGAACTCGGGCGTCTGGCAGTCCTCGCATACGGGGTACTGCACCGAGCCGTGCCGACCCGTGCCTTGAACGACGCCCGCAGCGTCCCCGTCCGGGACGAGGGCGTCACACAAGCGGCAGTTGTCCGGAATCAGTGTGCGCTCGGTGTCACCGCTCCTGGGGCTCCACTTCTCATGCGGCATTGCGGCGACCGCCCTCCGGGAGGGCCTGCTGCTCGTCGAGCCATACCTCGACATCCTCTGGGCGATAGCGGCGGTGTCGCCCGACCTTGATCGACTTGGGTCCGATTCCCCGATAGCTCCACTGGGCGAGCGTTGCTACGGGAACCCCCAGGTACTCGGCTACTTCGTTGCGTGTCATCAACTTCGGCTTGTCAGGCATGCATGCTCCCTAAGAGGCATCTACGCGCCCAGCATGCACGCTGGGCTTGTAAAATGCCAAGGAGTATGGAATTTTGCTTATGTGGCAGAAAAGCAGAGGCGATACGCAGAGCGTGGGCCCGTGGGTGAGCAGGTGGCGATCAATGTGAAGCGCCTTCGCCGCCAGACAACCGAAGAACTGGCCGAAACCGTGAGTGCATTGGGTGTGCCGATGAGCGCCTCAACCATCACCAAGATCGAGAGGCAGAAGCGGCGGGTCACCGTTGATGAACTGGTTGCCTTGGCTGCTGCGCTGGATGTGTCTCCTGTCACATTGATGCTGCCTGCAGCTGACTCTGGCCAGGGAGTCCGTCTGGCGCCGCGGCTCTTGGCGCACGCCTGGAGCCTCACGTGGATGTGGATGCACGGCGACACCCAGCTCGTTGTGGACGGAATCGAGGAGAGCGGGATCGGGCGCTTCCAGTGGGTGGCCATGAACCGTCCCTACCTGACCGAGAAGTCCATCAAATCCGTCGAGTTCGCCCAGCCGAACGCAACAACAGAGATTGAAGATGAGGGTGATGGCCCAGGTAGTTGATCGCTGGCATCGGTCCCGGCCTTCGAAGAGCGCGGAGTCGTGCACCGAGCACAGCAGCCGTACGAAGCTGCTTGCTCCGTCCGCCGACCACGGTAAGGGGAAGCGGTGGCAGGTCCGCTACCGCGATCCGGACCGGAGGCAGGTGAAGGAGAACTTCACAACGAAGCCACAGGCGGAGCGCAGGGCGGCCGAGATCGTCATGGACCTGGACAAGGGCCAGTACGTCCATCCCGGCGAGTTGCGGATCACCTTCCGTGAGTACGCCGAGCGGTGGCGCAAGGCGCAGCCGCATAGGGCGACCACGGCGCGGGACGTCGAGGCCGTCCTGCGACTGTACGTGTATCCGGCGTTCGGTCCCCGGCGGCTGACATCGATCAGGCAGAGTGAGCTGCAAGCCTGGCTGACCGGCCTCGTCCGAGTGAACGGCCTGGCTCCTCGTACGGCCAGGAAGGTGCAGCAGAAGGTCACCGCCGTGTTCAACGCGGCTGTGCGCGACCAGTTGATGCCGACATCACCCTGTGCTGGCCTCAAGGCCGCAGGGGTCCCTCACGACGAGGTCACCCCGCTCACCTCAGCGGATGTCCACAAGCTCGCCGACGCCATGCCGGACAAGTACCGGGCGCTGGTCATCCTCGCGGCCGGAAGCGGGCTGCGGGCCGGAGAACTCTTCGGCCTCCAGGTCAGGCACATCGACTTCCTCCGTCGTACGGTGAAGGTCGAACAGCAGGTTCAGCGGGCGTATCCCGGCGTGGTCGTATGCCCGCCCAAGACGAAGCGTTCCTATAGGACGGTGCCCGTACCGCAGAGCGTCATCGATTCCCTGGCCGCTCACCTGAAGGCGTACCCGGCCGGCCAGGACGACTTCGTGTTCGCGGGCCCCGTCAACGCGGATCACTTCGCCGGCAACGTGTGGCGTCCGGCGGTCAGGGCAGCCGGGCTGCCGAAGGGCACCAGGCTGCACGCTCTGAGGCACACGTATGCAAGCGTCCTGATCAGGCACGGTAAGGGACCGAAGACCGTGGCGGCGCGGCTGGGCGACACGGTGGCCGTGGCGATGGCGATCTACGCACACCTGTTCCCGGACGAGGATGAGGACACCCGCGAGGCGGTTGAGGAGTTCCTGCACGAGGCTGCCTGATGTGCCCTCGATGTGCCCTCGGATCATGGCCGAACAGTTGAACGCCTGGTAGCCCGGATGGCAGCGGCGCACAGGTGAGTTCGCCCACAACGGCCCTTGGCGGAGGAGCGACCGGAGGTTTTGCGCCTTACGCTCGACGCACCGCACGACCCCCGACGCCCCTCTCAGACTTATCCCGCCAGCGGAGGTTTCTGCTTCATGAAGCTCACCGTCGTCGGCTGCTCGGGGTCGTTCCCGTCCGCGGAATCGGCCTGCTCGAGCTACCTCGTCGAGGCCGACGGCTTCCGGCTGCTTCTCGACATGGGCAACGGTGCCCTGGGCGAGTTGCAGCGCCACTGCGGTCTCTACGACCTCGACGCGATCTTCCTCAGCCACCTGCACGCCGACCACTGCATCGACATGTGCGCGTACTTCGTCGCGCGCTACTACCGCCACGACGGCGGCCGCTGCGATCCGCTCCCCGTCTACGGACCGGAAGGCACGGAACACCGGCTGACCACCGCCTACGCGGACACCCCCTCCGCCTCCTCCATGAGCGAGGTCTTCGACTTCCACACGGTCAAGCCGTCCACCTTCGAGATCGGCCCGTTCACGGTGCACACCGAGCGCGTGGCCCACCCCGTGGAGGCGTACGGCATCCGCGTCGAACACGACGGCAAGGTCCTGACGTACTCCGGCGACACCGGCCTGAGCCCCGCCCTGGACGAACTCGCCCGGGACGCCGACCTGTTCCTGTGCGAGGCGGCGTTCACGCACGGCAAGGAGAACATCCCCGACCTGCACCTCAACGGCCGCGAGGCGGGCGAGACGGCGGCCCGGGCAGGTGCCCGGCGGCTGGTCCTCACGCACATCCCGCCGTGGACGGACCCCCAGGTCAACCTGGCCGACGCCCGCGCGGTCTACGACGGTCCCGTGGACCTCGCGGCACCGCGGCAGACGTACGAGGTCTGACGGGGCTGTCCCGCACCCGAGCACGACGAGGCCCCGGAACCGAAGCGGTTCCGGGGCCTTCAGCGTGTGCGGGGCCTGCCGCCGGGTCAGGTCCTACTTCGCCTCCGCCTTCTGGAGCTCCGCGAGTTCCTCGTCGGACTCGCGGCCCGGCGTCGGCAGGTTGAACTTGGTGATCGCGAAGCGGAAGACCACGTAGTAGACCGCCGCGAAGCACAGACCCACCAGGGCCAGGCCCCACGGGTTGGTCGCGATGCCCAGGTTCAGGAAGAAGTCCACCGCGCCGGCCGAGAAGCCGAAGCCGTCCTTCATGCCCAGGGCCCAGGTCAGCGCCATCGAGACACCGGTGAGCACGGCGTGGATCGCGTACAGCACCGGGGCGATGAACATGAAGGTGAACTCGATCGGCTCGGTGACGCCCGTGACGAACGAGGTCAGCGCGAGGGAGAACATCATGCCGCCGACGACCTTGCGGCGCTCGGGCCGGGCGCAGTGCACGATCGCCAGGCAGGCGGCCGGCAGGGCGAACATCATGATCGGGAAGAAACCGGTCATGAACTGGCCGGCGCTCGGGTCGCCCGCCAGGAACCGGGCGATGTCACCGCTCTTGCCCTCGTAGGTGCCGGCCTGGAGCCAGGGGAAGGAGTTCAGCAGGTGGTGCATGCCGATCGGGATCAGCGCGCGGTTGGCGACGCCGAAGATGCCCGCGCCGACGGCTCCGGAGCCCACCAGCCACTCGCCGAGGTTGTGCAGGGCCGTACCGAGGACCGGCCATATGTAACCGAAGACGATGCCGATGACCAGGCCCGCGAAGGCGGCGAGGATCGGGACCAGGCGGCGACCGCCGAAGAAGCCCGCCCAGTCGGGCAGCTTGGTGCGGTAGAAGCGCTGGTAGAGCAGGGCGACGACGAGGCCCATCACCACACCGCCGAGCACCTTGGCGTCCACCGGCGCGTCCGTCATGACGACCTTGCCGTCGACGGCCGTCGCCACCTGGGGCAGGTTCGGGTCGGTGAACGTGGCCAGCACGTTCTTGAAGACCAGGTAGCCGACGACGGCGGCGAGAGCGGTCGAGCCGTCCGACTTCTTCGCGAAGCCGATCGCGATGCCCACGGCGAACAGCAGCGGCATGTTGTCGAGGATCGCGTTGCCGCCCGCGCTCATGAAGCTCGCGATCTTGGTGATGAACTCCGGGAACGACTCCCGCCCGAGCATGTCGGTGTTGCCGAGGCGGACCAGGAGCGCGGCGGCGGGCAGCACGGCGACGGGCAGCATGAGGCTGCGGCCGATGCGCTGCAGGACCGCCATCACCGCGGACCCCTTCTTGGGGCTCGCGGGCGCGGCTGTGGCTGTGGACATGAACTTCCTCCATGGGGCACGGCGCCGCCCAGGGAAGAGTTCGACGGGGGACGGCGGCGTCTCAAAAGGGGAACGCGGTTCAAAAGGGCACCGCGCGACCTCCACCAGTGAGTGGTGTAGACCAGTTGTAGCACGGTAGGCCGAACGAGCGGAACCCGCCAATTCCGCCCGCTCCGACGACCGGAAGATCACGCAGTAGAGGAGCGCGTGTTCGTCCAGTGGAGCCAGTTCCGGCGAGCGCGGGCAGGACTCGCGGCGACCTCGGCGCCGGCGGGGCTGCCGGCACTCATTCCCTGCCCCTTTGTCGAGAGGCAGGCTCGTGGTGTAGACCAGTCGAACGGACGGTCGCACACTGACGTGACGCCATCCTTCGGCACGCACGACATGACCGCTCGCAAAGTTGGGTCAACTGTGGGTTACTGCGACAAAGCGGTTCGGATCAGGGAGAACGAACATGGCCACCAAGGCTGAGAAGATCGTTGCCGGGCTCGGCGGCATCGACAACATCGAAGAGGTCGAAGGCTGCATCACCCGCCTGCGGACCGAGGTCGTGGACCCCGCCAAGGTCGACGAGGCCGCCCTGAAGGCCGCCGGCGCCCACGGCGTCGTCAAGATGGGCACCGCGATCCAGGTCGTCATCGGCACCGACGCCGACCCCATCGCCGCGGAGATCGAAGACCTGATGTGAAGCGCGGGGATCGTCCCGGGCTTCACCCCCTGACGAACCCCCGAGGCCAGTCGTGAGGGCCCCTTCCCACCGCGGGAGGGGCCCCTTCCATATGTACGGATAGGCTCAGCGGCATGTCTCGAATCGACGGCCGCACCCCCCAGCAACTCCGCCCGATCACCATCGAACGCGGCTGGAGCAAGCACGCCGAAGGCTCCGTCCTCGTCTCCTTCGGCGACACCAAGGTCTTCTGCACCGCCTCCGTCACCGAAGGCGTCCCGCGCTGGCGCAAGGGCAGCGGTGAAGGCTGGGTCACCGCCGAGTACTCCATGCTGCCCCGCTCCACCAACACCCGCGGCGACCGCGAGTCCGTCAAGGGCCGCATCGGCGGACGCACCCACGAGATCAGCCGCCTCATCGGCCGCTCGCTGCGCGCCGTCATCGACTACAAGGCCCTCGGCGAGAACACCATCGTCCTCGACTGCGACGTCCTCCAGGCCGACGGCGGCACACGCACCGCGGCCATCACCGGCGCCTACGTGGCGCTGGCCGACGCCGTCGCCTGGGCCCAGCGCAAGAAGCTCATCAAGGCCGGCCGCCAGCCCCTGACCGGCACCGTCAGCGCCGTCTCCGTCGGCATCGTCGGCGGCGTCCCCCTCCTCGACCTCTGCTACGAGGAGGACGTCAAGGCCGACACCGACATGAACGTCGTCTGCACCGGCGACGGCCGCTTCGTCGAGATCCAGGGCACCGCCGAGGCCGAACCCTTCGCCCGCGACGAACTCAACGCCCTCCTCGACCTCGCCGTCGCCGGCTGCACGGAACTCGCCGCCCACCAGCGCACGGCGCTTGATACCGTCCTCGAAAAGTAAAGGGCGCGCCAAGACAGGTGCTCGGCACGGGCAACCGCGCCGAGCACACTCGCGTCTGAAGAAGTACGGGCGCACGGCTCATCCCTGTGCGCTCGGCCAGCCACACGGGCCGCCCGGCCCGACCGACGAGAGGGACCGTTCCATGGCCGCGAGCCGCCGACGCCGCACCGCAGCCGTCGCCGCCACCCTGGCGGCCGTCGCGCTGACCGCCGGACTCACCACCGGCTGCGCCGCCGTCGACAAGGCGCTGGACTGCGTCCAGACCGCCGACGCCATCGCCGACAGCGTCACGGAACTCCAGCAGGCCGTGGACAACGCCGCGAACGACCCGACGCAGCTCGACGAGTCCCTCGACTCCATCGACAAGAACCTCGACAAGATCGGCGACAAGTCCGACAACGCCGACGTCAGCAAGGCAGTCGACGACCTCGACCAGGCCGTCGGCAACGTCCGTACGGCGATCAAGAACGGCGACGAGACGCCCGACATCAGCCCGGTCACGGACGCGGCCGGCGAACTGACCAAGGTCTGCACGCCGTAACGCTGCGCCGGCTGGGCCGGGCTACTCGTCTGCCGGGTTTCGGTGGACGTTCGACCGCGGGTCCGTCGTGGCTGGTCGCGCAGTTCCCCGCGCCCCTGATGGGGCGCGGCTGCGGCAATACTGGGGCCATGACGCGCTTGATCCTCGCCACTCGCAACGCCGGAAAGATCACCGAACTTCACGCGATCCTCGCCGAAGCCGGGCTGCCCCACGAACTCGTCGGTGCCGACGCCTACCCGGACATCCCCGACGTCAAGGAAACGGGCGTGACGTTCGCCGAGAACGCACTCCTCAAGGCCCACGCCCTGGCCCGGGCCACGGGCCTCCCGGCCGTCGCCGACGACTCCGGCCTCTGCGTCGACGTCCTGAACGGCGCCCCCGGCATCTTCTCCGCCCGCTGGTCCGGCCGCCACGGCGACGACAAGGCCAACCTCGACCTGCTCCTCGCCCAGCTCTCGGACATCGCCGACGAACACCGCGGCGCCCACTTCGCCTGCGCGGCGGCACTGGCCCTGCCGGACGGCACGGAGCGGGTGGTCGAGGGCCGGCTGCGGGGCGTCCTGCGCCACGAGCCCACGGGCTCGGGGGGCTTCGGCTACGACCCGATCCTCCAGCCGGACGGGGAGACGCGGACGTGCGCGGAACTGACTCCGCAGGAGAAGAACGCGATCAGCCATCGGGGGCAGGCGTTCAGGGCGTTGGTGCCGGTGGTTCGGGAACTGCTTGACTGACGGCATGGAGAAGGGCGCCCCACTGAGTGGTGCGCCCTTCATGGATGAGCCCGGTGGGACTCGAACCCACGACACACCGGACCTAAACCGGCGCCCTCTTGCCAGCTGGGGTACGGGCCCACAGCGCTGCCTACTCTACTTGGCGTGATGGACCGCTCGGCGGCCTCCTCGGCACCACGTCCTGGTGATCGCGTGGCAATTCGGGCAGAGCAGCCGCAGGTTCTCGCGCCGGTCGTCGCTCCAGTCCCCGTTGATGTGATCGACCTCCAGCGTCATGGGCTTGCCGAGCCACTCGGGGCCGATGCCGCATCGCGTGCACCGCTCAGGCACACCAGCGGCTCCGAGCGCGCGGCGCAACAGCGAGGTGCCGGTCCTGCGCTTGCCGTCGTGCCGGACCAGAATCTCCTCGGGGCGCTTGGCCGGGATGGTTCCCGGTTTGCCCTGGTTGTGCGCCTGTCCCAGAAAGTGTGCCGTGTCGACGTGTTGTTGGCTGATCCACTGGCGCAACATCGCCCGCTGCCCGCCGTTGTCCGGCCGGCCCAGGCGGCGCAGCACCTCTGCGAGGGAGACGGACTGGGCGACCGCGACGCGCAGTTCCTCGGGAGTGGGTCGGGCTCGCCGCCTGCTCAGGAGACACGCTCCTGCGCGCGTCCCTTGCCACGCCCCCGGTAACTGTCCGTCGTCGAGTGACAGTTGGGACAGAGGAGTCGAACGTTCTCCACCCGGTTGTTTCGCCAGTTGCCGTCGATGTGGTCAACCTCCAGAGGTAGCGGTTCCCCCAGCCAGAGAGCTTCGATACCGCACAGGGCGCAGCGCTCCTCGATGCCCAGCTCCCGCATGGCCCTCTTGAGGCGGGTACTCGGAACCCGTCTGGCGCGCGTCGATGTGTCCTCGATGAGGATTTCCTCGGCGGTTCGACGGCGCTGGTTGTTCCTCATGTTCTCCGTGCGGACCACCGGCACGAAGTGCGACGTGTCGATCCCGTACGCCTTGATCCGGCGGCTGATGTGCGTGTGATGCCCGCCCACCACCTCCAGCCCGAGATGCCCCAGCACCTCGCACATGTTCGTCGACGCCGCGACCGCCCGCTCAAGGACGTCTCTCGTCCACTTCACCCCCTCCCGCTCGAAGTGCGACACGTCCACCCCGAGCCTCTTCATCCGCTCGTGCACATACCGCCGCGTCGGACTCCTCGGATCCACCCCCAACCGCACCAACGCCTCCGACAACGTCCGCGCCCCCCGAGCCGCCTCCTCCAGCCGCTCCCTGGTGTACGCACTCGCCCCCATCGAGCCCCTCCGTCACCCCGTCCCCGACCACCCGTTCGTGATCTCGCACGGAGTAACGAACCGTTTATCGGACAGTCACGCCCGAAATGCGGAACGGCTCGTACCGGACCTATCCGGTACGAGCCGTTCCAGGATGCAGAGGGACCTCAGATCCCCAGATCCTTGATGATCTTCGCCACGTGCCCCGTCGCCCGGACGTTGTACAGCGCGCGCTCGACCTTGCCCTCCTCGTCCACGACGATCGTGGAGCGGATGACGCCCATGTAGGTCTTGCCGTAGTTCTTCTTCTCGCCGAAGGCGCCGTACGCCTCCAGGACCTGCTTGTCCTGGTCGGCCAGCAGCGTGACCTTGAGGGACTCCTTGTCGCGGAACTTGGCCAGCTTCTCGGGCTTGTCGGGGGAGATGCCGATCACCTCATAGCCCGCGCCGGCCAGCAGCTCCAGGTTGTCCGTGAAGTCGCAGGCCTGCTTGGTGCAGCCGGGGGTGAGGGCGGCCGGGTAGAAGTACACGATGACCTTGCGGCCCTTGTGGTCCGACAGGGACACCTCGGTGCCGTCGGCGTCGGGCAGGGTGAAGGCGGGGGCCACATCCCCCGGCTGGAGTCGCTCGCTCATCGGACCAGCGTAACCGGGGGTCCTGACAGTGCGATGAGCCGTGGAGCTGACAGACTGTGCGGCACAGGCTTCACACCGACTTCGGAGGCGACACGGTGGCGGACACGGCGGACACCAGGACCCCGGCGCAGATCGAGGCGGACATCAGGCGCCGCCGCGAGACCCTGGCCGAGACCCTCGACGAGATCGGGGTGCGGGTGCACCCGAAGACGATCGTCGGGGACGCGAAGGCCAAGGTGGCGTCCAATATCGATCACACCCTCGGGCGGGCCTATGTGGAGGTCAACCGGGCCGTCACCGATGTGCGGGCGCGGTTCGTGGACGAGGAGGGGGCGCCGCGGCTGGAGCGGGTCGTGCCCGTCGCGCTCGTCGTCGTCGGTGTGGTCGGGCTGCTCGCCGTCAGCATGCGGCGGCGCAAGGGCTGACCCGACCGCTTACGTTCACGGGGAAGACAGGTAGGTTTCAGGGCGTGAGCGCCAAGAGAAACGAGCACAGCACCCATCCCGACAAGCTGCCCATCCGGATGCTGCACGACCGCGTACTCGTGCGGCAGGACACCAGCGAGGGCGAGCGGCGTTCCGGCGGCGGCATCCTGATCCCCGCCACGGCGGCGGTCGGCCGGCGGCTGGCCTGGGCCGAGGTCGTCGCGGTGGGGCAGAACGTACGGACCGTGGAGCCGGGCGACCGGGTTCTGTTCGACCCGGAGGACCGTGCCGAGGTCGAGGTGCGCGGTATTGCGTACGTGCTCATGCGCGAGCGTGATCTGCACGCCGTGGCCGCGGACCGGTTCGAGGGCTCGGAGGACTCGACGGGCCTTTATCTGTAGTCCGGGCAGCAGCGCGAAGGGGCCGGTGACGGGTGTCACCGGCCCCTTCGCCGTTGCTTTGCTACGTTGGAGGGATCCCCGACGAGACGCGCCGTACCGGGATGAAGGCAAAGACGACGCACCGCACCGTCAGCCCGATTCCCGGAGGTGCCGTCATGGCCTGGGTTCTGCTCGTCGTCGCCGGTCTGCTCGAAGTCGGGTGGTCCGTCGGTATGAAGTACACCGACGGTTTCACGCGCCCGCTCCCCAGCGTTCTCACCGGTGCCGGCATCGTCGCCAGCATGCTGCTGCTGTCGCATGCGGCCAGGACCCTGCCCATCGGTACCGCCTACGGCGTGTGGGTGGGCATCGGCGCGGCCGGTGCGGCGGTGTTCGGCATGGTCGTGCTGGGGGAGCCGGCCACCGCCGCCCGGATCTTCTTCGTGTGCCTGCTGCTGGTCGCCGTGGTGGGGTTGAAGGCGACCTCCGGCCACTGAAAGGCGACCTCCGGTCACTGACCAGACCTATTCGCGGCGCGAGCCCTGCGGGACCACGCCCCAGCCGGGGCCCGTCGGCCCGCCCGTCGCGCCGCCGTCGGTCTCGTCGCCGCCGCCCTCCGTCGTGCCGCCGTCGGTCGTACCGCCGTCGGTGGCGGTGCCGCCGTCGCCGGTCCCCCCGTCCGCGGTGCCGCCGCCGGTCGGGGACTCGCCGCCCGTGCCGCCGTCGGTGGTGCCGCCGTCGGTCTGGCCCTGGGTCTGGCCCGCGGGGGCGCTCGGGCTCTGGCCGGGCGTCTCGGTGCCGGTGTCCTGGCCGCCGGTGGACGTGCTGCCGCCGTCGCTGGTGCTGCCCGTGGTGGGGTCGGCCGGGGCTTCGGTGCCGGGGGCCTGCGGGACGTCGGAGCCCGGGGCGAGCCTGAGGTCGAAGTCGGTGACCGGCTTGCCCTTCAGGGCGTCCCGGGTGAACTGGGCCCAGATCTCGGCGGGTGCCCCGCCGCCGTTGATGCGGTCCTGGCCCATCGCGCCGTACAGCGACTTGTGGGCGGCGGTGACCGGGTCCTGGCCCATGACGGAGACGACCGTGGCGAGGTCGGGGGTGTAGCCCGCGAACCAGGCCGCCGTGTCCTCCTCGGCGGTGCCGGTCTTGCCCGCGGCGGGGCGGCCAGCGGCCTGCGCGGCGGAGGCCGTGCCGTTCTGGACGACGCTGCGCAGGACCGAGGTGGTGGTGTCGGCGGCCTCGCGGCTCACGGCCTGCCGGGTGCGCCGCTCGGGCAGCTCGATCGGCGTGCCTTCCTTGGTGACCTTCTCGACCATCGTGTACGTGCCGTGCCGGCCGTGGTTGGCGAGCGTGGCGTACGCCTCCGCCATGTCGAGGACGCTGGCGGTGGCCGTGCCGAGCGCGATGGCGGGGCCGTCGGCGAGGTCGGGGGTGGCCTCGGGGACGCCGAGGTCGATCGCGGTCTGCTTGACCTTCTGGGGGCCGACGTCGGCGGCCATCTGCGCGTACACCGAGTTCACGGACTTGTCGGTGGCCTCGGTGACGGTGACGTCGCCGTAGGAGACCTGGTCCTCGTTCTCCGGAGCGTACGGGTCGCCGGTCCAGCCCTGGACCGGGCGCTTGTTGGTGCCGTCGTAGATCGTGTACGGGGTGATCGGGCGGCCGTCCTGGGTCTGCGAGTCGTTCTCGACGGCCGAGGTGAACACGAACGGCTTGAAGGTGGAGCCGACCTGGAAGTCCCTGCGGGTGGCGTTCGGGGTGTACTGCTTGACGTAGTCGACGCCGTTGTACATCGCCACGACCTTGCCGGTCTTGGGGTCGACGGCGGCGCCGCCCGCGCGGACGTAGGTGTCGACCTTGTTGTTCTTCTTGTCCAGCTTGTCCATCAGCTTGTCGTTGACGGCCTTCACGAAGGCGTCCTGCCTGGGCTTCTGGAGCGTCGTGGTGATGCGGTAGCCGCCGGCGTCGAGCCGGCTCTCGTCGATGATCTTGTTCTGGGTGAGGTAGTCCTTGACGGTCCGGACGATGTAGCCGCGCTGCCCGGACATGCCGGTGGAGAGGGTGGACTCCTTCGGCATGGGGAACTTCATGCCGGCCCGCTTCGACTCGCTGAGCCAGCCCTTCTTGACCATGCCGTCCAGGACGTAGTTCCAGCGGGACTCGGCGGCCTTGCGGTTCTCGGGGTGGGCGACGACGTCGTACTGGCTGGGGGCGTTGACGAGCGCGGCGAGGTAGGCGCCGCGGGCCGGGTCGAGGTCCTTGGCGTCCATGCCGTAGTAGGCCTGGGCGGCGGCCTGGATGCCGTAGGCGTTGCGGCCGAAGTAGCTGGTGTTGAGGTAGCCCTCGAGGATGTGGTCCTTGCTCTGCTCGCGGTCCAGCTTGATCGCGATGAAGAACTCCTTGGCCTTGCGCGTGACGGTCTGTTCCTGGCGCAGGTAGTAGTTCTTCACGTACTGCTGCGTGATCGTGGAGCCGGACTGCTTGCCCTTGCCGAGGGCCGTGTTCCAGGCGGCGCGGACCATGGCCTTGGGGTCGACGGCGGACTCGGTGTAGAAGTCGCGGTCCTCCGCGGCCAGGATCGCGTGCTGGGCGTCCTTGGAGATCTGCGGGAGCGAGACGTTCTCCCGGTTGATCTCGCCGTCGCGGGCGATCACGGAACCGTCCGCGTAGAGGTACACGTTGGCCTGCTTCGTGGCGAGCGCGTTGGCCGGCGGGATCTTCACCAGTGAGTAGCCGAGGGAAAAGCCGCCGACCAGCAGCAGGGTGACGATGATGAAGGCGCCGAGCGTCATACGCCAGGTCGGGATGATCCGGCGCCAGCCGGTCCGCTTCGGTTTCCCGGCCGGCCGGGCCTCCGGCGTGTTCGGGTCGCCGTCCGCCTGCGGCTCTGTCGGTGCCCAGCCCGGTGTCGGCTGCTGCGGCTGAGGCTCGTCACTCATGTCGTGCACGGACTCCTGTTTCGCGTCGTACGTCGTTCCCGTACGTCTCTGCTCGCTCTTGCGCCCCTGTGATGAAGACTGTCCCATCCGGCGATCAGTTCCCTGACCGAGGGCCGTGTCGTAGCCGTGTGGCGAGGCGGGCCCCGCGCGGCGAACACGCGGGCGGGCGCAGGGGGGAACTGCGTTACCCTGCACGCCTGTTCGATTGGCGATCTTGCCTGCGCGAGATTCGCCTGAAGGGGGACACGACCGACGATGCGACTGCTCGCACGCTCCGCCCTGGCCGGCACCGCCGCCACACTGCTCGCCCTGGCCACGGGCACCTCGGCCCACGCGGACGGACTGGATCGTACCGTCTGGGCCGGTGCCGACTGGAACGTCACGCCCCACGCGGACTCGGGTGGCAAGGCCCACATCCAGACCTACGGCGAGATCTTCACCATCACCGACCTCGCCAAGGACGGCCACTCGACCATCGGGATCATCTCCATCGGCGGCGAGGCCAACACGTACTACTACTGGAACCGCGGCGGCGTGGACTCCACCCGGACGCTCAACCTGGACATCGAGGAGGGCACGCCGATCACCATCAAGGCGTGCATCGGCGACTGGAAGGGAAATCCGGACACCCCCGCCGCCGGGATCATCTGGGAGAAGTGCAGCGGCTGGGCACAGACCGACGCGTGATCGAACCCTCCGTGGGGCGCTCCGGGCACGGCCCGGGGCGCCCCACGGCGTTTGCCCGGGGGCGGGAAAACCCGTGGCACGCGTGATCGCCGCTCCACTAGGCTCCTGCGCTTCGGTGCCGTGCGGCGAGGAGGGCTGTGGTGGTGGGCTCGGCGCGGTTGTACGCGGCGGTCGCGGCGGGGGGCTTCAGGCGGTACGCGACGTATCGGGCGGCCACGGTGGCCGGGGTGTTCACCAACACGGTCTTCGGCCTCATCCTCGTCTACACCTACCTGGCGCTCTGGGAGGAGAGGCCGCATCTCGGAGGGTACGACCAGGCGCAGGCCGTGACCTATGTGTGGCTGGGACAGTGCCTCTACGCGACGCTGGCCATCCAGGGCGGCGGAGCCGAGAAGGACCTGATGGAGCGCATCCGCACCGGCGAGATCGCCGTCGACCTGTACCGGCCGGCCGATCTCCAGCTGTGGTGGCTGGCGGGCGACGTGGGGCGGGCGCTGTTCCAGATGCTGGGGCGGGGCGTCATCCCGTTCGCGTTCGGCGCGGTCTTCTTCCCCATGGCGCTGCCGACGTCGGTCGTCCCCTGGGCGGCCTTCGCGGTCACACTCCTGCTGGCGACGGTCGTCAGTTTCGCGATCCGCTATCTGGCGGCCCTGAGCGTGTTCTGGCTCATGGACGGCATGGGCGTCAACCAGGTGCTGATGATCACGGGGATCTTCTTCTCGGGCATGGTGCTGCCGCTGAACGCCTTCCCGGGCGTGTTCGGCGACATCGTGCGGGTGCTGCCGTGGGCGGCGCAGATCCAGATGCCGGCGGACGTGCTGATGGGGGAGACCGACCCGCTCGGGGCGTTCGTCTTCCAGGCGGCGTGGGCGGTGGCGCTGCTGGCGGCCGGGCGGCTGTTGCAGTCGGCCGCGACGCGGCGGGTGGTGGTGCAGGGTGGGTGAGCGGAGCGTCCTGCTGGAAGGGCTGCGGGCCTACCGGCTGATCGCCGGGATGTGGGTGCGGTCCAGCATGACCTACCGCACCTCCTTCGTCGTCACGGTGTTCGGCAACCTGATGGTGACCGGCCTGGACTTCGTGGGGATCCTGCTGATGTTCTCGCAGGTCGACTCGCTCGGCGGCTGGTCACTGCCCGAGATCGCCTTCCTGTACGGGCTGTCGGTGACGGCGTTCGGGATCGCCGACCTGGTGCTGGGCTCGATGGACGTCCTGGGCGCCCGGATGCGCGACGGCTCGTTCGACATCCTGCTCGTGCGTCCCGCGCCGGTGCTCGCCCAGGTCGGCGCCGACCGCTTCGCGCTGCGCCGCCTGGGCCGGATCACGCAGGGCGCGGTGGTACTGGGCTGGGCGCTGGCCTCGGTCGACGTCGACTGGAGTGCGCCGAAGGCGCTGCTGGTGCCGGTGATGGTGGTCAGCGGCGCGGCGATCTTCTCGGCCGTGTTCGTGGCGGGCGCGGCCTTCCAGATCTTCGCCCAGGACGCCGCGGAGGTGCAGAACGCGTTCACGTACGGCGGGACCACGCTGCTTCAGTATCCGCCGACCGTGTTCGGGAAGGACCTGGTGCGCGGCGTGACCTTCATGCTGCCGCTCGCCTTCGTCAACTGGGTCCCCGCCGCCCATGTGCTGGGCCGGCCGTACCCGATCGAACTGCCGCAGTGGACGGCCTTCGCGTCGCCGCTGGTGGCGGTGGCCTGCTGTGTGCTGGCGGGGATGGCGTGGCGGGTGGGGCTTCGTTCCTACCGGAGTACAGGGAGTTGAGGTGACCGGCGTGGACAGCGGCCTGACCGGAGTGGACGACGGTTCGACCGGGGCGGACAGCGGGTTCATCGAACTCGACGGCGTCGAGAAGGTCTTCGACGTGCGCAAGAAGACCGGCTTCATGAAACGGGAACGGCGGCAGGTGAGGGCCGTCGACTCGATCTCCTTCCGCGTGGAACGCGGCGAGATGGTCGGCTACATCGGCCCGAACGGCGCCGGCAAGTCGACCACGATCAAGATGCTGACCGGCATCCTCACCCCGAGCGCCGGCCGGCTCCGGGTCGCCGGCATCGACCCCTCCCGCGACCGCATGCGGCTCGCGCACCGCATCGGTGTGGTGTTCGGGCAGCGTACGACGCTGTGGTGGGACCTCCCGCTGGTCGACTCGTACCGGCTGATGCACCGCATGTACCGGATCCCGGACGCCCGTTACCGCGAGAACCTCGACCGTCTGGTCGAACTCCTCGACCTGGGCGACCTGCTGGACGTGCCGGTACGGCAGCTCTCGCTCGGGCAGCGCATGCGCGGCGACATCGCGGCGGCGCTGCTGCACGACCCGGAGGTGCTGTACCTCGACGAGCCGACCATCGGCCTCGACGTCGTGTCGAAGTCCAAGGTGCGGGAGTTCCTGCGGGAGTTGAACGCCGAGCGCGGCACGACGGTGCTGCTGACCACCCACGACCTCCAGGACATCGAGCAGTTGTGCAAGCGGGTGATGGTCATCGACCACGGGCGCCTGATGTACGACGGCCCGCTCGCCGGGCTGCACGAGGCGGGGGAGAGCGAGCGGATCCTGGTGGTGGACCTGGAGCGGGAACTGCCGCCGATCGACGCCCCGGCCCCCGCCCGGGTCGTCCGGGTGGACGGTCCGCGGCAGTGGCTGGCGTTCCCGGCGGCGGAGTCGGCGGCGCCGCTCGTCGCGCGGATCGCGGCGGAGTACCCGCTGGTGGACCTTTCGGTGCGGGAGCCGGACATCGAGGCGGTGATCGCCCAAATGTACGCGGAGCGCGCGACCGCATAGTGCCCGGGACATGTAACTCGTAGGCTGCTGTATATGACCGACGACTCAGTCCCGGACCTCCGCGCCTCCGACGCCGACCGTGAACGGGTCGCCGAGATCCTGCGGGACGCCCTCGCGGAGGGCCGTCTCGACATGGCGGAGTTCGAGGAGCGGCTGGACGCGACGTACCAGGCGCGGACCTACGGGGAACTGGCGCCGATCACCCGCGACCTGCCGGCCCCCGGTCTCACCGCGCCCTCCGTGTCACTGACCAAGGAGCCCGCCGCCGACTCGGACCTGTCCGGGCGGATCGTCGGTGGTGAGGGATCCTCGACGTGGGCCGTCGCCGTGATGTCCGGCTTCCAGCGCAAGGGGCGCTGGACGATGCCCCGGCGGTTCACCTGCCTGGCCTTCTGGGGCGGCGGGGAGATCGACCTGCGCGAGGCGAACTTCGCTGACCGCGAGGTCGAGATCAACGCGATCGCGATCATGGGCGGGATCGACGTCATCGTCCCGCCCGGCGTCGAGGTCGTCGTCCGCGGCATCGGCATCATGGGCGGCTTCGACCACCAGGAGGAGGGCGTCCCCGGCGCCCCCGGCGCCCCGCGCGTCATCATCACCGGCTTCGCCTTCTGGGGCGGCGTCGGCGTCCAGCGAAAGCTGACCCGGGCGGAGAAGCAGCGGCTCCGCGAGGAACGGCGCCAGGAGAAGCTGGACGGCCGGGCGGGGCGACGTCAGCTGGACTGAGGCGCCTCTGCCGTCTGCGGGCAGTCGTGCCGCTTGGGGCGGCACCGACGCCAGTGCGCAAGAAGCACGCAGTGGCTACAGCTTCGCCGGCGCCGACCCCTTCAGGCTCTCGAGGTCAAACGCCTCGGCCATCCGCGCATACCCCTTGTCACTGGGATGCAGATGATCCCCGGAGTCGTAGTCGGCCCGCAGCCGCCGCGGGTCATAAGGATCACGCAGCGCCTTGTCGAAGTCGACCACCGCGTCGAACACCCGCCCCGCACGGATCTCCGCGTTGATCTGCTGCCGCACGGCTTCCCGCGCGTCCGAGTACCCCCGGTGCCCGCCGAACGGCATCAGCGTCGCCCCCACTACCTTCAGCCCCCGCGCGTGCGCCTGCCCGACCATCGTGCGCAAGCCGCCGAGAATCGCGTTCGGATCGGCGAGCCGCGGATTGCGCAGGATGTCGTTGACCCCGAGGTCGATGACGACGACCTTGGCGTTCGTCCGCTCCAGCACGTCCCGCGCGAAGCGGTTCAGCCCGCTGGGGTTGTCCGCAGGCCTGCCCAGCCCGTCCGTGAGGACCCGGTTCCCGCTGATGCCCTGGTTGACGACGCTGTAGCGCGGCAGGTCCCGCCCGGCCGCGATCTCCGCGCGTAGCCTGTCGGACAGGACGTCGGTCCACCTGTTGTTGGCGCCGACGGTGGACGTGATCCCGTCGGTGAGCGAGTCGCCGAGGACGACGACCGTCCCGTCGGCCTCGTTGCTCAGCACGTCCAGCGCGGTCAGGTAACGCCAGTACAGACTCTGCTCGGTGTACGGCGCGCCCGTCGCGTCAGCCGTGTGGTCGCCCTGGGCGACGTAGGAGGTCTGCCGGGCGCGAGGGTGGTACGTCACCGGGCCGGAGCTGGTCGGCGTGTACGTGGTGATCAGGACGTCCGCGTCGGGCGGGATGACGATGCGCACGGCGTCGCTCATCACCTGGCGGCCGGGCGGGATGACGACCGTCGGCCCGCCGTTGAAGGTCAGCTGCCGCATCGTGTCCGAGAGCGCCGCGGGCGTGCCGCTGCCGGCGGCGACCGCGATCGAGGCCTGCGTGATGCTCAGCGGCGACTGGCCGTAGAGATTGGACAGCGTCACGCGGGCACTCGTACCGCCGACGCTGGTGTGGACGACGTTGCGCACCGAACGGTCCGCCATGCCGGTCGTCTCCGTGCCGGGCTCGGCCGCGGCCGGGGAGGTGGACCAGGTGCCGACCCAGGTGCCGGTGGAGGCGGGGGCGGCGGAGTTGTTCGGAAGACGGCTGTCGGTGATGGCGTTCCGGCTGTGCGTGCCGTCGTCGGACGCCACTCCGACGTATATGGCGGTGGAAAGGGCCACGATGGCTGCGACCAGCCCGGCCAGAAGGGCACGGTATTTGGTGGGGGAAACCCCCACACTCCCGTCACGACCCCGGGTCATGCTGTGTAGTTCTCCTCGGGCGATGGGAGCCCCAGGCTCCGATCTGATGTGCCCATGATGCGTCATGGGCAGGGGGAAGCTCACAGGACCCCCCATGGCATTACCCCCTCCCGACAGACGCCGGGAACTCCTGATCCGTTCCAGGAGTCGGTCAGGAAGGGACAATGTGTGCGGGATCACCAAGCGGGTGGAGCGGATGGAACATACGAAAGTGGAAGAAAAGGGTGGTGTCCGGGGTCAGCATGCCCCCCGGGGCGCCGTCACGAACCGTGCGATGACGACCTTCAGCCCGGCGGACGAGGAGAAACAGCGCGGCGTTCGCCGCATGAAACTCACCGCCACCGGGCTCCTGCTGTTCGTGGCCGTGGTCTACATCCTCGCCAAGTGGGCCCAGAACTCCGGCGCCGGGCCCTGGGCGGCCTACGTCGCCGCGGCCGCCGAGGCGGGCATGGTCGGCGCGCTCGCCGACTGGTTCGCCGTCACCGCCCTCTTCCGCCACCCCCTCGGCATCCCCATCCCGCACACCGCGATCATCCCCACGAAGAAGGATCAGCTCGGCGTCTCCCTCGGCGAGTTCGTCGGTGAGAACTTCCTCTCCGAGGACGTCGTACGGCAGCGGCTGCGCGCCGTCGGTATCGGCAGCCGCCTCGGCGCCTGGCTCGCCGTCCCCGAGCACGCCGACCGGGTCACGGCGGAGCTGTCCACCGCCCTGCGCGGCGCCCTGACGGTCCTGCGCGACTCCGACGTCCAGGCCGTGGTGGGCGAGGCGATCACCCGCCGCGCCAACGCCCAGGAGATCGGGCCCGGCATCGGAAAGATGCTGGAGAAGGTCGTCGCCGACGGCGGCCACAGGCGGGTCGTCGACCTGGTCGTCACCCGCGCGCACGACTGGCTGGTGCTGCACCGCGACGAGGTGATGGACGCCGTGGAGGGCGGCGCCCCCGGCTGGACGCCGAGGTTCGTCGACCGCAAGGTCGGCGAGCGCGTCTACAAGGAACTCCTGCGCTTCGCCACCGAGATGCGCGACATGCCCGCCCACCCCGCGCGCGGCGCCCTCGACCGCTTCCTCACCGACTTCGCCTCCGACCTCCAGTCCGACACCGACACCCGCGCCCGCATCGAGCGCCTCAAGGGCGAGGTGCTGGGCCGCGGCGAGGTGCAGGACCTCATCGCCAGCGCCTGGACGGCCGTACGATCCATGATCGTCGCGGCGGCGGAGGACGAGCGCAGCGAACTGCGGCTGCGCGTACGGGCCTCCCTGCTGTCGCTGGGCTCCCGGATGGCGGCCGAGCGCAAGGTGCAGGACAAGGTCGACCAGTGGGTGGAGGACGCGGCCGTGTACGTCGTCACCACCTACCGCAAGGAGATCACCTCCCTGATCACGGACACGGTGGCGAGCTGGGACGCCGAGCACACCACGAGGAAGATCGAGGCGAACATCGGCCGCGACCTCCAGTTCATCCGGATCAACGGCACGGTGGTCGGCTCGCTCGCCGGCCTGCTGATCTACACGGTGTCGCACGCGCTGGGTGCGTGAGCGGCCGGGGACGTGACGCGCTGGTGACGACAGTTGTCAAGGCGTAAGCGATTCCGCTCAGGGCACTCGAACCGGGTTCTTCTCGTGAGGAGGGAGCCCATGACCACCGCACAGGCCGGGACCGGCCGAACCGTGACCACCGACATCCCCGCTCGCCTCGACCGCCTCCCGTGGTCACGCTGGCACTGGACGATCGTCATCGGACTCGGCACCGTGTGGATCCTCGACGGTCTCGAAGTCACCGTCGTAGGCAACATCGCCAGCCGCCTGTCGGAGCCCGGCAGCGGCCTGCCCATCACCTCCGGCGAGGTCACCGGCCTCGCGGCCGCCCTCTACGTGGCGGGAGCCTGCTCCGGTGCGCTCTTCTGGGGCCGACTGACCGACAAGTGGGGCCGTAAAAAACTCTTCATGATCACCTTGGCGGTCTACCTCGGCGCCACCGCCCTGACCGCGATCGCCTTCGACACCTGGTGGTTCTTCCTCTTCCGCTTCCTCACCGGCTTCGGCATCGGCGGCGAGTACGCGGCCATCAACTCCGCGATCGACGAACTGATCCCCAAGGAGTACCGCGGCCGCGTCGACCTGATGATCAACGGCAGCTTCTGGCTGGGCGCGGTCTTCGGCTCCCTCCTCTCGATCGTCGCGCTGGACACGGACATCTTCGCGGCGAACGTCGGCTGGCGCCTCACCTTCGCGCTCGGCGCGGTCCTGGCCCTGGTGATCCTCCTGGTCCGCCGGCACGTCCCGGAGAGCCCGCGCTGGCTGCTGATCCACGGCCGCGACGACGAAGCGGAACGCATCGTCTCCTCGATCGAGCGGAAGGTCGAGGAGGAGAACGGCGAACCGCTGCCGCGCCCGGAGGGCGAGATCACCATCAACCAGCGCCGCAGCGTCACGTTCCTGGAGATCGGCCGCACGGTCTTCTCCGACTACCGCCGCCGCGCCGTCCTCGGCTTCTCCCTCTTCATCGGCCAGGCCTTCCTCTACAACGCCATCACCTTCGGCTTCGGCGCCATCCTGACGACGTTCTTCGACGTCCCGAGCGGCAGCACCGGCTACTACTTCGCGGTCATCGCACTCGGCAACTTCTGCGGCCCGCTGCTGCTGGGCAAGCTCTTCGACACGGTGGGCCGCCGGGTGATGATCTCCGGCACCTACCTGCTGTCCGGCCTGCTCCTCTTCGGCACGGCCTGGCTCTTCGACCAGGGCTCCCTCAGCGCGAGCACACTGACGGCATGCTGGTGCGCGGTCCTCTTCTTCGCCTCGGCGGGCGCGTCCAGCGCCTACCTGACGGTCTCCGAGGTCTTCCCGATGGAGACCCGCGCCATGTCCATCGCCTTCTTCTACGCCATCGGCACGGCAGCCGGCGGCATCAGCGGCCCGCTCCTCTTCGCCGACCTCACCGGCACGGGCAAGGTCGGCGACACGGTCCTCGCTTTCCAGATCGGCGCGACCCTGATGTGCCTGGCCGGCCTGACGGCGGCGATCCTCGCGGTGCGCGCGGAACGGCGTTCCCTGGAGGACATCGCCACGCCACTCACGGCGGCGGAGGATCAGACGGGGTCGACGGGTCAGGGCAAGGGCGAGGGCGCCTACGCCTCCGGCTCCGGCTCCGGCCAGACGGGGTCGAGGACGGCGACGACGTAGGGGCGCACCGCATCTGGCCGGGGGCGGCCGCGGCTCTCCCAAGCTGTGGGCGGCGACGGCGTAGGGCTCGCTGACTGCGAGCCGCCGTGGCTGCCGCAGGCTGCGGACGGCCATGGTTGCCCCAAGCCGCAGGCGGCCGCAGCCGCTTAGCTGCGGGCAGTCGTGCCGCTCGGGGCGGCACCCGTCCCACAGAGGGCGGCACCCCGCCAGCGCGGGTGAGCTGCCCCACCCGCGCCCGGGCTCCCCCCAGCACATCGCAACGTGCCGGACGCTACTCGGCCCCACCCCGCCGCACCCGGTCCCGCCGCCGCAGCAACAGCAACCCACCCGCGACAGCGGAAACACCCGCCGCGGCGGCCCAACCGACCAGATCCTCGGCCCCGGTAGCAGCCAGGTCACGCCCCGCGGCAGGCGAGGCCGAGGCACTCACGCCCCCCTGCGGCCGGGCACCCCCACCCGAGGCACCCCCGGACGCACCCGCGCCCGGCGCCGCCCCCTCCACCCGCTCCCGATCCCGAGTAAACGCCAGGGTCCCGAATCCAAGCTGGTCGTAACCCCCACTGTTGGGCCCGTAATCCCCACCCCCACCCTCCGGCGCAGCCTTGGCCGCCGCACGCGTCACATACGACGCCGACAGCCCCCGCCGCTTGGTGTAGTGGTTCGCGATCATCGCCCAGATCGGACGGGTCATGCCCGGATCCACCCCCGCGGCCCCGGCAGCGGTCTCACTGCCCGACCACCCCCCGATCGCCCCCTTCTTCCGCGTGTTGGCCGTATACGGCACATCCCCGCCCAGGCTCCACTTCGCCACGTACTGCGCCCCCTTGAGGAAGCGGTTGTCGTCGTAGCCGTAGAGATCGATGCCCTGGTTCCACGCCATCTCGCAGACCGTGCCCATCAGCCCGACGCCGAGCAACGCGTGCCCCTGGTCCCGCCCGGCCTCGACCCACTCGGCGAGCCCGTTGTCGTGCACGACGGGAACGGCGTGCTTGACGGACCCCATGCCGTCCCCGTGCTTGAAGTACTCGACGGCCCGGTCGACCACGGCACGGTCGTCACAGAAGATGCCGGTGGCGAGCACACAGGCGATGGCTGTCAGGTCCCAGTTGGGCCAGTAGTTGGTGACGACGGCGCCGTTGTGATCGCGCAGGAAACTGTCGCTGAGGGGATGGAAGACGTCCCGCATCACTTCCTGCGCCCGCCCGAGCGCGAAGTCACCGTGATCACGCACGAGTTCGGCGGCGTTGGCGAACTGGTAGCCGTACAGCCCCGCGGCCAGGAACCGGTCGGCCGATCCCTGGACCGACGTCAGTTTCCCCGACCAGGCGTTGAGGATCTCCACCGCGGTGTCGGCATGCGCGGTCTCGCCGCTGACGTGGTATCGCAGGGCGTTCTGGTAGGCGGCGTGGATGTCGTTGTAGAGGACCGCGTAGTTCTGGGGCGACCCCGCCCCCCGGTACACCGTGGCCTGCGGATTGGCCCGCCAGCCGCTCTGCGCGTGCCGGTTGGCGGTGAGCTTGGCGAACCCGGCCGCATAGGGTCTGGCGCCCGCCTTCACCTTGGCCGCCATACGGTCCAGGTCGGTACGGGTGTGCAGCAGCCCGGGGTGAGCGAAGGCGGAGCCGGCGGCGAAGGCCGGGCTCGCGAGCGCGGTCGTACCGACACCGGCGCCGACGCCGACACCGGCGGCTCCGGCTGCCGCGCCCGCGGCCTTCAGCATGCTCCGGCGGCTGATCTCTCGTGTCACGTTGTCGTACCTCGACGTCGTAAGTCGCGTTCCTGCGGGGGACGGTGAGGAGACGGCCGGACGGCGAAGGCGATAACAAAAACTGCGCTATAGTTGATCTGCGTCCAGCCGCCGGAACTCCGAACTCCGGTCAGACGGACGATGCGTTGGTGGTCCAAGGAAAGACGCCCCACTTCCTGTGGGGAGATGCAGGTGCAAGGCCTGCCCGGCGCTCCGGACAAGAACCCCGGCCCTGAGTTTCAGGGCCGGGGTTCTTCGCTGTGTGCTGTTCTCTGCTGTGCGCGCGGCGCGCCCCGGACGCCGAAGGCCCGGAGCGCAGCCCGCCTCAACCGCGCCGGTCGGCGACAACCCAGGACGTCAGGCCCACGGCCCCCGCCACTCCGAACACGGCAGGCCAGGCACCCACCTTCTTGGCCAGCGGATGGGACCCGGCGAAGGCGGCGACATACGCGGCCGACAACGCCCCCGCGGCCACCCCACCGGCCTGCTGCCGCCACTGCCGCGCGGCCGCGGCCCCGGCGACGGCGAGCACGACCCCGCCGAGCGGCCGCTGCCTGGTCCAGCGGGCCACGCCGTACCCGCCCACGAGCCCGCTCGCCGCGATCACCGCACTCGGAACCTTCGCCATACCTGCCTCCTGCTCCTGCACTTGCTCCTGCTGCTCCTGCCCCGCTCGCGATCCCTGAGGCTAACTCCCGAGGCCGGGGGCGCACGCGCCGGGGCGCACGCAGGCGCCTTACCGGACGGCAGGCGAACCTGAGTCGAGGCTTGTCAAGTTTCCGGCTCCGAGCTATATAAGAAGGCGAAGAACGTAGGGCATCGCACCGACAGCACCTGAAGAGAGGAGTGACCAGTGATGCTCATGCGCACGGACCCCTTCCGTGAACTCGACCGGCTCACCCAGCAGGTCTTCGGCCCCGCCACCCGCCCGTCGGCGATGGCGATGGATGCCTACCGCTCCGGGGACGACTTCTTCGTCCACTTCGACCTCCCCGGCATCGACCCCGAGACGATCGAGCTGGACGTCGAACGCAACGTCCTGAACGTCCGAGCCGAGCGCAGGTCCCCCGCCCCCGAGGGCGCGGAGCTGCTCGTCGCCGAGCGACCCACCGGCGGCTTCACCCGCCAGCTCTTCCTCGGCGACACGCTGGACACGGAGCGCATCGACGCCTCGTACGAGGCCGGCGTGCTGACCCTGCGCATCCCGGTGGCCGAGCAGGCCAAGCCGCGCCGCATCCAGATCACGGGCGGCGACAGGCCCAGGCAGCTCAGCGGCTGACGGCACGGCACGCACGTACCCACGAACCCACGCACCCACCGGGGCTGTCCCGAGGACGTCCCCCCACGGGACAGCCCCGCCCCCCACACCCACCCCGCGCCGCCGGATTCCGAGTCCGGCGGCGCGACGCAGGACCGGATCCGGAGGAAGACCCGCACATGAGCGTGACGACGGTGCCCAGTGTGACGACTGCTCTCACGGCCCCGAAGACCCTGATCCCCGCCCCGCCGCGCCACCACGACACCCGAGGCGACGACAACGCCTGGACCCGACTGATCGAAGCGGTGCGGGAATCGGGCCAGTACCCCACCAGGTCGGAGGCGGAGCGGGTCACCCGTATCGTCCTGTCCGCCCTCGGCGGTCATGTGATCGGCGACGAACGGGTCGACCTCGCCCGTGCCCTGCCCGAGGAGGCCGCCAGGGTGGTCGCCTCCCAGATCCCGGCCACGCGCCGGCTGACCGCCGCGGAGTTCGTCGACTCCGTCGCGGCCCGTATCGAGGGAGCGACCCCCGCCACGGCCCGCTGGGACGTCAGCTCGGTCCTGAGCGTGCTGCCGCCCCTGGTCGGCGACGACCTGGTGACCCGCATCCTGGCCCAGCTCCCCGCCGGCTACGCCCTCCTGTTCGGCCGGGCGGACCTGAGCCCGGCGTCGTAGGCTCCCTGATCCGCGTACGACGGCCACCTCCTGGACGGACGGGAGGTGGCCGTCGGACAGACGGCCAAGCCACCGACAGGAGCCGGCACTTGACCCGCACGAGGTCCACGACCCTCACCACCCCCGACGGCACGCACCTCGCCCACAGGGACCACCACCCCGCCGGGGACCCCGCGGCCACGTTCCTCCTCCTGCACGGCCTGGCAGGCCACCAGGGCGAGTGGGACACGCTCGCCGCGCGGCTGGCGGCCGACGGCCACCGCGTGGTGACGTACGACGCCCGAGGCCACGGCGCCAGCACCCGCACCCCGGCGACCACGACCCGCGCGGCCCATGTCCAGGACGCCGTAGCCCTGATCGGGGAACTGGGCCTGGCCCCCGTCACCCTGCTGGGCCAGTCCCTGGGCGGCCACACGGCCCTGCTCCTGGCCGCGTCCCACCCCCACCTGGTGAAGTCCCTGATCCTGGTCGAAGCGGGCCCGGCCGGCCCCTCCCCGGACCTCCCCGCCCAGATCGCGACCTGGCTGGACAGCTGGCCGACCCCCTTCAAGTCCCTCGACGAGGCGGAGGCGTTCCTCGGTCACGAGGCCTGGGCGAGGGGCCTGGAGAAGCAGGAAGACGGCTGGTATCCCCGGTGGGAGCGCACCACGATCATCGACACGGTCGCCGAACTGGCCACCACGGCCTACTGGACCGAGTGGTCCCGCATCACCTGCCCCACCCTCCTCATCCAGGGCGAACACGGCACGATGCGCCCCGACGAACCGGCCACGATGCTCACCCACCGCCCGCACACCCGGCTCACCCGCATCCCCGACGCGGCCCACGACGTCCACCTGGACCAGCCGGACCGCCTCTACGAGGCGATCAGGGCCTTCAGCACCTGACCCTTGACCTCAACCAAAGTTGAGGTCCTACGTTGATCGCGTCCAGGCAACCACGGGAGGGGAACGCGTGAACGCGCACACGAAGGACCTCAAGGAGTACACCCACGACGAGCTGGCCGCCCAGCCGATCGGAGCATGGACGGGCCAGGCCTACCGCCTGGTGGTGGGAGCCATCCGGGCCCAACTGGCGGTGGAGGGCCTCACCCAGCCCCACTGGTGGACGCTCAACCATGCCTCCGGCGCCCCCGGTTCATGGACCCGCGCGACCCTGACCGACCGGCTGACCCCCTACGACGACCTGAACACCGACTTCGACGAGGTCTACGACGACCTGATCGCCCGAGGCTGGCTCGCGGAGGACGCGACGGGCGGCATGACCCTGACCGAGGAGGGCGAGGCCGGCCGCCTCCGCGCCCGGGAACGCAACCTCCGCGTCCACGAGCAGACCCACGAGGGCGTCGAGCCCGCCGACTTCGTAGTGACGATCAACGTCCTGCGCCGGATCGTCGCCAACCTGGGCGGCAACGGAAACCTCCCCGACGACGGGAAATAGGACGACGGGAAATAGTTCGACACGGCCCCGTCTCCCCGCCCATCCTTCGGTGGCGCACCAGCGCCCCAACCGGCCCCAGGGAGACGACCGTTGAACCCCGCCATCCGTCACATCACCTTCGACTGCACCGGAGAGCCCTACGAACTGGCCCGCTTCTGGTCCGAGTTGCTCGGTCACCCGATCTCCGACGAGGACAAGCCCGGCGACCCCGAGGTACTGATCGAGCTCCCGAACGGCGCCCCGGGCCTGCTCTTCGTCAGCGTCGAGGAGGGCAAGACAACCAAGAACCGCATCCACTTCGACCTCCAGCCCACGGGCCGCACCCGCTCCGAGGAGGTCGAACGCGCCGTGACCCTCGGCGCCCGCATCCTGACGGACCGAACCCTCCCGAACGGCCGAGGCTGGGTCGTCATGGCCGACCCGGAGGGCAACGAGTTCTGCGTCGAACGGGGAGAACTGGATCGGGTGGACGACCGGGTGGAGGACTGACGGGTCCAGCGATATCCCCACACCCGGTAAGCGGCCTGCGGCCTGGCTGCCGCTTTGCAGAGCTGTCAAGTTCATGGCAAGCTGCGCGAACGATGATCGACGTCTTTATTCGGCTCGCGAATAGGTGTCTGATAAATGGGGGGATAATGCTTAAGTCCAAGTTCGCGCGCATGGCTGCAGGGGCTGCGGGTGCCGCCGCGATGGTTGTCGCGACAGCGAGCCCGGCCTTTGCCGCAAACATGAGGGTAGAAACTATCCGCGGCTACATGACCTTCACCGACGACGGTGACGTCTTCAAGCTCTGCGACACCCTGGCGGATGGCAAGGGTGTATACGGTGCGGTTTTCTACAACTCGTACATCGCCACTGACGGCTACCAAAGAGTGATGACGATGTCCGACGGCGGCGACGCCGGATGCGGCAGTAAGGGCCACAACATCGGAAACGGTGGCAGCTATACGTTCGTCATGTGCTGGGGGCGGTACCCGACTGGTCCGTTCGAGAACGAGTTGAGTTCTCCCTGTGACTCTACTGGCGAGTTCAACGAGTAGTAGCCGGCTGGGTCTTTCGTGAGGGGTCGTCGGCTTACCGACGGCCCCTATTCGATTTTATTGTGCATGCGGTCATCCAAGCACCATCACGTCATGAGGATCCGCACCCTGCCACGGCCGCGTCTCACCCACCTTGCGATATCCCAACGCCCGGTAAGCGGCCTGCGCCGCCCCGCTCCCGGGATGCACGTTCAGCACGACCCGCTCGACCTCCACACCATCGAGCAGCACCTCATGCAGCCGCCGCGCGACACCGCGCCCGTACGGCAAGCTCCATCAGCAGAAAACTGCGCCCGCCCGTCCTCCCGGCACACATCCCCGCCCATCCGCTCCACGGCCAGGCCGTCCATGCGCTCTCCACCCCTCCGGAAACCCGGCGGACGTTCAATGTCAGGGGTTCTAGATCCATTATCGCGGTACACGGAGGCACCTGTCGCCGTTCTCCAGAATGATCTTTTCACCCGATATGCGCCCGTAAGGTTTCCGGGACGTACACAACACACGCCACTGGAACGGGAGTTGAGAGTGACGCACGACGTTGCCGCGCTGAGGGAAGAACTCATGGCCATGGCCATGGCCGATCACCAGTCCTCGGTCCACGCGAACAGCGACGACCCCGCCGAGCAACTGGCGTGGCGCCGGCTGACCGCACGGCACGGTGACCGGCTCAGCGAGATCATGGACGAGTACGGCTGGCCAACGGCGGAACTCGTCGGCGAGGAGGCCGCCCGCGCGGCATGGCTGATCGCCCAGCACGCCGACCGGCAACTCGACGTCCAGCGACGCGCCCTCCACCTCATGCAGCAGGCGGTGTCGGCAGGCTCGGCCGGCCCCCGTGAACTGGCCTTCCTCCGCGACCGCACGCTCGTCAACGAGGGCCGCAACCAGCTCTACGGCACACAGATCGCCGGCGTGAAGGACGGGGCACCGGTTCCGTGGCCCTGCGCGGAACCCGACCGCGTGGACGAACTCCGCGCGGAGGTCGGCATCGAGCCCTTCGACGAGTACGTCGCCAAGTTCTCGACGACCTGACGCCGGGCAGGGCTCCTTGGGTGGCACCGGGAGCCCTCGAAACGGAACCCGGACATCCAGGAACATGTGTGCGAAAAGGTCTCGCCGTGCGTGGCCGGAGGTGACAGGATCCTTTCAACCGGCCTGCTGAAGGCCAGAGTTGGGGGATTTTCATGAGAAACGGGAGCTACAGACGTGCCACGGCGCTGGCCCTGGGGGTGACGCTGCTGGCCGCACTGCCGCCCGCCGCGACCGCTCATGCCGCGGAGAGCGCAGCCGCCCGCACCACGGCCGAGGCGGACCGCACCGTGGATGCCGAGACCACCGATGACTTCGCCACCCTCGCGGATGCCGTCCTGACCAGACGGACCTCCGCACTCCTGGACGGATCTCAGGCGACCCGCCGTGCCGCCGCGGCGCTGCCGCTGAAGGGCGACGTGCACGTCACCAGCAGCCTGGCCCGCGCCGAGGACTCCGCGACAGACGTCCTGCGTGACCGCAGAGCGCGGCTCGCCGCCCTGGACGAGGCCTACACGGCGGCCGAGACCGAGGTCGACGTGGACGAGGTGCGGGTGACCGGCGACCGGGCCACTGCCCAGGTCACCGAGACGACGATGCTCACCTACAAGAAGATCGAGGGCGAGGAGCCACCGACCACCGGCTTCCAGGCGAAGCACGAGCTGACCTTCGCGGCAGCGCCGGACGGCACGTGGGAGCTGACCGGATTCACGCCTCTCGACGAGGAAGGGCCGGCCGCGATCAACTCGGTGGTGGACACCGCCGAGGACAGCGACCCCACGTCCGCCGGCGCAGCGGAGGAACCGATCGACGAGGGCGGCGAGCCCGAAACCGACGGCCCCGCGCCCCAGGAGACCCAGGCGGGCAGCACCCAGCCCACCGTCCAGGCCCAGGCCAAGGTCAGCGCCACCGCGAGCTACGACTACACCGCGATGGCGAAGTACGCGGAGAAGCACTGGAAGAACTACAACTCCAACTACCGCAAGTTCAACGACGTCGGGGGCGACTGCACCAACTTCATCAGCCAGGCGCTACGCGCGGGCGGCTGGAAGAACAACACCGGCTGGTACAAGAGTTACAAGAACTGGTGGTACAACTCCTCGAACCAGACGACATCCTGGATCAATGTCAACTACTGGGCGTCCTTCGCTCTGCACAGCGACCGGGCCTACAACCTGGACAACGTGTACAAGCTGGGGATCGGGGACATCCTCCAGATGGACTTCAGCGGCAACCGGTCCAAGGACCACTCCATGATCACCACGTACAAGAGCAATGGAGTGCCCTACCTCACCTACCATTCGACCAACACCTACCGGAAGTCGGTGAAAAGCCTTGTGGCGCAGTACCCGCGCGCGACGTATTACGCCTTCCGCACCTGACGGGATCGGACACCGCTCATGGCGCCGTCGCGTCGGACTGCTCGTGGCGGTGCTCTGCGCGGTACTGCTCACCGCCTGTGGCGGCGGGGACGACTCCGCGTCCGCGAAACCCGACCTGGCGCACCAGGACCGTTTCCTGCAGGACTACGTACAGTTCCTCAACACATCGGACGAGGACGGGCTGGCCGGGCTGCTCGACGCCCACCCCCAGGGCTCCAAGGACGCCCGCGCCAGGATCAAGGCGTACGGCGGACAGGACTGGGACGTTCGGTGGACGCGCACATCTGACTTCGCGGACGTATGGAAAGTGGACATCACCGGCAACGCGGGCGCCAAGAACCGCCCCGTCCGCGTCACGGAGACCATCACCTGGGAGAAAGAGCACTGGGTGATGACCCCACTCCCGGGCGTCGTACCGACCCCACCGAACGCGGCGAGCACCGAACAGCCCGGGTGAGGGCAACCGAGCCCCGCCGTTTCGCCCAGGAGGCGTCGGGGGCTTGAGCAGGACAGCGAAAGTGCCTTCTGAACTGGAACTGGAACGACAGGGCTTCTCCGAGGCTCCTGCCGTTCCAGCAGGAAGGCACTTTCCGCTCTGCGCACGAGTGGCTCCGCGCACCTACGGCTACCACCACTCACCAGCCACCCGGCGGCGGCCCCGCACCCCGCCGCGACCGTCTCTTACTCAGTCTCTTCACTGGCGGCTGTGCGCCAGATCTGCACCAAGCAGTATTGATCCTGAATATCGACTGCCATCGCATCCGGTACAAGCCGGGCGAGGGCAGGATCAAGGGGACTTCTTTCTGCCCCCCGTCGATGGTTTCCAGCGCGAGCTCGCCGCCGGGAAGCTCAACCTCCACGTCCTCCGCACCGGACCACTGAGCATCGTTTGCCGGAGGGACGGTTGACCAACTCTCCAATCGTACAGACGCCCGGATTACCTGCTGCGGCACCTGCAGATAGACCATGCCAGGCGCAGAAAGGAGCCAATTCGTGCGATCCGCATATGGTGAATACGTATCGACGCTCGTGTCAACCAGCCCAAAAGTGCAGTAACTTGGAGACACCGCGGTCTCGAAATAATCCAGCAGCCTACTCAAGAGCACCTCGCACGTCTTCCTAGTCCAATCGGACGATTCGCCACTCGCCGTTCCGCTCGGTCACCAGGAACTGCGTGAAGTCAAAGGGATTGGCGGGCAGGTTGACGGGGATCAGCGGGTCCTTCTTCCGGGGCGTGACGTGCTCATCGGTCAGCTCTGCCGCGGCTATGGAGTCGCGCTGCTCGGCGTTGAGGGAGCGGGACAGGGAGGTGACGGCCGCAGGGCAGTCGGCCGCGCCCTGGCCGGTGGCGAGGGATGTGGCGGCTGGTTTGCTCAGCAGACCGCATGCCGTCGGGCCGTCCCCTCGTCCCAGCGCGTGCATCAGCTTGGTGGCGGTCCGCGCGACCGCATCCTGCTCGGCTCGGTCCTGCCGGCCGGAGGGGACGACCACGAAGGCATAGGTGAGCCCGAGGATGATTGTCACCGCGGCCACGGGCAGGTAGGTCAGTGCGCGGATTCTCATGGCCAGGAGCGTACGGCGGCCTTCGTCCCGGCGTACGGCGGTTCTGCCGGCGGGCGTTAACCGTCAGCGTGCCGCCCCGCCGCGCTTCAGGGTCTGGACGAAGGAGCGCCAAGCATCCTTTCCCACCGGGATCAGACGCGCGTCCGGGACCTTTGAGTCACGGACGAGAGCGCCGTCGTCGGCGAGCGCGCACTCGACACACTCACCACCCGCACCGTTGCTGTAGGACGACGTGATCCACACCGGACGGGTGCTTCCGCCGGACGCTTCTATTGTCACCTTGCGTAATCCTTCAGGATCGACTCGATCAACAGGGCCGAGCGTTGAGGACTCAAGGCCGCGGCTCGGAGACCGTCGAACGCCCTCGTGTACTCACGGACATGATGCTCGCCTTCCAAGTACATGGCATCAGTGATGCCGTCTCGATACACGAGGTCCGGATCCTCCGGGGCCGGGAATCCCAGCATGGTGAACGAACCGGTGGCCGGATAAGTCCCTGCGTCGAAGGGGAGGACCTGCAAGGTCACGGTCGGCAGATCGGCCGTCTCCAGGACGCGTTCCATCTGCTCTCGCATCAGGGCGTGGTCCCCGATGACGTGACGCAAGGCGCCCTCGTTCACGATGAACCAGGCGTCAGGAGCATCCGTTCGCCTCAGCATGGCCTGGCGTTCCATGCGTACGTGCACCGCCTTGGTGATGTCCTCGGCCGACATGTGTGCGCCGGACTTGTGGAGTTCGGACGCATACACCTCGGTCTGCATGAGGCCGGGTACGACCTCGCACTGGTACTGGCGGAAGGTCGAAGCGTCCTGCTCGAGGCCGATGTAGATGTTGAACCACTCGGGGACGCCGGCGCCGTGGACCTGCCACCAACCACGGACTTTCGCCTGACGTGCGAGCGACTTGAGGAACTCACGCAGCTCATCGCTGGTGGCGTAGAAGCGGCACAGGGCGTCGATGTCCGACGGCTGGATACGGCCACTGCCCGTCTCCATCCGGTTGACCTTGGAGCCGCTCCAGTCCAGGGCCGCACCGACCTGGGCGCAGGTGAGTGTGCTCTTCTCGCGGAGCTTCTTCAGCTCGATCGAGAGGCGCCGACGGCGTGCCGTAGGTGAACCGGCCATCCCAACCCTCTTTCCAATAGCGGGCGTTCAGTCTCGCGCCAAGGGGTGTGCTTGCCAATCACTCGGAGGTGGGAATCTCGCTGTGCACATTGCACGACGGGATGCGCTGCCCCCACAGTGGTCGACAGCACAACTCAAAGTGAGCGTTGGTGACGCTGCGCTGACGGTGTGGCGTCGACTACGAGGAGAGGGGTCTGCGTGAGTCAGGAAGCATGTATGTCGCGCGAGCCGTGGGAGCTTGCCTTCACGGCGGAACCCGTGGAAGTGGCTGCCCTGCGCCGGATCATGCGACTGCACCTGGACATCTGGGGGTTGCAGGACATCACCGACGAGGCCCAACTGTGCGTCAGCGAGCTGGTGTCCAACGTCATCACGCACGTCGGACTCGGCGCCCCCGCGACGCTGGCTGTCTCCGTGCGGGGCACGCACCTGCGCATCGAGGTACATGATCCCGACCCACGGGCCCTGCCTGTCCTCCGGGACCCGAGCACAGAATCCCTGGAGGGGAGGGGCATGGCGCTCGTGGACGCCGTTGCCGACCGCTGGGGTGTGTTGCTACGCGCGGACGGGAAGGTCACGTGGTGTGAGCTGGCCACGAAACTCACCGCACCCACCGGCCATGTAGAAGCTCCCAGCGTGATGCGGGCCGAGGCCGTGCTCAGCCTCTATGCCGCAGCCACGCCGTTGCCGTGCAGAACGCGTGTGGGCAGGTTGACCTCGGTCGTGGCGGAGGAGACGGTGATCGCGGCGATCACCGACTTCCTCCACTGGCTCCGAGCTCACGGCCGCGACGCGGACGACATGCTCGATCGGGCACAGATGCGTTTCGAGGCTGAGTGCGCCGCCCTGTGGGAAGGGGCGTAGCGGCGCTGGTGGAGACCCATCTCCTCGCCGCGGCAACTCGTCTCCTCGCCGGCCGGATCCCCGTCGCTTGATTCGCGACCATCGTGCACATGTCCTTCATCCCGGGCTGGGCGGGTGATTAGGAAGGAGCCCAGGAACGCGTGATCGCGGCAGGCGCCTACGCAGCCCGCGCTTCTTCCTCTGCGGAATTTCTAGCGCTGCTCCAGGCACTCGAAGCCATGCCCCCGGGTGAGGCGAAGCAACGCACGGTCGTTCACGGCGACCTGGCAGCAGTTGAGGCGGCGTCCGGTAAACGCGAAGCGGCCTGCGAGCATCCCTGCCCATCGTGGATCGGGCAAGGCGCTTGATCAGCTGGCACTCACTTGGTACACCACCGGCGCGGACCGCGTCCGCGAGGTCCGTCGTGCGCTCACTTCCCACTAACACGAGACCTGCGTTCGCGACCTCGACGACCGCCTGTATGACTGGTGGACCTAGTGCCGCATCAGGCTCCGTCGGCGTGCCGATCCGGAAGCCGGTTGCCGTCAGGGTCGCGCAACTCAATCTCACGCGCCCACGGAGCGTCATTAGCCTGCACACCGAACTCGGAAGCGATGGCCTCGACATCACGAATGCGGAGGTAGACCAGAGTGTCGGGGCGGGCGTCGCCCGTGTGCTCCGACAAGAACAACCGCACCCCGCCCCGGGCGACCTCGACCAACGCGGGAAGTCCCGGTTCGAAGCGGTGTTCCCACTGCTTGGCGAAGCCCAGTCGCTCGTACCACGCGACCGCCGCCGCAGCGTCCTCGACGCGAAGAACGGGAATGACTTCCTCGTCCGTAGAGCCATCATCGCAGACCCAGGGCGAACCTTGCCTGCCACGGCACTAGTTCAAGGGTGACCGATGTGGTTAGCGTTTGACACATGCCACTTCGTGACCTACTCATCCACATCGCGGATGTCTACGATGCCACCGCCTTAGCGTCCAACGACGTACCAGGCCAAGCTCTCCTCCGGGGCGTGAAGGAACGACACGATCTCCCATTGCCCCCGGGCTTCACGGCAGACGGGCACGGGGGCCAGGGCTTCGCTAGCAGCACTCCATGGATCGGTGTCTATGACCCCGCGATCAACACGGAGCCGCATGATGGTCTGTATCTCGCCTACATCTTCAGCGAGGATCTGTCCGCCGTGACGCTGACGTTGCAGCAGGGCGTAACGAGCCTTAAGAAGAGCTTCCCCCGACGCCCGGACCTTCGGCGAGAGCTGCGGGCGCGAGCACGGCGCCTACGGGCCGCGCTCCCACCAGCTCTGGCGCCAAATTGGAGCCATGAACCGGCCTTTGGGTCGAAGGACTGGCGTCCCCGGTCGTACGAAGCGGGCAGCGTGTTAGCGCGGCGCTATGAGATCGCGGCCATGCCCTCAGAAGAGACACTTCGCGCCGACTTGTTGGAGGCGTCGAAACTTCTGCGTGATGTGGCCGTGGCGCAGCGTGTTCACCTCCAAATTCCTGGCATGGACGCTCCCAGCGTCGAGTACGTCCCCGGGGAGCACTCAACCAGCGACGCCCTTGACAACTTTTGCCCTAAGGACGATAGCGACTACTACGTACATATACAGGGGGGTGAGCGTCGAAGGACGAGGCGTCATGAAGAGCTCATCAAGGACTTCGGGTACCACTCCGTCGCCTGTGGATACACACCCATAATCGCTGGCATGCATCCACGGGACTTGGTCCTACGTCGTTACGGTGGGAGCTCTCAACCTAGTTGGCTAGTCGAAGGAAAGACGGTGAAGAACGGAAATGTGACGAACGCGGTGCGCCAGGCCATCGGTCAGCTCTTCGAGTACAGCCACTTCTGGCACGAGTTGCGAGGGGAACCCAAGCCACACCTCATAGCCCTCTTCACCGAGGGTATAGGGCGCTACGCGGACTACCTGGAAGGTCATGGAATCGCATCGGTCTGGCGCTCGGGCGATGGTTGGGATGGTTCACCCCGGGCCGCGTCGTGGGGTCTTGTCGCCAAACGTGATGTAAGCGACATATCCAGACTCAGCTGAAATAGATTCTGGAAGGCCTGTGAGAGCGGGTGGGGATTCGCCGCCCCTCCGTCAGGGTGTGATGCCGACGGCTATTCGTCCCTCCACTCAGGATGACCTTCTCTTGTGAGGCGTCCTCGCATTAGAGGACTCCCGTCACTCTGGCGACGATGTTTTGGCTTCAGCGTGCTCATGGCCGCTTGGGTTTATTGAGCATGGCGATTCCGGAGGAAAGTCAAGAGAGCCCTTCGGGCGCCGGTTTCGCCGATTCCCCCTTGACGCTCACCTCGGAATCGCTTTGTACGCGCACGGCCGGAGGGGTAGAAGCCCTCGTGGCCGAGTGAGGATGTTGCGCTGGCTCGCTGCGGGCATGCGGTGCCGTCACTGGCCTGCCGGTGGGGCAGAGTTCATTCCTGCGAACCGTGGCACTCCCCATAGATCCGCCCCGATCCACACCAGCAAGCCGCCCCCTGCTGCGGCGGCCAAGCCACTGCCCGACCCCGGGCCGCCAGGGTCGTCGCGTACTGCGGGAGCAGGGTCGCGTCGCCCGGGGAGGAGAGTTCTGAGGCTGCGAAGGCCTCGTAGGACGGGACCGTGCCGGTGACGATGCCGAGGTTCGGGGTGCCGGAGGAGGAGAGTTCTCGTAGGGCGGACTCTATGGTCGCGAGGTGGGTCTCGTGGGAGGGGTATTCCGAGGCCAGGGTCGGGTACGCCTCGAGGAGTTCCGAGAGTTCCGTCGCCGGCCAGTGGAGGATCGCGACCGGGAAGGGGCGGGAGAGGGCCTCGCGGTAGGCGCCCAGTTCTGCTCGGAGGCGGGTGATCTCCGCTTCCAGTTCCACCGGGTTCTCCGAGCCCAGGGACCAGACGCGCTTGGGGTCGTGGAGTTCGTCCAGGGTGATCGGGAGGGAGTGGACCGTGTCCGCCAGCGCGTCCCACTCGTCGTGGGACTTGCCCAGCATGCGGCGGACCCTGTGGCGGCCGAAGAGCAGGGGGTGGGTCGGCTGCGGGGGTTGCGGGACCTCGGTCAGGAGGAGGCGTACGGCCTCCGTGAACGTGTCGTGCGCCGCTTCCAGCTCGTCGTGCGACTCCAGGGCCTCGGCGACGATCACCCAGGGGGCCGGGTCCCGCGGGGACGCCACCCGGACGCCCTCGATGATCGCCCTGGCCTCGGCCTCGTGGCCGTACTCCCAGAGGTTCGACGCCTTGAGCGCCCGTACCAGGTGGGGGTTCTCCAGGCCGTCCGTGGAGGACAGCAGACGGTCGTAGAGGGCCGTGGCCGTGGGGCGGTCGCCGGCGAGTTCCAGGTGGGCCGCGGCGCGCAGGAGCAGGGCCTCGGAGTCCTCGGGATACAGGCCGGCGGTCCGCTCCAGGCGTGCCGCCTCGGCGGTGTGGTCGACGGTTTCGGCAGGCGTGTCGGGGCGCATGGGGGACACCGTACTGCCGGGAGGTGACGAGCGTGAGAGATGCGCGGGCCATACCTCTGGCCTGCGCGGGTTCCCCATGCTCGCCATCCCGGCTCTACGAATCGTCCCGAATCACCGCCGTGACGTCGGAGTGTCGTCGGCCTACAGGGTCACGCCGTCTATTTGTAGCGTTTGGACCGACTTCGCCGCGAAGGGGACGCTGACCGATTTTCCGTTGAGGCGGATGTCCGAGCGGGGCGTGTAGAGGTCGCCGCCGCCCGTCGTCACCGTGTTCCAGCGGGGCACCGCGCCGTTCGTGCCGCCTGTCACCGTCGAGAAGCGGGAGAGGTCGAAGGTGAGGGTCTGGGCCGATGTGGATGTGTTCACCGCTACCAGGACCAGGCGGCGGGTCGACGCCGAGTACGCCGCCACCGCGTAGCTCACGCCCGTGTCCAGGATCGTCATGCCCGGGCGGATGTGGCGGCTGAACTGGGCCAGTACGTAGTGCTTCGTCTGGACCGTGGTGGGCTGGAGGGTGTTCGCGTCGTAGGCGATCAGCGCCCAGCCCGTCGACGGGTCCATGACCTGCCAGTAGCACCATGCTGTGGGGTGCAGCCAGCGGAAGTCGTAGCAGAGGTTCGACGCCATGGTCAGGCCCGTGCCGTCGCTGTCGCCCGTCTCGGAGTTCCACAGCTTCTTGCGGGACGTCGTCACCACGTCCGTGTAGAGGAGGTCGCGGCGGCCGCCGGAGCCCTGGTAGCCGTGCACGTTGACCTGGGAGACCAGGGCCTTGGTCGACGAGTTGAAGGAGGACCACGTGGAGCGGGCCGTGTCGTAGTTCGTCTCGTCCGAGGCCGCGATGCGGATGCCCGTCAGGCCTCGTTTGTCCAGCTCGCTGCGCATGTATGGGAGTACGGCCGCCTGGACCGCGGGGTCCATGTGGCAGCCCTCCTGGGTGCCGGTGGCGGTCCACCAGGTGGAGGCCGGCTCGTTGAAGGGGTCGACCGTCGCGAAGTTCACGCCCCAGTTGTTACGCGCGTACAGGGCCGTCGCCGCCAGGTGGGAGGCGTGCTGGCGGTAGTTCCAGGTCTGGAGGTTGTTGCCGCCGCCCGCCGCGCCCGAGGGGTTGTGGTTGCCGCACATCCACCACATGGGGGAGTTGGCGAAGAGTTCCGTGATCGCGCCGCGCTGTGTCGCCTTCACGAGCATCGCGCGCTGGTTGGCGTCCGCCGACCACTTCCAGGCCGAGGAGGTGGGGTCCTCGTTGTTCCAGTCCTGCCAGAAGCCCTCGATCTGCTTGAAGGCGGGGATGTTCGGTGATTCGACCATCGTCTCGCCGCCGACGCTGTTCCAGCTGCACGCGCCGAGGTTGTAGCGGGCGATGTTCAGGCCCAGGCCGGGGAGCGATCTGCCGTTGTACGTAACCGACTTGGTGGTGAAGAAGAGGTCCGCGAAGTCGTCCCGGGCGCCGAAGACGTTGGCCCACCAGGCGAGGGAGGTGCCCCAGCCCTCCCAGGTGCCGTACGTCGTCGAGGGGTTGACGGCGATGGTGGCGTCCGCGTGCGCGGTGCCTGTCGCCAGGGCGCTGCCGAGGAACGTACCGCCTGCTGCGGTCAGCAGGGTTCTGCGTCGTATCACGGCTCCTCCGTAGGGGAATCGGGGCAGGCGCCGGTCCCCCCGGCCCGGCGTCGCGGGTTGGCCCGTTCATGGCAACGAGAAGCATCGGGTGTGGCGGGTGGGTTGTCGAGAGTTGCGACGAACCTTTCTAAAACCCGTGTACGAAGTCTCGGACGCGACCGTCGGAGCGATCCTGTATAACGAACAGAGCGTAGAGAACGGGTAGTCGAGCGAGCGTACGTACGGGAGGAGGGGAGCCGATGGTCCGCGGTTGGACGAGTCTGCGTCCCGCTCTCGTGCTGCTCTTCCTGGTCCTGGAAGTGGCGCTGCTGGACACCGGCAGTCTCTCCGCCACCGTCGCGCTCGCCGCGACCGCCGCCGCTTCCGCCGCGCTCGCGGTCTGTGCCCTGATCGCCTCGCGCTGCGCGCCCGCCGTGCCGCGCACCCGGGTGCGTACGGCCATCCGCGACCGTGACCTCCGTACGGCCTTCCTGCCCCAACGCGATCCCGACGCCCGGGGGCGCACCCGGCCCCGGGCACCCGGACACGCCCTCCGGGCGACCTTCGCGTAGGGGCACACCCCCGGGAATCCCGGGAGTGCCGGGAAATCCCGGTACGCACCGGCACGTTCACGTAGCCGGCCCCGCGCGGGTCGTCATGCCGCCATGTCATTCCCGGCACGACGAGACCCCCGGAGGGCTCACCCATGTCCGTCTTCGCCAACCTGGTCGAGCGACTCGCCGACCTGCTCCAGCCGCTGTTCGGCGCTTCCGCGGCCGCCGCCGCGATCGTCCTGTTCACCGCGCTCGTACGACTCCTCGTCCACCCCCTGTCCCGGGCCGCCGCGCGCGGCCAGAAGGCCCGGACCGCGCTCCAGCCGAAGATCGCCGAGCTGCGGAAGAAGCACGGGAAGAACCCCGAGAAGCTCCAGCGGGCCGTGTTGGAGCTGCACGCCGAGGAGAAGGTGTCGCCGCTGGCCGGCTGCCTGCCCGGGCTGCTCCAGGTGCCCGCGTTCTTCCTGCTCTACCACCTGTTCTCCAGCGACACGATCGGCGGGCGGGCCAACGAGCTGCTCGATCACCAGTTGTTCGCCGCGCCGCTGGGGGAGCGGTGGGTGGACGCGCTCCAGGGTGGTCTCCTCGGTGGGGCGGGGCTCGTCTACGCCGGGCTGTTCGTGGTCGTCGCCGGGGTCGCCGCGTTCAGCTACCGCCTCAGCAAGCGCATGATGGCCGCGAACCCGGCGCTCCCGGCCGGTGGTGAGCAGGTGGCGGGGCTCGGGGCGGTGACCAAGGTGATGCCGTTCATGTCCTTCTTCACCCTCGTCACCGTGGCGGTCGTGCCGCTGGCCGCCGCGCTGTACGTCGTGACCAGTACGACGTGGAGTGTCGTCGAGCGGGCTGTGCTGTACCGGTGACGCGGCGGGCAGGGTCCAGTACGTGAACTGGGTATTGCGGAGTGCACTCCCAGCTTGGAGGATCGACCAGTCCTCCGATGGCTGGCCCGCCGCATCCGGGTCGCAGGCCTCGGGCGGGCGCCCGCGATCGAGGGAGACGTGATCATGAAGCTGCTGCGAGTCGGTACGGCGGGAACCGAGCGGCCCGCACTGCTCGACGCCGACGGGACCCTGCGGGACCTGTCGGGCGTCGTGCCGGACATCGACGGGGCGCTGCTCGCGGACGACGCGGCGCTCGGTCGGGTCCGTGCCGCCGCCGACGCCGGTGAGCTGCCCGCACTGGACGCCACAGGGCTGCGGATCGGACCGCCGCTGGGACGGATCGGCAAGATCGTCTGCATCGGGCTGAACTACCACGACCATGCGCGCGAGACGGGCGCCGAGCCGCCCGCCGAGCCGGTCCTCTTCATGAAGGCGCCGGACACGGTGGTCGGGCCGAACGACACGGTGCTCGTGCCGCGCGCGTCCCGCAAGACCGACTGGGAGGTCGAGCTGGCCGTCGTCATCGGGCGCACGGCCAGGTACCTGGGGTCCGCGGAGGAAGGGCTCGCGCATGTCGGCGGGTACGCGGTGGCGCACGACGTGTCCGAGCGGGAGTTCCAGATCGAGCGGGGCGGGACCTGGGACAAGGGGAAGAACTGCGAGACGTTCAACCCGCTGGGGCCGTGGCTGGTGACGGCGGACGAGGTGCCGGATCCGCAGCGGCTGTCGCTGCGGCTGTGGGTCAACGGGGAGTTGAAGCAGGACGGCACGACGGCCGAGCAGATCTTCCCGGTGGGGGAGGTCGTGCGGTACCTCAGTCAGTTCATGACGCTGTACCCCGGGGACGTGATCAACACGGGGACGCCGGCGGGAGTGGCGCTGGGGGCGCCGGAGCCCAAGCCGTTCCTGCGGGCCGGGGATGTCGTGGAGCTGGAGATCGAGGGGCTCGGGCGGCAGCGGCAGGAGTTCAAGGACGCGTAGGCGCTCCGCTGGGTGAGCCGGGGAACCGCGGTCGGCCTTCGGCTGCGGGCAGTCCGTGGCCGGTCGCGCAGTTCCCCGCGCCCCTGAAAGGTCAGTCCAGTACTGAAGCCAGGTCGCGCCACGCCTTCCTAGGCAGGGCGTCGCGCGGTTCGCCGTCCAGGACCTGGAGGGCGAGGTGGTCCGCTCCCGCCTCGAAGAACGCGTCGATCTTGGCGCGGATGGCCGTCTCGTCGCCCCAGGCGAACAGGGCGTCGACGAGGCGGTCGCTGCCGCCGTCGGACAGGTCGTCCTCGGTGAAGCCGTGCCGGAGGAAGTTGTTGGTGTAGTTCGGCAGCGGGAGGTAGATCTCCAGGAACTCGCGGGCCAGGGCGCGGGCGCGGGCCGGGTCCGTCTCCGGGATGACGCCCAGCTCCGGGGCCAGCAGCGGGGCCTCGCCCAGGATCTCGCGGGCGTGCGCGGTGTGCTCCGGGGTGACCAGGTACGGGATCGAGCCCGCTGCCCGGTCGCGGGCCAGCCGGAGCGACTTCGGGCCCAGGGCGGCCAGGAGGCGGCGGTCCGCCGGCACGCCCTCGGCGTCCAGTCCGTCGAGGTGACCGACGAGGGCCGAGTAGGGGCGGGCGTACTGCTCCACGCGCTTGGCGTGGCTCACCCCGAGGCCCAGCAGGAAACGCCCGGGGTGGGCCGACTCCAGTTCCCCGAAGGCCGTGCCGGCGGCGTCCGGATCGTGCTGCCAGATGCTCTGGATGCTGGTGCCGACGGTGAGCTTCGAGGTCGCCTCGATCAGCGGCGCGGCGTTGGCGGCGGAGCTGTTGCCGCCCAGCCAGACGGCGCCGTAGCCGAGTTCCTCCAGTTCGGCGGCGGCCTCGGCGAGCTCGCCGCGCCGGTCCGGGTCCTCCGAGCGCAGGCCTACGCTCCAGATGCCGAACCGGCCGACGGTTTCCTTCAGGGCGGTGGTCATCGGTTGGGATCCCTCCGGTTGGGCGCCGTGCGTGATCATGCGTACAGCAGGTGCCAACCGGAGGGGCCCGGCCGTAATTCCGAGCCGGCGCCGGTGATTTCGGCGCCACAGTGGTCGCTAGCGGTCCTTGCCGAGGAACTCCTCCAGCGCTTCCACCACGAACCGGTGGTCCTGGAGCTGCGGCAGCCCGGACACCGTCACCGCGCCGATCACGCCGACGCCCTCGACGGTGATCGGGAAGGAACCGCCGTGTGCCGCGTACGTGTCGGGGTCGAGGCGCGAGGACTCCTCGAACGTCGTGCCCTTGGCGCGGAAGCGGGCGCCCACCAGGTAGGAGGCGGAGCCGTAGCGCTCGACCACCCGGCGCTTGCGCTCGATCCAGGCGTCGTTGTCGGGCGTGGAGCCGGGGAGCGCCGCGTGGAAGAGCTGCTGACCGGCGCGGTGGATGTCGATCGCGACCGGGGCCTGCCGCTCCCGGGCCATGCCGACGAGGAGCGAGCCGAGCGCCCAGGCGTCGTCGTGGGTGAACTGGCGGAACACCAGGCGGCGTTCCTGCTGCTCCAGCTCCTCCAGGCTCGGGGTGAGCTCCGGGTGGAACTTCGGGGTCAGCTCCTGGCTGTGCGAAGGGTTGCTCTTGTGGGTCACAGGGTCACCGTCACCTTCTCGCGGGCCGAACGTCGGGCGGCCTCCAGTACGTCCAGGGCGGCGGCCGCCTCCAGCGCGGTCACCGGGTTCGGGGCGCCCTCCAGCAGGGCCTTCGCCACGGCCGCATAGTAAGCGGGGTAGTCGCCCGGGAGGGTCGGTTCGGGGCGGCCGCCTCCCGTGACCGGGGACTCGCCGGAACCCACGCGGCCCCACAGCGACTCGGGCTCCACGCCCCAGCCGGGCCCGGGGCGGTGGCCGTCGCGCAGGGCCGCCTCCTGGGGGTCGAGGCCGTACTTGACGTAGCCCGCGGCGGAGCCCAGGACGCGGAAGCGGGGGCCGAGCTGGGCGGTGGTCGCGGAGACGTAGAGGTGGGAGCGGACGCCATTGGTGTGCGTGATGGCGATGAACGTGTCGTCGTCCGTCTCGGCGCCCGGGCGGCGGATGTCCGACTCCGCGTACACGGCGGCCGCCGGGCCGAAGAGGACCAGCGCCTGGTCGACGACATGGCTGCCGAGGTCGTACAGCAGACCTCCGATCTCTGCGGGGTCGCCGGACTCCCGCCAGCCGCCCTTCGGCTTCGGACGCCACCGCTCGAAGCGAGATTCAAAACGCCAGACGTCGCCCAACTCGCCCTCGGCCAGCAGCTTGCGCAGGGTGAGGAAGTCGTTGTCCCAGCGGCGGTTCTGGAAGACGGAGAGGAGCAGGCCGCGCTCCTCGGCGAGGGCGGCCAGTTCGCGGGCCTCGGCCGCCGTGCCCGCGACGGGCTTGTCGACCACGACCGGCAGACCGGCCTCGAGCGCGGCGGTCGCGAGCGGCACGTGCGTCTTGTTCGGGGACGCCACGACGATCAGGTCCAGCTCCCCGGCCCGGTCGAACAGCTCGTCCGGGCCGGCGGCGAGGCGCACGTCCGGGAACTCGGCGCGGGCCTGCTGCTGCCGCTCGGGGTTCGAGGTGACCACCGTGTCGAGGACGAGGCCCTCGGTGGCTGCGATCAGCGGGGCGTGGAAGACGGAGCCGGCGAGGCCGTAGCCGACGAGGCCGACGCGGAGCGGCGAGCCGGGCGGGCCGGAGGTGCCGAGGGGTGTGCCAGTCATGCCACCCACTTTGGCAACGCTGTTGCCAAAGTGCAAGCGCCGGGGACAATGGGTGGTGTGAACAGGGCGGACGACCGTACGGGCGGAGTGGGTGGAGTGGGCGGCATGACTGGTGCGGGGGCCGGAGCGAACCTGCTCGCCCTGCGCAGCCACAACGCCGCGCTGGTGCTCGACCTGCTGCGGACGGCCGGGTCCGACGGCATCAGCCGGCTCGAACTCGCCGAGCGGACCGGCCTCACCCCGCAGGCCGTCAGCAAGATCACCGCCCGGCTGCGGGAGGACGGTCTCGCGGCGGAGGCGGGGCGCCGCGCGTCGACCGGGGGCAAGCCGCGCACGGTGCTGCGGCTGGTGCCCGAGGCGGCGTATGCGGTGGGCGTCCACCTGGACCGGGACGAGGTCCGGGCCGTGCTCGTGGATCTGCGCGGGACGGTGGTGGGGGAGCGGCGGGCCGCGCTGGACCTGGGGGCGGGTGCGGGGGCGGTGCTGACGGCGGTGACGGAAGCCGTGCGGGCGACGGTGGCGGATGCGGTGCCGGTGCCGGTGGCGAATTCGATGCGTGTGCCGGTGGCGGATGAGGCACGGGCGACGGTGAAGGATGCCGTGCAGGTGCCGGGGGCGGATGCCGTGCGGGCGACGGCGACGGAAGCCGTACGGGCGACGGCGACCGAGGCCGTGCACGTGACGGCGACGAAAGCCGTACGGGCGACGGCGACCGAGACCGTGCACGTCACGGCGACGGAGGCGCTGCCCGCCGGGTCGCTGCTCGCCCGTGCCGGTTCCCTGCTCGGAGTCGGAGTGGCGCTGCCCGGGCCGCTCGACCACGTCCGGGGCGTGCTGCACCGGGTGACCGGTTTCCCCGAGTGGGACGGCTTTCCGCTGCGGGAGGCGCTGGCGGAGCGGCTCGGGGTGCCGGTCGTGGTCGACAAGGACACCAACGCGGCGGCGCTGGGCCTGGCGGCCGGGGGCGAGGGCGGCTCCTTCGCGTACCTGCACCTCGGTACGGGGCTGGGGGCCGGTCTGGTGATCGGCGGGAGCGTGCACCGGGGAGCCCGGACCGGGGCCGGGGAGTTCGGCCACCAGGTGATCCAGCTGGACGGCCCGCCGTGCACCTGCGGCGACCGCGGGTGCCTGGAGGCGCTGTGCCTCGGTGCGGTGGCGCGCGGCGATGTCGAGGAGGCGGCGCGGGTGCTGGGATCGGGCGCCGCGAACCTGGTCGGGCTGCTCGACATCGACGTCGTCCTGCTGGGCGGGCGGACGGTGGCCGCGACACCGGAGGCGTTCGTGCGGGGGGTCGGGGCGGTGCTGGGGGCGCGGGCCCGGCGGACCGGGGAGGACGCCGTGCCGGTACGTGTCGCGCCGGGCGGCGGGCGAGTCGTGGCGGTGGGGGCGGCTCAGCTCGTGCTGGGGCCGGTGTTCGGGCGGGGAGACGGCTGAGGGTCGGGGGCCGGATTCGTGGTGGGGACGGGGGCCCGGCGCGGGTCGGGGGCCGGATTCGGCCGGAGTGTGCGGGTGGCGTCGGGGAAGATCCGCCCCAGGTGGTACTCCAGCACCGTCCGCACGTCCGCGAGTGAGCGGCGGCCGTGCAGGACGTCCAGGCCCAGCCCGACCGCTCCCGACACCAGCAGGTCCGCCTCGTGCACCCGGTCGATGCCCGGCGCGGTGCTCCCTGCCGCCTCGCCCACCCCGATGATGTCCGCCACGAGCCGCTCCAGGGGCTGTTCGGCGGCCAGGAAGACCTCCGCGAGCACGGGGTCGGTCAGGCTCCGCGCGTAGTACGCCGTGAAAACGCGCAGCGCGAAGGCGCGTTGCTCGTCCAGCGGCAGGAACTCGTCCAGCACCGCCCGCAGCAGCGCGCATGGCTCCGTCATGTCGTACGGGATGCGTCCCTGGGCCAGCCGTTCGTTCTCCTCGTGCAGCAGCCGCAGCGCGTCGACCATCAGGGCGTGCTTGGAGTCGAAGTGGTACTGCACGACCCGCAGCGACACCCTGGCCTCGGCCGCGATCCTGCGCATGCTCGCCGCGTCCAGCCCCTGCTCGGCCGCGATACGCCACACCGCCTCGGCGATCCGGCGCCGCTGCCGTGCCCGGATGTCCGTCGGCCGGGGCGCGGGCGGGCTGTCCGGGGCGGGCAGCGGCTGCCGGCGCCGGCGGTAGGCGCGGGCCTGGCAGCTCCGGGAGCAGTACACGGGCGGGCGGCCCCGGCCCGGACGGGCCGTGGGCTTGCCGCACACCGGGCACGTCCCCTTCTTTTCGTCACGCACGCCTTCACGATAGCGCGCCGAGAAAGTGTGACGTAAAGCGAAAGTTGAGCTGTTGCAAGGCTGATCACGTGCCTGCCGATTGATACGTTCGTAACGTCAACGTCACACCTCTCCCACGGAAGGGAAGGCCATGAAGTACGACGTCCTCCGGGTCCTCGGCATGGTGATGATGGTCGTGTGCGCCCAGGCACTCGTCCGGCTCCTCGTCGACCACGGCGACCGGGGGCTGCTGGAGGGGCTCCCCGGCGGCTTCCTCCCCACGCTGGTGGCCTACGCGGTCCTCACCGCCGCCGGTGTCCTCCTGACCGGCTGGGCCCACTCGCGGGCGAAGGCACTCGGGCGCCACTGAGGATCCTCTCGGCCCTTCGGGATGTCCGCCGTCCGGGCGGATTCGCGCCGCCGTTCGGGGGTGTTCCCGGCGGTGTCGGCTAGCGGCAGGCTCCTTCCGGCAATGTCACATCTCCATGCGACCCTGCACGCCCGCTCACCTCTGCCTGGCGGCGGCAGCCGCCGTCCTGCTCACTGGGGCCCATCCGGCGTACGCGGACGACCCGGCGCCCGCCTGTGCCGCGCCCGACGACCACACCTTTCCGCTCACCACCCGCATCCACGGCGGGCCCGGCACCTACACGGCCGGGGGCGGGTCCGGGACCTGGTATCTCGACCTGACCAACACGACCGGCCGGCCGTGCACCGGTATCCACCCCGTCGTCGTGCTCGTCGACGACAAGCGGGCGCTGGAGCCCTCGCAGCCCCGGCTGGAGTTCTTCGAGGGGGCGCGGGCGCACCCCGTGCGGTTCGAGAAGACCGGGGAGGACGAGCTCGTCGGGGCGTTCGCCGACGAGGAGGACCGCTTCGCCGGGTTCACCGTCGGACCGGGGAAGACCGTCACCGTGAAGGTGCGGCTCGCGGTCACCTCGGACGCCGTGCCGAACGACGTCACCGCCAACGCCGCCGTGGTGCAGCGGCACGACGACGACGGCGACTGGGTCGGGCAGTCGAACGACTACCGGTTCGGGATCGACGGCGACGGCCCGGTCGACCGGGGTGAGCCGGAGGCCGACGGCGGCACGGACTCCCCGCCGGAGCCCGGCGAGTCCGTCCCGCCACGTGAGGACCGCTTCCCGTTCGCCGAGGAACTCGCCCGGACGGGATCCGGCGGCCAGGTCGCCGCTGCCGCCGCGGCGGTACTGCTCGCCGGCGGCGGGGCACTGCTCCTCGCGCGCCGGCGCCGCTGAGGCGCGTGGACCTGTCCCGCCTGTCGGGATGCCGTACGCAGGCCATTCCCCAAGATCCGGCCACTGTCTAGGCTTGGGCTCCTGGCCCCAAGGCGCACGCCGGCCCGCGTACGGCAGGAGATCCCGCACATGGCAGACCGCAAGCCCATCGAGTCGTGGCTCACCGACATGGACGGTGTGCTCATCCACGAGGGTGTACCGATCCCCGGCGCCGACGCCTTCCTCAAGAAGCTGCGCGAGTCCGGGAAGCCCTTCCTGGTCCTCACCAACAACTCGATGTACACCCCGCGCGACCTGCACGCCCGGCTGCGCCGCATGGGCCTGGAGGTGCCGATCGAGAGCATCTGGACCTCGGCCCTGGCCACGGCCCAGTTCCTGGACGACCAGCGGCCGGGCGGCTCGGCGTACGTCATCGGCGAGGCCGGTCTGACCACCGCGCTGCACGACATCGGCTACATCCTGACCGACCACGAGCCGGACTACGTCGTCCTCGGCGAGACCCGCACGTACTCCTTCGAGGCCATGACGAAGGCGGTGCGGCTCATCCTCGCCGGCGCCCGTTTCATCTGCACCAACCCCGACGAGACGGGCCCGTCCACCGAGGGCCCGCTGCCCGCGACCGGTGCCGTGGCCGCGCTGATCACCCAGGCGACCGGCAAGAAGCCGTACTTCGCGGGCAAGCCGAACCCGCTGATGATGCGGACCGGGCTGAACGCCATCGGGGCACACTCCGAGAGCAGCGCGATGATCGGCGACCGCATGGACACGGACGTGCTGGCGGGCATGGAGGCCGGGATGCAGACGTTCCTGGTGCTCACCGGCCTGACCCGGCCCGACCAGGTCGAGGGCTTCCCGTACCGGCCGTCACAGGTCGTGGACTCGATCGCGGACCTCGTCGACCGCGTCTGACCCCGCCGGGCAGCAGACCGGCGCTCAAACCCGTCGCCACCCGTATGGAGCAGCCCCCGCCTCCCTGAGGATGCGGTGGCCGACCGTGCGGGGGAGGCTCCAGGCGTCTGGAGGTTCACGATGGGTTCCCTGAGAGTCACTGTCTGTACGAGCGTCCTGGTCGCGGCCGTCCTCACCCCGGCGGCCTACGCGGCGGACGCAGGGGGCGTCTCGGTGACCCCGGCGACCCCCGCGCCCGGCAGTGACGTCACGCTCCGCGTGACCGACTGCGCGGAGAGGACGGCCGTCGCCCGCTCGGCGGCGTTCGTCGCGGACGCGCGGCTCACCGTCACCGACGGTGAACTCGTCGGCGAGAGCCACGTCCGCTCCACGCTCGACGCGGGGACGTACGCCGTGAAGGTCACCTGCGGGGAGAGTGAACGGACCGGCACGTTCACCGTCCGGGAGGGCGAGAGGCAGCGGTCCGCGTCCGGGGCGGGGAGCGAGCATTCGTACGTGTCCGGGACCGGGACCGGTGGACAGCCGCCCGCGACCTGGACCGGCGACCGGCCGCCCGCATCCGTGTCCGGGACCGTCGGGCAGCCGCCCGCACCCGGCGCGATCGGGCAGCCGCCCGCACCCGGCGCGATCGGACAGCCGCCCGCAACCGGCGCGATCGGGCAGCCGCCCGCACCCGGGACCATCGGGCAGCCACCTGCACCCGGGACCGTCGGGCAGCCGCCCATGCCAGAGGGCGGTGGGCAGCCGTCCGCGTCCGGCGACGGCGGGCAGCGGCCCGCGCCCGGGGGCGATGAGCAGCGGTCCGACGCCCGGCGGCCGGGCGCCTACCCCTCACCCGTCGCCCCCGTCCAGGCGGGCGGCGGTGGCGCGGCGGACCTCGTCGCCGCCGAGGACCGCGGGGCCGGTCCCGGTACGGCGCAGGGGGTGACCGGCCTGATTCTCGCGGGAGTGGCCGCGGTGGTCGTCGCGCTGGGCGGTGTCCGCCGGAGCCGCGGAACGGACTGACCATGTCCGACCAGGACCGAATCAACGGACACTCCTCGGGCACCGGCCGCCTGCTGGCCGGTGTCGCCTGGGTGGCGCTGCTGCTCGGGCTGTGGCTGTGGGGCCGTGAGGTGACCGACGTACGGCACGGCATGTCAGCGCCCACCACGGGCGACATGGCGGCGGCCGGACGGCCCCCGGACGTGAAACTGCCGCCCGCGCACCGCCCGTTGGGCGACGCGCTGCCGCAGCGCGTCGACATCCCCGGGCTCGGGGTGCAGGCGCCCGTGGTGGCGCGGGGTCTGGACGCGCGCGGCGCGCTCGATCCGCCGCCGTACGACCAGCCGGGCGCGGTCGGCTGGTACGCGGGCGGCGTGGCCCCCGGGGCGCCGGGGACCGCGCTGATGGTCGGTCACGTCGACACCGACACCCGGCCGGCCGTCTTCTACAAGGTCAGTGCCATGCGGCCGGGCCAGACGATCCGGGTGATCCGGGCCGACGCCAAGGTCGCGGAGTTCACCGTCGAGTCCGTCCAGGTCCTCACCCGCGACCACTTCGACGCCCACCAGGCCTACGGTCCCCGCGAGTCCGGGCGGGCCGAGCTGCGGCTGGTCACCTGCGGCGGCAGCTTCGACCGTACGACCCGCAGCTACACGGCGAACGTGGTGGTGTCGGCGTACCTGACGGGCACGGGCCTCTGACGGCCGGGCGCGCCCCCAGCCCGGTCGACGACCCGCTCCCCCTGAAGTCGCCGACCGGGCTGGTCCTCGACCGCGCGCGCCCGGGCTGCGGGAGTAACCCGGCGAGCTGCGCGGGAGGTCGCGGGAGCCACGGTGGGTGAAGCTCTGGCCGGAGGCCGGGCCCTGCTGAGAAGACTCTAGAACCAAAGGCCCACCCGGGCCTAGAGGTTGGATGACGCCAAGTCCCGATACGGTGGCTCTGCGTCATCCGTGCAGGTGGCTTCCGCCTCGTGGGGATCGCGGGACGTATGTCAGGATTGAGACTTGGAACGGTGCACCCAAGGGGGAGTGGATGTACGGCAGCAGGGGGGTAAGGGCGTCCGCCGCGAGGCGGATGTCCGCAGTGGTGCTGGGGGCGGCACTGCTGGTCACGGGGTGTTCGTCCGACGGGGGTGACGGATCGGACCCCGGCGATGACACGGGCGCCGGGATCACACAGCAGCCCAAGGAGACCGCCCCGTTCTGGGTCAATCCGGACGGCACCGCGGCACAGCAGGTCGCAGCCCTGGAGAAAGCCGGCAAGAAGCAGGACGCCGAGCAGATCCGCAAGATCGCCGAGCAGCCGGTCGCCGAGTGGATCGGCCCGGACGACCCGCAGAAGCAGACCCAGGGCTTCACCGAGGCCGCCGACAAGGCCGGCCGTACGGCACTGCTCGTCCTCTACAACATCCCGCACCGCGACTGCGGCCAGTACTCGCAGGGCGGCGCCGCCGACGGCAACGCCTACCGCGAGTGGCTCGACGGCGTGGCGTCGGGCATCGGCGACCGCTCCGCCGCGGTCATCCTCGAACCGGACGCGCTGCTGCACCTGGTGGACGGCTGCACCCCGGAGCAGTTCCACGAGGAGCGCTACGACCTCCTCAAGGGTGCCGTCACCAAGCTGAAGTCGCTGAAGAACACACAGGTGTACCTGGACGCGGGCAACGCCGGCTGGCAGAACCCCGACCAGATCTTCGAGCCGCTGAAGTGGGCCGGTATCGAACAGGCCGACGGCTTCTCCGTCAACGTCTCCAACTTCTACTCCACCGAAGACTCCATCGCCTACGGCAAGCAGCTCTCCGCCAAGGTCGGTGGCAAGCACTTCGTCATCGACACCAGCCGCAACGGCAAGGGCCCCTACACCCAGGGCAACCCCGACGAACGCTGGTGCAACCCGCCGGGCCGCGCCCTGGGCGAGACGCCGACGACGAAGACGGCGGACCCGTTGGTCGACGCGTACCTGTGGGTCAAGCGGCCGGGGGAGTCGGACGGCGAGTGCAAGGGCGGGCCCAAGGCGGGCCAGTGGTGGGCGGACTACGCGCTGAAGCTCGCGAAGGCCAGTTCCTAGAAGCCCGGCCGGGCCTCCGGGAGCGGACGGGACGCGGATCAGCGTGTTTCCCGTCCAGGCCCGGGCACGCGAAGGGGCGCCCTCCGCACAGGAGAGCGCCCCGATCAGCCGGTTCCTACGGCACCTTGACCCACTGCGCCTTGCTCGGCGTGCCCCGGTCGTCCGTCACGAACAGCATGTACCAGCCCGCCTGAACCAGGTTCCGGTTCTTCGGCATGGTCACCGTCAGCTTGTTGCCGGACGCCTTGAAGTCCAGCGCGATCGAGCGCTGGTCGACGTCCGTGACGTGCGTGGCGGCGCTCGGGCGGATCAGCCGGACCTTCTGGACCTTCGACGCGTCCGACGAGGTGAACGTCCCCGTCCCCCCGCGCTCGATGGTCTGCGGCCCGCCGGACAGCGAGGGCTGGTCCCCGCTGCCGTAGAGGTACGGCGGCGTGTAGATCTCGATGCGCTGCTCGAACTTGCCCGGCTTGGTGTTGGCCTTGTCGCCGTAGAGCGAGTCGGAGCCGAAGAACATCACGCGGCCGTCGGGCAGCAGGATCGACCCGGAGTGGTAGTTGCGGCCCACCAGCGGGTCGGCGACCCGCCTGAGGTCGTTCTTCTCCGTGTCGTAGATGCGCGCCTCGAAGATGTTGGAGTCGCTGCGGCCCCGGTAGTCCTCCGAGCCGCCGGAGATCAGCACGCTGTCGTCGGGCAGGATCGAGGCGTTCGGGTAGCGGGTGCCCTTGTCCAGGGACGGGCCGTCCACAAAGCGCGGGTCGTCGTCCTTCAGGTCGACGATCCTCGTCTTCTCGCTGGACTGCTGGGACTCGCCGACACCGCCGCCGCCGATCACCATGTACTTCTCGTCCTGCGCCGGCGGCAGCAGCACCGTGCCGGACGTCTCCATCAGCTTGGGGTCGCTCAGGCCGGGGATCTTCGTGAACTTGTTGGTGTCCACGTCCCACACGCCCGGGTCACGGCCCACGTTGTCCGGCCCGTAGCCCGCGTTGGAACCCGAGTAGAAGACCTTGCCGTTCTGCATGAGGAACAGCGCCGGGTAGGTCGGGAACTGCCGGACCTTGTCCGTGTAGGTCCACTTCTTGGTCTTCGGGTCGAAGACCTCGTTCTTGCCGGGGACGAGCTGGCCGATGTCGTCGAGGCCGGAGACGCTGAGGATCTTCCCGTCGCTCAGGGTGGTGAGCGTCGGGTACCAGCGGGCCTCCTTCATCGGGTCGACCTTGATGTACTTCTCGGCTATGGGGTCGAACTCGAAGGCGTCCCGGATGCCCTGGAAGTCCTTCTTGTCCAGGGCGAGCTTCTGCGCGATGCCGTAGGTGTTCTTGGCGTCGGCGCCCTTCAGGCCGTGCACGCGGTAGTTGTCCTGCGTGCCCGTCTCGTGCTTCTTGCCCCGCTTCTGCGCCTCGACGTAGATCCGGCCGAGGCCGGGGTCGTTGCGCAGGAACCTGCCGGTCGCCTTGTCGAAGACCTTCTTCGCGCGCGGCACGAGCACCGGGTCCTTCGAGACGAAGGTCTTGCCGTTCTCCTTGCCCGTGAACTTGGTGCCGGCGGGCAGCGTGATCGGCTTGTCCGGGTTCTCGTTGTGGACGATCATCAGGCCGCCGGCCTTGGTGACGTCACCCTTGAGCTTCTCGTACCGCTTGGTGCCGCCCGCGATCAGCAGATTGCCGTTGGCGAGCTGGGTGTGGCCGGTGCAGAACAGGTCGGCCGGGGTGGGGACCTTCTTGATGGTGCCCTTGACCGGGTCCCAGATCCGGGTGTCGAACTTCTTCGCGTCGAAGTTGTCCTGGTTGTTGCCCGACCCCGCGACGAGCAGCACCTTGCCGGTGCGCAGCAGCGCCGCGTGGATGGTGTTCTGCCGGTACTCCTCGGGGAAATCGATGATCTCCCACTTGCCGTTCGCGGCCTTGTACTCCGGCTTGTTGATTTTGTACTGGTGGTATTTCTCGGTGCTGAAGCGGTAGAGCCACGGCCCGTTCATCCCGGCCAGCGCGAGTACCACCGCCGTGCCGATCGCGAGTCGACGGGCCCGGCGGCGGCCTGCACGGTCGTTCATTCCTTACGTCCCCCAAGTCCACCAAGGGCGATCTGCATGGTCTGGTCGGTCCCCCCGACCTCCCCGTTTCCGCCAGGGGCGGCGGCCCAACCGGGCTTGTGCTGCGGGGCGTGGGCCGCGGGCTGCTGCGGGATGGGCAGCGGCTGCGTCCGGTTCGGCCCCGCAGGGTCCTGCGGCTGCTCCACGGCGGGTGCGGCGGGCTTCTTCGCGTCCTGCCGAAGCTGCCAGCGCCAGGCGAAGACCGGCGAGGCGGTGATCAGCAGCGCGAACGTCGCCCAGATGATCATCGCGGGGTGCGAGTGGCCGTAGACGAAGCCGGCCGCGATCGACGCGCCGAAGATCGCGACGAAGTACCAGTGGTAGCGGAACGTGCCGAACCAGCGGTCCGGGCTGGCCGAGTCGCCCTTGGGCGTGACCACGAACTTGCTCTTGCGCCGCAGTACGGAGTCGATCAGCGCCTTCGCGTACAGCGGCGCCGACAGCGCGGACATCACCATGCCGGCCACACCGCCGGAGCCCTCCGGCTCGTGCGGCGAGACGTTGTGCCGGCGGTTCCAGACGTACAGGCCGATCTGGAGCGCGGAGGCGTTGCCGTAGAGCATCAGCCAGACCGCCGGGTCGATGTTCACACCCGAGGCGCCCAGGCCCAGGAACAGGCAGCAGCTCAGCGCCGCCAGGATCCAGTTCAGGGCCGACATCGGGTAGAAGATGATCATCATCGTGTAGTTGAAGAGCTTGCTCGGCGGCAGCGAGTACCAGCCCTTCCAGTACTGCTTGAGGATCGTCTCGTACGTCCCACGCGACCAGCGCATCTGCTGGGTGAAGAAGTCCGTCCAGGCGCTGGGGCCCTCACCGACCGCGAGCACGTCCGGGGTGTAGACCGAGCGCCACTTCCTGCCCGTCGCCGGGTTCTTGTGGCGGTGCATCTCGAAGCCGGTCGCCATGTCCTCGGTGATCGAGTCGTACAGACCGCCGATCTGCTTCAGCGCCTTGATGCGCACGGCGTTGGAGGTGCCGACGAACATGGGGGAGCCGTAGCGGTTGCCCGCGCGCTGGATCAGCGCGTGGAAGAGGAACTGCTGCGACTCGGCGGCCTTGGTGATGGGGTTGTCGTAGTTGCCGTAGACCTGCGGGCCGATGACGAAGCCGACGTCCGGGTCGCGGAAGAAGCCGAGCATCCGCTCCAGGTAGTTGGGCAGCGGCACGTGGTCGGTGTCGACCGAGGCGAAGAAGTCGTAGTCGTCGCCGTGCGCCTCCAGCCAGGCGTTGTAGTTGCCGTGCTTGGTCTTGGCGCGGTGCGGGCCCTTGGCCTGGTTCCACTTAGCGACGCCCTTGCGGGAGAAGTGGTGCACGCCGAGGCGCTCGCAGACCGCCTTCACCTCGGGGTCGTCGCCCTCGTCGAGCAGCCAGACGTGCATGAGGCCCCGGTGGCGGATCTTCACCGCGGCCTCCAGCGTCTTCGTCACCATCTCCAGCGGCTCCTTGCCGGGCACGAAGGAGGTGAGGAAGGCCACTCTGGTGCCGGTCTCGGGCACCACCGGGATCGGGTCGCGGGCGACCAGCGTGGCGTGCGCGTTCGACACCACGTTCATGCAGCGGAAGAACTCGATCAGACCGATCGCGACCAGCATCACCACGTCGAGCGCGGGCAGCCAGTCGAAGGCCGGGTAGTCGCGCTCGGTCCAGTGCTCGGGCTGGAGCAGCCACACCAGCAGCACCACGGACAGCACCGGGGCCGCGGCCAGCATCAGCGCGACTCTTATACGGTGCGGTTCCTGCGAGAGCAGCGACCGGTACTGCACCTTGTAGGGCTTGGTCGGATCGGGCTGGGTGAGGGGACCAGCGAGCCGGCTGTAGTGCTCGTAGTCGTATCTCGGCAGCGTCTTCTTGATCCGCCGAAACGTCCCCGTGGTGCTCATCCGATGCGCCGGCACCCTGAGCTGGGTGGTCTGGGACGGGTCGTGGTCCTGCTGCCGGGCGCCCGTCGGCCTCGACGTCATGAGTCATCCCCCCACACGCGGACACCGCGTGTTGCGTAGCTTCTTACCGCCTGCCGCAGGTCCCCCTCGACCTTCACAGACGTATCAGTGGTGGGTCGCGGCCACCACGTCATCCACACCTTATAGACATGGCAACGCGACCTTCCGGTTGCATGATGCCCCCCACGGCATCGCTCCATGAACGGGGGCCCCTACCCCCGCCCGGTCGGCAACCGGCTCTTTTGCCCCCCAACTGCCGCGTAAGCGCAGCATCTTGAAAAACCAGAAAACCAGGGTTCTACGGTGTTCATCATGATCGCAAGATGCGAAACGCGGTGTTTACCGGTCATACGCGTTCATTGTGGCGGGTGTGGGGGCCCTGTGGAGCCGTTGTGGACAGGCGGGCGCGGATGTTCCCGAAGTGCTCTCTTATGGCATCCTCCGCCCGCATCGAGTCGCCGGACCGGACCGCGTCGAGGATCTCCCGGTGCTGCCGGCAGGTCACCTTCGGGTCCTGCGGCACGCCGCCGAGGTCCGTGCGGACCCGGTGGAAGGCGTCCCAGAACGCCTCCAGGACCTCGCTCAGCAGCACGTTGTCCAGCCCCCGGTAGAGGGTGGCGTGGAAGGAACGGTCGGTCTCGGCGAGACCGGCTCCGCGCGCGGCCTGCTCTTCCATACGGTCGACGAGCCCGTCCAGTTCAATGAGGTCCGCTTCCGGTATCCGCCCCGCGAGCCGGGAGACCAGCCCGGTCTCCACCGCCTCCCGCAGTTCCAGCAGCTGGAGCAGGGAGTCCTCGCCCCGGTAGTGCCCGGCGACCGTGCGGAAGGCGAGTCCCTCGATCATCGGGGCCAGGGACATCGGGCCGACGTAGGTGCCGAAGCCGTGCCGGATCTCCACGATGCCCATCGCCTGGAGCGCCTTCAGCGCCTCCCGCACCGAGTTCCGGCTCGCGCCGAGGTACTCCATCAGCTCGGGCTCGGTCGGCAGCGGGGCCCCGGAGGCCAGCCGGCGGTCGATGATGAGCTTCTTGATCCGCTCTTGGAGGTCACGCGCTGCCATGGCGAGAGGGTATCCGGCCATTCGCGCGGGGGGCCGGGTTCCGGCCAGACCGCACCAGGGCTGCAGGCATACGAAAGGCCCCCCGCTTCCGCGAGGGGCCTTTCGGTCGGTGCGCCGCCAGGGACTCGAACCCCGGACCCGCTGATTAAGAGTCAGCTGCTCTAACCAACTGAGCTAGCGGCGCGCGCTGACGGCGTAACTCTACAGGACGTCCGGAGGTGCTCCTGACCACCCGCCCGGGCCCGGCCGGTCCCCGTCAAGAGCGCCGGGTACATCATTCGGACCGTCAGCATGCGCGTGCGGAGGACAGTTGAGAAACTGACGACGCGCGCCCGGACGGGCACAGGCGCGGCCTTTTCCGCCGGAAGTGTGAGGGGAATCGCATGGAGTCGCCGGTATTCGAGGAATTCGCCCCCGCGAGCGACTGCGACTGCCCCGGATGCGTCCACTGGCGCCGCGTCCTGCCGCATTCCTGGGCCGGCCGCACCACCGCCCACCCGGCCGCACACCGTGCCCTCGCCCTGGCCGCCGTGGCCTCGGCGGCGCTCGGCGCGGGCCACGCCGTGCCGGCCGCGGCCGCCCCGCACGCACCCCACCGACCCGGGGTTTCCGCAGGTGAAGAGCCAGACACTCCTCAGGGCGGGAAGGCCCCGCTGCACGGCCCCGGCGGCCGTCCCGCCGACCCCTCGGCCACCCTCAAGCCCACCGCCATCACCCGTACGGAGATCATCAGCCGGGCCAGGACGTGGGTCGCCGCGAAGGTGCCGTACAACATGAACGACTTCTGGTCCGACGGTTACCGGCAGGACTGCTCGGGCTACGTCTCCATGGCCTGGAAGCTGCCCGGGAACGAATGGACGGGCAGTCTCGCCCAATTCGGTGAGCGGATTTCCAAGTCGGAACTCCAGCCGGGCGACATTCTGCTGTTCCACAATCCGGCCGACCCCGAGAGCGGCTCGCACGTCGTCATCTTCGGCGGCTGGACGGACTCCACGCACACCTACTACATCGCCTATGAGCAGACCCGCCCGCACACCCGCCGGCAGTCCACCCCGTACGCCTACTGGAGCGACTCCGACCGGTACGTCCCCTACCGGTACAAGGGCGTCACGCCGGAGCAGCCGGGGACGGAACAGGGGACCGTGCCGGGCAAGGAACCGGCCGACGGGAAACCGGGCGCACCCGCCGTCGCGCCCTACCCGGGGGCGGCGTATTTCGGCCCCGGCGCGAACAACAAGTACGTCACGCTGCTCGGCCGCATGCTCGTCGCGCGTGGGGCCGGTGGCTCCTACGCCGCGGGCCCGGGACCGCGCTGGACGGACGCGGACCGGCGGGCGACCCGGGCCTTCCAGCTGGCCCAGGGCTGGACGGGCGCCGACGCGGACGGCCTGCCCGGCCCGCGCACCTGGGAGCTGCTGGTCACGGGGAAGGGCAAGGACGTGAAGGCCGGGGCGGTCGGGCCGCCGCCCTCCTCCCACGGGGTCCCCGGTTACCCGGGCCGGGCGATGTTCCGGCCAGGCGCCAGCAACACGTACATCACCCATTTGGGGAGGCAGCTGGTGCGGAAGGGGTTCGGCAGGTTCTACCGGGTCGGGCCGGGGCCGCGCTGGGGTGAGGCGGACCGGCGCGCCGTCGAGGCCTTCCAGCGCACCCAGGGCTGGCGGGGCGGCGCGGCGGACGGCTACCCGGGGCCCGAGACCTGGCGGCGGCTCTTCTCGTAGAAGCCCTCCTCGGAGGGGTCCGACCCCGGCACCGGGGATCACCCGTTGCGACGCATCTGGCGCGGAGGCTGGAGGCACCCATGAGTACGACCACTTCCCACACGTCCGAGCCCGACGGACCGGTCAGGCCCGCCCGGCTCATCCAGAACGAGGCCACCACCGAGATCCCCGTCCACCTGCTGTTCCGCGACGACCCCGACCCGGCGCCGGTACCGCTGAAGCCGGCGGTCGTCGCCCGCAGGCGGGGCACGGGGGAGCAGCCGCGCCTCGGACGCCCGGCGGCCCTGGCGCCGCGCCCGCTGCCGCGGGCCGACCCCGACCTGGTGGAGCGGTCCGCGCGGGTGCTGCCCGGAGCGGCGGGTGTACTGGCCGGGGCCTGCGGGGCGGCCGGGTGTGCGGTCACCTCGTGGTGGGCCGGACTGCTGCCGCCGCTCGTGCTGGAGGCGCTGCGGCTGCCCGCGCACGCCGGGGCCGGGCTCGGTCCCGCGCAGTGGGCGGCGTACGCGGGGGCCGGGGCGCTCGGGCTGTTCGGGTTCGGCGGGCTGGCCCGGGGCCGGACCGGCCGGGCCTGGGTGCTGGATCTGTTCGGCCGCTACCGGGGGACCGTCCGGCGCTCGGGTCTGCTGTGGGTCAATCCGCTGCTGCTGCGCCGCCGGGTGGACGTACGGCTGCGGCACTGGCGCAGCGAGCCGGTCCCCGCCGTCGACGCGAACGGGGTATCGCTGCGGGTGGTGATCCTGGTGGTGTGGCGGGTGCGGGACACCGCGCGGGCCACGCTGGGTGTCGAGGACCACGAGACGTATCTGCGCGAGTGCGTCGAGGCGGCGCTGGCCCGGGTGCCGGTGGAGATGCCCGGCGGCAAGGGCTCCACGGACGCGGCGGCCGAGGCGCTGACCCGGCTGGTGGCGGCCGACGCGGCGGTGGTCGGCCTGGAGGTGTTCTCGGTGCAGCCGGTCCGGGTGGAGTACGCCCCCGAGGTCGCCGCCGCGATGCACCGCCGCCGCATCGCCGCCCTGGACGCCCAACACCGGGCGAGCGTGCTCACCTCGGTCGTGGACTCGGTGGAGGACACGGTGACCCGGCTGACCATGCGGGGGCTGGTCGAACTCGACGACTACGAGCGGAAGGCGCTGGTGAAGGACCTGACGGTGGCGTTCTGCGCGGGCCGGGGAGAAACAGCTCCGTGATTGGTATGGACATGTTCAACTGACGTCCCTACCCTCAGACTTGGTCTAGACCTACCTGCACAGCTCACTGAACATCCCCCACGTTCTCCAGGAGCGGCAGTATGCGCACAAGGACCAAGTTGTCCGCAGCCGCGGTGGGACTGGCCACGACCGGAGCCCTCGTACTCTCCTCCGGCGGCGCCAGCGGCCACGGCTACACCGACCTCCCCGTCAGCCGGCAGAAGCTCTGCCAGAACGGCACCGTGACCAACTGCGGCCCGATCCAGTGGGAACCGCAGAGCGTCGAGGGGCCGAAGGGCTTCCCGGCCTCCGGCCCGGCCGACGGGCAGATATGCAACGCCGGCCTCGGCCAGTTCAGCCAGCTCAGCGCGCCGCGGACGCCGTCCGGCGGGGCCTGGCCCACCACCAAGGTGACCGGTGGCCAGACCTACACGTTCCGCTGGCAGTTCACGGCCATGCACGCCACGACCGACTTCAAGTACTACATCACCAAGCCGGGCTGGAACCAGAACCACAACCTGGCCAGGTCCGACCTCAACCTCACGCCGTTCTTCACGGTGCCGTACAACGGCCAGCGGCCCCCGTCCACACTCTCCCACAGCGGCAGGCTGCCGTCCGGGCTGAGCGGCCACCACGTCATCCTGGCGGTGTGGACGATCGCCGACACGGGCAACGCGTTCTACGCGTGCTCGGACGTGACGTTCTGAGGTTCTCCTGAGGCGGCGGTACGGCCGGTGTGGGTAGGTTCCCCATGCCGGCCGATCGCGACCGTGCGGGACATCGGGGGGCACCATGGCGGCATTCCAGGCTTTCTTCTATGTCGTACCGGCACTCATGATCGCCCTGGCGATCTTCGCCCTGACCGGGATCGCCCGCCGCGCGCAGGATGTGAGCAGGGCCTGGAACAGCGGGTTCACGTCCCAGGCGCGGTGTCTGCGGGCCTACACGACGACGAGTGGCGGCGGTGACAGCAGTGTGCGGACCACCTTGCACCACGTCTACGAGTTCACCGCACACGACGCCCGCGTGATCCGCTTCGACGAGGCGAACGGTCCGGCGACGACCGTGGAGGGTGACATCGTCACCGTGTACTACCTGCCGGACCGCCCCGAGCGCGCCACGGCCCACGCGCCGGCACGGGGGAGGCTCGCGGCGGGCACGGGCTGCGCGGTGGTGTTTCTGGGCGTGGTCATCGTCTTCTGCCTGGTGTTCATGGTCGTCGCCCATCTCATGTTCACCGTGGTGTGACGCCACGGCGGCCCTCCACATCTGACGGTGCATCAGCTACCTTGCGGCCCATGGAGTCCACAGGACGTACGGTCGCGGAGCTCGTACGGGACCGGTGGGGCGACCACCGGCCCGGACTGCGGTGCGAGGAACAGGTCCTGACCCACCACGAGGTGGCGGCCGGAGCCGCGGCCCGGGCGGCCCTGCTCGCCGATCTGCTGCCGCCGGACGCCGAGCCCCACATCGGGGTGCTCCTCGACAACACCCCCGAGTTCCCCCTGTGGCTGGGCGCGGCGGCCCTGGCCGGGGCGGCGGTCGCCGGCGTGAACCCCACCCGCAGAGGCGCCGAACTCGCCCGCGACATCCTGCACACCGAGTGCCGGATCCTGGTCACCGAGCGGACCCACCTGCCGCTGCTCAAGGGCCTGGATCTGCCCGGAGTGCGCCTGCTGGTGACGGACACGGAGGAGTACGCCGGCCTCCTGATCCCCTACGAGGACGCATGCCCGGACGCCTCCCGGGCCACCCCGCACGACCGCTTCCTCCTCTACTTCACCTCCGGCTCGACCGGCGCGCCCAAGGCCGCACTGTGCTCCCAGGGCCGCCTGGCAGCCGCCGGACGCTCCCTGGCCGGCCAGTTCGCCCTGGGTCCGGAGGGTGTGCACTACCTCTGCATGCCGATGTTCCACGGCAACGCGGTGATCGCCGGCTGGGCGCCCGCACTCGTCACCGGGGCGGGCGTTGCGCTGCGCCGGCGCTTCTCGGCGTCCCGCTTCCTGCCGGACGTACGCCGCTACGGGGCGACGTACTTCACCTACGTCGGCCGGGCGGTCCAGTACGTCCTGGCCACCGGGCCCCGCCCCGACGACCGCGACAACCCCCTCCGCCTCGGCTTCGGAACGGAGGCGGGCGCGGTGGACGCGGCGGCCTTCGAGCGGCGGTTCGGGGTGCGGCTGGTGGAGGGGTACGGCTCGTCCGAGGGCGGGGCGGCCGTGCAGTGGTCGCCGGGGACGCCGCCGGGCGCGGTCGGCCGGGCGGCACCCGGGCTCGTCGTCCTCGACCCGGAGAGCCGTGAGGAGTGCCCGCCGGCCCGCTTCGACGCGGCGGGCCGGCTGCTCAACGGGGACGAGGCGATCGGCGAACTGGTCAACCAGGGGCCCAGTCCCTTCGAGGGCTACTGGCGCAATCCGGAGGCGGAGGCGGAGCGGCGCAAGGACGGCTGGTACTGGACGGGCGACCTCTTCTACCGGGACGCCGACGGCTGTCTCTACTTCGCCGGCCGCACCGACGACCGCCTGCGCGTCGACGGGGAGAACCTGGCGGCCGCGATGATCGAGAACATCCTCGCCCGGTACGAGGGGGCCGCCGCCGTCGCCGTGTACGCGGTGCCGGACCCGGTGACCGGGGACCAGGTGATGGCGACGATCGCCGGGACCTTCGATCCGGAGGCGTTCGCGGGGTTCCTGCTCGCCCAGCCCGACCTGGGGACGAAGATGGCGCCCCGGTTCGTGCGGGTGGTGGGGCGGATGCCGGTGACGGCCACGAACAAGATCCAGCGGGCGGCGTTACGGAAGGAGGGCCTCAGGTGCGCGGACCCGGTGTGGTGGCGGCCTCCGGGGGAGCCTGCGTACCGCCTGCTGACCAGGGAGGATCTCGAACACGCCGAAGGGCCTCCCGCTCCCACGAGAGGCCCTTCACCGGTGCGCCGCCAGGGACTCGAACCCCGGACCCGCTGATTAAGAGTCAGCTGCTCTAACCAACTGAGCTAGCGGCGCATGACTCCCGCCGACCGCGTTCCGCATGGCGCGTTCTCGCGGTGGCGACGGAGAAAATAATACCCGGTCCTTCGGGGTGCTTCGGACCACCCGGAGCGGGCCTAGATCGCCATGGAGAGCAGGACCGGTGCCGCGTTGCGGTTGAGGGCGTCCGCGGCCTGGCGCAGCCGGTGGGCCTGCTCGACCGGGAGGGACAGGGCCAGGCAGCCGACCGAGGAGCCGGCCGTGACGGGGACGGCCGCGCAGACTGTGCCGACCGCGTACTCCTGGAGGTCCAGGACGGGCACGGTGGGCGGCTGGGCCTCCAGCCGGGAGAGCAGCAGGCGGTCGCTGGTGATGGTGCGCGAGGTGAGGCGGGCCATCTTGTGCCGGGCGAGGTGGTCGCGGCGGCCGGCGTGGTCGAGCTGGGTGAGCAGGCTCTTGCCGATCGCGGTGGCGTGAGCCGAGGAGCGGAAGTCGACCCACTCGTTGACCTTGGGAGTGGCCGGGCTGTCGGCGTACTGGGTGACCCTGATCTCACCGTCGACGTACCGGCTCATGTAGACGGCGGCGCCGACCGAGTCGCGCAGCCGGTCGAGGGCGTGCTGGAGCTTGTCGCGCAGGGCCTGCTCGCGGTGCTGGGCGGAGCCGAGGCGGGCCAGCGTCTCGCCCGTGACGTACGCGCCGTCGGCGATCTGCTCGACGTAGCCCTCACGGCGCAGCATGCGCAGCAGCGCGGTCAGCCGCTCCGGTCCGATGCCGGTGTGCCGGGCGAGCTCGGCGTCGGTGACTCCGGTGGAGCTCCGCGCCACCGTCTCCAGGACGCGCAGGGCTTCCTGGGACGAGTGGTACGGGGTGGTCGGCGGCTCGTGCTTCAGCGCCACGGTGGTCTCCCCCTGCGCTTGCTGTTTGGGCCGTGAATCCGGACAGCGAATCCCCTCCACGATAACCGGCAAAGGGCCCGCGGAGAGCGGGGGTTGACAAGATTCCCGGGCCCCCGGACTGGGGCATTGGCCCGCTGGCATATGCCAAACGCATGCCCCAGTCACCGGGCCCGGTGTTCTGCCTGATCACGCGGTGTAGTCAGAGCACCGCGCTGAGGAACTCCCGTGTGCGGTCCTGCTCCGGCTCGCTGAAGATCTTCTCGGGCGGGCCCGACTCGATGACCCGGCCCGAGTCGAACATCAGTACCTGGTCGGAGATGTCCCGGGCGAAGTTCATCTCGTGGGTCACGCAGAGCATCGTGATGTCCGTGGAACGGGCGATGTCCCGCAGAACGTCGAGTACGCCCGCGACCAGCTCCGGGTCGAGCGCGGAGGTCACCTCGTCCAGGAGCAGCACCTGCGGCCGCATCGCCAGCGCCCGGGCGATCGCCACCCGCTGCTGCTGCCCGCCGGACAGCTGCGCCGGGTGCGCGTCGCACTTGTCGGACAGGCCCACCATCTCCAGCAGGCCCTTGGCCCGCTCCACGGCCTCGTCCTTGGACATGCCGAGGACGGTGACCGGTGCCTCGGTGATGTTCCGCAGCACCGACATGTTCGGGAACAGGTTGAACTGCTGGAAGACCATCCCGATCTTCTTGCGGACCTCCCGGACCTCCTTGTCGGAGGCCGGGAACAGCTTCTGCCCGTCGACCGTGATCGTGCCCTCGTCGGGCTTGAGCAGGGTCATCAGCAGCCGCAGGATCGTGGTCTTGCCGGAGCCGGACGGTCCGATCAGGGTGACGTGCTTGCCGGCGTCGACGGAGAAGTCCAGGTGGTCCAGGACGGTGTTGCTCCCGAACCGCTTGGTGACCTGCTCCAGCCGGATCAGCTCGCCGGTGCTCCTGGCGGGGTTCTTCTCGGGGTTGGGGAGAGTGTCAGTGGGCAAGGCGTCGCTCCAGGGCTCGCAGGAGAAGGGAGGCCAGATAGGAAATGACGATGAAGGCCACGCCGATCACCGTCAGCGGCTCGGTGAACTGGAAGTGCTCCTGCGAGAACAGGCGCGCGTGGCCGAGCATCTCCAGCACGGAGATCGCCATCAGCATGGGCGTGTCCTTGAGCATCGCGATGACGTAGTTGCCCAGCGCGGGGACGACCCGGCGCACCGCCTGCGGCAGGATCACCGCGGACCACGTCCGGCGCAGCGGCAGGTTCAGCGCCGTCGCCGCCTCCCACTGGCCGACCGGCACGGCCTCGATACCGGCGCGGTAGACCTGCATCGTGTACGTCGAGTAGTGCAGCCCGATCGCGAAGACGCCCGTGGCGAGCGCCGAGAAGGTCAGGCCCCACTCGGGCAGCACGTAGTAGAGGAAGAACAGCTGCACCAGCAGCGGGGTGTTGCGGACGAACTCCGTGACGACGCCGACCGGCCAGGTCACCCAGCGCGTCGGCAACCGCATCAGCAGCGCCCACACCAGGCCCAGCGCGAACGAGATCAGCGAACCGATCACCAGGATCTGAAGGGTGACCAGCAGACCCTTCCAGAAGTCCGGCATGAAGTCGGAGACCGCGCTCCAGTCCCAGTTCATCGGACCGCCTCCACCACGACCGGCTCAGGCGCCCGGGTCTTGCTGTCGGGCTTCTTCCCGACACCCGCCTTGAGCCTCTTCTCCAGCCCGCGCATGACCCGGGTGAGCAGGAAGGCGATCACGAAGTAGATGAGCAGGATGTACGTGTAGATCTCCGCGCTCTCCTGGAGCGCCAGTCGCACCAGGTTGCCGCTGAACGCCAGGTCGCCCATGCCCATGATCGACACCAGGGCGGTGCCCTTGAGCAGCTCGATGAGCAGGTTGGAGAACGGCGGGATCATCTCCGGCACCGCCTGCGGCAGCAGGATCAGCCGCATCCGCTGCCAGGGCGTGAAGCTGAGCGCGATCCCGCCCTCCCGCTGCGCCGGGTCGACCGCGGTCAGCGCGCCGCGCACGATCTCGGAGCCGTACGCCCCGTAGGTCAGGCCGAGCGCCAGCGTGCCCGCCCACAGCGGCACCAGCTGCCAGCCGAAGGCCGGGGGCAGCACGAAGAACACCCAGAAGATCATCACCAGGGCCGAGGTCCCGCGGAACACCTCGGTGTAGAAGCCCGCCAGGAAGCGGACGATCCACAGCCGGTGGGTGCGCGCGACGCCGACCACGAAGGACACCGCAGCCGCCAGCAGCGCGCTGCACACGAGCAGCTGGATCGTGACCCAGACGCCCTTCAGTACGAGTTCCCAGAGTCCCGAGGTCATCCGCCGCAGAGCTCCTTCGCGGTCAGATCCGTCATCTCGGCCTCGGTGAAACCGAACGGCTTGAGGATGCGGAAGAGTTCGCCGCTCTTCTTGAGCTTGCGCAGCTCGACGTTGAAGGCGTCGCGCAGCTTGGTCTCGGTCGGCCGGAACGCGAAGGCGCCCCCGTCGACGTGCGGCTTGCCGCCCACGATCGGCTTGAAGGGTTCGGTGGCCTCCGCCTTGGCGGACTTCTTCACCACCTCGCGTACGGTGAGCGCCGTACCCGCGAACACGTCCACGCGGCCCGCCTCGACGGCGTTCAGCCCCGCCACCTGGTCCGGGACGATGAGGATGTCGCTCTCCTTGTACCCCGCCTCGACGGCGTACTGGATCTCGGCGTATCCGGTCCCGGTGGCGAACTTCGCCTTCTTCTCGACGACGTCCTTGTAGCTGCGCAGCCCCTTGGGGTTGCCCTTGCGGACGATGAACGAGTCGAGCATCTGGTAGTCGGGGTCGGAGAAGATGACCTGCTCGCAGCGCTCGGGGTTGACGTACATCCCGGCGGCGACGACGTCGAACTGCTGGGAGTTCAGGCCTGGGATGAGCGAGCCGAACTCGGTCGGCACGGGCTGCACCCGGTCGACGCCGAGACGCTTGAAGATCACCTTGGCCAGTTCCGGTGCCTCACCGGTCAGCTCGCCGTTCGTGTCGATGAACCCGAACGGGATCTCACCGGCGATGCCGAGGCGGACGACGCCCGCGGCCCGGAGCCGGTCGAGCAGGTCACCGCCCTCGGTGCTCGACGCCGTGGCCACGCGACTGCATCCGGCGGCGCCCAGCGCGCCGAGCGCCGCGACCCCCGCGAGCAGCGACCGGCGTGTGGGCCTGGATACGGCCTGGGATATGGGTTCCGGACTTCTCAGTGGGCTTCTCTGTGGTGGAGCCATGGGCGCGCGGCTACCCGACCGCACCCGGGTTATGCCGATCTTTTCAAGCCCCGCACGTCTCCCCGTGCGCCCTTGACCGCGGGGGCGGCGGGCACTCCCATGGAGGCATGGCTGATCGATATATCGAAGTCTCGCTGGTCAAGCGCGACGTGACCTGCCGGGCCAGGCTCCTGGACGACCGCGCGCCGATCACCTGCGCGGCCGTCTGGGACGCCCTTCCGCTGGCCGGTGACGTCTACCACGCGAAGTACGCACGCAATGAGATCTACGCCCTTTTCCCGCCTTTCGCCGAAACCGAACCACCCCTAGAAAACCCGACTGTCACTCCCATTCCGGGCGACCTGTGCTATTTCGCCTTCGCGGGCGCGGAGTTGGGGACCAAGGCCTACGGCTACGACCGCGAGGTCCGCGCCGGGACCACGCTCGTCGACCTGGCCCTGTTCTACGAGCGCAACAACCTGCTGCTGAACGCCGATGTGGGCTGGGTCCCCGGCATCGTCTGGGGCCAGATCGTCGAGGGCCTGGACACCATGGCCGAGGCGTGCAACGACCTGTGGAGGTCGGGCGCGGCGGGGGAGACGCTCAGCTTCCGGCGGGCCTGAGCCGGCCGGCGGACGCCACGCCGGCCTCGTACAGCGCGTGGGCCGCCCGCAGCACCAGATCGTCCCGGTGCCGGGCGGCCACGAGCTGGAGACCGATCGGCAGGCCGTCCCCGTCGGCGCCGACCGGCACGCTCGCCGCGGGCTGCTGCGTCATGTTGAACGGGTACGTGAACGGCGTCCAGCCCGTCCAGCGCCGGTGGCCGGATCCTTTCGGTACCTCGACGCCCGCCTCGAACGCCGTGATCGGCAGGGTCGGCGTGACGAGTAGGTCGTAGGTGTCGTGGAAGCGGCCCATCCGGCGCCCCAGGTCCATCCGGACGTCCACCGCGGCCAGATAGTCCAGCGCCGAGTAGCGGGCGCCCTGTGTGCAGATCTCGCGCAGGCCCGGGTCCAGCAGTTCCCGTTGCTTCGGTCCCAGATGCTCGGTCACCCGGGCCGCCCCGCTGAACCACAGGGTGTGGAAGGCCTCCACCGGTTCGGTGAGGTCCGGGTCGGTCTCCGTGACGTAGGCGCCGAGCTCCGCCAGCCGCTCCACCGCCCGCCGCACCGCCCTCGCGACCTCCGGACGCACCGCCACCTGCCCGCCCAGCGACGGCGAGTACGCCACGCGCAGGCCGTGCACCCCGCCCGTCAGGCCGTCCGTGTACGCACCTGCCGGCGGGGCGAGCGCCGACCAGTCACGTGAGTCCGGATGGCCGATGACGTCCATCAGCAGCGCCGCGTCCGCCGCGTCCCGGGTCATCGGCCCGACGTGCGCCAGCGTGCCGAACGCGCTCGCCGGGTAGAGCGGCACCCGCCCGTACGTCGGCTTCAGCGCGAAGATCCCGCAGAACGACGCCGGGATGCGGACACTGCCGCCGCCGTCCGTGCCCAGCGACAGCGGCCCCGCGCCCAGCGCCACGGCCGCCGCGCTGCCGCCGCTCGACCCGCCGGCCGTGCGCGAGGGGTCGTACGGGTTGCGCGTCACCCCGCTCAGCGGCGAGTCCGTCACGCCCTTCCAGCCGTACTCGGGGGTCGTCGTCTTGCCGATGAAGACCGCCCCGTGCTCCCGCAGCCGGGCCACGGACGGGGCGTCCTCGTCCCAGCGCCCCGCCGGATCCACGGCCTTCGACCCGCGCAGGGTCGGCGCGCCGCGCAGCAGCAGGATGTCCTTGACCGTGACCGGCACCCCGTCCAGCAGCCCCTCGGGCTCACCGCGCCGCCATCGCTCCTCCGACTCCCGGGCCCGGGTCAGCGCGTCCTCGGCGGTCAGCCGGACGAAGGCGTTCACCTCCGGCTGGATCGCCTCGGCCCGCTCCAGCGCCGCGCGGGTCGCCTCCACGGGGCTCCACTCGCCCTTGCGGTAGCCGGCGAGGAGCCGTACGGCGGTCAGCTCGGTGAGCTCGGTCATGCACCCTCCAAGGAACGTCAGTGTCCGGGTACATACCCGCGCTGTTTGTCGACCACGTTCTCCAGCGGTTTTCCGGCAGCCCACAACTCGTACAGCTCAACGAACTGGGCGCCGAGCTCGTCCCGCCAGCCGACGATGTCGCCGCTCATGTGCGGGGACACGATCAGGCCCGGGACCTGCCACAACTGGCTGTCGGCGGTCAGCGGCTCGGACTCGAAGACGTCCAGCGCGGCGCCCGCGATCCAGTGCTTGGCCAGGGCCTCGGCGAGCGCGTCCTCGACGACCAGCTGGCCGCGACCGATGTTCACGAACCGGGCGGACGGCTGCATCACGCCGAAGCGGCGGGCGTCGAACATGCCGTGCGTTTGATCGGTGAGCGGCGCCGCCGCGATCACCCAGTCGGCGCGCGCCAGCAGCCGGTCGAGATCCTCCGGGCCGTGCACGCCGTCGCGAGGGGCGCGCCCGACGAGCGCCGTCGTGATGTCCAGCGCCCCCAGCGTGCGGGCGATCGCCCGGCCGATCGGCCCGGTGCCGACGACGACGGCCCGGGTTCCGGCGACCTTGTGCGACTCGCGGTGCCGCCAGATCCGCTCCCGTTGCAGCTCCAGCGTGCGCGGCAGGTCCTTGGCCATCGCCAGCACGAGTGCGGCGACGTACTCCGCGATCGGCTGGTCGAAGATGCCGCGCGCGTTCGTCACCACCGTGTCGGAGGCGGCGAGTTCCGGGCACATCAGATGGTCCACACCGGCGCTCGCCGTATGCACCCAGCGTGGCCGTGGACCGTCGCCGGGCCAGGCGTCACGTACGGCGCGCGAGGTGAAATCCCACACCAGAAGTACATCCGCACGCGGGAGGCGTGCGGCGAGACCCTCCGCGTCGGTGTGTTCGATACGGGCGCGGCCGGTGAGGCTCCCGAGGCGGGGGAGGGGTTCGGCGTCCAGGACGAGCAGGGTGGGGGTGGGCATGAGCAGCCGTTTCTCCAGCCGTGCGGCGGGGGCGGCCTGCCTTCGGGAGGCGGCCGGTGACGACGAGTTAACACGGTGTTGACCAAGGAATGATCCGGGCGGATTGACCACGCTCGCACCCGAACCTACCGTCGTCAACACGGGCGTTCCCACGATCCGTTGCACACTCGTTGCCCAGTGTGAGGCCGGTGCCCTGCATGGACGTCTCTTTTCTCGGCGGGCCCAGCCCGCAGCGGGGGGTCGGCGTCGTCGCCCCCTTCGACTTCGCACTCGACCGCGAGCTGTGGCGCTGGGTGCCGGACGAGGTCTCCCTGCACATGACACGAACACCGTTCGTGCCGGTCGAGGTCAGCCTCGATCTCGCCCGCATGGTCAGCGAACACCAGACGCTGAGCGAGGCAGTCGGCACGCTCAACGCGATCGCCCCCGAGGTCATCGCCTACGCCTGTACGTCGGGCAGCTTCGTCGGCGGTGTCATGGGCGAGCGCGCGATGTGCGAGGCGATGAGCCGGGCGGGCGCCGTACCGGCGATCACCACCTCGGGCGGGCTGCTGGAAGCCCTGGTGGAGCTGGACGTACGGCGCGTGGCGCTGGTGACGCCGTACACGGTGTCGGTGACGCAGTCGCTGGAGGCCTATGTGGCCCAGGCGGGCGTCACGATCTCCGGCTGTGCCTTCATGGGCCTGACCCGGCACATCTGGAAGGTCCCCTACCGGGAGGTGGTGGACATGGCGCGGCAGGCCGTACGCGACGACGCCGACGCCCTGTTCATCAGCTGCACCAACCTGCCCACCTACGACGTCATCCCCCAACTGGAGGCCGAGCTGCGCATCCCGGTGATCTCGGCCAACCAAGTGACGATGTGGGCGGCGCTGCGCCGACTGGGTACCCGTGCGGTGGGACCGTATCAAGCGCTGATCAATCCGGAGGCGCGTGCCGGTCTCGGATCGCCGGGGGTGGACCCCGGTCCCGTCGTGCCGGAAGAAGAGCAGCAGCAGGAAGGCTGGACATGACAGCACTGGGATTTCTCTACCCGGGCCACTCCGCCGAGGACGACTATCCGCGCATCGAGCAGTTGCTCGGCAGTGACATCCGGGTGGACCTGGTGCACACCGACATCGGTGAGGACGCGCACCGGGTGGACGCGCTGCTGGAGATGGGCTCCGCCGGCCGGCTCGCGGCGGGCGTGCAGGAGCTCCGGCACGCCGGCGCGGACGCCGTGGTGTGGGCCTGCACCAGCGGCAGCTTCGTCTACGGCTGGGACGGCGCGCAGGAGCAGGTGCGCACCCTGGCGCAGACCGCGGGCATGCCGGCCTCCTCGACGTCCTTCGCGTTCGTGCACGCGGTACGGGAGCTGGGGGCGCGCCGGGTCGCGATCGGCGCGACGTACCCGGACGACGTGGCGCAGTTGTTCGCCGAGTTCCTGCGGGCGGACGGCGTCGAGGTCGTCTCGGTGAAGAGCTCCGGCATCATCACGGCCGCCGAGGTCGGCACGTGGGGCGAGGCGGAACTCCTCGCCATGGCCCGGCACTCCGACCACCCCGACGCCGATGCCCTCCTCCTCCCCGATACGGCCCTGCACACGGCGGCCCACATCCCGGCCCTGGAGAAGGACCTCGGCAAGCCGGTCCTCACCGCCAACCAGGTCACGGTCTGGGAGGCCCTCCGCCTCGCGGACCGCCGCGTGAACGCGCCGGAACTGGGGGCACTGTTCACGAGGGAGCCGATCGTCCAGGCGTGAGCGAGCGCGCCGTCCTCGCCGTCTACGGCAGTTGCCGCGGGCGGCGAGGGGAAGCCCTCATGACGGCGCCCGTCCGGTCCTCGCGCGGCGCCAGCGGAGCACACGCAGCACCCCATAGGAGACAAGGGCGACCGAGAAGATCACGCCGGCTGTCGCTCGAGCCACCAGCCAGGCGGTTCCGCCCGGGTCCCAGACGGCCTCGACCAGGTTCATGCCGACGGCCAGGGCGAACGCCGCTTTGAGCCGGGTGGCCGCGGCCGCCACCCGGTACGCCGGAGGCGCGCCCTGCGCGGTCGGCTTCGTCTCGGGACTGCTCGCCATGGATTCCACCTCGGGTGAGCGAACTCGACCGCCTGCTCCCTCTGCCGTGCCCTCGCACACGCCTTCCATGTGGGCCGGAATCGGTCCCACCTCTTTTTCGGTACGGATCAGGGCATACGTGCTCCAATGGTCCGCCCAAAGCTGAGGAATGCTCAACTCCGCCGCCTCAAGCGGCACTTGGGTTGTCCGAAAGCGCGTTCCCCTTCAGTTGTCCATCCCGTGCACACTGGCCACGTCCGCAGCCAGTCGTGCCGTGAAGGACTCCCCGATGGCCGAAACGGGCCCGTTCAGATCTTCTGTAAGCGCTGTCCAGCTGTCCGGGCGCCTGCTGTGCTGGAGCCTGGCGGCGGCGATGATCACCGCCGGTGTCGATGCCGTCCTCGATCCGCGGGCGGACTGGTGGGGTGCCGTGTGGTCCCTGCCCTGGTGGCTCGCCTGTGGGGCCGCCCTCGCGTGGATCGTGCTCCGCGTCCGCGAGAAGGCCGCCCGGCGGCCCCCGTACGGCGGAGCCCAGGGCGACTGGGAGCAGGCCGCCTGACCCTGCGGCACCTCCCGGGAATAACCGGAGACAGTCCCCTGTTAGAGCCGGAACGACAGCACACGGCCCACAGCAGGAGGCACCCCACCGTGGCGGCAGACGAGATACGCGGCGCAGCGCAGGGCAGCGCCCCCGTCCCCCTCTCCGTACTGGACCTGGTCACCGTAGGGGCCGGCCGCACCGCCTCCGACGCGCTGCGCACGAGCGTCGACCTGGCCCGCCTCGCGGAGGCCCGCGGCTTCCACCGCTACTGGGTCGCCGAGCACCACTCCATGCCCGGTGTGGCCTCCTCGTCCCCGGCCGTGATCCTGGCCCACCTCGCCGCCCACACCGACCGCATCCGTCTCGGCTCGGGCGGTGTGATGCTGCCCAACCACGCCCCGCTCGTCATCGCCGAGCAGTTCGGGACGCTGGAGGCCATGGCCCCGGGCCGCATCGACCTCGGGCTCGGCCGCGCGCCGGGAACGGACGGTGCGACGGCCGCCGCCCTGCGCCGCGCCGAGCGGCCGGGCGAGGGGGCCGACGACTTCCCCCAGCAGCTCGCCGAGCTGACCCGGTTCCTCGACGACGACTTCCCCGACGGGCATCCCTACCGCCGTATCCACGCCGTACCGGGGCCGGTCCAGGCCACGTCCCCCGGCGGCGTCCAGTCCCCGCACCGCCCGCCCGTCTGGCTGCTCGGCTCGTCCGGCTTCAGTGCCCGCCTGGCCGGCGTCCTCGGACTGCCCTTCGCCTTCGCGCACCACTTCTCGGCGCAGAACACCGTCCCGGCCCTGGACCTGTACCGGGAGTCCTTCCAGCCGTCCGCCGTGCTCGACGAGCCGTACGCCCTCATCGGCGTCTCCGCCCTCGCCGCCGACGAGGAGAAGGAGGCCCGCCGACAGGTCCTGGCCGCCGCGCTCAGCATGGTCCGGCTGCGCACCGGACGCCCCGGCCTCGTGCCCAGCCCCGAGGAGGCGGAGGCCTACGAGTTCAGCCCGATGGAGCGCGACTTCGTCGACTCCTGGAACGCCAACGTCATCCACGGCACCCCGGACGAGGTCCGCTCCGGCCTGGACGACCTCGCCAAGCGCACCGGCGCCGACGAGCTGATGATCACGGCCAACGCGCACGGCGGTGACGTACGCGTCCGCAGCTACGAACTCATCGCCGACGCCTACGGGTTGCCGATCCCTGCCTGAACACCCGGCGTGCCCAGCAGCTCGGAGATGCGATCCGGCGGCACCGGACGGGAGTAGAGCCAGCCCTGTCCGGTGTCGCAGCCGATGCGCCGCAGCCGGGTCGCCTGGGCCGAGGTCTCCACGCATTCGGCCGTGACGGTCAGCCCGAGCCGGTGGGCGAGCTGGATCATCGCCTCGACCACGACCTCGTCGGCGGGGTTCGGGCGGGTGGCCGTGCTGTCCCGGTCGTCGTACTGGAAGCCGCGGACGAACGTGCCGTCCAGCTTCAGTACGGACACCGGCAGGCGGCTGAGGTAGGCCAGGTTCGAGTAGCCGGTGCCGAAGTCGTCGATGGCGATGCGCACGCCCATGTCGCTGAGGGCTTTCAGGGCCTGGAGCGGCCGGCCGGCCGAGCCCATCACCGCCGACTCGGTGAGCTCGAGCTGGAGCAGGTGCGGCGCGAGGCCCGTCTCGGCCAGGGTCTCCGCCACGTCGGCCACCAGGTCGGAGTCCCAGACCTGACGCACCGCCACGTTCACGCTCACGAAGATCGGCGGCTCGCCGGGGTGGTCGAGCTGCCAGCGACGGGCCTGTCCGCAGGCGGTGCGCAGCACCCATCGGCCCAGCGGAACGATCGAACCGTCCTCCTCGGCAAGTCCGATGAACCGATTCGGCGTCAGTACGCCGAACTGGGGATGATTCCAGCGGATGAGCGCCTCGACCCCGTGCAGCCGGTCGTCCTCCATGCCGACCAGCGGCTGGTACTCCAGCCGGAACTCGCCCCGGTCGATGGCCGGCCGCAGCGTGGAGGCGAGGGCCTGGCGGGTCATCCGGTGGGCGTTGCGCTCCGGGTCGAACAGCGTCCAGCGGGACTTGCCGTCGGCCTTCGCCCAGTAGAGCGTGGTGTCCGCCGCCTGCATCAGGGCGGTGGGGGTCGTCCCGGCCGCGTGCCGCTCCACGACGCCGATCGACGCCGAGACCGACAGCCGCTGCCCGGAGATGTCGAACGGGTCCTGGACCGCCTCCAGCAGCGACTCGGCCAGCTCGGCCAGTTGCTCGGTGCCGGTGGAGTCCTCGACGAGCAGGGCGAACTCGTCACCGCCGAGCCGGGCCACCAGCGGGATGCTGGGCCTGGAGTGGCCGGCCTCGTCCGCGCAGCGCGTCAGGCGCTCGGCGACGGCGGCCAGCAGCCGGTCGCCCACGCGGTGGCCGAGGGTGTCGTTGATGGCCTTGAAGCCGTCCAGGTCCAGGTAGCACAGGCCGATCCGGCCGGTGCCGCTCTGCTCGTACGACTCCGCCTCCAGCGCGGCCGACAGCCGTTCGAAGAACAGCGTGCGGTTGGGCAGCCGGGTCACCGGGTCGTGCATCTGCAAGTGCCGCAGCCGGGCCTGGAGTTCGCGGCGGGAGCTGATGTCGGCGACGGACAGCAGGACGGCCCGGTCCTCGGCGGGCAGCGGGGCGACCGTCACCTGCACCCACAACGAGTGCCCGTCGGGGTGCTTGAGACGGCGCGTGCAGCGCAGCCGGGACTGCCGGCCGCGCAGCACCTCGCGGTACGCGTGCCAGGTGCGGGCGTCGGACGTGAGGTCGACCAGGTCGGCGGCGACGGACCCGGCCAGCTCGCCCGGGGCACTGCCGAGCAGCGCCGCGAGTGAGTCGTTGGCGCTGACGACCGTCCCCTCGCGGTCGACGACGGCCATGGCGAGCGGGGCGGCCGTGAAGACGGAGCGGTAGGGCGGACGCGCCGGGGGCTCGGTACGGGGAGGCGTGTCGATCTCACTCTCTGTGACGACCGGCCGATCGAGGTCTGCCGCGGGCGCCGGCCCTTCGGAGGTTCCGCTCACCGCTCGCTCCCGCATGTATTCGATCTCTGTCCGTGCAGGAAAGGTCAGGAAAGTGTGCCGATCATAGAGGCTGGCCCCAGGGCCTTCCAGCCGGTGTCCAGTGTTCCCGACCAACCGGCGCTTCTGCCAGATCGTTTCTGCTCACGCCTGGACGGCTTCTTCAGGCCCCCGACCAGTTGTGACGTTCCGTGAGTGTTTCCGGGGTGTCGGCTTCCGCGCTTTTTCGGCCTCTTCACCCGACTGGCGCAGGCAAACAGGACGCAGTACGACAAATCACCCCAGGCTGGGTGCGGTGTCCCGCGAACCGTACCCGGAGGTACCTGTGCCGCGTCAGTTCCCGCGCGCCCGACTGCGCAGCACCGCGGCCGTGTTCACCACCATGTCGGCGCTCGCCGCGACCTCCCTGGGCACCGGCCCGTCGGCCGCAGGGCCCGACTCGGCCGCGCCCTGCGCCCTGACCCGCACCGACGCCCATCACTCGGAGGGCCTGGACACCTGGAACGCCGCCTATCCGCGCCCGGCCCGGGCCCTGGACGCGGTCATGGTCTTCCTGTCCTTCCCGGACGCCCACCCGCTGACCACTCCGCGGGAGCTGACCGCCGACCACTTCCCGGCCACCACCCGTTTCTTCGAACGTGCCTCCTACGGGCGTTTCACCCTGCGCCCGCACTCCCTGGGCCACTGGATCCAGATGCCGCAGCCGTCCACGGCGTACGCCATACAGCGCGACTGGAGCGCCGAGCACCGGGCCGCGTACCTGCGGGACGCGCTCTCCGTGGCCGACCCGCGGGTCGACTTCTCCCGCTACGACGTCGTGTACTTCGTCGCCGACCCGGACGCGCCCGGAGTGGACTCCGACGCGACCAAGGTGGTCAACCTCACGAGTCCGATGCGGGCCGATGACACCGACCTGCGCCGGGTCGTCACGGTGTTCGAACAGCATCCGCCGGACCGGCTCGTTCTCGCCCATGAGACCGGTCACGTGTTCGACCTCCCCGACCTTTACCACCGGCCCGTGGACGGCAAGGGCGACTGGGACACGCACGTCGGCGACTGGGACCTGATGGGCAGCCAGTTCGGACTGGCCCCCGACCTGTTCGGCTGGCACAAGTGGAAGCTGGGCTGGCTGGAGCAGCGGCAGGTGCGGTGCGTGCAGGACGCCGGGCCCGCCCGGCTGACCCTGGAGCCGCTGGCGGCCGGGCCCGGGGTGCCGGTGACGCGGGCGGCGGGGGCGTCGGCCTTCGGTCTCGGACGGGGCACCAAGCTCGCGGTGGTGCGTACCGGCCGTGACAGCGTGCTCGCCTTCGAGGCACGCGGGCCGGCGGGCAACGACGTGGCCGCCTGCCGGCAGGGGGTGCTCGTGTACCGGGTGCGGGGAGAGGCGCAGTCCGGGGGTGGTCCGATCGAGGTGATCGACGCCCATCCGGAAACCGAGGCCTGCTGGGAGGACTCGGTCTACCCGCCCCTCGCGGACGCGCCGATCGGCCCCGGGGAGAGCTTCACGGTGCCGGGGGAGGGGGTCCGGGTGGAGGTGGAGGGGCGTACGGCGTCTGGGGCCTGGACGGTGAAGATCACGGCGGGCCGTTGAAGGCGCCCCGTCACGAGCACGCAGAAGGCCCCTCGCTCTCGCGAGGGGCCTTTGCCGTCTGTGCGCCGCCAGGGACTCGAACCCCGGACCCGCTGATTAAGAGTCAGCTGCTCTAACCAACTGAGCTAGCGGCGCCTGCTGACCGGATCAGTTTAGCGGACCTCGAAGGGTGCTCCGGACCGGCCGCCGTACCTCCGGCAGCGTGATCGTGTGGAGACTCTGTGTGAGATGTACGAGTCTCCGTCGGCTCCACGTCCCCCGTCGGCGGCGGCGGACCTCGTCCTCAGGACCCGGCCGTGGCCTCCACTCGCTTCTTCAGGGCGTCGGTCAGCGAGCTGAACCCCACCTCGCTCTGCCGGATGATCGCGCCGGTGACGGGGACGAGCACGCCGGTGAACGTCTCTGCCTGCACGACGTGCGTGCCGCCCTCACGCGGGGTCAGCTCGAAGCTGTGCAGCCCGTCGAAGACACCCGGGACACCCATGCGCCCGCGCCACCGCAGCAGCCGGGGCGCCTCGCTGACCAGCACCGTCGGCTTGAACACCATTTCGCGACCGCTGCCCGGCAGCCGTAACCGCAGGCTGAGCCGCTGCCCCGGCTCCGCCCGGCCCGCCGCCTCCACCAGGAACGGGTTCCACTCGTGGAACCGCTCGAAGTCGGTGAGCACGGCCCACACCTCCTCGGGCCGGGCACTGATCTGGACTTCGGACGCGATACGGCGCACGCTGCTGCGCTCCTTCCACGGCCCAGCGGGGAGCCGCTCACGGGCGGGTCGACTCGCCACGCTATTGGCTCGGCGCACCACTCCACAGGTGGTTTTAACGTCACGCAGCCATCCGCTCAGCGCCCTGTACTCGCATCCGGCCACCCACGGCCGGATGTCACCGCCGACGCCCGGGCATACGAAAAGGCCCCCCGCTCGTGCGGAGGGCCTCTCACCGTCTGTGCGCCGCCAGGGACTCGAACCCCGGACCCGCTGATTAAGAGTCAGCTGCTCTAACCAACTGAGCTAGCGGCGCCTACTGACGTCGTAGACGTTAGCACCCTGATCGGAGGGAGGAAAAATCGATATCCGCACAGCCTCCCGAGCCGCCCGCACGGCCGCCCACAGCACCACCTCCGGCCCGGGCAGCCAGGGCTGCCGGCAGTCCGGCGCGACCAGCCATCGAGCCCCGGCCCGGCCGGACACCCCGGAGGGGGAATCCACCCCCGTAGTGGGGGGCACGGTGACGGCGTCGCCCGTGCCGTGGCACAGCAGCGGGGGAACCGGCCTCGTACGACCGCCCGCGCCCCACTCCTCCCACTCCAGCAGCGCGGGCAGCCGCTGGGCCGTGCCGGGCGCGGCGAACAACAGCATCCGGCCCCGGAACTCCGCGACCGGCCCCGAGCCGGGCCCGTCGTCCCACAGCCGGTCGAGCATCCGCCGCCCGAACATCGCGGGCGCGCTGACGACGTCGAAGACCGACCCGCAGGGCAGTACGACCGGTGCGCCCGGCCGCTCCTCCCAGAGGGCGAGCGTGCTCCGCGGATACGTTCCTGCCGAGGCGAGCCAGGCGGCCCCGTCCGGGGTGACATAGGAGGCGTTCCATGCGCTGCTCATGGCGTCAATGTCTACCGGCCGTGAACGCGCGGTTCCCGAGGGTTGCGGGAAATCGGGACAGGAGGGGGTGGGAGGCAGTATCTTGCCCGCCTGGCATATGCCACGGAGATCGGCAAGGCGGCGGAACCTCCGAGTCTCACACCGGGTCGACGGGCCCCCGGCCCTCGCCGCCGCGCAGCAGGTCCCGTCCGAACTCGACCATCTTCTTGGCGTAGTCCTCGGTCCACTCGGCCCGCTCGGCGATATCCGCGGTCGTCAGCCGATCGAACCGCCGCGGATCGGCGAGCTGCGCCGCCGCGATCGCCTGGAACTCCACCGCCCGGTCCGCCGCGGCCCGGAACGCCAGCGTCAGCTCCGTCGCGCGGGACAGCAGCGCGCGGGGATCGTCGATCGACTCGAGGTCGAAGAAGTGCTCAGGGTCCGAGGCCGCCTCCGCGGGCTCGAACAGCAGGGGCGCGGGGCGTAGCCGCGGTTCGTTCCGACGCGGCGTGGGCTCCGCCATGTCTACTCCTTCTCGTACGTCGCGCTGACCCTCCCCCGTGCGGGGGCACCCCCAGGTGGAGTGGGCCACCGTCCATTGTCTCGCGGGCGCGCAAGTGGGCATCGCGGTAGTGGGTACGGCTGCGACACCCCCCGGCGTTCGTCACGCCCGCCAGGACACGCGATGTTCGGCCAGATGCGCAAGCACGGCGTGATTCGCCTCCCACCCATCCGGGCTGTGTTCATCGGCCGCCTCCGGCGGCGTGCCGGCCTCCGGCCGGCGGAAGGCGGTCTGCTGGCCGCTTGTGTGGTTCATGGCCGCCAGGTCACCCGGTGCTCCGCGAGATGCGCAAGCACCGCGTGATTCGCCTCCCATCCATCCGGAAACTTCACCACCGTCCCCAGTTGCACCGGCTCCGTCGACGGATAGTCGTCCAGCAGGTCGCCGACCCCCGCCCGGCAGACCACGATGCACGCGTGCCGGTGGCGGGAGGCCAGGACGCACAGGCGGCCCGTCTCCAGGTGGAAGGCCGTGGCGTCGGGGCGGCCGGAGAGGGGGTGCAGCACCACCGTGACGTCGTACTCGCGGCCCTGGAGCCGGTTGGCCGTGTCCACGACCACGTCGGTGACGCCGAGGTCGGCCAGGGCGGCACGTACCGCGGCCGCCTGGTCCCGGTGTGCCGTGCCGACGGCGATCCGGTCTGCGGTGAGGGGCGTCGGGTCCGGCGAGCGTTCCGACGTCGCCGCGCCGCCCCGGTCCAGCAGCCGCCGTACGACCGTCGCCACGGCCCGCACCGCCTCCGGGTCCGTGCGCGGCGTGTGCCGCGCGGGCAGCTCCAGCAGCCCCCAGCCCGACTCGGCCGCCTCGTCGATCACCCGGTCGGGGCCCGAGCCGTCCGACGGCACGGCCAGGGACAGCCGCCGGTCGCCGTGACCGGTGCCGCTGCGGAACGGCGTGTACGGATAGAACGCGTCCGACACCAGCGGCGCCGCCGAGGCCGGGAGCCGCCAGGACACCGGCAGACGATGCTGCGGCAGGTCCGGGTTGTGGGCGAGCAGGGTCGTCACCGCCGAGGCCGACGGGTCGTACGTGAGGCCCGCCCACTGCTCGCTGCCCACGATCGCGAACGGGTCGAGCTGCCCCGGGTCGCCCACGAACAGCGCCCGCTCGAACAGCCCGGCCACCGCGAGCAGCGCGTCCGAGCGCATCTGGTACGCCTCGTCGACGATCGCGTGCCGCCACGGCTCGTCGGCCTTCACATGCGCCCACTTCGCCGCCGTCGAGATCACCACGGCCAGCCCGGCGAGGTCGGCCGCCTTCGCCGACTTGCGGACGTTCTCCAGGCCGTCGAGGGCCTTGTCGTACGGGTCGGCGTCGCTGCTGTGCAACCGCCCCACCGGCAGCTCGGGGTTCTTCTCGGCGAGCCGCAGGACCAGGTCGTCCACCTGCGCGTTGGTCTGCGCCACCACCATCAGCGGATGGCCCGCCTCGGCCAGCTCCAGTGCCGCGCGGACGACGAGCGTGGACTTGCCCGCGCCCGGCGGGGAGTCGACGACGACACCGCGCGCGGTGCCGTGCAGCGTGTCGTGGAGAATCGCGTCCGTGGCCTGGGTCGCGGCGGCGGAGGGATCGAAGAGCGTCGTCACAGCGTGTCCTCCGCGGTCACCGGGTCGGCGGCCTCCAAGGCCGCCTCACCGGGCGGCCCGCCGTGCGTCCAGGGAGTCTCCTCCGGGTCGGGCAGCTTCGCGCCGCCCCGCTGCTCGTGCTCGAAGAGCGTGAAGCAGACCCGGTCGCCCTTCTCCGGCACCGACCCCGGCTCGGGCTCCTTGCCGCGGCCCATCTTGTCCAGGATCCGCAGCACGACGTACGCCCCGTCCTCCTCGGCCCCGGCGAACTCCGCCGACTGCGGCTTCCCGCCCAGCGACCGGTACACCTTCGTGCGCTCCCCGAGATGCGGCCGGTCGTCCGTGCGCACCGTGACAAGGGGGCGCGGGCTGGGCCGCTTGCCCTCGCTGTACGCCATCACGACGTCGGTGACCTCACCCGCGAACGCCTCGCCGGACAGCCGCCGTCCCGCCATGACCAGCGGGTCGTCGAGGGCCTCCTGCGCCTCCAGCCGGGCCTGCTCGCGCTCGCGTGTGGCGAGCTTGTTCGCCGCGGTGACCGCGTCGTCGCGGCGCGGCTGCGGGGGTTCGCCGGCCAGGACCCGGTCGCGGTGGCCGGTGAAGGACCAGCGGTCGCGGGTCCACCGCTCCTCGACATGCGCCCCCTCGGGCAGCTCCCGCAGCAGGTCGAGGCCCTGCCAGACCTTCTCCCAGGTGGGCAGGGTGCGGCTGAGCACCAGATCCCGGATCTCCCGCTCGGCGGCGGTCAGCGCGCCGAGCCGGTCGTCGGCCTCCAGACCGTCCTCGGCGGCGGCCAGGGCCGTGCGGGCCCGGTCGTAGCGCTCGATGGCCGGGGCGAGCAGCTTGTTGTCGAACGCCGGGTCGGTGGCGGGACCGGCCGGGGGACACGTGAGCTGGCCCTTCGCGTCCCGCTCCAGCTCGGCCCGCAGCGCCGCCTCGGCGCCGGTCAGGCCCTCCGGCGGGTCGATCCAGGCGAGCAGCGCTCCCAGGTGCTGGTCCTCCAGCGTGGACTGCCCGGTCGCCCAGTGCCGGCCCAGTACGTCGGTCATGGCCAGCAGCAGGGAGGAGCCGGGCACCCGGGCCCGCTCCCCGAAGTGCGTCAGCCACCGCCCGAGCAACGGCACCCGGGGCGGCGCCGGATAAGGGGTCTCCGGGTCCTGTTCCGCCGTACGCCGGAAACGCATGGAGCGCCCGAGCAGCCGCACCAGGTCGATGCCCCCGCGGCTCGGCACGATCAGCTGCGGTGCGTCCGCGCACAGGTCTACCTCGACCTTGACCCGCTTGCCGGTCTCCGGGTCGGTCTCGGTGCGCTCGGCGGCCTCCACGGCCTCGGCGTACGCGTCGACGTACGGCAGCACCACGTCGGCCAGGTCCGCCAGGAACGCGAACCTGAGGTCGCGATCGCGGGGCTGCGGGACGACCAGCAGACGCGGCGCGTCCCGGTCGGTGCCGACCAGCGCGCCGAGCGGGGCGCCGGCCTCACCGGCGGTGGTCAGCGGCACGAACACCAGCGGACGGTCGGACAGGTGCCGGTGCCGGACGGTCGCGGCGGGCTGGGCGCGCCCCGTGCTGACCGCTTCGAGCCGCGCCAGGGTGGAGATCAGCGACATGCCGCCTCCAGTGCCTCGGCGCGCAGGGCCGCCGCCCGCCTGAGGGCCGCCACCGCCGGATCGTCGGGGTCGCCCGCCTCGCCGCGGGCCGCCGCGAGGACGTCCTCCACGGTCGTCAGCCCGCCCAGCTCCGCCCGCACCGGCCGCCCGAGCGAGGTCACCGCGCCCGTCTCGCGCGACCGGCCCCGGCAGTGGAAGGCCAGCTCGCACGCGGACAGGCACTCCGGCGCGTACGTCGCCGGGACCGACTCGACGGCGGCCGTCAGCTCCTCGGCGGGCAGCTCCGGGGAGAAGCACGTGCCCTCGGGGAGCGTCTCGGCGATGTCCTCGATGCGGGTCAGCCGGGTCAGCTGGCGGGCCGTCCCCGCACGCTGCTTGCGGATGTCGACGGCGGACGCGGCCGGCAGGTTGGAGAAGTCCCTGGGGCAGACGAGCAGGATCCGGTGCCGCACGCGCGGGGACGGGTCCAGACGGGCCGCGACCTCCTCCAGCGCCAGCACGTACACCGCCGCCTGCCGGGCCGCCGCCCCGACCTTCGCCGGATCCGCCGAACCGTCCAGCAGCGGGAACGACTTGATCTCGACCACGGTCCAGCTCCCGTCCGGATGCACCACGACCGCGTCCGGTTCGAGGAACGCGGGGGAGCCGGCGACGTCGAGCGCGAGCATCGGGTGGTCGAGCAGCGTCCACGCGCCCGGGTGCGCGGTGGCCTCCCGCAGCTCCAGCGCCGTACGGGCCGTACGCCCCTGGGGACCGGGCGCCGTCAGGTCGGGCAGGCGCGCCTCGGTGGGCGGCTCGGCGGCCCGGTCCAGCTTCTCGTGCACCAGCCGCAGCAGCTCCGCGCCGCCGTCGGCCTTGACCTTCGCCTCGAACGCGTTGCCCCGCGTGAGCGCGAACTGCGACTGGCCGAAGGCCGAGGGCGAGCCCAGCGCGCTCGCCAGCGCCGCCTTGTTCACCCCGGCGCCGTCGAGGATCGCGCGCCGCGCGCAACCGGGGTTGGCGGCCAGCGCCGCCAACGCGCGCGCGTCCAGGGCCTTCGCCGGTACGTCGGGACCGCGCAGCTCAGCGAGCCGGTGCCGGAGCGCCGTCCCCCGCGTCCTTGGGGGAGGCACTCGGCTCGGCTCCCGCTCCGAACCGCGACTCGCGCTGCCGTGGAATTCGCTCACCCGCGGAAGTCTGGCATCCGGCACTGACAATCGAGGAACCCGCGGCGGGAGATGCCGCCGTGACCGGTGCGACACGCGGCACGAAACGCGCCCTGACCCGGTCCGCCGTGCGCATCACGACCGGCGCCAGCAGCAGCCCGGCGCCCATGACGGCCGCGCCCGCGAGCGCGTCGAGGAAGTAGTGGTTGGCGGTGCCCATGACCACGATCGTCGTGATCAGCGGGTAGGCGACTGCTGCGATCTTCGTCGTGCGCGTACCGCCGTAGCGCCACAGCATCACTCCGCACCACAGGGCCCAGCCCACGTGCAGACTCGGCATCGCCGCGTACTGGTTGGTCATTCCGCCCATGCCGCGCGGGGCGCTCGCCGCGCCGCCCCACCAGCCGTACGAGCTGTACTGGGCCATCGTGTCCACGAAGCCGTGGCTCGCGTCGAGGAGCCGGGGCGGGCAGGTCGGCATCAGTGTGAAACCGACCAGGCCTATGAGGGTGGACGTCATCAGCCACGTGCGCGCGGCGCGGTACCGCACCGTCCGGGAGCGGAAGAGCCACACGAGGACCGCCGGCGTGACCAGGTAGTGCAGCGACGCGTACCAGAAGTCCGCCGGTATGCCTATCCAGGCCTCGCGGGTGAACAGGCGGTTGAGCGGGTGCTCGAAGTTGAGATACACGGCCTTCTCGGCGCGCAGGAGCGCCAGGCCGTTGTCGACCGCACCGGAGACGTCGCCCCGGGCGAGGAGCCGGCCCGCCGTGTAGCACGCGTACACCAGCAGGATCAGCGGCAGTTCCGTCCACCAGCGCAGCCGGCGTGCAGGGGCCGCCTCGGTGCCCGGTGTCTCGGTGTGCGGCATCCGATCGCCCTCCCCCTTCGTCGTCACGCGGCGCCCGGCCGGTAGGTCGTGCCACTTTACGGCGTACGTGCGCGCCCTGGGGGCGCCCTCCGGACCTCAAAGACGCTGAGATCGCCCCCCGGGTTGCCCGCGACCAGCGTGCGCGATGATGGAGGAGTTCCGCTCGCGTTTTTCTTCCGGAAAGGTCCCCCATGGCTCCGCGCATCCTGCTGGCCCGCCACGGACAGACCGAGTGGTCGCTGTCCGGCAAGCACACGGGCAGGACGGACGTGCCGCTCCTGGAGGAGGGCCGGCGCGGGGCCAAGCTGCTCGGCGAGCGCCTGCACCGGGCGCCGTACGACGGTCTGCCCGGCGTCGAGGTGCGCACCAGCCCGCTGGCACGCGCGCGTGAGACCTGCGAACTGGCCGGCTTCGGCGACCGCGCGCGTGCCTGGGACGCGCTGCTGGAGTGGGACTACGGGGCGTACGAGGGCATGACCCCGGCGGACATCCAGGCCGTCCGGCCCGGCTGGCTCATCTGGCGCGACGGTGTCCCCGAGGGGGAGACGCTCGAGGAGATGACGGCCCGGGCGGACGAGGTGGTCTCCTGGGCGCGCGCCGAGGACCGGGACGTCCTGGTCTTCGCACATGGGCACGTCCTGCGGTCCATCGGGGCGCGGTGGCTGGGCCTGCCGATCGACTTCGCGGCGCGGATACGGCTGAATCCGACGTCGCTGTCGGTGCTGGGGTGGGCGTACGGGGAGCCGGCGATCGAGAGCTGGAACGATCTCGGGCATCTGGTGTAGCAGAGGGCGTTCACACCATCCGCGGCAACGACGCGTGCCTCTCCAGGAACGCGGACACCCCGGACGCCCGCCGGTGCGGTGACAACACCCGCGCCGTGGCCGCCAGCATCGTCTGGATCCGGGACGACTGGACCTCCTCCAGCAGATCCAGCACCCGCATCCCCGCCACGGCGGCCTCGTCCGGCCGGCCGCCCCGCGCGAGGTCGTCCGCCAGCTCCGCCGTGTACAGCGCGATGTTCCGGGTGAAGTGCGGATCCTGGAGCTCCGCCGCCCGCCGCGCGTGCCGTGCCGCCCGGGGCCAGTCGCCGAGCGTGGACCAGCACTGCGCCTCCAGGCCCTCCAGTTCGGCCTCTCCGTAGAAGCTCATCCACTCGGGGTCGTCGTCCGAGGGGCCCCGGTCGAAGAGGGCCTGCGCCCGGGCCAGTGCCTGCTCGCAGCCGACGCGGTCGGCGAGGCCCGCCCAGCCGCCCGCCTCGCGCAGCGCGAGCAGCGACATCAGCCGGGCCGAGCCCACGGGCCGGGCGACGCGCTGTGCGGCCTGGGCGGCCCGGACCGCCTCGCGCGGCCGGCCCGCGTCGCGCGCGAGGAAGGCCGTGTTGCAGAAGGCGTGCGCCTCCAGGCCCGGGTCGTCGGTCATCCGGGCGGTCGCCAGGGCCTCCGCGTAGTGGGAGCGGGCGTCGTCGAAGCGTCCCGAGTCGTGGGCCAGCCAGCCCACGGAGATGGCCAGTTCACCGGCGCCCGAGTAGAGCCGGTCCGCCGTCGTCTGCCGGGTCGTACCGGCGTCCAGCAGGGCGTAGGCGGCGCGCAGCGGGGCCGCCGCACGGCGGTAGAGGCCGTCGGCCCCGTGCCGGTCGTCGAGCAGCCGGATGCGGCGGACGGCTTCTTCCAGGGCACCCGCGTCACTCGCCCCGGCGCGGCGCACGGGGCGCTGTGCCGCCGCGGCGTCGAGGGCGAGGCCGACGGGCCCCAGCGAGGCGGCGGCCACCGTGGCGCCCCCGCCGGTCATGAATGCGCGACGTAGCACGTCGCTCTCCTCGTAGGTGTCGTGCGGGTGGTACGGGTCGTACGGGTTCTGCGTTTCATACGGCTCGCACGCCCCGCTGCTCTCACTCGTGGCGTTCGCCGGGTTCGCGGTGCACGTCGGGGGCGCGTCCTCGGTGTCGCGCGTCCGGCGTCCGCGTACCGCTGTGCGGGGCGCGAACCCCAGGTCGGTGAGCGTGCGGCCAGGGAACATGTGCAGGAACACCCGTTCGTACGCGTAGTTGGGACAGCGGATCTCGCCCGCCTCGACCCGGCCGATGTACCGCGCGTCACAGCTGACCTGCTCGCCGATCTCCAGGGCGGCCCGCCGGATCGCCGCGGCGAACTCGGCCGGCGAACGCTGTCCGCGCAGGCGCCGGAAGGCGAGGTTGGGCCGCGGTGGCCGGTTGGGTTGAGATGAGGTCACCAGTGACGACGCCATGGCCGGGTCCTCTCGTGCGAACCGTCGAACCATGCCGGGTCCGGGGTGAGTTGTACGAGTTGTCCCGTATGTTCTGCCCCGTGTCCGGCGAGCAAGAACGTACCTGCTGTGTCGGAGCCCTCACGCTGGGTTTGACTACAAACCGGATATCTCATCCGTGATCTGCCATGAACTGCCATCCTTTGCGGCTGACTTCAGCCGTGGCCGTTGACGGTCTGCCGCGTTGAACCCCGCGGACCGGGAGGCCCCCGACTCCCGACCGCTCGTCCAAGCAGGGGTTCTGTGGTGGAGGCCGGGATGGAGACCAGCCGGATCAACGACCCTCGTACACCGCCGAGTACACCGCCGGCCGGCTGCGATGTCGTGACGGTGCCGGCGCGGCAGGGGCTGGAGGCGGTCGACATCCTGCGGCGCGGGACCGGTGAGGCGGTCGGGCCCGTGCTGCACGACGACGGCGGTGGCACCCTGGGCTTCCTGGTTCCGCCGGGGACGGCCGCGGCGTGGGACGTGCCGGGGAGCACGTGCACGGAGACCGACGGACGCGGACTGCCCCTGGCCCCCGAACCTCCCGTGGGGGGCTCGGACTGGCTGCTGCCGCCCGGGGAGGCGGACCTCGCCACGGACCCCGCGGTACTGCGCAAGGCCCTCGGCGAGGCCGCCCGGACGATCAAGGCCGCGGACGGCTGCCGCTGAGGCGCCGCCGCGGGCGGGCTGCTCACGTGTGGTGGAGGCAGGGGCGCTCACGCTCGACTGGAGCGTATGCCCCGCTTAACAGCCCGACCCCGATAATGGCCCCATGGGAAAGTCCAGGAACGGCCGGCGCAGGCAGGCCGGTGACGAAGCCGTCGTCGAGAGCGTCGACGGCGGACTCGCCGAGCTGATCCCCGACCGCGAGCGGGCCCGGGCCTGGACCCTGGTGGTCGACGGGGCCCCGCAGTCGCACGTCGACCTGGACGACCCGGCGTACCTGTCCTTCGAGTACCAGCGACGGCTCGGGCATGTGATCGACCTCGTCGCCCCGCAGGGCCGCCCCGTGCACGCCGTGCACCTCGGCGGTGGCGCGTTCACCCTCGCCCGCTACGTCGCCGCCACCCGGCCCCGCTCCACGCAGCAGGTCGTCGAACGGGACGCCGGTCTCGTGCAACTGGTGCGCCGCGAGCTGCCGTTGGACCCGAACGCGCGCATCAGGGTGCGGTCCGTCGACGCCCGCGAGGGGCTCGCCAAGGTGCCCGACGGCTGGGCCGACCTGGTCATCACCGATGTGTTCAGCGGGGCCCGGACACCGGCCCACCTGACCTCGACCGAGTTCCTCGACGACGTACGCAGGGCGCTGAAGCCCGGCGGTGTCTACGCCGCCAACCTCGCCGACGGGCCGCCGCTCGCGCACCTGCGCGGCCAGATCGCCACCGCCGCCGCCCGTTTCGGGCAGCTCGCGCTGGTCGCCGACCCGACGGTGCTGCGCGGCAAACGCTTCGGGAACGCCGTGCTGGTCGCCTCCGACCAGCCGCTGCCCGTGGCCGAACTGACCCGCCGCGCCGCCTCCGACCCGCATCCGGGCCGGGTCGAGCACGGACGGACGCTGACCGACTTCACCGGCGGGGCCGTACCTGTGACGGATCTCGCGGCGGTGGCGTCCCCCGCCCCGCCCGCGTCGGTGTTCAAGTGAGCCCGTACGGCACTCGGTGATTCCCGGGCGCTCAGTAGTTCCCGATCTCCACGCGCGGCGGCCCGTCGTGCCAGGTGCAGAACACCGACACCCGGTCCGCGCCCGAGGAGAACTCCACGCGGATCCATGACTCCGTCTTCCACACCTGCATCGACCAGCCCGCGCCGGGAGTGGCCGAGACGAGGGAGGCGGAGGTCCTGCCGAGGTCGAAGACCGCCCGGCCGCCGTCGGTGTCGTAGCTCTTGACCTGGCCGGTGAGGGTGGTGGGGGCGGGGGAGGGGCTGGGTGGTTTTGTTGGAGTGGGGGACGGGGTCGGGGCCGGGGTCGGTTTGTCGGTCCTCGGCGGTGCGCTCGGAGTGCGCCGCTTCGACGGAGGCGTCCGTTCCGACGGTGTGGCCGGCGGCTTCGGCTCCTTGGCCGTCACGTCGGCGGCCTTGATGGGCAGGGCGCGCGGCGGGTCGTAGGCCGTGCCCGCCATCACCGTGTGGACACCCCACCACGACAGCGTGACCGCCGCGCCCGTGGCGAGCAGCCAGGCCAGTACGTGTACGAGTCCTCTGCGCATCGCGGGCCATCCTGCCTCACGTGTCCCACATGTTGTCCACGAACGAGGGTCGCACGGGGGCCGGTTGTCCCCATGCGGGGAGTTGTCCACAGGCCCGCGCCCGGCTGTTCGAGATGGCGTACGGTGCGGCGCATGGCAAGTGTGCTCGTGGTCGAGGACGACCAGTTCGTACGCTCGGCGCTCATCCGGCACCTGACCGACGCCTCGCACACCGTACGCAGCGTCGGGACGGCACTGGAGGCGCTGCGCGAGGTCGCCCATTTCCGCTTCGACGTGGTCATCCTGGACCTCGGACTGCCCGATCTCGACGGGTCCGAGGCCCTGAAGATGCTGCGCGGCATCACGGACGTGCCGGTGATCGTCGCCACGGCCCGGGACGACGAGACGGAGATCGTCCGGCTGCTGAACGCCGGAGCGGACGACTACCTGACCAAGCCCTTCTCCGTCGAGCACCTGTCGGCCCGCATGGCGGCCGTGCTGCGCCGCGCCCGCTCCGGCTCGGGGGACGGGGAGCCGTCCCCGGTGATCAGGGTCGGCGGCCTGACCGTCGACCCGCTGCGCCGCCAGGCCGAGCTGGACGGCACGCGGCTCGACCTCACCCGCCGCGAGTTCGACCTGCTCGCCTTCCTGGCCCGTCGGCCCGGTGTCGTCGTCCCCCGCAAGGAACTGCTCGCCGAGGTGTGGCAGCAGTCGTACGGCGACGACCAGACCATCGACGTCCATCTGTCCTGGCTGCGCAGGAAACTGGGTGAAACGGCCGCGAATCCCCGCTATCTGCACACCCTTCGGGGCGTCGGTGTGAAGCTGGAACCGCCGGGCGCGGAGACGCCGCGATGAGGTGGGCCCTGGTCAAGGTGTCGCTGGCGGTGACCACCATGGTCGTGCTCGCCTTCGCGGTGCCGCTCGGGCTCGTCATCCGCGAGATGGCCCGGGACCGCGCCTTCTCGGGCGCCGAGCGCGAGGCCGCGGCCGTCGCCCCGGCGCTGTCCATCACCACCGACCGCGACCAGCTCGAACGGGTCGTGGCCTCCGCCGGCTCAGGCGCCGGGATGGCCGTGCACATACCGGCCGGCGACGGTCAGGAGGCCCTGGAGCTCGGGCGGCAGCGCGCCGCCGACGAGGACATCGCCGCCGTGCGGAAGCTGGGCCGCGCCTCCACCACCGGCGTCGCAGGCGGCTCGACGCTGCTCCAGCCGGTCGCGCTCAGCACCGGCGAGATCGCGGTCGTCGAGGTGTACGTGCCGGAGGCCGAGGTCACCAACGGCGTGGGCACGGCCTGGGCCGTGCTCGCCGGGGTCGGTGTCGCTCTGGTCCTCGGCTCGGTCGCGGTCGCCGACCGGCTCGGCGTGCGGATGGTCCGGCCCGCCAAGCGCCTGGTCGAGGGGGCGCGTGAACTGGGGGAGGGCAGGCTGGGCGCCCGCGTGCCCGAGGCGGGCCCCACCGAACTGCGGCTCGCCGCGGTCGCGTTCAACTCGATGGCGGACCAGGTCGTCCAACTGCTGGCGAACGAACGGGAGCTGGCGGCGGACCTGTCGCACCGGCTGCGCACACCCCTCACCGTCCTGCGGCTCAACACCGCCTCGCTCGGCGAGGGACCGGCCGCCGAGCAGACCCGGACCGCGGTCGAGCAGCTGGAGCGCGAGGTCGACACCATCATCCGTACGGCCCGGGAGGCCAAGCCGCAGACGGCCGCGGCCGGTCCGGGCGCCGGGTGCGACGCGGCCGAGGTGGTGCGGGAGCGCATGGTGTTCTGGTCGGCGCTCGCGGAGGACGAGGGCCGCACATGGCGGGTGGCCGGGGCCGACCGGCCGGTGCGCATACCCGTGGCCCGCGCCGACCTGGCCGCCGCGCTCGACGCGCTGCTCGGCAACGTCTTCCGGCACACCCCGGAGGGCACCGCCTTCGCGGTCGACGTGCACAACGGCGACGACGCGGTGATCGTCCTGGTGTCCGACGCGGGCCCCGGCATACCCGACCCGGAGGCCGCGATGGCGCGGGGCCGCGGCTCCGGGAGCGACGGCTCGACCGGGCTCGGCCTGGACATCGTGCGCCGGCTCGCGGAGTCGACCGGCGGGGACGTGCGGATCGGCTCCTCGGTGCTCGGCGGGGCGGAGGTGCGGATCTGGATCCAGCCGGCCGGGCGGTCGCCGGCGAGCAGGGGACGACGCGGGCCGGTGCGGCGACGGCGTCCGGGCAGGCTGGTCGCTGCATACAACCGCTCCCGCTCCGACTGACGGCTTCCGCTCTCTCCGGCCGGCCCCGGCCCCTCCCGGGCCCGTGCACGCTCACGGGTCGGTCACGTTTCGACAAATCGAGGTGGCGGCCCTTGACGCATGACCGGACATACGGCTGTTATTGCGCCACCGTGTTCGGTCAAGTTGATTTCTGGTCGATTAAGACCGGATTTCACGCCACACCCTCGGTGGCCGAACCCTGCCCTCAGGAGCCGTTCATGCACGACCTCTCCCCCTCCGGACCCTCCTTCTCCGCTCCCAGCCGCCGCACCCTGCTGCGCGGCATAGGCGGCGCGACCCTGCTCGGCGCGGGCATACCCCTGCTGAGCGCCTGCGGCGGGAGTGGCACGGCCGCCGACCCGAAGACGGTCAGCCTCGGCTCCAACTCCTCCGACGCGGTGCCGAAGAAGGCGTTCGCCGAGATCTACGCGGCCTTCACGAAGAAGTCCGGCGTCAAGGTCGACGTGAACACCAAGGACCACAACACGTTCCAGGAGCAGATCAACTCCTACCTCCAGGGCACGCCCGACGACGTGTTCACGTGGTTCGCCGGGTACCGCATGCAGTTCTTCGCGTCGAAGAAGCTCGCCACCCCGATCGACGACGTGTGGCAGAAGATCGGCGGGAACTTCCCCGAGGCGATGAAGAAGCTCAGCAAGGGCGAGGACGGCAAGTACTACTTCGTGCCGCTGTACACGTACCCGTGGGCGGTGTTCTACCGCAAGAGCGTCTTCGCCCAGCACGGCTACGAGGTCCCCACCACCTGGGACGCCTTCGTGGCCCTGTGCAAGCGGATGCAGAAGGACGGGCTGGTCCCGATCGCCTTCGGCGACAAGGACGCCTGGCCCGCGATGGGCACCTTCGACCAGATCAACTTCCGCACCAACGGCTACGACTTCCACGTCGAGCTGATGGCGGGCAAGGCCTCCTGGACCGACGCCAAGGTGCGCAAGGTCTTCGACCACTGGACGGAGATCCTGCCCTTCCACCAGGAGGGCGCGGTGGGCCGCACCTGGCAGGACGCGGCGCAGACGCTGGTGGCCAAGAAGGCCGGCATGTACGTGCTGGGCACCTTCGTGGGCCAGCAGTTCACCAACAAGGCCGATCTGGACGACCTGGACTTCTTCGCCTTCCCGGAGATCGACCCGGCCTTCGGCCAGGACACCGTCGAGGCACCCACCGACGGCTTCATGCTCTCCAAGGCCCCGAAGAACAAGGCGGGCGCCGTCGAGCTGCTGGAGTACCTGGGCACCCCGGAAGCCGAGCAGATCTACCTCAAGTCCGACCCGAACGTGGTGGCCGCCTCCACCAAGGCCGACACCTCCTCGTACACGCCGCTGCAGAAGAAGGCCTACGAGATGATCTCGGGCGCCAAGAGCCTGACGCAGTTCATGGACCGCGACAGCCGGCCGGACTTCACCTCCACGGTGATGCAGCCCGCGCTCCAGAACTTCGTCCGCAACCCCAAGAACGTCGACAGCATCCTCTCGTCGATCGAACGCCAGAAGAAGACGATCTTCGCGTCCGGCTGACCGAACGGAGAATCGACGACTCGGATCCGACATGACTGCGACCCCCGCCAAGGTCCCGGAGACGGCCGACGAGCCGGCTCCGGGGCCCGCCCCCACGTCCACGCCCGCCAAGGTGCCCCACGGGCACAAGCGCCTGCTGACCCGCCGCGACCGGCTCACGCTCGGCCTGATGGCGGGCGTGCCGACGATCCTGCACGTCGCCCTGGTGTGGCTGACGGCCCTCGCCTCCATCGCGCTGGCCTTCACCACCTGGAACGGCATCGGCTTCGACTCGATCCAATGGGTCGGGCTCCAGAACTTCCGCGAACTGTTCACGAGCAACCCGCAGTTCTGGCCGGCCGTCGAGCACAACGTCGTCTGGTTCGTCGTGCTCATCCTGCTGCCGACGCCCTTCGGCCTCTTCCTGGCCGTGCAGCTGGACAAGCGGATCCGCTTCAGCCGCGTCTACCAGACCGCGTTCTTCCTGCCGGTCGTGGTGTCGATGGCGGTCATCGGCTTCGTCTGGCAGCTCGTCTACAACCCCGACACCGGCCTGATCAACAGCCTCATCGGCGCCAACAAGCCCGGCCACTACATCGACTGGATCGGCGACCCGGACCTCAACCTCTGGGCCATCCTGGTCGCGGCCTCCTGGCGGCACGCCGGCTACATGATGATCCTCTACCTGGCCGGCCTCAAGGGCGTCGACCCCGCCCTGCGCGAGGCCTCCGCACTGGACGGCGCGGGCGAGTGGCAGACGTTCAAGAACGTCGTCTTCCCCACCCTGCGGCCCACCAACACCGTCGTCCTGGTCGTCACCATCATCGAGGCCCTGCGCGCCTTCGACCTGGTCTTCGTCTTCAACAAGGGCGCCCAGGGCACCGAACTGCTGTCGATCCTGGTCACCAACAACATCATCGGGGAGTCCAGCCGCATCGGATACGGCTCCGCCATCGCCGTCGTCCTGCTCGTGATCTCGCTCGCGGTGATCATTCCGTACCTGATCGCCACCTTCCGGAAGGAGCGGCGCGCATGAGCACCGTCGCCGGCGCTCACAAGCAGCGCACCCCCATCCGCCCCGCCCGGGTCCTGCTGCACACGTTCCTCGTCGTCACGGCGCTGGCCTGGCTGGCGCCCCTGCTGTGGGCCCTGCTCGCGGCGATGCGGCCGTACGCGGAGACCAGTGAGAAGGGCTATGTCTCCTGGCCCGACAAGCTGACCTTCGACAACTTCACCAACGCCTTCCAGCAGTCGGACATGCTGCACTACTTCGGCACCACGCTGATCGTCGCCGTGCCGGCCGTGCTGCTGACGCTGCTGCTGTCGTCGATGGTCGCCTTCTACGTCAGCCGCTTCGACTTCCGCGTCAACCTGTTCCTGCTGCTGGTCTTCACCGCCGGCAACCTGCTGCCCCAGCAGGTCATCATCACCCCGCTGTACCGGCTGTACCTGCTGATCGACCTGCCCGGCATCACCATGTCCGGCAAGCTCTACGACTCCGCGCTCGGCCTGGTCCTCATCCACGTGGCGTTCCAGTCCGGCTTCTGCGCGTTCGTGCTGAGCAACTACATGCGCTCGCTGCCGCACGAACTGACCGAGGCCGCCCTCGTCGACGGCGCCTCCGTCTGGCGCCTGTACTGGCAGATCGTGCTGCCGCTGTGCAAGCCGGCGATGGCCGCGCTCGCCACCCTCCTGTCCATCTGGATCTACAACGACTTCTTCTGGGCCATCGTCCTGATCTCCACCGGCGAGAACATGCCGATCACCTCGGCCCTGAACAACCTCTCCGGCCAGTACTTCACCGACCCCAACCTGGTCGCGGCCGGAGCCCTGCTCACGGCCATCCCCACCCTCATCGTCTACTTCGTGCTCCAGCGCCAGTTCGTCAGCGGCCTGACGCTGGGCGCCAACAAGGGCTGACCTTCCCCGAAAGAGATCACCGTGCAGCACCCCTTCACGCCGCTGGCCTCCGTGCCCGTCGACCTCCGCCACGCCCGAGTCCACGAGGAGGGCTGGCAGTCCTGGAGCCCCAGCGGCGCCTACGCCCTCGGCACGGCGCCCTACCGCCCGGCCAACGCCAACTGGGCCACGGTCTGCTACCGCCCCGGCGTCACCGCCCCCGACGGCGCCTTCCAGGGCGAGGGCCTGCTCGTGCTCGACCCCGGCGACGGCTCACCGGTGCGACTGTGGGCGGCGGCCGAACCGACGCGCGAGGTGCCGTCGATCCGGCTCGCCGTACGGGACGGGATCGCGGAGGTCGGTGCCGACGGCCTGGTGAAGGAGTGGACGGGCGACGACATCCAGTCCGTGCTGGGCGACTGGGCCTCCGGTCTCGGCATCGCGGACCCGCGCCCGGCGCCCACCGTCTGGTGCTCCTGGTACGAGTACTTCACGGAGGTCACCGAGGACGACATCCACGAGAACCTCCGCGCGATGGACACCCTCGACCTGCCCGTCGACGTCGTCCAGATCGACGACGGCTACCAGCGGGCCCTCGGCGACTGGCTCACCCTCTCCGGCCGCTTCCGCTCCCGCGCCGGAATCGCCGACAAGATCCGCTCCCGCAGCCGCCGCGCCGGCATCTGGACGGCACCGTTCCTCGTGGACCCGGCGAGCGAACTGGCCGCCGAGCACCCGGACTGGCTGGTCCGGGACACCGCCGGCGGCTTCGCCCACGCGGGCCGCAACTGGGGCCACGACCTGCGTGTCCTGGACACCACCCACCCGGACGCGGCGGCCTGGTTGACCGAGGTCTTCACGACCCTGCGCGCCGAGGGCTACGACTACTTCAAGGCGGACTTCCTGTACGCGGGCGCCTTGCACGGCGTACGCCACGCGGACGTCGACCCCCTCACGGCGTACCGCTCCGGCATCCGCCTGATCCGCGACGCGATCGGTCCGGACTCCTACCTCCTGGGCTGCGGCGCCCCGATGCTCCCCTCCATCGGCCTGTTCGACGCCATGCGCGTCAGCCCCGACACCGCCCCGCACCGCCGCCCCGAGGCGGACGACTACAGCCAGCCCGGCCAGGACCCGGCCGAGTTCACCGGCGCCGCCCGCCAGTGGCAGCACGGCCGCCTCTGGATCAACGACCCGGACTGCCTGATGGCCCGCCCGGCTGTCGAGACCCGCGAACAGTGGGCGGCACACGTGGAGGCCACGGGAGGCCTGATGGCCTCCAGCGACCGCCTGCTGTCGCTGGACGAGTGGGGCGTGACGACGACTCGCCGGCTGCTGACACCACGCGGCGTCTCCTGACATGCCGGGGCGCGGCACTCCCCTATCAGTGCCGCGCCCCGTCCCCCCCGCCTCCGCAGTGGCTAGACCGCCTCCACCTCCGGCAGCGTCCCGGTGCGCGCCGCCTTCGCGTACCAGTGGGCGCTGGACTTCGGGGTGCGTTCGAGCGTCGCGTAGTCCACGTACACCGCGCCGAAGCGCTTGCCGTAGCCGTAGGACCACTCGAAGTTGTCCATCAGGGACCACAGGAAGTAGCCGCGGACGTCCGCGCCGTCGGCGATCGCCCGACGGACCGCCGACAGGTGGCCGTGCAGGTAGGCGACGCGCTCCGGGTCGTGCACCCGGCCGTCCGAGTCGATCTTGTCGTCGTAGGCCGCGCCGTTCTCGGTGATGTACAACGGCAGGCCCGGCGCCTCCCGGGTGTAGCGCATGATCAGCTCGTGCAGGCCGGTCGGGTCGATCGTCCAGCCCATCTCGGTGCGGTCGCCGGGCGTCTGGTGGAAGGCGACGTCGTCCGCGGCCGGCCAGGGCGAGTGGTTGCTGGACCCGTGGCCGTCGGCGCGCGGCCCCTTCGCCGCCGGGTCGGCCGCCGAGACCAGCGCGGGCGTGTAGTAGTTGAGGCCCAGCGCGTCCAGCGGCTGGTTGATCAGCGTCAGGTCGCCGTCGAGCACGTAGTCCCAGTCCGTGAGCTCCGCCGTCGCCACGTACAGCGACTCCGGGTACGCGCCGTGCAGGACCGGGCCGTGGAAGACGCCGTTGGCCAGATCGTCGATCTTCCGGGCCGCCGCCAGGTCCGCCGGGCTCTGCGAAAGCGGCCTGGCCACCGTGGAGTTGAGGCTGATCGCGACGGAGTTGCGGGCCGGCATCACCGACCGCAGCGCGGACGCGCCCAGCCCGTGCGCCAGGTTCAGATGGTGCGCGGCACGCAGCGACGCCGCCGGATCCGTCCGGCCCGGGGCGTGCACCCCGGAGGCATAGCCGAGGAACGCGCTGCACCACGGCTCGTTGAGCGTCATCCACTGCTCGACCCGGTCGCCCAGCGCCTCGCCGACGATCTGCGCGTACTCCGCGAAACGGTACGCCGTGTCACGCTCCGGCCAGCCGCCCGCGTCCTCCAGCTCCTGCGGCAGATCCCAGTGGTAGAGCGTGACGGCCGGCTTGATGCCCTTGGACAGCAGCTCGTCGACCAGCCGGCGGTAGAAGTCCAGGCCCTTCTGCACGGCCGGACCCCGGCCGGTCGGCTGCACCCGCGACCACGAGACGGAGAACCGGTAGGCACCCAGGCCCAGCTCCGCCATCAGCGCCACGTCCTCGCGGTAGCGGTGGTAGTGGTCGACAGCGATGTCACCGTGGTCGCCGCCGGCCGTCTTGCCCGGCGTATGGCTGAAGGTGTCCCAGATCGACGGCGTACGGCCGTCCTCCCGCACCGCACCCTCGATCTGGTACGCGGAGGTCGCCGCGCCCCAGAGGAAGGCGGGAGGGAAGGTCACCGCAGTGGCCGGGTTCTCGGAGTCAGGCATGGAAGCGCTCCCATTGGGGGTCGTGGAGACCGATGGTGGAGGGGGGAGAGGGAGGAAGGGGGAGAGGAGGGGCCGGAGCAGCGCTGGCCCGGCCCCTGGAAGCAGGGCGTCAGCCCTTGACGGCGCCCTGCATGATGCCGCCCACGATCTGCTTGCCGAAGATCGCGAAGACCAGCAGCAGCGGCAGCGTGCCGAGCAGCGCGCCCGCCATGATCAGGGACTGGTCGGGGGTGTAGCCGCGGCCCAGGCCCGCGACCGCGACCTGGACGGTCGGGTTGCCCATCTGGGTCAGCACCAGGAACGGCCACATGAAGTCGTTCCACGTCTGTACGAACGTCAGCATCCCGAGCACGGCCATCGCCGGCCGCGCCGCCGGGAACACCACGTGCCACACCACACGCCAGCTGCTCGCCCCGTCGACCCGGGCGGCCTCGATGATCTCGTCCGGCAGTGCCTGGATCAGGTACTGCCGCATGAAGAACACACCGAACGCGCTCACCAGCGAGGGGAAGATCACCGCCTGCAACTGGTCCGTCCAGTCGAGCTTGGCGACCATCATGTACAGCGGGATCACGCTCAGCTGCGGCGGCACCATCATCGTGCCGATCACGATCAGCATCAGCGCGCCACGGCCCCTGAACCGCAGCTTGGCGAAGGCGAAACCGGCGATCGTCGACAGGAAGACGATGGTCAGCGCCGACGTACCCGCCACGATCGTGGTGTTGAAGAACGCCTCACCCAGATTGGCGTCCTTCCAGGCGATCTCCAGCTTGTCGAACAGACCCGAGCCGAACCAGAACGGCGGCGGCGTCTGCGCGAGTCGCTGGTTGTCACGCGAGGCGGCGATCGCCGTCCACACCAGCGGGAACAGCGAGACGATCGTGAACACGATGAGGATCGCGTACGCGATCGGCCCGCCGTGCAACTGCCCGCCGGCCCGCGCGGACTTCGGCAGGCGGGGGCGTTTGGACTCCTTCGCGGGCGCAGCGCCGGGCGGCGGTGCGTCCTGGGGCGTCACAGTCGTCGTCACGGCCGGAACTCCTTAACTACTGGCGCGCAGCCGGCGCGAGATGACGTAGTTGACGATGCCGATGACGATCAGGATCAGGAACATCGTCCAGGCGATCGCCGAGGCACGGCCCAGGTGCTGGGCGACCCAGCCCTGCTCGTACAGATACAGACCGAGCGTCTGGAACTGGTGCTCCGCGCCGCCGGACGTGCCCTTGTTGGCGTCGAAGAGCAGCGGCTCGCCGAAGACCTGGCTCGCGCCGATCGTCGACACGACCACGGTGAACAGGATCGTCGGGCGCAGCGCCGGCAGCGTCACATGGATGAACTGCTGCCAGCGGTTGGCCCCGTCCAGGGCCGCCGACTCGTACAGGTCCTGCGGGATCGCCTGCATCGCGGCGAGGTAGATCAGTGTGTTGTAGCCGGTCCAGCGCCAGATGATGATCGTCGAGACGGCGATCTGCGAGGGCCACTTGTCGTTCTGCCAGTCGACCGGGTTGATGCCGACCGTGTCGAGCGCCCAGTTGATCATGCCGTAGTCACGGCCGAAGAGCAGCACGAACACCAGCGAGGCGGCGGCGATCGACGTCGCGTACGGCGCGAGCATCGCGACCCGGAAGAAGGTCGAGGCCCGCAGCTTGTAGTTGAGGATGTGGGCCATGCCCATCGCCATCAGCAGCTGCGGAACGGTGGAGATGATGCCGATGGTCAGGGTGTTCTTCGCCGCGTTCCAGAAGAAGTCGTCGTCGAAGATCCGGGTGTAGTTGCGCAGCCCGACCCAGTTCATGTCGGTCGGCGCGGTCAGCTCCACCTGGTGCAGCGAGGCCCAGCCCGTGTAGATCAGCGGGAACAGGCCGAACGCGACGAACAGCAGGAAGAACGGCGAGACGAAGGCGTACGGGCTCCAGCGGATGTCCCGCTGCCAACGGCGGGACAGCCGGTCCCGGCGCCGCCGCTCCTTCTCCAGGGACACGGGGTCCGCGGACGGGCGGCCCGGGGCCGCGCCCCCCTCGGCGGGGGGCGCGGCGGTGTCGTGGCGGGTGGCCATACGGGTCACTGGTCCAGCTTGTTGTCGATGGTCTTGGTTGCGGAGTCCCAGGCCTCCTTGGCCGACTTGCCCTTCGTCGCCAGGATCACGCCGTTGTCCGTCAGGCCCTGCATGATGATCTGGTCCTTCGGGCCGATCACCTGTTCCGGGGCGGCCTTGGCGGCCTCTGCGAAGACCGGGCCGATCTTCTGGTCACCGGTCATCTCGTTCGTCGCGCCGGTCACCTCGGGCATGGTGTAGGTGGACGGGGCACTCGGGAAGCTGGCCTGCACCTTGAACAGCTTCGCCTGCTGCTCCGGCGCGGTCAGCCAGGTCACGAACTTCTGGGCTTCCTTCACGTTCTTGCCGCTCTTCGGCACGGTGAGGAACGTACCGCCCCAGTTGCCGCCCTTGGGCGCCACGGCCACGGCCCACTTGCCGGCCGCGTCCGGCTTCGAGTAGCCCTTGATCGTGCCGAGCATCCACGGCGGGCAGGCGATGGCGGCGAACTTGTTGTTGGCGATCGAGGAGTTCCAGCCCGGCTGGAACTGCGTCTGCGACTGGACGAGGCCCTTCTTGGCGGCATCCGCCGTCAGGTCGAAGGCGGCCTTGACGGCCGGGTTGGTCTTGTAGATGACCTCGCCGGAGGAGTTGTAGAACTTCTCCTTCTCGCTGCCCAGCACCGCCTGGATCAGACCGCCGGGGGAGTCCATGAAGAAGGTGCCCTTGGGGGCCTTCGACTTGTAGCGCTCGCCGACCTTGACGAGCTTGGCCCAGTCGCCGGCCCACAGCTTGCCCACCTCGGCGGGGTCGGTGGGCAGACCGGCCTGCTTGAAGAGGTCCGTGCGGTAACAGATCGCCATCGGGCCGACGTCGGTGCCGAGGCCGATGGTCTTGCCGTCCTTGGTGGTGGCCTGCTGCCACTTCCAGTCCAGCCACTTGCTCTTGTCCACGCCCGGAGCCTTGGACATGTCCTCGAGCTTGTCGGCCTGGGTGGCCGTGACCTCGGCGATGTTGGCGACTTCGACGGCCTGGACGTCCAGCAGACCGCTGTTGGTGGTGAGGTGGTTCAGCAGCGCCGGGTAATAGTTCTCGTTCCGCTGGACGGAGTTCTCGGCGATCTTGATCTTCGGGTTGAGCTTCTCGTACTCGGCGTAGAGGCCGGCTTCCTTGAAGCCCATGGTGCCGAAGAGCCCCACCGAGATCGTGGTCTTGCCACCGCTGTCGCCGTCCGAGGAGCCGGAACCGTCGCTCTTGCCGTCGTCGGCACAGCCGGCCAGCAGCCCGGCGCCCAGCGACGCGGCGGCCGCGAGGACCATCGCCTTGCGGGCGGTTCGGATGCGTGCTCGCATGTCGTCCTCCTGTTGCCCTGACGTGCCGACCCCCCGGCCAACTGCATTGTTGGACCCGTTTTTACTCGCTGCGGCTCGGGCGGGGAACGTGCGGGTTGTGTATGTGTCAGGTACTGTGGGAGCGCTCCCACCAGTGATGTGTTGAAGGTTCTCCGGTCGCGGCGGGGGTGTCAAGGGACCGGACAGCGAGAGATGCGTTCAGTTATCGGGACGTTAACTGGACCCGGGCGGCAGTCCCTTGCGGCCCCGGGCGACGGTATCCAGCCAGTCGGACCGGCCCGCCGGCCGAAGCGGAAGCCCGGGGGCGGTGGGCCTCGGTGGCGGTCACCACAGCTGACGAGCCTGTTAAATTCCAGGCCAGCCGCAGAGTGCGGGTGTGGACGGGAAGGCGGAGCCCATGGCAAGCCACGGAGCGCGAGGCCGAAGTGGTGGCCGGCCCACCCTCGAAGAGGTGGCGGCGCGCGCCGGTGTCGGCCGCGGCACGGTGTCCCGGGTGATCAACGGCTCGCCCCGGGTCAGCGACGCGACCCGCGCGGCCGTCGAGGCGGCCGTCGCCGAGCTCGGCTACGTCCCCAACACCGCGGCCCGCGCCCTGGCCGCCAACCGCACGGACGCGATCGCCCTGGTCGTGCCCGAGCCGGAGACCCGGTTCTTCTCGGAGCCGTACTTCTCGGACATGCTGAAGGGCGTCGGGGCGGAGCTGTCCGACACGGAGATGCAGCTCCTGCTGATCTTCGCCGGCAGCGACAAGGAACGCCGCCGCCTCGCCCAGTACCTGGCCGCCCACCGGGTGGACGGCGTCCTGCTGGTCTCGGTCCACGCGGACGATCCGCTGCCCGACCTGCTGGCCCAGCTGGACATCCCGGCGGTGATCAGCGGCCCGCGCTCGGCGGCGGAGACCCTGCCGTCGGTCGACTCCGACAACTACGGCGGCGCCCGCCAGGCCGTCGAGCACCTGCTGTCCCGCGGCCGCCGCCGGGTGGCCCACATCACCGGCCGCCTCGACGTCTACGGTGCCCAGCGCCGAACCGAGGGCTACCGCGACGCCCTGAGCGACGCCGGACACGAGGTGGACGACGCGCTGATCGAGCCGGGCGACTTCACGGAGGAAGGCGGCAGCCGTGCCATGGCGGCCCTGCTGGAGCGCCGTCCCGACCTGGACGCGGTCTTCGCCGCCTCCGACGTCACGGCGGCCGGCGCCCGCCAGGCGCTGCGCGAGGCGGGGCGCCGCATCCCCGACGACGTGGCGCTCGTCGGCTACGACGACTCCGCCATCGCCCGCCACATGGAACCGCCCCTCACCAGCGTCCGCCAGCCCATCGAGGTGATGGGCCGCCGGATGATCGACCTCCTCCTCACGGAGGTCGCCGACCGCCGCCCCCTGGCGTCCCGGGGGCTGGACCGACGGCAGGTCGTCCTCGCCACGGAGCTGGTGCCACGGTCGTCGTCGTGACGCCGCACCCCCTGCTGGACATCGCCGAGGTCCCTCGGACCGAGCCGTATCTGCGCGGGTGGGAGAGGTCTTCCGGGCCTTCCGCGACCAGGACTCGGGCTGTGTGTCGTACGGGGTCCGGCTCGCCGACGGGGAACGCTGGTTCGTGAAGGAGGCGACGACCGACGCCGCCCAGCAGTCGCTGAACCGCGCCTGGGCCTTCCACCGGGCGGTACGGCATCCGGTGATCGTCCCCCAGATGCACCGGTTCGCCACGGGCGACGGGCGCACGGCGGCGGTGCTGCCCTGGCACCACGGGGAGCTCTTGTACTCGCCCGCGCGGCTACGCCACGCAGGCCCCCTGGCCCGCTTCCAGGCCCTCCCCGTCCCCCGGGTCCTGCGCGCCGTCGACCATCTCCTGGACGCCCACCTGGCGGTGGAGGCGGCGCGCTTCGTCGCCGTCGACCTCTACGACGGCGTGTTCCTCTACGACTTCGACGCCGGTGGACTCCACCTGATCGACCTCGACGAGTACCGTCCGGGCCCGTTCCTGCTCCAGGCCGACCGCCTGCCCGGCTCACGGCGCTTCATGGCCCCGGAGGAGTGGCAACGCGGTTCGACGATCGACACCCGCACCACCGTGCACGCCCTGGGCCGCGCCATCCGCCTCCTGATGAGCACCGCCGGCGAGGAGCCGGCCTGGCGAGGCACGGCGGCCCGACTGGCGCTCGTGGAACGGGCCACGCGCACGGACCCGGCCGAACGCTTCACGACCGTGGCGGAGTTGACCGCGGCGTGGCGGCGCTCGGCACACGGCGCCCCGGACAGCGCCGCATGACTTCCACCGCGTCCGGCACGAACACCCACCGCCGGAACGCCTCCTGAAGCTCCTGCTCCCCGACCCACCCGTGCCAGGCGATCTCGGCCGGGTCGGGCCGGAGGGGCTCGGCGACGACGGCCTCGTGCACACCGAGCCAGTAGGGGCTGATCGCCCCTCGGCACAGGAACGTGAAGACGAACCGCACCGCCACCCGGACCCCCAGCTCCTCGGCCAGCTCCCGGGCCGCGGCCTCCTCGTACGCCTCCCCGACCTCGACGCCCCCGCCTACCAGCCAGTCGTAGTGGCCCGGGAACCGGGAGACGTGCTCCGGCCTCCGGTGCACCAGCACCCGCCCCCGTGGATCACGGCAGACCGTGGTCGCGACCCGGTGCAGCCAGCCGTGCCGGATCGCCTCGTCCCGGTCGACCACCCCGATCACCCGGTCCTGCTCGTCGACCCGCTCCACGAGTTCACCCATGGCGTCACGATCGCACGGAGGGCCAGTCACGCCCTCGCCACCACCGACCGCCGTACCAGGTAGACGGCCGCCGTGGAGACCAGGACCGCCATGCACGCGATGAACACCAGGCCCGCGCCCTCCAGTCCGATCGGGCCCGTCAGGAGGCCGACGCCGATCACGGGGACCGAGATGCCCGCGTAGGCGACCACGAACAGCGTCGAGATCACCGCCGCGCGCTGGTGCTCGGGAGACGCCCCGGCGATCTCGGACAGGGCGCCGCGGAACGCCAGGCCCTGCCCGACGCCGCCGACGAGCGCGCTCAGGACCACCAGTGACATCAGTTCCCACCGCAGCGCGCCCGCGAGCAGGGCCAGCCCGGCGAGGAGTCCGGCGCAGCCCAGCGGGAGGGAGCGCCGCACCCCTACCGGGCCGACCGCCAGTTGCCCGCCGGTCGACGCGAAGAAGGCCAGCGCGACGACCAGCCCGCTCACGGCGTGGTTGTCCACGTGCAGGGACTCGGCGAGGAATTCGGGGCTGACCGAGGTGAACACCCCGAAGAGGGCGAAGCCGGCGAACGAGGCGATCGCCGCGGGCGCGAACACGGCCCGTACCTGCGGGGGCAGCGCGGGGCTCTGCGGCCGTACGGTGCGCAGCGGCTTCCGCTCCCGTACGGTCTCCGCGAGCCGCAGCAGGACGACGGCCGAGCCGGCCACCAGGACGAGGTGCGTGAGGAAGGGCAGGTACAGCGGCCAGTCGGCGTACTGCGCGAGCAGCCCGGAGAGCAGGGGGCCGCAGCCCAGTCCGCCCATGTTGGCGGCCGTCGCCACGAACGTGGCCCGGGAGGCGCCGCCGCCCGGTGCCAGCTCCATCACGTAGGCCGTGGCGGCTCCGGTGAACAGACCGGCGGAGAGCCCTGACAGCAGCCGCCCCGCGTACAGCCAGCCCAGCCCGGTGGCGCACAGGAAACAGACGGCGCTCGCCGCCGCGAGGCCCAGCCCGCACAGCAGCACCGGGCGCCTGCCGACGGCGTCCGAGGCATTGCCGACCAGCAGCAGCACCCCGATGACCCCGAAGGCGTACACGGCGTACACCACGGTCACCGTCAGCTCGGAGAACCCGAACTTGCCCTGGTAGAGGGGATAGAGGGGGGTCGGCAGCGTGGTGCCGGCCATGCACACGGCGAACACCGCCCCGCTGAGCACACACGCCCGCCACCCTCGGCGCTCACCGTCCATGCCGCCGACCGTAACTCCGGCCGCTGTCCGGCCCGGGACCGGCGCGCAAAAAGCATCAGCCGGTGGCTTCGACATGAAGCCACCGGCTGATTACTCAGGGTGAGTGACGGGACTCGAACCCGCGGCATCCTGGACCACAACCAGGTGCTCTACCAGCTGAGCTACACCCACCATGACCGGCTTGGAGATCAGTTACTTCCCCGACCGGCCGAGAAAAAGTGTACAGGGTCCGAAGGGGTGCTCGCGCCCGGCTTTCGCGGCGCCCCTCCGCGGGCCCCCGGCACGGCTACTGGGCAGGCAGAACGTGCTTCGCGGCGATCTTCTTCGCGGTGTCCGAGTCGGGCCCGGGCTGCGGGACGAAGACGGCCTCGCGGTAGTAGCGCAGCTCCGCGATGGACTCGCGGATGTCGGCGAGCGCGCGGTGGTTGCCGTTCTTCTGCGGGCTGTTGAAGTACGCCCGCGGGTACCAGCGGCGGGCCAGCTCCTTGATCGACGACACGTCGACGATCCGGTAGTGCAGGTAGTCCTCCAGCGTCGGCATGTCGCGCAGCAGGAAGCCGCGGTCCGTGCCGACGGAGTTGCCGCACAGCGGGGCCTTGCCCGGCTCCTTGACGAACTCCCTGACGTACGTCAGGACCTGCTCCTCGGCGTCCTTCAGCGTCGTGCCGTTCGGCAGCTCCGTGAGCAGCCCGGACGCGGTGTGCATCTGACGCACCACATCCGGCATCGTCTCCAGGGCCCGGTCCGGCGGCCGGATGACGATGTCCACGCCCTCGCCGAGCACGTTCAGCTCGGAGTCGGTGACGAGGGCGGCCACCTCGATGAGCGCGTCGTCCGACAGCGAGAGGCCGGTCATCTCGCAGTCGATCCACACCATGCGATCGTTCATGTGTCTAACCTTACGGTGAGCCGCCCCGGGCTGAGCCGACCGTGCGGTGACCTTGTGGCCAGAGGAGCACCTGCCTCGCCGCCAGGGGTGTGCTCGCCTCCCGAAACGGCACCGGACCCGCGCGGAGATCTCCCCCGCACGGGCCCGGTCAACGGCTCACGTCACCTCATGTCGCGCTGCGCTGCCCCGGCAGACTCGCCCGGCTCGGCACGTACGCCTCCCGGCCGTTGTCCGACCCGGCCGACGCCGACGCGGACATGGCGGGGGACGATCCGACCGCGCTCGCCGCCGCCGTACGGCGGGACTGGAGCGGGACGGGATGCTCCGGGTGCAGCGAGGCCGGTGGCTGGCCCTGCTGGCCGGGGTGCCCCCCGTGGCCCGGCATGCCGGACCCCGGTCCGCCCTGGGCGGCCTCGGTGTCCTGCGGCCGCTCGCCCTGGGGGCGACGGGCGCGGTACGCCGCCCGGTACGCGGCCGGCGACGAGCCCAGCTGGCGGCGGAAGTGCCCGCGCAGGGCGACCGGCGACCGGAAGCCGCAGCGCCCGGCCACCTCGTCCACCGAGTAGTCCGACGTCTCCAGCAGGCGCTGCGCCTGGAGCACCCGCTGCGTGATCAGCCACTGCAACGGGGCACTCCCGGTCAGGGAGCGGAAGCGGCGGTCGAACGTACGACGGCTCATGTACGCGCGTGCCGCCAGCGTCTCCACGTCGAACTGTTCGTGGAGGTGCTCCAGCGCCCAGGCGACGACCTCGGCGAGCGGGTCGGCGCCGATCTCCTCTGGTAAAGACCTGTCGAGGTAGCGCTCCTGACCGCCGCTTCGGCGCGGGGGCACGACGAGGCGCCGGGCAAGGGCCCCTGCCGCCTCGTTGCCGTGGTCCGTGCGCACGATGTGCAGGCACAGGTCGATGCCCGCGGCCGTGCCGGCCGAGGTCAGCACGTCGCCGTCGTCCACGAACAGCTCGCGTGGATCGACGTGCACCGACGGATAGCGCTTCGCCAGCGTCGGCGCGTACATCCAGTGTGTCGTCGCGGGCCGGCCGTCCAGCAGGCCCGCCGCCGCGAGGACGAAGGCGCCGGTGCACAGCCCGACGATGCGGGCGCCCTCCTCGTGTGCCCGGCGCAGCGCGTCGAGCGCGTCGTCCGGTGGCGGAGAAGTGATCGAACGCCAGGCCGGTACGACGACCGTACCCGCGCGCGAGATCGCTTCCAGGCCATGTGGTGCGCTGAGTTCGAGGCCCCCTGTGGTCCGCAGTGGGCCGTCCTCGCCGCCGCACACCAGTAGTCGGTAGCGCGGAACGCCGGCGTCCTGGCGGTCGATCCCGAACACCGACAACGGTATGGAACTCTCGAAGATGGGGCCGCCGCTGAACAGCAGCACCGCGACGATCTCCTTGCGACGTCGCCCGGAAAGCTTCCGGGCCGCGGCTTCCGGCGCGGCAGTGGAGTCGTGGCTCATACTGCTAAGCCCCCCTCGGTGGTCGCGGCTCCTCGGTTGTGTCGCTCCTGCACGTTTCCCCTCGGTCCTGCACGAGTCCCCCGCCGTAGACAGTCAAGATCGAATCTACTGTGTCCCGTTGCGCCGCAGTGGCCGGATCGGCACTCGGCACATTGTCGACTTGGCAACTTGGCGTGAAGCATTCGATCACGAAGCGTTGCACTCGTGGGGCGTGCAGGGAAGTGCGCCTTGTCGCAGTGGCCAATCCGCGTAGGGTGCGCGGCACCCCTGAGGCCCTTTCCGTGCAGGTCGAACGGGGGTTGGGGGGCTGTCGGGGAGGGGTCGGCAGGGGTGTGAGAAGTTGGCTGAAAAGCAGCGTGCGCGTGCGCGGAAACCGGTCAGCCGACCGGTGTATCCCCGCCAGTGTGCCGTCCGCCACGGTGCGACCCCGTTCCGGTGCGGTGGTGCCGGCCCCGGTGGGGTGCCCGGTCCTCGGCCGCCAGCCGGGCCGCGCCGCGCTCGGACTGGCGCAGCAGGACCCGGCAGGCGCCCGTGACGGCCGCGAGCCCGAGGGCCGTGCCGGCGGCGCCGGCCAGGGAGGCGCCGTACCCCAGGAGCACGACCGGGACGAGCAGGCAGCTGAAGGCCGCCCAGCGGACCACATCCGTCGCGGTGTCCCGCGACGGCGGGGCCGCGCGGTCCGCCTCGGAGGCGGGGCGAGGTCCGGGCATGCGTGCTCCCTGTGGCGTGACTCACGGGGTTCAACGCGTGGCCGGTGATCCGGTCACTGTGCGACCGGATCACCCCCACGGGTAAGTGAATCCTGTGCAAACCGCCTGTACAGGGCAGCAACCATTGCGTTACGGGCGGTGCCTCGTGCATGCTCCCTGGAACCCGCACGCACCGTGAGCGGGATCTGGGCTAAGGAGGCGTGCCGCCGTACCCTTGAGGGTATGGGGGTGGGAAGACCATTCCCGGACACAGCTCCGCCGCACACTGTTGTCCCCCATATAAGGATCACAACGCCGAGACAGCCATGGCCGGTCACGAATTCTTCGAACCCGCGGACCGCAAGCGGCCCGTCGCCGATCCCACGGCGGCCGAGCCCCTGGCGGCGGAAGAGCCACGCCACTCCTGCGACCCCGCATTCAAGCACGGGGTCGTCGTCGGCTTCGACGGCTCCACGTCCAGTGAGCGCGCCCTGGCGTACGCGATCGGCATGGCCCATCGCTCCGGGTCGGGCCTGATCATCGTCCACGTCGCCAACCGGCTGCCGACCACCGTGTGGGCCGGCTGCGAACCGCCCGTTTTCGTGGACGTGCCGGACCACCGGACCGAGGTGCTCGGTCTTGAACTGGCCTGTGCGGACTACCTCGCCGAGGTGCCCTGGATCCTGGTCGAGCGCGGCGGTGACATCTGCCACGAACTCGAAGAGGTCGGCCGGGAGTACGAGGCCGACGCGATCGTGGTCGGGTCGACCCATGGCCTCGTCGGGCGGATCTTCGGTTCCGTCGCCGGGCGGCTCGCCAAGCGGGCGAAGCGGCCCGTCATCGTCATTCCCTGAGTATTCCCTGAGTGCCAACTCCCTTGCCGCTCCTGTGCGGTGCGTAAATCTACTCGCACGTAGAGGTGTTTGTGCCCTTGTGAAGGGCATATACGGAACACCGCACAACTGCACATGCACGAAGGGAGCCCGCCGTGGACAAAGACGTCTCCGCGGGAAGCGGAATGACCACCGTGGCCGGTCGACTCGCCCTGGGAATCACCCTGTTGGCCTTCGGGCTGGGGCATACCGCCGTGATCGACGGGGTGTCGGCTGCTGACGCCGTGTCAATCGCCCGGTACGTGGGCGGCATCGCCCTCTTCGCCGCCGGGCTGATGGCCCTGCGGGGCGGGGACTCCGCCGGCGGGACGGCGTTCTCGGTGCTCGGGGCGCTGTGGTTCACGTGGGCCGTGTCGGCGGGTATTTCCGGCAACGAGGCAGGGTTCTTCCTGCTGTTGTTCGCCCTCGTGGTGCTGTCTCTGACGCTTGCGGGTGGGGAGCAGCTCGGTCAGGTGGTCCACGGGCTGTTCTTCGTCGCCCTGTTGCTCATGGCGATCGCCGAGTTCGCCGGAAACGACGGGTTCGCCAAGGTGGGCGGGTGGTTCGCCGTGGCCGCCGGGGCGGTGGCGTGGTACGCGGCCACCGCGGCGCTCGCGCACTGGCCCACGGCGCTTCCGCGACGCGCTGCCGGCCGGGGAGTGACGGCCACCGGTTAGCTGCGCCGGCTGGGGAGTTGGGCGGCTTCCCGGCGATGAAAACGGACCCCCCCGTGCTTGGCGGCAGCGCGTGGGGGTCCGTGTTCTTCGAGTGGCCTGTGCGGGTGTGTGGGGGTTGTTCGCGCCCACGCGGCGGAGCCGCAAATCGATACAGCCCCGCGCCCCTGAAAAGAGGGCCTCTACTCAACCGTTACTGACTTGGCCAGGTTCCTCGGCTTGTCGATGTCCCTGCCCAGGGCCAGGGCCGTGTGGTAGGCGAGGAGTTGGAGGGGGATGCCCATCAGGATGGGGTCGAGTTCGTCCTCGTTCTTCGGGACGAGGATGGTTTCGTCGGCCTTCTCCTGGTGCTGGTGGGCCACCGCGAGGATCTTGCCGCTGCGGGCCTTGATCTCCTCCAGGGCGGCGCGGTTCTTCTCCAGGAGGTCGTCGTCGGGGACGATCGCGACCGTGGGGAGCGCGGGCTCGATCAGGGCCAGGGGGCCGTGCTTGAGCTCGGAGGCGGGGTAGGCCTCGGCGTGGATGTAGGAGACCTCCTTGAGCTTCAGGGAGGCCTCGCGGGCCACCGGGTAGCCCCGCACGCGGCCGATGAAGAGCATCGAGCGGGCCTCGGCGAACTGGAGGGCCAGCTTCTTGACGTCCTCCTCGTGCTCCATGATCTCGGCGATCTGGGCGGGCAGCTTGCGCAGGCCCTCGATGATCCGCTTGCCGTCGCGGACCGACAGGTCGCGGGTGCGCCCCAGGTGGAGGGCGAGGAGCGCGAAGGCGACCGTGGTGTTGGTGAAGCACTTGGTGGAGACCACGCAGACCTCCGGGCCCGCGTGGACGTAGATGCCGCCGTCGGCCTCGCGGGCGATCGCGGAGCCGACCACGTTCACCACGCCCAGGACCCGTGCGCCCTTGCGCTTCAGCTCCTGCACGGCGGCCAGGACGTCGTAGGTCTCGCCGGACTGGGAGACCGCGACGTAGAGGGTGTCGGGGTCGACCACCGCGTTGCGGTAGCGGAACTCCGAGGCCGGCTCGGCGTCGGCGGGGATGCGGGCCAGCTCCTCGATCATCTGGGCGCCGATCATGCCCGCGTGGTACGAGGTGCCGCAGCCGAGGATCTTCACACGGCGGATCCGGCGGGCCTCGCGGGCGTCGAGGTTGAGGCCGCCCAGGTGCACGGTGGAGAAGCGGTCGTCGATGCGGCCGCGCAGCACGCGGTCCACGGCGTCGGCCTGCTCGTGGATCTCCTTGTGCATGTAGGTGTCGTGGCCGCCCATGTCGTACGAGGCGGCCTCCCACTCGACGGTGGTGGGCTCGGCGGTGGTGCGGGTGCCCTCCGTCGTGTACGTGCGGAAGTCGTCGGCCTTCAGGGTGGCCATCTCGCCGTCGTCCAGCGTGACTATCTGGCGGGTGTGGGCGACCAGCGCGGCGATGTCCGAGGCGACGAACATCTCCTTCTCGCCGATGCCGAGGACGACCGGGGAGCCGTTGCGGGCGACGACGATCCGGTCGGGGAAGTCGGCGTGCAGCACGGCGATGCCGTAGGTGCCCTCGATGAGCCGGAGGGTCTCGCGGACCTTGTCCTCCAGCTTGGTGGCCTGCGAGCGGGCGATGAGGTGGGTGAGGACCTCGGTGTCGGTCTCGGAGAGGAACTCGACGCCGTCCGCCTCCAGCTTGCGGCGCAGGTCGGAGGCGTTGTCGATGATGCCGTTGTGGACGACGGCGACCTTGCCCTCGGCGTCCAGGTGCGGGTGGGCGTTGACGTCGGAGGGGGCGCCGTGGGTGGCCCAGCGGGTGTGGGCGATGCCGGTCGTGCCCTTGAAGCGGGCCGGGACCTTGGCCTCCAGATCGCGGACGCGGCCCTTGGCCTTGACCATCTTCAGGCCGGAGGCCTTCGGGGACGTGATGACGACGCCCGCGGAGTCGTACCCGCGGTACTCCAGGCGCTGGAGGCCTTCCAGCAGGAGGGGAGCGACGTCACGCTTCCCGATGTAGCCGACGATTCCGCACATATATACGCATTCCTAGCCGTAGACGATGCGCCGCAGCTGCCGGAGCGAGAGCTCCGGCGGTGCCACCGCGCGGTATTTGAGATCCGCCTCGATCCGCTCGAAGATCGCCGCGTTCACCAGGCCCTGGGCCTGGAGCTCGCGGTGGCGGCGACGGACGTACTCCTCGGTCGTCTCGTCGAAATAGGCGAGCACGTCCTGGATCACACGCAGCGCCTCGCCCCGGCTGAGGGGCGTGGACCGCGTCAGATGATCAACGAGTTCGTCGTGCACCCGGTAGATCCTGGAGCACCGGCGGCGCTTTCGCAAGAATTCTGCCCGGTTTCGGGCACATCGCCATGGGGTTTCTTTGGGAGAAGGTTGAACCCGTCATGAGCGCTTGTTCGTGGCGCGTCCACCGGGTGGCCTGTATCCCGTTGCCCGAGGCGTCGATTTTTGGACGCCATGGACATTCCTCGTATGGGCGTACCCGAGCGGCTCGCCGAGCACATGAGTATGGCCGAGCAGCACGAGTACCTGCGCGCCAGGTTCTCCCGGCGCTCGATGATCAGAGGCGGCGCCGTCACGCTCGGTGCCGTCGTGGGTGGCGCCTTCGTGCCGGGCGCCACCGCCCAGGCGGCCGTTCCGACCGCCCGCACCGCTTCCGCGACCGAGACCGTCGACGGCGCCTTCGTCGCCCCCTTCGGCCGCCACCTCGCCTACGGCACCGACCCGCGCACGGAGATGACCGTCTCCTGGCAGGTCCCGGTCGCCGTCAAGAAGCCGTTCATCCGGATCGGCGCCCACCCCACGGACCTCTCCCGGAAGATCGACGCCGAGGTCCGCACCCTCTTCACGCCCGCCGGTGTCGGCGCGAGCGGCAACCACACCCAGTACTACGTCCACGCCCGGCTGACCCATCTGCGCCCGGGCCGGACGTACTACTACGGCGTCGGCCACCAGGGCTTCGACCCGGCCGAACCGCACCTGCTGGGCACCCTCGGTACCTTCACCACCGCCCCCGCGCACAAGGCGCCCTTCACCTTCACGGCCTTCGGTGACGAGGGCGTCAGCTACCACGCGCTCGCCAACAACAGCCTGCTCCTCGGCCAGAACCCGGCCTTCCACCTGCACGCCGGCGACATCGCCTACGGCGACCCGGCCGGCCAGGGCAGGACCGACGACACCGGCTTCGACTCGCGCGTGTGGGACCAGTTCCTCGCCCAGACCGAGTCCGTCGCCAAGTCCGTCCCGTGGATGCCCGCCTACGGCAACCACGACATGGAGGCCTGGTACGCGCCCAACGGCTACGGCGGCGAGGAGGCCCGCTGGACCCTCCCGGACAACGGCCCCGACCGGAAGAACCTCCCGGGCGTCTACTCCTTCGCCTACGGCAACACGGCCGTCATCTCGCTCGACGCCAACGACATCTCCTTCGAGATCCCGGCCAACCTGGGCATCTCCGGCGGCACCCAGACCAAGTGGCTGGAGGCTCAGCTCAAGAAGTACCGGGCCGCGCGCGACATCGACTTCATCGTCGTGTTCTTCCACCACTGCGCCTACTGCACCTCCACCTCGCACGCCTCCGAGGGCGGGGTCCGGCAGGAGTGGGTGCCGCTGTTCGAGAAGTACACCGTGGACCTGGTCGTCAACGGCCACAACCACCAGTACGAGCGCACCGACGTCATCAAGGACGGCGAGGTCACCAGGAAGCTCCCGATCGGTGGCACGGCCTACCCCGAGACCGACGGCGTGGTGTACGTGACGGCCGGTGCGGCGGGCCGCAGCCTCTACGCGTTCAGCGCCCCGCTGTCGTACGAGGGCAACGAGCACGACGTGGACTCCGTGCCCTCGTTCGTCAACGTCAAGGGCGGCAAGCAGAACGAGACCGTCACCTGGTCGCGGGTGCGTTACCTCGACTACTCCTTCCTGCGCGTGGACGTCACCCCCGCGCCGAGGGGACGCCTGGCCACGCTCACCGTGCGCGGCATCGCCGAGACCGGGGAGCAGGTGGACCACTTCACGGTGGCGCGCCGGGCGAAGTAGCGCCCCAAGCTGCTACATCCGCTTGAGGATCGCCTGCTTGGCCAGCGCGAACTCGTCGTCCGTCAGCACGCCTGTGCGGTGCAGCTCACCGAGCTCGCGCAGGCGGCGCAGCAGGGCGTCGTGATCGTCCTCGGCGGACGTGACCGGAGGAGAAGGCAGTTCCGGTCGCGCGTCCGGCTCGTCGCCGGCGGCGGCCCGGGCCGGGTGCGGAAGCCTGGCCTGGACCGCCGCCGCGACCAGCGCCATCAGCGGGTCCTTCTTGAAGCCCCACAGTTCCACCGCGTTGGGGTCGTACTTGGGCGGGGCCTTGGTCGGCGCGTTCCTTACGGTGAAGCGGAGGTAGCCGTTCTCCAGGCCGGCCGCCGGCTGCCACTCCACGCCCGTGATGTCGGTGAGCGAGAGCGTGCGGGCACCGGCGGCGGCCTTGGCGTCCTCCGTCTTCCAGTTCCACTCCAGGCGTATGCGCTCACCGTCGAAGCCGGCGGTGCCGTCTCCGGCGGAGACCGACAGGGGGACGGAGGGGCCCGGCAGCAGGTACGCGTCCACCGGTTCGCCCGGCACCTGGTCCAGGAGCAGCGCGTTGCGGACCTCGTCCGTGAAGTACTCGGCGACGCCGTAGCGGTCGGACTCCACGATCAGCTGGTAGGGGTCGTGGGGCTCGGTGAGCCGGCCGCCCGTGGCGTGCAGCAGCGGGTCGGCGCCGTCGCGCAGGCGGAGCCTGAGCCGCCCCGCCTTCTTGCCCTGCTCGAAGGAGATCCCCGCCAACGCCCCCAGCGGGACGACCAGTTCACCCAGCTCCCTGCGCAGCAGACTGACGTTCTTGTCCCGCCCGGGGGTCAGCCGCAGGGCGTCGCCGTCGAAGGCCCATGTGCCGTCCTTCTGGATGATTTCCGCCATGGGGTGGATTGTTCCACCAGTCTCACGAGAGAGTGGTCCAGACCTCTTGGAGCTCAACGGCTCATGGAAGGGACACGCTTGTGAGAGATGGCCGTGTGAGACCGCACCACAGAACGCTTCGCCTCCTCGGTTCCCTGCTGCTGCTCGCGATGGGCGTCTCCATGACGGGCGCCGCCCCCGCACAGGCGGCATCGCCCACCCCGCTCGACCGCGTGATACCCGCGCCCGCTTCCGTCGCCCCGGGCGGCTCCCCGTACCGCATCACCCGCGGCACGCACATCCACGTCGACGGCTCGCGGGCGGCGCGGCGCGTCGCCGAGTACCTCGCGGCCGTGCTGCGGCCCTCCACCGGCTACCGCCTCCCCATCACCGACCGCGGCGCCGGGGGCATCCGACTGCGCCTCGCCAAGGGCCCCTTCGGCGCCGAGGGCTACCGCCTCGACAGTGGCCGCAAGGGCGTCACCCTCACCGCGGCCGGGCCCGCCGGCCTCTTCCACGGCGTGCAGACCCTGCGCCAGCTCCTCCCCGCGGCCGTCGAGAAGGACACCGTCCAGCCCGGCCCCTGGCTGGTCGCCGGCGGCACCATCACGGACAGCCCGCGCTACGGCTGGCGCGGCGCCATGCTCGACGTCTCCCGGCACTTCTTCACCGTCGACCAGGTCAAGCGCTACATCGACCAGCTCGCCCTCTACAAGATCAACAAGCTGCATCTGCACCTCAGCGACGACCAGGGCTGGCGCATCGCCGTCGACTCCTGGCCGCGCCTGGCGACCTACGGCGGCTCCACCGAGGTCGGCGGCGGTCCCGGCGGCTACTACACGAAGGCCCAGTACAAGGAGATCGTGCGGTACGCCGGCTCCCGCTACCTGGAAGTCGTCCCGGAGATAGACATGCCGGGCCACACCAACGCGGCCCTCGCCTCCTACGCCGAACTGAACTGCGACGGCGTGGCACCCCCGCTGTACACCGGCACCGACGTCGGCTTCAGCTCGCTCTGCGTCGGCAAGGAGATCACGTACGACTTCGTGGACGACGTGATCCGTGAACTGGCCGCGCTCACGCCCGGCAAGTACCTCCACATCGGGGGCGACGAGGCGCACTCCACCAGCCACGAGGACTACGTCGAGTTCATGGACCGGGTGCAGCCGGTCGTCGCGAAGTACGGCAAGACGGTGGTCGGCTGGCACCAGCTCACCGGGGCGACTCCGGCGAAGGGGGCTCTCGCCCAGTACTGGGGGCTGGACAGCACCAGCGCCGAGGAGAAGGCGCAGGTGGTGAAGGCCGCGCAGAGCGGGACGGGGCTGATCCTGTCTCCGGCCGACCGGGTGTATCTCGACATGAAGTACACGAAGGACACGCCGCTGGGGCTGTCCTGGGCGGGGTATGTCGAGGTGCGGCGGTCCTACGACTGGGATCCGGGGGCGTATCTGGCCGGGGTGCCGGCCGGGGCTGTGCGGGGGGTGGAGGCGCCGATGTGGTCGGAGACCCTCGAGGACTCCGAGCACATCGAGTACATGGCGTTTCCGCGGTTGCCGGGGGTTGCCGAGTTGGGGTGGTCGTCGGCGGCTTCTCACGACTGGGAGCGGTACAAGGTGCGGCTTGCTGCGCAGGCTGAGCGGTGGGACGTCCTGGGCATCGGCTATTACAGGTCGCCGCAGGTGCCGTGGGGTTCTGACGGGCCGTGATTCGTCTGCGGGTGCGTGGGGGCTTGTCGCGCAGTTCCCCGCGCCCCTGAAAAGAAACGACGGGCACCCCGGAGGACCGTACTCCGGGGTGCTCGTCTGTCTGTGGGTCAGAACTCCGCGATCGGGTTCTTGAGGGTGCCGACCAGTTGGAGGGCGCCGGACGGGTCCGACAGGTCCACCATCTGTTCGTTGTTGCGCAGTTGGAGGCGGTTGAGGCAGGACAGCGCGAACTCGGGGGCGAACATGTCGTACTGCTTGAACTTGTCCGCCAGTCCGGGCATCGACTCCTGGTACTCGCGGGTGACCTCCGCGACCGTGCGCCAGAAGTCGTCCTCCTCCAGGATGCCCTCGGAGGCGAGGTTCGCCGCGAGGAAGCGGAAGAAGCAGTCGAAGACGTCCGTGAAAACCGACAGGAGTTTCTTGTCTTCCGGGACCTCCACGCGCAGCCGCTCCACCGTCGGCGGCAGCACCGCGTCCGGGTCCATGACGGCGATCTCCTCGGCGATGTCCTTGTAGATCGCCCGCTGCACGACGCCGTCCTTCAGCACGAGGATGACGTTCTCGCCGTGCGGCATGAAGACCAGGTCGTAGGCGTAGAAGCTGTGCAGGAGGGGCGTGAAGTACGCGCGGAGGTAGTGGCGCAGCCACTCCTTCGGGGTGAGGCCCGATTGCTCGATCAGCGCGCCCGCGACGGACGCTCCCTGGTGGTCGACATGGACCAGCGAGGCCATGGTGGCCAGGGACTCGCCGTCCTTCAGGGACGGCACCGGGCTCTCCCGCCACAGCGCGGCGAGCATCTTGCGGTACGGCGAGTAGCGGTCCGTCGCCTGCTCGTACTCCAGGTGCCGGTAGCCGACGGCGGCGCGCTCCCGGATGATCGACAGGCCGGTCGACTTCAGGACCTCGTCGTTGTCGATGAGCTGGGCCAGCCAGTCGTTGATCGCGGGGGTGGCCTCCATGTACGCGGCCGACAGCCCGCGCATGAAGCCCATGTTGATGACGGACAGGGCCGTCTTCACATAGTGCTTCTCGGGGCTGGACCGGTTGAAGAACGTCCGGATGGACTGCTGGGCCAGGTACTCGTCGTCGCCCTCGCCCAGGCAGACCAGGTACCCCCGGGCGACCTCGGCGGCGAAGGTGACGGTGAGTTTGTTCCACCACTGCCAGGGGTGGACGGGGATGAGGAGGTAGTCGGCCGGGTCCAGGTCCTGGTCGCGCAGGACGCCGTGGAAGCGCTCGACGGTCTCCTCGCCCAGCTCCTCGCGCAGGAACGACTCGTACTCGATGCCGACACCGGCCGTGAAGGCGGCCCGCGAGCGGTGGGCGGCCAGCCACACCAGGCGGACCGGGCTCGCCGTCTCCGGCGCGTACGACAGGTACTCGTGGATGCCGAAGCCGAGCCGGCCGTTGTTGGCCACGAAGCAGGGGTGGCCCTCGGTCATGCCGGTCTCGATGGCCTGGAAGTCGCCGCGTGCCAGCTCGGCGGCCGTCGTCTTCGGCTTGGTGAGCTTGTAGCAGGTGCCCGAGAGGGTGGAGGAGATCTCCTCCAGGTAGACGGGCAGGATGTCGTCGCTCAGGCCCAGGGACTTCTGCAACTCGATGAAGAAGTCCAGGGCGGCGAGCGGGAGTTCGGCGCCGTCACGGTGGCGGGCGATCGAGTCGGCGTCGACCTGCCAGTGGTCGAGGGCGCGGACCGTGGCCGTGAAGGTGTACCGGGTCTGGCCGTCGTCGCTGCGGACGACGTAACCGTCCCCGTCCTGCTCGGGGGTGATCAGGCGCTCGTGCGCGAACTCGGCGAGTGCCTTGCGGATCAGGAGGCGGTTGGCCCGCGCCCAGCGGTGGGGGGACAGATGCGCTACGGCGTCGGACAGGGTCATACGGCTACTCCTCGGGCGGCCACGAACTGATCGCGCGTGCAGAAGCTCAGCAGCGCGCGCTTCTCCGGCTTGTCGATCTCACGGACGGGCACGAAGCCGACGGCCTCGTTCAGCGCGTGCACGGCCTTGTTGCTCACGTCGGGCTCCACCACGACCCGCCGGGTGCGCGGGTCGGCGAACAGCTCGTCCATCACGGCGGTGATGACGGCCCGGGTGAAGCCGTGGATCGGCCGGTCGGTCGGCGCGACGAGGAAGTGCATGCCGACGTCGCCGGGCTCGGGGTCGTACAGCCCGGTCAGCTCGACGTACCGGGGGTCGTACTTCTCCATCAGGAACGCCGGCCGGCCCTCGTGCAGGCCGAGGTAGGCGTGGTGGTGCTCGTGCGCGGCGATGCGCATGTACTCGCGCTCGACGTCCGGGAGATTCGCGTCCTGCATCATCCAGTAGGCCGCCTTGGGGTGGGTGACCCAGGAGTGCAGCAGCTCGGCGTCCTTCAGGGGGTCGAGCGGGCGGATGGTGAACGTGCCGATGCCGGTGGTGCTCATACGGAGAACTCCTGGAACGCGATCGTCTTCTCCACCGGGTAGTACTCGGTGCCGAGCAGCTCGCGGATGATGTACGCGTTCCGGTACGGGCCCATGCCCAGGTCGGGGCTGGTGATGCTGTGGGTGTGGACGCCGGCGTTCTGGAGGAAGATGCCCCGGCCGGTGACGTCGACGGCGTAGTTGCGGGCGACGTCGAAGTTGCCCCGGGAGTCGTAGACCAGGCGGTCCCGCACGGGCTTGAGGAACTCCGGCTCGGCGTACCGGTAGCCGGTGGCCAGGACCAGGCCCTCGGAGGTCAGCTCGAAGTCCTTCTGCTGCTCCTCCTGGCGGAAGCCGAGCGTGTACGTGCCGTTCTCGTACGCCGCGCTGGTCAGCGAGGAGTTGGTGAGCAGGCGCGTGGGCACGGGACCGCCGAGGTTCTTCTGGTAGAGCAGGTCGAAGATCTCGTTGATCAGGTCGCCGTCGATGCCCTTGAACAGGCCCTTTTGCTCGGCCGTGAGGCGGTAGCGGGTGGCCTCGGGCAGCTCGCGGAAGTAGTCGACGTACTCCGGCGACGTCATCTCCAGCGTGAGCTTGGTGTACTCCAGCGGGAAGAAGCGCGGGGAGCGGGTGACCCAGTTCAGCCGGTAGCCGTGGACGTCGATCTCGCTGAGCAGGTCGTAGTAGATCTCGGCGGCCGACTGGCCCGAGCCGACGAGAGTGATCGAGTCCTTCTTCTGGAGCTCCGCCTTGTGGCTCAGGTAGCGGGAGTTGTGGATGAAGTCGCCGCCCAGGTTCTCGCAGGCCTCGGGGATGTGGGGCGGGGTGCCCGTGCCGAGGACGAGGTGCCGGGCGCGGAAGACGTCTCCGGCCTCCGTGTGCACGAGGTAGACGTCGTCCTCGTACCGGACTTCCGTCACCGTCGTGTTGAAGCGGATGCTGCGCAGCTGGTTCGCGGCCCAGCGGCAGTAGTCGTCGTACTCGACCCGCAGCGGGTAGAAGTTCTCGCGGATGTAGAACGAGTACAGTCTGCCCTTCTCCTTCAGGTAGTTCAGGAAGGAGTACGGGGAGGTCGGGTCGGCGAGGGTGACCAGGTCCGACATGAACGGCGTCTGGAGGTGGGCGCCGTCGAGGAACATGCCCGCGTGCCACTCGAAGTCGGGCTTCGACTCCAGGAAGACGCCGTCGAGTTCGTCGATGGGCTCGGTGAGGCAGGCCAGGCCGAGGTTGAAGGGGCCGAGCCCGATGCCCACGAAGTCGTGGGTCTTGGTCGGGTTTTCAGGACGCGCGGTCAAGGGACTCTCCCAGGTACTGCTCGGCGTGGCCGGCGATCAGATCGAGGACGGCGGCGATGTCGGACGCCTGCGTCTCGGGGTTGAGCAGGGTGAACTTCAGGTAGTGACGGGCGCCGACCTTGGTGCCCGCGATGATGGCGTCGCCGGAGGCGAACAGGGCCTTGCGGGCGTAGAGGTTGGCGCGGTCGATCTCGGCGGGGTCGGTGACGGCCGCAGGGATGTAGCGGAAGACGAGGGTGGAGAGGCTGGGCTCCACGACGACGTCGAAGCGCGGGTCGCCGGCGAGCAGTTTCCAGCCCTCCCGGGCCAGCTCGCACACCTCGTCGAAGAGCTGCCCGATGCCGTCGGCGCCCATGGTCCTCAGCGTCATCCACAGCTTGAGGGCGTCGAAGCGGCGGGTGGTCTGGAGGGACTTGTCCACCTGGTTGGGGATACGTTCCTCCACCATGCGGCGCGGGTTCAGGTACTCGGCGTGGTAGGTGGCGTGCCGGAGCGTGGCCGCGTCGCGGACCAGCACGGCGGACGAACTCACCGGCTGGAAGAAGGACTTGTGGTAGTCCACGGTGACGGAGTCGGCGCGCTCGATGCCGTTCAGCCGGTCCCGGTGCTTCAGGGAGGCGAGTAGCCCGCAGCCGTAGGCGGCGTCGACGTGCATCCAGGTGCCGAACTGCTCGCACAGCTCGGCGATCTCAGGCAGCGGGTCGATGGAGCCGAAGTCGGTGGTGCCGGCGGTGGCGACGACGGCCATGGGGACGAGGCCGTCCTGCTTGCAGCGCTCCAGCTCGCGGGCGAGGGCGACGGTCTGCATGCGCTTGTCGTGGTCGACGGGTATGGAGACCACGGCGTCCTGGCCGAGCCCGAGCAGCTTCGCGGACTTCTTCACGCTGAAGTGGCTGACCTCGGAGGCGAAGATCCGCAGTTTGGCCAGCGTGTCGGTCTTGGCCTCCTCGCGCGCGAGCAGCAGCGCCTGGAGGTTGGACTGGGTGCCGCCGGAGGTGAACACGCCGTCGGCGGCGGGGCCGAGGCCGATGCGCTCGTTCGTCCAGTCGATCAGTTTGCGCTCGATCAGCGTGCCGCCGGCCGACTGGTCCCAGGTGTCCAGGGAGGAGTTCACGGCGGACAGGACGGCCTCGCCGAGCACGGCAGGGATCACGACCGGGCAGTTGAGGTGGGCCAGGTAGCGGGGGTGGTGGAAGTAGACCGCGTCCCGGAGGTAGACGTCCTCCAGTTCGTCGAGCACCGCGGCGGTGTCGTGCAGCGGCTTGTCGAGGTCGATCGCGTCGATGGCGGGAGCGAGGGCGTCGACGGTGACGCCGGTGAACGGCCGTTCGGTGGTGGCGAGTTTGGCGGCCACCCGCTCGACTCCGTCGGTCACGGAGCGGCGGTACTGCTCCGCGGTGGTGTCGTTGAGCAGGTGCGAGCGCATGTGGGGGTCCTCCGGTGGGGACAGTCCGGTGCGGGACAGGGGCGGGCTGAACCGCGGGTTCAACTTAGGTAAGCCTAACCTAAGTTGATGTACGGGCAACCGGGCCCTGCCGTGACTGTGGTCACTCGGGTCGGGTGGGTGCGGGAAAAGGCCTGGGGAGGGGGTGGAGGGCTTGTGGGCTGCGGTGTTACCCCTCGGCCCGCAACTGCTCCTCGGTCACGCCGCGGCGCCAGTAGCCGACGAACGTCACCCGGCGGCGGTCGATGCCGCGTTCGCGCACGAAGTGCCGGCGCAGCTCCTTGACGCAGCCGGACTCGCCGGCGATCCAGACGTACGGCCGCTCGGCCGGAGGCAGTTGGGCCTCGCGGAGGGCGTCGAGGGCCGTGGAGGAGCCCTCGTGGCCCTTCTCCTCCCTCACGAGCCAGGTGATCTCAGCGTCCGCCTCGGTCGGCAGGTCCTGGATGTCCCCGGCGTGCGGCACCTCGAGCCAGACCCGGGCACGGGTGCCGGCCGGCAGCGACTCGACGATGGCCGAGGCGGCCGGTACGGCGGTCTCGTCGCCCCAGACGACCACGAGGTCGGTGTCCTCGGGCGGCCGGAAGCGGATCGCCCGGTTGTCGGCGACGGCCGGGCCGAGCAGCAGGACCCGGTCTCCGGCGGCGGCCCGGGCGGCCCAGCGGGAGGCGGGACCGGCCTGTACCGCGGCGCCCGGCTCGATGCCGTGCAGCGCGAAGTCGATGTCGATCTCGTCCGGGTCGCGGCGCAGTGCCCGCAGGGTGTACGACCGCATCACGGCCCGTACGTCGTCCGGCAGTTCACGCCAGCCCTGCCACCACCCGTCCCCGAGCTCCAGCGGAACGACCGGCTCGGGCTGCCCGGGGTGGGGCAGGAACAGCGACAGCGACTGGTCACGCCCGTCGGAGTGGAAGGCGTGCAGGTCGGGTCCACCGAAGGTGACACGGACCAGGGACGGACCGAGCCGCCTCGTCCGTACGACCTGGAGCGAGAAGAAACGGAACGGGGCGGCTACGGCGGTGGTCATGAGGGCTCCTGAGTCATTGTCACGGGGCTGGGGTGACGTACCTAGGGGCGCGGGGAACTGCGCGACCAGCCACACCCGACCCGCACGCGCCCACTCAGCCCATTCGGCAGCCTGCTTAGGCGACCTTCTTGGCCGTCTCGATGGCCTTCGCCAGGTTCTCCACCAACGGCACGCACTTGTCGTACGACAGAATCGGCTCGGCCGACCGGGAGATGACCTGCCCAGCCTTCACCGCGGGCAGCTTCTTCCATGTCGCCTCGGTGATGTTCGCCGGCTGGATCGCCGAGGACCGGTCGTCCATCATGATGATGTCGGCCGCGTACTTGTCGACGTTCTCCCAGCTCAGGCTCTCGAACCAGCCGCCGCCCTCGGCCTTGGCCTTCTCCGGCGGCTCGACGAAGTTCACGCCGAGGGCCTTGAAGTACTCCAGGTCGACCGAGAGGTTGGTGCCGGAGACGTAGAAGAGCTCCTGGCTCGCGGAACCGGCCATCACCTTGATGTCGGGGTGTGCCTTGGCGGCCTTGCGCAGCCGCGCGGAGGCCTCCTCGAACCGCTTCTTGGCGTCGGTGACCTTCGCGGCCTTCATGTCGCCGCCGAGGGACTCGGCCAGCTCCCACATGCGCTGGAGCGGGGCGGTGAGCTGACGGTCGTAGACCGATACGCCGACGCTCGGGGCGAGCTTGGCGATCTTGTCCTTGGAGGCCTCGGGGACGTACCAGAGGGTGCCCGCGGAGTCGAACATGGTGCTGATCAGCACCTCGGGGGCGAGGGCGGCGTACTTCTCGACGTTGAACTGGTCCCAGGTGTTGCCGAGGATGGTCACCTTGCTGATGTCCATGTCGCCGGCCTGGACGTCGGGCTTGCCGTCCTGCGTCTTGGTCGGGCCGAAGACGCCCTTGACGGAGACGCCGTAGTCGTACAGGGCGGCGGCGACGCCGGTGAAGGCGACGATGTTCGCGGGGACCTTGTCGAGCTGGACGTTCTTGCCGCGGTCGTCCTTGAAGGACCACGGGCCGGACTTGGCGGACGCCTTCGAGTCCGAGCCGCCGTCCGTCGAGTCCTCGCTGCCACACGCGGTCACGAGGGCACCGAGTCCGAGAGCGCCACCGGCGGCGAGGATGCCGCGGCGGGAGAAACGGGCGGTTCTGGCGTTCGACATCGCTGGGTCTGCTTTCGTACGTTCGGAGCCACTGCGGGCACGGCTGTCAGCCAGTTGGCTGGATTCGAGATTAGGTTAGCCTAACCTCATGCCGTGTCCAGGGGGGCCCTGGTACCTGTGCCCGGGGGAGGGGGCGGGAATGCGGACGGGCGCAGTGATCCGGATCACCGCGCCCGTGAGCAGGCCCCAGCCGGTAGTTCAGCTCACCAGCCCCAACTCCCGTGCGATCAGCATCCGCTGGACCTCGCTCGTGCCCTCGCCGATTTCGAGGATCTTGGAGTCGCGCCACATGCGGGCGACCGGGTACTCGTTCATGAAGCCGTAGCCGCCGTGGATCTGGGTGGCCTCGCGGGCGTTGTCCACGGCGATGGTGGAGGAGTAGAGCTTGGCCAGTGCCGCTTCCTTCTTGAAGGGGTCGCCGGACACCAGGCGGGCCGCCGCGTCGCGCCAGGCGAGGCGGGCCGTGTGGGCCTTCATCTCCATGTCGGCGATCTTGAACTGGATGGCCTGGTTGGCGGCGATCGGCTTGCCGAAGGCGTGGCGTTCCTTGGCGTACTTGACGGATTCGTCGACGCAGCCCTGTGCCAGGCCCGTCGCCAGGGCGGCGATGGCGATGCGGCCCTCGTCGAGGATGCGCAGGAACTGGGCGTAGCCGCGGCCCTCCTCGCCCAGCAGGTTCGCCGCCGGGACCCGGACGTCCGAGAAGGACAGCTCGCGGGTGTCCGAGGCGTTCCAGCCGACCTTCGAGTACGGGGCCGCGATCGTGAAGCCCGGCGTGCCGGAGGGGACGATGATCGAGGAGATGAGCGGCTTGCCGTCCGGCGTGCGGCCGGTGACCGCCGTGACCGTCACCAGGCCCGTGATGTCCGTGCCCGAGTTGGTGATGAAGCACTTCGTGCCGTTGATCACCCACTCGTTCGTCGACTCGTCCAGGCGGGCCGTCGTGCGGGTCGCGCCCGCGTCGCTGCCGCCGTCCGGCTCCGTCAGGCCGAACGCGCCCAGGAGTTCGCCGGAGCAGAGGCGGGGGAGCCATTCCCGCTTCTGGGCCTGAGTGCCGTAGCGGTAGACGGGCATCGCGCCGAGCGAGACGCCGGCTTCCAGGGTGATCGCGACCGAGGAGTCCACCCGCGCCAGTTCCTCCAGGGCCACGCCCAGCGCCAGGTAGTCGCCGCCCATGCCGCCGTACTCCTCGGGGAACGGCAGCCCGAACAGGCCCATGCGGCCCATCTCCCGGACGATCTCGTACGGGAACTCGTGCCGCTCGTAGAGGTCGCCGATCTTCGGCGCCACGACCTCGTGCGCGAACTCCTCGACTGTGCGGCGGAGTTCCTCCAACTCGGGGGAGAGGCGGTAGTCCATGGTGATCAGTGCTCCTCGGTGTCCTCGTGGGACAGGGCTCGGACGGTGCGGGACGGGCTGGGTCGGCCCAGGTGGGTGGCCATCCACGCGCTGGTGGCGACGAGGCGGCCGAGGTCGATTCCGGTTTCGATGCCGAGGCCCCGCAGCATCCACACGAGGTCTTCGGTGGCCAGGTTGCCGGTCGCCGACTTGGCGTACGGGCAGCCGCCCAGGCCGCCCGCGGAGGCGTCGACCGTCGTGACGCCTTGCTGGAGGGCCGCGAGCGTGTTGGCGAGGGCCTGGCCGTACGTGTCGTGGAAGTGGACGCCGAGGGCGGACGGTGGGATTCCCGCTTCGTCGAGGGCCGCGAGGAGCGCGACCACGTGGCCCGGGGTCGCCACGCCGATCGTGTCGCCCAGGCTCAGTTCGTCACAGCCCATGTCCAGCAGGGCCCGGCACACCTTCACCACCTGGGGGATCGGGACCGCGCCCTCCCAGGGGTCGCCGAAGCACATGGAGAGGTAGCCGCGGACATGGACGTCCTCGGCCTTCGCCCGGCTCACCACCGGGTCGAACATCGCCAGCGCCTCGTCCACCGTGCGGTTGAGGTTGGCCTTGGCGAAGGACTCCGTGGCGCTGGCGAAGACCGCCACCCGCCGGGCGCCCAGGGCCAGGGCGCGGTCCAGGCCGCGTTCGTTCGGGACCAGCACCGGCAGGGCCACCGGGAGGTCGCCGACCAGGGGGTAGAGCTGTTCCGCGTCCGCCAGTTGGGGGACCCACTTGGGGTGGACGAAGCTCGTCGCCTCGATCGTCGTCAGGCCCGCTTCGGCCAGGCGGCGGACGAACTCCGCCTTGATCTGCGTGGGGACCGTCGCCTTCTCGTTCTGAAGGCCGTCGCGCGCGCCCACCTCGTGGATGCGGACGCGGGTGGGGAGGTCCGCGGCCGGGACCGCCATCGGGAGACCGTCGACTGTCATTCCTCCGCCTCCTCGTGGGGTGCGATGACCGCCAGCACCTGGTCCATGGCGACCGTCGAGCCCGGGGTCACGTCCAGTTCGGTGACCTTGCCGGCGTGCGGGGCTGAGATGACGTGCTCCATCTTCATCGCCTCCACCACCAGCAGGCTCTGGCCCGCCGTCACCTCGTCGCCGACGGCGACCTTCACCACCGTCACCGTGCCCGGCATGGGCGCGGTCAGCGAGTCGGCGCCCGCGTGGGCCGCGCGGCTCAGGGACGCGGCCACCGGGTCGTGGTCGCGCACGTGCCAGGCGTCGCCGTCGCGGCCGAGCCAGTCGGCGGCGCGGTGGAAGGTGTGGCGGACGCCGTCCAGCGTGACGGAGACCCGGTCGTCGGTGACCGTGGCGGTGCCGCGCGGGGTGTACTCCAGTGGGTCCTGCACCCGCAGGTGGAAGGCGGGCGGCTTCCGGACTCCGCCGATCCGCCAGCCGCTGGGGACCGAGAACGGGTCCGTCCAGCCGCCGGGCCCGGGCGTCAGCGCGTCCAGGCGTACGGCCCCCGCCGCCTCGTACACCTCCTCCGGTACCTCGGTCGGGACCAGTCCCTCGACCTCCCGCTCGACCAGGCCGGTGTCCAGGTCGCCGGCGACCACCGCCGGGTGGGCGAGCAGCCGGCGCAGGAAACCGGCGTTGGTCTGCACCCCGAGCGTGACCGTCTCCGCCAGGGCCGAACGGAGCTTGCGCAGCGCGGTCGCGCGGTCGGGGCCGTACGCGATGACCTTCGAGAGCATCGGGTCGTAGAGGCTGCCGACCTCCGTGCCCTCCGTGAGGCCCGAGTCGGTGCGGATGCCGTCGCCCTGCGGTTCGCGGAGCCGCAGGACCGTGCCGCCGGAGGGGAGGAAGCCGCGCGCCGGGTCCTCGGCGCAGATACGGGCCTCCACCGCGTGGCCGGTCAGCCGCACGTCCTCCTGCGCGAAGGCAAGGGGCTCGCCGGCCGCCACCCGAAGCTGCCACTCGACCAGGTCCAGTCCGGTGACGAGTTCCGTGACCGGGTGTTCCACCTGGAGGCGGGTGTTCATCTCCATGAAGTAGTACGAGGACGGGTCGGTGCCCGGGACGATGAACTCGACTGTGCCGGCCCCCCGGTAGCCGCAGGAGCGGGCCGCCTGGACCGCCGCCTCGCCCATCGCGGAGCGCGTCCCCTCGTCGAGGAGCACGCTCGGGGCCTCCTCGATGATCTTCTGGTGGCGGCGCTGGAGGGAGCACTCGCGCTCCCCGAGGTGGACGACGTTTCCGTGGCCGTCGGCCAGGACCTGGATCTCGATGTGGCGGGGGCGGTCGATCCAGCGCTCGACCAGGAGCGTGTCGTCGCCGAAGGAGGCGCGGGCCTCGCGGCGGGCCGCGGCGATCTCCTCCTCCAGCCGGGTCAGGTCCCGCACCAGGCGCATGCCCTTGCCGCCGCCGCCCGCGCTCGGCTTCAGCAGCACGGGCGCGCCCAGCTCGCGGGCCGCGTCGGCCAGCTCGGGGTCGCGTCCGCCGGGGACCACGGGCACTCCGGCCGCCCGGACCGTCTCCTTGGCACGGATCTTGTCGCCCATGAGGGAGATCGCGTCCGCCGGAGGACCGATGAAGACCAGGCCGGCCTCGGCGCAGGCGCGCGCGAAGGCGGCGTTCTCGGCGAGGAAGCCGTAGCCCGGGTGGACGGCCTGGGCGCCGGTGCGCGCGGCTGCCTCCAGCAGGCGCTCCACCGACAGATAGCTCTCGGACGCCGGGGCCGGACCGATCCGGACCGCAGTGTCCGCCTCGCGGACATGCCGGGCGTCGGCGTCCGCGTCGGAGAAGACGGCCACCGAGCGCACGCCCATCGACCGCAGCGTACGGATGACCCGTACGGCGATCTCGCCCCGGTTGGCCACAAGCACTGTCTCGAACATCGTCGTCCGTCCCCTCACATCCGGAAGACGCCGAACTGGGGGTCACCCAGGGGCGCGTTGGCGCACGCGGTCAGGGCCAGGCCCAGGACCTGCCGGGTGTCCAGCGGGTCGATCACACCGTCGTCCCAGAGGCGGGCCGTCGCGTAGTAGGCATTCCCCTGGCGCTCGTACTGGGCGCGGACCGGGGCCTTGAAGGCCTCCTCGTCCTCGGCGGGCCAGGACTCGCCGCGCGCCTCCAGCTGGTCCCGCTTGACGGTCGCGAGGACCGAGGCGGCCTGCTCGCCGCCCATGACCGAGATCTTGGCGTTCGGCCACATCCACAGGAAGCGGGGGGAGTACGCCCTGCCGCACATCGAGTAGTTGCCGGCGCCGTACGAGCCGCCCACCACGACCGTCAGCTTCGGCACGCGCGTGCAGGCCACCGCGGTGACCATCTTGGCGCCGTGCTTGGCGATGCCGCCCGCCTCGTAGTCCTTGCCGACCATGAACCCGGAGATGTTCTGGAGGAACACCAGCGGGATGCCGCGCTGGTCGCACAGCTCGATGAAGTGGGCGCCCTTCTGGGCGGACTCGGAGAACAGGATGCCGTTGTTGGCGACGATGCCCACCGGGTGGCCGTGGATCCGGGCGAAGCCCGTGACCAGGGTCTGGCCGAACTCGGACTTGAACTCGGCGAAACGGGAGCCGTCGACGACCCGGGCGATGATCTCGCGCACGTCGTACGGGGTGCGGGAGTCGACCGGGACCGCGCCGTAGAGGCCGTGCGGGTCGACCTTGGGTTCTGTCGCCTCCGTGACCTCCCAGGGGAGCCCTCCTCGTGCGGGGAGGGTGGAGACGATCGTGCGGACGATGCGCAGGGCGTGCGCGTCGTTCTCCGCGAGGTGGTCCGTGACGCCCGAGACGCGGGAGTGGACCTCGCCGCCGCCGAGCTCCTCCGCCGTGACGACCTCGCCGGTGGCCGCCTTCACCAGGGGCGGTCCGCCCAGGAAGATCGTGCCCTGGCTGCGGACGATCACCGCCTCGTCGCTCATCGCCGGGACGTACGCCCCGCCGGCCGTGCAGGAGCCGAGGACGGCGGCGATCTGGGGGATGCCGGCGCCGGACATGCGGGCCTGGTTGTAGAAGATCCGGCCGAAGTGGTCGCGGTCGGGGAAGACCTCGTCCTGCATGGGGAGGAAGGCGCCTCCGGAGTCCACGAGGTAGACGCAGGGGAGGCGGTTGTCGAGGGCGACCTCCTGGGCGCGGAGGTGCTTCTTGACCGTCATCGGGTAATACGTGCCGCCCTTGACCGTGGCGTCGTTGGCGATGACCACCGTTTCGCGGCCGCTGATCCGGCCGATGCCGGCGATGACACCGGCGGCCGGGGCCTGGCCCTCGTACATCCCGTCGGCCGCGAGCGGGGCCAGCTCCAGGAAGGGCGAGCCCGGGTCGAGGAGCGTGTCGACGCGGTCGCGGGGGAGCAGCTTGCCGCGCGCGGTGTGGCGGGCGCGGGCCTTCTCGCCGCCGCCCTGCGCGGCTGCGGCCAGCTTGGCGCGCAGCTCCTCCACGAGGGCGTGGTGCGCCTCCTCGTTGGCCCGAAAGGCCTCCGACGCGGGGTCTGCCGCGCTCGTGAGCTCCGGTGCCTCGTGCATCCTGCGGTCCCCTCACCTTGTTAATGAGCGTTAACGCATTTCCTTCAGGTTAACGACCGCTAACCTCCCTGTCTAGAATTGATTTCATGGCCACGAGAACCGATGCCCCCACCCGACGCGAGCAGATCCTCAAGGAGGCTGCCCGGCTGTTCGCCGAGCGGGGCTTCCACGGGGTCGGGGTCGACGAGATAGGTGCCGCTGTCGGGATCAGCGGGCCCGGGCTGTACCGGCACTTCGCGGGGAAGGACGCGATGCTCGCGGAGCTGCTGGTGGGGATCAGCGGGCAGCTGCTGACCGGGGCGAAGCGGCGGGTGGCGGAGGCGGACGGGGGTGCGGGGGCGGAGGCGGTCCTCGACTCGCTGATCGAGGGACATATCGACTTCGCGCTCGACGACCGGCCTCTGATCACCCTGCACGATCGGGAGCTGGATCGCCTCCGGGACAGTGACCGGAAGATGGTGCGGCAGCTTCAGCGGCAGTATGTGGAGCTGTGGGTGGGGGTGGTGCGCGAGGTGTATCCCGCGCTGGGGGAGCCTGCGGCGCGGTCGGCTGTGCACTCGGTGTTCGGGCTGCTGAACTCGACGCCGCACTTGGGTCGGGCCGGGTCTCTGCCCGGGCGGGGGGCTACGGCGGAGCTGTTGCATCGGATGGCCCGGGGGGCGTTCGCGGCGGCGGGGGTCTAGCGGGGGGTTTGCCCACCCGCCCGCCCGTAGCTGTCGGCCAGGAGGCCAACGCCGCGGGGCTCCGCCCCGGACCCCGGGGTTTCCCACCCGCCCACCCGACCCAGTCGGACAAGCGGTCCTGGCCTCGGGGCTCCGCCCCGCACCCCGGACGGGGGCTTCGCCCCCTGCGCCCCCGTCCGGGGCTCCGCCCCGCGCCCCGGATGCGGGCTTCGCCCCCTGCGCCCCCGTCCGGGGCTTCACCCCGGACCCCGACGGGGGCTTCGCCCCCTGCACCCCGGTCCGGGGCTTCGCCCCTACGCCTCCGGTGGGGACCCACCCCTCCCCCCGCCGGGCACGGATCCCCGAGCCGCTACCCGACCGCACGGAGCGTTGCCGCGGGCGGCCGGGCGTCGTCGGTTCGGGCGGTCGGGGCGTTCAGGATGCCCACGGCGAGTCGGTCGGCATGGCCTGTCTCGTCGTGCTGGGGGCGCTCGTCTCGGTCGCGGTGAGGTTCGGCCTTGGGTCAGACGAGCGTGTGGGGGCTAGGCAGTGGTTCTCACCCGCAGCGCGTAGAAGCGGGTCGTCTGCGTCTTGTTCTCGTTGTCGTCGCTGGCCAGGAGGACCTTCAGGGTGTTCCTCGCGCGGCCCGTGATCGTCATGGCCTCGATGTTGTCGAGGAGGGGGTTCGGCTGGGGCTGTTTGGCCGTCGCGCCGAGGGAGGGGCAGGCCGCGAGGTCGGTGAGGAGGGTCTTGTCGACCAGGCGGGTCCCGGGGCCGGCCGGTAGCGTCTCGACGGCGCTCGTGTCCGTCGCCTTGCGGGGGTCGGCCAGGTAGAGGCGGACCGTGTTGCCCACGCCGGAGGTGAAGCCGCGTTCCAGGACCAGGAGGCGGCCGTCGGGGGTCGCCTGGACCTCGGGGACGCCCAGGCCGGGGTCCGTGCGGTAGGCGTACTGGGCGCCGAGGGTGAAGTGGCCGTGCGGCGTCCTGCGCCAGGTCTGGAAGCGGACGATCGTCGAGTCGTCGCCGGAGAGCGCGTACTCCATGGAGGCCAGCAGGGTGCGGCCGCCGGGGAGCAGGGTCAGGCCCTCGAAGGTGCCGTTGGGCCGGGCGCGGCCCGCGGGGCTCACGCGCAGGGCGTCCGGGACCGGGAGGCGGTCGAGGAGCCTGCCGGTGCGGGAGTAGCGGCGGATGGAGGGCTCCGTCTCGGAGGAGACGAGATACGTGCCGATGGGGGTGTCCCCGCTGGAGCGAAGCCGAGAGTGGGGGAGGTCGACCACCAGGCCCTCGGAGTCGAGCGCGGTGCCGTTCTCGTCGCTGAGCGGGACCAGGGACCGTGGCTTCAGCGTCCTCGCGTCCAGGCGGAAGAGCGACGAGCGGTCGGAGAGGGCGGCCAGGGAGCCGTCACCGTCCACGGCCAGGGCGGAGAAGTTGCCGACGTAGGTGTTCTCGAACGTCGTCTTGTCGAGCGCGTCGGAGTAGCCGTCGATGGAGACGGCCGGCGAGCAGGTGTGCTGCGTGTGCGCCTGGGCGGGGCCGACGGCGGTCAGGCACGTGGCCGCCGCCAGGCCCGCGGTGAACAGGGCGAGGTGGGTTCTCAGGGGCATGGGCGTCACCGTAGGGCGGGCCGGTGACGCCGGGTAGGACGCGTGGTGAAGGGTCAGCTCGCGGCCAGGTCTCCGCGGACGGGTGGTCAGCTCGCGGCCAGGTCCTTGTGGATGACCTTGGCCACGGCCTGGATGGTCGCGATGCCGTAGTTCATGGTGCTGTTGCCGTGGCTGAGCACGGTGATCATGTAGTCGTGGCCGCCGCCCTTGAACGCGCCCACGCTGTGCACCCGCCAGCCGTTCGTGGCGCGTTGCAGCCAGCCGTTCTTCACGGCCACGGTGACGCCGGACGGCACTCCGTACGGCGTGCCCCAGCGCTGGGACGAGACGACCTGGCTCATCAGCTTGAGGATGTAGGCGCGGGAGTTGTCGCTCAGGACCGCGTTCTTGGCGGTGACGAGCTTCAGCAGCTTCTGCTCGTCGGTGACGGTGATCTGCGTCAGGCCCCAGTAGCCGTTCGCGCCGGGCTTGGTCTGCGTCATGCCGGCGGCGGTGAGGAAGCCCTTGATCTTCGTCATGCCGAGCTGCTTCCACAGGGTGGAGGTCGCGGCGTTGTCCGACTTGGTGATCATGGCCTTGGCGAGGGTGTTCTCGCGGTCGGTGAGATACCGGTTCGTCTTCTTCGCGTCCCACAGCAGCGTGGCGAGGACGGTGACCTTGACGACGCTGGCCGAGTCGTAGGCGGTGCCCGCGCGCAGGGTGCAGGTCGTGTTGGTGCTGCGGTCGTAGAGGCCGACGGCGACCGTGCCCTTGCGGGTGGCCAGCGCGGCGGTGATGTCCTTCTTCAGCTTGGCGGCGAGTCCGGCCTTGGCGGACGTACAGGTCACGGCCGGAGTGGCGGCGGAAGCGGGCGTGGCGGCGGCGACGAGCGGCACGAGCACGCCCGTACCCACGGCCGCCGCCAGCACTCTCGCGCGGCGGGATATCCCAGAAGTCATGCACCCATGACTCATCGGGGCGGGGGAAAGGTTGTGCGACTTGGTGAAGAGTTGTGCGAGTCGTTACCGGGCGGCGTGTTCTTTCACGGGAGAGGACCGGATTCGGCACAGCGTCCACCCATCAGGGTTGTCCACGACGCTGACGCGGTATCTGCCATCGAACCCCTGCCGAAACTCTTGACGCCGCCTTTCCCGCCGGGATACTTGCGGTCGACAGCGCGCCAACTGCCGCGTCAGCGAAGGGATTTCGTTGCCTCCGAACTGATGCCGACAGCGGCTTCGCCTGTCCGAGATCCCGAACGCCGTACGAAGTGTCGCAAGCTTCTGACGGTCACCCCCACAGTGAGGATCCTCAATGAGCCCACGCAAGGCGCCCCGCAAGGCACTCATAGCCGCGCTGACCGCCGCACTGCTGGCCGGCCCGGCTGTCGCCCAGGCCGCCACCCCCCAGACCGCTTCCCAGGCCGCTCCTACCCCGGCCCGCGAACGCGCCGCCGCCGCCACCATCACCTGGTCCCTCGTGCGGGCGAGCAACCCCACCGAGGACCAGCGCACCGCCTACGACGCCATCACCCGGGCCATGAACGCGGCGGTGGCCCGCTACAACAACCTCAGCGACCTGGGCAAGACCATCACCGTCCGCTACGAGCCGGGCGTCCCCACCGCCGACGGCAACATCAACGGGACCATCCGCTTCGGCAGCAACCGCAGCTACATGACCGAGCGGACGGCCCTGCACGAGATCGCCCACACCATCGGCGTGGGCACCAGCTCGGGATGGTCCCGCCTGGGCGGCAGCGGCACCTGGACCGGCGGGCAGGCGACCGCGCTGGTCAAGCAGTACGACGGCTCCGGAGCCAAGATCTCCACCGGCGGCGGGCACTTCTGGCCCTACGGCCTGAACTTCGAGAACGAGATGTCGAACACGGCGGCCGACCGCCACGTCCACCTCGTCGCCGCGATGGTCCGCGACGGCCTCTAGGTCGTGTTCGAGCCGCGTTCGGAGGAGTAACCGGCGTGTGGGGTGGGCCGGCCGGAAAGTCGCGGTCGGCCCACCGCATCGTGTCTGTCGAGGCGGGCGCCGGGTACCCGGTTCCTGCACGTGTGTGGGGCCGAGGGAGAGGCGGTCGGGGCCGTGGCGGTGAAGGCGATGGGATGGGCGCACTCGTTCCCCATGTCCGAGGGAGTGCGCGCCGGACGGGAGTGGACACGCAAGCGCCTCGAATCCCTGCCCTGGGCCGCTGCGGAGCCGGACACGGTGGACGCCATCGTGCTGGCCGTGTCCGAGCTGATCACCAATGCGCACATCCACGCGCACAGCGACGCGCACCTGGTCCTCACATGGGACGGCGACTGCCTTCATGTGAGCGTCCACGACGAGGACCCGACGCTGCCGCGTCAGCGCGAGGCAGAGGCGGGGGACGTCTCCGGCCGCGGAGTGGCGATCGTGCGGAAGCTCGCCGATGAGTGGGGGATGCGGTGCCAGCGGAACGGCAAGACGGTGACGGCATGCTTCCGCCCCGCCGAGACCGATGACGGCAACCACCGGCCTGACGGTAGCGACTGAGTTCTGTTCACCGGGTGAGGCGGGTGAGGCCCGCCTCCGAGGAGAGGTGTCGCGTCAGTCGGTCCCGGGGTGCTTGCCCGGCCCGTCGGCGCCGGAGGACAACGGAGTGGGTGACAGCGCGGTGTCCTCCTCGCCGGGCTCCAGAAGGGTGTCGGCGGCGCCGACGATGAGGGGGTCGGGTGTGCCGACGGCCTCGCGGTCCTTGCTGGCGTAGTCGATGCGCGACAGCAGACTGCGCATGGTCTCCAGCCGGGCGCGCCGCTTGTCGTTGCTCTTGACGACGGTCCAGGGGGCGTATGCGGTGTCCGTGGCGCGGAACATGTCGACCTTCGCCTCGGTGTAGTCGTCCCAGAGGTCCAGCGAGGCAAAGTCGGTGGGAGAGAGCTTCCACTGGCGTACCGGGTCGACCTGCCGGATCGCGAAGCGCGTGCGCTGCTCGGAGCGGGAGACGGAGAACCAGAACTTCACCAGCAGGACGCCGTCGTCGACCAGCATCCGCTCGAAGGCCGGGCACTGGTCGAGGAACCGCTCGTACTCGTCCTTGGAGCAGTACCCCATCACGCGCTCGACGCCGGCCCGGTTGTACCAGGAGCGGTCGAAGAAGACGATCTCCCCGGCCGTCGGCAGATGCGCGATGTACCGCTGGAAGTACCACTGGCCCCTCTCGCGTTCGGTGGGTTTGTCCAGGGCGACCACCCGTGCGCCGCGCGGGTTGAGCCGCTCGGTGAGCCGCTGGATCGTGCCGCCCTTGCCCGCCGCGTCACGCCCCTCGCACACCACGACCAGACGGGCGCCGGTCTCCTTGACCCACCGCTGGAGCTTGAGCAGCTCGATCTGCAGGATGCGCTTGGTCCGCTCGTACTCCTTGCGGCCCACCTTGCGGTCGTACGGATGGTTCTCCCGCCAGGTCCGGATGGGGCGTCCGTCTTCGTCCAGCACGATCGGCTGCTCTCGCCGACTGGCATCCACGGTCAGCCCGTCCAGCAGCCTGTCCGCGTCTTCGGCGTCTTCGGCGTTCATGATCATGCTCCCCGCTCGGCCCGCGCCGTCGGTCAGAAGGGCATGCGGCCGCGGGAGCGGCGGCCTGCCGAACCGCTGCGGCTCACCGCCCGCGAACTGCTGTGGAAGGGCTTGCTGAAGATTCGGCCCAGAATGCCGGGCGCCTTGCCACCGGCCCGGGCCCCGGCACCGAGCGTACGTTGCGTGCCGCGTTCGGGGTGGCGGGAGAGACGGGGGACGAGGAAGGCCAGGACGGCCAGGACCACGCACCCGACGATGACGGCGGCGACTACCATGATCAGCTCCCCTTCGCTGGTGAACGGGTACACGGGTGCCCCGCTCCGTCCCGCCCATGTGAGGAGCGAGGAAGCGGCCTGGCCGGACCGGCCGCCGCTCAGTCCAGGTGCGTCGCCGCGAACATCCGCAGCACGGCCGGGAGCAGGACCACCGAGGGCCCGGGCGACGCGAGGTGCTTCGCGAGGTCCTGCTCAAGGGTCTCCGGGGTCGTACGGACCCCGGGGACGCCGAAGGACTCCGCCAGCGCCACGTAGTCCGGCCGGGTCAGCTCCGTCGCGGTCGCCTCGCCGAACGTGTCGGTCATGTACTCGCGCAGGATGCCGTAGCCGCCGTCGTCGACGATCAGCCAGGTGACGTTCAGTCCGTACTGGCGGGCCGTCGCCAGCTCGGCGATCGAGTACAGGGCGCCGCCGTCGCCGGAGACGGCGAGGACCGGCCGGGTGGGGTCGGCCACCGCCGCGCCGAGTGCCGCCGGGAAGGCGTAGCCGAGGCCGCCCGCGCCCTGGGCGGAGTGCATGTGGTTGGGACCCTTGGCGTCGAAGGCCGACCAGGCCCAGTACGCGAGGATCGTCATGTCCCAGAAGGACGGGGAGTCGGCGGGGAGGGCCTTGCGCACCGACGCCAACACGCTCTGCTCCAGGGTGAGTTCCTGGGAGGCGATGCGTTCGGCGACCTTCGCGAGCAGTGCGCGGACGCGCTCCGGCGCCGTCGGGTCCTCCCGCTCGGAGACCGTCTCCAGCAGCGCCTGCAACGCGAGGCGGGCGTCCGCGTGGATGCCCAGTGCGGGGTGGTTGGACTCCAGCTTGCCGAGGTCGGCCTCGATCTGGACGACCCGGCCGCGCGGCTTGAACGTGTGGTAGTTCGAGGAGAGTTCGCCGAGTCCGGAGCCGACGACGAGGAGGACGTCCGCGTCCTCCAGGAAGTCCGTGGTGTGGCGGTCCTCGATCCAGGACTGGAGCGACAGCGGGTGCGTCCAGGGGAAGGCGCCCTTGCCGCCGGGTGTCGTGACGACCGGCGCCTGAAGCGTCTCGGCCAGCTGACGCAGCTTCTTGGACGCGTCCGCACGGACGACTCCGCCGCCCGCGATGATCGCCGGACGGGCCGCCTTCGACAGCAGGTCGGCGGCCACGGCCGTCAGTTCGGGGCGCGGCGGCAGTTCCTCGGGGAAGGCGTCGCCGCCGGTCACCACCGGGATCGCTGTCTCGGCGAGCAGCACGTCCTGCGGGATCTCCACCCACACCGGCCCGTGCGGGGCGCTCAGCGCCGACGTCCAGGCCGCCTCGATGGCGGACGGGATCTGCGACTGGGTGCGGGCGGTGTGGACCGACTTCACCACGCCCCGGAAGGAGGCCGCCTGGTCGGGCAGTTCGTGCAGATAGCCGTGGCGGCCGCCGCCGAGCCCGGCCGTCGGGACCTGGCTGCTGATCGCCAGGACGGGGGCGCTGGCCGCGGCAGCCTCCTGGAGCGCCGCCAGCGAGGTGAGCGCTCCCGGCCCCGTCGACAGCAGCAGCGGCGCCGCCTCACCGGTGATCCGGCCGTACGCGTCCGCCGCGAAGGCGGCGTTGTTCTCCACCCGCAGGCCGACATACCTGAGGTCCGAGCGGCGCAGCGCGTCGAACATGCCGAGGGCGTGCTGGCCGGGCAGGCCGAAGACGGTCGTGGCGCCCAGCCCGGCCAGCGTCTCCACGACCAGGTCTCCGCCGTTGCGGCCGGGGGGAGGGCTGAGGGCTGCCTCCGTCTGGGCGGGCGTCGGGCGGAGCACCAGGTCGTGGTCGTGAGTCACTGTGCTTCCGAGTCCTTCCGGGCCGCGGCGATCTGGCGGGACATGATCGTGGTCAGTTCGTACGCCGTGTGGGACGCGGCCACCGACGTGATCTCCGCGTGATCGTACGCGGGGGCCACCTCGACGACGTCCGCCGAGACCAGGTTGCAGGACGCCAGCCCGCGCAGGATCTCCAGCAGCTCGCGCGAGGTCATGCCGCCGGCCTCGGGCGTGCCCGTGCCGGGCGCGTGGGCCGGGTCGAGGCAGTCGATGTCGATGGATATGTACAGCGGCCGGTCGCCGATGCGCTGGCGCAGCTGGTCGGCGACCTCGTCGGCGCCGCGCCGGTAGACGTCCGCCGAGGTGACGATGCCGAAGCCCATCTTCTCGTCGTCGGTGAGGTCCTGCTTGCCGTAGAGCGGGCCGCGGGTGCCGACGTGGGACAGGGCGGAGGTGTCGAGGATGCCCTCCTCGACTGCGCGGCGGAACGGGGTGCCGTGCGTGTACTCGGCGCCGAAGTAGGTGTCCCAGGTGTCGAGGTGGGCGTCGAAGTGCAGCAGGGCCACCGGGCCGTGCTTCTTCGCCACCGAGCGCAGCAGCGGCAGCGCGATGGTGTGGTCGCCGCCGAGGGTCATCAGGCGGGCGCCCGTCCCGAGCAGGTCGTCCGCGGCGGCCTCGACGGTCTCGACGGCCTCGTTGATGTTGAACGGGTTCACGGCGATGTCCCCGCCGTCCGCGACCTGGGCGAGGGCGAAGGGCGAGGCGTCCTGCGCCGGGTTGTACGGGCGCAGCAGCCGGGACGCCTCACGGATCGCGTTGCCGCCGAAGCGGGCGCCCGGCCGGTACGAGACACCCGAGTCGAACGGCACGCCCACCACGGCGACATCGGCCCGTCCGCCGACCTCGTCGAGCCGGGGCAGCCGGGCGAAGGTCGCGGGACCGGCGTACCGCGGGACGCGGGACGAGTCGACGGGCCCGCGGGGAGTCTCGTTGCTGCTCATGAGGAAATGCCTTCTCTCCTACGCTTCATCGCGTATGCGCTGCTATTTACAGCTATGTACTGCTTGCTCTACGACTCTACTGGGGAGCCGCGACCCGTTCGGACGCGAGTTCGGGGGACCGTCCGGCGAGCCGCTCGCGCCAGGCGGCGAGGACGGCGGCGTCGGTGGCGGGGGTGGCCAGGGAGACGGCCAGATAGGCGGCGAGCGAGGCGAGCAGGCCGTAGTAGACGGGCTCGTTGGCGAGGATGCCGTGGGTCGCCATCAGCACGATGACCGCGAGTCCGCCGACCACGACCGAGGCGAGGGCGCCGTACACGGTGCCCCGCCTCCACACCAGCCCGCCGAGGATCGGCACGAGCAGACCGCCGACGAGGAGGTTGTACGCGACGGTCAGCGCCTGCACGACGTCGTCGATGGCGATGGCCGTGCCGATGACGGCGATGCCCATGAGCAGGATGAAGGCCCGGTTGCCCCGCACCTCGTCATGGTCGTCCGACGGCGCCTTGGCGATCCCCCGCAGCCGGGACCAGATGTCGTTGTTGGCGACGGTGGCGCAGGCGATCAGCGCGCCGGAGGACGTGGACATCACGGCGGCCAGGGCGGCGGCCAGCACCAACCCCCGGACACCGACGGGAAGTTGCTCCTTCACGATGGTCGCGAAGGCGTCGTCCGCGCTGCCGAGCTTCGGGTACAGCACCTTGGCCGCCGTACCGATGACGGCGCCGGCGAGGGCGTACGCGAGGCAGTAGGTGCCGGCGACGGTCCCGCCCCACTTGGCGGTCCGGTCGCTGCGGGCGGTGAACACGCGCTGCCAGATGTCCTGCCCGATGAGCATGCCGAAGGTGTAGATCAGCACGTAGGTGAAGATCGTCTCGCCGCCGATGCCGAGCGGGTCGAAGTAGCCGGTGGGCAGCTCGGCCTTCATCGCGGCGAAGCCGCCCGCCTTCACGACGGCGATCGGCAGCAGCAGGAGCAGCACGCCGATGGTCTTCACGACGAACTGCACCATGTCCGTCAGGGTGATCGACCACATCCCGCCGAGGGTGGAGTACGCGACGACGATCGAGCCGCCGAGGACGATCGCGAGCGTGCGGTTGATGTCGAACAGGACGTCGAAGATCGTGGCGTAGGCGATGGTCGACGTCACCGCGAGCATGAGGGTGTACGCCCACATGACGACACCGGAGATGACGCCGGCCCGGCCGCCTCCGTAGCGCAGGTCGAGCATCTCGGAGACGGTGTAGACCTTCAGCCGGGCGATGCGGGCGGAGAAGAAGACGGAGAGGGCGAGCAGGCCGAGGCCGATGGTGAAGACCATCCAGGCGCCGGACAGGCCGTACTGGTAGCCGAGGCCCACACCGCCGATGGTGGAGGCGCCGCCGAGGACGATCGCCGCCATGGTGCCGGAGTACATGGCCGGGCCGAGCCGGCGGCCGGCCACCAGGAACTCGCTCTTGGACCGGGCGCGGCGCATGCCCCACCAGCCCATGGCGAGCATGCCGGCCAGGTAGACGACGATCACGAGGTAGTCGACGGCCATGGGGCCTCCTTCGCGCACGCACGGGGCGCGGGGCTCGGTCGTGGGGGACGAGGTGGACGAGCACTGACCCTAGGTGGCCGGAAAGCGACTGCGAAGTGTACGTTTCATCCACCTGGGCGGCACTGACTGGAGGGAACGCACACATGCCGGATTCGACGGTTCCCCCCACGCCCCCCGTCCCGCTCTCCGCACTCCTGGCCCGCGAGGACCTGGCCCTGCGCCGGATCGCCGGTCCGGACGACCCCGGCACGGTCGTCCACTGGGTGCACACCTCGGAGATGGCGGACCCGTATCCGTATCTGCTGGGCGGGGAACTGCTGCTCACGGCGGGCGTGCACATCCCGGAGGCGGCGGGATCGGGCACGTACTTCGACGACTACGTGTCCCGGATCGTGGCGGCGGGCGGCGCGGCCCTGGGCTTCGGGGTGGCGCCGGTGCACGACACGGTGCCGAGGGCGCTGGTCGCGGCGTGCGAGAGGTACGGCCTGCCGCTGCTGGAGGTGCCGCCGCAGACCACCTTCTCGGGCGTCGCCCGCGCGGTCTGGCAGCTCATGGCCCGGGCCCGCCTGTCCGAACTCCGCCGCGTGACGGAGGCCCAGCAGAGCCTCGCCTCGGCCGCCTCCCGCCCCGACCCGGTCCCGTCGGTCCTGCGGCAGCTCGCCCAGCGGCTGGGGGGCCGGGCGGTGCTGTACGGCCCGGAGGGGGCGGAGATCGCGGGGGCGGGCCGGGAGCCCGGGGGCGAGGCGCACGCGGCGCTGGCGCGGCTGGCGGAGGTCGTACGGCCGGACCGTCCGGCGCCTCCGGCAGGTGCGGCATCGCAGACCGGCTCCGCATCACGCGCGCACTCGACCGGGCCCCGGCCGGGTGAGTCGGAGGCGGCACCCTCCCGCTCGGCCCTCCCGGCCGGGCCCCGGCCGGGAGGGCCCGCGGCGGCACGCTCCCGCCCGGCCCACCGGCCCGGCCCGGCCTCGCCTGCCGGCCCTCAGCCACCCACCGATCCCAGTCGCCCCGCACCCACCTCCGCCACCGACACCGTCTCCGGTACACACCTCGCCGCCTACGCCCTCGGTGCCGGGCACGGCTTCGTGCTCGGGGTGGCCGCCCCAGGGCGCGCGCCGGGGGACCACACCATCGTGTCCGTCGCCGCCGTGCTGCTGTCCCTCCTCACCGGGGAGCAGCAGAGCGGCACGGGTGCCGCCCGTTCCTCGGCGCTGGTGCGGCTGCTGCTGGGGGCCGCGCCCGAGGACGTCGCGCCGCTGCTCGGTGACGGGCGGCGGTGGGTCGTCGTGCACGCCCGTCCGGACGGGGAGGGCGTGCCCGACGCCGTCGCGGCCTCCGCGCTGGGTGCCGCGCTCGGGTCCGCCCTGGTCGACCCGGCGGGCGACGTCGTACGGGTCCTGGTCCCGGCCGACCGGGCACCGGACCCGCTGCCCGGCTGGACCCTGGGCGTCAGCGCCGCCGTCGACCCCGGGGACTGGCCCGCCGCCGACACGCAGGCGGCCCGCGCCCTGGCCCGGGCCCGCGCCACCCGCGCCCCGCTGCTGCGGCACGGCCCGCGCCCCGCCCTCGCCGACCTGGTCCCGCCCGGCGAGGCGGCGGCCCACGCCCGCACCCTGCTCGCGCCCGTCACGGCCCACCCCGCGCTCCCCGAGACCCTGCGCACCTGGCTGTCCCTGCACGGCAGTTGGGACCGCACGGCCGTCGCCCTGTCCGTGCACCGCAACACCGTGCGGCAGCGCATCGCCCGCTGCGCGACCCTGCTGGAGACCGACCTCGACGACCCGGACGTCCGCATGGAACTCTGGTTCGCGCTGCGGCACATCTGAGTACGAGACCGGGGTCTCTCTGAGTACGTGACGCAGATCCCAGCGTGCGATACGCCAGGGCCGCCCGCAGTCGGCTGCCTCACAATGGGAGCCATGCCGATACCCGGGACACCCAGCCGCGCCGAACTCGTCGACCACCTCGTCAGGACGCGCATCGCGGGCGACGTCGCCACCCCCCGCGAGAACAACCTCTCCCACTACCGCAAGCTGGCGAACGCCGACCGTCACTACTGGTTCGGCCTGGAACTCGGCGACCGCTGGAGCGACGAGCAGGACGTCCTCGCGGTGATGGCGGAACGGGTCGGCGTGAACGACGACCCCGAGTACCGGTACGGCCAGGACACCATCGACCCGGAGCTGACGGTCGCCGGCCTGGAGCGGCTCGCCGGCCGACTGCGCAAGGCGGCGGACGGGCAGCAGCGGGTCCTGTTCGCCACCGGCCACCCCGGCGGCCTGCTCGACGTGCACCGCGCGACCGCGGCGGCCCTGCGCGCGGCCGGCTGCGAGATCGTGGTCATCCCCGAGGGGCTGACGACGGAGGAGGGCTACGTCATGCAGTTCGCGGACGTGGCGGTGCTGGAGCACGGCGCCACCCTGTGGCACACCCACTCGGGCGAGCCGATGAAGGCCATCCTGACCGCCATGGAGCGCGAGGGCCGCCCGCTGCCCGACCTGGTCGTCGCCGACCACGGCTGGGCGGGCTACGCGGGACAGCACGGCGTGGACTCCGTGGGCTACGCCGACAGCAACGACCCGGCCCTCTTCCTCGCCGAGGCCGAGGGCACCGTGCAGGTGACGGTGCCCCTCGACGACCACGTGGTCAGCCCGCGCCACTACGACCCGATGACGGCGTACCTGCTGGCGGAGGCGGGCCTCAGCTAGTGCCCTGCTCGCGCGGGACGCGGACCACGCCCTCCTGGATCACCGTGATGGCCAGCCGCCCGTCCTGCGTGTATATCCGGGCCTGCCCCAGTCCCCGGCCGCCGTACGCGGACGGGGACTCCTGGTCGTAGAGCAGCCACTCGTCGGCGCGGAACGGCCGGTGGAACCACATCGCGTGGTCCAGGGAGGCCCCGACGACGTCCCCGACGGCCCAGCCGCCCCGCCCGTGCGCGAGCAGCACGGAGTCGAGGAGCGTCATGTCGGAGACGTAGGTGGCGAGGACGACGTGCAGCAGCGGGTCGTCGGCCAGCTTGCCGTTGGTCCGGAACCACACCTGGGAGTGCGGCTCGCGCGGCTCGCCGAACTTCCCGTACGGCGGCTCGTCGACGTAGCGCAGATCGACGGCGGCCCGGGCCTCCAGGAACCTCTCCACGACCGTCGGGTCGAGATGCCCGTATCCGCGCAGCCGCTCCTCACCGGTGGGCAGCGTGGCGGGATCGGGCGCGGACGGCATGCGCTCCTGGTGGTCCAGCCCGTCCTCGTACACCTGGAAGGACGCCGAAAGGTGGAAGATCGGCTTGCCGTGCTGGACGGCGACCACCCGGCGCGTGGTGAAGGAACGGCCGTCGCGGATCCGGTCGACGGTGTAGACGATGGGCGCGCCGGGATCGCCGGGGCGCAGGAAGTACGCGTGGAGCGAGTGCGCGGGCCGGTCCTCGGGGACCGTGCGCCCGGCGGCGACGAGCGCCTGGGCCGCGACCTGCCCGCCGAAGACGCGGGGGACGACGGCGGACCGGGACCGGCCACGGAAGATGTCCTCCTCGATCTGCTCCAGGTCGAGCAGATCGAGGAGGTCCTGTAGTGCCTGACTCATACGACTGTTGTACCGGCCACTGATTGCGGTCGGCTTACAGGCCCATGTCCTTGGCGATGATCGACTTCATGATCTCGCTGGTGCCGCCGTAGATGCGGTTGACGCGATTGTCCGCGTACAGGCGGGCGATCGGGTACTCGTTCATGTAGCCGTAGCCGCCGTGCAGCTGGAGGCAGCGGTCGATGACGCGGTGGGCGACCTCGGTGCAGAACAGCTTCGCGGAGGCGGCCTCGGCGGGCGTGAGCTCACCGGCGTCCAGGGCCTCGGTCGCGCGGTCGGCGACGGCCTCGGCCGCGTCCACCTCGGCCTGGCAGGCGGCCAGCTCGAACTTGGTGTTCTGGAAGTGCGCGACCGGCTTGCCGAAGACCGTGCGCTCCTGCACGTACTGCTTGGCGAACCGGACGGCTGCCTTGGCCTGGGCGTAGGCGCCGAAGGCGATGCCCCAGCGCTCGGAGGCCAGGTTGTGGCCGAGGTAGTAGAAGCCCTTGTTCTCCTCGCCGAGGAGGTCCTCGACGGGCACCTTGACGTCGACGAACGCCAGCTCGGCGGTGTCGGAGGTCTTCAGGCCGAGCTTGTCGAGCTTGCGGCCGACCGAGTAGCCCTCGGACTTGGTGTCGACGGCGAAGAGGGAGATGCCGTGGCGGCGGTCCTCGGCCGTCGGGGCGGAGGTGCGGGCGCAGACGATCACACGGTCGGCGTGCACGCCGCCGGTGATGAAGGTCTTGGCGCCGTTGAGGACGTAGTGCGTGCCGTCCTCGCTCAGCTTGGCGGTGGACTTCATGCCCGCGAGGTCGGAACCGGTGCCCGGTTCCGTCATCGCGATGGCCCACATCTCCTCGCCGGAGACGAACTTCGGCAGGAACCGCTTCTTCTGCTCGTCGGTGGCGAGCATCTTGATGTAGGGCAGGGCGAGCAGCACGTGCACGCCGGAGCCGCCGAACTGGACACCGGCGCGAGCGGTCTCCTCGTACAGCACGGCCTCGAACTTGTGGCTCTCCAGGCCCGCGCCGCCGAACTCCTCGGGCACGTTGATGCCGAAGATGCCCAGCTCACCGAGCTTGTAGTAGAAGTCGCGGGGCGCCTGGCCCGCCGCGAACCACTCGTCGTACACCGGTACGACCTCGGCCTCGATGAAGGCGCGGATGGTCTCCCGGAACGCCTCGTGATCCTCGTTGAACACCGTACGGCGCACGCCGCCACCTCCAGGGACCTCGGTATGTCTAAGCGCTTGCTCAGACTAAGATACCGGCGAGTATCAACCACCGTCCAGGGTGGGGGCGGGGTAACGCTCGTCACGCCGCGGGATGAAAACAGGCTCCCACGGCGTTGGTGCCTTCCGGCAGACCAGGACGACCGGAGGGCAACCGCGTGACACCGCAACGGGGATGGGCACGACGACTGTGGGCCTACGCATGGCGCCACCCGAAGGACGTCGTACTCGCCCTCGGCTCCTCGCTGGGCGGCATGGCCGTCATGGCGCTCGTCCCGCTGATCACGAAGGTGATCATCGACGACGTCATCAGCGACCACACCCGCTCGATGACCACCTGGGCCGGCCTCCTCGTCGCCGCCGCACTCGTCGTCTACGTCCTCACCTACATCCGCCGCTATTACGGCGGCCGCCTCGCCCTCGACGTCCAGCACGACCTGCGGACGGAGATGTACGGGACCATCACCCGGCTCGACGGCCGCCGCCAGGACGAGCTGTCCACCGGCCAGGTCGTCGGGCGGGCCACCAGCGACCTCCAGCTCATCCAGGGCCTGCTGTTCATGCTCCCGATGACCATCGGGAACGTCCTGCTGTTCCTGATCTCCCTGGGGATCATGGCGTCGCTGTCGCTGCCGCTCACCGTCGTCGCCCTGGCCGTCGCCCCCGCCCTGTGGTGGATCGCCAAGCGCAGCCGCACAAGGCTGCACCCCTCCACCTGGTACGCCCAGGCCCAGGCCGCCGCCGTGGCCGGCGTGGTCGACGGCTCCGTCAGCGGTGTCCGCGTGGTGAAGGGCTTCGGGCAGGAGGACCAGGAGACCGGCAAGCTCAGGGACGTCAGCCGCAGGCTCTTCGCCGGGCGGCTGCGCACCATCCGCCTGAACTCCGTCTACACCCCGGCCCTCCAGGCCGTCCCCGCCCTCGGCCAGGTCGCGATGCTGGCGCTCGGCGGCTGGCTCGCGGTCGGCGGGCACATCACGCTCGGCACGTTCGTCGCCTTCTCGACCTACCTCGCCCAGCTCGTCGGCCCGGTCCGCATGCTCGCCATGGTGCTCACCGTCGGCCAGCAGGCCCGCGCGGGCACCGAGCGCGTCCTGGAGCTGATCGACACCGAGCCGTCTCTCCAGGACGGCCGCAAGGACCTGCCCGCCGACGCCCCCGCGACCGTCGAGTTCGACGACGTCTCCTTCGGCTACGACGAAGACCGCCCCGTCCTCGACGGGCTCTCCTTCGAGATCCGCCCCGGCGAGACCCTCGCCGTCGTCGGCTCCTCCGGCTCCGGCAAGTCCACGGTCTCCCTGCTGCTGCCGCGCTTCTACGACGTCACACGCGGTGCCGTCCTCGTCGGCGGCCACGACGTGCGCGAACTGACCCTGGAATCACTCCGGGCCGCGATCGGGCTGGTCCCGGAGGACTCCTTCCTCTTCTCCGACACGGTCCGCAACAACATCGCCTACGGCCGCCCGGACGCCACCCAGGAGCAGATCGAGCAGGCCGCCCGCGCCGCCCAGGCGGACCGGTTCATCAGCGAGCTGCCCGACGGCTACGAGACCACCGTCGGCGAGCACGGCCTCACCCTCTCCGGCGGCCAGCGCCAGCGGGTCGCCCTCGCCCGCGCCATCCTCAGCGACCCGCGCCTGCTGGTCCTGGACGACGCCACCTCCGCCGTGGACGCCCGGGTCGAGCACGAGATCCACGAGGCCCTGAAGGAGGTCATGCGGGGCCGCACGACCCTGCTGATCGCCCACCGCCGCTCCACCCTGAACCTCGCCGACCGCATCGCCGTCCTGGACGGCGGCCGCCTCGCCGACATCGGCACCCACGACGAACTCCAGCGGCGCTCCGCCCTCTACCGGCGCCTGCTCACCGACCCCGATGAGCTGGGCGCGGTCTCCCCGGGCCACACCCAGCCGGCCTCCCCCCAGGAGGACACCTCCGTCCGGGACGAGCTGGACGCCGAGTTCGACGCCGAGCGCGGGGTCACCCCGCGGCTGTGGACCGGCGACCGCGAGCGCAAGGACCTCGCCCTCGCCGAAAGCCCCGCCACCCCCGAGCTCCTCGCCCAGGTGGAGGCGCTGCCCCCGGCCACCGACATCCCCGACGTCGACGAGAAGCAGGCCGTCCAGCCGGAGCAGTCCTACGGCCTGCGCCGGCTGCTGCGCGGCTTCGGACTGCCGCTGCTGGTCAGCCTCGGTCTGGTCGCCGTCGACGCGGGCATGGGCCTGCTGCTGCCGATCATGATCCGGCACGGCATCGACTCGGGCGTCACCCAGGCCGCGCTCGGCGCCGTGTGGGCGGCGTCGCTGCTCGCGCTGCTGACGGTGGCCGTGCAGTGGGCGGCCCAGGTCGGCGAGATCCGGATGACGGGACGTACCGGCGAGAGGGTGCTGTACTCGCTCCGGCTGAAGATCTTCTCCCAGCTCCAGCGACTCGGGCTCGACTACTACGAGCGGGAGCTGACCGGCCGGATCATGACCCGGATGACGACCGACGTCGACGCGCTGTCGACGTTCCTCCAGACGGGCCTGGTCACCGCCTTCGTCTCGGTCGTCACCTTCTTCGGCATCATGGTCGCCCTGCTGGTCATCGACGTGGAGCTCGCGCTGGTCGTCTTCGCGACGCTGCCGCCGCTGATCATCGCCACGTTCTTCTTCCGCCGGGCGAGCGTGAAGGCGTACGAACTGGCCCGTGAACGCGTGTCGGTGGTCAACGCCGACCTCCAGGAGTCGGTGTCCGGGCTGCGGATCGTGCAGGCCTTCCGGCGCGAGCGGGACGGCGGGCGGCGCTTCGCCGGGCACAGCGAGAGCTACCGCCAGGCGCGCATCCGGGGCCAGTGGCTGATCTCCGTGTACTTCCCCTTCGTGCAGTTCCTGTCGTCGGTGGCGGCCGCGGCCGTGCTGATCGTGGGCGGCGCGCGGGTCGACAACGGGACACTGGCGATCGGCTCGCTCGTGGCGTACCTGCTCTACATCGACCTGTTCTTCGCGCCCGTGCAGCAGCTCTCCCAGGTCTTCGACGGCTACCAGCAGGCGTCCGTCTCGCTGGGCCGCATCCAGGAGCTGCTCCAGGAGCCGACGTCGACGAAGTCCGCCGACGAACCCCGCGAAGTGCTGTCCCTGCGCGGCGACATCGCCTTCGAGGACGTGCACTTCGCCTATGGCGACGACGAAGAAGCCCTCGGCGGCGTCGACCTGCGCATCCCCGCCGGGCAGACCGTCGCGTTCGTCGGCGAGACCGGCGCGGGCAAGTCGACCCTCGTCAAGCTCGTGGCCCGCTTCTACGACCCGACCGGCGGCCGGGTCACCGTCGACGGCACCGACCTGCGCGCCCTCGACCTCACCTCGTACCGGCACCGTCTGGGGGTCGTCCCACAGGAGGCGTACCTCTTCCAGGGCACCGTCCGCGACGCCATCGCCTACGGCCGCCCCGACGCCACCGACGCCGAGGTCGAGGCGGCGGCCCGGGCGGTCGGCGCGCACGAGATGATCGCCACGCTCGAGGGCGGCTACCTCCACGAGGTCGCCGAACGCGGTCGCAACCTCTCCGCCGGGCAGCGGCAGCTCATCGCCCTGGCCCGCGCCGAGCTTGTCGACCCGGACGTCCTGCTGCTCGACGAGGCGACGGCCGCCCTCGACCTGGCCACCGAGGCCCAGGTCAACCAGGCCACCGACCGTCTGGCGGGCCGCCGCACCACCCTCGTCGTCGCCCACCGCCTCACCACCGCCGCCCGCGCCGACCGGGTCGTCCTCATGGACCACGGCCGGGTCGCCGAGGACGGCACGCACGAGGAGCTGCTCGCGCGGGGCGGGCGGTACGCCGAGCTGTGGCGGACGTTCATCGGTGCCGCGGAGCCGGAGGAGCCGGTCGGCGCGTCCCGGTGAGGCCCGCGCGACCGGCGTTTTCGTAACGCTCGTGCAACCGTCCGACATACGTCGTGCGTCCGTACACCTGTACGTCGATGGTCGCGCACGACGCGGTACGGGAGGACGACAGTGGACAGTGGAGCGATACGCCGGCGGCTCGCGCTCGGCCTGGCCGTGCTGACCGCCTCCGGCCTGCTCGCCGTGGCGGCGCCGGGCGAGGCGCAGGCCGCCGCCTCCGCCCACTGTCCCGGCCGCAAGGTCCGCACCCTGCCGTTCTCCACCGGAACCGTGCTCGTCTACAAACGCGGCGGCTACGTCTGCGCCGTGACCCTCACCAAGAAGCCCGGCGTGAAGCGGAAGATGTCGGTCAGCGTGCAGGCACGCGGCAACCGCCCGGTCGTCGACGAAGGCCGGTACTCCTACCACGCCGGCCCGGTGATGGTGCACGCCGGGCGCCGCTGCGTATGGCTGAAGGGCAGGGTGGGGCAGGGCTCGGTCAGCTCCGGCTGGATCCTGTGCTGACGCCCGGCGCATAGAGGGTTTTCCCCATGTCCCCTGGTGCTGGCGGGAGTTGGTCCGCTAGCTTCCGGCGCACATCTGTCTCACAGGGGAGTGCGCATGCGCAAGGCGCTCAGATGGCTGCTGGCGCTCACGGTGCTCATAGGCACACTGGGCACGGCGGGAGCGGCCACCGCCGCCGACGCCACCGGCACCGACGGCACCACCGACATCAAGGAAAGGCTGCTCTCCATACCGGGCATGAGCCTGGTCGAGGAGAAGCCGTACACCGGCTACCGCTTCTTCGTCCTGAACTACACGCAGCCGGTCGACCACCGGAAGCCGTCGAAGGGCACGTTCCAGCAGCGCATCACCGTGCTGCACAAGGATGTCGCGCGCCCGACGGTCTTCTTCACCGGCGGCTACAACGTCTCCACGACGCCCCGCCGCAGCGAGCCGACCCAGATCGTGGACGGCAACCAGGTCTCCCTGGAGTACCGCTTCTTCACTCCGTCCCGGCCCTCCCCGGCCGACTGGTCCAAGCTGGACATCTGGCAGGCGGCCAGCGACCAGCACCGCGTCTTCAAGGCGCTGAAGGGCATCTACGGCAAGAAGTGGATCTCCACGGGCGGCTCGAAGGGCGGCATGACCGCCACCTACTACGAGCGCTTCTACCCGCGTGACATGGACGGCGTGGTCGCCTACGTCGCCCCCAACGACGTGGTGAACAAGGAGGACTCCGCCTACGACCGCTTCTTCGCGGGCGTGGGCACCAAGGAGTGCCGTGACCGGCTGAACGGCGTGCAGCGCGAGGCACTGGTGCGCCGCGAGCCACTGGAGAAGAAGTACGCCGCCTACGCGCAGGACAACGGCCTCACCTTCAACACCATCGGCAGCCTGGACAAGGCCTTCGAGGCGACCGTCCTCGACTACGTGTGGGGCTTCTGGCAGTACAGCCTGCTGAAGGACTGCGACCAGATCCCGGCCGACGCGAAGAACGCCACCGACGACGAGATCTGGAACTCCGTCGACACGATCTCCGGCTTCTCCGCCTACGCCGACCAGGGCCTGACGACCTACACGCCGTACTACTACCAGGCCGGCACGCAGCTCGGCGCGCCGACCATCCGCTTCCCGCACATCGAGAAGCAGTACATCCGCTACGGCTACCAGCCGCCCCGGAACTTCGTCCCGCGCGACATCCCCATGCGGTTCCAGCCGCAGGCGATGCGGGACGTCGACACCTGGGTCCGGCACAACGCCCGCCACATGCTCTTCGTCAACGGCCAGAACGACCCGTGGAGCGCGGAGCCGTTCCGCCTCGGCAAGGGCGCGAAGGACTCCTACGTCTTCACCGCCCCCGGCATGAACCACGGCGCCAACGTCGCGGGCCTCGTGCCCGAGCAGAAGGCGCTCGCCACCGCCCGCATCCTCGACTGGGCCGGTGTCGCCACCAGCGCGGTGCAGGCCGACCCGCAGGCGGCGAAGCCGCTGGCGAAGTTCGACGCCAAGCTCGACAAGCGGGACGTACAGCGTGAGATGACGCTGCGTCCGTAGCCGCCCGCTGCCGGTACTCGACCGCCTCTCGGCCACTGGGAACGGGAGGCGGTTCGCGTGTCCGGCATCCAGTCCTCGGCCGCGTCGTCACGTGGGAGGTCGGCTTCGGCAGCGAGGTTCGCCCATGATCGCACCGCCCGCTTTCCACAGCACCGAACCGGCCGACCAGGACCGACTACGATGCCTTCCAGGGCACCGAGCAAGGTGCATGAAGTTCCGCGAGGAAGCAGATCGCCGCCGACTTCGGCCTTGGCCCGGACGGGAACATGATCGGCGCCCAGGCGGTGACCGCCTGATGACCCCACCGGCACACCACCTCACACCGCCGACCCCCTGCGCCTGCTGCCCTGGCCCTCCCCGGACGGCAAGCCGTGTTACCTGTCCACGGACGACAGCGGCGGCTACCTCTCCCGCCTCGCCGACGACATGGAAGCCGTACAGCTCGCCACCGCGACTGACGTGCTCGGCCTCGCCCGCGCCCGCAAGGTGCTGGACGATCCGACCTCGCCGTACACCGAGGTCCGCTATGCCGGACTCCGGCTCGCCGAGTGCCTGACCGACGTCCTCAGCGTCGCCGAGTCCCGCGGGGCTCGCCTGCCTGTACCGGAAACAGGGGAGACCACGGACGCCGAGGACACCGAAGGCACCAAGGGCACTGGGGATTCCGGAGACCCAGGACGCGGCCCGGTCAGCGCCCCGCCCGCTTCCAGGCGTTGAGGAACTCCTTGTGCGGAAACCGCTGGAAGGACTGAGCCCTCACGAGCCCGAACTGCTTGCCCAGGGGCCGTGCTCCGAACCACAGATTGCCGGCGGCGGGCCGCTTCCGCCGCCTCCCCGGCCACCGGCCGTGTCAGGCCGCCTGTATACCGGCGAGCTTCTTCGCGGCCGTGATGCGCTTGGGGTCTTCGATGATCTGGGTCCCGGCCCCCTTGCCAGGGGTGACGCTCCACTGCCTGAGGGTCTCCGCGACCTGGGCGAGTTTCGCCGAACCCGGCGGGACGTCGATGAAGAAGACCGATTCCTTGGGCGACTCCGTGTCGCCACCCCACCTGACGACACCCTGGAGCTCGGCGAGGATGTCCCGGATCGCCGTGACCTGGTGGGGGAAGAAGTTGCCCTTAACTCCGAGCGGGTAATTGTCCGGGTACAGCGCCAGCGCGGTGCCCGACAGGTGGTTGGACTCGAAGTCCGCCTCCACCCGCCGGTCCCCGCTGTACCCGATGACCTGTCCGCGGCTCGCTTCGAGCCGGGTGACGTCGTAGTGGAAGCGTTGCGCCACATAGGCCAGGACGGTCCCCACATCCCCTTCCCGCAGAACGACCCGGAGGTCCGTTCCCGGTATGTCGTAGGGGGCGGTGCCCGACGAGCTCGCGGTGAGGACATCCCAGCCGTTCGCCGATCTGGGCCGCTTCCACGAGGCGTCGGCGGCCTGGGCGGTGCCGGGAGCGAGAAGGACCTCCCCCGCGGCGAGCAAGGTGGCTCCGGCGGCGACACCGGTGATTCCTCTGATCAGGGTGCGGCGCGAGAAATCGGTGTTCATGAGATCACTCCAGAAGTTTTTCTGACTCGCTTGCGCAGGTACACGGAAGTGCCGGCCGAGACGAGGGCGGCACCCGCCAGCAGGCACACGAAGACGGTGACCGACGCCGAGACGTACTCCACGGTCGACCCGTCGGAGTACACGCAGGCGTTTCGAAGAGGCCAGTACCGCTGTTCGATGGCCGCCAAGTCGGCGCCGGCGTCGTTCCGGCTCGTGCACAGTTCGGGGAAAGGCCCACCCGTGGTGACTGAGAACCAGCCGTAGCAGTACACCGCCACCGCCGAGGAGGCCAGGATCAGGGCGACGAGCGCGTAGACCCTGGGCACGGGCAGCGGCGGGTGGCTCAGCAGGATGAGGACCACCACGATGCCCACCACCGCGGTGACCAGACTCGCAGCCAGCAACGCGCCCATCAGGAACATGTGAAACCTACTTCTTCTCTGCTTCCTGCGCGGCGAGGAACTTCGCCCGGCGCGCCACCTGCTGGTCGATGAGCCGCTGCAGCGTCTCGGCGAAACCCGTGTAGAACTCGCTCATCACGGAGTCTGACTCGTTCCACGGTTCCTTGCCCACCGGGCAGTTCCTGTGGATGAGGAGAGTACGGGTGGAGGACAGCAGCGTGTCGTCTATCTGGTCCTCCAGGAACGCCTTCGCCGTCCCCCGGATGTTGCTCGTGACGCCGCCGAACCGGTAGAGCTTGAAGTCGCTGAAGCGCGTCAGATGGCCCGTTCCGATCAGGATCCTCCTCAGCTCCTGGACGATGTTCGTGTTGCCGTTCTTCAGGCGCTCGGCGATCAGGAACCCGTCGATGTCCTCGATGAGGTCGCCCAGCGCGAACGTCGACGCGACATCGGGCCTGCACAGCGTCTTGCGGCAGAAGTCCAGGGGCGACGCGTTGTCCGAGCGGCTCCATTCACCGTAGAACGTGAGCAGGTCTCCGCCCCAGCTCGCCAGTTCGGCGCGGTTCGCCTTTCCCACCCCGGCGTTGCCCTTGAGGAAGTAACCACTGGCGCTCGCCGCGAGGTGGTCCGGATTGATGAGGGCGCCCATGGACGGGTCGGTGTATGCGTGCTTCCTCGCCTGGTCGAGCCCCCGGCCGGTGGCGTAGCTGATGAAGGCGTCGTCGACCTCGCCGAACAGCGTTCTCCACCGGGTGTCGGTGTACTTGTCCCAGCGCATGAACTGCAACGAGAGCTCGTTCGGATCACCCTTGCCGTAGGAGACCGCGGCGTCATACACCCTTTGCGCGTAGGCGATGAACTCGTCGACCGACGAACCGTCCGGATCGTTGACCGATTCCTGCCCGAAGTCGGCGCCGGGGCGGTGCGCCACCGCGTCCAGCCCGAAGCTGTCCGAACCGTTGGGGAAGGTGAACTCCTTGATCTGGTTGAACGCCCAGTTCTGCGGCAACGGGAAGCCGAGGTTTCCGGAGAACCCGTAGGACATGCCAGAGACGTACGCGTAAGGGACGTAGGTGGCCCCGGAGACGCTGGCGCACACGTTCCGCGAGCCGTAGACACCGGCGATGTACTTGCTTCCGTTGCTCTTGAGCGCGTCGTTCACCCCGGCGAAGTAATCGATGATCAGGTCCATGTCCGCCGAGGTGGCGTCGTAGTCGACCGCGAAGTAGATGACCGTGCCCCTGTTGAACCCGTACCCGGCGGCGCGGCCGTGGGCCAGGCTGCCGTGCAGGTAGCCGTTGCTGTATTTGAAGTCCGCGAGACTGCGTGCGTCGTACTGCCAGATGGGGATGACATTCAGTCCGGCGGAGAAGATGGCTTCCAGCTCACCGGGCTGGATCTCCTTGTTCAGTGTGCTCCCGGGCGGCTCGTCCAGGTAGCGGCCGACGGCGCGGTATCCCTCCCGGTAGAGGGCTTCCGCCCGCTGGGGGGTGATGGTGAACCGGGTGTCGCAGGCGTTGACCTTCCGGTCGGGGTTCCCGTAGGAGACGAGTAACTGCGCCCAGGTGTCGAAGTCGGCCTTGCCGGTCACGCCGATCGCGGAAAAGCTCTGGAACTTCCTGACCCAGTCGGTGAGGTCCGCGTCGAACTTGTTGCCGAAGGTGGCGATGTCACCACTCGTGTTGGACGGGCCGTTCGCCACGCACGCACCGGTGAAGAGCTGGACCCACGTGCCGCTGTCACCTTCCGAGAGGGTGTGGGCCTTCAGGCCGGCCACGGTGCCGGGACCGAAGACACCGGTGGCCTGGTCCTCGGGGATGCCCGATTCGTACTGGATGGCTTTCATCAGCGCCTGCTGGACGTCCCGGGAAAAGAAGCCGTCGCACGGACCGATGTAGAAGGTCGACTTCTCGAAGTAGCGGCCGTTGAGCCACTGCTGCATGAAGCGGATCTGCTCCAGTCCGCCGGACAGGAATATGTAGGCGTCCATGGTCAGCAGAGCCTTGAACACCTTGGGGCGGACCGTGCCGTTGAGGTAAGTTGCCGAAAGCCCCATGTCCCGCATCATCGTGTTGATGCCAGCCTGGGTCGCCTGGGACATCTCCCCATCGATGGCGCCCGCGCTGTAGCCCTTGCAGTACATCCCGCACTGGATGATCTTGACGATGTTCTTGTTGGACTCGCCGACCTTGATGGCGCCCTTGGCTTGCAGTCTCGATAACGTCGTCGGGCCGAAAGCGTTGGACAGCGCTGTAATGCCGAGTTCGTACTGCAGCGCACGGGTCAGTGAATACATGGTGTTCCAGCCGGTCTTGCCGTTTTCCGTGACGGGGTTGTAGCCGGAAACGTTCTTGTAGGTTGAATTGACCCACTTCTGAGCCTGAAGTACTATTTCATCAGCCATTATGGCAGGCAACCTTTCGTTCGTAAATCGCTGAGTGTTCGTCCGGACGAGACGGACGCCTCCCCGACCTCACAAGAAGGGACCGGAGAGGAGTAAGCGTGATGGGAGACACCTCAGTTGAGCGTTCCGGCGCTGCGGTGACTTGCCGACCGGAACCTTGCCGCCGACACCCTCCCCGCAGGAACACACGCGGCCACAGCGGCCATTGCCCTGACGGACCGGGCCGACGCACTGGGTGCGGGTGCCGAGATCGCCGGCGACGCTCAGACCACCGCCCGCTCATCGCGGACGGCACGTCGTCGGGACGCGGTCGCTCCTGGAGACCGTACGGGCGTGCGCGACGACCGTTCGCACGGATACTTGGGAGGAAGTCCTGGACGTGGCGCGATCTGCTCGACGGCAGCCGCTGACCTCCTGTAGGGCGGTCACAAGGCCGGGTCTCGCCTGCGAGGACGAGACCCGGCCCAGCTATGTCGAGGTCATAGCGACAGGTAGGCCGTCAGCTTTCGTCCGGTGTGCGGGTGACGCGGGTGATGGTGATGGTGGGGTCGGAGGGTACCGGCTTACCAGGGTCTGTGGCGGTCAACTCGGTGGGCCTGCTTGTGCCGGGGTAGAGGGGAGTGCCGTCCGTTCCGACGTGCAGAACGGCCTCAAAGGCTTGCGGGCCGGTGATTTTCACCTCAGCCGTATAGGCTGCGCGGTCGCGACCGGTGTTGGTGATGGTGACGGGGACGGTCAGGCCCGTGCGGGTTCGGATGGTTCGGTAGACGGTGACGTCACCGCGGGAGACCAGAGGGTTCTCGAAATCCGGTTTCGCGGGATCAAAGGGTTCACCTGAAACCGGCACGCCGCTGGGTGCGGCAGCAGCCCGCTTGCGGGCCTCGTCCTCCTGCGCCGCAGCATCCTCTCCCTCGGGGCCGACGGAGGCCCTTGGTGGGGCAGAAACAGAGCCTGGTCTCTGGACCGGGGTTGCAGAAGCCGCTGGCCGGGACACCTGCCCTTCACCCTTGGTCCGTACGTCGCTTGAGTCCCCACACGCTGTGAGCACCGTCAGCAACCCTGCCGCGCACAGCAGCGTGATCCCGTGACTGTGTCGCAATGTCTTACGTCCTTTACGGGCAGCCATGTGTGCGTCAGTTGCAGTTGGTGACATTGTCAGCGACTCGGTTGATGAGATAAGTCGAGGAGCTCGATGACGCCTTCATCAGGGCCGTCACCGTGCCACAACCTCCAGGCTTCTGCCATACGGGACCGGCGTACTGACTGAAGGTGCCCTGGTCGACATCGCACGGTGTATTCGTGTAGTTGTCGCAGAGCTGCAGCTTCATCCACTTGGAAGTTCCCGTGTTGTTGTCGAACACGGAGCAGGTGTTCTGACTGCTGCCGGCGCCGTTGCCGCCGTAGACCCACAGCGTACCCAGGCGGCTCGCGTCGGTGGGCAGACGTAGAGCAAGAGTGATGGTGTCGTATTCCGCCCCGCAGAGGTTGGCCATGGTTGCCACCTCCTTGGGATGGGCCTTGACGAAAGCAGCGGACTCCGCGTCGACGCCAGGCCCGATGTTGATGTCGCTCGCCGCGTGTGATGAGGCCATGAAAGGGCTAGCGGTCAAGAGTGCCACGGCCATCAGGAATGCGGTGGTCGTCCGCCGTAACGAACCCGGCACCGTATTCATGAAATCCCCCTGAAGTAATCCCGGACTACTTATGCAGCCCTTCATACACACCTGAAACAGCTTTGATCAAGCCTTCCTCGTGGCAGGTGGTCCGCTTGAGCAGATACTGGACATGAGGAGTTCCTCACAGGGGTTGCAGCATGTCAAAAATGCCGGAATCACACCTTTATGGGGTGGGAAGGTTCTCGCCAGACAGGCGAAAGCCCGCCTTTCTGGCGATGAGCTGAAACTGCCGCAGAGGATCACCTGGCCTCGAACTGAGGACCGAGGGACGCAACGGCTGACTGGCGAGCGCCTTGGGATGGCCTGATTCCACTGGGCGCTTCTCGGGGACATCATGGCCTTGAAGGTGACCCCCAGCAGGGCGTTGGCGCGTTCGGCAGCGGCATGGAAGCCCGGGAGCACGGCCTCGAAAGCCCTGTCGGACTCGGCGAGTTCGCTCCCCTTGGGCTTCTTGACCGAGTGGCGCAAGCTTTCTGCGGCGTTCTCGTAGCCGCGGCCAGGGTGGAGATGCCCAAAGGGCAGCCGGCCGGTTCAGGGCGCCGCCCAGGCAGTGGGCGCGAGCACAGGTGGTGTCGTGCTCGCGGCCTGGCCGGACCGGGGAGGCCCACAACGGCCGGCCGTCCGGGGCCGAGATGACGGGTGGCGTCGGCGACCTTGCCGCGGGCGCTGACCACTCGCACCCGCGGTCGTCGTCACGAGCAATCGCGAAGACCCGGCCGTTCCGTCCTGCGGTGAGCGAACGTGCGCTGTCGAGGCCGCGACCCGACAGGCGGTGTCCGTGTGACCTGGCGGTGGGAGTACGACCCGGACGAGGAACACGTCATCGGCGGGGCAGCGCCGGCCTTCGTGGCCGAGGCCGGGAAGAGGGCCGACGAGCTGGTCCGCGCCGCCTCGTCACCCCGGCCTCGCCCACTCCGCCTGCCCGCCTCCACGCCGTCGGTGTTCAAGTCGGACTCGCTGCTCGCCGACGCCCGTGCACTGTGGAAGTCTCTGGGCGATGAGGCCTTCGTGCGGCTGCTGCCCGCCACCACCGCGCAGCCGGTCGCGGGTGACGGCCTCGCCCCCATCAGCGCCACCCCCGCACCGGCCGTTGGTGGCGACGCCCTCCCGTACGCCTGACCAGGCGAGCCACCGTCAGGCTCACCGAGGCCCGCGAGAGACACGTGGACACCGTGCATCCGGGTGGGACGGTCATCACCCGGCTCACGGACGGCGACATTCGCTGGTGGACGTGGGCCGGGCATCGCGCAAATGCCATGCTGGCCGCCTCGCTGCCGTCCGTCGCGGCTCCACAGCGCCGGTTCGAGGACCACTGGATCCGCCTGTGCGACGATCTGACACCGACCCGCTGGAAAGCTGCCGTCACGGAGGCCACGCTGCGGCTGTGTCTGCCCGAAGTCGACGAGCGGGCGGTGCGAGGCCTCAAGTTCTCGGAGGCACTCCCTGCCCGACTGGCCGAGGCGACGCTCGCCGCGCGCAGTGCTGACGAGGGCGGAGCCCGTGCGGTCCTCACCGAGCCGGTGCGTCTCACCACGCTCAACCGCCCATAGAGTCAGGTGCTGAGTTCCCGCGGTGCCGCACAGGGCGTTGAGCTGCGTGACCGTCAGCGCTTCAGGGGCAGCGGAGCGGATCGCGGAACAGGGCCCTGGTCGACGGTGGTCGGTACACGGCCGCCGCCCCGCCGGCGGCGCGCTCACAGCGGCCGGGCGCACCCCACGGGCCGGTCGCCGCCGAGCCGGACGTACAGGGCGGTCGAAACGGGGCAGTCGGCGCGCCCGGCGACGGCCTCGGTCACCTTGTACTCCGGCTCCTGCCCGCCCTTCCCTTCGCACGCGGTCTCGCGGACCTGCCCGTCGCCGGAGCTGTAGACGCAGTCGCCGACGATGGTGCGGGGCCCGCCCCCGCCGCCCGGGTCGCCCGGGTGCGGCGGCTGGAGGTTGCGCATGCAGGCATAGCCCTGCGGCACCGCCCCGTCGCCGTCCTCGTCGGACGCGGGCCGCTGCTCGCTGATGTGCAGCACGAAGTCCGTGGTCGCCGGGCAGCGCGGCCCGTCCCGGACCGTGCCGTCGTGCCGCGCCACGACCCGGGCCGCCGCCCGCTCACCGGCGCACGGCACCTCGGTGAAGCTCGTCGTGCCGAACGAACTGCACTCGTCGACCGCGAGGAACACCGCCCCGTACCCGGACGGCCGGGGCACCGGCGCCGACCCGGCATCGGCGGTCCCCGACGCCGACCCGCCCAGCCGGCCGTCCTCCGCGACACCCGCCGAGGGGCTCTGGCACCCGGTCAGCAGCACACCGAGCAGCACCAGCAGCCCCCACACCACCCCCGCCGAACTTCTCACGCGCATTGCCGTCCCCCAGAAGAGCCCCAGCCCAGCGTGACCCCCCGCAGGGGCGCACGCCAGGCACATGGGAGGGTTTGCGCACCTTGGGGGTGGTGCGCCCGGTCCGTGGCGTACGTCTAGTACGTCAGCCCGTGCCCGATCGGGTACAGCACCTGCTCCGGATCATCCGCCCGCCGCACCGCCACGGGGAGTTTCCCGCGGGGCTCCACCCGTCCCGCGATCACCCGTGCGGCGGCCCGCAGTTCGACGTCGGTCCAGGAGTAGGCCGCGAGGCACGCCGGCACGGAGGGCAGCTGGGCCACGTCGTACGGATTGCGGATCGCGACCGCCACGACCGGCCGTCCCGTCGTCACGAGCTGTTCGACCAGCGTCTTCTGACCGCTGCCCGCCGTGACGTTGTACGTCGCCGCCACCACCGCGTCCGCGTCCCGCGCCGCCGCGACCGCCCGGGCGACGACCGCCGCGGACGGGGACGTGCCGGTCGGCAGGGCGGTGGCGGTGAAGCCGAGTTCGGTCAGCGCGGCGGCGAGCACTCCCGTCGGCGGTCCGGTCGTCCCCGAGGGCGAGGCCGGATCGGCCCCGACCACCAGCACCCTGGGGTACCGGCGCCGGGACAGCGGCAGCAACCGCCCCTCGTTGACGAGCAGGGTGGTCGTCCGCTCGGCGATCCGGTCGGCCGTCGCCAGGTGTGCCCGGGTGCCGACGGTGCGGTCGACACCCTCCCGGCTGACGTACGGGGCGCGGAACAGCCCCAGCTTCGTCTTCAGCCGCAGGATCCGCAGGACCGACTCGTCGAGCCGTGCCTCGGTCAGCTCGCCGTTGCGCACGGCTGCGAGGACCGCGTTCCAGGCGAGGTCCAGATGCGGCGGGTTGAGGAGCTGGTCCACGCCCGCCTTCAGCGCGAGCACCGGCACCCGGTCGTCGCCGTACTTGGTCCGCACGCCCTCCATGCCGAGGGAGTCCGTGACCACGACCCCGTCGTAGCCGAGCCGCTCGCGGAGGATGCCGGTGAGGATCGGGCGGGAGAGGGTGGCCGGGTCGCCGGAGTCGTCCAGGGCCGGGACCATCAGATGCGCGGTCATGATCGAGTCGATGCCCGCGGCGATCGCCGCCCGGAACGGCGGCGCGTCCAGCTTCTCCCACAGTTCCCGGCTGTGCGTGATGGTCGGGAAGCCGGTGTGGCTGTCGACGTTGGTGTCCCCGTGCCCGGGGAAGTGCTTGGCGGTCGCCGCCACTCCGGACCCCTGGTACCCGGCGACCTCGGCGGCCACCAGCGCGGCCACCGCCCGCGGGTCGGCGCCGAAGGACCGCACGCCGATGACCGGGTTGGCCGGGTTGACGTTCACGTCGGCCACGGGGGAGTAGTCCTGCCGGATGCCCATCGCCCGCAGCTCACGCCCCGCGATCCGCCCGAGGGCCCGGGCATCGGACCGCGACCCGCCCGCGCCGACGGCCATGGCCCCGGGGAAGAGCGTCGCCGGCTTGCCCACCCGGGCGACGATCCCGTGCTCCTGGTCGGTGGAGATGAGCACAGGCAACCCGCGCGGCAGTTCCAGGGAGGCCCGCTGGATGCCGTTGGACAGGTCCGCGATCTGGCGCGGCTCGCGGGTGTTGTGCGCCCAGGCGAAGTAGATGATGCCGCCGACCCGGTACTTCTCGACCAGCTCGGCGGCCGTACGGACCCCGATCTCCTTCAGGTTGGCGTCGATGTCGGCCTGGTCGGGGGCGGTGGCGGAGTGGCCGTAGACCCGCATCACGAAGAGCTGGCCGACCTTCTCCTCCAGCGTCATGCGCGAGACGAGGGTGCGGAGTCGCTTGTCGTCGGGAGGGCCGGCGGCGTACGAGGGCCCGCCAGCCGCGAGGGCGCCGGCGGCGCCGGCCGTGGCGCCGAGGACGGCGCGTCTGGAGGGTTGTGCGGTGTTTCCCGTGCTTCCCGTGCTTCCCGTGCCGGTGTCGTGCACGTGCGCTCCTTCCGGAGGTGATCCACTGGGATCCGCTGAAGGAAACTTCCAACGCGTCACCAGTAACCGGGAAGTTTCTGCCAGTCAAGGGAACGCACACTAACCGCGCAGGGGCCGCCACCGGCGCGGTTGGAGGGGGACGCGCCGATGGCGGCGGGGCCGCCGGCCGCGGTACGGCGGAGAGGGTGGTCAGCGATCGCAGCCAGCAGCGAGGGCCGACACCGCACCGTGGTGACTCTCCGGCGGCCTGCGATTGGACGACGGGAGTCCGGGCCGGGTTCCCGACCCGGGCCGGATTTCCGGAAGTCGGTACCCGAGGGGGACCAGGGGTTCAACGGGGCGGATGAGCCGCCACTTCCGGCCATCCACTGCTCGCCGTACCGGTATTCCGTTCGACGCCCCGGGCTGCCTGAGGAAGACTTCCCCGCGTGAGTTTCGCACTGGAAGGACCCGTCCTGGAGGGTGCCCTGGTCCGGCTGGAGCCCTTGGGCCATCGGCACGCCGCCGAGCTGGCGAAGGCGGCGACGGAGGACCGGGAGAACTACGCCTTCACCTGGGTACCGGATGCCGACGAGGTGGGTTCCTACATCGACGCGCAGCTCGCCCGCGCGGCGACGGGGTGGGTCGCGCCCTACGCGCAGATCTCGACGGTCACGGGACGAGCGGTCGGCGCCACGGCGTACTTGGAACCACGCTCCTGGTTCTCGGACGACCAACTCGACGCGGTCGAGGTCGGCTTCACCTGGCTCGCCCGTTCTGCCCAGGGGACGGGCGTGAACACCGAGGCCAAGTTCCTCCTCTTCCGCCATGCCTTCGAGGAGTGGGGCGTCTCGCGCGTGGACCTGAAGACCGATGCCCGCAACAGCCGTTCCCGCGCGGCCATCGAGAGCGTGGGAGCCCGCTTCGAGGGCGTGCTGCGGAACTGGTCCCGGCGGAGAGGAAGGCCTGCTGCGCGACTCCGCGATCTTCTCGGTGACGGCACCGGAGTGGCCGCGGTGCCGGAAGCGGCTGGAGGAACGGGTGAACGGGTTCCTCGCACGGTCGTAGGCCGGCGGGGGCGTGGCCTACGACCGTGACGGATCACAGGTGTGCTCGACTCACAAGGTGTGCTCGATTCACAGGGTGTGTTCGACGAACCGCGCCGCCGTCTCGGCCAGTACCTCCCGCCCGTCCCTCGCCCACAGCACGTCGTTGAACAGCTCCACCTCGATGGCACCGGTGTAGCCCGCGGCCTCCACGTACCGCTGCCACTCCCGCATGTCGATCGAGCCGTCGCCGATCTGGCCACGGCCGGTCAGCACGCCCTGAGGGAGCGGAGTCGTCCAGTCGGCGAGCTGGAAGGTGTGGATACGGCCGCCCGCACCCGCCCGGGCGATCTGCGCGGGAGCCGTGTCGTCCCACCAGATGTGGTACGTGTCGACGGTGACCCCCACCTGGTTCGCCGGGAAGCGCTCGGCCAGGTCCAGCGCCTGGGCCAGCGTCGACACCACGCAGCGGTCCGAGGCGTACATCGGGTGGAGGGGCTCGATGGCCAGGCGGACGCCGTGCCGCTCCGCGTAAGGGCCCAGTTCAGCCAGGGCGTCCGCGATGCGTTCCCGCGCGCCGTGCAGGTCCCTGGAACCGGCCGGGAGTCCGCCCGAGACCAGGACCAGGGTGTCGGTGCCCAGCGTCGCCGCCTCGTCGATCGCCCGGCGGTTGTCGGCCAGGGCCTCCGCGCGCTCCCGCGGGTCGATCGCCGTGAAGAAGCCGCCCCGGCACAACGTTGTCACCGTCAGGCCCGCGTCCCGGACCAGCTTGGCCGTGGCCTCCAGGCCGTACGACTGGACCGGCTCGCGCCACAGGCCGACGTTGCCGATGCCCGACTGGACGCAGGCGTCCACCAGATCCGGCATCGACAGCTGCTTGACCGTCATCTGGTTGATGGAGAAGCGCTCCAGCTCCGCGGCGCTCACTGGTCCACCCCGTACACGCTCAGCAGGTTCTTCATGCGCTCCTCCGCCAGCTTCGGGTCGGGGAACAGGCCCAGCCCGTCAGCGAGTTCGTACGCCTTCGCCAAGTGCGGGAGCGAGCGGGCCGAGTGGAGGCCGCCGACCATCGTGAAGTGGGACTGGTGACCGGCCAGCCAGGCCAGGAACACCACGCCCGTCTTGTAGAAGCGGGTCGGGGTCTCGAAGAGGTGGCGGGAGAGCCCGACCGTCGGGTCCAGCAGCTCGCGGAAGCCCTTCACATCACCCGTGTCGAGCACCCGCACCGCCTGCGCCGCCAGCGGGCCCAGCGGGTCGAAGATGCCCAGCAGGGCGTGGCTGAAGCCCTGTTCGTCGCCGGCGATCAGCTCGGGGTAGTTGAAGTCGTCGCCCGTGTAGCAGCGCACGCCCTGCGGCAGACGGCGTCGGATGTCGATCTCGCGCTGCGCGTCCAGCAGCGAGACCTTGATGCCGTCGACCTTGTCCGGGTGGGCGGCGATGACGTCCAGGAAGGTGTGGGTGGCGGCGTCCAGGTCCGTCGCGCCCCAGTAGCCCTCCAGCGCCGGGTCGAACATCGGGCCGAGCCAGTGCAGGACGACCGGCTCGGACGCCTGGCGGAGCAGGTGGTCGTAGACCTCCAGATAGTCCTCCGGCCCCTTGGCGACCGCCGCCAGGGCCCGGGAGGCCATCAGGATGGCCCGCGCGCCCGACTCCTCGACGACCGCGAGCTGCTCCTCGTACGCGGCGCGGATCTCCGCCAGGCTGTACGGGTAGCCGATCTCGGTGGCCGAGAGCTGGTCCGTGCCCACACCGCAGGCGATCAGGCCGCCGACCGACTTCGCCTCCGCCGCCGACCGGCGGATCAGTTCCGCCGCGCCCGCCCAGTCCAGACCCATGCCGCGCTGGGCCGTGTCCATGGCCTCGGCGACGCCCAGGCCGTGCGACCACAGGTGACGGCGGAAGGCCAGGGTGGCGTCCCAGTCGACGGCGGCGGGCGAGTCGGGCGACACGTCCGCGTACGGGTCGGCGACGACGTGCGCCGCCGAGTAGACCGTGCGGGAGGTGAAGGGCGTGCCGGGCGTCACCAGGAGCGGTTCGGTGCGCGGCTCGTACGTCCGCGACGCCCCGTTGCTGTCCGGGAGGCGGATGGTCACGGCTGGATCTCCGGTACGTCGATACGGCGGCCCTCGGCCGAGGACTTCAGGCCCAGCTCGGCGAGCTGGACACCACGGGCGCCGGCCAGCAGGTCCCAGTGGTAGGGGGCGTCGGCGTAGACGTGCCTGAGGAACAGCTCCCACTGCGCCTTGAAGCCGTTGTCGAACTCGGCGTTGTCCGGGATCTCCTGCCACTGGTCGCGGAAGACCTCGGTGGCGGGGATGTCCGGGTTCCAGACGGGCTTGGGCGTGGCCGAGCGGTGCTGGACGCGGCAGTTGCGCAGGCCGGCGACGGCCGAGCCCTCGGTGCCGTCGACCTGGAACTCGACGAGCTCGTCGCGGTTGACGCGCACGGCCCAGCTCGAGTTGATCTGGGCGATGGCGCCGCCCTCCAGCTCGAAGATTCCGTACGCGGCGTCGTCGGCGGTGGCGTCGTAGGGCTTGCCGTTCTCGTCCCAGCGCTGCGGGATGTGCGTGGTGGCGATGGCCTGGACGGACTTCACGCGGCCGAACAGCTCGTGAAGCACGTACTCCCAGTGCGGGAACATGTCGACGACGATGCCGCCGCCGTCCTCGGCCCGGTAGTTCCAGGACGGGCGCTGGGCGGCCTGCCAGTCGCCCTCGAAGACCCAGTAGCCGAACTCGCCGCGCACGGACAGGATCCGGCCGAAGAAGCCGCCGTCGATGAGGCGCTTCAGCTTGAGCAGGCCGGGGAGGAAGAGCTTGTCCTGGACGACGCCGTGCTTGATGCCGGCCTCGTTCGCCAGCCGGGCGAGGTCCAGGGCGCCGTCGAGGCCGGTGGCCGTGGGCTTCTCGGTGTAGATGTGCTTGCCGGCCGCGATGGCCTTCTTGAGCGCCTCCTCGCGGGCGGAGGTGACCTGGGAGTCGAAGTAGATGTCCACCGTCTCGTCGGCGAGGACCGCGTCCAGGTCGGTCGAGACGTGCTCCAGCCCGTGCCGCTCGGCCAGCGCCTTGAGCGCGTGCTCACGGCGGCCGACCAGGATCGGCTCGGGCCACAGCACGGTGCCGTCGCCGAGGTCGAGGCCGCCCTGCTCACGGAGGGCGAGGATGGAGCGGACCAGGTGCTGGCGGTAGCCCATGCGCCCGGTCACGCCGTTCATGGCGATACGCACCGTCTTGCGTGTCACGTCGTTCCCTTCGTACGCGGTCGTCGCGCCGCGTACGCCCCACCCTTCCCTGGCGGACCGGTGAGCCGCCTGTGGACTGGTGAGCGTTACAGCAAGCGCTTTCTATACATGAAGAAGCTAGCCTCTGAACCGCGGTCCGGACAAGACCGTGACCAGGACGAGTTGTTCGAGGGGGCGAACAACCCGGGGCCGGGGGCTTAAGGTCTGCTCGGAACAAGGCCTCGGCCTGCCGGAACCAAGGTCACAGGTCTGTATGTGTACGAGGGCGACGAGGGCGGACGACGAGATGCGCGACCGGAGGACGACGAGATGACGGTGACCCTGGCGGACGTGGCGGCCCGCGCGCAGGTCTCGCCCGCGACGGTGTCGCGCGTGCTGAACGGGAACTACCCCGTGGCCGCCTCCACCCGGGAGCGGGTGCTGAAGGCCGTGGACGAGCTGGACTACGTGCTCAACGGGCCCGCGAGCGCTCTGGCCGCCGCCACCTCCGACCTGGTCGGGATCCTGGTGAACGACATCGCCGACCCGTTCTTCGGAATCATGGCGAGTGCGATCCAGGCCGAGATCGGCGGCCCGGGCGGCCGCGCGGGCGGGGAGAGACTCGCGGTGGTCTGCAACACCGGCGGCTCTCCCGAGCGGGAGCTGACCTATCTCACGCTGTTGCAGCGGCAGCGGGCGGCGGCCGTGGTGCTGACCGGCGGGGCGATCGAGGACGCGGCGCACCAGGCGGCGATGGACAGCAAGGTGCGGAAGCTGGCCGACGCCGGGACGCGGGTCGTCCTGTGCGGACGTCCGCCGGCGCCGGAGACCGGGGCGATCGCGCTCACCTTCGACAACCGCGGCGGCGGGCAGGAACTCACCGAGCACCTCATCGGGCTCGGGCACCGGCGGCTCGGTTACATCGCGGGCCCGGAGGAACGGACGACGACCCGGCACCGGCTGGAGGGGCACCGGGCCGCGCTCGCCGCGCACGGCATCGAGGAGGACCCCCGGTGGACGGTGCACGGGCGGTACGACCGGCGGTCCGGCTACGAGGCGACGCTGGAACTGCTGCGGCGCGACCCGTCGCTGACGGCGGTCGTCGCCGCGAACGACTCCGTCGCGCTCGGGGCGTGTGCGGCGCTGCGCGACTCCGGGCTGCGGATTCCGGAGGACGTGTCGGTGGCCGGTTTCGACGACCTGCCGTTCAGCATCGACGCGGTGCCTTCGCTGACGACCGTGCGGTTGCCCTTGGCGGAGGCCGGAGCGCGTGCCGGGCGGATCGCGATGGGGCGGGAGGAGGCGCCGCCCGGGGGGATCGCGTCGGTGCGGGGCGAGTTGATGGTGCGGGGGTCTTCCGGGGTGCCGCGGGTTTCCTGACCTTGGCGCTGCTGCCCCCACACCACGGGCAACTACGCCTTCACCCCGAGGAACCCGAACAGATCCGGCACCCCGTCCGGCCCCGCCTCCGCCGTCCGCTCGATGCGCAGCCCCGCTGCCGCCGCCCCGTTGAGCAGGTCGGACAGCGGGACGTGCCAGGCGCCGAGGCGGGCGCGGACGCCGGTGGTGTTCCAGGAGGCGAAGGTGTGGGACCGGTCGGTGTAGCGGGAGTCGATGACGGTCCTCGACGCGTCCCTGCGGTCGGCGAAGGCGCCGACGAAGCAGGGGTGCACTCCCAGGTGGACGAAGCGGCCGCCGGGGGCCAGTACGCGGGCGATCTCGCGCAGGACGGCCGGGTAGTCGGGCACGTCCGTGCTGGCCAGGACGCACACCGCGGCGGGCACCGAGCCGTCGGCCAGGGGCAGGGCGGTCGCGTCGGCGACGGCCACGGGCAGGCGGTGGGCGGCGTGGCGGAGCTGGTTGCGGGAGAGGTCCACGCCGACGGGCGTCCAGCCGAGGCCGGCGACGGCGGACGCGTGGGCGCCGGTGCCGCAGCAGACGTCGAGGCAGGTGCGCCCGTCGCCGGGGCCGAGCAGGTCGCCGAGGGTGGCGTGGACACGGCGGATGTAGTCGCCGCCGCCGGTCGGTGACATCAACGCGTTGTACCAATCGGCGTGTTCGTCGTATACGGCCGTCGCCTTCGAGGACACCATGTCCCGAACGCTAATCCCCTTCCGCCGGCCGTGCGGAGGTGTTCGCCGCGGGCGTGACGTGACATACGGACCCCACCGGCGATGAGTTTCGCGTCCTGCCCGGGTCTGTAGTGCCGTCATCGCACGAAAGCCGTCATCGCACGCACGAGAAAAGCGGAGTGAGTCCCATGCGCATCGTCATCACCGAGTTCATCAGCCTGGACGGCGTCGTGCAGGCTCCGGGCGGGCCGCAGGAGGACACCGACGGCGGCTTCGCGCACGGCGGGTGGTCGCATCCGTACTTCGACGAGGAGGTGCTGGGCGGCGCCTTCGACGCGGGGCTGGCCGGGGCCGGGGCGCTGCTGTTCGGGCGGCGTACGTGGCAGACGATGGCGGGCGCCTGGCCCGAGCGGGCCGGGGACCCGTTCGCCGACCGGATGAACGCCCTCAAGAAGTACGTCGTCTCCAGCACGCTCGGCGAGGCCGACCTCACCTGGAACAACACCTCGCTCATCCCCGGCGACCAGGCCGTCGCCCGCATCCGGGAACTGCGCGAGACCGAGGGCGGCGACCTCGCGATGATGGGCAGCCCGACGCTCGTGCGCACGCTGCTGTCCGAGGGCCTGGTCGACGAGCTCCAGCTCATCGTCATGCCGGTGCTGCTGGGCGGCGGCAAGACGATCTTTCCCGACGACGGTGGCAAGCGCCCGATGGAGCTGGTCTCGACGACCACCGCCAAGACCGGCGCGCAGGTGTGCGTCTACCGGCCGGCCACCGAGGGCTAGTCCCGGAGGTCCTGGACGTCTAGGCTCGACCCACCGGAATCTCTGACTGAGTCAAGCATCGGGGGTCGTGGCCATGACCGTCCAGGACATCCGCTCCTTCAACCGCTTCTACACGAACGTGATCGGCGCGCTCGACTACGGCCGTCACCTCTACGCCCCCTACACCCTCACCGAGTCCCGCGTGCTCTACGAGCTCGCCCACGCGCCGCGTACGGACGCCGCCGACCTGCGGGCCCAGCTTCACCTGGACGCCGGGTACCTGAGCCGCATCCTGAACAGGTTCGAGGAGGACGGGCTGGTCGAGCGCGGGCCGTCCGAGACGGATCCGCGCCGCCGCAGTGTCGCCCTCACCGGGCGCGGCCGGGAGGCAGCCGCGCTCCTCGACGAGCGGGCGCGCGAGACGGTCGGGGCGCTGCTGGACACCGTGCGCGCCGAGGACCGGCCGCGGCTGGCGGAGGCGATGCGGACCGTCCGGGAGATTCTGGGCGAGGGCCGGGCGCCGCGTCCCGAGGACGTCGTCCTGCGCGACCCCGCCCCCGGCGACCTCGGCTGGATCGTGCAGCGCAACGCCGCGCTGTACGCGGCCGAGTACGGCTTCAACCTCGACTACGAGGGCCTGGTCGCCCGGATCGTCGCCGAGTACGGCGAGGACCACGACCCCCATCTGGAGCGGACGTGGATCGCCGAGCTGGACGGCCGGCCGGTGGGGTGCGTGATGTGCGTACGGGACGACGCACCGGGTGCCGCCCGGCTCCGGCTGCTGCTCGTCGAGCCGGACGCGCGCGGCCTGGGCATCGGGGACCGGCTGGTCGGGGCCGTCGTCGCCTTCGCGCGCGAGGCCGGGTACCGCGAGGTGGTCCTGTGGACCAACGACGTCCTCGCCGCGGCCCGCCGCATCTACCAGCGCCACGGCTTCGTCCTCGTCGCGGAGAAACCGCACCGCTCCTTCGGCCAGGACCTGGTCGGGCAGGACTGGCGACTGGATCTTCTCGCAACACCCGAGTGACGAAGGGGAGTCGCCGGCGGGGGTGCCGGGTAGGGTCCGTCCACATGAAGCTGGCGTTCTCCACCCTCGGTGTCCCCGGCCTGCCCCTGCCCGACGTCCTGCGGCTCGCCACCGCCCACGGCTACCACGGCGTGGAACTGCGCGCCCACCCCGAGGAACCGGTCCACCCCGGCCTCGGCTCCGCCGAGCGGGCCGATGTCGCGGCCGAGTTCAAGGGGTCGGGCGTAGAGATCCTGGGCCTGGCGGGCTACGCGCGCGTCGCCGCGCCGGGCGACGACGAACCCGTCCTGGCCGAGATCCGCTCCCTCCTCGACCTGGCCCGCGACCTCGGCGCCCCGTACATCCGGGTCTTCCCCGGCGGCGACCTGGACGTCCAGACCCCCGAGGAGGCCGACGCCACGGCCGCCCGGCGGCTGGGCACGGCCGCCGAGCACGCGAACGACCTGGGCGTGCGCATCCTCCTGGAGACCCACGACTCGCACCGCACCGCCGCCGACGCGATGCGCGTCCTCGGGCTGGTCGGCCACCGCCAGGTGGGCGCGCTGTGGGACGTGATGCACACCTGGCTGGGCGGCGAACAGCCCTCGGAGACCTACGCGGCGCTCTCCCCGCACCTCGGCTACGTCCAGGTCAAGGACATCGCCTCCGCCGAGGACACCACCCCGCTGCCGCTCGGCGCCGGTGTCCTGCCGCTGGCCGAGTGCGTGGAGGTCCTCTCCCGGCACGGCTGGGACGGCTGGCTGTGCTGGGAGTACGAGAAGCGCTGGTACGAGTCGGCTCCCGAACTGCCCGGCCTGCTGAAGGCGGGCCACGAGCATCTGAACCGGCTGCTGAACGACTCGGCGTGACGGGGCGCGGGGCGCCGGCGCCCTCCCGCTGAGCTCGGACTTCGCCGTCCCCGGCGGACCGGGCACCAGCGAGTGCTGCCCCGCCAGCAGCGTCACCACCAGCGTCCGCAGGACGTCGGCCCGCTCGTAGAACCGCTCTGCCATCTCGTCGCCGATCATCCGCAGTCTCCGGGCAGTGTCCTGCGCGTCCACGTCCAACTCCTTTCCTGTGATGCCGCGTTGGGCCGACGAGACGGGCCCTGCCCCCGAACCTGTGACGACGCGAAAGATAGCCTGGCTCATCACCGGTCGCTCCCGGGAGGGCTTCGCCACGGCCCTCGCCGAGGACGGGTCAACCACCGGCCGACCGCGCACAGGGAGAGGCACAGCACCATGACGAACGGCGACAGTGGTGACACCACGGCACTCGACGACCCGGTGGGCGAGTCGCTGCGCGGCCGCCACGCGGATCTCGGCCGCCGGGCCGGCCGGGCCGCCACCTACCTTCCGGAGGTCGCGACCTTCTCGGCGGTGCCCGCCGAAGCGGACGCGGCGGACTGGGCCGATCTCGCACGGCTCCTCGGCCGGGACGCGTTCGCCGACATGTTCAGCTGCCCGGCGACCCCACCGCCGGACTGGGAGCCGGTTTTCGTCCTCGAAGGCCGCCAGATGATCTGGCCCGCCGGCCGCCGGCCCGATGAGGCCCACGCGGCGACCGCCACCGACGTGGTCGAACTGGGCGAGGCCGATGTGCCCGAGATGCTCGACCTGGCCGCACGAACCCGACCCGGGCCGTTCTGGCCGCGTACCCGGGACCTCGGCACCTACCTCGGCGTCCGTGACGGCGGCACGCTGGTGGCCATGGCGGGCGAGCGGCTCCGGCCTCCGGGATGGACCGAGATCAGCGCCGTCTGCACCGCCCCCGAGGCACGCGGGCGAGGCCACGCCATCCGCCTGGTCACCGCCCTCGTCACCCGCATCCTGGCCCAAGGCCGACGCCCCTTCCTGCACGTGGCCGACGCGAACACCGAAGCGATCGCCCTCTACGAACGACTCGGTTTCACCAGCCGGAAGCAGGTGACGTTCCGCGGCTTCCGCACCCCGTGACGGTCCCGCGGGAAAATGCGGTGCACCCCCTTGCCCCCCATGGCTAGCGTCAACCCCATGCCCCCGACCCTGCGCACCGCCCGCCTGCTCCTCGACGCCTACACGCCGGAGGACGAGGAGGACTTCGTCGCCCTGTTCCAGGACTCCAGGGTCTCCCGGTGGATGGGTGACGGCCCCGCCGCCGAGGCGGACGACCGGGCCCTGTTCGGGCGGATCTTCACCAAGGTCTACGCCCGGGACCTGTTCGACGTGTGGGCGGTCCGGCGCGGTGGGCGACTGGTCGGGCACGCGGAGATCAAGCGGACGGACGCGGTCGACGGTCACGAGATCGTCTACGCCCTGGCCCCGGAGGTCTGGGGGAGCGGGCTCGGGACGGAGCTGGCGGAGGCGCTCGTCAGGTACGGCTTCGACACGCTCGGGCTGACCGAGGTGCACGCCACTGTCGCCGCCGAGAACGAGACCTCGCTGCGCCTGCTCGGCCGGATCGGGTTCGCGCACGTCCGGGACGTCGAGGAGGACGACGGCGGCCTCACCCGCGTGCTGACCCGGCCGGCGCGCTGACCTCCTCAGTCATCCTGCTCAGCTATCCGCCAAGAATCCGGCAAGAAATTCTTACCTGACCGTGCAACCCTTTCTGCCCCACGCGGGTCGTACATGGCGTCAGGACTTTCTGGAGGGGGATCTGGGGGGATCGCGGGGGTTCTGACGGGAGGGGAAAGCCGAGGGGGCCCGGTCCACGGACCGGGCCCCCTTGATGCGCGTCAGAAGAAGACGCCGCACCTCAGCAGCACGTTCGCGTACGGCCGTGCCTCGCCCGTGCGGACCACCAGCCGGGCCCCGGCCGACAGCTCCTTGAGCCGCTCGTGCGACACCAGGTCCAGTGCCGGGAAGTGCCCGTCCAGGAGCTCCGAAGCCTCCTGGTTCGCTTCCCGTACCTCCGTCGCCGCCGTCGCCCCCTCGACCACCAGCTCGGCCAGCAGCCCCTCCAGCACCTCGGCGAACGCCGGCACCCCGGCCCGGAAGGCGAGGTCCACCACCCGGGGGCCGTCGGGAATGGGCATGCCCGCGTCGCACACCAGCACCCCGTCCCCGTGGCCCAGCTCGGCCACCGCACCGGCGAGATGACGGTTCAGTATTCCGTTCCGCTTCACAGCGCGGCGACCTCCGCCGCCGTCGGGAAGGACGCCTGCGCGCCCTCCCGCGTCACGGCCACCGCCCCGACCCGCGCCGCGTACGCGGCCGCCTCCGCGAGGGACGCACCGGCCCCCAGCCGGAAGGCCAGCGCGGCGGTGAACGCGTCACCCGCGCCGGTCGTGTCCACGGCGCTCACCTTCACGGACGGCACCCGGGAGACACCCTCCGCCGAGGCGACCAGCGCGCCCTCCGCGCCCAGCGTCACGACCACCGACCGGGGCCCCTTCGCGAGCAGGATCCGCGCCCAGTCCTCCGGGGTGTCCCCCACGGCGGCCGAGCCCAGGATCACCTTCGCCTCGTGCTCGTTGACGATCAGCGGGTCGCACGCCGCCAGCACCTCCCGCGGAAGGGGGCGCGGAGGCGAGGGATTCAGCACGAAACGGCTCTCCGGCGCCAGGTTCCGTACGACCTCCACCACCGTCTCCAGTGGGATCTCGAGCTGCGCCGATACCACCCGCGAGCCCTGGAAGAGGCACCCGGCGGCGCTGACGTCCTCCGGGGCCAGCCGGCCGTTCGCGCCCGGTGAGACCACGATGCTGTTGTCCCCGGACGGGTCGACCGTGATCAGCGCGACCCCGGTCGGCGCGCCGCCCACCAGGACGCCCACCGTGTCGACGCCCGCCGAGCGCTGCGAGTCGAGCAGCAGCCGGCCGTACGCGTCGTCGCCGACCCGGGCCAGCAGAGCCGTACGGGCCCCGAGCCGGGCGGCCGCGACCGCCTGGTTCGCGCCCTTGCCGCCCGGATGGACGGCCAGGTCGGAGCCGAGCACGGTCTCGCCGGCACCGGGCCGGCGCTCGACACCGATCACCAGGTCGGCGTTGGCCGACCCCACGACCAGGAGGTCGTAGTCGTACATGAGTCGTCTCCCCACATGAGTGACATGGGCGGGCGGCCCCGCAAGCCGTGGGTGACCGACCGCCGTTCCCCGATGTCAGCCGCTGAAGCCGGCCACGTTCTCCTTCGTGACCACCTTCACCGGCACCTTCACCGTCTCCTCGACCTTCTTGCCCTGGAGTGCCTTCAGCGCGTTGTCCACGGCGATCTTCCCGAGCTCGGACGGCTGCTGCGCCACGGACGCGTACAGCGTGCCGCCCTCGACCGCCTTCAGCCCGTCAGGCGTGCCGTCGAAGCCGACCACCGAGACCGACTTGCCGGCCTTGGAGCCCAGGGCCTTGATCGCGCCGAGCGCCATCTCGTCGTTCGCGGCGATGACGCCCTGGACGTCCGGGTGGGCCTGGAGCAGGTTCGACATCACGTCGAGGCCCTTGGTGCGGTCGAAGTCCGCGGGCTGCTGGGCCACGACCCGGATGCCCGGGTAGTCCTTGAGGCCGTTCGCGAAGCCCTGGGCGCGCTCACGGGCGGCGGAGGTGCCCGCCTGGCCCTGGAGGACCACGATCTTGCCCTTGCCGCCCAGCTTGTCGGCGATGGTCTTCGCGGCGAGTTCACCGCCGGCGACGTTGTCGGAGGCGACCAGGGTGGCCGTCTTCGCGTCGTTGACGACGCGGTCGACGGCGATGACCGGGATCTTCGCCTGGTCGGCGGCCTTCACCGAGTTGCTCGCCGCATCCGAGTCGACCGGGTTGACGATGATCGCGCCGAGTCCGGAAGTGGTGAAGTTCTGGAGCTGGTTGGCCTGCTGGGAGGCGTCGTTCTGCGCGTCCGTGACGGTCAGGTCCACGCCCAGCTTCTTGGCCTCGGCCTGGGCGCCCGCCCGGATCTGCACGAAGAAGGGGTTGTTGAGGGTGGACAGCGACAGGCCCATCTTCGGGGTGCTCGCGGCGGAGGAGCCGTTGTGCAGGAAGGACGTGGCGCCGACGATCGCGACGGTGACGACGGCCGCGAGCACGTAGGTCGTCGCCTGCTTGCCCTTGCCGCCGCCCGCGCCGCCCGCGACCGGGGTCACCCCGGCCTTGCGGCGCGCGGTGTCGAGCAGCACGGCCAGCGCGATGACGACGCCGATGACGACCTGCTGCCAGAACGCCGACACGTTCAGCAGGTTCAGCCCGTTGCGCAGCACGGCCAGGATCAGCGCGCCGATCAGCGTGCCGGACGCCTTGCCCGTGCCGCCCGCGAGGGAGGCCCCGCCGATGACGACCGCGGCGATCGCGTCCAGCTCGTAGCCGTCGGCGGCCTGCGGCTGCGCGGAGGCCAGCCGGGCGGCGAGCACGACACCGGCGACGGCGGCGAAGACGCCCGAGAAGGCGTAGATCGCGAGCTTCTGCCTCTTCACGCGCAGGCCGGACAGCCGCGCGGCCTCCTCGTTGCCGCCGATCGCGTACATCGAGCGGCCGATGTACGTCCGGCCGAGCACGAACGCGGCGATCAGGCCCATCACGACCATGACGAGCAACGGCACCGGCAGCCAGCCGCCGAGCGTGTCCCCGAGGCGGGAGACGGAGTCGGGGAAGGCGATCGGGGAGCCCTCGGAGATGACGAGGGACAGGCCGCGGGCCACGGACAGCATCGCGAGCGTCGCGATGAACGGCGGCAGCTTGCCGTAGGAGATGAGAATGCCGTTGACCAGGCCGCAGACGATGCCCGTCGCTATGGCCAGGAGGACGGCGAGGAACACCGGGACGCCCGCCGAGGTGGCGCTCCAGGCGAGGACCGTGGCCGAGAGCGCGGCGACCGAGCCGACCGACAGGTCGATGCCCGCCGAGACGATCACGAAGGTGACGCCGAAGGCGAGGATGGCGGTGACGGCCGCCTGGATGCCGACGTTCAGGAGGTTGTCCGTCGTCAGGAAGTCGCCGGACAGCGCCGACATCGCGACGACGAGGACGATGAGCGCGGTGAGCGCGCCGTTGTCGAGCAGGAGACGGCGCAGGCCGCCCGAGGCGCCACCCGCGCCCGTCGTGCTCTTGAGCGTGTCAGTGGCCACGGGAGGCCTCCGTTCCGGTCGTGGTCGTGGTGGTGGTCGTCGGGGTGCTGACGGCGAGTGCCATCACGGTGTCCTGGGTCGCCTCGTCGGCGGACAGCTCGCCGGCGATCCGGCCCTGCGCCATGACCAGCACCCGGTCGCTCATGCCGAGCACCTCGGGCAGATCACTGGAGATCATCAGGACGGCGGCTCCGGCCGCGGTGAGTTCGTTGACGAGCTGGTAGATCTCGACCTTGGCGCCGACGTCGATGCCGCGCGTCGGCTCGTCGAGGATCAGCACCTTGGTGTCGGCGAGCAGCCACTTGCCGATGACGACCTTCTGCTGGTTGCCGCCGGAGAGCGTGCGCACGTGCTGGCCGAGGCCCGCCATCCGTACCCCGAGCTGCCCCGCGATCCGCTCGGCGGCCTCGCGCTGCCGCTTGAGGTCGACGAGCCCCGCCCGGGTGGCCGAGCGCAGCGTCACCAGACCGAGGTTCTCCTCGACCGACGCGTCCAGCACCAGACCCTGGCCCTTGCGGTCCTCGGGGATGAGACCGATGCCCGCGGTCATCGCCGCGTTGACGTCGTACTTGGGGACGGCCGAACCGGCGACCTTCACGGCGCCCTTGTCGTACGGGTCCGCCCCGAACACGGCCCGTACGACCTCCGTACGGCCGGCGCCGACCAGTCCGGCGATGCCGACGACCTCGCCGGCGTGCACCTCGAAGCTGACGTCGTGGAAGACGCCGTCGCGGGTGAGTCCCTCGACGGACAGCAACGCGTCCCCGCGATCGGCCCGTTCGCGCGGATACTGCTGCTCGATCGAGCGCCCCACCATGAGCCGGACGAGCTCGTCCTCGGGCGTGGCGGCGGGCACCTGCCCGACGCTCCTGCCGTCCCGGATGACCGTCACCCGGTCACCGAGGGCGGCGATCTCCTCGAGGTGATGCGTGATGAACACGATCCCGACGCCGTCCTCGCGCAGCGTGCGCACGATCGCGAAGAGCTTGTCGACCTCCTCGGAGGTGAGCACGGCGGTCGGCTCGTCCATGATGAGCACGCGCGCGTCGAGGCTGAGCGCCTTGGCGATCTCCACCATCTGGAGGCGCGCGATGCCGAGTTCGCGGACACGTGCGCGTGGCGACACCTTCACGCCCACGCGCGCGAGGAGGGCCTCGGCGTCGGCCTCCATCCGCTTCCGGTCGATCACCCCGAACCGGCGCGGCTGCCTCCCCAGGAAGATGTTCTCGGCGACCGTCAGATCCGGAACGAGGTTGAACTCCTGGTAGATGGTGGCGATCCCGAGCCGCTCGGAGTCCTGCGCACCGTGGATGCGCACCTCCTCGCCGCCGACCAGGATCCTCCCGGCGTCGGGCGTGTAGGCGCCGGAGAGCATCTTGATGAGGGTGCTCTTGCCCGCGCCGTTCTCACCGAGCAGCACATGCACCTCTGCCCGGCGCAGGTCGAAGTCCACGCCGTCCAGCGCGACCACACCCGGGAAGGTCTTCCGTATGCCCTCGATGCGCAGCAACTCGTCCGCGTTGCTCACCTGTGGCTCCTGTTCTCAGCGGGGGGCTGCACAGCGGGGGCCTGTGCAGAGTCCGGCTCCGGGGAGGCCGGATACGGCTCGCCGCACGAGCGGCGTACGACGAGCCGGGCGGGGAGGGTGACGGACTCGCCGGGCCGCCCCTCGATCCGGTCGGCCAGCGCGCGCACGGCGGCCCGCCCCAGTTCGCCGGTCGGCTGGGCGATCGCGGTGATCGGCGGATCGGTGTGCACGAACCACGGGATGTCGTCGAACGCGGCCAGCGCGATGTCGTCCGGCACGCGCAGGCCACGCGCGCGTACGGCGTCCAGCGCGCCGAGCGCCATCAGGTTGTCGGCCGCGAACACGACCTCGGGCGGCTCGGCCAGGTCGAGGAACCCCTCGGTGACCCGGCGCCCGCTCTCGGCCTGGAAGTCGCCCTGCCCTATGTAGGCGTCGGGGAGGCCGAGCCCGTACTCCTGGAGGGCCTCCCGGAAGGCCTCCACACGCTCGCGTCCGGTCGTGGTCGCCGCCGGGCCCGCGATGATCGCGACCCGCCGGTGCCCGAGCCCGTACAGATGCGCCACGAGGTCCCGCACGGCGGCCCGGCCGTCCGACCGGACCACCGGCACGCCCACGCCCGGGATCCAACGGTCCACGAACACCATGGGCGTTCCCGCCCGCGCGGCGTCCAGCATCAGGGGCGAACCGCCGTCCGTCGGGGAGACGAGCAGCCCGTCGATCCGCCGGTCCAGCAGGTTGCGCACGTGGTGGTCCTGGAGGTCGGGCCGCTCGTCGGCGTTGCCGATGATGACGCTGTAGCCGAGCGCGCGGGCCTCCTCCTCGACGGAGCGGGCCAGCTCGGTGAAATAGGGGTTCATCACGTCGCTGATGACCAGGCCGAGGGTGTGGGTCTGGTCGGTGCGCAGGGAGCGGGCGACGGCGTTCGGGCGGTAGCCCAGGGACTCGACGGCGGCCAGGACGCGCGTGCGCGCGTCGGCGCTGACCGACGGGTGGTCGTTCAGGACGCGCGAGACCGTGGCGACCGATACGCCCGCCTCGGCAGCGACGTCCTTGATGCTGGCCACCGCCGCTCCACCTCCTTGTGGATCAGTCGTGGGAGCACTTGCTGAAGCGCTCGTGGAATCGATTACATCGACGGGTGGATGGAATCGATTACACGCCGGTAAATCAAGACCCGGAGGGCACCTCTTGACCGGATCGTGATGTCGCGGGGTGCGGCCCGGCGATCCAGGGTGGAGGTACGAGGGTTTCCCGAGGCCCTGGTGGGCCGGAGCGGAGGAGTCATGACTGCGGCGACCAGGACCGACGCCCCTGTCGCACTCGAAGGCGACGGCGTGGAGGTACGCACCATGCCCATCGGGGGTGACATGTCGGTGAGCTACATCAGCCTGCCGCGGGGCACGGACATGGGCCCTGCCCTCAAGGGCATGCCCGACGACGCGTGCCAGTGCCCCCACTGGGGCTACCTGCTGAAGGGCCGGATCAGGATGAGTACGCCGGCCGGCGAGGAGGAGTACAAGGCGGGCCAGGCGTACTACTGGGCGCCCGGGCATGTCCCGGTGGCTCTCGAGGACAGCGAGTTCGTGGAGTTCTCCCCGACCGAGGACTTCAAGCAGGTGATCGAGCACGTGGTGGCACAGTCGGGGTGAGCCGGAGGCGGGAATTCCCGACGACCGATGAGATTCGCCGCCCGGAGCGGTCCAACCCTCATCGACCACAGGAGGAGCGTCGTGCCTCAGCTACTGCGCGTGCAGAACTTCAACGTCTCGAGCGACGGGTTCGGTGCCGGTGAGCACCAGAGCCTGGAGCGCCCGTTCGGCCACGCCGACCCAGGACAGATGTTCGCCTGGGCCGGTGCCACGGCGAGCTGGCCCAACCGCACCGACCCCGGCGGGAGCCGCGGTCTCGACGACTACCTCACACGCGACTTCACGAACAACATCGGCGCCGAGATCATGGGCCGTAACAAGTTCAGCCCCCATCGCGGGCCGTGGCAGGACCACGAGTGGATGGGCTGGTGGGGTGACGAACCCCCGTTCCACACGCCCGTGTTCGTCATGACCCACCACGAGCGCCCGTCGTTCACCCTCTCCGACACCACGTTCCACTTCGTCGGCGGCGACCCGGCCGACGTCCTGAAGCAGGCGCGCGAGGCGGCCGGCGGCAAGGATGTCCGGCTCGGCGGCGGGGCGGCCACCATCCGGGAGTTCCTCGGCGCCGACCTGGTGGACACGCTGCACGTGGCGGTCTCGCCCGGCGTGGTCATCGGGTCCGGCTCACGGCTCTGGGAGTCCCCCGAGGAGCTGTTCGACCGCTTCCACTGCGATGTGGTGCCGAGCCCCAGTGGGGTGGTCCATCACCTGTTCTGGAGGAAGTGACGGCAGGTCAGCCGCGTCCGCCCCAGTCCAGCCGGTCGGCGAGCCCGGCGGCGGCGAAGGCGGCCTGAAGCTCCTCGCGGCCCTCGGTGAAGTGGGCCCAGCTGTCGTAGTGGACCGGGACCACCCGGCGGGCGCCGAGGATCCGCGTGGCCTCGGCGGCCATGGCGCTGTCCAGGACGATCACCTCTCCGTCGAAGACTTCCGCGAAGCGCGGCGCGCCGGCGAACAGTATGGCGGTGTCCACCGGGGCGAAGCGCTCGGCGACCTCCTTCACCGCGTCCAGTGAGGCGTTGTCACCGCTGACGTAGACGGTGGGCAGGCCCTCGCCGGTCAGGACGAAGCCGACGACCTGCCCGGTGATCGGCTCGACCTCTTCGCGGGGGCCGGGTCCGTGGATGGCGGGGACGCCCGTGACGGTGACCGTGCCGCCGTCGGGGCGCTCCACCTCGACGGACTCCCAGTCGGCCAGTCCCCTGGCCTTCTCACCGAGGCGCTGTCCGCCTCCGGGGGTGGTCAGGGTGAGCGGGACGTCGGCGAGCAGGGCCCGGCCGGAGGTGTCGAGGTTGTCGGCGTGCTCGTCGTGCGAGAGGAGCACCACGTCGACGGGGCCGAGTTCGACGGGCGAGCCGGCGGAGGGGGCGGTCTTGGTCAGAACCACGGCGGGCGCGGGGAAGTCACCGGGGCCGTCGAAGGTCGGGTCGGTCAGGAAGCGCAGGCCGCCGTACTCGAAGAGGGCGGTCGGGCCGCCGAAGACGCGGACGGGGAAGGGGGCGGTCGTCGCGGGAAGCGCAGACATGAAAGAAACCTCACGGATAGATGCGTTCGAACCGTGAGATGACCGTAGCCGCTTCTCACGGATACAGGCAACCCGTACCATGAGAGGTATGCAAGAGCCCGTGATCGACCAGCCCGCCCCGCCGCCCGCGCAGGGCGAGGAGGAGCACCCCTCGCTCGCCCTCGTCAACAGCGCGATCGCGCTGCCCGGCGGGCACACGGTCGACCTCCTGGGCACCCCCGCGCAGACGAACCACTGGCTGACCCAGCGCGGCCTCGCCCCGGTCGACGCCGGCATGCGGGAGATGTGCGCGACGCAACTGCGCTCCCTGCGCGAACAGATCAGATCGCTGTTCGCCGCCCGCGCCGAAGGCCTGCCCGCCCTCCCCGCGGCCGTGGCGGCCGTCAACGACGCGATGACCCGGGTCCCCACGGCCCCGCTGCTGCGCTGGGACGACAAGACCGGCCCCTACCGCACGGCCCCCCACCCCACCACCGCGATCGTCGACCTCGCCCTGGCCACCCTCGCCGCCGACGCCGCGGACCTGCTCACCTCACCCGACGCCGAACGCCTCACCGCCTGCGGCTCCCCGCCCTGCACCCGCTACCTGCTCCGCCACGGCCGCCGCCAGTGGTGCTCCACCCGCTGCGGCGACCGCGCCCGCGCGGCGCGGGCGTATGCCCGCCGCGGCACCTCGCGATGACTCGATCGCTGCACCCGTGTGGGACGGTTCGACCATGACCAGCGACTACGACCGTCTTCGTAACGGCATCGAGTTCATGACCGCCTACGTCTCCGGCAACGACCTGCTCACGGCCTACGTGACAGAGCGACGGCGCGAGGACCCCATGGCGACCGAGGCCCTCATGGACGGGGCGGCGGCCCTCTGCGCCCTGTTGCTGCGCAAGATGGCCCGGGATACCGGAAAGACCGAGCAGGAGCTGCTCCAGGAACTGGCCCGCGGCACTCACCGACACGAGCGGCAGTCCGGAGAGTAGCGGAGGGACACGCGCATGGTCACCACTGAAAGCAGCATCACCGGCTGGTACAAGTCCAGTTACAGCGGCGGCGATCAAGGAGAGTGCCTCGAAGTCGCCCCCAACCACCCCGACGTCCCCGTCCGCGACAGCAAGACGATCCCCGGCCCCACCCTGGTCTTCTCCGCCCATGGCTGGACGGCATTCGTGACGGCCGTCAAGGAAGGTCACATAAAGGCCTGACTGCCGGACCCCGGCGGGTACCGCCGGCTCATGCCCTGTCCGCGGGCCGCGCCTGGGCGGGGATGCGGGGGATGGAGCCGTAGCGGCGCGTCCGGCGGGCGTACTGCTCGATCGCGTGCCACAGGTCGCGGCGGTCCACCTCCGGCCACGGGGTGTCGAGGAACAACAGCTCGGCGTAAGTCGCCTGCCAGGGCAGGAAGTTGGAAGTGCGCTGGTCGCCTCCGGTGCGCAGCAGCAGGTCGACGTCGGGCAGTTCGGGGACGTGCAGGTGGCGGGCGAAGGCGTGCTCGGAGACCGAGGCGGGGTCGATGCGCCCGGCGACCGCCTCTTGAGCGAGGTGTGCCGCGGCTGCCGTGATCTCGGCCCGGCCGCCGTAGTTGAGGCACACGGTCAGGGTGAGCCCGGTGCGGTCGCGGGTGACCTGCTCCGCGTCGGCGAGTGCTTCGATGACGTCGGCCGGCAGGCGGGAGCGCAGTCCGGCCCAGCGCACGCGGACGTCCAGCGGCTCGGCGCCGTCCGTGATCCGGTTCAGCTGCCGGGGGATCTCGTGCATCAGCGCCTGCAGTTCGTCAGCCGGGCGTTTCCAGTTCTCGGTGGAGAACGCGTACACGGTCAGGTACTTCAGGCCGATCTCCAGGGCGCCGTGGACGACGTCGACCAGTGCGTCGGCGCCCGCCCGATGGCCCTCGCTGCGCGGCAGGCCCTGGGCGGTGGCCCAGCGGCCGTTGCCGTCCATCACGATCGCGACGTGGCGCGGCAGGGCACCGGCGGGCAGCCCGGGCGGGCGGGCGCCGGACGGGTGCGGTGCCGGGGGGACGACCGGTCGCCGCTCTGTGGCCGGGGAGAGCGCTTCGGCCGCGGGCGAGCGCACTTCGGCGGTCCCGGCGAGCCCTGCGGGCGGACAGGCCGGTTCCGGCGGCGGGCAGGGCCGTACGGGGAACGGGAAAAGCGCCCAGGCCATCGCGGCCCGCGCCCGGGCGGGCAGCAGCACGCGCAGCCGGGCGCCTGCCGGCAGGGCCGGGCGGCGGTGCAGCAGCGCGGCCGGGTCGTCAGCGGCGGCCCCCAGGCGCAGCCGGTACAGCTCGGTGTAGGCGCCGAGCGCGATGCCGACCGCGGGGTGCAGCACGGGGGGCACCGGTGTCCGGTCCAGCCAGCCACCGGCCTGGTCGGCCAGGCGGCGCACCAGCTCCTCGAAGGCCGGGGTGCTGCGCCGCTCCAGCAGGTCCGCGCGGCGCACGCCGGCCTCGTCCAGGGCCTCCTGCGGCAGCGGCACATGGCCGTCGGCCAGGTCTTCGGAGAGGTCCATGAGGGCGTCGGTGAGGACGAGGGCGTCGACGGCCAGCTGCCACGCCACCGCCGCGTCCGGTACGCCTGAGGCGATCGCCTCGGGTTCGGCCGACAGGCCGGCGACTCGCATCATCAGCGAGGCCGCGCGCAGCACGAACGGGGTGGTGACCAGGCTGTTGTAGCGTCGCCACTCCTGCCAGGTGGCGAACCGGCGCCCGTGGACGTCGAGGCGCAGCTGCTCGAACTGGGTGTGCATGAATCCCGGCGGCAGGTTCCACGTGAGCATGGTGTGGATCAACGCCTGCCGTACCGGGTCGGTGCTGCGGCCGTCGCGCAGGTCGGCGTCGAATGCCGCGATCCACGCCTCCAGCCGCTCGGCGCGTCCGGCGTCCTTCATGTCCGGCGGCTCCGTCATGTCCGCTACACCCGCTGTGTCCGCCAGACAGTCCACCGTCACCCCGGCGCCGTACAACGCCCAGGTTGCGATCCGCAGCGGCGGCGGCAGCAGCAGCGAGACGGCGTACTCGATCTCGCCCCTGGCGCGGGTGGCGCGGCGGCATGCCTCGTAGCCGCGACGCAGGACCGGGTCGTGGATGCCGCTGCGCCGGTAGACCCGGGCGGGGTGCAGGGGGGAAGGCCTCATCTCACGCCTCCTCTCGGGCTGAAGGCGCCTGCTGGGGGATCCAGGCCAGGGCCAGGGCGCTGCCGACGGCGGTGAGCAGGAAGCCGAGGAGCAGTCCGCCGAGGTTGGCGGCCACCAGGCTGACCAGGGACAGTACGGCGGCCAGGACGCCGGAGAAGTAGCGCAGGGCCGGGTTGCGCCACGTCGTCACACCGGCGACGACGAACAGGGCGCCCAGGGTCCACGACGCCGCGCCCGCGGTGCCGGTGAACCGCAGGAACCCCAGCCCCACCCAGGAGACGCAGATCAACTCCAGCCCGCCGAGGGCGAGCAGCAGGCCCGCCGCGAACGGGCGGCTCTGACGCCACGCGGGCCACCCGGCAGGTCGGATCGCGATCGTCATGGGGTCGCTCCCGGCGTGCAGCCGCCCTTGCCCCGGCGCAACTCGATGGCGACACCCTCGGAGGTGATCGTCCCGGCCGTGAAGGCATGCGGCCGCGTGGTCACCCCGCTGCCGCTGACCTTCTGCGCGCCGACGGTGAACAGGCCCGTGGGCCGGTCCAGGGACCTCTGCGGGGTGCTGAACCTGGCCCCGGACAGCTTCACCGACCCGGCGGTGGTCTTGCCCGTCTCCACGGTCAACCCGGTGGCCGACGCACGCTCGATCCGCACGACGGCCGTCACGGCGCCGACGACCGGCAGCTGGGCGGTGGAGGTCACGCAGGCGTCCCGCACGGTGGCCTGCTCCACTCGCGTGGCCAGCGCCGGCAGCAGCCCGCCACGCCCGGAGGCGCCCGGAGAGGCCGAGACACCCGACCCGGTCACCCGAGCCACGTGGACCGTTACCGGCACCTCCCCCGCGAACGCCACTGAGACGGCCCCCGCGGCGCTTCCGGCCAGCAGGGCGGAGGCACCCAGGAGCAGGGGTGCCAGGGCCAGGACGAACCGCGTGCGGCTCGTCCGCCCGGTCCGTGCACTCACCGGGCTGTTGTTCTTGATCACGCCCGGCCCAACGACCGTCGCGGACCGAAGTACTGCCGAACTCACTATCGGCTGATATGACCCCACTCCCGTTGTCACACCCCGAAGGTACGGTCGGATCATGCCCAACCAGACGGGAACCCCCGCCGGCGAACGGCGACTCGCCGTGCTCGAAGGCGTTCTCGAGCGGATCACGTACGCCAACGAGGAGAACGGCTACACGGTCGCCCGGGTCGACACCGGCAGAGGCGGCGGCGATCTGCTCACGGTCGTGGGCGCGCTGCTCGGCGCCCAGGTAGGGGAGTCCCTGCGCATGGAGGGCCGCTGGGGCTCGCATCCCCAGTACGGCAAGCAGTTCCACGTGGAGAACTACACGACGGTCCTGCCCGCCACCGTCCAGGGCATCCGACGCTACCTCGGCTCCGGCCTGGTCAAGGGCATCGGCCCGGTCTTCGCCGACCGGATCACGCAGCACTTCGGACTGGACACCCTCCAGATCATCGAGGAGGAGCCCAAGCGGCTCATCGAGGTCCCGGGCCTCGGGCCCAAGCGGACGAAGAAGATCGCCGACGCCTGGGAGGAACAGAAGGCCATCAAGGAGGTCATGCTCTTCCTCCAGACGGTCGAGGTGTCCACGTCCATCGCGGTGCGGATCTACAAGAAGTACGGCGACGCGTCCATCTCCGTGGTGAAGAACCAGCCCTACCGCCTCGCCGCCGATGTCTGGGGGATCGGTTTCCTCACCGCCGACAAGATCGCCCAGTCCGTCGGCATCCCGCACGACAGCCCGGAGCGCGTCAAGGCGGGCCTCCAGTACGCGCTGTCGCAGTCCACCGACCAGGGCCACTGCTTCCTCCCGGAGGAGCAGCTGATCAAGGACGCGGTCAAGCTCCTCCAGGTCGACACGGGCCTGGTCATCGAGTGCCTCGCCGAGCTGGCCGAACCCCCGGAGGACGGCGAGGACCCCGGCGTCGTACGGGAGAAGGTCCCGGCCCCTGACGGCGGCGAGCCGGTCACCGCGGTCTACCTCGTGCCCTTCCACCGCGCCGAACTCTCCCTCTCCGCCCAGCTGCTGCGCCTCCTGCGCACGGAGGAGGACCGGATGCCCGGCTTCCGGGCGGTGGCCTGGGACAAGGCCCTCGGCTGGCTGAGAACACGCACCGGCGTCGACCTCGCCCCCGAGCAGGAGGCCGCCGTCAAGCTCGCCCTGACCGAGAAGGTCGCCGTCCTCACCGGCGGCCCCGGCTGCGGCAAGTCCTTCACGGTCCGCTCCATCGTGGAGCTGGCCCGCGCCAAGAAGGCGAAGGTCGTGCTCGCCGCCCCGACCGGCCGGGCCGCCAAGCGCCTGTCCGAGCTCACCGGCGCCGAGGCCTCCACGGTCCACCGCCTGCTGGAGCTGAAGCCCGGCGGCGACGCGGCCTACGACCGGGACCGCCCGCTGGACGCCGATCTGGTGGTGGTCGACGAGGCGTCCATGCTGGACCTGCTCCTCGCCAACAAACTCGTCAAGGCCGTGCCGCCGGGAGCCCACCTCCTCTTCGTCGGGGACGTGGACCAGCTGCCGAGCGTGGGCGCGGGGGAGGTGCTGCGCGACCTCCTGGCCGACGGGGGCCCGATCCCCGCCGTCCGCCTCACCCGGGTCTTCCGCCAGGCCCAGCAGTCGGGCGTGGTGACGAACGCGCACCGGATCAACGCCGGCCAACACCCCCTCACGGACGGCATGAAGGACTTCTTCCTCTTCGTCGAGGACGACACGGAGGAGGCGGGGCGGCTCACGGTGGACGTGGCGGCGCGGCGGATCCCCGCCAAGTTCGGGCTGGACCCGCGCCGGGACGTGCAGGTCCTCGCCCCCATGCACCGGGGCCCGGCGGGCGCGGGCACCCTCAACGGCCTGCTTCAGCAGGCCATCACACCGGCCCGCCCCGACCTTCCCGAGAAGCGGTTCGGCGGTCGCGTCTTCCGCGTCGGCGACAAGGTCACGCAGATCCGCAACAACTACGAGAAGGGCGAGAACGGCGTCTTCAACGGCACGGTCGGCGTGGTGACTTCCCTCAACCTCGACGACCAGCGGCTGACGGTGCGGACGGACGAGGACGAGGAGGTGCCGTACGAGTTCGACGAACTCGACGAGCTCGCCCACGCGTACGCGGTGACGATCCACCGCTCCCAGGGCAGTGAATACCCAGCTGTCGTCATCCCGGTGACCACCGGGGCCTGGATGATGCTCCAGCGCAACCTGCTGTATACGGCGGTCACTCGGGCGAAGAAGCTGGTGGTCCTGGTGGGTTCGCGGAAGGCCCTGGGCCAAGCGGTCCGTACGGTGTCCGCGGGGCGGCGGTGCACGGCGTTGGACTTCCGCCTGGCCGGGGGCCGGCTCCCGGTCGAGTCAGACTGACGCCGACGCGTTCACGCGCTGCCGGGGGTACGTCGTGTCCTGCTGCCGGGGTGACCGTGGCAGGTGCGGTCGCCGGGACCGAGCAGCCCTGCCCGGTGGTCGAGCCCGCCGAGCGCGGGCGCCCCCACGGCGCCGCGCTGGGCGACGCAGCCGACCCGCACCCTGGCAGGGGGCTGACCCCGGGTCAGGGCCACCGCGACCTCCGCCGACACCCGCCGATCGAAAAATGATCGATCAAACAAGTCGGAAAGGTCACACAGTGCTTTCCTCGGGAGGGCAGGAGGGGGCAGGATGGACAGGTTGGCGGCACTCAGTGCCGTTGATAGGCCCAATGGTCGACCCCGAGTGCACTCTCCTGCGCCAAATGGGGGATGGTAGAGACAGTCAGGGCACCTCGAAGAAGAGGCACAACGTCGGTGAGGGATGACGTGAGCGACAACTCTGTAGTACTGCGGTACGGCGACGGCGAGTACACCTACCCGGTGATCGACAGCACCGTCGGTGACAAGGGCTTCGACATCGGCAAGCTCCGCGCCCAGACCGGTCTGGTGACGCTGGACAGCGGGTACGGCAACACCGCCGCCTACAAATCCGCCATCACCTACCTGGACGGCGAAGCGGGCATCCTGCGGTACCGCGGCTACCCGATCGAGCAGCTGGCCGAGCGCTCCACCTTCCTGGAGGTCGCCTACCTGCTGATCAACGGCGAGCTGCCGACCGTCGACGAGCTCTCGACGTTCAAGAACGACATCACGCAGCACACCCTGCTGCACGAGGACGTCAAGAACTTCTACAAGGGCTTCCCCCGCGACGCCCACCCGATGGCCATGCTGTCCTCGGTCGTCTCGGCGCTGTCCACGTTCTACCAGGACAGCCACAACCCGTTCGACGAGCGCCAGCGCAACCTCTCGACGATCCGACTCCTCGCCAAGCTCCCGACGATCGCGGCCTACGCGTACAAGAAGTCGATCGGTCACCCGTTCGTCTACCCGCGCAACGACCTCGGCTACGTCGAGAACTTCCTCCGGATGACCTTCTCGGTCCCGGCGCAGGAGTACGACCTGGACCCGACCGTGGTCTCCGCGCTCGACAAGCTGCTGATCCTGCACGCGGACCACGAGCAGAACTGTTCGACCTCCACGGTCCGCCTGGTCGGCTCCTCGCAGGCCAACATGTTCGCCTCGATCTCCGCCGGCATCAACGCGCTGTGGGGCCCGCTGCACGGCGGCGCCAACCAGTCCGTGCTGGAGATGCTGGAGGGCATCCGCGACTCCGGCGGTGACGTCGACTCCTTCATCCGCAAGGTGAAGAACAAGGAGGACGGCGTCCGCCTGATGGGCTTCGGCCACCGGGTCTACAAGAACTTCGACCCGCGCGCCAAGATCATCAAGGCCGCCGCGCACGACGTGCTGTCCGCCCTCGGCAAGTCCGACGAGCTGCTGGACATCGCGCTGAAGCTGGAGGAGCACGCGCTCTCCGACGACTACTTCGTCTCGCGCAGCCTCTACCCGAACGTCGACTTCTACACCGGCCTGATCTACCGGGCCATGGGCTTCCCGACCGAGATGTTCACGGTCCTGTTCGCCCTCGGCCGCCTGCCGGGCTGGATCGCGCAGTGGCACGAGATGATCAAGGAGCCGGGCTCCCGCATCGGCCGCCCGCGCCAGATCTACACGGGCGTCGTCGAGCGCGACTTCGTGCCCGTCGAGGAGCGCTGAGTCTCCGTCGAGGAGCGCTGAGGCGCAGTACCGCTCGGCCCCCGTATCCGCCGCTGTGCGACTGCGGGGGCTCTTGCGTGGCCGCGGGGGGGTAAGAGGTCCGAGAGGCGGAAAAGCGGAAAAGAAAGAAGGCGCCCTGTCGCCGGTCCCCCCACGGGCCGACGACCAGGGCGCCTTCCCAGTCCCGGTTCGGATTCCCCCCACGGGATCCGGCCGGGCGTCTGTGAGGACAGCGCCTGAATCGCTGTTGAGCACAACGAGTAAAAACTCGCCGTACTGCGGTGTGCGGTCTGCCGGGACAGCGCACTACCGGGAGGGCCGCTCAAAGCTTCCCGGTGTACGTGCCCCGGCAACGCATCTCTGGAGAGGTCCCCCAAGACATCTCCAGATGCCAGGTGGCGCCCCCCAAGACGCTCCCCGACATCGTCAACTTAGACCTTCGAACCCCTTCGATGGTTACGTTCACATCACTGTGATCTGCGTCTCTTGCGTATGTCCGTAAGGTACGCAAGAGCCCGGGTATGCCGCTTGGGGCTCAAGCGTAAGGATGGTGCGTGAGCCTTGTGAAGAGCTTATGTGAGCCGGGCCCGGGACTCCAGAGGGGCTCATATCACGTTCGCCGCGAACTTAGGGCGAATTCGGGCGACTTCACCGGAATGTCCGCAGTCGGAGACTGTTCGTGACGACGAAGACCGACGAAAAGGCCATCGCGGCCCCGGCGATCATCGGGTTCAGCAGTCCCGCGGCGGCCAGCGGCAGCGCGGCCACGTTGTAGCCGAAGGCCCAGACGAGGTTGCCCTTGATCGTGGCCAGCGTCCGGCGCGACAGCCGGATCGCGTCCGCGGCCACCCGCAGGTCGCCGCGGACCAGCGTCAGATCGCCCGCCTCGATCGCCGCGTCCGTGCCGGTGCCCATGGCCAGGCCCAGGTCGGCGGTGGCGAGCGCGGCCGCGTCGTTGACGCCGTCGCCCACCATGGCGACGACCCGCCCCTCGGCCTGCAACCGCCGTACGGCGTCGACCTTGTCCTCGGGCAGGACCTCCGCGATGACCTGGTCGATCCCGACGGCCTCGGCCACCGTTTCGGCCACCGCCCGGTTGTCCCCGGTCAGCAGCACCGGTGTGAGCCCCAGCGCGCGCAGCTCCCGCACCGCCTCGGCACTGGTCTCCTTGACCGCGTCCGCCACGGCCAGCACGGCCCGCGCCGTCCCGTCCCAGCCGGCCAGGACGGCCGTACGGCCCGCTCGCTCGGCCTCGTCCCGCGCGCGGGCCAGTTCGGGCGGTACGTCGTCGAAGAGTCGCCCCACGACGACCTCACGGCCCTCCACGCGCCCCCGTACGCCCCGCCCGGGGACGTTCTCGAAGCTCTCGACGTCCGGGAGCCGTCCGGCCCTCTCCTCGGCGCCCAGCGCGATCGCACGGGCCACGGGGTGCTCGGAGGCGTGCTCGACGGCGCCCGCAAGCCGCAGCACCTCCTTCTCGTCGGTGCCCTCGGCGAGGTGGACTTCCTGGAGGGTCATCCGGCCCGTGGTGACCGTGCCGGTCTTGTCCAGGACGACCGTGTCGATCCGGCGCGTGGACTCCAGGACCTCCGGGCCCTTGATGAGGATGCCGAGCTGGGCACCACGGCCCGTGCCGACCATCAGCGCGGTCGGGGTGGCCAGGCCCAGCGCGCACGGACAGGCGATGATCAGGACCGCGACCGCGGCGGTGAACGCGGCGACGCCGTCGCCGGTCGTCCCCAGCCACGCCCCGGCCGTGGCGGCGGCGATCAGCAGGACCACCGGCACGAAGATCCCGGAGATCCGGTCGGCGAGCCGCTGCACCTCGGCCTTGCCGTTCTGCGCGTCCTCCACCAGCTTCGCCATCCGCGCGAGCCGGGTGTCGGCGCCGATCCGGGTCGCCTCGACGACGAGCCGCCCGCCCGCGTTGACCGTCGCGCCGGTGACCGCGTCCCCGGCCGTCACGTCCACCGGCACCGACTCGCCGGTCAGCATCGAGGCGTCCACCGCCGAGGCGCCCTCGACGACCGTGCCGTCGGTGGCGATCTTCTCGCCGGGCCGTACGACGAACCGGTCGCCGACGGCCAGCCGCTGCGCCGGGATCCGCACCTCACGCCCGTCCCGCAGCACGGCGACGTCCTTGGCGCCCAGCTCCATGAGCGCGCGCAGGGCGGCTCCCGCGCGGCGCTTGGAGCGGGCCTCCAGGTAGCGGCCCAGCAGGATGAAGGCGGTGACGCCGGAGGCGACCTCCAGGTAGATCGAGGAGGCGCCGTCGCCGCGCGAGACTGTGAACTCGAAGGGGTGCCGCATGCCGGGCATGCCCGCGTCGCCGAGGAACAGGGCCCACAGGGACCAGCCGAACGCGGCCAGCGTGCCGAGGGAGACCAGCGTGTCCATGGTGGCGGCACCGTGCCGGGCGTTCGTCCAGGCGGCCCGGTGGAACGGCAGCCCGCCCCAGACGACGACCGGGGCGGCGAGGGTGAGCGAGAGCCACTGCCAGTTGTCGAACTGGAGTGCCGGGATCATCGCCAGCAGGACGACCGGGACGGCGAGGGCGGCGGAGACGACGAGGCGGCGGCGGAGGACCGACAGTTCGGGATCCTCCCCGGAGGGGCGCGTCCCCTCGGCGGTGTGCTCCTCCTCGCGCGCGGGCGCGGGCTCCTCGGCGGTGTACCCGGTCTTCACCACGGTCGCGATCAGGTCGGCGACCTCGATGCCCGCGGGGTAGGTGACCCGGGCCTTCTCCGTCGCGTAGTTCACCGTGGCGGTGACGCCGTCCATGCGGTTGAGCTTCTTCTCCACGCGGGCCGCGCAGGAGGCGCAGGTCATCCCGCCGATGAGCAGCTCGGCCTCGGCGAGCGCCGGCTCGCGGTCCGTCGGCGCCTTGGCGGTGGTGCTGGTCATGTCCGTACTCCAGGTGGTGCGGGGCGCCCGGGAAGCGGAACGGGCCGTACGGGCCGGGGGCGGCGGCGTACGGCCGTACGTCGGTACGAGTGTCAGGACCGGGATGTCTCAGGCCTGTGCGTCTCGGGCTTTGCAACCGGGCCGGGCTCTCGGAGCCGGCTCGGGCTCTTGAACCCGGCCCGGGCTCTCGGAACCGGCTCAGGCCTTCCCGGCCAGCTCGTAACCGGCCTCGTCGACGGCGGCGCGTACGGCCTCGTCGTCGAGCGGGGTGGCCGAGACGACGGTGACCTCGCCGGTCGAGGCGACGGCCGTCACCGAACTGACGCCGGAGATCTCGGAGATCTCGCCGGAGACGGCGCCCTCGCAGTGTCCGCAGCTCATGCCGCTCACCTTGTAGACGGTGGTGACGGGGCCCGTGGTGTCGGTCTGGGCGGTCATGTCGTTACTCCTCGTCGAGGCATGTGGGGCAATGGGGACCCGAGGGGTCCGCACACACCAACTGTACCCCTAGGGGGTATCAGTTCACGACGTCCCCGACGAGGGGTCGCAGGTAGCGCAGGAGGGCGTCCTTCAGCTCCTGGACATAGGCCTCGCGTTCGGCGCCCTCGTGGGCCAGGACCAGCTCCAGACCCGCCTTGTAGATGCCGACGCACATCTGGGCGGCGCGGGCGACGGCCGGGGCGGGGGCGCCGGGGGTGAACGGGGCGAGGAGCGCCTCGACCCGGGCGGCCAGCGTACGGTGCAGCGCGTCGTGCTCCTCGGCGATGCGTCCCGGGATGTCGGAGCCGTGCATCAGCGCGAAGAAGGCCGGGTGGCGGCAGTTGAACTCGATGAAGCGGTCGACGGTCCCGGCGATCACGTCCTCGATCGGGGTCGCCGCGGGGTCGATCGGGGCGAGGACCTCGTCGTAGGACTGCCGCATCTCGTGCATGAGCCGGCTGCCCAGCTCGATCGCGATCGCTTCCTTGTTCGGGAAGAACTGGTACAGCGTCCCGGGCGAGACGCCTGCCTCGCGGGCGATGGCGTTGGTGCTGGCGGCCGTGTAGCCGGTCGTGGAGAAGACGGTGGCGGCGGCGTCGAGGAGCTGGGCGATCCGGCGCTCGCCGCGCGCCTGGCGGCGGCGCGGCCGGTCCTCGGCCGCCGTCGTCGTCTCCGCTCCGGGTTTCGCCGTTCCGGGCTTCTCGGTCTTCTCGGGCACGCGTTTTCCCCAGGTCTCAGCACGCGATTGACAAACACGAGCGGTCGCTCGCATTCTGGAGTCGGCAGAAATGCGAGCGATCTCTCGTGTTTGCCAGTCTACGGCAGCCCCGTGCTGCCAGGCTGCGCCTGGACACGGGTCACGGTGAAGGGGACACCGCACGATGACCGAAGTCAACACACCACCACGCGTCGGAGCCTGGACCCGCTTCGTCACGGCCCGGCCCAGGCTGTCGCTGCTGGTGGCGCTGGTCCTCACCGCCCTCGCGGTGCTGGCCGGCAGCGGCGTCGCCGACCGCCTCGGCGCAGGCGGCTGGGAGGACCCGGCCGCCGAGTCCACGTACGCGACCAAGGCACTGGAGCGCGAGTTCCCCGGCTCCCAGCCCAACCTGCTGCTCCTGGTCGACGCGGGCGACGCCTCGGTCGACGACCCGGCGGTCGCCGCCCGGGCCGAGCGTCTCGCCGAGCGACTGGCGAACGAGAAGGGCGTCACCGGCGTCGGCTCCTACTGGCAGTCCGGCACCCCGGCCCTGCGCGCCGAGGACGGCCGCGAGGCGCTGATAGCCGCGCGCATCACGGGCGATGAGAAGACCGCCGGCGAGACCCTGGAGCGCATCGCGCCCCACTACCGCGGGGCGCACGGCCCGGTGGAGGTCACCGTCGGCGGCCCGGTCGCCGTGCGGCACGAGATGCAGACGATCATCCAGGAGGACCTGACCCGGGCCGAGCTCATCGCCCTGCCGGTGACGCTCGTGCTGCTGGTGATGGTCTTCGGCAGCGCCGTCGCGGCCCTGCTGCCGCTCGGCATCGGCATCGTCGCCATCCTCGGGACGAACGCGATCCTGCGCGGCCTCACCGAGCTCACCGACGTGTCCGTGTTCGCGATCAACCTCACCACGGCCCTCGGCCTCGGTCTCGCCGTCGACTACGCGCTGTTCATCGTCCGCCGCTTCCGAGAGGAGTTGTCCACCGGCGCCGAGCCCCTGACCGCCATCGGCACGACGCTGCGCACCGCAGGCCGCACCGTGCTGTTCTCCGCCCTCACGGTCGCGGTGTCCCTGGCGGCGATGCTGGTCTTCCCGCAGTACTTCCTGAGGTCCTTCGCCTACGCCGGGATCGCCGTCGTCCTGCTGGCCGCGGCGGCCGCGCTGATCCTGCTCCCGGCCGCGCTGATGCTGCTCGGGCACCGGGTCAACTCCTGGGACCTGCGCCGCGTGTTCCGGCGCGGACACCGACCGAAGCCCGCCGAGGAAGAGGGCAGGACCTGGGCGCGCACGGCGTCGCTCGTCATGCGCCGCGCCCCGTTCTTCGCCCTGGGGACCACAGCCGTCCTCGTCCTGCTCGGACTGCCCTTCCTGGGCGTGAAGTTCGGCACCGCCGACGACCGCCAGCTGCCCTCGACGTCCGAGTCCCACGTCGTGCAGCAGCACATCCGGGAGGGCTTCCCGGGCAGCCCCGGCGGCGGCCTCGAAGTGCTCGCCGAGGGCCGCGCGACCGAGGCGCAGTACGGCGCCTACAAGGAGCGGATCGCCGGACTGCCCGAAGTGCTGCGGGTCGACGGGCCACTGGTGAAGGGCGACTCGGCGTACTTCACGGTGCTGCCGAAGGGCGAGGCGGTCGACGACCCGGCCCAGCGCCTCGTCGGCGACCTGCGCGAGGTCCGGGCCCCCTTCGACACCAAGGTGACCGGCACGGCGGCCGTCCTGGTCGACTCCAAGGACGCCATAGGGGAACGCCTGCCGCTCGCGGCCGTCTTCATCACGATCGTCACCCTGCTCCTGGTCTTCCTCCTCACGGGCAGCGTGCTGATACCGGTCCAGGCGGTCGTGCTCAACGCGCTCAGTCTGACGGCCATGTTCGGCGCGGTCGTCTGGATCTTCCAGGACGCCCATCTCTCCGGCCTGCTCGGCTTCACCAGCCCCGGCTCCATCGAGACGACCCTCCCGGTCCTGATGTTCTGCGTGGCCTTCGGCCTGTCCATGGACTACGGCGTGTTCCTGCTCTCCCGCATCAAGGAGGAGTACGACCACACCGGCGACCACGACCAGGCCGTCCGCCACGGACTCCAGCGCACCGGCGGGCTGATCACGGCGGCGGCGGTCATCCTGGCCGTGGTCATGGTCGCGATCGGCACGTCCCGGGTCACCAACACCAAGATGCTCGGCCTGGGCATCGCCCTGGCGGTCCTGATGGACGCCATGATCGTCCGCAGCCTCCTGGTCCCGGCGGTCATGCGCCTCACCGGCCGCGCCACGTGGTGGGCCCCGGGCCCCCTGCGCCGCTTCCACGAACGCTTCGGCCTGAGCGAGGCGGACCAGGAACCGGCCGGAGCCCCGGAACCGGCCAGGGACAAGGTCGGAGCCCCGGGCTGAAGCACAGGCCCGCAGAGCGCGGGCTAGCGTTCCCCGGGACGCTGACTGCCGGGGGCGCCAGGACACCCGGTGGCCCCGGACACGAACGAAGGGCGGGCAGAACATGCGGGCCGTGGTGTTCGAGCGGTACGGAGAGCCGGCCGAGGTGCGGGACGTCGCCGACCCGGAGCCCGCGGAGCACGGGGTCGTCGTGCGCGTCGAGGCCACGGGGCTGTGCCGCAGCGACTGGCACGGCTGGCAGGGCCACGACCCGGACATCGTGCTGCCGCACGTGCCCGGGCATGAACTCGCCGGGGTCGTCGAGGCGGTGGGCGACCGGGTGGCCCGCTGGCGGCCCGGCGACCGGGTCACGGTGCCGTTCATCTGCGCCTGCGGCACCTGCCCGTCCTGTGCGGCGGGTGACCACCAGGTGTGCGAGCGGCAGACCCAGCCCGGCTTCTCGCACTGGGGCTCCTTCGCCCAGTACGTGGCCCTGGACCACGCCGACGTCAACCTCGTGGCGATCCCTGAGGAACTGTCGTTCGCGACGGCGGCCTCCCTCGGCTGCCGGTTCGCCACGGCGTACCGGGCGGTGGTGCGCCAGGGCCGGGTCGCGGCGGGGGAGTGGGTGGCGGTGCACGGCTGCGGCGGGGTCGGCCTCTCCGCGGTGATGATCGCGGCGGCGTCGGGCGCGCGGGTCGTGGCCGTCGACGTGTCGGCCCGAGCGCTGGACCTGGCGCGGACGTTCGGGGCGGCGCAGTGCCTGGACGCGTCGGCCGTGCCGGACCCCGCGGCGGCGGTCCGTGACCTCACCGGAGGCGGTGCCCATCTCTCCCTGGACGCCCTCGGCTCACCCGCCACCTGCGCCGCCTCCGTGAACGGCCTGCGCCGCCGCGGCCGGCACGTCCAGGTCGGCCTGCTGCCCTCGCCGACCGGCACGACACCCGTGCCGATGGCCCGCGTGATCGCTCTGGAGCTGGAACTCCTCGGCAGCCACGGCATGGCCGCGCACGGCTACCCGCCGATGCTGGAGCTGGTCCGCGGCGGAGTCCTGCGCCCCGACCTGCTGGTGACGTCCACGATCCCGCTGGACGAGGCCCCGCCCGCGCTGGCGGCCATGGGGACGGCGCCCCCGGCGGGCGCGACGGTCATCGAGCCCTGGCGCTGACCTTCCCCGAAGTCACCCGTGCCCTACGCGACGGTGGGACACGAGGCCGTGCCGGGAAGGTCAGTCGGTACTTCGGCCACGGTTACCGGGCCGGGACGCCACCCAGGCCCGGACCGTGTCGGCGTACCAGTAGGGCTTGCCGCTCTCGACGTGGTCGGGCGGGGGCAGCAGGCCGTGTTTGCGGTAGGACCGCACGGTGTCCGGCTGCACCCGGATGTGTGCCGCGATCTCCTTGTAGGACCAGAGCCTTCGGTCGGTCATGACGTGTACCTCCCCGCGCGCACCACGGCGGCGACCGGGGACGGCCGTCCGGGGGAGCCGGGCGCTGCGCTGGCGATCAACAAGCCTGTGTCCGGACAACGACGCTCCGGTGACACAAGGCAGGGCCTGTGCGCGGGGTGTGACCGAAGACCCGCCTGGATGCGACACGTGTGACAGGAAGGGGGCCTTTGTGACACAGCCGGGGCAAAGACGCGCGCCGGACTTCGGCGGGGCGCCTTGACGCGGCACCGGGCGAAGACTGGGACCTGAGCGGGCACGCACAGCGGACACATCCCGCGACTCGCCGAAAGCGCTGTCATGATCTGGTCCGAATGTCCGGACAAAACATTGACAGGGCTTCGGGAAGGGGACTACAAAGCCGGGGAGAGCCGACACGAGGGGAAGCCGATGGCGTACGACCTGATCACCATGGGGCGTATCGGAGTGGATCTGTATCCGCTCCAGACGGGCGTCCCGCTGCCGCAGGTCACGTCCTTCGGCAAGTTCCTCGGCGGCTCGGCCACGAACGTCGCGGTCGCCGCAGCCCGCCTGGGACGGCGGACCGCGGTGATCACCCGCACCGGCGACGACCCCTTCGGCACCTACCTGCACGAGGCCCTGAAGGGCTTCGGCGTGGACGACCGCTGGGTCACCCCGGTCCCCGGCCTGCCCACCCCGGTCACCTTCTGCGAGGTCTTCCCGCCGGACGACTTCCCGCTGTACTTCTACCGGCAGCCCAAGGCCCCCGACCTGGAGATCGACGCCCACGAGCTCGACCTCGACGCCATCCGCGACGCCCGCGTCTTCTGGGTCACGGGCACGGGCCTGAGCGAGGAGCCGAGCCGTACGGCGACCCTCGCGGCCCTCGCCCACCGCGCCAAGTCCGGCACGACCGTCTTCGACCTCGACTGGCGGCCGATGTTCTGGACCGACCCCGACGCGGCCCGCCCCTTCTACGAGGAGGCCCTGCGCCACACCACCGTCGCCGTCGGCAACCTCGACGAGGTGGAGGTCGCCACCGGCGTGCGCGAGCCCCACGCCGCCGCCCGGGCCCTCCTGGACGCCGGAGTCGAGCTGGCCGTCGTCAAGCAGGGGCCCAAGGGCGTCCTGGCCGTGAACCGCGACGGTGAGAGCGCCGAGGTCCCGCCGCTGCCCGTGAACGTCCTCAACGGCCTCGGCGCCGGGGACGCCTTCGGCGGCTCCCTTGTCCACGGCCTGCTGGCCGGCTGGGACCTGGAGAAGACCATGCGGCACGCCAACGCCGCCGGCGCCATCGTCGCCTCCCGCCTGGAGTGCTCGTCCGCGATGCCCACCCCGGACGAGATCGAGGCGGCCGTCACCGCGGGGGCCGTCAAGTGAGCGTCGACGTCTCCGAACTCGTCCGCCTCCGCAGCCACCGCCCGGAGGCGATCGCCGAGGCCGCGGCCCGCCGCCCCCGCCGTTCCCTACTGAACGACAACGGCCGGCTGATGATCGTCGCCGCCGACCACCCGGCCCGCGGCGCCCTCGGCGTCGGCGGCCGCAGCATGGCCATGGCCAACCGCGCCGACCTGCTCGAACGCCTCTGCCTGGCCCTGTCCCGCCCGGGCGTGGACGGCGTCCTCGCCACCGCCGACATCCTCGACGACCTGCTCCTGCTCGGCGCCCTCGACGGCAAGGTCGTCCTGGGCTCGATGAACCGCGGCGGCCTCCAGGGCGCGCGCTTCGAACTCGACGACCGCTTCACCGGCCACCGCCCCGAGGACATCGAGCGCCTCGGCTTCGACGCGGGCAAGCTGCTCCTGCGCATCGACTACGACGACCCGGGCTCCCTCACCACCCTGGAGTCCACCGCCCGCGCCATCGACGACATGGCCGCCCGCCGGCTCCCCGTCTTCGTCGAGCCGTTCATCTCCCGCCGCGACGAGACGGGCAGGCTGCGCAACGACCTGTCCGCCGAGGCCGTCACCCGGTCCATCGCCATCGCCTCGGGCCTGGGCGGCAGTTCCGCCTACACCTGGCTGAAGGTGCCGGTCACCGACAACCCCGACGACATGGCCGAGGTCATGACCGCCTCCACGCTGCCCGCCGTACTGCTGGGCGGCGAGGTGGGCGACGACCAGGACGGGGCGTACGAGAAGTGGCGCGGCGCCCTGCAACTGCCCACCGTGCGCGGGCTGGTGGTCGGCCGTTCGCTGCTGTACCCGGCGGACGGCGACGTGGCCGCCGCCGTGGACACCGCCGTAGGACTGCTGTGAGGGCCGTTCCATGACCAGTCAGCTGTACGTCCCCAAGGGCACCACCACCGACGTGAACTACGTCCTGGACATCGACCCCAAGCGGGCCGGCTGGACGCACAGCAGCCTGCGGATCGTGGAGCTCGCACCGGGCGGCACCCACACCTTCACCACCGGGGACAGCGAGTGGATCGTGCTGCCCCTGACGGGCGCGTGCGCGGTGCGCGTCGAGAACGAGGAGTTCCACCTCTCGGGCAGACAGAGCGTGTTCGCGTCGGTCACCGACTTCGCGTACGCGCCCCGTGACGCCCGGGCCCAGATCGCCTCCGGCGCGGGAGGCCGCTTTGCTTTGGCAGGAGCGAAGTGCGAGCGACAACTCCCCGCCCGCTACGGCCCCGCGCCGGAGGTCCCCGTCGAACAGCGAGGCAGCGGCACCTGCACCCGCCACGTCCGCAACTTCGCCTCGGCCGACGCCTTCGACTGCGACAAGCTCATCGCGGTCGAGGTGATCACACCCGGCGGCAACTGGTCGTCGTACCCGCCGCACAAGCACGACGAGCACCGGCCCGGCGAGGAGGCCGAGCTGGAGGAGATCTACTACTTCGAGATCGACGGCCCGAACGGTTTCGGCTATCAGCGCGTATTCCCCTCGCGTGAGGGCGGATCCGACGTCCTCACGGAGGTCCGCTCCGGCGACGCCGTCCTCGTCCCCGACGGATGGCACGGCCCGTCCATCGCCCAGCCCGGCCACGACATGTACTACCTGAATGTCATGGCCGGTCCCGGTGAGACACGGGAGTGGCGGATCTGCTTCCACCCGGCCCACGCAGAAAGCACAGGGGGTTACCGATGACCACCCGCCTGACCGTCGCGCAAGCGCTGGTCCGTTTCCTCGCCGCCCAGTACACCGAACGCGACGGCGTCCGGCAGCGGCTCATCGGCGCCACCTGGGGCATCTTCGGCCACGGCAACGTCGCCGGCATCGGCCAGGCGCTCCTGGAACACACCGACGCGATGCCGTACCACCAGGGCCGCAACGAACAGGCCATGGTGCACGCGGCGGTCGGTTACGCGCGCCAGTCCAACCGCCTGTCCACGCACGCGGTGACGACCTCCATCGGGCCGGGCGCCACCAACCTCGTCACCGGCGCGGCCCTGGCGACCATCAACCACCTGCCGGTGCTGCTCCTGCCCGGCGACATCTTCGCCACCCGCCCCGCCGACCCGGTCCTCCAGCAGCTCGAAGTGCCGTACGCGGGCGACGTGTCGGTCAACGACTGTCTGCGCCCGGTGTCGAGGTACTTCGACCGGATCACGCGGCCGGAGACCCTGATCCCCTCGGCGCTGAACGCGATGCGCGTGCTCACCGACCCCGTCGAGACCGGCGCCGTCACCCTCGGCCTGCCCCAGGACGTGCAGGCCGAGGCGTACGACTGGCCCGACGAGTTCTTCGCCGAGCGCACCTGGACCGTTCGGCGTCCCGGCGCCGACCCGGCGGAACTCGCCGAGGCGCTACGGCTCATCCGCGCGGCGAAGAGGCCCCTGGTCGTCGCCGGCGGCGGCGTCCACCACAGCCGCGCCGAGGAGGCGCTCGCCGAGTTCGCCGAGACCACCGGCATCCCGGTCGCCTCCACCCAGGCCGGCAAGGGCTCCCTGCGCCACGACCACCCCCAGGACGTCGGCGGCATCGGCCACACCGGCACGGCCACCGCGGACGAACTCGCCCGCACCGCCGACCTGGTGATCGGCGTCGGCACCCGCTACACCGACTTCACCACCGCCTCCGGCACCCTCTTCACCGGCGAGAACGTCCGGTTCCTCAACCTCAACATCGCCTCCTTCGACGGCCACAAGCTCGCCGGGCAGCCCCTGGTCGCGGACGCCCGCACCGGCCTGGAGGAGCTGACCGAGCGGCTGGAGATGCACGGCCACCGGGTCGCGCCGCTCTACGCCACCGAGTACACCGAGGACAAGGAGCGCTGGGAACAGCGCGTCGACGCCTGCTACGAGGTGGACGAGCCGGACACCCGCCCGACCCAGCCGCAGGTCCTCGGCGTCCTGGACGCCCTGGTCGACGAGTCGGACATCCTCATCAACGCCGCCGGTTCCCTCCCCGGCGACCTGCACAAACTGTGGCGGACCCGCTCGTACGACCAGTACCACCTGGAGTACGGCTACTCCTGCATGGGCTACGAGATCCCGGCCGCCATCGGCGTGAAGATGGCCGCCCCCGACCGGCCCGTGTGGGCGCTGGTCGGCGACGGCACGTACCTGATGATGCCGACGGAGATCGTGACGGCCGTGCAGGAGGGCGTCGCGATCAAGGTCCTGATCATCCAGAACCACGGCTACGCGTCCATCGGCGGACTGTCCGAGTCGGTCGGCGGCGAGCGGTTCGGCACCGCCTACCGCTTCCCGTCCGAGGACGGCACGTACACGGGGCCGCCGCTGCCGGTGGACCTCGCCGCCAACGCGGCCAGCCTCGGCATGCGCGTCCTGCGCGCGAAGTCCGTACGGGACCTGCGGGGGGCGCTCGCCGAGGCCCGGGCCGCCGACACTCCCACATGTGTCTATGTGGAGACCCAAACGGCAGACACAGTGTCGGGCGCGCCTCCCGCCCAGGCCTGGTGGGATGTACCCGTGGCCGAGACCGCGACACGGCCGTCCGCGGTCAAGGCACGTGAGCTGTACGAACGGCACGTCTCCACCCGACGCCGCCATCTGTGAAGGAGTTCCCGGCCATGACGAAGATCGTCAACCACTGGATCGGCGGCAAGACCGTCGAAGGCGCCTCGGGCACGCACGGGCCGGTGACCGATCCGGCGACCGGCGAGGTGACGACCAAGGTCGCGTTCGCCTCGGTCGACGAGGTGGACGCGGCGGTCGCCGCCGCCAAGGAGGCCTTCGCCACCTGGGGCCAGTCCTCGCTGGCCCAGCGGACCTCGATCCTCTTCAGGTTCCGGGCGCTGCTCGACGCCCACCGCGACGAGATCGCCGAGCTGATCACCGCCGAGCACGGCAAGGTGCACTCCGACGCGCTCGGCGAGGTGGCGCGCGGCCTGGAGATCGTCGACCTGGCCTGCGGCATCAGCGTCCAGCTGAAGGGCGAGCTCTCCACGCAGGTGGCGAGCCGTGTCGACGTCTCCTCGATCCGACAGCCGCTCGGCGTCGTCGCGGGCATCACGCCGTTCAACTTCCCGGCGATGGTGCCGATGTGGATGTTCCCCCTGGCCATCGCGTGCGGCAACACGTTCGTGCTGAAGCCGTCCGAGAAGGACCCGTCGGCGTCCGTCAAGCTCGCCGAGCTGCTCGCCGAGGCCGGCCTGCCGGACGGCGTCTTCAACGTCGTCCACGGTGACAAGGTGGCCGTCGACCGTCTGCTGGAGCACCCGGACGTCAAGGCCGTCTCGTTCGTCGGCTCGACCCCGATCGCCCGCTACATCCACACCACCGCCTCCGCCAACGGCAAGCGTGTCCAGGCGCTGGGCGGCGCCAAGAACCACATGCTGGTCCTCCCGGACGCCGACCTGGACGCCGCTGCCGATGCCGCCGTCTCGGCCGCCTACGGCTCCGCGGGCGAGCGCTGCATGGCCATCTCCGCGGTCGTCGCGGTCGGCGCGATCGGCGACGAGCTGGTGGAGAAGATCCGCGAGCGCGCCGAGAAGATCAAGATCGGTCCCGGCAGCGACCCCGCCTCCGAGATGGGCCCGCTCATCACCAAGGTCCACCGCGACAAGGTGGCCACCTACGTCGAGGGCGCGGCGGCCGAGGGCGCCGAGGTGGTCCTCGACGGTTCGGCGTATACCTATGAAGGTGCCGGCTTCGAGAACGGCCACTGGATCGGCATCTCGCTACTCGACAAGGTGCCCACGTCGGCGAAGGCCTACCAGGACGAGATCTTCGGCCCGGTCCTGTGCGTGCTGCGCACGGAGACCTACGAGGAGGCCCTGGACATCGTCAACGCCTCGCCGTTCGGCAACGGCACCGCGATCTTCACCCGGGACGGCGGCGCGGCCCGCCGCTTCCAGCTGGAGGTCGAGGCCGGCATGGTCGGCGTGAACGTCCCGATCCCGGTCCCCGTGGGCTACCACTCCTTCGGCGGCTGGAAGGACTCGCTCTTCGGCGACCACCACATCTACGGCAACGACGGCACGCACTTCTACACCCGCGGCAAGGTCGTCACCACCCGCTGGCCCGACCCGGCCGACGCCCCGGCGGGCGTGGACCTGGGCTTCCCGCGCAACCACTGAGGTTTCCCTCCGGCAGTACCACACCCGCGGTATGCCGAAGGCCCCCGTACTCCCCGGGGAGGGTCCGTACTTCAGTCTCCGGTCGACAACTGTTCGACAGGTTGACCCCGTACCGTTGACGCATGGATCTTCGACTGCCCGGACTGAACGGGCTGCTTCGGAGGCCCCGGAGGCTCCTCGCCGCCGGGGCCGCCGTCGTCGTGCTCGCGGGAGCGGGGACGTGGACGGCCGTCGCGTCCGACGAGGTGCCCCCGGTCGACCGCGCCGACCGGGTCCTGGACACGGGGAACGGGGTACGTATCGACACCTCGTACTTCACCTCCGGCGGTGACGGCCGCCGCCCCGCCGTCCTGCTCGGCCACGGCTTCGGCGGCAGCAAGAACGACGTACGGCAGCAGGCCGAGGATCTCGCCAGAGACGGCTACGCGGTGCTGACCTGGTCGGCGCGCGGCTTCGGCAAGTCCAACGGGAAGATCGGACTGAACGACCCCGAGGGCGAGGTCGCCGACGTCTCGAAGATCATCGACTGGCTCGCGAAGCAGCCCCAGGTCGAACTCGACAAGCCCGGCGACCCCCGCGTGGGCATGGGCGGCGCCTCCTACGGCGGTGCCATCGCGCTGCTCACGGCGGGACACGACACCCGGGTGGACGCCATCGCCCCGGCCATCACGTACTGGAACCTCGCCGACGCGCTGTTCCCGAACGGCGTGTTCAAGAAGCTGTGGGCCGGCATCTTCGTCAACTCCGGCGGCGGCTGCGAGCGGTTCGAGCCCGCGCTGTGCCGGATGTACGAGCGGGTCGCCGAGTCGGGCGAGCCGGACGCCGAGGCGCGCAAGATGCTCGACGAGCGTTCGCCCTCCGCGGTCGGCAAGAACATCAAGGTGCCGACCCTGCTGATGCAGGGCCAGTCCGACTCCCTCTTCCCGCTCGGCCAGGCCGACCAGGCCGCGAAGGCCATCCGTGCCAACGGCGCCCCCGTCGACGTCGACTGGATCGCGGGCGGCCACGACGGCGGCGACATGGAGACGAGCCGCGTCCAGGGCCGCGTGCAGAGCTGGTTCGACCGCTACCTGAAGGACGACAAGGGCGCCGACACCGGCCCCGCCTTCCGCGTCACCCGCACCCTCGGCCTCGGCTCCGGCGACGGCGAACCCCGCCTGACCGGCGTGACCTCGGACCGCTACCCCGGCCTGGAGAGCAAGCAGCGCTCCATCGCCCTGGCCGGCCGCGAGCAGAGCTTCGACAACCCGCCCGGCGCCAGCCCGCCCGGCGTCTCCGCCCTGCCCGGCCTCGGCGGCGCGGGCGGCCTCAGCCAGCTCTCCTCGCTCGGCGTCGGGATCTCCCTCGACTTCCCCGGCCAGTTCGCCGCGTTCGAGTCGGCCCCGTTCCGGGACGACGTCCAGATCACCGGCTCCCCGACGGCCACGGTCCACGTGAAGTCCACCAGCGACGACGCCGTGCTCTTCGCCAAGGTCTACGACGTCGGCCCGGGCCGCACCCAGCCGGTGCTGCCCTCCCAGCTCGTCACGCCCATCAGGGTCGAGGGCGCCAAGGCCGGCAAGGACGTCACCATCACCCTCCCGGCCATCGACCACGAGGTCAACGACGGCCACCGGCTGCGCCTGGTCCTCGCCTCGACGGACCTCGGCTACGCCTCCCCGGCGACCCCGGCCACGCACACCGTCTCCCTCAAGGGAGATCTGAAGGTCCCGTCGGCGCTCGGCGAGAGCAACGCGCAGGGCCCGCTGCCCGCCTGGGTGTGGTGGATGCCGCTCGCCGGCGCCGTGATCGCCCTGGCGCTGATCATCACGGGACGCCGCCGCACGGCCGCACCCGCCCCGCCGGACCCCGACCTCGCCGACGTGCCCCTCCAGATCACGGACCTGACCAAGCGGTACGCCAAGTCCTCCGACCGGTACGCCGTCAAGGACCTGTCCTTCCGCGTGGAGAGGGGCCAGGTCCTCGGCCTGCTCGGCCCGAACGGCGCCGGCAAGACCACGACCCTGCGCATGCTGATGGGCCTGATCAAGCCGGACGGCGGCGAGATCCGCGTCTTCGGCCACGCCATCAGCCCGGGCGCCCCGGTCCTGTCCCGGGTCGGCGCCTTCGTCGAGGGCGCGGGCTTCCTGCCGCACCTGTCCGGCCGCGAGAACCTGGAGCTGTACTGGCGCGCCACCGGCCGCCCGGCCGAGGACGCACACATGGAGGAGGCCCTGGAGATCGCGGGCCTCGGCGACGCGCTCGCCCGCGCCGTGCGCACCTACTCCCAGGGCATGCGCCAGCGCCTCGCCATCGCCCAGGCCATGCTCGGCATGCCGGACCTGCTCATCCTCGACGAACCGACCAACGGCCTCGACCCGCCCCAGATCCGCGAGATGCGCGAGGTGATGATCCGCTACGCCGCGGCCGGGCGCACGGTCATCGTCTCCAGCCACCTCCTCGCGGAGGTCGAGCAGACCTGCACGCACCTGGTCGTGATGGACCACGGGCAGCTCGTCCAGGCGGGCCCGGTCGAGGACATCGTCGGCTCGGGCGACACCCTCCTGGTGGGCACGGCCACGCCCGTGGACGAGCCCGTCGTCGAGAAGATCGCCGCCCTGCCGGGCGTCGCCTCGGCCGTGCCCGTCGACGAGGGACTCCTGGTCCAGCTCGACGCCGACGGCACCCCGCAGCGCCTGGTCGCCGAACTCGTGCGGCTGGACGTACCCGTGCGGTCGGTCGGCCCGCACCGCCGCCTGGAGGACGCCTTCCTCACCCTGATCGGAGCCGAAGCATGAGCAAGCTCGCCGACCGGGCCGAGCCCGTCGAGGTCGCCGAGGGCTACCGCGCGGGCCGCACCCTGCCGTTCCGGGTCGAGCTGGTCCGGCAGCTGAAGCGGCGCCGCACGATGGTCATGGGCGGTGTCCTGTTCGCCCTGCCGATCATCCTGCTCATCGCCTTCCAGGTCGGCGGCGACCCGGGCGGCAACAACAACCGCGTGAACCTGATGGACACGGCGACGGCCTCCGGAGCGAACTTCGCCGCGGTCAACCTCTTCTCCGCCGCCGGGTTCCTCCTCGTCATCCCCGTCGCCCTGTTCTGCGGCGACACGGTCGCCTCGGAGGCCAGCTGGTCGTCCCTGCGCTACCTGCTCGCGGCCCCCGTACCGCGGGCCCGGCTGCTGTGGTCCAAGCTCGCCGTCGGACTCAGCCTGAGCCTGGCCGCGCTGGTCCTGCTCCCGATCGTCGCCCTCGTCGTCGGCACGGCCGCCTACGGCTGGGGCCCGCTCGAACTGCCCACCGGCGGCACCCTGCCCACCGGCACCGCCGCCGTGCGCATACTGATCGTCGTCGCGTACATCATGGTGTCCCAACTGGTCACCGCGGCCCTCGCGTTCTGGCTGTCGACCCGGACGGACGCCCCGCTCGGCGCGGTCGGCGGAGCGGTGTTCCTGACCATCATCGGCAGCGTCCTCGACGAGGTGACGGCCCTCGGCGACTGGCGGCACTTCCTGCCCGCGCACTGGCAGTACGCCTGGCTCGACGCCGTCCAACCGCAGTTGCAGTGGACGGACATGATCCAGGGCACGTCGATTTCCGTAACGTACGCGCTCGTGCTGTTCGCCCTGGCCTTCCGCGGGTTCGCCCGCAAGGACGTCGTCTCCTAGGTCAACGGAGGATCACCCACCGGTCTCGAAGACCGGTCCCCGTGGCCGCTTCGAGACGCTTCCGCAACCCCCCGTACCGCACGTTCCGGCCCCCCGCGCCGTCACAGTCGCAAGAAGGCGACGCCAACGGACCAAGGGGGCACGGACGATGAAGCCGTACGAGCGGTACCGGACACGCAGGCTGCTGCTGGCGCTCACGGCGGCGGGCGGGCTGCTGCTCACCGCGTGCAGCGGGGGAGGCGGCAGCAGTGAGGGCAGCAAGGCCGCCGACCGCGACATCTCGGGTCTGCCCGCGCCCGCTCACGGAGACGAGGACGGCACGAGCGAGCAGGAGGACCAGGACCGCGAGGCCGCCCCCGACAACCTGTCCACCTTCGCCCTCGACGTCGACACCGCCTCCTACGACTACGCCCGCCGCGCCCTGGCCGACGGCCGGCTCCCTGACCCCTCGACGGTCCGCCCCGAGGAGTTCGTCAACAGCTTCCGCCAGGACTACGAACGCCCCGACGGCGACGGCTTCTCGGTCACCGTGGACGGCGCCCGCACCGCCGACGAGGACTGGTCCCTGGTCCGCGTGGGCCTGGCCACCCGCACCACGGAACGCACCGGCGAACGCCCGCCCGCCGCCCTCACCTTCGTCATCGACGTCTCTGGCTCCATGGCCGAACCGGGCCGCCTGGACCTCGCCCAGGAGTCCCTGTCCGTGATGACGGACCGGCTGCGCGACGACGACTCGGTCGCGATCGTCACGTTCAGCGACGAGGCCGAGACCGTCCTGCCCATGACGCGCCTCGACGGCAACCGCGACGAGATCCACGACGTCGTCTCCGAGCTGGACACCCGCGACTCCACCAACCTCGGCGCGGGCGTCGAGACCGGCTACGAGACGGCCGTCGAGGGCCTGCGCAAGGGCGCGACCAACCGGGTCGTCCTCGTCTCCGACGCCCTCGCCAACACCGGCGACACCGACGCCGACACGATCCTGGAGCGGATCTCCGGCGAACGCCGCGAGCACGGCGTCACCCTCTTCGGCGTCGGCGTCGGCAGCGACTACGGCGACGCCCTGATGGAACGCCTCGCCGACAAGGGCGACGGCCACACCGTCTACGTGTCCGACGAGGACGAGGCCCGCAAGGTCTTCTGCGAGGAACTCCCGCGCAACATCGACCTCACCGCCCGCGACGCCAAGGCTCAGGTCGCCTTCGACCCCGAGACCGTCGAGGAGTTCCGCCTGGTCGGCTACGACAACCGCCGGGTCGCCGACGAGGACTTCCGCGACGACCGCGTCGACGGCGGCGAGGTCGGCCCCGGCCACACCGTCACCGCCCTGTACGCCGTCCGCACCGAGCCCGGCGCCGAGGGCCACCTCGCCACCGCCACCGTCCGCTGGCTCGACCCCGACACCCGCGACCCGCACGAGGAGTCCGGCGACCTCGAGACCGGTGCCCTCCACGACTCCCTGCGTGCCGCCCCCAGCCGCTTCCAGGTCACCGCGGTGGCGGCCTACTTCGCCGACGCCCTCCGCTCCGGCGACGACCGCCACCGCCGCCTCCCCGGAGCCCCGGTCCCCTTCGCCGAACTCGCCGACCGTGCTCGCGCGTTGTCCGGGGCCACGGAGGACGGGGCGGTGCGCGAACTCGCCGAGGCCATCGAACAGGCCGACCGCCGCCGGGATTGAACAAGGTTGCGGTCTTTCGACATGCGACGCGGGCCAACCGGGTGAACCTGCGGAACCAATTCTCCTGCACCGGGTTGATGAGGCAGTAGAGCATGCGGCGCTACGAGAAAGGAACGCGCAGTGCTCAAGGAGGCTATGAACGTCGCGGCCGCCGCCGCTTCTGCCATCGACATGCCGACGACGGCCACTGCCCCGGCGCCTGCCGGCGGACCGGCCGTCGCGATGGGCCAGGGCGAGGAACGCTGAACCGACTCCGCGGCCCCTTCGGCGCGAGCGGGCATCCCCTACGCCTCATTCCTGTTCAGCGCTGCGACTTTCCACGCCGCCACACCGCCGACCTTGGATGTGGATCTCCGTTCCGCGGCCGGCTGCCCCAATTCTTCAAGCAGGAGGACAACTGCAATGCGACAGACCCTGAGCAAGGGAGCGTTCGCGGCGGCCGCCGCCACGGGGATTCTGTCCCTGTATGGCAGCCCCGCCCTCGCTGACTCCGACGCGTCGGGAGTGGCGAAGGACTCTCCCGGTGCGTTGTCCGGGAACAACGTGCAGGTGCCGATCGACGTGCCGATCAACCTGTGCGGCAACACCGTCGACGTGCTCGCGGCGCTCAACGAGTCGTTCGGCAACGTCTGCCGCAACAGCTCGCACAAGGGGAAGGGCTCCGGCGCGGACGCCTCGGGGGTCGCGAAGGGTTCCCCCGGTGTGGGATCCGGGAACGTCGTGCAGGTGCCGGTCGACGTGCCGGTGAACGCGTGCGGCAACAACGTCGCCGGACTCGGGGTGTTCAACGAGGCGTCCGAGAACTCCTGCCACAACAGCTCGTACGGCGGCCACGGCGGCTACGGCGGCGAGGACGACACCGAGAAGCCGAGTGGTGAGGACCGGAAGGTCCCGCCGGCCAAGGACCGCCCCACCCCGCACGACGAGGAGACGCCGGACTCCCCGCCCGCGCCCGAGAAGGACAGCGAGACGCCGTCCACCCCGGAAGAGGAGACGGAGAGCGGCCCGCTGCCCCAGCTGGCCGAGACCGGAAGTGAGGCCCTGGTGGCCGCCTCGGTCGCCAGTGCCGCCCTGATGGCCGGCGGGGTGCTGCTGTACCGCCGCGGTCGCACCACCTGGTCCCGCTAGCCGGCACCGGGTGCCGGACGCGACCCGCCCGGCACCCGCATCCCACCCCGGACCGGCGCCCGCCACCACCACAGGCAGGCCACAGCCGGTCCGGGGACCACACGCCGCACGGGCCGGATCGGCAGCGACTCTCCGCCGGAACCGCTCGCCAGGCCCGGGGCGGGCCGGACGCCGGAGCCGTCCCGTCACTTTCCTGGTCCCGGTGCGAGGCCCCTGGCTTCCCGGGACAAGCGTCACCCGCACCCCCCGTCGACTTGATCCGGGGGGTGTCGGCCGTCGCGTCACACCGCACCCTCTACCGCCGTCCCCGGCACGAGGGCGGGCCGCTGACGACTCCGTCGCCGCCAGCGGCCCCCGTGTCATCCGCGCGGTTCCCCGTCAGCGCCGTACCGGCGACGGCGACTCGCTCCGGCTGCCGTCCACCGGTGCGGGGACGGTGCCGCCCGCCGGTGTCGTCCCGAGTCGGCGGCGCACACCCCGGACGAGGGTCGACGCCGTGAAGGACGCGCCCTGCACGAAGCGCATGGCCGGGCCGAAGCCCGAGGCCGTCACCAGGCCGGCGAGGAACAGGCCGGGGTGGGAGGACTCGAAGCTGCGCCCGACCTCCGGGGAGCCGTCCGGCAGTGCCGCAAGCGTTCCGCGCAACTCGGGGGCGAGCAGTCCGAGCCGGTCGCAACGCGCCCGGAACCCTGTCGCGGCGATGACGTGTTCGGTCTCCAGGCTGCGCAGGGCACCCGCGCGGCTCACCGTGTCCAGCCGTACCCCGCCCGGCACCGCACAGGCCGCGGTGACCTCATGGCCCGGCAGCAGCTCCACCACGCCCTCCACCCGGTCCCGCACCCACCACGCGCCCGCCGGCCCCAGCGCCGTGGTCGCGATGCGAGCCCGGGTCGGCTCCGGCAGCCGCCGGAAGAGGCCCGGACGCTCCGCGTAGAACCAGTTGCGCCATCCGGGGCCGAGCCCGCTGTGGGGGGAGCGGGCCGACTGCCACCAAGGGCGCTCCCAGGGCGGCGGCACATCGTTCCACCGCAGCTGTTCCGCTCGCGCCAGCACACGGACGCGGGTGCCCTGTTCGGCGAGCAGCGCCGCCGTCTCCAGGGCCGCCTGACCGCCGCCGATCACCGTGACGTCCTTGCCGCGGAAGCGGTTGAGGTCGCTGTGGTGGCTGCTGTGTGTCACCAGCGCGGGGTGCAGTCCGCGCAGTGCCTGCGGCACCTCGACGAACGGCATCACGCCGACCGCCAGGGCGACCGTCCGGGCGTGCACCTCCGCCCCGTCCTCGGTGACCGCCGTGAAACCGTGGGGTGCGGCCGCCACACGGGTCACCGTGCGCTCGTCCACCTCCGGCACGGCGTGGCGGGCGAACCACAGGCCGTACTCCGCGAACGCCTCGACCGGGATCGGCTTCGCGTGACGTGCCGTCAGGCCGTGCTCGGCGCAGTAGACGTCCAGTCGCCACCGCCCGGCCGGGTCGGAGAGGTTGGACGCCCACGGTTCCGACTTCAGGAACATGCCGCGGGGCATGTTGTCCCGCCAGGAGGCCATGGGTCGGCCGAACACGCGCAGGTTCAGCCCGGCGGCCGCGGCGTGGGACGCGATCGACAGGCCGTACGGGCCTGCGCCCACCACCAGAAGGTCGTACACCATCAACTGCTCGCTTTCTCGTTGTCGGTCAGGGAGGGCGAGGCTGCCCGGGGGATCAGCCGGGGCGTCGGCGCCGCCGTCGTCGTGCCCAGCCGCTCACGCAGCCGGCGGGACACGTGCCGGCACCACTGGGCCCACATGACCCGTCCGGGGGAGCGGTCGTCAGCGGCGTACCAGGCCAGCTCACGCCCGCCCGGCGCCGCACGCAGCGCCGCCAGGGGCGCGTAGTTCTCCACCACGAACGCCCGCCCGGGCATCGGGAGCCCGTCCGGCAGTGGACGGCCCGTCAGGTCCAGGTGCATGGCCCGTACGACGTCCAGGCCCGCGCTGTCCGCGAAGAGCCGGAACTGGGCGCCGGCGCGCGGATTGAAGTCGAGCAGGTGATAGCGGCCCGTCGCGCCGCAGCGGCGGAAGTCGAGGTCGAAGATGCCCCGGTAGCCCAGCTCGCCGGTGAGCCGCTCGGCCAGCGCCTGCACCTGAGTGTTGGGCGTCCAGCAGCCGACCGCGGTCAGCCCCGCCCCGCGCGGCCAGGCCAGCTGCTTGCGGCCCGGTCCGCCCGCGCGCACGGTGCCCGAGTGGTCTGCGTAGCCGTGGAAGAACCAGTCCCGGTCCGGCCCCGGTGACAGGTACGCCTGGAGCAGCAGCCGGCTGCCCGCTTCCTCGGTGCGCAGGAACAGCTCCCGGGCCTGCTGCACGGACCGGACCAGCACCGTGCTGCGCAGCCCGCTGCCGGCGGGCAGCAGCCAGGGCCGGCTCCACTTCGCCACCACCGGCAGCCCGAGCCGCCGCATGGCGTCGGCGACCTCCGCCGGACTGTCCGGGATCAGTGTCGTCGGGTGCGGGACGTCGGTGGACGTGCACACGGCGGCCAGTTCCGCCTTGTCGGCGACGCGTTCGGCGAGGCCGCCCGGCATCGAGGGCAGGAGGTAGGAGGGGGCGAGTTCGTCCCGCATCCGGCTCACGGCGATCGCGCTCGCGTCGTCCAACGGGACCAGCACGGCGGGGCGTGCGATCCCGTCGGCCACGCGGCGCAGCACGGCGAGAACGTCGTCCGGGGACGCTCCCGGGAGCGGCGGGGGATGCATTTGACGTACGTAACGTGACGCGCCCACGGGACTTTCCGCGGAATCCGCGACGACGTGTACCTCCACTCCCGACCTGCCGAGCGAACGCGCGGCCCCCAGGGTTCCGTGGTGAAAGGGATTCCGGTCGATCCGCAGCAGCACAGCGGGGACGCGGATGTCGAGTAGCGACACGAACTCTCTCTTTCTTTTCTGATCGGCTCACCCGCACGGGCGAGCCCGGCACTCGAAAGTCGTAACGGTTGTGGCGCTATTGGCTTTTCTGTGACTGACTTCATGTGACTGCCCGTCAATAACACAAACAATGGCAGCAGTCCGGACGAGAGCGAAGGAAGGAACAGGCATGGCCCCACAGCACAAGCGGGCCGGGGCCCGCCGGCTTGCCCTGGGCGCGGCAGCGGTCGCCGCGTCGGCCGCCCTGGCGTCCGGCCCCGTGGCGGGGGTGGGGGTGGCGCGAGCCGCCGATCCTCGGGCTCCGGCACCGAGCCCGACGACACCCGTGGCCACGCCCCCGGCCTTCGCGCCTCCGGCCGTCCCCCTGCCCCCGGCCCCGGCCACCACTCCGGCGGGTGAGGAAGCCCCGGCCTTCGGTGTCTTCCTCAAGTCCGATGCCCGCGGTGTGGCCCGGATGCCGCTGTTCAGCCACTGGCTGGGCGGCGCCGAGCTCCGCGCCGGACACACCTATCTGCCGGGCCACCGCTGGCGCGACATCGAGGGTTCCGCCGACTTCCTCAAGGTGTGGGCGCACTGGCGCAACAAGAAGGCCGAGCGCATGCTCGTCCTCAACGTCCCCATGCAGGAGCGCAATGAGGAGGGCGTCTCCGACGGCGAGGTCCGGTGGCTGCTGCGGCAGGGCGCGGCCGGGGAGTTCGATCACCACTTCCGTGTCCTCGCCGAGCGGCTGGTGGAGTTGAAGGTGCCGGACACGGTCATCGTGCTCGGCTGGGAAATGAACGGCACCACGTACACCCATCGGTGTGGGCCGGACCCGGAGGCCTGGAAAAAGTACTGGAATCGGATCGTCACCACCATGCGTTCCGTGCCGGGCCAGAAGTTTCGGTTCGATTTCACGCCGAGTCGTGGCGTGGACGCCGTTCCATGGACGAAATGCTATCCGGGAGACGACACGGTCGACATCATTGGCATGGACTCCTACGACCAGCCGGCCGGAATGTCGTTCGAGCAACAGGTGAAAGAGCCCTACGGGCTGCAGCACCATGTGGATTTCGCGAAGGCTCACGGCAAACCCATTTCCTATCCGGAATGGGGGCTCTTCCGCAACGGTGACAATGCCGAGTACATGCGGAGCATGCTCGCCTGGATGGAGGAGCACAAACCGCTCTACAACACGCTGACCGACTACTGCCCGCACGGAGTGTGGCAGTGCGGGGCCAACCCGAGGTCGTCCCACGTCTACCGGTCCACCTTGTTCGGCCGGACCGACCAGGCGACCCCGCCCCTCACGCCCACGCCGAAGCCGACCCCACCCAGCACACCGCCGCCCCCGGCGGACTGCACGCCGCTGGACCTGGGCAGTTGGGTGGAGGAGTGGCTCGGCGGGAAGCTCTGCCTCCGCTTCGACTGGTGGTAGGGAGCGGTGAAACAGCGCTCCCCGGTGCCGTGTCCCGCCAGGCCCGCCGTCGTCACCGTTGTCCGTGCGCATCGGCGGCGGCGGCCGGGCCGGGCACCGAGGGGGCCGGGGCGGGTTCGTCGTCCTGGCCGGCCTTCCTCGGCCGCGCCAGCAGGGCCAGGCCGCCCAGCAGACCGCCCGCGCTCGCCCCCACCAGACCGGTCACCGCCGGTGACGCGGACGTCGGCTCGCTCGGCTCCACCGCCCGCGAGAACTGCACGAGCCGCACGTTGGTGTTGCCCCTGCTGTCGTCCGCGTGTCGGGTCAGCGCGCGGGTGACCGCGTTGGCCATGTCGACGGCGAGGCCGGGGCGCGAGGAGATGGCCGAGACGGCGACCATCGGCGCGTCCGGGGACGTCGCCGTGCGCACACTGCGCTGCAGGGTGTGCACCGGCACACCCGCGTACACCTGCGCGTCCCCGAGCACTGCGAGCTGGGTGGCGACCCGGCCGTACGCCTGAGCGAATCCGAGGGCGGCGTCCGGCGTGGACTTCCCGGTCGGCACGGCGATGACGTAGCTCGTGGCCGTGTACGTGGAGGGTGTGAGCACGCCGTACGCACCGCCGAGCAGACCCCCGGCGAGGGTGCCGGCCGCGAGCACGGACCACAGGGGAAGCCCCCTGAGACGAGCCAGGGACAAGCGGCGCTGACGGGGTGAGGTGTCGGTCATGAGGAGGTGGCTCCCAGAGGTGAGAGGGACGGCGAACTGGAGACCGCTGCCGCGTACACGTCCGTCAGACGGGCCGCGCAGTGGGTGATGCTGTAGTGATGGGCGACCTCCGAGGCCGTGCGCGGCCGGGCGCCGGCCGCGCGGACCTCGGCGATCGCGCGGGCGTATGCCTCGGGGCCGCCGTGCACCCGCCGGGCGCCGGCGGCGGGCGGCCGCACATCCTCGATGGCCGGGCAGGAGGCGTAGAGCACGGGCAGGCCGGACGCCAGCGCCTCCACGGCCGCCAGACCGAAGGCCTCCTCCGTGGACGGGGACGCGAGCAGGTCCATCGCCGAGGTGAGCGAGGGCAGGTCCGGACCGGGCGAGCCGTCGGGCACGTAGGGACGCTCGCCGGTGAACACGACACGGCCGGCCACGCCGGCCTCGTGGGCCGTGCGACGCAGGGCGTGCTCCTCGGGGCCCCCGCCCACCAGCAGCAGCCGGTGGTCGTCCGGGAGCAGGGTGAGCGCGCGGACGAGGACATCGAACCGCTTCCCCGCGGTGAGCCGGCCGACACCGCCCACGACCCAGGCGTCCTCCGGCAGGCCGAGGAGCCGGCGGGTGTGCTCGCGCCGCTCCGGGTCGAAGCGGAAACGGTCCAGGTCGATGCCGTTCGGGACGACCTCGATGCGGGGCGCCGGCACGCCCCAGCGCTTCAGGCGCTCGGCCACCGTCGGGGAGACGGCGACCGTCGCCGAACCGAGCCGCTCGCTGGCGAGATACAGCCCGCGCACCCCTGCCGTCAGCCTCCGGCCCTCCATCTGCGAGTCGCCCAGGGAGTGTTCGGTGGCGACGACCGCCCGGACCCCGGCCGCGCGCGCGGCGAACCGGCCGTAGACGCAGGCCCGGTACAGGTGGGTGTGCACCAGGTCGTAGCCGCCGGCGCGGATCAGCCGGACCAGGCGCGGCAGCGCGGCCAGGTCACGGTTGCCGCCCATGCCGAGATGCGTGACGCGGACGCCGTCGGCCGCGAGGCCCTCGGCGACCGCACCGGGGTTGGTGAGCGTCACGACGTCGCAGTCGACGGGCAGGTGACGCAGCAGCAGACGCAACTGCTGCTCGGCCCCACCGACGCCGAGGCCGGTGATGATGTGCAGAGCCCTCATCTCACAGGCCCTCCACCGGGCGCCGGCGCAGCCGGTGCAGCCCGTACTTGAGGTGCAGGCGCCAGACCGTGTCGTCCTGGCCGACGTATACGCGCGGCAGGGCGTGCGGGCCGGTCAGCGGGCCGGGGTCGATGGCGCAGGCGTAGGCGTATCCCGCTTCCCGTACGGCCTGGACGGCGCGGGCGTCGATCGTGCCGTACGGGTAGCAGAAACCGTCGACCGGGGCGCCGGTCAGCTCCTCGATCTGTGCGCGGCTCTCGGCGACCTCGGCCTTGAGGGTGAGGTCGTCCGCCTTGGTGAGGTCGACGTGCGTCAGCCCGTGCGAGCCGATCTCCACGCCTTCGGCGGCCGCGCGCCGGATGCCGTCCGCGGTCAGGAGCGGCTTGCGCGGACCGAGCGGATCCCAGGCGTTCTCGCCGCCGAGCCGTCCGGGCAACACGAAGAGGGTGGCGCCGCAGTCCCAGCGGTGCAGCAGCGGCAGGGCGTCGGTGACGAAGTCGGCGTACCCGTCGTCGAAGGTCAGCCCGACCAGGTTCCGCCCCTCGCCCCGGGCGCGGGCGGCGAGCAGCTCGGTCACGGACACGCCCCGCAGCCCGCGCCGGCGCAGCCAGGCCAGCTGCCTCCCGAGCCGCTCGGGCGTGACCGTGATGCGGTACGGGTCGTCCGAGCAGTCGCCCACGGAGTGGTACATCGCCACCCACGGGACGGGACCCCTGTGCGGGGCCGCGGGTCTGCCGGTGCCGAGGGAATCAACGGAAGCGGCCATGTGTGAGCCTTCGTGTGACGGCGCGTAGGGAGCGCAGAGCGGACGCGGGAGTCTGGGCACCGAGGGCCCAGGTGAGCGGGAGGAAGACGAGGGTCACGGTCAGGAAGCCGGCCGCGAGGCCCGCCGCCGGGGACGGCAGCCGGCTCGCGGCGAACGCCCCCGCGGCCGTGGCGACGACCGCGGCGCACACCAGCCTGCCCAGTTCGGCCAGGACCCGCCCGACCCGGACCGAGACGCTGTGGGGGCTGTTCAGCCGGCCCGCTCGCAGCCCGGCGAGCAGCAGGGCGGCCGTGACGGTGATGCCGAGGGCATTGGCGGCGGCGATCCCCGCCACGCCCCAGGAGTGCACGGTGGCGGCGCCGATCCAGGACGTCACGGCGATGCCCGCCGTCATCGCGCCCAGGGGATACCAGCTGGCCCGGCCCGCCGAGAAGTAGGAGCGCACGAGCGCGCCCACCAGGGTCTGGCTCAGCAGCCCGAGGGCGTACACGCGCATGACGTCCGCCGTCGCGGCGGTGTCGCTCGCGGTGAACGCGCCCCGCTGGAAGAGCAGTTCGATCATCTGGGGGGCGCAGGCGATCACCGCGCACGTGCCCAGCAGCACCAGGCACGAGGCGAGCGCCAGATCCCGCTCCACGCGGCTGCGGGCCCGCGCGGTGTCACCGTCCGCGAGGGCCCGCGCCACCACCGGGAAGGTGACGGTGCACACCATCAACGACAGCGTCATCGGGATCTGGGCGACCTTCTGCGCGTAGTTCAGGTGCGAGATGGCACCGGCGGGCAGGCCGGAGGCGAGGAAGCGCTCGGCGAGGACCTGAGACTGGCGGCACAGGGCGAAGAGGAGTACGGCGGCGACCAGGGCGAGTTGCATCGGCCGCTCCTCGACGTCCGCCCCGGCCCTGGCGAGGGGCGGCGTGGGCGACGCCAGTCGCCGCCACAGCGACGGCAGTTGCACCGCCACCATCAGACAGCCGCCCGCCGCCACCCCGACCGCGGCGGAGCGCACGCCCCAGCCGTCGCCGAGGAGGAACATCGCGGCGATGATGCCGGCGTTGTAGGCGACGTAGATCGCCGCGGGCGCGAGGAAACAGCGGTGTGCCCGCAGGGCGGCGCTGCAGTACCCGGCGAGCCCGAAGGCCAGCACGCAGGTCGCCGTGATCCGGGTGCAGTCGGCGGCGAGCCGGGGGTCGGGCAGGCCGGGAGCGAGAGCCTGGACCAGGTAGGGAGCCGTGCCGGCGATCAGCGCGGCCACCGCGGCGAGGGCGAGGCACAGCCGGGGCAGGGTGGCGCCGACCAGGGCGCGGACCGGGTCGCCCGGGGCGCCCCGGGCGCGGCGCGCCAGCGCCATGCTGAACGCCGGGATCAGCGCGATCGCCAGCCCGTCCTCGATGAGCAGCGTGGCGGCGAACTCCGGGACGGTCCATGCGACCAGGAAGGCGTCCGTGTCGCTCCCGGCGCCGAACAGCCGCGCCAGCGACTGGTCGCGCACCAGGCCGAGCAGTGAGCCGACGATGGACAGCGACGCCGTGACGAGCGCGGCCCTGGCCAGGAAACTCCCGGAAACCGACGCCGCCGAGGACGGGTCGGCACCGTCCCCTGCCTTGGTGGCGGCACGCGCCGCGGGCACTGTCGCCGCGTCGTCCGTTTCGGAGCCGGGGGACTGCGAAGGCACCACCGTCATCGCGCCAGGGCCTCCTCGGCGTGTTCCCACACCACGCTGCGGGGCGCATCCGCACGCGTCTCGCCGGTCAGCGCCCACCACGCCCCGAGCCCCATGGCCACGGCGATCAGCACGGTCGAGGGGCCGCCGATGTCTCCGTACATGAAGTCGGTCAGCAGCCAGACCAGCAGCCCGCAGGCGACGAGTCCGCACTCGAGTCCCGGCCCGCGGTCGCGGACGCGCAGCAGCCGCCGCATCCCGCACACCAGCAGTGCCAGCCAGCTCCCGGCGAGCGCGAGCAGCCCGATCAGGCCCTGCTCGCTCAGCACCAGCAGATACATGTTGTGCGGCGACAGCAGCGGCTGCCTCTGGTAGGCCACACCCGCGCCGTCGGTCTCGCTGCCCGACGACAGCGCGAGCGTGGCGTGCCCGTCCCGGTACTCGGGGAAGCCCTTCAGCCCGACCCCTGTCAGCGGGTGCTGCCGCCAGATCTCCGTGGCCGACGCCCACAGGGTGTACCGATCGACGACGGACTGGTCGGGAGCGTCGGTGACCTGGGCGATGCTGTCGATCCGCTCCTGCAGAAGCGCCGAGCCCACACCGAACCCGCCCACGAGGATCACGCCCGCGGCGAACGTGGCCGCCACGACCATGAGCGCGCGCCGCAGCCCGGCCAGCACCAGCTGGAGGGTGCACGTCAGGACGGTCGCGATCCACGCTCCGCGGCTGAAGGAGAGCGCGAGCGGCAGCAGCAGCACCAAGGCGCACGCGGTGGCGGCCACCCGCTGCCGTACGGACACCCGGCCCAGCGCGATCCCGACCGCGCACACCAGGCCGAGGGAGACCGCCGTCGCCATGCCCATCACGTCGTGCGGTCCGAAGGTGCCGACCGCCCGGATGTTCTCGCCCTGGTAGGAGGCGCCGGTCCGGGTGACGAACTGGTGGACGCCGACGGCCCCCTGACACAGACCGAGCCCGACGAACGACCAGGCCACCAGCCGGAAGCCGGCCCGGTCGCGGAGCAGCAGCAGCACGGCCGCCGGGACGAGTACGAAGGTCTGCAGATAGCGGCCCAGGCCGGTGAGCCCGGCATCGGGTGAGAACGCCCCCATGGCGGCGAGCGCGAGCCCCACGACCGGCAGGCCCAGAACCACGGCGGCGGCGGGCGACAGCGGGCGCCGCCGTTCGACCAGGAGGCGGATCACGCAATACACCACCATCAGCCCGGAGAAGACGTCGGCGGGCCCCGCACCGTCCGGCGTCAGTGGCAGCGCCAACAGGGCGGGCACGGCCACCACGGGCAGGGCCGGTGCCAGCGCGGCGACGCGGCGGGGGAGCGGTGTCAGTGCGAGGCTCACCTCTGTCAGCTCCCCGTGGGACGTACCACCGTGGCCGCGGTGCGCAGCAGGATGCAGACGTCCTGCCACAGGGACCAGTCGTCGATGTAGGCGTTGTCGAACCGGCAGCGGTCCTCGATCGAGGTGTCGCCGCGCAGTCCGTGGATCTGGGCGAGGCCGGTGATGCCGGTCCGCATGCGGTGGCGGACCGCGTAACCGGGGTAGGTCTGCCCGAACTGCGCGACAAAGTAGGGGCGTTCGGGCCGCGGTCCGACCAAGCTCATGTCGCCCCGGAGCACGTTCCACAGCTGGAGCAGCTCGTCGAGCGAGGTGCGCCGCAGCATCCGGCAGAACCAGCGCATCTCGTTCTCGTTCGCCACGCTCCACCGGGTCGCCGACTCGTGCTCGTCGACCGGGCGGTGCGTACGGAACTTCAGGAGCGTGAACGGCTCGCCGTTTCTGCCGATGCGCTCCTGCCGGAACACCACGCCCGGCCCGTCACTGATCCGCAGCGCCACGGCGAAGGCCAGCAGCAGCGGGCTGACCAGCAGCAACAGCGTTCCCGACACGAGAATGTCGAGCGTCCGTTTGGCCGCGCTGCCGCGCCGGGCCGGGGACATGTCCAGGCGCCGGCAGGAGAACCCGGCCAGCCGCTCCCGCGTCGCGTACGACGGGGAATCGGCGTCGACCTCCCAGACCACGCAGCCCGACTCGGCCAGCGCCCGCAGCAGCGGCTCCTGTTCGGCCCGTACGGAGGGGTGAACGGCCAGCACCGCCCGCACCCCGTTCTGGATGACCGCACGCTCGACCTCCTCCGGGGTCGTCAGAACCGGCAGGCTCTCGGTGCCGTCCGGCTGCTCGGCGACGATCCCCACCGGCCGCACGCCGCACCGCGGGTGACGCAGTACGGCGGCGGCCACGCGCTGCGCGGTCGCCGCCGGTCCGAGGACGAGTGCGGTGTGCGGGTGGCGCAGCAGCGCGGCGCGCCGCCGCGCGTGCACGGCTCCGCGCAGCACACAGCCGGCCGCCGCGTGCAGGGCGAGGCCCGTCAGCACGGTACGGAGGGACAACGCGTGCTCCGGCCGGTACGCCGCCAGGAGCGCCGCGAGTGCCAGCCAGGCCACCGCGATGCGGCCGCACACGGCGGGCAGTTCCTCCAGCAACCCCGGTACCGGCGGCCGCCCGTCGCGCCGGCGCAGCAGCAGCGACATGACGATCAGCAGGGTGACGAGCAGTGGCTGGCGCTGGACATCGGTGAGCGCCGGCGCGCCCGCCAGGGCGGCGACGCCGTCCGCGACGAGCAGCGGGACGGGGGATGCGGGCCGGGCCGGGCCCCGCGGGGCGGACGACCGGAAACCGGTGGCGGTGCCGCGCGGCGGCATGACCGAGACTGGTGAGGATCCGTGGTCCCGTGGCGGTACGCCGGGGGACGGCACGGTACGTTCGGCGGTCACGAGTGGATGGACTCCCTGTACTCGGTGGGCTCGACGCGCTGGGTTGTCCGGTTCACCTCGGCGCCATGTCCGGTGCCGAGCGGCTGACCGTGCTCAGCGCTGGGGGTGGTGGCGGTCCATGGGCCGAGCAGCTCGCGATAGACGTCCGAGACGGCCTCGGCGGTGTACCGCACGTCGTGGGTGGACAGCACGTGCCGGCGGCCCTGATGGCCGAGCGACTCGCGCAGCAGTGGGTCGGCCAGCAGCTCGGTGACGGCCCCGGCCAGCGCCGCCGGGTCCTCCGGCGGGACCAGGCACCGGGCGGCGAAGGAGGGCGGCAGGCTCTCGCGGGCGCCGTCGACGTCCGTCACCACTACGGGCCGCTCGCTGGCCATCGCCTCCAGTGGCGCCAGGGCCATGCCCTCCCAGCGGGACGGCAGGACGACGAGATCGGCGGCCTGGTACCAGGGGGAGGCGTCGGCGACGGCTCCCGCGAACACCACCGATTCCGGGGCGCCCTCACGAAGCCGGTCGTGGTCCGGCCCGTCGCCGACCAGGACGAGGCGGGCGTCGGGCACCTGCCGCACGACGGCTTCCCAGGCCCGCAGCAGGACGTCCTGCCCTTTCTGCCGGCACAGCCGCCCCACGCACACGGCGAGCGGTGCCGCCGGGTGGATTCCGGCGAGCGGTGGGAGCCCGGCCCGCACGGCGCCCGCGGCGGCCGGGTGGAAGCGCTCGGGGTCGATGCCGTTGGGGACGACGGCCCACCGGCCGGTGATCCTGGCGCCCATGCCGGTGGCGCGTTCCGCCTCGCTCACACACACCACGCGTGAGGCCCAACGCGCCCCCCAGCGTTCCCACATGAGCGCCAGGGCCGCGGTGCCCCCGCTGACCGCTTCGAACGACCAGGCGTGCGGCTGGAAGACCGTCGGAATCCGCCCGCGTACCGCGAGCCGGCCGGCGAGCCCGGCCTTCGCGCTGTGCGCGTGCACCAGATCGGGCCGCACCTCGTCGATCACCCGCGCCAGGTGCCGTACCTCCCGGACGAGCGACGTACCCGGCGACCGCGTCGCGTGCCAGTGCCGTACGCGCGCGCCGAGGGTCCGCAGTTTCGTGGTGAGCGCGCTGTCGGGGCAGGCCACGGTGACGTCCAGGCCGTCCGACAGTTGTGCCCGGACCAAGTCCGTCACGACGCGCGCGACGCCGCCGTCCACCGGTTGGGTGAGGTGCAGGACTCTTGGGAGAGGGACGGTGGATGACAGGTGCATGTGGGCGGATTCCTCGCTCGCGAAGGTGTTCGGGGCGGGCGGCGACAAAGTCACCGCCGTGCGTCGACGGCGACGAAGAGCACGCCGGCCCACGCCGCGTCCTGCTGGGAATGGAGCCGGAAGGTCGCCTGGTCACCGGCGTGCTGCAGGCCTCTGCCGAGATCGAACACGTCGGAGTCGTAGCCGAGGTTGTTGGCGTGCGCGGGCACACGTGCCGCATCCGCCCCGGGCTCACTGATGGTGGAATTGAGGACGTCGTCCTGGGGGTTGGCGGCGTTGCCGAGGGCGACCTCGGACTGGCCGGTCGTCATGGTGAGCGCGTCGCCGGTGGTGCCGCGGTCGCCGTTGTACGCCACCAGCCCCGCACGGCCCGACGCGCCCGCGGCAAACCCGAGGTTGGTCAGGGGAATTTCCTGTCCTGCACCGGAATTGAGCGGGGTGAAGCCGTCCCAGAGCGCGAGGTGCCGCAGTGGCTCCGACGGATTCTCGTAGACCACCACGAGCGTCCAGCCACCCCACGCCCCGGCCGCCGAACTGCCCATGGCGACGTTGACCTGTGCCACGGTGTACAGGCCCGGTCCGCCCTCCCGCACCAGCCGTGTCACGTCGGACGAGGCCTGGAAGGCGTCCATGCCGTCCGCCACGCGGTGTCCGACCGTCGTGTCGGCGACCAACTCCTTGTACTCCCCGCCGGGTTCGGCGATCAGCACGCGCCCGTTGTCCTGCGGCGGCTTCTGTTCGCCCACGCGCAGGTTGCCGCCCCAGTAGAGGCGCGCGTAGGTCACGTGGGAGCCGTTGGGGAGGCGGACCTCCGCGCGGGAGGAGTTGTAGGTGTTGGGGTCGCGGTCGACATCGACGTAGAACATGTCGAAGTCGCCGTTCACACCGGACCCGCCTGCCTGGGCGTCCCGGCACGAAGGCCCCTGGGTCGTGCGGCAGGTGATCGATGCGTTGGCCGCGCGTGCGATGCCGCCGTGCTGGAGCGTGAGGTACCGCCCGGTGAACCCGAGGCTCTCGGCCTCCGGTGCGGGCGCGGCGGCCGGCGCGGCGGCCGGGGAACTGCTGGTTGCCCACATGGCGGCAAGGGCCAGGACGCCCACGGTCGCACGGCGCAACACGGGGCCCAGAGGATGGCGCATGACCGGTCGTTGCCCTTTCGGAACAGGTGGCCGTGGCAGCAGCGCCACGAGTGCGGTGTGTCCGCGCTGAGAGTGCGTCGGGCGGTTCGCAACTCTAGTCACCAATCGGACATAGATGAAGAAATTCGGTGAAGTCTGACAAGTGTGTCGGAATCGTGAAACCCCAGTCTTCGCGGGTTCCGGCCGTCGCCTCCTGCGTCGGTCAGCGCCTCCACCCGGGGGCGGCCGGTGCCTTACTCCGGCAGAGGTGGAGAAGGGAGCGTCCTGACATACCGTCTGATCAGGGTGGGCACGGCGAATGGGGGAATTGTTAAATCCTGAAAGGCGTATGAGCGGTTGCGGGAAGTCGCGGGCGCTTTCACGGTGGGCTCAAGATCCAAGGCCGTCGAAAGGAATCCCCATGAGTGCTCTGCCCGCACGGCGCATCGCGTCCAGCGCCCTGTGCGCCGCCCTTCTGGTCGGTATCACCGGCCCCGTCGCCATGGCGGCCGACTCGGCTCGCGGGCACGCTCATGTGGCGCCCGGCGCCCGGCTCCCCGGCGCGGATGCGCGTCTCGCACAGATCGCGAAACTCAACCGGGGTGAGCTCACCCCGGTCGCCGACCTGCTGAACGCCGTGCTGGACAGTAACGGCCTACTGCCCGCGGCCGAGGCCAGGAAGCTGGGAGCCGGAGCGAAGGCCGCCCTGGCCGAGGCGGCCGCCAAGGACCCGCGAATCCCGGTGACGTCGACGGTTGTCCTGTTGCCGGCTCCCGCTCCCGCCCTGCCCGCCCTGGTGCCCGCAGCGCCCGAGCGGCGCGCCGCCGACCCCGTGACCGACCTGCTGGACCTCGTGCTGGGGGCTGTCGACAGTCTCCTGCAGGCGATCACCTCTGGTGTCGGCGGCATCCTTCCCTCCGTCGACGGCCTGCTGAACGGGGTGGACGACCTCCTCGCCGGACTGCTCGGAGGCAACCTGCTTCAGGACGAGCCCGTTTCCTCGACGCCGTCCAGCACGTCGTCGACATCGGTGTCGACGACGCCCGAGGCCGTCACGTACCCCGCAGTCACGCTGCTGCCGCCGGCGCAGCCGACGGCCTCCTGAGCCACGCCCAGTCGTGGTGCCGACCTCAGAGAGCGGCGCCACGACTGTTGTTCTTCCCGCCCCACTTCGCGTATTCCTCCGGTTCTTTTCCGTTCCGCGGCCCGGTCTGTTAATAGATCTCGTATGAGGTATCGGCAATCTTGGGCTTCTCCGGTTTCCGCCCAGGCCAGGGCTCGTTAGGCACGGCGACAGAATCCCCTCCGGCGACGCGCGTTGCCGAAGAAAGGAACACGATGAAGTCTCTGAAGGCTGCCGCCGTCTTTGCCGGGTCCTTGATCGCCGCCGGTTCCGCCACCCCCGCGTTCGCCTACAACGCTCCTCAGCAGGCGCCGACCGGTTACAGCGCCCCCGACCAGGCGCCGGCTGCTCAGAGTGCTCCGTACTACGCGTCGACCCCGCAGGCTGCTCCGCAGCAGGCCCCGGCTCCGTATCAGGCCCCCGCCCCTCAGCAGGCTGCTCCGCAGCAGGCCCCGGCTCCGTATCAGGCCCCCGCCCCTCAGCAGGCCGCTCCGTATCAGGCTCCTGCTCCGCAGCAGGCCGCTCCGCATCAGGCGCCGGCTCCGCAGGCCGCTCCGTATCAGGCCCCCGCTCCGCAGCAGGCCCCGGACCCCCGTCCTGCTCCGGACCAGGCGCCCGCGGCGACGGAGGGCCACCGTACCCGGGACCTGGCAGCCACCAGCGTCAGCGGCGACATGACCACGCGGGTTCCGCTCGACGTGACTGCCGAGGGTTCCAACGCGCTGCTCCCTACGGCTAAGGAGGCTGTGGCTGCGCTGAACGAGGCCAAGCCGGCGCACGGCAATCTGTGGCTGTAGGGCCGAGACTCATCAGTCAGGAGGCGGTCCCCAGTGGTTCCGGGGGCCGCCTCCGTTGTCACCGCAATGGTCGCGCGGTGGTAACCGCCCTTGTTGTTCCTCGGTTACGGCTGTAGACAACTGAAGGGGCGTGGAGCGAATCATGGTCGTCGACATCGGCGCGGTATCGGTTGGCGCCGCAGGTGCGGCACCGGGCCCGCCGCGGCCCAGAACGGAACAAGCCACACGGCGAGATGCGGTGCGAGGTCTGGCCGCGGGCGCACTCGCTGCGGTCATGGTCCCGTTCGCCACCGCCTCCCGACCTCGGCGCCCCGGCCCGGCGCCCGGGAACGCGGTGCTCGACACCCACTTCGACCAGACCTACAGCGGCCGCCGCATTCGAGGTGTGTGGATCCCCGAGCGTGGCACGGCTGAGGCCGGCCGGTGGCAGGTCTCGGTGGACGGCCGACCGCTGCATCTGATGCGCCGGGCCGACGGTACCTGGCTGAGCATGGTCGACCACTACTGCTCCTACCGGTCACCGCTCGAGGCCGCCCGCGCGGCCGTCGACCAGCTCGGCCCCGGTCAACGACTGCGTGAACCGGCCAGGGGCACCGGAGGCGCGGGGCATGTGCACAAGGGGAGCCGGCGTGGCGTACGTACGTAAGGACGCCGGCTTGCTCACCAAGGCCGAGCGAGTCCGCTTCGTCAAGGCGCTGCTGGAGGTCAAACGGCGGGGCGAGTACGAGGAGTTCGTGCGGATGCACATCGAGTACTTCTCCGCGGACGGTGAGCACGGGCTGCGTGCCGCGCACATGGCGCCCTCGTTTCTGCCCTGGCACCGCCGGTTCCTGCTCGACCTGGAGCGCGCGCTGCGCCGGGTGGACTCCTCGGTGACGGTGCCGTACTGGGACTGGACGCGCGACCGCACGACGACTTCCGCGCCCTGGACGGCGGACCTCCTCGGCGGCAACGGGCGTCGATCCGACCTCCAGGTGATGACCGGTCCATTCGCCCACCGAGAGGGCAACTGGACCATCACGACAGGCGTGACCGACCTGAAGTTCCTCACCCGTGACCTCGGCCGCCGCCGCGCCCGGATCGGCCTGCCCACGAAGAGAGAGCTGGAGTGGGCGCTGAAGGATCCGGTGTATGACGTGGCGCCCTGGAACTCGACGGTTCCACGAGGGTTCCGCAACAAACTGGAAGGCTGGGGTGGCGGCCGAGGCGCCACCTCCTGGCGCAACCACAACCGGGTGCACGGTTGGGTCGGTGGGGCGATACTCGGCGGAGCCTCCGTCAATGACCCCGTCTTCTGGCTGCATCACGCCTTCGTGGACCTTCAGTGGCACCGCTGGCGCCTGCGTCACCGCAGGGCACGTTACCTGCCCGCCACACCGCCGGGACAAGGTGATGAGCAGCACGCCCGGATCGTGGCGAGACACCAGACGCTGCCGCCGTGGGACGTGACACCGGACGAACTGGAGGATGTCAGCCACATCTACCGGTACGCGTGAGATGCCGAGGCTTCACGGCAAGAGCCCCGACGCTGAGACACGCCGGGGCTCTTGGGGAAAACGGCAGACTCAGCGGCCGTGGTGGTGAAGGGCCTTCTTGTCGGCCTTCTTGTTGTCCTTCTTACCCTTCTTGTCCTTTTCGTCGTTGCCGTTCTTGCAGACGCCGGCAGACTCGTTGAGTGCACCGATCACGGTGACGGTGTTTCCGCACACGTTGATCGGCACGTGGATCGGGACCTGGACCACGTTGCCGGACAGGAAGCCGGGCGAGCCGATCGCCGCAGCCTTGGCGTCGGCGTCCGCCGCGGCCAGACCGGCCCCGCTGAGCACCATGGCGCCCGTGCCCAGTGCGACAGCGCCAACCTTCGCGATGCGAGACATCACTTCTCCTTAGTGACTCGGATGAGTGCGGCAGCGGGACGCGCGACCGCACTGCCCCTTCAACGCGGCGGCAGGGGACCGGTCACGGCTGCCCCAACGATGGTTTTTTCATGAAAGTTGCGCATGTGTGCGTTTTGCCTGTGAAAGGTGGGAAAAAATCGTCTACTGTCAGAAACTGTAAGTGACCGGTCCGTCACGGATCGTGTCGACTCAAGAAACGGAGAAGTAATGCGCAAGTACCAGAAGGCCGCAGTCGTCGCGGTCATGCTCGGCAGCGTCAGCTTCCTCGGTGCTGGCGTCAGCCAGGCCGGCGACAAGCCGGCGTTCGAGGTGGACAGCAAGCAGTCCAACACCTGTGGCAACGAGAGCCAGTCGGGCGTGCTGAACATCGGCCGCGCCAACGTCCAGGTCCTGAACATTCTGGCGAACCAGCCGGTCGACCAGAGCACCTCGGTGCCCTGCTCCAACGCCTTCGGCATCGGTGGCTGACGATCGCTGACCAGGTGACCTGAGCGGGCCCCGGCGTTCGGACCATGTGTCCGGACACGGGGCCCGCTCGTCGCTGTGCGGAGCCGCGCTCGTGGCGTTGGCGCGGATCCCCGCACGGCGTGGCAAGAAAATTACGCGACTCGGCGTTTCGCCTGTCAAAAGCCGCGAATCTCTCCTAGCTTGAACACCGTCGGTAGGCGGTTCATAACGGACCGTGTGCGACGTGAGAAACGGAGAAGCAATGCGCAAGTTCCAGAAGGCTGCGGTCGTCATGGCCGCGCTCGGCACCGTCACCTTCCTCGGCGCCGGCGTCAGCCAGGCCGGCGACGGGCCGGCGCTCGAGGTGGACAGCAAGCAGTCCAACACCTGCGGCAACGAGAGCCAGTCGGGCGTGCTGAACATCGGCCGCATCAACGTCCAGATCCTGGACATTCTGGCGAACCAGCCCGTTGACCAGAGCAAGTCGGTGACCTGCACCAACGCCTTCGCTCTCGGCGGCGGTCACTGAACAGCTGATCAGGGCGGGCTCCGAGACTCGAACATTTTCGGGGTCCGGGGCCCGCCCCTGGCTTTTGCCGATGCAAGTTCTCGAAGGTCCCCGTCGTCCACCCGGGGAATCGATGCAAAAAGGAGTATGGACATGCCGAATGCAAAGAGGATCGCCGTCGTAGCTGGAGTTCTGTGGAGCGTCGCTCTCCTTGGAGCCGGGGCCGGCCAGGCCTTCGCCCTTGACGGCTCCGGCGGGTCCAGTGGCTCCGGCAAGTGCGTCGATGACGGCAAGGGGAATGTTCGCTGCGTGCACGAGGCCGTATACCGCGACGGAGACGGAAACGTCCACGTCGTCGCGAGCCAAGCGCAGAACTGTTCCAGCGAGGGCTGCAACAGCAGTGTCGTCATCGGCGGCAAGGAGTCCTGACTTCCGAGGCAGCCGACGCGCCTTTGTTCACGTCGGCGCCTGTCGCGTAAGTCCACCCGACGGTCAGGGATGGCCGGGACCCGGTACAGGGTCCCGGCCATTTGCTGTGCCGGGGGCCGCTACTGCTCGCATGCGGCGCCCGGCGAGTGTGTCAGGGCAGCCGTCGCACCGGCGCGCCCGAGAGGAACGCGCGAATGTTCTCGACCGCCTGTCCGTAGTACGTCGCGTAGTTGGCCTGGGAGACGTAACCGAGGTGCGGGGTCGCGAGAAGGCGGGGGGCGGTGCGCATCGGGTGGTCGGCGGGCAGGGGCTCGATGTCGAAGACGTCGACGCCGGCGCCGGCGATCCGGCCCTCGTGCAGGGCGGCGAGGAGGGCTTCCTGGTCGACGATGGCCGCGCGCGAGGTGTTGATCAGGTACGCGGTCGGCTTGAGGAGGGCGAGTTCGGCGGGTCCGAGCAGTCCGCGGGTGCGGTCGCTCAGTGCGAGGTGGATCGAGACGAAGTCGCTGCCGGCGAGGAGGTCCTCCCGGGAGGGGGCGAGTTCGACGCCGATCTCGTCGGTGCGCTCCTTGGTGAGGTTCTGACTCCACGCGCTGACGTGCATGCCGAAGGCGAGGCCGACCCGCGCCACGCGGCTGCCGATCTTGCCGAGGCCGAGAAGTCCGAGGCGGCTGCCGTACAGGTCGGCGCCGACGGTGGACTGCCAGGGGCCGCCGGAGCGCAGGGCGTTGCTCTCCTCGACGAGGCCGCGGGCGAGGCCGAGCAGCAGGGCCCATGTCAGTTCCACCGGCGGGGTGGAGGAACTCGTGGTGCCGCACACGGTGACGCCGTGCTCCTCGGCGGCCGCGTAGTCGATGACCGAGTTGCGCAGGCCGGAGGCGACGATCAGTTTCAGCCGGGGCAGCCGGGCGATCAGTGACCCCGGGAAGGGCACGCGCTCCCGCAACGTCACCACGATGTCGAAGTCGGCCAGGGCCGCGGCCAGGGCGTCCTCGCCGTCCATGTGGGTGTCGAAGGAGACGACCTCCACCTCGTCGGCGACCGGCGACCAGTCGGCGACTTCGGTCGCCACCCTCTGAAAGTCGTCCAGCACAGCACAGCGCAGCCGCACGTCACACCCCTTCCTCGGCCCACGACGGGTTCCCCGGACCATGATCGGGCCTGAGCCGGGCTGCGGGAAGCGGGGTGGGACCCTCGGGACACGGCGGGGGTGTCAGGGAGACGGCCCTCGCCAGGCCTCCGGGCGTGGCCGCGGCACTGCGCATGGCCGAGCGGCCGAAGAGGGTGGTCGTCGCGACGGCCACCAGGGGAGCCCCGGCGGCCAGCGCGGCAAGCGGCCCGCCGGCCAAGGCCGGCACGGCGGAACCGGTGACCGCGATGCTGAGCGGCACCAGCACCGCCGCGCAGACCAGAGCGGCCGGCAGCAACGCGATCGCGCAGGTGAGCACGGCTTCCCAGGCCGGCATCCACAGCACCTGCGCCGACTGCGCGCCGGCCAGCCGCAGCAGGGCGAACTTCCCTCGGCGGCCTGCGGTCACCATGCGAGCGCCACGGACGTCTCGCCGAGGCGGGCGAGCGAGCCGGTGTGGACCCCGAGGTCGAGGAGATCGGGCACCGCGTCGGCCCGCATCACGACCAGGTTTCCGCCGATGACGGACGCGTCGTCGTCCTGGTCGGCGTCCGCGCGGCTCAGTTCGCCGTCCACGGACAGCTGCCCGGAGGCCGCCGCCACGCCGGGGAGCCGGGCGGCCCGCTCCGCGTAACCCGGTGCGATACCGGGCCCGGCCGAGGACACCACGTGCTCGGCGAGCAGCCGCCCCCGTCCAGCCGACCGGTCGCCACCGCGCCGGGACAGTCGCCCGCCTCATCGTCGGCCGGCGCGTCCTGGAGTGGTGCGCAGTCGATGACAAGGCCCGAACGGTAAAAACGCCCTCCCGAGGGGAGGGCGGAGACTTGCGCCCCCGGCAGGACTCGAACCTGCGGCCAAGCGCTTAGAAGGCGCCTGCTCTATCCACTGAGCTACGGGGGCCGGTGTGGTGGCCTCTGTCGTGGTGCCCTGGTGTGGGCCGATCCGTGACGTTGCCGGGGACAAGGATAGGGCTCCCGCGTCCTTGTCCCTGTTGCTTCGCCTCCGTGGCTCGATGTGGAGGTTCGGTGAAGCGGTCCTGATAATCGCAGGCAGGTACGAATCGTGCACCGCTTTTGGCGTCAGAGGCATCGGGTGTTGTGCACTCGTTATGCCTGGAGTGGGCCCGTGTCCCAGTAGTCCCTTCCATCCCTTGTGTTCCATCGGCGCGCAGACATGCTCATATGCTTCAGAATTCCCCCAAAGTTGGGCATTCTTCACATGTGGTGACCTTGGACGTACGGCCTCAGCTGCTCAACGCACTCTCCGCCCTGCGCGACCGTGTCGCCGCCGCACGCTTTCCGCTGCCCCTGGCGGGGGCCCCACGCGCGCGTGCCAGCCGCGACGAACTGCTCGCCCAGCTCGACGACTACTTGGTGCCCCGGCTGAGAGACCCCGAAGCGCCACTTCTGGCCGTCGTCGGGGGCTCCACCGGAGCCGGGAAGTCCACGCTGGTGAACTCCCTCGTGGGGCGCCGGGTCAGCGAGGCCGGGGTGCTGCGGCCGACGACACGGACGCCCGTGCTGGTCTGCCACCCGGAGGACCATCACTGGTTCAGCGGCATGCGGGTGCTGCCCGATCTCACCCGCGTGTGGGTAGCCCAGCAGGACCCCACCGACGATCTGCTGCTCCCGGGCGAGAACCCCGCGCGCGTGCTGCGCGTCGAGACCGCCGAGACGCTGCCGCCCGGCCTCGCCCTCCTCGACGCCCCCGACATCGACTCCCTGGTCTCCGACAACCGCGTCCTGGCCGCCGAGCTCATCTGCGCGGCCGACATCTGGATCATGGTCACCACGGCCGCCCGCTACGCCGACGCCGTCCCCTGGCACATGCTGCGCACCGCCAAGGAGTACGACGTCACCCTCGTCACCGTCCTGGACCGGGTGCCCCACCAGGTGGTCGCCGAGGTGTCACGGCAGTACGGGGCCCTGCTCACCAAGGCCGGACTCGGGCAGGTGCCGCGGTTCACCGTGCCCGAACTGCCCGAGTCGGCCTGGGGCGGTGGCCTCCTGCCGGCCAGCGCCGTGGCCCAGCTGCGCACCTGGCTGGTCCACCAGGTCCAGGACCCGGCGGCCCGGCAGCAGGTCATGGCCCGCACCGCGCACGGCGTCCTCGACTCCCTCAAGTCCCGGATGCCCGAGCTGGCCGGCGCCGCCGCCGCGCAGTACGCCGCCGCGCTGCGGCTCACCGCCGCCGTCGACGGGGCATACGACAGCGAGCACACGCGCGTGCGGGGCCGCTTGCAGGCCGGGGCGGTGCTCGCCGGGGACGCCCTCAAGCGGTGGCGCGCCTTCCCCCTGGACTGCACCGCCGGCGAACTCCTCGACGCGCTCGTGGAGAGCCTGAGCACACTGCTGCTGTGCGCCGTCACCGCCGCCGACGAGCGCATCGACGACGCCTGGCGGCGCGAGCCCGCGGCGGCCGCACCCGGGCTCGCCGACCGGGAACCCGCCGCGGAGAGCGCCGAGCACCGGATCGGTCTCGCCGTACGGCGGTGGCGGCGGGAGCTCGAGGAGTACGCCGAGGACGAGGTGCGCGAGCTCGACCGGAATCTCGCGCCCGACCCCGAGCTGGTCGCCGCCCTGGTCGCCACCTCCCTGCTGGGCGGCCGCCGGGGACGGATGGCCGGGGAGGGGCTCGCCGAGCGGATCGGCGCCCACGGCGCGCTGCGGCTGCGCGACCGGGCCGGACGGCTGCTCGCCGAGCACGTCGACCGGGTCCTGCACGTCGAGCGCGAGCGCCGGCTCGCCCCACTCGACGCCCTCGACGTCCATCCGGAGCCCCAGGCCGAACTCATCGCCGCCCTGTCCGTACTGCAGAAGGAGAGGTGACCGGTGACCGCCGTCACTGACCAGGACCACACCGAGCGCGCCGACCAGCCGGGCGACGCGGACAAGGCGGGAGCCGCCGAGAATCCGCCGTCGAAGGCTTCCGGGAACGCCTCCGGGACCGCCTGCGGGAACGCCTCTCCGAACGCCTCCGAGGGCGAGAGCGTGGACGATGCGCGGGCCCACGCGCGCGTGCCGGACGGCGACTCCTCCTCCCGTAGGGATCCCCGTGCGGATCCCCGTACGGATTCCCGTACCGATCCCCGCACGGACTCCTCCGGCACCTGGGACGACGGCCTCATCGCACGGCGGGTCGACGAGACCACCGGAGGGAACCAGTACGCCGTGATGGACAGCCGTACCGCCGCCCCGCCGACGGTGTCCCCGCTGGTGTACGACGGGCCGCTGCGCTCCCGGCTGGAGGCGTTGCGCGAACTGGTGGGGCTCTCCCGCACCCGGCTCGACAGCAGGACGCTGGCGGAGGCGGGCCGGGTGCTCGACGAGGCGTCCGCGCGGCGCAGGCTCTCCGGGCAGCACACCGTCGTCGCCATCGCGGGCGCCACGGGCAGCGGCAAGTCACAGCTGTTCAACGCGCTCGCCGGGGTGGCCATCTCGGAGACCGGTGTGCGCCGGCCCACCACCGCGGCGCCCATCGCGTGCAGTTGGAGCGACGGAGCCGCGAGCCTCATCGAGCGGCTCGGCATCCCGCCCCGGCTGCGCCGGCGTCCGTTGCCGACCGGGGACGGGGACTCCCAGCTGCGCGGACTCGTCCTCATCGACCTGCCCGACCACGACTCCGCTGCCGTACAGCACCGCGAGCACGTGGACCGCATCCTGGCGCTCGTCGACGCGGTCATCTGGGTCGTCGACCCGGAGAAGTACGCCGACGCCGTCCTCCACGAGCGCTATCTGCGGCCGATGGCGGCCCACGCGGAAATCATGTTCGTCGTCCTCAACCAGATCGACCGGCTGCCCGGGGAGGCCGCCGAGCAGGTCCTCGACGATCTGCGGCGGCTCCTCGACGAGGACGGCATCGCCCTCGGGGAGTACGGCGAACCGGGTACGACCGTGCTCGCGCTGTCCGGGCTCACCGGGGACGGTGTCGGTGAACTGCGTGAGGCGCTCGGCCAGTTCGTCGCGGAGCGCGCGGCGCCGGCCCGCCGTATCTCGGCCGACGTGGACATCGCGGCGGCCCGGCTGTGGCCCGTCTACGCCACGCAGCGCCGGACCGGGCTCAGCGAACAGGCCCGGGAGGAGTTCGCCGACCGGCTCGCGGACGCCGTGGGCGCCACGGCGGCGGGCGAGGCCGCCGAGCGCGCGTGGTTGCGCAACGCCAACCGCGCCTGCGGCACGCCCTGGCTGCGGTTGTGGCGCTGGTACCAGGACCGCGGCGAGCCCACCACGGGGCGGCTCCCTTCGCGCACGCAGGCCGACGAGGAGGCCACCGCCCGGCAGCGGGTCGAGCAGGCGGTACGGACGGTGGCGGATCGGGCCTCGGCCGGTCTGCCCACGCCCTGGGCGCAGGCGGTGCGCGAGGCGGCCGTCCGCGGCTCCCAGGGGCTGCCCGAAGCGCTGGACGAGCTGAGCGTGCGCGCGGGCGTGCCGACGGGGCGGCCACCGCGGCCCGGGTGGTGGCCGATGGCCGTCCTGGTCCAGGCGTCCATGACCATCCTTCAGTTCCTGGGCGGGCTGTGGCTGCTGGGCCAGATCGTCGGGGTCATGTCGCCGAACCTGGGCGTGCCGGTGCTGCTGATGGTGATCGGCATCGTCGGCGGGCCGCTCATCGAGTGGGGCTGCCGGATGGCGGCGCGGGGGCCGGCGCGGCGCTACGGACTAGAGGCGGAACGCCGGTTGCGGGAGGCGGCGGCCGGGTGCGGGAGGGCCCGGGTGCTGGATCCGGTGGCGGCGGAGCTGCTGCGGTACCGGGAGGTTCGGGAGCAGTACGGGAGGGTGGTGGGGGCGGGGAGCTGACGCCGGGCCGGCGTCATTCGGAACTTGGCGTCATTCGGAACTTGGCGTCACGCGCCGCTTGGCGTCCCTCGCCGCTCGGCGTCACCCGTCCGGGTGGCGGCGTTGTCCACAGGCGGGCGGTGATCCACAGCGCTCAGCGGGCTCGGCCCGGCGGCGGCAGTCTGGCAGACACAGCCGTACGGGACGGGCCCGTACGCGTGTCGGCCCGGTGTCGCAGTCCGGGCGTGGGAGGGGTTCGCGATGAACGAGACGATGGTCTGCGCGGTCGGCAGGGTGGCGACGCAGCCGGTGTACCGGGAGATGGCGTCCGGCCCGTCGGCGAGGTTCCGGCTGGCGGCAACCGCGCGTTACTGGGACCGCGAGAAGAACATGTGGACGGACGGGCACACCAACTTCTTCACGGTGTGGGCCAACCGCCAGCTCGCCACGAACACGGCGGCGTCGCTGACGGTGGGCGAGCCCGTGATCGTCCAGGGCAGGCTGAAGGTGCGGACCGATGTGCGCGAGGGGCAGAACTGGACCTCGGCGGACATCGACGCGGTCGCGATCGGCCACGACCTGGCCTGGGGCACCTCGGCGTTCCGCCGCGCAGGCAAGCCGGAGACGGCGTCCGCGCCGACGCAGCCGGAACCCAACTGGGAGACACCGCCAGGAGGTTCGCCGGATCCTACGGACGTGTCCGTTCAACAGCCCCCGGAAGCCGCCGCGTTGACGTGACGTCAATCACCCGGCCACCTGCCCGAACTGCGGCTTATCGGCGAGTGCGCACCGAAAGATCGGCGGTGGACTTGTCGATAAGCCCTGCTCACAGGGGTCTTGGCGATAACGATTCCGAGTCGGATCACTCGTCCGACCGTCTCACCGGCGAGCGGCGTCCGCCGCGTACCTAGGATGCCGGGCATGGCTCTCGGGGCTCTTGCGGCCTGTGAGACTTCTGATTCTGCAGGTGGGACCGTACCCCCCACATCGACGGGTCCTGCTCGAAGGGGAATTTGGTGTTTGCTTCGTTCTCTGCGGTGTTCGTACGCAGGCGAGGGGCTGCCCGCCTCGGTGCCGCGACGCTGGTGTCCGGGCTCGTCGCCACGGGCGGGCTGGCCGGCGCCGGCCACGCGATCGCCCAGGAGACCACGCGGAGTCAGGGCGGAGCGACCGCGACGATAGCCGGGCTCAAGACGTTCGGCACGGCGGTGATACACGGCGGCAGCGGGGACCAGCAGGTGTCGGCGGGCCTGTTCGAGATGTCCGTCGAGGGCGGCGGCATGCTCCAGACGTACTGCGTCGACCTGCATAACCCGACCCAGCGGGACGCCAAGTACCACGAGACGCCCTGGAGCGGCACGTCCCTGGGCGCCAACAAGGACGCCGGCCGGATCCGCTGGATCCTTCAGAACTCCTACCCGCAGGTGAACGACCTCGCGGCGCTGGCGCGGAAGGCGGGCGTCCGCGGTGCGCTGACCGAGCAGGACGCGGCGGCCGGCACGCAGGTGGCCATCTGGCGTTATTCGGACGACGTGGCCGTCGACGCCCTCGACCCGCAGGCCGAGCAGCTCGCGGACTATCTGGAGAAGAGTGCCCGGAGCCGGCCCGAGCCCCGGGCCTCGCTGACCCTCGACCCGCCGGCGGTCTCCGGCCGGCCGGGGGAGCGGCTGGGCCCGGTGACGGTGCGCACCGGCGCCCGCAGCGTGACGGTGAGCCCGCCCACGGACGCCGCCACGAGCGGGGTCCGGATCGTCGACAAGCAGGGCAAGGCCGTCACCTCCACGTCCGACGGCGGACAGGTGTTCTTCGAGGTGCCCAAGGACGCGGCGGCCGGCACGGCGGAACTGACCGTGCAGGCCTCGACCACCGTGCCGGTCGGCCGTGCCTTCGCCTCCGAGAGCCGGAGCCAGACGCAGATCCTGGCCGGTTCCAGCGAGTCGACGGTGTCGGCGGCGGCCTCGGCGACCTGGGCGAAGGAGGGCCCGATCCCGGCACTGACGGCGGCGAAGAACTGCGCCGAGGGCGGTGTGGACATCATCGCGTCCAACAAGGGCGACGAGCCCTTCACCTTCGAACTGGCCGGGCTCGAGCACACCATCGCCGCGGGGGAGTCCCGTACGGTGACGGTCCCGCTCCAGGAGGACCAGGCGTACGACTTCACGATCCACGGCCCGGGCGGCTTCACCCAGCGCTTCGCCGGCATGCTGGACTGTCAGATCCAGGGCAGCGAGACGGGCACGGCCACACAGACCCTCAGCGAGCCGAGCCCGGCCTCGGTGGGCGGCACGGCCTCGGACACCAACCTCGCCGAAACCGGCAGCTCCGGAGTCACCCCACTCATCGCCGGCATAGCCATCGCCCTGGTCCTGATCGGCGGAACGACCCTGATCGTGCTCCGCTGCGGGGAGACACCGACGGGGGACTGACGGGTCACGCTCCGCTGAAGGCCACTGCCCGGGCAGGCCCTCGCTCTACGCTCACCCCATGAAGATCACGACACGGGCGGCAGGCGAGGCGGATCTGGGGGCGCTGCTGGGCCTCTACGGCGAACTGAACCCGGACGACGCGCCGTTGTCCCAGGGGGCCGCTGAGGCCGTCTGGGCGGCGATATCCGGGCAGCAGGGGCGGACCGTCCTGGTCGCCGAGGCCGACGGCGTCGTGGCCGGGACGGTGGACTGCGTCGTGTTGCCGAATCTCACCCGCGGCGGTCGGGCCATCCTGTTCGTGGAGAACGTGGTGGTGGCCGGCCGCTTCCAGCGGCGGGGCGTCGGGCGTCGGCTGATGGAGGCGGCCGTGCGGCTGGGGGAGTCGGCCCGTTGCTACAAAGTGCAGTTGCTGGCGGCGGACGACGAGTACGTGCACAGCTTCTACGAAGCGTGCGGCTTCAAAGCGCTGGCGCAGGGGTTTCGCCGCTATGTGGAGTAGCTGTGCGCGTCCCGGCGGGAACCGAACCGATTCCCCTGACGTGTTTCTGGGCAAGGGGTGGTGCCTCGCGCTGCGATCTGATCAAGATCGAGGCAAGGCCGGTGCGGATGTCAGTGCCGGAAGGGATACTTGCGGCGACGGATGACCACGGGGGAGGTCACAGTGACACATCTGCCGACGAGCAGCACACCACCAACGGGGCCGGGCATGCCCACGCTCCCGGCCGTGCCGGCCCAACCGGCACCCCCGGCACCACCGGCCCAAGCCCCCCGCGGCCCCGCTGAACCTCAACCCCGGCGCACCGCCTTTGCCGAGGGGCTGGACCAACTCCGGGCCGCCGCCACCACAGAGCCCGGCCGCCTGCGTATCATCGGCGCCCTGCTCGCGCTCCTCGTCGTCGCCTTCGGCGCCGTCACCGCCTGGCAGATGACCGACCGCGCGGCCGCCGCCGACGACGTCCTCACCCGCAGCCAGCCCCTCAGTTCGGACGCGGCCGACATCTACCGCTCCCTCGCGGACGCCAACACCGCCGCCTCCAGCGGCTTCCTCGCCGGCGGCCAGGAGTCGGCCGCCTCCCGCGACCGCTACGAGAAGGACATCCGCACGGCCGCGGAGAAACTCGTCAACGCCGCCGCCAACTCGGACCCGGACTCCCCGTCCGCGGCGACCATCGCCAAGCTCAACAGACTCCTCCCGGAGTACAAGGGCCTGGTCGAACGCGCCCGCACCTACAACCGTCAGGGCTTCCCGGTCGGCGGTGCCTACCTCCGCTACGCCAACGAGAAGATGCAGGAGGAGATGCTCCCGGCGGCGGAGGACCTGTACAAGAAGGAGAACCAGCGTCTGAGCGCGGACTACGGGGACGCCACGCCCTACCCCTGGGCCGCCATCGCCCTCGGAATCGCCGCCCTGGCCGCCCTGGCCTGGGCCCAGCACCGCAACTACCAGCGCACCAACCGCGTCCTGAACCACGGCCTGGTCGCCGCCACGGCCACCGCGACCGTGGTCCTCCTCTGGCTGGTCGTCGGCCACAGCGTCGCCCGAGCGGGCCTGAACGACTCCTACGACCACGGCGTCCGCTCCCTGAACGTGCTGCACGACGCCCGTATCGCCTCCCTCAAGGCCAGGGGCAACGAGAACCTGACCCTGGTGGCCCGCGGCGCCGAGACGAAGAAGGTCGGCGAAGAGACCTACGACGCCTACGACTACGACTTCCGCACGGACATCGACGCCCTGGGCAAGTACCTGGCGGCCGCCGGCGAGCTCGCCGACGACGCATCGGGCGAAAGCCCCGTCACCGCCGCCGTCGGCAACATGACGGAGTGGAAGAAGCGCCACACCGCGGCCCGCGACCAGGACGAGAAGGGCAACTACCAGGAGGCGCTGAAGAGGGTCATCGGCAGCGAGAACGCGACCGGTGAATGCTTCGACAGCGTCGACGAGAACCTGCGCACGGCACTCGCGCACGAGGAGACCGAGTTCAAGCGCGCGGCCGGTGACGGCCGGGACGCCCTGACGGGCCTGTCGGCGGGCGCGGCCGTCCTGGCGGTGCTCGGCGCCGCGGGCGCGGTGCTGGGCATCGGCCGCAGACTGTCGGAGTACCGATGAACGGGACACGGGTGAAAGGGGGCGCGACCATGCGAGCACGACGTCTGCGGGCCAGTCTGAAGGGCTGGGGCGGGGTGGCCGCGATGGCGGTCGTCTGCGCCCTGGTGGCCGTCTTCGCACTGTACGTCCCGCTGTCCGGGACGAGGACCGTGGACGGCCAGTCCGTGGCCCAGTCGGCCCGGGTCAAGGCCGAGAAGGCCGAAGAGGACTGCGAGGCCCCCGAGAAGCAGACGCTGTCGCCCTCCTCCGCCGACGGCGACACCATCCAGAAGATCAAGAACCGCCAGGGCGACATGCGCAAGCTGATCGTCGGCGTCGACCAGAACAGCTACCGCTGGGGCTACCGCAACCCCAACAGCGGCAAGACCGCGGAGCTCGAGGGCTTCGACATCGACCTGGTCCACCGCATCGCCGAGGACATACTCGGTGATCCGCGTGCGGTCCAGTTCAAGGCGATCCCCACCGACCAGCGCATCCCGGCGATCCAGGACGGTCGCGTGGACATGGTCGTCCGCACGATGACGATCAACTGCGAGCGCATCGACGACGTCGCCTTCTCCGCGCCGTACTTCAAGACGGGACAGCAGGTCCTGGCCCCCAAGTCCTCGCCCATCAAGGGCTACGACGACACGCTCGCCGGCAAGAGGATCTGCACGGCCACGGGGTCCACGGCGTACTCCACGCTGAAAGCGGACCAGAAGGCCGGCGAACTCCCCGCCACCGCCGACATCTCCAAGACCGTCCCGAACCAACTCGACTGCCTGGTCAGGCTTCAGCTCGGCGAGGTTGACGCGGTGGTCACCGACGGCGCGCTCGCCGCGAGCCAGGCGGCACAGGATCCGACGGTCGAGCTCAAGGGCGACGCCTTCACTGCCGAGTACTACGGCGTGGCGATGAAGAAGAGCGCCAACGATCTGGTACGCCGGGTCAACCAGATCCTGGTGGACTACCGCAAGGACACCGCGAACGGCTGGCAGGCGTCGTACGGCAAATGGCTGTCGGCGACACTGGGCAAGATTTCGGAGAAGTCGGAACCACCGGCACCGCAGTACCTGCGCACAACCTGACAACCGCACCGACCCCCCAACCGGCACAACCGCAGCGAGAGGTGATCGATGGGCGTCACGGGATCCACCGGGCCGGTGATGGACCGGGACGAGGTGGACCGTGCGCTGGCGCGGCTCGGCGCGGAGCACGAGGCGATCGAGACCTCGCTCCTCGCCCTCCAGGACCACGCGGGCCGCAGACTCCTGGAGGGCGCCGAGCTGACCGGCGTCACCCAGGAACGCTGGACGTCCACGGAGGCGTCGATCACGCTGCTCTGGACGTACTTCGACGCGTACGCGGACGCCTTGCGCACCGCCCGGGAGATCCGTGCCCGCCGCCGCTGGTCCAGCCGCGAGGACCTGGTGGAGCTGACGGAGCTGCTGAACGGCGAGTCGGTCACGGTCGCGGGCAGCGCCACCGCGACGGCCAACGCCCCGACCCTGCACGGCACGGGGAACAAACTCAGCGAACGCTACTCGCTCGCCACCCTCGTCGACCGGATGAACGAGCTGTACGCGACGAGCCTGGACATGGTCGTCGCGGCCGACGCGGTCTGGTCGGCGCTGCCCGCCCGGATCGATCTGCTGGCGGCCGAACTCCAGCGCACCCGCCGGCTCGCGCACTCGGTCGGGGTGCGCCCCGGCGAGCACCCGGCGGGCGACGACCTGGAGCGCATCACCCGCACGCTCACCAAGCTGCGCGAGCAGGTGGTGTCGGACCCGCTGGCGTTCTGGCTGGCCGCGGAGGGCAGTTCGGCCCCGGGCGGCGGCAGGCCGGACACGACGGTGTACGACCGTGAGGCGCGCGCCCTGGAGGACGTACGCCGGGAGATCGACGCGGTCCTGACCGTACGGCAGGACGCCGAGAAGCGGATCGTCAGACTGCGGGACGTCCTCAGCCGCGCGGACCGTACGCTCGCCGAGGCGCGCACCGCCCGTGGCGAGGTGCTCGCGAAGATCGCGGCGACGGAGGTGCCGGTCGTCAGCGGACCGCCGACCGCGTTGCAGGAGCAGCTGGCGGCGGCCGCGGAGTACCGCAGACAGGCACAGTGGCACCGCCTGTCCCCGCTTCTGGAGTCGCTGGAGGAGAAGGCGGAGGACGAACTGCTGCGCGCCCGCGAGTCGTTGACCGCGGTCACCGCACCCCTGGCGGTCCGCGCCGAACTGCGTGGCCGGCTCGACGCGTACAAGGCGAAGGTCGCCCGGCACGGCTTCGCCGAGGACACGCTGCTCGTCGAGCGGTACGAGAAGGCCCGCCGCATGCTGTGGAGCGCCCCCTGCGACCTGCGCGCCGCCGAACAGGCCGTGCTGCGCTACCAGCAGGCCGCCGCGGAACTGCTCGGCGGCCCGCGGGTGCCGGACCAGGGCGTGCCGGAGGACGACCGGAGGGGGCCGGGCGCATGAGTGACAAGGGGGAGTCCGTGAGTCAGGCACCGAACGAACCACCGAACGAACCACCGAGCGAACCGCCGAGCCGGTCACCGGGCGAAACGCGAGGTGAGCCGCAGCGCACCTGCCAGCGCCCCGCCTGCGGCGGCAGCTACGAAGACGTGGGCGGCGGCGAACTGTACTGCGACACCTGCGGCCTGGCCCCCGTCGTCGCGTCGAACGGCATGGTCGGCTCACCCCCGACCGGCATCACCGCCGGCGGCAAGGGCGGCTCCCGCGGCTCGGGGGGCAGCGGCAGCTCCCGTTCCAGCAGCCGCACTTCCCGCACGTCGTCCCAGTCGTCGAAGTCCCGCCGCTCGGTGTCGGGACGCCTCTCGCGCTCCCTTTCGGGCAAGACGACGGGCCGCTCGGTGTCGGTGCGCAGCTCCGGCTCCGCCGCCGGTTCCTCGTCCCGGGGCCGGCTGGGCGCCGGACTGGTCCAGGTCCCGCCGATCCCGCGGCCCGACCCGCGCGCCATGGTCCTGGACAACCCGGAAGTGCCAGAGCGGAAGCGGTTCTGCTCGCGTTCCGACTGCGGTGCCCAGGTGGGCCGCGCGCGCGGCGACCGGCCGGGCCGTACGGAGGGCTTCTGCACCAAGTGCGGCCATCCGTACTCGTTCGTGCCGAAGCTGAAGGCCGGGGACGTCGTGCACGGCCAGTACGAGGTGGTGGGCTGCCTCGCGCACGGCGGCCTGGGCTGGATCTACCTGGCCGTCGACCGGGCGGTCTCCGACCGCTGGGTGGTCCTCAAGGGTTTGCTGGACACCGGCGACCAGGACGCGATGGCCGCGGCGATCTCCGAGCGGCGCTTCCTGGCGGAGATCGAGCACGCCAACATCGTGCGGATCTACAACTTCGTGGAGCACCTGGACCAGCGCACGGGCTCCCTCGACGGCTACATCGTCATGGAGTACGTCGGCGGGAAGTCGCTGAAGGAGATCGCCAACTCCCGCCGCACCCCGCAGGGCAGGCGCGACCCGCTGCCGGTGGAACAGGCCTGCGCGTACGGCCTGGAGGCCTTGGAGGCGCTCGGTCATCTGCACAGCCGCAACCTGCTGTACTGCGACTTCAAGGTCGACAACGCCATCCAGACCGAGGACCAGCTCAAGCTGATCGACATGGGCGCCGTCCGCAGGATGGACGACGACGAGTCGGCCATCTACGGCACGGTCGGCTACCAGGCGCCGGAGGTCGCCGAGGTCGGCCCGTCCGTGGCGAGCGACCTCTACACCGTCGCCCGCACCCTGGCCGTCCTGACCTTCGACTTCCAGGGCTATACGAACGTCTACGTCGACTCCCTGCCCGACCCGGACAACATCGAGGTCTTCCGGCAGTACGAGTCGTTCTACCGCCTCCTGGTCCGCGCCACCGACCCCGACCCGGCCCGCCGGTTCGCCTCCGCGCAGGAGATGACCGAACAGCTCACGGGCGTCCTGCGGGAGGTCGTCTCCCTCCAGACGGGCCGCGCCCGGCCCGCCCTGTCCACACTGTTCGGGCCCGAGCTGCGGGTCACGGACACGGTGTTGTTCCCGAAGCTGGACGGTGAGGTGTCCCGGCTCGGGGCGAGGGCCGTACAGAAGCGGCGCCACTCCGGGACCGCGGCGGCGCTGCCCGCTGTCCCCTCCCAGCCCCACGCCGCCCGGCTTCACGCCGGACCCGGAGGAGCCACGGCAGGGCCGCGCCCCGGCGGCGGCCATGGTGGCGCGCAGAGCCTTCCCACCCCCCACGGCCTCGTCAAACCCGTCGACACCCCCGCCGCCGCCCTCGCCCTTCCCGTCCCCCGGGTCGACCCGTCCGACCCCAACGCCGGTTTCCTGGCGGGCCTGATGACCTCCGCCCCGGCCGAGCTGCTCGGCGCCCTCGCGGCGGCTCCGGCCCCGTCGATCGAGACGCGGCTGCGGCAGATCCGGGCCTGGCTGGAGACCGGTGATCCGGCCGCCGCGCTGGAGGCGCTGGTCACGCTGGAGGGGGAGCGGCCCGACGACTGGCGGGTGGTCTGGTACCGGGGCGTGACCGCGCTGGTGACGGGCGACGACGAGGGCGCCGCGCTCGCCTTCGACGCGATCTACGACGCCTTCCCCGGCGAGATCGCGCCCAAGCTGGCGCTGGGCCTGTGCGCGGAGGTGCTGGGCCAGCTCGACAACGCCGCCGAGTACTACCGGCTGGTGTGGTCGACCGACCCGAGCTATGTGAGCGCCGCGTTCGGGCTGTCCCGCGTGCAGTTGGCGACCGGGGACCGGCGCAGCGCCGTAGGGACGCTGGAGTCGGTCCCGGAGTCCTCCATCCACTACACGGCCGCGCGCGTTGCCGCCGTCCGGGCGCGGCTGCGGCAGCGCACGGCGACCGCCTCGGACGTGCCGTTCCTGGAGGACCTGACGGCCGCCGCGGCGCAGGTCGAGGCCCTGGACGCGTACGGTCTGGACCCGGCGCGGCGCGAGCAGTTGTCGGCCGAAGTCCTCGGTTGCGCGCTGGACTGGGTACTCTCCGGGGGCCAGGGTTCCGCCCCTCCCGCCGCCGGGGGACGGACGCTGCTCGGCAGCGGCCTGGACGAGCGGGGCCTGCGTTTCGGACTGGAACGCTCGTACCGCACGCTGGCCCGGCTGGCGCGGGGCGGCGAGGAGAGGATCGACCTGGTGGAACGTGCCAATCGTTACCGCCCCCGGACGTGGGTGTAGTTGATGTCGCAGATGCCCCAGTTGTCCGCCTGCCCGAGTTGCGAGGAACCCCTCGAATCGGGTGACCGTTTCTGTGGCGCGTGCGGATACGACCTGTCCGCCGTGCCGGAACGGCCGGAGGACAACCCGACCATCACCATGAACGGCTCGGTGCCCGCGCAGGGCGTTCCGGCCGCCGGTGCGTATCCCGAGCCGCCGACGGTGCCGCCCGCCGGCACGGGCTGGCCCGCCCCCGGGCCGAACGGCGCGGGCGGATCGCCGGCGGCGCACCTGCCGACGGACCTTCAGGGCGCGGACTCGGGCGGCTCCCCGCTGCCCCCGGACACACCCCCGCCCCCCGGCGCACCCCCGGCCCCCGCAGCGGGCGTCCGCTTCGACCATCCGCCGCAGGCCGCGGGCCATCCCGGGCCGCCCGGCGGCGCCGAGGGACATCCCGTGCCGCCCGGCGGCTACGCCCCACAGCCCGACGGATATTCGGCACAGTCAGTGACCTATCAGGCACAGCAGCCCGACGAGTACCTCCTCCAGGCACCGGACCCACGGGTGTCCGCCGACCCGGCGGCCCAGGCCGCGGGCGCCGGCGGCAAGGTCTGCGTGGCCTGCCGGGCCGGCCGCGTGGACGACGACGGCTACTGCGAGAACTGCGGCCACGCCCAGCCGCGCGAACGGGACCACATGGAGCAGGAGTCCGGCCCGGTGGCCGCGGTCAGCGACCGCGGCCTGCGCCACCACCGCAACGAGGACGCGTTCGCCATCGGCAGCACCGCCCTGCCGGACGGCTCGCCCGCCTCCGTGGCGATCGTCTGCGACGGCGTCTCCTCGGCGACCCGCCCCGACGACGCCTCGATGGCGGCGTCGAAGGCGGCGAGCGAGGCACTGCTGGCCGCCCTGCCACGCGGTACGCACCCGCAGCAGGCGATGCACGACGCGATCATCGCCGCCTCGCGCGCGGTGAACTCGCTCGCCGCGGAACCCGCCACGGCCCGCGAGCACGCCCCGCACCAGAACGCCCCCGCGTGCACCATCGTCGGCGCCGTGGTCACATCGGGCCTGCTGATCGTCGGCTGGGTCGGCGACAGCCGCGCCTACTGGGTCCCGGTCGACCGGAGCGCACCCCCCGCCCGGCTCACCGAGGACGACTCGTGGGCCGCGCAGATGGTCGCCGCGGGCCTGATGAGCGAGGCCGAGGCCTACGCCGACGAGCGCGCCCACGCCATCACCGGCTGGCTCGGCGCGGACGCCTACGAACTGGAGCCGCACACCGCCGCGTTCAAGCCGGACCGGCCGGGCGTGGTCGTGGTCTGCACGGACGGCCTGTGGAACTACGCGGAGGCGGCCGAGGAGATGGCCCGGGTCGTCCCGCTCGACGCCGCTGCCCACCCGCTGCACAGCGCCCGGGTGCTCGTCGGCCACGCCCTCGACGGCGGGGGCCACGACAACGTAACAGTGGCCCTCGTGCCGTTCCCGGCCGTCCCCCAGGGGGCAGGATCGGCCTGAGGCCGCATTACGGGGATGCCTCAGCGGACCGGTCCGCATACCGTCATCACCCCGCTCCGGTGGGGGCTTTCGAGGGGGATCGAAGCAGGCATGGCCAATTTCTCGAAGTCGAACGTGCCCCAGTTCTCGGTGGACGTGTACCAGAACGAGTACCTGCCGGAGGGCGCCGGCGAGGTCAACGCCATCGTCACGGTGACGGCGACCGGCGGCGGCACGATCGGCACCGCGGTCTCGGCGCCCCACCTCTTCTCGCCCGGCCAGGGCCCGTCCGCGGCCGTGGCGATCATGGTCGACTGCTCCGGGTCGATGGACTACCCGGCGACGAAGATGCGCAACGCCCGCGACGCCACGGCCGCCGCGATCGACACCCTGCGCGACGGTGTGCACTTCGCCGTGGTCGGCGGGACACACGTGGCCAAGGAGGTCTACCCGGGCGGCGGTCGCCTCGCGGTCGCCGACGCCACCACCCGCGAGCAGGCCAAACGGGCGCTGCGCTCGCTCAGCGCGGGCGGCGGCACGGCCATCGGCACCTGGCTGAAACTGGCCGACCGCCTGCTGTCCTCCGCGGACGTCGCCATCCGGCACGGCATCCTGCTCACCGACGGCCGCAACGAACACGAGTCACCCCAGGACCTGAAGGCCGCGCTCGACGCGTGCGCGGGGCGCTTCACCTGTGACGCGCGCGGCGTGGGCACCGACTGGGAAGTGAAAGAAGTCACAGGGATCGCCTCCGCCCTGCTCGGCACCGCCGACATCGTCGCCGATCCGGCCGGACTCGCCGCCGACTTCACGCAGATGATGGAGACGGCGATGGGCAAGGAGGTCGCGGACGTCTCCCTGCGGCTGTGGACCCCGGTCGACACGACGGTGAAGTTCGTCAAGCAGGTCGCGCCCACGGTCGAGGAACTGACCGGACGGCGCACCGAGGCGGGGCCGCGCGCCGGTGACTACCCCCTGGGTTCCTGGGGGGACGAGTCCCGTGACTACCACGTATGCGTGGAGGTCCCGGCCGCGAACATCGGGCAGGAGATGCTGGCGGCCCGGATCTCGCTGGTCATTCCGCAGCCCGACGGCACCGTCCAGAACCTCGGCGCGCAGGGCCTGGTCCGTGCCGTGTGGACGGACGACATGGTCGCCTCGACGTCGATCAACCCCCAGGTCGCCCACTACACCGGGCAGGCAGAACTGGCACAGGTCATCCAACAAGGACTGGATCTTCGCAAATCGGGTGATACGGACGGAGCAACGGCCAAACTGGGCCGGGCCGTTCAGCTCGCGAGTGCCTCCGGGAACGCCGATACTGCGAAACTGCTTGCGAAGGTGGTGGACGTGGTCGATGCCGCGACCGGTACTGTGCGACTGAAGGCGAAGGTCGAAGAGGCCGACGAGATGACGCTCGAGACCCGGTCCACCAAGACTGTTCGCGTGAAGAAGTGACCTAGAAGGAATCGAAGGAGGGACGCGCCGACATGCCGACCTGCCCGAACGGACACCAGTCGGGTTCCGACGACTGGTGCGAGGTCTGCGGTCACCGCATGGCGGGTGCCGTGCCTCCGCCTCCTCCGCCGCCCCCGCCCGGCGGCGGCTACGGCTTCCCGCCCCCCGGTGGCCCTGGCGGCCCTCCCGGCGGCCCCGGTGGCCCTCCCGGCGGCCCCGGTGGGCAGCCCGGCGGGCGCCCTCCGCACCTGTCCGCCGTACCGAACGCCGAGCCGGAGCTCTGCCCGCAGTGCCGTACGCCGCGTGAGGGCGGCGCGCCGTTCTGCGAGGAGTGCCGGTGGAACTTCCTGACGAACACGGCGACTTCGTACACCCCCGCCGCCCCGCCCCCGCCGCCGCCCGGCCCGGGCGTGCGCTTCCAGCCGCCGGGCCAGCCCGGTCCCGCCGGTCCGCCGGGACCGTCGTACGGCGGCGGTGACTCGTACGAGTACCAGGGCTCCCGCCCGTCGCAGATGAACCGCCCGGCCGAACCGATCCCGCCCTTCGGCAGCGACCCCTCGGGCTACCCCGGACCCGGCGGGCCCGGCGGTCGTCCCGGCCCAGGCGGTCCTGGTGGCCCCGGCGGTCCTCCCGGTCCGGGCGGTCCTCCCGGCCCCGGTGGTCCTCCCGGCCCCGGTGGTCCTCCCGGTCCCGGTGGTCCTTCCGGCCCGCCCGGATTCGGTGCCGACCCCTCGCGGCCGGTCCCGCCGCCGCCCGGCCCCGGCGCGCCCGGTGGCCCCGGCGGTCACGGCGGCGCTCCGCAGGGCTTCCAGCAGTCCGGTCCGCCGGCTCCGCCCGGATTCCCGCAGGAGACCCAGCGTCCGCAGCAGGGCGGTCAGTCCTTCGGCGGCGGCGGTGACGACTGGGTGATTTCCCCGCCGTCGTCCACCGGCCCGGGCGGCGGCCCTGGCGGGCCCGGTGGCCCTGGCGGCGGCTACGGCTACCCGCAGCCCGGCGCGACCCAGGCACCGCCCGGACCCGGCGGCGGTCAGGGCGGCTACGGCTACCCGCAGCCCGGCGCCACCCAGGCACCGCCCGGACCCGGTGGCTTCCCGCAGCAGCCCCAGGCGCCCCAGGGACCGGTGACCTGGACCGCGACCATCGGCCCGGACCGTGAGTACTTCATGGCGATGATGCAGCGTTCCGGCCCCGAGGCCGCGGGCCTGAACCTGCCCGCGTACTCGCCCGAGCAGCAGCGCACGCTCACCGGCAACCAGCTCACGATCGGCCGCCGCCGGCACTCCACCGGCGACACCCCCGACATCGATCTCTCGGTGCCGCCGGAGGACCCGGGCGTCTCGCACCAGCACGCGGTGCTGGTCCAGCAGCCCGACGGCAGCTGGGCGGTCGTCGACCAGAACTCGACGAACGGCACGACGGTCAACGGCTCGGAGGAGCCGATCCAGCCGTTCGTCCCCGTGCCGCTCCAGGACGGCGACCGGGTGCACGTCGGCGCCTGGACGACGATCACGATCCGCCGCGGCTGAGCCCCGGCAGCAGCCTCGTCAGGCCGGGAGGGGCCAGGCGTACGGCCCCTCCGGGTCGTCCAGCCAGGCCCACTCCCGGTCCCCGCTGACCGTGATGCCGTAGCGCTCGCGCTGCGGCATGCCCTCCTGCTCCCACAGCGCGTGCGCCTCCTGCGGGTCGAGGCTGCCGCGGGTCAGGGCCAGCAGGAAACGGAACAGGTCGTCCTCCCTGGCCCGGCGCGGTACGCCGCCCAGTTGGAGCGGCTCGCCCCCGGGCCGGCTCCCGCCGCGCAGCGGCACGAAGTAGGCGGGCGTGTGCAGGAAGCGCCCCTCGGCATGGCCCGCGTCGCGCACCGTGAGCACGACCAGGCCGGTGGCGAGCGGCAGCAGGATCCGGCCACCGGGGCGGCTCTGGGCGAGCCAGGCGCGCGGCACGGTGCTCAGCGCGCAGGTGGCGATGATCCGGTCGAACGGCGCGCGCTCGGGCACGCCCCGGGCGCCGTCGCCGGTGACGACGACCGGGTGGTACCCGGCCGCGGCCAGGTGCCGGCGGGCCGACTCCGTGATCTCCGGGTCGAGGTCCACGGTGGTCACCTTGTCGTCGCCCAGCCGGTGGGCGAGCAGCGCGGCGTTGTAGCCGGTGCCGGCGCCGATCTCCAGGACCGTGTGCCCGTCCTCCACGCGCAGCGCGGCCAGCATGTCCGCCATCAGGGACGGCTGGCTGCTGGAGGAGAGCAGTTCGCCGTCGCGCAGCCGGGTCGCCAGCGGGGTGTCCTCGTAGGCGCCCCGCAGCCACCGCTCGCGCGCCTGCGGGTCGGGGCTCTCGCCCCACCGGCGTTCGTAACCGCCGGCGACGCCGACGTAGTAGTACGGCACGAAGAGGTGGCGCGGGACCGCCGCGAACGCCTCCTGCCACGCCGGGTCGGCGCCCCAGGCCCCGCTCGCGTCGATCCGGCGCACCAGAGCCGCCCGCGCGGAGGCGGAGAGATCGTCCGGTTCCCTGTCGGGTGCATGCCCGCCCATACCCCCACAGTAAGGGCACCGGGGCCGGTCCTAGGCCTTGAGACCTATGTCCCCACGTCTGAGAGCATGGAGGGCGTGAAAGAGATTCGGCGCGGCACGCTTCAGGAGCAGACCTTCTACGAGCAGGTCGGCGGGGAGGAGACCTTCCGTCGGCTCGTCCACCGTTTCTACGAGGGAGTCGCCGAGGACCCGCTGCTGCGGCCCATGTATCCCGAGGAGGACCTGGGCCCGGCCGAGGAGCGCCTCACGCTGTTCCTCATCCAGTACTGGGGCGGCCCCACGACGTACAGCGACAACCGCGGCCACCCCCGCCTGCGGATGCGGCACGCGCCCTTCACCGTCGACCGTGCGGCGCACGACGCCTGGCTGAAGCACATGCGGGTCGCCGTCGAGGAGCTCGGGCTGTCCGAGGAGCACGAGCAGACGCTGTGGAACTACCTGACGTACGCGGCGGCGTCGATGGTGAACACCCCGGGCTGACAGACGAGGGCGCTGTCAGCGGACGCTGACGTCCAGCGCCCCGAGCCCGGCCTGTCGTACGGCGATCGACCCGTACGGAGTGCGCAGCCGCAGCCACGCGCCCGACGAGAACAGCCCCAATGGCGCCCCGGGCCGCAGGAATCCGAGCGACTGCGCCGCGTGCACGGCGCGGACCGGGAGCCGGGTGTCGCCGACCGTACGGGACCAGATGTCCCGCCCGATCCGGTCCAGCTCGGCCCGCGTGCGCCCTTCCGGCGGCAACTCCTGCGTACGGGACCGGAACTCGGCGACGGCGGCGGCCACGAGGGACCGCAGGGCGTCGGGCGCCGGCAGCCCCGGCTCGGGCCGCCAGCCGCCGCGCGGCGGCAGTACGCCCGCCCACGGCGGCCCGGTCACCGCGCCCGGCACGAGGGCCGTGGCGCCCCTCTCGTCCACCGACTCCAGCAGCTCACCGGCGGACACGGTCACGTCCAGCGTGACGTCGAGTCCGTCCTCGTACGGCTTCGCCAGCCGTACCGCGCGCACGGCCAGCACCTCGAAGGACGGCGGCCGCCCGAACACGGCAAGGGCGGTGCCCGCCGCCTGGAGACGCACCGCGGCCCCACGGTCGTAGTGGAGCAGCCGGGAGAGGAAGGCCGCGAGATCCGCCGCCTCCCCCTCGTCGGCCAGGTGGAGCACCGTCATGCGGCGACGGCCTCTTCCTCGTCGTCCGTGTACTCCCGGAGGAACTCGCGTTCCTCCGGGGTGAGCCGGCGCGGGCGCTGTGCCTCGAAGTCGAACGGCACTATCACCGTCGAGGCCCGGACGTAGACCAGGTCGTCGTCCTTCACCTCGTACGTGAGGGTGAAGGACGCCGCCCTTATCTCCGTGACCCACAGCTCGATGTCTACGGGGGTGTGCCGGTGGACCAGTTGCCGCTTGTAGTCGATCTCATGGCGTGCCACCACGGACCCCTGCTTGAAGTCCTTCTCCGGACGGAACAGGAAGTCGATACGGGCTTCCTCCAGGTAGCGGAGGAACACCACGTTGTTGACGTGGCCGTACGCGTCCATGTCCGCCCAGCGCAGCGGGCAGCGGTAGATGTGCCGCAAGATCAGCCCCGGGTCAGCTTCTTGTAGGTGGCGCGGTGCGGACGCGCGGCGTCCGGGCCGAGCCGCTCGATCTTGTTCTTCTCGTACGACTCGAAGTTGCCCTCGAACCAGAACCACTTGGACTCGCCCTCGTAGGCGAGGATGTGCGTGGCGATCCGGTCGAGGAACCACCGGTCGTGGGAGACGACGACGGCGCAGCCGGGGAACTCCAGCAGCGCGTTCTCCAGGCTGGAGAGGGTCTCGACGTCGAGGTCGTTGGTCGGCTCGTCGAGGAGCAGCAGGTTGCCGCCCTGCTTGAGGGTGAGCGCGAGGTTCAGCCGGTTGCGCTCACCGCCGGAGAGCACACCGGCCGGCTTCTGCTGGTCCGGCCCCTTGAACCCGAAGGCGGAGACGTACGCGCGCGAGGGCATCTCGACCTGGCCCACGTTGATGTAGTCCATCTCGTCGGAGACGACGGCCCACAGCGTCTTCTTCGGGTCGATGTTCTCGCGGCTCTGGTCGACGTACGAGATCTTGACGGTGTCGCCGACCTTGATCGCACCGGAGTCGGGCTCCTCGATGCCCTGGATCATCTTGAACAGGGTCGTCTTGCCGGCGCCGTTCGGTCCGATGATGCCGACGATGCCGTTCCGCGGCAGCGTGAAGCTCAGGTCGTCGATGAGCACCTTGTCGCCGAAGGCCTTGCTGAGGTTGTTGACCTCGACGACGACGCTGCCCAGGCGCGGGCCCGGCGGGATCTGGATCTCCTCGAAGTCCAGCTTCCGCATCTTGTCGGCCTCGGCGGCCATCTCCTCGTAGCGGGCGAGACGCGCCTTGGACTTGGCCTGCCGCCCCTTGGCGTTCGACCGCACCCACTCGAGCTCTTCCTTGAGCCGCTTCTGCCGCTTGGCGTCCTTCTGGCCCTCGACCTTGAGGCGGGCGGCCTTGGTCTCCAGGTACTTGGAGTAGTTGCCCTCGTAGGGGTAGAGGCGGCCGCGGTCGACCTCGCAGATCCACTGGGCGACGTTGTCGAGGAAGTACCGGTCGTGGGTGACCGCCACGACGGTGCCCGGGTACTTGGCCAGGTGCTGCTCCAGCCAGTTCACGGACTCGGCGTCGAGGTGGTTGGTGGGCTCGTCGAGCAGCAGCAGGTCGGGCTGCTCCAGCAGCAGCTTGCACAGCGCGACGCGGCGGCGCTCACCGCCGGACAGGTTGACGACGGGCCAGTCGCCGGGCGGGCAGCCCAGGGCGTCCATGGCCTGCTCCAGCTGGGCGTCGAGGTCCCACGCGTTGGCGTGGTCGAGGTCCTCCTGGAGCTTGCCCATCTCGTCCATGAGCTCGTCGGTGTAGTCGGTCGCCATCTGCTCGGCGATCTCGTTGAACCGGTCGAGCTTGCCCTTGATCCCGGCGACACCCTCCTGGACGTTCTCCAGGACGGTCTTGTCCTCGGTCAGCGGGGGCTCCTGGAGCAGGATGCCGACCGTGTAGCCGGGGCTGAGGAAGGCGTCACCGTTGGACGGCTGCTCGATCCCGGCCATGATCTTGAGGATGGTCGACTTGCCGGCGCCGTTCGGGCCGACGACGCCGATCTTCGCTCCCGGGTAGAAGCTCGTCGTCACGTCGTCGAGGATCACCTTGTCGCCGTGCGCCTTACGCGCCTTGCGCATGGTGTAAATGAACTCAGCCAAGAGAAACCGTCCGGCAGCTTGAATACGGCAGTGGGCAGATACACCCCATCTTGCCGTACCGCCACCCCTGGGTGGAAACGCGTATGGGTGGGGGGCTCTGACCTGGGCATTCGTGGTCAGTGGCTGGGACTCGACCGTCGACGTAGGTCGCCGTCGGCCGGTCACCGGGCTATCGTGCCGCCGTGACAAGCGCAGCGGAGCGCCCTCTCCTCTTCCTCGACGTCGATGGCCCGCTCATCCCGTTCGGGTCGCCGTCCGGTCATCCGCAGTCCCCTGCTGCCGACGCCTCGGCGCCTGCCGGTCCGGGGAACCCACTGCTGACGCGGCTCGACCCTGGGGTCGGGTCGCGCCTCATGGCCTTGGGCTGCCGTCTCGTATGGGCCTCGACCTGGGGGCAGGAGGCGAACGAGGTCGTAGCTCCGCGCATCGGTCTGCCGAAGCTGCCAGTACTGGAGTGGCCGGAGAACAGCGCCGAGGCAGGTCCGCGCGGCCTGCACTGGAAGACCCGCCCTCTGGTCGAGTGGGCCGACGGCCGGCCGTTCATCTGGGTCGACGACGAGATCAGCGCCATGGACCGCCTTTGGGTCGCTGCCGGCCATCCTGGGCGGTCGCTGCTTCATCACGTCGACGCGGCCGAAGGCCTCGACGACGCCGACTTCGTCACGCTCGCCGCCTGGCTCCGTGCCGTCGCGCCGAGATGAGCACCGTGCCTCCGTGAGGCACGGCAGGCCGTGGGACCGCCCCGGATGTCACCACCAGCGCGTGGCGCAATCCCTGGCTCGGGCTCGTCCTTTTCATCGAAGGCCGGGCCCCCTGCTACCGCTGAGAAGCCCGGCCGGCCAAGTCGCCGGGCTCCGGATGAGCGGCCGCGAACGGGTCGAGTTCATGCGGAAGCTGGGCGAAGCTGCCCATGAGATCATTCCTCGTGAACTGGGCCTGTTGCTCGACCGAGGATGGCGCGAGAGCGGAACGGCGGCCTGGCTCATCGCTGTTGCCGGCAGGACCGAATTCCGGGAACGCCTCGGCGAACTGCTGGATGCACGGCGGACCCGGGTGGGCGTGGTGACGGTGTCGGCGTGCCTCGCGCTGACGGCTTGCGGAGCCGAGATCGCTGTCCGGGACGCGGCACCCGGACAGGAGAGAACCGCCGTCGACGTGCCCGCCGGCACGGTGCTCAACCCGCGCGCTGGCCCGACGCCTGCTCGTTCGTCACCGACGCCGAGATCAAAGCGATACTGCCGCAGGCGAAGAAGCTCAGCCGGGAGTCGGACTGGGTCAAGGTCCCTGAGGACGGCGCCCTCGGCGGGAAGGCGGGCGCCGGGCTCGCCTCCGACGGGAAGTGTGCGTGCTCGTTCGGGCTGCCGCAGAACGGCGGGTACAAGGGACACATCGAAGGCTGGGGCGCCTTCGACGTCGAGATCCTCGCGGTGGCCGACCCGAAACTGCTCACCCGGTACGTCGCCGACTCCAAAGCCGCGCACCAGAAGGATGCGGTCGTCCTCGAAACGGACGCCAGGACGTTCGGAGCCGATGAGTGCTACTCCCATGCGAGGTCCAAGAAGGAGACACCGACCGTCGTCTGCCGCAAGGGCCCGCTCATGTTCCAGAGCAACGGCGTGGGCTTCAACTACATCGACTTCGAGGGCGCCGAAGAGGACACGGCCGCCTTCGACAAGATCGTCAAGGAACGGGTGACACCGGCCGTCTTCCGCGCCATTACCGCGAACCTCTGATCAGTCCCGGCATGCAACGTCGGCGCAGCCGTCTGGAGCCGGGCACGCGTAAAGCCGTCTCCGCGAGCTACCGGGCCGCCGGTCAAGCCCACGACGGCCCACGGACGGCTCAAGCCGCCTGACACGGCCCCTCATCGGCGAGGAAACCGCTGGTGAAGGGCATTTTCATGCCCTTTGAGGCAAGTGAAAGTGTGCTCTTGGCCGGGTTCTACCGTCCGTGCCGGTCACCGTGGAGCGGCTCCGGCGCTGTCGCGCTGTCGTCCTCTCCGAAGTCCGGGGCCTGGAAGGGGTTCGTGGCCGGAGGCGGCGATGCCGTGGCCGCGGAGTGAGGTGCCCCTTCCGGGGCGGAGAAAAGCGAGGTCAGATCGATGAGAGGTCTCCTTCTGGTGCCAAGCCCCGGGAGGGACCTGGTGTGCCGTGACCGGGCACAGCGGTGCTAGAGCTTGGTCATCTTGGAGTACGGGCTCAGGATCCGCTTCTGAGCGGAGCCGAAGTCCACGAGGACCGCGATCCCGTCCTCGATGCTGATGACCCGGCCGAGGCCGTACATGTCGTGTGTGACCTGGTCGCCCACGGAGAAGTGCTTCGGGGCCGGAATGACCGGGGCCTTGAAGGGGCTGGTGGGCAGATGGCGCTTAGGTGCAGCAGGCTTTGTCATTGCCCCTAGTATGCGCCCTCGCGTGTTCGGGCGCCTTCGTCTGTCCATCTCCGCTGTCCCGCGGGGCCCCGGCCGGTCTCGTGGGAGGGCCTCTCGCACGCCCCGATCAAGCCCCGGTCACACCCCGAAGTGCGCCCGCAGACGCCCCTGCGCCCCCTCCCCGGCTCCCACCTCGTCCAGCCCCAGCAGTGCGGCCCCGAGGACAGGACTGGCCGTGACCACCTGAGGGGCCGCCTTGGGGGCCCGGTCGGCCAGCAGGTCGGTGATCATGCCGTTGAGCTGCGGGTGCTGGGCGGCCAGCACCCCGCCGCCCAGGAGGACGGGCGTCGGCTCGTCCAGCAGTTCCAGGCGGGTCAGGGCCACCACCGCCATCGCGACCACCTCTTCCGCCTGGCGTTCGACGATCGCGCGGGCGACCGTGTCGCCGTCCGCCGCCGTCGCGAAGAGGACCGGCGTCAGCTCGTGGCGACGAGATTGTTCCAGGTCGCCCAGGTGGAGTGCCTCGATGAGGGCGTACATGGAGGACAGGCCGAAGTGGGCGGGGAGGGTGCGGGCCAGGGCCGTGGGGCGGCCGCGGCCGTCCTCCGAGCGTGCCGCGTGCCACAGGGCCTCCTCCGACAGGCCCCAGCCGCCGCCCCAGTCGCCCGAGACCCGGCCCAGTGCCGGGAAGCGGGCCGTGCGGCCGTCGGGGCGCATGCCGACGCAGTTGATGCCCGCGCCGCAGACGACCGCGACTCCCCGGGGTTCCGTCACACCGGCCCGGAGGATGGCGAAGGTGTCGTTCCGGACGGTCACCGTCGTGCCCCAGCCGCGCGCGTGCAGTGCGGCCGCCAGCCGGTCCTCCTCGACCGGGAAGTCGGCGTTGGCGAGGCACGCCGAGACGTGGTCGACGGTGGCGAGTCCGGCGGTGGACAGGGCCTGGGCGACCGTGTGGGCGAGAGCGGTCATCGCCGTGTCCAGGCCGACCGCGGGCGGGCGGAAGCCGCCCCCGCGTGCCGTGGACAGCACCTCTCCGTCCGCCGTCACGACCGCGACGTCCGTCTTGCTGTTGCCGGCGTCGATGGCGAGGACGTGTGCGGTCAGGCCCACGCGAGGTGCTCCCGGTTATGTGCGATCAGCCGGTCGGTGAGCGCCTCGGCGTACTCGTACTGGCCGATGAGGGGATGGGAGAGGAGGGCCCGGAAGACGCGGGTCCGGCCGCCGTGCAGAGCCGCCTGAAGGGCCAGGTCCTCGTAGGTCGTCACGTTCGCCATGAGGCCCGCGTAGAGGGGGTCCACGGACGGGACCGGGAGGGGGGAGGCGCCCTGCGGGCCGACCGCCGCCTGGACCTCGATCACCGCGTCGTCGGGGAGGAAGGGGAGCGTGCCCCGGTTGTACGTGTTCACCACCTGGTACGTGCTGCCGCCACCGCCCAGGAGGGCCGCCGCCAGGTCCACCGCCGCCTCCGAGTAGTAGGCGCCGCCCCGTTTGGCGAGCAGGGCCGGCTTCTCGTCCAGGGACGGGTCGGCGTACATCGTCAGCAGTTGCCGTTCCATGGCCGCCACCTCGGCCGCGCGGGACGGTTTCGTCCCGAGTTCCCGTACGACCTCGTCGTGCGCGTAGTAGTAGCGCAGGTAGTACGACGGGACCACGCCCAGGCGGTCGAGCAGGGCGCGGGGGAGGCGCAGGTCCGCCGCGAGCCTGTCGCCGTGCTCGGCCAGCAGCTTGGGCAGGACGTCCTCGCCTTCGGGGCCGCCCAGGCGTACTCCCGTCTCCCAGGTGAGGTGGTTGAGGCCCATGTGGTCCAGGTGGACTTCCGGGGGCTCGACGCCCAGCAGGGCCGCGAACTTGCGCTGGAGGCCGATCGCCACGTTGCACAGGCCCACCGCCTTGTGGCCGGCCTGGAGCAGGGCGCGGGTGACGATGCCGACCGGGTTCGTGAAGTCGATGATCCAGGCCTGCGGATTCGTGCGGCGTACCCGCTCCGCGATGTCCAGGACCACCGGGACGGTGCGCAGGGCCTTCGCAAGGCCCCCGGCGCCGGTCGTCTCCTGGCCCACGCAGCCGCACTCCAGGGGCCAGGTCTCGTCCTGTTCCCGGGCCGCCTGGCCGCCCACGCGGAGCTGCAGGAGGACCGCGTCCGCGCCGTCGACCGCCCGGTCGAGGTCGGTCGTGGTGGTGATGCGGCCGGGGTGGCCCTGGCGGGCGAAGATGCGGCGGGCGAGGCCGCCCACCAGGTCCAGGCGGTCCTGCGCCGGGTCCATCAGGACCAGTTCCCCGACGGGCAGGGTGTCCCGCAAACGGGCGAAGCCGTCCACGAGTTCGGGGGTGTAGGTCGAGCCTCCGCCGACCACGGTGAGTTTCATGTGCCTTTATCCCTTTACTCCGGTGAGCGTGACTCCCTCTACAAACGCCTTCTGGGCGAAGAAGAACACGAGGATCACGGGGGCCATCACCAGCACGGTGGCGGCCATGGTGAGGTTCCAGTCGGTGTGGTGGGCGCCCTTGAAGGACTCCAGGCCGTAGGAGAGGGTCCAGGCGCCCGGGTTGTCCGAGGCGTAGATCTGGGGTCCGAAGTAGTCGTTCCACGCGTAGAAGAACTGGAAGAGGGCCACCGCGGCTATGCCCGGTTTCGCCATCGGGAGGACGACCTTCAGGAGGGTGCGCAGGTCGCCGCAGCCGTCCACCTTGGCCGCGTCCAGGTACTCGTCGGGGATCGTGGTGAGGAACTGGCGCAGCAGGAAGATCGAGAACGCGTCGCCGAACGCCATGGGGATGATCAGCGGCCACAGCGTGCCGGACAGGTCAAGCTGCTTCGCCCAGAACAGGTACATCGGGATGATGATCACCTGCGGTGGCAGCATCATCATCGAGATGACCAGCATCAGGGCGAGGTTGCGGCCACGGAAGCGGAACTTCGCGAGGGCGTAGGCCACCGGGATCGAGGAGATCACCGTGAGCGCCGTGCCCAGGACCGCGTAGAACAGGGTGTTCCGCCACCAGGTGAGGAAGCCGGGGGTGTCGAGGACCCTTCGGTAGTTGTCCCACTCCCAGGTTTCCGGGATCAGGTCGCGGCTGAGCGCCTGACTGTCGCTCATGAGTGAGGTGAGGAGGACGAAGAGGAAGGGGAGGGTGAAGAAGAGGGCGACCGCGACGCCCAGGGAGTGCACCGCGATCCATTCCAGGAACGCCCTGCGGTGGGCCGTGCGTTCCGCCGGAGTGGGCGGTGCCTTCGACTCCAATGGTGTGGCGAGTAGTTGGGTCATCGGTCACCTGCCTGGATCAGACCGCCCTTGCGGCGCATCAGAAGTGCGGTGAAGGCCATGGAGAGGGCGAAGAGGACCAGGGCGACCACGCAGGCGGAGCCGTAGTCGAAGCGCTGGAAGCCCAGGTTGTAGACGAGTTGGGGGAGCGTGAGCGTGGACTTGTCCGGGTAGCCCGGCTCGAACTGGGTGCCCGCGCCCTGGATCACGCCCGAGGCGACCTTTCCGGCGATCAGCGGCTGCGTGTAGTACTGCATGGTCTGGATCACGCCGGTGACGACCGCGAACATGACGATCGGGGAGATGTTCGGGAGCGTGACGAACCGGAAGCGCTGCCAGGGTGTCGCGCCGTCCAGTTCGGCCGCCTCGTACTGCTCCTTCGGTACGTCCAGCAGCGCGGCCATGAAGATGACCATCAGGTCGCCGATGCCCCACAGAGCCAGGAGGGTGAGGGCCGGCTTCGACCAGGTGGGGTCGTTGAACCAGCCGGGGGCGGGCAGCCCGGTCTTCTCCAGGATCGAGTTGACCGGGCCCGTGCCGGGGTTGAGGAGGAACGCGAAGGCCATGGTGGCCGCCACGGGCGGGGCCAGATACGGCAGGTAGAAGAGGGTGCGGAAGACACCCGTAGCCGTCTTGATCTTGGTGATCAGCAGGCCCACGCCCAGGCCGAAGGCGACCCGGAGCGTGACCATGATGACGACCAGCCACAGGGTGTTGCGCAGGGCGGGCCAGAAGAGGGGGTAGTGCTCGAAGACGTACGTCCAGTTCTTCGTGCCCGACCACGTCGGCGGTTTGAAACCGTCGTACCGCATGAAGGAGAAGTAGACGGTGGAGATCAGCGGGTAGGCGAAGAAGACCGAGAAGCCGATCAGCCAGGGGGAGAGGAAGGCGAGGGTACGAAGGGTCGAGCGGCGGTGTTTCGCGCGCAGGGTGTAAGTGCTCACGGTGCTCACGGTGCTCACGGTGCTCACGGTTCTCATGGCCCTACTTCGCCTGCGCGATGTCCGTGTCGATCTGCTCGGCCGTCTTCTTCAGGCCGGCCTTGAGGTCGGTGGCCTTGCCGCTCTCGTAGTCGTAGCCGAACTCCTGGATCGTGGTGAGGTAGACGCCGCCGTTGACGGAGGCGGGGGCGGTGGTGGAGTTCGGGTCGGCGGCGATCTCCAGGAACGTCCTGAAGCGCGGGTCGTACTTGAGGTTCGGGGACTTCAGGGCCGCGAGCGTCGACGGCACGTTGTGGATGGCGTTGGAGAAGTTCACCACCGCGTCCGTGTCCGTGGTCATGTACTTCACCAGCTCCCAGGCCGCGTTCTGCTTCGTGCTGGTCGCCGCGACACCGGCGATGGTGCCGGTGATGTAGCCCTTGCCGTACTGGTCGGCCTGGTCGTCGGGGACGGGCAGCGGGGCCACGCCGATCTCGAACTCCGGCTTGGTGTCCAGGGCCATGCCCAGGCGCCACTCGCCGTCGAGCTGCATGGCGACCTGGCCGGTGTGGAAGGGGTGCTTGGGGCCCCACTCGTCGCCGAGCCTGGAGCGGTAGGTCTCCAGCTTGCGGTAGCCGCCGAGCGCGTCGACCAGCTTCTTCTGCATCGTGAACGCCTTCTCGAAGGCCGGGTCCTTACCGACGTTCGACTTGCCGTCCTTGTCGAAGTACGTGGGGGAGAACTGGCCGAGGTAGTGCTCGGTGGTGGTCTCCCAGCCGTGGTAGTTCGGCATGAAGCCGAGCTGCTTGTAGGTGTTGCCCTGGGGGATCGTCAGCTTCTCGGCGACCTTCTCGAACTCGGACCAGGTCTTCGGCGGGCTGGTGATGCCCGCCTTCTCGAAGGCCGTCTTGTTGTAGTAGAGGCCGTACGCGTCGCCGAGGAGGGGGACCGCGCAGCGGTTTCCCTCGAACTGCGTGTACTCGTTCATCGCCTTCGGGAAGGTCTTCTCCGGGTCGATTCCCGACTTCTCGAAGAACGGGTTGAGGTCCACCAGGGCGCCGGAGGAGCAGAACTTGCCGACGCTGTTCGTGGTGAAGGACGAGATCACGTCCGGGGCCTTGCCGCCGCCGGCGCGCAGGGCCTGGTTGATCTTGTCGTCGGTCATGTTGCCGACGACGTTCACCTGGATATGGGGGTGCGCCTTCTCGAAGCCGGCGACGAGGTCCTTGACGGCCTTCACCTCGGCGGGCGCGCTCCAGGCGTGCCAGAAGTTGAGGGTCGTCTCCTTGGCGGCGTCGTCTGAGGCGCCGGAGTCCGCCTGGCCCGTACAGGCCGTGGCGAGGAGGGCTACGGAGGCGGAGGCGGCGAGGGCTATGGCCGTCTTTCGGGACATTCCGGGCATGGCAGGGTCTCCCTAGGGCACGGGGAACGGCGTGGGAAAGGAGGGGGGTGGGGTCAGTGAGGGCGGAGAGCGGGAGGTGGCGTCAGCGTGAGGTGTCGAAGACCTCGTCGCGCGTGGTCGCGAGCGCGCTCTCCAGTGCGCCGCGCAGCACGGGGTGTTCACGGACGTCGCCCACGACCAGGCGTGGGCGTGACGCGGCCAGTTCCTCCAGCTCGGCCTGGACGAGGGCGCGCAGCGTCTCGCCGCCCGAGGTGAGGGACGCGCCGCTCAGCACGACGAGCTCGGGGTCGAGGACCGAGACGAGGGAGGCCAGACCGGTGGCGAGCCGGGTCGCGTACGACCGCAGCAGCTCCCGGTGGAGCTCGTCGTCCCGTGTGGCGGCCCGCTCGACCAGGGCCGCGGCCACCTCGGTGTACGGGCCCGCCGGGATGTCCTCGATGCCCAGTTCACGGGCGAGCCTCGGGACGGCCTGGGAACCGGCCAGCTCCTGGTAGCCGCCGCTGTTGGCCTTGGTGACCTGGCGGACCAGGGGCGTGCCCGGCACCGGCAGGAAGCCGACCTCGCCGGCGCCGCCGGTCCAGCCGCGGTGCAGCCTGCCGCCCAGGACCAGGGCGGCGCCCAGGCCCTCCTGGTTCCACAGCAGTACGAAGTCCGTGTGGTCCCGGGCCGCGCCCAGCCGCTGTTCGGCGAGGGCGACCAGGTTGACGTCGTTCTCGTACTCGAACGGCATCGGCAGGGCGGCGGCGAGCTCGTCCAGGAGGGTGGGGGAGTGCCAGCCGGGGAGGTGGGATGCGTAGCGCAGGCGGCCGGTGGTGGGGTCGAAGGCGCCGGGGGTGCCGATGACGAGCCGGTGGATGTCGTCCCGGGCGAGGCCCGCCGCCTTCACCGCGCCGTCCAGGGCGTCGGTGACCTGCTGGACGACGGGAGTGCCGGTGCGCCTGCCGGGGGCGGGCAGTTCATGGCGGCCGACCGTACGGCCGGTGATGTCGGCGACCGCGGCGAGGATCCGCTGGGGGGTGACGTCGAGTCCGGCGGCGTAACCGGCGGTCGGGTTGACCTCGTAGAGCTGGGCGTTCGGGCCCGGCCGGCCCTCGGTGGTACCGGTGGCCAGGACGAGACCCGCGGCCTCCAGGCGAGCCAGGAGCTGGGAGGCGGTCGGCTTGGACAGGCCGGTGAGCTTGCCGATCCGGGTGCGCGACAGCTGTCCGTGATCCAGCAGCAGGTCCAGGGCGGCCCGGTCGTTCATGGCGCGCAGGACGCGCGGGGTGCCCGGCGTGCCGGCGGTTCCTGCCATGCGTGTCCACACCTGCCCTTCGGCTGCTCAGCTTCTCAGTGATCCGGCGGGGAAGTCCATCCGGCCGACCTGCGCCGGACCACTGTTAGGAAAGTTTCCTATCGGTGTGGAGGAAGGTAAGCCCGGCGCCGCGCGGGCGTCAATAGGGGACGGTTCAGGCAACGCAGTCGTTACCCGGGCATGCGAAGAGGGCGGCACCCGGAAAGCCCGGGTGCCGCCCTCGTCGTGCCGCGGGTCGGCTACTTCGTGGTGCTCGTCGGCGGTGCGGCGGGCGTGAGCGGGGACGCCGCCGCCGACTGCGGGGACGCCGAGTTCGCGTACACCGACGGGGGCGCCATCCCCGCCGTCGGATCGGCGGGCGCCTCCTCGACCGGGGCCGTGGCCCCGCCGACGATCCGGATGCCCGCCGCGTCGAAGGCCCGCTTGATGCGCCAGCGCAGCTCGCGCTCCACGGTCAGGGACTTGCCGGGCATGGTCTTCGCCGAGATGCGCACGACCATGGAGTCCAGCAGGACGCTGTCCAGGCCGAGCACCTCGATCGGGCCCCACAGCAGCTCGTTCCAGGGCTCCTCGGCGCCCATCTTCTCGGCGACCTCGTCCAGGGTGGCCTTGACCCTGTCCAGGTCCTCGCCGGAGTGGACCGTGACGTCGACGTTGGCCGTCGCCCAGCCCTGGGAGAGGTTGCCGATGCGCTTGACCTCGCCGTTGCGGACGTACCAGATCTCGCCGCCGTCGCCGCGCAGCTTGGTCACGCGCAGGCCCACCTCGATCACCTCACCGGAGGCGACGCCCGCGTCGATCGTGTCGCCGACGCCGTACTGGTCCTCGAGGATCATGAAGACGCCCGAGAGGAAGTCCGTGACCAGGTTGCGGGCGCCGAAACCGATCGCCACACCGGCGACACCGGCCGAGGCCAGCAGCGGGGCCAGGTTGATCTGGAAGGTGCCCAGGACCATCAGCGCGGCCGTGCCCATGATCAGGAACGACGCCACCGAGCGCAGCACCGAGCCGATCGCCTGCGAGCGCTGGCGACGGCGTTCGACATTGACCAGCAGCCCACCGAGCCCGGAGCCGTCCACGGACTGGCCGGTCCGGTTCATGCGGTCTATCAGCTTGGTGATCGCACGCCGGACGACGACCCTCAGCACTGCCGCTATCACCACGATGAGCAGGACCCTCAGGCCGATCGCGAGCCACGTCGACCAGTTCTGCTCGACCCAGCCGGCGGCGTTCGTCGCGCTCTCCTGGGCGTCCTGGAGCGAGGGCACTCTCGGGGTCTCCGTATCCGAGGGGGTCGGCGACGGCGACGGGCCGGCGGCGAGCAGGACAGCGGACAGGGACACGGCAGGTACCTCCAAGTACAGCGGTCCGCCCCGGTGCGGTGGTTCAGGGGGGTCGAGGTCACGACTGGGTCACCGCGGGGGCAGAACCACCACACTAACGGGGCATTGTGTGTGCTTCGGCAGGATGTGTGAAGGAGAGACCGTGCTCACCTGGGCTTGAACAGGCCATGATCCGGGGGATGAATCAGATGTGGTCGAAAACACTCCCAGCCCGTTACGGGGACATGGTGGCGCTTTCACCAGGCATGAGGGGAGACTGGCTACGAATCGTCCCGGCGCGAGCCACGCGCCGCCGGCGTCCAAGGAGGCATCCGTGCCGCACGTCCTGGTCCTCAACGCGTCGTACGAGCCACTAGGTGTCGTACCGCTCCGCCGCGCGCTCGTCCTCGTCCTCGAGAACAAGGCCGTATGCCTCGAGGAGTCCGGCGCCTTCATGCACAGCGCGACCGTCACAGTCCCCGCACCCAGCGTGGTCCGGCTCAAGCGATTCGTCCGGGTTCCCTATCGGGGGCCCGTTCCTCTGACCCGCCGGGCGCTGTTCGCCCGTGACGGGGGCCGGTGCATGTACTGCGGTGGCGTCGCAACCAGCGTCGACCACGTCATCCCGCGCAGCCGCGGGGGCAAACACGTCTGGGACAACGTGGTGGCGTCCTGCCGCCGCTGCAACCACGTGAAGGCCGACCGGCACCTCTTCGAGATCGGCTGGCGGCTGCGCCACAAACCCGCCCCGCCCACCGGCCTGGCCTGGCGCATCATCGGGACCGGCCATCGGGACCCGCGCTGGCTGCCGTACTTGCAGCCGTACGGCGCGGACGACGCCTTGGCCCGGATCGACGGCATTTCCGCCTGAGAGGATCCGGGCTTTCGTATTGCCGCGTGACGTTCGTCATGGGCGCGTGCGGCCGGCCGACCGGCCCGGTGAACCCCCGTTCCCCCGGGCCGGCCCGCCCTTATGGAGGGCGCCTACGCGTACCGCAGCTCCCCCGGGCGTGCCGATCGGCGCAGCAGGGGCAGCGAGGTAGCCGCGGCCAGCAGGCAGGCGGCGTAGACGGCGACGGGCACCAGGGCGATCGCCCAGGACACAGGCCGGCCGGAGAGCAGGGCGTACCCGGTGCCGATGGTCATCCCGCCCAGGCCCGAGAGCAGCACGGCGGGGGCGAGGGGCAGCGCGGTCTCCAGCAGGAGGGCCCGGCCGAGCACCGGGTGCGGCACCCCGGCGGCGGCCTGCGCGGCCAGGCCCCGGCGGCGGGTGGCCAGGGACTCGGCGGTGCCGACGGCGAGGCCGGAGAGGGTGATCGCGAAGGCTACGACGATGGCTGCTCCGGTGAGGTCGAGGCCGGTGGTGTAGTAGGACGCGCGCTCGGCGAGGTACCGCGTGCTGTGCACCTGGTCGCTCAGCACCTGCCGGATGCCCAGGAAGCCGGTGCCCACGACCGTGACCAGCAGCACCGCCGCATGCGTGCGGGCGGCCGACCAGGGGTCGTCGCGCAGCCGTTCCGCCGCGATCAGCGTCGCCGCCGACCGGGCCCGGGGCGCGAGGATCCGACCGGTCGCCTTCGCGGTGGCCCCGGAGAGCCACACCGCGCCCGCGCCGACCGCGAGGACCACGCCCATCATCATCAGCGGCACCCTGCCGTTCGGCCGATTGGGGGCGGCCGTGGACGTGGTGACCACGGCCAGCAGCGCCAGCACCGCGACGAGCAGCACCCCGGCCAGGAACAGCAGCCCGGGCCCTCGTCCGCCCCGCGCCCCGACCCGGCGCACCCAGCCGAGCGGGGAGGCCACGACCCGGCGCAGCGCCAGTGCGCCCGCCACCGCGCCCAGCACCGGTACGGCGACGGCGACCAGGGCGATCCCCACCCAGGCCAGGGCGGTCGGCCGGTCCCACTGGCGCAGCAGGACCAGCACCGAGAGGACGGTGGCGACCGCCGAGCCCAGCAGACAGGCCAGCCCCGTCTCCAGCGCGGCGATCCGCCGCACCTGCCAGGGCGTCGCCCCGGCCAGCCGCAGCCCGGCCAGCCGCCGGTCGCGGTGCACGGCGCCGATCCGGGCGCACTGGCCGAGGAACCCCAGCACGGGCACGAGCAGGAGCAGCAGGCCCACGATCACGCCGGACCGCGTGCCGGGCTCGTCCAGCAGGCCCGCGGCGACGGGCACCTGGTAACCACCCCGCAGGGAGGCCAGGGCGACGGCGGCCAGCGCGAATCCCGTGGCGAGCGCGGCGCCGGTCGCCGTCAGCGCGACCCGCCACCACTCGCCTCGGTCGGAACCACGGGTGAGCTCCCAGGCCAGACGCAGATCGGTACGCAGGGAGTTCATGCCGTCACCCCCAGCGGCGTCACGGCGCCGTCCCGCAGCTGGACCTCCCGGTCCGCGTACGCCGCCACCTTGGCGTCGTGAGTGATGAGCAGGACGGCCGTGCCCGACTCGCGGGCCGTGTGGACCAGGGCCGTCATGACCTGCTCGGCGGCGAGCGAGTCCAGGGCGCCCGTCGGCTCGTCGGCGAAGACCACCTTCGGGCCGGTGACCAGGGCCCGGGCCAGTGCGGTCCGCTGGGCCTGGCCGCCGCTCATCTCGCCCGGCCGCAGGTCCTCCTGCCCGCGCACGCCGAACCGCTCCAGCCACTCACCGGCCCGGGCACGGGCCCGGGCCCGGTCGGTGCCGGCCAGCAGCAGCGGCAGGGCGACGTTGTCCAGGGCCGTCAGCTCGGGGATGAGCTGCCCGAACTGGAACACCACGCCGAAGTCGGTCCGCCGCAGCTCGCTCAGCCGCTTCTCGGGCAGGTCCTCCAGCCGCCGGCCGTCGTACGACACCGAGCCCTCGTCGGGCCGGACGATCCCGGCCAGGCAGTGCAGCAGCGTCGACTTCCCGCTGCCGCTCGCGCCGGTCACGGCGAGGATCTCGCCGGCGTGCAGGTCGACCGAGGCGCCGCGCAGCGCGGGTGTCCTGCCGTGTGTTTTGGTGAGGCCGCTCGCCGAGAGAAGAGGCACGGGTCTGCTCATGCTGCGTCGACCTCCGCGGTCAGGGTGGTGAGCCGGGCCGCCGTGGTGCTCATCCAGCGGAGGTCGGCGTCGAGGTGGTTGAGGGCGTAGTCCGCCGAGAGCACGGTCGCGAGGTCAGCGCCCTTGGCGGCCTTGACCGCCGTGAGCTCCCGCATCCGCTCCATGTGGGCGGCGCGCTGGGCGCTCAGGTACGCGGCCGGGTCGCCGCCCGAGAGGATCGCGACCACGACCTTGGCGAAGATCTCGTTCGCCACGAAGGGCGCGGGCGGCGCGATCTCCCCGGCCCACCGGGACAGTTCACGCGTCCCCTCGTCCGTGGCGCGGTACGTCGTCCGCTCCGGGCCGCCGTCCGAGTCGGTGCCCTCGACCGCGGCGAGGCCGTCCCGGACGAGGCGCTGGAGGGTCGTGTAGACCTGCCCGTAGGCCAGTGGTCGGGCCTGCGGGAACCGTTCGTCGTGGCGCCGCTTGAGGTCGTAGCCATGGCTCGGACCCGTGGCGAGCAGGCCCAGCAGGATGTGGCGGGTGCTCATGGCGATCATTATGTACTGAGTACATGTACTGAGTGAATAGTGGGGGCCGAAGAAGTCCGTCGCGGAACCTCCGACGGGTTCAGTCCGTGACGGCGTACGCCTCCGCCGACCACAGCGAGTACCCGTACGGCGTGGCCCGCTTCTCGCCCTGCACCCGCACGAAGCGCACGTCGCGCTCGTCCATGCGGACGCTCTCGTGGCCGCCCCTGCCGTCCCGTACCGCGGCCGCCGTGCGCCAGCGGCGGCCGTCGGGCGAGACCTGGACGCGGTACGCCGAGGGGTGGGCGTCCTGCCAGCGCAGCACGACCTGCCCGAGCCGCACCGGGCGGGGCAGCTCGACCTGCCACCAGGCGCCGTCGTCCACCGGGGACGACCAGCGGGTGTCCGGGTCGCCGTCGTTCGCCGCCGACGCGGGGAAGCCGGGCGTCTCGTCGCCCGAGGAACGCGCCGTGCCGGTGCGGGCCAGGTCGGGCCCGCCGGTGGGCGGGAAGGCCCGGACGGTGAGGGTGCGGGTGGCTCCCGCGAACCCCAGCCGGATGTCGTAGGACCGTTTCGGCGCACCGCGCTCCACGGTCACCTCGACCGGGACCTCCACCCTCGTGCCGCGCGGCACGGACAGTTCGGACCCGGGCACCCGGACTCGTACGCCCTCGGGCGCCTCGACGGTGAGCCTGCCGCGGGCGCCGGCGGGGCGCAGCGAGCCCAGCCCGGCCGTCAGCCGCCGCGTCCTGCCGGTCTCGGCGTCCACGCGGTCGCGCGTCAGCTCCAGGGAGGTGGCGGGGGAGTCCGCGAACCACGGGACCAGGTGACGCACACGGGAGGACGCGGGACCGGTGACCCGCACGGCGTCCACCCGCTGCCCGGCCCGCACCTCGGTCGCCCCCGAAGCGGCCAGCCGGCCGGCCCGCCGCCAGCCCAGGTCCGGTACGTGCACCTCGACGTCGCCCTCGGTGCCGGGGTCGGTGAGGGCGGTCACGGCCGTCAGTGACCGGGGGTGCGAAAAGCGCAGGGTGCGGCCGTCGCCCGGGTCGCCGGGGCTCGGGGGCGGCTCGTGGTCGATGCCCGACCAGGCCGCGTACGCCTTCTGCGCCCGCCCCAGAAAGGGGTCCAGGACGTCCGTGCCGACCTTGACCGGCGCCGGCTCCAGCCGGGCCCGCAGCGCACCGAGTTGGCGGTACGCCGTCCAGGCCGCCGCCGCGTCCCCGGCGCGCTGCGCGTCCAGCATGTCGAGCGCGGTCGTACCCGCCTCGCCGTAACGGGCCAGTCGCTCCGACCAGGGGGCGACCTCCGGGGCGAGGGCGGTGCCCGCCAGCCGCCGGGGCAGCTCGCGCAGCACGGTGAACGCCTCGCGCAGCCGCCGCGCGGCGTCGCCGTCCGTACCGGGACCACTCGCCGTACGGGCCCGCCAGTACGCCTCGGTCAGCGGGCGCAGGTACGCCGACTCCTCCTCGCCGAGGACCGACGACGCGTCGTTCCCGGCGAGCGCGGCCAGGGCCTCCTCGCGGCGGCGGTCCCCGCCCGCCAGGTCGGCGATCGCGGCGCGCCAGGACTCCCCGGGGTGGTAGGCGCGCGGGTTCCAGGCGTAGTCGGCGGCGGTGAACAGCGGGATGCGGGACGCCTCGGGCTGCTGCATCGCGTTGGCGAGCAGGGCGGCCGAGCCGGTGGCGACGGCCGGCTCGCGGCCCCGGTAGGGGCCGAGGAAGAGGCGGCCGGGCTCGTAGTCGTTGACCGGGTAGTTGTCCATCGTGACCAGCGGATGCCGGAACGCCTCCCGGGCGTCGGCCAGTTCACCGCCCGTGATGGTGCGGGGCACCACCCCGACACCCGTCCACGCCACCTCGACACGCGTGTCCAGCGAGCTCGCCAGCGCCCGCCGGTAGTCGGTCGTGCCGTCCTCGTAGTACTCGGTCGGCATCAGCGACAGACCGGCGGCACCGGGATGCCGTTCCGCCAGGTGCCGGGCCACCGCGTTCGCCACCCGGGCCTGCGCCCTCGCCGCCGCCCGCGGGCCGGAGCCGAACCGGCCGGCGTCCGCGTCGCAGTGCCACTCACTGTAGCTGACGTCCTGGAACTGGAGCTGGAAGGCCCGGAAGCCCAGCGCCCACATGGCGTCGAGCTTGCGGGTCAGCGCGCGCACGTCGTCGTCCGACGCGAAACACATCGCCTGGCCCGGGGCCACCGCCCAGCCGAGCGTGACGTGGTTGCGGCGCGCCCGCTCGGCCAGCTCCCGGAACGCGGCGCGCTGCGCCCGCGGGTACGGCTCACGCCAGCGGGCCTGCCGGTACAGGTCTTCACCGGGGGCGTACAGGTAACGGTTCTGCTTGGTGCGCCCCATGAAGTCGAGCTGCCCCAGCCGCTGCCGGTGCGTCCAGGCGGTGCCGTAGAAACCCTCGGTGATGCCGCGCACGGCGGTGCCGGGCCAGTCGCGTACGACGGCGGCTGCGATCGCACCGCCGGGCCGCAAAAGCTGCCGCAGCGTCTGGACCGCGTGGAACAGGCCGTCCTCGCCGGTTCCGGTGAGCGAGACGCCGCTCCTGCCCACGGACAGCTCGTATCCCCCGGGCGGGAGGGCGCGGCGGTCGTCCCGGCGGACGGGCTCCGTCCGCACCCGCACGACCAGCGCCCCGGGCGCGGCGGAGTCCGTGATGCGACGGGCCCCGGCCTGGCGCAGCAGGTCGCGCAGGGTTTCGACGGCGTACCGGTCGGCCGTCGGTTCGGTGATCAGCGCGACCTCGTCGGTGACCGCGACCGGTGCGCCGTTCGCGCGCAGGGACTGGGGGCGCGGCCGGACGGAGAGGTCCGGACGGGCGGTGTCGGGGGTGGTGGGTGCCGCGGTCGCGCCCGGGACGGGCGGGGCCGCCACCGCGGCGGGCGGGGTGCCGAGGGTGCCGGCGACGACGGCGACGGCGAGAGCCGCCGCCCGCTTCCCACGCCGCAGTCCCACAGGCCCCCTCCACAGGTGTTCGACCGGGAGAACGAGCCCACCACCCGCCCGGTGAGGGTGTCAACGAGAGTGGCCGTTGTGACCGAATTGCCGGACTCTGGAGTGAGTGGAGGAGAGTGGAATGTGAGCAGAAGCACGATGTTCGGCCTGGGGTGTCTGCCTTCGCCTTGACTGGGTAGGGCTGCGATAGCCGTTGAACGCCGTACCCAACAAGGAGGCCCCCGTGGCTGCGATGACTTTCCTTCCGCTCCCGGCCCCGTCCAAACCCGTGGCGGACACGTCCGCCGACCTCGATCCCCACTATGACGATCCCCGCTACGAAGACCCCCATTACTGCATCTTCAGCTCCGAGAGCACCTGCGCCGAGCCCCCGCTGACCAGCGAGCCCCCGCTGCCCGACGCCGAGCCCCTCACCAGCGAGCCGCCGCTCGCCGAATCCGCCCCCCTGACCAGCGAACCCTCCGCCTTCGTCCCGGACTTCACGAGGTCCTAGATGACCGCACCCCGGCCGGCCGAACCGCCTTCCGAGGACCTGTCCCGACTCGCCGACCTGCACGGCGTCGCCACTTCGTACAGCCCGTCCCCGGACCGTACGGTCGCGGCCTCGGCCGCCGCGGTGACCCTCACCCTGGCCGCTCTCGGCGTGGACGCGAGCACGCCCGGCGCCGTACGCGCCGCGCTCGCCGCCCGGGAGCGGGAACTGGGCGCCAGGCTGCTGCCGCCCACGGTGGTCGGCTGGGGCACCGGCCCCCCGGCCGCCCTGGCCGCGCTCCCCGAGGGAAGCCGGCTGCTCATCGAGACCGAACAGGGCGAGACCCACGCCTCGGCCGAACACCTCCCGCCCGGTGTCCACCGGCTGACCGCCACCGTCCCCGACGGCCGCACGGCCACCGCCCACCTGGTCGTCGCCCCGGCCCGCCTGCCCAGTCCCGCCGGACGCTCCCACGGACTCCTCGTCCAGCTCTACTCCCTGCTGTCCCGCCGTTCCTGGGGCATGGGCGACCTGGGCGACCTCGCCGAGCTGGCCGGCTGGGCCGGGCGGTCGCTCGGCTCCGGGTTCGTCCAGGTCAACCCGCTGCACGCGGCCGTGCCCGGTGCCCCCACCGACCCCTCCCCGTACCGCCCCTCCTCCCGCCGCTTCCCCGACCCCGTGCACCTGCGCATCGAGGACGTCCCCGAGTGCGCGTACGTCGAGGACCGCGAGCGGCTGCGCGCGCTGCTGGAGAGATCCGGCCGGCTGCGCGAAGCGGTGCTGGACAAGGGCGCGCTGATCGACCGCGACGCCGTGTGGGAGCTCAAGCGGGAGGCGCTGGAGCTGCTGTGCGCGGTGCCGCTCGGCCCCGGCAGACGCGCCGCCTACTGCGACTTCCTCGCCGAGCAGGGCCAGGCCCTGGAGGACCACGCCACCTGGTACGCGCTCGCCGAGGTGCACGGCCCGGACTGGCACCGCTGGCCGACCGGCCTGCGCGACCCGCGCTCGGCCGAGACCGTCCGTGCCCGCAACGGACTGATGGACCGGGTGGACTTCTGGTCCCGGCTCGCCTGGCTCACCGACACCCAGCTGACCGCCGCACAGCGTGCCGGCCGGGAGGCCGGGATGCCGGTCGGGATCGTGCACGACCTCGCGGTCGGCGTCCACCCCGGCGGCGCCGACGCCTGGGCCCAGCAGGAGTACTTCGCCGCCGGCATGTCGGTGGGCGCCCCGCCGGACGCCTTCAACGCCCGCGGCCAGGACTGGGGCCTGCCGCCCTGGCGCCCCGACCGCCTGGCCGAGTCGGGCTACGCCCCCTTCCGCGAACTGCTGCGCGCCCTGTTCCGCTACGCCGGAGCCCTGCGCATCGACCACGTCATGGGCCTGTTCCGCCTGTGGTGGGTGCCGCTGGGCCACCCGCCCACGGAGGGTACGTACGTCCGCTACGACGCCGAGGCCATGCTCGCCGTCCTCGTCCTGGAGGCCTCCCGGGCCGGGGCGCTGGTGATCGGCGAGGACCTGGGCACCGTCGAACCGGGCGTGCGCGAGGCGCTGCGCGAGCGCGGGGTGCTCGGCACGTCCGTGCTGTGGTTCGAACGCGACTGGGAGGGTGACGGCCGCCCGCTGCCCCCCGACCGCTGGCGCGCCGACTGCCTGGCCACCGCCACCACCCACGACCTGCCCTCCACGGCCGCCCGCCTCACCGGCGAGCACGTCGCGCTCCGCGACAGCCTGGGCCTGCTGACCCGCCCGCTGGAGCAGGAGCGCGCCGAGGCCGCCGCCGACACCGCCGAGTGGCTGGCCCTGCTCACCGAGCTCGGCCTGCTGAACGGCACCGGCGGCACCGACACCTCCTCGGAGGAGGCCGAGATCCAGGCCGTCCACCGCTACCTGCTGCGCACCCCGGCCCGCATGGTCGGCGTCTGGCTCCCCGACGGGGTGGGCGACCGCCGCCCGCAGAACCTCCCGGGGACGTGGGACCAGTACCCGAACTGGCGGCTGCCGATCGCGGACGCGGCGGGCCGTCCCGTGACCTTGGAGGACCTGGCCGCCTCGCCCCGGCTGCACGCCCTCATCGAGGTTCTGCGGCAGCCGCCCGACGCGTCGGGCGGCTGAGGACGTCTCTTACGGCACCCCGGGCGCGCGGCCCCGACCGGCGTTGGATACTTTTGGCACCGTGGACAAGAAGAACGCCCTGCGCGCCGGCGCCCTGGCCGCCGGTACGACGCTGATGATGCTGCTCATGTCGTCGCCCGCCTCCGCGCTCACGCGCGACGACGGTGACGACCCCGGTCAGGGCCTGAGCGTCATCGAGACGCTGGGCCTCTTCGTCGCGGCCCCGATCGTGCTGTACCTGGTCATCCACGGTCTGGTGATGGTCGGGGACAAGTCGCACAAGAAGAAGGACCCGACCAGTTCCAACATCAGGACCAAGGCCGACGCGAAGGCCGACGCCAAGGCCTGACCAGGACTTCTTTCGAGTCCGTCACGCACCTTTTCCGAGGGCGCCGCCCCCGCCGTACGAACGCGCATGCCGCCGTACGGCGACCGGGGCGGCGCCCTCGGCTTTCCCGGTGGCCGGGAGCCGGCCGGGATGGGCCGGGGTGGGCCGGGAGTCAGGGATTCGGTGCCGTCAGATAGCGCTGCACCGTCGGCGCCAGCCACGCCACGATCTCCTGGCGGCTGAGCGCCACGGCCGGCGGGAGGCGCAGGACGTACCGGGTGAGCGCCAGCCCGAGCAGCTGCGTGGCGGTGAGCGCGGCCCGCACCGGGACCTGCTCGGGGTCGGGGCACGCCTGGCGGGCGACCGGAAGCAACTGCTCCTGGAAGATGCCCTGCATGCGCTCGGCCCCGGCCTGGTTGGTGGCGCCGACCCGGAGCAGGGCCGTGAGCACCTCGTTCTCCTCCCACATGGCGAGGAAGTGGGTCACGAGGGCTGACCCGACCTCGTCCCGGGGCAGCGGGCCCAGATCGGGCAGCTTCAGATCGACGGCGACGGCGGCCGCGAACAGGCCCTCCTTGCTGCCGTAGTACCGCATCACCATGGACGGGTCGATGCCCGCGTCCCGCGCGATGGTGCGGATGGTGGCGCGCTCGTAGCCGTCGGCGGCGAAACGCTCGCGTGCGGCGTCGAGGATGGCGGCGCGGGTGGTGTCGGAGCGCCTGGCGGGGGCGGTGAGCTTGTTGTCGGGCATACCAACGAGCGTATGCCAACACCTGTAGGCCAACAAGCGTTGACGAAGTCGGCATCCGGTTCTACGTTGGTCAGCGAGCGTTGGTCAACGACCGTTGGCAAACGTGTGTTGGCCAACAGGCATCGCCCCACACGTGTTGGCTTATAGGGAGGCCCTGATGAGCGACACCACCCCGCACCGTGATCATCGTCGGTTCCGGCCCCACCGGCCTGCTTCTGGCCGGCGACCTGGCCGCCGCCGGCGTCCCCGTCACCGTCGTCGAGAAGCGCCCGCACGGGATCAGCAACCTCTCCCGCGCGTTCGTCCTGCACGCCCGCACACTGGAGCAGTTCGACGCCCGAGGGCTGGCGGACGAACTGGAGGCGGTCGGCCGGCGGCTCGGCCGGTTCCGCCTCTACGGCCGGCTCGGCCTCGACCTCTCCGCGCTTCCCTCCCGCTTCAACCACCTCCTCGTCCTTCCGCAGTACGAGGTGGAGAAGGCCCTGGAGCGGCGGGCGCTTGAGGCCGGGGCGCGGTTCCGCCACGAGACCGAGGTGACCGGGCTGACGCAGGACGCTCAGGGCGTGACGGTCGAGATCCGCGGGCCCGGCGGAGACGCGGAGGCGCTGCGTGCGGCGTACGTCGTCGGCGCCGACGGGATGCGCAGCACGGTGCGGAACGCCGTCGGGCTGCCGTTCCCCGGCCGTTCGGTGATCCGCTCCGTCATGCTCGCGGACGTACGGGTGACCGAGGACCCCGGGGAGCTGCTCACCTTCGACGCCGTCGGCGACGCCTTCGCCTTCGTCGTCCCCTTCGGCGACGGCTACCACCGCGTCGTCTGCTGGGACCGCGGCCGCGAGCTCCCCGACGACGCGCTGGTCGGGCTCGACGAGATCAGGGAGACCACCCGGCGCGCCCTCGGCCGTGACTTCGGCATGCACGACCCCCGCTGGATGTCCCGCTTCCACAGCGACGAGCGGCAGGCGCCCTCCTACCGGGCCGGCCGCGTCTTCCTCGCCGGTGACGCCGCGCACGTCCACACCCCGGCCGGCGCCCAGGGCATGAACACCGGCCTCCAGGACGCCGCCAACCTGAGCTGGAAGCTGGCCGCCGTCATCGAGGGGCACGCGGCCGACGCGCTCCTCGACACCTATCAGGCCGAACGGCACCCCATCGGCAGGACGGTGCTGCGCAGCAGCGGCGGCATCGTGCGTGCCGCGATGGCCCGGCGGCCCTGGACGATCGCGCTGCGCACCGCCTTCGCCGCCTTCCTCGGCACCGTCGGCCCGGCCCGCCGCAAGGCGCTCGGCCAGGTCACCGGGATCGGCTACCGCTACCCCGCGCCCCGCGGCTCCCACCGCTTCACCGGCATGCGCGTCCCGGACGTCGCCCTGGCCGGAGGCGGTCGCCTCCACGAGGCGATGCGCGGCGGCCGGTTCGTGCTGATCACCCCGGAGCCGTACAAGGCCGGGGCCGCCCGTGCGGGCCGGCTGGCCGTGGAGCGCTGGGCGAGCGACCGCCGTACGACCGTGCTGGTGCGGCCCGACGGGTACGCGGCATGGGCGGCCGATTCGGCGGACGCCCGGGCGATCGAGGCGGCCGTCACCGCCCACGTGGGGTAGCGCCTCGGCGGGCCGGCGCAGGCACCGGCCCGCCAGGTCACCGGCGAACGCGTCGGACGCCGGTTCAGTCCTGCCGGTCCTCCGTCGTGCGGAGCAACTCCCTGAGCAGCTCCGACAGCTGTCCGGCCTGCCCGTCGTCGAGGCCGGACAGCGCCTCCGTCTGGACGGCGAGTCCGGCACCGACCGCCTCGTCGATCAGCTCCAGGCCCTTGTCGGTGAGGGTGACCTTCAGGCCCCGGCGATCGTGCGGGTCGGGGGAGCGGCGCAGCAGGCCGGCGCGTTCCAGCTTGTCGAGGCGGCCCGTCATGCCTCCCGTCGTGAGCATCAGCGTGGCCGAGAGCTGCCGGGGCGAGAGCGTGTAGGGCTCGCCGGCGCGGCGCAGGGTCGCCAGGACGTCGAACTCCCCGCGGCCGATCCCGAACCGCGCGTACGCCTTCTCCGTCCGTTCGCCCATCGCGCGGGAGAGCCGGTAGATGCGGCCGAAGACCTCCATGGCGGCGGTGTCGAGGTCGGGCCGGACCGTCGCCCACTGGTCGATGATCGCGTCGACGGGGTCCTTGCGCTGCTCGGGGCGTTCGCTCATGGGCACGAGTATCCGACGACTCTGGGTCGCCCGCAAGAAAGTGGCTTGACGGCAAGTGGCTTAGCGCTAAGCTACTTGGTACTGACCTACTCGGAAGGGTGCGACTCATGCGTCCCCAGGCCGCGCACCGCGCCACGCTCACCGCCCTCACCGCCCTCGCCCCCGTCTCCTGGGGCACGACCTACGCCGTCACCACCGAGTTCCTCCCGCCCGACCGGCCCCTGTTCACCGGCCTCCTGCGCGCCCTGCCCGCCGGTCTGCTCCTGCTGGCCATCGCCCGGGTGCTGCCGCGCGGCGCCTGGTGGTGGAAGTCGGTGGTGCTGGGCGCGCTGAACATCGGCGCCTTCTTCCCGCTGCTGTTCCTCTCCGCTTACCGGCTGCCCGGCGGCATGGCGGCGGTCGTCGGCTCGGTCGGCCCGCTGTTCGTGGTCGGGCTCTCGGCCCTGCTGCTGGGGCAGCGGCCGTCGCCGCGCACGCTGCTCACCGGGATCGCGGCCGCGTTCGGCGTCAGCCTGGTCGTGCTCCAGGCGGCCGGGGCGCTGGACGCGCTGGGCGTGCTGGCGGCCTTCGCCTCCACGGCGTCCATGTCCACCGGCACCGTGCTCACCAAGCGGTGGGGGCGCCCCGAGGGCGTCGGCCCGCTGGCCCTCACCGGCTGGCAACTGACCGCGGGCGGCCTGCTCATCGCGCCCCTCGCCGTCCTCGTCGAGGGCGCGCCGCCCGCGCTGGACGGCCGGGCGGTCGGCGGCTACCTCTACCTCGCCCTGGCGAACACGGCGGTCGCGTACTGGCTGTGGTTCCGCGGCATCGGCCGCCTCACCGCCACGCAGGTCACCTTCCTCGGCCCGCTCTCCCCGCTGACCGCGGCCGTCGTCGGCTGGGCGGCACTCGGTCAGGCGCTGACACCGGTGCAACTGGCGGGCATGGCGCTGGCTTTCGGGGCGACGGTGGCGGGGCAGATCGGGCCGCGGCGGAAGCCGTCGGGCCCGGAGGCGGTTCGGGGTGCCTCTGGAGGGCCGGTCCTCGGGTCTCCTGGGAGGAAGGCCCCGAAGGACTCGACGGAGGTGGCAGGTCAGGGCGTGACGGGTCAGGACGTGACACGTCCGGCGCTGCGGCGATAGGTCCCGCTCCCGCTCATTCCGCCGCCACGATTCGCTCGACCGCGGCCGTCACGAGCTGTTCGCGCTCGGCCTCCGTGAAGACGTCCGGCAGGGTGAGCTGCTCGACGATCAGCCAGTTCAGGGTCAGCATGAGCAGTTTGACGGCCATGGCGTCGCCGGGGAGGCCGGACGCCTCGTGGTAGGCGACGTTGGCGTCGACGTCGGCCCGGACCCGTTCGGTGAGGACCTTGCGCAGCTCGGGGCGGCGGGTGGCCTCCAGCCGGAGTTCGAGCAGTGCGAGGTAGCCGGTGCGGAAGGAGGCGACGCGGCCGACGAGTTCGCGCATCAGCTCCACGTAGGTCTCCCGGTCGCGGCCGGCCGCGCGCTGGCGGGCGATGGTGGCCTCGTCGGGCTGGAGTCGCTCGTAGACACGGGCTCCGGCCTGGGTGAGCAGGTCGTCGCGGTTGGCGAAGTAGTTGGACGCGGTGCCCGCGGGTACGGCGGCCTCGGTGTCCACCGCCCGGAACGTCAGACCCCGCGCGCCTTCTCCGGCCAGCACCTCGATCGCCGCGTCGACGAGGGCGGCACGCCGCTGTTCGTTCCGCCTGACCATTGACACCACTCCATCCGTAGTACTACGTTCAAACCACTTCAGTCAGAGTACTACATGTGGAGTTAACTGATATGCGAAAGCTCGTGTACTACGTCGCCGTCACGCTCGACGGCCGCATCGCCGGGCCGGGCGGTGAGTACGACTTCTTCCCCGGCGGCGACGAACAGCAGTCCGCCGCCTACAGCGCCTGGACCAACAGCCTGTACCCCGAGACCGTGCCGACCGCCTTCCATGCCGCCGCCGGCCTCGCCGACGCACCCAACCGGCGCTTCGACACCGTCGTCATGGGCCTCGGCACTTACCGCCCCGCCCTCGACGGGGGAATCACCAGTCCGTACGCGCACCTGCGCCAGTACGTGGTCTCCAGCACGCTCAAACCCGACATCGACCCGGCCGTCACCGTCGTACCGGGGGATCCGTCGGCCCTCGTCCGCGAGCTCAAACGGGAGGAGGGCACCGGCCTGGACGTCTGGCTCTGCGGAGGCGGCAGGCTCGCGGGCACCCTGCTGCCCGAGATCGACGAACTGGTGATCAAGAACTACCCGGTGGTCGCGGGCGCCGGCGTCCCGGCCTTCGACGGCGCCTTCGACCCCACGGTCTTCGACGTAGCCGAACGCACCGCCTTCCCCAACGGCGTCACCCTCACCCGCCTCACCCGCCGCTAGGCCGCGCCATGAGGGACGCCGGATCGCACCGGCCTCCGGGCACGAACGAGGGCGCCGGATCGCACCGGCCCCCGGGCACGAACGAGGGGCGCCCGGCATCGCGCCGGGCGCCCCTCATCGCCGTACGGTCGGCTACTGCGCCGCCGCGTCCGCCGCCTGCGCCCTCAGTGCGCGCTCCACGCCCGCGCGCGACTCCGACACCAGCCGCCGCAGGGCCGCGTTCGGCTCGGCGGAGGCCAGCCAGGCGTCCGTCCTGTCCAGGGTCTCCCGGGAGACCTGGACCGTCGGGTAGAGGCCGACGGCGATCTGCTGGGCCATCTCGTGGGAGCGGGACTCCCAGATGTCCTTGACCACCTCGAAGTAGCGGTCCGCGTACGGGGCGAGCAGATCGCGCTGGTCCGTCTGGACGAAGCCGCCGATGACGGCCTCCTGCACGGCGTTGGGCAGCTTGTCGGAGTCGACGACCGACGCCCACGCCTCCGCCTTGGCCTCCGGGGTCGGCCGGGCCGCGCGCGCCGTGGCGGCGTGCCGCTCACCGGCGGCCGTACGGTCACGGTCGTACTCGCCCGCGATCTCCGTCTCGTCGAAGCGGCCCACCGCCGCGAGCCGCTGCACGAACGCCCAGCGCAGCTCCGTGTCGACGACCAGGCCCTCGATCGTCTGCGAGCCGTCCAGCAGGGCGTCCAGCAGGTCCAGCTGCTCGGGCGTGCGGGCCGTCGCGGCGAACGCGCGCGCCCACGCCAGCTGGTGGTCGCTGCCCGGCGCCGCCGCCCGCAGGTGCGCCAGCGTCGCGTCGGTCCAGCGGGCCAGCAGCGCCTCGCGCGCGGCCGGGTCTGCGTACAGGTCGACCGCCAGCTTCACCTGGCGGTGCAGCGACTGCACGACGCCGATGTCGGACTCCTTGCCGATGCCGGACAGCACCAGCGAGAGGTAGTCGCGGGCGGGCAGCTCGGCGTCACGGGTCATGTCCCAGGCCGACGCCCAGCACAGGGCGCGGGGGAGGGAGGACTCGAAGTCACCGAGGTGTTCCGTGACGAAGGCCAGGGACTGCTCGTCCAGGCGGACCTTCGCGTAGGACAGGTCGTCGTCGTTGAGCAGGATCACGGCCGGGCGGCGCTTGCCGACCAGCTGGGGTACGGCGGTCAGCTCGCCGTCCACGTCCAGCTCGATCCGCTCCTCGCGGACCAGCTTGCCGCTGGCGTCGTCCAGTTCGTACAGGCCGACGGCGATCCGGTGCGGGCGCAGCGTCGGCTCGCCCTTGGCGCCGGCGGGCAGGGCCGGGGCCTCCTGGCGGATGGCGAAGGACGTGACGACACCGTCCGCGTCCGTCTCGATCTCCGGGCGCAGGATGTTGATCCCGGCCGCCTGGAGCCACTTCTCCGACCATGTCTTCAGATCGCGGCCGGAGGTCTCCTCCAGGGCGCCCAGCAGGTCGGACAGGCGCGTGTTGCCGTAGGCGTGGCGCTTGAAGTAGGCCTGCACGCCCCGGAAGAACTCGTCCATGCCGACGTAGGCGACGAGCTGCTTCAGGACGCTGGCGCCCTTGGCGTACGTGATGCCGTCGAAGTTGACCAGGACGTCGTCCAGGTCCCGGATCTCGGCCATGATCGGGTGGGTGGACGGCAGCTGGTCCTGCCGGTAGGCCCACGTCTTCATGGAGTTGGCGAAGGTGGTCCACGCGTGCGGCCACCGGCTCCCGGGCGCGTGCGCCTGGCAGGCGATCGAGGTGTACGTGGCGAACGACTCGTTCAGCCACAGGTCGTTCCACCACTCCATGGTCACGAGGTCGCCGAACCACATGTGGGCCAGCTCGTGCAGGATGGTCTCCGCGCGCATCTCGTACGCCGCGTCCGTCACCTTCGAGCGGAACACGTACTGGTCGCGGATGGTCACCGCGCCCGCGTTCTCCATCGCGCCCGCGTTGAACTCCGGCACGAACAGCTGGTCGTACTTCTTGAACGGGTACGCGTAGTCGAACTTCTCCTGGAACCAGTCGAAGCCCTGCCGGGTCACCTCGAAGATGGCGTCCGAGTCGAGGTACTCGGCGAGCGAGGGACGGCAGTAGATGCCGAGCGGGACGGACTGGCCGTCCTTCTCGTAGACGCTGTGCACCGAGTGGTACGGGCCGACGATGAGCGCCGTGATGTACGTCGAGATGCGCGGCGTCGGCTCGAACACCCAGACGCTGTCCTGCGGTTCGGGCGTGGGCGAGTTCGAGATGACGGTCCAGCCCTCCGGCGCCCTCACGGTGAACTGGAAGGTCGCCTTCAGGTCCGGCTGCTCGAAGCTCGCGAACACCCGGCGGGCGTCCGGCACCTCGAACTGGGTGTAGAGGTAGGCCTGGTCGTCGACCGGGTCGACGAAACGGTGCAGGCCCTCACCCGTGTTGGTGTACGCGCACTCGGCGACCACCCGGAGGATGTTGCGGCCCTCCAGCAGGCCGCGCAGGGCGATCCGGGAGTCCGCGAAGACCTCGGCGGGGTCGAGGGAGCCCCCGTTGAGGGTCACCTCGTGCACGGCCGGGGCCACCAGGTCGATGAACGAGTCCGCCCCGTTCTCCGAGACGTCGAAGCGCACCGTCGTCACGGACCGGTAGGTGCCGCCCTCCTGCGCGCCGGAGAGGTCGAGTTCGATCTCGTACGAGTCAACGGCGAGCAGCTTCGCCCGCTGCTGCGCCTCCTCGCGGGTCAGGTTTGTGCCAGGCACGCGGTCATCTCCTCGGTATGGGTGGGTTGCGCCATCTTTCCACGGCAGCTTCGCATCAGGCGACGACCTTGGTGTCTCCTAGGGAAACCCCTTGCCCGGCGAGGGGCCGGGCGAACTCCCGTACGGCCGCCGTCTCCGCGTCCCGGTGCCACACCAGGCCGGGCGCCGACTCGGGCACGGGCTCCACCGGCACGAACACGGGCCGATGACCGGCGGCCCGCGACCCACGCCGGGCCCTGCCGTCATCGCGGCCGGGCCGGGGCGGTCGTCCGGCTGCCGGCCCCGGCGGCGGGCTCACACGCCGGCTCGGCGCTGCGGCTCGTCGTCTGCGGCCCGGTCCACGGGGGGGGGGCGTCCCGGTCTGCGCCCAGACCTGGCCGTCGGCCGCCGCGCCGAGGGCCCGCGAGTCGGGGTCGGCGCTCTTCGCGGGTGCCCGGGGCGGTGCCGCCTGCGGGGCGGGGAGACGGGGACGGTGTTCAACACGGGGATCGCGCTGGGCGCGTTCACCGGGGGCCGCGCGGCCGAGGCGCTGGGCCCGACGGCGGTGCCCGGCGTGGGCGGCTGCCCGGCGCTCCTGGCCCTGCCGGCGGTCGTACGGGCCGGGCTGCCCGGGACAGAGGCAGCACGACGTCCGGATCCCGCCGGTCCGGAGGGCCCGGGCGAGCAAGCCTGATGAGCATGACGACGACCTACACCGCACAGCCCATCGCCGCGCGCGTCCTGAAGGAACTGCGTACGACGGACGACGCGGGCCGCCCCGCGGTCCCCTTCACCGACAGCGAGGGCGGCGCGCCCCTGCGCTGCTGCCTGGGCCGCAGTGAGCCGGGCCAACGCATCGCCCTGGTCTCCTACGCCCCGCTACGCCGCTGGGCGGCGGAACAGGGCGTCGATCCCGGCGCGTACGACGAAGTGGGTCCGGTCTTCATCCACGCAGACGACTGCCCGGGACCGGACGCCGACGCCGCCCTGCCCTTCACCAACGCCCACCGCACGGTCCGCCGCTACTCGGCCGAGGGGCACATCCTGGGCGGCCGGCTGGTCGAGGAGCCTGGCGACTTCGACGAGGCCCTCGCGGAAGCGTTCGACGACCCGGCCGTGGCGCTCGTCCACGTCCGGGCCGTCGAGTACGGCTGTTTCCTGTACGAGGTGCGCAGGGGGCGCGAGGTGCGCAGGGACTAGCTAGCCCTTCAGCTCGGCCGCCACCAGTTCCGCGATCTGGACCGCGTTCAGCGCGGCGCCCTTGCGGAGGTTGTCGTTGGAGACGAAGAGGGCCAGGCCGTTGTCCACCGTCTCGTCGCGGCGGATGCGGCCGACGTAGGACGGGTCCTTGCCGGCGGCCTGGAGGGGGGTGGGGATGTCGGAGAGCTCGACGCCCGGGGCGTCCTTCAGCAGCTCCGTCGCGCGCTCCGGGGAGATCGGGCGGGCGAAGCGGGCGTTGACCTGGAGGGAGTGGCCGGAGAAGACCGGGACGCGCACGCAGGTGCCGGAGACCTTCAGCCCGGGGATCTCCAGGATCTTGCGGGACTCGTTGCGGAGCTTCTGCTCCTCGTCGGTCTCGTTCAGACCGTCGTCGACGATGTTGCCCGCGAGCGGCAGCACGTTGAAGGCGATGGGGCGCTTGTAGACGCCCGGCTCGGGGAAGTCGACCGCCTCGCCGTCGTGCGTGAGCTGGTCCGCTTCGGCGACGACCTTCTGCGTCTGGCCGTGCAGCTCGGCGACGCCGGCGAGGCCGGAGCCGGAGACCGCCTGGTACGTGGCGACGACCAGGGCTTCCAGGCCCGCCTCCGCGTGCAGTGGACGCAGCACCGGCATCGCGGCCATCGTCGTGCAGTTCGGGTTGGCGATGATGCCCTTGGGGCGGTTCGCGATCGCGTGCGGGTTCACCTCGGAGACGACCAGCGGGACCTCCGGGTGCTTGCGCCACGCCGAGGAGTTGTCGATCACGACGGCGCCCTGGGAGGCGACCTTCTCGGCCAGCGCCTTGGACGTGGCACCGCCCGCGGAGAACAGCACGATGTCCAGGCCGGTGTAGTCGGCGGTCGCCGCGTCCTCCACCGTCACGCCGTCCAGCTCGGAGCCCGCCGAGCGGGCCGAGGCGAACAGACGCAGCTCCGTGACCGGGAAGTTCCGTTCCTTGAGGATCCTGCGCATGACCGTGCCCACCTGTCCGGTGGCTCCGACGATTCCGACCCTCACGGTGACTCCCTCTCCTGCGTCTCTTCACGTGCTCGTTGCTTGGCCGAGGCTTTTCCATCATGCGGCCGACCAAGGCCCGTCTGTCCACTTCTTTCCCCGGTCTGCCCGGGGAGTGGGACGACGTGTCCCGTTCCATGGTTGCGGACATTCGGCGTCCACCCCTGCTGAGCTGGATAAATTCGTCTGCCGGGGGTCATACGCCGCAAGGTCGCCTGCCCCTGTTGTTCTCGGCCACACGGAAGTGTGACGTACGCCTCTGCCGCCCGCCGGAAAGAGGACCGAACGTTCCGGGCGGTGCCGGCGTCCTAGGAGAAACACGGCGAGGGGGGTGGCTTGTGCTGCTGCGCGGAAGGGCCCGGCGGGGCAGGGAGGCGCACGCCGGGACCGGTGACGATCCGCTGGACGCGGCACAGGAGCGCCGGGTGCGGGCGGTGCTCGCGCTGGGCGGGGTGCCGCAGGCGGACCTGCCGGACGGGGTACAGCAGGTCCGCCTGCGGCTGCTGGAGCGGGCCGCGAGCGGCCGGGAGGCGCCGCGGGACGTCTCGGCGTGGGCGGCGGTGGTCGCCTCCAACCTGGCCATGGACTGGCACCGGGCCAAGCGCCGCCAGGAGCGCCTCGGGGAGCGGCTGGCCGCCCTGCGGCAGCTCGAGCACCCCTCCGGCGAGGACACCAGCGTGCTGTCCGTCGCCGTCGCCCAGGGCCTGGACGAGCTGCCCGACGCCCAGCGGCAGGTCGTCGTGCTGCGTTTCTACGCCGACCTGCCGGTCCGGTCCATCGCCGAGCAGCTCGGCGTCCCCGAGGGCACGGTCAAGAGCAGGCTGCACACGGCGGTACGGGCTCTGCGCGCCCGCCTGCACGAGGACGAGGTGGTGTGACATGCCCGCCCGGAACGACGACGGCCGGCGCGACGCCGACTACGACGGCATGGACGCGCTGATGGCAGCGCTCGTCGACGACCCGCTGCCGGAGGGGGCTCGACGGGACCCGGCCTTCATGACGGCCCACCGCGCGGCCATGGCGGACGTGGCACAGCTGCGGGACCAGCTGCTGCTCCTGGGAGACACCCTGGCGCGCGACGCAGGGGCGGACGTGGCCGGGGCCGAGGGGGAGCCCGGCGCCGGGAGCGAGGCCGGGGCGCGGGCTCGGGGGGAGGCGGGGCCGGCGGCCGGCCCGCACGCCGACGGGCCGGGGGCGGCCGTCGACCCGTCGATGAGGGGGCTGCCCGTGGGGCCCCGGGCAACTGGGGGCCGGCCCGGGCAGCGGAGCGGTGTCGGGTCGTCGTCCGGGCGGCGCAGCCGGCCCCGGCCCCTCGTCGTGGTGCTGCGCGGGCTCGCCGCTGCCGTGGCCGCCACTGTCGTCGTGGGTATGGGATGGCTCGTCGTGCAGGGCGGTAGCGGGTCGGGGCAGGACTCGGGCTCCGGCTCCGACTCGGCCGCCGACTCCGCGGCCGGTTCGCGCCAGGGTGTTCAGGAATCCGGGCCCGGGCGCGCCGGCTACCTCGCCTGTGCCCGGCTCGTGGCCGAGGGCACCGTCGCCGAGGTCGAACCCGTCCCCGGCACGGGCCAGGACCGCGTCACCGTGGACGTCGACCGGTACTACAAGCCCGCCAAGGGCCAGGACCGGGTCGTCTTCCCCATGGACGAGGGCGCCGCACCCCAGCCGCGGCCGGGCGAACGCGTCCTCGTCGGGATCACGCGCGGGCAGGCCCAGCCGGACCTGTGGAAGGCAGGGGAGAAGGAGATCGCCCCCGAGCGGGCCCGGATCGCCGCCGCCCTTCCCGAGTCGGGAACCCTTCCCTGCGAGTGAGCACAGGGCGGAAACGCCGAGGGCGGGCGTCCGTCCGGACGCCCGCCCTCTTGATGCCGTCGAACCGCTACGGCAGGACCTTCTCGATCTTCACGCTGCCCACGCCCGCGGCCGTCCCGCGCGCGTTGACCAGCTGGACCTCGCCGAAGAACACACGCCCCTCGGGCGCGGCCGCGGCGGCGGTAACGCTGCCCGAGACCGTCGCCGAGTCGCCCGTGCCGAGCTTCACCGGCGCCGAACCGTCGACGGTGATGCTGCCGAGGGAGGGAGCGAAGAACACGTCCCGGTAGTCGTACTCGGTCGTGCCGGCCGGCACCGAGTAGCCGTCGACCTTGACCGTGTACTTGCCGGCGGCCGGGGAGGGAACGGAGACGGACTCCTCCGAGTCGCCGTCCGCGGAGCTGCCGACCTGCTTGCCGGCGGCGTCGTAGACCGCGAGGTCCAGGTCGGCGGCCGCGTCCGAGACACCGCCGATGGCGACGTCCAGCGACTTCGCGCCCGCGGGCACGTCGACCGTGATGGTCTGCGTCTCGCCGTCCTTGATCGACGGCCGGGTCGTCTTGGAGGAGCCGAGCGAACCGCCCACCAGCTTGCCGTCGATCGGGGCGAAGCCGTTCGTCACCTTCCAGGAGGCGGCGGCCGGGGTGCCGACCTTCGCCTCGGGCACGGTGACGGTCTCCGGCTCGAAGGCCGCGCCGAGCACGGCGACATCGAGCTTGTACGGGTTGTCGAGCAGCGGCGACGTACGGCGCGACTCGACCTCGATCTCCCACACGCCGGGCTGCGGGTTCGCGTAGGAACGCAGGTCCGGGCGGCAGGTGTTGGCCGGGTTCGCGTAGTTCGGGTAGCAGTTGATCGTCGACGTCGGGTCGGAGGGGACGCCGAACGGGTGGATGGAGATGAACCGGGTCTGGCTCTTGTCCTTCAGCCCGCTCATCGCGACCTCGAGCGTCTTCGCGCCCTCGGGCACGGTGACGTAGTAGTGCCGCGAGCTGTTGCGCTGCACCGAACCGGACGCGGAGAACGTGTACTTCAGCGGCGCCGCGACCACGACCGTGCTGAGGACCTGCCTGTCGATGCCCTCGGTCTTCGGGTCGTCGACCTCGAGGATCGCGCTCTTGATGCCCGCGGACTTCGGCGCGGCCTGGACCTTGACGGTGACCGGCTTGTTCAGCGGCAGCTTCACCTCGTCGGAGCCGACGATCCGGAACGTGCCGCCCGCGTTGTTCTCGAAGTGCAGCTCGTGCCGGACCGCCTTGTCGGCGCCGGACGTACGCGTCACGGTGATCTCGTACGTCTTCTTCTGGCCGGCCTTCAGGCCGCCCTCACGGTCGTACAGCCCCGTGCCGTAGCCGGGCGTCTTGAGCTTGTCGTCCATCGCGGTGTCGACCGGCGCCTTCACCGTGTACGCGTGGGAGGTCGCGCCGTCGCGGATCGAGTCCCAGGCGTCCTCGATGTTCATCAGGCCCGCGCCCTCCTCGTACGCCTGCACACCCTTGATGTGGTCGGCGGTCGAGGTGAGGGCCGTGCGCAGGGTCGCCGGCGTGAGCTCGATCTTCTTCTGCTCGGCGGCCGACAGCAGCAGCGCGGCGGCGCCGGCGGCCTGCGGGGAGGCCATCGAGGTGCCCTGGAGCATGCCGTAGCCGGCCGGCAGGGAGTAGCCCGCCTCGGCGACCGGCTGGCCCGGCATCCACGTCTGGATGGTGTTGATCGCGGCGCCCGGGGCGACCAGGGTCGGGGTGAAACCGCCGTCCTCACGCGGGCCGCGCGAGGAGAACGGCATCAGCGCGTACTTCTTCTCCACGACCGAGCCGTAGTTGGCGGCCCAGGTCTCCTTGGAGACGGAGGCGCCGACCGAGATCACCTTGTCGGCCAGGGCCGGGTCGCCGATGGTGTTGGTGCCGGGGCCGGAGTTGCCCGCGGAGATCACCAGCTGGACGCCGTAGGTGTCGATCAGGCGCGTGTACAGCTCGGCGCGCGCGTTGTTGCCGTCGTTCAGCGCCGGCAGGCCGCCGATCGACATGTTGACGATGTCGACGCCGCGCTTGGTGACGAGGTCGATCATGCCCTCGGTGAGTGCGACGTTGGTGCAGCCGCCGGACCAGGTGCAGGCGCGCGAGGAGACGAGCTTGGCACCCGGCGCGGCGCCGTCCATCTTGCCGCCGAACAGGCCGTTCGCGGCGGTGATGCCCGCGACGTGCGTGCCGTGCTCGGACTCGATGACGCCGATGTTGACGAAGTCGGCCTTCGCGCCGGCGCCGTTGTAGACGACGTCCTTGCGGATCTCGACGACGAACGGCTGCCGCTCGGCGACGTCGGTCTTCGGGTCGTCGGTGCCGAAGTAGCCGATCTGGAAGCCGTCCTTGTACGGCTTCATCGCGGTGTCGTCACCGAAGTCGTTGTTGTTGTTCAGATCGACGCGGACCGTGCCGGCGGCCGGGTCGTACAGCACGCCCCAGGCGTCCGTGGTGTCGCCGTCGCGGTTGGCGTCACCCGCGGCGTCACCGCCGGTGGTGTACGACTCCTTGAAGGTGCTCACCCGGTACGAGCCCGACGGGGCCTGCCACGTCCTGCCGTCGTGCGTGAACGTGGGGCCGGAGACGGAGGTGTCCATCCGGCGCCAGGTGTTGTCGTTGTCGACGACCGGGTCCGTCGCGGTCACCCAGTCGACGATCTTCCGCTCGCCGGTCGTGGTCTTCTGGAGCGCCGGGTGGCCGAGGTCGACGCCGGAGTCCAGGATGCCGATGGTGATGCCGCGGCCGTCCGCCTTCGGGTGGTCCTCGACGAAGTCGACCGCGCCCGTCTCGAAGGACGGGTTGTACGGGTTCTCCGCGGGGGTCTTCTTCCCCGGCGCCGGGTACGTCCCCGCGGCGGCCTTGGCGCCCTTGGCGGCGTCCGCGGCCGGCGTCGGGTCGTCCAGCGGGATCTCCTCGCGCAGGTCGATGCCGTGCACGGAGGAGAGCTTGACGGCGGCGGCGATGGCGGAGTCCGCCCGGGACGTCGGGACGGTGGCGCGGACGTAGCCCAGCTTGTCGTCGGTCCGGCCGACCGCGCCGCCCTTGACCGCGTCCAGCTGCCCGGCGACCTGCTCGGTCTGCCCGGGCGCGGTGGCGACCATCATCGTGACGGTCTTGTCGCCGTCCGCCTTCGCCTCGGCGAGCAGGTCCGCGTCGCCCGAACCGAGCTTGGCGTGCGCGGACTTGACGTCGGTGTCGGCCGGGGCGGACGCGCCCGGCTCGTCGGCGGCGAAGGCGAGGGGGACCGGCCCGGCCGCGGAGAGCGCGGCGACGAGACCGGCGGCCACGGCGACGCGTGCCACGCGTCTGCGGGCCGATATCAGGTCACGCTGGGGGGTGTTGGTCATCGGCATCCCTTGTAGGTAAAGGAACGAGCGGGAGCGACCGGGGCCGATCGGTCCTGGTCGCGACCGTCCGGAACGCAGGCCCGGACGATCGCACAGCTTTACGTAAGGGGAGGTTCTTTGGGGAGCCTTGACCGAAACGAAATGGATGTATGGGGAAAACCCGCGATGCGTTTTGCGGGCATGAGTCCCGAAGGCGGCGAAATCGGTTAACGTCCCGGAGTGAGACAGAAGTTGAGGGTGGCGGCCTACGCCGTATGCGTCCGTGACGGACAGATCCTGCTCGCCCGTTCCCCCGCCGCCGACGGCACCCCCGAGTGGGTCATGCCCGGCGGCGGCATGGAGCACGGCGAGGACCCCTACGACACCGTGCGCAGGGAGGTCGAGGAGGAGACCGGGTACCACATCGAGGTCACCGGACTGCTCGGCGTGGACTCCTCCCACCGCGTCTTCCGCGAAGGCATCGGACGTGCCGTCGACCATCACGCCGTCCGCTTCGTCTACGAGGGCCGGATCATCGGCGGCGAACTGCGCAACGAGGTGAACGGCTCCACCGACCTCGCCGCCTGGCAGGACCTGGACGCGGTGCCCGGACTGGTCCGGGTGGGGATGGTCGACATAGCACTGCGCCTGTGGCGGGAGCGGCCGGCCACCGGACGGCTCGCCGACGTCATGGAGGACGCCGAATAGGTTCAGTACCCCGGAAGATGAACACCGCGTGACCGGCTCCCGGCCGTTCCCGGAGCGGCCGACGACGCGCAGGGTAGTCCAAGATCCACGTACGGTGATCGGCGCTGCGCGTTGCCACCCCGTTTACGCGCAGGTCATTCCCAGTGCCAACGATCCAGTACGAGCGGGATGTTCGCGTGCCGGACATCCCGCGACCACTGCCGACGCGTTCGCACTCGGGGAGAGAAGCGCATGTCGCGCACACGCTCAGTCGCCGGCTCCGGCCAGGGCATCCACCGTCGTTCCGTCCTCGCCGCCACGGGAGCGGTCGCCCTGTCCGCGGGCGTCGGCTACGCCCTGCGGCCCAGCGACAGCCAGGCCGCCACGGGCACCAGGGAAACCACCGAGGCCGTCGCCGCCTCCTCCCGCCGGGCACCGGCCGCGCCGCTGGCCCCGTACACCAAGGGCACGACCGTGGCGTCCGTGTCCACCCCGCGCGGCTCCGGCTACCGGCGTCTGGGCGACGGACCGGGCTGGCAGCGGGTCGTGCGCTCCGACCTGGCCGCGCCCAAGTCCGGCCGCGCCGGGCGCCGTACCGCGCTCGCGGCGTTCGTCCAGCTCACCGACCTGCACATCATCGACGCCCAGCACCCGCTGCGCCTGGAGTACCTGCGCTCCGCCGACGTGCACGCCTGGCGGCCGCACGAGGCACTGACCGTGCAGGGCGCGATCGCGCTGGTGGAACGGATCAACGCGCTGCGCGGCGCGCCCGTCACCGGAAGCCCGCTGCACTTCGCCATGACCACCGGCGACAACACGGACAACAACGCCAAGTCCGAGCTGGAGTGGTTCCTGAAGGTCATGAGCGGCGGGCGCATCACCCCCAACACCGGGGACCCGCGCCGGTACGAGGGCGTCCAGAACAGCGGCCTCAAGCTGTACTGGCAGCCGGACGCCGCGGTCCGCGACACCGACAAGCAGGCCGGCTTCCCGCACCTCGACGGCTTCCTCAAGGCCGCCATCCGCGAGGTCCGCAGCCCCGGCCTCAACCTGCCCTGGTACTCCACCGTCGGCAACCACGACACCATGCCGATGGGCTGCTACGCCTCGCACGGCGACTCCTTCCTCACCGAACTCGCCGTCGGCGGCAAGAAGCTGATGAACGTGTCCGCCGCCGAGGCGCAGCGGCTCCAGACCCTCATCAAGAAGGCCCGGGACCCCGAGGGCGTCCGCTACCACGACTTCCTCAAGACCCACGCCCGGTCCACACGCTCGGTCACCCCCGACGAGAGCCGCGCCCCCTTCACCCCCACCGAGTACATCCAGGCGCACCTGGACCCGGCCTACCGCGGAATCGGCCCGGCCGGCCACGGCTACTCCTCCGCCAACCTCGACACGGGCACCCAGTACTACGCCTTCCGCGTCTCCGACGACGTCATCGGCATCAGCCTGGACACCACCGACGCGGGCGGCCACTACGAAGGCTCGCTCGGCACGGCCCAGTTGAAGTGGCTCGACCGGACACTGCGGGAGAACAAGGACTCCTACGCGGTGATCTTCAGCCATCACACCAGCAAGACGATGACGAACACCCGCACCGACCCGGCCCGCCCCCACGAGCGCCGGCACAACGGCCAGGAGGTCCTCGCCCTCCTCGGCGGCCACCGCAACGTGCTCGCCTGGGTGAACGGCCACATCCACAAGAACGTCATCACCCCGCACTCGATGTCCGGCGGCGGCTCCTTCTGGGAGGTCTCCACGGCCTCCCACGTCGACTATCCCCAGCTCGCCCGCATCATCGAGCTGGCCGACAACAAGGACGGCACGGTCTCCCTGTTCACCACGCTGGTGGAGTCCTCGGCCCCGCACCGCACGGACTTCTCCGACCTCTCCCAGACCGGCCTCGCGGCCCTCTACCGCGAGCTGTCCCTCAACGCCCCCGGCGCGAGCACGGCCCTCGGCGGCGACCCGGAGGACCGCAACACCGAGCTGGTACTGAAGAAGGGCTGAATCCCGCCCAACCCGCCCGGACCGGTCAACTCCGCCCCGGCGGCTCGGGTCCCACCCCCTGACACCGCTCGACGTGACGGGGGTACGGGGCATGAACAGACGGACACGCACGATCCTGACGGCGGTGACGGCCGTGGCGCTGTCGGCGGCCCTGGCGGGCCCCGCGGTCGCGGCCCCGCCCACGGACGGCCACGACGCGACCCGGCAGGCGATGCGGGCCGCGGTCGCCGACGGCGTCCCGGGCGTGACCGTGAGAGCGCAGCGAGGGCACGGCGCCTGGGCGGCCACGGCCGGAGTGGGCGACCTCGAGACGGGCAAGCCGCGTTCGACGCGGGACCACTACCGCGTCGCCAGCATCTCCAAGACGTTCGTCGCCACCGTCGTCCTGCAACTGGAGGCGGAGGGACGGCTGTCGCTGGACGACACGGTGGAGAAGTGGCTGCCGGGCGTGGTGCGGGGCAACGGCCACGACGGCCGCAAGATCACCCTCCGCCGGCTCCTGAACCACACCAGCGGCATCTTCGACTACCTGGCGGACCCCGGTTTCCAGCGGACGTACATGACCGCGGACGGCTTCATGAAGCACCGGTTCGACGAGGCGGACCCCGAGGAACTGCTCGCCTACGCCCTGGCGAACGAGCCGTACTTCGCGCCGGGCAGGTCGTTCGAGTACTCCAACACGAACTACCTCCTGGCCGCGCGGGTGATCGAGAAGGCCACGGGCAACGACTACGGCGACGAGATCGACCGGCGCATCATCGCCCCGCTGCACCTGACCTCCACGTCCGTCCCCACCACCCGGGTCACCGTGCCCCGGCCGAGCAGCCGTGCCTACTCCAAGCTGGCCGAGACGGGCACGGGCCCGACGTACGACGTCACGGAGCTGAACGCGCGTCTGGCCTACGGCTCGGGTCAGATGGTCTCCAGCTCGGCCGATCTGAACCGCTTCTACTCGGCCCTGCTCCGTGGCAGGCTGCTCCCGCCCGAGCAGCTGAAGGAGATGAAGACCACGGTTCCCTCCAGCCGGGAGACCAGCCGCTACGGCCTGGGGCTCGTCGACCGCGAGCTCAGCTGCGGCGTCCACGTCTGGGGTCACGACGGCGGCATCAGCGGCTCCCAGTCGACCGCCGTGACGACCGAGGACGGCCGCCATTCCCTCGCCGCCAACCTCAACGGCGACTGGTCGGGCAGCACCGAAGCGATCATCGATGCGGAGTTCTGCGACACGTAGGACGGTGCCGCCTGTCCGCTTGGTGAGAGGCCCGCTCATCATGCGAGAAGAACACCCGGACCCTCCATCCCTCGGCTGCCTGGCTCCGAATTCCCAGCGAGGAAGGGCACGCGACAGTCGCAGCCGAGGGGGTCCTCCTCATGAAGGGACAGCAACTCCAGGAGGCGGCCAGGGGCGTCATGGAGGGAGCCCGGCCCCGCGAAGCGCCGCCGGATCCCGCGGTATCCGCTGCGGCGGAGCGGCTCGCCGCGCTGCTGGCGGAGGTCGCCCAGCTCGACGAGGTGCCGCTCGACAGCAACTTCTTCGATGATCTCGGCGCCGACTCGCTGGTGATGGCGCACTTCTGCGCGCGGGTGAGGAACCGGCCGGACCTGCCGCCGGTGTCGATGCGCGACGTCTACCGGCACCCGACCGCCGGCGGCCTTGCGGTCGCACTGCTCGACGGCACCCCGCCGCCACCCGAATCCGAGACGCCCGGCCGACCGGCACTGCCCAGGCGGCAGGCCGAGGCCCCGGCACCGGCGCCGCCGACGGGCCGCCCGCACCGCGTGCTCTGCGGGGCACTCCAGCTTCTGGCCTTCCTCGGCTACGCCTTCCTCGTCGCCGCCGTCACCGCCCAGGGCTACGAATGGATCTCCGCGTACGCTCACCTGCTCGACGCCTACCTGCGGAGCGTGGTGTTCGGTGCCGCGCTGCTCCTCGTGCTGTGCGCCCTGCCCTTGATCGCCAAGTGGCTGCTGTTCGGCCGGTTCACACCACGCCGGTTCCGCGTCTGGAGCTTCACCTACTTCCGGTTCTGGCTGGTCAAGACACTGATCCGGTCGAGCCCGCTGGTCCTGTTCGCCGGGTCGCCGCTCTACCCCCTCTTCCTGAGGGCCCTGGGCGCGCGGATCGGCACAGGAGTGACGATCCTTTCCCGCTCCGCTCCCGTCTGCACCGATCTGCTGACCGTCGGTGACGGCACGCTCGTCCGCAAGGACGCGCTGATGAGCTGCTACAACGCGGCCGACGGGGTGATCGAGACGGGGCCGGTCACCCTGGGCCGGGGGGCGGTCGTCGGTGAGGTGACCGTGCTGGACATCGGGACCCGGCTCGGCGACGCGTCCCGGCTCGGGCACGCGTCCTCCCTGCACACCGGCCAGGCGGTCCCCGACGGCGAACACTGGCAGGGCTCTCCGGCCCAGCCCGCGGACGGCGACTTCCAGGAGGTGGAGCCCGCCCGGTGCGGCACCGCACGCCGAGCGGTCCACGGCACCCTGCTGCTGCTCACGGTGCTGTTGGTGTACCTGCCGCTGGCGGTGGGCTGCCTGGACGTGCTGCTCTCCCGGATGCTGGAGGGATCCGTGGTGGCGAAGGGCGGGGCCACGGTGCTCTACGCCGACCTGCTGGTGGTCACGGCCGTGGTCTTCTTCGGCGGCGTGATCGCCGCTCTCGTCGTCCTGGCCACCGTCCCTCGGCTGCTGGGCCTGCTGGTCCGGCCCGGCCGGACGTACCCGCTCTTCGGCTTCCACTACTCCGTGCACCGGACGATCGTCCTGATGACGAACAGGAAATCCCTGACGCGTCTGTTCGGCGACAGCTCCTGCATCGTGCACTACCTGCGCTGGATCGGCTATCGCCTGACTCCCGTGGAGCAGACCGGCTCGAACTTCGGGACAGCGGTCAAGCACGAGAGCCCCTACCTGAGCAGGGTCGGCACCGGGACCATGGTCGCGGACGGACTGTCCCTGATGAACGCCGAGTACTCCAGCACCTCCTTCCGGTTGTCGCCGACCGTGATCGGGGCGCACAACTTCCTCGGGAACCGGATCGCCTACCCCGCCGGAGGCCGGACCGGCGACAACTGCCTCCTCGCCACCAAGGTGGCCGTCCCCGTCAGCGGACCGCTCCGGTACGACGTGGGACTGCTCGGCTCCCCCTGCTTCGAGATCCCGCGGTCGGTGGCGCGGGACAGCACCTTCGACGAACTCAAGGACGGGGACGCCCTGCGCCGGGCCCTCGCGGCCAAGAACCGGCACAACGCCGTCACCATGGCATGCCATCTGCTCACGGGATGGCTGTACTTCTTCTGCGTCACCCTGCTCTTCGCGCTCGCCGCGAGCCGGTACCCCGCGTGGGGCACAGTGGCCCTCGCGCTCGCCAACGCCGCCCTGCTGCCGTTCACCTTCCTGTACTACGTCCTCCTCGAGCGGGCCGTCATCGCCGCGCACCCACCGGAGCCGTTGTTCTGCTCGATCTACGACCGCCGCTTCTGGCGCCGTGAGCGGTACTGGAAGGTCCCGTCCGAGACCTATCTGCACATCCTCGACGGCACCCCGTACAAGACCGTCGTGTGGCGCCTGCTGGGCGTCCGGATCGGGGCGCGGGTCTTCGACGACGGCTGCCACATGACGGAGCGCCCCATGGTCGCCATCGGGGACGGCTGCACCCTCAACTCGGGCAGTGTCCTGCAGTGCCACTCCCAGGAGGACGGCACGTTCAAGTCGGACCGCAGCGCGCTCGGCGCCGGCTGCACCCTCGGCGTCGGAGCGCTCGTGCACTACGGAGTGACGGTCGGCGACAGTGCCGTGCTGGCGGCTGACTCCTTCCTCATGAAGGGCGAGACGGTTCCCGAGAACGCCCGCTGGGCGGGGAATCCTGCCCGTCCCCTCGACGAAAGCGGAGGTGCGCGGTGATGGCGGCGACAGCGACCGACGCGCGCGTCCCCGGAAGCGACAGCAGGGCCGAGGGCGGCTTCACGGCCGTGCCCCGATGGGCGAAGGAGCCGGTGCCCGGCACCGGGGAGCACGTCAGGAGCGTTCCCGGCGACGTGACGGCGACCCTGCGCGGGCGGGCCCGTGAACTCGGGGTGCCGCTCACCGCGATCCTCCTCGCGGCACACGCGAAGGTGCTCGCCCTGCTCTCCGGCGATCCGGACGTGCGCAGCGGCTGTCTGCTCCCGGGCCGAACCGGGCCGCTGCCCTTCGAGTTGACGGTCGAGCCCGGCACCTGGCGCCGGCTGGTCCTGGAAGCCCGGCGGGCCGAGGCGGCGGTGCCGTCGCCCGGGACCGGCTCGCCGTCCGCGGCCGGAGCCGAAGCGGTGTTCGCCCCGGCCGGGCAGGAGGTCACCGTCCCGGCGGACGGCAGCGTGCTCCTCGGCGTCTCGGCGGGCGAGGAGGGCGGCCGGCTCCTGCTGCGCCTGCGTCACCGGACGGACCTGCTGGACGCGGACTGTGCCGCGCGGATCGGGGGGTACCACCTCGCCGCACTGGAGGCGATCGCCGCCGATCCCGACGCCCCCCACGACCGACGCAGCCTGCTGTCCGCGGACGAACTCCGGTTCCAGCTCGACGGGCTGGCGGGGCCGCACCGCGCGCTGCCGGACCGCCGGTTCCACGAGCTGTTCGAGGAGCGGGTGCGCAAGGTGCCGGACGCCGTCGCCGTGGTCCACCAGGGCCGCGGCCTGACGTACGCGGACCTCGACACACGGGCCAACCGGCTGGCCCGCGCCCTGCTGGCCGAGGGGCTCGGACCCGAGGACACGGTCGCCGTGGTGACCGAGCGCGACCTCCACTGGGCGGCCGCCGTGCTCGGCGTCCTCAAGGCCGGCGGCGTGTACCTGCCCGTCGACCCGCGTCACCCGCCCGGCCGCATCGCCGCGATGCTCACCCGCGCCGACTGCTCGTACGTCCTCACCGAACCGGACAGCACCGGGCAGCTGGACCGGGCGCTCGCATCGCTCCCCGGGACCCGGCGGCTGCTCGTCCCGGGCGTCACCGACCGGGCCACCGACGGAACGGACCTCGGCCTGGACATACCGGCGGACCGGCTCGCGTACGTCTTCTTCACCTCCGGCTCCACCGGGGAGCCGAAGGGCGCCATGTGCGAGCACGCCGGCCTGCTCAACCACCTGTACGCCAAGATCGACGACCTGGGCATCGGCGAGGGCACCGTGGTGGCGCAGACGGCCTCACAGTGCTTCGACATCTCGCTGTGGCAGTTGCTCGCGGGGCTGATGACGGGCGGGCGGACCCTGCTGGTCGAGCAGGACGCCATCCTCGACGCGGACCGGTTCCTTGACACGATCATCGAGGGCCGCGTCAACGTCCTGCAACTGGTGCCGTCCTATCTCGACGTCATCCTGTCCGCCCTGGAACGCCGCCCCCGGGACCTGCCGGACCTGCGGTGTGTGTCCGTCACCGGCGAGGCGCTGAAGACGGAGCTGGTCCAGCGGTGGTTCGCCACCGGTCCCGCCGTGCGACTGGTCAACGCCTACGGACTGACCGAGACCTCCGACGACACCAACCACGAGGTGATGGACCGGCCGCCCGCCACCGACCGGATCCCGCTCGGCCGGCCCATCGCCAACGTGTACCAGTACGTCGTCGACGACAATCTGCTCCCGGTTCCGCTCGGGGCGCCCGGCGCCATCGTCTTCTCCGGGGTGTGCGTCGGCCGCGGCTACGTCAACGACGCCGAACGCACCCGGCTCGCCTACCTGCCCGACCCCCACCGCCCCGGCCGGCGGCTCTACCGCGGGGGAGACTTCGGCCGCTGGCGGCCCGACGGAAAACTGGAGTTCCTCGGCCGCCGGGACGCGCAGGTGAAGATCCGGGGGTTCCGGGTCGAGATCGGCGAGGTCGAGAACGCGCTGCTGCGCGTGCCCGGCGTCACGGACTGCGCGGTCGTGGTGACCGGCGCGGAAGGGCACGCCCGCCAGCTGGCGGCCTTCTGCACGAGCGCGGGAGCGGTGACCGCCGAGGACCTGCGGGAACGGCTCGGGGACCTGCTCCCCGCGTACATGATCCCGTCGTCCTTCCACCGGCTGGACCGCCTGCCGCTCACAGCGAACGGCAAGACCGACCGCAAGGCGCTCGCGGCGCTCGCCGAGGACCTCGGTCCGGCCCGGGATGCCCTTGGCGCCCCGCGGACGCCGGCCGAACGGCGGCTCGCGGCGCGATGGGAGGCGGAACTCGGCCTGCCGCCGGGACGGATCCGCCGGGACGACAACTTCTTCGACCTGGGCGGCACTTCCCTGTCGGCGGTACGGCTGGCGGTCTCGCTGGGCCGGGTGATCTCCCCGCGCGACCTCGCCGGCCGTCCCGTACTGGCCGACCTGGCCGAGCTGATCGACAGCCGGACCGGCGGAGAACCGTGACGGACACGAGGAGTACGAGAGGAGATCCCCATGCTGTCGGCACTCTTCCGCAAGAACAGGGCCACCACGGCACCGGCTCCGGACGGCCTTCCGGTCCTCGATGCCGCAGACACCGGGGACGCCACGGACGCGGCGGCCTGGGCGGCGGGCCGGCGGAACGCGCTGCGTGAACTCGTCGCCGAGCGGGGGGCCCTCGTCGTCCGGGGTCTCGGCCTGCGCACCCCGGCCGACGTCGAGTCGGTCCTGCGCCAGGTGGCCGAGCGCCCCGTGGCCGAACGCGAGGCGTTCGCCGCCCGCGACCGCCACGCGGACGGCGTCTACTCGTCCTCGGCATGGCCGCCCAACCAGCCCATGTGCATGCACCACGAACTGAGCTACGCCTTCGAGTGTCCCGGCCTGCTGATGTTCGCGTGTCTGGAGCCGCCCGACGAAGGCGGTGCCACCGCGGTGGCCGACGCGACGGAGGTGCTGCACGCGCTGCCCGCCGAACTCGTCGACCGTTTCGCCCGGGAGGGCTGGCTGCTCGACAGGGCCTACAACGAGGGGATCGGCGCGACGCTCGGTCAGTCCTTCGGCACCGACGATCGCGACGCGGTCGAGGCCTACTGCCGTGCCCACGCGATCGACTGGTCCTGGCAGCCGGATGGTTCGCTGCGCACGCGCCAGCACCGGCCCGCCGTCGTGCGGCACCCCGTCTCCGGCCGGCACTGCTGGTTCAACCAGATCGCGTTCCTGAACGAGTGGACGATGGCACCCGAGGTCAGGGAGTTCCTGACCGAGGAGTACGGACCGGACGGGCTGCCCTTCAACACCCGTTACGGCAACGGCGATCCGGTGCCCCCGGACGTCGTCGAGCAGATCAACAAGACGTACGAAGCCCACACCGTGCGCCGGCCCTGGCAGCGCGGGGACCTGATGCTCGTGGACAACATCCGCACCGCGCACAGCCGGGAGGCGTACCGGGGGCCGCGGAACATCGTGGTGGCGATGGCCGACCCCGTGCGCCCCGGCCTTCCGGAACCGCGGACGGGGAGGGAAGCGGCATGACCACCCTGCACACCGCACCGCAGACCGCCCGGACGGACACCCCGGCCGTGCCGTCCTTCGCCGTCGTCCCCGGAAGCCAGGTCAAGGAGGTGCTCCAGGGACGGGAGAAGACCGTGGTGGAGGTCGTCGAGGCGACCTACCGGCTGCACGGCGCCGGCCGCACGGTCAACCCGCCGTCCTCCTTCCTGGGCTTCCCCGACCGGCCGACGTCACGGATCATCGCCCTGCCCGCCTCGCTCGGCGGCGAGGGCCGGGTGGACGGACTGAAGTGGATCTCCAGCTTCCCCGCCAACGTCACCTCGGGCATCCCCCGGGCGTCAGCCGTCCTCATCCTCAACGACCCCACCACCGGCTACCCCTTCGCCTGCATGGAGAGCTCGATCATCAGCGCCGCCAGGACCGCGGCGTCCGCCGCGTCGGCCGCCGACCGGCTCAGCAGGGGACGACCCCGCCCCGCCCGCCTGGGGTTCGTCGGGGCGGGTCTGATCGCCCGCTACATCCACACGTACCTGGAGGGCACCGGCTGGACCTTCGACACCATCGGTGTGCACGACCTGTCCCCCGACAGCGCTGCCGGCTTCCGCACCTACCTGGAGCAGTCCGGGGCCGTCGGACGCGTCACCGTGCACCGCAGCGCCGAGGAGCTGATCCGGCTCAGCGACCTGATCGTCTTCGCCACGGTCGCCGACCGGCCGCACATCACCGAGCCGTCGTGGTTCCGGCACAACCCGGTGGTGCTGCACGTGTCGCTGCGCGACCTGGCGCCGCAGGTGCTGCTCAGCGCCACCAACGTCGTCGACGACATCGACCACTGCCTCAGGGCCGCCACCTCGCCGCACCTCACCGAACGCCTCACCGGCAACCGCGACTTCCTGCTCGGCACGCTCGACGACGTGATGGCCGGCCGCGTGACGGTCCCGCCCGACCGTCCGGCGGTCTTCTCGCCGTTCGGCCTGGGCGTGCTGGACCTGGCGGTCGGCTCCTACGTCTACGACGAAGTGGCCCGCTCCGGAGGACTGCAGGTCATCGACGACTTCTTTCACGAACTGAGCCGGCACGGCTGAGGACGGCACCCGTCCGCCGTCCGGCCCTGGACGAGGAGAACATCGTGCCAGTCATATCCGTACCCCACGCCTTCAACGAGGAGGACCTGTACGTCGACCTCGAGCCGATGACGGGACACCGGCTCTTCCTCAAGTGCGAGGGCTTCAACTTCGCCGGTTCCATCAAGCTGAAGGCCGCGACCGAGATGGTGGAGTCCGCCGAGCGGAGCGGGACCCTCAGGCGGGACTCGATCCTGATCGAGTCCTCCTCCGGCAATCTGGGCGTGGCGTTGAGCATGATCGCCGCGAGCAAGGGCTACCGCTTCGTCTGCGTGACGGACTCCCGGTGCAACCTGGCGACCCGGCTGATGATGGAGGCCCTGGGCAGTCGGGTCCACGTCGTCTCCGACGAGCACGCCGCGGGCGGTCTCCTGGGCGCGCGGCTGGCGCACCTGCGCGATCTGTGCGCCGCGGACCACCGTTACGTGTGGCTGAGTCAGTACACCAACCCCGACAACTGGAGGGCGCACTACTTCCGGACGGCCCCGGCCATCGCCCGCTGGTTCCCGTACCTGGACGTCCTGTTCATCGGTGTCGGCACGACCGGCACGCTGATGGGCTGCGCCCGCTGGTTCCGCTCCTGGCACCGGCCGGTGCGGATCGTCGCGGTGGACAGCGTCGGCTCCGCCATCTTCGGCGACCCGCCCGGACGGCGGATGATTCCCGGACTGGGCATGAGCCTTAGGCCTCCCCTGCTCGACGAGAGTTACGTCGACGAGGCGGTCCGCGTCGAGGAGGCCGATTCCATCCGTACCTGCCAGAGCCTGGCGAGGCGGGGCTTCCTGTTCGGCGGTTCGACCGGCACGGTCGTCAGCGGGGCGACGAGCTGGCTCGCCCGGCACGGAACGCCGGGCCTCACACCCGTCGCGATCGCCCCCGACCTCGGTGAGCGCTACCTCGACACCATCTACCAGAGCAACTGGGTGCAGGCCCTGTACGGCGGCGACGCGCTCGCCCCGCCGGTGTCGCACGCCGGCGGAATCGAGGGCCCCAGCGCCGTGCCGGCCCCCTCCGACTGAAGGCGGCCCTTGCCGTGTGCCTCCTCCCCGCGAGACCGGTCCCGCGTCCCGAACGGCTCACGCCCGCGGCCTGGACCAGGCTCCCGGAGCCGCCCCGCCCCGGTCGGCCCCGGCTGTGGCTGGCCCGGGTGGAAGACCTCCGCGGCGCCGTGGCCCCGCTCGCGGATGTGGTGCTGGACAGCGGGGAAAGGGCGCGGGCCGCGGCACTTCACCGGGCGGAGGACAGGGACGGTTACCGGGTCGCCCACGTGTGCCTGCGCATGCTCCTCGGTGCCTACCTCGGCGCCGAGCCGTCGGAGGTGCCGCTGGTACGGCGGCCCTGTCCCGTGTGCCGGGCCCCGCACGGTCGCCCCGACGTGCCCGGCGTGCCCCTGTGCTTCTCCGTCTCCCGGACCGCCGGGCTCTGCCTTCTCGCCTTCGCGGACACAGCGGTCGGCGCGGACATCGAGCGGCTGCCCGCCCCCGACGTCGTCTCCGCCCTCACGGCGACGCTGCACCCCCGGGAGGCCGCCGAACTCGCCGCGTGCCCGCCGGACCGGCGCCCGGCCGCCTTCGCGCGTGTGTGGACACGCAAGGAGGCGTATCTGAAGGGGCTCGGCATCGGACTGGCGCGCGACCTGCGCTCCGACCATCTCGGCGCCTCCGCGCGCGGGCCCAGCCGGGTGCCGGGCTGGGCGATCGACGACGTGGCGGTGGGGAGGGGGTGTGCGGCCGCCGTCGCGGTGGCCGAGCAGTGATCGTCAACGGGGGACGGAGATGTAGCCGATGGGGTCGGTGGTGGGCTGAGTGGAGCCGTCGGCCGGTTCCACGGTGATACAGACGGCGGTGGCCCCGTCGAGGCGCCCGTCCAGGACGTATGCCTGACGTCCGCCCGCTGAGGACAGCAGTCCGGCCGGCCGGTACCGTCCCGATTCGGCGTACCAGAGTTCGTAGACCCGGTCGCCGGTGAGCTGCGGCAATTGGGAGGCGATGAGCGCGGACTGGCCCTGCGCCCGGGAGGCGACCACGCTCGCGGTCCCGCCGCCCGTGAGCTCCTGGCTGCTGATCGTGGCGTCGGGGGCGGCAAGGACATCGGTGAGTTGCCGGTACTCGGCACGGTCCTGCGCGGACTGCTCGCGTGCGGTGTCGGCCTCGGAGTTCTGCCACCAGGCGACGCCTCCGAGAGCCGCGGCCGCCGCCACGGATGCCGCCAGCGCCGGCTTGAGACTCCAGCGTCGGCGTCGGCGCCGGTACCCGCCTGTGACGGACCTGTCCTGACGTACGGTGGCGATCTGGTCGAGCACGCGGTGGCGCAGGTCCGCGGAGGGTGTGCTCGTCTCGGCCTCCCCCAGCCGAACGGCCGCACTCGACAGCTGATCGACTTCCAGACGACATGGGCCGCACACGGCCAGGTGCTTCTCGAAGTCGGTCTCCTCACCGGTCGGCAGCGCGTGCAGCACGTACGCTCCGACCGCGAGGTGGGGGTCGTCGGTGAGGTTCACGAGGCGGCCTCCATGCAGTCGTGCAGGCGCCGCAGCCCCTGGCGCATCCGCGACTTGATGGTTCCCGTCGGCATCGAGAGCGCCTCGGCGACCTCCGCGTACGTCAGCCCCTCGTAGTAGGCCAGCACCAGCGGCAGCCTCAGCTCGCGGGCCAGCTGGGTCAGGCAGCGGAAGACCGCGCGCTGCTCCTCGCGCACCTCGACCTCTTCGGCGACGGTGTCGAAGGACCGTTCCTGCTCCATGACCGCGGCGCGCAGCTCGCGGACGCGACCCGCGGTGACGGACCGCACCCGGTCCACCGCGCGGCGGTGCGCGAGGGTGAGCACCCAGTTCCGGGCGGCTCCGCGCGCCGGCCGGAACCGGTCGGCGGTCCGCCACACCTCCACCATCACGTCCTGGGTCACCTCCTCCGCCTGGGCCTTGTCCCCCACCACCCGGCAAGCCAGTCCCAGCACCGTGTGCGCCAGGGCGTCGTACAGCTCGGCGAAGGCCTGTTCGTCGCCCTCGGCGGCGCGGACGAGCAACTGGTCCAGCCCGGGGTCGTCCGCCGACCCTCCTCGCCGCCCTTGCCTGTCACCTTCCCTCCGAGCTCCGGCTCCTCGGTCCATCGTGCCTCCTCGCCTCAGCTCGACACTGGCCCTCCTGTGCGAGCGGCGCATCCGGTCCGAAGCCGTCCGTCTGACAGATTCACCTGCCTGCCGCAGCAAACGTCCGGTCTCGCGCCGGGCGGGGCGTTTCCCCTCACCCTTTGTTCGAAGCTGCCGCCGCGACAGATCATGATCGATCGCCGCCGGAGTGCGAGGAGGGGCCGCCGGCGACTCCGGCGGCCCCTCCTCTCCCCTCCCGGCCCTGCCCGTCACTACCGGGGCAGTACCAAGACATACGCGGCCGGATCGCGGTCGGCCGAGGCCATCAGGGCCGTGCGGACCACCGTCGCCTGCTGTTCCGGACTGTCGCGGAGCTTCCTGGGCGTGATGTGGACGACGGTGATGCCGAGGCGCTCCAGGTGCTCGCGCTTGCGGGCGTACTCGGACCACAGGGCGTCGTCGTCCTGCCGGGGCGCCCGCGTGTCCAGCTCCAGCGCCACCGCCTGGTCGGGCCAGTACGCGTCCAGGCCCCCGAGGTAGGGGCCGCCGGGCAGGCGCAGGTCCACGTTCCAGACCGGGTCGGGCAGGCCGTACTCGCGCACCATCCGGTACAGGCGGTCCTCCGCGATCACCCGGCCCTCGGCCAGCAGGGACTCCACCGCGTCCACCACGTGCGGACGGCTCAGCAGCCGCGCCTCGTTCAGCTCCCGCACCACCGCCGCCGGCTCGCAGTGGGCGCCGCGCACCGCCTCCGTCATCAGCCGGCGCACGGTGCCGGCGTCCCGGAGGTCGGCCACCGCGTCGGCCAGCGCGCGGGCGACCGGGGCCACCGGCAGACCCGTGACCTGCTCGGGGGCGGGCAGCGGGGCACTGCGGACGATGCGCGCACAGCCCGTCGAGCGCAGCCGACGCAGCCGCGGGACCAGGACGTCGATCGCGTCCAGGGACGGCAGCGGGGGAGTGGAGGAGAACCCGTGCAGCGTCAGGGCGGCCAGGCCGGTGATCATCACATCCGGGTAGGCGGGGGCGTGCCCCCCGCTCGCGCCGGGCTGGGCGGGAACGCCCGTGCCGCGCTCCCGCGCCGCGTACATCAGCACCGCGTGCAGCCGCTCCTCGCTGGTCGGCGGGCCCGGGTGGAGCAGGACGACGCCCGGGAGGAGCTGCTGCCAGGGTCCGCCGGGGCGGCACTGCTCGTTCGTCTCGGACGACGTCACACCGTGCGAGCGGAGCTGCGCGACCGTCATCACGCGGAGCCGGCCGCGGCCGGACAGGTCGTGCAGCGGGCGCGGTGAGAGCGGGGTGTTGTGGGTCATGACCCGCAATTTCCCGTGCTTCGGCCGCCCTTTAACCGCTGTTACAGGCCCGTCGACAAATACGGACAACCCAGCCCTAAAGGACGGGTGTTCGGATGCCGAAAGCCCCTGGTCCGTTCGGGTGCGGACCAGGGGTTACGGCTTGCGGGGCACGCATCTCGTAACGATGGCGGAACGCCCGGATCTCAGGCCAAAGCTACTGGTCGGAGGCCGCGTCGCAGTCCTGCCCCCGCAGCGCCCGCGCCAGGTCGTCCCGGGCCTCCAGCACCAGCCGGCGCAGGGCCGGAGCCGCCTCCCGGTGGGCCTCCAGCCACGCGTCCGTGGCGTCGAGGGTGTCCCGGGACTGCTGGAGCGAGGGGAACATGCCCTGCACCACGTGCATCCCGATCTGGATCGACCGCTCGGCCCACACCCGCTCGATCGCCGCGAAGTACTTCTGCGCGTACGGCGCGAGCAACTCCCGCTGCGAGCCCTGGGAGAAGCCCGCGATGGTCGCCTCGACCATGGCGTTGGACAGCGCGTCCGACTCCACGACCTGCGCCCACGCCTGCGCCTTGACCGCCTCCGACGGCCGGGCGGCCAGACAGCGCACCTGGTGGCGCTTGCCGGACGCCGTGTCGTCCCGGGCCAGCTCCTCGGCCAGCGCCTTCTCGTCCACCACCCCGTGTGCGGCCAGCGGCTCCAGGAACACCCACCGCAGCTCCTGGTCCAGGTCGAGGCCCTCGACCGCCGCCGTGCCCGCCAGCAGGTCGCTCAGCAGCTCGAAGTCGGCCTCGGCGGCGGCCGTCCGGGCGAAGAAACGCGCCCACGCGAGCTGGTGCTCACTGCCGGCCTCGGCCGCGTACAGCTCGCGCCGCGCGCCCTCGGCGAGGAGGCGGGCGGTCGTCTCCCGCCGGGCGGGCGCCGCGTAGTGCGTGACCGCCGACTCGGCCCACGCGTGCAGCATCTGCACCACGCCGATCTCGGACTCGCTCCCCGCGAACCGCAGCACCAGGTCCACGAAGTCCCTCGCCGGGAGCAGCGCGTCCCGCGTCATGTTCCACAGCGCCGACCAGCACAGGGCACGCGCCAGCGGGTCGGTCACCGACCCCAGGTGCTCGCGCAGCGTCGCCAGCGAGGTCTCGTCGAAGCGGATCTTGCAGTACGTCAGGTCGTCGTCGTTGACCAGGACCAGGTCGGGCGCCTCGGCGCCGGACAGTTCCGCCACGACCGTCCGCGGGCCGTCGACGTCGACCTCGGCGCGCGCGTACCGCTCGACCGCCCCGCCGTCCGTCGCCCGGTACAGGCCCACCGCCACCCGGTGCGGGCGCAGTTCGGGATGCGACTCGGCCGCCTCCTGCACCACCGCCAGCTCCTGGACGCGGCCCTGCGGGTCCAGCAGCAGCTGCGGGGTCAGCGAGTTCACCCCGGCCGTCTGGAGCCAGGACCGCGACCAGGCGCTCATGTCCCGGCCGCTGGTCTCCTCCAGCACCGACAGCAGGTCACCGAGGCGGGTGTTGCCGTACGCGTGCCGCTTGAAGTAGCGCCGGGCGCCCTCCAGGAACGCGTCCTGGCCGACGTACGCGACGAGCTGCTTCAGCACCGACGCGCCCTTGGCGTACGTGATGCCGTCGAAGTTCAGCTTGGCGTCCTGGAGGTCGCGGATGTCCGCCGTGATCGGGTGCGTGGAGGGAAGCTGGTCGGCCCGGTAGGCCCACGACTTGCGGCGGTTGGCGAAGGTGATCCAGCCGTTGACGAAGCGGGTCGCGCCGACCAGCGAGAACTCGCCCATGAAGTCCGCGAACGACTCCTTCAGCCACAGGTCGTCCCACCACTCCATGGTGACCAGGTCGCCGAACCACATGTGCGCCATCTCGTGCAGGACGACGTTGGCCCGGCCCTCGTAGGACGCCTGCGTCACCTTGCCCCGGAAGATGAACTCCTCCCGGAACGTCACCAGGCCCGGGTTCTCCATCGCGCCCAGGTTGTACTCGGGCACGAACGCCTGGTCGTACTTCCCGAACGGGTACGGATAGTCGAAGTGGTCGTGGAAGAAGTCCAGGCCCTGCTTGGTGACCAGGAAGACGTCCTCGGCGTCGAAGTAGGGCGCGAGACCCTTGCGGCACAGGGCGCCGAGGGGGATCTCCAGCGTCGTGCCGTCGGCGAACGTACGGGAGTAGCTGTCCGTCACGTAGTGGTACGGGCCCGCCACCACACATGTGATGTACGTCGAGATCGGCTTGGTCTCGGCGAACCGCCAGACCCCGTCGGCCCGTTCGCCCACGCCGTTGCTCCACACCGTCCAGCCCTCCGGCGCCCGCACCTCGAAGCGGAACGGGGCCTTGAGGTCGGGCTGCTCGAAGTTGGCGAAGACGCGGCGCGAGTCGGCCGGCTCGTACTGCGTGTACAGGTACACCTCGCCGTCCTCGGGGTCGACGAAGCGGTGCAGGCCCTCGCCCGTGCGGGAGTAGGCGCACTGCGCGTCGACCACCAGCTCGTTGTCGGCGGCCAGGTCCTCCAGCGTGATCCGCGAGCCGTCGAAGACCTCCCCGGGGTCCAGATCACGGCCGTTGAGTGAGACGGCGGTCACACTCGGGGCGATCAGATCGGCGAAGCTGCTCGCGCCGGGCTCGTTGCAGCGGAACCGGACGGTCGTGACGGACCGGAACGTGCGGGGCCCGTCGGTGTCGTCCGCACCGACCGCGGACCGCAGGTCGAGGGACACCTCGTACCCGTCGACGCCGATCAGGGCGGCCCGCTCCCGGGCCTCGTCGCGGGACAGATTCTCACCGGGCACGGGCGGAACTCCTCAAGCGTCGTCGGATACGGCTGAACGGCGACGATCCTGCCACGTACCCCTGACACGAGGCAGCCGGGAATGACCGGGGCGAGCGGCGGCGTTCCCGGAGAAACGGTTTCCTCATGAGGAGAGACATGTCGGACAAGACTCCCGTCGACTTCTGGTTCGACCCGCTGTGCCCCTGGGCGTGGATGACCTCGCGTTGGGTGCTGGAGGTGGAGAAGGTCAGGGACATCGAGGTCCGCTGGCATGTCATGAGCCTCGCCGTGCTCAACGAGGACAAGCTCGACGAGCTGCCCGAGGAGTACCGCGAACTGCTCGAGACCAAGGCGTGGGGTCCCGTCCGGATCGTCATAGCGGCACAGCAGGAGCACGGCGCCGAGGTGCTGGGCGACCTCTACACCGCGCTCGGCACCCGCTTCCACAACCAGGGCGAGGGCCCCGGCAAGGAGACGGTCGCCGCCGCGCTGAAGGACGTCGGCCTGCCCGAGTCCCTCATGGAGCACTGGGACGGCACCCGGTACGAGCCCGAGCTGCGCGCCTCCCACAAGGAGGGCATCGACAAGGTCGGCCAGGAGGTCGGCACGCCGGTCATCGCCGTGCCCGGCGCGGACGGCGAGCAGATCGCCTTCTTCGGCCCGGTCGTCACCCCGGCCCCCAAGGGCGAGGAGGCCGCCCGCCTCTGGGACGGCACCCTCGCCGTGGCCTCGGTCCCGGGCTTCTACGAGATCAAGCGCACGCGTACCAAGGGCCCGGACTTCTCCAACCTCTAGGCATCACACCGAGGCGTCGGCTCCCGGGTTCTCCAGTTCCTCCGGGAGCCGGCCCCCGCCGGCCTGATGGCCCCAGGGCTGGTACCACCGGCAGCCCGCAGCGGTGCAGCGCCACAGGTCCGTGCGGTGCGTGCCGAGCGCTTTTCTCTCCTCGGGCTTGAGCGGCGTGAACACCTGCGTTCCGCTGCCGCCACAGGTCGGGCAGTGCTTGTCCTTGAAGAACATCAGCCCCTCCTCGCCATCACCGCCAAGTCCGGGAAGTCGGTTACCACCGCATCGACCCCCATGCGGTAGTACAGCGCGTATTCGGCGAACGCGTCCCCGAAATCGGTGCTTCCGGTGCCGCGCCGGAATTCCGCCGGCAGGAACTGGTTCTCCGCCCGGAAGGTGTACGGCCCCACGCGCAGCCCCGCAGCATGTGCGTCCGCGAGGAGTGACGTGCCCACGAGCGACGACTTGTCCGGGCCGATCCAGTCCGCGTACTCGGCGATGTCCGCCAGCCCGTCCGGGGTCATCATCTCCCGGTAGGTCGTCGTGGGCAGGTCGTACGGCCCGCCCGTGGTCCCCAGGGCCTGCCACAGCGGTACGCCCAGGCCTGTCATGCGCTTCAGGCTCGTCGGCTCGAATGACTGCACGACACACTCGCGCCGGCCCAGCCGGTTGCGGCGGATCGCGGCCGCCAGCTTCGGCTCCAGGGGCAGGCCGATGGACCGGAAGTACGTCGGGTGCTTGGTCTCCGGGAAGACGGCGATCGTCCGGCCGTGCGCCTTCGACAGCTTCCGCGCCAGATCCACGACCTCCTGGAAGGTCATGACCTCCTCGCGCCCGTCGAAGACCGTGTTGCGGTTGCGGACCTGCGGCAGCCGCTCCACCGCCCGCAGCGTCTTCAGCTCGGCGAGGGTGAAGTCCTCCGTGAACCATCCGGTCACGGACCGGCCGTCGACCGTCTTCGTCGTGCGGCGGTCCGCGAACTCCGGGCGGCGGGCCACGTCGGTGGTCTGGGAGATCTCGTTCTCGTGCCGGACCACCAGCACATGGTCCTTCGTCGGCACCAGGTCCGGTTCGATCCAGTCGGCGCCCGTCTGCACGGCGTACGTGTACGAGGCGGCCGTGTGCTCGGGGCGCCAGCCGGCCGCGCCGCGGTGCCCGATGACCAGCGGCCCGCCGGGTGTGGCCGCGGCAGCGGGTGCCGCGAGCGCGGGTACGGTCGCGGCCGCCGGGGTGGCGGCGGCCGCGAGCAGGAGAGATCGGCGTCTCAGGTGCATCCAGTTCCCTTTCGCCATCCGGATGGTCAGCTCCTTGCCCGGGCCCGTGCCCCGGCAAGCCGGACCAGGTGCTCCTCGTACCCTTTCGTGTAGTACGCCGCCCGGCCCCGGTCCGGCTCGACGACCTGCGTCGGGCGTGTCCACACCCGCGCGTCCAGCGCGACCCCGTACCGCTCGGCCGCCGCGAGGACCGCGCCCCGCGCGCCCACCTCGCCCTCGACGACCCGCAGCGGCCGGCCGAGCACATCGGCGAGCAGCCGCATCCAGGCGGGGCTGCGGGTGCCGCCGCCGCAGACGGCCAGATTCCCCGTGAGGCCCGCCGCCTCCAGGCAGTGCCGGGCCGCGTACCCGATGCCCTCGCAGGTGGCGCGGACCAGATCGCCCCGGGTCGACTCCAGGGAGACACCCGTGAGTTCGGCGCGCAGCCGGGGCTCGACGAACGGGGCGCGTTCGCCGGAGGGCGCGAAGTACGGCAGCACACGGACGCCGTTCGCGCCCGGCGGGGTCCGAGCCAGCAGGCCGTCCACCTCGTCGTGCCGCACGCCCGTCGTCGACAGCACCCAGTCCAGGGCCGCCGTGCCGACCATCGCGGGCATGGCGCGCAGCCAGTACCCGGGCCGGTCGGTGGAGATGTACAGGCCGGCCGGTTCGCCCGTCAGGTCCAGCTCGGTCGTGGCGACCAGACTGGCCAGACAGGTCCCGACGATCAGCAGACCGTCCCCCGGGGCCGTCACCCCGGCGCCCAGCGCGCAGGCCGGCAGATCGTACGGCCCGTTCGCGATCCGGGTGCCCGACGGCAGGCCCTCACCGCGCGCCTCGGCCGTCGCGACCGGGTCGCTCACCGGGGCGAGCAACCCGCGCCGGTGCGTGAGCCCCAGCAGCTCCACGACCCGGTTGTCGTACGTCCGGGTGCGCGGGTCCAGGAAGGGCATCGAGGCGTCCGACACATCCGTCGCCGGATCCGCTCCCGTCAGCCGCTGGAACACCATGTCCTTGCAGTACAGGGCGGTCTTCGCGGCATCCAGCACCTTCGGTTCGTTGCTGTCCAGCCAGGCCAGCAGCGGCCCCGGACAGCCCGGGAACATCGCGCTGCCCGTCCGCCGGAACACCGTCTCGAACGTACCGTCGGCCAGCCACCGGTCGACCAGTTCGTGCGCCCGCCCGTCCATCCAGGAGGCTGCCGCCCGCACCGGCCGTCCCTCGCCGTCGACCAGCCACACCCCGTCACCCTGCCCGGTGAGCCCGGCCAGCTCGACCGGCCCCGGCACCCGTCCGGTGAGTTCCTCCAGCACGGCGACGACCGCCCCGTACACCTCCTCCATGTCCTGCTCGACGAATCCGCCGTGCAGTTTCAGGTCCACCGGGCGGGAGGACACGGCCAGTTCCCGGCCCGTGCCGTCGAAGGCCGCCGTCTTGACCATGGACGTGCCCACATCGATACCGACGTACATGCGGCTCTCCTCCAGGTCTCAGGTCAGACAGTGGGCGAGGGGCTCTCCACGGACCCAGCGGCCCACTTCCCCGGCGGCGATCCGCGCGGCCTTCTCCGCGACGGCGCGCGAAGCGCCACCCAGATGCGGGGTCAGCACGACGCGCTCGCCCAGCCCCAGAAGCCGCGACTGAGCCGGCAGCGGCTCCCGCTCGTACGTGTCGAGCGCCGCCGCCGACACCTGCCCGCTCTCCAGCGCGTCGCACAGCGCGCCCTCGTCCAGCAGCGGGCCCCGGGCCACGTTCACCACCACCGCGCCGGACGGCAGCAGCCCCAGCTCCCGGGCGCCGATCAGACCCCGGGTCTCGGGGGTGAGCCGGGCGTGCAGGGTGATCACCTGGGAGCGGCGCAGGAGCTCGTCCAGCGAGGTCATGCGCAGTCCGTGGATCTCGCCGTGCACGTACGGGTCGTACACCATCACCCGCGCCCCGAACGCGCACAGCACCCGCGCGACCCGGCTGCCGACGGCCCCGTACCCGACCAGCCCGACCGGCAGGTCCTCCAGCTCCAGACCGCTCTGCTCGTACGTGTAGTACGTCGCGCCCTCCCAACTGCCCTGCCGGGCCAGCGGGTCATGGGCCTGGGGGATGCGGCGCAGGGCGGCCAGCATCATGCCGACGGTGAACTCGGCGGTGGCGGCGGCGTTGCGGCCGGGCGCGAAGCACACCCGCACGTCACGCCGCTTGGCCGCGTCCAGGTTGACGTTGACCGGCCCGCCCCGGCAGACCACGACCAGCCTCAGATCCGGGCAGGCCGCGAGGACCCGTTCGGTCACCGGCCCCATCTGCGTGACCAGCACCTCCGCCCCGGCCAGCGCCTCGATCATCTCGTCCTCGGCGTCACTGGCCTCCTGCACCTCGGCGACCGGCCCGAACGGCTCCAGCGGCCAGCCGAGTTTCACTTCCGTCACCCGGGCCCGTTCCACCTCGTGCTCCACCGCTCGCGTGATCAGCGACGGCAGGACGAAGTGGTCACCGGCGGCCACGACACGCACGCTGTTTCCGTCAGTCATCGCAGGGCTTCTCCTGTCTCGGCGTCGAAGACATGGGTGTGCCGGCGGTCGGCGGCGACCCGGACCCGTTCGTCGTGGGCGAGCCGCACATCGGGATCGGTGAGGACGACCAGGTGCCGTTCGACACCGTCGAGAGCGAGGGTCGCGATGCCCGACTCCAGCAACGGCTCATGGGCGACGACCCGGGCGGGCAGGCCGTCTTCGGCGGTGAGCCGGACGTCCTCCGGGCGGATCCCGACCACCACCTCCCGCCCCGGGTCCACCGGCACGGGCAGCGCGATCCGCACCGAGCCGGAGAGGCGGGCGTGGCCGTCGCGGTCGGCGATGCCGGGCAGCAGGGTGATCGCGGGCTCGCCGACGAAGTCCGCGACGAACACGTTGGCCGGGCTGTCGTAGATCTCGTAAGGGGTGCCGAGCTGCTGGATGACGCCGTCCTTCATGACGGCGATCCGGTCGGCGAGGGAAAGGGCCTCCTCCTGGTCGTGGGTGACCAGGATCGTGGTGTGGCCCAGGTCCTTCTGGATGCGCTTGAGTTCGCGGCGGGTGGTGTCGCGCTGGGCCGCGTCCAGGTGGGACAGCGGTTCGTCGAGCAGCAGCACGTCCGGTTCGCGGATCAGGGCCCGGGCCAGGGAGACCCGCTGCTTCTGGCCGCTGGACAGGCCCGCCGGGCGGGCGTCGAGGAGGTCGGTCAGGCCGACCCGTTCGGCGATCTCCTTCACCTTGCGGTCGACGTCCCCACGAGCCTTGCGGCCCCGGGCCTTCAGCCCGAACGCCAGGTTCTCCGCCACCGACAGCGGCGGATACAGCGCGTAGTTCTCGAACGCGACCCCGATGTTCCGCCGCTGCGCGGGCCGTTCGACCACCGACGCCCCGCCGACCAGGATGTCTCCGCCGGTCACCGGCTCGAGACCGGCGATCATGCGGAGGGTCGTCGACTTGCCGCAGCCGGACGGCCCGAGCAGTCCGAGCAGCTCCCCGGAACGCAGCGCGAGGTCGAGGCCGCGCACCGCGTCCACGCCCGGACGACCCCGGGCCCGGTAGGTCTTGCGCAGATCACGTAGCTCCAGCTCGGTCATCGCTGCCCTTCGTCGCACAGACCTCGTAACGGACCTTGTGCTCGTCCAGGTCCCGCAACGCCTCCGCCGACGCCCCGTCGTCCACGAGGAGCGTGTCGAAGCGGGACAGCGGGACGACCCGGTGCAGGGCGACCCGGCCGAGCTTGGTGTGGTCGATCAGCAGGACGTTCCGCGCGGCCGCGTCGAGCATCGCCCGCTTCACGGACACGATGTGCTGCTCCTGGTGGTAGGCGTAACCCCCGTGCACCGCCGACGTCGACGCGAAGCACACGTCCACCCGCAACTGCTCGACCGCCTCCACGCAGGACACCCCCAGGAAGGAGGAGTGCAGCGGGTCGTAGTCGCCGCCGAGCGCCATCAGGTGGATGCCCCGCTGGTCGGCCAGCAGGTTGATCGCCTCCAGGAAGTTGGTGACGACCGTCAGCGGCGTGACCTCGCCCGTGCGCAGACGCCGGGCTATCTCCAGGGTGGACGTGGAGTCGTCCAGCAGGATCGCCATGCCGGGCTCCACCATCCGCAGCGCGTGCTCGGCGACGGCGGCCTTCTCGGCCCGCATGGTCTTCAGCCGGTACTGCACGTTCGACTCGAAGACCCCCGACGGCTGCGCGGTCACCCCGCCCCGGGACTTCCGTACGATGCCCTGCCGTTCCAGCTCGTCGAGGTCCCGGTGGATGGTCATCAGGCTCACCCCGAACCGCTCGGCCAGCTCCGCCGCCGTCGCCGAGCCGTCGGCCAGCACCTGCTCGGCCATGGCGGCCTGCCGCGCCGCCGGCCCCTGCTGTCCACCACTGCTGCTGCTCATAGCTGTGTCTCTATCCGTCGTCCCGGTCGCTCCGGCCGGTCGGCCTCGAACAGCAGCAGGTTCTCAGGCCGGACGACGAGCCGTACCGGATCGTCCGGACGAAGGCGTGCCGCGTCCGCCCGGGGGGCCACCAGCGACACCCGCTGCTCCCCGGTCCCGAGCCGGACGGTGACCTCGACGGACCGGCCGAGCACCTCGGTGACGTACACCGTGCCGGTCAGCTCGTGGCCCTCGCCGTGCAGGGCGATGTCCCGGGGCCGCAGCCCGACGAGGACCTCGGTGCCGGGCGTGGCCTGCGCCCGGACGGGCAGCTCGACCCCGCCGTCCGACCGCACCCCGCTCTCCGTCACCACCCCCGGCAGCAGATTGATCCGGGGCCGCCCGAACGCCCGTGCCACCTCGGTGTCGTGGGGCCGGTACCAGATCTCCTCCCGCGTGCCCGTCTGCACGATCCGCCCCTGCCGGATGACCCCGATCCGGTCCCCGAGCGCCAGCGCCTCGACGGAGTCGTGGGTGACGTACAGCGTGGTGGTGTGCTGCACGGCCCCGATCGCCTTCAGCTCGGCCCGCATCTGCTGGCGGAGCTTGGCGTCGAGGTGGGAGAGCGGCTCGTCGAGGAGGAAGGCCCGGGCGGGGCGGACCAGCACCCGGCCGAGGGCGACGCGCTGCCGCTGGCCGTTGGACAGCTGACCCACCGGACGGTCCAACAGCCCCGAAATTCCTAGCAGTTCGGCGATCGTGCCGATCCGCTGCCGGGCCTCGGCGGTGGGCAGCCGGTGCCGGGGGGAGCGCAGCGGCGAGGCCAGGTTGTCGTAGGCCGAGCGGTGCGGGTAGAGGGCGTAGCTCTCGAAGCACATCGCCACGCCCCGGTCGTACGGCTCGACGCCCCGCATGTCCTCGCCGTCGAGCGCGACCGTGCCGGAGTCGGGTTGTTCGAGCCCGGCGACGGTCTTCAGCGTCGTGGTCTTGCCCGCGCCGGACGGGCCCAGCAGGCAGAAGAACTCGCCCTCCCGCACCTGAAGTTCCAGTCCGTCGAGTGCGACGGTCCTCCCGTACGCCTTCCGTATCCCGCTCAGCGTGATCATGACTTCACCGCCCCGAACGACAGTCCCCGTACCAGATACCGCTGGATCGTCAGTGCCAGCAGCAGCGGCGGTACGACGGACACCAGCGCGGCGGCGGCCGTCAGGTTGTACTTGGGCCGGTCGCCGCCGAGGAAGGACAGCGCGCCGACCGTCACCGTCTGGGCCTCGTTGGAGGTGAGGATCAGCGGGAAGACGAAGTTGTTCCAGGCGAAGATGAAGGCCAGCAGCGACACGGCCGCGATGCCCGGCTTGACCAGCGGCAGCGCCACCTTGAAGAACGCCTGCTTGCGGGTGTAGCCGTCCAGCAGCGCCGCCTGCTCCAGCTCCGGCGTGAGGTCGGCGAAGTACGACCGCATGATCCACACGATCAGCGGCAGGGTGACCAGTTGCAGCACCCACACCATGCCGACGTACGTGTCGAACAGCCCGAGCTTCTGGTACAGCACGAACAGTGGGATGATCACGGTCAGTTCGGGCGCGAAGCGGAACGACAGCAGCGTGAACATCAGGTTCTCGGAGCCCTTGAACCGCCACCGCGCCGAGGCGTACGCCGCCGGCAGTCCGACCACGAGCGACAGCACCACCGCGCCGACCGACACCACCAGGCTGTTGACGAAGAACCGCACGAACGGGATGCCCTCGCTGTCGCCGAGGACCGTCCGGTAGCCGTCCAGGGTCGGGGAGAAGGAGAAGTAGGTGGAGAAGAGCTGGTCCGCCGGCTTCAGCGACAGGATCACCATCCAGGCGATCGGGAACAGCGCGAAGACGAAGTAGAGGACGAGGGCGGTGTCCGCGAGCCACCCCAGCACACGCTTCTTCACTCAGGTCACCTCCGCGGCCCGGCGCTGGATCTTCCCCAGGTGCTTCACCAGCACCATCGCGGCCAGATACACCACGGCCCACAGCACGATCGTGTAGCTGATCCCGAAGGAGTACCGCTGGAAGCGGATCGCCTCCAGGTACGCCCGGATCTGGAGGACGACGGTCGAGTCACCGGGCCCGCCCTCGGTGAGGGCGTAGATGATGTCGAACACCTTCAGCGAGTCCATGAACCGGAAGATCACCGCGACCAGCACGTACGGCCACAGCATCGGCAAGGTCAGCCGGCGGAAGGTGTACCACCATCCCGCGCCGTCCACGGCCGCCGCCTCGAACGGGGAGGTGGGCAGCGACCGCAGACCGGCGAGGGCGAGGATCGCCACGAACGGCGTGTACACCCACACGTCCACGGCGATCGACGACAGGAGGGCACCGGTCGGGGTGTCGGTCCACTGCACCCCGCCGAGACCGAAGGGCCTCAGCAGGTAGTTGACGACCCCCACGGACGGCTGGAGCATCAGCTTCCAGATGATCGCCGCGATCACCGGGGCGATCATCAGAGGCAGGATCAGGATCTTCTCCAAGACGCGGCCGAGGAGACTCGACCGGTGCAGCAGCAGGGCGACGGCCACCCCGAGCACGGTCTCGACGAGGGCAGCCCCGACCGCGTACAGCACCGTCACCCACGCCGAGTTCCAGAAGGCCTCCTGCGTGAAGACGGTCGTGTAGTTCTCGAACCGCACCATGTCCGGCTGCGGTTTGCTCGCCGAGAAGTCGAACAGCGTGTAGTACAGGCCGAGCCCGAACGGGTAGAGGATCCCGCAGGTCAGCAGCAGTGCGGGCACGATCAGGACGTACGGGCGCAGGGTGAGCCGCCACCCCATCGGCTAACCCACCTTGCCGGCGAGGTCGTCCGCCAGCCCGTCCAGCACCGACTGCGCGCCCTTGCCGCCGTAGATCTCCTGGAGGGCCGCGGCCCAGCTGGTGGTCGCGTCGAAGAACTGCGCCTGCGGGGTGAACTGGATCTTCGTCTGGTCGACGACCGTCTCGAAGGTCTCCAGGAAGCCCGGCAGGTGCCTCATCTTGTCCTTGTACGCGGCGTCGTCGGCGACCGACTTGCGCACCGGGTCGATGTGGTTGTGCCTGATCGCGCCCTTGCGCAGGTGCTCCTTGCCGGTGGCCCACTGGAGGAACAGCCAACTGGCGCTCTTCTTCTCGCTCTTGGCGTTCATGCCGAGCGACCAGATCCACATGTTGGTGGCGAGCGACCCGTCCGGGCCCTTCGGCCCGGGGTGGAAGGCGATCTTCCCGGAGGCGGGGCTGGCGCCCCTCACCGCCTGGAAGTAGGCGGCCGTGTCGGCGTCGAACAGCATCCCGGCCTTCTTCGCACCGAGGTCGCTGGAGCACTGGTACCAGGTGTACGACGTCCAGGACGGCGGGCCGCCCCGCTTGACCATGCGCGCCCAGTCCTCGGTGAACGCGACGGCCTCGGGGCTGTTCATGGCGGGTGCGAGCTTCCCGCCGTCGACCGTGAAGTCCTTCAGCCCGTTGCGGGCGTACATCGTCATGAAGCCCGGGTGGATGGTGGCCCAGCTCCTGGACCCGCGTACGGCGATCCCGTACATCCCGTCGAAGCCGGCGCCCGGCGCCTTCCGCTTGATGGTCCCGGCGAGTTCGGCCAGCTCGTCGAAGGTCTCGGCCGGCTTCAGCCCCAGCTTCCCGAACACCTCGGTGTTGTAGGCGACGACGTTCGTCTCCCAGCCCCACGGCAGCGCGTACTGCCCGCCCTGGCCGAGCGGCGCGCCCGCCTTCAGCGACCACTGGTCGGCCTGGAGCAGGTTCGGGAAGAAGTCCGCCTGGTCCCACTCGGCGCCCGTCGCCGAGGAGTTGCGCATCCAGGGCCCGAGGTCCTCCAGCCAGCCCGGCGGACCGTACTGCCACACCATGTACGCGCCGAGCATGAAGACGTCGTAGGAGGCACGCCCGCTGGACAGGTCCACCGTGAGCTTGTCGAAGTAGTTGTCCTCCGGGAAGACGTCGTACTCGACCTTGATCCCGGTCTTCGCCGTGAAGGACTTCAGGTCGGCGATGAGCGCGTCCGTGTACGGGTGCTTGTTGAGCAGCGCCTTGACGGTGGTGCCCTTCTCCCGCTTCCAGTCGAAGGAGCCGGTGACGTCGTCGGCGGCGGACCCGTCGCTCTTGCTGTCGTCCCCGCCGAAACCGGCGCCGCAGGCCGTGAGCAGCGGGGCCGCGGCAGCCCCGGCGGCGAGCGCGAGGAAGCGCCGCCGGTCGTGCACGTGCGTGTTCATCCGTACCTCCACGTGGGGGCTGGTTGACACGTCGAGTCGACTCGTTAACAGAGGGTGGAACGGCTGAAGTTGGGCGTCAATCCCTCGCGCACGGGAAAATATCGGGGCACAGTGAGAACTTCACACTTCCGGATGCGACGTCGTGGGAGGTTCCGGATGGCGGACGAGGATGCGGGCTGGCTGGGGATCGACCTGGGCACACAGAGCGTCCGCGTGCTGCTCGTCACCGCCGACGGCAGGGTCCTCGGCAGCGGCTCGGCCGCGCTGACCGGGCGGCGGGAGGGGGTGCGGCACGAGCAGGATCCGGAGCGGTGGTGGTCGGCGCTGTGCACGGCGTCCCGGGCGGCACTCGGCTCCGCGCCCGGCGTCCCGGTCGGCGGCCTCGCGGTGTGCGGCACCTCGGGCACGGTCCTGCTCACGGACGGCTCGGGCCGCCCGGTGAGCCCCGCGCTGATGTACGACGACGGCCGAGCGGCGGCCGAGGCCGCGCGGGCCCGGGAGGCGGGGCTCGCGGTCCAGGACACCTGGGCGCTGCCGAAGGCGTTGTGGCTGGTGGGGGAGTACGGCCCCGGCCTCCGGCTCGCCCACCAGCCCGACCTGGTCGTCACCCGCCTCACCGGCGAACCGCCCCCGGCGGACTCCAGCCACGCCCTCAAGACCGGCTACGACCTGCACGCGGAGGCCTGGCCGGAGGCCGCTCTGGCCCAACTCGGCGTCCCGGACCGCCTGCTGCCCGGCGTCGTACGCCCGGGCACGCGCCTCGGCGAGGTCTGCGCGCACGCCGCCGACGCCACCGGCATCCCCGCCGGCACCCCGGTGCTCGCCGGGATGACGGACGGCTGCGCGGCCCAGATCGCCTCGGGCGCGCTGCGCCCCGGCTCCTGGAACTCGGTGCTCGGCACCACACTCGTGCTGAAGGGAGCCGCCCGCGACCCCGTCCGGGACCCCACCGGCGTGGTCTACAACCACCGCGCCCCCGACGGCACCTGGCTGCCCGGCGGGGCGTCGAGCGTGGGAGCGGGGGCCCTCACCGCGCACTTCCCGGACGCCGACCCCGCCGCTATGGACGAGTCGGCGGCGGCGTTCGAGCCGTCCCGCGCGGTCGTCTACCCGCTGGTGTCGCCGGGGGAGCGGTTCCCGTTCCGGGCGCCGGAGGCGGTCCCCCTCGTCCTCGGCGAACCCGAGGGCGACGCCGGCCTGTGGGCCGTGCTGCTCCAGGGCGTCGGCTTCGCGGAACGCCTGTGCCTGGACTATCTGCACCACCTGGGCGCCCCCCTCGACGGTCCGCTCACCTTCACCGGCGGCGGCGCGCGCAGCCCCTACTGGAACCAGCTCCGCGCCGACATCCTCGGCCGCCCGGCCCGCGTCCCGGAACAGACGGAACCGGCCCTGGGAATGGCGGCTTTGGCCGCGTACGGGGCATACGAAGGTCATGAGGCATCCGGAGCCGGATCCCTCGCCGACGTCGCCGAGCGCATGGTCCGCGTCCGCACCGTCCTCGAACCCCGCGCCGAGCGCACGGCCCGCTTCACCGAGCCGTACGCTCGCCTCGTCGACGCACTGGAGACCCGCGGCTGGCTCCCCGCCCCCGTCGCGGCACACGCCCGAACCCGCCTGCACCTGGACACCGGGAAGTCATGACCACCACGACCACGACCCTCCTCCTCGCCCGGCACGGGCAGACCGTCTGGCACGCCGAGAACCGGTACGCCGGGGTCAGCGACATCGACCTCACCGACACCGGCCGCGCCCAGGCCGAGGCCCTCGGCCGCTGGGCCGCCGCCCACCCCGTCGACGCGATCTGGACGTCGCCGCTCTCCCGGGCCGTCGCCACCGCCGAGCCCGCCTGCCGTGCCCTGGGCCTGGTCCCGCAGCGCGAACCCGGCCTCACCGAATGCGACTTCGGAGTCGTGGAGGGCCGTACGCTCGCCGAGTTCGAGGCCGAGGACCCCGGCCGGGCCGCGGCCTACCGCGCCGACCCCGTCGCGCACCCCTTCCCCGGCGCCGAGGACCCGACGGCGGCAGCGGCCCGCGGGACCGGCGCCCTGCGGCGTATCGCCACCGCCCACCCCGGCGGACGCGTCCTCGTGGTCGCCCACAACACCCTGCTGCGCCTGGTGCTGTGCACACTGCTGTCCATCCCGGCCGGGGAGTACCGCAGAGTGTTCCCGCGGTTGCGGAACGCGGCGATCAGTGAACTGCGCATGAACCCCGACGGTTCCGCCGCACTCCTCTCACTCAATGTGCCGTGCGGGACGGACGTGCCGTAGCACTATGAGCCCATGACGCAGATCGACACCTCGGTGCCGCACTCGGCCCGGATCTGGAACTACTGGCTGGGCGGCAAGGACAACTACCCGGTGGACGAGGCGGCCGGTGACGCCTACACCGCCGTGTTCCCCGGCATCGTCACCATCGCCCGCGGCAGCCGTGCCTTCCTCGGCCGCAGCATCCGCCACCTCGTCCAGGAGGCCGGCGTACGCCAGTTCCTCGACGTCGGCACCGGTCTGCCGACCGTCGACAACACCCACGAGGTGGCCCAGCGTCTCGCCCCCGAGTCGCGGATCGTCTACGTCGACAACGACCCGCTGGTCCTCGCCCACGCCCGCGCCCTGCTCACCTCCACGCCCGAGGGCGCGACGGCGTACGAGCCCGTCAGCCTCTTCGAGCCGGAGCGCATCGTCGAGGCCGCCGGCAAGACGCTCGACCTCACCCGCCCCACGGCCCTGATCCTCAGCGGCATCCTGGGCCACGTGGCCGACTACGACGAGGCCCGCGACCTCGTCCGCCGCCTCCTGGCCGGCCTGCCCCCGGGCAGCTACCTCTCCCTCAACGAGGGCTCCCGCGGCACCGACCCGGCCTACGAGCAGGCCCAGGACGCCTACAACGAGACCGGCGCGGTCCCGTACCACCTGCGGCCGGTCGAGCAGATCGAGGCCTTCTTCGAGGGCCTGGAGCTGGTGGAACCGGGCGTGGTCTCGGTACCGCTGTGGCACCCCGAGCCGGGCGCTCCGACCGAGCCGATCGGCCAGCACGGCGGCCTGGGCCGCAAGCCGTAGCGCACGCGCGAGCCAGCGCACGCACGGAAAGCCCCCGCGAGTCACGTCCTCACGGGGGCTTCCTTCATACCGCCTGCCGTTCGTGAGGGGTGAGAAGACGATCACGAGGCAGGACGACTCGACAGCGCGTCGCCGTCAGGGCGTCAGCAACAGCACGTCCGCCCGGGACTTGGCGGCCTCGTAACGCTGGCCCACGTCCTGCCAGTTGACGACCTGCCACATCGCCTCGATGAAGTCGACCTTCTGGTTCCGGTACTGGAGGTAGAAGGCGTGCTCCCAGGCGTCGAAGACGAGGATCGGGGTCGAGCCCTGGCCGACGTTGCCCTGGTGGTCGTAGACCTGCTCGACGATCAGCCGCCCGCTCAGCGGCTCGTAGGCGAGCACGCCCCACCCGGAACCCTGCGTGGTCGCGGCGGCCTTGGACAACTGCGTCTTGAAGCTCGCGAACGACCCGAACGACTCGTTGATCGCGTCCGCGAGCTCACCCACGCCATCGGCGGCCAGCGGCTCACCACCACCGTCCTTCGGGCCGGTCATGTTCTGCCAGTAGATGCTGTGCAGGATGTGCCCGGACAGGTGGAAGGCCAGGTTCTTCTCCAGCCCGTTGATGGACCCCCACGTCTCCTTGTCCCGCGCCTCCGCAAGCTGCTCCAGCGTGTCGTTGGCGCCTTTCACGTAGGCCGCATGGTGCTTGTCGTGGTGCAGCTCGATGATCTCGGGGCTGATCACGGGGGCGAGCGCGGAGTAGTCGTAGGGCAGGTCGGGCAGCGTGTAGACGGGCATGGGCGGGATCCCCTCCGGAACCTCTTATTGCAACGGTCTTGCAACTGCACGCTAACAGCAAGAAGGTGCGAGTGGGTGCTCAGGACACACAAAAGGCCCCCGCGTGTGCCGCAGGGGCCTTTCTGTGCCGGGATGCCTACTGCCGGGCGCGCGCCTTCTGCCACGCGAACCCGACGGCCGCCAGGGCCAGCGTCATCCCGCCGGTCGAGTAGAGCTGCACCCGGGTGTCGGGCTGGCGGGCCATCAGGACGAAGACGGCGGCCATGCCGGCCAGCGCGATCCACGTCAGCCACGGGAACAGCCACATCCGCACGACGAGCTTCTCCGGCGTCTCCCGCTCCAGGCGTCGCCGCAGGCGCAGTTGCGAGACGGCGATGAAGATCCAGACGACCAGGATCACCGCGCCGATCATGTTCAGCAGCCAGGAGAAGACGTCGTTCGGCCGCCAGTAGCTCAGCAGCACGCACAGGAAGCCGAAGACGGAGGAGGCGAGAACGGCGATCCGCGGGACCCCGCCCGAGACCCGGCCCAGCGCCTTCGGGCCCTGGCCGCGCTCCACCAGTGAGTACGCGATGCGCGAGGCGCCGTAGATGTTGGCGTTCATGGCGGACAGCAGCGCCACCAGGACGACCACGTTCATCAGCTGGCCGGCGCCCGGGATGCCGAGTTCGTCGAGGGCGGCGACGTACGGGCCCTTCTCGACGACCTCCTTCGAGTCCCACGGCACCAGCGTGACGATGACCGCCATCGAGCCGACGTAGAACAGCGCGATGCGCCACATCGCCGTACGGACCGCGCTCGCCACGCCCTTGACGGGGTTCTCCGACTCGGCCGCCGCGATGGTGACCGTCTCCAGTCCGCCGTAGGCGAAGACCGAGGCGAGCAGGCCGATGACCAGGCCCTCACCGCCGTTGGGGAGGAAGTCGGTGAGGTGCGAGGCGCCGGGGGAGTCCGTGCCGGGCAGGATCCCGAGGATCGCCAGGACGCCGAGCGCCAGGAACAGGGTGATCGCGCCGACCTTCAGGGCCGCGAACCAGAACTCGAACTCGCCGAAGTTCTTCACGGCTGCGAGGTTCGTGCCGCAGAAGACCACCATGAACAGCGCGACCCACGCCCACTCCGGCGTGCCCGGCAGCCAGCCGCTGACGATGTTCGCGGCACCGATGCCCTCCAGGCCGACGGCCGTGCACAGCAGCACCCAGAACGCCCAGCCGGCGGTGAATCCGGCCCAGGGGCCGATCGCCCGCTCCGCGTGCGCCGAGAACGAACCCGACGACGGATACGCGGCCGACATCTCGCCGAGCATCCGCATCACCAGCATCACGAGGAGGCCGGAGAGGGCGTAGGCGACGACGATCGACGGACCGGCGGCGGCGATACCCGCGCCGGAGCCGACGAAGAGACCGGCGCCGATCACCCCACCGAGGGCGATCATCGACAGGTGGCGCTGCTTCAGGCCGTGGGAGAGGGAGACGTCGTCCGTGCTGGGCGGCGTCCCGGTGGTGGTGCTGGGCATGGGCGCGGCTCGTCCAATGCGTGAGAGGCGTGAGAGGGCAAAAACGCCGCCAGTCTGGGTGGTCCCTCCACCCCGCGGGGAGGGCTGTCCATCATGCGGACGCCTGGAACGCGCGCTGTGAGTGGCCGTGAACGGAGGGTTGACACGCGCCCAGTGGGTGATTTGGTGAAACCCTACAGTCCGCCTTCCCGCCCGCCAGGTGACCGAAGCCTCGCCACCTCCGTGACCGGCATCACTCCGCGTCCGGTGTACCCCCGTCCTTTGTCAGAAGCCGACCAGCCGCGCGATCTCCCCTTTGTCGAGCGCTGACGGTGAACCGGGCGAGCGCGCTGGGATAGCGTCACCGTGTCCCGAACGGCCCTCACTCCCGCGGAGTCCCCATGAGCACCGCTGCCGCCACACCCGCCCGCACCGGGCAGGTCCTCGCCGACCTGCTGCCCGCCTCCCGTGTCCGGGACGCGGCCCTCGTGCTCGGCGGAGCCGCGCTCACCGGCCTCGCCGCGCAGATCGCGCTGCCCGTGCCCGGTTCCCCGGTGCCGGTGACCGGCCAGACCTTCGCCGCGCTGCTCGTCGGCACCGCCCTCGGCGCCGGCCGCGGCTTCCTCTCGCTGGCGCTGTACGCCGTGGCCGGCCTCGCCGGTATGCCGTGGTTCGCGCAGGGCACCTCCGGCGTCGCCCCGTCCTTCGGCTACATCCTCGGCATGATCCTCGCCTCCACGGTGGTGGGCGCCCTGGCCCGCCGCGGCGCCGACCGCTCGATGCTGCGGATGGCGGGCACGATGCTGCTGGGCGAGGCGATCATCTACGCCGTCGGCGTTCCCTACCTGGCCCTCGCCACCGGCATGTCCGCGGCCGCCGCGATCGCGGCCGGCCTCACGCCGTTCCTGATCGGCGACGCGCTGAAGGCGGCGCTGGCGATGGGAGCGCTGCCGACGGCATGGAAGTTCGCCGACAAGCGCTGACCCCTCGTTCCACACCAGAGGCTCCCCGGGCACACCTTCCCTCAGGCCCGGGGAGCCTCTCGTGTGTCATGGCACGGAAGGCCGGTTCAGCCCTCCTGCCGCCGCCGCGACCACCACATCCCGGCCGCGCCCGCCGCGAGCAGCGACGCACCGGCCGCGCCCAGCGGCAGCAGATCACGCGCCGGACCGGTCTTCGGCAGCTCCTTGCCGCCCGGGGAATCCGGCTTGCCGGGGGAGACCGGCTCGTTGTCGGTGCCGAGCAGCAGTGGCGTCGCCGGTGCGTCCGGCGACGGATTCGTCGTGCCGAACGGCACCGGGCCCTGCTGCCAGAACGTCTTCTTCCCGTCGCTCGCCTGGACGGGCAGACAGATCTTCCCGGTCTTTCCCAGGTCGTACGTCGCGTCGACGGCGTACGACTTCGACTTACCGGCCGCGAGATTGTCGACGGGGCAGCTGAAACCGCTGTTCGATCCCTCCGGAAGATTGTTCTCGGCTATCGGTGAGCACCCCTGGACGTTCTTGACGGTGAGCCCGTCGAAACCGACGACCAAAAGCCGGATCTTCCCGCTGTCCTTGTTTCCCTCGTTCTTCACCGTGGCGGTGAGCGCTGTCTTTTCGGAGCCGTTGTCGACCGAGATCTTCTCGGGCAGCAGCGTGGTCAGCTTCACCCCCGCCGGCGCCTCGTCAACGACCTTTCCTCCCTTGCTGCTTGCGGGCCCTTCGTCTTCCGCGCCGGCTGTTCCGGAAAGGATCACCACCACCGAGAAAGATGCCGCTACCAGCGATCCCGTGACCGCCGCCGTGCGACGAGAACTCATGTTCGCCCCCCTTGCGTCCCCCTGGACTGCGCCTGAATTCGCAGTACTCAAAGAGCTACCACAAGATTTCCCGGCACTATCCTGATGGGGCACGAAGTGTGACCGTTGTGTTTCACTGGAGTCGGTCGCGGCGTCGCGGAGGGGGTGCAGCGGATTGCCGGGGAATGCGAACATCGGCGGTGTTCCAGGGGTATTGGTGACGGGGCGCTATCGGCTGGTCGAAAGTATCGGTCAGGGGGGAATGGGGCGGGTGTGGCGAGCCGCCGACGAAATACTCGACCGGCAGGTCGCCGTCAAGGAAATGCGCATCGACGGCCTTGACGCCGAGGACAGCGGGACGCGCCGCGAACGCACCCTGCGCGAGGCCAGGGCCACGGCCCGGATCGACCACCCCAACGTCGTACGGGTCTACGACGTCGTCGACGAAGGCGAACGCCTGTGGATCGTCATGGAGTTGGTCGCCGGCCGCTCCCTCGAACGGATCCTCGCGGAGGAGGGCCCCCTGGGCCCGTGCGATACGGCCCGGATCGGGCTCGGCCTGGTCGCGGCGCTACGGCAGGTCCACGCACGGGGAGTACTGCACCGGGACATCAAGCCGGGCAACGTGCTGGTGGAGAACGGGAGCAGCCCGGCGGGACCGGGACGCGAACGACGCGTGGTCCTCACGGACTTCGGTATCGCCGCGATCCAGGACGCCAAGGCGCTCACGATGGTCGGCATGCTGGTCGGCTCGCCCGATTACATGGCGCCCGAGCGCATCTCCGGCCGCCCGCAGGGCCCGCCGTCCGACGTCTGGTCCCTCGGCGCGACCCTCTGCGCGGCCCTGGGCGGCCGTTCCCCCTTCGCCCGCGACACCACGCTGGCGACCCTGCACGCGGTCTTGTACGAGGAGCCCGAACTCCCCGCCGCGTACGGCCCGTTGCGCGGCATCCTGACGTCCCTGCTGGAAAAGGACCCGTCGGCCCGCCCGGGTCTCGACGAACTGGAAGAGGCCTTGGAACCGGTCGCGTTCCCGCCGCCGACGCCTACGGTGCCGGTGGGGGCGGGCCGGGAACGGCGGGAGTGGGCGACGAAGTTGCCGGACCCGGTGTCGGATTCGGCGCCCGCGCAGGAACCGGTAGCGGTACCGGGCCGCCGGCCCGAACACGCACCCGACCCCGAGCCGCACGAGCAACCCGACTCGCGCAAGCGACCGGACCCGCCGGCATCGGACGGGCAACCCGAACGGGACGGGCAACCCGAACGGGACGGGCGCCCCGCCCCGGAACCGGAACGGGAGCCGCGGACATCGGCCCCCGCGCCACCACCACCCCCGCCACCCGCGCCGCCACCACCCCGGCCGCCCACTCCGAAGGACCCCCGCCAGCCCGCCCCACACCCACCGCCGCAGCCCCCACACCCACCCCGCAGACGACACCACCGAACACGGCGGGTTCGCCGAACCCCTCCGTCAGCAGCACCACCACCGCCAGTGCCGCCACTGCCGCTACCACCACGACCACCCACGGCCCGAGCCGCGTCTCCCTCACCCGAGCGCAGGCGGCGACGGAGTGCCGCCCCCACCTCGCCCCGACACCCACCGCGATGCCGCCGGGCGACCTCCCCGGCCCTGCCACACCGGTCGCCGCCCGCCCCCGTGCCGGCCACCGCCGCACCATGCTCGCCGCCGCGGCAGCCACGGTCGCGACGGTCGGCGCCGTCGTGGGAATCGTGCTGGCGACGACCTCCGGCTCACCGGGCGACGACGACCCGCGCGCGGGCTCCTCGGCCTCCGCACCACTCACCACAGCCCCCGCCACGGACCCCACCCCCGACTCCACGCCCTCAGCCACGGTCGGAGGCACAGCCAGGCCGCAGAGCCTGCCGCCGGGCGCGCACCGGGAGGCCGGTGGATTCGCCTGGGCGACACCCGAGGGCTGGCGGCGGGACGTGAAGACGGGGGCGGAGGTGCACTACACCTCCCCGGACGGCACGCAGGAACTCGTCGGCAAGTCGTCCCTGGCCCGCGGCGACCTGCTGGAGACCTGGCAGACCTCGGAGCGCAACGCCCACCAGGGTGAGGACTACCGCAAGATCCGCCTGGAGGAGACGACGTACCGCGGCCACCCGGCGGTGATCTGGGAGTACACCTTCACGCTGCGGGGCGTCCACTGGCACGCCCGCCTGCTCGGCTTCAACGTGGACGGCAAGTCGTACCAGATCAACACCTGGTACGACTCCGGCATCGAACCGGAAGCCCTGCGCACGTACGAGAAGGTCAAGGACAGCTTCACGGTGCTGTAGGCGGCAACGGAAAAGGCCTGCGGTGCGTGTTCCGGCGGAACACGCACCGCAGGCCCCGGTTCACCACGAACGGCGAGCGCCGGAAGGGTCAGCCGGCCGAGACCTCGTCCCGGCTGTCGTCCTGGGCCTGTGCCTCGGCGGCGCCGGCGGCGGCCCGCTGCCCCCGACGGACCTTCTCCTTCACGAAGGCGACGGCGAGGACGAGCGCCGCGACGAGCAGCGACAGCAGGATGGTCTGGCGCCCGTCGTGCTCGGTGTCGGTGAGCATGTAACCGAGGATGAACACGATCAGCGCGGCCGTCGCCCAGGTCAGGTACGGGTACAGCCACATCTTCACGACGAGCTTCTCGGGCGCCTCGGCCTGGATGATCTTCCGCATCCGCAGCTGGGAGAAGCAGATCACCAGCCACACGAACAGGGCGACCGCGCCACTGGAGTTCACGAGGAAGAGGAAGACGGAGTCCGGGAACTTGTAGTTGAAGAAGACGGCGACGAATCCGAACGCCACGGAGGCGAGGATGGCCGTCCGCGGCACGCCGTTGGCGGTCGTGCGGGCGAAGGACTTCGGGGCGTCACCGCGCCGGCCGAGCGAGAAGGCCATGCGGGAGGCGGTGTAGAGGCCGGAGTTGAGGCAGGACAGCACCGAGGTCAGCACGATGAAGTTCATGATCTGACCGGCGTGCGGAATGCCGAGGGAGTCGAGCGCGGCGACGTAGGAGCCGTCGTCGGTGATGGACTTGCTGTCCCACGGCAGCAGGGACACCACGACGAGGATCGAGCCGAGGTAGAAGACGGCGACTCGCCAGATGATGCTGTTGGTGGCCTTGGTGACGGCCTGCTGCGGGTTCTCGGACTCACCGGCGGCCAGGGTGGCGATCTCGCTTCCCATGAAGGAGAAGACGACGAGCAGCACACCGGTGAGGATCGCCCCGGCACCATGGGGCAGGAAGCCCCCGTGCTCGGTGAGGTTGCTCAGTCCGGCCTGTTCGCTGTCGACACCGGGCAGCACCCCGAACACGGCGAGCCCGCCGATGACGATGAACGCGGCGATCGCGACCACCTTGATCCCGGCGAACCAGAACTCGAACTCGCCGTACGACCCGACGGAGACGAGGTTGGTGGCGGTGAGCACCACCATCACGATCAGGGCCCAGGCCCACTGCGGCACGGCCGGGATCCACCCCTCCAGGATCACGGCACCGGCGGTCGCCTCGACCGCCAGCACGACCACCCAGAAGAACCAGTACAGCCAGCCGATGGAGAAACCGGCCCAGGGCCCGAGCGCCCGGTCGGCGTGCGCGGAGAAGGAGCCCGAGGTCGGGTTGGCGGCCGACATCTCACCGAGCATCCGCATCACCAGCACGACGAGCGTGCCGACGAGGGCGTACGACAGCAGGATGCCGGGCCCCGCGGTGGCGATACCCGAGCTGGACCCGACGAACAGGCCCGCCCCGATGACACCGCCGATGGCGATCATCGACAGATGCCGGTTCTTGAGCCCTGCCTGGAGCCCGGGTTCGCCACCGGGTTCTCCGGGGCCGCCGGGTTCGTGTCCTGTCGTCTTGAGAGTCGGCTGCGAGGTCATGGAACGGTTTTCCTTTGCGCCGGGGAGCTGTTTTCCGTGCGCACCGCCTGAGCCGTACGAACGGGGTGTGTCGCGGCAAGACGGTGCACAGGGCTCATACGAGCGGTGTACGAGCGGTGTACGAGCGCGTCCAGTGAATCGGAGGCGAACGATGGGGAGAACCTTTGAATCCAGATTGTTACTTGAGGTTTTCCTGAGCTTCTATAACGCGGCTCACATTCGCCTCGCGTTTTCGTGAGCGCCACCCCGCGCGCCTGCCCCGAAACACCCGTGTCACACTCGTCCCATGCGCGTGTACCTCGGCTCGGACCATGCGGGCTACGAACTCAAGAACCACCTCGTCGAGTGGCTGAAGGCGGCGGGTCACGACCCCGTCGACTGCGGCCCGCACATCTACGACGCCCAGGACGACTACCCGCCCTTCTGCCTCCGCGCCGCGGAGCGGACGGCCGCGGACCCCGAGGCCCTCGGCATCGTCATCGGAGGCTCCGGCAACGGCGAGCAGATCGCCGCGAACAAGGTCAAGGGCGTCCGTGCGGCCCTCGCCTGGAGCGAGGAGACGGCGGCACTCGGCCGCCAGCACAACAACGCCAACGTCGTCGCCGTGGGCGCGCGCATGCACTCGCAGGACGAGGCGACGGCGTTCGTCGAGACGTTCCTCAGCACGCCGTTCTCCGGTGACGAACGTCACATCCGCCGAATCGACATGCTCGAGACGTACGAATCAACAGGCGACCTCCCGCCCATCCCGCCCCACCACCCCCAGCCGTAAGCCCCGGCCGGTCCCGAGGCGTACGCCTGTACGGCAGCGGCCAGGCGCGCTCGCCCCGAGCGGGCGAAAGCCCCCGGCCCGGGGCGCGAGGCCGCCGAGGTGCCGAACCCCGCGTCCCGCGTGCGGCCCTGTCCGAGTCCTGGTGGGGACCCGCCGGGGCCCGGGGCGGAGCCACGAGGTTTTTCGACCCCGGCGGCGACGATCACAGGAGCAACCCGTGCCGGAAGGCCACACCATCCACCGGCTGGCCCTCGACTACGCCAGGGCCTTCCTCGGCACGGCCCCCCGGGTAACCAGCCCCCAGGGCAAGTTCACCGACGCCGCCTCCCTCCTCACCGGCACGGAACTCACCCACACGGAAGCCCACGGCAAGCACCTCTTCCTCGGCTTCGGCTTCCACGGCACCGACTGGGTCCACATCCACCTCGGCCTCTTCGGCAAGGTCGCCTTCGGTCCCGCCCCCGCACCCCCACCCACCGACACCGTCCGCCTCCGCCTCGCGAACGACACCACCTACGTGGACCTCCGCGGCCCCACCACCTGCGCCCTCATCACACCCCCGGAGAAGCAGGCGATACACGACCGCCTCGGCCCCGACCCCCTCCGCGACGACGCCGACCCGGACACCGCGTACCGCCGCGTCTCCCGCAGCCGTACGACCATCGCCGCCCTGCTCATGGACCAGAAGGTCATCGCCGGCGTGGGAAACGTCTACCGCGCGGAGGTCCTCTTCCGGCACCGCATCGACCCGTACCGCGCGGGCAAGGACATCACCCCCTCCGAGTGGCACGCGATCTGGACCGACCTGGTCGAGCTCATGCACGAGGGCGTCCGCAACAACCGCATCGACACGGTCCGCCCGGAACACACCCCGGAGGCGATGGGCCGCCCGCCCCGCGTGGACGACCACGGCGGCGAGGTGTACGTCTACCGCAGGGCCAACCAGCCCTGCCACATCTGTGGCGGCGAGATCCGCACCGCCGATCTCGCCGCCCGCAACCTCTTCTGGTGCCCGACCTGCCAACGCCCCTGAAAAACAGCTCCGCCCTCAGAAACCGTGCGGCAGCCACGGCGCCGCCACACCGGCCCCGAACCCCGACGAGGCCTCCGCCAACGCCCCCCGCCGCACCTCCCGCACACGCCCCGCCGCCCCCAACGCCCCGAGGCTCACCCCGCCGAGATAGGCCGCCCCCAACTCCCGTACGGACAAGGCGACGTCCGCCGTATCCGTCGTACGCGCGCAGGACGCCCCCTTCGCATCCCCGCTGAGCCGCCAACGCCCGGCGTTCCAGGGACAGAACGCGTCCTCCACCTCGAACACCACATCCACCGGCGCCTGGTACGTCCGCGCCTCCAGCGCGGCTCCGACATCCACCAGCCGTACGTGCAGCGAATCCCGCAACCGCGGCTGACACCGCCGTATGTCGGACACCAGGTGCTGCCACGCGTCGTCGACCGGCCGCCCCCGCAGCACCAGCGTCGACGTCAGGTCGATGCCGAACAGGAACCGCAGCATCGCCGCGTCCGCCGCGGGGTCCAGCGCGGCCGAGTTCTCCACCACCACGCTGCCGTTGGGCCCGGCGGGCCCCCAGTTCGGCTTGACGCGGTACCGCGCGTACCCGACCGTCTCCCCGTCCCGCTCGGCGAGGACGCACTGAAGCGGCGACGCCCCGTCCCGGTCGCTCTCCGGATCGAGCACCCCGAGCCGTTCCCAGCCGGGCTGGCGCGCCAGCATCCCCGGCCGCGACGGCACCAGCCGCGCGTACACCGCCTCGCACACATCGACGACCCCGGCGGGAACGGCGTATCGCAGACGCACCTCGTCCGTACCCGCGGGCAGCGACGGCAGCCGCACCCGGCTCGTGTCGATCTCGGCGCTCAAGTGGAAGGTGGCGATGCCGTACCCGAACCGGCCGTAGATCGCCGGTTCGGAGGCCGTGAGCACGGCCAGCGGCTCACCCCAGTCACGGACGTCGTCCAGCTGCCGCCGCATCATCGACGTCAGGACACCACGCCTGCGGTGTGTGGCGGCCACGCTCACCATCGTGACGCCCGCGGCCGGCACCGAGGCCCCACCGGGCACGGTGAGCCGGAAGCGGAACGCCCCGGCCGTCCCCACACAGTCGTCCCCGTCCCAGACACCGAGTGAACGGTCGAACTCGGTCAGCGAGTTCCACAACTCCCGCTCCTCGGCGGACTCCGGCACCCCGCCGAAGCCGCGGATGAGGGTGTCGTACCACTGGTCCCAGTCGTCCTGCCGAAGTACCCGCGGGGTCGCCGCGGAGCCGGCCGTGTCAGTCGTCATGGACCATGCCTAGCAGGGCGATGCGGGGCGAGCGAGGGAATTTCCCCGGGGTGGCGCAGGGCGGCGCGGTGTGCAGTTCACTGTGAAGTCGGCCCTCGGACGGGGGACAAGTAGGACCTCCCGTGCCAAGTGCCCGGTCCGATGGATAGGGTCCCGAACTAATGGCAGCAGGACGAGAGCGGCGCGCGGAAGCCGATACGTTCACGGCCCGGTTGAAGAAGCAGTGGCACCGGGCCCGCGTCGGCGTGCGCCGGGCCGCCGTGGACTACTTCCGCGGCGACGGCTCGGACTGGATCGCCCTGGCCGGTCTGCTCCTGATGGTCCCGCTGATCACGGCGGCGACGCTGGCGAACTCCGTGTGGTTCTCGCCGGCCGCCCTGGTCCTGCCGGTCGTCGTGGGCGGCCTGCTGCTGCGCCCGGCGAGCCTGCTCGGCCTGTACGCGGCGGCGGCCACGGCGCTGATCGTGGAGTCGGTGCAGCTCGGCCCCTACACGGAGGGCCCGTCCCGGGTCACTCCGGGCGTGGTGCTGGTGGTCGCGGCCTGCGGGTTCTTCGGGCTGCTGCTGGCCCAGTTCCGCAGCCGCGTCGGCGTGCCCTGGCGGCGCGGCGGAACCATGCTGTTCGACCTGCGTGAACGCATCCGGGTGCAGAGCAAGCTGCCCGGCCTGCCCGACGGCTGGCACCGCGAGATGGCGCTGCGCCCGGCGGGCGGCCAGTCCTTCTCGGGCGACTTCGTGGTGGCCGCGCGCACCAACGGCGGCCGTACGCTCGAGGTCGTCCTCACCGACGTCTCCGGCAAGGGCATGGACGCGGGCTCCCGGGCGCTGCTCCTGTCCGGTGCGTTCGGCGGCCTGCTCGGCTCCCTCCCGCCGCACGCCTTCCTCCCGGCCGCCAACGGCTACCTGCTCCGCCAGGACTGGGACGAGGGCTTCGCCACCTCCATCCACCTGGTCCTCGACCTGGACTCCGGCGACTACGAGCTCTACTCCGCCGGCCACCCGCCGGGCCTTCAGCTCAGCGCGGGCAGCGGCCGATGGGAGGAGAAGACGGCGGAAGGCCCGCTCCTCGGCGTGTACGACGGTGCCCAGTTCGACCCGGTGAAGGGCTCGCTCCGTCCGGGTGACGTGCTGATGCTGTTCACGGACGGCCTGGTGGAGACCTCCGACCGCGACATCGTCGAGGGCATCGACCGCCTGACCGGCGAGGCCGACCGTTACGTCGCGGGGGGCTTCCACGGCGCCGCCTGGCACCTCATCGAGGCGGTGGCCAAGGACGTCAACGACGACCGGGCCCTGCTGCTGATCTGCCGGGAAGGCCCGACGGCGGCCGCCGCCCGCTGAGGCGCCGTTCTGCCCAGGCGCGCACTGGAGCCGAGTGCGCACGGAAGCCAGGTGCACACTGGAGCCGTGACCGAGACACCCCGCACCCCGCTGACCCTGGCCCAGGTCGAGACCACCGCCCGGGCCGCGCACGCCGGCCAGACCGACAAAGCCGGACGGCCCTACGCCGAGCATCTCCAGGCGGTCGCGGAGGGCGTACGGGCGCGGGGCGGTGACGACGAACAGATCGCGGCGGCCTGGCTGCACGACGCCGTCGAGGACGACGCGCTCTCGCCCGAGTGGCTGCGCGAGGCCGCGCTGAGCAGCCGTACCAAGGACATCGTCCTGGCGGTCACCAAGCGGTCCGGGGAACCGCCCGAGGCGTACGCCGCGCGCATCCTCGCCACGCCCGGCGCGCTGCTGGTGAAGGAGTCGGACCTGGCACACAACGCGGACCCGGCACGCCTCGCGGTCCTGGACGAGGCCACCCGCAAACGACTGACCGAGAAGTACGCGCGGATGCGCGCACTTCTCGGTCTCGTCGGATGAACTCCGGTACGGGCGTCAGGCGCTGACCTTCTCGCGCTCCCGCCCGCGTTCGCGCTCGGTCCGCTCGGCGCTCTGGCGCTCACGGGCGAGCTCGGCCGCGTCCCGCTTGAAGGCCCACTCCATCTTCGGCTCCATCGCGAACCGGAAGGCACGCTGCACCGGCTTGGTGCACAGCACCGTCACGACGGCGGCCGCGGCGACGGTCACGGCGATCTCGCCGAGCGGCTGGTGCATCCACGTCGGCTCGAACCAGCCCTGGTAGTCGCCGGCCTTCACCAGGAAGCCGTGCAGCAGGTAGCCGTAGAGCGTGCCGGCGCCGAGCGCGGTGAACCACATGTGGCGGCGCGGCACCCAGGCGAAGAAGCAGGCGGTCAGCAGCAGGGAGCAGCCGAACATCGCGAGGACCATGACCGGGCCGGTCCACCACGGCGCACCCAGCTCCTGCGCGGAGTCCCGGTGGTAGAACCACGCGGTGTTCATGCGCGGCACGGCCCACCAGCTGACGGCCAGCGCGGCGGCGAACACGGGCACCGAGGCGATCCGCATGGAACGGCGGCGCACCATGTGGAAGTGCTCGGGCTTCATCACCAGGCCCAGCACGAAGAACGGCAGGAACTGCAGGACCCGCTGGAGGTCCAGGTCGTCACCGATCTCCGGGGAGACGCTCGCGACCATCGCGAGGCCGAGCGCGAGCGGCAGCGGCCAGCGCGCCATCTTCCAGATGGGGGTGGTCATCCGCCAGATGAACAGCGCGCACAGGAACCAGGTCAGGTACCAGGGGTCGAGAAGGCTGATCTCCTGGTGCGGGTCGTTGTCGATCCACCGCTTGAAGAGGGGGTAGGCCGTCTCGAAGAGGATGTACGGCACGGCGACGCCGGTGATCAGGCGCTTGAGCCGGTCGGGCCGCATGTCGAAACTGCGCGAGAAGTAGCCGGAGATGATGATGAACGCCGGCATGTGGAAGGCGTAGACGACCTGGTACGCGGCCTCGAGTATCCGGCTGTCGCCCTTGAGCGGCTCCCAGGCGTGGCCCATGGCCACCAGCACGATCGCCAGGTACTTGGCGTTGTCGAAGAACGCGTCGCGCTGCTTGCCGCTCTGCTTCTTCTGCGGGCTCTGCGGCGAGCGCGGGCTCGGCACTCCGTCGGCCGACGACTGTGCCGGGGGAAGTGGCGCCCTGCGGTCGCCGTTCGGTCGCAGCGAGTTCGTCACAGACCCTCCCACCAAGAACTCGGGGAGACGATCCGGGACCTCGCTGCGCTTGCGGGGGACGAGGCAGCGTGGAACATCTGAGGCACCCTAGCGTTCCCTGCGGCTATTCGTAAAACGCCGGATGTGAATCCTGGCTATTCGCTGTGGGTACCCCCGGATTTCGGGTAGTTGACGTCACTGTCGGAGTGATGACCAACACATCAGCCAGCGGCGGGCTGTGCTCGTCACACCCGCCCTGCTTGTCGTGATACTTCCGGACTAAGTGACGCATAAGACCAGCAGGCGACTCCGGCGGAATGTCCACTTCCGCACCCCTTCGAAGCCTGCCCGCCGGGTTGTTGAGGGGCTTGCGAGGGCAATTCGAATTAGCTGCGAACACGTTGTGTGGGCATGGAAACGACTCGGTTGAATTCCCTGTGCGGGTGGCGCATCGAATTGCCGTACGAGTCCGGGGTGTTCGGTGCCAGAGCCCAGGCGGCGCACACCGGTTCGGACACGAGTGAGGTGGTCGATGCGTCACGGGCCGCATAGCCCGGCCGCGTTGGTGGCACGATGGTTCTGGCGGGGTGCGCGTGGTCGTGTCCCGGGCCGGGAGAGCGGACCGACCGAGGGTGTGATCAGTTGTGGCCATTTCACTGTCTGTGGTGCTGCTGTTGGCGATCATCCTGGTGGTGTTGCTGAGAGGCGGCTCCATCAAGGCAGGCCCAGCGATCGTGGCGGTCCTCTTCGGCTTCTTCCTCGCCTCGACCGGTATGGCCGACGACATCCAGCGATTCCTCAACTCGATAGCGGAGACCATCAACTCCATCAGCTTCTGACCGGGCCGGTACCGCCGACCCGAGGAGCGTGCGGATACGCTCCTCCCCGACCACAGGACGGTGCGTGACGGGGGGAACGTACGGGGATGGCGCTGCGCGACTCCGACCCGCCGGAGGTGGGTGGCTACCGCATCGAGGACCGCCTCGGCTCCGGCGGCATGGGTGTGGTCTACCTGGCCCGCTCGGCCTCCGGCCGGCGCCTCGCGATCAAGCTGGTGCACGGCCAGTACGCCGACGACGACGAGTTCCGCACCCGCTTCCGCCGCGAGGTGGCCGCCGCCCGCCAGGTCAGCGGCGCCTTCACGGCCCCCGTCGTGGACGCGGGCGCCGACGCGCCGCGCCCCTGGATGGCCACGCTCTACATACCGGGCGCGGACCTCGGCACCCACGTCCGCGAGCACGGCCCGCTCCCGCTGCCCCGCCTGCGCGAACTCGCGGCCGGCCTCGCCGAGGCGCTGCGCGACATCCACCGCGCCGGAGTCGTCCACCGCGACCTGAAGCCGGCCAACGTGATGCTCGCCGACGACGGCCCGCGCGTCATCGACTTCGGCATCTCCCGCGCCGCCGAGTGCGCCGCCTCCGACGCCCTCACCCAGACCGGCCGCGTCATGGGCACGCCGCCCTTCATGTCCCCTGAGCAGTTCGCCTCTCCCCAGGACGTGGGCCCTGCAGCCGACATCTTCTCCCTAGGCTCGGTCCTCACCTACGCGGCCACCCGCCGGGGTCCGTTCGACAGCCCCAGCCCGTACGAGACGGCTCTGCGGGTCGTCGAAGGCGAGCCGGACCTCACCGGCGTACCGGACGAGCTCCTTCCGTTCATCCGCTCCTGCCTGGAGAAGCACCAGAAGTCGCGCCCCGCCGCGGACGACCTGTTCACCCTGCTCCGTGGGGGCGCGACCCCCGGCACCGCCCCACCACGTCCGGTACGGCCCCGGCCGGGCACCCGCCCCACCGAGCCCGCGGTCGCGGCATGGCCGGAGGCGCCCACCACCGACCGGGGCGAAGCCCCGCTCCACCTGCCCGCGGAGCCGGACACCGAGCGGGAAGAGGACCGCCGCCACCGGCCCGGCAAGACGCCGACGAAGCAGCGCGGCCCGGCCCGCGATCCGGCCGGGACACCGGCACCGGAGGCCGGACGCACCCGCAGGCGTCGCAGACACGGGCTGCTGCTGATCACGGCCGCCGCGGCAGTCGCACTCGCCGCGCTCGTCACCACCACCCTCACCCTGACCCGCGACCGAGACCGCGACCGCGCGCCCTCGCCCACCGCCGAGCCGGCCGACCTCCCCGAGGGCTGGAAGCCCTGGGCGACCGCCGCGAAGGCCGCGCCGGGCAGCGACCGCGTCCTGGGAGGTACCGACACCTCCCTCGCGGGCTGTGCCGCCGTCGACGCCTCCCTGGTCTGCGCCGGCGCCGACCTCATGGCGACCCGCTTCGCTCTCGCCGACGGCCGCAACACGTGGTCCCGGCCCGTCGACCGCACCCCCGACGGCGCCTCCGGCAACGAGGGCGCGCTCATCGGGACCGGCGACGGCCGCGTCTACGGCTACGAGGCCGACGACCAGAACTCCGCGAACAGCATCCGGACCACTTACACGGTCAACGCCTTGGCCGCCGACACCGGCAAGGTGCTCTGGAGGACTGACACCGGCGCAGGCGAGACGGCGACCGTCCCCGACAGCGCGCAGGGCGCGGCCACCGCCGTCCCCGAAGGCGTGGTCACTTTCTACGGGGCTCAGAGCGACCAGTACGCCCTGCTCGACGCCGAGACCGGCGACGTCCGCTGGAGGCAGCCGAAGCCGGACCTCCCGGACTGTGAGCTGCTCTCGGCGGCCCGCCGTGCCTACCTCGTCTGCGCGACCGCGCAGGAGGAGGGGAAAACCGGCCGCAGCACCGTCTCCCAGATCGACCCGGCCACGGGAAAGGCCCGCTGGACCGTCGAGGTCGACGGCTCCGCGCAGGTGCTCGGCCAGCACGACGGACGCCTGGTGCTCGCGGACACCCTCGACACGAACCGCGGGCTGACCCTGATCGACGTCTCCTCCCACGTGCTCACCGTGCGGCGACTCGCGCAGCCCCGGCCCGAGGACGCCGACGCGTACCTGGTGCGCGGCACCGTCTACTTCACGCGGGCGAGCGGAGGCGTCCGCGCGGTCTCCCCGCGAACCGGCCGGACGCTGTGGGAATCGAACTCCTCCGTGGAGCAGCAGGGACCCCCGGCCGCCTCCGCCACCCATGTGTACCTGGCGTCTCCCAGCGGCCGCCTCGCCGCTCTGAACGCGAGTACCGGCAAGATCGAGGGCACCCGCTCCGGCCGAGACGACGGCGGTCGCGCCAGCAGCATGTACGTCACCGCGGGCGCCCCGCTCGTCCTCGTCGGCGACGCACTGTACGTCCCCTACGGTGTCCGCTCCGTCTACACGGTGGACGTACGCGACCTGTGACCCGCTGCGGAAACACCTCGGGCCCGGTTCCGAAGAACCGGGCCCGAGGTCCACAGAGCGGGCGACGGGAATCGAACCCGCGTAGCTAGTTTGGAAGACTAGGGCTCTACCATTGAGCTACGCCCGCACAGCGCGCGCCGCAGGTCGGGTGACCGCGGCACTGAAGGCATCGTAGCGGGTCGGGCCCGTCCGTCGCACACCGCATTCCCGCCGTGGCCGACGCGGCACGGGCCCTGTGGAAATGCGTCGGCCGCAGCGCCTGGCGGCATGTACCCTACGTGTCGCACCAGACGGGGTGTGGCGCAGCTTGGTAGCGCGTCCGCTTTGGGAGCGGAAGGCCGTGGGTTCAAATCCCGCCACCCCGACCAGCCGGCCGATCACCTCGCGTGATCGTCTCCTGATCATTCGCGTGATCGCCTTTTGGGCGGTGTAGTCGCTGCCGTTACTATGCAAGCTGCACGCCCGTGTGTCTCATCGTCTGAAGTCCTCCGGGCGGCGAAATCCGCCGGGCCGCTCTGGCACCGGCAGAACCCAAGAAGTCAGCCACAAGGAGACCGAACCGTGAAGAGCGCCGTGGAGACCCTGAACCCGACTCGGGTTCGGCTCACTGTCGAGGTGCCCTTCGAGGAGCTCAAGGACAGCCTCGACGCGGCGTACAAGAAGATCAACCAGCAGGTCACGGTGAAGGGCTTCCGCAAGGGCAAGGTCCCGGCCCGGGTCATCGACCAGCGGTTCGGCCGCGGTGCGGTGCTGGAGGAGGCCGTCAACGACGCGCTGCCGAAGTTCTACACCGACGCGGTCAACGAGGCCGAGCTGAGCCCCCTGGGCCAGCCGGAGGTCGACATCACGGAGCTGAAGGACGGCGAGACGCTGAACTTCACCGCCGAGGTCGACATCCGCCCCGCGATCGAGATCCCGGACTACTCCGGCATCGAGGTCGAGGTCGACGCCGTCGAGGTCACCGAAGAGGACGTCGACAAGGCGGTCGAGGAGCTCCGTGAGCGCTTCGCCTCCACCGCGCCGGTCGAGCGTGCCGCCGAGGACGGCGACGTCGTGACGATCGACCTGGAGGCCAAGGTCGAGGGCGAGGTCCTCGAGGACGGCGTCGCGAGCGGCGTCTCCTACACCATCGGCTCCGGCGAGCTGCTGGACGGCATCGACGACGCCGTGAAGGGCCTGGAGGCCGGTGGCGAGGCCACCTTCACCTCCGAGCTCAAGGGCGGCTCGGCGGCCGGCAAGGAGGCCGAGGTCACCGTCAAGGTCACCCAGGTCGCCAAGCGTGAACTGCCCGAGCTGGACGACGAGTTCGCGCAGCTCGCCTCCGAGTTCGACACCATCGAGGAGCTGCGCGCCGACAGCCGCAAGCGCCTGGAGAACATGAAGCAGTACGACCAGGCCACGCAGGCCCAGGAGCGCGTCCTGGAGAAGCTGCTCGAGCTGGTCGAGGTCCCGGTCCCCGAGAAGCTGCTCGAGGACGAGGTCAACACGCGCAAGCACAACCTCGAGCACCACCAGCTCGGCCAGATGGGTCTGGACCTCGCGAAGTACCTGGAGATCCAGGGCAAGAGCGAGGAGGAGTTCGAGACCGAGACCCGCGAGGCCGCGGTCAAGGGCATCAAGACCCAGTTCGTCCTCGACGAGCTCGTCAAGCAGGAGAAGCTCAACGTCAACCAGGAGGAGCTCACCGAGCACCTCATGCGGCGTGCCGCCTCCTCCGGCATGTCCCCCGACCAGTTCGCCCAGGCGGTCGTCGAGGGCGGCCAGGTTCCGCTCCTGGTCGGCGAGGTCGCCCGCGGCAAGGCCCTGGCCGTCGTGGTCGAGAAGGCCACGGTCAAGGACACCAACGGCGAGATCATCGACCTCGACGACGAGGAGGAGGAGTCCGAGGCTCAGGCCACGGAGGCCTCCGCCGAGGAGACCCCGGCCGAGACCGCCGAGGAGAAGACCGAGGGCTGAGCCCCCGGGCACTTCGTGATGCCGTAAGGACGGGCCCCGAGAGACACACAGTGCCTCTCGGGGCCCGTTGCGCTACATGCCCTCAGGGGCGCGGGGCTGTATCGATGTGCGGCTCCGCCGCGTGGGCGCGTTCGACCACGACGAGCCCGCAGCCGCCCACGGGACGAACCACCCCCGGCGAGCCCGCGCAGCGCTACGCCCCCGGCGAACACTCCCATCTCCGGGATTCCCCGAAGGGACCCGCGCGTTAGGGTCCATGAGTACCAGGGCAGTGGAGTCTCCGATACGGCTCCCGCCCCGCAGGGAACACGTGAAGACGGCCCGGCGCCGTCGTAAGACGAGCAGGTGGATACGTGACGAATCTGATGCCTTCAGCCGCCGGCGAGCCTTCCATCGGTGGTGGCCTCGGCGACCAGGTCTACAACCGGCTGCTCAACGAGCGGATCATCTTCCTCGGCCAGCCGGTCGACGACGACATCGCGAACAAGATCACCGCACAGCTGCTGCTCCTTGCCGCCGATCCGGACAAGGACATCTACCTGTACATCAACAGCCCCGGCGGTTCGATCACGGCCGGCATGGCGATCTACGACACCATGCAGTTCATCAAGAACGACGTGGTGACGATCGCCATGGGCCTCGCGGCCTCGATGGGACAGTTCCTGCTCAGCGCGGGCACCCCCGGCAAGCGCTTCGCGCTGCCGAACGCCGAGATCCTCATCCACCAGCCCTCCGCCGGCCTGGCGGGCTCGGCCTCCGACATCAAGATCCACGCCGAGCGGCTGCTGCACACCAAGAAGCGCATGGCCGAGCTCACGTCCCAGCACACGGGGCAGTCGGTCGAGCAGATCACCCGCGACTCGGACCGCGACCGCTGGTTCGACGCCTTCGAGGCCAAGGAGTACGGCCTCATCGACGACGTGATCCCCACGGCCGCCGGTATGCCGGGCGGCGGCGGCACCGGGGCCTGAGAGGTCCCCACGGGGCCTGTGGAGCCCCGTGAGGCCCACGGAGCCCTCCCCGGGCCCCCGCGACCCCAGACAGCCCCAGCCGACCGCCTCAGCCTTTTTCAGGAGACACCGTGAACCAGTTCCCCGGCAGCGGGATCTACGACCGTATGCACGCCGTGCAGGACATGCGCGCCGCCCAGGGCGAGTACACCGGCCCGCAGGCCGAGTCCCGCTACATCATCCCGCGCTTCGTCGAGCGCACCTCCCAGGGCATCCGCGAGTACGACCCGTACGCGAAGCTCTTCGAGGAGCGCGTGATCTTCCTCGGCGTCCAGATCGACGACGCCTCCGCCAACGACGTCATGGCGCAGTTGCTGTGCCTGGAGTCGATGGACCCCGACCGTGACATCTCGGTCTACATCAACAGCCCCGGCGGTTCCTTCACGGCGCTCACCGCGATCTACGACACGATGCAGTACGTGAAGCCGGACATCCAGACGGTCTGCATGGGCCAGGCGGCCTCCGCCGCCGCCGTCCTGCTGGCCGCCGGCACCCCGGGCAAGCGCATGGCCCTGCCGAACGCGCGCGTGCTGATCCACCAGCCGTACAGCGAGACCGGCCGCGGCCAGGTGTCCGACCTGGAGATCGCCGCCAACGAGATCCTCCGGATGCGTACGCAGCTGGAGGAGATGCTGGCCAAGCACTCGACCCAGACGATCGACAAGATCCGCGAGGACATCGAGCGCGACAAGATCCTCACGGCCGAGGACGCGCTGAGCTACGGTCTGATCGATCAGGTCATCTCCACCCGGAAGATGGACAACTCGAGCCTGCGCTGAGGCGAGAGGCTGTATCGTCTGCCGCCCCTTGGCACGGTTTGGGACGGTCCACGTCAAAGCGAACCGCGCCAAGGGGGGCCCGAACGAGGGGCCCGGCAAGGTACCGTCGGACATAAGGCAGCACCAGGAGTCCGCTGGACGTCGGCGTCCAGGAGTCTCCCAGGCGAAGGGGAAGCACACCGTGGCACGCATCGGTGACGGCGGCGATCTGCTCAAGTGCTCGTTCTGCGGCAAGAGCCAGAAGCAGGTCAAGAAGCTCATCGCAGGGCCCGGTGTGTACATCTGCGACGAGTGCATCGACCTCTGCAACGAGATCATCGAGGAAGAGCTGGCGGAGACCAGCGAGGTCCGCTGGGAGGAGCTCCCGAAGCCCCGCGAGATCTACGAGTTCCTCGAGGGGTACGTGGTCGGCCAGGAGGCCGCCAAGAAGGCCCTCTCCGTGGCGGTCTACAACCACTACAAGCGGGTCCAGGCCGGTGAGAACGGCGGGGCGAACGGCCGCGACGACGCCATCGAGTTGGCGAAGTCCAACATCCTCCTCCTCGGCCCCACGGGCTCCGGCAAGACCCTCCTCGCGCAGACCCTCGCGCGGATGCTCAACGTCCCCTTCGCGATCGCCGACGCCACGGCCCTGACGGAGGCCGGGTACGTCGGCGAGGACGTCGAGAACATCCTGCTCAAGCTGATCCAGGCCGCCGACTACGACGTCAAGAAGGCCGAGACCGGGATCATCTACATCGACGAGATCGACAAGGTCGCGAGGAAGAGCGAAAACCCCTCGATCACGCGCGACGTGAGCGGGGAGGGCGTACAGCAGGCCCTGCTGAAGATCCTGGAGGGCACCACGGCCTCCGTCCCGCCGCAGGGCGGCCGCAAGCACCCGCACCAGGAATTCATCCAGATCGACACGACGAACGTGCTGTTCATCGTGGGCGGTGCCTTCGCGGGCCTGGAGAAGATCATCGAGTCCCGGGCCGGCGCCAAGGGCATCGGCTTCGGCGCGCAGATCCGCTCCAAGCGCGAGATGGAGTCCAAGGACCAGTTCCAGGAGGTCATGCCGGAGGACCTGGTCAAGTTCGGCATGATCCCCGAGTTCATCGGCCGCCTCCCGGTCATCACCTCGGTCCACAACCTCGACCGCGAGGCCCTGCTCCAGATCCTCGTCGAGCCGCGCAACGCGCTGGTCAAGCAGTACCAGCGGCTCTTCGAACTCGACGGCGTGGAGCTGGACTTCGAGCGCGAGGCCCTCGAAGCCATCGCCGACCAGGCCATCCTCCGCCAGACCGGCGCGCGAGGCCTGCGCGCCATCATGGAGGAAGTCCTCCAGGGCGTGATGTACGAGGTCCCGTCCCGCAAGGACGTGGCCCGGGTCGTCATCACGGCGGACGTCGTCCAGTCGAACGTGAACCCGACGCTGATTCCGCGGGATGCGCGGGGGCGGGGGCCGGGGGAGCAGAAGACGGCCTAGTCACACACTGCACGCGAAGGCGCCCAGCACAGTTGCTGGGCGCCTTCGTCGTTTCCGGCGTCAGGCCTTGACGCGAACTTCCCCGCGGACCTTGGTGGTGAGGTCGATCGCCACGTCCTTGGTGACGCCCTGCGCCGCGTCGCCCGGCGACACGATGGCGATGGTGCTGTAGTCGGCCCACGCGCAGAACCAGTTGGTCTTCTCCTGCTTGGTCGCGCGGTCCTGCCCCTTGACCGACTGGCACTTCATGACGGCGCCGTCGAGGTCGGCCGCCTCGGGCTCGCCGATCAGTTCGGGCTTGCCGGACCCGGTGGCGGACTCCTTCTCGGCCGACTTCTTGAAGTTGGCGAAGAACAGGTCCAGAGTCGCCTCCGGGTCGGAGATCTCACCGTATGCACCGGCCACCGAAAGGGTCTTGGCCGTCGCCATCTTCGCCGCGGACGAGGGATCGTCGGGGTCGTAGTCGCTCAGGTCCACCGTGTTGTAGAGGCCCGCCGTGGACTCGGCGTTCTTGACGCCGCTTTTCTCCAGCTCCGCCGTCAAGTCGTCGCCGGCGGTCTGCCCGTCCTTCGTGGTGCGCTTGTAGTCGCTGAGCACGGTCGCCGGCGTCGTGAGCTTGTGCGGCCCGTCGTCCTCCAGGCCGCCACCACCCCCGCCGATCACGAAGTACGCGCCCACACCGATCGCGGCCACCACCGCGACCGCGCCGATGATGAGGCCCGTCTTCTTCTTGCCGCCGCCCGGGGCCGGGGGCTGGGGGACGCCGTACGGGGCCTGGCCGTAGGGCGGCTGCGGCTGCTGGCCGTACGGGGGCTGCTGGCCGTACGGTCCGGGCTGCTGGGGCGGGACGCCCTGCGGGGGCTGCTGCGGGTAGCCGTAGCCGGGCTGGGGCGGAGGGGTCTGCTGGGGGTAGCCGTAGCCAGGCTGGGGGGCCTGCGGCGGCTGGCCGTAGGGACCCGGCTGCCCGTACGGTCCGGGCTGCTGGGGCTGCCCGCCGTACGGGCCCGGCTGGTTGTAGCTCATGTTCTGGGTTCCCCTCCAGATGCCTATGTGTTCGAGACATCCTGGCGCAGACCCGCCGTGTCCATGGCATCGGGGCCCCGACCGTTACGAAGCAAACGCGTTTCGGGACGGGGCAGTGACACCTCTAAACTGACCCCCGTGACCGAGAACGCTCAGCAGCAGCCACCAGCGCCCAGCACCGACCTGCCGACCCAGTACGCGCCGGCCGACGTAGAGGGGCCGCTGTACGAGCGCTGGGTAGAGCGGGGTTACTTCGAGGCGGACGAGAAGAGCGACAAGCCGCCGTACACGATCGTCATTCCGCCGCCGAACGTCACGGGCAGCCTGCACCTCGGGCACGCCTTCGAGCACACCCTCATCGACGCCCTGACCCGCCGTAAGCGCATGCAGGGCTACGAGACGCTGTGGCAGCCCGGCATGGACCACGCCGGTATCGCCACGCAGAACGTCGTCGAGCGGGAGCTCGCGAAGGAGAACAAGTCCCGGCACGACCTGGGCCGTGAGGCCTTCGTCGAGCGGGTCTGGCAGTGGAAGGGCGAGTCCGGCGGCCAGATCAGCGGCCAGATGCGGCGCCTCGGTGACGGCGTCGCCTGGTCGCGCGAGCGCTTCACCATGGACGAGGGTCTCTCCCAGGCCGTCCAGACCATCTTCAAGCGGCTCTACGACGACGAGCTGATCTACCGCGCCGAGCGCATCATCAACTGGTGTCCGCGCTGCCTGACCGCCATCTCGGACATCGAGGTGGAGTACCAGGACGACGACGGCGAGCTCGTCTCCATGAAGTACGGCGACGGGGACGACACCATCGTCGTCGCCACCACCCGCGCCGAGACCATGCTCGGTGACACGGCCGTCGCCGTTCACCCCGAGGACGAGCGCTACCAGCACCTGATCGGCAAGCTGGTCAAGCTGCCGCTGACCGACCGTTCCATCCCGGTCGTCGCCGACGAGCACGTCGACCCGGAGTTCGGCACGGGTGCCGTCAAGGTCACCCCGGCCCACGACCCGAACGACTTCGAGATCGGGCAGCGCCACGACCTCCCGGCCCTGACGATCATGGACGAGCACGCCGTGATCACCGCCCACGGCCCGTTCCAGGGTCTGGACCGGCTGGAAGCGCGGTCGGCGATCGTCGCGGCCCTGCGCGCCGAAGGGCGGATCGTCGCCGAGAAGCGGCCGTACGTCCACTCGGTCGGCCACTGCTCGCGCTGCAAGACGACGATCGAGCCCCGGCTCTCCATGCAGTGGTGGGTCAAGGTCGGCCCGCTGGCGAAGGCCGCCGGCGACGCCGTCCGCGACGGGCGCGTCAAGATCCACCCGCAGGAGATGGAGAAGCGCTACTTCGACTGGGTCGACAACCTCCACGACTGGTGCATCTCGCGGCAGTTGTGGTGGGGCCACCGCATCCCGGTCTGGTACGGCCCGAACGGCGAGGTCGTCTGCGTCGGCCCCGACGAGGAGCCGCCCAGCGGCGAGGGCTGGCGTCAGGACACCGACGTCCTCGACACCTGGTTCTCCTCCGGCCTGTGGCCGTTCTCCACGCTCGGCTGGCCCGAACAGACCGAGTCGCTCGCGAAGTTCTACCCGAACTCCGTCCTGGTCACCGGCTACGACATCCTCTTCTTCTGGGTCGCCCGGATGATGATGTTCGGCCTGTACGCGATGGACGGCACTCCGCCGTTCCACACCATCGCCCTGCACGGCATGGTCCGCGACCAGTTCGGCAAGAAGATGTCGAAGTCCTTCGGCAACGCGGTCAACCCGCTGGACTGGATGGACAAGTACGGCAGCGACGCCCTGCGCTTCACCCTCGCCCGTGGGGCGAACCCCGGTGTCGACGTCCCGATCGGCGAGGACTGGGTCCAGGGCTCGCGCAACTTCGCCAACAAGATCTGGAACGCGACGCGCTTCGCGCTGATGAACGGCGCGACGGTGGACGGCCCGCTGCCGGACCCGTCGAGGATGTCCTCGACGGACCGCTGGATCCTCTCCCGCCTGAACACGGTCGTCGCGGAAGTCGACGCGTTCTACGACGACTACCAGTTCGCGAAGCTGTCCGACTCCCTGTTCCACTTCGCGTGGGACGAGGTCTTCGACTGGTACGTCGAGCTGTCCAAGACGACGTTCCAGGCGGGCGGCGAGGCGGCCGAGGTCAGCAAGCGGGTCCTCGGTGAGGTCCTCGACGTCACGCTGAAGCTGCTGCACCCGGTGGTCCCCTTCGTCACCGAGACGCTGTGGACCACCCTCACCGGCGGCGAGTCGGTCGTCATCGCCGACTGGCCGAAGGACAGTGGCTTCCGGGACACCGGCGCCGAGCGCGAGATCGAGAGCCTCCAGTCGGTCATCACCGAGGTCCGCCGCTTCCGCGCCGACCAGGGGCTCCAGCCCGGCCAGCGGGTCCCGGCCCGGCTGACCCTGGACGGCACGCCGTTCGCGGCGCACGAGGCCGCCATCCGCCAGCTGCTCCGGCTCCAGCCGGAGGGCGACGCGTTCACGGCCACGGCGACCCTGCCGGTCGCCGGCGCCGAGGTCGCCCTCGACCTCTCCGGCACGATCGACGTGGCGGCGGAGCGCAAGCGCCTCGCGAAGGACCTCGCGGCGGCGGAGAAGGAGAAGGCGCAGGCGAACGCCAAGCTCGGCAACGAGGCGTTCCTGGCGAAGGCCCCTGACCACGTCGTGGAGAAGATCCGCACCCGCCTGTCCAAGGCGGATGAGGACATCGCCCGGATCCAGGCGCAGCTGGAGAGGCTGCCGCAGGCGTAAGGGTTCGTACGGTCGTGGAGGTCCCGGTGCTGGTCAGCGCCGGGGCCTCCACGCGTTCGACCCGGGCGAACACCCCGACGCAAACCACCCCCGAGCAATGTCACCCCCGCTCCGTAGACTGGCCCCGTGAGCGAGCTCCCTCCAGACCACGACGACGACCAGCCCGACCCCCTCGACACCTTCGACGAGATCATCGCGGAGGAGACCACCCGCGACCCCGATCTCGCCGTCATCGAAGCCGGCAGCCGAACCCTGCGCACCCAGGGCGGCCCGCCCGACGCCGACATCCCGACCCGGCCCGCCGACCCCGAGGTCGACAAGGCCCTGCGCGAGGTCGAGGCGGAGCTGGCCACACGCTGGGGCGAGACCAAGCTGGAGCCGTCCGTCAGCCGTATCGCCGCGCTGATGGACGTGCTGGGAGAGCCGCAGCGGTCGTACCCGTCGATCCACATCACGGGGACGAACGGCAAGACCTCCACGGCCCGCATGATCGAGGCCCTGCTCGGCGCCTTCGAGCTGCGGACCGGCCGCTACACCTCACCGCACGTGCAGTCGATCACCGAGCGCATCAGCCTGGACGGCGCCCCCATCTCGCCCGAGCGGTTCATCGAGACGTACCAGGACATCAAGCCGTACATCGAGATGATCGACGGGCAGCAGGAGTACCGGCTGTCCTTCTTCGAGGTGCTCACCGGCATGGCGTACGCGGCGTTCGCCGACGCGCCCGCCGACGTCGCCGTCGTCGAGGTCGGCATGGGCGGCTCCTGGGACGCCACGAACGTGATCGACGGTGACGTCGCCGTCGTCACGCCCATAGACCTCGACCACACCGACCGGCTCGGCACCACGCACGCGGAGATCGCCTCGGAGAAGGCCGGCATCGTCAAGCAGGGTGCGACCGTCATCCTGGCGCAGCAGCCGGTCGACGCGGCGCAGGTGCTGCTGAAGAAGGCCGTCGAGGTGGACGCGACCGTGGCCCGGGAGGGCCTGGAGTTCGGTGTCGTCGAGCGGCAGGTGGCCGTCGGCGGGCAGCTCGTGACGCTGCGCGGGCTCGGCGGCGAGTACCCGGAGCTCTACCTGCCGCTGCACGGCGCGCACCAGGCGCACAACGCGGCCGTCGCGCTCGCCGCCGTCGAGGCGTTCTTCGGCGTCGGCGCGCAGCGGGCCGAGCAGCTCGACCTGGACATGGTCCGCAAGGCGTTCGCGGCGGTCGCCTCGCCGGGGCGGCTGGAGGTCGTGCGGCGTTCCCCGACCGTCGTGCTCGACGCCGCCCACAACCCGGCGGGCGCCCGGGCGGCGGCCGAGGCCATCGGTGAGGCCTTCCAGTTCAGCCGGCTCATCGGTGTCGTCGGCGCGAGCGGCGACAAGAACGTGCGGGGGCTGCTGGAGGCCTTCGAGCCGGTGTTCGCCGAGATCGTGGTCACGCAGAACTCCAGCCACCGCGCGATGGACGCCGACGAGCTGGCCGGTATCGCCGTCGAGGTGTTCGGCGAGGAGCGCGTGCAGGTCGAGCCGCGGCTGCCCGACGCGCTGGAGGCCGCGATCACGCTGGCCGAGGAGGAGGGCGAGTTCGCGGGCGGCGGTGTGCTCGTCACCGGTTCCGTCATCACCGTCGGCGAGGCCCGACTGCTCCTGGGGAGGGGCTGAGATCCCGTGCGTACGCTCTGTTCGTCGACTCTGATCGGCGAGTTCTTCATCATCGGCTTCGCCGGTCTGGTCGCCATGAAGCAGCCCGACCTGTCCATGACGACCGTGTGGACGGTCAGCGGTGTCGCGATGTTCCTGTGCCTGGTGCTGTGCGGCCTGGTGACACGCCCGGGCGGGGTCGCGCTCGGCTGGGCGTTGCAGATCGCGCTCATCGCGTCGGGCTTCGCCGTGCCGATGATGTTCTTCCTGGGCGTGGTCTTCGCGGCCCTGTGGTGGGCGTCCGTGCACTACGGGCGGAAGGTGGACGAGGCCAAGGCGAGATTCGCCGCCCAGGCTGATTCCTCCACACCTGACGCTGTGTAACAGGCGCCCCGACACGCCGGGTAATCTCGTCCCACCGCACAACCTTGATACATAAGGAGCCCGTCGTGAGCCAGCGCACCCTCGTCCTCCTCAAGCCCGACGCCGTCCGTCGTGGCCTGACCGGCGAGATCATCAGCCGCATCGAGCGCAAGGCGGGCTGGACGATCACCGCGCTGGAGCTGCGCACCCTGGACCAGGACACGCTGGAGCAGCACTACGGCGAGCACAAGGGCAAGCCCTTCTACGAGCCGCTGGTGGAGTTCATGGCCTCCGGCCCGGTCGTGGCGATGATCGTCGAGGGTGAGCGGGTCATCGAGGGGCTGCGCGCGCTCGCCGGCCCGACCGACCCGATCGCCGCGGCCCCGGGCTCCATCCGCGGCGACTTCGGCGTCATCGTCCGGGAGAATCTGATCCACGCCTCCGACTCGGAGGAGTCCGCCGAGCGGGAAGTGAAGATCTTCTTCCCGGGTCGCGCGTAAGACGCGAAGGCCGAGCAAAGTCTGGGGGCGTCCGCTCCCAGACTTTTCTGGCATATACGTGCCGATCGAGGGAACGATCGCCCCCGAACGCCCGTCTCCACAAGCGAACCCGCACAGCATCTGCTGACATTGGCGGAGACCCTCCCGCAGTGTTCGCGAAGGCGCGTCTACGATGGAAGCCTTCACGTCACAGCACCCACCTTTGCCTACCTGAAAAGCCCTCAAAAGCTAGTGGGAAGGCCAGACGAATCCTGATGGGGAACTCAATGTCGTTCATCGGCCGTGACATGGCTGTCGACCTCGGGACCGCCAACACGCTGGTGTACGTCAGGGGTCGCGGGATCGTACTCAACGAGCCGTCCGTCGTCGCGATCAACACCAACACCGGTGGCATCCTCGCGGTCGGTGCCGAAGCGAAGAAGATGATCGGGCGCACGCCCGGCAACATCGTTGCCGTTCGTCCGCTGAAGGACGGTGTGATCGCCGACTTCGAGATCACCGAGCGGATGCTCCGCTACTTCATCCTGAAGATCCACAAGCGGCGGTATCTGGCTCGTCCGCGGGTCGTCGTCTGTGTGCCCTCGGGCATCACGGGTGTCGAGCGCCGCGCCGTCATCGAGGCGTCGTCCCAGGCCGGCGCCCGCCAGGTGCACATCATCGAGGAGCCCATGGCCGCGGCCATCGGCTCGGGCCTGCCGGTCCACGAGGCCACGGGCAACATGGTGGTCGACATCGGCGGCGGCACCACGGAGGTCGCGGTCATCTCGCTCGGCGGCATCGTCACCGCCCAGTCCATCCGTGTCGCGGGCGACGAACTGGACAACGCGATCATCCAGCACATCAAGAAGGAGTACTCCCTCCTGCTGGGTGAGCGCACGGCCGAGCAGATCAAGATCACGATCGGTTCGGCGTACGACCTGGACACCGACGAGCACACCGAAATCCGGGGCCGGGACCTGGTCTCCGGGCTGCCGAAGACCGTCGTCATCTCCGCGGCGGAAGTCCGCAAGGCGATCGAGGAGCCGGTCAACGCGATCGTCGACGCCGTCAAGACGACCCTCGACAAGTGTCCGCCGGAGCTGTCCGGCGACATCATGGACCGAGGAATCGTTCTGACCGGCGGCGGAGCGCTGCTCAGGGGCCTGGACGAGCGGCTGCGCCGGGAGACCGGCATGCCGATCCACATCGCCGAGGACCCCCTGGACAGCGTCGCGCTCGGTTCCGGAAAGTGCGTCGAGGAGTTCGAGGCGCTCCAGCAGGTGCTGGACGCCCAGCCGCGCAGATGACGTAACTCTTCGATTCCGCCGTACGGGACGATCTCCTCTCGTACGGCGGATCGTTGATATAGATGCATAAGCTCCCACAATGCAGCCCCTCGGGTTTCCCTGGGGCTTCCCGAATTCCTATGAGGAAGGGCACGGCCGCCGCACGTGAGGGACACACGAGAGAGCCGGCTGCTCCTGGTGCTGCTGATCGCCATCGCGTTCGCTTTGATCACGGTGGACATTCGCGGTGGGGAGGATTCCCCGGTCGACGGTGCCCGGCAGGGCGCGGCGACGGTCTTCGGCCCGATCGAGAGCGGTGTGTCGGCCGCGGTCGACCCGGTCGGCAACGCGGTCTCCGCCGTCCGGGACTCCGGTGAGCGGCACGACCGGCTCGCCGTGCTGGAAGAGGAGAACGCGGCCCTGAAGGCGCGGCTCGGCAGCGACGACCGCAGCCGCAGCCGCCTCAAGCAGCTCGACAAGATGCTGAAGATCTCCGGCCAGGGCCAGTACGGCATCAAGGGCGCCGAGGTCATCGCCATCGGGGCCGCGCAGGGCTTCTCCTGGACCATCACCATCGACGTCGGCGCCAACGACGGCATCAAACGCGACATGACCGTCCTGAACGGGGACGGGCTCGTCGGCCGGGTCACCACCGTCGGACCCAACACCGCCACGGTCCTGCTCGCCAGCGACCCCGACTTCACGGTCGGCACCCGGATGGAGGCCAGCGACGAACTGGGCTTCGCCTCCGGGCAGGGCGACCGCCCGCTGCGCGTGGAACTCCTCAACGGCAAGGCGGAGGTGAAGAAGGGCGACCGTCTGGTCACCTTCGGCTCGCAGGCCGACCGGCCGTTCGTGCCCGGAGTGCCCGTCGGCGTGGTCTCCCGCGTCGACCCGTCCGGCGGCGGGCTGACCCGCACGCTCTACGTCACGCCGTACGCCGCCTTCAGCAAGCTCGACATCGTCGGTGTCGTCGTCGAGGCCCCGAAGAAGGACCCGCGCGACACGGTGCTCCCGCCCAAGCCGAAGCCGACCCCCAGGCCGACGGTGACGGTGACCGTGACGCCGTCCGCCGAGGCCCCCGCGGACGGCCAGAACCAGCAAGAGCAGTAGGAGCTGTCACTTCATGCGCGTCAACCGGATCCTGCTCTCCTCCGCCCTGGTCGTCGTCGCCCTGGTCATCCAGGTGAGCGTCCTCGCCCGCCTCCATCTGCCGGGCGCCGTGCCCGACCTGATGCTCCTCACCGTCCTCGGCCTCGCCCTGGTGTACGGCCATGTGGGCGGCGCCCTCGTCGGGTTCGGCGCGGGCCTGCTCGCCGATCTGGCCCCGCCCGCCGACCACGCCGCCGGGCGCTACGCCCTCGTGCTGTGCGTCATCGGCTATCTCGCGGGCCTGGTGAAGCCGGAGACGGGCCGGCTGAAGTCCGCGACCGGCCCCATGGTCGTGGTGGTCGCCGCCGCCCTGGTCTCCACCCTGCTGTACGCCGGGGTCGGTGCCCTCGTCGGTGACACCGCCGCCCGCCATGTGGGCCTGGGGAGCCTGCTCTTCACGGCCGCCCTGTACGACCTGCTGCTCGCCCCGTTCGTGGTGCCGGGGGTCATGGCGCTGGCCAGACGCGCCGAGAACGATCCGCTCGCCGAGACCGGCTCCGCGGCCAAGACCACGGACATCTCCTCCGGCTGGCTCTCCGGCGGCACCGGTCTGAGGATCGGCAGCCAGCGGAACGGGCTGCGGGTGAAGGCGGCCCGGGCACGGATGGCGCGGGCGGGGCGCATCAAGGGGGTCAAGCGGCTGTGACGGCAGGGAAGTTCACCCGAACGCGCCGCTCCGGTAGGAACGCCGGCTCCGGGGCCCGTCGTTCCTCACTCGTATCCGCACACGCGTGCCCGGAGACACCTTCGTACCCGCACATCCGTACGCGCACCGAGAGGGGGAGGCGGCCGCAGTGACCAACATTCCCGAGACCGGCCGGAACTCACGGGTCCAGATCCGGCTCGTCGTCATCCAGGTCCTCGTCCTCTCCCTCCTGCTCACCCTCGGCGGACGCCTGTGGTACCTCCAGATCCGTGAGGGCGCGGCGTACGCCAAGGAGGCGTCGGGGAACCACGTCCAGCAGGTCGTCCAGCCGGCCGTCCGCGGCTCCATCCTGGATGCGCGCGGCGTGGCCCTCGCCGACAACGAGACGCGACTGGTCGTCTCCGCCTCCCGCACCGACCTGCTGAAGATGCCGGACGACGGCAAGGACGTCCTCACCAAGCTCGCATCGGTCCTGGGCATGAAGCCCAAGGAGGTCCAGGAGAAGGTCCGGCTGTGCGACGCCGAGACGCCCCAGCCCTGCTGGAACGGCTCGCCCTACCAGCCCATCCCCATCACCGACGAGGCCACCCCCAAGCAGGCCCTCCAGATCCGCGAGCGCGCCGAGGACTTCCCCGGCATCACCGCCGAGCCCCAGGCCGTGCGCCGCTACCCGAGCCCGGGCAAGGCCAACACCGCCCAGGTCCTCGGCTACCTCTCGCCGGTCACCGACGAGGAGATCAAGAAGGCGCAGAACACCAACTCGCCGTACCTGCGCTCCGACCAGGTCGGCCGCTCCGGCCTGGAGCGCCAGTACGACAAGGAACTGCGCGGCAAGGCCGGCGTCACGCGCTACGAGGTCGACAACCTCGGCCGCGTCATCGGCCAGGCCGAGGCCGACCCGGCCCACCCCGGCGACAACCTCGTCACCAGCATCGACGCCCGCGTCCAGCGGATCGCCGAGTACCAGCTGAACGAGGCGATGAAGGAGGCCCGCAAGCAGCACGACCGCAACACGGGCACGAACTACAAGGCCGACTCCGGCGCCGTCGTCGTCATGGAGGCCAAGACCGGCCGCGTCGTCGCCATGGCCTCCAACCCGACGTACGACCCGAACGCCTGGGTGGGCGGCATCTCCGCCAAGGACTACACGCGGCTCACCGGCAAGAGCTCCAACTACCCGCTGCTCAACCGCGCGATCCAGGGCCAGTCGGCCCCCGGCTCCATCTTCAAGGTGATCCCGACGGCCGCCGCGGTCAACGCGGGCTACTCCTTCAACGGCCCCTACCAGTGCTCCAGCTCGTACTCGATCGGCGGCCAGGTCTTCAAGAACTTCGAGTCCAAGGGATACGGCCCGATCAGCCTCGGCCGCGCCCTGGAGGTCTCCTGCGACACGGTCTTCTACCGGCTCTCCCACGAGGAGTGGAAGCGCGACGGCGGCACCAAGCCGAAGAAGAAGACCAACGACTGGTTCTACAAGACCGCCCACCAGTTCGGCCTCGGCAAGGAGACCGGCATCGACCTGCCCAACGAGGTCACCGGCCGCGTCCCCGACCGAAAGTGGAAGCTGGACTACTGGAAGGCCAACAAGGACGCCTGGTGCCGCACCGGCAAGCGCAACGGCAGCTACGCCGAGAAGATCGCCTACGAGAACTGCCTCGAAGGCAACCGCATGCGCGCCGGTGACTCCGTCAACTACTCCATCGGCCAGGGCGACACGCTCGTCACGCCGATCCAGATGGCCACGATCTACGGAGCCATCTCCAACGGCGGCACGATGTACACCCCCTCGGTCGGCAAGGCCGTCATCAGCGCAGACGGCAAGACGGTCACACCGATCAAGCCCCAGGCGCACGGCAAGCTCCCGATGACGCAGAAGACGCGCAACGAGATACACGAAGCCCTCGCGGGAGTCGCCACCCGCGGTACGGCCGCCTGGAGGTTCGGCGGCTGGCCGCAGGACAAGATCCCGATGCACGCCAAGACGGGTACGGCGGAGGTCTACGGCAAGCAGACCACCTCCTGGTTCGCCACGTACACCAAGGACTACACGGTCGTCATGACGATCTCCCAGGGTGGTACGGGCTCCGGAGCCTCCGGCCCGGCTGTCCGCAACATCTACAACGCGCTGTACGGCGTCTCCCCGGACGGCGACATCGACCCGAAGAAGGCGCTGCTGCCCACCCCGCAGAAGACCCTGCCGAAGGTCAAGACGGACGGCACCATCGCCTCCCCGAAGGTCCCCAAGGACCCGGCCAAGGACCAGGAGGCGAAGAAGAAGGACCCGAACGCCCCGGCCGACCCGCTCCAGCCGGCGACGGCGGCCCCGCCGACGCCGGAGAACCGTGACACCCGAAGGCGCCGGCGCCGGCGGGGAAGCCGGAGGTTGCCGACATGACCGGCGGTGTGAACAGCTTCCAGGTCTCCGGCTACGGCCCCGAGCGCTCCGGCTGGACCAGGCTCCTGGCCCGCGACTCGGTGGCGCGGCGCCTCGACTGGCCGATCCTGCTGTCGGCGACGGCCCTGTCGCTGCTCGGCACGCTCCTGGTGTACTCGGCGACCCGCAACCGCACGGAGCTCAACCAGGGCGACCCGTACTACTTCCTCGTCCGGCACCTGCTGAACACCGGCATCGGCCTCGCCCTGATGGCCGGCACGATCTGGCTCGGCCACCGCGGGCTGCGCACGGCCGTGCCGATCCTGTACGGCCTCTCGGTCCTGCTGATCCTGCTGGTGCTCACCCCGCTCGGCTCCACGATCAACGGCGCCCACTCGTGGATCAAGCTCCCCGGCGGCTTCTCCCTCCAGCCCTCGGAGTTCGTGAAGGTCACGATCATCCTGGGCATGGCGATGCTGCTGGCGGCCAGAGTCGACGCGGGCGACAGGCAGTACCCCGACCACCGCACGGTCGTGCAGGCTCTGGGCCTGGCCGCCGTGCCCATGGTGATCGTGATGCTCATGCCCGACCTCGGGTCGGTCATGGTGATGGTCATCATCGTGCTCGGCGTGCTGCTCGCCTCCGGCGCCACCAACCGGTGGGTGTTCGGGCTGCTCGGCGCGGGCGCCATCGGCGCGATCACCGTCTGGCAGATCGGGGTGCTCGACGACTACCAGATCGCCCGCTTCGCCGCCTTCGCCAACCCCGAGCTCGACCCGGCCGGCGTCGGCTACAACACCAACCAGGCCCGCATCGCCATCGGCTCCGGCGGCCTGACCGGCTCCGGCCTCTTCCACGGCTCGCAGACCACCGGCCAGTTCGTGCCCGAGCAGCAGACGGACTTCGTCTTCACCGTGGCCGGGGAGGAACTGGGCTTCCTCGGCGGCGGACTGATCATCCTGCTGCTCGGCATCGTCCTGTGGCGGGCCTGCCGTATCGCCCGGGAGACCAGCGACCTGTACGGCACGATCGTCGCCGCCGGCATCGTCGCCTGGTTCGCCTTCCAGACGTTCGAGAACATCGGCATGACGCTCGGCATCATGCCGGTCACCGGACTGCCGTTGCCGTTCGTGTCGTACGGCGGCTCGTCGATGTTCGCCGTGTGGATAGCGGTCGGTCTGTTGCAGTCCATCCGGGTCCAGCGCCCGATGTCGGCGTGAACACCGGCGGGGTGGCCCCCTGCCGCCCCGCCCCCGTGGCCACTAGATTCGGTCCATGGCGGACACCAAGCGCGAGATCGAGCGGAAATACGAGTCCGAGGACAGCGGACTCCCCGACCTGACCGGTGTCGCCGGGGTCGCGGCCGTGCTCGACAAGGGCGTCGCCCACCTCGACGCCACCTACTACGACACCGCAGACGAACGCCTCGCCGCGTCGTCCGTCACCCTGCGCCGCCGCACCGGCGGCTCGGACGCGGGCTGGCATCTGAAGTTCCCCGTCGCCCCCGGCGTCCGCGACGAGATCCAGGCCCCGCTCTCCGACACCCTCCCGGGCGACCTCGCCGGGCTCGTCCGCTCCCGCGTCCGCCACCGCGAACTGCTGCCCGTCGTCCGGCTGCGCTCCGACCGCGACGTACGCCACCTCGTAGACGCCGACGGCCGGCTGCTCGCCGAGGTCAGCGTCGACGCCGTACGGGCCGACCGGCTCACGGCCGGCGGCGGCGAAGCGCAGTGGACGGAGATCGAGGTGGAGCTCGCCGACGGGGGAGACCCCGCCTTCCTCGACAAGGTGGAGAAGCGGCTGCGCAAGGCGGGCATACGGCCGTCGGCCTCGGCGTCGAAGCTGGCGCGGGCCCTGGCGGAGACGGCACCGCACCAGCGGCGCGCGTCCGCCCCGGCCGGGGAACCGGTGACCGCCTCGGACCACGTCCTGGCCTACGTGCGCGCCCAGCGGGACGCCATCGTCGAGCTCGACCCGGCCGTGCGGCGGGACGCCGAGGACTCCGTGCACAGCATGCGCGTGGCCACCCGCCGGCTGCGCAGCACCTTCAAGTCCTACGGCGAGATCCTCGACCGGACCGTCACCGACCCCGTCGGCGACGAGCTGAAATGGCTGGCCGGTGAGCTGGGACTGGACCGGGACCGCGAGGTGCTGACCGAACGGCTCACGGCGGCCCTCGACGAGGTGCCGACCACCCTGGTCCGCGGCCCGGTCGCACAGCGGCTGCACACCTGGGCGAGAACCGAGCACGGCGGGGCCCGGGGCCGGCTCATCGGCGTCCTGGACTCCCGCCGCTACCTCGCCCTGCTCGACACCCTGGACGCGCTGATCGCCGGCCCGCCCCTGGGGAAGGCGGCCGGCAAGAAGCCCCGCAAGCCGATCGCCAAGGCCGTGAAGAAGGACGTCCGCAAGGTCGCCGGGCTGGTCGAGCGGGCCGTGGAACTGGAACCCGGCACCGACCGCGATGTAGCGATCCACGAGGCCCGCAAGAAGACCAAGCGCGCCCGCTACGCCGCGGAGGCCGCCCGACCGGCCCTCGGCAAGCCGGCCAAGGACCTGGTCAAGTCCATGAAGGCGCTCCAGACCCTGCTAGGCGAGCACCAGGACAGCGTGATGGCCCGGCAGGCACTGCGCGAACTGTCGGCGGTCGCCCACGCGGCCGGGGAGAGCGCCTTCACCTACGGCCTGCTCCACGAGCGCGAGGAGCAGCGGGCGGTGCGCGTGGAGAGCGAGCTGCCCGGATTCTGGGAGCGGACCAAGGGCGGGGTGGCGGGCCTGTGATCTCCCGCGCGTACGGAGGTGCGGCCCGGTCGCGTTAGTCTGGATGGTCACCCTGTCCGTTCAGTCCAGCTCACGAAGGTGCGCGACATGTCTGCCGAAGTCGCTGCGTCGGTGTTCCCGCAGCTCGAAGCTCTGCTCCCGCACGTGCAGAAGCCGATCCAGTACGTCGGCGGAGAACTCAACTCCACGGTCAAGGACTGGGACTCCTGTGACGTCCGCTGGGCGCTCATGTACCCGGACGCCTACGAGGTCGGCCTGCCCAACCAGGGCGTCCAGATCCTCTACGAGGTGCTCAACGAGCAGCAGGGCGTCCTCGCCGAGCGCACCTACAGCGTGTGGCCGGACCTCGAGGAGCTGATGCGGGAGCACGGCGTCCCGCAGTTCACGGTGGACAGCCACCGGCCCGTGAAGGCCTTCGACGTGCTGGGCCTGTCCTTCTCCACGGAGCTGGGCTACACCAACATGCTGGCGGCCCTGGACCTCTCCGGGATTCCCCTGGAGGCCAAGGACCGCGGCTTGGACGACCCGATCGTCATGGCCGGCGGCCACGCCGCGTTCAACCCCGAGCCGATCGCGGACTTCATCGACTGCGCGGTGATCGGCGACGGCGAGCAGGCCGTGCTCGAGGTCACCGCGATCATCCGCGCCTGGAAGGCGGAGGGCCGCCCCGGCGGCCGCGAGGAGCTGCTGTTCCGCCTGGCGAAGACGGGCGGGGTGTACGTGCCCGGCTTCTACGACGTCGAGTACCTGCCGGACGGCCGTATCGCCCGAGTCGTACCGAAGCGCAGCGGTGTCCCGTGGCGGGTCTCCAAGCACACGGTGATGGACCTCGACGAGTGGCCGTACCCGAAGCAGCCCCTGGTGCCGCTCGCGGAGACGGTCCACGAGCGCATGTCGGTGGAGATCTTCCGCGGCTGCACCCGCGGCTGCCGCTTCTGCCAGGCCGGCATGATCACCCGCCCGGTCCGCGAGCGCTCCATCACGGGCATCGGCGACATGGTCGAGCAGGGCCTGAAGGCGACGGGCTTCGAGGAGGTGGGCCTGCTGTCCCTCTCCTCGGCGGACCACTCGGAGATCGGCGACATCGCAAAGGGCCTCGCGGACCGCTACGAGGACGACAAGATCGGCCTCTCCCTCCCGTCCACCCGCGTGGACGCCTTCAACATCGACCTGGCGAACGAACTCACGCGCAACGGCCGCCGCTCCGGCCTCACCTTCGCCCCTGAGGGCGGCTCGGAGCGCATCCGCAAGGTCATCAACAAGATGGTCTCGGAAGAGGACCTGATCAGGACCGTCGCGACGGCGTACGGCAACGGCTGGCGTCAGGTGAAGCTGTACTTCATGTGCGGCCTGCCGACGGAGACCGACGACGACGTCCTCCAGATCGCCGACATGGCGACGAAGGTCATCGCCAAGGGCCGCGAGGTCTCGAACTCCAACGACATCCGCTGCACGGTCTCGATCGGCGGCTTCGTCCCCAAGCCCCACACCCCCTTCCAGTGGGCGCCCCAGCTCTCGGCGGAGGAGACGGACGCCCGCCTGGAGAAGCTGCGGAACAAGATCCGCGGCGACAAGAAGTACGGCCGCTCCATCGGCTTCCGCTATCACGACGGCAAGCCCGGCATCGTCGAGGGCCTGCTGTCCCGCGGCGACCGCCGGATCGGCGCCGTCATCCGCGCGGTCTACGACGACGGCGGCCGCTTCGACGGCTGGCGCGAGCACTTCTCGTACGACCGCTGGATGCGGTGCGCCGAGAAGGCGCTGGCCCCCTTCGGCGTCGACGTCGACTGGTACACGACCCGTGAGCGCACGTACGAGGAAGTCCTCCCCTGGGACCACCTGGACTCCGGCCTCGACAAGGACTGGCTCTGGGAGGACTGGCAGGACGCCCTCGACGAGACGGAGGTCGAGGACTGCCGCTGGACGCCGTGCTTCGACTGCGGGGTCTGCCCGCAGATGGACACCGAGATCCAGATCGGCCCGACGGGCAAGAAGCTCCTGCCGCTGACGGTCAAGGACGCGGCACCGGCGCCGAGCGGTCACGCGCACTGACGGTCGTCCGGCGGCGGCATCGAAACCGTCTCGCCGTACTGGGAGCCCCCTTCGACTCGGAGGGGGCTCTTTCTCTCCGGCAGGCCGGGTCGGCAGGTGAGAGGCCGGTCGTTCGGGGGACCCGCTGGGCAGGCGGGGTCGGCGGCGTTCCCCTTGGGGGCCGGCCCGGCTCAGGTTCCCCCGGTTCAGCCATGTGCTGGGGGAGCCGTGTACGCCAGGGGGGTGCCATGTACGTCGAGGGTCGACGCCCCATTGCCTTGCATATCGATTTTCGATAGATTTCCATCGTAGCTCGATCGAAGGAGTGGCGATGGGGAAGCTGGCCGTGGCGGCGTTGCGTGTGGTGCTCGTGGTGCTGCTCGCCGGGTCGTTGTTCGTGCAGGGGGTGATGGTCCCGCTGCTGGCCATCGACATGAACGGGCTCAAGCCCGAGTACGCGTACCTGCGCACGCCGATCCTCGTGACCCTGGTCCTGGGTGTCGTGACCGCCCAGGTCGTCCTGGTCTGTGTGTGGCGGCTGGTGACGATGGTGCGTCGCGGGACGGTGTTCTCCCTCGCCGCATTCCGGTACGTGCACATCGTGATCGGTGCCTTCGTGGCCGCGGCCTGCCTGGTGTTCGCCCTCGGGGTCGTCCTCGCGCCGGGCGAGGCCGTCGCTCCGGGGGTGGTACTGCTGCTGGGCGGGGCCGGCGTGGCCGTGCTGGGTGTCGCGCTGGTCGTGCTCGTCCTGCGGATGCTGCTCGCGCAGGCCGTCGCACGGGACATCGAAGCGGCCCGGATGCAGGCCGAGTTGGAAGAGGTCATCTGATGCCGATCGCCGTCGACATCGACGTGATGCTGGCCAAGCGGAAGATGTCCGTGGGCGAACTCGCGGAACGCGTCGGCATCACCCCCGCCAACCTGGCGGTCCTCAAGAACGGGCGCGCCAAGGCGGTCCGCTTCTCGACCCTCGCCGCCCTCTGCGAGGTCCTCGAGTGCCAGCCGGGGGATCTGCTGCGGTGGGAGGCGGACGGGGCCGCCGACCGGACAATGCCCTGATGGAGAACATCAGCATCCGCCCGGCTCGGTCCGGCGAACTGGCGGGCCGTGGCGGCACTTCGCTGGGAGTGGCTCGTCGAGAACGGCGGCGAGGACCTCGGCGAACACGAGGAGTTCGTACGGCACTTCGTCGACTGGGCCCGGGGCAACGCGGGTTGCATCGGTGCATGGTGGTCGTGCGTGACGACGACGGCGTCGTCATCGGCATGGCCTGGCTGGCGGTGGTCCAGCGGGTGCCCACGCCGCGGGCGCCGCGGCGGACCTCCGGCGACCTCGGGGCTGGAGCGGGTGACCGTGCACTCGAGCCGGCGGGCGATCCCCGCGTACGCGCGGTGCGGTTTCCAGGAGTCGCCCCGGCTGCTGCAGGCTCGGGTCGCGGGCGCGTGAACCGTATGATCATGACTCCAGGTGGAGGATCTGCGGAAGAACGGGGCGGGGCTGTGCGGTGCTGGAGCCGGACGGGGCGCTGAGGCGTCTACGACGGTATGGATCTGGAGAAGTCGGCCCGAGAGGGCTCCGAGACGCGAGTCGATCTGCGGAAACGGGCGCCCGAACCGTCCGCGCCGCCGGTGCGTGAGGCGGCGCCCGAGGGGTGTCTCGCCGTCGCGATCCGGATTCCCGTGCGGATCGTCGTGCTGGTGCTGGTCGTCCCCATGCGGATGGTGTGGGACGCGCTCGTCGTGGCCGGGCGGTTCCTGAACGACGTGCTGCTGCGGCCGCTGGGCCGGGCGCTGCTGTGGCTCGGACGGGCGGTGTTCGTCTGGCCGTTCGTGGGGCTGTGGCGGTATGTCGTCGTGCCGGTGGCCAAGGCGCTCGGGTGGCTCGGGAACGTGCTCCTGGTCGTGCCTCTGGTGTGGCTCTACCGGTACGTGCTGACGCCGGTGGGGCACGCGATCGCGTGGGTCGCCACCGGGGTCGCCAGGGGCGTCGGCGCCGCGCTCGGCTGGGTGTACTCGTATCTGCTCACGCCGGTCGGGCGTGCCGTCATGTGGGTGCTGAAGGGGCTCGGCGCCGTGCTCGCCGCGGTCGGGGCCGGTGTGTACGCCGTGGTGGCGTGGCTCGCCCGGTACCTGGTCGTCGTACCCGCCGTGTGGCTGTACACGTGGGTGCTCGCGCCCGTCGGGCGGGCGATCGTCTGGTGCGGCAAGGGGCTCGTGTGGCTGGTGAGCACGATCGTCACCGGCATCGGGACGGCCCTCTACTGGATCGCCCGGATCCTGCTCGTCCTGCCCGCGCTCGCCCTCTGGCGCTGGGTCCTCGCCCCGGTCGGACGCGTCCTCGCCGTCATCGGACGCGAGGTCCGGGACGCCCTCGGGCACGCCTGGCGCGTCGCCGGGTACGTCTCGCTCGCCGTCGGGCGGTTCCTCGCGACGCTCTTCCGGTGGATCTTCGTCGAGCCGGTGCGCTGGGTGTACCGAAGCGTCCTGACGCCCGTCGGGCACGTCGTGCGGGACGCCGTCCTGCGGCCCGTCGCCGAGGCCGTCCGCAGTGTGGGACGGGCCACGCGGCAGGCGCTGGCCTCCGCCCGGGAGTCCGTACGCCAGGCGCGCGCCGACTTCCGGCGGATGCTCTTCGGGGAGCCGGCGCGGCCGCAGCCGGTCGACCTCGGGGAACCTTCGGGCCGCGAGGCACGTACTCTTGGTAGAAGTACGACCGCTCTCACGAAGGACTGAACGACACTGGGCAAGCGACAGCCCGAAGGCCCGCCGCCCGCACCCGCGGTGCAGCGCATCCGACTGCGCTACACCAAGCGCGGCCGCCTCCGGTTCACCAGCCACCGTGACTTCCAGCGCGCCTTCGAGCGTGCGTTGCGCCGTGCCGAGGTGCCGATGGCCTACTCGGCGGGCTTCACACCGCACCCGAAGGTGTCGTACGCCAATGCCGCACCCACCGGCACGGGCAGTGAGGCGGAGTACCTGGAGATCGCACTCACCGCGCCCCGCGACCCGGAGCGGCTCAGGGCCCTCCTCGACGAGTCGATGCCCACCGGGCTCGACATCGTCGAGGCGGTCGAGGCCCGTACCTCGGGCCTCGCCGACCGGCTGACGGCTTCCGTGTGGGAGCTGCGACTGGACGGCGTGTTGCAGGAGGACGCCCGCCGAGCGGTGGACGCCTTCAACGCGGCCGAGACCGTCGAGGTCCAGCGCCTCATGAAGAACGGCGTCCGTACCTTCGACGCCCGCTCCGCCGTCGTGGGCCTGGAGATCCGCGACCTCGCAGAAACGCAGAGTTCCCAGGTTGATAGGCCGACCGACCAGCCCTGTGCGATACTGCGGCTGGTTGTTCGGCACGTGACGCCTGCCGTACGACCCGACGACGTCCTGTCCGGTCTCCGCGCCGTGGCCGACCTGGCGCCGCCGGTCCCCGCAGCGGTGACCAGGCTGGCGCAGGGGCTGTTCGATGAAGAGACCGGCACGGTGACCGACCCGCTCGCGCCCGACCGCGAGGCAGCGGAGGCCCACTCAACGGCCGAACCGACTGCCGCCGCGACGGCGTCGGCGTAAGGAAGGTTCCGCGTAGGGACGGACGTCGTAGCGCCGCCCTCGGACTCGGGAGCCACCTGGGTCGGGCAGCGTACCGACCAGAAGACTTTCGCCAGGCCGTACGCATTCGGCGTACGGAACCGGCGAGACAGGACACAGAGAGCTCCCGTGCGGCGCCCGCGCCCCGGACGGCGGCGACGCGCACAGCGCGAGCCGCGGACGTCACCGGCACAGCCGGACCAGGCGCGGCGCCCGGGAGCCTGACGGGAGAAAAGCCCGCATGCTCGGACCGACCGAACCCACAGAGTCCGCCACGGACTCCGAACAGAACACTCCCAGCGACACCCTGCCGCCTCGCCGGCGGCGTCGTGCCGCGTCCCGGCCGGCGGGTCCGCCCGTCGGCACCTCCTCCGACGCTCCGGTGGAGACCGTCACGCCGGCCATACCGGCCGCGGAGCCCGAGGACCTCGCGGCTGACGCCGTAGAGGACGGCGAGGCCGAGGAGACCGCCGCCGAGGAGACGGCCGCAGCGGCGCAGGAGACTTCCGAGGCTGCGGAGAGCGCCGAGGAGGCCGCGCCCGCCGCTCCGAAGCGGCGCCGTGTGGTCCGCCGTGCCGCCGCGCCCGCCGGGGCTCCCGCGTCCGCCGAGGCCGCCGAGACCGTGGTGCCGGTGACCGCCGCCGCTCCGGCCGATTCCGAGGCGTCGGAGCAGGCCGAGGCCTCCGCACCCGCCGAGGTGTCCGAGGACGCCGCTCCCCGGCGCACCCGGCGTCGTGCGACGCGCACGGTGACCTCCCCTGCCGCGACCCCGGCGGAGACGGAGACGGCGCCGGCCGCCGTCGCACAGGCCGAGCCGGGCGCCCCTGAGGCCGCCGCGGCCGTTGACGGCGCCGACACCGCGGAGGCCGCCGAGGAGGCTGCTCCGCGCCGGACTCGGCGGCGTGCCACACGACGCGTGACCGCGCCCACCGCAGCGCCTGCCGCCGCGGACGCGGCCGAAGAAACCGCCGACGCGGGCCGGTCCGGCTCCGTCGCCACCACCGACGCGCCCGCCGAGGCCGTCGCCGCCGCGTCTGGTGGGCCCGCCGAGGCCCCCTCCGGCTCGCCCGCCGAGGAGGCGAAGGCACCTGTGACCGATTCCCCTGCCGCTGAGTCCGAGGGAGCATCCGAGGCCGCCGCCCAGGCTTCCGAGCCCGCCGAGGACGCCGCTCCGCGGCGCCGCCGCCGGGCCGTCCGCCGGGCCGCCAGTGGTTTCGCCGAGCCCGCGCAGTCCTCGCGGGGTTCCCGGTCCTCGAAGTCCGCGCAGGCCGCCGCCGGTGACGACGAGGCGTCGGCGCGGCCCGCGCGGCCCGCTGTCGCCGTGTTCCAGGCGCCCGTGTTCACCGAGCCCCAGTTCCAGACGCCGGAGCGGGCCGCAGCCGCAGCCGCCGCCGAGGCGGCCGGGCCCGAGGAGCCCGAGGAGGCGGAGGAGTCCGCGTCGGCCGAGGTGCGCGAGGAGCAGTCCGGCGGGTCGCGCCGCCGGCGTCGTCGCCGGGGTTCCGCGGACGAGCCCGAGGCCCAGGCCGCCGAGGCCCCCGCTGCCGAGAGTGCCGCCGTCGACGAGGTGGAGGAGCCCGAGGAGTCCGCCGAGGGCGAGGACCAGGACGACTCCGAGGGTGCCGGCTCGCGCCGTCGCCGTCGCCGGGGCGGCCGCCGCCGTCGGCGCGGTGAGTCCGCCGAGAGCGACGCCGAGGGCGGCGAGGGCACGGACGCCGAGTCCGAGCAGGAGGCCGAGGACAGCGCGGAGCAGGCCGAGGAGGACCAGGACGAGTCTGACGAGGCCGCCGACCGTGACGAGTCGGGCGGCGGCTCCAGCAGCAGCCGCCGGCGCCGGCGCCGCCGTCGCCGTGCCGGTGACACCGCGGCCGACGCCGCCGAGCCCTCCGAGGACGACCCGGAGCGCACGGTCGTCAAGGTCCGCGAGCCCCGCCCCAAGGCCGAACCGTCCGACGAGGTGCAGTCCATCAAGGGCTCGACCCGTCTGGAGGCCAAGAAGCAGCGCCGCCGGGAGGGCCGCGAGCAGGGCCGCCGAAGGGTGCCGATCATCACCGAGGCCGAGTTCCTGGCCCGGCGCGAGGCCGTCGACCGCGTGATGGTCGTCCGGCAGCACGGCGACCGTACGCAGATCGGCGTCCTGGAGGACGGCGTGCTCGTCGAGCACTACGTCAACAAGGAACAGTCGACCTCGTACGTCGGCAACGTCTACCTCGGCAAGGTGCAGAACGTGCTGCCGTCGATGGAGGCCGCCTTCATCGACATCGGCAAGGGCCGCAACGCCGTCCTGTACGCCGGTGAGGTCAACTTCGAGGCGCTCGGCATGGCCAACGGCCCGCGGCGCATCGAGTCCGCCCTGAAGTCCGGGCAGTCCGTGCTCGTCCAGGTGACCAAGGACCCCATCGGGCACAAGGGTGCCCGTCTGACCAGCCAGGTCTCCCTCCCCGGGCGCTACCTCGTGTACGTGCCCGAGGGCTCCATGACCGGCATCAGCCGCAAGCTGCCCGACACGGAGCGGGCGCGGCTGAAGACGATCCTCAAGAAGATCGTCCCCGAGGACGCGGGCGTCATCGTGCGCACCGCCGCCGAGGGCGCGAGCGAGGACGAGCTGCGCCGGGACGTCGAGCGGCTCCAGGGGCAGTGGGAGGAGATCCAGAAGAAGTCCAAGAACGGCGGCAACGCGCCGACGCTGCTGTACGGCGAGCCGGACATGACCGTCCGGGTCGTGCGCGACATCTTCAACGAGGACTTCTCCAAGGTCGTCGTCAGCGGCGACGAGGCGTGGTCGACCATCCACGGGTACGTCTCGCACGTCGCGCCGGACCTCGCCGAGCGGCTGACGAAGTGGACCTCCGAGGTCGACGTCTTCGCCACGTACCGGATCGACGAGCAGCTCGCCAAGGCGCTGGACCGCAAGGTGTGGCTGCCCAGCGGCGGCTCGCTGGTGATCGACCGGACCGAGGCGATGGTCGTCGTCGACGTCAACACCGGCAAGTTCACCGGCCAGGGCGGCAACCTCGAGGAGACCGTCACCAGGAACAACCTGGAGGCGGCCGAGGAGATCGTGCGCCAGCTCCGGCTGCGCGACCTCGGCGGCATCATCGTCATCGACTTCATCGACATGGTGCTGGAGTCCAACCGGGACCTGGTGCTGCGGCGCCTGCTCGAATGCCTGGGCCGGGACCGCACGAAGCACCAGGTGGCCGAGGTGACCTCGCTGGGTCTCGTGCAGATGACCCGCAAGCGGGTCGGGCAGGGGCTCCTGGAGTCCTTCTCCGAGACCTGCGTCCACTGCAACGGACGCGGTGTCATCGTGCACATGGAGCAGCCGACCTCCGCCGGGGGCGGCGGCAAGCGCAAGAAGCGTGCGCGTGCCGGTGCCGCCGAGCCGCACGTGCACGAGGCGGCCGTCGAGACCGCCGAGGAGGAGGCGGAGACCGAGGCCGAGGTCGGTGCCGAGATCGCCGAGCCGGTCGCGCTGCCCGAGCCGGTCTTCGAGCCCGACGAGGAGCTGTACAGCAGCGCCGCCGAGGCGGAGGCCGCGGCCGGTCGCGGGCGGACGCGACGCCGGGCGAGCCGGCGGGCGTCGTCTCCGGCGGGTGCGCCGCGCGGTGAGACGGCCGAGCCGAAGACCCGGCAGGACAGGCAGGCCGAGCAGGCCGAGGCCGAGGTGCCGACGGCTCAGGACGTGACCGCCGCCGAGGAGGTCGCCCGTCCGGTGCAGCCGGAGCCGGCCGCCGAGGCGCACGCCGAGCCGATGGCCGTCGAGGACCCGGTCGTCGAGGCCCCGGCCGCCGAGGAGGCCGCGCCCAAGGGCCGTGGCCGTCGTCGGGCGACGCGCAAGGTGTCCGCGCCGGCCGGTTCTCCGGCGGGGGCGGAAGCGACCGTGGTGACGGTTTCCGAGACCGCGCCCGCCGCGTCCGAGGCCACTCAGGTGCCCGAGCAGGCCGAACAGCCCGCGGCGACGGCCGAGGCGGCCGTCGAGGCGCCCGCCGAGAGCGCCGCCCCGGCCCGTCCGCGGCGCCGTGCCGTGCGCAAGCCCACCGTGTCCACAGCGTCCGAGGAGGCGGCCGTCGTGGTCGTCCCGTCGGCGGCGTCCGAGGAGGCCCCCGAGGCCGCCGAGGCCGCCGTGGCTGAAGGCGCCGCCACGGAGGAGGCCGCCGAGGAGTCGGCCCCGGCCAAGAAGACGGCCCGCAAGACGGCCAAGAAGGCCACGGCGAAGAAGGCCGCCACCAAGAAGACCGCGGTGAAGAAGACCGCGGCCAAGAAGACGACGGCGAAGAAGGCGGCGGCGAAGACCACCAAGACCGCCGCGAAGAAGACCACGTCGAAGAAGACCGTCGCGGCGGAGCAGTCCCGCTCCTCCGTCTCGGCCTCCACCGACGAGGACTGACCGGCACCGACGCCCGCCGGGGCGTGCGCGAACCTGCGTACGCCCCGACCGGCGTGACCGGTCGCACAGGGGGCGGGCCCGGCTCGGTTTGACCCCTTCGGCCGCAGCCCCGTAACCTTGACCGTCGGCGTGTCGAATGACGCGTCACATCCCCGTAAACCTCATCCTCCGGGCGCCGGGCGCCCAGGAGAGGCCGCTCTTTGTGTCGGGCGGCTGGCCTGCGGGGGTGCCGTTTCCCCGAGCGAGAGAGTGAGTCCGCGTGTACGCCATCGTGCGCAGCGGTGGTCGCCAGCACAAGGTTGCTGTCGGCGACATCGTTGAGGTTGACAAGATTTCCACTGCCAAGGTTGGCGACACGGTCGAGCTCTCGACCCTGCTCGTTGTCGACGGCGACGCCGTGACCAGCGACCCGTGGGTGCTGGCCGGCATCAAGGTCCAGGCCGAGGTCGTGGACCACCACAAGGGCCAGAAGATCGACATTCTGCGCTACAAGAACAAGACCGGTTACCGCCGTCGTCAGGGCCACCGCCAGCAGTACACGGCGATCAAGGTCACTGAGATCCCCGCGGCTGCGAAGTAAGGGACTGAGGAGAGATGGCACACAAGAAGGGCGCATCGTCCACCCGTAACGGTCGTGACTCCAACGCTCAGCGCCTCGGCGTGAAGCGCTTCGGCGGTCAGGTCGTCAACGCGGGTGAGATCCTGGTCCGTCAGCGCGGCACCCACTTCCACCCCGGCGCCGGTGTCGGCCGTGGCGGCGACGACACGCTGTTCGCCCTCCAGGCCGGTTCGGTGCAGTTCGGCACCCACCGTGGCCGCAAGGTCGTGAACATCGTTCCGGTCGCCTGACCGGAAGCTTTCGCGAGGCGGACCTCACTTCCCTCACGGGAAGCGGGTCCGCCTTTCGCGTGTTACGCAGAGAACAACCCCGTACAACCCGTACGCAACGGCCGTACATCACTGGAGGCACCCACCATGACCACCTTCGTGGACCGCGTCGAGCTGCATGTCGCCGCGGGTAACGGAGGTCACGGCTGTGCCTCCGTCCACCGTGAGAAGTTCAAGCCGCTGGGCGGGCCCGACGGCGGCAACGGCGGGCGCGGCGGGGACGTGATCCTCACCGTCGACCAATCCGTGACCACGCTCCTCGACTACCACCACTCCCCGCACCGCAAGGCCACCAACGGCAAGCCCGGCGAGGGCGGCAACCGCTCCGGCAAGGACGGGCAGGACCTCGTCCTGCCGGTGCCGGACGGCACGGTGGTGTTCGACAAGGCGGGCAACGTCGTCGCCGACCTGATCGGGCACGGCACGTCGTACGTCGCCGCGCAGGGCGGCCGGGGCGGGCTCGGCAACGCGGCGCTGGCGTCCGCGCGGCGCAAGGCGCCCGGGTTCGCGCTGCTCGGCGAGCCGGGAGACCTGCGGGAAGTCGTCCTGGAGCTGAAGACGGTCGCCGACGTGGCGCTCGTCGGGTATCCGAGCGCCGGCAAGTCGTCGCTGATCTCGGTGCTGAGCGCCGCCAAGCCGAAGATCGCCGACTACCCGTTCACCACACTCGTGCCGAACCTCGGTGTCGTCACGGCCGGATCGACGGTGTACACGATCGCCGACGTGCCCGGACTGATCCCGGGAGCCAGCCAGGGCAAGGGCCTGGGCCTGGAGTTCCTGCGGCACGTGGAGCGGTGCAGTGTGCTCGTGCACGTCCTGGACACCGCCACGCTGGAGTCGGACCGCGACCCGGCCTCCGACCTCGACCTCATCGAGGAGGAGCTGCGGCAGTACGGCGGGCTGGACAACCGTCCGCGGATCGTCGTCCTGAACAAGGTCGACGTACCGGACGGCAAGGAGCTGGCCGAGCTGGTGCGGCCCGACCTGGAGGCGCGCGGGTACCGCGTGTTCGAGGTGTCCGCCGTGGCGCACATGGGGCTGAAGGAGCTGTCGTTCGCGCTCGGGGATCTCGTGGCGCAGTCGCGGGCGGCGAAGCCGAAGGAAGAGGCCACGCGGATCGTGATCCGGCCCAAGGCCGTGGACGACACCGGCTTCACGGTGACGCGCGAGGAGGACGGGCTGTTCCGGGTGCGCGGCGAGAAGCCCGAGCGCTGGGTGCGGCAGACCGACTTCGCCAACGACGAGGCGGTCGGCTACCTCGCGGACCGGCTGAACCGGCTCGGGGTCGAAGAGGAACTGATGAAGGCGGGCGCCCGCAGCGGCGACGGTGTCGCCATCGGCCCCGAGGAGAACGCGGTCGTCTTCGACTGGGAGCCGTCCGTGATGGCCGGGGCCGAGATGCTCGGCAGGCGCGGTGAGGACCACCGGTTGGAGGAGGCGCGACCGGCCGCACAGCGCCGCAGGGACCGGCAGGCCGAGCGGGACGACGCGCAGCGGGAGTTCGACGACTTCGAGCCGTTCTGAGCGTCCCGGGTTAACGGGAAGCAAATTCGCAACGGACTTCAAGGCAACCAAGTCGTTCTTCGGTGAGTCGTACTGGGCAGCGCGGATGAGGATCTTGTTCCTCTCCGTGCCGCAACTGCCCAGCGGATCACCGGAGTTCACGTGCCCCAGTCCATGAGCAAGCGCAGGATCGGCCGAGGAGCAGCAGTGGCGGCGGCCGTCGCGGTCGTCGCGGCCGTCACCGCCCCGGTGGCCGCACAGGCCGCCGACGCCGCCCCCACGACCCCGGCCGGCGCGGCGAAGCTCCACGACGACTTCAACGGCGACGGCTACGCCGACCTCGCCGTGGCCGCCCCGACCGCGACCGTCGGCGGCAAGAAGGGCGCCGGATACGTCGCCGTGGTCTACGGCACGAAGAACGGGCTGGACACGACGAAGAGGCAGGTGTTCAGCCAGAGCACGGCCGGCGTGCCCGGCAGCCCCGAGACGGACGACGCGTTCGGCAGCGCGCTCACCACCGCCGACCTCGACCGCGACGGGTACGCGGACCTGGTGGTCGGCGTGGGAAGCGAGGACACGGCCGACGGCGGGGAGGAGTCCGGGCTGGTCGAGGTCCTGTGGGGCGGTGCGAAGGGCCTGTCCGGCGGGGCCGTCCTGGCCACCGGGAAGGCCTACGACTGGCTCGGCCGCCAGGGGCGCCTGACCGTCGGGGACATCAACGGCGACGGTGCCGAGGATCTGGTGACCGTGGAGAACCAGCTCAACCTGCGCGTGCTGAAAGGCCCGTTCACCCGGGACGGCTCCACGGCCCACGGCGAGCAGCTCCTGACGGACGAGTTCGACAGCCGCTACCTCGACCTGGCCACCGGCGACGTCAACGGCGACGGTGTCACGGACGTGGCCGGCACGCAGATCGACGGCGACGAGTTCGACGCCCGCCGGGTCGTGTACTGGCTGGGCACCGAGCAGGGACTCACGCCGTACACCACCGTGCAGGGCGCCGACGGCTATCGGCTCAAGGGCGGCGAGAACCTCGACATCGGGGACATCGACCGGGACGGCTACGACGACATCGTGGTCGGCCGGGCCGTCACCGGGTACGACAGCGACCTCGACACCCCAGCGGCGAAGGGCGGCCGGGTCACCTGGATCCCGGGCGGCCCGGACGGGCCCGACGGTGTGAAGGCCAAGCACCTCAACCAGGACAGCCCCGGCGTGCCCGGCAGCGCCGAGGCGGGCGACGGCTTCGGCACCGACGTCCGGGTCGCCGACGTCAACGGCGACGGATTCCCGGACGTGGCGACCGGACTGCCCGGTGAGAACCTGGGCACCGTGGCCGACGCGGGAGCCGTCGTGGTGCTGCCCGGCACCGAGCGCGGGCTCACCGGCACCGGCGCCCAAGTAGTGACACAGGACACGCCCAACGTGCCGGGCACGGCCGAGAAGAACGACGCCTTCGGCAGGGCCGTCCACCTCGCCGACGCCAACCACGACGGCCTGGCCGACCTGGCCGCGGGCGCGCCGGGGGAGAACGGCAACGCCGGGTCCGTGTGGTACTTCAGGTCCGCCCCGGCGACCGTCGTGAGCCCCAACGCCACCACGACCTTCGGCAACACACTCCTCGGCACCACCGCCACGGAGGCCCGGCTCGGCACCGGCTTCGCCGACTGATCACCTGTCAGACCCGCCCCGGCAACGGCTTGTTCCAGCGCTGGCGGCGGGTCTCCTTTTGGCTGCTTAGTTGTCATGTACGTGAACCCCGGCGTTCAGCGGGCGGACCGCCCGCGAGCGTGAAGCTTCCCAGTGTCCAAGTGGCCAGCGAGGTAAGGGAGTCAGTCGATGACCGGAGCAGTATCCCCCGACCGACGCCGATTTCTGACCGGCGGTGCCGCGGTCCTCGGTGCCGCGGCCTCGGCCCAGCTGTGGCTTCCGGCCACCGCCCACGGGGCCGAGACACCGCTGCCCGACGGCGTGTTCAGCCTCGGCGTCGCCTCCGGAGACCCGCTGCCGGACGGCATCGTGCTGTGGACCCGGCTCGCCCCGGACCCGCTGAACGGCGGCGGTATGCCCGACCGGGTGGTGCCGGTGGAATGGCAGCTCGCGGAGGACTCCCGGTTCAGAAAGCTCGTCCGCCGGGGCACCGCCCAGGCCCGGCCCGAGTACGGGCACAGCGTTCACGTGGACGTACGCGGGCTGCGCCCGGACCGTACGTACTGGTACCGCTTCCGCACCAGCGGGCAGCTCTCGCCCGCCGGCCGCACCCGTACCGCGCCCCACCCCTACAGCTCCGGTGGCTCCCTGCGCATGGCGCTGGCCTCCTGCCAGAACTGGCAGCACGGCTATTTCACGCCGTACGCCGACATGCTCGACCAGGACCCGGACGTCGTGGTGTTCGTCGGCGACTACATCTACGAGTCCACGCCCTCGGCGACGGCGCTGCGGCGGCACGAGGGGACCGGCGAGCCGTTCAGCCTCGTCCAGTACCGCAACCGGTACGCGCAGTACCGCACCGACCCGGACCTCGCGGCGATGCACGGACACGCGCCGTTCGTGGTGAGCTTCGACGACCACGAGGTGGACAACGACTTCGCCGGTGAGATCCCGCAGGACCCGGACAAGCAGCCGCACGACGCGTTCGTGGCCCGGCTGACCGCGGCATACCAGGCGTTCTACGAGCACATGCCGGTCCGGGCGACCGCCGTCCCCAACGGTCCGCACATCAGGATGTACCGCCGTCTGGAGTTCGGCCGCCTGGCCCGGCTCAACGTCCTGGACACCCGCCAGTACCGCAGCGACCAGGCCACCAGCCAGGCCGGCGCCCAGGACCCGTCCCTGACCATGCTCGGCGCGCGGCAGAAGCAGTGGCTGCTGAACGGGCTCCAGGGCTCGCCGGCCCGCTGGAACCTGATCGCCTCGCAGATCATGATGGCCGAGACGGACCTCCAGGTCGGCGAGGGCAAGCTCTGGTTCTACGACGCCTGGGACGGCTACCAGGCCGAACGCAACCGGTTCCTCCAGGAGTTCAGGAAGGTCCGCAACCCCGTCGTGCTCTCCGGCGACCGGCACCTGACGATGATCAGCGACCTCAAGGTGGACTACGCCGACCCGGACTCCGCGGTCGTCGGCGCCGAGTTCGTCGGCACGTCCATCTCCAGCAACGGCGACCAGGACCAGGCGGCCTTCCGCAGGGAGTGGGACCCGCGGCGCCCGGACAACCCGCACTGGAAGCTGCTCGACGCCCATCGCGGCTACCACCTCTTCGACGTCCGCCGCGACGGCATCGACGCGCAGGTGAGGGTGGTCGACACCGTGCGGCAGCCGTCGGCGACGCCGAGCACGCTGGCCAAACTGCGGGTCGAGGCGGGCCGGCCGGGCGTCGAGGTGGTCTGACCCGGCCCCTGACGCTCCCGTGAGCCCGGTACTCCTCGGAGTGCCGGGCCCTTCGTCGTACGAGACGGGGGAGCCGTGTGAGAAGTCCCCCGCGGGCTTGTCGCGTATTGCTCTCGCCGAGACCGAAATGCTGCGGAATCTTGACCAGGAATTCCGCGGCAATGAACGGCCGGGCGAGCCGTATTCGCGCCCGGGCCTATGAAGAACGCGTGCAGCCCCTCGCCCCGGGACGTGAAGATCCGCGCACCACGGCCGCCGGGCCCGCCGCGGCGAGCGGCGGGGCCGGTACGCAGGGCGCCTTCAAAGCGCGTACCGTGCACCGGACATCGTCCAAGGAACTCGTGAAGGTCCTCGGTCACCGCCGTCCCGAGCGGCTCCGACGTCGCTGAGCATCTGTGGAGTTACTCACAGCGCATTTCCCCGGGGCCCGCGCAGCCGTCTCACCAATCACCAGGAGTGGGAGGTGAATGACAGGTTGCGCGCACATATGCGGCAGAGGTCGCTCACCTTGCACTGCGGTAACCACAAGTGGGACCATTTCGAAGTTCCCTGTCGCCCCAAGGTAGGTCACCTGTGTCCCAGCACATAGCCAAGCCCCGTACCACCGCAGTGATCCTGGCCGGTGGTACCGGTCAGCGCGTGGGTCTGTCGATCCCCAAGCAGCTGCTGAAGATCGCCGGCAAGGCAGTCATCGAGCACACGCTGACCACTTTCGAGAACGCCGACTCGATCGACGACATCATCGTGCTGATGGCGCCGGGCTATGTGCCCGACATCGAGAAGATTGTCGCGAAGGCCGGATTCAAGAAGGTCTCGAAGATCATCGAGGGCGGCGCCACGCGGAACGAGACCACCGAGCGCGCCATCTCGGCCCTGGGTGAGGGCCTGGCCGAGGGCGAGGACGCCAACGTCCTCTTCCACGACGCCGTGCGCCCCCTGCTGTCGCAGCGCGTCATCGACGACTGCGTGACCGCGCTGGAGCGCTACCAGGCCGTCGACGTGGCCATCCCCTCCGCCGACACCATCATCGTCACGCGCACGCACGGCGAGGACGGCGAGTTCATCACCGAGATCCCGGACCGCTCCCGGCTGCGCCGCGGCCAGACGCCGCAGGCCTTCAAGCTGTCCACGATCAAGCGGGCCTACGAGGTCGCCGCAGGCGACCCCAACTTCCAGGCGACCGACGACTGCTCCGTCGTGCTCAAGTACCTGCCGGACGTGCCGATCCACGTCGTCGCGGGTGACGAGTACAACATGAAGGTCACCCAGCCCGTCGACGTCTTCATCGCCGACAAGCTCTTCCAGCTCGCCTCCACGGCCGCGCCCGAGCAGGTCTCCGAGGAGGCCTACCGGGAGCTGCTGACCGGCAAGACGGTCGTCGTCTTCGGCGGCTCCTACGGCATCGGCAAGGACATCGCCGAGCTCGCCGAGTCCTACGGCGCCTCGGTCTACGCGCTGGGCCGCTCCACCACCGGCACCCACGTGGAGAATCCGGAGGAGGTCGACGACGCCCTGTCCAAGGCCTACGCCGAGACCGGCCGCATCGACTACGTGGTGAACACCGCGGGCGTGCTGCGCATCGGCAAGCTCGCCGAGACCGACAACGCCACCATCGAGGAGGCGCTGAAGGTCAACTACCTGGCCCCGGTGCAGATCGCCCGTTCGTCGTACAAGTACCTGTCCGAGACCAAGGGCCAGTTGCTGCTGTACACCTCCAGCAGCTACACCCGGGGTCGCGCCGAGTACAGCCTCTACTCCTCGACCAAGGCCGCGATGGTGAACCTCACCCAGGCCCTGTCCGACGAGTGGGCCGGCGACGGCGTCCGCGTCAACTGCATCAACCCCGAGCGCACCGCCACCCCGATGCGCACCAAGGCCTTCGGCCAGGAGCCGACAGGCTCGCTGCTGTCCTCCGAGGCAGTGGCGCGCACCTCGCTGGACGTGCTGCTGTCCGAGCTGACCGGCCACGTCATCGACGTCCGTCAGCAGGACCCGACCGCCGGTGCGGCCCGGGCCTCCGGCTTCGAGCAGGCGCTGGCCTCGGTGCTGGACCGGCAGGACGGCGTGTAATAATTGGCGCCAAATAGACTTCAGTAATTCAGGCCTCTGCGCCCTCCTGTTAACGGTGTTCGTCAACAGGAGTGTTCGCAGGGGCCTGAATCCATACCGTCTCGCGAATATTCACAGACCAGCCGCATTCTCGAACCAAGACCGGCACACCCCTCCCAAGAGCAGGTTTCTCCGTGATATCCACCGCTATTCGCGTCGCCCGGGTGGGCAGCGCGGCCGAGCTGGCCGCGGCGGTCCTCATGGTGGCGGGCTTCCCCGCCCTCATGCTGGCCGCGCTCGTCCCGAGCGTCCCCGCCTTCGCGGCAGCGGCCGCCGTGACGTACCTGGCGGACCACTATCTGCACCGCAAGGGCAGCTACCTGATCAACCGCCTCGGCAAGGTCCGGGCCGGCCTGTCGATCCGCTTCCTGATCCGGCAGCTGCTCCTGGTCCTGCTGCTGGCCCGGCTGTCCCTGGCGGACAACCTGATCTACTACGGCGCGATCGCCTGCTTCATCGCCTTCTACGGTCTCCAGGCCCCGCACGGCGCGCTGGTGCAGCTCATCCGCAACCGCCGCCGCATGCCGGTCGCCACGCGCAACGTGGACCTGAAGTCCCGCATCCGCATCCCGGACGCCCCGCCGCGCCGGCTGCTGCACCGCTCCGCCGAGAAGATGCTGCACCTCGACCTCTTCGCGGTCGTCGGCATCCTGCTCGCCGCGCAGGTGAAGTCGGCACTCGTCGGCTTCGTCGGCATCGGCATCACGGTGGCCGTCGCCACCCTGTACGTCGTGGCGCTCGTGCCGTACGTGCGCGGCCGCAAGATCCCGCCGAACGCCGAGCGGGTGCTGGCCGCCGTCGACGACTGGCTGGGCGGGTACAAGCCGGAGACGGTCCTGTACTTCTCGGGTTCGAAGGACTCCGCGTACCAGGTGAACATGTGGCTGGACACCATGGAGAACCTGGACTCCAAGCCGCTGATCATCCTGCGTGAGCGGGCCATCCTGAACAACCTGGCCCCGACCACGGTCCCCGTCATCTGCGTGCCCGGAGGGGTGCACCTGATGAACATGGACCTGTCCACGGTGCGGGTCGCGCTCTACGCGGCGAACGTCGGCAAGAACATCCACATGCTGCGCGTGCCCACCATCAAACACGTCTTCATCGGTCACGGCGACAGCGACAAGCTCGCCAGCGTCAACCCGTTCAGCAAGGTCTACGACGAGGTGTGGACGGCCGGCCGCGCGGGCCGCGACCGCTACGCCATCGCCGACGTCGGTGTCCGCGACGACGACATCGTCGAGGTCGGCCGCCCGCAGCTCGCCCCGATCCAGACCTGGCAGGGCGTGCCCGAGGGACGCATCCCCACGGTCCTGTACGCCCCCACCTGGGAGGGCTGGGACGACAACCCCGGCAACACCTCGATCCTGCTGGCCGGCGAGAACATCGTGCGCAGGCTGATCACGGCCGACCCGCCGGTCCGCGTCCTGTACAAGCCGCACCCGTTCACCGGCACGCGCAGCAAGGAGGCCAAGGCCGCGCACCAGCGCATCACCGCCCTGGTCCAGAAGGCCGCCGCCGAGCGCGCCGCCGACTCGCGTTTCGCCACCGACAGCGCCGCCCAGGCGCAGGTTAAGGCCGAGCTGGCCCGGATCGAGGCCCGGATCGCCCAGCTGGCCGGTACCGGCGACAAGGGCCGCGACGAGGCCGAGGCCACCCGTGACGGGCAGATCGACGTCGCCCGGCACGAGGAGGTCGCCCGGCTGCGCGCCGAGTGGAACGACGCCTACTGGCGTTCCTTCCCCACCTGGGAGCACCGCGTCATCACCGGCTCCGAGCCGCGGCTGTACGACTGCTTCAACGTCTCGGACGCGATGGTCTCGGACATCTCCAGCGTGGTCTCCGACTTCATCGCGAGCGGCAAGCCGTACGCGGTCACCGACTCCGCGGAGCTGGGTGCCGAGGAGTTCAAGCGGAACAACACGGCGGTGCGTGCCGCGGTGATCCTGTCCAACAGCGCGGCCGAGTTGGGCGAGCTGCTCGGCGCGGTGCGCGACCCGGCCGCCGATCCGCTGGCCGAGGACCGCAAGGAGCTCAAGCAGTACCTGCTGGGCCCGGACGAGCCGGCCTCCATCGACCAGTTCAACACCGCCGTCGCGAACCTCGCGATCAAGGCCGAGACGCGCAACGTCGGCCAGGAGTCACGGATCGCGGCCGCCACCGCCGACGCGGAGAAACTGGCGAACGCCGTGCCCGGTCAGCGGGTGTCCTCCGCCGGTGACACGGACGGCGTCGGCACGGGCTGAACCGCCGCCGCCTGCTTCAGAGTTCGGCCCCTGAGGAGCATTCCTCGGGGGCCGAACTCTTTCTCGTTCCCGCCGCCTGCCGGTTCACCATGTGACGTGACTCACTGATACGGGTGAGCGAGGCAACCGCTTGCCTCGATCACCCGTCTACCAAGTAGCGAATGAGGAGATACGGGGGGAATATCCCATTGACTAGGGGGAAACGTGACCGTGGCGCAGCCTGATGTGAGTGTGATCATCGGTGCGTACGAAGCGATGCCGTACCTGATCGAGTGCCTCTCGTCCGTCGAGGCACAGACCATCGATCCGGAGCGCATCGAGGTCATAGCGGTGGACGACGGATCGACGGACGGCACGGGGGAGTACCTGGAGGAATTCGCCGAGCGCGCTCCCATGCACGTCCTGGTGATCCGGCAGGAGAACTCCGGCGGCCCCAGCGGCCCGCGCAACGTCGGTCTGGGCAAGGCGACCGGGCGTTACGTCTTCTTCCTCGACGCCGACGACCGGCTGGGCCCCGAGGCCCTGGAACGGATGGTCGACATGGCCGACCGGGCCGGCACGGACGTCGTCCTCGGCAAGGTCGAGGGCGTCAACCGCTCGGCGCCGAAGTCCATGTGGGGCAAGACGGTGGAGCGCACGGACGTCTACTCGTCCAACATCAAGTTCACGCTCAGCGCGCAGAAGCTGTTCCGCCGGGAGCTGCTCGACCGGCACGGCATGCGGTTCGACGAGTCGCTGTTCACCGGCGAGGACGCGCTGTTCACGATGGAGGCGTACCTGCGGGCGGACGGCGTCTCGGTGGTCGCCGACCACACCTGCTACTACCTGGTCGGCCGTGACGACGGCAAGCACGTGACGAAGAGCGGCAGTTACACGCTGCGCTTCGACTCCGCGCGGGCGCTGATGAACCTGATCGCCGACCTCGTCCCCGCGGGCGGCCGGCGCGACCAGCTCATGGTCCGGCCCTTCCTCGTCACGCTGCTGCCGCAGTTCGGGCCCAAGTACCTGACGGACAGCGAGGAGATACGCCGGCACAAGTTCGAGCTGGCCAAGCCGCTGATGGACGCGTACTGGACCGAGGGCGTCGCCCAGCGTCTCAAGGTCCACGAGCGGCTGCGGCTGCACCTGGTCGCCGAGCAGCGTCCGGAACTGCTGCTGGACGTCGTGAAGTTCGTCAAGGCCAAGAAGCAGGCGGCGGCCCTCCTGGAGAAGAAGGGCCGCCGCGTCTACCTGGCCTATCCGCACTTCCGCGACCGCGCCGCGGGCATCCCCGACTCGGTGTACCTCGCCGAGCCGCGCGAGGCCCGCGCCTTCCCGGGCTACCGCGAGGGCGGCGTCGACACGTTCGTACGCCGGGCGGTGCGCAAGGCGCGGCGGGTGCTGACGTCGCGTGAGGTGCGGCAGGCGGCCTGAACACGGGCGCGGGGCCGTGGGTCGATCGCCCACGGCCCCGCGCCTGGTTCGCCGGTCGGTTCGTCGTGCCGTCCGCTGGTTCGTCTGGTTCGTCGTGCTGAGCGCTAGCGCGGTGCGGCCGTCGGCAGGCCCGCCCCGTCACCCGCCGGCTCCGTGCGCTGGCCGGGCAGTTCCGCCGTCAGGCGCTCCGCCACTCGTGCCCGGTGGGCCCGGGCCTCCTCGCACAGGGCCCGTACGGCCGCGTTGAAGCGCTCCTGCGACGGCGGATCGGCCGGGCCCAGCAGGCGCAGCTTCAACGCGGCGCGTGCCTGGGCCAGGTCGTCCTTCTCCGGGTGCCGGACCGTCTCCAGCAGGTCCGGCATCCCGGCCGCGTCCGGCGTCAGCACGGTCGCCGCCGCCACCGTCGGGAAGGCCGTACGGAAGGCCTCCTCGGGCAGTCCGCTGGTGTTCGCCACCGCGTACGGCTTCTCGCTCGCCAGGAAGTCGCTGATCACGCTCGACACGTCACTGATCAGCAGGTCGGCCACGTTGAAGCAGGAGTACAGCGCGGGCCGGGCGTCCGTGATGATCTGGTGCTCGCTCTCCGGCAGCGAGGCCCAGTACGCCTCCTCCCAGGCCGCCGTCGCCCGTGCCACCGCCTCCGCACGGCCCGGCTCCGGCGCCGACTGCACCCGCATCCGCTCCACCGTGTCGGCCCCGGTCCGGAAGGCGGTCGTAGTGAGCCGGTCCAGCTCCTCGGTGAGCCGGGCCAGTTCGGGACCGACCGTGGGACGACGCGCCCCCGTCCGCTCCCGGTTGGCCGCCCGGATCAGCTCCCGGATGCGCAGGTCGGCCGCGCCCGCGCGCGGGTCCACCGACCCGGTCAGCGGATGCGGCTTGTACAGCAGCCGCACGCCCGGGTCCGCCAGCAGCGCCCGCACCAGGTTCTCCCCGGCCGCGATCACCGACGTGTTGCCGGGGTTGCCGTCCCAGCCCTCCCAGGTCGGCGCGTACAGCACGGTCGTGAAGTGCCCGTCAGCGGCTCCGCCGCGGGGCCCCGCAGGCGGACCGGCGTACGGCCGTACGGCGTCGAGCTGCGGACGGCCCGTCTCCACCACGTCCTTGTCCTCGACGCCCACCTCGGCCAGCGCGTACCGCTCGCGCGCGGCGGGCCCGGCCACCCAGACCTCGTCGTACGCCTTCGCGTACGGGTTGCAGGAGGACAGCTTGTCGCTCTCGCCGTGGTTGACGAAGGTGTGCCTGATCGTGGGGATGCGCAGCACCTGGGAGGTCTTGCCCGAGTTCGAGGGGTGGATGAGGACCTGGAGCGTGGAGTGCTCGAGGCGCATCAGCGTGGACACCTTCGGCAGGCACACGATCGGGATGTCCGTCGCCGCGATCTTCTGCACCATGAACCGTTCGCGCAGCACGATGACCGGCTTCCCGTCGGTCTTGGCGAGCGGCTCCAGCCACATGTTCGCCTGGTAGGCCGAGGAGGCACCGCCGGAGAAGTACAGGCCCACGGTCGGCCGGTACTCGGCCAGCCACGCGTCGAACCAGTCGAGCACCTCCTGCTCGCCGGCCGGGCGGCGCCCCGGCAGCAGCCGGAAGAGCAGTGCGCCGAGGCCGGTCAGCGCGAGCGCGAGGGAGAGCGCGATGCCCGCGGCCGCGTACACGGGCTCGTCGCCCGGCGCGGCGGCAAGCAGCCCCGCCGTCGCCGGCAGGCCGAACACCAGCAGCCGGTGGCCGGGGCGGCGCAGCAGCGCGGACGGGGCCTTGGACAGCCGCAGCGCCGAGGCGTCGATGTTCCGGGTCACCACCGGCAGGGTGCGGGTCCGGCGCACCAGCACGGAGACCGCCTGGATCGCGCAGTGCAGCACGTAGAAGGCGAGCAGCCCGGCCACGAGCGGGGCGTACACGGTCTCCCGGTCCTGCTCGCCGAGCCGCAGCAGACCCACGACCAGCAGCAGGTCCCGCAGGACGTGCCGCACGGTGATGTCCGCGTGCGACTTGGCGAACAGCGACAGCACCCCGCGCTGCCACCGGTACAGGACGCCCTCGGTGGCGAGGGAGACGGTGGTCGCGGCGAGCAGCAGTGGAACGTGGGGCAGCAGCGCCGCGACCGCCTGAGCGGCGAACGCGGCGGCCAGGACGATGGTGACCAGCCCCTTCAGCAGGGCCGGTGGGCGGGGGAGAGGTAGGGGCACTGCGGTCACTCCAGGAGCGTCGGGTCGGCGCAGGTCGGCCGCCCGGGTTAACGCGCGGCGACCTCCTGACGACACGCGCGTGTCGTCAGGGCGTAGAGGGCGGCTGCCGTCCCGTGGTGTCGTGGGACCGTAGCGGAAGATCGCGTTCCTGTCGCGTGGTGGGACAGAAGAAGGGTGACTGCCGCCCTCCCGTGACGCGGGCGGCACCGTCCGTAGCGTGGACCGGCGCCGCGCCCCGCCCGCCCGTCCCGTAGATTTCCTGGTGAGCGACCGAATCGACGCGAGGGGACGGACGGCGACGTGGCAGGGGCAAGGCAGGCCGTGGGCGAGGCCCGCAGGATCGTCGTCAAGGTCGGGTCCTCCTCGCTGACGACCGCGTCGGGGGGCCTGGACGCCGACCGCGTGGACGCGCTGGTCGACGTGCTCGCGAAGGTCCGCAGCGGTGGTGAGCGCGAGATCGTCCTGGTCTCCTCCGGCGCCATCGCGGCCGGCCTCGCCCCGCTGGGCCTGAGCCGCCGCCCCAAGGACCTCGCCCGGCAGCAGGCCGCCGCCAGCGTCGGCCAGGGCCTGCTGGTCGCCCGCTACACCGCCTCCTTCGCCCGCTACGGCGTCCGCGTCGGCCAGGTGCTCCTGACCTCCGACGACATGAGCCGCCGCGCCCACCACCGCAACGCCTCGCGCACCCTCGACAAGCTCCTCGCGATGGGCGCCCTCCCGGTCGTCAACGAGAACGACACCGTCGCCACGGACGAGATCCGCTTCGGCGACAACGACCGCCTCGCCGCTCTGGTCGCCCACCTCGTCCACGCCGACCTGCTGGTCCTGCTGTCCGACGTGGACGGCGTCTACGACGGCGACCCCGGCAAGCCCGGCACCTCCCGCATCGCCGAGGTGCGCGACCCCTCCGAGCTCTCGGGCGTCGAGATCGGCAGCGCGGGCAAGGCCGGCGTCGGCACCGGCGGCATGGTCACCAAGGTGGAGGCCGCCCGCATCGCGGCCGCCGCCGGCGTGCCCGTCGTGCTCACCAGCGCCGTCCACGCGGCCGACGCCCTGTCCGGCCAGGACACCGGCACCTACTTCCACCCCACCGGCAAGCGCTCCGCCGACCGGCTGCTGTGGCTCCAGCACGCCTCCACCCCGCAGGGCGCCCTCACCCTGGACGACGGTGCCGTCGAGGCCGTCGTGGAGCGCCGCAAGTCGCTGCTGCCCGCCGGGATCGCCGCCGTCGAGGGCGAGTTCAGCGCCGGTGACCCGGTCGAGCTGCGGGACGCCACGGGGCGGGCCGTGGCCCGGGGGCTCGTCAGCTTCGACGCCAAGGAGATCCCCCGGCTGATCGGCCGCTCGACCCGCGAACTGGCTCGCGAACTCGGACCCGCGTACGAACGCGAGGTCGTACACAGGGACGACCTGGTGCTCCTGCACCCGTAATGGGTCGAAACCTCCGCCCCCGGTGGTGGACGTTCCGCAAAACCGCCCCGCGATCTCCTGCGGCCTGCTCAACTTTGTCTCGGGGACATATTCCACAGCAGCGCCACAGTGCAAAGGAGGCCGTCGTGAGACGAGTGCGCCCTGGGGCCACGGCGTCCCGTGGTGGTGCCGGCTCCCGCGCGGCCGGTGAGGAGCGGGCCCTGACGAGCGTGGCGGCCGGGGACCGGTTCGAGGGCGAGGAACCCGCGGACACGCCGCGCCTGTGGCACGTCACCCTCAGCGTCTCCGGCAAGGAGGCCCCGCTCCCCGAGGTCCGGCGCGCCCTCGAACAGCTCGCCCACGACCATCCCTTCCTCCTCACCAGCCGATACGCGGTCGACCACGCGGAGATCCGCTACTGGGAAGAGGCCCGCGACCTGCACGACGCGGCCGCCGTCGCCCTGCGCCTGTGGGGCGAGCACCGGCAGACCGCGGGGCTGCCGCCCTGGGAGATCGTCGGCCTGGAGGTCATCGACCGCGCGACCTACCACCAGCGCATCGCCGAGGGGTACGGTCCGCCGCCCGCGTCGCCGGTCGGAGTCCATCCGTTCTGACCCGGCCCGGAAGCCGTCTCGCAGAGTGTCTCGGGGTGTGGAACGCGCGGTGAACGGTCCCGCCCGGCACACTACGCTTCCCTTATGACCACGCTTTCGCCGTACGACTCCATGTCCCCGGTCACCGAGGCCGCCTACCGCGCCAAGGCCGCCGCCGCGAGCCTCGCGCCGCTGCCGAGGGCCGACAAGGACGACGCGCTGCTCGCCATCGCCGACGCGCTGGAGGTCCGTACGAGCGAGATCGTCGAGGCCAACGCCAAGGACGTCGCCAAGGCCCGCGAGGCCGGCATCAGCGAGGGCATGATCGACCGGCTCACGCTCACCCCCGAGCGGGTCCGCGCCATCGCCTCGGACGTCCGCGACGTCGCCGCGCTGCCCGACCCGGTCGGCGAGGTCGTACGCGGCTCCACGCTGCCCAACGGCATCGACCTGCGCCAGGTCCGCGTGCCGCTCGGCGTCGTCGGGATCATCTACGAGGGCCGGCCGAACGTCACCGTCGACGCCGCCGCCCTCTGCCTGAAGTCCGGCAACGCGGTCCTGCTGCGCGGCTCCTCCTCGGCGTACCAGTCGAACAGCGCCCTCGTGCGCGTCCTGCGCGACGCCGTGGGCGGTGCCGGGCTGCCCGCCGACGCCATCCAGCTGGTGCCCGGCGAGAGCCGCGACAGCGTGCGCGAGCTGATGCGCGCCCGCGGCCTGGTCGACGTGCTCATCCCGCGCGGCGGCGCCTCGCTGATCAACACGGTCGTCCAGGAGTCGGTCGTCCCGGTCATCGAGACCGGCACCGGCAACTGCCACGTCTACGTCGACGCCCAGGCCGACCTGGACATGGCCGTCGAGATCCTGATCAACTCCAAGGCCCAGCGCGTCGGCGTCTGCAACGCCGCCGAGACCCTTCTGGTCCACCAGGACATCGCCGCCGAGTTCCTGCCGCGGGCCCTGGACGCCCTCGCCGGCGCCGGGGTCACCGTGCACGCCGACGAGCGCGTCCTGGCCTACGCCAAGGACTCCAAGGCCACGGTCGTCGAGGCGACGGCCGAGGACTGGGAGACGGAGTACCTGTCGTACGACATCGCCGCGGCCGTGGTGGACTCGCTGGACAAGGCCGTCGAGCACATCCGGCTGTGGACCTCCGGCCACACCGAGGCCATCGTCACCACGTCGCAGCAGGCCGCCCGCCGCTTCACCCAGCTGGTCGACTCGACGACGGTCGCCGTCAACGCCTCCACCCGCTTCACCGACGGCGGCCAGTTCGGCTTCGGTGCGGAGATCGGCATCTCCACGCAGAAGCTGCACGCCCGTGGCCCGATGGGTCTGCCCGAGCTGACCAGCACGAAGTACATCGTCACTGGTGACGGGCACGTGCGGCGCTGACCGACTGCCGCGTGGGTGTGTGACGCGGCGCATGTGTGTGCGGCAGGGGAGGACCGGCCGGGCGTGCGCCGTGCGGCACCCCGTGAACGCCGTCTCAACCGGCGGATGAATTTCCATACCGTCTGCCCAAAATGACCCCCCAGGTCTACTCTGGAACCGTGCCGGAGGACGTGGGGGGCACGCCGTTTCCTGACGGCCGGGAGCCCGACGACGACCACGACCGCGGGGTGTCGGACGAAGAGTTCGCCTCCGTGGTCTTCGACGAGGCCTTCGTACGCGCGGCCGTGGTGCACGAGCCGAGCGCCGTGGAGCGCCTCCTGGCCGCCGCCAAGGCGAGAGCCGAGGCGGAGGCGCGCCGCGCCCACTCCAGAGGCGAGCGGTACGACGACGGGTACGGCCCGGACGGGTCCGGCAATTTTGGCCATGATCCCGAGCTGGACGACCTGGACGACCCCGATGTCCTCGAGGACCACTACGGCGGCACCGGGCCGTACTCCAAACGGGTCCGCTGGCACCGCCCCGTCGCCTGGGTGCTCGCCCTCGTGATGGGCATCGGCATGGTCGCGCTGGCCTTCACGGCGGTCTACCGGGGCGCGTCCTCCAACCGCCAGGACCCCGTGCCGGCGCCCACCTCGACCGGGCTGGAACAGGGCAGCGGGGCGGCTCCCTCCGCTTCCGCGGACTACTCCCAGCCGGCCGTCTCGGTGATCCCGCGCAACCCCTGACCGGAACCCGCTCACATTGGTGAGGACCTGTCAGAACTTGTGGTGCGGCAGGGCGTTTACCCGAGCTCCCGGAGACCTACCCTGAAGATATGGGCGGGCCAGGAGATCCACCTGAGGGGACACCCGAGGGCGCTCCCGGAGGTGGAGAGGACGAGTACCGATCCGTCGTCTTCGACGAATCGTTCGTCCGCGCTGCCCGCCTTCAGGAGTACTCCGCCCAGGAGCGGATCAGCGACCACGCGCCCGCCGTGCGCCGCGTCGCTCCCCTGCGCCGGGGCCTGTCCCGGCAGGCACTGGTCCTGGTCCTGCTGATCGCCTTCGCCTTCGGCACCGCGATCTACATGGGTGTACGGCACCCCTACCAGGCCCCCGCCGCCCAGGAGACCGCCGAACCCCTGCGGATGACCGTCATCCCGCTCGCCCCCGAGGGCAAGGTGCCCGGCACGGCCGACACGGCGTACCTGTACGAGCGCAGCCCCGCCGCACAGTTCAAGACCGGCGCGGAGGGCGTGCCGCTGCCCGCCTCGCGGCGCACCGCGCACTTCTCGGACAGCCAGGTCGTGTCCGCCCTGACCACCGCCAAGGACTACATCGTCCGCTCCGCCCTCGACCCGGACGTGCTCACGGGCCGTGAGGTCCGCGCCGTCCGCGTGCTGCTGGCCCCCGACCAGCTCGACCAGTTCGATCAGAGCTTCGCCCGCCCCACCGCGGACGGACGCCACGCGCCCACCGGATGGCTCGTCCGCTTCGACCCCTCCCGCGCCGAGCTGGCCGACCGCAGGGTTCGGGTCCAGGGCACGCTCCAGGCCGCGGAGGCCGACTCCTCCACGCTCGAGGTCACCGCCGACCACACGTTCGTGTACGCACTGCGGCCCGCCGGGGCCGGTGGCAAGGCCGAGGCGTCCCTGTTCACCGTCCGGCGCGAGCTGCACTTCCGCTTCGACCGCGACGACCTGCGCCTGCACCAGGCCCAGCTCGTCGTCTCCTACGTCCAGGCCGGCCCGCTCTCCTGTGCCGAGGACTCCACGAACCACCTGCGCCCCCTCCTGGCCGGCCAGACGGCCAAGGAAGGCGGCCCCGCCGGCACGGACCCCTACGCCACGGGCAGTGCCACGGCCCTGTGCGGCTCCCTGGCGACGAGCGCGCAGCCGAGGGTGTGACGGCGGGCTTCCGGGCGCTCCAGCCGGCGCTGGGCGCTGTGGTTCTCCCGGTGCCCCTCCCGGTGCCCCTCCCGGTGCCCCTCCCGGTGCCCCTCCCGGTGCCCCTCCCGGTGCCCCTCCCGGTGCCCCTCCGGGCTTCTCAGCTCTCGTCGCGCGGCGGCCGGTCGTCTCCCGGGGAGTCCGACGTGCCCGGCGTCCCGGGCCCCTGGGGCGGCTTCTGAGCCGGGTTGGTGAAGCCGCCGAAGCCGCGGCGGACGCGGTCGCCCAGGTCGCCGGCGCCGCCGGCGAGGTCGGTGACCAGCTTCATCAGCGGGTCCTTGGAGTTCTTCACATGGGTCGAGTAGTGGTTCGCCGAGTCCCGCCAGGAGTCCCGGACCGAGGTGTCCTTGTCCTCGTCGCGCCGCGGGTAGTGGCCGTCCATGATCCGCTGGTAGTCCCGCGACTCGGCCCACTTCTTCAGCTCGGCCGCCCGCACGGTGGTGAAGGGGTGGGAGCGCGGCAGCACGTTCAGGATCTTCAGCACCGAGTCGCGCAGGTCGCCCCCGGCCTCGTACTCCTCGGCCTGGGCGAGGAACGCGTCCACGTTCATCTCGTGCAGGTGGTTACCGCCCGCGATCTTCATCAGACCCCGCATGGACGCCTGGAGATCCTGCCCGACCAGCAGCCCCGCCCGGTCCGCGGACAGCTCCGACTTGCGGAACCACTCGCGCAGCCCGGTCACGATCGCCATGATCGCGAGGTTGCCCAGGGGGATCCAGGCGACCCGGACGGCGAGGCTGGTCAGGAACAGCAGGATGGTCCGGTAGACCGAGTGCCCGGACAGCGCGTGCCCCACCTCGTGGCCGACGACCGCCCGCATCTCCTCCTCGTCGAGCAGTTCGACGAGGCCCGTCGTCACGACGATGATCGGCTCGTCCAGGCCGATGCACATCGCGTTCGGCTGCGGGTCCTGGTTCACGTACATCGGCGGGACCTTCTCCAGGTCCAGGATGTAGCAGGCGTCCCGCAGCATCACGTTCAGATGCGAGAACTGCTGGTCGGACACCCGTACCGAGTCGGACAGGAACAGCAGCCGCAGACTGCGCTCGGGCAGCAGGCCGCTGAGCGCCTTGAACACCGTGTCGAAACCGCTCAGCTTGCGCAGCGCCACCAGGGCCGAGCGGTCGGCCGGGTGCTCGTACGTACGCGAGGAGATTCCGGGGAAGCGCCTGCGCTGCCTGCTCGGCACGTGCTCGTGCCCGTTGTGCTCGTGGCCGTCGGACATGTCTTCCCCCATGTGCGTCTGTGTGACCTTTACGGCCCTTTGTGCGGCCTTTTGCTTCCCCGAGGCAGAGCCCAGCCTAGGCGGAGTTACGGTGGTCGGGCAGTACAGCGAAGGAGACCGCCGCCATGGAGCACCACCCCGCAGCCGCCTGGCTCGCAGAGGCCGCGACCGCCGCCGAGCGGCAAGGAGGGCCGGGGATGCTGCGGTACGTACTGATCGTGATGATCCTGGGCTGTGTGCTGACCGCGTGGTTCCTGCTGCGTGGCTACAGACGGAAGGACGACTGAGGCACCGGGAAGGTTCCCCGCACGAGGCCCCGGGACCGGGCCGGGTGGGAGCGGGCACCGCCTCCGCGTCACGAACAGGCGGAGTCGGGGTGATCGCGGTCGGGGCGCCCGCTTACGATGAGCCGACGTCTTTAACCCGCCCACATGCGATAGGTCCTGCCGAAGATGAGCTTCCACAGCACCGCTGCCCAGTTGGTCACCCTCGCCGCCGAGGGCGAGGAGCACGGCGGAAACCACGAGAGCCTCAGCCCCTACCTCACCGGTGGTGCCGCTCTCTTCATCCTGCTGCTGATGCTGTGGGTCACCACCCGCTTCAACCGCGACCGCTGAGCCCGGCGGGGCGCCCCGCGCGGGGCGCCCAGGGAACCCGGGGGCGGCCGGAGCCCTCAGGCAGGGCCGGTAGGGTCTGCACGCATGGGAGAGCAGGACATGCCTACCGGTCCGGCGAACGAGACGCCGCACGACTCGGCACAGGACACGGCGAGCGGCACCGAGCGACACTCGGAGCCTCGCCGTGCCGTCACGGCGCACCGCCAGATCGACGGCCCCGGAAACGACCGGCCCCGGCTGGGCAAGCGCCGCCTCGGCGTCATGGGCGGCACCTTCGACCCGATCCACCACGGGCACCTCGTGGCGGCCAGCGAGGTCGCCGCGGCGTTCCGCCTCGACGAGGTGGTCTTCGTCCCGACCGGCCAGCCATGGCAGAAGTCCCACCGCAAGGTCTCCCCGGCCGAGGACCGCTACCTGATGACGGTCATCGCGACCGCCGAGAACCCGCAGTTCTCGGTGAGCCGCATCGACATCGACCGCGGCGGCCCCACCTACACCGTGGACACCCTGCGTGACCTGCGCGCGCTCAACCCCGAGACGGACCTGTTCTTCATCACGGGCGCCGACGCGCTGTCCCAGATCCTCACCTGGCGGGACAGCGAGGAACTGATCTCCCTCGCGCACTTCATCGGGGTCACCCGGCCGGGCCACCACCTGAACGACCCAGGACTTCCGGAGGGCGGCGTCTCCCTCGTCGAGGTCCCCGCCCTCGCCATCTCCTCCACGGACTGCCGTGCGAGAGTCGCCAAGGGCGACCCCATCTGGTATCTGGTGCCGGACGGAGTCGTGCGCTACATCGACAAGCGCGAGCTGTACCGCGGCGAGTGAGCCGAGAGGGGCACCGGTGAACGACCGATACGACCCGGGGTACGGGGACGACCAGTACGAGCTCGTCGGCTACGACGAGTACGGCCGGCCTGTCTACCGCCAGGTCCCGGCACAGCAGACCCAGCAGCAGACGTACGACCCGTACGCCCAGCAGCAACAGCAGGGCTACGGCTACGACCCGTACGCCACGACAGGGCAGCAGCCCCCGGCCGCGTACGACTACGGCACCGGTCAGCAGCAGCAGTCTGCTTACGGCTCCTACGACCCCTACGCCTCCGGGCAGCACCAGCACGGCACCGCGCCCCACGACCCCTATGGCCAGGCCGCGGCCGGCGCCGGTACGGCCCAGCAGCCCCGGGTCGCCGAACAGACCGCCCACATCCCGCAGCAGGCGGGCCCGGCCGACGAGGAGGACGTCCGCGACCGGCCCGAACGGGAGTACCACACCGAGCAGTTCGCCTTCGTCGAGGATCCCGACGACAACTCCGAAGACGTCATCGACTGGCTGAAGTTCACCGAGAACCGCACCGAGCGCCGCGAGGAGGCCCGGCGCCGCGCCCGCAGCCGGATCGTCGCCCTGGTCGTCGTCCTCGCGCTCGCCGCGGTCGGCGGTGTCGGTTACCTCTGGTACGCGGGGAAGCTGCCCGCCCTGTCCTCCGACGACTCCGCGACGGGCACCGCCACGGCCGCGGGCGCCCAGAAGCGCGACGTGATCGTCGTCCACCTGCACGACACCAAGGGCGGCGGCACCGCCACGGCCCTCCTCGTGGACAACACCACCACCAAGCGGGGCACCACCGTCCTGCTGCCCAACTCCCTCGCCCTGACCAGCGACGACGGCACCACGACGACGCTCGCCAAGTCGGTCGAGGACGACGGCTCCGACGGCACCCGCGACGCACTCGACACGGTCCTCGGCACCGACATCCAGGGCACCTGGCGCCTGGACACCCCCTACCTCCAGAACCTCGTAGACCTCGTCGGCAACATCGACGTCGACACCGACACGGACGTCCCCGACCCCGGCGCCGAGAAGAAGGGCGCGGCCCCCCTGGTCAACCAGGGCAAGGCACAGACCCTCAGCGGCAAGATGGCCGTCGCCTACGCCACCTACCGCGCCCCCGGCGAGGCCCAGAACGCCCAGCTGGAGCGCTTCGGGCAGGTCCTGCAAGGCGTACTGCGCAAGCTGTCCTCCGACCCGCAGGCCGCGACGACCACGATCCAGACCCTGGCGCAGATCCTGGACCCGTCCCTGACCGACAAGGACCTCGGCACCTTCCTCGCCGGGCTCTCCGACCTCGCCAAGGGCGGCGACTACCGGACGGACCTGCTGCCCGTCCGGACGGACGGCACGCTCAGCGCCCAGGCCAGTGAGGGCGTGGTCAAGAACGTCCTCGGCGGCACCGCCAAGAGCCCCGACAAGGACGCCGCCGTCAGCGTCTCCGTCCAGAACGCCAGCGGTGTGAAGGACAACACGGAGAAGGCCCGCGTCGTGCTCCTCAACGGCGGCTTCACCTTCCTGGAGGGCGGCACGCCCGGCTCCGCCCAGGCCACGTCCAAGGTCACCTACGCCGACGCCGCCGGCAAGGCCGACGCGGCCGAGGTCGCCAAGACCCTGGGCCTGCCAGAGGGCTCCGTCACCAAGGGCCGGATCTCCGCGGGCGCCGACGTCGCCGTCGTCCTCGGCCAGGACTACAAGCCGTCGTCCGACTAGCCGGCAGGAGTACGCCCCCCACCCGGTCCCCGTAATCGCGTGGGGGGCGCACGGCGGTCCGTGAGACCCTTGGTGGCAAGTGACCGCCGACGGAAAGCCTTGTAGTGACCGTGACCGACCGCTCTCACGAGCTGATCAACACCGCCGCCCAGGCGGCCGCCGACAAGCTGGCACACGACATCGTCGCCTACGACGTCAGTGACGTGCTGTCCATCACGGACGCCTTCCTGCTGGCCTCCGCTCCCAACGACCGTCAGGTCAAGTCGATCGTCGACGAGATCGAGGAGCGCCTCAGCAAGGAGCTCGGCGCCAAGCCGGTGCGCCGCGAGGGCGACCGCGAGGCCCGCTGGGTGCTGCTCGACTACGTCGACATCGTCGTCCACGTCCAGCACAGCGAGGAGCGCGTCTTCTACGCCCTGGAGCGGCTGTGGAAGGACTGCCCCGAGCTGGAGCTGCCCGAGGACGCCAAGGCCACCCGCGGCAAGGCCGAGGAGCACGCCAAGCTGCGAGCGGCCGAGGAGGCGGCGGAGCTGGAAGGTGACTGGCGGTGACCTCCTTCAGTGAGGCGTCCGCCGGCAAGGGCCGGGGCCGCCGCATCATCCTCTGGCGGCACGGCCAGACCGCGTGGAACGTGGAGCGCCGCTTCCAGGGCACCACGGACGTCGAGCTCACCGAGACCGGCGTCGCCCAGGCCCGCCGCGCCGCCCGGCTGCTCGTCGGCCTGAAGCCGGCCGCGATCGTCGCCTCCGACCTGAAGCGGGCCGCGAACACGGCCGCCGAGCTCGCCGCGCTCACCGGCCTCGACGTGACCCACGACGAGGGGCTGCGCGAGACCTACGCGGGTGTCTGGCAGGGCCTGACGCACGAGGAGATCATCGCCCGGCACGGCGAGGAGTACGCCGCGTGGAAGCGCGGCGAGCCGGTGCGCCGCGGTGGTGGCGAACTGGAGACCGAGGTCGCCGACCGCGCCGCCCCCGTGGTGCTGCGGCACGCCGAGAAGCTCCCGGAGGACGGCACGCTCGTCGTGGTCAGCCACGGCGGCACCATCCGCACCACCATCGGCCGCCTCCTCGCCCTGGACCCCCACGACTGGGAGAGCCTCGGCGGACTCTCCAACTGCTGCTGGTCCGTCCTCGGCGAAGGCGCCCGCGGCTGGCGCCTGCTGGAGCACAACGCCGGCACGCTGCCGGAACCGGTGCTCGGCGACGACGACTGACCCGGATTTCACTTTCCGGCAGGTCGCAGGCTAAAGTTCTTCTTGTTCGCCCGGCCCGCCGGGAAGGAACAAGAGGGGCTATAGCTCAGTTGGTAGAGCGCCTGCATGGCATGCAGGAGGTCAGGAGTTCAATTCTCCTTAGCTCCACGTCAAGATCCCGTTCCCGTCCAGGGGGCGGGATTTTTCGTGCCCCGGGTTGAGTCACTCGGGCCCGCTGAGGCGTATACCTCTACGGCCACGACGCCTGCCGTGTCCGGACTGGTACTGAGGCGTCGCTGACCGTATTGCTCCGGCCGTGGCAGAATCAAACGGCCGGAAGGGGGCGCGGCCCGACGGGAGGAGTAGCGATGCCTGCGAGCATCCAGGAGGTCGACCACCTCCTCGGAGCAGCATTGACAGGGGATATGTCGACCCGCCTCAGCTGCCCTTCCTGCGGATCCGCGCACGTGGCCCAGATGCTCGGCGACAACGGCGGGATCTCCTACGTGTGCACGGCCTGCGGCCACAGCTGGAGCTGATCGATGGGTGCACACAGGCGGAAATGCGACTGGTGTGGCAGCGGGACTCCGATCGTCCGCGACATGGAGCCGATCAATCCCGACTACCAGTACTGGTGCGAGGAGTGCGCGCGGGCGCTGATCATAAAGGGCGACCCGATCGAGACGTACCGCGAGCTGGAGGGCGAGCCGATCTACGGCCGGCTTCTGGAGGAGCACTGCACGCTCAAGCGGTTCTATTCGTTCGTCACGGCGTAGAGCCCGCAAGGTCGGTGTAAATCCGACATAGCGGGCATCCCCGTACGAGGCGAAATCGATTTGGTGTTGGGCCCGCCGGACCAGTAAAGTTGGCGTCGCCGCCGGGGAAACCCGGAGGGACGCAGCAAGGGGCTATAGCTCAGTTGGTAGAGCGCCTGCATGGCATGCAGGAGGTCAGGAGTTCAATTCTCCTTAGCTCCACAGCAGATGAGAAGGCGGGCCATCCGATCGGATGGCCCGCCTTCTTCGTGTGTGGTGTCCCTGTGCGCGTACGGCGGGCTCCCCTGAGGGGAGCCCGCCGTACGTGTGCTCAGCGGCCGAGAGCGCGGCGGCCGCGGCCCTGGGACAGGACGGGGAGGTTGCGGGACGGCGCGCCGCCCTGAGCGCGCGTGTCCTCCTCGATGCGCAGGGCCAGCGCCGGGCAGCGGCGCACCGCGCGTAGAGCCTTGTCCTCGGCGTACCGCGGCACCTTCGCCTGCGCCACGGTCGGGAAGCCGTCGGCGCCGAGCTGGAACACCTCGGGGAGGATGTCCGCGCACAGGCCGTGGCCCCGGCACAGCGTCCAGTCGACGAAGATCTTCTGACGGCTGGGGCCGTTCTCCTCGGACTCGCCGCCGCCCGGGATGCCCGTAGGGGCCCTGCCGCCCTCGAAGAGCGGCAGAACGCCCTCCACGGGCCGTCCGCAGCCGTTTCCGAGGACATGGGCGGCCAGGTCGTCCGTGAACGCCTTGATGGTCGACTCGATGAACATCGCGGAGCCGTCCGGGTGCGAGCACGCGCCGCGCCGCTTCACGTTCTTGGCGACCTGCTTGAGGGCTTCGAGGGCGGCCGGTCCGCCGCCGTTGAGGATGTCCTCCAGGCCGCGCGCGGCGGCCGGCAGGCCGAGGTAGCAGGGGCCGCACTGGCCCGCGCTCTCCTCCGCCAGCCACTGGGCGACACGCAGTGACTCGCCCAGTGGGCAGGTCTCCTGAGTGATCGGCAGGATCGCGCCGGCGCCGAGCGCGCCGCCCACCGCGTCCAGGGAGTTGCGGGAGACGATCGCCTCGTTGACCGTCGCCGCGTCGATCCACTTGCCGTGGTAGCCGCCGGTGAGCACGCCCTGCGGCACCGGCGGGGCGCCGGCGAGCTGGAGGACGTACCGCAGCGGCACGCCCGTCGGGACCTCGATCACCATGGGGCGGGCGACCGCCCCGGAGACCGTGAGCATGACGGTGCCCGGCTCGTCGTACAGGCCGGTGTTGCCGTAGCGCTCCGGGCCGATGCGGGCGGCGATGGCCAGTTGGGCGAAGGTCTCGGCGTTGGACAGCAGCGTGGGCGCGCCGCCGACGCCGTTCTGCGAGGCGCTGACCTTGCGGCCCGGTGGGATGGCCGGACCGCCGTCGATGGAGCGGATCAGCGACGCGGCGGCGCCGGTGACCATCCGGACCGGATTGCGCTGCACACGCGCGCGGAGTGCCGATCTGCGGCCGTTGCTGAGGCCGCGTTCGGCCAGCGCGGCCTCCATGGAGCGCTGTGTGGACTCACGGGTGACCCCCACCACGAGCGTGCGGGCACCCAGCGCCTCCGCGCACAGCAGTGCGCCGTCCAGGATCAGATGGGGAGCGCGGTTGATCAGCACCGTGTCCTTGCGGCAGGCCGGCTCGTCCTCGCTTCCGTTCACGACGACGACCGGCCGGACGCCGCGTTTGATCGCGGCCTCGGCGACCGAGCGCAGCTTCTTGTGGAAGGGGAAGCCCGCGCCGCCGCGGCCCTTCAGGTTGATGCGTTCGGCGAGTTGCGCGAGCTGCTCGCCGCCCATCGGCTCGAGTGGCCCATGCACCTTCAGGTGCATGGGCAGATCGAGCCGATCGACAAGGTCGAAGCCGGACGTGAGCTGGGGAAGGCCGACCACGCGGACTTCGGGTACGTCAGGCAAAGCCTCGTTCACTTAAAGCCTCCGGAAGGCGTGTTCCAAGGTTCGCCCGAGCCCGGAGCGTCGAAGTCGTAGGACGCACCGGGCAGTGTTTCAGTGGCGGGACCGCTGTTGTACGTGTCGTTCGGGTAGTACGTGTCATAGACGGCGTTCGTCTCACCCGTGTCGTACACGTCACTCGATCCATAGCCGGAGGCGCCTGGATTGTCATAGGCCGGAACGCTTTGACCGGTGTCTTGCAGGGGGTCGTAGGGCGGGATGTTGAAGCCCGTGTCCTGGAGCGGGTCGTAGGCCGACGGCGGGGCCTCGCCGACCGGCGGCGGGGACGGGATCGGCCAGTTGCCCGAGGTGCTGGAGGGGCCGTCCACGGTCGGGATGGTCTGGGTGGGCTGCATGTCCAGCGGCAGTTCCGTGCGGTCGGTCGGCCCCGGCGCGAACGCCTGCTGGCCCAGGGGCGGGCTCGAGACGGCCCGGTAGGCCGCGGCGAAGCCGCTCGTGGACTCCTGGGGAGCGGCGCGCTCCGCCTTCTCGTACCGCGGCCCCGACGAGGAGGCCATGGCCCCCACGGGCGTGTCCCGGCCCCCGTAGCCGGGCAGCGCGGAGCCGGTGCCCGCCCGGGCCCGGCTCTCCTCCAGGTCCCTGCGTCCCAGGCCCTCTCCGGGCCCGATGAGCTGGGCGAACTTGTCGGCGACCTTGCGCTTGACCGGGCGCGGAGCGGTGCGCAGGGCGAGGGCTCCGGCCACGCCGACCAGGGCCAGGCAGTACAGGACGACGAAGATCGGCTTGGCTTGGCGACCCGCGTAGAGGCCGTGGACCAGCGCGGCGCACCAGGCCGGGTAGGCCAGCATGTGCATGGCCCGCCAGCGGGCCGCGACGGGCGCCGGGGACGCGAAGCGGTTGCGCAGCACGCCCGTGATGCCCACGAAGATCATGAGCATGCCCGCCAGGGTGCCCAGGCCGATCAGGAAGGACCTGCCCGCGACCACCTCTTCGTCGGTGAACAGCAGCCCGAAGGGGATCACCGCGGCGATCCACGAGGTGTGCTCCAGCGCCAGCTTCACTCCGATGTGCACCAGCAGGAAGGCGATCGAGGCGACGGCCGTGGTCCGGTGCACGGCCTGCGCCAGGATGCGCCTGCGGGCGTCGAGGAGGATCCGGTCCTGGGCGACCAGGCCCCAGATCACCGAGCAGGTCAGGCATACCAGGGACAGCACGCCCGCGCCGAAGTTGAGGAACTCGGCGAAGGAGTCGTCTGCCGTGGAGTCGTTGGGGTTCACGACCGGCCTCCCCACATCCCGGTGACCGGGTGTAGCGAGCTGTTACTGCGATGAGGGTTCATGGGGGCAACTCCGAGCGGTTCGGGAAAGCGGTCCCGCTGCCGCACTCTAAGCCGCGCCATACCGATGGGTACGAGGTTTGAGTTATTGCGTTGTTATCAAAGGACAATGTGGTTGTTGTGATGTCCCTTAGCGACTGTTACGCGAAGTAACTTTTGACCTTGGTTCAGCTTTTTGGGCAACGAGACGGCCCACCGGAAGCGCGTCGCGACGCGCTGGGGGCCTGCGGTACCCTAACGCCATGCGTGCCGTACGCCTTCTGCTTAGCGGGCCGCGCTGATCAGTCCCGGCCGCCGGACGAGTCGAGTGGCCGGAATCGGCGCGGCGTCCCCTCCTGTGCGAGGGGATTTTTCGTTTCTCGAACGACACAGCCGCAGGCAGAGACGATCGATGGAGCTTTGAGGATCATGAGCGAGACGAACCCCGCTGCCGCCTCCGAGGTGGCAGCGCCGCACCGCTACACGGCCGCCATGGCAGCCGAGATCGAGGCACGCTGGCAGGACTTCTGGGACGCCGACGGCACCTACGGCGCGCCCAACCCGAAGGGCGACCTGGCGGGCGACCGGTCGGTCGTCGCCAAGCCCAAGAAGTTCGTCATGGACATGTTCCCGTACCCGTCGGGTGCGGGCCTGCACGTCGGACACCCGCTGGGCTACATCGCCACGGACGTGTTCGCGCGCTTCCAGCGCATGACCGGCCACAACGTCCTGCACACCCTGGGCTTCGACGCCTTCGGCCTGCCCGCCGAGCAGTACGCCGTGCAGACCGGCACGCACCCGCGCGCGTCCACCGAAGCCAACATGGAGAACATGAAGTCCCAGCTGCGCCGGCTGGGCCTGGGCCACGACAAGCGCCGGTCGTTCGCCACGATCGACCCGGAGTACTACAAGTGGACCCAGTGGATCTTCGTACAGATCTTCAACTCCTGGTACGACCACGAGGCCGGGAAGGCCCGCCCGATCTCCGAACTGATCGGCCAGTTCGAGTCCGGTGAGCGGCCCGTACCGGGACACACGCGCGCGTGGAGCGACCTGAGCGCCGCAGAGCAGGCCGACGTCCTGGGCGAGTTCCGGCTGGCGTACGCCTCCGACGCGCCGGTCAACTGGTGCCCCGGGCTGGGCACCGTACTGGCCAACGAGGAGGTCACCGCCGACGGCCGCTCCGAGCGCGGCAACTTCCCGGTCTTCAAGGCCAAGCTGCGCCAGTGGAACATGCGCATCACGGCCTACGCCGACCGGCTGCTGGAGGACCTGGAGGAGCTGGACTGGCCCGAGGCCATCAAGCTGCAGCAGCGCAACTGGATCGGCCGCTCCGAGGGCGCCCGCGTCGACTTCCCCATCGACGGCGAGCGCATCACCGTCTTCACCACCCGCCCCGACACCCTGTTCGGCGCCACCTACATGGTCCTGGCGCCCGAGCACCCGCTGGTCGAGAAGTTCACCCCGGCCGCCTGGCCGGAGGGCACCCACGAGGTGTGGACCGGCGGCCACGCGACCCCCGGGGATGCCGTCGCCGCCTACCGCGCCCAGGCCGCCTCCAAGTCCGACGTGGAGCGCCAGGCCGAGGCCAAGGACAAGACCGGCGTCTTCATCGGCGCCTACGCGACCAACCCGGTCAACGGCGAGCAGATCCCGGTCTTCATCGCCGACTACGTGCTGATGGGCTACGGCACCGGCGCGATCATGGCGGTCCCGGCACACGACACGCGTGACTTCGAGTTCGCGCGCGCCTTCGAGCTGCCGATCAACTGCGTCGTCGAGCCGACCGACGGCCGCGGCACCGACACCTCGACGTGGGACGCGGCCTTCGTGTCGTACGACGCGAAGATCGTCAACTCCACGGGGGAGAGTGTCTCCCTGGACGGCCTGGGGGTCGTCGACGCCAAGGCACGCATCACCGAGTGGCTGGAGCGGTCCGGCACCGGCGAGGGCACCGTCAACTTCCGGCTGCGCGACTGGCTGTTCAGCCGCCAGCGCTACTGGGGCGAGCCCTTCCCGATCGTCTACGACGAGGACGGCATCGCCCACGCGCTGCCCGAGTCGATGCTGCCCCTGGAACTGCCCGAGGTCGAGGACTACTCGCCGCGCACGTTCGACCCGGACGACGCCGACACCCAGCCCGAGACCCCGCTGTCCCGCAACGAGGACTGGGTCAACGTCACGCTGGACCTGGGCGACGGCCCGAAGAAGTACCGGCGTGAGACCAACACCATGCCCAACTGGGCCGGTTCCTGCTGGTACGAGCTGCGCTACCTGGACCCGCACAACAGCGAGAAGCTGGTCGACCCGGAGATCGAGCAGTACTGGATGGGCCCGCGCGAGGGACAGCCGCACGGCGGTGTCGACCTGTACGTCGGCGGCGCCGAGCACGCCGTGCTGCACCTGCTGTACGCGCGCTTCTGGTCCAAGGTCCTGTACGACCTGGGGCACGTCTCCTCCGCCGAGCCGTTCCACAAGCTGTTCAACCAGGGCATGATCCAGGCCTACGTCTACCGCGACAGCCGTGGCATCGCGGTGCCGGCCGCCGAGGTGGAGGAGCGCGACGGCGCGTACTACTACCAGGGCGAGAAGGTCTCCCGCCTGCTGGGCAAGATGGGCAAGTCCCTGAAGAACGCGGTCACTCCGGACGAGATCTGCGAGGAGTACGGCGCCGACACACTGCGTCTGTACGAGATGGCGATGGGCCCGCTGGACGTCTCCCGGCCCTGGGACACGCGCGCCGTGGTGGGCCAGTTCCGGCTGCTCCAGCGGCTGTGGCGCAACATCGTCGACGAGGCGACCGGCGAGGTCACCGTCGTGGACGCCGAGCCGGAAGAGGAGACGCTGCGCGCCCTGCACAAGGCGATCGACGGGGTGCGCGGGGACCTGGAGGGCATGCGGTTCAACACCGCCATCGCCAAGGTCACCGAGCTGAACAACCACCTGACCAAGGCGGGCGGCGCGGTGCCGCGCTCGGTGGCCGAGCCGCTGGTGCTGATGGTCGCGCCGCTGGCCCCGCACGTCGCCGAGGAGCTGTGGCGCAAGCTGGGGCACGAGGACTCCGTGGTGCACCAGGACTTCCCGGTGGCCGACCCGGCGTACGTGGTCGACGAGACCGTGACCTGCGTCGTGCAGATCAAGGGCAAGGTCAAGGCGCGGCTGGAGGTCTCGCCGTCGATCTCCGAGGACGAGCTGGAGAAGGCCGCGCTGGCCGACGAGAAGGTCGTCGCCGCGCTGGGCGGGGCCGGGATCCGGAAGGTGATCGTGCGGGCGCCGAAGCTGGTGAACATCGTTCCGGCGTAGCCGCCAGGCAGTGCGGACGGCTCTCAGGGTGGTCCCCTACGGGCAGGTTCGGGGTTCTTGTGGAACTCCGGGCCTGCCTGTTGCGTTTACCGTTGAAGAGCGGCGTGAGACGTGCCGATACGCCCTGAGGAGGAGCCGGTGGAAGCAGTGATCGCAGTATTCGCCCTGCTCTTCGTGCTCTTTCTCGGGCTCGGTGTGTACGCCACGGTGAAGGTGGTCGGCGCCGCCAAGCGCGGCGTGGACCGCGGCATCTCGCAGGCCCGCCGCACGGTCGAGGACCACACCCTGCGGGCCAAGTCCTTCGCCCAGCCGGGCGCCGCGGGCGAACTCGCCCAACTCCGGCTGAAACTGCGCACCTCCATGCGTGCCACCCAGGACGCGCTGCACGCGGCCGTCGCCGAGGACGAGTCCCTGAAGGAGTCCCTCGGCCTCTTCGAACGCCTCAGTGCGCACGGGCACGAGCTGGACGACGAGCTGAAGCGCCTGGAGTCCGAGCCCGACCGCGGCGCGCTCGGCGGGCGGCTGCCCGAGCTGCGGGAGCGCACCGAACGCATCACTCAGTCGGCGGACGCCCTGCGCTGGGCCGCCCGTGACCGCGCCCACCGCTTCGCGGAGGACGACCTGGACACACTCAGCGCCCAGATCCACATGGAGGCCGGGGCGCTGCGGCACTGGACGACGACGCCGGAGTCCCAGCCCGCCTCCTCTCCGGAACCGCAGCCCGCCGCGAGGCCGTGGCCCGAGGCTCCCGCCGCCGATGCCGCGACGGCCGGGCAGACCTGGCCGGAGACCCCGCAGTCGAGCCCGGCGGACGAGCCGGCGCGGCCCGCCATCACCCCGCCGGGGCCGCGTCCCACCTACCCCTGGCAGAAGAAGCCCCGCCCCGAGAGCACCACTTGATCCGGCCAGTCGCGTCACAGGGCACGGGGGCCGGGCTGCCGCACGGGCGCTACGGCAGGTAACCTCCAGCTCATGTCCCGCCATGTCGCGATCGTCACCGATTCAACGGCCTACCTGCCGACCCGGACGATGGAGCGCCACGGCATCACAGCGGTACCTCTGACCGTCGTCCTCGGCGACCGGGCGCTGGAGGAGGGCACCGAGATCTCGACCCGCGCCCTCGCCCAGGCTTTGCAGAAGCGGCGCCCGGTGACGACCTCGCGGCCCAGCCCCGCCCTCTTCGAGGAGACGTACCGCAAGGTCGCCGAGTCCGGCGCCACCGGCATCGTCTCCCTCCATCTCTCCGCCGAGCTCTCCGGTACGTACGACGCGGCGGTCGTCGCCGCACGGCAGGCGCCGGTGCCGGTGCGGGTGGTGGACACCGGCATGATCGCGATGGCGCTCGGCTTCTGCGCGCTCTCCGCGGCGGAGACGGCGGAGTCGGGCGGCACGGTGGACGAGGCCGTCACAGCCGCGGAGAAGCGGGCCGCGGGCACGTCCGCCTACTTCTACGTCGACACCCTCGACTACCTGCGCCGCGGCGGCCGTATCGGTGCCGCGCAGGCCCTGCTGGGCTCGGCGCTCGCGGTGAAGCCGCTGCTGCAACTGACCGACGGCCGTATCCAACCGCTGGAGAAGGTGCGGACCGCGTCGAAGGCGATCGCACGCCTGGAGGAGATCGCGGCCGAGCGCGCGGGCAGCGCCAAGGTCGACATCGCCGTTCACCATCTCGCCGCCCCGGACCGGGCATCAGCCCTCGCCGACCGGTTGCGGGCACGGGTGTCCGGGCTTGCCGATCTGCATGTCAGCGAGGTCGGGGCGGTGATCGGGGCGCACACCGGGCCCGGGTTGCTGGGAGTCGTGGTTTCGCCGCAGTGAACGGTCACGGCGGGCTCTGATCACCCGTGTGGGTGGCCCGGTTATCCACAAGTCGGCCGCGGTCCCCGGGAATTGCGCAAGATCATCGCGAGTGTGCCGACGTGGCCGATCCTCGTCGCATGGCACTTCGATCACGTTCACGCACAGCGACTGCGACCAGCGGGCCCGGCCGTGGACCGGCGTCCGACGGCCGCATCCGTCACCGCCGTCACCGGCCTGTCGCACACGGCCGGGCACGGCACCGCCATGCCTCGGCGGAGGAACTCCGCCGCCGCGCGGAAGTGCTGTTCGGCGGGCCTGCCGAACGGGGCGGGGAGCGGCGGGAGTCGGGCCATGGTCCGCCCGAGGAGACGATTGCCGTAGGACGTGCCCGGCATGGGCTGGATCGGCCGGAGACCGTTACGGCAGCCGGTGTGGATGTCGGTGTGGATGTCGAGGTGGCGTCCGCCCGCGTCCCCGACGGTGTCGGCGGTGGGGCGGGCGCCGGGGCAGTCGGCGGGGACGGTCGCCTTGCGGAAGGGGCCTGGCGGGAGCGGGCCCGGCTCGCGGTGCGGGAGCGCATGCCCGTGTGGTTGCAGGCGAGGTGTGGCCTGGAGCGGCGGAGCGTGCTCGCGCTGACGGTGGTGCTCGTCGTCGCGGCGGCGTTCGCCGCGCAGCACTTCTGGGCGGGCCGGACCCAGTCCGTACGGCCGCCCGAGGTGGTGCGAGCGGCCGCACCCTACGGTGAGCGGGCGCAGAGCGGGCCGGCGGAGCCGGGACACGGAGCGGGCGCGCCGGCAGGAGCGGCGAAGGCGGCAGGGGCGGCAGGGGCGGCCGAGATCGTCGTGGACGTCGGCGGCAAGGTCCGTGAACCCGGGATCCACCGGCTGCCGGCCGGTTCGCGCGTCGCGGACGCCCTGCGCGCGGCGGGCGGGGTGAAGCCCGGCACGAAGACCGACGGTCTCAACCGCGCCCGGTTCCTCGTGGACGGCGAGCAGGTGATCGTGGGCGGACCGGCTCCCGCCGCGGGGACCGGCACGGACGGTACGGCTGCCGGAGGCACGGCCGGTGCGGCGGCGGGCGGCGTGCTGCCGGCGGCTCCCGTCTCCCTCAACACGGCCACCGCCGACCAGCTCGACACCCTGCCGGGTGTCGGCCCGGTGCTGGCGCAGCACATCATCGACTACCGCACGCAGCACGGAGGTTTCCGTTCCGTGGACGAGCTGCGCGAGGTGAACGGCATCGGCGAGCGCCGCTTCGCCGACCTGCGGAATCTCGTACGGCCATGAGCGGGGCCCCCGAGCTGCCGGCGCGGCGGGACGAGGCGGCACCTGAGACGCTGACCGCCGGACCGGCCCCTCCCACCGGGTCCGCATCTCCCGCCAGGTCGTCCGTGCACGCCTCCTCCGGCAAGCGGCTGGGCAGCGCCCGTCCGCGGCAGGAAGGACCCACGGACCTACGGCTCGTCCCACCCGCTCTCGCGGCCTGGGGTACGGCGGCGTTGGTGCTGGACGCGCCGCCGGGGTGGGTCCTGGGCATCGTGGCCGGATGTCTGGCCGCCATCGGCCTGCTGCCCCTGGCCCGGCGAGCGGGGTGGGCCTCCTGGTCGCGGGCGTCGGCCGCCGCCGTGCTGCTGTGCGTGGCCGCGGCTGCCGCCTCGGCCGGGCTGCACGGGGCGGACCTGCGCCGGGGGCCCGTGCCCGGCCTGGCGCGGGAGTACGCGACGGTGACCGCCGAGGTCGAGGTCACCTCCGACCCCCGGCTCACCCGGCCGAAGGTCCGGGGCGATCATGTCGCTCCGACCGCCGTGCTGATCGACGCCGAGGTACGGCGCGTCCAGGAGGCGGGTGGCGCGACGGTGGTGACGCGGGCGCCGGTGCTGATGATCGTCGACGTGGAGTCGGCCGGCCGGGTCGTCGAGGGTGGGCGGTCGGCACCCGCGGGCGGGGCGAGCGGGGCCGTCAGGGATGGACAACCCGTGCCCGCGACGGGGTCTGCCGGAGGTGGGCGGCAGACCGCGGGCGGGCCGGTGCGGTCGCCGTGGCTGGGGCTGCTGCCGTCGACGCGGCTGCGGGTCGGCGCGCGGCTGGCGCCCGCGATGACGGGCGGAGACCGGGTCGCGGCGGTGCTGCGGGTGCGGGGGCGGGCCGAACCGGAGGTGGTGGGGGAACCCTCGGCTGCTCAGCGGCTTGCCGGGCGGTTGCGGGCCGGGCTGCGGGAGGCGACCGACGGGTTGCCGGCGGATGCCCGGGCCCTGTTGCCGGGGCTGGTCGTGGGGGACACCTCGCGGATCACCCCGGAGCTGGAGGAGGCCTTCAAGGAGACCGACCTCACGCACACTCTGGCCGTATCCGGGGCCAACTTCACGATCCTGCTCGCCCTGCTGCTCGGGCCGCCGGGCCTGGCGCAGCACGTCGAGCGGCGGGGGCTCGCGCCTCGCCTCGGTGTCTCCCTGCGGGCGACCGCGGTGCTCGGGGGTGTGCTCTCACTCGGGTTCGTCGTCGTGTGCAGACCGGACCCGAGCGTGCTGCGGGCCGCGGCCTGCGGAGCCGTCGCGCTGCTCGCCCTCGCGACCGGCCGCCGCAGGTCACTCATCCCGGCGCTGGCGACGGCGGTTCTGCTTCTGGTCATGTACGACCCGTGGCTGGCCCGGAGTTACGGCTTCCTGCTCTCCGTCGTGGCCACCGGCGCCCTGCTCACACTCGCGCCGCGCTGGAGTGCCGGGCTGCGGCGGCGCGGGGTGCCGCCGCGGCTCGCCGAGGCGCTGGCCGCCGCTGCCGCCGCGCAGGCCCTGTGCGCGCCCGTCGTGGCCGTGCTGTCGGCGCGGGTGAGCCTGGTGGCGGTGCCGTGCAATCTGATCGCGGAGTTCGCGATCGCGCCGGCCACCGTGCTGGGCTTCGCGGCACTGGCCACGGCACCGGTGGCGATGCCGGTGGCCCAGGTCGTGGCATGGTGCGCGCACTGGCCCGCCGAGTGGATCGCACAGGTCGCCCGTACCGGGGCGGCGCTGCCGGGAGCGGGAGTGGACTGGCCGGGCAGTTGGGCGGGTGCGGCGCTGCTCGCGGCCGTGACATTGGTGGTGCTGCTCGTGGGGCGGCGGCTGCTCGGGCACCCCTGGTGGTGCGGTGTCTGCGGCCTGGCGCTGGTGCTGGTGGTCGTGCAGCCGCCGCCGCTGACCCGGGTGGTCACGGGCTGGCCGCCGCCCGGCTGGCGGCTGGTGATGTGCGACGTGGGACAGGGCGACGCCATGGTGCTCGCGGCGGGCGAGGGCAGCGGAGTGGTGGTGGACGCGGGACCCGATCCGCAGCTTGTCGACCACTGCCTGCGCTCACTCGGCATCACCAGGATTCCGCTGGTCGTGCTCACCCACTTCCACGCCGATCATGTGGCGGGCCTGCCGGGGGTGCTGCGCGGACGGGCGGTGGGCGCGATCGAGACGACCGGCTTCGAAGAGCCCGCCGACCAGGCCGCGTTCGTACGGAGACAGGCGACGGCCCGGCGGGTTCCCCTGACGCGGGCCGCCGCCGGGGAGCAGCGCCGCACGGGGGAGTTGTCCTGGCAGGTGGTGTGGCCGCCCCCGAGCCGGCCCCCGACCCCTCCGCCGGGCTCGCATCCGCACCTGCTCCCGCCCCACCCGGCGCCGGAGGGGCCGAACGACGCCAGTGTCGCCATGCTGGTCCGGTCGGCCGGGCTGCGCCTGCTGCTCCTCGGAGACCTCGAACCCCCGGCCCAGCGGGCGCTGGCGAGATCACCGGCGGCCGAGGAACTGGAGAGCGTGGACGTGCTGAAGGTCGCCCACCACGGTTCGGCCTACCAGGACCCCGGCCTGATGGACCGGGCGGCCCCGCGGCTGGCCCTGATCAGTTGCGGTGCGGACAACAGCTACGGGCATCCGGCGCCCGGCACGGTCGCGGCGCTGCGCGCCGGGGGTGCGGCGGTGCTGCGGACGGACCGGGACGGCGCGCTCGCGGTCGTAGGAGGGGGCGGGGAGCTGAGGGTGGCGCGAGACTGAGGGCATGCACTCAGCACAGGTTGATGCCTATCTCCGCCGCCTGGGAGTCGAGCACCCGGCGTGGCCCACCGTCGACGTGCTCCGCGAACTGCACCTACGCCACCTGCGGACCGTGCCGTTCGAGAACCTGTCGATCCACCTCGGCGAGGAGATCGTGCTGGAGGAGAAGCGGCTGCTGGACAAGGTGGTCGGCGCCCGGCGGGGCGGGTTCTGTTACGAACTCAACGGAGCCTTCGGGGCGTTGCTGGCCGCGCTGGGGTACGACGTGGCGCTGCTCGCCGCGCGGGTCTACGGGGACGAGGAGCGGCTCGGGATCCCGTACGACCATCTCGCGCTGCGGGTGCGGACGGTGGACGGGGGCGACTGGCTGGCCGACGTCGGGTTCGGGGCGCACAGCCACCTGCCGCTGGCGTTCGGGGAGAGGGGAGAACAGGAGGATCCAGGGGGCACGTTCCGGATCGTCGAGGCACAGCCGGACGCGGCGGGGGTGCGCGGCGGGCACGACACGGTGGAGGCGGCGGACCTGGACGTGATCCGCGACGGCAGACCGCAGTACCGGCTGGAGGTACGGCCGCGGGTGCTCGGGGACTTCGTGGCCGGGGTGTGGTGGCACAGCACGTCGCCGGTGTCGCACTTCACGCGGTCGCTGGTCTGTTCGCGGGTCACGGAGGACGGAGGGCGGATCACGCTCAGCGGCCGCAGGTTCACGGTGACCGGGGCCGACGGCGGCCGTCAGGAGCGGGAGCTGGGGACGGACGAGGAGGTCCTCGGGGTGTACCGGGAGCGGTTCGGCATCGAGCTGGGCTCGGTGCCGACGGTTCGGGGCAGCGGCCAGGAGAGCTGATCCCAACAGAGGAGCAAGAAGGGAGAAAAGGGGCGATGAGGTAGCGAGGGCAGAAGGGGTAGAGAGGCTCAGAAGCCCCACTTGGGCCACATGGTGCTACTCGTGCGTAGTCCCAGCACAAGTGCTGGATTCCCGTGATGTGGTCTCGTGTTGCCTCGAATGCCTCATCGGTGGTCGAATGCCTCCTCGGTTAACCGTGATCAAACAGCTGACTTCGAGTCGCGCGAGGTGTCCATGATCGGCCGCTGGCTGGGAAGCCGAACCAATCGGGTGCAACGGACGAGTCCCCTGGCGGCGGTGCTGATGCCGCCGAGCGCCGGGGTGCTGGCCTGCCGGGCACTCGACCCGGTCAACGAACCGGTCAGACACGCGGAGTTCGCGGTCACCGACACCATGGGGCGTCCCGTGGTCAGCGGGGGAGCGGATCCGTTCGGGTCGTTCATGACGACGGTGCCCGCGGGGGAGTACCGGCTCGCCGTGTCGGCGGAGGGGTACACGCCGTACCGGGCGACCACGCAGGTCGCCGAGAACTCGCTCGCTTCGCTCGGTGACGTGACGCTCCAGGTGGCCCGGCCGGCGGAGCTGCCGGGGCCCGGCGACTGGGAGATCGAGTCGGCGCACTCCTCGATCGGCTTCACCGCGCGGCACATCGGACTCGCCCGGATCCACGGACAGTTCAAGTCCTTCGCGGGAGTCATACGCATCAGCGAGCCGGTGGAGCATTCGGCGATGCACGTGGTGATCGACGCGGCGTCCATCGACACCAACATGAGGATGCGCGACGACCATCTGCGGTCGGCGGACTTCCTGGACGTCGCGAAGTTCCCGACCCTCGAGTTCTACAGCGACCGGTTCGTGCACAAGGGCGGGAACCGGTGGGCCGTGACGGGGGCGCTGTCGCTGCACGGCGTGACGCGCACGGTCACGCTGGACACGGAGTACCTGGGGCTGGGCAACGGCATGGAGGGCGAGGTGCGGGCGGCCTGCCGGGCCACGACCGAGCTGCACCGGGACGACTTCACGGTGAGCTGGCAGACGATGCTGGCCCGGGGCATCGCGGTGGTCGGGCCGAGCATCAAGGTCGACCTCGACGTGCAGGTCGTGCGCAAGGGCTGAGCGGCCGGGCCGTGAGCCGGTGTCGGACAATGGCCGGCGTGAGTGATGTGCGACATGTGCTGGTGCTGCCCGACCGTGATGCCGCGGAAGAGGTGGTGGAGGCGCTGCGGGAGCGGTTCGCGGTCGTCGAGGAGCCGCAGCTGGTGCGGGACGCGCTGGCCGGTGAGGACGACGCCGAGGACGCGCAGTGGCTGGTCGTCCTGAGGGACGAGGAGGAGCGTCTGGACCCCGGGGAGCTGGACCGGTTCGCCGGTGAGTGGGAGGGCTGGCGGGAGGAGCCGTAGGCCTTTGGGGTCCGGTCCGCAGGCGTGCGAGCCGTAAGCCCTTCGGGGTCCGTTGTCAGTGCCGCGTGGGATGCTTGTCGCGATGGCCAGGAAGACTGCGAATGACGACCCTCTCGCCCCCCTGACGCTCGCCGTGGGCCAGGAGGAGCTGCTGCTCGACCGTGCCGTGCAGGAGGTGGTGGCCGCCGCGAAGGCCTCCGACGCCGACACGGACGTACGGGACCTGACCCCGGACCAGTTGCAGCCCGGCACGCTCGCCGAGCTGACGAGTCCGTCCCTCTTCGCGGAGCGCAAGGTCGTCGTCGTACGCAACGCGCAGGACCTGTCGGCCGACACGATCAAGGACGTGAAGGCCTATCTCGGCGCGCCCGCCGAGGAGATCACTTTGGTACTGCTGCACGCCGGCGGGGCCAAGGGCAAGGGGCTGCTCGATGCGGCGCGCAAGGCGGGCGCACGCGAGGTGGCCTGCCCGAAGATGACCAAGCCGGCGGACCGGCTGGCGTTCGTGCGGCAGGAGTTCCGGGCGGTGGGCAGGTCCGCCACGCCGGAGGCGTGCCAGACGCTCGTCGACGCGATCGGGAGCGACCTGCGGGAGCTGGCGTCGGCGGTGTCGCAGCTGGTCGCGGATGTCGAGGGGACGATCGACGAGGAGGTCGTCGGACGGTACTACACGGGCCGGGCCGAGGCGTCGAGCTTCACGGTCGCCGACCGGGCGGTCGAAGGGCGGGCGGCGGAGGCGCTGGAGGCGTTGCGCTGGTCGCTGTCGACCGGAGTGGCGCCCGTACTGATCACGAGTGCGCTGGCGCAGGGCGTCCGGGCGATCGGCAAGCTGTCGTCGGCGCGTGGCGGACGGCCGGCCGATCTCGCCCGGGAGCTGGGCATGCCGCCGTGGAAGATCGACCGGGTGCGGCAGCAGATGCGGGGCTGGACCCCGGACGGGGTGGCCGTGGCGCTGCGGGCCGTGGCCGAGGCGGACGCGGGGGTGAAGGGCGGCGGGGACGATCCCGGGTACGCCCTGGAGAAGGCGGTGGTCACCATCGCACGGGCGGCGCGGTCCAGGGGCCGGGCGTAATCCCAGCAGCGCCCCGCGCCCCGATCCGGGCCCGGGTGGGTGATCCCAGCAGCACCCCTCGCCCCCGACCGGGCCCAAGTGGCCGAGCCCCCGCTCAGACCACCGGCTCCCCGATCCCCAGCAGGTTCCCCTCGCTGTCACGGAACCAGGCGCCGCGTTCGCCCCGTGCGCCCTTGCTCGGGTAGTTCCCCTCGATCTCGGCGATCCCGCCCTCCGTGCGGAAGCCGGGCACGTCGACCTCCTCGAAGACCACGCCGCGGCGCTTGAGCTCCGCCACGGCGGCCTCGATGTCGCCGACCTCCAGCGCCATCTGGGTGAAGGTGCCGGGCGAGGCTCCCGTCGACCGGAACAGCACGAACTCCGCGCCGCCGCACCGGTACAGCAGCCCACCGGGCCGTTCGTCGGCCGGTTCCAGGCCGAGTTTCTCGGCGTAGAAGCGCCGTGCCCGGTCCAGGTCCTGAGCGGGGAGCCGGGTCGCCACACGGGCTCCGGCCAGCACGTTCCTGTTGTCTGCGTCATCGCCTGCGTCCATGTCTCCACTGTGCCGCCGGAGCCGCCCGGAGGGAGAATCGGGAGTGCAGCCGTACTCGCCAAGTGACGGAGAGGTGGCGACGGACATGGCTGAGCACCCGCACGCGGCGCTGGTCCGCAAGGGATTCGATGCCTTCTCGCGCGGTGACATGGACGCCTTGCGCGGGCTGATAGCGGCGGACGCCACACACCACGTACCCGGAGAGCACCCGCTGTCGGGTGACTTCAAAGGCGTGAACGCGATCATCGAGATGTACGAACGGCTCGGCGCGGAGACCGACGGGACGGCGCGTGCCGAACTGATCGGCATCTGTGTCGACGGCCGCGGTCACGCGGTCGGCATGACCCGCTTCACGGCCGAGCGGGGCGGCAAGCGCCTGGACGACACCGGATGCATCATCTTCCGGATCGTCGGGGACAAGGTCACCGACCTCGACGAGTGTGTCGAGGACATCGACGCGAACAACGAATTCTGGTCCTGAACAGGCCGAAGGCCGCGTGCCCTCCCATGGGGAACAGGAGGACACCCGGCCTTCGCTTCAAGCTGTTGGATCCGCGCCCGCGTGGCGAACGCAGGCCGCGCGCGGACCCGAGGGGTGCCGGACGGGAGCGGATGAGAGAGGGCCCGCTCGATTCCCTCCGGCGTCACATCAGACGTCAGCCCTTGAGCGCGGCGACCTTCTGAGCCAGCGCCGACTTCTTGTTGGCAGCCTGGTTCTTGTGGATGACGCCCTTCGAGACGGCCTTGTCGAGCTGGCGCGCGGCAGCGCGCTGGTACTCGGTGGCCTTCTCGGCGTCACCCGCGGCAGCAGCCTCACGGGCCTTGCGGATCGCGGTCTTGAGGGAGGACTTGACGGCCTTGTTGCGCAGCCGAGCCTTCTCGTTGGTCTTGATCCGCTTGATCTGGGACTTGATGTTCGCCACGAATGAGCCTTCTCAGGTTCTGGCACGGGGCCGCACGGATGCCGCACGGTCTGTACCGGGTGATTTCTTGAGGAGTGCCTCCTGCGAGAGGGCATGAGGCACAGCCCCCCACGGTACCAGCGGGCTCATTCATGGCCCAAACCCGTCCATGGTCCCCACCCGTGGGACCATGGAGGCTACGTATCGATCCGACCCGAGACCGCAGACACTGCGGACGCCTCAAGAATCAGGACCCTGCGTGCCCGCGATCCCTAGCCATGTGCCCGAACCGAGCCGTACCGACCCGGCTCTGATCCGCAACTTCTGCATCATCGCGCACATCGACCACGGCAAGTCCACGCTCGCCGACCGGATGCTCCAGCTGACCGGAGTGGTCGAGCAGCGGCAGATGCGAGCTCAGTACCTCGACCGCATGGACATCGAGCGTGAGCGCGGCATCACGATCAAGTCCCAGGCGGTGCGACTCCCGTGGGCCCCGTCCCACGACAAGAGCAAGACGCACATCCTGAACATGATCGACACCCCGGGGCACGTCGACTTCACCTACGAGGTCTCGCGGTCGCTCGCCGCCTGTGAGGGCACCATCCTCCTGGTCGACGCCGCCCAGGGCATCGAGGCGCAGACCCTCGCCAACCTCTACCTGGCGATGGAGAACGACCTCACGATCATCCCCGTGCTGAACAAGATCGACCTGCCGGCCGCGCAGCCCGAGAAGTTCGCCGAGGAGCTCGCCCACCTCATCGGGTGCGAGCCCGACGACGTGCTCAAGGTCTCCGCCAAGACCGGGCTCGGTGTCGAGGCGCTGCTGGACAAGGTCGTCGAACAGGTCCCGGCCCCGGTCGGCGTGAAGGACGCCCCCGCGCGCGCCATGATCTTCGACTCCGTCTACGACTCCTACCGGGGCGTGGTGACGTACGTCCGTGTCATCGACGGGCAGCTCAACAAGCGTGAGCGCATCAGGATGATGTCCACCGGTGCCACGCACGAGCTCCTGGAGATCGGCACCAACTCGCCGGAGATGCTGTCGTCCGACGGTCTCGGCGTCGGCGAGGTGGGCTACCTCATCACCGGTGTGAAGGACGTGCGCCAGTCCAAGGTCGGTGACACCGTCACCAGCCAGCACAAGGGGGCCCAGGAGGCGCTCGGCGGGTACAAGGATCCCAAGCCGATGGTGTTCTCCGGCCTCTACCCCCTGGACGGCTCGGACTACCCGGAGCTGCGCGAGGCCCTCGACAAGCTCCAGCTCAACGACGCCGCGCTGGTCTACGAGCCGGAGACCTCCGCCGCCCTCGGCTTCGGCTTCCGCGTCGGTTTCCTCGGCCTGCTGCACCTGGACGTGATCCGGGAGCGGCTGGAGCGCGAGTTCGGGCTCGACCTGATCGCGACCGCCCCGAACGTGGTCTACCGCGTCCTCATGGAGGACGGCAGCGAGCACACGGTCACCAACCCGAGCGAGTTCCCCGAGGGCAAGATCTCGGAGGTCTACGAGCCGGTCGTGCGGGCCACCATCCTGGCGCCCAGCGAGTTCACCGGCTCGATCATGGAGCTGTGCCAGACCCGGCGCGGTGTCCTGCTCGGCATGGACTACCTCTCCGAGGAGCGGGTCGAGATCCGCTACACCCTCCCGCTCGCGGAGATCGTCTTCGACTTCTTCGACCAGCTGAAGTCCAAGACCCGCGGCTACGCCTCGCTGGACTACGAGCCCACCGGCGAGCAGACCTCCAGCCTGGTCAAGGTCGACATCCTGCTGCACGGCGACAAGGTCGACGCCTTCTCGGCGATCACCCACAAGGACCAGGCGTACGCCTATGGTGTGCGGCTCGTCGCGAAGCTCAAGGAGCTCATCCCGCGGCAGGCCTTCGAGGTGCCGGTCCAGGCCGCCATCGGCTCCCGGGTCATCGCCCGCGAGACCATCCGCGCCATCCGCAAGGACGTCCTCGCCAAGTGCTACGGCGGTGACATCTCCCGTAAGCGGAAGCTGCTGGAGAAGCAGAAGGAGGGCAAGAAGCGGATGAAGATGGTGGGTTCCGTGGAAGTTCCGCAGGAGGCGTTCATCGCCGTCCTGTCGAGCGATGACAGCGCGGGGTCGGGCAAGGGCAAGAAGTAATCACAGTTACCGTGGGTTACACCCCGAACCGGGTGGAACCGGGGCCCGTCGTGCGGAAGTGCGGCGGGCCCTGTGCGTACGCGGGGTAGCTCTCTGTATGAAGTGACAGGCCGCGGACCCTTACGAAGCGGCCGGTCGCCCTTTACTCTGATCCCTGCTCGATAGTTACTCGCGAGTTAAACAACGCTCGCGAACAGCAGCTCGTGAGTGAAAACCAGCCGCACCTGAGCCAGCCGCACTGTCGCGGGCCCGGAGGATGTCGTGAGCGACACACAGACACTGATCGAGAACCGTCCGCCGTCCGTGGCGGGCCTCTTCCTGGAGCGCGTGGCGGCCACGCCGGACGCCGAGGCCTACCGCTATCCGGTGCCCGCGTCCTCCGGACAGGGGCCGGACGAATGGAAGTCGCTGAGCTGGGCGCAGTCCGCCGAGCGGGTCTACGCCATCGCGGCCGGGCTCATCGAGCTGGGCGTGCAGTCCGAGCAGCGCGTCGCCCTCGCTTCCAGCACCCGTATCGAGTGGATCCTCGCCGACCTGGGCATCATGTGCGCCGGCGCGGCGACGACCACGGTCTATCCGCAGACCAACGCCGAGGAGTCGGCGTACATCCTGTCGGACTCCGAGAGCCGGGTGCTCATCGCGGAGAACGTGGATCAGCTCGCCAAGGCGCAGGAGAAGCGCGCCGAGCTGACCGATCTCACACACGTCGTGGTCATCGACCCGGCCGGGGTCGAGACCGCCGACTGGATCCTCACCCTCGACGAGCTGGAGAAGCGCGGTGCGGCCCGGCTGGAGAAGGACCCCGACCTGATCAAGGAACGGGTCGGCGCCATCACCAGGGACCAGCTGGCCACCCTCATCTACACCTCCGGCACCACCGGCCGCCCCAAGGGCGTGCGCCTGCCGCACGACAACTGGTCGTACATGGCCAAGGCGACCGCCGCGACCGGGCTGATCAGCAGCGAGGACGTGCAGTACCTGTGGCTGCCCCTCGCGCATGTCTTCGGCAAGGTGCTCACCTCCGGCCAGATCGATGTCGGGCACGTCACCGCCGTGGACGGCCGCGTCGACAAGATCATCGAGAACCTGCCGGTGGTGCAGCCGACGTACATGGCGGCCGTGCCGCGCATCTTCGAGAAGGTCTACAACGGCGTCGCCGCGAAGGCCCGCGCGGGCGGTGGTGCCAAGTACAAGATCTTCCAGTGGGCCGCCGAGGTCGCCCGCGAGTACGCCAAGGTCTCCCAGGACAACTTCCGGCGCACCGGGACCGCGTCCGTGCCGTTCGGGCTGGGCGCGAAGCACAAGGTCGCCGACGCGCTGGTGTTCGCCAAGATCCGGGAGGCCTTCGGCGGGAACCTGCGGGCCTGCGTCTCGGGTTCGGCGGCACTGGCCCCCGAGATCGGGTACTTCTTCTCCGGCGCCGGCATCCACATCCTGGAGGGCTACGGCCTGACCGAGTCCTCGGCCGCGTCGTTCGTGAACCCCGGCGAGGCCTACCGCACCGGTACGGTCGGCAAGCCGCTGCCTGGCACGGAGGTGCGGATCGCCGACGACGGGGAGATCCTGCTGCGCGGCCCGGGCATCATGGAGGGCTACCACAAGCTGCCCGAGAAGACCGCCGAGGTGCTGGAGGCGGACGGCTGGTTCCACACCGGGGACATCGGGGAGCTGTCGCCCGACGGGTACCTGCGGATCACCGACCGCAAGAAGGACCTCATCAAGACGTCGGGCGGCAAGTACATCGCGCCGGCGGAGGTCGAGGGGCAGTTCAAGGCGGTGTGCCCGTACGTGTCCAACATCCTCGTGCACGGAGCCGACCGGAACTTCTGCACGGCGCTCATCGCGCTCGACGAGGCCGCGATCACGGAGTGGGCGAAGGAGAACGGGCTGGGGGGGAAGCCGTACGCGGAGATCGTTTCCTCGCCGGTCACGGTGGAGATGGTCGACGGGTATGTGAAGCAGCTCAACGAGGGGCTTCAGCGGTGGCAGACGATCAAGAAGTTCCGGTTGCTGCCGCGGGATCTCGATGTGGAGCACGGTGAGATCACGCCGAGTCTGAAGCTGAAGCGGCCGGTTGTGGAGCGGGAGTACAAGCATCTGATCGAGGAGATGTACGAGGGGTCTCGCGAGGCGTAACCGGGGGGCGCGCGGATCGTCGGCGGCTGCGGGTCGTTCGTGGTTGCTCGCGCCCACGCGGCGGAGCCGCAAATCGACACAGCCCCGCGCCCCTAAGTACCCTTTTCCACCCGGCGTTTCAGGTCCTGGATCTCTGCGCGCAGGCGTTCCACCTCTCTTCCTTTGCGGTAGAGGTCCAGGAAGACGCTGACCTTCGCCCTCAGCACCCAGGGGTCGAAGGGCTTGGTCACGTAGTCGGCGGCGCCTGTCGCGTAGCCGCGGAAGGCGTAGCCCGAGTCGTCGTCCGCGCCCGTCAGGAAGATGATCGGGACGTCGCGGGTCTGGTCCAGGCGCTTGATGTGGGCGGCCGTCTCGAAGCCGTCCATGCCGGGCATGCGGATGTCGAGCAGGACCAGCGCGATGGGCTGCCGCAGCAGGGCCTTCAGCGCCTCCTCGCCGGAACGGGCGCGCACCAGCGGCTCGTTGAGGGAGGCGAGGACGGCCTCCAGGGCGGTCAGGTTGTCCTCCATGTCGTCGACCAGGAGGATTCCGGCGCGTTCGGGGTGGCCGGCCGTGCCGTTCATGCTTCCTCTTCCCCGTCCTCGGGGTTCAGCAATTCGCAGACGACCGTCAGCAGCCGGTCGATGTCCACCGGCTTGGGCACGTAGTCGTGGGCGCCGCGGGCGATGGACTTCTCGCGGTCGCCGGGCATCGCCTTCGCGGTCAGGGCGACGATGGGCAGGCCCGCCCAGCGCGGCGTGCGGCGGATGGCGGAGATGGTCTCGTAGCCGTCCATCTCCGGCATCATGATGTCCATCAGGACCAGTTCGACGTCCGGGCTGCGCTCCAGCGTCTCGATGCCCTCGCGGCCGTTCTCCGCGTACAGCACGGTCATGCCGACGCGACCCAGGACGTGGGTGAGGGCGAAGACGTTGCGGATGTCGTCGTCGACGATCAGCACGCGCCGCCCGGCCAGGATCCGGCCCGGCCTGCCGGACGTCCACGCCTCCAGCCTGGTCGGCAAGGGCCAGGCGTCGTCCGTGTCGTTGGCGGCCGGGAACGGTCCGTCGGTGGCCGGCTGGAGGGCCAGGGGCAACGGCAGTTCGGGGCGGTCCTCCAGGGCCGGTCCCGGGGCCGTGTGACCGGGGCTCACGACAGGCACGTACAGGGTGAACGTCGAGCCCTTGCCGGGTTCGCTCTCGGCGACGATCCGGCCGCCGAGCAGGCCCGCGATCTCCCGGCTGATGGACAGGCCGAGCCCGGTGCCGCCGTACTTGCGGTTGGTGGTGCCGTCGGCCTGCTGGAACGCCTCGAAGATCACGGGGAGTTTCTCCGGCGCGATCCCGATGCCGGTGTCGGACACGGCGAAGGCGATGACGTCGTCGGTGTCCCTGACTCCCCCACTCTCGATGTCTCCCCCACTCTCGACTTCGCTCGAGCGGGGGGACCCCCATGAGCGGGGGGAACCCCATCGCTGCTCGGTGTCCTTCACCCGGTCGACCCGCAGCTCGACCTTGCCCGACGCGGTGAACTTGATCGCGTTGGAGAGGAGGTTGCGCAGGATCTGCTGGAGCCGCTGCTCGTCCGAGTACATCTCGCGCGGTACGTCCTCGCCGACCGCCAGTTCGAAGGCGAGCCCCCGGTCGATGGTGAGGGGGCGGAACGTGGCGTGGACGTAGTCGAGCAGCTTGATGAGGGGGAGCCGCTTGGGGCGTACGTCCATCCGGCCGGCCTCGATCTTCGACAGGTCCAGGATGTCGTTGATCAGCTGGAGCAGGTCCGAGCCCGAGCGGTGGATCGTCGTCGCGAACTGCACCTCCTGGTCCGAGAGATGGCCGTCCGGGTTGTCGGAGAGCAGCCGGGCCAGGATCAGCAGGGAGTTGAGCGGTGTGCGCAGCTCGTGCGACATGTTCGCCAGGAACTCCGACTTGTACTGGGAGGACGTGGCCAGCAGGGCGGCCTTCTCCTCCAGCTCGGCGTTGGAGCGCTGAAGTTCGCCCTGCTGCTTCTGGAGTTCGTCCGAGCGCTCCTGGAGCTGCATGGCGAGGCGCTGGGACTCGCCGAGCAGGGACTCCGTGCGGGAGTTGGCGATGATCGTGTTGATGGCGACGCCGATGGTGTTGACGAACTGGTCGAAGAAGGCCAGGTGCACGTCGGAGAAGCGGGAGAAGGAGGCGAGTTCGATGACGCCGAGGAGCTTGTCCTCGAAGAGGATCGGGATGATGACGATCGTCGTGGGGGCCGCCTCGCCGAGGCCGCTGTTGATCTTGATGTAGTCGGGCGGGGCGCCCTCGACCAGGATCCGCTTCTTCTCCCGGGCCGCCTGCGCCACCAGGCCGTGCACCGGGAGGGCGCCGGTCTCGACGGTCGCGTCCTGGGCGGCGCCGTAGCCGGCGATGAAGGCGAGCCCCTTGGTGGGAACCGTTGCTCCGGCCTCTTCCGGGTCGGCCAGGTAGAACGCGCCGTACTGGGCGTTCACCAGCGGGGTCAGCTCGCGGAGTATCAGGTCGGCGACCTCCATCAGGTCGCGGTGGCCCTGCATCAGGGCGGCGAGCCGGGCCAGGTTGGACTCCAGCCAGTCCTTCGCGCGGGTCGTCTCGCGCAGGTTGGCCACCATCAGGTTGATGTTGTCCTTCAGCTCGGTGACCTCGCCGCGGGTCTCGACCGTGATCGAGCGGGACATGTCGCCCTGGGCCACGGCGGAGGCGACCTCGGCGATCGCGCGGACCTGGGTGGTGAGGTTCGAGGCCAGCTCGTTGACGTTCGTCGTCAGGCGCTTCCAGGTGCCGTAGACGCCCTCGACCCGGGCCTGGCCGCCGAGCTGGCCCTCGGAGCCGACCTCGCGGGCCACGCGCGTGACCTCCGAGGAGAAGGAGGACAGCGTGTCGACCATCGTGTTGATCGTGGTCTTCAGCTCCAGGATCTCGCCCCGGGCGTCCACGTCGATCTTCCGGGACAGGTCGCCCTGCGCCACGGCCGTCGCGACCTGGGCGATGTTGCGCACCTGGGAGGTGAGGTTGTCGGCCATGGAGTTGACGTTGTCCGTCAGGTCGCGCCAGACGCCGGAGACGCCCAGCACCTGGGCCCGGCCGCCGAGCCGGCCGTCGGTGCCGACCTCGCGGGCGACGCGGGTGACCTCGTCGGCGAAGGCGCGAAGCTGCTCCACCATCGTGTTGACGGTGTCCTTCAGTTCGAGGATCTCGCCGCGCGCGTCGACGGTGATCTTCTTCGACAGGTCGCCGTTGGCCACGGCCGTCGTCACCTGGGCGATGTTGCGGACCTGCGAGGTCAGGTTCAGCGCCATGAAGTTGACGTTGTCGGTGAGTTCCTTCCAGACGCCGGAGACGCCCCGGACCTGGGCCTGACCGCCGAGGTTGCCCTCGGTGCCGACCTCGCGGGCGACGCGGGTGACCTCGTCGGCGAAGGCGGAGAGCTGGTCGACCATCGTGTTGATCGTGGACTTGAGCTCCAGGATCTCGCCCTTGGCCTCCACCGTGATCTTCTTGCCGAGGTCGCCCTGGGCGACGGCGGTGGACACGAGCGCGATGTTCCGCACCTGGGAGGTGAGGTTGTCGGCCATGAAGTTGACGTTGTCGGTGAGGTCCTTCCAGACGCCGGAGACGCCCCGGACCTGGGCCCGGCCGCCGAGGTTGCCCTCGGTGCCGACCTCGCGGGCGACGCGGGTGACCTCGTCGGCGAAGGCGGAGAGCTGGTCGACCATCGTGTTGATGGTCGACTTGAGCTCCAGGATCTCGCCCTGCGCGTCGACCGTGATCTTCTGGGACAGGTCGCCGTTGGCCACGGCCGTCGTCACCTGGGCGATGTTGCGGACCTGCGAGGTCAGGTTCGACGCCATGAAGTTGACGTTGTCGGTGAGGTCCTTCCAGACCCCGGAGACGCCGCGCACCTGGGCCCGGCCGCCGAGCTGGCCCTCGGTGCCGACCTCGCGGGCGACGCGGGTCACCTCGTCGGCGAAGGCGGAGAGCTGGTCGACCATCGTGTTCACGGTCAGCTTCAGCTCCAGCAACTCGCCGGTCGCCTCCACCGTGACCGTGCGGGTCAGGTCGCCGCGCGCCACCGCCGTCGTCACCGCCGCGATGTCCCGCACCTGTGCCGTCAGCCGGGCCGCCATCGTGTTGACGGCCTCGGTCACGTCCCGCCAACTGCCCGAAAGCCCCTGCACCTTGGCCCGGCCGCCGAGCCGCCCCTCGGTGCCCACCTCGCGCGCGACCCGTGTCACCTCGCCGGTGAACAGGGAGAGCTGGTCCACCATCTTGTTCACGGCCCGGCCGAGGCGCCGCAGGTCGCCGCGTAACTCCCGGGTGCCGTCGTGCAGATCGACCCGCTGGGTCAGATCGCCGCCGGCCACCGCGTCCAGCACGCGTGTGGCGTTCGCCGCCGGGGCGACCAGGGCGTCGAGCAACTGGTTCACGTCGTTGACGCGCGACGTCCACAGGCCCTGACCCGGGCTGGCCGAGAGCCGCTCGTCGAGCCGGCCGTACCGCACCAGCTCCCGTCTCACCCGGCGCACCTCGGTGGTGAAGTGGACACTGCGGTCCATGATCTGGTTGAAGACCGCGGTGAGTTCGGCCACCATGCCGTGGCCGGTTTCCGGCACCTTGCTGAAGTCGCCGTCGCGTGCGGCTGTCATGGCTGCGAGCAGGGGACGGAGATCGGATGTACGAATCTGACCGTCTTCGTACCCGTCTTCGACCACAGGAGTAGCACTGTTCTCACTCATGGCGGCCCACTTCGGTAACTCGGCGCTTATGGGCGTGGCCAGTCTGTCACCCTGTCGGCATCGACTGTGGCGTATTCGTACGAACTGCCCGGGGAGCTGTCCATGGGGGCCATTCCGACGCAACGGGAGACCGCTTCCCGTGCCTCAGAGGCGCCTGCCCACGCTTCGGAGATGCCGGTGCCCGTGCACGAGGGGGCCGTCTCCGAGGAGTGCGCACCGTCTTCCGAGGCGCCGGGGCCCGCATCCGAGGCGCCCCTGCTGACCGCTGAGGCGCCGGCGCTCGTGTCCGAGGAGCCGGTGGCCGGGTCCGAGGTGTCCGTGCTCGTGTCCGAGGAGCCGGTGGCCGGGTCCGAGGTGTCCGTGCTCGCGTCCGAGGAGCCGGTGGCCGGGTCGGAGGTGTCCGTGGTTGCTTCAGAGGCGCCTGAGAAGGAGCGCGCGCGGGCGTACGCGACCCTGTCCGGCAGCTCCCTCGCGCCGGGCTCCGCCCGCGCCCTGGTGCGCGCGGCGCTCGCCGAGTGGACCGGGCTCGGACTGCCCGGCGCCGAGCACCTCACCGACCGTCTCGCCGACGACGCGCTGCTCGTCGTCAGCGAGCTCGTCACCAACGCCGTCGTGCACGCCGGCACCGACGTCGAGCTGGAGTGCCGGCTGGAAGCCGACGACAAGGACACGGCCGCGCTCGTCGTCGAGGTCTCCGACCACCACCCCTCACGCGCCCCGCGCGGCGGCGAGCCGGAAACGCCGCACGACACCCCGGAGTACGGGCGCGGCCTGCGGCTCGTCGGCGCGCTCTCCGAGGCCTGGGGCATCACGTACCGCACGGGCCGGAAGACCGTGTGGGCGAGGCTGCCCGCCGGGGGTTGCGCGGCGGCCGAGCAGATCGAGGCGTACGCCGGGGAGCACGCGCTGGCGCGCGGGCTGCGGGTGGCGGAGATCCTGGCACCGGAGCCGCCCCCCGGAGAGGACGACCGGGAGGACTACCGGGGCCGACGGCGTGCCGGACGCGGCGCGAACGAGCCACCGGATGGGCCCTTGCGGGAGGCGCGCGACGCACGGGACGCGGATGACCCCGGCGGCTCCCACGACCTGCGTGACTGGCACGACCTGCGGGACTGGCGGGACCGGTACGAGGACTGTGACGGCCGTGACGGTCGCGACGGCGCCTGGCTGGGCCGCGGTGCACTCTCCTTCCTCGCCGAGGCCTCCGACCTCCTCGCCGGACAACTGGACGAGGACCTGGTCGCCGCCCTCGCCGGGCAGTTGATCGTGCCCCGGCTGGCCGACTGGTGCGCGGTGTGGCTGGAGGACGAGGCCACCGGAGGCGGCTGGGGCGGGGCCGGAGCGGGCGGGGCCCGGCTGGCCCGGGTCTGGCACGGCAGCGAGAACCGCATCGAGGAGCTGCGCCGGGCCCTGGAGAAGGACGCGCCGCACCCGTCCGACCCGATGGGGTCCGGGCCGGTCGACTACCCCTGGCCCGGCGAGGCGCTCGGTGACGAGCCCGGCGAGCCGGGCTCGGCCCTCGCGTACCGGCTCGTCGCCGGTGGACGCCCGCTGGGCACCCTCGTCATCGGACGGTCCGGTGCCGCCGGGTTCCCCGACGAGATCACCGGCCTTGCCGAGGACCTCAGCCGCCGGGTCGCGCTCGCCATCGGCGCCGCCCGCCAGTACGCCCGCCAGGCCACCATCAGCGCCGTACTCCAGCGCGGACTGCTGCCCGGCGCCGTGGCCGAGATCCCCGGGGTGCGCAGCGCCCTCGTCTACGAGCCGTGCGACAAGGGCGGGCCCAGCGGCGACTTCTACGATCTGTTCCCGGCCGGTGACGGCCGCTGGTGCTTCGCCGTCGGCGACGTCCAGGGCAAGGGCCCCGAGGCCGCCGTCGTGATCGGCCTGGCCCGGCCCTGGCTGCGGCTGCTGGCCCGGGAGGGCTACCGGGTCGCCGACGTCCTGGACCGCCTCAACCAGCTCCTGCTCGACGACGCCACGGAGGCCGCGGACGCGGCGGCCCGCGCGCTGGTGGCCGCGGGCGCCCGCCCGACCCCGCCCGGCGACGGCCCCCAGACGCGCTTCCTGTCCCTGCTGTACGGCGAGCTGGTCCCCTTCGACGGCGGCGTCCGCTGCACCGTCGCCTCCGCCGGGCACCCGCTGCCCCTGGTGCTCGGGACGGGCGGCGAGGTGCACACGGCCGCTCAGCCCCAGACCCTCCTGGGCGTCGTCGAGGACGCCACGTACACCAGTGAGACCTTCGAGCTGCGGTCCGGCGACACGCTGCTGTGCGTCACCGACGGCGTGACCGAGCGCCGCTCCGGCTCCCGCCAGTTCGACGACGGGGACGGGCTCGCGGCGGCGCTGGCCGGGTGCGCGGGGCTGGACGCCGAGCTGATAGCCGAGCGGATCAGGCGGCTCGTGCACGAGTTCGGGGCGCGGCCCCCGGCGGACGATCTGGCGCTGCTGGTGCTCCAGGCCGAGTGACCGCCCGGGTGCTGGACAATGGAACGTATGCCTTCCGCACTCCCCGACGGTGAGCCCGTCCCCGACGACGGCGCGCTGCCCGCGTCCGCCCTCGCCGGGGCCGCCGACCGCCCGCTCGGGTTCTACCTGCACGTCCCATACTGCGCGACCCGCTGCGGCTACTGCGACTTCAACACCTACACGGCGACCGAGCTGCGCGGCACCGGTGGCGTGCTGGCCTCGCGCGACAACTACGCCGAGACGCTGGTGGACGAGGTCCGGCTGGCGCGGAAGGTGCTGGGGGACGACCCCCGGCCCGTTCGTACGGTGTTCGTGGGCGGGGGTACGCCCACCCTGCTCGACGCCGGTGACCTGGTGCGGATGCTCGCGGCCGTCCGTGACGAGTTCGGGCTCGCGGAGGACGCCGAGGTCACGACCGAGGCGAACCCGGAGTCGGTGGATCCGGCGTATCTGGCGGCTCTGCGCGAGGGGGGCTTCAACCGGATCTCGTTCGGCATGCAGAGCGCGAGGCAGCATGTGCTGAAGGTGCTGGACCGGACGCACACGCCGGGGCGGCCCGAGGCGTGTGTGGCCGAGGCTCGTGCGGCTGGGTTCGAGCATGTGAATCTCGACCTGATCTACGGCACGCCGGGGGAGTCCGACGACGACTGGCGGGCGTCGCTGGACGCGGTGCTGGGTGCGGGGCCGGACCATGTCAGCGCGTACGCCCTGATCGTCGAGGAGGGGACGCAGCTGGCTCGTCGGATCCGCCGGGGCGAGGTGCCGATGACCGACGACGATGTGCATGCCGACCGGTATCTGATCGCGGACGAGACCCTCTCGGGCGCGGGCTTCGAGTGGTACGAGGTGTCGAACTGGGCGACCTCGGAAGCAGGGCGATGCCTGCACAACGAGCTGTACTGGCGGGGGGCCGACTGGTGGGGGGCCGGGCCGGGCGCGCACAGTCATGTGGGCGGGGTGCGGTGGTGGAACGTGAAGCATCCCGGGGCGTATGCGGGGGCGCTGGCGGCGGGGCGGTCGCCCGGTGCCGGGCGTGAGGTGCTGTCGGGGGAGGACCGGCGGGTCGAGCGGATTCTGCTGGAGTTGCGGCTTCGGGAAGGGGTGCCGTTGTCGCTGTTGCGGGAGGAGGGGTTGGCTGCCTCACGCAGGGCGCTGTCGGACGGGCTTCTGGATGCCGCTCCGTACGAGGAGGGGCGTGCGGTGCTGACGTTGCGGGGGCGGTTGCTGGCGGATGCGGTGGTGCGGGACCTCGTGGACTGAGGTGCTCGGCGTTGGTGCTGGGGCGGGGTGGGTCCGCAGCCCGGCGTAGCGGGGTGCCGCTGCGCCCACCCGTGCCGCCCTGGGGGCACCTCCCAGGCCCTTAAGGCACTGGGGGAGGCACGATTGCCCGCAGCTGAGCAGCTGAGCAGCTGAGCAGCTACGTCGGCGTCGTCACGAAGTCGATCAGTTCCTCCACCCTGCCCAGCAGTTCCGGCTCCAGGTCCTTGTACGACCGGACGCCCGACAGGATCCGCTGCCAAGCCGCCCCCGTGTTCTCCGGCCAGCCCAGAGCCCTGCACACACCCGTCTTCCAGTCCTGGCCGCGCGGGACCCGGGGCCAGGCCTCGATGCCCAGGGACGACGGTTTCACCGCCTCCCAGATGTCGATGTAGGGGTGGCCGACGACCAGGGCGTGGTCGCTCGTCACCGACTCGGCGATGCGCCACTCCTTGCTGCCCGGCACCAGGTGGTCCACCAGGACGCCGAGGCGGGCGTCGGGGCCGGGGGCGAAGGAGTCGACGATGGACGGCAGGTCGTCGACCCCCTCCAGGTACTCCACGACCACGCCCTCGATGCGCAGGTCGTCGCCCCAGACCTTCTCGACCAGCTCGGCGTCGTGGCGGCCCTCGACGTAGATGCGGCCGGCGCGGGCCACGCGTGCGCGGGCACCGGGGACGGCGACCGAACCGGAGGCGGTGCGGGTGGGACGCGCGGGGCCGCCCGCCGAGGGGCGGATCAGTGTCACGGCCCTGCCCTCCAGGAGGAAGCCGCGCGGCTCCATGGGGAACACCCGGTGCTTGCCGAAGCGGTCCTCCAGCGTCACCGTGCCCGCCTCGCAGCGGATCACCGCACCGCAGAAGCCGGTCCCGGCCTCCTCGACGACCAGACCCGGCTCCGCCGGAACCTCGGGCACCGGCTGCTGCGGCTTCTTCCACGGCGGGGTCAGATCGGGCGAGTACTGGCGCATTCGAATGACGATAGGAGAAGCCGGCGGGTCGTCACGGAGACACGCCGAAACGCGCCGCCAGCGAGTCCCGCTGGGCCCGGACGAACGCCGCGTCCACCACCGCTCCGTGACCGGGCACGTACAGCGCGTCCTCCCCGCCCAGGTCGAGCAGCCGGTCCAGGGCGGCCGGCCAGTGCGACGGCACGGCGTCGGGGCCCGCCTGCGGCTCGCCGGACTCCTCGACCAGATCGCCGCAGAACACCACCTCCGGATCACCCGGCACCAGCACCGCCAGATCGTGCGCGGTGTGCCCGGGGCCCACGTTCGCCAGCAGCACCTGGCGCCCGCCGCCCAGATCGAGGGTCCACTCGCCGGAGACCAGGTGGCCGGGCGGGGTCAGCCGCTCCGCCGCCTCCCGGGCCGTGGGCGCCGCCAGGCCTTGGCGCACCCCGTCCTCGCGCAGTTCCTCGCGGTCCCGCACCCGTGTCAGCAGCGCGTCCACGCCCACCGCGCCGAACACCTCGGTGTCCGGGAGCGCCGCGGCGCCGAAGACATGGTCGAAGTGCGGGTGGGTCAGCGCGAGATGTGTCACACGGTGACCGGTGAGTGCCCGCGCCTGCGCGCCCAGTTTCGCCCCCTCGGCGAGGCTCGACCCCGCGTCGATCATGAGGACCGCCCCCTCCCCGGCGACCAGCCCGGTCGTGCAGTCCCACACCGGCAGCCGGCACCGTCCCACACCGGCGGCCACGCGCTCCCATCCGAGGTCTTCCCAAGTCACCGTCATACGGCGACGCTAGCGGTGCGCCCCGCTCGGGGCACGACAGCGCGCGACCAGCCTTGCCGGGGGTGTACCCCACGGCCGTACACTGGGCGGGGAATGCTGGCACTCGCACGCGCAGAGTGCCAGGCACGACAGGCAGGACACCGGGCGGACGACTTCTGGAGGTGTGCGCGAATGCTCAGTGAACGCAGGCTTCAGGTGCTGCGCGCCATCGTCCAGGACTACGTCGGCACCGAGGAGCCGGTCGGCTCCAAGGCCCTCACCGAGCGGCACAGCCTCGGCGTCTCCCCGGCCACCGTCCGCAACGACATGGCGGCCCTCGAGGACGAGGGGTACATCGCCCAGCCGCACACCAGCGCCGGGCGCATCCCCACCGACAAGGGCTACCGGCTGTTCGTGGACAAGCTGGCCGGCGTCAAGCCGATGACCGCGCCCGAGCGGCGCGCGATCCAGAACTTCCTCGAGGGTGCCGTCGACCTCGACGACGTCGTGGCGCGTACGGTACGGCTGCTGGCCCAGCTCACACGCCAGGTCGCCGTCGTGCAGTACCCGTCGCTGACCCGCTCGACCGTGCGGCATGTGGAGTTGCTCTCCCTCGCGCCCGCGCGCGTGATGCTGGTGCTGATCACGGACACCGGGCGGGTCGAGCAGCGCGTGGTCGACTGCCCGGCCCCCTTCGGCGAGGCCTCGCTCGCGGATCTGCGCGCGCGGCTCAACAGCCGTGTGGCGAACCGCCGTTTCACGGATGTGCCGAGTCTGGTGGAGGATCTGCCGGAGGCGTTCGAGCACGAGGACCGGGGTACGGTTTCCACGGTGCTCTCCACACTTCTGGAGACGCTCGTCGAGGAGAACGAGGAGCGGCTGATGATCGGCGGCACCGCCAACCTGACCCGCTTCGGGCACGACTTTCCCCTCACGATCCGGCCGGTGCTGGAAGCGCTGGAGGAGCAGGTGGTGCTCCTCAAGCTGCTCGGCGAGGCGCAGGATCCGGGCGTGACCGTACGTATCGGTCATGAGAACGCCCACGAAGGACTCAACTCCACGTCCGTCGTGTCGGTCGGCTACGGTTCGGGCGGCGAGGCTGTCGCCAAGCTCGGCGTGGTCGGACCGACCCGCATGGACTACCCGGGAACGATGGGAGCGGTACGCGCAGTGGCACGGTACGTCGGACAGATCCTGGCGGAGTCGTAGTGGCCACGGACTACTACGCCGTACTCGGCGTGCGCCGCGACGCGTCGCAGGAAGAGATCAAGAAGGCCTTCCGGCGGCTCGCGCGCGAGCTGCATCCGGACGTCAACCCCGATCCGAAGACCCAGGAGCGGTTCAAGGAGATCAACGCCGCCTACGAGGTGTTGTCGGACCCGCAGAAGAAGCAGGTCTACGACCTCGGCGGCGACCCGCTCTCGCAGGCCGGAGGCGGCGGCGCGGGCGGCTTCGGGGCCGGTGGCTTCGGGAACTTCTCCGACATCATGGACGCGTTCTTCGGCACGGCGTCGCAGCGCGGACCGCGTTCGCGCACCCGGCGCGGCCAGGACGCCATGATCCGCATCGAGATCGAGCTCGACGAGGCGGCCTTCGGCACGACGAAGGACATCCAGGTCGACACGGCGGTCGTCTGCAACACCTGTAGCGGTGAGGGCGCGGCGCCGGGGACCTCCGCTCAGACGTGTGACATGTGCCGCGGCCGCGGTGAGGTGTCCCAGGTCACGCGGTCCTTCCTGGGCCAGGTCATGACCTCGCGGCCCTGCCCGCAGTGCCAGGGCTTCGGCACGGTCGTCCCGACCCCCTGCCCGGAGTGCGCCGGCGACGGCCGTGTCCGCTCCCGTCGCACGCTGACGGTGAAGATCCCCGCCGGTGTCGACAACGGCACGCGCATCCAGCTCGCCGGTGAGGGCGAGGTCGGCCCCGGCGGCGGCCCCGCGGGCGACCTGTACGTCGAGATCCACGAACTCCCCCACTCGCAGTTCCAGCGGCGCGGCGACGACCTGCACTGCACGGTCACGCTCCCGATGACGGCGGCCGCCCTCGGCACGAAGGTGCCGCTGGAGACGCTGGACGGCCTGGAGGAGGTCGACATCCGCCCGGGCACCCAGTCCGGCCAGTCGATCCCGCTGCACGGCCGCGGTGTCACGCACCTGCGCGGCGGCGGACGCGGCGACCTCATCGTCCACGTCGAGGTCCAGACCCCGAGCAAGCTGGACGTCGAGCAGGAGCGCCTGCTCCGCGAGCTGGCCAAGCTACGCGGCGAGGAGCGGCCTCAGGGGCAGTTCCAGCCGGGGCAGCAGGGACTGTTCTCGCGGTTGAAGGACGCGTTCAACGGCCGGTGACGCCGGCTCCCCCGGGGGTCGGCAGATGCCTGTTCCTCTGGTCTATGCCACACGGCAGGCCGGTTTCGGCGTTGTTCGGAGGACGTGACAACATGCGGTCATGTCCTCCGCGCTGACCGATCTCTTCCCCCACCCGATCGTGCAGGCCCCCATGGCGGGCGGCGTCTCCGTACCGAAGCTCGCCGCCGCCGTGTGCGAGGCGGGCGGACTCGGGTTCCTCGCCGCCGGGTACAAGACCGCCGACGGGATGTACGAGGAGATCAAGCAACTCCGGAGCCTCACCGGCAGGCCCTTCGGAGTGAACCTCTTCATGCCGCAGCCGGAGTACGCCGACCCCGCCGCCATCGACGTCTACGCCCACCAGCTGGCCGGCGAGGCCTCCTGGTACGAGGCCGAGCTCGGTGACCCCGACAGCGGCCGCGACGACGGCTACGAGACCAAGCTCGCGGTCCTGCGCGACAACCCCGTGCCGGTGGTGTCGTTCCACTTCGGCACGCCGAGCCGGGAGGTCGTCGACGCCCTGCACCGGGTCGGCACCTTCGTCCTGGTCACCGCCACCACCCCGGACGAGGCCCGGGCCGTCGAGCGGGCGGGCGCGGACGCGGTCATCGCGCAGGGCGTCGAGGCCGGCGGCCACCAGGGCACGCACCGGGACATCCCCGAGACGGACGGTTCCGGCATCGGGCTGCTGTCGCTGGTCGCCCAGATCCGGGAGACCGTGAGCCTCCCGATCATCGCCGCCGGCGGCATCATGCGCGGCGGCCAGATCGCCGCGGTCCTCGCAGCGGGCGCGAGCGCGGCCCAGCTCGGCACCGCGTTCCTCGCCACGGCCGAGTCGGGCGCGAACGCCCTGCACAAGCAGGCGCTGACCAACCCCCTGTTCGTCCGTACGGAGTTGACCCGGGCCTTCTCCGGGCGCCCGGCACGCGGCCTCGTCAACCGCTTCCTGCGCGAGCACGGACCGTACGCACCCGCCGCCTATCCCGAGATCCACCACCTCACCTCGCCACTGCGCAAGGCCGCCGCCAAGGCGGGGGACGCGCAGGGCATGGCACTGTGGGCCGGGCAGGGGCACTGGATGGCGCGGGAGCTGCCCGCCGGGCAGCTGGTGGAGGTGCTGGCCGGTGAACTCGCCGCGGCGCGGACGGCGTTGTCGGGCGGAGGCGGCATCCGATGACGGCTCCGGTGTTCGTGGTCGAGCACTTCGACGCGGTCGGGGGCGGCCGCTACGTCCTCGACGGCCCGGAGGGACGGCACGCCGTCTCCGTGAAGCGGCTGCGCGCCGGTGAGGACGTCGTCCTCACGGACGGGGCCGGGCGCTGGGCGGATGGTGTCGTGCTCGACACCGAGGGCAAGGACCGGCTGATCGTCCGGCTGGACCCGGTGATCGAGGAGCCGCCGGAGCAGCCCCGGGTGACCGTCGTCCAGGCGCTGCCCAAGGGCGACCGCGGGGAGCTGGCCGTCGAGACGATGACCGAGGTCGGCGTCGACGCGATCGTGCCGTGGGCGGCGGCGCGCTGCATCACGCAGTGGAAGGGCGAGCGCGGGGCGAAGGCGCTGGGGAAGTGGCGGGCCACCGCCCGGGAGGCCGGTAAGCAGTCGCGCCGGGTCCGGTTCCCCGAGGTCGCCGAGGCGGCTACGACCAAGCAGGTCGCGGCGCTGCTGGCGGAGGCGGAGTTCGCCGCCGTGCTGCACGAGAGCGGGGACTCGCCGCTGGCGACGGCCGAACTGCCGTCGTCCGGTGAGATCGTGCTGGTGGTGGGGCCCGAAGGGGGCGTGGCGCCGGAGGAGTTGGCGCTGTTCGCCCAAGCGGGGGCCGAGGCGTTCCGCCTCGGGCGCAGTGTGCTGCGCACATCGACCGCCGGGACCGCGGCCGCGGCCGTGCTCCTGGCTCGCACCGGCCGCTGGACCTGACCCCTCTCGGATACGCCGGGCCGCGCAACACCCCGCCCCAGCCACAACGCCGGGTGGCCATTTGCGCTCTACCGCCCCGCCCCCGACGGTGGCAGGCTGCCCTCCATGGGGGCTTTGAGGAGGATTTGGCGAGGGCTGCGCAACCGGAGGGTGGCGGTCGCGGTGACCTTCGCGGTGGCTGCCGTCGGCGGCGCGGTCGCGTGTGAACCCGGTGCCGGGATCAGCTCCGCGGCCGTCGCGTACACCACTGACGAGGCCGTCACCAAGGAACTCAACCGGCAGAAGGCGGGCGTGCGGTGGCTGACGTGCACCGCCTCCTACGGGGATTCAGGCCAGGGCGCGAAGCCGTCGCCCTCGGCGAGTGAGAAGACCGTCGCCACCGTCGACTGCGGGGGCGAGACGGACGACGGCAAGGACATCACCGTCGACGGCAAGGTCACCCACGCGGTGGACGGCGCATGTGTCCGCGGGAACATCACCGCCAAGGTGGACGGCAAGGTGTGGTTCGAGGTCGACGGGCTCGGCGACTGCAACTCCACCAGCCCGTCGCCCGTGGGGGGCGGCCCCACGAACGGGCAGCCCGGCGCCACCGTCACCGTGACCGTCACCCAGACCATCTGGTGCGACCGGTACCCCGACTGCCGGCCCGTCGAGGGCAAGTGACGTGCGCCAGAGGCGAACGGCAAGTGATCCGAAGTCTGTCCCCAGGACGCCGTCCCTGCATAGGGTGATCGGGTGACACAGTCCGCATCGCCTGCTTACCTCCGGTTCCCCCACGTGCACGGTGACCTGGTCGCCTTCACCGCCGAGGACGACGTGTGGCTCGCTCCTCTCGACGGCGGACGGGCCTGGCGGGTCAGCGCCGAGAACGTGCCGGTGACCCTGCCCCGTATCTCGCCCGACGGCACCACCGTCGCCTGGACCTCCACCCGCGACGGCGCGCCCGAGGTGCACATCGCCCCGGTCGACGGCGGCCCCGCCAAGCGCCTGACGTACTGGGGCAGTCTGAAGACCCAGGTGCGCGGCTGGACCCCGGACGGCGAGGTACTCGCGATCAGTTCCCAGGGGCAGGCGAGCCTGCGCCGCACCTGGGCGCGTGCCGTTCCGCTCGACGGCGGTCCGGCCACCACCCTGCCGTACGGGCCGGTCGGTGACATCGCCTACGGGCCGAGCGTCGTCCTGCTGTCCGCGCCGATGGGGCGCGAGGCCGCCTGGTGGAAGCGCTACCGGGGCGGTACCGCCGGGAAGTTGTGGATCGACCCCGACGGAGACGGCGAGTTCGTACGGCTCCACGAGGGGCTGGACGGGAACATCGAGTACCCGCTGTGGGTGGGGGAGCGGGTGGCCTTCCTCTCCGACCACGAGGGCACCGGCGCGCTGTACTCCTCCCTCGCCGACGGATCGGACCTGCGCCGGCACACTCCGCTCGACGGTTTCTACGCCCGGCACGCCGCGACCGACGGCAGCCGTGTCGTCTACTCCAGCGTCGGTGAGCTGTGGGTGCTGGACGACCTGGACGGGGCCGAGCCGCGGCGGCTGGACGTGCGGCTGGGCGGGCAGCGCGTCGATCTCCAGCCGTTCCCGGTCAACGCCTCCCGCTGGTTCGGGTCGGCGTCCCCGGATCACACCGCGCGCGGCAGTGCCGTGTCCGTACGCGGCTGCGTCCACTGGGTCACCCACCGCTCCGGCCCGGCCCGCGCGCTGGCCGCGACGCCCGGGGTGCGGGCCCGGCTGCCACGTGCGTTCCGCGCGGACGGCGAGGAGTGGGTGGTGTGGGTGACGGACGCCGAGGGCGACGACGCCCTGGAGTTCGCGCCCGCCACCGGCCTCACCCCGGGGGCGACACCGCGCCGGCTCGCCGCCGGGCAGCTCGGCAGGGTGCTGGACCTCGCCATGGCACCGGACGGCAGCCGCGCGGCCGTGGCCTCCCACGACGGGCGCCTGCTGCTCGTCGAGAGGGAGACGGGCGAGGTACGGGAGGTGGACCGCAGCGAGGACGGTGACGTGTCCGGGCTCGTCTTCTCGCCCGACTCGGCCTGGCTCGCCTGGTCCCACCCCGGCCCGCGGCCCCTGAGCCAGCTGAAGCTCGCCAACACCACCGACCTGTCGGTCACCGAGGCGACCCCGCTGCGCTTCCAGGACTACGCGCCGGCGTTCACGGCGGACGGCAAGCACCTCGCGTTCCTGTCGACCCGCTCCTTCGACCCGGTCTACGACGAGCACGTCTTCGACCTGGCCTTCGTGGAGGGCGCCCGGCCGCATCTGATCACGCTCGCGGCCACCACGCCCTCCCCGTTCGGGCCGCAGCGGCACGGCCGGTCCTTCGAGACGCCCGACCGGGAGGAGACCCCCGACAGCGAGGGCACCCCCACCACCCGCATCGACCTCGAAGGCCTCGCCGACCGCATCGTGCCCTTCCCGGTCGAAGCCGCCCGCTACTCCAACCTGCGCGCCGCCAAGGACGGTGTCCTGTGGCTGCGCCACCCGGTCGCCGGAGTGCTCGGCGCGTCCCGGGCCACCCCGGACGACCCCGACCCCAAGTCCGAGCTGGAGCGGTACGACCTCGCCCAGCAGCGGATCGAGCATCTCGCCGTCGACGCCGACCACTTCGAGGTCAGCGGCGACGGCAAGCGGGTGCTGCTGTGGACCGACGGGCGGCTGAAGGTCGTCCCCAGCGACCGGCGCGCCTCCAGCGACGACGACAGCGACACCAACATCACCGTCGACCTGGGCCGCGTGCGCCAGTTCGTCGACCCGGCCGCCGAGTGGCGGCAGATGTTCGACGAGAACGGCCGCATCATGCGGGACCACTTCTGGCGGCCTGACATGAGCGGCGTCGACTGGGCCGGCGTCCTCGACCGCTACCGGCCGGTCGTGGACCGGCTCGCCACCCACGACGACCTGGTCGACCTGCTGTGGGAGGTACAGGGCGAGCTCGGCACCTCGCACGCCTACGTCACCCCGCGCGGCGGATTCGGCGGCGGTCCCCGCCAGGGCCTGCTCGGCGCCGACATCTCCCGCCACGAGGACGGCAGCTGGCGCGTCGACCGCATCCTGCCCTCCGAGACCTCCGACCCGGACGCCCGCAGCCCGCTGGCCGCGCCCGGCGTCGCCGTACGCCCCGGGGACGCGATCCTCGCGATCGCCGGACAGCCGGTCGACCCGGTGGCAGGCCCCGGCCCGCTGCTGATCGGCACGGCGGGCAAGCCGGTGGAGCTGACCGTCTCCCCGTCCGGCGGGGGCGATCCGCGGCACGCCGTCGTCGTCCCGATCGCGGACGAGGAGCCGCTGCGCTACCACGCCTGGGTCGCCGACCGGCGCGCCTACGTCCACGAGAAGTCCGGCGGCCGCCTCGGCTACCTCCACGTCCCGGACATGCAGGCGCCCGGCTGGGCCCAGATCCACCGCGACCTGCGCGTCGAGGTCGCCCGTGAGGGTCTGGTCGTCGATGTCCGCGAGAACCGCGGCGGCCACACCTCCCAGCTGGTCGTCGAGAAACTCGCCCGCCGCATCGTCGGCTGGGCCGTCCCGCGCGGCATGCGCCCCTACAGCTACCCCGAGGACGCCCCCCGCGGCCCCGTCGTGGCGGTCGCCAACGAGTTCTCCGGCTCCGACGGCGACATCGTCAACGCCGCGATCAAGGCCCTGGGCCTCGGCCCGGTCGTCGGCACCCGCACGTGGGGCGGCGTCATCGGCATCGACAGCCGCTACCGGTTGATGGACGGCACCCTGGTAACCCAGCCCAAGTACGCCTTCTGGCTGGAGGGTTACGAGTGGGGGGTGGAGAACCACGGGGTGGATCCGGACGTGGAGGTCCTCCAGCGGCCCCAGGACTACGTGGCGGGGAGGGACGCCCAACTGGACGAGGCCATCCGACTCGCTCTGGAGAGTCTGGAGGGCAGTCCGGCGAAAACGCCGCCGGCTGTGCCGACCTCTTAAGGGGCGCGGGGCTGTATCGATTCGTGGCTCCGCCGCGTGGGCGCGACCAGCCACAAACCACCCGCACCCGACGACGATACGATGGCCGACCAAGACCACATTCGGCCAACCCCCGGAGGGACGATGGCAGGGGAACCCCAGGACGACTGCCTGTTCTGCAAGATCGTCGCCGGAACCATCCCGGCGACGATCGTCCGCCAGACGGACACCACCGTCGCGTTCCGCGACATCAACCCCCAGGCCCCCACGCACGTCCTGATCATCCCCAAGGCGCACTACAAGAACGCCGCCGCCCTCGCCGAAGCCGACCCGGCCCTCACCGCGGACGTGCTCCGCGAGGCCCAGGCCGTCGCCGACGAGGAGAAGCTGGACAGCTACCGCCTCGTGTTCAACACCGGCAGCGGCGCCGGCCAGACGGTCTGGCACGTGCACGGCCACGTGCTCGGCGGCCGCGGCCTCGACTGGCCCCCGGGGTAATCCGCCTTGTCCGTACGCGAACTCGTGGTGCTCGGCACCGCCAGCCAGGTCCCGACCCGCCACCGCAACCACAACGGCTACCTGCTCCGCTGGGACGGCGAGGGCATCCTGTTCGACCCCGGCGAGGGCACGCAGCGCCAGATGGTGCGGGCCGGGGTCGCCGCGCACGACCTGAACCGGATCTGCGTCACGCACTTCCACGGCGACCACGCACTCGGACTGCCCGGGGTCATCCAGCGCATCAACCTCGACCAGGTGCCGCACGAGATCACCGCCCACTACCCGAAGTCCGGGCAGCGCTTCTACGAGCGGCTCCAGTACGCCACGCCCTACCGCGCGACCGTCTTCCTCACCGAGGCCCCGGCCGACGGGGACGGCGTGCTCGCGGTCACGCCGTCGTACACGCTGGACACCCGCAGGCTGTCGCACTCGATCGAGTCGTACGGCTACCGGATCACCGAGCACGACGGCCGCCGCATGCTGCCCGAGCGGCTCGCCGCGCACGGCATCAAGGGACCGGACGTCGGCCGGATCCAGCGCGAGGGATCGCTCGGCGGGGTCTCCCTTGAGGACGTCAGCGAGGTGCGGCGCGGGCAGCGGTTCGCGTTCGTCATGGACACCCGGCTCTGCGAGGGGGTGTACGCGCTCGCCGAGGGCTGCGACATGCTCGTCATCGAGTCGACCTTCCTCGACGAGGACGAGCAACTCGCGGTGGAGCACGGACACCTGACGGCAGGGCAGGCCGCGCGGGTGGCCCGGGACGGCGGTGTGCGGCACCTCGTGCTGACCCACTTCAGCCAGCGCTACAACGACCCCGACGAGTTCGAGCGGCAGGCGCGGGCGGCGGGGTACGAGGGGGAGCTGACCGTGGCGCACGATCTGCTGAGGGTGCCGGTTCCGAAGCGTCGGTGAAACGCCCGTACGATAAATTGATGTCCCTCCCCAAAGCCGAACTGCACCTTCATATCGAAGGCACCCTGGAACCGGAACTCGCCTTTGAGCTCGCCACGCGCAATGGCCTCACGCTGCCGTACGCGGACACGGACGAGCTGCGCGAGGCCTACCGGTTCGAGGACCTCCAGTCGTTCCTGAACCTGTACTACGAGCTCATGGCCGTCCTGCGCACCGAGCGGGACTTCGAGGACCTGGCGAACGAGTACCTCGAACGCGCCGCCGCCCAGGGCGTGCGGCACGCCGAGATCTTCTTCGACCCGCAGGCGCACACCAGCCGCGGGCTGGAGCTCGGCACGGTCGTCGAGGGGCTGTGGCGGGCGCTGGGCGACAGCGAGTCCCGGCACGGTGTCTCGACGCGGCTGATCCTGTGCTTCCTGCGCGACGAGTCCGCCGAGTCGGCCCTGGCGACCCTGGAGGCGGCCAAGCCGTACCTGGACCGGATCACCGGCGTCGGCCTCGACTCGGCCGAGGTCGGGCACCCGCCGGCGAAGTTCCGCGAGGTGTACGAGGCCGCCGCCGCGCTCGGGCTGCGGCGGGTCGCGCACGCCGGTGAGGAGGGGCCGCCGGAGTACATCACCGAGGCGCTGGACGTCCTCGGCGTCGAGCGGGTCGACCACGGGCTGCGCTGTGTGGAGGACCCGGTGCTGGTGGAGCGGCTGGTGCGGGAGCGGGTGCCGCTGACGCTGTGTCCGCTGTCGAACGTCCGGCTGCGGACCGTCGACACCCTCGCCGACCATCCGCTGCCCGCCATGCTGGACGCCGGCCTGATGTGCACGGTGCACTCGGACGATCCGGCGTACTTCGGCGGCTACGCCGGCGACAACTTCGACGCCGTGCGCGACACCCTCGGCCTGAGCGAGGAGCGGCTGCGCGAGCTCGCCCGCAACTCCTTCCTCGCCTCGTTCCTGGAGGACGACGAGGAGCTGCGGGCGCGGTATCTCGCCGAGGTGGAGGCCTACGAGTTCCGCTGAGGAACCCGCGGCCTCGCAAGACCCCGGCCTCAGAGAGCCCCCGGTCTCAGAGACCCCCGGTCTCAGAGACCCCCGGCCTCAGAGGACCTCCGACCCCGCCTTGCCGTAGGCGCGCTGGGCGGGGACGGCCGGGGTGTCCACGGTGATCTCCACCACCGGCTGTTCCGGAGCGCCGATCTCGGGGACCGCGCCGGTGGGGGTGCCCGTGGTGGCGGCGACCAGGGCGGCCGGGTGGCCACCGCGGCGGCGGATCGCCCCGGCCAGCAGCGGCCGCCCGCTCGTGTGCAGGGCGACGGCGGTCATCGGCAGGGCGATCACCAGCAGACCGGCGGCCAGGATCGCGCCCATGGCCGGGAACCCGGCCTGCGCCGACAGCACGCTGCCGGTGAGCGGCCCGGCGGCCGTGCCCAGCGAGGAGGCCGAGCCGACGAGCACCGCCCAGCGGCCGCGCGGGTCGAGCGAGGCGGCGAGCCCGATCACGTACGACAGCACCACCGGATACAGGGTGTTCCAGGCGATCTCGCCGGTCGCGAAGCTCGCCAGGTCGGTCGCGGAGGCGCTGAGCACGATGCAGCCGGCGATGAGGACCGTGCCCGCCCCGATCGGCACCGCGCGTCCCAGCCGCGCCCCGAGAGCGCCCGCCGCGAGGACGCCGGTCAGTCCGGTGCCCAGCGCCACGGCGAAGACCGCGCCGACGGTGGCCTCGCCGAGGTGGGCCTGGGTCAGCCCGATCTGTCCGCTCACGCCCCACAGGGAGTTCTGGGCGAGCGACCAGCACAGCATGGCGGCGGCCAGCACCAGACCCGAACGGGCGTGTGGCAGCCGGGCCTTGTGGTGCCGCGCGGGCGCGGCGGGCGTACCGGCGGGCAGGCGGCCGGTCAGCGGCCACACGGCCAGGGCCGTGAGGGCGATCGCGGCCAGGGGCAGACCGTGCCCCGGGCCGAGGTGCGGGACCGTCAGATACACGGCGCCCGCGAGGGCGGAGACGGTGAGCAGACCGGCCGTGGAGGCCCGGTGCGGATCCCGCTGGGCGGCTATGAGGGTGGCGGCGACGGTGGTGGCCGTGCCGGATCCGAACCCGCCGACGACCGCGCCGGCGACGACGGCGGGGACGGCGGTGGTCAGCGCGGCGGCGCCGTAGCCGAGCAGGGCCAGTGCGAGCCCGAATCGCGCGAGGGTACGGGCCCCGATCCGTTCGACCCGTGAGGCCAGGGCGAATCCGGCGGTCGCCGAACTCAGCAGCAGGGCACTGCCGACGGCGCCGGCCTGGGTGGCGGAGAGCGGAAGGCCCGAGTCGAGTCTGCCGACGGTGGTCGGCAGCAGATACGGGGCGAGGTACCCGGCCGTGAAAAGGGCGACGAGGGGCCAGGGGGTGGTGCGGGGGGCGAACACGGGCGTTCCCAGGGCATGCGAAAGGAGCGGCGGAGGAGGGGGATTGGGCGACGACCGTCGACGGACAGGAACGCGCGGGCAATTTGTATCAAGCAAGTAGTCGTACGAGTTAACCCGCGGGGTGTGATGTGGCGCACGTTGCGTTTGGTGCGGTGAAGTCCGGGTAGACGAACGCCTTTTCCGAGGTGGCGTGCGGGTTTCCGCTAACGCCAGCGCACCGGCCCGGACCCCGGAACCGTCGCCTCCACCTTCGCCCGGATCTCCCGCATCACGGCGACGATCCGCTCCTCGTGCTCCGGCGTGAGCCGGGCCACCGGCACCGAGCAGCTGATCGCGTCCAGCGCCGGGGTGTCGTAGCGCAGCGCGAACCCGAAGCCGACGATGCCGAGCACGCCCTCCTCCCGGTCCACGGACCAGCCACGGGCCCGGACCTGGGCGAGGTCGGCCGACAGGGACTCCCGGCTGGTGTGCGAGTTCGCGGTCAGCGCCTCGTACGGCCCCTCGGGCAGTTCCGCGTCCGGGCGTTCCGCCAGCAGGGCCTTGCCCAAAGCCCCGGCGTGCGCGGGCAGTCGCCGCCCCACCCGGCTGATCGTCCGCAGGTACTCGTGCGACTCCCGCGTCGCCAGATACGCCACGTCCCGGCCGTCCAGCCGGCCCATGTGGATCGTCTCGCCGAGCGCCTCGGACGCCTCGTCGAGATACGGCCGTACGACCCGGACCCGGGGGTCGGAGTCGAGGTAGCTGGTGCCGGTGAGCAGGGCGTGGATGCCGATGCCGTACAGGGAGCCGGTGACGTCGGTGCGGACCCAGCCGCGCGAGATCAGGGTCTGGAGCAGCGCGTACATCGAGCTGCGCGGCACGCCGAGTTCGTCGGCCAGCTCCTGGAGCCGGGCCGGGCGGTCGCCGCGGGCCGCGAGGAGTTCCAGCAGCTCGACCGTGCGGGCCGCGGACTTCACTTCGCGGACGCCCCCTGTGTCTGACATGCGCCGATCGTAATCGGACCGCGCCGTGCGGTTGACGTTCGCGTATCCAGCCATCATTCTCATACATAAATGGTGTCTACATAAGGAGATGGCGAGGGGATGACCGAGGAGATGACGGTGAGCGCCGGCCCGGGCGGGGTCGCGCACCGGCTGCGGGAGGGCATGGCGGGCGGCGTGCTGTCGTTCCCGCTGACCAGCTTCCGCGATGACGGCACCCTCGACCCGGACGGCTTCCGCGCCTACGTCGCGGACCGGCTCGCCACCTCGCCCGGCGCCGTCTTCCCCGCCTGCGGCACCGGCGAGTTCTTCTCGCTCGACGAGGACGAGTACCGGCAGGTCGTCACCATCACGGTCGAGGAGGCGGCGGGCCGCGTACCGGTCGTGGCCGGGACCGGGTACGGCTGGGCGCAGGCCGTCCGGTTCGCGCGCATCGCCGAGGACGCCGGCGCCGACGCGCTCCTCGTGCTGCCGCACTACCTCGTCGCCGCCCCGCAGGACGGGCTGGTCGCCCAGCTCGAACAGATCGCCGCCCGCACCCGGCTGCCGCTGATCGCCTACCAGCGCGGACAGGTCGCGTTCACCGCCGAGTCGCTCAGGCGCGTCGCGGCCCTGCCGGGCGTCATCGGCCTCAAGGACGGCCACAGCGACCTCGACCGGCTCCAGCGCCTCACGCTCGCCGCGCCCGAGGACTTCCTGTTCTTCAACGGCGCCGCCACCGCCGAGATCCAGGCCCGCGCCTACGCCGCCGTAGGCGTCCCCGCCTACTCCTCCGCCGTCCACGCCTTCGCCCCCGAGATCTCCGACGCCTTCTTCACCGCCCTGCGCGACGGCGACCACGGCACCGTCGACAAGCTGCTGCGCGGCTTCTACGTCCCGCTCGTCGAACTGCGCGACCGCGTCCCCGGGTACGCCGTGTCGCTGGTGAAGGCGGCGGCCCGGCTGCGCGGCCATCCGGTGGGTCCCGTACGCGCCCCGCTCACCGACCCCTCGCCCGCCGACCTGGCCGCCCTCACCACCCTCCTCGAGGCGGGACTCGACCTCGTGGGAGCCGCCCTGTGAACCTCGCCGTCACCGACGTACGCCTGACGCCGATCCTGGTCGCGGACCCGCCGCTGCTCAACACGCAGGGCGTGCACCAGCCGTACACGCCCCGGCTGATCGTCGAGGTCGTCACGGCGGACGGGGTCACGGGTCTGGGGGAGACCTACGGCGACACCAAGTACCTGGAGCTGGCCCGGCCCTTCGCCGAGCGGCTGAAGGGACGGCAGGTCAGTGATCTGAACGGGCTCTTCACGCTGGCGGACCAGGTCGCGGTGGACGCCGCCCGGGTCGAGAACGCCGTCGACGTCGGCGGGCTGCGCGGTGTCCAGACCGCCGACAAGCTGCGTCTTTCCGTCGTCTCCGCCTTCGAGGTGGCCTGCCTCGACGCCCTCGGCAAGACCCTCGGACTGCCCGTGCACGCGCTGCTCGGCGGCAAGGTGCGCGACGCCGTCGAGTACAGCGCCTACCTGTTCTACAAGTGGGCCGGCCACCCGGAGGGCGTCGCCTGCGAGAAGGACGACTGGGGGGCAGCCGTCGACCCGGCCGGAGTGGTGGAACAGGCCCGCCGGTTCACCGAGCGGTACGGCTTCACCTCCTTCAAGCTCAAGGGCGGCGTCTTCCCGCCCGACGAGGAGATCGCGGCCGTACGGGCGCTCGCCGAGGCGTTCCCCGGGCACCCGCTGCGGCTCGATCCCAACGGCGCCTGGTCCCTGGAGACCTCGCTGAAGGTGGCGCGGGAGCTCGGGGACGTCCTGGAGTACCTGGAGGACCCGACCCTCGGCATCCCCGCCATGGCCGAGGTCGCCGAGCGGACCGGGGTGCCGCTCGCCACCAACATGTGCGTGACGACCTTCGCCGAGATCAAGGAGGCGTTCACCACGGGCGCCGGCGGCGCTGTCCAGGTGGTGCTCTCCGACCACCACTACTGGGGCGGACTGCGCAACACCCAGCAGCTCGCCGCCGTCTGCCGCACCTTCGGCGTCGGAGTGTCGATGCACTCCAACACCCACCTGGGCATCTCGCTCGCCGCGATGACCCACGTGGCGGCCACCGTCCCGAACCTCCACCACGCCTGCGACTCCCACTACCCCTGGCAGTCGGAGGACGTGCTCACCGAGCGGCTCGCCTTCGAGGGCGGCAAGGTGCCCGTGTCCGACGCGCCCGGGCTCGGCGTGGAGCTCGACCGTGAGCGGCTGGCCGTGCTGCACCGGCGGTGGCTGGACGACGACGGGGCGCTGCGGGACCGCGACGACGCGGCGGCCATGCGGGTCGCCGACCCGGAGTGGGTGACGCCCTCGGTGCCCCGCTGGTAGGCCCGGTTCTCCGGCCGGCCAAGGGGCGCGCGGGGGCGGGCGTGAGCTGACGGAACGAGTGGGTCTGGCGTGATCGGCGTCACGTTGTCAGTGATGTGGTGCAGACTGGCCTGATCCGCACCACGTCAGGGAGCGCATCGTGATCGCGTCCACCGCCCCGGCAGGAAAGGGCCCGGCCGGAAAGGGATCGCACCGCCAGACCCAGGTCGATCCCCTCGCCCCGCTGCGCGCGCCGGACGACCCGCCCTGGGACGTCTATCTCACCGGCACCGTCTTCCTCGACATCATCTTCACCGGGCTCGACTCCGCCCCGGTGCGCGGGACCGAGTCCTGGGCGCGCGGGATGGGGTCGAGCCCCGGCGGCGTCGCCAACATGGCCACCGCCCTGGCCCGCCTCGGCCTGCGTACGTCCCTCGCGGCGGCCTTCGGCGACGACCACTACGGCGACTACTGCTGGGACGCCCTGGAGCACGGTGAGGGCATCGACCTCTCCCCGTCGCGCACGGTGCCCGGCTGGCACTCCCCGGTGACGGTCTCCATGGCCTACGAGGGGGAGCGCACCATGGTCTCGCACGGCCACGAGCCGCCCCCGGAGGAGCCCGCCCCCGAGTGCCCGCCCCGCGCGCGTGCCGCCGTCGCCTCCCTCGCCCCCGGCGTGAGCGCGCCCTGGATCGCCCAGGCCGCGAGCAAGGGCACGCGGGTCTTCGGCGACGTCGGCTGGGACGACACCGGCGCGTGGGACCTGGCGGCGCTGCCCGACCTGCGGCACTGCGAGGCGTTCCTGCCGAACGCGGAGGAGGCCATGCGGTACACGGGCGCGGACTGCCCCAGGGCGGCGGCGCACGCGCTGACCGAGCACGTGCCGCTCGCGGTGGTCACGCTCGGGGCGGACGGGGCGTATGCGGTGGACCGGCGTACGGGGGAGACGGCGGAGGTGCCGGCGATCGAGGTCGAGGCGCTCGATCCGACGGGGGCGGGGGACGTGTTCGTCGCCGGGTTCGTGACGGGGACGCTGGCGGACTGGCCGCTGGCGGACCGGCTGGCCTTCGCCGGGCTGACCGCGGCGCTGTCGGTGCAGGAGTTCGGGGGGTCGTTGTCGGCGCCGGGGTGGTCGGAGATCGCGGCGTGGTGGCGGCGGGTGCAGTCGGTGGAGGGGCAGTCGGCGGTGGCGTTGGAGAGGTACGGGTTCCTGGCCGACCTGGTGTCCGAGGAGCTGGTCAGGCCCTGGCCGTTGCGGCGCGCCGTACCTACGATCGGCTTTCGGCGCTCGGCGTGACGCCCTGGCCGCCCAGGGGAATCGCCCGGTCAAGAGCCGCTGTCGTCCCCGGTTGCAAACCCCACCCCCAAAACCCCTACGGCGTTGTCAGTCCACCGTCGTACCCTGGGAATCGCGAGGCCGCCCTCAGCTACGCGGCCGTGAAGAGGAGGAACCGCAGGCCTTCAGCGCCGGCCCATGACTCAGACACCCACAGCTCACACCCCCGCGCAGGAGCAGGCGAGAGCACAGTTCACCGTCCCCGCCCAGCACCCGATGGTGACGGTGCTGGGGTCCGGCGACGCCCTCCTGCGCGTGATCGAGAAGGCCTTCCCGGCGGCCGACATCCACGTCCGGGGCAATGAGATCAGCGCGGTCGGCGACCCTGTGGACGTCGCCCTCATCGCCCGCGTGTTCGACGAGATGATGCTGGTGCTCCGCACCGGACAGCCGATGACGGAGGACGCAGTGGAACGCTCGATCGCCATGCTCAAGGCGAGCGAGAACGGGGAGAGCGACGGCCAGGAGACCCCTGCCCAGGTGCTCACGCAGAACATCCTGTCCTCGCGAGGCCGCACGATCCGCCCCAAGACGCTCAACCAGAAGCGCTACGTGGACGCGATCGACAAGCACACGATCGTCTTCGGCATCGGCCCGGCGGGTACCGGCAAGACGTACCTGGCCATGGCCAAGGCCGTCCAGGCCCTCCAGTCCAAGCAGGTCAACCGCATCATCCTGACCCGCCCGGCGGTCGAGGCCGGAGAGCGGCTCGGATTCCTCCCGGGCACGCTCTACGAGAAGATCGACCCGTACCTGCGCCCGCTTTACGACGCGCTGCACGACATGCTCGACCCGGACTCGATCCCGCGGCTGATGGCGGCGGGCACGATCGAGGTCGCGCCGCTCGCCTACATGCGCGGCCGCACGCTCAACGACGCCTTCATCATCCTGGACGAGGCCCAGAACACGAGCCCCGAGCAGATGAAGATGTTCCTCACCCGCCTCGGCTTCGACTCGAAGATCGTGATCACGGGCGACGTGACGCAGGTCGACCTCCCGGAGGGGACGAAGAGCGGTCTGCGGCAGGTCCAGGACATCCTGGACGGCGTCGAGGACGTCCACTTCTCCCGCCTGTCGTCCCACGACGTCGTCCGGCACAAGCTGGTGGGCCGTATCGTCGACGCGTACGAGCAGTACGACACCAAGCACGGCACCCAGAACGGCGCGCACAAGGGCCGCGGCAAGTCCGGGCACAAGGGGAAGTAGCACACACAGCACCATGTCGATCGACGTCAACAACGAGTCCGGTACCGAGGTCGACGAGCAGGCGATCCTCGACATCGCCCGTTACGCGCTCGCGCGGATGCGCATCCACCCGCTCTCCGAGCTCTCGGTGATCGTCGTGGACGCCGCCGCCATGGAGCAGCTGCACATCCAGTGGATGGACCTGCCGGGCCCGACGGATGTCATGTCCTTCCCGATGGACGAGCTGCGCCCGCCCTCCAAGGACGACGACGAGCCGCCGCAGGGGCTGCTCGGCGACATCGTGCTGTGCCCCGAGGTCGCTCAGAAGCAGGGCAAGGAAGCCGACACGCAGCACTCCATGGACGAGGAGCTCCAACTGCTCACCGTCCACGGAGTGCTGCACCTGCTGGGCTACGACCACGAGGAACCGGACGAGAAGGCCGAGATGTTCGGCCTCCAGGCGGCCATCGTGGACGGCTGGCGCGCGGAGCGGGGCCTGACCGGCCCGTCCCCGGCGCCGACGGTCTCGTAGCGCCGCCGATGAGTCCGCAACTCGCCCTGGGCGCGGTCGCCCTGGTCGTCGTGGCCTGGCTCTTCGCCTGCGCGGAGGCGGGCCTCGCGCGGGTCTCCAGCTTCCGCGCCGAGGAGGCCGTGCGCTCCGGCCGCCGGGGCAGCGCCAAGCTGTCCCAGGTCGCCGCCGACCCGACCCGCTACCTGAACGTGGCGCTGCTGGTGCGCGTCGCCTGCGAGATGGCCGCCGCCGCGCTGATCACGTACGGCTGCCTGATGGAGTTCGACAACACGACCGAGGCCCTCCTGATCGCCATCGCGGTCATGGTCCTCGTGTCGTACGTCGCCGTCGGCGTCTCCCCGCGCACCATCGGCCGCCAGCACCCGCTGAACACGGCGACGGTCTCGGCGTACGTCCTGGTGCCGCTGGCCCGGGTCATGGGCCCGATCCCGTCGCTGCTGATCCTCATCGGCAACGCGCTCACCCCCGGCAAGGGCTTCCGGCGCGGTCCCTTCGCCTCCGAGGCGGAGCTGCGCGCGCTGGTCGACCTGGCCGAGAAGGAGTCGCTCATCGAGGACGACGAGCGCCGCATGGTGCACTCGGTCTTCGAGCTGGGCGACACCCTCGTCCGCGAGGTCATGGTCCCGCGCACGGACCTGGTGGTCATCGAGCGCTACAAGACCATCCGCCAGGCCCTCACCCTCGCCCTGCGCTCCGGTTTCTCCCGGATCCCGGTGACCGGCGAGAGCGAGGACGACATCGTCGGGATCGTGTACCTGAAGGACCTGGTCCGCAAGACGCACATCAGCCGCGACGCCGAGTCCGAGCAGGTGTCCACGGCGATGCGCCCGGCGTTCTTCGTGCCCGACACCAAGAACGCGGGCGACCTGCTGCGCGAGATGCAGAAGGAGCGCAACCACGTCGCCGTCGCCGTCGACGAGTACGGCGGCACCGCCGGCATCGTCACCATCGAGGACATCCTGGAGGAGATCGTCGGCGAGATCACCGACGAGTACGACCGCGAACTGCCGCCGGTGGAGGACCTCGGCAAGGACCGCTACCGGGTCACCGCCCGCCTGGACATCGGAGACCTGGGCGAGCTGTACGGCCTGGAGGCGTTCGACGACGAGGACGTCGAGACGGTCGGCGGTCTGCTCGCGAAGGCGCTGGGCCGGGTCCCCATCGCCGGCGCGTCCTCCGTCGTGGAACTCCCCGACGGCCGGGAACTGCGCCTGACCGCGGAGGCCGCGGCGGGCCGCCGGAACAAGATCGTCACGGTGCTGGCGGAGCCGGTGGACCCGGCGGATCCCGTGGAGGAGGAGAAGCCGGAATGACCCCGCAGGAACTGCGCGCGTTCTGCCTGTCCTTCAACGCGGCCGTCGAGGACTTCCCGTTCAGCCCGGAGATCTCGGTCTTCAAGGTCCAGGGCAAGCTGTTCGCCCTGTCGCACCTCGACGCGCGCCCCCTGAAGGTCAACCTCAAGTGCGACCCGGACGACGCGATCCGGCTGCGCCACGAGCACGAGGGCCTGATCGTCCCGGGCTGGCACATGAACAAGCGGCACTGGAACACGGTCACGTGCGACGGGGGACTCCCGGACCGGTTGGTCCGTGAGCTCGTCGAGGACTCCTACGACCTCGTCGTCGCGGGCCTGCCGCGAGCTGACCGCCTCCGCCTCGACCGGCCCTGACGCTTCCGTATGCTCGGATCATGACCGACAGCAGCGCGCTCGACCCCGAGGACCGCAAGATCGTCACCCTGGCCCGTTCCGCACGGGCCCGCAACGGCGTGCCCGAGGGGGCGGCCGTGCGGGACGAGACCGGACGTACGTATGTCGCGGGAACCGTGGCCCTGGACTCCCTGAAGCTCACTGCCCTGCAGACAGCCGTGGCGATGGCGGTGGCCTCGGGCGCGAAGTCCCTGGAGGCCGCGGCCGTGGTGACGGAGGCGGAGACCGCGTCCGACGAGGACCGGGCGGCGGTGCGGGATCTCGGTGGCGCGCAGACGCCGGTGTTGGTGGCCGGGCCCGACGGGACGGTGCGGACGACCGTGACCGCCGGCTGAAGTCCGCTGTAACCGGCGGTAATTAGGCGCGAATTCAACCTTGCCGCCGTCTGCCCCACGCGCATCAATGGGATCCGTACATTCCGACGGACCGTCAGGTTCGGCGCTCGCGTGACGTGCCCGCACTCATCTGCCGAGCGTCCCCCCACACGGAAACGGAGCCGGAATCCCATGAGATGCAAGCGCACAGGAGCAGGCGCGGCCCTGGCGGCCGGGGCCCTCGCGGTCACCGGGCTCGCCTTCGCCCCCGCCGCACTCGCCGTCACCCCCCAGACGGCGACGATCAGCGCCGACTGCGGCACCTTCGGCAGTGGCGAGGCCACGCTCACGGCCACGCAGGACGGCACCGCCGCCACCCTCACCGTCAAGTCGTCCGCGATCACCGCGCCGATCGCCCTCGGCGAGGACTCGATCGCGTCCACGCTCAGTCTGGTGAAGGCCGGCGGCGGCACCGTCGACTTCACCGGCACTCAGAATCCGGCGATGGCCGCCGGCGCCCCCGTCGAGGTCGGCCCCCTCAGCGGCACCGTGGCCTCCGGCGACAGCCTGGAGGCCTTCGGCGGCTCGCTGAAGATGACCGTCTTCGGCATCACCATCACCTGCACGGCGACCGGGCCCCAGTCGCCGGGCCCGTTCGTCTTCGACTGATCCCGGCGGGCCGGGCGCGACCTACAGCGCGTCCGGCCCGCGCTCGCCCGTCCGCACCCGCACGACCGTGTCCACCGGCAGCGCCCACACCTTGCCGTCGCCGATCTTGCCGGTGTGCGCGGCCTTCACGACCGCGTCGATGACGGCCTCGGCGTCCGCGTCGTCGACGACGACCTCGATGCGGATCTTCGGCACCAGGTCGACCTGGTACTCGGCGCCGCGGTACACCTCGGTGTGGCCGCGCTGCCGGCCGTAGCCGCTGGCCTCGCTCACGGTCAGGCCGTGCACGCCGAGCTCCTGCAAGGCGTTCTTGATCTCGTCGAGGCGGTACGGCTTGACGATCGCGGTGATGAGCTTCATGCCTGGGGTGACCTTCTGCGCGGGGGAGACGACGGAGGGGGAGACCGGGGCGCCGTGGCCCAGGATGCCGTGATCGTAGGCCGTCCCGCAGTGCACCGTAAGGTCCAGGCCGGACTGCGGCCGGCGGCACGGGGCGGGAGGTTCGGGCGCCTGTGCGGCAGGGCTCTGTGGATCAGGGAGAATGGGCGCCATGAGCGTTCGTACCCAGTCATCCGAAAAGCCGGCCGAAGCTGTCCACCGGGCTGGCTTCGCCTGCTTCGTGGGCCGTCCCAACGCGGGCAAGTCCACCCTCACGAATGCTCTGGTCGGCCAGAAGGTGGCGATCACGGCGAACCAGCCGCAGACCACGCGGCACACCGTGCGGGGCATCGTGCACCGCTCGGACGCCCAGCTGATCCTGGTCGACACCCCGGGGCTGCACAAGCCGCGCACGCTGCTGGGCGAGCGGCTGAACGACATCGTGCGCACCACGTGGGCCGAGGTGGACGTGATCGGCTTCTGCCTGCCGGCGAACGAGAAGCTCGGCCCCGGCGACCGCTTCATCGCGAAGGAACTGGCGTCCATCAAGAAGACGCCGAAGATCGCCATCGTCACCAAGACCGACCTGGTGGACAGCAAGACACTCGCCGAGCAGCTCATCGCGATCGACCAGCTCGGCAAGGAACTCGGCTTCGAGTGGGCCGAGATCGTCCCGGTGTCGGCGGTCGGCGACAAGCAGGTGGGCCTGCTGGCCGACCTGATCGTCCCCCTCCTGCCGGAGGGCCCGGCGCTCTACCCCGAGGGCGACCTGACCGACGAGCCCGAGCAGGTCATGATCGCGGAACTGATCCGGGAGGCCGCGCTGGAGGGCGTCCGCGACGAGCTCCCGCACTCCATCGCCGTGGTCGTCGAGGAGATGCTCCCCCGCGAGGACCGCCCCGCCGACAAGCCCCTGCTCGACATCCACGCCTTCGTCTACATCGAGCGCCCCAGCCAGAAGGGCATCATCATCGGCCCCAAGGGCAAGCGCCTGAAGGAGGTCGGCATCAAGTCCCGCAAACAGATCGAGGCCCTGCTGGGCACGCCGGTCTTCCTCGACCTGCACGTGAAGGTCGCGAAGGACTGGCAGCGGGATCCGAGGCAGTTGCGCAAGCTGGGATTCTGAGGAGCCGGCTCCTCGTGCCGGGGGACGCGACGCGTGCGGAGGGTCACCCGGTCGCGCCCTTCAGGCCGGCCGTTCGCGGCACACGGAGATCGCCGGTCTGCTGAGCGCGGATGAGCGACCGGTAGTGCTCACTGCTGTCGAGGAGATCCCCGTGGCTGCCCGTGGCCACGACCCGGCCGGCGTCGAGGACGACGATCAGGTCTGCTGCGCGGATGGTCGACATGCGGTGCGCGATCACGAGCAGCGTGCACTCCCGCGCGGTCTCCCGCATCGACCTGCGCAGCGCCGCTTCGCTGACCGCGTCCAGATGGGCGGTCGGCTCGTCCAGCAGGAGCAGGCGCGGCCGGGCCAGCAGGGCACGGGCGATCGCGATCCGCTGCCGCTCGCCACCGGAGAGCGCCATACCGTGCTCACCGGCGTCGGTGTCCAGCCCCCGAGGCAGACGGGCGATCAGGTCCGTGAGGTGTGCCAGCTCGACCACCCGGTCCAGCTCCTCCGGCCCGGCGTCCGGGACGGAGTAGGTCAGATTCTCCCGCAGCGTGCCGTACAGCACCGGGGCATGCTGTTCCACCAGGCCGACCCGGGCCCGGTGTTCGGCTCGGCCGATCACCTGTATGTCACCGCCGTCGAAGAGGATGTGGCCGCGGTCCGGGTCGTAGAACCGCTCGATCAGCGCGAAGACGGTGGACTTGCCGACTCCCGAGCTGCCGATCAGGGCGACATGGCAGTGCTCCGGCGCCTCGAAGGTCACGCCGCGCAGGACGGGGCGTGACGGTTCGTAGCCGAACCACACGTCGCGGAACTCCAGCGCGGCCGCCCGTGGCCTGCCTTCGCCGCCACGCGCTGGGCGGGACGCCGGAGCCCCGGCGCCCGGCACGGCGTCCTGCTCCGTGGGCAGCTCCAGCACTTCCGTGACCCTGCGGTACGCGCCCACGCCCTGCTCCATGGTGCTGAGGGACTGGAACAGCATGCCGATCGGCTCCACCAGGTAGATCATGTACAGCAGGAAGGCCGCGAGATCGGCGATCGACCCCTGCCGGTCGGCGACCCGTATGCCGCCGATGAGCAGCACGACGACGAACGATCCCTTGACGGCCAGCTGGATCGCCGGTGCCACCACGGCGTCCAGCTTCGCCATCCGCACGCTGCCCACGTAGGCCGACCTGGCGCCCCCCGCGATGCGGTCGGTCTCACGCTGCTCGGCGCGGCTGGCCCGGACGGTGCGGATGGCACCGAGCGCGCGCTCCAGATCAGCGGTCATCGCGCCCGTCGCCCGCTGCGTGGACAGCGACGCCACCTCGATGCCGTGCAGCACCGAGACGACGATCACGGTGGCGATCGCCACCATGCCCAGCACGACGAGAAACATCAGCCAGTCGAGCCAGACCATCAGCACCACGATGCCGATCAGCCCGATGGCCCCGGTCACCGCTTCGGTGAAGCCCTCCGCGACGAGCAGCCGCAAGGTCGTGCTGTCGGTGCTGGTGCGCGAGATCAGATCGCCGATGCGGTGGCGGTCGTAGACGGCCATGGGCAGCCGCAGAACGTGCTTGATCAGGCCGAGCCGGATCCCCAGCACGATCCCTTCGCCCGTGCGGGCCAGCACGAACTGGGCGAGGCCCTGCACCAGTGCCTGGGCCAGGAAGAGGACGACGAGCAACGCCAGGGCGGGCCCGATCGCGCTGCCGGACGCGGTCGCCTCGATCACCTGCTTGACCAGCAGCGGCTGGGCCAGGCTCAGGGCAGAGGCTCCCAGCGTCAGCAGGACGGCGAGGGCGACCCACCGCCGGTGGCCGTGCAGCAGGCGCAGGAAGTCCCACGGGGCGGTCCGGCGCCGCTCGTCGGTCTCATCCGTCGCTTCGGGCTTCATGGATCACGGCCTCACGGCTGACGGGACCAGGAGCGCAGGGCACGGTGAACAGGGGGCGGAAGTAGTCGGGCGGGTGGGTCTCTCCCACCGGCACCCCCTCCGCCTCCACCCACGCGTGCGCACCGAAGGGCGGCAGGCGCCGTGCGCCCACGCACCAGGTGGGCCACTGGCCGTGCAGGCGGCACAGCAGGATCGTGGCCAGGGACCGGGGCAGGCACCCCTCCCGTCCCCCGCACGCCAGGCTGACCGCGACCACGGAGTCCCGGGCGGCCCGGGTCTGTTCGAGGGTGGCCGGACGGGCGCCCCGGCGCAGCCACTCCAGTACGACCCGGATGCGCCGGGGGCGCCGGCGGGCCAGAAGCCGTGCGGCGCCCACGGCGAGCCGGACCGGGATCCGGCGCCGCAGGGGCACCGAGCGAGGGTCGTGGAAGATCGCCTCCGGTGAGGTCATCGGCTCTTCCTCCCCGGCCGCCGGCCGAGTACGCGCGGCCATCGGCCGTGCGCCCGGCGCCGCCCCGGCCGCGGCGCTGGGGCCCGCTGAGTTCCGGCGCGCTCCTCCGGCCCGCCGGTGTTCTCCTCGCCCAGGCCCGCCGAGTGCAGTCCGCCGACCAGTTCATGGACGTCCCGGTGCGCGGTGGCGATGTCCACCGCGTACTCCTCGCTGAGCGTCCGCGCGGCATCGGCTTCCGTGCCGCCGTGCAGCAGCGTTCGCAGGGCGATGGCGGCGCTGGGATTGAGCGTCCAGTACTGGTCGCGCTCCTCGTCGAGGAGCGTGATCCCGTAGTCCGTCTCGGCCGTGAACACACCCTCACGCAGCTTGAAGGTCATCGGCCCTCTCCCTTCAGCCCGGAACGGCGGTGGTGGCGGTTTCCAGCGTGCGGAGCCACATCTCGCACACCACGGTCTGGTACAGCGCGTCGAACGGCAGGGTCGGGGGCAGCGGCCCACCGCACATCTCGCGCAGCACCTTCGCGTCGATCAGACCCAGGCGGGCCAGCCGGGAGTCCTCGCACAGGGCCAGCAACTCGGCACGCTGCTCCCGCATCCCGACTTCCGCCTCGTAGGAACCCTCGTCCTTGGTGTGGCGGGTCAGGCTCTCGTCGGGAACGATGCCGCGCATCGCCTCGACGATGAGCGGCTTGTACCGCCAGGGCGTGATCCTTTCCTGCGGCCGCACGGCCAGGCCCGCTTCGATCACGCGGTCGTCGTAGTAGGGGGCGGCGAGGGTGAGCCCGGCGCGGGTGGCCAGCTGACCCACCTGCCGGACCATGCGGGAATTGTTTCCCAGGGCTTCCAGCTCGATGTGCTGTCCGCGCCGCTCGGCCAGTGGTTCGGCGGTACGCGCCGCCGTGCGGATCAGCTCCCGTACGGCCTCGACGGCATCCGGCGTCGCCCAGGGAGGGAGCCGCGGTGGCGTCCCCCAGTCCAGCGCGGGCGCCTCCAAGGGGGGCGGTGCGGCGGTGAGCAGGTCGCCGGCCCGGGCCAGCCACGCCCGGTAGGAGGTGTTGTCCCACAGCTGCCGCAGCGTTTCCCGGTACGGCCACGGACCCTGGGCGGCGAAGCCACGCAGGCGCTGCAACGCGGTTCTGGGGTGTGTGCGTATCAGCGTGTGCAGATGCGCCGGCGAACCGGCGAACAGCTCGTCCCCGCCGAAGCCCGTCAGGTGCATACCGGAGCCCTGTGCCGCGGCCAACCGTGGAATGACCAGGCAGCGGCTGGGATGCATCATGGCCGGGCACGGCTCGTCGAAGCGCTCGTCCACGTCCCGAAGGCCCTCGTACACCATCGGCAACTGGTCGCCGGCGATGATGTGGTGATCGACGCCGCCGAGTCCCGCAACCGTCCGGCGAGCCCAGGGCACGTCGTCGCACAGGGGGTCGAGGCCGTCGGCGGTGTAGGCGATGACCTTCGCCGTGCCGCCTGCGGCCAGAGCACACACCGAGGTCGAGTCCAGCCCGCCCAGATCGCAGCTCACCACGTCCCGGCCCCGGACGCGGACCTCCACCGCCGCCGACAGTGCCTCCCGCAACGCCGACGCGCCCTCGGCCATCGGCACCACCGGCTCCGGAGGCGCCCACCACGCCACGGGCCGTCCCCGGCCGTCGGCGTCGAGCGCCAGGTAGTGGCCGATCCCCAGGGCGCTCACGTCGCGCCAGACCGGCTCGCCGGCCAGCGGGTGGGGCGCGCACGGATTCAGCAGGCGGGCCGCCAACCACTGCTCGTCGGCCTCCGCGTCGAGCAGAGCGGCCAGGACGTCGGCCCGGTCCGCGGCCACGGCGGTATCACCGATCCTGGCGTGGAACACCCGCCGAAAGCCGGTGAGGCTCCCCTGGACACGCACCCGTCCGCTGATCGAGGCGACCAGATGAGAACTCCCGGCCATGCCACGGGCCAGACCGTCCAGACCGGCGATCGCACTGATCCGGCCGGCCGCCCGGGTGAGCCGGTCGGCGGTCATGGCGTGTTCACCGACGACCGCGACCTTCGCCCGGCCGGCCTCGCCGACGGACATGGCACCGGGAGACCAGCGGCCGAGCAGCCACGGCCGTCCTGACGGGTGGGTGACCTCCTGGACCTTCCGGGTGCGCAGTGCGGCGGACACCCGGCCCGCCGAAGCACAGTCCGGAAGGACGACGAACCAGCCCGGCCCCTCGCCGGAATCAGGAAAATCGACCATGCCGGTCCCTTCCCGTACGCCCAGCCACGAGGTGATCAAGACATAGGGGCGGCAGGACCTGCGCCCTGCCGCCATCTGGAGGTCCCGCGCCGGTGAGACAACCGGCGGATCAGAAGAACCTCCTCCGGAAGAACCAGAACCTCTCCGGTCCAGCCCTGAAGCCCAGACCGGTCTTGCGGAAGGAGCCGACCGCAGTCAGCGTCGGACGCTCGTAGGTGCGCATGTCGTTGCACCTCCTGAACTGCGCGCGTCGCTATCGGTTGTCTCTTCCACAGTAGACGCCGAATCGACCAAATGCCCAAAAGGTGAGATATGGTTATTGGTTCAATATTTAGGATTCTTCAGTGGCATTTCGCAGGGTTTGTGCGTGCAGTACATCGCGGAACCATGCGTACGACGCCTTAGGAGTCCGCTCCAGCGTCTGGAAGTCGACGTGCACCAGTCCGAAGCGGCGTGCGTAGCCCTCCGCCCACTCGAAGTTGTCGAGCAGGGACCACACGAAGTAACCGCGCACGTCGACGCCCGCCTCCATCGCCCGGTGCAGGGCCCGGAGATGGCCGTCCAGGTAGGTGATGCGGTCCCGGTCGTCGACGCCCGGGTACGAGCAGCCGTTCTCGGTGATGACGACGGGCGGGAGGCGGTCGCCGTAGCGGTCGTGGAAGGTGGTGAGGAGTTCGGTGAGGCCCTCGGGAACGACGGGCCAGCCGAAGTCCGTGACCGGGTGGCCCTCGATCTCCCGTACGGAGAAGGGGAGTTCGGCGGGCATGCGGACACCGCCGAACTCGATCTCCGTGCCCTGCGGGGCGCCCACCCGGGTCGGGGCGTAGTAGTTGACGCCGTACCAGTCGAGCGGCTCGGCGATCACCTTCAGGTCGGCCTCGACGTCCCCGGGCATCAGCTCGCCGATGCCGTCCGGGTACCGGCCCAGCAGCAGCGGGTCCGCGAACAGGCGGTTCAGCAGCAGGTCGTAGAACTCGGCCGCCTCCACGTCCGGCGCCTCGGTGGACGCCGCCCAGGTCGGGCCGTGCGAGTTGGCGATGCCGATGTCCGTGGCGCCGGAGGCGCGCAGGGCCCCAACGGCCAAGCCGTGGGCCAGCAGCTGGTGGTGGGCGGCCGGGAGCGCGTCGAACAGCAGTTGCCTGCCCGGTGCGTGGACGCCCAGGGCGTGGCCCAGCAGGGTGTGTTCGGCGGGCTCGTTGAGGGTGATCCACTTGGTCACCCGGTCCCCGAGGCGGCCGGCGACCAGCGAGACGTACTCGGCGAAGCGCGCGGCCGTGTCCCGCTCCAGCCAGTCGAGGTCCGCCGGCAGGTCCCAGTGGAACAGGGTCGGCACCGGGCGGACGCCCGCCGCGCACAGGTCGTCCACCAGCCGGTCGTAGAAGTCCAGGCCCTTCTCGGAGCGCACCCGGGGCCAGGAGACCGAGAAGCGGTAGGCGTTCACGCCGAGGCCGGCGAGCAGGGCCACGTCCTCGCGGTGGCGGTGGTAGTGGTCGCAGGCCACCGCCGCCGTCGAGCCGTCCTTCACCCGGCCCGGCTCGGCGGTGAAGGCGTCCCACACGGACGACTCGCGCTCGTCCGCGGCCCCCTCGATCTGGTGCGCCGAGGTCGACACGCCCCAGAGGAAGCCGGCCGGGAAGCGGGGGATCGGATTGCCTGCGTCAGTCGCCATGCGCTGGATCATCCGTACCGCCGGTAACGGAAGTCAACAGGCCGCTGCGGAAGACCTGTTAAGCACCTTCCTTCAGCACCCGCGAGATCAGCTTCCGCTGCTCGTCCGTCAGTCGCGGGTCGGCCGCGTACACCGTCTTCCCGTCCACGGTGATCTGGTAGCTGAACCCGTCCGGAACCCCGATCGGCGGCGTGCTCCGGCCGGCGGCGACCGCCTGCTCGGCCAGCGCGTGCCATTCGGGGGCATCGGGGCGGCCGGAGGTGTCCACCTCGGCATGCCGCTCGATGCCCGCGAACCCGCCCGTGCGCCTCACCTGAATACGCATGGCACCTGTCTAGTACGGAACTACAGGGTCCGCACCCCGACCTGCTCCCAGGCCTTCGACACGGCCTCCAGCTCCTCCCCGTCGCCGAACCGCTCCCGCGCGGCCTTGACGGTGAGCGTGGCGAAGTCGGCGAACATCGCCTGCTGCTTCAGCTCGCCGCCGGTCAGCACGTCGTACCAGATCAGTCCCGCGCGCTCCCAGGCGTGGCCGCCGAGGGCCGTGGCCGCCAGGTAGAAGGCGTGGTTCGGGATGCCCGAGTTGATGTGGACGCCGCCGTTGTCGCGGCCGGTGCGGACGAAGTCGTCCATCGTCGCCGGCTGGGGGTCCTTGCCCAGGACGTCGTCGTCGTACGCCGTGCCCGGCTCCTTCATGGAGCGCAGTGCCTTGCCCGTCACCCGCGGGGCGAGCAGGCCCGCGCCGATCAGCCAGTCGGCCTCGGCGGCGGTCTGGCCGAGCGTGTACTGCTTGATGAGCGAGCCGAAGACGTCCGACACGGACTCGTTCAGCGCGCCGGGCTGGCCGAAGTAGGTGAGGTTGGCCGTGTACTGCGTGACGCCGTGGACGAGTTCGTGGCCGATGACGTCGATCGGGATGGTGAAGTCGAGGAAGATCTCGCCGTCCCCGTCGCCGAAGACCATCTGCTCGCCGTTCCAGAAGGCGTTGTTGTACTCGCGGTCGTAGTGCACGGTCGCGTCCAGGGGAAGACCGTTGCCGTCGATCGAGTCGCGCCGGTACGCCTTCAGGAGCAGCTCGAAGGTGGCGCCGAGGCCGGCGTAGGCGCGGTTGACGGTGGCGTCCTTGCCGGGCTTGTCGCCCTCGCCCCGCACCTTGTGTCCGGGCAGGTCCGTGCCGTGCCGGGCGTCGTGGACCGTGCGGTGCGGCCTGGCGGGCTCGGCCCCGGCGGGCGGGGCCACGGACGGGGCGCCGACGACCGTGGTCAGGCGGCGGTGGGTGCGCTCCAGGGCGTCGCGCTCCAGTGTCCGGCGGGCGGGCCCGGCGAGTGCGGGGTCCTCGGCCTGGGAGAGCTTGTCGAGGACGTGGGGCGGAACGATGGTGCAGAAGACGGGCTCGAAGCCCCCGTGAGTCGTCATGCCCGGCACCTTTGCACTGCGTGACGAGACTGTCACCAGTAGCCACCATGATTGGTGAAATACCGGGACAAGGACCTTCACCCTCCGTGGCGAAGTGGTATAGCGCACTTTTTGTCCCGTTTGCGCGTCCGGTCCCGCATACTGATACGGATCCGCGCACACGGAGAGTCTCGACTAGCATGCTGCGCATCATGCGTTTCGGGCTGCTTCTCCTTAGCTGCCGCGGCGAGGGCCTGTAGTCGAGGCCGACTCCCTCCCCGCGGAGCTTGGTGCTGCGTCGTCGGCCGTCCTTCCGGACACCTCCTGAGGAGCCCCCGCATTATGGCGAACCGCCAGCAGCCCAGTTCCATGCCGATCCACAAGTACGGCCGCTACGAGCAGGTCGACATCCCGGACCGCACGTGGCCGGACAAGCGCATCACCACCGCCCCCCGCTGGCTCTCCACCGACCTGCGCGACGGCAACCAGGCCCTGATCGACCCCATGTCGCCCGCCCGCAAGCGCGCGATGTTCGACCTGCTGGTCAAGATGGGCTACAAGGAGATCGAGGTCGGCTTCCCGGCCTCCGGCCAGACCGACTTCGACTTCGTACGCTCCATCATCGAAGAGCCCGGTGCCATCCCCGACGACGTCACCATCTCCGTACTGACCCAGGCCCGCGAGGACCTGATCGAGCGCACGGTGGAGTCGCTGAAGGGCGCCAGGCGCGCGACCGTCCACCTCTACAACGCCACCGCCCCCGTCTTCCGCCGGGTCGTCTTCCGGGGCTCCAAGGACGACATCAAGCAGATCGCCGTCGACGGCACGCGGCTGGTCATGGAGTACGCGGAGAAACTGCTGGGCCCGGAGACGGAGTTCGGCTACCAGTACTCGCCGGAGATCTTCACCGACACCGAGCTGGACTTCGCGCTGGAGGTCTGCGAGGCGGTCATGGACGTCTGGCAGCCCGGCCCGGGTCGCGAGATCATCCTCAACCTGCCCGCCACGGTGGAGCGTTCGACCCCGTCGACCCACGCGGACCGCTTCGAGTGGATGGGCCGCAACCTCTCCCGCCGCGAGCACGTCTGCCTGTCGATCCACCCGCACAACGACCGCGGCACGGCCGTCGCCGCCGCCGAGCTGGCCCTGATGGCCGGCGCCGACCGTGTCGAGGGCTGCCTGTTCGGGCAGGGCGAGCGCACCGGCAACGTCGACCTGGTCACCCTGGGCATGAACCTCTTCTCCCAGGGCGTCGACCCGCAGATCGACTTCTCCGACATCGACGAGATCCGCCGCACGTGGGAGTACTGCAACCAGATGGAGGTCCACCCGCGCCACCCGTACGTGGGCGACCTGGTCTACACGTCCTTCTCCGGCTCCCACCAGGACGCCATCAAGAAGGGCTTCGACGCGATGGAGGCCGACGCGGCCGCCAAGGGCGTCACCGTCGACGACATCGAGTGGGCGGTCCCGTACCTGCCGATCGACCCCAAGGACGTCGGCCGCTCCTACGAGGCCGTCATCCGGGTCAACTCGCAGTCCGGCAAGGGCGGCATCGCGTACGTCCTGAAGAACGACCACAAGCTGGAACTGCCCCGCCGGATGCAGATCGAGTTCTCCAAGCTCATCCAGGCGAAGACCGACGCCGAGGGCGGCGAGGTCACGCCGAAGGACATCTGGGCGGCCTTCCGGGACGAGTACCTGCCCAACCCCGAGAACCCGTGGGGCCGGATCCAGGTCAAGAACAACCAGTCGACGACCGACACCGACGGAGTGGACACGCTGACGGTCGAGGCCACGGTCGACGGCCAGGACACCGTCCTGACCGGTTCCGGCAACGGTCCGATCTCGGCCTTCTTCGACGCGCTCCAGTCCGTCGGCATCGACGTACGCCTGCTGGACTACCAGGAGCACACGATGAGCGAGGGTGCCTCCGCGCAGGCCGCCTCCTACATCGAATGCGCGATCGGCGACAAGGTCCTGTGGGGGATCGGAATCGACGCGAACACCACGCGCGCCTCGCTGAAGGCGGTCGTCTCGGCCGTCAACCGCGCGACTCGCTGACCAGCCCCGTAGGCGGTTTGAGGGCTCCGTCCGCTGATGTCCGGCGGTCGGAGCCCCGTCGCATACCGGCCAATCCCTGTGAGGGTCACGGAAAGGTCTCCTCCGGGGTGCTGACTCCTCCTCATGGATGTGGCTAACATCACGCAAGCGCGGCGACGCTGCCGTGCGGCATGACGGAGGTGCGACGTGCTGCCAGGACGGGGACGAAACGGCCATGCCGCCAGGTTGTCGGGCATCCTGGGCACCCGTACCGCGTGGACGCCCGCCGGTGACGGAGAGTTCTTCTGCCCCGGCTGCGGCGGCGACCGCAACTACCAGCGGCTGACCGGACAACGCCGCTTCACCCTGCTCGGCCTGCCCGTGCTGCCGCGCGGCGAGACCGGCCCGGTCGTGGAGTGCGCCGCCTGCCGCCGCCACTTCGGCATGGACGTCCTCGACCATCCGACCACCACCCGCTTCTCCGCGATGCTCCGCGACGCCGTGCACACCGTCGCCCTCGCCGTGCTGGCCGCGGGCGGCGCCGGTTCCCGTACGGCGCTGGAGTCCGCGGTGCTCGCCGTGCGCGCGGCCGGCTTCGACGACTGCACGGAGGAGCAACTGGCCGCCCTCGTGGAGGCGCTGGAGGCGGACACCGGCCGGATCACCGGGGAGCCCTGCGGTGCGGGGCTGGCCATAGAGCTGCACGAGGCGCTGGACCCGCTCGCCCCGCACCTCGCCACGGTCGGCCGCGAATCGATCCTGCTCCAGGGGGCGCGCATCGCCCTGGCGGACGGGCCGTACACCCCGGCCGAGCGGGACGTGCTCGCCACGGTGGGGGCGGCGCTCACCATCTGTTCGGACGACGTGACACGGGTGATGGCGGCGGCGGCGCGCACGCCGTCGTAGGGCGCAGCCCCTTCCCGGCCGACCCGGGGCCGTTACTCCCCGGGGAGTAATCCGCAGCCCGTGCCGCCCTGTGCAGTAACCCCCGACTCGGCCTCGAGCCCGACGAATCCGCCCCCGTGCGCCGGGAGTCTGGAGACCGTTCCAGACACCCGGACCGGAGGGAGCCCGAACAGTGGGGGACACAAGGAACACCGCACGGCGGCGAGCCGTGCCCTGGGCGGTGGTCGGGCTGTGGCTCGCCGCCCTCGTACTGGTCGGGCCGCTCGCCGGGAAGTTCGCCGGCATCCAGCAGAACCGCGCGGTCGACTACCTGCCCGACAGCGCCGACTCCACGCAGGTCGCGCGGATCCAGGACCGGCTCCCGGGGGGCGAGTCCACCGACCTGGTGCTCGTGTACCACCGGGACGGCGGCCTGACCGACGCCGACCGGCGCACGGCCGCCGAGCAGATCGCCGAGGTGCGCGGCGCCTACGACGTGACCGGCGAGCCGCGGGGCGTGCCGTCCGAGGACGGCTCCACCCTGATGTACCCGGTGTCCAGCACCCAGCCGGGCCAGGACGAGGAGGCCCGGAACGCCTTCGTGGACGGCGTGCGCGAGGTCGCCGAGGGGAGCGGCGGGCTGAGCGTCGAGGTCGGCGGGCCGGGGGCGCTGAACACCGACATGGGCAAGGTGTTCGAGACGATCGACGGCACCCTGCTGCTGGCCACGCTCGCCGTCGTCACCGTCCTGCTGATCCTGATCTACCGCAGCCCGTTCCTGTGGCTGGTGCCGCTCGCCGTCGCGGGCGTCGCCGCCACCACGGCCATGGCCGCCGGGTATGGACTCCACGAACTGTTCGACGTCACCGTCACCGGCCAGAGCGGCGGCGTGATGACCGTGCTCGTCCTCGGCGCCGGCACCGACTACGCGCTGCTGCTCATCGCCCGCTACCGCGAGGAACTACGGCGCCACGAGCGGCCGTACGACGCCATGCGCACCGCTCTGCGCGGCTGCGGACCGGCCATCCTCGCCTCCTCCGGGACCGTCGCGGCCGGGCTGCTGTGCCTGCTCGCCGCCGATCTCAACAGCAGCAGCGGCATGGGGCCGGTCGGCACGGTCGGCGTACTCGCGGCGCTGGTCGCCATGACGACCCTGCTGCCCGCCGTGCTCGTGCTGCTCGGGCGGCGGGTCTTCTGGCCGCTGATCCCCGCCTTCGGCAGTGAGCCCAAGGCCCGGCGGTCGCTGTTCGCCGCGATGGGGACCTCGGCGACGCGCCGGCCCGTCACCGTGCTCGTCGGTGGCGGCGTCCTGCTCGGTGCGCTCGCGCTGGGCACGCTCAACCTGTCCGGCAGCATCAAGCAGGAGGACTCCTTCACCGAACGGCCCGAGTCCATCACCGCCATGCAGACGCTGGCGCGGGAGTATCCGGAGCGCAGCAGCCGGCCGGTGACCGTCATCGCCCCCGACGAGCGGACCGACGTGGTGTTGGACCGGGCCCGTGAGACCGAGGGTGTCGCCGAGGCGGTTCCCGGGCGCAGTGGCTCGGGGTGGACCGAGATCGCGGTCTTCACGGCTGCCTCGCCCGAGACTCCGGCCGAGACGCGGACCATCGAAGCCCTGCGTACCGGGCTCGACACCGCGGGCGCCTACGTCGGCGGGCCCAGCGCGCAGCAGATCGACCTGGCCGACAGCGAGTCGCGGGACCGCAAGGTGATCGTGCCGCTGGTGCTGGGCGCCGTGTTCGTCATCCTGGTCGGCCTGTTGCGGAGTCTCGTCGCGCCGTTGCTGCTGCTGGCGGCCGTGGTGGCGGTGTGGGGTGCGGCCCTCGGCATCGGGGGGCTGGTGTTCGAGCCGGTGTTCGGCTTCGGCGGTACGGATCCCGGACTGGGGCTGCTGTCGTTCGTGTTCCTGGTCGCCCTCGGGGTCGACTACGGCATCTTCCTCATGCACCGGATGCGGGAGGAGTCGGTGAAGGGTGCCGAACCGGAGGCCGCGGCGCTGACCGCGTTGCGTACGACCGGTGGGGTCATCGCCTCGGCGGGGGTGGTGCTCGCGGCGACGTTCGCGGTACTGACGACGCTGCCGTTGGTCGGGCTCGTCGAGCTCGGGTTCGTCATCACGGTGGGGGTGCTGCTGGACACCTTCCTTGTGCGGACGTACTTGGTCACCACGGCGAGTGTGCTGCTGAAGCGGCGGATGTGGTGGCCGGGTCGGCTCTCGCGTGCACCGGAGCAGCCTGCCGGAGCCGAACAGGGGCGGGTGCGCAGCCCTGCGTCGCGCTGAGCAGATCAAGCGCCCCTCCCCTCCCGGAGGGGCGCATTCCTGGACGAGGATGAGGTCCGTGCAGGTGCCCACGACAGGTAATCGGATCATGGCGGTGATCAACCGTGATCCGCTGACCGCTCCGCACGCCGTGCGCAACGACGCGCTGCTCGCTGTCGTCGCCGCCGTACTGGCGGTCGGACTCGCGCTGTTCGTCGACGACGGCCGCCGGCCCGACGCGCTCGGCTGGACGCTGCTGCTCGCCTGCCACGTGCCGCTGGCGTGGCGGCGCCGCCGTCCGCTGCTCGTGCTGCTCGCGATCGTGGCCTGCGTCGCGCCCTACCACGCCCTCGACAACACCCACACGGCGCCGACCCCGGCCACCTACATCGCCCTCTACACCGTCGCCGTCACCGGACGGCCGCTGCGTACCGTCCTGGTCGGCGTCGGCGTCATCACCCTCTCGACGAGCGTGATGCTCACCGTGAGCATGCACGAGGCGCTGAAGGTGCTCCAGATCTCCGGGTGGGTCGTCGCCGTGCTGTTCTGCGGTGCGGACGTGCGCTTCTACCGCCAGTACGTCGCCTCCATCGTGGAACGCGCCGAACGTGCCGAGCGCACCCGCGAGGAGGAGGCCCGGCGGCGGGTCGCCGAGGAGCGGTTGCGGATCGCCCGGGACCTGCACGACCTGCTCGCGCACAGCATCACCCTCATCGGCGTGCAGACTTCCGTCGCCGCCCACGTGCTGTCCGCCGACCCCGAGCGGCTCGACCGGGAGACGGTGGCCAAGGCGCTGGACGACATCGCCGAGACCTGTCGCAGCGCCCGGGGCGAACTCCGTACGACGCTGGAGGTGCTGCGCGAGCACGATTCCCCGGATGCCCGAGGTCCGCTGCCCGGCCTCGACGGTCTGACCGACCTGGCGGAGGCCGCGCGGCTCGCCGGTGCCCGGGTCGAGCAGACCGTACGGATACGGCAGGCACCGCCCGCCGTCGGTGCCGCCGCCTACCGCATCGTGCAGGAGGCGCTGACCAACGCGGTACGGCACGCGGGACCCGAACCGGCCGTCCGTGTCGACCTGGACGAGCGGCAGGGTGCTCTGCACCTGACGGTCAGCGACGACGGCACCGGACCGGCACCGGGCGGCACCCCGGGGTTCGGGCTCGTCGGAATGCGGGAGCGGGCCCGCAGCGTCGGTGGCACACTCGACGCCGGACCGCGCACCGGGGGCGGGTTCGAGGTGACCGCGGTCCTGCCGCTGACGACGGGGGAGAGAGCCGGATGACCATCCGAGTGCTGCTCGCGGACGACCAGACGCTGGTGCGGGAGGCGTTCGCGATGCTCGTGGAGTCGGCCCGGGACATGAAGGTCGTCGGCCAGGCCGCCACCGGCCGGCAGGCCGTGCGGCTGGCCCGCAGCGAGCGCGCCGACCTCGTGGTGATGGACATCCGCATGCCCGACCTGGACGGCATCGAGGCGACCCGGCTCATCGCGGCCGACGAGGACCTCGCGGGCGTCCGCGTCCTGGTGCTCACCACCTACGACACCGACGAGAACATCGTGGACGCGCTGCGCGCCGGGGCCTCCGGGTTCCTGGTGAAGGACACCAGGCCGGCCGAACTCCTCGACGCCATCCGTACGGTCGCGGCCGGGGAGTCCCTGCTGTCGCCCGGGCCCACGGCACGGCTGATCGAGCGGTTCCTGCGCAGTCCCTCGGCACCGGAGACCGGCGGCCCGGAATGCCTGTCCGGCCGTGAGCGTGAGGTGCTGTCGCTGGTCGCGCGCGGCCTCAACAACACCGAGATAGCCGATGCGTTGGGTCTGAGCCCGCTGACCGCGAAGACCCACGTCAGCCGCATCATGGGCAAGCTGGCGGCCCGTGACCGGGCGCAGTTGGTCATCGTCGCGTACGAGTCGGGGCTGGTGACGCCGGGGAGCATCTGACGGACAGGTACTGTCCGATGCTCCGTCACGCTCCGTCAGGAGAGGGATGACACTCCTCAGACGCACACTCCTCGTCACCGCCGTCCTGTGCACGCCCCTCACCGCCACGACCCACGCCTCGGCCACCCCCGGCTGCACCTCCTCCGTCCCGTACGTCTCGGGCGAGGGCGGCTACGACACGTACCGCATCCCGGCCACCGTCACGACGGGCAAAGGCACCGTTCTCGCCTTCGCCGAGGGCAGACGCGGCGGCGCGGGCGACACCGGCGACATCGACGTCGTCCTGCGGCGCTCGGCGGACGGCGGCTGCACCTGGGGCCCGCTCACCGTCGTCGCGGCCGGGGACGGCGACACCCGGGGCAACCCGGCTCCCGTCGTCGACCCGCGCACCGGCGCCGTCGTGCTGCTCACCTCCTACAACAGCGGCGAGGTGACGGAGGCCCGGATCATGCGCGGCGAGGTCACGCCCGAGCAGAGCCGCCGGGTGTTCGTGCAGCGCAGCCGCGACGACGGCCGGCACTTCACCCCGCCCCGTGAGATCACCGCGCAGGTGAAGGACCCGTCCTGGCGCTGGTACGCGACCGGCCCCGGCCATGCGGTCGCCCTCACCCGGGGCCCGTACGCGGGCCGCCTGGTCGTCCCCGCCAACCACTCGGCGTCCCCGCCGCCCGGCTCCCCGGACACCGGCCAGGAGCCCCGCTACTACGGCGCCCACGCGCTGCTGAGCGACGACGGCGGCAGGACCTGGCGGCCGGGCTTCGTCGACGACTCGTACGAGGGGACCCACAACGCCAACGAGTCCACCGCCGCCCAACTGCCGGACGGCCGGGTGTACTTCAACGCCAGGGACCAGCACGGCACGAGCCCGGGCAACCGCCTCGACAGCCACTCGCCGGACGGCGGCCGGTCTCTCGACCGCCCGTACACCGTGGAGCCCACCCTGAACGAGGTCCCGGTCGTCCAGGGCAGCGTCCTGCAACTCCCCGGCCGCAGCGGGCCGCTGCTGTTCTCCGGCCCGTCCGTCCCCGCCGCCCGCCGGGCGATGGCCGTCTGGCGCAGCACGGACGGCGGCGCCACCTTCACCAAGACGCTCACGCTCTCCCAGCGGCCGGCGGCCTACTCCGACCTGGTGCCGCTCGGCCGGAAGACGGTGGGGATCCTCTACGAGACGGGCGCCCAGGGGCCCTACGAGACGATCGAGTTCCGCCGCCTCCCAGCCGGCGACCTCTGGAAACAGAAGCTCTACAGCAGCCCCGCCGCCGCCAGGTACTTCCCGACCCGCTCCACCTCGCCCTGCGACAACGGCACCTGCGGCTGCGCCGTGGCCGGGCAGTCGATCACGCCCCGCAGGTGCAGCGCGGCCTTGAAGGCGCCGATCGCCGAGGAGCCGGGGCCCATGCGGGCCGGGTCGCCGACGGTGACCATGCCGAACAGGGCGCACAGCCGCTCCTGTTCGGCACGGGCCTCGTCCCACTCCCCGGCGCGGCACAGGCGGTCCAGGCGGGCATAGCCGTGCGGGTCGACGTTGCCGAGGCCGGGCACCGTGCCGTCCGCGCCGACCGCGAGCGCCGCGTCGACGATCAGCTCGGAGCCGGTCAGCACGCTGAAGCCGGTGATGCCCTGGTGGGCCCTGGCCCCGGTCACGACCTGGCGGAAGGCGGCCAGGTCGCCGCTGGAGTCCTTGAGCGCGGCCAGGACACCGTCGGTGGCCAGCTCCAGGACCACGTCCGCGGGCAGCTTCGTGTGGACGGCGACGGGAATGTCGTAGGCGACCACCGGCACCGGACTGGCCCCCGCGACCGCGCGGTAGTGGCGGGCGATCTCCGCCGGGTGGGTCCGGGCGTAGAACGGCGCGGTGACGACGACCGCGTCCGCGCCGGCCGCCGCCACCGCCGCGACATGGCCGAGGACCCGGGCCGTCGTCATGTCGATCGCCCCGGCGAGCACCGGGAGCTGCCCGCCCACGTGGGCCGCGACCGACTCGACGACCAGCCTGCGCTGCTCGTCCGTCAGATACGCCGCCTCCGACGTCGAGCCGAGTACGAACAGGCCGTGCACCCCGCCGGCGACCAGATGGTCGACCAGCCTGAGCAGCGAGGGGACGTCCACCTCGCGGTCCGGTGTCAGGGGCGTGCAGACGGGCGGGATGACACCGGTCAGCGAGGTGATCGTCATGGGGCCTCCATCGGGTCGCTCCGGCGGACGAGGTCGCGGGTCGACTCGTCCTCCTGGACAGGATGGTGGCAGCGGAAGCGGTGCGCGGGGGCCGACGCGGCCGAGAAGTCCGGCATCACCTCCGCGCACGTGCCGTCCGCCTTCCAGCAGCGCGTGCGGAACGGGCAGCCGCTCGGCGGGCGCGTCGCCGACGGGACCGGACCGGCCAGCGGGATCGGCTCGATCGGGTCGAGCAGGCCGGGCGTGGCGGAGAACAGCGCACGGGTGTACGGGTGCCGGGCCCGGTCGGTGACCAGGGCGGCCGGGGACTCCTCGACGATCCGGCCCAGGTACATGGTGATCACGCGGTCGCTCATCCGCCGTACGGTCTGGATGTCGTGCGAGACGAACACCAGGGCCAGGCCCAGGCGTTCCTTCAGGTCCAGCAGGAGGTTGAGGATCTGGGCGCGGACCGACACGTCCAGGGCACTGGTCGGCTCGTCCGCGACGACCAGGTCCGGGTCCAGCGCCAGCGCCCGGGCGATCGCGACGCGCTGCCGCTGCCCGCCCGACAGCTGGCCGGGCAGGGCGTCGGCGAGGGCCCGGGGGAGGCCGACCAGGGACATCAACTCCCGGACTCTCTCGTCACGTTGCCCGCGAGTGCCCCGGTCGTGCACGTCCAGCGGGTCCCGCAGGATCTGCCGTACGGTCAGGCGGCGGTTCAGGGCGGTCGACGGGTCCTGGAAGATCATGCCGGTGCTGCCGCCGACGGCCCTGCGGCGTTCGGCGGGCGGCATCGCCCACAGGTCGCGGCCCCGGAACGACACCGTCCCCCGCGTCGGCCGCTCCACCCCGACCAGCACCTTCGCCAGCGTCGACTTCCCGCAGCCCGACTCGCCCACCACGCCGATGGTCTCGCCGGGCGCGATCGCCAGGTCGGCGCCGGTCAGGGCGTACACCCGGTCGCGGGTGAACAGGCCGCCGCTGCGGGCCTTGTGCACGACGTGCGCGTCGGAGAGCTCCACGAAAGCGGGCTGTGCGTTCATGACACCGCCTCGGTCTCGGTCGTCGCCAGGTCTATGGCCGGGTGATGGCAGGCCGCCGTGTGCGCCGGTGTACCGGTCAGGAGCGGGGCCGTCGTCCGGCAGATCCCGCTCGCCCGCGGACACCGGTCGGCGAACCGGCACCCGGCCGGGAAGTCGGCGGGGGACGGCACGACCCCCTTGATCTGCGTCATCCGCTCCTGCGCCGACTCCAGCGACAGCACACTGCCGAGCAGACCGCGCGTGTAGTGGTGCGCCGGTGCCTCCACCAGGTCGGCGGTCACGCCGATCTCGACGATCTGCCCGCCGTACATCACCGCCACCCGGTCGGTGACGTCCGCGACCAGCGCCAGGTCGTGCGAGACGAGGATGAGCGCGAAGCCGAGCTCCTCGCGCAGCCGCAGCAGCAGCTCTATGACCTGGGCCTGCACGGTCACGTCGAGGGCGGTCGTCGGCTCGTCGGCGACGATCAGCTTCGGGTCGCGGGACAGGGCCATGGCGATCAGGACGCGCTGCCGCTGCCCGCCGGACAGCTCGTGCGGGTAGCTGCGCAGGGTGCGCCCGGGATCGAGGCCGACCATCGTCAGCAGCTCGGCGGGACCGCGCCGCCCGCCCCGCCGCACGACCTGCTTGAGCTGCGCGCGGATCGTCATCGCCGGATTCAGCGACGACAGGGCGTCCTGGTAGATCATCGCCATCTCGTGGCCGAGGAGTCTGCGGCGTACGCGCATCGGTTCGGCGAGCAGGTCGCGCTGGTTGAACCGGACCTGGCCGCCGACGCGCGCTCCCTTCGGCTGGAGGCCCATGACCGCCAGCGCGGTCAGCGACTTGCCGCAGCCCGACTCGCCGACCAGGCCCAGCACCTCGCCGGGATGCACCTCGAAGCTGATGCCGTCCACGATGTCCACGCCGCCGTGGCGCTGGTCGAAGCCGATGGTGAGGTTCTCCACCGCGAGCACCGGCTGCCCGTCCCGGGGCAGCCGACGGGCCCGGGCCCGCAGCCGCCGGGCCGCCTCCGTCAGGCCGGGCAGCCGCACGACCTCCCCGCTGCCGGGCTCCGGCGCCTGGAGCCGGTCGTCCTCGGGGACGTCCACCTCCCGCGCCGACGGGGCCGCCCACGCGTCGGACACCCCCTCGGACAGGATGTTCAGCGACAGCACCGTGACCAGCATCAGCAGGCCGGGGAACACGGTCGCCCACCAGCCGCCGGTCAGCACCATGTTCTTGCCGTCCGCGATGACACTGCCCCAGGACGGGTCGGGCGGCCGTACGCCCGCTCCGATGAAGGACAGCGACGCCTCGAAGACGATCGCCTCGGCGACCTGCACCGTGCAGAACACCAGCACCGGAGCCGCGCAGTTGATCGCCACGTGCTTCAGCACGATGTGCGGTGTGCGGGCACCGATCACCCGTTCCGCCGTCACGTAGTCCTCGCCGTACTGGTCGAGGACGTTCGCCCGGACGACCCGCGCCACCGGCGGCGTGAACAGGAACGCGATCGCGCAGATCAGCACCGTGATGCCACCGCCGAACACCGCCACCAGCACGGCGGCGAGCGCGATGCCCGGGAACGCCATGACGACGTCCAGGCAGCGCATCAGCGTCTCGTCGACCGCCTTGCGCGAGGTGGCCGCGACGGCCCCGAGCAGCGCCCCGGCCACCAGCGCCAGGCCGGTGGCGCCGAGCCCGATCGCCAGCGACCAGCGTGCCCCGTACATCAGCCGGCTGAGGATGTCCCGGCCGAGGCTGTCCTGGCCCATCCAGTGCCCGGCGGACGGATGGCCGGTGCCGTCGACGGGCGGCTGCTGGTCGAGCGGGTCGTGCGGGGCGAGCAGCGGCGCGAGCAGCGCCAGCAGCACGACGACCGCCAGGAAGCAGACGGCGGCCTTCGACAGCAACGGCAGCCGGCGCCAGCCGCGCAGCCGGAGGCCGGGCCGGGACAGCGCCTCGGTGAGGCTCTTCCGGGTCATCATGCGGGTCATCACGTGGTCGCATCCCTCAGTCGCGGGTTGACCAGCAGGTAGAGGACGTCGATGACGAGGTTCACGACGACGAACCCGGCCGCCGTGGTCAGTACGACGCCCTGGACGACGGCCGGATCGCCGTTCTTCACCGCGTCGATCATCAGCTTGCCCATGCCGGGCAGCGAGAAGATCGTCTCGATGACGACCGCGCCGCCCAGCAGATAGCCGACGCGCAGCCCGAGCACGGTGAGCGGGTTGATGAGCGCGTTCCGCAGCACGTTCCGCCCCACGACCACGCGCGGCGGCAGCCCGCTCCCGATCGCCGTCCGTACGTAGTCCTTGTCCAGCTCCTCCACCACGGCCGTCCGCACGATCCGGGTCAGCTGCGCCGCCACCGGAAGGGAGAGGGCGAGGGCGGGGAGGGTCATGGTCTTCAGCCAGCCGGTGAAGGAGTCGGCCGGGTTGATGTAGCCGCCGGTCGGGAACCAGCCCAGGTCGACCGCCAGGTACTGGATCATCAGCAGCGCCAGCCAGAAGCCGGGCGCCGCGACACCGGTCAGCGACACGACCCGGATGATCTGGTCGGGCAGCCGGTCCCGGTAGATCGCCGCGGTCACGCCGCCCACGAGGGACAGCACGACCGCGATGCCCAGGCCCAGGAAGGTCAGCTGGAGGGTGAGCGGCAGCGCGGTGGTGACCTGGTCGATCACGGGTGCCCGGGTCAGCGCGCTGGTGCCCAGGTCGCCGTGCAGCAGGTCGGCGACGAAGTCGGCGTACCGCACGGGCAGCGGGTCGAGCAGGCCGTGTTCCTCGCGGAAGTCGTGCAGTTGCTGCGGTGTCGGGTTGGCGCCCTGGAAGAATGCGGACGCCGGATCGACGTCCGAGAACCGCATCACCAGGAACACGAACAGCACGATGCCGAGCATCAGCGGCACGAGCAGGGCGATGCGGCGGAGCAGGATCCGCAGGACTGCCGTCATGCCGCTAGGCCCACTTGGCCTGAAGCAGGTTGATGCCGGGGTACGGTTGCGCCCTTATGCCGCTGAGCCGCTTCGGGTCCCAGGCCGTCATCAGCTCGTTGTGGACGACCGGGTAGAGCACGGCCTGTTCGGCGACGACGTCGATGTAGTCCTGGACCATCGCCTTCTTCTTCTCGGGCTCCGGCTCCCGGGTGGCCCGGTCCATGTCCCTGAAGAGAGCCTTGGCGACGGGGTCGCCCGCCCACCGCGTGTACTGCATCCACAGGTTCTCGGGTCCGTAGTTGTAGTGCATGATCAGGTCGGCGTCGAGGCCGAACTGGTTGGGGTTCGAGGCGGCGGCGACGACCTGGTAGTCCTGCTTCTGGTCCATCTTCGTGAACACGGCCGTCGTCTCCTGCGGGGACAGGGTCGTCTTCACGCCGATCGCGTCCCAGGACGCCTTGATGGTCGGCAGGCAGTCGACGATCCAGCTCACGTTCACCGCGAGGATGTCGATGCTCAGCCCCTTGACCCCGGCCTCCTTCAGCAGTGCCTTCGCCTTGTCCGGGTCGTAGTCGTACACGGTCTTCGCCCGGCGGTAGGACGGGTTGCTCTCGTCGAGGAAGGAACTCGACGGCTTCCCGTGGCCCTTGAGCGCGACCTCCACCATCTTCTCGGTGTCGATGGCGTAGTGCAGGGCCTGGCGTACGCGCACGTCGTCGAAGGGCTTGTGCTTGGTGTTGAACATCAGGAACAGGTTGTTCATCCCGGCCCCGCCGGCGACGGTCAGCCCGCTGCTCTCGAGCTGCGCGATGTTGGCGTACGGGATGTTGTCCGCGATCTGCGCGCCCGCACTCGACCCCGAGATCTTCGCGACGCGGGGTGCCGCGTCCACGATGGTCAGCCAGTTCATCTTCCGGAAGGCCGGCTTGCGCGGGCCGTTGTAGCCGTCGAACGCCTCGAAGGTCGTGTTCGACTTCGGGTGGTGCGCGGTCTGCCGGTACGGCCCCGAGCCGATCGCCTTGCCCTTGATGGCGTCGTCCCAGGCGCCCGGCCGGGAGAACACGTGCTTCGGCATGATCTTGGCGAGGGTCAGCCGTGAAAGCCCGTCCGGAAAGGGGAACTTGAGCACGAGTTCCACGCTCTGCGCGTCGATCTTCCGGACCTCCTTCAGCCAGCTCGCGAAGAAGCCCTTGGCGAGGGTCTGGGTGTCCGGGTCGAGGATCCGCTCGAAGACGAAGACCACGTCGTCGGCGGTGACGGGCTTGCCGTCGTGGAACTTCGCGCCCGCCCGCAGCGTGAACTTCCAGGACGTGCCGTCCGGGTCCTTCGGCACCTCGGTCGCCAGGGCCGCGTACGGCACGCGGGAGATCGGGTCGGTGTCGAGCAGGCCTTCGTAGATGTGGTTGTTCGCGGCCATGCAGAACGCGGACGCCGTCTGGGTGGGATCCCAGCTTCCGTCGTTGCCGTAGCCGATCACCGCGGTCAGTGTCCGGTTCGCCCCGCTGCCGCCGCCACCGGTGTCGTTGGTGGACTCCGGCCCGGACGAACACGCCGACAACGACGCGGAGACGGCGGCGGCCGCGCCCAGCGCGCCGGTGTACTTCAGGAACGTCCGGCGGTGCGGCGCCGGCACGTCGTGGGTCACGTCGCGCACGGGGTCCTCCAGCGAGAGGTCTGGAAAGGAAGCGAGGGGGCGAGCAGAGGAGATACGACGTCCTACGTCCTGCGGTCAGCGCGACCATAGGAGGGGCCGTGGAGGCGGTCAAGGGCTCGCACACGAATGGCGTATCTGTCAGAGGTCGGACCAATGACGCTGTGGAACAGGTGAGTTGACGGCCTATCAGGGCAGGGCCGGCACCGGGTACCGCCAGAGGTGGGACGTGGGACGTCCGGGGCGCGTACGATGCGGCGCATGTCCGAGGAGCCCAGGACCAGCCGGATACAACGCCAGGTCGTGCAGCTCATCCTCGACCGCAGACTCACCGCCGGCGCGCCGCTGCCCACCGAGACCGAACTCATGGAGGATCTCGGCGTCAGCCGCAACTCGGTCCGCGAGGCACTCAAAGCCCTCCAGGCCCTCGACATCGTCGAGATCAGACACGGTTACGGCACCTACGTCGGCCAGGCCTCCCTCACCCCCCTCGTCGACGGCCTGACCTTCCGCACCCTGGCCCGGCACGACGACGACACCGGCGCCCTCGCCGAGATCCTCCAGGTCCGGGAGGTACTGGAGGAGGGCCTGATCCGCCGGGTCGCCGCGACCGTCACCGAGGCCGAACTGGAGAGGCTGGAGGGCGTGGTGACCCGCATGGAGTCCGCGGGCGGCACGGGCCTCTCCTTCCCCGAACTCGACCGCGAGTTCCACGAGATCCTGTACGCCTCCCTCGGCAACGCGCTGGTCCCGCAGCTCCTCGGCGCGTTCTGGACGGTCTTCCGCCGGGTCTCCGGCGCCCGCGGCTGGACCGACGACCCGTCACCCGAGATCACGGTCCGCCGCCACCGCGACATCGTCACCGCCCTGCGCGCCCGCGACGTCGAGGGCGCGCAGCGGGCGATGGCGGTGCACTTCCGGGGGATCGAGGCGCGGGCGGCGGAGGAGTCGCGAGGGGTGGGCTGATTCCGCTCCCCGGCGAGCGGGCGCGGAGCATGATGAGGGGCATGACCGAGCTGTGGAGCGAGAGCGACGTCGGCGTCCTGCGGCTGCCCTCCGGCCGGCTGGTACGCGGCCGAGGCCTCCGCCACCCCCTGGACCCCGTCGCGCCCACCCCCTCCTACGGCCTCTACCTGCTCGGCAAGCAGCCCCCGGAGGTCCCCTGGGAGTCCGGCTGGCTCCGCTGGCCCGACTTCCGCATCCCGTCGGACCGGGCAGCCGCCCGCGTGGTGCTGGCCGACGCCTGGGAACGGGCCGCCGGGGAGCGCGTGGAGATCGCCTGCGGCGGAGGACGCGGCCGTACGGGCACGGCGCTGGCCTGCCTGGCGGTGCTGGACGGGGTGCCGGGGGAGGAGGCGGTGGCGTACGTGCGGCGGCACTACGACCGGCATGCGGTGGAAACGCCCTGGCAGCGGCGGTACGTACGGAGTTTCAGCGCGGGGTGAGCTCGGCCCCGCGCTGGCCGGCTTTGCTCTTGTCGGATTGTTCAACAATTCTCTAGTCTTGTTCGTATGAGACTGCTGCCGACCGGGCAGGACTCGCTGCTCATCGATCTGGACGGACCGGGCGAGGCCCAGGCGTGGCACGCCGAACTGCTGCGCCGCCGGGCCGCGGGCACCCTGACGCCGGTGCGGGAGATCGTGCCGGGGGAGAGGACCGTGCTCTTGTACGGCGTGCACGATCTCCCCGGTCTGCAGGCGGAACTGCGCCGATGGTCCACCCCTCCGCCGGTGGCGGACAGCGGCGAGCTGGTCGAGATACCCGTCCGGTACGACGGGGCCGACCTCGGCCTGGTCGCCGAGCTGTGGGGCATGAGCGAGGACGAGGTGGTACGCCTGCACGGCGGCACCGAACACCGGGTGGCGTTCTCCGGGTTCGCCCCTGGATTCGCGTACATGACGGGACTGGGCGAGCCGTACGTCGTGCCGCGCCGGGCGGAGCCGCGGACCTCGGTTCCGGCCGGGGCGGTGGCCCTGGCCGGCCACTACACCGGCATCTATCCCCGGAGCTCGCCGGGAGGCTGGCAGTTGATCGGCAGGACCTCGGTGACGCTGTGGGACCTGCAGAGGCAGCCGGCGGCCCTGCTCGTGCCGGGCACCCGGGTGCGTTTCGTGCCTGACTCCGAGGAGCGGCCGCGTGAGTGACGGCAAGGTGGAAGTGGTGCGGGCCGGTGCGCTGACCACCGTCCAGGACCTGGGACGGTTCGGCCACGCGGCTCTCGGTGTACCCCGCTCCGGGGCCCTGGACCAGCCGGCGCACCGGCTGGCGAACCGGCTGGTGGGCAACCCCGCCGACGCCGCCACCCTGGAGACCACCCTGACCGGCGTGACGATACGCGCCACCCGGGCGGTGACCGTGGCCGTCACCGGAGCACCCGCCCCGGTACGCGTCGACGGCCGGCCGGCGGCATGGGCCGGTCCCGTCCACCTGCCGGCCGGTGCGGTACTCGACGTGGGCGCCGCCACCTTCGGGCTGCGCGGCTATCTCGCCGTGAGCGGAGGCATCGCCGTACCTCCGGTCCTCGGCAGCCGTTCCACCGACCTGCTGTCCGGGCTGGGCCCCGCCCCCCTCAAGGACGGTGACGTCCTGCCGCTGGGCGAACCGGCCGCCGCGGGCCCGCCGCACCACCACATGGCCCTGTGGGACGGGCCCCCGCGTGAACTGGTGCTCCCCGTGCTGCTCGGCCCGCGCGACGACTGGTTCACCGCCGCCGCCGTGCGCACCCTCGCGACGGGCCGCTTCGCCGTGTCTCCCCACAGCAACCGCATCGCACTGCGGTTGGACGGCCCCTCCCTGGAACGAGCGGTGGACGGCGAACTTCCCAGCGAGGGCATGGTGCTCGGCGCGGTCCAGGTACCGCCCGACGGCAGGCCCGTGCTCTTCCTCGCCGACTCACCCACGACCGGCGGCTACCCCGTCATCGGTGTCGTCCCCGAGTCCCGCCTGCCCGCCGCCGCCCAGGCCCGGCCGGGCCTGTCCGTCCGCTTCGCGCCACTGCGGGAGCGGCGCCGCGCGGTTCAGGCACGTCCCGGCGGTCGCACCATGAAGACGTCGACCGGGTCCTGCGACTCCACAGTGAAACCGTGGCGTTCGTAGAGGCGCCGGGCCGGGCTGCCCTGGAGGACGTTCAGGCGTACCCGTTCGCCGTCGGCGTCGGTCCGGGTCAACACGGCGCGGAGGACCGCCGAACCCAGGCCTCGGCCCTGGAGCTCCGGGCTGAGGTAGAAGTGCTCCAGCCAGTGGCCGTTCTCGTCGGTCTCGGACGGGCGCAGTGCGACGCTGCCCGCGAACATGCCGTCGGCCTCGATGACCGACGTGTGCTGGGGGCAGAAGGCGTCCCGTAGCCGCTGCCTGACCCGGTGTTCGTCGAAGCGGCCCAGCCGTTCCAGGTCCGGGCGCATCACCACCGCCCGTAGTTCCGCTATCGGTTCGACGTCCGCCGGCTCGGCGGGACGCAGGGCCCAAGTCATGGGGACCGGCCGTATCCCGTCCGCCGTCGTACGTGTATCCACGGCCGGATTATGTCAGCGGCCGCTTATCGTCAATCGGCTTTCCTGCTGAGCGCTTGAAAAATACCCCTCGCCGCATGCCGAGAACCGTGGCCATTGCCGAACCCCTTTGTGCCGCGCCGCAGTTGTAGGGCACAGACCCCTCCCGAGTGTAGGCGCGGAGCGTCACCGCAGGGATGCGAAGAGTGAAACTCCCAAAGGAGGGGGAGCACGGTGGAGGCACGACACTCGGCGCTCTGCGTCGAAGAAGCGGAGGATGCGGTGAAAGAATTGCGGGCAGAACTCGTCAAGACCGGAATTACCCTGCCGTCATTGGGGCTGGGCCCGGTAAGTCTTGCGCGGGAAGCACCCTGTCCGCTCGTGGAATTGGCCCGGTGTTCCGTTCGGACCACCCGGCGGCTCGCGGCGGTGCCGCGATGAAGCCTCCGGTCGGCGCGTATGTCGTGGACACCCGCAGCGGCCGCATCGGCATCGTCATGGGGCATGAGGGGCCCTACGTGCAGCTGAGGCCGTACGGGGGCGGGAAGGAGTGGGACGCCGACCCTGGTGCCGTCCGGCACGCCACCCCGGCCGAGCGGCTGCGCGCGGCGACGGCGTACGCCAACGCCCGCAGCAGGGGCGAGGTCCCTTGACGCCATGACCCTGCGAGAATGACGCCATGAGTCTGTTCCGCGACGACGGCATCGTGCTGCGCACCCAGAAGCTGGGTGAGGCGGACCGGATCATCACGCTGCTCACCCGCGGTCACGGACGCGTACGGGCGGTGGCCAGGGGCGTGCGCCGGACGAAGTCGAAGTTCGGTGCGCGCCTCGAACCCTTCTCCCACGTCGACGTGCAGTTCTTCGCCAAGGGGAGCGAGCTGGTCGGGCGAGGGCTGCCGCTGTGCACGCAGAGCGAGACCATCGCCCCGTACGGGGGCGGGATCGTCAGCGACTACGCGCGGTACACCGCGGGGACCGTGATGCTCGAGACCGCCGAGCGGTTCACCGACCACGAGGGCGAGCCGGCCGTGCAGCAGTACCTGCTGCTCGTCGGCGGGCTGCGGACCCTCGCCCGCGGGGAGCACGCGCCGCACCTCGTGCTGGACGCGTTCCTGCTGCGGTCCCTCGCCGTCAACGGGTACGCCCCGAGCTTCACCGACTGCGCGAAGTGCGGCATGCCCGGGCCCAACCGGTTCTTCTCGGTCGCGTCGGGCGGTTCCGTCTGCGGGGACTGCCGGGTACCGGGCAGCGTCGTACCCTCGCCCCAGGCCCTGGAACTCCTCGGCGCGCTGCTTACGGGAGACTGGGAGACCGCGGACGCCTGCGAGCCGCGGTACGTCCGGGAGGGCAGCGGGCTGGTGTCCGCGTATCTGCACTGGCACATGGAGCGCGGGCTGCGCTCCCTGCGCTACGTCGAGAAGTAAGCGAAGCAAGCAAGCACGAGGAGACGAGAAACACATGGCCGTACGCGGGATCCTGGGGCGGCAGCGCCGGGAGTACAGGACGCCGGAGCCCCACCCGTCCGGCGCGCGGCCGCCGAAGCTCGGAGAGCTCGTACCACAGCATGTGGCGATCGTCATGGACGGCAACGGGCGGTGGGCGAAGGAGCGGGGCCTGCCGCGCACCGAGGGGCACAAGGTCGGCGCCGAGCGGGTGCTCGACGTGCTTCAGGGCGCCATCGAGATGGGCGTGGGCGCCATCTCCCTGTACGCCTTCTCCACCGAGAACTGGAAGCGGTCGCCGGACGAGGTGCGCTTCCTGATGAACTTCAACCGGGACTTCATCCGCAAGACCCGCGACCAGCTCGACGAGCTGGGCATCCGGGTGCGCTGGGTGGGCCGTATGCCCAAGCTGTGGCGCTCGGTCGCCAAGGAGCTCCAGATCGCCCAGGAACAGACCAAGGGCAACGACAAGCTCACGCTGTACTTCTGCATGAACTACGGGGGGCGCGCCGAGATCGCCGACGCGGCGCAGGCGCTGGCGGCCGATGTGAAGGCCGGGAAGCTCGACCCGTCGAAGGTCAACGAGAAGACCTTCGCGAAGTACATGTACTACCCGGACATGCCGGACGTGGACCTGTTCCTGCGTCCGAGCGGTGAGCAGCGCACCTCCAACTACCTGCTCTGGCAGAGCGCCTACGCCGAGATGGTCTTCCAGGACGTGCTGTGGCCGGACTTCGACCGCCGCGACCTGTGGCGGGCGTGCCTGGAGTTCGCCTCGCGGGACCGGCGCTTCGGCGGGGCCATCCCGAACGAGGAGCTGCTGGCGATGGAGGGCAAGCAGCAGTAGGTCTCACCCGGCCCGGCAGCCCCTCGAGTGGCAGCCGGGCCGCCCTGGTCCGCTACTTCGCCGCCGCCGCACAGTCGGCGCACGTCCCGAAGATCTCCACCGTGTGGGCCACGTTCACGAAGCCGTGCTCGGCGGCGATGGCCTCCGCCCACTTCTCCACGGCCGGTCCTTCCACCTCGACGGCCTTGCCGCAGCCGCGGCACACCAGGTGGTGGTGATGGTCGTCGGTGGAGCACCGGCGGTAGACGGACTCGCCGTCGGCGGTGCGCAGGACGTCGACCTCACCGGCGTCGGCGAGGGACTGCAGGGTGCGGTAGACCGTGGTGAGCCCGACCGAGTCGCCTTTGTGCTTGAGCATGTCGTGCAGTTCCTGCGCGCTGCGGAACTCGTCGACCTCGTCCAGGGCCGCCGCCACGGCGGCACGCTGCCTGGTGGCGCGGCCCTTCACGGACGGTCCAGCGGTCGTCACCGTTGCCTCCTCACGTCTGCCTTGCCCGGGCCATTGTGCCAGCCCGGGGTGGGGGCGGTCAGACGCCGACTTCGTCGGTTGTCTTCCGGGTGCCCGGAATCGCGCACTCGGCAGGGTCGTGGGCGGGATCCGCGGCCGCCTGGGCACGGGCGCGGCGGCGGGCCAGCGGGGTCGCGAGCGCCGTCAGCACGACGAAGGCGCCGATGGTCAGCAGCACGATCGTCGCGCCGGGCGGGACGTCCTGGTAGTACGAGGTGACGGTGCCGCCGATCGTCACGCTCACGCCGATGGCCACGGCGACCACGAAGGTCGCCGCGAAGCTGCGGCCGATCTGCTGGGCGGCCGCGACGGGCACCACCATCAGCGCGCTGACCAGGAGCAGGCCGACCACGCGCATCGCCACCGTCACCGTGACGGCCGCGGTGATCGCCGTCAGCAGGTTCAGGGCGCGCACCGGCAGGCCCGTCACCCGGGCGAACTCCTCGTCCTGGCTGACCGCGAAAAGCTGCCGGCGCAGGCCGAGGGTGACCAGGACGACGAACGCGGCCAGAATGCAGATCGCCGTGACGTCCGACTCGGACACCGTCGACAGGGAGCCGAAGAGGTACGACGTGAGGTTCGCGTTGGAGCCCGTCGGCGCGAGGTTGATGAACATCACACCGCCGGCCATCCCGCCGTAGAACAGCATCGCGAGGGCGATGTCGCCGCGGGTCCTGCCGTACCAGCGGATCAGCTCCATGAGGACCGCGCCGATGACGGAGACGAGGGTGGCCATCCACACCGGGGACCAGGTCAGCAGGAAGCCGAGGCCGACGCCGGTCATCGCCACGTGGCCGATGCCGTCGCCCATCAGGGCCTGGCGGCGCTGGACCAGGTAGATCCCCACCGCGGGGGCCGTGATGCCGACCAGGACGGCGGCGAGCAGCGCCCGCTGCATGAAGGCGTAGTCGAGGATCTCCATCAGCTCAGCAGTCCCGTGCGGATCGGTTCGTGGCCCGCGGGTGCGTGCGGGTGTACGTGGTCGTGGCCGGGCAGGGCGTGCTGCCCGACCGCCTTGGGGGGCGGGCCGTCGTGCACGACGCAGCCGTCGCGCAGGACGACCGCCCGGTCGATGAGGGGCTCCAGGGGGCCCAGTTCGTGCAGCACGAGCAGCACGGTCGTGCCCTGGGAGACCTGCTCGCGCAGCGTGTGCGCGAGGACCTCCTGGCTGGCCAGGTCGACCCCGGCCATCGGCTCGTCCATGATCAGCAGTTCCGGCTCGGAGGCGAGCGCGCGGGCTATCAGGACACGCTGGTGCTGGCCGCCCGAGAGGGCGTTGACCGAGTCCTTGGCCCGGTCCGCCATGCCGACGAGCTCCAGGGCCGCGCGCACGGCCGCGTGGTCCGCCTTGCGCAGCACGCCGAAGCGGGCCCGGGACAGGCGGCCCGAGGAGACCACCTCGGTCACCGTGGCGGGCACCCCGCCCGCGGCCGTGGTGCGCTGCGGGACGTAACCCACGCGGTGCCAGTCGCGGAACCGCCTGCGGTCCGTGCCGAACAGCTCGATCTCGCCGGCGCCGGTCTGCACCTGGCCGATGATGCTGCGCACGGCCGTGGACTTGCCGGAGCCGTTCGCGCCGAGCAGCGCGACGACCTCACCGTGGTGCACGGTGAGGTCGATGCCGCGCAGGACGGGGCGCGAGCCCAGGTCCGCGCGGACGCCGCGCAGGGATACGACGGGCTCGTTCATGCCGTCCTCCGATGGGTCGATCACTTGGCTCCCAGGGCCGCCTGAAGGGCCTTGAGGTTGGCTTCCATGACCTGGAAGTAGTCGTCGCCGCGGGACTTGTCGGTGATGCCCTCGAGCGGGTCGAGGACGTCCGTCTTGAGCTTCGCGTCCTTGGCGAGGGTCTTCGCGGTCTTGTCGGAGACCAGTGTCTCGTAGAAGACGGTGGTGACGCCGTCGGCCTTGGCCTCCTGCTGGAGCTCCTTGACCCGGGCGGCGCTGGGCTCGCTCTCGGGGTCGAGGCCGGAGATGGCCTCCTGGGTGAGGCCGTAGCGCTCGGCGAGGTAGCCGAAGGCGGCGTGGTTGGTGAAGAAGACCTTGGTCTTCGTGTTCTTCAGGCCGTTCTCGAAGTCGCCGTCGAGGCCGTTCAGCTTCTTGACCAGGGCCGCGGTGTTCTTCTTGTAGTCGGCCGCGTGGTCGGGGTCGGCCTTCTCGAAGGCCTTGCCCACACCCTCGGCGACCTCGGCGTACTTCACCGGGTCCAGCCAGATGTGGGGGTCGCGGGCGTGCTCCTCCTCCTCGGCGTGCCCCTTCTCGCCCTCGCCCTCGCCCTCGTGCTCGTGCTCGGTGCTGCCGTGGTCCTCGAGGGTGGTCAGGCCGGCCGCGTCGATCTTCGTCTTGATGCCGGTCTGCGAGACCGCCTCGTCGACGGCGGGCTGGAGACCCTTGAGGAAGAGCGCCGCGTCGGCCTCTTCGAGCTGCGCCCGCTGCTTGGTGCTGATCTCCAGGTCGTGCGGCTCCTGGCCGGGCTCGGTCAGACTGGTGACGTTCGCGTGGTCGCCGCCGATCTGCTCGGCGAGGAAGGCCATCGGGTAGAACGACGCGACGACGTCGAACTTGTCCGTGTTGCCCGTCGCCGCGCTGTCGCTGGAGCAGGCGGAGAGAGCACCGAGGCCGAGAGCGGTGGCCGCGGTGACCGCGGTGGCGGATATGAGGCGTCGTCGTACGTTCATGACACTCATTTTCAACAAATATGGAAACCGTTGTCAACAAACGGGCCGAGCGGGTTCCTGGGAAGGGGTCTGGCGGTCGCGGGAGGGGGAGCGATTTGATTGAGGGGGCGCCCCCGCCGGTAACCTGAAGCATTCGCTGGAAGCAACTCGCTTCGTCGCCCGTCGTCGTAATGAAGAGAGCACCGTGGCCGCCGACAAGATCGACACCATCGTCAGCCTGAGCAAGCGCCGTGGCTTCGTATTCCCCTGTAGTGAGATCTACGGCGGTCAGCGCGCCGCTTGGGACTACGGCCCCCTGGGTGTCGAGCTCAAGGAGAACCTCAAGCGCCAGTGGTGGCGCTACATGGTGACGTCGCGCGAGGACGTCGTCGGTATCGACTCGTCCGTGATCCTGGCCCCCGAGGTCTGGGTCGCCTCCGGCCACGTCGCCACCTTCACGGACCCGCTGACCGAGTGCACCTCCTGCCACAAGCGGTTCCGCGCGGACCACCTGGAGGAGGCCTACGAGGCCAAGCACAACCGCCTGCCGGAGAACGGCCTGGCCGACGTCAACTGCCCCAACTGCGGCAACAAGGGCCAGTTCACCGAGCCCAAGCAGTTCTCGGGCCTGCTGTCCACCCACCTCGGCCCGACCCAGGACTCCGGCTCCATCGCCTACCTGCGGCCCGAGACCGCCCAGGGCATCTTCACCAACTTCTCCCAGGTGCAGACCACCTCGCGCCGCAAGCCGCCGTTCGGCATCGCCCAGATGGGCAAGTCCTTCCGCAACGAGATCACGCCCGGCAACTTCATCTTCCGCACCCGCGAGTTCGAGCAGATGGAGATGGAGTTCTTCGTCAAGCCGGGCGAGGACGAGAAGTGGCAGGAGTACTGGATGGAGCAGCGCTGGAACTGGTACACCGGTCTCGGCCTGCGCGAGGAGAACATGCGGTGGTACGAGCACCCGAAGGAGAAGCTCTCCCACTACTCCAAGCGCACCGCCGACATCGAGTACCGCTTCCAGTTCGGTGGCAGTGAGTGGGGCGAGCTCGAAGGCGTCGCCAACCGCACCGACTACGACCTCGGCGCTCACTCCAAGGCCTCCGGCCAGGACCTCACCTACTTCGACCAGGAGGCCGGCGAGCGCTGGACCCCGTACGTCATCGAGCCCGCGGCCGGTGTCGGCCGCGCGATGCTGGCGTTCCTCCTGGACGCCTACATCGAGGACGAGGCGCCCAACGCCAAGGGCAAGATGGAGAAGCGCACGGTGCTGCGCCTCGACCCGCGCCTGTCCCCGGTGAAGGTCGCGGTGCTGCCGCTGTCCCGGAACCCGGAGCTGTCCCCGAAGGCCAAGGGCCTCGCCCAGGCCCTGCGCCAGCACTGGAACATCGAGTTCGACGACGCCGGCGCCATCGGCCGCCGCTACCGCCGCCAGGACGAGATCGGCACGCCGTTCTGCGTGACCGTCGACTTCGACACCCTGGAGGACAACGCGGTCACCGTCCGCGAGCGTGACTCGATGAAGCAGGAGCGCATCTCCCTCGACCAGATCGAGGGCTACCTGGCGGCCCGCCTGGTCGGCTGCTGATCGCTCTCGTACGTACGCCGGTGCCGGGTTCCTCTTCGAAAGGGCCCGGCACCGCCGCGTTTCAGAGGTCCAGGTCCGCGTAGACGGCCGCGTGGTCCGAGGCGCGGTTCCACTTCGAGGTGACGGTGTCGAATGACTTGATCGTGGACGGCGCCCAGATGCCGCGCCGTTCGACCTCGACGTGCTGCACCTGGTCCCACAGCGGCGGCGGCAGCATCAGGTAGTCGAGCTTCTGGTTCTCGGAGGTGCCGGTGCCGTGGGTGCCCGGGGTGCCCCGGTACTCGGGGTGGCTCATCACGTCCCGCAGGCCGGTGCCCAGCAGGGCCCGGATCGCCTCGCTGGACGGTTCGTCGTTGAGGTCTCCGGCGACCACGACGTACGGGGAACGCTCCAGGGCGCTCTGGTAGATCGACGCCACGCGCCGGGCCTGGGCGATGCGCAGTTCCGGGTCGTCGCCGCTCTGGCTCTTCAGGTGGTTGCCGAGCAGCCACAGCGGGGTGCCGCCGATCTGGATCTCGTACTCGGGGCAGTCCCGGCTGAAGAGGTACTCGCCCGGGCGGTCCGGGTCGGGGTCGAAGACGTGGGACCGCATGGACGTGATCGGGTGGCGGCTGAGGATCCCCACGTCGATGCCGCGCGGGTCGTTGCCGTCGATCACCATGTCGTACGGGTACGGCGTCTTCTTCAGGTCGCCGCCCAGCACCTGCTCGTTGAACCGGCGCAGGGTCGTGCGGTCCTCCACCTCCACCACGAGCATGATGTCGGCGTCGACCTCGGCGATCACCCGGCCCGTGTTGTGCACGACCTCCCAGTCGAGGTCGTCACGGACCAGCTCCACCCAGCCGGTCCAGCCCGAGCGGCCCTTGGCGACGATCTCGAAGGTGACGTGCTGGCCGCTGCCCCTCGTCTTGAACAGCGTCTCCTGGCCGCGGGTCTCGTTGACGAAGAACGGCCGGTCCTTGCGCGAGTCGTGCACCCGGTGCTTCTTCAGGAGCTCGGCGATGCGCTCCTTGGTCTTGTCGTCGTAGGTCTTCTTCTCCAGGAGGGAGATCAGCTTGGAGTAGTCGCTCAGGATCTCCCGGCGCTGCTTGTCGCCGGGGAGGCGGAAGACCTTGGGGCGGCGGAAGAGGTTCTCCGTGTTGAAGGTGGCGATACGGATCGTCATGGCTCGCTCCCTCGGGCGGCGCAGGAGTTCCGCGCGGCCGGTGGGCAGGCGCCGCCGGGGAGACTGCTCGCCGGCTCTTCCATTCTCGGAGCGGGTGGGAGGCATGTCGACCGGTGGGGCGGGTGAGCGCTTCTGTGGCCGGCCCGATTGGTCCTTCAGCGCTGCTGCCGATTGGCCCTGTTTCCGCGAGCGGCGCGGCGCCAGGGTGAGCGCATGAGCATCGCTTTTCTGCTGACCACTCTCGTCGTCGTCGCCACGCCGGGTACCGGAGTCGTCTACACCCTCGCGGCCGCGCTCTCCCGGGGCCGGCGCGCGAGCATCGTCGCGGCCGTCGGGTGCACGCTCGGGATCGTGCCGCATCTGCTGGCCACGGTCACCGGGGTCGCCGCCCTGCTGCACGCCAGCGCGACCGCCTTCCAGGTGCTGAAGTACGCCGGGGTCGCCTACCTCCTGTACATGGCGTGGGCGACGGTGCGGGACAAGGAGACGCTCGTGGTGGAGGAGGAGCGGGCGGCGCCGGTGTCCGCGCGGCGGGTGATCGTGCGGGGTGTGCTGATCAACATCCTCAATCCGAAGCTGACGATCTTCTTCTTCGCGTTCCTGCCGCAGTTCGTGAGCCCCGGTGAGCCGCACGCGGTGGTGCGCATGGTGGGGCTCGGCGGGGTGTTCATGCTGGCGACCTTCGCGGTGTTCGCCGGTTATGGGGTGCTGGCCGCATCGGTGCGCAGCCATGTGATCGGGCGGCCCCGGGTGATGGCGTGGCTGCGGCGGGGGTTCGCGGGGTCGTTCGTGGCACTGGGCGCGAAGCTGGCGGTCACGGCGCGGTAGCCAGGGGCAGGGCCGCAGTGCCCGAGGCGGATGACAAGTATGGAATGACAGATATTGAAATCTGTCAGCCGCCATGGCACAGTGGACGGCATGACGATGCGAACCCGAACCCTCGGAACCACCGGCCCCCAGGTCTCCGCCCTCGGTCTCGGCTGCATGGGCATGTCCGCGCTGTACGGCGAGGCGGACCGGGCCGAGTCCGTCGCGACCATCCACGCGGCGCTTGAAGCGGGCGTCACCCTGCTGGACACCGGCGACTTCTACGGCATGGGCCACAACGAGATGCTGATCGGGGAGGCCCTGCGTACGGCCTCCGCCGCCCGGCGTGAACAGGCCCTGGTCAGTGTGAAGTTCGGCGCCCTGCGCGACCCGGACGGCGGCTGGTCCGGCTATGACGGCCGGCCCGCCGCCGTGAAGAACTTCGCCGCTTACTCCCTCCAGCGGCTCGGCGTCGACCACATCGACGTCTACCGCATCGCCCGCCTCGACCCCGACGTGCCGATCGAGGAGACGGTCGGCGCGATCGCGGAACTGGTCGAGAAGGGGTACGTGCGGCACATCGGCCTCAGCGAGGTCGGCGCCGACACGATCCGCCGGGCCGCCGCCACCGCGCCGATCTCCGACCTCCAGATCGAGTACTCCCTCATCTCGCGCGGCATCGAGGACGAGATCCTCCCCACCACGCGCGAGCTGGGCATCGGCATCACGGCGTACGGCGTGCTCTCCCGGGGCCTGATCTCCGGCCACTTCACCGCCGACCGGCAGCTCGGCGCGGGCGACTTCCGGGCGATGTCGCCGCGCTTCCAGGGGGACAACCTCCGGCACAACCTGAATCTCGTCGAGGCGCTGCGGAAGATCGCCGAGCAGAAGGGCGTCAGCGTCGCGCAGATCGCCATCGCCTGGGCGCTCTCCCGCGGCGAGGACATCGTGCCCCTGGTCGGCGCCCGCCGCCGCGACCGGCTCACGGAGGCGCTGGGTGCCCTGGACGTGACGCTGGACGCGGCCGACCTGGCCGCGATCGAGGAGGCCGTACCGCCCGGCGCCGCCGCGGGCGACCGTTACCCGGCGGCCCAGATGGCACACCTCGAGAGCTGAACCGGGCTCCGGGTACGGTCAGGGCATGGCACCGACCAGCGAGATTCTGACCGCCGAGCGCATCCTCGAGGCGACCGAGGATGTGCTGCGCCGCCACGGACCGGCCAAGGCCACCGTGGTGGACGTGGCCCGCGCGCTCGGCGTCAGCCACGGCAGCGTTTACCGTCACTTCCGCACCAAGGCGGCGCTGCGCGAGGCGGTCACCAAGCGCTGGCTGGACCGCACGTCCGGGGAGCTGTCGGGCATCGCCGCGGGGGACGGTGCCCCGGAGGCCCGGCTGCGGGACTGGCTCGCCGCGCTGTTCGCCGCGAAGCGCCGCAAGGCGGGCGGGGATCCGGAGCTGTTCGCCACGTACACGGTCCTCACGGGCGAGAACGGCGCGGCGGTCGGTGAGCACATCGCCGACCTGACGTCACAGCTCACCCGCATCATCCAGGCCGGCGTCGAGACCGGCGACTTCGCCGCCGCCGACCCGCAGGCCACGGCCCGCGCGGTCTTCCAGGCGACGGGTCGCTTCCACGACCCCAGTTATGCCCGGGAGTGGGAGGAGCCGGGGGCCGAGGCCGACTTCAGGGCGGTCGTCGACCTGCTGGTGCGAGGCCTGCGGCCCTAGAAGCATCGCCGTATCTACCGGATGCGCCCTGGCAAGCAGAGGCACAGGATGGGAAGGAGGGGCGGGTCGCCGTGCGGGGGGCGCGAAGAAGGGGATGGCGATCATGGATCTCGTACTGCGCCAGGGCACCGCGGACGACGCCGCGGAGTGCGGAAGGATCTGCTACGAGGCCTTCGCCGGCATCGCCGGGGAGCATGCGTTCCCACCCGACTTCCCGAGGCCCGACGTGGGTGTCGCGGTGATCGAGGGAGCCCTGACGCACCCCGGTTTCTACAGCGTCGTCGCCGAGCTCGACGGGCGGATCGTGGGCAGCAACTTCCTCGACGAACGCTCGACCGTCGTCGGGGTCGGGCCCGTCACCGTCGACCCCACCGTGCAGAACGCGGGCGTGGGCCGCCGCCTGATGCGGGACGTGATGGAGCGGGCCGACGAGCGAGGAGCGCCGGGCATCCGGCTGCTGCAGACCGGCTACCACAACAGGTCGTTCTCGCTGTACGTCAGCATGGGCTTCGTCCACCGGGCCACGGTCGCCTGTGTCCAGGGCCCGCCGATCGGGCGTGCGCTGCCCGGCTACACGGTGCGGGAGGCCACGGACGCGGACCTCGGCGCCTGCAACGACGTGTGCCGGCAGGTCCACGGCGTCGACCGGGGCGGCGAGGTCGCCGACGGGCTCAAACAGGGCACCGCCCGGGTCGTCGAGCGCGCGGGACGCGTCACCGGGTACGCCACCGACCTGGCCTTCTTCGCGCATGCCGTCGGTGAGACCACCCCGGACCTCCAGGCCCTGATCGCGGCGACCCCGCAGTTCGCCGGGCCGGGCATCCTCGTCCCCGTGAGCGACAGTGTGCTGCTGAGGTGGTGCCTGGCCAACGGCCTCAAGGTCGTGCAGCTGATGAGCCTGATGACCATCGGCCTGTACAACCAGCCCGACGGGGCGTACCTGCCCTCGATCCTCTACTGAGGCCCGTACTACCGGGGCCCGCCCGGCCGTTCACGCCGCCGTAGGGTCCACCGTCGCCTGATGGGCCTCCGCCAGGTGTTCCTCCGCCTTCAGCCAGGGCAGGAACTGGGCGCCTCTGCGCCAGCCGCAGGTGTCGCATCTGATCGTGCGCTGCACGCCGATGCGCTGCACCCGCACCACGTGCTCCCGCCCGTGCTGGTCCCAGCGGCTGACCTTGCTGGTGTCGATGTGCGCCACGACGCCTCCCGCGTCCAGGAACCCGGCGGATCCGGTCTGCTCGCAGCAAGGAGTGTGCAGCAAGACCAACATCAACAGGGCTTCGCCCGGCAGCGAGTTATCCAGTTGTGAGACGCGTGGAGCAGGGTGACGTCGTCGTGGGGAACGTCAACCGCCCGTGCCGGACTGTGCCGTGTGCCAGGGCAGGAACGCATTGGTCAGCCCCGCCAGGGCCGGGCGCAGCTCCGGGTGGTGCCGCAGGATCACCGTGGCCATGGTGTTGTCGTCGATCCAGGCCATTCCGGCCTTGGAGTACACCTCCGGCGTGTAGTACGCGGTGAAGAAGCGGTCACTGCTCATCCTGACCGAAGCCATCAGGATGAAGATGCGGAACGCGGTGTTGCTGAAGGTGAACCCGGCCGGAAGCCTCTCGGCGTACATCCCGATCGTCAGGTCGACCTTCTCGATGTCGTTCCCGTACAGCCGCTTGATCTCCTCGGCCCACGCCGGGTTGTCTGTCAGATCCTCGAAGCTTGCCGCGGGCTTCATCCGCAGAAGCCGTCGGAACTCGTTGTAGCGGGGGACGCCCAGCTCCCGGCTGCGCAGGATGTCGGTGGCGGCGAGGTCCTGCAGGTGCCCGTCGGGGCGCTGGAACTCCTGGAGAAACTTCGGGAAGTTGTGCAGGGTGACCAGGCCCGGGTGGAGCGTGCCGAAACTGTAGAGCAGGTCGGCCATGTTCGTGGTCTCGAGGACCTTCAGCGCCTCGGGTCCGGAGATGTCGCGCAAGGTGCAGTGGCGCAGGGTCTCGTCGTCGGCGGCGGAGCGCAGGTGCCAATCGTCGCGGATCAGTGGATGCATGCGGTAGATGGCCACGAACTCCTCGGTGAGGGCGAACGGGGCGCCGTACTGATCCGTTTTGGCACCGGGGATGCCGCTGACGAGCTCGCTGTCGCTGATCCGGCCAAGAAGGTTGTGGACGCGTTCCCCCGCGAGACCCCACCAGTTGGTTCGCAGGGCCTTGACGGTCGTGGGATGGCTGATCACAGCCGGTGTCCACTCCACGGTGTGAATCTTGGCGATGAGCGCGGAGTTGACGAGCCGCGCCCGCTGGAACAGCTCCTCGTCGTCCCAGGACGGATACGCGGCGTGCAAGTGGTCGCAGATGGCGTTGTGTTCCTGGGCGAACAGGTTCTGCATCAGCACCAGGCCCAGCCAGAAGCCGGGCACCCGCGACGGGTCGCGAGAGGGGTCGGGGAACGGGGTCTGCTCGTCGTCCCACAGCCGCAGCCTGCCCATCTCACCGGTGCGCAGTTGGCGTTGCTCCGCGTCACTCGACCCGTAGACCTGCGACGCGTCCCACCAGTGGGAGGAGACGTTGACGCGCGTGTCGGGCATGTCGGCACCCGCCTGCGGGTCCCGGGTCGGGTCGTCGGGTGTCCGCGTGATCCGCATCGGGCGCTCCGGCCAGGGATCGTCTTCCATGAGGGGCACTTCCCAGGGCCGGTCCTCGGGACTCGTACCGTGGCTGAACCAGTCGCGGATCATGAACTGCAGCCAGGTGGAGATGAGGGAGTTCACCGACTGGGCCGGGATCAACTCGTGACGGGTGAGCAGGGCTCGGCTGACCTCCCGCGGGTTGGGCCGGGAGACCACGTCCTCGGGCGTGGCCGACGGGATCTTGTCCAGTGGGACATTGCGGTTGAAGCGCGTGCCCGCCATGCCCATCCGCGGCTCGTCGAGGTCGTTGAAGCTGCCGTCGGCGCTTCGGTTGACCTTGTGTTTCTCGGACTTCGGCCCGGGATCGGGAAGGTTGACCGAGGGCAGGTGCGTGGTGTCGTGGAGGTTCTCCTGCCGGAGCTTCACGCGCAGCCCGAAGAGGACCGCCAGGCCAGGAATCACGGCCAGCTTGTCCCAGCCGATGCGCCGGTCGACATACTCGGCGAGGTCGCCGGCGATTCTCCGCGGAACAGCCGCGGATGCGGAGCGGGACCGGCGGAAGAGGGAGCGTTGTCTGCTCATGGTGGTACTCCTCGGGGCACTCCTGGTGGGTGTTCCATCGGGCTGACCACACCGGCCTTGTAGCGGTTCGCGGCGTCTACCCGCGCCGGCAATCCCGTGTCGGACTCGCGGAACGTTGGACTCCGCCGTCGCCGCGGCGCCTTCTGCCCGGATCTCGGATCTCGGATCTCGGATTGCGATGACCTCTGCCGCCATGGCGCACATGCGTCTCGACATCACATCTGAGTCGGCGTGAAATTCACACTAGGAGAAGTTCCGCTCGCCTGCATGTCGGAACAGGGCCGTTTCACGGCACGGTCGCAGCGCTGGGCCAGTCTGCGTGAAATAGGCAATTATTGACGCTTACATATTCGCCGTTCGCGACCTTCTTGAGGACCGGTGAGGCGTCCGCTGCGCAGATGCGGACCCTGGTGGCGGCAGTTACGGTGGTATGCGTCCCAGGAAATTCCCGATGCGGGGATTCGGACTGCCAGGAGACGGAGAATTCCTATGCTTGGTGTCATCATGACGTGCGTGGCAATCATCCTGGTCGGCTTGATGGTCCGCTCTTCGCGGTCTGTCCATGCCGACCTGAAGTGTGGCGACGCGCCGATGCATTTCGACGACGGACTCGTTGTCACGTGGGCGGGCCCCGCACCCGAAGAGGCACGGGTGAAGCTGGGGAACGGTGGCATATTCGAGCGGGTAGAGCAGGTGACTGGGCCAGGAATTCCGGCGGGCTACCCGGAGAAGTACCTGGAGAACCTTCGCACATCCGAGGTGTTCAACGCGAGCATGGCTTGGACTCCTGACGAACTGGTGCGCTGGCAGGAACGCCATGGAATCGAAATGGAACCCGAGGCCCTGAGCGTATTCGAAAGCTACCTCGACAATGGTCACCGCATCTTCATGACGCTGGTGGATCATCCGAACGTCTCTGATCCGGGATCGTTCGTGGCTTGCAGCCTGGTACTCCAGCGTGCCGTGATCGTCTTTAACGGCCGACGGCAGGACCTGTTCCTCCGTTCATACTTCCACAGCGCACGGACCGACTCATCGGAGTACGTCAACTTCGTGCCCGGTGGCAGTGTGCACTACTCCTTCAAGACGGATTCGGTCTGGTTCCCGCTGGAGCTGACCCGGCTGATCTCCGAACCGGCCTCCCACGTCGAGTTGGACATCGTCACCCCCGAGGAATTCGACGAGGGTCTTCTTCCGGCTCCGTTCTCGGCGCAGACGAGTGGGCCCGTGCTTCTGGGGGACGTCAAATATCAGGTGAGGCGAGCCTCCGCTGTTTTCAGGGTGGGAGAAGACCAGCACGCAGCCATCCCGGACTTCAGGATGGCACTGAGCTGACGAGCCGTGCGGGCCCGTGCCGGAGGGTCGGCTGACCAAGCCGGCCCTCCGAGGGTTGGTGGCTCAGGGAGTGATGAGTGCACACTGCGGAGCTTGTTTACCTGGCCGGATTGACGCTGACGTTCTCAGTTATTGCTTCATGTACTTATTTCGTTCGCGTGGTATCTGAGTCCATGGCGCCGACGCTCCTTGTCGATGACCGGCTCCTGGTGATCCGGAGGGCTGTGCTGACGCGGTGTTTCCCTGCTCGCGGCCAGATCGTGGTCTTCACTGCTGACGCCAAGAACCCTGAGGGCGGAAGCAGCCGGCGCAGGATGGTCAAGCGGGTGGCCGCCACAGGCGGGGACAGTATCCTCGTCGGTGACGATTTCCTGGCGGACGGCGGCTACGAGCCGAAGCGCGTTGACGTACCGGCAGGCGGTCTTTACGTACTGGGGGACAACCGGCAGGTTTCGCGCGACTCGCGAGAGTACGGGTGCATCCCTTCGCGACAGGTGACCGGCTTGGTCGTTCTCGTCGTGTGGCCACCGCGCCGGGCGCGAGTAGTCCGATGACGCGATTCACCGTTCGTAGACGCTTCAGGCCCGCTCCGCAGCCCCCACCGCATCCCGCACCTCCGCCGACTCCAGCCGCGCGGCCGTCCGTTCGGCAGTCCCCCGGGCCCACCGCCCGCTCGTCACCGCCCCCAACGCCAGGACGGCGAAACCGCACACGGCGATGATCCACCAGCCCGGCATGGCGGCCGAGACGAACATCTCGCGGTACGGGGACGCGCCCACACCGGCGGCGAGCACCGCGCCCACCACAGCCACCCCCAGCGTCTGGCCGAGCTGGCGGCTGGTGGAGGCGACGGCCGCGGCGACGCCCGCCTGGGCGCGCGGCATGCCGGAGACCGCCGTGTTGGTGATCGGCGCGTTGACGAAACCGAAGCCGATGCCGAAGAGGACGTACCCGGCGAAGAGGGTGGTGTTCGAGGTCTCGGCCTCGAACGCCGCGAAGAGGACGCCGCTCACCGTCATCGCGCAGCCCGCGATCAGCAGGGGCAGACGCGGGCCCCGGCTGCCGACCAGGCGGCCGGAGAGCGGGGCGCACAGGAACGTCGGGGCCGCCATCGGCAGCATCCACAGGCCCGCCTCCAGAGCGGTCAGGCCGCGTACGTTCTGGAGGTACAGCGTGGACAGGAACAGGAAGCCGCCGAGTGCCGCGAACGCGCTGATGGCGATGACCGTGGCCCCGCTGAACGGTGCCGAGCGGAAGAAGCGCAGGTCGATCAGGGGTTCCGCGCGGCGCGGCTCGTACCACAGCAGGCCGGCGAGCGCGGCCAGGGCGACGACGGCCAGCGGGGCCACCGACGCGAACGGCGTGCTCGGCGCCTCGATGATCGCGTATGTCAGGGAGCCGAACAGGGCGATCACCAGGACCTGGCCGACCGGGTCGGGGCGGCGGGCCCTGCCGGCGCGGGACTCGGGGACGAAGCGCAGGGTGAGGAGCAGTGCCGCCAGGCCCACCGGCAGGTTGATCCAGAAGATCGAGCGCCAGCCGACCGTCTCCACCAGGAGACCCCCGACGAGCGGGCCGGCGGCCATCGATATGCCGACGACCGCGCCCCACGCGCCGATCGCCCGGGCCCGCTCGCGCGGATCGGTGAAGGTGTTGGTGATGATCGACATGGCGACCGGGTTCAGCATCGAGCCGCCCACCGCCTGCACCATCCGGAAGGCGACCAGCGCCTGAAGGTTCGGTGCGAGGGAGCACAGCACCGAGCCGAGGGTGAAGACGACCAGGCCCGCCATGAAGACCCGCTTGCGGCCGATCCGGTCGGCGGTGGAGCCCGCGAGCATCAGCAGCGAGGCCAGGACGAGGGTGTAGGCGTCGATCGTCCACTGGAGGCCGGAGGTGCTCGCGTGCAGGTCGCGCTGCATGGAGGGGAGGGCCACGTTCAGGACCGTGTTGTCGAGGCTCACGATCAGCAGGCTCATGCAGCAGATCGCGAGCACTAGCATCCGGCGGCGATGGCTGAGCTCGGGCATGCGGACCATCGTACGCCCATTTCGATAGTGTGCCTAACTAATGAATTTTGCCATCTCATTGCACGGCACAATGGAGGCATGTCCACGCCCCTCCAGATCGGTCCGCACGCCGTCCAGCCCCCCGTCGTCCTGGCGCCCATGGCCGGGATCACCAACGCGCCCTTCCGCACCCTGTGCAGGGAGTTCAGTGGTGGCAAGGGCCTGTTCGTGAGCGAGATGATCACCACGCGGGCGCTGGTCGAGCGCAACGAGAAGACGATGCAGCTCATCCACTTCGACGCGAGTGAGCGGCCCCGGTCCATCCAGCTCTACGGCGTGGACCCGGCGACCGTCGGCAAGGCCGTCCGCATGATCGCGGAGGAGGACCTCGCCGACCACATCGACCTCAACTTCGGCTGCCCGGTGCCCAAGGTGACCCGCAAGGGCGGCGGATCCGCGCTCCCGTACAAGCGGAACCTGCTGCGGGCCATCCTGCGCGAGGCGGTCAGCGGCGCCGGCGACCTGCCCGTGACGATGAAGATGCGCAAGGGCATCGACGACGACCACATCACCTACCTCGACGCCGGCCGGATCGCCGTCGAGGAGGGCGTCACATCCATCGCGCTGCACGGCCGCACCGCCGCCCAGCACTACGGCGGCACCGCCGACTGGGACGCCATCGCCCGGCTGAAGGAGCACGTGCCGGAGATCCCCGTGCTCGGCAACGGCGACATCTGGTCGGCCGAGGACGCCCTGCGGATGGTGCGGGAGACCGGCTGCGACGGGGTGGTGGTCGGGCGCGGGTGCCTGGGGCGGCCCTGGCTGTTCTCCGACCTCGTGGCCGCTTTCGAGGGGCGCTCGGAGGACATCGCACGGCCCGCCCTCCGGGAGGTCGCCGACGTCATGGTCCGGCACGCCGGCCTGCTCGGCGAGTGGATCGGCGACGAGTCCCGCGGCGTGATCGACTTCCGCAAGCATGTCGCCTGGTATCTGAAGGGCTTCGCGGTCGGTTCCGAGATGCGCAAGCGGCTCGCGATCACCTCGTCGCTCGAAGAGCTGCGGGCCGGTCTCGACGAGCTGGACCTCGACCAGCCCTGGCCCGCCGGCGCCGACGGGCCCCGGGGCCGTACGTCCGGCAACAACCGCGTGGTGCTGCCGGACGGCTGGCTGAAGGACCCGTACGACTGCGCGGGCGTCGGCGAGGAAGCGGAGCTGGACACCTCCGGCGGCTGATCAGCCTCCCGAGGCGTGCGGTGTGGAGCCGTACGCCTTGAGGAAGCGGTCGCGGAACGCGCTCATCTTCCAGACGGGGGCGTCACGGTCCGGCTTGAGGCCTTCGGTCCAGTTCCAGTCGGCGACCTTGTCGAGGACCTTCGGGTCCTTCGCGACGATCGACACCGGCACGTCCCGGCTCGCGCGGTTGCCGCTGACCCGGGCCATGGGCTGGTGGTCGCCGAGGAAGACCAGGACGGTGTCGTCGGTGCCGTAGCGCTCCAGCCACTGGGTGAGGCTGGTGACCGAGTACTGGATGGACTTGCCGTACTCCTGCCGGGACCTGGTGGTGTCGGTGATGACGTCCGACGCCTTGTTGCCGGCCTTCTGGATCGCGTCGAAGACCGAGCCGTCGCCGAGTTCGTCCCAGCCGACCATCCTGGGAAGGGGCGCCCAGGGCTGGTGGCTGGAGGTCAGGATGACGAACGACATCAGCGGCTTGTCGCGCTTCTTTCCGTGCACGCGGCGCTGGAACTCCTCCAGCGCGTACTGGTCGGGCATCGTCGACCAGCTGAACTTCGGGCCCCGGTAGCCCAGGTCGAAGGCGTCGTAGAGCTTGTCGAGGCCGTACCACTTCTCCTCCGGCCAGCCCTTCTGCACGCCCGGCATGACGCCCACCGTGTCCCACGCGCCGGTCTTCTGGAACGCCTTGGTGAGGGTGAGGTGGTCGCCCGCGGTGACCGTGCGGTAGCGGCGCTGGTTGTCGATCCACAGGCCGGACATGGTCGTGGAGTGGCCGAGCCAGCTGCTGCCGCCGTAGGTCGCCGAGGTCAGCCAGCCGCTGCGGGCCTGGAAGCCGGCCTTGGCCAGCGCCTCGGTGCTCGTGTCGAGGGTCCGGCCGACGCCGGGTGCCATGACCGGGTCCTCGATCGCGCTGCGGCCGTAGCTCTCGATGAAGGTGAAGATCACGTCCTTGCCGCGCAGGTCCGGCAGGAGCTGGCCGGGCGGGGTGTTGCCGAAGGTGTCGGCCTTCGCCTCGCGCGCGAACGCCGCCTCGTCCCGCAGCGACTGCACGGTCCGCTGGGCGTGCACCCGGAGGGCCCCGGCCCCGCGCTCGGAGGCGATCGGGCCCCCGAAGAGCGTCAGGCCCAGGGCGGCGCAGGTGACCCAGACGGTGCCGGCGAGCAGGGCGCCCTTGGTCGCCCGGACGCGGTGGCGGGACAGCACGTCGGCGAGCCGGATCGTCGCCGCGACCATGACGGCCGCGACGAGCAGGACGAGCACGACCGCGCCGACGGCCGCGGCGGTCGCGACGCCCCCGCCCAGCGTGTCCTCGACGTACGCCTGCGCGTCGGGCAGCAGGTCCCAGTCGAGCGCGGCGTTGAAGCCCCGGCCCAGGTACTCGTTGAACCCCATGTCGAGCAGGTTCACCGTGGTCAGCGCGGTGAGCCCGAGCCCGTACAGCACCGCCGCCGCCAGCCGGGGCCGGCGCGGCAGCACCAGCATGACGACGGCCCCGATGACCGCCTCGGCCGGGATCCGCGCGAAGCGGTCCGGCTCGACGGCCGGGAGGGTGTTGGGCAGGAGCAGGGCCCCGAGGACCAGGACGGCGGCGAGGACGGTGGTGGTCAGGTGCACGGAACGGGCGGCCCGGGGGTGACGGGTGCGCCAGGTGCGGAGGTGGGCGAGGCGGGATCTGGGCTCGGGGGTCCCCACTTCCTCTGCGAGGGCCTCCGGCCTCTCGTCACGCTCCGTCTCGGCCTCGGCCCCTGGGGTGCCCGGCTGCGGCGGCCGGCTGAAGCGTGTGAAGACAGGCACCCGGAGGTCCTTCCCGTGCGGAACGCGGCGAGGTGGCGGACGCGTGGGGGTACGGGTCCGCCGCAGTTCCGTACGGTGCGCCCGGCAGGTGTGTTCAGCCGGCCGGGCCAGCGCTCGGCAAACTCCGGGCAAACGCCCGGCCAACCCGGTGCTCAGATGCCGCCGACCGCCGTGAGCAGTGCCAACGGGGCCGACGCCGACCGGGATTCACGCACGCACGCGTGCGGGTACGGCACCGGCTCGGGATGCGTGTCGCGGCCGTAGCCCGCGAGGACCTCCGGCAGCCGGTGGCCGGTCGCGCTCGCCGCGTCGACCAGGCCGCGGGCGATCGCGCGGGCCTCGTCGTGCAGCCCGTAGCGGGACAGGCCCAGCGCGATCAGTGCGTTGTCGTGCGGCCAGACCGAGCCGCGGTGGTAGGAGAGCGGGTGGTAGGCCGGCTGCCCGGCGGCCAGGGTGCGGACGCCCCAGCCGGAGAAGAAGTCCGGCTCCAGCAGACGCCGGCCGACCTGCTCGCCGTACTCCTTGTCCAGCAGCCCCGACCACAGCAGATGCCCGGCGTCGGAGGCGAGCGCGTCGACCTGCCGGCCCCGGCCGTCGAGCGCGAGTGCCGGGAAGGAGCGCTCCGGCATCCAGAAGTCCCGCTGGAAACGGTCGCGCAGGTCACCGGCCGCCTGCTCCAGCAGGTCCGCGTACGTGCCGTCCTGCCACACCGTACGCGCCAGCCACGCCGTGCGGCGCAGCGCGTCGTACGCGTATCCCTGGGCGCCCGCGGCCGTCACCGGGCCGTTGGGGCGGGTGCCCTCGGCGGAGCAGATGGCGCCGGGGGAGTCCTTCCAGTTCTGGTTGGCGAGGCCGCCCTGGTCGGCGCGGTAGACGAGGTAGCCGCGCGAGGTCAGGCCGCCGTGGTCGAGCATCCAGCCGACCGCCGCGCGGGCGTGCCGCTCCAGACGGCGGGCCAGGCCCGTGTCGCCGGTGTGCTCGGTGTACGCCCCGAGCAGGACGAGGAACAGGGGCGTGGCGTCGACCGAGCCGTAGTAGCGGGCGTACGGGACCTGGCCGAAGTGCGCCAGCTCGCCGTGCCGCACCTCGTGCACGATCTTGCCGGGCTGGGCGACCTCGCTGACGCCGGTGTCCGTGGCCTGGGTCGCGGCGAGCGCGGGCAGGGTGGCGGCGGCCAGCCGCGGCCGGTAGGGCAGTGCGAACAGCGAGGTCAGCAGGGCGTCCCGGCCCAGCAGGGTCAGGAACCAGGGCGCGCCGGCGGCCGGCACGCGCAGTTCCTCGCCGTCCGGGCCGGTCGCCGGGACCTGGAGCGCGGCCAGGTCGGCGAGGCCCCGGGCGCAGGCCGCGGACAGCTCCGGCCAGCCGGCCGGGAACGCCACGCCCTCCATGAACCGGCCCTCCCGGACGAGGAGCCGCTCCTGGAGGGCGGCGGGGGAGCGGGGCACGCGCAGGGCACGCTTGTCGCCGTGCGGGCGGGCCATGACGCGCAGGACCAGCTCGGCCGTGCCGTGCGGTTCGAGGTCCAGGGTCCACACCAGCCGGCGGGCGCCGGTGCCGGTCTCCTCCACGGCGTCCGGCTGGGGCTCGGCCGTCACGGTCGTGACGGACCGCCACTCGCCGCGCCGGTAGGTGAACTCCACGCCGTGCCCGAGGACCTGCCGGGAGCGGACGGCGCCGGCCTTCGTGTAGGTGCGGTGGTCGGAGCGCAGTTCGAACTGGTCGGTGAAGTCGGCGTCGGCGGTGACCGCGAGGCGGACCGTCGTCGGCGCCGGACGGTTGCTGGTGACCCGCAGCGACTCGACGAACGAGGCGTCCCCGACGGCCTGTTCGCGGAAGAGCGTGTACGCGGGCGGCTCGTTGCGGCCCCCGCGCGGCACCAGGACGCAGCGCGCGGTGTCCCCGTCGGCCACCGGCGTCAGCGTGTCGGGCACGGCCCCGTCGACGGTGAGCTGCCACCGGCTCAGGTGCCTCGCGTCCTGTACGAACATTCCGTCCGGGGCGCTGCCGCCCCGGTAGCCGCTGATGTCGCCGCGGTCGCCGACGGCGGCGAACGTCCCGCCGTGCACGAGCAGATGATGCCGGTCCGTCATCCCCGAACCTCTCCCTTGATCGCCGTGACGCCGTCCTTGTCCCATGCGGGCCGGTCGTGCAGCAGGTCGAGCGTGAGGGCGGCGGTCCAGCCGAAGCCGGTGGCGCCGCAGGCCTGTCCGGTGTACGGGTCCACGTACTCCGCGAAGTCGGAGGCGCCCGCGGTGTGCAGGATCCCCCTGCGCAGGGCGTCGGCCCGGCCGCGCTCGCCGTGCAGCCGCAGCCCGCGCTCCAGCAGCCAGTTGGTGTTGAACCAGGCCGGACCGCGCCAGTAGCGGTGCGGGTCGAAGGCGTCGCCGAGCAGGTCGTAGCTGGGCACCAGCCGGGTCGTGCCGCCGAGCCCGAAGTGCGGGCCGCAGACGGTGCGCACCAGGGTGGCCGCCAGGTCGCGGGGCAGGTCCGGCAGCAGCAGGGGGACCAGCCCGGAGACACAGCGCTCGGGGATCAGCTCCCCGGCGCGCACGTCCCGGCACAGGAACATCCCCGCCGACGGCTCCCACAGCCGCTCCACCAGGGCGTCGGTGAGCCGCTCGGCGCGGTGCTGCCGGGCCGGGGCCGCCGCGCCCAGCTCGCGGGCGATCCGGGCCAGGGCGTACTCGGAGGCGATGAGCAGGGCGTTGAACGCCGGATCCTCCACGGCGAAGTCGCCCGGTCCGTCGGCGTACCCCCGGTCCCGGTAGTCGGTGGCCAGCCGCACGTACCGCCCGTAGTCCAGATCCGTCGGCCGGTCCTCGGGGGAGCCGTGGTCGAGGTCGGCGCGGCGGAAGGAGCGGGCCGGGGCCGGAGTGACCCGGGAGAGCGGACGATCCCAGCAGGGGCTGTTGTCCATACCCTGTTCCCAGGGGTGCACGACGGACACCAGTCCGCCTCCGCCCAGGTCGCGCCGGTGCAGCAGATACCGGTGCCAGGCCGCGAGCCGGGGATACGCCCGGGTGAGGAAGCCGCGCGCCCGGGACAGACCGGGGTCGGCGAGGTGCACCAGCCACGCGGCCAGCGCGTGGACCGGTGGCTGCACGATCCCGGAGGTCTGTACGGTGCGCGGGGCGCCCGCGGCGCGCCCCGCGGCCGAGGAGCGCCAGAAGTCGGGGCTCGGGAAGTACGCGTCGAGCGGGACGGAGGGGTTGAAGACGATGTGCGGGATCCGCCCGTCCGCCCACTGGGCCGCCAGCAGCGTCTCCAGCTCCGTCTGTGCCCGTAACGGCGACACGTGCCGCAGGCCGATCGCGATGAACGCCGAGTCCCAGGACCACTGGTGCGGATACAGACCGCGCGAGGGCACCGTGGACGTGCCCGTCCAGCCGGCCTCCAGCACGGCGGCTGCCCTGACGTGCAGGGGTGGTGCGGGGATGGACGGATCGTATGCAACGGTTCGTCCCGTGGGACGAGGGGCGCGTTGGGCGGTGCTGTCCACTCGGGGCTCTCCGGAAAGACGTCCGGCCGACAGGTTCGGCTGCGGCTACGGTGAGGTTACGTCTATTTAACACGCAAAACCCACTATGTAAGGCAAGGTTGAGAAACACAAGGGGGTGTGCATGACCGGACGGCCCGTCAGAACGGGACGAGGTGCCGGCCAGGCGAGCGCCGGCGAACTGCTCGAACTGGTGCGCAGTCGCCGCGCCGTGACCCGGGGTGCGCTCCAGCAGGCGACCGGTTTGTCCCGGGCCACCGTCGGGCAGCGGCTCGACCGGCTCTTCCGCGCGGGCTGGCTGCGCGAGGGTGCCGGGGGGCCGGTGGAATCCCCGCTGGGCGGGCGCCCCTCCATCACCCTGGAGTTCGACGACGAGCACGCGGTGGTCCTGGCCGCCGACCTCGACACCCGGCACGCGCGGGCGGCGGTGCTGTCGCTGAGCGGCGAGATCCTCGCCGAGCACTCCGGCACCCTCGTCGTCGACGACGGGCCGGACCTCGTGCTGGGCGAACTCGGCCGCTGGTTCGGGGAGTTGCTGGAGAAGACCGGACGCGGGGCCGAGTCGGTGTGCGGGGTCGGGCTCGCCGTGCCCGGCCCGGTGGACACCGAGAGCGGCCGCGTCGTCCAGCCGCCGATCATGCCCGGCTGGGACGGCTACGACATAAGGAGCCGGCTGGCCCGGGCGCTCGCCGAGCACACGGGCGCCGCCGAGGTGCCGGTGCTGGTGGACAACGACGCCAACCTCATGGCCTACGGCGAACAGCGCACCGGCTATCCCGACTGCTCCGCCTTCGTACTGGTCAAGGTCTCCACCGGCATCGGTGCCGGGGTCGTGGTGGACGGCGCGGTGTTCCGGGGCATCGACGGGGGCGCCGGGGACCTCGGGCACATCCGGGTGCCGGAGGGCGCCCAGATGCTGTGCCGGTGCGGTTCGTACGGCTGTCTGGCCGCCGTCGCGAGCGGCGGCGCGGTGGCGCGGCGGCTGGCGGAGACCGGGGTGCCGGCGGCCTCCGGCTCGGACGTACGGGACCTGCTGGCGTCCGGGCATCCCGAGGCGGTCGGTCTCGCCCGGGAGGCCGGGCGCCGGGTCGGGGACGTGCTGGCGACCGTGGTGACGCTGCTCAACCCCGGCGTGCTGATGATCGCCGGGGATCTGGCCGGAACCCCCTTCCTCACGGGCGTGCGCGAACTGCTCTACCAGCGGGCGCTGCCCCGCTCCACCGCCCACCTGGACGTCGTGACGTCACGGCTCGGCGAGCGGTCCGGGCTGGTCGGAGCCGGGGCGATGGTCGTGGAGCACCTCTACGCCCCCGAGCGGGTCGAGGAGCGGCTGCGCGCGCTCGGGGTATGACAGGGACATTTCGGCCCCGAGACGCGTCCGCATGGTGAAATTCCGTCGGCTGTGGCAGCGTGATTCTCGCCACCCTTGATAAGGGTTGCGCTCAGATGAGCGGATCTTGAGCGACTGCACTTCTCCAAAGGGTGGCACTGAGTGCCACCGTTTGATCGTTCATCGAGCGAAATCAAGCGTGCTGAACCTCGCTCATTTGAGCGCTCGGCGGGGTCCAGGGAGGTTGATGCGTTCAAGAAGTGAAAACATGCGGCTGTGATCGCTTGCCGAGCTTTGACTTTCGATCCGCTGGCGGCCGAGTGGTTACAGGCGTATGACGCGCGAGTGGACGTACCCAGAAGCCTTTGATCTGGGTATGTTCCTCGCCGTCAGGGCAGCCACCGCGTCCTCGAGGAGTCGAGACCCGTGTCGGAAAACAAAGATCCCCACGTAGCTGAGCACGGTACGAGTGTTGAGGGCGTGAAGTTCGTTTACGACTTCACCGAGGGCAACAAGGACCTCAAGGACCTCCTCGGTGGCAAGGGCGCGAACCTCGCCGAGATGACGAACCTGGGCCTTCCGGTCCCGCCCGGCTTCACGATCACCACCGAGGCGTGCAAGGTCTACTTGGACAGCGGCGAGGAGCCGGCGGCACTGCGTGACGAGGTGAGTGCGCACCTCGACGCGCTGGAGCAGCGCATGGGCAAGAAGCTGGGACAGGCCGACGACCCGCTGCTGGTGTCGGTGCGTTCGGGCGCCAAGTTCTCCATGCCCGGCATGATGGACACCGTCCTCAACATCGGCCTCTCCGACAAGTCGGTGCAGGGCCTGGCCAAGCAGGCCGGCGACGAGCGCTTCGCCTGGGACTCCTACCGCCGCCTCATCCAGATGTTCGGCAAGACCGTCCTCGGCGTCGACGGCGAGCTCTTCGAGGACGCCCTGGAGAAGGCCAAGGAGACCAAGAAGGTCACGGTCGACACCGAGCTGGAGGCCGCGGACCTCAAGAAGCTCGTCACCAAGTTCAAGAAGATCGTCAAGACCGAGGCCGGCCGGGACTTCCCGCAGGACCCGCGCGAGCAGATGGACCTCGCCATCCACGCGGTCTTCGACTCCTGGAACACCGACCGCGCCAAGCTCTACCGCCGCCAGGAGCGCATCCCGCACGACCTGGGCACCGCCGTCAACGTCTGCTCGATGGTCTTCGGCAACCTCGGCCCGGACTCCGGCACCGGCGTCGCCTTCACCCGCGACCCCGCCTCCGGCCACCAGGGCGTCTACGGCGACTACCTCCAGAACGCCCAGGGCGAGGACGTGGTCGCGGGCATCCGCAACACCGTGCCGCTCGCGGAGCTGGAGCGGATCGACAAGAAGTCGTACGACCAGCTCATGCAGATCATGGAGACGCTGGAGAACCACTACAAGGACCTCTGCGACATCGAGTTCACCATCGAGCGCGGTGTGCTGTGGATGCTCCAGACCCGGGTCGGCAAGCGCACCGCGGGCGCGGCGTTCCGCATCGCCACCCAGCTCGTGGACCAGGGCCTGATCGACGAGGCCGAGGCGCTCACCCGCGTCAACGGCGCCCAGCTCGCGCAGCTGATGTTCCCGCGCTTCGACGAGGACTCGAAGGTCGCGACCGTCGGCCGGGGCATCGCGGCCTCGCCGGGCGCGGCGGTCGGCAAGGCGGTCTTCGACTCCTACACCGCCGTCAAGTGGTCGCGTTCGGGCGAGAAGGTCATCCTGATCCGCCGCGAGACCAACCCCGACGACCTGGACGGCATGATCGCCGCCGAGGGCATCCTGACCTCGCGCGGCGGCAAGACCTCCCACGCGGCCGTGGTCGCGCGCGGCATGGGCAAGACCTGTGTCTGCGGCGCGGAGGAGCTGGAGGTCGACACCAAGCGCCGCCGGATGACCGTGCCGGGCGGGCACGTCGTCGAGGAGGGCGACGTCGTCTCCATCGACGGCTCCTCGGGCAAGGTGTACCTCGGTGAGGTACCGGTCGTGCCGTCCCCGGTCGTGGAGTACTTCGAGGGCCGGATGCACGCCGGTGCCGAGGACGCCGACGAGCTGGTCGAGGCGGTCCACCGCATCATGGCGTTCGCCGACCGCAAGCGCCGGCTGCGCGTGCGGGCCAACGCCGACAACGCCGAGGACGCGCTGCGGGCCCGCCGCTTCGGCGCCCAGGGCATCGGCCTGTGCCGCACCGAGCACATGTTCCTCGGCGACCGGCGCGAGCTGGTGGAGCGGCTGATCCTGGCCGACACCCAGGCCGAGCGCGAGGAGTCCCTCAAGGAACTGCTGCCGCTCCAGAAGCAGGACTTCGTCCAGCTCTTCGAGTCGATGGACGGCCTGCCGGTCACCGTCCGGCTGCTGGACCCGCCGCTGCACGAGTTCCTGCCCGACATCACCGAACTGTCGGTGCGCGTCGCCCTCGCCGAGTCCCGCCAGGAGCCGCACGAGAACGAACTGCGCCTCCTCCAGGCCGTGCACCGGCTGCACGAGCAGAACCCGATGCTGGGTCTGCGCGGTGTGCGCCTCGGCCTGGTCATCCCCGGCCTGTTCACCATGCAGGTCCGGGCGATCGCCGAAGCCGCCGCCGAGCGCAAGGCCGCCAAGGGCGACCCGCGCGCCGAGATCATGATCCCGCTCGTCGGCACGGTGCAGGAGCTGGAGATCGTGCGCGAGGAGGCCGACCAGGTCATCGCCGAGGTCGAGGCGGCCTCGGGCACGCAGCTCAAGCTGTCCATCGGCACGATGATCGAGCTGCCGCGCGCCGCCCTGACCGCCGGACAGATCGCCGAGGCCGCCGAGTTCTTCTCCTTCGGCACGAACGACCTCACCCAGACGGTATGGGGCTTCTCCCGGGACGACGTGGAGGCCAGCTTCTTCACCGCGTACCTGGAGAAGGGCATCTTCGGCGTCTCCCCGTTCGAGACGATCGACAAGGACGGCGTCGGCTCCCTGGTGAAGCTCGCCGCCCAGGCCGGCCGTGAGACCCGCCCGGACCTCAAGCTCGGCGTCTGCGGCGAGCACGGCGGTGACCCGGAGTCGGTCCACTTCTTCCACGAGGTGGGACTCGACTACGTTTCCTGCTCCCCCTTCCGCATCCCGGTGGCCCGGCTGGAAGCGGGCCGGGCGGCGGTCCAGTCGCAGGGCAGCGACCACCGGTAGACCGCGGTCCGCGCGAGACCACCTCACGTGGCCCGCGCGGGGCCGCTCAGGACCCGGAGCCGTCGGCGGTCCCCGACCCTCACCGATCGCGGCGGCTCCGGTGCACGGAGGAGAGCGGGGGAGCACCTTGTGCGGAGGTGCGCCCCCGCTCTCTCGCGATCCGTTCGGGCGCGGGCGGCCGGGTACGGGAGGCGGACCTGCGCTCCGTGTCCTGCGAGGTCCGACGGGCCCGTGCGGCTGTCACCGGGGCAGGCCTTCCCGCAGGCAGACGACGGTCCCGGTCAGGGCTGCCGTGTGCAGGGCGGTGAGGGCCGGCAGCGGGGTCGCCAGCGGAAGGGATTCCAGGTCGGCGAGGGCGAACAGGCCGTTCTGGTCGTGCTCGCCGCTGCGCCTGACGTTCTGTCCGGGGGCGAGGCGGCCGCCGTGGAAGTAGAAGTCGATCACGGGGCCGGTGCCCTTCACATCGGCCCGGTGGTCGTAGCCGACGAACCGGGGCTCCCGGTCCAGGACGATGCCGGTCTCCTCGTGCAGCTCCCGGCACGCGGCGCCGAGGGGGTCCTCCCCGTGGTCGAGCATGCCGCCCGGCAGCCCCCAGAGCCCGGCACCGGGCTCGCCCCCGGCGTAGCGCAGCAGCAGCATCCGGTCCTCGGCGTCGAGGAGCAGGACGCACGAGGCGACGATGGTCTGCGGCAGCGTCTTGACCCACTCGTCACGCGGCAGCACGCGCGGTACGTCGGTGGCGGGCACGGTCGTGTCCACGGTGATGTTCCTTCCGTCGGCCGGGCAGCCCGGGACGAGCTGCCCAAACGGTGGAACGGCCCAACGCGCCGATGGTCACCGGCGTACACGTGTCACGTGTCGCAGGCGACCCCGTCGTCGTCACGGTCCAGGTGGGAGGCGTAGCCGGGTTCACCGCGGTGGATGGGGGCGGCCCCGGCGGCCCGGACGGCGTCGCAGTTGGCGTAGTAGACGTCCGCCGAGCCCCCTGAGCCGCCCGAACTGCCCGAACCGCTGTCGCCGGAGCCGCCGCCCGCGGCCGGTCGTGCGGTGACCGTGGTGGTGGCTCTGACGGTCTTGGTGGCGGTGACCGTGGGAGCGGGTTCCGGCTTCTTCGCGAGCGGTGTCGCGGTAGCGGTGGCGGTGGTGGTCGCGGTGACCGTGACGGTCGGCTGCGGCTTGGCGGCCGCGGGCTTCGCGTCGGCCGTCGTGTCGCCGGAGGCGCCGATGCCGACGCCGATGAACCAGGCCAGACCGAGGGCGGGCAGCACGTAGCGCTTGCGGGCCCAGCGGGGCGCCGGGCGTGCGGGCTGCGGTGCGGGCGGGATGGGCGGCCCGGGATACGGGTTGGCGTTCGGGCCGGTGTACGGGTTGGTCATGGTCGTCCCCCCAGTGGTGACACGTGAGGGGACGACCGTAGGTCCGGGCGGCTCCGGATGGCGGAGGAGTGACTATTTTGTGATGGTCACGTGAAGCCTGGCGTGGCGGTTACGCGCGGAACGGGCCCTTCACCTCGTAGGTGATGCCCCCCGAGGAGCTGCCGCTGGTGCCGCGCTGGCTGGAGAAGTACAGGCGGGTGCCGTCCGGGGAGAAGGCAGGGCCCGTGATCTCCGAGCCGGACTGGCCGTCGATGCGGAGGAACGAGGCGACGACATCGGCGGGGGTGATGACGCAGATCTCCATGGTGCCGCCGTCCTCGGCGACGAAGAGGTCGCCGGAGGAGGCGCCGGTGATGTTGTCGACGCCGGTGAGGGGGGCCGTGCCGTTGACGAGGGAGTCGTCGTAGGCCAGTTCGTACGTGTTGTTCAGCAGGTTGAGCTGCCAGACCCGGTTGTCGCCCTTGGTGGTGAACCAGACCGTGTCGTTGGCGTAGTGGCAGCCCTCGCCACCGTTGAAGGACTTCGAACCGGAGACCTGGGAGCGGGTGGTGGTGGGCGAGCCGTCCGGGTCGGGGACGTCGGCCCAGGTGAACGAGCCGCTCGTGGCGCTGCCCGCGACCATCACCTGGAGCTTGCCGGAGGACAGGTTGCCCCAGGTCGTCGGGACGAAGCGGTAGAAGCGGCCATTCGTCTCGTCCTCGGTCAGGTAGATCACCTTGCGTACCGGGTCGGCGGCCGCCGCCTCGTGCTTGAAGCGGCCCATCGCCGCACGCTGCACCGCCGCGTTCGTGCCCCACGGGTCGGTCTCGTAGACGTAGCCGAGGGACACCTCCTCGCAGGACAGCCAGGTGTTCCACGGCGTCTTGCCGCCGGCGCAGTTCTGGCGGGTATTGGACAGGATGCGGTACGCGCCGGTGATCGCGCCGGTCGAGGAGAACCTGACCGCGCTCGCGCCGCCCGAGGGATTGACTTCGGAGTTGGAGACGTAGATCCACCCCGTGCCATCGGCGTAACAGGCGCCGCCGTCCGGGGCGTTGTGCCAGGTGTACGACGTGGTCCCGACCCGCTGGCCCGACCGGGCGATGACCCGGCTGGTGAAGCCGCTGGGGAGTCTGATGCCGTTGGCGTCCGGGGAGCCCAGCGGCCCGTAGGGGCCGGTGCCGGGCTGGGCCGGGGCCGCGTACGCGGCGCCGCGCCACAGGGTTCCGCCGAGGGCGGCCGAAGTGCCGCCGAGGACGGCCGCACGCAGGAGGCTACGACGTTCCACTCTCACTCCAAGAGGTGCCGTACCGCCCTGCCGCCGGTCGACGGCAGGGTTGTGCGTGGGGGGAGGCGGGAGGGACGCTAAACGGGCAGGGTTGACGGGGCATGGACAACTCGTGGCCGCGGGGCGGCGGGCTCACGCGGGCAGCGCCGGGGCCTCCCGTCTCCGGCCGCCCCTCGGCCGGTCCGTGCCCGGTCCGTGCCCCTCGGCCGGCGGTCGTACGGACGGCAGCCGGATCACCACGTCCAGGCCGCCCGTCGCCGCCGCGTGCAGGGTCGCCTCGCCGCCGCTGGCGTGGGCGAGGCGCTGCACCAGGGCGAGGCCGAGTCCCGAGCCGCCCTTGGGGGCGCCCGGGGCGCGCCAGAAACGGTCGAAGGCGCGGGCCCGCTGCTCCTCCGTCATGCCGGGGCCCTCGTCGGTGACGTGCAGGTCGACCCAGCGGGGGCGGCTGTCGCGCAGCGCGCGGCGGGGCGGGGCCGGCATCCGCAGCTCGATCGTGACGGTGCTGCCGGGCGGGGACGCCCGCAGGGCGTTGGACAGCAGGTTGTCCATGATCTGCTCGACGGCTCCCGGCACCGCCAGCACCGGGCCGACGCTGCCCGCGAAGAGCACGAGGGAGACGTCCTCCCGGGCGAACAGCGGCTGCCAGGTGCGGTGCCGTTCCGCGCAGACCGCGCCCAGGTCGACGGTGGCGGGGATCGCCGCGTGCTCCTCCAGCCGGGCCATCGCCAGCAGGTGCTCGACCATCCGGGCGAGCCGGTCCGTCTCCGTCATGGCCGCGGTGAGGCTGCCCCGGGCCCGGGCGGCGACGTCCGGCTCCATGTTCTCCAGGCGCAGCCGCAGCGCCGCGAGCGGGGTCTTCAGCTGGTGCGAGGCCTCGCCGGCGAACGCCCGCTGGGAGGCGAGCAGATGGGCGAAGCGGGCCGCGGTGCGGTTGAACGCCGCGGCCAGGCTCCGTACTTCCGGCGGGCCCTTCGTGATCGTCACCGGGGTGAACCGGCCGCCGCCCTCCGCCAGCTCGTGCGTCGCCCGCTCCAGTTCACGGATGGGGCGGCCGGCCCACCGGGCGAAGGCGAAGGCGACCACGGCCACCGCCGTCAGCACGGCCAGTCCGCCCAGGGCGAGCAGCAGCCACACGTGGTGGACCCGCTCGTGCACCGTCCGCGTGGGCACCGTCAGCCACACGGCACCCACCGGCCGCGCCTCCTGGCCGACCGGCGCGGCCACCGACAGGTACTCGACCCCGCCGATCGTGGAGGTGCGCACGTCGACCGTCGAGGTGCCCCGCAGCGCGGCTGCGATGCCCGGCCGGTCGGCCAGGGCGCCGGACACCGAGGGGTCCATGGGGTGCGAGGTGGCGAGCGGCGCGCCAGAGGTGCCGACGATCACCACCTTCCCGCCGATGCGCTGGGCGCAGTGCTCCACCCGTGCGGGCAGGTCCTGCTCGGCCCGCCCCGCCGCGAGGGACAGCGCGGCGTACGCGGAGACCGACTCGGCCTCGTCCTTCGCCGCGTTGACGACCTGCTCCCGCTCCCCGCGCGAGTAGACGAAGCCCAGCGGGATCTCCAGGCAGAGCAGCACCAGCGCGGCGAGACTGAGGTAGCTGAGCAGCAGCCGACGGGTCATGGAGAGGCCACCTGCGGGGCGTTCGGCCCCGTGTGCACCGCCAGCCGGAAGCCCACGCCCCGCAGTGTCCTGATCCACGCCGGGTGCCCCAACTTGCGGCGCAGTGCGGCCACATGGACGTCCAGCGTCTTGGTCGGGCCGTCGTAGTGCGGATCCCAGACCCGGTCGAGGATCTGCTGGCGCGAGTAGACCGCGCCCGGGTCCTCGCTGAGGAGCGCCAGCAGGTCGAACTCCTTGGGGGTGAGCGGCACGGGGGAGTCGCCCACCCAGACCTGGCGGGTACGGCGGTCCACCACGAGCGGGCCCGGGTCGTGCGGGGGATCGGGGGCCGGATCGTACGACGGTGTGGCAGGGGGGTCGTAGGAGAGGGCCGGGGCCGGCTCGTACGTGGGGGAGGGGGCCGCTTCGTAGGGCGGCGGTGGCTCGGAGGTGCCGGGCGCGGCCGGCGAGTTCGATGTGCCCGGGGTCTCGGGGAACGGCTGCTGGGTGCGCTGCGTGCGGCGGGTCACCGCCCGGACCCGGGCCACCAGCTCCCGCACGCTGAAAGGTTTCGCCAGGTAGTCGTCGGCGCCCAGCTCCAGGCCCAGTACGCGGTCGGCCTCCTCGCCGCGGGCGCTGAGGATGACGATGGGTACGTCCGAGACCTGCCGGATACCGCGGCAGACGTCGATGCCGTCCATGTCCGGCAGGCCCAGGTCGAGCAGCACGACGTCGTTGTACGGGCCTCTCAGTCCGTCCGCGCCGGTGGCGACGTGGTCGACCGTCAGTCCGAAGTGGCCGAGCCCTTCGGTGAGCGGCTCCGCGATCGTCTCGTCGTCCTCGATGAGCAGCACTCGTAGGCCCATACGTCCTGTCTCTCCGTGAGCCGGCATGAATCCGGGCAGCGTGAATTCGCGTTATCTGCCCTGGAGTTCACACGCTACAAGATGACCGTTGGTAAGGGTATCCCGACAAAGAATGTTCAATTCCTGGCCGGGCTCTGGAGTTCGCTTAACCTTCCGCTGTAGGTCGTCCGTCTACGGTGGGGCGCATCGAAGGAAACCGCAGCTCAGGAGGGTAAGTTGAAGGCATTGCTGGACCGTGCCCGCACATTCAGGACGCGCGTCGATTTCGATAGCGGCGAATACCGGAAACTGGCCGAAGGGCAATATCCGGAGGCGCTGTTCATCACCTGCTCGGACTCCCGGGTCATACCGGCACTGATCACCGGAGCCCGGCCCGGTGAGATATTCGAGCTGCGTAACGCGGGCAATATCGTGCCGCCCTACGGACGGCCCGGGGCCTCGGGAGAGGCGGCCACCATCGAGTACGCACTGGAGGTGCTCGGGGTTCAGGACATCGTGGTGTGCGGTCACTCACACTGCGGCGCGATGGGCGCGCTGAAGTCCGGCGACGACCTGTCCGCCCTGCCCGGCGTGGACGCCTGGCTCCACATCGCCCGCCCCGGACTGGCCCCCGTCCTCGCATCCGCACCGGACGACCCGTCGCTGCCGGAGGTGTCCCAGGGCAACGTCGTCAACCAGCTTGCCGCCCTGCGGAGTTACCCGGTCGTGAGGCAACGGCTCGACGCGGGCCGGCTGCGCCTGCACGGCTGGTACTACGAGGTCGACACGGCGTTCGTCTACGAACTCGGTGACGACGGCGCCTTCCGGGTGCATGCCGCGTGAGCGGGGCGCATGCGCGGGGGCGGGTACGGGGTGGCGCCGCGCGGGGTGGCCGGGCGGCCGGCCCGGCGGGAGACGCGGCGGCGGGCCGGGGCACGGCTGGTTCCGGCGGGGGTGCCGCGGAATGGGGCTCGGGCGGCTCCGCTGAGGGCTCGGGCGACTGGGGAGCGGATGGCTTCGCAGGGGGCTCGGGGGACTGGGGAGCGGGCGGTCGCGGTGAGGGCGCGGCGGGTTGGGGGTCGGCTGGTTCCGAGGGAGGTGCTTCGGCCCGGGGGTCGGGCGGCTCCGCGGAGGGCTCGGGGGGCTGGGAGTCGGGCGGCTTCCCAGGGGGCTCGGGGGACTGGGGGCCGGGCGGTCGTGGTGAGGGCGCGGCGGGTTGGGGGTCGGCTGGTTCCGGCGGGGGTGCTGCGGAGTGGCGGACGGGCGGCTCCGGGGAGGGTGCGGCGGACTGGGACTCCGGCGGCTTCGCGCGGAGCTCGGGGGACTGGCAGGCGGGTGGGCCGGTGGGTGGTTCGGCCGAAGGTGCCGCGGGCCGGGGGCCGGGCGGACCGCGGGACGGTCTCATGGAGAGCCGGTCGGGCGGTCCCGGCGGTGGCCTGGTCGGGGACCGGCCGGGGGGCGCTGCGGGCCGGCGATCGGGCGGACCGCCGGGCGGTTTCATGGGCGGCCGGGCGGGTGGCCCGGGTGACGGCCTGGCGGGGGGCCCGGCGGGAGGTGCTGCGCGTCGGTGGTCGGATGGACCGGCGGGCGGTTTCATGGGCGGCCGGTCGGGCGGCCCGGCGGGGACTGCTAGTGGGCGATCGGCCGGCCCGTCCGGCGAACCGGCCGGCGGTTCGGCCGGAGGTGCCGCGGCCGGTGTGCTGGGCGGGCTGATGAGCCGTGTGACGGGTGGTGCCAAGGGCGGCGGGGGTGGCAAGGCCCGGACCAAGGCTGACCTCGTCACCGACATCACCGCCTCGCTCGTCGTCTTCCTCGTCGCCCTGCCACTGTGCATCGGTGTCGCCGTCGCCTCCGGCGTGCCCGCCGAGCTCGGGATCATCTCCGGGGTGATCGGCGGTCTGGTCGTCGGCGCGGCCCGCGGCAGTACGCTCCAGGTCAGCGGGCCGGCCGCCGGTCTCGCCGCGCTCGTCGCGGAGACCGTCGCCGAGGTCGGCGTGGCCATGCTCGGCGTGATCGTGCTGTTCGCCGGCCTCCTCCAGATCATCCTGGGACTGGTGCGGCTCGGCCGGATGTTCCAGGCCATCTCGGTCGCCGTCGTCCAGGGCATGCTGGCCGGCATCGGCGTGCCGCTGATGTTCAGCCAGGCCTATCCGATGGCCGACGCCAAGGCCCCCGGCACGGCGATCGAGAACATGGCCGGCATCCCCGGACTGCTGGCCGGGATCCTGACCGACCCTCAGGCGATGATCGCCACGCTGCTCGGCGTCGTCACGGTCGTGCTCAGCTTCGTGTGGAAGAAGGTGCCGGGCCCGGCCGGGAAGATACCGGCCGCGCTGGTCGCCGTGGGCATCGGCATCGTGGTCGCCGCGCTGCCGGGCGTGGACGTGAAGACGCTCCAGGTGGGCAACCTGCTCGCGTCCGTGTCGGTGCCCGGGCCCGAGCAGTTCGCCCGGCTCGCGGACGGGGCGATCATCACCGCCATCCTCACCTTCACGGTCATCGCGTCCGCCGAGAGCCTGTTCACGGCCGCCGCGGTGGATCGTATGCACAGCGGCCCGCGCACCCGCTACAACACCGAGCTGATCGCCCAGGGCGCCGGGAACACCGTCGCCGGCCTCCTCGGCGCGCTCCCGATCACCGCGGTCGTGGCCCGCAGTTCGGCCAACGTCCAGGCGGGGGCCAAGACCCGGCTCTCCCGCACCCTGCACGGCCTGTGGCTGCTCGCCTTCGCGCTGCTGCTGCCGCAGGTGCTCGCGCTGATCCCGATCTCGGTGCTCGCCGGTGTCCTCGTGCACAGCGGCTGGAAGCTGTTCGGGCCCGCCGAGTTCCCGAAGATGTGGCGGCAGGACAAGGGCGAGTTCGCGGTGATGACGCTGACCACGCTGGTCATCGTGGTGACCGCGCTGCTCGAGGGCGTGCTGATCGGCCTCGCCGCGGGGATCGTGCTGGCCGCGCTGCGGATGTCCCAGACCGCGATCCGCCAGCACGTCGAGGACGACACGGCGAAGGTCGTCATGGCCGGCAACGCGACGTTCCTGCGGCTGCCGAAGGTGATCGAGGCGCTGGAGGCCGCCGCCGCGGCCGGGAAGCCGAGGATCCGGCTCGACCTGACCGGCGTGACCCACCTGGACCATGCCTGCCGCAACCAGGTCGAGGAGTTCACCGCCCAGCAACGGGGGTTGGGGCTGCGGGTGGAGCTGCTGATGCCGGGAGAGCCGAAGCAGGCCGGTGGGCGGGCCGCGGCGCCCGTGGGAGAGGCCCAGGCACTGCTGCCCAAGCGGCCGGTCACGGCCATGGCCGAGGAACCGTGGGGCGAAGCGGTGGCGGAGCCCACCCCCTGGCCCACCGCCGACGCCGAGTGGTTCTACCTCGACACCCGGCCCCTCCCGGACGACCAGCGGTCGAGCCCGGTGGGCTGACGGCGGCCCCGGGTCCAGCGGCCCGGGGCCTCCTCGCCGTACCTGGCCGGGGGCGTGCACGCCCGAGTACGCGTGCACGCCCCCCGTTCGCTCAGGCGGCGCGCGGCCCCTCGTAGGGTGGATCGCGGCCACCGACGGAGGGAGCCTGCCATGCCAGGCTGGAACACACAGGACATCCCGGACCAGAGCGGCCGCGTCGCCGTCGTCACCGGCGCGAACAGCGGGATCGGGCTCGTCACGGCACGGGAACTCGCCCGCAAGGGCGCGCGGGTGGTGCTCGCGTGCCGCAGCGAGGCCCGGGGCAAGGCGGCCCTGGACCGGCTCCGTGCGGAACTGCCGGGCGCCCGGGTCGAGCTGGGCCGGCTCGACCTCGGCGACCTCGCCTCCGTACGCGAGTTCGCGGCCGGGTTCCCGTACGAGCGGCTGGACGTGCTCGTCGACAACGCCGGGGTGATGGCGCTGCCGTACGGGACGACGGCGGACGGCTTCGAGACGCAGTTCGGGGTCAACCACCTGGGGCACTTCGCGCTCACCGGCCTGCTGCTGCCCGCGCTGCTGGCGGCGCCGGAGGCCCGGGTCGTGGTCGTCTCCAGCGGGATGCACGCTCTCGCCAACATCGACATCAACGACCTCAACAGCGAGCGGCGCTACCGGCGCTGGATCGCCTACGCCCGTTCCAAGACGGCCAACCTGCTGTTCACGCACGAGCTGGCGCGCCGGGCGGCGGGCCACGGCTCGGACCTGGTGGTGGCCGCGGCCCACCCCGGGTACGCGGCCACCAACCTCCAGACCACCGGACCGCTCGCCGAGGGGCGCCCGGCCGCCGAGCGGCTCGTACGGATCGCCAACCGGGTCGTCGCGCAGCCGGCCGAGGCGGGCGCGCTGCCGATCCTGTACGCCGCGACAGAACCCGGCGTACGGCCCGACTCCTTCACCGGCCCGCACATCGCCATGTGGCGCGGCGCCCCCGCACCGTCCTGGCGGGCGCCCTGGACCCTCAACGACGCGGCGGGGCAGCGGCTGTGGGCCGCGTCCGAGGAGCTGACCGGGGTGACGTACGGCGCGCTGAAGGCATGACGCTCACAGGGAGACGGCCACCGCGTTGAACGTCGTCTGAGGCGTCTGCGGGCTGGTGAAGCGGGCGTTGACCAGATAGAGGCGGTCGCCGTAGCGGGCGGCGGTGGTGGGGACGTCGAAGCGGGGGTCGGTGATCGTCCTGGTCAGGGTGGCGCTGGTGGCCTTCCTGCCGAGGTCCCAGACGGTGATCTTGTTGAGGCGGTTCTGGACGACGTACAGGGTGCGGCCGAGACGGACCAGGCCGTCGCCGCCCGCCACGTCCGACGCGCCCTTCAGTGTGACCTTGGTTGCGTGGCCGGACCTGAGGTCCACGGTGTACAGCTGACCCGCGTTGACGACGATCAGACCGCGGCCGTCGGGGGTGGCGACCAGGCCGTTGGCGCTGTTGGTCCCGGCGGGAGCCTGCACCCACTCGCCGGTGAGCGGGAGGGCGCGGACCTCGCCGCGCCGGCCGCGCGGGACGCCGTGGAGGACCGCGGCACGGGAGTCGGTGAACCAGGCGCGGTCCTCGTGCAGGACGACGTCGTTGATGAACGGGGCTGCGTCCCGGGTGAGCTGATAGGTGGTGAGGAGCTCGCCGGTGCGCGCGTCGACGATCCTCGCGGTGCCTCCGGCGCCGCCGGCCATGTACAGCAGGCCGTCCCGGTCAAGTTTCAGGCCGATGGACGCGAGACCGGCGGTGCCCTCGTGCAGGACACCGCCCCTGCCGGTGCGCAGGTCGGTGCGGTAGATCGCGCCGTCGGCGCGCGAGCCCATGTACGCGTACGGCCTGCTGCCTATGGTGATTCCCTCGGGGAGCCAGCCGTCGGGCAGCGGGAACTCGGTCGGCCAGCCGCTGGCGGGAGCGGCCTGCGCCGTGCCGGTGCCGGCGGCCACCGCGAGCGCCGCGACCGCCCCGCCGAGCACGGTCCGCCGGGACGGCTGGGGGTGGTTCCGAGTCATGGTGGGCCTCCGTGGAAGGAAGGGGGGATGTGACTCGACAAAACGCTGTGACTCGATGAAATGCTGTGACTCGATGAAACGCGAAGTACCCCCGGCACGGCAGCCGAGTCGGCGAACTCGACAGCAACTCGACAGCCCCGCCCGTCAGTTGATCAGTAGACGATCGAAACGATCCGGCACACGGCCTCGGCGAACCGCCGGTCCCCGTCGACCCGGGCCCGGGCGAGAGCGCCGGCCGGCTGGACACCCCGCGTGCACAGCCGCCAGGCGGTCTCCGTGTCCAGCTCCACGATGGCTGCCGGCCGGCCGTCGGAGCCCTCTGCCAGAGACCACCCCTCCGGCCCGGCGGTCACGGTCCAGGTGCCCCCTCCGGGGCCGGTGACCGTCAGCGTCACCCGTGTGCCGGCCGGCGCGGCGGTGTCCCGCAAGGTGTGGGGCAGGGCCCGCATGAACGTGTCCAGGACCACGGACAGGGCCCCCGGCTCGGGGTCGGTGTCCAGCCCGGCCGCGTGCCGGATCTGCTGGCGGTGCGTCCAGTACTCGGTGAACTCCCGGGCGCAGTCCAGCCACATCGGCGCCGGGTCCACCCCGGCCCAGGACACGCCCAGGGACGGCGCGTCCAGGTGGGCGCGCGCGAAGCGGCGGGCCAGTTCGGTGCCGGCCTCTTCCAGGGCGTCGACGAGCGAGGGAGGGTCCATGTCCCGGTGGCGGTCGACCCACTCCTGGTTGGCGCGGTGGATGAACGCCTCCAGGGTCTCTCCCGGCGCGAAGGGGCCGAACTCCCGGCGGCCGAGGCGGGCGTTGTAGTCACCGAGGACGTGAGCGGCGACGTCGTGCACGGTCCAGCCCGGCACGGCCGTCTCGTTCCACTGGCCGGGCCGCAGGCGCCGCAACAGCCCCAGCAGCGCTTCGAGTTCCGGTTCGAACCGCGGACGGGCGTCGATCGGAGGGCCGAGCCAGGAGAGGCCGGCCCTGTCGTTCGGCTGCGCAACCATGACCCCAGTTTGCCGGGCGCAACGGAAACACCCCTCCGGGGAGGGGTGTTTCCGAGCCGGGCGTTCGCCTCGTTGCTACGCGGTGCGCACCTTGTACGTCGCCACCTGTACCTCCTCGTCGTCCAGGCACTGCCCGGACGCCAGGTCGAAGCGCTGCTTGAGCAGGGGCGAGGCGACGAACGGGCGGCCCTGGTGGGTGCCGGTCAGGCCGCGGGAGAGGACCGCCGCGCCGGTGAACGGGTCGCGGTTGTCGACGGCGAACAGCTCACCGGAGCGGTCCCGGAAGATCGCCGCCTGGCGGCCGTCCGGCAGGAGTGCCGCCACCCCGCGGCCCGGGAGCAGCATGCTCAGGTCGCAGACCGCGAACCAGTCGCCGTCCAGAGCGAGTTCGACCTTCAGATCAGTGGTCTCGGGTGCCAGGGTCATCGCTGGGCGCTTCCTTCCAGTACGTCTTCGGCGGGTCGCATACCGATGGACAGCAGCGGCAGGTCGGGCTTCATCTGGTCGCGCTCGGGCACGAACGCGACGACCGGGTCGGGGGTGTCCGGCGCGTTCACGAAGGACACGAACCGGGCCAGCTTCTCGGGGTCGTTGATGGTCTCGGCCCACTCGTCGCGGTAGTGCGCGACGTGCGCCTGCATCAGCTTCTCCAGCTCGTCGCAGATGCCGAGCGAGTCATGGACGACGACGTCCCGTACGTGCTCCAGGCCGCCGGGGATCCGCTCCAGCCAGGTCGAGGTGCGCTCCAGGCGGTCGGCCGTACGGATGTAGAACATCAGGAACCGGTCGATCAGGCGGACCAGTTCGGCGTCCGACAGGTCCTGCGCGAGCAGGTCCGCGTGGCGCGGCGTGGCGCCGCCGTTGCCGCCGACGTACAGGTTCCAGCCGTTGGCGGTGGCGATCACGCCGAAGTCCTTCGACTGGGCCTCGGCGCACTCGCGCTGGCAGCCGGAGACGGCCGACTTCAGCTTGTGCGGGGAGCGCAGGCCCCGGTAGCGCAGCTCCAGGTCGATCGCCATGCGGACGGAGTCCTGGACGCCGTAGCGGCACCAGGTCTGGCCGACGCAGGACTTCACCGTGCGCAGCGACTTGCCGTAGGCGTGGCCGGACTCGAAGCCGGCGTCGACCAGGCGGGCCCAGATCAGGGGCAACTGCTCGACGCGGGCGCCGAACATGTCGATCCGCTGGCCACCGGTGATCTTCGTGTAGAGGCCGAAGTCGCGGGCGATCTCGCCGATCACGATCAGCTTCTCCGGGGCGATCTCACCGCCGGGGATGCGCGGGACGACCGAGTACGAGCCGTTCTTCTGGAGGTTGGCCAGGAAGTGGTCGTTGGTGTCCTGGAGGGCGGCCTGCTCACCGTCGAGGACGTAGCCGCTCGCGCCGATCGTCGGAGCGAGGGAGGCGATGATCGAGCCGACGGCCGGCTTGCAGATCTCGCAGCCGTTGCCGCCCCTGGCCTCCTCGCGGCCGTGGCGGTCCAGCAGGTCCTGGTAGGTGTTGATGCGAAGGGCGAGGACGATCTCGTACAGCTCCTCGCGGGTCTGCGAGAAGCAGCCGCACAGGCCCTTGTCGACCTCGACGCCGCTGGCCTCCAGCTCGGCGGTGACGAGCTGGCCGAGGACCTTGACGCAGGAGCCGCAGCCGGTGCCGGCCTTGGTGCACTTCTTCACCTCGGGCACGGTCGTGCACTGGTGGTCGGTGACCGCGCCGCGGATCGTGCCCTTGGAGACGTTGTGGCAGGAGCAGATGATCGCGTCGTCCGGCAGCGCGGACGGGCCGAGCTGCGCCGGGGCGCCCGCACCGGCGGGCAGGACGAGGGCCTCGGGCGCGACCGGCGGGACCGAGCCGGTGAACGCCTTCAGCGTGCCGTAGGCCTCCGCGTCGCCGACCAGGATGCCGCCGAGCAGCGTGCCGTCGCGGCCGATGACCAGCTTCTTGTACAGGCCGGCGCGGGAGTCGGAGTAGACGACGTCGAGGCAGTCCTCGGCGGTGCCGTGCGCGTCGCCGAAGGACGCCACGTCCACGCCGAGCAGCTTCAGCTTGGTGGACAGGTCGGCGCCGGTGAAGGCGGCCTCGTCCGCCGCGATCGTCGCGGCCGCGGTCTCGGCCTGCTCGTAACCGGGCGCGACCAGGCCGTACACCCGGCCGTCGGCGGCCAGCGCGCACTCGCCGATCGCGAACACGTGCGGGTCGTTCACCGTGCGGCACTGCTCGTCGACCGCGATGCCGCCGCGCTCGCCGACCGTCAGGCCGCAGTCGCGGGCGAGCTGGTCGCGGGGGCGGACACCGGCGGAGAACACCACCAGGTCGGTGGAGAGTTCGGAGCCGTCGGACAGCTTCATGCCGGTCACGGCGCCGTCCTCGCCGACGACGATCTCCTGCGTGCCGACGCCCGTGTGGACGCTCAGGCCCATCTCCTCGATGGTGCGCAGCAGTGCGGCGCCGCCGCCCTCGTCGACCTGGACGGGCATCAGGCGGGGCGCGAACTCCACGATGTGGGAGGTGAGTCCGAGACCCTTCAGCGCGCCCGCGGCCTCCAGACCGAGCAGACCGCCGCCGACCACGGCACCCGTCGTCGCCTTCTTGGCGTACTCCTCGATGGCGAGGAGGTCCTCGATCGTGCGGTAGACGAAGCAGCCCTCGGCGTCCTTGTTGGGGACCGGCGGCACGAAGGGGTACGAGCCGGTGGCCAGGACGAGCACGTCGTAGTCGACGACGAGACCGGAGCGGGCGGTCACCCTGCGCGCCTCGCGGTCGATCGTCTCCGCCGGGTCACCGACGCGCAGCTCGATGCCGTGGTCCTCGATGAACCGCAGGTCCGTCATGGACAGGTCCTCGGGCGTCTTGCCCGAGAAGTACGAGGTGAGCTGCACGCGGTCGTAGGCAGGACGCGGCTCCTCACAGAGCACGACCACGCGGTGCGTGGCGGTCAGGCCGCGCTCGGCGAGCGCTTCGAGGAAGCGCTGGCCGACCATGCCATGGCCGACGAGCACGATCGTGGGGGTGTCCGTGGACATCAGGAGCCTCCATCATTGGTAAGCAGGTGGAGCAGGGGGCCACCGTCGGAGGGGAGCGGCTCTGCTCCCTCCCAGGCGCGCGCCAGCGCGCCGACGGTGCCGAGTTCGCCGACGAGGACCCCGCCGACCAGGCGGTCGTCGCGGACGACGACCTTGCGGTACGTGCCGCGGGTGGCGTCGGCGAGCTGGACGACGTCGTCGCCCGGGAGCGCCTCCGTCTCGCCGAACGCGGCGAGGTCGAAGGGGCTGTCGTGCCCGTTCAGGGTGAGTCGCGTCAGGGAGCGGGTGCCGGTGTAGCGGGCGTCCGCGTCGCCGGCGAGCAGCTCCGCGAGCGCGTCGGCCTGTTCGAGTGCGGGAGCGGCGAGGCCGTAGAGGACGCCGTCGTGCTGGGCGCAGTCCCCGATGGCGTGGATGTACGGGTCGGAGGTGCGCAGCTCGTCGTCGACGACGACGCCCTTGCGGACGTCGAGGCCGGCGGCCTGCGCGAGACCCACCCGGGGGCGGACCCCGCAGGCCACGACGACGAGGTCGGCGTCGAGCGCGAACCCGTCGGCCATCTCCACGGAGCGGACGGCGCCGCCGACGCAGCGCACGTCCCGGACGCGGCACTCGGTGTGCACCTCGACGCCCAGGTCGGTCAGGTGCCGCTTGACCAGCTTGGAGGCGGCCGGGTCGAGCTGGCGCTCCATCAGCCGCTCGGACTGCTGGGCGAGGACGACCTGGGCGCCGCGCAGGGCGAGCGCGCGGGCCGCGGAGACCCCGAGGAGCCCGCCGCCGATGACGACCGCCTTCGCCCCCGGCCGGACCGCCTTGGACAGGCCCAGGCAGTCGTCCATGGTCCGGAAGGCGTGGACGCCCTCCGGCAGCACGTGGTCGGGGGTGAACAGGCCCCGCAGGGGCGGCAGGACGGGGTTGGATCCGGTGGCGAGGACGAGCCGGTCGTATGCGATCACCGTGCCGTCGTCGCACTCGACGGTCCGTCCGTCGCGGTCGATGCCGACGACCCGGCCGCGCGTGGCCTGCGCGGGCGCGGGCAGGGCGATCACCTCGGGGCTGTAACGTCCGGCCAGCACCTCGGCGAGCAGCACCCGGTTGTAGGGCCGGTGCTCCTCCTCGCCGATCAGCAACGCGGGCGTGCCGAGCTCACCGAGCCGCCGGGCGAGCCGTACGCCCGCGAGGCCGGTGCCGATCACCACCACACGCTCATTCGAGGTCATGTACTCGAGCGTGCGGTGCCGGTGTTACCCGGCAGCATCACGACTGTTTCCCACGGGGAACGCTGCCCTCAGCGGGGGCCGGGGCCGGATGTGAGGGTTCCTGGAGTGCGGCGACGGCGGCCTGTGAGGACAGGGTCGCACAGCCGTCGCATAAGCTCCCGATCATGCCCGACATATCGCTGACCATGATCGCCGTGCTCTGCGTCGCGGCTCTCGCCGCCGGGTGGATCGACGCCGTGGTCGGCGGCGGCGGGCTCCTGCTGCTGCCGGTGCTGCTGCTCGGGCTGCCGTCGCACACCCCCGCCGCGCACGCCCTGGGCACCAACAAGGCGGTGGCCATCGTCGGCACGACGGGCGCGGCGGTGACATACGCCCGCAAGGCCCCGGTGGATGTCCGTACGGCGGTGCGCATCGGGCTGGCCGCGCTCGCCGGATCGTCCGCCGGGGCCTTCTTCGCCGCCGGGATGAGCACCGACGTCCTCAAGCCGGTGATCATGGTGGTGCTGCTCGGGGTCGCCGCGTTCGTGATCCTGCGGCCCGCCTTCGGCACGGCCCCCGCGACCGGCCCGGCCTCCCGGCGCCGGATCCTCGCGGCGATCGGCCTCGCGGGCCTCGGCATCGGCTTCTACGACGGTCTCATCGGCCCCGGCACCGGCACCTTCCTGGTCCTCGCCCTGACCGCCGTGCTCCACCTCGACCTCGTCACGGCCTCCGCCACCGCCAAGATCGTCAACTGCTGCACCAACGCCGGCGCCCTCGCGACCTTCGCCTGGCAGGGCGCGGTCCTGTGGCAACTGGCCGCCCTGATGGCCGTGTTCAACCTGGCGGGCGGCACCCTCGGCGCCCACACCGCCCTGAAGCGGGGCAGCGGCTTCGTCCGCGTCGTGCTGCTGACGGTGGTGTTCGCGCTGGTGGCGAACCTGGCGTACGAGCAGTGGCTGGCCTAGTGCCGCGGTACTAGGGCGTGTCCGCAAAGTCCCGCCTGCCCCGCGACGCCCGGCACGCACTCTCGCCGCACCGGTCGAACACCCGCGTACAACCAGTACGCGGGCGTCCGCCCGGCACGCCGAGAGCACGCACCGGACGCCGCGGGGCCCGCCCTCCGGGCGAACGACGGGACTTTACGGACACGCCCTAGGCGGTACTAGGAGGACGCCCCCGCCCGCAGGTCCAGCAGCTCGATGATCCCCGTGCCGTCCTCGTCGCCGCGTCCCTGGGCGAGGCGCCGCTCCATCAGCGCCATGTACGGCGTCAGCAGCTCCGGGCTCACCCGCTGCTCCCCGGCCGTGCGCAGCAGCGTGGCGTTGCCCGCGACCTGCATGGCGAGGTTGGAGACGACGTTCCTGGTGTAGTCGCCGCTCTGGAGCTGGTCGGCGGTCTGGTGCACGGCGGGGGCCATCGCGGTCAGCCAGTCCACGAGCAGCGGCGCGAAGTCCTTCGGGGCGATGTCCTCCGGGCGGATCAGCGCGAAGGCGTGCGTGACACCCGCGAACATGCCGCTCATCGCGCTGAGCAGCGCCACGTCGTGCAGCGCGGCGAAGCCCGGGTCGGCCCCGACGTACCGGGTGCCGGCCGGGACGGCGAGGGTGTCCCGGTGCTCCTCGAACAGCTCGGGGGAGCCGCTGTAGAACACGTACCCGCCGGACTCCGGGGCTCCGATCATCGGCGGGACGGCCATGATCCCGCCGTCCAGGAAGCGGGCGCCGCGCGCTTCGGCCCAGGCGGCGCGGCTGCGGCCCTCGCCGGGCGTGCCCGTGGTGAGGTTCACCAGGTCCCGCCCCGCGAGAGCGGCCCCGTCGAGGGCCTCGCCCACGGAGACGTCGTCGAGCAGACAGACGACCACGAGCCGGTTCGCGGCCACCGCCTCAGCTGCTGTCCGGGCGAGGGTGGCGCCCTCGGCGGCGAGGGGTTCGGCCCGGGAGGCGGTGCGGTTCCAGACGGTCACCGGGTGTCCTGCGGCCAGCCAGGCGCGGGCCAGGGCCGTGCCCATGTCGCCGGTGCCGAGGACGGTGAGAGGGGTGCGGGAAACAACTGCGTTGTCGGTCATGGCGTTTAGGCTCGTCCGAGGGGAGCGCCCGCTCAAGTACGTACTTGGAAGTGGGTGGTTACCCCGGGGGAAGGGTCCAGGCAGGAGAAGGGGAGGGTTCGGGCATGGAGACGACGGGGCGGCGGCCGGGGGCGTACGTCTGCGGGATCGACGCGGCGATGGACGTGATCGGCGGCAAGTGGAAGGTGCTGATCCTCTGGGCGCTGAACGAACGGCCGTGCCGCTTCGGCGAGCTGCGCCGAGAGCTGCCGGGGATCACCGAGAAGGTGCTCGCCTCGCACCTGCGGGAGATGGAGGCCGACGGGCTGGTGCACCGCGAGGCGTACGACGAGGTGCCGCCCCGCGTGGAGTACTCGCTGACACCCCGGGGCGTCTCCCTGAACGAGGCACTGGAACCGCTGGGGGCCTGGGGGAGGGGCAACGTCCTGGGAGGATCACCGGCTGCCGGTCAGATGCGCGAAGACCACGACGTTCCCCTGGTATCCGGAGCCGCGTGAGTAGCCGCCGCCGCAGGTGATGACCCGCAGTTCGGGGCGGTGGGCGGCGCCGTAGACCTTCTCGTCGGGGAAGTCCTTCGCCGCGTACACCTCGACGGCGTCCACGGTGAACACCGCGACGCTGCCGTCCCGCCGGTCCACCTCGATCGTGCGGCCCTTGGTCAGGGAGCCGAGGCGGTAGAAGACGGCCGGGCCGTCGGCGTTGTCGACGTGGCCGGCGACGATCGCGGTGCCCCGCTCGCCGGGCGTGGTGCCGGCCTCGTACCAGCCGGCGAGGTTCTTCCGCTCGGCGGGCGGTACGTCGAGACTGCCGGTCCTCGTCAGACCGAGCCCGGTCAGGGGCGCGTCCACCCGGATCGCCGGGATGCGGATGCGGTCGGGCGGCGAGGGCGGCAGCGCGGGCACGCCGGGCCGCTCACGGGCCCGGCCGTCCTGTCCCGCCCGGCCGTCCTGTCCCGCCCGGCCGTCCTGCCCGGCGCGGGCCTGCGCGGCGGAGGGCTGCGGCGGGGCGGGCGTCTCGGCGCCGTTGCGCAGCAGCCATGTCCCGGAGCACAGGGCGAACACCGTGACGGCCGCCATGGCGGCGTCGGCCGGATTGCCGAACCAGCCGCCGCCGTACCTGGGGAACCTGCGCATGCCCGACCCTTTCCTGATCCCCGATAGCCGTCCGGTTTCCGGCCCCCGACCCCCGACCCCCGACCCCCGACCTCCGACCCCTGACCCCCGATCCCCGATCCCATCGGTCCCGGAGGCCGCCCCGTACCCCCCTCCGGGCCGCGAGGGGCGTCGGACCCGGAGGGGGAGGGGACATGCGGTACCGGCGACGGACAGCGGAGGGTGTCCGTCAGATCCCGTCGCCTCTCGCCCGGCGATGCAGGAGCCAGGTACCGCCCGCGGCGGCGACGGCGAGAGCCGCCACACCGGCCGCGGTCTGCACGGGATCGGGGCCAAGGGCACCGCCGACCCCCGTCTTCACACTCCCTCTGGGATGGACCTGCCGGCCTTCGGACGTCAGCGTGACCACCAGGTCACCGGTGATCCGCCGGCCGCTCCCGGTGCACGTCGCCGTGATCTCGTACGTCCCCGGCTGCGCGCTCGGCGGCACCCTGAACCGCCCTGTCGCGTCCTGTTCGTGCGGGCCCGGCGCGAGGCTGAGGGAACCGGCCCCGACCGCGCTGGCGTCGCCCGTCGCCGTGCCGCCGTCGCCGCAGGCCGCCGTGCGCAGTGTGACCTGTCCGCCCGGGACGACCGAGGCCGGGGACACCTCCACGTCACCGGTGGGCGCGCCGTACGCGGGTGCGGCGGCGAGAGCCGCGGCGGCGACGGCGAGCGCGGTACCGGTCAGCGGCCGGGCGGTACGTCGCATCGGTGCTCCTCCGAGCTGTTCGTTCGTGCACCTGCCCTTCCGAGGTAACGGGCAGCGGGGCGACCGCGCTTTCTGATGGGGCGTCAGAATTGGGGTGAATGGGTGTCAGGGGGAGGCGGACGGGCTGCTCATGAGAGGCGTTTGGGCAGGTCACGGGCGTTCCGTGGACGGGGTGCGGAAAAGCCCGGGACGCGCGTGTGAACGGGTGACCCGGATGCCGCGCCCCTCGGCGCTTGACCTCAAGAAAGGTTGAGGTATGAGGCTGTGCCGCATGAACACAGCCGTTACGAACGCACCCGCCCCTGCCCAGCCCGCGACCGAGCCCCTCCGGGTGACCCTCGTCGTCGGCAGCAACCGCCACGGCCGCTTCGGCCCGGTCGTCGCCGACTGGCTCCTCGACCGTCTCCGGGACCGGGACGACCTGGTCGCCGAGGTCGTGGACGTCGCCGACGTCGATCTGCCGACGACCTTCGAACCGACCCCCGAGGCGACCGCCGCGCTGTCCGGCGTCACCCCGAAGCTGGCCCGCGCGGACGCCTTCGTGGTCCTCACGCCCGAGTACAACCACTCCTTCCCGGCGGGCCTGAAGAACCTCGTCGACTGGCACTTCGGCGAGTGGCGGGCCAAGCCCGTCGCCCTCGTCTCCTACGGCGGACTGGCCGGCGGCCTGCGCGCCGTCGAGCACCTGCGTCAGGTCTTCGCCGAGCTCCACGCCGTGACGGTCCGCGACACCGTCTCCTTCCACAACGCCGGCGCCTCCTTCGACGACGCGGGCGCCCTGCACGACCCGTCCGGCCCGGACGCGGCGGCCAAGACCATGCTGGACCAACTGGTGTGGTGGGGCCGGGCGTTGCGCGAGGCGAGGGTGAAGACGCCGTACGCGGGCTGAGCCCCGGCCGCACCCTGCCCGACCCCTCTCACCCCCGCACCCGCCAGTCCCCGCCCGCGATCGGCCTCCCCCGGGTCCGCAGCCGTGCGGCGACGGCGGGTGCGGCGACGTACACCCAGGCCCGGACAGCCGCCCCGTCCGCCTCGCGCACGACCTTCCGCTCGACGCGTTCGTACAGGCTGCGCGGGTCGCCCGGCACGTAGTCCTCAAGCCGGTCCAGCTCGGCGAGAAGCTCCGCGTAGGTCTCCGGATGCGCGGTCACCAGTTCCCCGCACACGACCCCGCCGCCCGGCTCCTCGACCGCGTAGGGATAGCCCGGCCCCTCGTACAGCACCGCGCCCGAGAGTCGCCCTGGTACCTCGGAGCGGGTGCGGCCGCGCAGGAAGAGGTCGTGGTTGACCTCACCGGGGCGGAGGGTGCCGTAGACGAAGAAGGGGAGGGTCACAGGAACGATTCTCCACCCTCACACTCCTGCACAGCGGGCCTATGGACATGACATGTCCGGCCCGACTTGACTCGCGGTCAACATCAACGCCGCACCCGGTCGACCCCACGCGACCGGGTGCGCCCGTATGAGGAGACCGATGAGCCGGATACGTCACGTCCGAGGGTCCCGTCCCGTCATCGCAGGGGTGGCCGTCACCGGCACCGCCGCCCTGCTGGCCGCCGCGCTCTCGCCCACCGCCCTGGCGGAGGACCGGCCGACCCGGTCCGACGCGATCGAGAGTGCCGGGACGGTCCTCTCCGAGCGGTCCGCGGAACTGGGCCTCACCACAGCCCAGGAGACGAAGGTCCGGGACGTGGTCGTCGACGAGGACGGCACCCGGCACGTCCGCTACGACCGCACGTACCACCGACTCCCGGTCCTGGGCGGCGACTTCGTACTCCACCTGAACCCGGACGGCACCTACCGCGGCGCGAGCCGGGCATCGAAGTCCGCGCTCTCCCTGTCGAGCGTCACTCCGAAGGTGACCGCCCCCAAGGCCGCCGACCTCGCCGCGAGCCTGCTGCGCGCCGCGCACCTCGGCGAGACCCTGAAGAAGCTGACCGCCAAGCCGCGACTGGTCGTCGACGCCCTGCACGGCGCCCCGAAGCTGGCCTGGCAGACCGACGCGGTGGCGCACGACGGGCTCGGCAACCCGGTCGGGCGCACGGTGCTGACCGACGCCACGACCGGCGACCGGATCGACGCCTGGGACACCCTGGAATCGGCCTCGGGCGACGGCGAGTCCCTCTACGGCGGCACGGTTCCGCTGGAGACGACGCGGTCCGGGTCGTCGTACCGGCTGAAGGACGCGACCCGGGGCGGCACGTACACGGGCGACGCGGCGAACAAGACGGACCAGTGCCTGCTGACCGTCTGCCTGACCCGCGCCCCCGCGACGGTCTTCTCGGACGCCGACAACCACTGGGCCACGGGCACGGACTCCGGCCGGGCGACGGTGGCGGTGGACGCCCAGTACGGCACGGACGTCACCTGGGACTACTTCAAGAACCTGCACGGCCGCAACGGCATCGCCGGCGACGGCAAGGGCTCGTACAACCGCGTCCACTACGGCAAGGACTACAACAACGCCTTCTGGGACGACAACTGCTTCTGCATGACGTACGGCGACGGCGACGGCAAGCAGCTCGGACCGCTGGTGTCGCTGGACGTGGCCGGGCACGAGATGTCCCACGGCGTGACGTCGAAGACGGCGGCGCTGACGTACTCGGGCGAGTCCGGCGGCCTGAACGAGGCCACGTCGGACATCTTCGGCACGCTCGTGGAGTTCTACGCGGACAACGCCGAGGACCCCGGTGACTGGCTCATCGGCGAGAAGGTCGTCCGCTCCGGGCTCGGCCGGGAGGCCCTGCGCCGCATGGACGAGCCGTCGAAGGACGGCAAGTCCGCCGACTGCTGGAGCGAGGGTCTCGCCGACCTCGACGTGCACTACTCCTCGGGCGTCGGCAACCACTTCGCGTACCTGCTCGCGGAGGGCAGCGGCGCGAAGACGATCAACGGCGTCAGCCACACCTCCCCGACCTGCGACGGCTCCACGGTGAACGGCATCGGCCGGGCGAAGCTGGGCAAGATCTGGTACCGCGCCCTGACCGTCTACATGACGTCCTCGACGGACTACGCGGGCGCCCGGACGGCGACCCTGAACGCGGCGAAGGACCTTTACGGCGGCGCCGGCACGGAGCAGAAGGCCGTGGCGGCGGCCTGGAGTGCGGTCAACGTGAAATGAGCTGCACCAGTACGGAACTCAGGGCCGCACCGCCTCCAGCCGCACCGCGCACGCCTTGAACTCCGGCATCCGGGAAGTCGGGTCGAGCGCGGGGTTGGTCAGGGAGTTGGCGCGGCCCTCGCCCGGCCAGTGGAACGGCATGAAGACCGTGTCGGGCCGGATGGTGTCGGTGATCCGGGCGGGCGCCACGGCCCGGCCCCGCCGGGACACGACGGCCACCGGATCGCCCTCGGCCGCCCCGAGCCGGGCCGCCAGCCGCGGATGCAGCTCCACGAACGGTCCGGGCGCGGCGGCGTTCAGCTCCGCCACACGCCGGGTCTGCGCCCCGGACTGGTACTGCGCCACGACCCGCCCGGTGGTGAGCAGCACCGGGTACTCGTCGTCCGGCTCCTCGGCGATGGCCCGGTGCGAGACGGGGACGAAGCGGGCGCGTCCGTCGGGGGTGGCGAAACGGTCGAGGAAGAGGCGCGGGGTGCCGGGGTGGGCAACGCCCACCGTTTCCTCCCTCTCGGTGGAGGCCGGGCGGCCCGCCGCGCCCCGTTGCGCGGCAGGGCCACCCGCCCCGTCCTGGTCCCCCGTCAGGCCCTCCGGCTCCACCGCCGGACAAGGCCAGAACACCCCGTTCTCCTCCACGATCCTGCGGTACGTGATCCCCGAGTAGTCCGCGGGGCCGCCCGCGCTCGCCCGGCGGAGTTCCTCGAAGATCTCCTCCGGGTCGGTCGGGAAGCCCTTCTCCACGCCGAGGCGGGCGGCCAGTTCGTGCATGACCTCCAGGTCGCTGCGGACGCCGTCGGGCGGGGTGATGGCCTGGCGGCGGAGCAGGACCCTGCCCTCCAGGCTGGTCGTCGTGCCCGTCTCCTCGGCCCACTGGGTGACCGGCAGGACCACGTCCGCGAGCGCCGCCGTCTCCGACAGCACCACGTCACAGACGGCCAGGAAGTCCAGGGACTTGATGCGTTCCTCGATGTGCGCGGCACGCGGGGCCGACACCACCGGGTTGGACGCCATCAGCAGCAGGGATTTGATGTCGGTGCCCAGCGCGTCCAGCAGCTCGTAGGCACTGCGCCCCGGGCCGGGAAGGCTGTCCGGGTCCACGCCCCACACGTCGGCGACGTGCCGCCGCGCCGCCGGGTCGTCGAGCTTGCGGTAGCCCGGCAACTGGTCGGCCTTCTGGCCGTGTTCGCGCCCGCCCTGCCCGTTGCCCTGCCCGGTCAGGCAGCCGTACCCGGACAGCGGGCGGCCCGCCCGGCCGGTCGCCAGGCACAGGTTGATCCACGCGCCCACCGTGTCGGTGCCCTTGGACTGCTGCTCGGGCCCACGTGCCGTGAGCACCATCGCCGACTCGGGCTCGCAGAACAGCCGTACCGTCTCCCGCAGTTCGGGAACGGACACCCCCGTGATCCGCTCCACGTACTCCGGCCAGTGCGCCATCGCGGCGGCCCTGGCGTCCTCCCAGCCCGCGGTCCGCTCCCGGACGTACTCCTCGTTCACCCGCCCCTCGGCGATCACCAGGTGCAGCAGGCCCAGGGCGAGCGCCAGGTCCGTGCCCGGCCGGGGCGCCAGGTGCAGGTCCGCCTGCTCGGCGGTCTTCGTGCGGCGCGGGTCGATGACGATCAGCGTGCCGCCGTTCTCCTTCAGCTCGGTGAGGAAACGCAGGGACGGCGGCATGGTCTCCGCGAGGTTCGACCCGACCAGGATCACGCAGCCGGTCTTCGGGATGTCCTCCAGCGGGAACGGCAGCCCCCGGTCGAGACCGAACGCCTTGATCCCGGCCGCCGCGGCGGACGACATGCAGAAACGGCCGTTGTAGTCGATCTGGGACGTGCCGAGCACGACCCGCGCGAACTTGCCGAGCGTGTAGGCCTTCTCGTTCGTCAGACCGCCCCCGCCGAACACTCCGACCCCGTCCGGCCCGTACTCCGCACGCGTCCGGCGCAGCCCCTCGGCGATCCGGTCCAGCGCCTCGTCCCAGGAGGCCGGCACCAGCTCGCCCCCGTCGCGCACCAGCGGCGACGTCAGCCGCACGTTCGAGGCCAGCACCGCCGGCGCCGTACGGCCCTTGCCGCACAGCGCGCCCCGGTTCACCGGGAAGTCCGTACGCTCGCTCACCTCGACGGTCCCGTCCGGCGCGGGCGTCAGGTTCATCCCGCACTGCAAGGCGCAGTACGGGCAGTGCGTGGGCGTGGCGGTGGTCTGCATACCGTTCAGCGTGCTTCGGCCGTGTTACGCCCGGGACGGTTCCCTGTTACGCGGCAGGGACGGCAACCTCCCCGCCGCCGCCCCGCCCGCGTGAGGCACACGCCTGCCCACCTTCACGTCGCCGCCGACCGGCACGGACGTTGCCCTTGTGACGAAAAACGCCACATGTGGCTCATTGCTCTCCTTTCTTGGCTGATCCGACCTAGTTGAGTGTTGAAGCAGCGCCACTACGCTCTCGCTACGCGCAGCGCTCGCACGACTCCGAACGGCGTTCGACTCCCACACTCGAAACAGCCAGGAGGCCAACCGATCATGCCTCTGCGCCATCTGACCCCCCAGGACCGGCAACTGTTCCGGCAGTACGGCCGGGGCCCCACCGTCCCCGTGCCCGACCCGCTCCTGCACCACGCCGTCGCGCGGCACGCCGCTGCCGCCCCGCACGCCCTGGCCGCCGAACACCAGGGCGCGCACCTCACCTACGGCGAGCTCGACCGGTACGCCGACGCCCTCGCCGCCCGCCTCGTCCGCGAGGGCGTACGCCCCGGCGACCACGTCGGCCTCTTCGTCCGCCGCTCGATCCCGATGCTCGTCGGCCTGCTCGGCATCCTGAAGGCCGGCGCCGCCTACGTCCCGCAGGACGTCGGTCTCGCGCCCCCGGCCCAGCTCACCCACGTCATCCGCACCGCCCGGACCCGAATCGTCCTCACGGTCGCCGAACACGCCCACCGCGTGCCGCTGCCCAACGGCCACTTGCTGCTCGCGCTCGACGAGCCGCAGCCGTACGCCCCGGCCCCGCGCCCGCGCGTCACCGGTGACGACGGCGCTTACGTCCTGTTCACCTCCGGCACCACCGGCCGCCCCAACGGCGTGAAGGTCACCCACCGCAACGTCGCCAACCTCCTGCTCACCGAGCCGGGCGGCCTCGGCATCCGCCCCGGCGACCGGGTCGCCCAGCTCCTCAACATCGCCTTCGACATGGCCGCCTGGGAGATCCTCGGCTGCCTCGCCCACGGCGGCACCCTCGTCATCCGCGGCCAGGACATCGCCGCGGCGGCCCGAACCGCCGACGTGCTCATCGCCACACCGACCGTGCTGTCCGGCCTCGACCCCGCCGCGTGCCCGCGCGTGCGCACGGTCGCCGTCGCGGGGGAGCCCTGCCCGCGCCCGCTGGCCGACCGCTGGGCCCGGCAGGCCGCCTTCCACAACTGCTGCGGCCCCACCGAGACCACGATCGTCAACACGATGAGCCGCCACGATCCGGCCGCGCCGCTGCTCACCATCGGCCGCCCCACCCCCAACAACACGGTCTACGTCCTCGACGCCGACCGGCGCGCCCTGCCCGTCGGCGAGGCCGGCGAGATGTGGGCGGGCGGCGACTGCGTCTCCGCGGGCTACCTCGGCAACGACGCCCTCAACGCGGAGCGTTACGCCCCCGACCCCTTCCTCGGCGGCGGCCGGCGCATGTTCCGCACCCGGGACCTCGGCCGCTGGACCCCCGGCGGCGAGCTGGAGCACCTCGGGCGCACCGACGACCAGGTCAAGGTGCGCGGCTTCCGCGTCGAGCTGGACTCGGTCTCCTCCGTCCTGGAGACGGCCGCCGGCTGCACCCGCGCCGTCACCCTGAAACGCGACGCCCGCACGCTGGTGTCCTTCGTCTGCCCGGCCGACGTCGACCCGGACACGGCCCGCCGCGCGGTCGCGGACGCCCTGCCCTACTACTGCGTCCCCGAGCAGGTCCTGCCCCTGGCGTTCCTCCCCGAGACCGACCGCGGCAAGGTCGACAAACAGGCCCTGCTGGGCATGCTCGACGAACGCGTGGCGGTGGCCCGATGACCACGTCACCCGCCCGGACCCACCAGGACACGGGCGAGCTCCCGCCGCTCCTGCCCGGCCCCCGCCGCCTGCTCAAACACCCCCGCCTGATGCACTACAACCGCCTCGCGGCCCTCGTGCTCCTGGCCAACGCGGCGTTCCTGTGGGCCGCCGGACCCCCGGCCACGCCGACCCTCGGGCACGCCGCCCTCGCCAACCTCGCCCTCGCCGTCCTCGTACGCCAGCAGTACGTCATCAACCTGCTGTTCCGGCTGGCGACCTCGGCCCCGGTGAGCTGGCCGCTGAAGGTCCGCTGGACGCTCGGCAAGGTGTACCACTTCGGCGGACTGCACGTGGGCGGGGCACTGGCCGGGGCGGCCTGGTTCCTGGCCCTGACGGTCGCGGTGACCCGCACCGGAACGGACCTGCCGCTGATCACGGTGAGCTGGACCCTGGTGGCCCTCCTCGCCCTGATCGTCGCCACCGCCCTGCCACCCTTCCGCTCCCGCCACCACGACCACTTCGAGAAGATCCACCGCTTCGGCGGCTGGAGCGCCCTCGCGCTCTTCTGGACCCACACCCTGCTCTCCGGCCAGGGACCGGCGCCGCTCGCGGTCCTCGCCGTCGTCACGTTCAGCGTGGCCCTGCCCTGGCTGCGGCTGCGCAAGGTGGACGTCCGCACCGACCGCCCCTCCCCGCACGTGACACTGGCTCACTTCGACTACGGGGAGACACCCTTCGCGGGCTCCTCGACCGCGATCAGCCGCAGCCCGCTGAAGGAGTGGCACTCCTTCGCCAACGTCCCGGCCCCCGGCCGCTCCGGCTTCCGGCTCACCATCTCCCGCGCCGGTGACTGGACCGGCTCCTTCATCGACGACCAGCCCTCGCGGGTGTGGGTGAAGGGCATCACCACGGCCGGAGTCGCCAACATCGAGGTCCTGTTCAGGAAGGTGGTCTACGTGGCGACCGGCAGCGGCATCGGCCCCTGCCTGCCCCACCTGCTCGCCGCCGAGGTCCCCTCGCGCCTGGTCTGGGCGACCCGCGACCCCCGCGCCACCTACGGCGACGCCCTCGTCGACGAGATCCTCGCCGTCCAGCCGCACGCCCTGGTCTGGGACACCTCACGGAACGGCAAGCCCGACATGGTGCGGCTCGCCCACGCCGCGTACCGCGACTTCGGTGCGGAGGCGGTCATCTGCATCTCCAACAAGCGGCTGACCTGGCAGGTGGTGCACGGCCTGGAACGGCGGGGGATTCCGGCGTACGGCGCGATCTGGGACTCGTGACCCACCTTCCAGGGAGGAAAGATGAACCACCTGAAAGTCGAACGGGACGGCCGCGTGGTGACCGTCCGCCTGCACCGCCCGCACGCCCTGAACGCGCTCAGCTCCGAGCTGCTCGCCGAACTCCTCGGCGTCCTCGGCCCGCTGGACCGGGACCCGGAGGTGGGCTGCTTCGTCGTCACCGGCTCGGAGAAGGTCTTCGCGGCCGGCGCGGACATCAGGGAGATGGCCGGCAGGTCGGCCGTGGACATGATGGCCGAGGACTACTTCGCGGCCTGGGAGGACTTCGCGGACCTGCGCACCCCGAAGATCGCCGCCGTGGCCGGCTACGCGCTCGGCGGCGGCTGTGAGCTGGCCATGATGTGCGACCTGGTCGTCGCGGGCGAGTCGGCCCTGTTCGGCCAGCCGGAGATCAAGCTGGGCGTGATACCCGGCATCGGCGGCACCCAGCGGCTGACCCGTCTGGTGGGCCGGGCCAAGGCCATGGACCTGGTGCTCACCGGCCGCACGATGGACGCCCGGGAGGCCGAGCGCTGCGGCTTGGTCTCCCGCGTGGTCCCCGACGACCGGGTCCTCGCCGAGGCCCTGGAAGCGGCGGCGGCCATCGCCTCGTACGGCCGTACGGCGGTCAGGGCGGCCCGCGAGTGCGTCGACCGGTCCCTGGAGACGGGCCTGCGGGACGGCCTCCGCTTCGAACGGCGGGTGTTCCACGCCCTGTTCGCCACCGACGACCAGAAGGAGGGGATGACGGCGTTCCTGGAGAAGCGCCCACCAGTCTTCCGCGGGCTCTGACAGCCGGGAGCGGGACGCGCGGAGCGCGCCGGCCGCGCGCCCGCCCCCGGCCAGGTTCAGGGGGCTGTGTCTGGTCAGGACACGGCCCCGGTCAGCACGCGTACGCCGTGGTCAGCACTCGTACGCGTAATACGGGTCGTCGCCCGCCTCCAGACCGATCCTGCCGGTCCCGTGGGGGCCGATCTGGATGCACGACGGGTCCCAGCCGTCGACTTCCACGCTGGCGGAGATGGTGTGCCCGCACACGTTGTGGATGTCCGCCCACCCGGGGCCGTAGGCGCCGAGCTTGGCACAGCCCGGCTCCATGGCCTCGACCGGCGCGGCGGCCACGGGTTCCGCCGCGGCGGTTCCCATGGCGGCCGTCCCGGCCAGCAGCGCGACCGCGGCGACCGTGACCAGCGCGGAGCGAAGTCGAGTCATCAGCTGTCCTTTCCCCCAGTTCGCGGCGGACGGCCCGATCCGCCGCCGCACGACGAAAACGCTAAGCGTGATCGCACGGCTACGGAGAGCATCCAAGCTGTATTCCACACTCCGGGGTGAAATGAGCGCGTCAAACCCGCAAGGGGAGAAAGTCCGGATTCATTCGAGCGTCTCCTCGGCCGTGGCCAACGCCCGCTCCACACCCGGTTCCCGGGGCCCCAGGAACCGGGGATCCGGCCGGAACACCGCGTCCAGAGCCGCCTTCCCGGCGGCGAGGATCTCCCGCGCGCCCCCGTAGTACCAGGTCGCGTCATGCACGGCGTCCACCCCCACCCCGTACGACTCGACCCCCGCCGCCTGGCACAGAGCCACCGCCCGCCGGATGTGGAACCCCTGGCTGATCAGCACGGCCTCGTCCACCCCGAAGATCTTCTTCGCGCGCACGCAGGAGTCCCAGGTGTCGAACCCGGCGTAGTCGCTGACGATCCGCCCGTCGGGCACCCCGTGCCGCGTCAGATACACCCGCATCGCGTCCGGCTCGTCGTAGTCCTCGCGGCTGTTGTCCCCGGTGACGAGCACCACCTCGACCCGCCCCGCGCGGTACAGCGAGGCCGCCGCGTCCAGCCGGTGCGCGAGGTACGGCGACGGCTCCCCGTCCCACAGCCCGGCACCGAACACCACGGCCACATCGGTACGCGGCACGTCCGCCGGCGTCCGCAGCCGGTCATCCGCGGCCACGTACATCCAGGCCGCCGGAAGCAGCGCGAGCACGCACCCGGCCATCACGGCCTGCACGAGCCGCCGCTGCCCCCGCCGGGTACGCGGCAGCCGTGGTCTGCGGAACGTCACACGACGCATCGGCGGTCCCTCCCCGGGTCGGCCCCTCGACAGTCAGGGACGCCCGCCCGGGCCGCCCGGTTCATCCGCGTACGCGTGACCAGCTTCACTCGTTACACGGAAACTCCAGGTCAAACGACCTCACACCCCCACTGTCCCGCATGGTGAACCGCCGGAAAACACCCGTGACGCCCACGCAACGGGAAGGCAACGTGCGGCGGCGACCATCGGTTGCATGCCCAGTCAGCTCAGCCTCGTCCCGCAGCCCGCCACGCGCCGCCCGGCCCCGCCCGCCCTCGTGGTCGTGGCGCACGGCAGCCGCGACCCCCGTGCGCTGAGCACCGTACGCGCGCTCCTGGACCGGGTCCGCGCGCTGCGCCCCGACGTGCCGGTGCACCTCGGGCACATCGAACTGAACGCCCCCCTGCTCCCCGACACGCTCGCCGCCCTGGGAGACACGGAGGCCGTCCTGGTACCCCTCCTCCTCAGCCGCGGCTACCACGTCAAGCAGGACATCCCCGAGATGGCCGCGGCCTCCCCGGCCCGCACCCACGTGGCGGCCCCCCTGGGCCCGCACCCCCTCCTGGTGGACGCCCTCCAGGCCCGCCTGACGGAGGCCGGCTGGGGCGGGACGCCCCGCCGCACCAGCGCGGTGGTACTCGCCGCGGCCGGCTCCCGCGACCCGGACGCCAAGACGGACACCACCCGCACGGCCCACCTCCTCGCCGCTCGCCTGGGCGTCCCCGTCATCCCGGCCTACGCCTCGGCGGCGACCCCGACGGTCGATTCGGCCGTCCGCACCCTGCTCGCAAGGGGCCGCCGCCACATAGCCCTGGCCTCCTACTTCACGGCCCCCGGCCGCTTCGCCACGGAGTGCGCCCAGTCGGCCCCCTGGATAGCGGCGGCCCCCCTCGGCACGCACCCCTCCATGGCCCACCTCCTCCTCCACCGCTACGACGAGACTTTGGCGGCGGCGTCCCCGGCTGTGCCCGAATTGGCCTCGGCTTGAAGCGCAGGTTGGTGCAGGTACCCAAGGGGCGCGGGGAACTGCGCGACCGGCCACCCCCGACCCGCACCCGCCACACAACCGAACCCGGCAAACGCTCCGGCACACAACACACCCATGCCCGTACTGTCGACCCATGGCAGGCACCTCACAAACCCCCCCGGCCTACGACCCGGCGTCAGCCGACCGCTGGGCCCCGGAACCAGACAAACGCCCCGGCCGCACCGCCTTCCAACGCGACCGGGCCCGAGTCCTGCACAGTGCCGCCCTGAGAAGACTCGCCGGCAAAACCCAAGTGGTGACGCCCGGCACCATGGGCCCGGCCTGGGACGCCAGCCCCCGCACCCGCCTCACCCACTCCCTCGAATGCGCCCAGGTCGGCCGCGAGCTGGGCCTGGCCCTCGGCTGTGACCCGGACCTCGTGGAAGCCGCCTGCCTCTCCCACGACCTCGGCCACCCGCCCTTCGGCCACAACGGCGAACAGGCCCTCAACGAGTTCGCGGCGGACTGCGGCGGCTTCGAGGGCAACGCCCAGTCCCTCAGACTCCTCACCCGCATCGAGCCCAAACGGTTCACCCCCGAAGGCTCCGTCGGCCTCAACCTCACCCGCGCCGCCCTCGACGCCGCCACCAAGTACCCCTGGCCCCGCGGCGCCCACCCCACCGACCCGGCGTCCCGCAAGTTCGGCGTCTACGACGACGACCGCCCGGTCTTCGACTGGGTCCGCAAAGACGCCCCCGGCACCCGTATCTGCTTCGAGGCGCAGGTCATGGACTGGTCCGACGACGTCGCCTACTCGGTGCACGACGTGGAGGACGGCCTGCACGCCGGCCACATCGACCCGAACTGCCTGCACGCGGAACCCGAACGGCAGGACGTCTTCCAGGTCGCCCGCGGCCGGTACGTACCGGCGGACACCGACCCCGCCGAACTCGCCGAAGCCCTGGACCGGCTCCTCGCCCAGGAGTGGTGGCCGCACGGCTACGACGGCACCGCCGTCGCCCAGGCCCGGCTGAAGGACGCCACCAGCCAGCTCATCGGCCGCTTCTGCCTGGCCGCCGAGAGCGCGACCCGCACCGCGTACGGCACCGGACGGCTCACCCGGTACGCCGCCGAGCTGGTCGTCCCGCACGGGACCCGGATGGAGTGCGCCGTCCTCAAGGCCGTCGCCGACCTCTACGTCATGCAGCGCGCCGAGCAGGAACGCCTGCGCGCCGACCAGCGCATCGTCGTCGCCGAACTGGCCGAGGCGCTCACCGCCCGCGCCCCGGACGGCCTGGACCCGCAGTTCCGCGCCCTGTTCGACCGGGCGCCGGACGACCGGGCCCGCAAGCGAGTGATCGTCGACCAGATCGCCTCCCTCACCGACACCTCCGCCCGTTCGCTTCACGCCCGTCTGACAGGGCACGCATGAGACTGACCGGAAAACCGACGGGAAAAACGACGGGAAACAGAGGACAACACCCGGGAACCAGGGAAACACGGCACGCCCGATCGTGACCCTCCGTGGCCTGATCGGGTCACTCCCTCTTCCCGCATCACGCTCCGTGCGGGACGCTCGCAAGTGGCGACACCCTTACGAGGAGGCACCAAGTGGTCGACGCGGATCAGACATTCGTCATCGTCGGAGGCGGACTCGCCGGCGCCAAGGCGGCCGAGACGCTCCGGGCGGAGGGCTTCACCGGCCGCGTGATACTGATCTGCGACGAACGTGACCACCCCTACGAGCGGCCGCCGCTGTCCAAGGGATACCTCCTCGGCAAGGAGGAACGCGACAGCGTCTTCGTGCACGAGCCCGCCTGGTACGCGGCGAACGACATCGAGCTGCACCTCGGCCAGACCGTCGACGCGATCGACCGCACGGCGAAGACGGTCCGCTTCGGCGAGGACGGCACCGTCGTCCGCTACGACAAGCTGCTCCTGGCGACCGGCGCCGAGCCCCGCCGTCTCGACATCCCGGGCACGGACCTGGCCGGTGTCCACCACCTGCGCCGCCTCGCCCACGCCGAGCGGCTCAAACACGTGCTGACCAACCTCGGGCGGGACAACGGCCACCTCGTGATCGCGGGCGCCGGCTGGATCGGCCTGGAGGTCGCGGCGGCGGCCCGCGAGTACGGCGCGGAGGTCACCGTGATCCACCGCGGGCCGACCCCGCTGCACTCGGTCCTCGGCCCCGAACTCGGCCAGCTCTTCGCCGACCTGCACCGCGACCACGGCGTCCGCTTCCAGTTCGGCACCCGGCTCACCGAGATCGTCGGCCAGGACGGCATGGTCCTCGCGGCCCGCACGGACGACGGCGAGGAACACCCGGCGCACGACGTCCTGGCCGCGATCGGCGCGGCCCCGCGGGTCGCCCTCGCGGAGGCGGCCGGGCTGGAGATCGCCGACCGGGCGCGGGGCGGCGGCGTCGTGGTCGACGAGCGGCTGCGCACCTCCGACCCCGACATCTACGCGGCCGGCGACGTGGCCTCCTTCCACCACGCCCTCTTCGAGACCAGCATGCGGGTGGAGCACTGGGCCAACGCGCTGAACGGCGGCCCGGCCGCCGCCCGCTGCATGCTCGGCCGGGACGTGACGTACGACCGTGTGCCGTACTTCTTCTCCGACCAGTACGACCTCGGCATGGAGTACTCGGGCTGGGCGCCGCCGGGGACGTACGACCAGGTGGTGATCCGGGGGGACGCGAGCCGGCGCGAGTTCGTCGCCTTCTGGGTGAAGGAGGGCCGGGTGCTGGCCGGGATGAACGTGAACGTGTGGGACGTCACAGACAAGATCCAGCACCTGATCCGCTCCAAGGCCAGGGTGAACACGGAGGCACTGGCGGACCCGAACGCGCCGCTGGACAGCCTCGCCTCCTAGCCGTCAGGACTGTCACTCCACCACCGTAGAATCGCTGCGTGGCTGGACGGATCAACGACGAGGACGTGAAGGCGGTACGGGACGCGGTCCCGATCGACGCCGTGGTGTCCGAGTACCTCCAGCTGCGCAACGCGGGCGGCGGCAACCTCAAGGGTCTCTGCCCGTTCCACGACGAGAAGTCGCCGTCCTTCCAGGTCAGCCCCAGCAAGGGACTGTTCCACTGCTTCGGCTGCCAGGAGGGCGGCGACACCATCACGTTCGTGATGAAGATCGACCACCTCTCCTTCTCGGAGGCGGTCGAGCGCCTGGCCGGTCAGGCGGGCATCACCCTGCGCTACGAGGAGGGCGGGTACAACCCCTCCCACCAGCGCGGCGAACGGATCCGCCTGGTCGAGGCCCACAAGATCGCGGCCGAGTGGTACGCGGAACAGCTCGCGACCTCCCCCGAGGCCGACACCGGCCGGGTCTTCCTCGCCGAGCGCGGCTTCGACCAGGCCGCCGCCGTCCACTTCGGCGTCGGCTACAGCCCCCAGGGCTGGGACCACCTCACGCGCTATCTGCGCGGCAAGGGCTTCACGGACAAGGAGCTCATCCTCTCCGGCCTCGCCCAGGAGGGCCGCCGCGGCCCCATCGACCGCTTCCGCGGCCGCCTGATGTGGCCCATCCGCGACATCGGCGGCGAGGTCGTCGGCTTCGGCGCCCGCAAGCTGTACGAGGCGGACAACGGCCCCAAGTACCTCAACACGCCCGACACGGCGATCTACCGGAAGTCCCAGGTGCTGTACGGCATCGACCTGGCGAAGAAGGAGATCGCGAAGACGAGCCGCGCGGTGGTCGTCGAGGGCTACACGGACGTGATGGCCTGCCACCTGGCCGGGGTGACGACCGCCATCGCCACCTGCGGCACGGCCTTCGGCGGCGACCACATCAAGATCCTCCGCCGGCTGCTGATGGACAACGGCTCGGCCCGCGTCATCTTCACCTTCGACGGCGACGCGGCCGGCCAGAAGGCGGCCCTGCGCGCGTTCGAGGACGACCAGAAGTTCGCCGCCGAGACGTACATCGCCATCGCCCCCGACGGCATGGACCCCTGCGACCTGCGCCTCGCCAAGGGCGACGAGGCGGTGGCGGACCTGGTCGAACCCCGCACCCCGCTCTTCGAGTTCGCCCTCCGCCAGATCGTCGTCCGCTACGACCTCGACACGCCCGCGGGCCGCGCCGCCGCCCTGGACGAGGCGGCCCCCATCGTCGCCCGCATCAAGAACAGCGGCGCCCAGCACGAGGTCGCCGTCCAGCTCGCCGGCATGCTCGGCATCCTCGACACCCAGTTCGTGGTCAAGCGCGTGGCGCAGCTCGCCCGCTGGGCCCGCGACCGCGGCGGCAAGGGCCCGGCCCCGGACCGCCACCGGCACGGGTCGCAGCAGTACGCCTCCGCCCAGCCGTCCGCCGGCCCCCGCGGCCCGGCCCTCAACCTGCGCAACCCCGTCTACGCCACCGAACGCGAGCTCCTCAAACTCGCCCTTCAGCGCCCCGAGTTGGTCTCCCCGGCCTTCGACGCGTACGGCGTCGACGAGTTCACCGCCCCGCCCTATGCCGCCGTACGCCAGGCCATCATGGACGCCGGCGGCGCCGAACTGGGCGTCGTGGATCCCCAGGACTACCTGGTCAAGGTCCGTGAGGCCGCACCGGACGACGCGGTCCGCGCGATGGTGACGGAACTGGCCGTCGAGGCGATCCTGCTGCACAAGGGCGTGAAGGGCGTCGACGAGACCTACGCGGGCGCCCAGTTGGTCACCGTCCGCCGCCGCGCCGTCGAGCGCCGCATCCGCGACATCACGAGCCAGCTCACCCGCCTCGGCAGCCACGGCGACCCGGCCCAGCTCGCCGCCGTGCAGAACGAACTCTGGGTCCTCCAGCAGTACGACCAGGCCCTGCGGGAACACGGCGCCGCCGCGCTCTGAGGTCACCGCGCGGTCACGGACCGGAAGCAAAAAGTCATCGCACGCCCCTCGTGGCGACGATGTGTCTTACCCCACACTGGGTTCCGGTGCCTGAGTCCTCGGAGCGCGGCCGATCCGTCCCCGACGGGTCCCAGACCCCCGCGGTTCCGCTCATCGCGTACGGGACGGACAGCGGCGAGGCCGCCGACTCCGCCCCCGAAGTACCGCTGCCGTACTCCTTGGCAGCGATCATCCTGGAGGTCGCCCCCGTGCAGACCCAGACCCTCACCCAGACCGACGTCAGCGCTGCCCCCGGCGCCGGCGGCACCGCACCGGACGCGGAGGACGACGTCCTTCCCGCGGTCCCGGCGCGGGGCCGCGTCGTGCTCCGCCCCGAGCCGGAACCGGAGGAGCCGCCCGCCGGGGCCATCGAGACGGCCGAGGCTCCCGAAGCCGTCGAACCGCCGCCGGCCCGCGCCGACACCAGCGGCCCCTCCTCGGACCTGTTCCGCCAGTACCTGCGGGAGATCGGCCGCATCCCCCTGCTGACCGCCGCCGAGGAGGTCGAGCTCGCCCGCCGCGTCGAGGCCGGCCTGTTCGCGGAGGAGAAGCTGCGGCTCGCCCCCGACCTGGACAGCCAGTTGGCGCTGGATCTCGACCGTCTCGTCGTCATGGGCCGGATGGCCAAGCGGCGGCTCATCGAGGCCAACCTGCGCCTGGTCGTCTCCGTCGCCAAGCGCTACGTCGGGCGCGGGCTGACCATGCTCGACCTCGTCCAGGAGGGAAACCTCGGGCTCATCCGGGCCGTCGAGAAGTTCGACTACGCCCGCGGCTACAAGTTCTCCACCTACGCCACCTGGTGGATCCGCCAGGCCATGTCCCGCGCCCTGGCCGACCAGGCCCGCACCATCCGGGTGCCCGTGCACGTCGTGGAGCTCATCAACCGCGTCGTCCGCGTCCAGCGCCGCATGCTCCAGGAACGGGGCTACGAGCCGACGCCGGAAGAGGTCGCCGCCCACCTCGACCTGCCCCCGGAGCGCGTCAGCGAAGTGCTGCGCCTCGCCCAGGAGCCGGTGTCGTTGCACGCGCCCGTGGGCGAGGAGGACGACGTCGCCCTCGGCGACCTCATCGAGGACGGCGACGCCACCAGCCCCGTCGAATCCGCCGCGTTCCTCCTCCTCAAGGAGCACCTGGAAGCGGTCCTGTCGACGCTGGGGGAGCGGGAGCGCAAGGTCGTCCAGCTCCGCTACGGCCTCGCCGACGGCCGCCCCCGCACGCTGGAGGAGATCGGCCGCATCTTCGGCGTCACCAGGGAGCGGATAAGGCAGATCGAGTCCAAGACCCTCAACAAGCTGAGAGACCACGCTTTCGCGGACCAGTTGAGGGGCTATCTGGACTGAGCGCCGGGTGCCGCTGACGCGGCCTGGCTGCGGGCAGTCGTGCCGCCGAGGGCGGCACGGGTGGGCGCAGCGGCACCCCGCAGCGCCGGGTTGCGCACCCACCCGCGCCCAGCCCCAACGGCGGGCAACCCGTCAGTCGACCTCCGCCACCGCCTGCGCGAACTGCGCCTTGTACAGCCGGGCATACGCACCGTCCGCCGCCAGCAGCTCCCCGTGCGTGCCCTGCTCCACGATCGCCCCGCTCTCCATCACCAGAATCGCGTCGGCGTCCCGGATCGTCGACAGCCGGTGCGCGATGACGAACGACGTCCGTCCATGGGCGAGTTTCGCCATGGCCTTCTGGATCAGCACCTCGGTCCGCGTGTCGACCGAACTCGTCGCCTCGTCCAGCACCAGGATCACCGGATCGGACAGGAACGCCCGGGCGATGGTGATCAGCTGCTTCTCACCCGCGCTGACCCCCGTCCCCTCGTCGTCGATCACCGTGTCGTACCCGTCCGGCAGCGTACGGACGAACCGGTCCGCGTGCGCGGCCCGGGCCGCCTCCTCGACTTCCCCGCGGGTCACCTGCCGGGACGCCCCGTACGCGATGTTCTCCGCGATCGTGCCGCCGAACAGCCACGTGTCCTGGAGCACCATGCCGATCCCGGCGCGCAGTTCGTCCCGGGACATCCGCGCGATGTCGACCCCGTCGAGGGTGATGCGCCCGCCGGTGACGTCGTAGAACCGCATCAGCAGGTTCACCAGCGTCGTCTTGCCGGCACCTGTCGGGCCGACGATGGCCACCGTCTGCCCCGGCTCGACCTTCAGCGACAGGTCTTCGATCAGCGGCTTCTCCGGGTCGTAGCGGAACGACACGTGCTCCAGCGCCACCTGCCCGCGCAGTTCCTCGGGCCGCACGCCCGGCACCGGATCGGCACTCTGCTCCTCCGCGTCCAGCAGCTCGAAGACCCGCTCCGCCGAGGCGACACCCGACTGCACCAGGTTCGCCATGGACGCGACCTGCGTCAGCGGCATGGAGAACTGCCGCGAGTACTGGATGAAGGCCTGCACGTCACCGATGGACAGCGAGCCCGAGGCGACCCGCAGCCCGCCGACGACCGCGACCAGCACGTAGTTGAGGTTCGACACGAAGAACATCAGCGGCTGCATGACCCCGCTGTTGAACTGCGCCCGGAACCCGGCCTCGTACAGCGCCTCGTTCTGCTCGGCGAACTGCTGCGCCGACTCCTCCTGCCGCCCGAACACCTTCACGAGCGCGTGCCCGGTGTACATCTCCTCGATGTGCGCGTTGAGCTTGCCCGTCGAGCGCCACTGCTGCACGAAGTGCGGCTGCGACCGCTTGCCCACGCGCGTGGCGACGACGAACGACAGCGGCACGGTCACCAGCGCGACCAGCGCCAGGATCCAGGAGACGTAGAACATCATGGCGAGGACGCCGATGATGGTCAGCACCGAGTTGATGAGCTGCCCCATCGACTGCTGGAGCGTCTGCCCGATGTTGTCGATGTCGTTCGTCGCGCGGGACAGCACCTCACCGCGCTGGCGCTTGTCGAAGTACGACAGCGGCAGCCGCGACAGCTTCGTCTGCACGTCCTCGCGCATCCGGAACATCGTCCGGTTCACAGCCCGGTTCACCAGCCGCGTCGCCACCGCCATCAGCAGCCCGGCCACCGCGAACACGCCCAGCGCGAGCAGCAGCACGTGCCCGACGGCGGTGAAGTCGATGCCCTCGCCGGGCGTGAAGTCGGTGCTGCGCAGCATGTCGGCGACGTCACCGTCCCCGCGCTGCCGCATCTGGTCGAGGACCTGCTCCTTGCTCGCCCCCTCCGGCATGTCCCGCCCGACGATGCCCGCGAAGACCAGGTCGGTCGCCTTGCCGAGGATCTTCGGCCCGACGACGCTGAGGCCGACGCTGAGCACCACGAACAGCAGCAGCACGTAGATGGTGACGCGCTCCGGCCGGAACTGCGCGACGAGCCGTTTGCCCGACCCCTTGAAGTCCAGCGAGCGCTGGTCGGGCCCGCCCCCGGCCATCATCCGCCCCATGGGCCCTGCCATCAGGCAGCCTCCGCTTCCGTGAGCTGGGAGAGCACGATCTCCCGGTAGGTCTCGTTGTCCGCCATCAGCTCGTGGTGCCTGCCGGTGCCGACGACCCGGCCCTCGTCCAGGACGACGATCCGGTCGGCGTCCCGGATGGTCGCCACCCGCTGGGCGACGATCACGACGGTCGCCTCGGCGGTCTCCTGCCCCAGCGCGGCCCGCAGGGCGGCGTCCGTGGCGTAGTCGAGCGCGGAGAAGGAGTCGTCGAAGAGGTAGATCTCCGGGCGCTGTACGAGGGTCCTGGCGATGGCGAGCCGCTGCCGCTGACCACCCGAGACGTTCGTCCCGCCCTGCGCGATCGGCGCGTCCAGCCGGCCCTCCAGCCGCTCCACGAAGTCCCTGGCCTGCGCCACCTCCAGCGCGTGCCACAGCTCCTCGTCGGTGGCGTCCGGGTTGCCGTAGCGCAGGTTGGTCGCCACCGTGCCCGCGAACAGATACGGCTTCTGCGGCACCATCCCGACGGTCTTCGCGAGCAGCTCCGGTTCGATCCGCGCCACCTCGACGCCGTCCACGAGTACCTGCCCGTCGGTCGCATCGAACAGCCGCGGGACCAGCCCGAGCAGCGTGGACTTGCCGCTGCCGGTCGAGCCGATGACGGCGGTCGTCTCGCCCGGCCGGGCCACCAGGTCCACCGCCCGCAGCACCGGCTCCTCGGCACCCGGATAGCGGAAGCCCGCCCCGCGCAGCTCCAGATGACCGTGCCGGCGCAGCTCCCGCACGGGCGCCGAGGGCGGCACGACGCTCGACGAGGTGTCCAGCACCTCCTGGATGCGCTCGGCACACACCTCCGCGCGCGGCACCATCATGAACATGAAGGTGGCCATCATCACGGACATGACGATCTGCATCAGATAGGCGAGGAACGCGGTCAGGTCCCCGATCTGCATCCCGCCGCTGTCGATGCGGTGCGCGCCGAACCACACCACGGCGATCGACGACAGGTTCACCACCGTCATCACGATCGGGAACATCAGCGCGAGCAGGTTGCCGGTGCCCAGCGCGAAGTCCGTGAGATCGGTGTTGGCCTTCCGGAAGCGCTGCTGCTCGTGCTCGTCCCGGACGAAGGCACGGATGACGCGGTTGCCGGTGATCTGCTCGCGCAGCACCCGGTTCACGGTGTCCAGTCGCTCTTGCATCGACCGGAACAGCGGCCGCAGCCGCCGCACGATCAGCGTCACGCAGATGCCCAGCACCGGCACGACCGCCACCAGCACGCCGGACAGCGGCACGTCAAGACCGAGCGCCAGCACGATGCCGCCCACGCACATGATCGGCGCCGACACCATCAGCGTGAACGTCATCAGCGCCAGCATCTGCACCTGCTGGACGTCGTTCGTCGTACGGGTGATCAGCGACGGCGCTCCGAAGTGACCGACCTCACGCGCGGAGAACGACTGCACGCGGTCGAACACGGCAGCCCGCACGTCCCGCCCGAGCGCCGACGCCGTACGGGCGCCGTAGTACACGGCACCGATGTTGCACACGACCTGGACCAGCGAGATGCCGATCATCAGGGCGCCGTAGCCCAGGATGTAGCCGGTGTCACCGTTCACGACACCCTGGTCGATGATGTCCGCGTTGAGTGTGGGCAGGTAGAGCGTGGCGCAGGTCTGCAGGAACTGCAGCAGCACCAGCAGGGTGATGGGCCTCTTGTAGGGCCTGAGATGGGTGCGCAGGAGTCGTATGAGCACGCTGCTTCTCTCAGAGTGGACGACGGGGCGGTTGGTTGCCCCTGGCCCCTATCGTCGAACACTCCACCCGCGTTACCTCAACCGAATTAACCCAACAGGCGGTCAAAAGGCCCCGGGGTGCGTCTGCTCCCGCACCGCCACGAACTGCTGCCGCACCGCCTGCCCCACGGCCAGCTCCTCCCCGGGCTCCAGTACCTGCGCGACCGCACCCTGCCAGACCGGCGGGGTCCGTGCGTCGAGCGAGCCCTGGGACATCCCGAGCGCCCAGGCCGCCTGCCGGGCGGCGCCGATCGCCGCGTAGTCCGCCGGCTGCGGCACCACGACCTGCGTCCCGAACAGCGCGGGCGCGGCGGCCTGCACGGCGGGCAGTTCGGCGGCCGGACCGAGCAGGAACACCCGCCGCACCTCCACGCCCCGGGCGCGCAGCACGTCCAGCGCGTCCGCGAGCCCGCACAGCATGCCCTCGAACGCGGCCCGCGCCAGGTGCTCCGCCTTCATCGACTCGCGCCGCAGGCCCGCCAGGGTCCCGGCGGTGTGCGGCAGGTTCGGCGTCCGCTCACCCTCCAGATAGGGCAGCAGCACCAGCCCGTGTGCCCCCGGCGTCGACTTCATCGCCAGCTCGGACAGGCTCTCCAGATCGGGCAGCCCCAGCAGCTCGGCGGTCCCGCGCAGCGTCCGTACGGCGTTCAGCGTGGTGACGACGGGCAGGTGCATGCCGGTCGCGTCGGCGAGAGCGGTGATCATCCCGGAGCCGTCGACCAGCGCCTCGGGGTGCACGGCCATCACGGACCCGGACGCGCCCAGCGACACGACCGCGTCCCCGAGACCGATGCCGAGCCCGAACGCCGCCGCCATGGTCTCGCCGGTCCCCACGGAGATCAGCAGCCCCTCCGGGGTCCTGCCGGCCGCGTCCGCCGGGCCGATCACCTCCGGCAGCATGGCCTGGTGCCCGAGCGCCAGCTCGACGAGGTCGGGCCGGTAGGCGCCGGTCGCCGCCGACCAGTACCCCGTGCTGGACGCCCCGCCCCGGTCGGTGGTCCTGCGGATCGGGCGGCCCAGCAACTGCCACACCAGCCAGTCGTGCGCCTGGAGCAGGATCGCCGTGCGCTGCGCGTTCTCCGGCTCGGTCCGGGCCAGCCAGCGCAGCTTCGTCACCGGCTGCGCGGCCTGCGGCACACACCCCACCGCCTGCGCCCACGCCTCGCGCCCGCCGAGCGCGTCGATCAGGTCGGCCGCCGCGACCTGCGTGCGCTTGTCGCCGCCGACCATCGCCGGCCGGACGGTGTTGCCCTGCGCGTCCAGCGGCACGACGGCGTTCTGCTGCGCCGAGACGCCGATGGCCTGCACGCCCTCCAGCAGTCCGCCGCCCGCGGCCTCGCCCAGGGACAGCAGCCAGGCCTGCGGGTCGACGTCGGACGGCCGGCCGCCGTCGGGGCTCTCCACCGGATGCGGTGCATATCCCTGCCTGAGCACGGCTCCGGTGTCCGAGTCACAGACGACGATGCGAGTGAAATCGGGTGAACTGTCCAACCCGGCGACTATCCCCATGGCCAAAATTCTGCCGTACCGCTGCGCCGGCTTCAGCCGTGGGCGCCGTGGGGGATGTCGCCGGGTTCCGGGTGCGGGCCTCGTCGTGGCTGGTCGCGCAGTTCCCCGCGCCCCTTGAGGGCGTGGCTGTGCCCGGCGCCTGACAAGGAACTGTTACGTATTGCTCGTACCCCAGTCGTCCTCGCCGCCGTTGTGGGTGGCGCGCTCCTTGAGGTGGCGGACTCGTTCGGCCACCGAGTCGGGGACGCGGTCGCCGACTTTGTCGCTCACCACGTGGTACGCCTTGCCCGCGAACTCGCGGCCCTGGTGGGCCGCCGACTCCGCGGTGTTGCGGACGGCGGGGTTCTGCGCGAACTGGCGGGCCGACTTCTTCAGCTGTTCGTAGCGCTCCCGTCCGGCCCTCGTGCCCAGCACGTAACCCAGGACGACTCCGGCGACGAACGTGAGCCGGTAACGCATGGCGGTCACCCTTCCCTTGCGTGGGTCTCCGGTGCGGCGCGGGCGCCGGGGAGTACCGATTGGCGAAGCACCCCCCTGCTTGCGCTAATGTATGTGTCGCAGCGAGCGCGCGCCCCCTGGCGAATACCCAGGTAGGTGCGTTCGATGCAAAACGAGACCTTCCTCGGTAGCTCAATTGGCAGAGCAGCCGGCTGTTAACCGGCAGGTTACTGGTTCGAGTCCAGTCCGGGGAGCTCGGTCCTCCGTAGCTCAATTGGCAGAGCAGCCGGCTGTTAACCGGCAGGTTACTGGTTCGAGTCCAGTCGGGGGAGCATGTTGAACGAGGGCCCCGCAGGGGTCCTTTTTCATGTCCGTTCCGATCTCCTGGGAACCGTGCGGCGCTGGTCGCAGTCCTCATGGTCACGAAGGCCGTGCGAAGCCGACCACACGAAGCAGGAGATCGTATGAGCGGCTATGCTGCGGCAGACGGCGCGCACACATGTACGCGACACGCCGCTATGGGGCGGTAGCTCAGCCGGTTAGAGCAGCGGACTCATAATCCGTCGGCCGTGGGTTCGAGTCCCACCCGCCCCACTCGCGGTTCTCGCCAGCAGAACCGTTTCTACCGAGTCAGCGCAGCAGGAGCTGCACCATCGCGATGATGCCGACGGCGACGATGACGGCCCGGAGCGCGGTGGGCGGGAGGCGGCGGCCGACCTTGGCGCCGATCTGTCCGCCGAGGGTGGAGCCGGCGGCGATCAGCAGGACCGCCGTCCAGTCGAACTCGGCGACGAAGAGGAAGAAGCAGGCGGCGACGCCGTTGACGACGGCTCCGAGGATGTTCTTGACGGCGTTGACGCGTTGCAGGTCCTCGTCGAGGAGCAGGCCCATCAAGGAGAGGTACAGGACGCCTTGGGCGGCGCCGAAGTAGCCGCCGTACCCGCTCGCGAGGAGCAGTCCGACGAGGAGGACGGGGCCGCCGTGCGGGCGGCCGGTGGTGCCGTTGTCCGCGCGGCGGCGCTGTACGGCTCTGGCGAGGCGTGGCTGGAGCAGTACGAGCACGAGCGCGAGAGCGATCAGTACGGGGACGATCGTGTCGAAGGCCTCCGAGGGCAGGGTGAGGAGCAGGACGGCGCCGCCGAGTCCGCCGACGAGAGCGGTGATACCGAGGACGAGCGCGCGGCGGCCCTGTCCGCGGAGTTCGGCGCGGTAGCCGATGGCTCCGCTGATGGAGCCCGGGACGAGGCCGAGGGCGTTGGAGACGTTGGCTGTGATCGGCGGCAGCCCGGTGGCGAGCAGTACCGGGAAGGTGATCAGGGTGCCGGAACCGACGATGGTGTTGATCGTGCCCGCTCCGATGCCGGCTGCGAGGACGGCCAGTGCTTCCCAGATGGACAACGCCATCTCCTTACATGATCAATGTGTCGCCTCCCCGCCGCGCGGCAGGCGGTCGAGGGGCTCGCACTGATCATGCACGATCAAGTCGCTGGGCCGGGGGTGGCCCTCTGTATCGCTGCGATGCGCCTGCTCAGTTCGTCGGCCGTCAGGCTGCCCGGCTCCCGGCTCACGCTCTCCCTGGCGGCGTGCTGGAGGGTCGCGTTCACCGGCGTGGGCACGTCGTGCTCCCGGCCGAGCAGCACGATCTCCCCGTTGAGGTAGTCCGTCTCGATCGAACCCGCGCCCCGCGCCAGGCTCTGCCACGACGAGCCGCGCGTGCGCTCGCCGGCGATCGGCTGCGGGTCGACCGTTCCGCTGCGCAGCTCGGTGATCTCGGCCTCGCTCGCGTAGGCGATGCCCGCGGCGTCGAGGACCGCGGCGCCCTCGGCCTGCGCCCGGGCGATCAGATCCCGCGCGGCGGCGTCCGAGGCGGAGCCGCACACGGCCTCGACCACGTTGGCGAGGTTGCCGAGGAGCTTGCCGTACTTCCAGCGCATCACGTCCGTCACCACCGGAGCCAGGAAGCAGGCCTTCTCCAGGTCGTCCGCGATCCGCCGGGCGGTCGCGTCCGGGCCCGTCCCGTACCGGCCGATGACCAGGGCGCCGGTGTACGGGCCGCAGGGCGCGACGACCTCGCCCGGGTTCAGGTAGCTGCTGGGCAGGACGACGCACATGCCGTACACCTCACGGAAGCGGCGCAGTGCCAGGCGCTCGTTCTCCACTCCGTTCTGGGCGCACACCAGAGGCAGACGTTCGCCCGCCGTGCCGCCGCCCGCCACCGGCCGCGCGGCCCAGGTGTCCAGAGCGGCCACGGTGTCCTGGGTCTTGACGGCGAGGACGAGCACGTCGTCCTCGCGCAGTTCGACGTCCTCGGGCCGTGCCGCCACGGGCACGTCGAGGGTGAGCGTGCCGGTGGGGACCTTCAGCCGCAGCCCGTTGTCGCGCAGCGCCTCGAAGTGCGCGCCGCGGGCGACCAGGACGACGGACCGGCCACTTTCGTGCAACCGCCCCCCGACCGAACCGCCGACTGCCCCGGACCCGATGATGATGTAGCGCATTCCGCTCCCCCTCGGTACGACGTCGCCACCGTACCCGCAGGCGTTCTTCCCCGGCCGGGCCTGCGTGATCACTGGCTGGAACCAAGTGGCGTCGGTTGATGCCTTGTTGCTTGGATCGCCGGTGTGACTTCTCCCTTCCAGGACGTTCCTCCCACCACCCTCGCCGACCTGCTGGGCCGCGCACAGGTCATGGACACCGGCATCCGCCCGCTGTGGAACTCGCCCCGCGTCGCGGGTCCCGCGTACACCGTGCGGTGCGTGCCCGGCGACAACCTGATGCTGCACGCCGCGATCTACCGCGCCGAGCCCGGCTCGGTCATCGTCGTGGAGTCGGGCGACGTGGACTACGCGCTGGCCGGCGGCAACGTGTGCGCCGTCGCCCAGCGCCGGGGGGTCGCGGCCTTCGTGGTCGACGGTGTCATCCGCGACCTCGGCGAGGTGCGCGAGGCGGGCTTTCCCGTCTTCTCACGCGGTGTCATACCGATCCCCGGAACCAAGGAGAAGGCCGGCGCGCTCGGTGAGCCGGCCCGCGTCGGCGGCGTGCTCGTGCACCCCGGCGACATCGTGGTCGCCGACGAGGAAGGCGTCGTCGTCACCCCCGCCGCCCGCCGGGAGGAGATCCTCGCGGCGGCTCGGGCGAAGCTGGCCAAGGAGGCCGCGGAGTCCCTCGGCGCCTGGGAGGCCAACCACCGTGCCCGTGTCGAGAAGGCGCTGAGCGACCAGGGCTTCGCCGGCTGACCGGACTCCCTCATGCGCCCGCGGGGACGGTGCCGTGGCGGCGCTGGCGGCGGGTGTACGTGGTGATCGCCTGCCACAGGTGGCGGCGGTCCGTGTCGGGCCAGAGGTCCGGCGTGAAGTGCAGCTCGGCGTAGGCGGTGTGCCAGGGCAGGAAGTTGGAGATGCGCTGCTCGTCACCGGTGCGCCAGAGCAGGTCGACGTCCGGCATGTCCGGGCGGGGCAGGTGCCGGGCGAAGTCCTCCTCGCCGATCAGGTCGGGATCGAGGTGACCGGCCCGGGCCCGGCGGGCGAGGGCGGCGGCGGTGCGGGTGAGCTCGTCGCGGCCGCCGTAGTCGATGCACATCGTCAGCGTCAGGCCGGTGCGGGTGCGGGTACCGCGCTCCCGCAGGTCGAGGAGGTCGGACAGGTCGGGTGGCAGGCGGCCGGTGCGGCCGTGCCAGCGCAGCCGGACGTCGAGGTCGCGGAAGGGGTCGTCGACGACCTCGCGGCGCACGAGGTCGAGGATCGCGTCGACCTCCTCGGGATCGCGGTGCCAGTTCTCGGTGGAGAAGGTGTAGAGCGTCAGGTGCCGCAGGCCGATCTCCAGGGCGCCGTGCACCACCTCGCGGACGGCGGTGGCGCCGGCCCGGTGCCCCTCGTGCCGGGGCAGGCCGCGCTGCTCGGCCCAGCGGCCGTTGCCGTCCATGATCACGGCGACGTGGGCGGGAAGCCGGTCCGGCGGGATGTCCGGGGGCCGATGGCCGTCGGGGTGCGGTGGCGGGGGCCGGAAGGTCCGGGTGCGTGCCGTCCGGTCGGCCGGGGGCGGGCTGCCGTGCCCGGCGGGCCGTGCGGGCGGCACCGTCAGCGGGGTCAGGCTCCAGGCCAGGGCGGCGCGGGCCCGGGCGGGGACGAGGATGCGGGCCCGGGTGCCGAGCGTGGGCCGGGGCGGGCGCCGCAGGAGGGCCGGGCCGGCGGAGCCGATCGCGTCGAGCTGGGCGCGCAGCAGGGCGGCCATGGTGTGCAGGACGGTGGCGGGCCCGGGGTGCATCCCGCGGCTGAGACCGTCCTGGCTCACCCACCGGCGGGCCTGGCCGGTCAGCTCTGTGACCAGGGCGGCGACGGCGGGGCTCCAGCGCCGCTGCGCCAGGTCGTCCGCGGCCCCGGGGTGGGGCCGCAGGGCCTCCTCGGGCAGGAGGAGATCGCCCTGGGCGAGGTCGGCGGACAGATCGGTGAGGATGTCCGTGAGCCGGACGCCGTCCAGGAACTCCTCGTAGATCTCCCGGGTGTCCAGCCGCAGTGCCACCGGGACGCCGACCCGGTCGAAGAGGGTACGGACCTGGCCGAACCAGGGCAGCAGGTTGTCCCGGCCCCAGGTGCGCCACGCGGCCCAGTCGGCGAAGTGCCTGCCGTCGGTGTCGTCCCGGACCTGGACCATGGCGCCGTGCAGTTCAGACAGGTCCAGCCGCCAGCGCGCCGCGGTGTCGACGAGCGCGCGGCGGATCGGGTCCGGGCTCGTGCCGGTGGGCAGTTCGCGGTGCAGGGCGGTGATCCACTCCTCGACCCGGGCAGCCCGTTCGGCGGCGGGCGCGGTGCGGTCGTCGCCCAGGTCGTCGAGCGCGTTGGCCGCCGCCCACAGGGCCCAGCAGGCCGGGCGCAGCGCCGCGGGCACCAGCTCGATCAGCGCGTACTCCGCCGGGTCCTGCTCCCTGGTCCGGCGCCGGCACAGCCCGTAGGCCGCCCGCAGCGCCGGATCGTCGCCGATCACCGCACGCACGGAGTCCGCTCGCCTGACTGCCCGTCGGGGGTTCGCGGGAGGTACATCGCTCACAACGAGGACGGTACGTCAGGTTGCGCGGTGGCCCGTGCATGTGGGCCGGGGCCGCGTCGGACCAGCGCCTAGGAGTTGCTGTCGTCCTCCTCCTCGGCGGCGGTGGTGTCGTCGCGGTCGCCCTCCGCCTGGGACGGGGTCGGGGTCGGGGTGGGGGTCGTGTTCTGGTCGTCCTCGCGGTCGCCTTCGGCCTGGGACGGGGTCTGGTCGCTCATCGTGTGTCTCCTCATGCCGGTGCAGGCTGCCGGGTACCCCGGTGGGACCGGAGTGACCGGCCCTGCGCGCGGTACCACTGGGACGCCAGCAACAGGGCCAGGGCGATCTCCACCGCGTCACCGCCGTAGTACATGAGCTGCGAGGCGAGGCGCAGGTCGGCGGGAGTGAAGGCCGTGCCGGGCGGGCCCGTCGCCCACAGGCTCTTCGCCAGGACGGCGTGGGCCGCGGCGGCCGCCAGGAGGGTGCCGGCGCGCACGGCGAGGCCCGGCCGGTGGCGGACCGGGTCCACGGCGAGCAGGGCGAAGGTGAAGAGCGTTCCGGCGAGGAAGAGGTGCAGCAAGAGCAGGGGGCTGTGGTGCAGGGACGGCGGCAGGGGAGCGCGGTGGAGGAGCCACAGGCCGCCGATGTCCAGGGCAGCGGCCACCGGTGGGTAGAGCAGGGCCGTGACGAGGCGGGAGCGGGTCAGGGAGACCAGGGCGCGGCGGGCCGGGAGGGGGAGGACGCGCAGGGCCAGGGTGACGGGGCGGGAGAGGACGACCGGGATCGGTGCCGCCATGCCGGCCGTGAGGTGGGCGGCCATGTGCGCGGTGAACGGCGGCAGCCACGACTCCCACGGCACGGCGAACGCCGCCACCAGCAGGCCGCCGCCCAGCCAGAGCCCCGCGTCGCGCCGCAGCGGCCAGCGGTCCCCGCGGTGCCGCAGCCGGGCGGCGGCCGCCGTGTAGAGCAGGCAGCACAGGAGTACCAGGACGGGCAGGGGAGCCGGCGTGGGCGTCATCGCGACCGCTCCCGCACGGCGCGCCGCGCCCGGTGCCACAGGAGCAGGCCGGCCAGCAGGAACAGGACGGCGATCACGTTCCAGGTCCAGTCGTACGGGCGCGGATCGACGTCGTAGCGGATCTGGTGCAGGCGCAGCAGTTTGTGCTGGACGGTGCCGTCGTAGAGCTGGAAGCCGCCGATGCCCAGGCAGACGCCGGACCACCAGGCCGGGCGCAGCGGGCCGCCCCGGCGGCGCAGGTCGGCGTAGAGGAACAGCCCCGCCACCATGGCCAGCCAGCCACCGGCGTGGAACAGGCCGTCGGAGACCAGTCCCACGTCGGGGGTGGATCTGTCGTAGAAGTGGTGCCAGTGGAGCAGCTGGTGGAAGACGGTCTCGTCGACGAACGCGGCGATGCCGAGTCCCGACAGCGCCCCACCGGTCAGGGAGCGGCGGTAACTCACCCGTCCTTGCCCATGGCCTTGCGGACGGCGTCCCGGGTGCGGTCGACGACGGCCGCGAGCGGGCCCAGCATGAGGTTCTTGGCCGCGGACTCCGTGCCGGGGTGCGGGTGGGTCGGGGCCATGGCCTCGGCGGCCTTCACGGCCGAAGCCATCGACGCCAGACGCGCCTGGTCCGCGTGGCGGCGGATGTGGTTGAACTCGTAGCGTTCCTCGGCGCGGGCGTGTGCCATCACGTCCAGGCGCAGCGAGAGGAGCTCGGGCAGGAACTTGGGGTCGTCCGGGTCCATGCCGTCCAGGCGGGACAGGAGCTCCTTCGCCTCCCGCTCCTCGTTCAGGCGGTCCTCGACCACCTGCTCGCCGCCCGGCACGTTCGCCCGGGTGAACGGGCGGACGACCTCCTCCTCGGCGGTCTCGTGCACGGCCAGCAGCCGGACCAGCCGGCGGAACGCCGCGCGGCGCTCGTCCCCGGTGGTCTGCTCGACCTCGTCGAAGAGGTTGCGGATGTCGCCGTGCTGGCGCATGAGCAGGGCTACGACATCGGCGTCCGAATCGGCGATTCCGGCCATGTCAGTCCCTCTCCCGGGAGGCGAGGTCGGGGTGGCCGCCCTCGGTCTCGATGCGGTACTCGCGGCCGAACATCTCGCGGTGCTGGGCCATCACGCGCTCGCTGGGCGGCTCCTCGCCGCCGTGGATCTGCTCCTGCATCCGCTCGAACCGCTCGTGCGCGTCCTGCACGTAGCCGGTGCCCAGCGTGGTCACGTCGATCTGGGTGTCCAGGAGGTCGCGTACGAACACCTTGTTCTGCTCGAACGTCAGGACGTTCGGCAGCTCCGGAGCGAGGATCTCCTGCGGTTCGCGGCCGTCATGACGGCGCATCAGGTCGCAGGCGATCCGCAGGTGTTCGAGCTCCATGTTCAGGTGCAGCTCCCAGATGGCTTTCACCTTCGGGTCCGGCTCCTGCTCCATGAAGGAGTGGTAGAGGTAGCACTCGTTGTACTCGTGGTTGACGAGTTGTTCCCACCAGGTCTCGCCCGGGTCGACCAGGGACTCGTAGTGGGTGACGTGCTCCTCCTCGATCAGGCCGATCTCCTGGTAGAGCTGCCGTGCGATCGGCTCCATGTACTGGGGGCCGACGTTCATGTAGAAGTTCATGGTCTGCTGCTCGGCCGACATGATCGTCAGGGCGTGCAGCTTGGACAGCGGGTTGGTGGTCGAGCGGTCGTACGGCTCGCGCACGTTGTCGTGCGGGTGGCGGTGGTGGAACTTCGTCGGCCGGCCCGGCATCACCTCGGTGAGGCCGTCGACGATCGACTCCGCCTTGCGGTGCTCGATCATCTCGTAGAGGTTGGCGTACCGGTACAGGTGGTCGAAGTCCTCCAGGACGCCGAACTCGTACGCCTGCTTCAGGTACGGGTCGGGCTCGTGGCGGGCGATCCAGCCGGTGAGGTCCACCGCGACCTGTTCGTAGGCGATGGTCGTCTCCAGGACGGAGGCCAGGCCCGGCAGCAGCCAGTTGACGGTCTTCTGCTGCTGGTGCTCGATGTAGCGGACCTCCGCGAGCTGCCGTTTGACGTCCGGGTCGGGGCAGTGGCGGGCGAACTGGTGGCTGAAGAGGATCGCCTCGACCTCGATGCCGTTCATGGTGATGATCCGGCAGCGGGTGTACGGATCGGCGTGATCGGGATCCACCGGCTCGACGTCCAGCTCCCGCCAGCTTCGAAGCTGGCGGTCCAGGGGGATGCCTTGGTGCTCGAGAGGGTTGAAACCCATGGAGTTCTCCTCGGCAGGGGGACCGGAAGAGGCTGCCGCCGGGTACCCGCCGGGTGTGGGGGCAAACGGGGCGCGGGGCCCTTGAGCCACTGCCGGTCGGCGGGCCGGGAGCCGGCGGGCCCGGGCGGGCGGACCGGTCGTTCCCGGTGCGGTGGCCGGTCGGCCGAGGAGGAACAGCCGGGCGGTCGCGCAGCGGCACTCGCGCGGCCCGCGAGAGGTTGCGGGGTTGGCTCCGAGGAGATAGCCGGTTGGCCGGGGTGGTGACGGTTGGGGGGAAGGGCTCGCGGCTCGCAGATCGGCGGAGAGACCGTCGGGGTGTGCCGCGGACCGCGACAGCCGGTCGGTCCGGGGGGAACAGCCGGTCGGCCGTGGCCGGGAGGGACCCGATGGTGTCCAGGGACCGGTGGGGCGGGGCGGCGTCAGCCGTTGGGCCTGCCGGGTGGCCGGTGCGGGGAGGGAGGGCGGTCGGGTCTGGTTCGGGTGCGCTACGCCCGGGGGCGGCGGGTGCGAGAAGGACCGGTGGGGTGGTGTGGCCTCGGCCGTTGGGTTTGTCCGGGGTGGTGTCTGGGCGGTCCGGGGGGACGGTCGGTCGGTCGTGGCCGGTGTCCGGTCGGTCCTGGGCGCGGAGGGGCGTGGGTGAGACCGGTGGGGTGGATTCGCGCAGGAGGTCGGGGCCGCCGCGGGTGGGGCCGGGCGGCTCAGGCCGAAGTCCTGGGCTCGGTCTCAGGTCGGGCGGCGGCGGGCGATGGCTCGACGCAAGGCCTCGCGGAGTTCGTGGGACGGACGGGGGCCGTCGGGCTTGGCGCCGGCCGTCACGGCGGCGGCCACGTCGCGGAGCTTGGTGTTGGACAGCTGGGAGGTCTCGCGCAGGATGTGCCAGGCCTCGTCGGACGTGCAGCCGTGGCTGGCCATGAGGATGCCCCGGGCCTGGTCGATGACCGGCCGGGAGGCGATGGCCTGGCGGAGCTGCTCGACCTCCTCCTGGAGGACGTGCAGACGCTCCGAGCGTTCCAGGGCGACCGCGGAGGAGGCCGGGGCCGACGGCTGGGCGGGCTCGGGCTCGGGGTGGGGCGCGGGACGCAGGGGGTCGGTCGTGTCCAGGCCCGCCAGCTCCAGGATCCGGCGCGGCTGGCCGTTCCAGTTGGTGGTCGTGACCGTCACGAACCGCTGCCGGGCGAATTCGCCCAGCACGTCGAGGAACTGCAGACCCGCCGTGTCCATGAAGTGCACGCCCTCCATGTCCAGGTCCACCCGCGTGATCGTGGGCGGTAGCTCGGACAGGGTCCTGGTCAGAGTTTCCGCGCAGCCGTGAACCAGCTCACCGCACGGGGTGAGCTCGGCCCGGTCCGCACCCACGCGGCCACTGATGACCAGTGTGTTCGACCCTCCTGTGCGATGTGGTGATGCCGCTGACGTCATGTCACCGCCTTTTCGGTCCTGGTCGGTCGTGTTCCTCCTCGCGGGAACTGCCCGGCGTCACTCGCCCCCGTCGACGCCGCTGTGAGATGCGCCTGCCCGCCGTACGGCGTACTACACACCACTACGGGGAATGAAATTGCCCCGGGCGGGTACCAGCGCCGTGGTCCACAAACGTGGGGAGAGGGCTTGAACACTCAGTATCGGGTGCCGGCCGCCGGGGCCCGTGGTCCCGTGCCGGGCCTGGAGGTGTTCCCGTTGCCCGGGCAGCAGGGTGTCCGGGCGGCGGGCGAGGTCGTCCTGACGACACGTGCGATCTGGGAAGGCGTACTGGAGCAGGCCGTTCGCGAGGATGAGGACGTGTACTACCTGGAGTTGTCCGACGTGACGTTCGTCGACGTCGCGGGCGCGGGCGCGCTCGCGGCCGCCGCCGGGCAGCTCGGGGACGGCCGGCGGTTCGTCGTGCGACGTCCGCCCGCGGCCCTGCGGCGGACGCTGGACCTGCTGTGGCCCGACCATGCCGGGATCGAGGTAACGGTGTCATGACCGCTGCCGTGACCGAACCCTTCGGTCCCCTGGAGCCCTTCGTCCATCCCGCGCTCTTCTACCGCGACGTGGACGAGTACCTCGACGTCACCGTGCCCTTCGTGCGCGAGGGCCTGGCGGCCGGCGACCCCGTGGCGGTCGCGGTGCCCGGCAAGAACCTCGCGCTGATCCGGGACGCGCTGGGCGAGGCCGCCGAGGCGGTGCGGCTGCTGGACATGTGCGAGGCCGGCCGGAATCCCGGGCGGATCATTCCCGGCGTGCTACGCGCGTTCGCCGACGCCCAGCCGCCCGGACGCCGGGTGCGGATCATCGGCGAGCCCATCTGGGCCGGGCGCTCCGACACCGAGTACCCCGCGTGCGTCCAGCACGAGGCGCTCATCAACGCGGCCTTCCGGGGCCGTACGGCGACCATCCTGTGTCCGTACGACGTAGAGCGGCTCCCCGAGCACGTCCTCGCCGACGCCTACGCCACCCACCCGACCGTCATCCCCTCCGGCTCCCGGCTGGAGCAGGGCAGTGACGCGTACGCCCCCGGGGATGTCGTCGCCCGCTACAACGAGGCGCTGCCGCCCGTACCGGATGCGCTGACGTTCGCCTTCGACTCCGGCTCGCTCTCCCAGGCCCGGCACGTGGCCGTCGGGGAGGGCGCGCGGCTCGGACTCACCGGCGTCAAGCTGGACGACCTGGCCCTCGCCATGGCCGAGCTCACCACCAACAGCGTGGTGCACGGCGGCGGTTCCGGGGTGATGCGGGTGTGGACCGAGGACGGGTACGTGGTGTGCGAGGTGCGCGACGAAGGGCGGCTCGCGGACCCGCTGGCCGGACGCCGGCCCGTGCCCCGCGACCAGCGCGGCGGGCGCGGACTGCTGCTGGTGAACCTCATCGCCGACCTGGTGCGGGTGCACCGGGGGGACGACGGGACGACCGTGCGCTGCTGGTTCGCCCGCTGAGGGCTTCGCCCCGCCGGCCCCTCAGGATCCCAGCGGATCCAGCGCCAGCGGTTCGATCCTGCCCTCCAGCATCGCGCCGAGGCCCTGCACGGCGCACACGTCCGGCCGCTCGGCGATGTGCACCGGCATGCCGGTCGCCTGACGCAGCATCTGGTCCAGGCCCGGCAGCAGCGCACTGCCGCCGACCATCATGATTCCCCGGTCGGCGAGGTCGGCGACCAGGTCGGGAGGGCAGGAGCGCAGCACCTTGCCGATGCCGTCCAGGATCGCGGTGAGCGGCGTCTGGATGGCGTCCCGCACGGCCGCGGTGTCGACCTGGACGGAGCGGGCCAGGCCGGTGGCGACGTCCCGCCCGTGGATCTCCGTCGAGGCCGGGCCCTGCGGGGTGAGGCCGTTGCCGGACAGGGCGAGCTGCAACGGCCGTACCGACTGGCTGGGCAGCATCAGCTCGTGCTCGTGCCGCAGGTGCTGCACGATCGCGTTGTCGACGGCCTCGCCGCCCACCGGGATGCGCTCGGCGGTGACGATCGAGCCGAGGGACAGCACCGCCACCTGCGTGGCAGCGGCACCGCACACCATGACCATCGTGGCCTCGGGCTGCTCCACGGGCAGTCCGCAGCCCACGGCGGCGGCGATCAGCGTGTCGACCAGCTCCACGCGGCGGGCCCCGAGACCGACCAGCGTCTCGATGGCGGCGCGCTGGGCGAGCGGGTCGGCGTCGTGCGGGGTGCAGGCCGCGGCGCGCAGGATCGGCTTGCGGCGCAGGCTGCGGCGCATCTTGTCGCCGAGCAGGTGCCGCAGCATGCGCTGCGCCATCTCGATGTCGACTACGGTGCCGCCGGAGACCGGCCGTACCACCCGGATGTAGTCCGGTGTGCGGCCCGTCATCTTCTCCGCGAGCTCGCCGACCGCGATCAGCGCGCCGGTGCGGGTGTTCACGGCGGCGGCGGACGGCTGGTCGACGACGAGCCCGGCGCCCTTGACGTAGACGCGTGTGCGGGCCGCCCCCAGGTCGACGGCGAAGTGGCAGCGGCGCAACTGCTCCAGACTGGCGGTCATGGCAGGTCCTCCCGAGAGCACAGACCGTGGGAGGCCGCCAGGTGGCGGGCCTCGCGATGTGGGACCGCCGGGCGGCGGGCCTCCCTCGCATCGTGCGCGGGAGAGGGCGGGGGCGCCTTTCTGAGGGGGCCGGGCGGGGCGCCGCCGAACGGGCGGTTGTCCCTCACCGGGCCTGGAGGGAGCGCGCCGCCTCCAGGAGCGGTGCCAGCGAGGTGACGGTGGTCTCGCAGCCCGCCTCGTCGAGCTGCCGGGCGGCGGTGGTGTTGCGGGCGAGGCCGACGAAGCGCACTCCGGCCTGCTGGGCGGCGGTGAGTTCGGCGACCGTGGAGCCGATGAGCACGCCGGTCGCGGCGGCGCCGCCCGAGGAGTGCATCGCGCGCAGGAGGCAGTCGGGATGCGGGGTCAGCAGGGTGAGGTCCTCGCCGCGGGCGTGGATGCCGGCCAGGGGGAGGCGGTAGGGCTCCAGGTAGCGGTGCACGGCCGGTGCGCCGGCGTCCGTGACCACGCTGACGCGGCGGCCGGAGCCGTGCAGGGCCCGGACCAGCGGCACGGAGTTGTGGGTCGTCGGAGCGTCGGGGACCGCGCGCAGTTCGATGGCGCCGAGACGGTCGCGGAGCAGCGGTCCGAGCCGGTCCTGGGCGAACGCCCGCAGGACGTCGAGCGGATGGACGAACGTCTCCCGTGCCGCGGCGGCGGCCAGGGGCCGGCCCGTCAGGGCGTCCTGCGGGTCGCGGTGCTCGGTGACGAGGGCGAGCAGGTCGAGCGCGGCCTCGCGGGCGGCGGCCGCCGAGAACAGGCGGGCCATGGGGCCGTCGAAGCCGAGCAGGACGGTCTCGGCCTCGCCGAGGAGGGCGGACAGCGGGCGGGCCGACCGGGCCGGGTCCTGCGGAATGCCGGGCAGAGCCGCCCCCTCCGGTGCCAGCTGCACCGACGCCGCCACCGACAGCCCCGGCACCGGCCACCTGCGCAGCCCGGCGTTGACCGCGCGCTGGGCCGCGCCAGCCCGGCGCAGCGGATGGCGGCGGGTGATCCGGGCCGCCTCCTCCAGCAGATGCCCGAGCAGCGGCTCGGAGACCCGGCTGACCTCGGCGCGCACGAAGGCGACCGGGTCGTCCACGTGCCAGGACAGCTCGACCGCGGCGGTGAACGCGCCCTTGCCGGAGCTCGGCAGGGAGACCCGGTGGTGGGACTGGTGGGTGGTGAGATCCACCTTGAAGTACGTCACGAACCGCGACGGCCGGTCGCCGTGCGGCTGGGCGGGGTCGAGCAGGGTGAGCGGGCCGTCGGGCCGGGTGTGGACGACGGCCGTGCGGCCGGGGGCCGGTATCCCGAGGCGGCGCAGGTCGTGCGTGATGAAGGGGCCCTGCACCAGGTCGCGGGTCTCGGGCTGCGGGGCGGCGGGCGGGGACAGCGGGCAGGACCAGGCGACCGGCGGGGTGTCCGTCGCGCCGTCCCGGAACAGGGGCTGGAAGCGCTGGGGTCCCTGGGCGGCCGAGCTGGCGGCGAACTCCTCGTACACGGCCGGGGCGACGACCACCTGGATGCCGCCGGGCACCGGCGGTACCTCCGGCGGCGGGGCGGGCCGGTCCCAGAAGGTGACGGTCAGGGACGGCGGGTCCACGAGCCCGGTGAGGACCTCGGGCAGGCCGCGCAGGACGGCGACCAGGACGGGGAGGACGTAGGTGCCGGGTTCGGTGTGGACGACGTAACCGTCGGGGCGGACGCGTACGTCGAACTGGTGGGCGGCCAGGGCGCCGCGCGCGAGCATCTCGTGCACCGCGTACTCGAGGGTGATCCGGGCCTCCGGCCGGTTCAGGTCGTCGGCCTCGAAGAGGATCGTGGGGCGGGTGTGGTGGCCCAGCCGTCGTACCGTCTCCTCGCTCACCGTCGCGAACGCCGGGCCGGAGCCGTCGCGTTCGTCCGTCGTCTCGGCCTGGAACTCCCCGGCCGCGAGCCCCGCCCGCTCGTCGATCAGGCTGCCGATCCGCGCGAGGAACTCCTGGGTCCGGCCGCGGGCCGTGCGGGGCAGGGAGCGCAGGAGCAACTCCCGTACGCCGGGCCGGAACGCGTAGGAGCCGGGCGGGCCCGGGACGGCGGTGAGCATGCCGCTGAGGATCACCTCGGCCAGGTGCTGGGGGCGCGGGTCGCGGTCCACGGCGCGCTGCACGAGGCGCATCACCGGGACCGAGGGGACCGCCAGCGCGAGGTGCCCGGCGAGCCGGAAGGCCTCCGGGGACGCGGTCGCGCGGAAGCGCAGCACCAGGTCCTCGGGGGAGGAGCCGGCGATGTCCTGGGCCGGTTCCGCGGGCGGTGCGGGAGCGGGCGGCAGCCAGGCCGCCGCGCCCTGGGTGCGGGCGCCGCCCGGGCCGGCGATCAGGGCCGCCCAGTGGGCGAGCCAGGGCGCGCCCGGTTCCAGGACCGGGACGGGCAGGGCCCGGTCCGGGGGTGGTGCGGCTTCGTAGGGGGTGAAGGACAGGGCCGCCGAGGGCGCCGCCGTGGCCGGGGACGTCAGCAGGCCCGGCTCGGCGGGCAGCGCGGTCGAGGACCACAGGTGCTCCGGCAGGGGCTGCACCACGGCGAGGGGCATGCGGTGCGCCCAGTGGCGCAGGGTGCGGTACCAGCGGTCGCCCGCCTCGCCCGGACGCCACTGCGGGCCCATGCAGTCGCTGATCACGAGGGTGACGGTGCGGCCGTCGTCGAGGACGGGGACGTGGCGGGCACGGCCGTCCGGGGTCGCCGGGTGCAGGGTGACCGCACGGAAGATGCCCGACTGGGCGAGGGCGGTGTGCAGTTCGCTCACCAGGGGGCGCCAGACCGGCATGGTGGGGCCGGTGTCGTGCACGAGGTTCAGGCGCAGCCAGCGGTCGGGGGCCGGGCGCAGCACCGGGAACCACACGTCGGGGTGGGCGCCGAGCCGGGCGATGCGGTCGGCCGTCGCCCGCTCGTCCAGCACCCATGCATGCGGGGAGGGCACCCTGCGCTTCAGCGGGCGCAGGGCGCGCTGGAGCGTGAGGGGGTGGGGCAGCATCGGGGGTGCGGGGGCGAGGAGGGGCGATCCGCCGCCCGGCGAGTCGTGCCGGTGGTGCGGGGAGCGTGCGGCTGGCAGCGACAGCGGGACGCGGTCGGGGGTGGGACGGACCGGCTCCGGCTCCGGTTGCGGCGGCACGGGGGCGGGGGTTTCCGCCTCCGCAGGGGTGTTTCCCTCGGGTGCGGACGGGGTGTCGCCGTCGCCGGGCTTCCCCGAAGGCTCCTGCTCCCACCGGTCCTGGTCCAACTGGCCGGCCATCCACAGCAGTTCGGCCAGTTCCCGCGGCGTCGGCGACGCGCCGGCCGCGGACAGGGCCGCGGCCAGCCGGGCGACCGGGGACGGCCCGGTGCCGTGGTCAGAAGCCATCGCCGTCGGCCGTCGCGCTGAGGTACGGCATCAGCTGCTCGGCGAGGTCGTCCAGGGACTCGGCGTCGAGGCCCGCCACTCCGGTGAGGTAGAGGGCGTTCAGCAACTGGTCGGTGGCGAGTTCGCCGCCGCCCGCCCGCTCCAGGAAGCGGGTGATCAGACGGTCCGCGTGACCGTCCGGGGTGTCGAGGTGGGCGCGGACGATGTCGGTGAGCTGGTCCCGGTCGGGGCGGCGCAGCTTGAGCCGCACGCAGCGGCGCAGGAAGGCGGGCGGGAACTCGCGTTCGCCGTTGCTGGTCATCACGACGAACGGGAAGGCCCGGCAGCGAACCCGGCCGCGGTGGACGGTGACCGGGGTGTCCGTGCCGTCCGCGAGGACCTCGGCCGCGCCGTCGCCGGAGTGGCGGGCGGCACGGACCAGTTCCGGGATCTCGTACTGGCCCTCCTCCAGGACGTTCAGCAGGTCGTTCGGCAGGTCGAGGTCGCTCTTGTCGATCTCGTCGACGAGCAGGGCGCGGGGCCGGCCGTAGGGGAGCAGGGCCGTGCCGAGCGGACCGAGGCGGAGGTGGTCCTCGACGTCACCGGCGGCCGGGCCGGGCCCGTCCAGCCGCTCCCGGGCCGCGTACAGGCGGGACAGCGGGTCGTACTGGTAGAGGCCGTCGGCGAGGGTGCTGCGGCTGGTGATGTTCCAGCGCAGGACCGGGCCGAGGCGCAGCTCGCGCGCCACCGCGTACGCGAGCGAGGACTTGCCGGTGCCCGGCGGGCCGGTGACGAGCAGGGGGCGGCGCAGGCAGAGCGCGGCGTTGACGAGCCGGACGCTCTCCGGGGTGGCCACGTACGACTTCGCCCGGTGCACGCGGTCGGGGGAGACGGCCGTCGCGTCCTCGCCGTCCCCGGGTGGCGGCAGGGCGGGCCCGCCGTCGAAGGCACGCCAGGGCGGTGGGGCGGGGAGGTCGTCGATGCCGTCGTGCGGCTCGTTCCTGCCGGTGTAGACGGACCAGTGCGGCATGGGGGATGGTCTCCGCTCTCCGTTTTCGAGCTGGTGGTTCTTAAGGGCGCCGGGCCGGTCCGCGGTGGGTCAGGCCACCGGGGTCCGGGCGTGGGCCGCGGCGACTGCGTGCGGGTCGGTGAAGACGCGCGGGTCGTCCCACAGCAGCTGGATGCCGTGGGCCCAGTGCTCCTCCTCGGCGTCGGCCTCCTCGCGCAGGGCCAGGATCTGCCGGGGCAGTTCGGCGGGCGGTACGGCCGTGAGGCAGACGTCGAGCGCGTCGAGGAAGGCCTTGCCGGTGCAGCCGTCCGCTCCGGAGCAGTCCTCCTGCCCCGAGCCGCAGCCGTCGCGCGACCACACGATCACCGGGGCCGGCGCCGTGAGCGAGGTGTCGAAGTGCGGCCGGGTGCGGGAGGCGGCCGGGGCGGTGCCGAACCCGGCGAGGCAGGCGTCGGGTCGTCGCAGCCGCATCCGCAGCCGCCCGGGCTCCTCCGGCCCGCCGCACTCCACACGGTGCATCCGCGCGCCCGGCAAGGAGTCCAGGCGCTTCCAGGCCCGGGTCAGGACATGCCGGGTGCTGGCCTTGCGCCGGGCGTGGTCGGTGACGACCAGCGGGTAGACGCAGCCGAGCGGGGTGTCGTCGTCGGGGGCGCTCTCCCAGCGGTCGACGGGCCAGTCCAGCCAGTCCCGGGGCAGCGCGAAGGCGACCAACTCGTCGGCGCCGGGCGTCAGATACCGGAAGGCCGCCTCGATACGGTCCCGCACGTACGCGGGCAGCCGGTGCTGCTCGACCGTGCCGGAGTCCACCGGGTGCCGCCGCCCCTCGCTGTACGCGGACACCTCGACGCGGACCAGGCCGTCGCCCGCGCCGCTGTGCCCGAGTTCGACGAGGATGGGCGACCAGTCGGGTCTCGACGGCTCCACGGCCGGGGTGTGCAGCAGGGCCTGAAGCCGGTCGGCGAACCGTGACACCGTCCGTGCCGCGCCCGGGCCGTCCAGTTCGCACAGCACGAACAGGGCCGCCGACCACAGCGAGTCGAACCCCTCCTCGGGCGCCGGCGGATCGAACGGGTCGGCCGCCGCGGTGTAGAGCCGGACCGGGTCGCAGTCCACCCCGGCGCGTTCCGCCTTCTCGACGAGGGCACGCAGCCGGGCCCGGTCGGCGGTGGTGTGGTCCGAGGTGGGGACCAGGCTCTGGAGCGCGGGCCAGTAGCGGGCCATCACCTGGGTGGGCATCATCCGGCCGTTGCGCACGTCCCGGGTGCCTGCCGCCGCCGTGACCATGCCGACCACCTCCCCGGTGTCGGCGAGGGTGACGGCGGCCCCGCTGAAGCCGGGGGCCAGGGGCTGGCCGCCCGGGTGCCAGGCCTCCAGCTGGATCCACTCCCGTTTGATCAACTGGGGTGCGGTGACGCGGTATTCGGCGAGGGTGCCCTCGTCGAAGCCGGCCGGGAAGCCGTAGACGACGAGCTTGCGCGGCGCCCGGCCGTGCGCGGCGTCGACCGGGGCCAGCGCGGCCGGGGCGATGGCCATCTCCCGTTCGAGTTCCAGCACGGCGAGGTCGCCGAGGTCGGTGCTGGAGCCGGTCCAGCCGCCGTGGGCGACCACCCGGGCGGGCACGGGCGCGGACCCGGGCCGCTCCGTGAAGGTCACCGTCAGGCCCTCGCCGTCCCCGACGACGTGGGCGCACGTCAGCACCGTGCCCGGCGCGACCAGGAAACCCGCTCCGGCCACCCGGCCCCGTAACTCGATCCGGGCGTGCCACTCGGCGCTGTTCATGAGACGGGGCTTGCCTCCGGGCCGGCCGGAGACCAGGTCAGTCTGACCACCAGGTGGCCCTCGGCGGTGCCCTTGGCGATGAACGCGCCCGTCTCGGCGGACAGTTTGACCCCGAACTCTATCTCCACGCCGTCCGGCTTCAGGGACCCGTCGCGGAACACCCGCAGCGCGGATTCGGCGGCGGCCCGGACCCCGTCCAGGGCGCCCTCGAACGTGCGGGTCGCCTGGACCGTACCGTCGCCCCTGGAGACCAGGCGGGAGCCGGACCGCTCCTCCGCCGCCTCGACCGTGACCACCGCACCGTCACCGGTTCTGAACTCGACCAACCCGTCCACGGCACCCCCGTCGTCCTTGCGTTGGGCATTCCCATTGTGACGGACGGTACTTGATGATGTGAGGGGCAGCCACCGGGAACTCACGGTCCGACGGTCCCCCGGATCACCCCCAGCTCCACCAGATCCTGCGGCCGGATGCGCAACTGGTCCGCCGTCGCCTCCACCTCGCGCGGCGGCCGCTTGAGGATGGCCGCCGCGAGCTCCGGCGCGATCACCGAGAAGTAACTGTCCGGGGTGGCCCAGGTGTTGCCGGGCGCGGCCAGCGCCAGCGCGCCCCCTGAGCCGCCCTCGCCGATCACCAGCGTCGTCACCGGGGTGCGGGCACCCGCCACCGCGACGAACAGGTCGGCGATCGCGGCGCCCGCGCCCTGCCGCTCCGCCTCCGCGTCGTTAGCGGCGCCCGGGGTGTCCACGAGGGTCAGCACCGGGATGCCCAGCCGGTCCGCGAGGCGGATCAGACGGGCGGCGGTGCGGTAGCCGGCGGGGCGGGTCGCGGTCCCGGTCTGCGCGGCGTACGCGACCGTACGGCCCTGGTGCGTGCCGAAGCCGCACAGCATGCCGTCCGGGTCCGTGCCGCCGCAGCGGTCGCCGCTGATCGCGGCCCGGTCGGAGAAGTAGGCGTCCAAGTAGGCGGCGGCGCGCGGGCGCCGGGGCGAGCGGGCGCGCCGGACGGCGTCCCAGCCGGTGGTGGGCAGGCCCGCGTCGTCACCGAGCGGCTCGGGCGGCGGGGCCGGTGTGCCGGACGGGCACGTCAGCAGCCGCAGCCACCGGCCCAGCGTCTCCCGCAGTTCCTCCGGCCGTACGACCGCGTCCGCCGCCCCCGCCGCGACCTGCGCCTCGGCCGTGTACGCCGCCGGGTCCGCGTCCGCCGGGCGCACCCGGGAGCCGGCGAAACCGACCTGGGCCCCGGGCAGCGCGAGGACCACGTCGGCGCCCGCGCCCAGGGTGGCCCAGCCGCCCCCCGTGGTCGGGTCGCGCAGCACGGCGATCTGCGCGAGCCCCGCCTCCCTGGTGAGTGCCGACTGACGGGCCACCCGCTGGAGTTGGGTGAGGGCGAGCATGCCCTCCTGCATCCGGCTGCCGCCGGTGGCGACCAGCGGCACGACCGGGAGACGGTGCTCACGGGCGTAGGTGTACGCCGCCTCCAGCCGGTCGCCGGTGCGCTCGCCCAGGGAGCCGCCGAGGAAGCCGAACTCGAACGCGATCAGCACGGCCCGGGTGCCGCCGACGCGGGCGGTGCCGCAGACCACGGACTCCTGCTCGCCGGTGCGTTCGGCGGCACGGGCGCGGGAGGCGTCGTAGCCGGGCCAGGCGAGCGGGCCGTCCGGCCTGGGCTCCCTTGTGGCGAAGGGCAGTTCGGTGAAGGTGGCATCGTCGGCGAGGGCGTCGACGACCGCGCGGGCCGAGAGGCGCTCAGTCGCGGAGGCGCGTTCAGTGGCGGGGAGGCGCTCAGTCATGGGGAGGCGCTCAGTCATGGGGCAGCGCCCGCTTCATGATCTTCCCCATGTCGTTGCGGGGCAGGGCCTCGAGGTGGTGGACGACCCGCGGGCGCTTGTGCGGGGCGAGGCGCCTGGCCACGTGATCCGCCAACTCGTCGAGCGACGGCGGGGACCGGTGCTCCGCCGGCACGATCCACGCCACGATCCGCTCGCCCAGGTCGGCGTCCGGCTCCCCGTTGACGGCGGCCTCCCGCACCCCGGGGTGTTCCAGGAGCGCGTTCTCGATCTCACCCGCCCCGATCTTGTAACCGCCGCTCTTGATCAGGTCGGTGGCCTTGCGGCCGACGATCCGGACATAGCCGTCGGGATCGCGCACCGCCATGTCGCCGGTGCGGAACCAGCCGTCGGTGGTGAAGGCGGCGGCGGTGGCGTCGGGCCGGTTCAGATACTCGGTGAACAGGTTCGGGCCGCGCACCTGGATCTCGCCTACGGTCTCACCGTCCGACGCGGTGACCTCCGAGCCGTCCTCCTCGACCAGCCGCAGCTCCACGCCCGGCAGCGGCACGCCGACCGTGCCCGGGCGGGCCTCACCGTCGGCACGGACGCTGGTGTTCATCAGCGTCTCCGTCATGCCGTACCGCTCGATCACCCGCCGCCCGGTCGCGGTCGCGATCCGCCCGTGGTCGTGCACGGGCAGCGCGGCGGAACCGGACACCAGCAGCCGCGCCCCGGTCAGCGCCTTCACCAGTTCCGGGTCGCCGGTCACCGACTCCGCGATCCGGTGGTACATCGTCGGCACGCCGAACAGCATGGTCGCCCCGGCGTTCAGCTCCCGGGCGACGCCCTGCGTGCTGAAGCGGCCCAGGTGCCGCAGCGAGCCGCCGCGCCGCAGCGGGCCGAGGGTGCCCAGGACCAGGCCGTGCACATGGAACAGCGGCAGTCCGTGGACGAGTACGTCGTCGCCGGTCCACTGCCACGCGTCGGCCAGCGCGTCCAGGGTCGAGGCGATCGCCCGGCGCGGGATGACGGCGCCCTTGGGCGGGCCGGTGGTGCCGGAGGTGTAGACGATCAGCGCCGGGTCGGACTCGTCGGCGTGCTCCTCGGGCACCGGCCCGGTGCCGTGCACGTCGACGTCGAGGCGGGGCAGGTCCCGTACGGGGGCGGGGAGTTGGTCGTCCGGTGCCGTGAGCACCAGGTCGGGCGCGCTGTCCGACAGGATGTGCCCGAGCTCCTTCTCGCCCGACTTCGGGTTGAGCGGCACGGCGGGCACGCCGGCCAGCAGGGCGGCGACGACGGCGACGGCGGTCTCCATGGTGGGGGTCGCCCATACGGCGACCCGCGTGGCCTCGCCGATGCGGCCCGTGAGTGCGCCGGCCGCGGCGGCGAGCTGCGCGTAGGTCAGGGAGCGCTCGCCGAAGCGGAGGGCGGGGCGGTCGGCCGAGCCGTCGGCCGGGGTTTCGGTCAGGGCCGGGAAGAGAGGGGTCACGCGTCACATCTCCTTAGCTGTTTTCTGTCGGACCGGTCAGCGGCCGGCTATCCCCAGCCGGGGACGACCATGACCAGCCACGCCGCCGCCGGTACGACCGCCACCACGATCCCTCCGTACACCATCAGCTGCCGGAAGAAACGCTCGCGGTCTACGTCCGGGGCGGCGGCCAGGACCAGTGCGCCGTTCGTGGAGAACGGGCTCACGTCCACGACCGTCGCCGACACGGCCAGTGCGGCCACCATGCCGATCGCGCCGATCTCGCCTCGTTCCAGGAACGGCACGGCCAGGGGGATCAGGGCGCCCATGATTCCCACGGAGGAGGCGAACGCGGAGACGAGTGCGCCGATGTAGCAGAGCAGGACGGCTGCCAGCAGGGGGACGCCGATGTTTCCTACGCCCTCGCCGGCCCAGGTGATGGTGCCCATCTCGTCGAGGACGCCTACGTAGGTGAGGACGCCACAGATGAGGAGGACTGTCGGCCAGGCGATCTCGCCCACGGCCTTGCGGCTGTCATCCGGCCACAGCGTGCTGAGGATGACGGCGAGGGTGATGGCGGTGAGGCCGGCGTCGAGGTCGAAGACGAGGACGGCGACCACCAGGGCCAGGAGGGAGGTGAGGGTGGCTATGCGGGAGGGGGTGAGGTTCGTTGTTTCCGTGCTCGGCGTGGGTCCTGGGGTCGGATCGGTCCGCAGCCCGGCGTCGCGGGGTGCCGCTTTCTGTGGGACGGGTGCCGCCCCAGCGGCACGACTGCCCGCAGCTATGTCCCCCCGCAGTTTCAGGCCGCCGCACACCACGAACACCACCCCCGCGATCACCAGGTTCGCGGCGAGGGACGACAGGAACAGGACCACCTCGTTGCCGGGGAGGTTCTCGCGTTCGACGATGCCGTTGACGATCGAGCCGTAGATGCTGATCGGGGAGAAGCCGCCGGCCTGGGCGCCATGGACCACCATCGCGCCCATCAGCAGCGGGCTGATCCCGTACCGGGCGGCGAAACTCAGCGCGATCGGCGCGACGATCGCCACCGCGGCCGGGCTGACCGCGCCGATCGCCGTGAGGGCGCCGGTCAGCGCGAACATCACCCAGGGGATGAGCGCCACCCGGCCCCGCACGAGCCGGACGGCGGCGTGCACCAGCCAGTCGGTGGTGCCGTTGGCGCGGGCGATGGCGAAGAGGTACGTGACGCCGACCAGGACGACGAACAGGTCGCCGGGGAAGCCGGCGAAGATGCCGTCCGCGTCGAGATCGGCGACGAGCCCGCCGACCCCGAAGGCGGCGGCGAAGGCGAGCGCGCCCATGTTGACGGAACGGGTGGTGGCGATGACGAACACCACGACGAGGACGAGGATCGAGATGAGTTCGGGGGACATACGGGCTCCCGTCTTTGGGCCCCGGAGCGGCTGGGAGCACCCAGGAGAGTGGCCGAGTGGCTGAACCACTTGAGGTGCGTTGGCTGAACAGCGTGGGTCCGGCCCGGGCGCCCGTCAAGGGGTTGCGCGAGAATTGGTTCAGCCACTCCGCCACTGAGAGGTGCCGGTGTTACGCTCCCGGCGAGAGGGGGACCCCGTGACCGACGCCCTGCGCCCCATGACGAAACAGCGCCTCTACGAACAGGTGCTGGAGCGGCTGCGTCAGTACGTCGCCGAGGGCGGCCTGCGCGCCGGCGACCGGCTGCCGCCCGAGCGGGATCTGGCCCAGCGGCTCGGGGTGAGCCGCGCCTCGGTGAAGCAGGCGATCGTGGTGCTGGAGGTCCAGGGCCTGGTGGAGGCCCGGCACGGGGGCGGCACGTACCTCGTGCGCGACAGCCTCGACACCGAGCCGGTCGAGCGGATGGTGGAACGCCGCCGGCGCCTGCCCGACGTACTGGAGGCCCGGGAGGCGCTGGAGACGAAGCTCGCCGAACTGGCCGCGGAGCGGCGCTCGGAGGAGGACCTGGACGCGATGCGCTCGGCGCTCGCGCACATGGCGGAGGAGATCGAGGCGGGCGGTCACGGCGTCGAGGGCGACCGGCTGTTCCACGCGGCCGTGACGGCGGCGGCCCACAGCGCTCTGCTCGCGGAGTTCATGCGCTCCATCACCGAACAGATCGCCGAGAGCCGCACCGAGTCACTCCGCCAGCCAGGCCGCCCGTCCCGCTCCCTCTCCCAGCACCAGGCCATCCTCGACGCGATCGCCGCACAGCAGCCCCGCCAGGCGGCCACGGCCATGCGACGCCACGTCCGCACGGTGGCGAAGGTGCGGTTGCTGGACTGGGAGCCGGAGGAGTCCTAGGAGGAGTTCTCACCCTTGTCGTCCGCGCGCTCTCCCCTCCGCACCACGTCCGCCACCACACAGCTGACGTTGTCCGGGCCGCCGGCCTCGTTCGCCGCCGTGACCAGGGCCCGGACCGTCTCGTCGGGGGCGGTGGGCGGGGTGAGGAGTTCCCGGATCCGGTCCTCGGGGACCACGCTCGACAGGCCGTCGGAGCACAGCAGGTAGCGGTCGCCCGGGCGGGCGTCGTGCAGGCGGAGGTCCGGGATCGTGGGCGTGCCGTCGCCCGTCAGGGCCTTGAGCAGGAAGGCCCGCTGGGGGTGGGAGACGGCCTCCTCGGGCGTCAGACGCCCCTCGTCGATCATCGACTGGACGACCGTGTGGTCGTGGGTGATGAGGAACAGTTCGCCGTCGCGCAGCAGATAGGCGCGGGAGTCGCCGATGTGCACCAGGGCCAGCCGCGAGCCGGTCCACAGCAGGGCGGTCAGGGTCGTGCCGATGTCGTCGGCGCCGTCGGCCACGTCCCGGACGGCCTGGACCGCGCCCCGCACGGCGTCCTCCAGGAGGTTCAGGACCCCGCCGGCCGGGATCTCGTCCGTGTCCAGGAAGCGCAGTGCCTCCACGGCGGCGCTGCTCGCGGGCGCGCCCGCCGGTCCGAAGCCGTCGGCGACGGCGAGCAGCCGGGTGCCCGCGTACGCGGTGTCCTGGTTGGCGGGGCGGACGCGACCGGTGTCCGAATGGGCGGAGTAACGCAGTTCCAGCATGGCGGTGTCCTTTCGGGACTCCGGTGAGTCCTCTGTCAGGTGAGCGACCAGGAACGCGGCGAGGTCCCGCCGTACCGCCGTCTCCGCCTCGACACGCGCCCAGTAGGCGCGGATCTCGCGGGCGGCGGCCGTGGAGTCGCGGTCGTGGAGCCGGCACACCTGGCGGATCTCCGCCAGCGGCATGCCCAGCCGCCGCAGCCACGCCACCAGCCGGGCCTGCTCCAGCTGCCCGACCGCGTAGTACCGGTATCCGGTGTCCGGGTCCACCCGGGCGGGCCGCAGCAGGTCCAGCTCGTCGTACAGGCGCAGTGCCTTCGGCGAGAGCCGGCATGCCTTCGCGAACGCGCCGATCGTCAGCATGTCCCGGTGCACCTCGCCACCTCCTCCGGTTCCGCCACCGATGCTGGGGCTTCACCGAAGGTGAAGGTCAAGCGGGCTGTTCTGGTTCCCGCAGCGGTTGTTAGCCTGCCGGTCGATCGTCCGATCACCGGAAGAGGGAGCCCTTGGTGCCCCGTATCGCACTCGTCACCTACGACTCCGGTCCTGAGCCCAGCAAGGACCAGGACCTTCCCCTGCTGGTACGGGCGCTGCGGGACGCCGGTGCCGAGGCCGTCGCTGTGCCCTGGGACGCCCCCGGCGCCGACTGGGGCGGCTTCGACCTCGCCGTGATCCGGTCGACCTGGGACTACAGCTGGCGGACGGAGGAGTTCGCGGCGTGGGTGGAGCGGTGCGGAACGCTGACGCGGCTCGCCAACCCGCCCGCGGTCGTGCGGTGGAACACGGACAAGCGGTACCTCGGGGACCTGGCGGCTGCCGGCGTGCCCGTCGTCCCCACCCGGTACATAGCGCCCGGCGAGCCCGCCGACCTCCCTGACCACCAGGAATACGTCGTCAAGCCCACCTCCGGCGCCGGCGCCCGTTTCGCCGCCCGCTACACCCACGACGAGCACGAAACGGCCGTACGACAGCTCAAGCGGATGCACGCCGAGGGCTTCACGGCGATGGTGCAGCCGTACATGCGCAGCATCGACTCCGCCGGCGAGCGGGCCCTGCAGTTCTTCGGCGGACGCCTGCTGCACGCCAGCCGCAAGGGCGCGGTCCTCGCGCCCGGCACGCCGTACGACGCCGACAAGGTCGCCCACCCCGACCTCGAACCCTGGAAGCCGACCGCCGCCGAACTCGACGTCGCCGAGCGGGCGCTGGCCGCCGTGCCCGGGCAGCCGGAGCTGCTGTACGCGCGCGTGGACCTCGTCACCGGCCCGGACGGGGAGCCGTGCGTGATGGAACTGGAGCTGGTCGAGCCGAACCTGTTCCTGTGGCTGCACCCGGAGTCCGTGCCGGGGGTGGTCGAGGCGGTCCTGGCCGCCGCCGGCTGATCACCCGCGGACATACGTCCCTCGGTGAGGCTTTTGGTGTAGGGGTAGGCCATGCCCTCCCCGCGACGGTCCTGGGCACCGCTGCTCGCGGTGTGCGCCGGGTACTTCATGGTGATCCTCGACGTGACGGTCATCAACGTCGCCGTGCCGGTGATCGGGCGGGAGCTGTCGGCCTCGCTCACCGGCATCCAGTGGATCACCGACGGGTACACCCTGGTCCTCGCCGGGTTCCTGCTGACCGGCGGTGCGCTCGGGGACCGGCTGGGCAACCGCCGGGTGTTCTGCTCGGGCGTGGCGGTGTTCACCGTGTCCTCCGCCGCGTGCGCGCTCGCGCCCACCGCGCCCTTGCTGGTGGCGGCCCGGCTGGTGGAGGGGCTCGGCGCGGCGCTGATCGTGCCCGGTTCCCTGGCCCTGCTCCAGCAGGCCTATCCCGAGCGGGCCGCACGCTCCCGGGCCTTCGGGCTGTGGGGTTCCATGGCGGGCATCGCGGCCTCCGCCGGGCCGCTGCTGGGCGGGCTGCTCGTCTCCACGGTGGGCTGGCGCTGGGTGTTCCTCATCAACCTGCCCGTCGGCGTGGCCTGCCTGGTGCTGACGCTGCGGCACGTGGCCCGCTCGCCCCGGCGCGCCGGCCGGGCCCTGGACTGGCCGGCGCAGTGCGCGGTCGTGGCGGCGGTGGCGCTGCTGACCGCGGCGCTCAACGAGGCCGGGCGGCGGGGCTGGACCGATCCGGCCGTGCTCGCCGGTGCGGGCCTGGCCGTACTGGCCGCCGTGGCGTTCGTGGTGCGTGAGCGGTTCGCCCGGTCCCCGGTCCTCCCGCTCGGCCTGCTGCGTTCCCCCGCCATGAGCGGCGGGGCCGGCATCGGCCTGCTGTTCAACTTCGGCTTCTACGGCATGGTGTTCACCGCCAGTCTGGAGTTCCAGCACCAGCGCGGCTACAGCGCCCTCGGCACCGGTCTCGCCCTGTTCCCGGCGGTGGCGATGACCATGTTCGCCTCCGTCCTGTCCGGGCGGCTCACCCGCCGCACCGGCGACCGTCCCCTGGTGGTCTCCGGGATGCTGCTTGCCGCCCTGGGGCTGGCCGGCTGGGCCGCGGCCGGCGCCGACGCCGCCTACGCGCTGCTGGTGGTCCCGATGATGGCCGCGGGGTTCGGTACGTCCTTCGCCCTGACCGGCTCGACCGCGACCGTGATGGGCGCCGCTCCCGAGGCGTACTCGGGGGCGGCCTCCGCCCTGTTCAACACCACCCGCCAGATCGGCAGCGCCACCGGCGTCGCCCTCGGCGGCAGCCTGCTCGCATCCGCCGGCGACTACGGCACGGGGATCCGCACCAGCATGCTCATCGGCGCGCTCGCCTACCTGGCCGCCGCGGGCCTGGCCTGGCGCCGCGTGCCCGCGAAGGCCCGGCGGTCCGACGAGGAGACCTCGGAGCGCCCTCAGCCCTGACGGCCGGTGACGGCCACCCGCTGCACCAGCCCCCACGTGAACTCCGCGACGACCTCCCACCGCACGCCCTGCCCGTCCGGCGCGGTGAACGCCAGTCCCCAGCGGGTCGGGGCCGTGCCCTCCAGGGGACGGGCCGGGGCGAAGGCGCGGGCCGCCTCGTCGACCGTGCAGGACCAGGGGGTGAGGTCGTCGAGCGTGCGCAGCCCCGGCCCCTCGGCGCCCGGGGCGCGGACCAGCCACTCGTTCCACACCACGCCGTTCGGGGCCGTCAGGACCTCGAAGCGCAGATCGGGCCAGAGGGGCACGGGCCAGAGCCAGGCCTCGCAGTCCAGGTCGCCGATCCGGCGGGCGGCACGGGACTCGGGTTCGCCCAGCACCGAGCGGTAGCGGGAGAGGGATGCGCGGGACCGCGGGGAACGGACCATCGCCTGCCAGCGCTTGTTGGCCTCGCGCATGTCCGCGAGGGAGACCCCCAGCTCGTGACGGGCCTCCTCCACCAGATCCGGGTTGTGGTCGGCCATGCGGCGCAGCAGCACCAGCTGGAAGTCGAGCGGTGTGAAGGGGCTAGCGGGGCGCTTTCCGGAGGGCATGGGAACCATCGTCGCCCACCGGCGCGGTGCCCGGGCGGCGGCCGTCCGGGAGGAAGAGCACGGAGTTGACGTAGCGCGGGCCGCGCAGCACGTTGTACGGCAGGACGCGGCGGAGCAGGCCGTGCGAGACCACGTAGGAGGCGTCCGCCTGGTGCGCCTCCAGGGGGAACTTCGCCAGCGGCACCCACCTGTCGCCGGGCAGGACCCAGCCGTCGTAGCCGAGCAGCGACAGATACGTCACCACCGGGCTGATCGGCTGGATGCGGGACTCCAGCTCCACGAACAGGGCCGGGCGGTCGCGGGCCAGCAGGCCCGTCGCACCCCGCAGGACCGCCGACTCGTTGCCGTCCACGTCGATCTTGATGAAGCCGACGTTCCGCAGGCTTAGCTCGTCCAGCGTGACGCAGGGGACGTCCAGCGCCCGGCCGTGGATGTCGCGCCGCACCAGCGACGACACGCCCCGGTCACCGGAGTCGTCCGACGGCAGCCACAGGCGGGCGATGCCCGGGCGGTCCGAGGCCGCGGCACGGATCACCCGTACGTTCGGCGGGACGGCGGCGGCCAGCAGGCGGGCCAGATGGGGCACCGGTTCGATCGTCACGACGTGCTCGGCCAGGCCGGACAGCCGGTGCGTCCAGGGCCCGTACCAGCCGCCGACGTCCACCGCCGTACCGCAGTCCGGCGGGCACAGCTCGGCGAGCCGGGCCAGCTCCGGTTCGAACCGGGGGTAGAGCGCCCGGGCCGTCGCGGCCACCAGGCGGGTGGGCAGGAAGGGAGCGAGGCGGGCTGCCAGGCTGGTCATGGGGCCATCCTCTGGAGAAGTTCCTCGTGCTCGTCGTCCGAGACCTGCTCGCCCGAGGACGGCAGCAACTGCGGAATGCCGTCGACGATCGGATAGCGGCGGCGCAACCGCGGGTTGTACAGCGCCTCCTCCTGCCCGGTCTCCTCGGCCAGCAGATGCAGCGGGCCCTTGTCGAGCGGGCAGGCAAGGATCTTCAGCAGCGGGTCGTCGGGCTTCATGGGGAGGCCAACTCCTTGGCTGGTGCGGTGGGTTGGGGAGCAGGATCGTGCTTCGGCATGGTCAGCAGCACGGCGACCGCCAGGGCCGTGCCCGCCACCCGCAGCGCGAGCCGCAGCGGCTCGTCCGGCAGGGCCTCGCCGAACGACAGCGTGCCGAGCACCGCCGTGAACAGGGACGTCACGGTCGTGCACACCGGCACGATCAGCGAGGCCCGGCAGCGCTGGAGCGCCGCCTGCGACATCACCAGGCCGAACACACCGGTGAACAGCAGCAGATACGGATAAGGGGAGCTCAGCAGGTCCAGCACCGCACCGCCGATCCCGCTGGTCGTCAGATGGCTCGACACACCTTTGATCGCCAGCGAGCTGACGCCGTACAGCAGCCCCACGGCCACCCCGTACTCGACGCCGGTCGTCGGCCGCCGGTGCCGGTTGCGGGCCCGCCGCTCGGCGGAGCCGTACAGCCACAACCCGGCCGCCAGCGACGGCACGCACACCAGCAGGATCAACTGGTACGGCGCGTCCTGGCTGACGGTGTCCGAGCCCTCGCGCAGCGACAGCACCACCATCAGCAGCGCGAGCAGGATCGCACCCAGCGCGTACCGCTCCCGGCCGCTCGTCTCCTCCCCGAGCAGCCGGGCCGACAGCAGCACGAGCAGCACCAGGCCGGAGACGAAGATGCCCTGCGCGGCGGCGATCGGGAGAGTGCGGTAGACGACGAGCTGCGCGGCGAAACCGGCGGCCAGGGCGAGGGAGCCGCCGACCCACAGGGGGCTGCCGAGGACGAGGCGCAACAGCCGGGCCGGCTGCCGGATGCTCACCTCGGGGAGCGAGGTGAGCGCCCGCTTCTCCAGCACGAAGCCCAGGCTGTACAGGGTGTTCGCCAGCAGGGCCGCGGCCACTCCCCACCACATGGGCTACGTCCTCCTGGCGTGCAGCAGCAGGATCGACGCGAGCTGCGGCCGGGCACAGGCCAGCCGGTCCAGCGGCCGCAGCGGGCGCGGTACGCCGTGGAAGGGAGCGCCTTCGAGCGTCACGACCGTGAACCCGGACGCGGCGACGAACTCCCGCAGCGCCCGGGCGGTGTAGAGGCGCAGGTGTCCTACGACCTCCCGGCCCGGGCGGCCGTGGATGCCGCGCAGGCTGACCTCCGAGAAGACCGGCTGGACGCCGGCGAGCAGCAACGCGCGGTTGTACCACGCGGCCAGGTTCGGCGTGGACAGCATCAGGTGCCCGCCGGGCCGCAGGATCCTGCGGATCTCGTCGAGCGCCGCGTCCGGGTCGACGAGGTGCTCGATCACCTCGCTGAACAGCACGGCGTCGGCCGACTCCGGCGCGAACGGCAGTCCGCCGCCGGTGAGTTCACCACGGACCGCGTACGGGATGCGGGTGCGGGCACGCCTCAGGGCGTCCTGCGACCAGTCGACGCCGATGACGCGGTGGCCGGGCAGGAGCGGGGCGGCGGTGGCGGCGGCGGTGCCGTCACCGCAGCCGATGTCGAGGACTGTCCGTGCGTGACCGGTCGTGGCCGGTCCGAGGGCCGCGGCCAGCATGCGGGCCTGGCGGATGCTGCGCGGGGTGCCGGAGGCGACGGGGACGGCCGGGTTCTCGTAGAAGTCACGCAACTCGGGGGGCCGGGCGGGGGCGCTCGTCACGGGGTCACCTCCGTGGTGTGCAGATAGTGCTCGAACAGGTCGCGGAGGTGGGCGCCGTCGCCGTGGCTGAGCAGGGCACGGGACCAGCGCAGGGCCAGGTGGAGACGGCCGGCGGTGGAGGCGGTGGTCACGGTGAGGCCGCGCGGCATCCGGGCCGGCGCCGAGAACCAGACCGCGTGCGCGCGGCCCGCCTCCTCCCCGAAGTCCAGGGGGTACGGGATACGGCCGATGTTGCTGAGCAGGGTGGTCGACGTCCAGGGCGCGGCGGCCCGGCGCAGGGTGCGGGTGAGGGCGGCGCGGGCGGCGACCGGGGCCCAGGGGGCGGTGAGGAGGGCGGCGCCGTGGCCCAGTTGGGGGCGGGGGAGGGCCTTCAGCGCCCGGGTCCGCTCCGCGGTGCGCCGGAGGAGGGCGGACATGTCCGGGTGGTCCAGCTCGGCCGGAGCGAAGGGGACTTCCACCAGGCGGGTGCCGTTGCCGATGGGCATCGTGGTGTCGCGGGGGCGGTCGTCCACGGGCATGGTGATGCGCAGGGGGCGGGGCCGGGCACCGTGCTCCCTGTTCCAGTGGGCGATGGTCAGGGCCGTGGTGACCATGAGCTGGTCGTTGACGGTGTAGGGGGAGCCCTTGGGGCGGTGGGGGAGGGGGAGTTCCGTCACCAGCATGCCGTTGCCGGGGGAGGGGTCCGGAGTGCCGGGCGCCACCCGTGCGGGGGGTGACCAGGTGGTCGGGGTGTCCGGGGGATCTTGGCGGGGCTCCGCGGGCCGGACGGGGGGTGCCGCGGGGGCGTTGTCCCTGCCTCCGTAGAGTTCGGCGGCCGTGGCCAGGACGCGGAGGCAGGCCGGGCCGTCGAGGGCGGTGTGGTTGATGGTGAGGAAGAGGACCGAGTCCACCACTTCGAGCCGTATGGGCGGGGACACCGACAGCGGTGGCGCCTCCGTCAGGGCCCGGGTCCTGGCGTCCTGGAGCGCCCGCGGCCCCGGCGGGGCGAAGGTCACCACCTCCACATCGGGCTCCGGCGTCAGCTCCCACTCGTACCGCCGCCGGTACCACGGCCCCCGTGCCTCCCGCATCAGGATCCGCGGATGCCGGTGCAGGGCCTCCGTGAACGCCTTGCGCAGGCGCATCTGGTCGACGGGGCCGGGGAGGTGGACCTCGATGTGGACCGTCTCCGGTTCCTCCTCCTGGAGGCAGTGCCGGGACACCTCGTCCACCACCGGGAACGGGATGCGTACCGGTGCCGTCATGCGGGCTCGCCCTTCCCCGTGTCCGTCGTCCTGGGCAGCTGCTGCGTCGGCGCCTCGGAGGAGGGCCCCTCCCGCAGACTCACCAGTGACGCGAACAGGCCGATCAGAGCCAGCAGTTGGGCCGTACGGCCGAACGCCCCCCCGCCCGCGCCCACCGGCTCCCCGGCCCCGAACGCGGCAGCGATGCCCGCCCCCGCCAGCGCCGCGAACGCGATCGGCACCAGCAGCGCGTGCCGCCTGGCCGCGAGCAACGCCAGCGCCGGGACCAGCAGCGCGAGCCAGCCCGCGATCACCGCCCCGACCAGCGTCAGCGCCACCGTGCCGAGCCACAGGCCGGGAAGCGGCGGGGCCGGCTGCGGTGCGTCGGGGCTGGGTGCGCGGCGGCGCCAGAGCGCCAGGCCCAGCAGCACCGCGATGCCGGCGCCGCTGCCGATCAGCCCGGCGTCGTACGTGGTGGCCGGTTCGTAGGACAGCTTGACCGCGCCGCCCGCCCCGGCCGGGATCCGCCAGCCCTGCTGCCAGCCGTCCAGCCGCAACGGGGTGAGCTCCTTGCCGTTCAGGGTGGCCTTCCAGCCGTCGTTGAAGTTCTCGTACGTCGTCAGGTACGAGGCCGCGCCCGAGCCGACCGTCACCTCGCGCCGGTCGCCCAGCCAGTCCCGGACCCGCAGCTCACGCCCGGCCGCGGCGGCCTCCGGGACCGTCCCGCGGGTCAGGGTGACGTCCGTCAGCGTGAGGGGGCCGGCGTCGCCGCCCTCCAGCCGGTGGTCGCCCGAGGACAGCTGCACCTCGCCGTCGCTGCGGCCCTCCTGGCAGAGCGTCACCTCGACGGACCGCCGTTCCACCAGGTCACGCACGGTGCCCTTCGCGCCCGTCTGGTACAGCTCGCCGTCCAGCGCCACGTCGGGGCCCTTGCCGCACGGCAGGGAGAACTTCCGGGCGCCGTCCGGCTGCGGGGTGCGGTACTGGTCGAGGGAGGGGATGTACGCCTCCGTGAGGCCCACCGGGAGGCGCAGCTTCTCGTCGGCGACCGGGTTGTGCAGGGTCAGCGGGGCCGTCTCGGTGATCGTGATGTCGAGCCGGTCGGTGGTGATCGGCGGGAAGCGTACCCAGCCGTTCTCGTCGACGCCGGCGATCGTCGCACCGTCCGGGGAGCTGATGTGCACCTGGGAGGCGCGGGTGGACAGGCCGCCCGCGGGGGCCAGGACGAGTTCGCCGACCGGCTGCTTGCCCTCCCAGCTCAGGTGGATCGTCGGCCGGCCGCCCGCGACCCACGCCGTCGTCAGGTCGCCGTCGGTGAGGTTGCGTGCCGCGAGGCCCGCGCCGAGGCTCGCCGTGGAGTCGGCGGTGGCGACGATCCGGGACTGCTGCTCGGGCGCGACCTCGTACAGCAGCCGATCGAGTTCCTCGCCCGGCACCGGCACCGCGCTCGCCTTCACCTCGTACGTCCCGGCGGCCGGTGTCGTGAAGCGGCGGTGCAGGCCGGCCTCGGTGCCGGTCGCGGAGAGGCCGGTCGGGTCGGAGGCACGGTGCAGGGAGACGACCGTGGCGGCAGCGGTCGCGTCGGCCGCGTCCGCCGGGAGCCGCAGCAGCCGCGTCACCTGCACGTCCGGCAGGTCGATCTCGGAGAAGCCCGCCCCGGTGAGCCCGGCCCGGCGCTCCACCGAGTCCACGATCGTCAGCTTCATCCACCGCGTGCCGCCCTCGGGCGCCTTGACGCTCTGCGCCGTGCCGTTCGGCCGGAGCAAGCTCGTCCGCTCGCCCTTCTCCGTCTCCACCCGCACCCTCGTCGCCGCCGCCCGCACGCTGTCCTGCGGCAGCGGCGTGACCTTGAAGGAGGACGGCATGTCGTAGGAGCCGGTGAAGCCGATGCGCAGCCACTGCCCGTCCGGCGTGTCCGGCGAGCCCTCCGTCCACGCGGTGTCCGGGTTGCCGTCGAAGGCGTTCACCGGGTCGAACTGCGGCAGGTGGAAGAGCCAGTTGCCGTACGAGGAGGCCGTCACCGAGCGGGCGCCGCGCAGTTCGGCCACCGTCTGGTGCTCCGCGCCCTCGGTCGGCAGGATCTGGCGCGGCTTCTCGCCCGGGTCCTGCTGCGCGTCGGGCGCGTTGCGCTCGTCGCGCGTGTACGTGTACGACGTACCGGCGTTGACCACGCCGAACCGGGTGTCGGCGCGCCGCATGCCGTCGCCCACCACCTGCACCGCCGGGGTGCCGAGCCCCGGGTGGTTGTCGCCGGTGAGCACGGTCGCCCGCCCGCGCAGCCGGGACGCCAGCGGCAGCAGCGCCTCCGGGCCGCCGGACACCACGGCCGTGTCGGAGACCGGCATGAGTCCCGCCTGCCCGGGCCGGACCACGTCCTGGCCGGCCGGCCGGTAGATCTCCACCGCCCGCTGCCGCGCGTACAGTCCCTCGACCTGGAGCGGCGCGTCCTGCGCGATCCGGCCGCCGGTCATCACCGGCCCCAGCCCCGTCACCCGCTCGTACCCCGACTGTTCGAGGGTGCGCTTGACGGTCGCGGTCGGCACATGGCCGATCTGGTCGGGGTCGAGATCGTTGCGTACGACGACGTAGTACAGCCCGGCCCGGCTCAAGTAGTCGGCCAGACCCGGGACTTCAGCACCGGAGAGCAGGGCCTGCTCGACCGCGTCCATGGCGCGCCGGTTGCCGGGCGTGCCGAAGGGGACGTAGTCGCGCTGCGCCCACCGCGACTCGGCGAGCACGTCGAGCGGCTGGTCGATGGGCGAGCCCCAGGTGTAGACACCGTGCGCGGTCGCCGGGACGACCAGGGCGCGCGAGTCGGGCGAGTACTTCTCCAGCCAGTCGGCCGTGGCCTGCCAGTAGGTGGGGAGCTTCTGGAAGGAACCCGGGTTGAGGATCGAGCCGTTGAGGTACGGCCACAGCAGCCCCGGCAGGATCAGCACCGCCGCGACCAGCGGGGCGAAGCGCCGGCCGCGCACCGGGCGCGCCCCGCGCGGCTCGGCGGCCACACCCACCAGATGGGCCAGGCCCAGCACGAACGCCAGCGCCAGACCCGTCTGGAACTTGTAGATGTTCCGGAACGGCGACAGCCAGCCGTCCAGCCAGCCCTGCACGACCCCGTGGAACGGCGCCCCGAACGCGCCGCCGTACCCGGCGAGCAGCACCAGCGCCGCCACGAGCACCGTCAGCACGAGCCACCGTCGCTCGGGCATGTCCCGCCGGGCGAGCCCGGCGAGACCGAGCCCGGCCGCGAACGCCGAGCACACGATCACGACGACGGAGGAGGCCACGGCCCACCCCGCGGGCAGCCACGCCTCACCGAAGTGCAGGTAGGCCACCCAGTTCCCGGCGCCGCGCAGCGCCTCGGTCGCCGCCATGGTGTCCGTCGTCGTCTGCGACGTCTCTATGTAGGGCAGGAAGTTCTCGCCGTAGACGCCGAGCAGCAGCAGCGGCACCCACCACCAGGCCGTCACGACGATCACGGCCGGAGCCCACCAGGCGATCAGCTTGCGCTGCCGCGGCCCGGGCGGCCGGGACAGCAGGTACAGCCCGACCGGCAGCAGGGACGCCAGCGTCGCCGAGGCGTTGACGCCGCCCATGAACGGCACGAGCAGCGCCGACCGCAGGGCCGCGACCCGGGCCGCGTACCGCCCGTTGGTCAGCGGCAGCAGCACCCACGGCAGGAACGCGCCGGGCAGCGCGGCGGCCGACGTGGAGCCGATGACGGTGGTGAAAACCGGCCACAGCGCGTACGCCACGGCACCCAGCAGCCGGGAGGCACCACTGCCCACCCGCAGCCGTTCGGCCAGCCGCAGCGCGCCCCAGAAGGCGACGGACACGATCAGCGACATCCACAGCCGCTCCGCCAGCCACACCGGCAGTTGTACGAGGTCGCACAGCCAGTAGAACGGCAGCATCGGCCACAGATAGCCGACGTACTGGTCCTGGATCCCGCCGAACCCGGCCCGGTCGTGCCACAACTGCCCCAGGTCGGCGAGGAACTGGCCCGGGTCGACCGTCACACCGAGCTTGGTGTCGAACGTCTGCCGTCCCGGCTGCACCGCCAGGAACAGCACGAACACCACGGCCCAGAAACCCAGCAGCCAGCGCCGCGACCGCGGGCCCTCGGGCGGGCCCGCCGCGGTCGCGGTGGTGGGGACGGCTGCCGGTGGAGGAGCCTGGACCGTGGTTGTCATGTAGGACACCGCCGCAGGATGAGGAGGAGGTTCCAGGTGGCGAATTCACGGATGCCGGGCGCCTTGACGACGGCCTCCGCGAGGAACGGCCAGTAGCGGGAGCGCGCCGAGACGACCGTGACGTCGTCCCGGGCGCGCACCTGCCGCAGGGTGGATCCGATGTGCACCGCGAAGAGGTTCTCGCCGAGCGTGTGCTTGGCGGGCCTGCCGGTCCGCCGCAGATAGCGGGCCCGGGCCCGCTCGGCACCGAAGTAGTGCCACGGGGCCCACTCGTGCCCGCCCCACGGCGACAGCCAGTTGGTGAACGACACGTAGATCAGCCCGCCCGGCCGTGTCACCCGGGCCAGCTCACTCAGGAACGTCTCCGGGTCGGCCACGTGCTCCAGCACGTTGGAGGAGAACGTGACGTCCGCGACGCCGTCCCGCAGGGGCAGCAGGTATCCGTCGGCGACGACGGCCGAGTCGGGGGGCTTCTCGCCGAGTTCGGCCATGTCCGGCTCGAAGAGGAACGCGTGCGCTCCGCGTCGCCGGAACTCCTCGGTGAAGTAGCCGCTGCCGCCGCCGACGTCGACGACGGTACGCCCGGCGACGGGCCCGTCGTAGGCCTCGACCTGATCGGCGGCGTCCCGGGCGAGCAGCGAGTAGCAGCTCTCGGGATCGTCCTGTTCGTGGAGGAAGGCACGGAACAGGGCGAGGGACCGGCGCAGCGAGGGGTCGCTCCCATGGGGGCGCGCGGCTGTGACATGTGCGGGTCCGCCGCGTGGGCGCTCGGGCGGTGTCACGGGGCCCAGCCCCTCACCGCCTCCGCGGCCACCGCCCGGAACTGCCGCACGGTCCGGTCCCACCGGAACTGCGCCGCCCGCTCCCGGGCCGCCTTGCCCATCAGCTCCCGCCGCGACCCGGACAGGCCGAGCGCACACCACGCGGCGGCGAACGAGGACTCACCGCGCGCGAGGACTCCGGTCTCACCATCCACCACGGAGTCCTTGAGCCCCGGCACGTCGAAGGCCACGGTGGGCGTCTCCCGCGCCGCTGCCTCCGTCACGACCAGGCCCCATCCCTCCACGGCGGAGGGATGCAGCAGCAACCAGGCCGCGCACAGCAGCCGGTGCTTCTCGGCCTCCGAGACATAGCCGGTGAACTCCACACCGGGCCCGGCGAGTTGTTCCAGTCTTCCGCGCTCGGGGCCGTCTCCGACGATGACGAGCCGCCCGCCGGTGACCGGCCGCACCCGCTCCCACAACCGCAGCAGCAGATCGATCCGCTTGTACTCGACCAGCCGGCCGACGGCGACGAACAACGGCTCGGGGGAACGCTCGGCCCGCGGCGCCGGCTCCTCGACGCCGTTGTGCACGACCCGGATACGGTCCCGCTCGACGCCGATCGCGCGCAGCGCGTGGGCCGTGGAGGAGGAGACCGCGACCAGCAGACTCCGCTGCTGCGCCCCGGTCAGGGCCCAGTGTTCGAGTCTTCGGCCGATCCGCGCGGCCGGCGCCAGCGGCCCGCCGAAGCGCATCTTCCACAGGTCGGTGTGGACGTGGTTGACCAGGCACAGCGTGGGCCCGGAGTGCCACAGCGGCGCCAGGTACGGCATGCCGTTGCACACCTCGACCAGCAGATCGCAGTCACCGACCTGGCGGGCGAAGGCCGACCGGGCGCGCAGGTAGTGCCCGTAGGGGCCGCCCGCCGACACGACCCGGTAGTCCCGGAAGGCCGCGGGGCCCCCGCACAGCAGGGTCACCTGGTGGCCGAGCCGGGTCAGGCCGTCGGCGAGCTTGTCGACCAGCAGCTCGGAGCCGCCGGCGGACGGGTTGTCCAGATCTCGATGGGCGAGGAAGACGATCCGGCGCGGATGTGGGGGAAGCGCCGGAAGGTGCTGCGGCGCGCTGGGGGACGCGGCACGCAGCTGGGAGGGCACGTGCTGGGGCATGTGTGCTCCAACTCGTCTCGGGGTGCGGAACTCAGCGTGGGGGCAGGTCTGGCTCTGGGGGTCTTGCTGTGGGGGGCCTGAGCCCTTCCTGGGAGGGGAGTGTGGACGGCTTGTGCTGGGGTGGGGTTGGACAGTTTTCGCCCGGACGTTCTCCACGGCTACTCACCGACGTGACAATTTCGGGCTTTGTTAGAGCTGACGTCACATCACATCGTGAGGGTGGGCTGGGGCGTACTGGACGTATCGGACGGAGTGGGCTGCTCCGGCTCCTTCCGCCCACGCGCCACCAGAACGCCACCCGCCACCGCGAGCAGCACACCCGCCACACCGGCTCCGATCGGCAACGTCGTGCCCACCAGGCGCAGTTGACCGCTGTCCCGCTTCGCCTGCCGCACGGCCTCCTTCTGCGTCGCGGTCGTGAACGAGACCTTCCGGCTGTCCAGCAGCACCGCCGCGTCCTTCTTCCCGCCCGGCGCCCGCAGGGTCCGCTTGGGTCCGGTCTGCGCGTAGATCACCCGGCCGGTGGCCTGGTCGACGACCAGCTCGAAGCCGTGGTTGGAGTACCACTCCTCGGCCAGCACCTGCGGCCGCTCGGGCTGGTCGACGAGGCTGCCGGGCACCATCCGCGTGCCGGTCCTCGTCGGCGGCACGGAGCCGGTGAACTTGTAGCCCGTGTAGCCCTGGACCTTCTCGGTGCCCTGGTAGCGCAGCACGACCGTGTCGCCGAGGGTGTTGTCCCACCACTGGTACGAGCGTTTCTGCACGTCGAAGGGGAACTTCAGATAAGCCTCACCCTCGATGTACGGCTTCTCGCCGCAGCAGTGCACGGGCCGGGTGGTCTTCCGGTCCATCACCCAGCGGTGCGGTGTGAAGTCGAGGGCGTCGTGCGGGTCGGCGGCCGGCAGCGACTTGTCGGTGTCGACCGTGGTCGTCACGTCCCAGACGGCCTTGCCGCTGCGTTCGCTGTCCTCGACGTTGCCCCGCACCCGCTGGGTCACCGTGATCTTCCGGTCGGGCACCGTCTCGATCCGGTCAGTGTCGAAGACGCTGCCCCGGCCGGTGTAGACGGCGGTCGTGTCGATGTCGATCGGGTTCACCGCTGCACGCGGCTGCACGTACCAGGCGAGCAGTGGCGCCAGCACCAGCAGGAACGTGCCGAGACCCAGCAGGATCAGGGAAAAGGGAGAGGTTGTACGGCGCATCCGGGCACTCCAGTGGCTTGGGACGGCTCGACGTACGAGAGGGCCGGCACGGCGGCGGAATGCGCGCGTGCGGCTGGGCCGGGAACCGTAGGCGGCTCTTGACGGGGTGTCAATGCTTGTCGAGACTGGGGCCCGACAAGCAGGGACGGGGTGCCGGGGTGGGGCAACCTCCGGACGATCTCCGGACGAATCCGGACAGAGAGGCTGACCCTGCGATGTCGAGACTGCTCGCTGCCACGCTGACCGTCGCGCTCGCCGCCGCCCTGGCCGTGGGCGCCGCGCTGGGCGTCGTCGCGCTGCTCGAAGCCACACCCGACCAGCCCAACACCCCCCTGATCACCTACGAGCAGACCGGGCAGGGGAGTTGACGGTGACGGCCGCCCGCACCGGAACCGTCACCACGCGCTCCGCCTGGCACGACGTACCGCGCTTCCAGGTGCGCAGGTTCGCGGCGATCGCCATGGCCGAGGCGCCCGCGCTCGCCGAGGAGATCCTCTGCGAGATCCAGCGCGAGTACCCGCACCTGCCCGTCGTCCTCGACGACTCCGGCGAGCCCATGGCCCTGGTCGGCATCCGCCGCGCCATCGAGGTCTTCGTGCAGCACCTGGAGCACTCGGAGGGCCGGCCCACCGTCCCGCCCGGCGTCTTCCAGGACTTCGGCCGCGGCGAGGGCCTCAACGGCCGCTCGCTCGACTCGCTCCAGGCCATCTACCGCATGGGCGTACGCCTGGCCTGGCGCCGCTTCGCCGACATCGGCCAGCGCGTGGAGATCCCGCCCCCGGCGATGTACGAACTCGTCGACGCGGGTTACGAGTACCTGGACGGCCTGGTCGACCAGTCCGTACGCGGCTACGCCGAGGCCGCGGCCCGCCAGGCCGGCGAACGCCTGCGCCTGCAACGCCGCCTGATGGAACTCCTGCTGGCCGAGCACCACCGCGGCGACCCCACCGAGGCCTTCACCGAACGCGCCGCCCGGATCGGCTGGCCCCTGCCGGAGAAGGTCGCGGTCGGCGTGCTGCTGCGACCCGCCCGGGAGGCCATGGCCCCCGCGGTCGGCCAGGGGGTGCTGCTCGACATGGAGTACGAGCAGCCCCGCATGGTCGTGCCCGAGCCGGACGCGGCAGGACGCCCCGAACTCCTGCACCGGGCCCTGGCCGGCTGGTCCGGCGCGATCGGCCCGCCCGTCCCGCTCGCCGACGCGGCGAAGTCGCTGCGCTGGGCCGAGGCAGCCGTACGCCTCATGGAACGGGACCTGCTCCCCTCGGGCGAGGTCCTCTACTGCACCGAGCACACCGAGGCGCTGGTCCTCCTCCAGCCCGAGGAACTGATCGACGACCTGGCCCTCAGATGCCTGGCCCCCCTCACCCACTGCGGCCCCACGCACGGCCGCCGCCTCGCGGAAACCCTCCTGGCCTGGCTGGAAACCCGGGGCGGAGCACCGGAGGTCGCGACCCGCCTCGGCGTCCACCCCCAGACCGTCCGCTACCGGCTCCGCCAGATCCGCGAACTGTGGGGCGACGAGATCGACGACCCCGACCGGCGCTTCGAACTGGAGCTGGTGCTGCGGGCGCAGCGGTTGCGGGGGGAGCTGGGGGCGGTGCGTCCGCGGCGGTGAGCCGGGCTGCACACCCGGCGATGATCACCGCCGCCCTGGTGTCACACCGCGGCCCGCTCCTTCGCCGTGGCCCGCCCGGATGCCGGAGCGTCCAGATGGGCCACCACCGAGGTGTGGAACCGTTGGACGGCGTCGTCGACGCTGCGGATGAAGCCGGACTCGGCGTTGCCGCGCCCGCTGCCCATGCCCTTGAAGAGGGACAGGCGGAAACCGGTGATGCGGGTGGCGCGGTCCTTCGGAAGCAGGTCCGCCGGTTCGGGCCGCAGCCGCTCCAGCGTGCCCCGGGGGCCGCCTGTCCCGCCTTCCACGAGCGTCTCGACGTGCAGATCCGCCGGTGCCTCGGCGAGGCGCCGGACCAGACGCTTGGCCCAGGTCAGGGGGTAGCCCTGCTCGGGTGCCGGGATCTCCACGGACGTACGCAGCTTGGCGGTCCGCAGATCCGCGCAGACGGTGAGCAGGCCGGGCGCGCCCTCGACGCGCAGCTCCGCCTGGAGCCTGCCCTCCGCGCACAACTGGTCGGCCAGGCGGGCGCGGCGGGCCCCGGGATCGATCCCGCGCCGGGTGCGCTGGGCGGGCAGTACCTTCTGCCCGAGCTCACCGCCGAGCCGCAGGCACACCTGGCGGATGAGCCGCTCCCAGCTCTCGACGACCTCCAGGGCGCGGGGGTCGCCCTGGCAGAGCGTCTCGTCACTGATGCCGTTGCGGACCGGTACCCAGGCCGAGCCCATGTTCTGGAACCCGTGGCAACCGGAGTTCTCGTGCTGGAGGTAGTGCAGGAGATCCTGGAGCAGCCAGGTGCGGGCCGCGTTCCCGACACCCTCGTGGCGGATCAACATCTGGGCCTGATGGGCCACTTCGGCCCACGACAGGTGCCAGAGAGCCACCTGGTGCTTGCGCCGCCGGTCGATCTTGACGTCGACGAGGGGGCTGCCCTCCAGCGCGACGTCGTTCGACAGCGTGATCACGGCCTCGTAGCCGCGGCGGGCCGCGATGTCCATGTAGGCCTGCACCTGATCGGACTTCAGGGAATTGCCGTTGGTCTTGGTCTCCACGAGCGCCGTCCACAGCTTCCCGGCGCGCTCCACGCGGATCACTCCGTCGGGGCGCCGAGGTGTGTCGCCGTGCGGCAGGGACACCTCGGTGAAGGTCTCCATACGGCCGGACGGCGCACCGAAGGGAGCGGTGATCCGCCTGCCGAACCGAGGTACCTGGGCCATCACCGACAACAGCACCGAGGTGGAGCGCATCTCCCGGTCCCGGTCGCTCTTGAGCGCCGACACCGGGAAGAGCCGGGCCTGCTTCCAGGACTCGTTCTCCGCCAGGCTCTTCACGGGCGCCCTGGGCGGCGTGACCTTCTTCTTCGCGGTCCGGGGCCGGGTCGTCCGCTTCTTCGGGGCAGCTTCCTCGTCGGCCGGCGGGCGCGGTGCCGGCACGGCCTCCAGTGTCGTCCGCGGCTCGGCGTCGGGAGGGACGACGGCGGATGATTCCTCCGCGACGGCCGCCGCGGAGTCGGCTTCGTCGTCCTCGATGTCGACCCCGAAGTCCGTCGCCAGCCCCGCCAGCCCGCTCTCGTACCCCTGCCCGACGGCCCGGAACTTCCACTCCTCACCGCGCCGGTACAGCTCGCCGAAGATGATCGCGCTCACCGGGCCGGCGTCGTCGATGACGAACCGGAGAAGACTCTCGCCGCCGGCGTCCGCCAGCGTCACCTCTTCAGATCGTCCAGCTCGCCGAAGCGCGCCCCCTCATACCGGCTCGCGGCCACGACGATCCGCTCCACATCGGCCGGGACCGCGGTCAGGTCGAAACTGATCCGGTCCTCGCTGCCGTCGCCCGTCGGCTCCTTGCCGAGGAGCTGCACGCTGCCGTCGGCGGCCACCGGGTTGTTGTAGAAGTAGAAGTCGGCGTCGCTGCGTACCTTGCCGTCCGCGTTCAGCAGCAGGACGGACACGTCGGCGTCGCCCTCACCGGTCGGGCTGGACCAGCCCAGACTGACGATCGCGGATTCGATGTTCTCGCTCAGGGCCGTCAGAGACACGTTCGAGCCCATGGTCATATCGCGCACAGAGATCCCCCCACCCTTGCGACACCTGTGACGTGTCGCACACAGGGCACTTTAATGTGCACTGAACGTGTCTGTGGCGTGCTCGTGGGTTTCCGCTCGCCGGTCCTCTGCCCATTGCCCGGGCAAACCTCTATGGCTAGCCTGTGTTCGTCATGCCGATCGCCTGTTGATATCTCGAACGTTGATATCGCGAACACAGGCGCCTGAGACATATAGGGAGGGGGCCGGTCGTGGGACGCCTCGTACCAGCCGTGACCCGGGCTCTCGACATTCTGGAGCTCTTTCTCGACGGGGACGGGACGCTCTCCGCCCCCGACATCGTGCGCAAGCTCCAGCTTCCGCGCACGACCGTGCACGAGCTGGTGACCACGCTCGCCGCCCGGAAGTACATCGTCCCCGTGCCCGGCCAGCCCGGACGCTACCGGCTCGGTGTGCGCCCGTACCAGCTCGGCGCCCGCTACGCCGAGCAGCTCGACCTCGCCGCCGAGGGGCAGCAGGTCGCCCGGTCCGTCGCCGAGACCTGCGACGAGACGGTGCACGTGGCGATCCTGGAGGACACGGACGTCATCTACATCGCCAAGGTCGACTCCACGCACGCCGTGCGGATGGTGTCGGCGGCCGGCCGCAGGCTGCCCGCCCACTGCACCTCCGTCGGCAAGATGCTGCTGGCCTCCCTTCCCGAGCACGAGCTCGCCGCGCGGTTCCCCGACGGCGCCGAGCTGGTCGCGATGACCCCCAACAGCATCACCGACCCGGCCGCTCTGCGCGAGACCCTGGCCGAGATCCGTGAGCGGGGCATCGCGGTGGAGAACCGCGAGTCCAACCCGGACGTGAGCTGCGTGGCCGCACCGGTCCGCGACCGCGCCGGCCAGGTCGTCGCCGCCCTGTCGATCTCCGTGCCCATGATCCGCTGGAGCGAGGACCGCCGCGCCGAGCTGGAGCAGCTCGCCGCGAAGGGCGCCGCCGAGCTGTCCGAGCACCTCGGTCACCGGAGCCTGGCATGACGACGACGCCGTACGAGGTCGCGGTACGGGCCGAGGCCGAGCTCGGCGAGGGGCCGACCTGGGACGCGGCGGCCGGCCGGCTCCTCTGGATCGACATCCTCGGCTGCCGGGTGCACACGTACGACCCGGTCACCGGGCGCCGCACGGTCCGCCGGACGGAACAGCACGTGGGTGCGGTCAAGCCGCGGGCCGGGGGCGGGCTGGTGCTCAACCTGCGCGACGGCATCGGTCTCCTCGACCCCGACGGCGACTCCCACGGCGACGCCCACGGCGGCTTCCGCTGGCTGCACCGCGAGCCCGTCCCCGGCCGCCGCGCCAACGACGCCGCCGTCGCGCCGGACGGCTCGTTGTGGGCCGGCACGATGCGGTACGACGAGGCGCCCGGGGGTGGGACGCTGTCCCGCGTCACCGGTGACGGCTCGGTCGATGTCGTGCTCGACGACGTGGCCGTCAGCAACGGCACGGGGTGGAGTCCCGACGGCCGGCTCATGTACTACATCGACACCCCGACCCGGCGGGTCGAGGTGTTCGACCACGCCGACGGGCGGCTGTCCGGGCGGCGGACCCTCGCCGTGATCGAGGACGGCGCGGGGCTTCCCGACGGGCTGACGGTGGATGCCGACGGATGTGTGTGGGTGGCGCTGTGGCAGGGGGCGGCGGTGCGCAGGTACACGCCGGAGGGGCGGCTGGATCGGGTGATCGAGTTGCCTGTGCCGTTGGTGACGGCGTGTGCGTTCGGTGGGGCCGGGCTGAGTGATCTGTACATCACGACGGCTCGGACGGGGCTGACGGAGCCGCCCGCGTTGGCGGGGTCGGTGTTCGTGGTGCCGGGGGCGGGGAAGGGACTGGCGCAGCCCGCGTTCGCAGGCTGACCGAGCTGCGGGCAGTCGTGCCGCTCGCAGTCGTGCCGCTCCAGCTAATCCAGCCCGGCGGCCTTCCGCTCCTCCGCCGTCAGCGGCGGAACCGTCAGCGCCGGCTTCAGCGGGCCCACCGCCGCCGCCAGCATCACCGAGGGCGTCAGCAGCACCCCCGCCCCCCGCTCCAGCGACGTCACGTCCGTCACCCGGCGGGCGATGCGGCCGTTGCCCGTCGCCGTGTGCATCAGCCGGTCGACGTACGCCGTCACGAGCCGGTCCCGGAGCGTGGGGCCCTGCTCCGTCGCGCCCGGGTAGAAGACGTCCTGCCCGATCGCCAGGTCCCAGGCCGCGCCGACCGGGCGGGACACCGCCTTCTGGATCAGCCGGGACAGTCCGGGAGCCGCCCAGCCGTGCCGCCGTACCGTGTCCCGCAGGAGCAGGGCGCTCTGCGCGGCGACGGCCAGGCCGTGCCCGTAGACCGGGTTGAACGCGGCGAGGGCGTCACCGAGGACGGCGAAGTTCGCGGGCCACACCGGCATCCGCTCGTAGAAGTGCCGGCGGTTGACGGTGGTGCGGGTGAAGGCCACGTCGGACAGCGGCTCGGCCCCTTCGAGCAGCTCGCCGATGACCGGGTGCCGCAGGTCCTCGCGAGCGAAGCGGACGAAGTCGTCGTTCTCCGGGGACGGCCGGCCGCCCCGGGTGCCGCACAGGGTGACGATCCACCGGCCCTCCTCGATGGGCAGCAGGAACCCGGCCCGGCCGGGCCCGCCCTCGCGCCGGTCGGGCTGCACGTTGACGACGGGGAAGCCGTCGCGGGCCGCGGCGGGGGCGAGGTAGAGGCGGCTGGCGTACGCCAGGCCCGCGTCGACCTCACGTCGCTCCGCCGGCGGCAGGCCGAGGGCGGTCAGCCACCGGGCGGCCTGGGAGCCGCGGCCCGAGGCGTCGACGACCAGGTCCGCGTGGACGGTCCGCTCCGGGCCGTCGTGGGGCCGGATCCGCACGCCCGTGATGGCCGCCTCCGTGCCGGTGAGTCCCACCGCCTCCGCCCGTTCGACGACCTCGATCCGCCGGTCGGCGAGGACCCGGGCGCGGACCGTGGCGTCGAGCAGGTCCCGGCCGGCGAGGATCACGTGGTGGGACTCGGCCCAGCGCCGGAACCAGCCCCGCGAACCCAGGGCCACGATGTCCGTCGTGACCGGCCGCCGGTTGGCCCCGGCCTCCCGGAGCACCCCGGTGATCCCCGGCAGCAGTTCCTCCATGGCCAGCACCCCGCCCGACCACAGCATGTGGGCGTGCCGGGCCTGCGGCAGTCCCTTGCGGGGGCCGGGGGAGGCGGGCAGCGCGTCGCGCTCCACGACGACGACCCGGTCGGCGACGTCGGCCAGGGCGCGGGCCGCGAGCATGCCGGAGTGGGATCCCCCCAGGACGACGGCGGTTCTGGCGGGGGTGGGACGGTCAGTCATGCGCGGGCGTTCTCTCTCCCGGGGGCGGCCGCGCGTGAGCGTACCGCCTCGATGTGGTCGCGGTGACGCAGGGCCAGGGACACGGCCTGGATCTCCTGGAGCAGGTAGGCGGTGTCGGGGCCGGACGGGGCGGCGGCGCTGTCGGTCTGCGGGGCACGCTCCCGCGCGGCGACGGCGTCCAGGATCGTGACGGCGGCGGCCAGGGCCTTCGCGCGGCCGGGCTCGAAGCCGAGGCCCAGGGCGGCGTCGTAGGAGCGCTCCCGCAGCTCCTCGTCGAGGTGCCGGGAGAGCTGGAGGAGCACGTCGCGGATGTACGTCTCGCGGCGGATCAGGCGCAGTTCGCCGGTGGCGCGCGGGGTGAAGGGGGCGCCGCCGCCGTTCACGGTGCGCATCAGCAGGTAGAGGGGGCGCAGCTGCCAGTGGGCGAGCCGGATGCGCCAGCGCTCGTGCAGGTACTGGCCGCCGTGCGGGATGATGAAGCCGATCGCGACCATCGTGGCCGACAGGCAGGCGGCCGAGGGTGCGACGTAGGTGCTCAGCCAGTCCAGGTCGTGGCCCGTCATCCGGGCGATGACGGCGGTGAGTTTGGCGACGTCGAAGAGCAGGTTCGTCGCGTAGCCGACGCCCAGGAACCTGAGGCCCCAGCGCAGCCAGGCGTCGAGGCCGTCGGTGCGGACCCAGTTCCAGATCAGCCGGGCCGTGACCGAGCAGGCCACGGTGTGCGCGAGCAGGTAGAGCAGGATCTCCTCGCGCATGAAGGGCGTGTTGGCGTAGTACGTGTCCAGGTCCCGGCGGCGTTCCACGGGGACGTCCGCGAGCCAGAACAGCACCCACAGGGTGACGACCACACCCGCGTAGGCGAAGACGACCCACCGGGCGGCGCGGCGCGTCGAGCCCGAGCGGTCGGACAGGCCGTTGCGCCAGGCGACGATCAGCAGCAGCCAGGACGCGCACAGCGCGGTGAGCAGCGAGTAGACCAGCGGTGCCGCGATGTTCGGCACGCCGGTGACGCGGTTGGTCCAGCCGATGACCGACGGGGACGCGAAGACGAACACGGCACAGGCGAACAGCAGCAGCCCGCCGACGGCCCGCAGCATCGGGTCCCGCCACATCCTCACCAGGCTGGGCAGCTTCATCACCAGGGCGATGGTCAGCGCCCCGATCGGCAGCCAGAAGGAGACGGAGAAGGCGTCGAGGACGTCCCGTGCGTGGGTCATCGCGCGCCGCCTCCACGTCCGCGGTAACCCATCGACCGCCGCACCGGATCGAGGGCGGGATACGGCTCATCGGGGACAGTGCCGTCCGCGAAGGCGCGGAACGCGGCCGCCAGCCGGTGCCCGAACTCGTCGGCCTCGGCCTCGTCCCGCTCGCGCGAGCCGTCCCGGGCCGCCACCGTCAGCGCCACGGACTTCCAGCCGGGCTCGCGGTCCAGGGCCCGGGCCGCCGCCGTACCGGCGGCATGGTGATGCCCATGCCCCGCGTGCAGATGCCACAACTCATGCCCGAGGATGACCAGTTGCTGCACGGCCTCGGCCCGCTCCTCGACGATGACCAGGTCGAAGTCCTGGAACTCCACCCACAGTCCGGTCACTTCGATCTCGTCGGGGAACCGCTCGAAGCGCAGCTCGACGGGACGCCCGCCCCGCCGCGCGCTCATCTCCTCGCACAGCGCCCGGCACAACGACCGTACGTCGGCGGGGACCTGCTCCCGCGCCCGCACCGCGGCGGCGAGCCCGGCGGCCAGGCCGCGCATGGCGGACCCGCGCCGCGACCGCCTGAGCGCGGCGGTGACCCGGGCTGCTCCAGCGCCCGCGATGCCCATCGCTCCCCCTTCTCACCGCCGGCCGACGGCTTGGCCGCGGGTCCGAGACTACGCGCCCGAAAGCTTTCGCGTCAGGCGATCCGAAGCCGGTAGTTCAGCGGAGAACGACCGTTCCTGCCCGAAAGTCGTGCCCGAAGTTCCGGACCGGCCATTGACGCGCAAGCGCTTCGAACTTACGGTCCCGTTCGAAGTCACGAGCACCTTCCGATATATCGAACACGACAGCAAGGGCAGGGCATGGGACGACCTGACCTGAATCGCAGGCAGCTTCTCGGCGGGCTCGGAGGACTCTTCGTCGCGAGCAGCTTCGGCTTCGCCGCGCTCGGCACGGGCGCCGACGCACTCGCCGCCGACGCCGACACCCGCGTGCGCTACTGGAACCTCTTCAGCGGCGGCGACGGGTCCAACATGATCGCGATGCTGGACGCCTTCCGTAAGGCCAACCCGGACATCGCGGTGAAGGACTCCACCCTCCAGTGGGGCAGCCCCTTCTACACCAAGCTCGCCATGGCCGCCGCGGGCAACCGCGCCCCCGACCTCGGCGTCATGCACCTGGGCCGGGTCACCGGCTTCTCACCCGGCCGCTTCCTCGACCCCTGGGACGTGGACCTGCTCGCCGAGTACGGCGTACGCGAAGCCGACTTCAACCCCGCGCTGTGGAAGCGCGCCGTCATCGACGGCAAGCTCTACGCCCTCCCGCTCGACATCCACGTCCAGCTCTGCTTCTACCGCAAGGACGTGCTGAAGAAGGCGGGCCTGCTCGGCGACGACGGCCGCATCGTGCCCGTCACCTCCGCCGACGAATGGTTCGGCGTGCTGAAGGAGGCGAAGAAGGCCACGAAGAAGGGGCTCCAGACCATCGGTCTGTGGCACAACGACCAGAACTTCCAGTGGTGGTTCTTCGTCGCCTTCTACACCCAGCTCGGCGGCACCTGGTTCAACGCCGCCGGCACCGAGGTCACCTTCGACACCGACAAGGCCACCCAGGTCCTTCAGTTCCTGCGCCGGCACCTCACGGACGGATACGCCGACCCGGGCTTCGGGGGCGCCGCGGGCGCCGAGCAGTTCCTCAACGGCTCCCCCTTCGTCTGGGAGGGCAACTGGTCGGTGCCGGTCTACTCCGGAGCGAAGCTCGACTACGGCGCCACCCCGCTGCCGCCCGTCTTCGGCAAGCCGGCCACCCACGCCGAGTCGCACGCCTTCGTCCTGCCGCACCAGTCCGACCGCGGCGGCGCCACCAACGAGGCCGCGCACCGACTCGCCGCCTACGTCGTCCGGCACGCTCAGCAGTGGGCCGCCGGCGGCCACATCCCCGCCTACACGCCGACCCTCTCCACCGCCGCGTACAAGGAGCTGAACCCGCAGAGCGAGTACGTGTCGGCCATGGACCACCAGGCCACCGAGCCGAAGGTGTGGTTCGCGGGCTCCACCGGCATCCTCGCCCAGCGCGTCGGCCCGATCGTCGCCGCCTCGACGATGGGCTCCGCCAAACCGGAGACCGCCGCCCGCCGGATGCAGGGCGCGCTCACCCAACTGCTCGCCATGAAGAACCCCATGGACGGCCACACAGCCGCGGAAGGAGGTGCGGCCGCGTGATGGCGACCAGCGCCCAGACCATCGCCGCACCCGCCCGTGCCAGGACCGTCGCCGACAGCGCCACCCTCCGCAGGCGTCAGGGCTTCCAGCACGGCGGCTGGTTCGTGGCCCCGTTCCTCGTCCTGTTCACGCTCTTCGTGATCTGGCCGCTGCTGCGCGGCGTCTACCTCAGCTTCACGGACGCCAACATCTCGGGCGAGGGCGCGAGCTTCGTCGGCCTCGACAACTACCGCGAGGCCCTCGACGACCCGCTGGTGTGGGACTCCCTCGGCCACAGCGCGTACTTCACGCTCCTGGTCGTCCCCTGCATCACGGTCCTCGCCTTCCTCCTCGCGATGCTCGCCCACCACATCGAGCGCGGCAAGTGGCTGTGGCGGCTGTGCTTCTTCGCCCCGTTCCTGCTGCCGTCGACCGTCGCCGCCAACCTGTGGCAGTGGCTCTTCAACCCCGGCACAGGAATGATCAACCACGTCTTCGGCATCGAGACGCCGTGGCTGATCGACAAGTCGTACGCGATGCTCGCCATCGTCATCCAGACCCTGTGGTGGACGGTCGGCTTCAGCTTCCTGCTCTACCTGGCCGCGCTCCAGGGCATCCCGGGCCACCTCTACGAGGCCGCCAAGCTCGACGGCGCGAACGCCTGGCACCGCATGGTCCACATCACCCTGCCGATGCTGCGCAACATCACCGGCCTCGTCGTCGCCCTGCAGATCCTCGCCTCGCTCCAGGTCTTCGACCAGGCCGTCGTGATGATGGACTTCCTCCCCGGGCCCGAGGGATCGACCCGCACCTTCGTGCAGTACACCCTCGAAGAGGGCTTCACCAGCTACCGCGTGGGCTACGCCTCCGCCATCTCCGTCATCTTCTTCGTGATCATCGCGGCCGTCGCCCTCGCCCGGATGTGGCTGCTGCGCACCCGTGAGGAGACCGCCCGATGACCACCGCCGTACCGGTGAAGCCCCGCAAGGCGTGGACCCCCAGCCAGATCGTGCTGACGCTGCTCGGTGCGGCCGTCTCGGTCGTCTTCCTCGCCCCGTTCGCATGGGGCCTGTTCACGTCCCTCAAGTCGGAGACCGAGGCCGTCGAAGTTCCGCCGCACTGGCTCCCGGAGGACTGGACGGGCCAGGCCTGGAAGGCCCTCTTCGAGACCGGCAACATCACCAACTGGTTCGTCAACTCCGTGGTCGTCTCGGTCTGCGTGACGTCTGTGGTGCTGCTGGTGAGCGCACTGGCCGGATACGGCTTCGCCCGCACCGAGTTCCGCGGCAAGAAGCCCCTGATGGGCCTGGTCATGGCCGGCCTGATGATCTCGCCCGCCGTCCTCGGCGTGCCGCTGTTCACCACCGTCCAGCAGATGGGCATGGTCGACACCTACTGGGGCATGATCCTGCCGCAGTGCGCACCCGCCGCGATGGTCTACATCCTCTACAAGTTCTTCCAGGGCATCCCGCGCGAACTGGAGGAGGCCGCCTTCATCGACGGCGCGGGCCGCTGGCGCGTCTTCTTCACCATCGTCCTCCCGCTCTCCCGCCCCTCCCTCGCCGCGGTCGGCATCTTCACGTTCATCGCCTCGTGGAACAACTTCCTCTGGCCGTACATGGTGACCAACAACCCCGACCTGATGACCATGCCGAACGGCATCGCGACCGTCATGAACTCCTACGGCATCCAATGGGCCCAGCTCATGGCCGGCGGCCTGATGGCGGGCCTGCCCCTGATCATCGTCTTTGTGTTCTTCCAACGCCAGATAGTGGCTGGCGTCGCGCACACGGGCCTGGCAGGCCAGTAGTAGACGAACCCAGGGGCGCGGGGAACTGCGCGAACGACCCCCACGACCCGCAGCCGCCACTGAACAGAACCACCCACCCCGAAAGGCGAACATGCACACCGCCCGCTTCACCCTCGACCCAGCCTTCGTAGTCGGCGAGGTCAACCCCCGCCTCTTCGGCAGCTTCGTGGAACACCTCGGCCGCTGCGTCTACACCGGCATCTTCGAACCCGACCACCCCGCAGCCGACGCCAACGGCCTCCGCACAGACGTCCTCGACCTGGTCCGCGAACTCGGCGTAACAACCATCCGCTACCCCGGCGGCAACTTCGTCTCCGGCTACAAGTGGGAAGACTCCGTCGGCCCCGCAGAGAACCGCCCCCGCCGCCTCGACCTCGCCTGGCACTCGACGGAGTCGAACCGTTTCGGCCTCTCCGAGTACATCGACTTCCTCCGCAAGATCGGCCCCCAGGCCGAACCCATGATGGCCATCAACCTCGGCACCCGAGGCGTCGCCGAAGCCCTCGAACTCCAGGAGTACGCCAACCACGCCGAGGGCACCGCCCTGTCCGACCTCCGCGCCGCCCACGGCGACAAGGACCCCTTCGGCATCAGGCTGTGGTGCCTCGGCAACGAGATGGACGGCCCCTGGCAGACCGGCCACAAGACCGCCGAGGAGTACGGCCGGGTCGCCGCCGAGACGGCCCGGGCCATGCGCCAGATGGACCCCGGCGTCGAACTCGTCGCCTGCGGTTCCTCCAGCCAGTCCATGCCGACGTTCGCCGAGTGGGAGGCGACCGTCCTGGAGGAGACGTACGACCTCGTCGACTACATCTCCCTGCACGCCTACTACTGGCCCGAGAACGGCGACATCGACTCCTTCCTGGCCTCCGCCGTCGACATGGAGTCCTTCATCGACAACGTCGTCGCGACCGCCGACCACGTGGGCGCGAAGCTCAAGTCGAAGAAGCGGATCAACCTCTCCTTCGACGAGTGGAACGTCTGGTACCTGCCCGAGTGGGAGGCCCGCGCGAAGACCTTCGAGCAGGACGACTGGCCCGAGGCCCCGCGCCTCCTGGAGGACAACTACAGCGTCACCGACGCCGTCGTCTTCGGCTCGCTCCTCATCGCCCTGCTCCGGCACGCCGACCGCGTCACGGTCGCCTGCCTCGCCCAGCTCGTCAACGTCATCGCGCCGATCATGACAGAGCCGGGTGGCCCGGCCTGGCGGCAGACGACGTTCTTCCCCTTCGCCCAGGCCGCCCGGTACGGCCGCGGCCAGGTCCTCGACGTCCGCGTGGACTCGCCGAGGTACGAGACGAAGAAGTTCGGCGAGACGGACCTGCTGCACGCCACCGCCGTACGCGCCGAGGACGGCACGGTCACGGTCTTCGCGGTGAACCGCAGCCGCACCGAGTCGCTGCCGCTGGAGGTCGCGCTGAACGGGCTCGACCTGTCGTCGGTGGTCGAGCACAGCGCCCTCGCCGACGCCGACCCGGACGCCCGCAACACCCTCGACGACCCCGAGCGGGTGGCCCCGCACGCGGTCGACGGCACGGCCCTCCAGGACGGCATGCTGAGCGCCGTCCTGGAGCCGCTGTCCTGGAACGTGATCCGGCTGGCGTGACAGCCGGTGCGACGCGTCAGCGTTCGATGCGCGGCTGGCCTGTCGGGGACGGCGGGGGCGAGGTGGTGCCGACCGCCCAGTAGCCGTCCGAGCCCGGCACCGTCGCAAGGGCGTTGATGACGACGGGGGTCGTGGCCACCGGCCCCCGCTCGCTCACCCACGCCGTGCCGTCCCAGCGCAGGTAGTGGGCCCGGGTCTGGTCCCAGAAGTCCCACCCGGAGATACGGTCGGGACGCCCCTGCGCGTCGCCCACGATGCCGGTCAGCACTCCGACGCCGAACGGTGCCTTGAGGTACTCCCAGCCGGTGCCGTCCCCGTGCAGCAGCCGGACGGCGGGGGGTTTGCCGGGCGGGCCGCCGATGCCGTAGTCGTAGCCGGTCATCCAGATGTCGTCGCGGGTGACCGGGAGCAGACCGGTGAAGCCGGCACGGATCCCGCCGGGCGCCGGCAGCATGGTCCAGGCCGCTCCGTCCCAGCGGGCGACGAGCTCGCTGCCGTAGACCCAGACGTCGCCGCAGGGCGCGCGGTGGATGCCGTACGGCGGGATGGTCGTCGTGGCCGGGGGTGCCTCCAGCCAGGTCCACTTGCCCCGGTGGCCGTGCAGCAGCACCGAGCCGTCGCTGTTCCGGCCGGAGACCCAGACGTGGCCCCGGGGGCCGGTCGTGACGGCGGCGAGGGACGTGCCGGGCGCCCCGCGACCGGGGAAGTCGACCTCCCGCCACGTCGGTCCGTCCCCGGCGAGCAGCCGGGCGGTGCCGGACGTGTCGGTGCCGACGGCCCAGGCGCGGCCGTCTAACGCGGCGGCGACGGAGCCCAGATAGCCGCTGAGGCCGGGGTCGGTGCGCTGCCAGGCCGTGCCGTCCCACACGAGCGCCAGCGCCGTTCCCCGGGCGCTGCCGCTGCGGCCCTCCTCGCCCACGGCCCAGGCGAGGTCCGGACCCGCGGCCGCCACGTCGAGCAACTGCGCGGCCGGGCCGGCCTCCGGGGCGGCGACGGCCTGCCACTCGCGGGCCTCACCCAGGAGACCGGGAGCCGCCCAGGCCGCCCCGCCCCGCATCGAGGCGAGCCCGAGCCCGGCCCCGACCAGTCCGCCTAATCCACCGATGAAACGCCGTCTTCGCACGAGGTTCCCCTCCCTGTCGGCAGCCCTGAAAGGCCGAACGGTGGCCCAGCCTGCCGGAGAAGGCAATGCACGGGGACGGCTCGATCCGGTCACACCGGTGTGACCGGCACCCCTCCGGCGGCGGCCCCCAGCAGCGTCAGCCGCACCTCCCCCGGCCCCGCCGGTGTGGTCCCGTCCGACAGCACCGCCAGCGCCAGTGTGTTGGCACCACGTGTGCGCAGGATCCCGTTCGGCAGTACGAACGTGTGCTGCGGCCCTACGTCGTTGATGTACTGGCCCATGTTCCAGCCGTTGAGGAAGATCTGGACGCGGTAGGCCCGCTCCGGGTCGTCGTCGAGGACGAGCCCGACGGAGGCGTCGACACCCGGGTCGACGTCCAGCCGGAAGTCCGTCCGGTACCAGGTGACGCCCTGCCGCCGGTCGGCACGCGGCAGTCGGGCGTCCTTCCAGTCCCCGTCGTCGTACTCGGGCAGATGCCAGCCCTCGCGCTCCCCGTACAGCCCGCCGTTGTTCATCGGCCCGCGCACCGGGTCGGACGTGGCGGCGCCCTGGATCCGCCAGGTCACCTCGGGGGAGGCGCCCTCGAAGGTGACGGCGGTCAGTCCGCGCGCGGCCTTGTGCGTGTCGAGCGCCTTGCCGTCCATGTCGTGCTGCATCCGCCGGACGAGCACGGACAGCACGTGCCGCTCGCCGCCCTCGCGACGGTCCTCACGGAATCTCTTCCGCAGCTCCTCCGGCAGGGCGAAGGCGGCCTTCGCGGTCCATGTCCCCTGCCGCGCCCGGTCCTTGTCCGGCACCGGCATCCGGTGCGTGCCCAGCGGTTCGCCGTCCAGCCAGGCCATCAGCAGCCCCTGGGTGCCCGTGCTGTAGGCGAGGGAGACCGACTCGATGCCGCCCTCGCCGGTCCACTCGCCCCGGTACCAGACGTCGCCGTAGTGGAAGCCGTAGTCGTCGGCGAACAGGACTGGCTGCCCGTCGGGCACGGGCGTCGTGCTGAACGACGTCTTCTTGTCGGCCGCCGTCCAGCCGGAGTCGTCGAAGCCGGGCTCGGCCTCCGGGTTCTCGGTCCGCCGCCGCCAGCCGTCGAGGGCGGGCAGGGCCGGCCGGGTCACGCCGGGGAGCGGCCGCAGCGCGAGCAGACTGCCGGAGGCGCTGATCCGGGTGGGCACCGGACGCCCGTTCCACGTGACATGGGTGATCCCGCGCGGCCCCCACACCTCCAGGCCGGTCTGCGCGGTGGTGTCGCCGGTGAGGTGGACGGTGGAGCCGCGCAGCTCGGCCGACCGCAGCAGGGCCGGGCCGTAGACGAGGAGCGGACCGGACGGCGTCTCGTACGGCCACAGCCGCAGGGCCGTCGCGTCGTCCGCGAACAGCAGCAGCATCGTCGTGTCCACGCCGTCGCCCTCGACCCGCACCCGGCTCAGCCCGCCGGCGCCGAGCGGAGCGGTGACGTTGAGCTTGCCGAGGTTCCAGGACCACGCGGGCTCCACGTCCAGCCGCATGGGCGTCGGCTCGTCCGCGCAGTCCAGTACGACCTGCGCCAGGTCGCCTCGCCGGCCCGCGAACACCGCGATCTCCTGGCGCCCGGCGGTCAGGCTCAGCATGGGCTGCACGGTGGCGTGCACCAGCGTCCGCTTCCCGAGCTTCAGCCCGGCGGCGATCAGCTTGGCGTCCCGCGCCGGGACCGTGACCGGCACGTCGATCCCGGCGTCGGGCAGCGTCGAGGTGACGGCCTCCTCGGAGTCGTTGCGCAGGACGTAGAAGTGGGCGCCGGTGTCCGGGTTGGCCAGGTGGTAGACCTTGATCCGCTCATCGGTGGCGCGCACGGCCTTCGCCCGGTTCAGCTTGGCGAGGTCCGGCACGTGGCGCAGCAACTGACCGATCTGGTGCATCGGGGCGAGCTTCGGGGTGGCGTTGCGGGCCTCGTCGAACGCGGCCCCGTAGTCGTACGACGTGTAGACGACCGGCGCGGGCAGCCAGCCCCAGGAGGTGCCGCCGTACGTCATGTAGACGTTGTGCAGCGTGATGCCGTTGGCGAGGTTGGTGAGGTAGAAGCGCCGCTCGTACGCCGCGTCCCGGGTCCGGCGCGACTCGGCGTACCCCTTCCCGCCGAACCAGTACCCGCCCCACGGGTCGAACCAGCCCCCGCCGAACTCGGGCACGAACCCGGGTGTGCGCGGACTGGCCGTGGCCCCGCCCTTCGCCCCGCCGGTCCCGAAGTGCCCCCAGTCGGGCGGCACCTCGTCCGGCTCCGGGTAACCGTCGAACCCGTACAGCCAGCGCCCCTTCTCCCCGCCGGTGGCGAACGACCCCGGGGCCCAGGCCCCGTTGCGCCCCTTGTCGTTGTGGAACAGCGGCACGTCGATGCCGTCGGCGCGGATCTTCTCGTACAGGTACGACATGTAGGCGCGCCCGGTCGGTTCGCCGACGTGGGCGTCGTACTCGTTCTCGAGCTGGTACAGCAGGACCGTGCCCGTGCCCCGGGTGAACAGGCGCTTCGCGACGATGGCGTTGACGGCGGACAGCCACTCGTCGACGTACCGCAGATACGTCGGGTCGGAGGTCCGGGCCGTGCCCTCGGTCGCGGTCAGCCAGCCGGGGAAGCCGCCGGCGTCGACCTCCGCGTTGATGTACGGGCCGGGCCGCAGGATCACGTACAGACCGGTCTCGGCGGCGATCCGCAGGAACAGGTCCAGGTCGCGCACACCGGTGAAGTCGTACCGGCCGGGGGCGGGGGAGTGGTAGTTCCAGGCGACGTACACGCTGACGGCGTTGTAGCCGTGGGCACGCATCTTCTCCAGCACGTCCCGCCACAGGGACGGGCTCGGCAGCCGGAAGGGGTGCAGCTCGCCCGACCAGAGGACCAGGCGGCGGCCGTCGACCAGCAGTGAGTACCGGTCGAAGCCGACCTCGTGCCGCCGGCCGTCCGCGCCCGGCACCGGTGGCGGCGGGCCCGTGGGTACGCTCCGTGCCGTGTTCGCGGAGGTCGGCGACCCGCTGCCGGTCAGCGCGAAGCCGAGCGCGGCCGTGCCGGCGATAGCGTGGAAGGTACGCCTGCTGAGCTCCAAGGGAGCGCCTCCTGTTGTGCTGCCGTGCCGTACGTGGTGCTTACGTGGTGCTGGTGCGTCATTGTCCACAGGCCGACCGCGACAATGGCCCTATGAGGATCTCGGCACGTGCGGACTACGCGGTACGAGCGGTCGTGGAGCTGGCCGTCCGGCAGGGCGAGGGGCCGGTCAAGGCGGAGGCCGTCGCCATCGCGCAGGACATCCCCCACAAGTTTCTGGAAGGGATCCTCGGCGATCTGCGGCGCGGCGGTGTCGTCGACAGCCGGCGCGGCGGTGGCGGCGGCTACCGGCTGGCCCGGGAGGCCGCGGAGATCACGGTCGCGGACGTGATCCGGGCCGTGGACGGACCGATCGTCTCGGTGCGCGGCGAACGTCCGACCGGCCTCGCCTACACCGGTACCGCCGAGCCGCTGCTGCCGCTGTGGATCGCCCTGCGGGCCAATGTGCGCAGGATCCTGGAGGGCGTGACGATCGCCGACCTCGCGGCCGGCGCGCTGCCCGAGCCGGTGGAGCGGCTGGCGGCGGAACCGGCGGCCTGGGAGAACCCGTGACGGGCCGCGGCCTGGGAGAACCCGTGACGGGCCGCGTCCACGGGGGAGCCGGTGGGTGATCCTCATCGCGTCCTCGGGGTGTCCTGGTCCGACGCACTGCTAACGCACCTTATGCGCCCGCCGGTACCGCTGGTGCGGACGGGGCCCGCGTGGACGGGCCGCGCGCCCCTTCCCCTGGTGTGATCCCGCCATTGTGAATGGCCGGAGAGCGCCCTGGCCGACCCCTCGCGCCCTGCGTACGATGCGACCGCTCCCGGCCTTCACAGCTCCTCCATGGAATGGTCACAGGCCGGGCGCGCATGCGCTGTCATCTTGACATGCCCATGTCCACTCCATGCTCCACCCCCCACGTACGGATGGGAGAACCATGGCCGGTGGCCTGCTTCTGAGCGGCGCGATCGCCGCCCTCCTCACCAGCGCACTCCCCGCACCATCCCCGTCCTCCGGGTTCGTCGACCCGCCCCCGGACAAGATCGTCATCAAGGTCGCCACGGTGAACGGCTCCGGCTGCCCGCAGGGCACGGCGGCGGTCGCCGTCTCCGAGGACAACACGGCGTTCACGGTCACCTACAGCGACTACCTCGCTCAGGCCGGCGGCGGCTCCGACCCGACCGCGTTCCGCAAGAACTGCCAGCTCAGCCTGATCGTCCACGTGCCCCAGGGCTTCACGTACGCCATCGCCAGCGCCGACTACCGAGGCTTCGCCTCACTCCAGCGCGGAGCGAGCGCCACCCAGCGGGCCTCGTACTACTTCCAGGGCTCCCCGAGCACGGCGCACCGGAGCCACCCCTTCAGCGGCCCGTACAACGACAACTGGCAGGCCACCGACGAAACGGACTGGGCCCAACTCGTCTACGCGCCCTGCGGTGTCCAGCGCAACTTCAACATCAACACCGAGATCCGGGTCAACGCCGGTACGCAGTCGGCCGACAAGGTCAGCTTCATGACGATGGACTCGACGGACGGGGACATCAGCACGGTGTACCACATGGCGTGGAAGGAGTGCCCCGGGAAGTCCTGACGCAAGTGAGGGGCGGCCCACCCGGCCCACCGGGTCGTCGGGCCGGGCGGGCCGCCCCGTTCATGTGCTGCTGCTCAGCTGCCGGGCGAACCGGCGAACCGCATCGCTGAAGGCGTCCGGATCGTCGAAGTTCGCCAGATGCCTGGCTCTCGGGATCAGCTCGACGCGGGCCCGCGGATGCGCACGGGCGAACTCCGCCTCGCCGGACCGGAAGACGCTGTCCTTCTCGCCGTTCAGGATGAGCACCGGAGCCGCCACATGACGCATCGCACCCGCGTCGAAACGCCCCAGCACCTCGCCCCAGGCGGCGGGCAGGGCGTGGAAGGCGTATCCGGACCGGATCGTGGCCTCGACCACCTCGGCCGGATACGTCCTGCGCAGCAACCAGTCGTTCCACTCGGCCAGCCGATCCGCGGGCAGCCGCGGCACGAGCCCGGCGACCCACCGGTACGGCGCCGCCCACGCCCCGCGAGTCGAGGCACTGGCCCCCGCGAGCACCAGCCCGCGCAACCGCTCCGGTCGGACCCGCGCGAACTCCAGCGAGGCGTACCCCCCCGAGCGAGTGCCCCACGACCAGGGCGGGCCCACCCCCGAGCGACTCCACGGCGTCGTCGATGACCTCCACGGCCGCCTTCAGACTCCAGGCCTCGGCGGAACGGGACCCGTGCCCCGGCAGATCGACCGCCGCCACGGGGAACTCGTCCCGCAGCGCGATGAGTTGCGGGCTCCACTGTCCCGCGCTGAACCGCGTCCCGTGCACGAAGACGATGGGCGTCCTGTCAACTGCCTTCATGATCCCCCCGAATCGAAGCGGCGCCGCTGCCGGACCGACTTTACGCCGACGCTCAACCCGGAAACCGGCTTGAGCTGCTGCCGACCGTGGGGAAGGGTCTGCGTGCATGGAGTTCTTCTGCTACCACCGCGATCGCCCCGGCTCACTGCCACTGCGCAGCGAGCTACTGGAGCGGCACTGGTCCTACATGGACCAGTACGCGGCCGAAATGATCGCCCGTGGCCCGACCTTCGCCGATGACGGTGAAACCCCCACCGGCAGCGTCCACATCCTCGACCTGCCGGACCCCGCCGCCGCCCGTGCCTTCGCCTTCGACGAGCCCAACTACCAGGCGGGTGCGTACCGGGACGTCCTGCTGCGCCGCTGGCACAACGTCCTGGGCCGCACCATGTGGGACTTCCCCGGCGGCCCGACGACCGGCAACCGCTACCTCGTTCTCGGGCTGGGCCCGGCCCCGGCGGCGGCCGACCTCGACACGCCACCCGACTCGAACGACCTGATCGCCTACGGCCCCCTGCTCTCCGACGACGGCTCCGCCTGGCTGGGCACGGCAGCGCTGGTCCGGGCCCCGGACAGAGAGACGGCGCGCGGTGTTCTGACGCGGGAGCGGTATGCCGAGGTCGAGGTGCATGCGTGGGAGTTCGGGGGGCGGCGGTGACGAGCGGGGCCGGAGGCTACGGAGAGGCCTGACGGCTCCCCGGTTCAGCGAGCCGTCACCACGCACCCCCGTCCGGTGGCTAGGTGACCGGAGGGGGCGCGTGGTGACGGGGAGGCGGCCGGCTCCGTCAGGAGATCGCCTTGATCGCCTGCCAGCCCCCCTTACCGACCACTACGGGCGGACCGTGCAGGCCACTCTTGCGTCCCGGGACGAACTCCAGTCCCGCCGTGGTGCTGGACGTGGTGGTCCACAGGTCCGGAACACCATCGCCGTTGGAGTCGCCGGACCCGGCGAGCAGCGGGCGCGTGGCCGGCGTCCAGCCGGTGGCGTACGCCGTGCGGTTGGCGGGCGATGCCAGCGACGCCGGGTCGGTGCCACCGTCCGGGACCCCGTCGGCGTCCGCGTCACCGGCGCTGAGGCCGTGATACAGCCAGACCTGCCCGGTGCCGCTGTCGCGGGCGATCAGGTCGGTGAAGCCGTCGCCGTCGACGTCGCCGGGCGAGGCGAGGTGCATCTTCCCCCACCCTGACGCACCGATCAGATAGCCCGATTCGAGGGTCTGGCCGAAGTACCCCGGCAGGAACCAGAGTTGGTCCCCGATGACCGCGACGAAGTCGGGGTAGTCCGCCTCGGAGTCGTTCGTGATGTTCCCGACCGAGACGATCTGGTCGATGTCCGCGGTGCTGGTGACTCCGCCCGCCTCGGACTCGCCGAGGATCGACACCTCCTGCCGGGTGTCGTCGGTGAACTCGCCTTGGCCGTCGTTCGGGTAGAACCACAGCTTGCCGCCGCGCAGGGCTACCAGATCCTCATACAGGTCCTCGTCCCAGTCGCCCCTGTGGGTCAGCCGCGCGCCGTTCCAGCCACCGCCGGAGGAGAGGGGCACCATCGTCGCCACCGCGCCATTGCCGGTGCCGCCGTACAGGCGCAGGTTGTCGGAACCGTCGACGGCGAGCATGTCGGGCTGGCCGTCACCGTTCAGGTCGCCGGGCTTGTCGGTGACTCCCGGGCTCTTGACGTAGAAGCGGTAGGGGTGGATCGGCCCGGGGTTGCCGCCCACGTCGTAGGCCCGGACGTAGAGCGTGTGCGGGCCGGGGGTGAGCGGCCATCCAGGCAGCTGCCGAGTCAGAGACCGACCCGGTGAGGCAGCGGTCGATGCGTTCCCTTCCTGAGGACATCGGCTTGGTGGACGAGGACTGACGTTCTGGCGCCTCGATGCGGTGGTCCGTTCCTATGGAGCGGGCGCCCTCGGTGGTCACCACATAGACAGGTTCGGTCCTCGATGCCGCCGCACGCAGGCGGATGACGAGTCGGCGACAGGCAGGACGCGCAGCGACAGGGCCGCGGCCACGCGAGCACGCTCCTCGGCGATGTTCGGATTGTCCCTGGCCAGGTACCTTTCGAGATGCCGGGCGGAGATCTGCATGACCTTCACATCGCCGCCGCGCGAAAAGCTGAGGCAGTCCTGCCATGCCAGTCCGATGATGATTTCCAGTGCACCCGCCAGGTTGTCGGCGAGCAGCCCGCCTTCCCCCTCGGAGTTCGCGAACACCACCGGCCGACGGCCGCCTTCCTCAGCGCACAGGAAGAACGCCCCACCGGCAAAATCCCCTGCGATCGCCTCCAGCGGTGCACCCGAGGCAAGCCTCAAGCCGTCACCGCACTGCTTCCGCCCGATGTCGAACCCGAAGGATGCCCGCAGCAGGCCACGGATGTCCGACGTGTTCTGGATCAGATCGAGCAGGGGATCCCTGGAGGTCATGACCTGGACGATAACCAGGGCCCACCCACAACGGATCTCCCGTGCCGCTCACAGTTGTTGCTGCGCGAACCATTGACGCGCAAGAGGTTCGATTCTACGGTCCGTTCGAACTTGCGATCGTTGTTCGAAATGTCGAGCAGCCGTCACCCCCACCGCAAGGAGGACCGTATGAGCCGCTCCATCCTGCGCAAGAGAACCGCCCTGCTCGCCCTCCCCACCGCCGTACTGCTCGCCCTGATGCCGAGTGCGGCGTCGGCGTACCCCAACCCCGGCCGGGTCACCGGCGACATCGTCACCCACGACCCGTCGATGATCCGCACTTCGTCCGGTCAGTACCTGCTCTACGCCACCGGCGGGGGCATCGCGAGCAAGACGTCCGGCGACCGCACGGCCTTCCGGAACGGCGGTGACGCCTTCTCCAGCAGGCCCGGCTGGTGGCGGAACTACTCCTCCGTGCCGGAGGCCTGGGCGCCGGACATCTCGTACCACGGCGGCAAGTACCTGATGTACTACTCCGTCTCGAAGTTCGGCTCGAACACCTCCGCCATCGGCCTCGCGACCTCCAGTACCGGGCAGCCGGGCAGCTGGACCGACCAGGGCACGGTCTACACGTCGAACTCCTCCAGCGACTTCAACGCCATCGACCCGAACCTCTTCGTGAACGACGACGGCAAGTGGTGGCTGTCCTTCGGCAGTTGGTGGACCGGGATCAAGATGATCCAGATCAATCCGTCCACCGGGAAGCAGCTCTCCTCCAACACCACCCGCTACTCGCTCGCCTCCCGCCCCACCGGGACGAAGGCCGTCGAGGCGCCCTTCATCGTGAAGCGGGGCGGGTACTACTACCTCTTCGCCTCCTACGACACCTGCTGCGCCGGCACCAGCTCGACGTACAAGGTCAAGGTCGGCCGGGCGTCCAGTGTCACCGGGCCGTACCGCGACAAGAACGGCGTCGACCTGCGGAACAACGGCGGCACGCCCGTCCTGGAGTCGCACGGCAGCGTCATCGGCCCGGGCGGCCAGTCGATCATGAACGACGCCGACGGCGACCTGATCGTCTACCACTACTACGACGGCAACGACAACGGCACGCCCAAGCTCGGCGTCAACCTCCTGAACTGGAGCAGCGGATGGCCCGTCGCCTACTGACCCTGCTGGCCGTCCTGCTGCTCGCCCTCACTCTCGGCCAGCCCACCGCGAGCGCCGCCTCCTTCGCCAACCCGGTCAAGTCCGTCAAGGGCGCCGACCCCTGGATCTCGTACCACGACGGCAACTACTACCTGGTGACGACGAGTTGGACCGACGTCATCACCATCCGCAAGTCCGCCACCCTCGCCGGGCTCTCCACCGCCCCCAGCGTCCAGGTGTGGAAGGGCGACGCCGCCTCCCGGTGCTGCAACATCTGGGCACCGGAGCTGCACTTCGTCAATGGCCGCTGGTACCTGTACTACGTCGCCGGGCAGAACGCGTCCGACTACAACCCCACGCAGCGCAGTCATGTGCTGGAGAGCGCCGGGTCCGACCCCATGGGCCCCTACACCTACAAGGGGCAGCTCAACTCCGCCTGGATGCTGGACCCGAGCCTGATGAACGTGGGCGGCCGGCTGTACATGCTGGGCAGCGCGATCACCGGCGGGACGCAGAACCTCGTCATCGCGCCGATGTCCAACCCGTACACCGTCAGCGGCTCCTACTCGACGATCTCGACGCCGACGCACGCCTGGGAACGGCAGGGCGGCACCGTCAACGAGGGCGCGGAGGTGCTGCAACGCGGCGGCCGGACCTTCCTGATCTACTCGGCGAGCGGCTGCTGGACGCCCGACTACAAACTCGGGCAACTGGAGCTCACCGGCTCCAATCCGCTGTCCGCCTCCTCCTGGACGAAGAAGTCCACGCCCGTCTTCCAGCGCAGTGACGCGAACGGGGTGTACGGGCCAGGTCACAATGGCTTCTTCACCTCACCGGACGGCCGCGAGAACTGGATCGTCTACCACGCCAACGACTCCGCCTCCGAGGGCTGCGACAACGGCCGTACGACCCGGGCCCAGAAGCTCACCTGGAACTCCGACGGCACCCCGAACCTCGGCACGCCCGTCCGGCTCGGGGCGAGCATGCCCGGGCCGTCCGGCGAACCGGCGTCCGCCGCCACGACCTACACCGTCTCCAACCGCAACAGCAGCAAGTGCCTGGAGGTCGCGGGGAGTTCGTCCGCCGACGGTGCCAACGTGCAGCAGTACGCCTGCAACGGGGGCGCCAACCAGCGCTGGCGGCTGGAGGACCTCGGGGACGACACCCACCGCCTGGTGAACGTCGCCACCGGCAAGGTCCTCGACACAGCCGACTGCTCGTCCGCCGACGGCGCCGACCTGCGCCAGTGGTCCTGGCTGAACAACACCTGCCAGCGGTCCCGGTTCATAGCCACCGACAGCGGTTACGTCCGCATCACCAACCAGGCCACCGGCAAGGTGGCCGACGTGGCCAACTGCTCGACGGCGGACAGCGCAGATGTACGCCAGTGGTCGTGGCTCAACAACAACTGCCAACAGTGGAGGCTGAACCCGGTTCAGTGAGACGTCCTTAGGGGCGCGGGGAACTGCGCGATCAACCACAACGAACCCGCACCCGCCCACCTACAGAATCCACCTACGACGAGAACGCGCTACCCGGCCTGCCCCATCCCCGCCGCGTTGGGCCACGCCTGCGCCCCCGGCCACCCCGTAGCCGGCGCGGGCGACAACCCGTTCGTCCCCCTGACCTGCGCGGCGGTCAACCCGCCCCGCGCGGGAACACCCGGCGGGGTGGGCCCGGTAGCGGCAGGCACAGGCGCAGGCACAGGCGTGGGCATGGGGGCCGGTGCCGGGGCGGGAACCGGTGCCTGCGCCGCAGGCGCCAGCGGCGGCGACGGCGCGGCCATGGGCTGCGGCGCCGGCTGCGGCATGGGCTGGGGCGCCGGCTGCGGCACGGCCTGCGGCACCGGCTGAGGGACAGGTTGGGGCACAGCCTGCGGCATCTGCTGCTGCCCCATCTGCCCGACGTGACCCATCTGCCCGACCTGCCCAACCTGCCCAACCTGCCCGACCTGCCCAAGCTGCGCAGCCGCCGGCATCGGCATGCCGGTACCGGTGCCCGGGGCCGACGGCCCCGGGCCACCCGCACCGACGGCCTGCGCGGCAAGGCCCCGCATGCCGGATCCGTTGGTCTCGCTCACCAGACGGTCCACTGCCGCCGTACCCGAGCTGTAGCTGGTCCCATTGCCCAGCTCGGGTACGGCGGCTCCCCTCCTGGACGTCCCGTAGAGCACCTGTTCCAGGCCGGACACCAGGCGACGCACGTCCACCTGGGGGCGCACCACGAGACGCAGGAAGCGGCTGGACGAACCGATCTTGTTTCCGCACTCGCGGACCAGGATCCGGTGCTCGGTGAGCATGCGGTCCCGGACCACGGTGCCCTCGGCGCCCACGGGGAGGCGCACGAAGAGGAAGTTGCCCTGCGACGGGTAGACCGTGAGCCCGGGCAGGGAGGAGAGCTGGCTGGCCATGTCGAGGCGGTCGCGCCGCACCTGCTGGAGGCTCTGCGCGTACTCGGAACCGTGCTCCTTGAGCATGAAGACGACATGCTCGGCGAAGGAGTTGAGGTTCCACTTCGGGAGCATCGACCGCACCCGCCCGGCGAGCGCCGGGTTGGCGACCAGGTAGCCGAAGCGGATGCCGTGCAGGCCGAAGTTCTTGCCGAGGCTGCGCAGCACGATGACGTTGGGCCGCAGCATCGCCTCCTGGACGACGGACGGTTCGGCCTCGGCGTCCGCGAACTCCAGGAACGACTCGTCGATGACGATCAGGTCGAGATCGGCCATCGCGTCCATGAACTGGACGATGGCGTGCTTGTGCAGGAAACCGCCGTCGGGGTTGTTGGGGTTGCAGATGACGGCGACGCGCGTGCCCCGGGCGCGGATGAACTCGGCGTACTGCGCGAGGTCGAGGGCGAAGCCGCTGGACTCCTGGAGCGGGAACATGTCGACCCGCTTGCCGGTCTCCATGGGCTGGTCGGTCCAGCGGCCGAAGGTGGGGACGGGGATGGCGAGGGACTCGCGGACGAGCAGGTGGTCGATCCAGGTGATGAGCTCGGTGGAGCCGTTGCCCATCGCAACGCACTGCGGCGGCAGTTGGAGCAGGCTGCACAGCTCGGCCGTGATGGTGTCGGCGCTGCTCGGGTAGTACGTGATGATGTCGCGCAGTCTGGCCGACATGTCGTCGAACATGGCCGGGGTGGGGAAGTACGGGTTGCACGGGATACAGAAGTCCACCGGCCCGGCGCCGTCGCCGCCCTCACGTGTCAACGCCGCCATCGACGGGCTGTGCGCCGCGGTGCTGCGGAACAGCGACGTGACGTTGTCGGCCATGGAACCTCCGTATAGGGCGGGTCCGTTGGGGACGGCCGGACCCGACGTTTAAGGGCGGCCCGCGCGGGGGAGCGCGGGCCGCCCTTACATACGGAGGCTTCGGTGGCGCTGTTCAACCACTGAGGTTTCCCTCAGAAAATTGTGTGCCACCTGTGAAGACGGTCAGCGACCGGCCGGCAGCAGGTCAGCAGCCGAACGTGTGGACCGTCGTCGTGCGGTACGTCTGCCCGGGCCGCAGCACGGTCGACGGGAACGACGGCTTGTTCGGCGAGTCCGGGAAGTGCTGCGTCTCCAGGCAGAGCGCGTCGCCCTGCCGGTAGGTGCGGCCGGACGGGCCGGTGAGCGTGCCGTCGAGGAAGTTGCCGGAGTAGAACTGCAGGCCCGGCTCGTTCGTGGCGATCTTCATCGTGCGGCCGGAGGCCGGGTCGCGCAGGGTGGCGATGTGCTCGGGGCGGGCGGTGATGCCCTTGTCGAGGACCCAGTTGTGGTCGAAGCCCTTGGCGGTCACCAGCTGCGGGTGGGAGACGCGGATGTCCCGGCCGATCGGCTTGGCCTTGCGGAAGTCGAAGGGGGTGCCCGCGACCTTGGCCAGCTCGCCCGTGGGGATCAGGCCCGAGTCGGTGGGCGTGTAGCGGGAGGCCGCGATCTGGAGCTCGTGGTCCTCGATCGTGCCGCTGCCCTCGCCGGCCAGGTTGAAGTAGACATGGCTGGTGAGGTTGACGACGGTGGCCTTGTCCGTGGTGGCCTCGTAGTCGACGCGCCAGTCGCCGTGCTTGGTGAGGGTGTACGTCACCTTCGTCTTGAGCGTGCCCGGGTAGCCCATCTCGCCGTCGACGCTCGTGTAGTACAGGTGCAGGCCGACGTCGGAGCCCTTGGTGAACGGCTCGATGTCCCACACGCGCTTGTCGAAGCCCTTTGCGCCGCCGTGCAGGCTCTGCTCGCCGTCGTTGACGGAGAGCTGGTAGTTCTTGCCGTCGAGGGTGAACTTGCCCTGGCCGATGCGGTTGCCGTAGCGGCCGATCAGCGCGCCGAAGTACGGACTCTCGGCGACGTAGTCCTCGATGTTGTCGAAGCCCGCGGAGACGTTGGCGTAGCGGCCGCGGCGGTCGGGGATCTCCAGCGACTGGACGATGCCGCCGTAGGAGAGCACCTTCAGGCGGGTGCCGCCGTTCTCCAGCGACCAGATGTAGACCTTGGTGCCGTCGGCGAGCTTGCCGAAGAGCTTCTTCACCGGCTTCCTGCCTCCCGTGGCGTGCGCCGTGCCGCCGAGTGTGGTGGCGGCTATACCCGCCGCCGCGGCTCCCGCGATAACCGTGCGTCTGTTCAATTCCATGTGCGGCTCCGCTTCATTGGGAAACTGCGTGGGAAAGACCGGAGCCCCGCCTTCCGGCGGGGCCCCGGTCCGACTTACGAACCGACCTTGCGCTTGTTCCACACGTCGAACCCGACCGCCGCCAGCAGCACCAGGCCCTTGATGACCTGCTGCCAGTCGGTGCCGATGCCGACGAGGTTCATACCGTTGTTCAGCACGCCCAGGACCAGGCCACCGATGATCGCGCCGAGGACGGTGCCGACACCGCCGCTCATCGACGCGCCGCCGATGAACGAGGCCGCGATGGCCTCCAGCTCGAAGTTGAGGCCGGCCTTGGGAGAGGCCGCGTTGAAGCGGGCGGCGAAGACCAGACCCGCCAGGGCCGCGAGCATGCCCATGTTCAGGAAGACCAGGAAGGTGACCTTCTTGTCCTTCACACCCGACAGCTTGGCCGCCGGGAGGTTGCCGCCGATCGCGTAGATGTGGCGGCCGACGATCGCGTTGCGCATCACGTAGCCGAAGCCGACGAGCAGCACGCCCAGGACGAGCAGCACGATCGGGGCGCCCTTGTAGCTGGCCAGCAGCATGGTCAGCGTCAGCACGGCGGCGGAGATCGCGACCAGCTTCAGCAGGAACAGCTTGGCGGGCGGGACGTCCAGGTCGAACTCCTGCTGCCGCCTGCGGTCACGGACCTCCTGGAAGATCACCAGAGCGATCATCGCGAAGCCCAGCAGCAGCGTGAGGTTGTGGTAGTTGGTGTTCGGGCCGACCTCGGGCAGGAAGCCGTTGGCGGCCTTCTGGAGGCCCTCCGGGAACGGGCCGAGGGTCTGACCCTCCAGGAAGATCTCGGTCAGACCGCGGAAGATCAGCATGCCCGCCAGGGTCACGATGAACGACGGTATGCCGCCGTACGCGATGAAGAACCCTTGGACGGCACCCGCGGCCGCTCCCACCGCCAGGCACAGCACCACGGCCAGCGGCCACGGTATGTCTTGTTTGACCATGAACACGGCGGCCATCGACCCGACGAACGCCGTCAGCGAGCCGACCGACAGGTCGATGTGGCCCGCGATGATGACCAGCATCATGCCGATCGCGAGGATCAGGATGTAGCTGTTCTGGAGGACCAGGTTGGAGACGTTGCGCGGCAGCAGCAGGTCGCCATCGGTCCACACGGCGAACAGCACCACGATCAGACCCAGCGCGATCAGCATGCCGTACTGCCGCATGTTGCGGCGCATGCCGTCCAGCACCAGTTGCAGGAGTCCGTCGCCGGTGGCCGCCCCTCCCTTGCCGGGCGGCGCGGGGGCCGGCGTCTTGGCGGTCACGTCCGTGCTCATCGGGTTACCTCTTTGTCCTTCGTCATCTGACGCATCAGCGATTCCTGTGAGGCCTCGGCCCGCGAGAACTCACCGGTCAGCCGCCCCGCGGCCATCGTGTAGATGCGGTCGCACATTCCGAGCAGTTCGGGCAGCTCGGAGGAGATGAAGACGACCGCCTTGCCCTGGGCGGCCAGCTGGTCGATGACCGTGTAGATCTCGTACTTGGCACCGACGTCGATCCCGCGCGTCGGCTCGTCCAGGATCAGCACGTCCGGACCCGAGAAGATCCACTTGCTGAGGACGACCTTCTGCTGGTTGCCGCCGGACAGCTTGCCCACCGGCTCGAAGACGGTCGGCGCCTTGATGTTCATGGACTTGCGGAAGCCCTCGGCGACCTGCCGCTCCTCGTGCTCGTCGACCACACCGCGCTTGGCGACCTTGCCCAGGGCGGTCAGCGAGATGTTCCGGTTGATGGTGTCGATGAGGTTGAGGCCGTAGTGCTTGCGGTCCTCGGTGACGTACGCGATCCCGTGCTTGACCGCCTCGGGGACGGACTTCGTACGGATCTCCGTGCCGTCCTTGAGGACCGAGCCGGCGGCGTACCGGCCGTACGTCCGCCCGAAGACGCTCATCGCGAGCTCGGTGCGGCCGGCGCCCATCAGGCCCGCGATGCCGACGATCTCCCCGCGCCGCACCTGGAGGGACACGTCGTCGACGACCTTGCGCTGCTGGTCGATCGGGTGGAACACGGTCCAGTCCCGGATCTCCAGGGCGGGCGCCACGCCCTCCTCCGGCTCGTGCGGCGACCGCTCCGGGAAGCGGTGCTCCAGGTCGCGGCCGACCATGCCGCTGATGATCCGGTCCTCGGTGGTCTCCGGGGCCTTCACATCGAGGGTCTCGATGGTCTGGCCGTCGCGGAGGATCGTCACCGAGTCGGCGACCTTGCGGATCTCGTTGAGCTTGTGGGAGATGATGATCGAGGTGATGCCCTGCTTCTTCAACTCCAGGATGAGATCCAGGAGTTTGTCGCTGTCCTCGTCGTTCAGGGCCGCGGTCGGCTCATCCAGGATGAGCAGCTTCACCTTCTTCGACAGGGCCTTGGCGATCTCCACGAGCTGCTGCTTGCCCACGCCGATGTCGGCGACGCGGGTGTCGGGGTGGTCGCTGAGCCCGACCCGCCGCAGCAGCTCGGTGGCGTGCCGCAGCGTCTCCCTCCAGTCGATGAACCCGCCCTTGGCGTGCTCATTGCCGAGGAAGATGTTCTCCGCGAGGGAGAGGTACGGCGACAGCGCCAGTTCCTGGTGGATGATGACGATGCCGCGCTGCTCGCTCGCCCGGATGTCCTTGAACTCACAGACCTCGCCCTCGAAGAGGATGTCCCCCTCGTAGGTGCCGTGCGGGTGGACGCCGGAGAGGACCTTCATCAAGGTCGACTTACCGGCGCCGTTCTCCCCGCAGATGGCGTGGACCTCGCCCTGCTGGACGGTCAGCGTGACGTCCGACAGCGCCTTGACGCCGGGAAAGGTCTTGACGATCGAGCGCATTTCCAGGACGGGTCCCGCCATGGTCGTGCCTTCCAATCAGAGTGTGCCGGCGGTTTTTAGAGGTCGCTTGCCTTGATGTAGCCGGAGTCGACGACTTCCTTCTGGTAGTTGGTCTTGTCGACGGCGACCGGCTCCAGCAGGTAGGCCGGGACGACCTTCGAGCCGTTGTCGTAGGTCTTGGTGTCGTTGACCTCGGGCTTCTTGTCGTTCAGGAGCGCGTCGACCATGTTCGAGGCGACCTTGGCGAGCTGGCGGGTGTCCTTGTAGACGGTCATCGACTGCTGGTTGGCGATGATCGACTTCACCGAGGCGAGCTCGGCGTCCTGGCCGGTGACGATCGGCAGCGGCTTGCTCTTGGAGCCGTAGTCGTCCGACTTCAGCGCCGAGAGGATGCCGATGGAGATGCCGTCGTAGGGGGAGAGGACCGCGTCGACCCGCTCGCGCTTGTAGGCCGAGGTCAGGATGTCGTCCATGCGCTTCTGGGCGGTGCCGCCGTCCCAGCGCAGGGTGGTGACCTGGTTGAGCTTGGTCTGGCCGGAGCGGACGACGAGCTGCTTCTTGTCGATGTAGGGCTGGAGGACGTTCATCGCGCCCTGGAAGAAGTAGCGGGTGTTGTTGTCGTCGTTGGAGCCGGCGAACAGCTCGATGTTGAAGGGGCCGTTCTTGGAGCCGTCCTTCAGGCCGAGCTTCTCGACGATGTAGGTGCCCTGGAGTTCGCCGACCTTCTCGTTGTCGAAGGAGGCGTAGTAGTCGACGTTCGGCGAGCCGAGGATCAGGCGGTCGTAGGAGATGACCGGGATGTTCGCGTCCTTGGCCTGCTGGAGCACGTTGTTCATCGACTTGTTGTCGATGGCCGCGACGATCAGCGCCTTGACACCCTGGGTGATCAGGTTCTCGATCTGCGAGACCTGCTGGTCCGGGTCGTCCTCGCCGTAGACGAGCTGGGTCTTGTAGCCCTTGGACTCCAGGTCCTTCTTGACGTTGTTGCCGTCGGCGATCCAGCGCTCGGAGGACTTGGTCGGCATCGCGATGCCGATGGTGCCGCCCTTGGCGCTGTCCCCGCTCTCCTCGCTGCCGCCCTCGCTGTTCTGCCCGCAGGCGGACAGGGTCAGGGCGAGGGACGCGGCTCCGGCTATGGCGGCGAGTGCGGCTCTGCGGTTACGCATGATCATCATCCTTGATGTGTGTGCAGGGCTCGGTCTGGGAGGCGCGAAGTCGCTCCGGGGGGTCGGGCCGGAAAGACCGAGAAGAGATGTGTCGGATTGTGGTCGGCTGTGTCTTCTTTTGTGAAGGCGAGTATCCGGAACGTTATGACGAGATTTCGAACCGTTGCAGATCGCCCGGCAGCCGCGACCCGAGCGGCGCCATGTCGCCGTCGGCTCCGTGGCGGGCCAGAAGATCCAGGGCGAGCCGACCGCGCCGTACGCGTTCCTTGGCCGTGGCCAGGGTCAGCTCCCGCATGTGGTGCCCGTAGGGGTAGATCCCGGGCGCCTTGGACAGGCCGAACTTCAGGTAGAGCGGTGCGCCGCGCCGGATGAGTTCGGCGACCTCGTACATCCGGACGTAGCCGCCGAGGTCGTCGGGTGCCTCGATGTACATGTCCATCGGAGCGCCGGAAACCCGGCGGATCTCGGTGAGGTGATCGAGCGTCAGGTCGCTGGGCACGTTGACCGAGTCGGCGCCGAGCCGCTCGTACACCGCGTACGCCGCCGGGTTGACCGGCCCGATGAGCGCGCTCACCTTGAGGGTCGTGTCGGCCGGGATGATGCCGGCGGCTCTCGCCCGGTGCAGCGTCCACAGCACGCCCTCGTCGGCGACGAGCAGGCACTTGACGCCCAACTCGGTTGCCCGGACGGCGTCTTCGACACATCCGGCGACGGCGTCGTGGCCGCGGGCGCGCAGCCCGGCCCCCCGTGAGTCGGTGCGCGTCGAGCCGCCGATGTCCCAGGTGCCGCGCGGGCCGGTGAACAGGCAGAGCTCGATGTCGCGCTCGCCGGTCGCCTCGACCATCTCGGTGATCTCGGCGTCGGTCAGCATCCACACGCCGCTGCCCTGGCTGATCCGGTGGATCGGCACGTCCAGCCGCGAGGCCTCCTTCAGGACCACCGCCAGCGCCTCGGGACCCTCGCACGAGGGGATCTCGGTGCGCCAGCGGCCGCCGCCGGGGAAGGAGTGCGGCGAGGCGTCGGCGGGGTCGAGGGCGGGCGCATTCAGGCCCAGTGCGGTGAGCACCTGCTCACCGGGCCTGCGGGCTGCCGTGGCGGAAGCGTCGGTCACAGGAATGTCCTTCGGTTCGATATTTCGGACGAGGTTCGCGGCTCTGGGTATGGCACGGCTCTGGGTACGGCAAGGCTGGGTGTACGCCGGTACGGGGAGCCGTCAGGTTGCCCCCGTACCGGCGTACGTCTAGGGGCGGATCAATACCTTGCCCACCTTCGGATCACCGGCTCCCACCAGCTCGATGGCCTGCGGGAACTCGGCGAGCGGCAGCTCGTGCGTCACCAGCGGCAGCGGGTCGAGCAGACCGGCGGCGAACACCCGCACCGTGTGCGCCCAGGCGTCCGGCGGAGCACCGAAGACGGTGTGCACCTCCAGCTGCCGTACGACGAGGTCGGTCGGGTCGAGACCGTCGGCCCCCGGCGCCGGGATACCGGTCAGGACCAGCCGGCCGCCGCGCCGGAGCAGGGCGGCGGAGATCCGGGCCGCGTCCGCGGACCCGGCCGTCTCGATCACCACGTCGAAGTCGTCCGGGAGCTCCTGGTCCTTCGTCCGGAAGTCCGTCGCGCCGTACTGCCGCGACAGCGCCTCCCGGTCCCGGCGGGTGCCGACGACCAGCAGCTCACCCGGCGAGTTCGCCTTCAGGAACTGCACGGCGAACATGCCGAGCGTGCCGGTGCCGACCACGGCGACGCGCTCGCCGGGCTGTGCGTTCCCCTTCAGCGCGGCCGCCGCGATGCACGCTGCCGGCTCCAGGAGGGCCGCGGCCGTGAGGTCGCAGTCGTCCGGAAGGGCGTGCAGGAGACGGGCGGGGAGCGTCAGCGTGGCCGCCATCGCGCCCGGCTGGGTGAACCCGGTCTCCTCGTAACCGGCCGTGCACAGGGTCGTGTCGCCCGCGTGGCAGCGGTCGCAGACCTGGCAGTTGCGGAAGCCCTCACCGACGACCTTGCGGCCGACGAGGGACCCGGGGACACCGGCGCCCACGGCCTCGACCGTCCCGGACCACTCGTGGCCCGGGGTGAGCGGGTAGCGCACGTAGCCCTCGGGGCGGTTGCCCTGGTAGACCTCGCGGTCGCTGCCGCAGATGCCGGAGGCGTGGACACGGACGAGCGCCTCGCCGGCCTCGGGCTGCCGGGGCTCGTGCGGGACGAGACGGTGCTCGCCCGGGGCGTCGATCACTACGGCGGTGCTCACGTCGCTCCTGGGAGTTTCGAAGCTTTCGGTTGCCGGGTCAGGGTTTCCGGGGGCCGGACGGTCACTGGGCGCCCTTGGGCTTGCGCTGCTCCCAGCCCTCCGCCCACAGGTCGAAGCGGGCCTGCTGCTGCGGGAACTCGGCGGCGGCGTCGACGTCCAGCTCCACGCCGAGACCCGGGGCGTCGGAGAGGTGGAAGCAGCCGTCCTCCGGGTTGACCTGCGGCGCGCCCTTCACGACCTTCTTGATCTCCGCGTCCGCGAAGTCGTTGAAGTGCTCAAGGATCTTGAAGTTCGGGGAGGTGAAGCCGACCTGGAGCGAGGCGGCGGTCAGGACCGGGCCGCCGACGTTGTGCGGGGCCACCAGCATGTAGTGGGTCTCGGCCGTCGCCGCGAGCTTCCTGGTCTCCCAGATTCCACCGATATGGCCGACGTCCGGCTGGATGATGTCCACGGCCTGGCTCTCGAACAGCTCGCGGAACTCGATCCGGTCGTGGATGCGCTCGCCGGTGGCGACCGGCATGTCGACCTTGGCGGCGACCTTCTCCAGGGCCTTGAGGTTCTCCGGCGGGACCGGCTCCTCCAGCCACGCCGGCTTGAACGGCGCGAGCTCCTTGGCCAGGCGCACGGCCGTGGCGGGGGAGAAGCGGCCGTGCATCTCCAGCATCAGCTCGGCCTCGGGGCCGATGGCGTCCCGGACCGCCTCGATCAGGGAGACGGCGTACAGGGTGTCCTTGTGGTCCAGCTCGAAGTGGCCGGTGCCGAACGGGTCGATCTTGAGCGCCCGGTAACCGCGCTCCATGACCCCCTGGGCCGCCTTGTGGTACGCCTCCGGGGTGCGCTCCGTGGTGTACCAGCCGTTGGCGTACGCCTTGACCTTGTCGGTGACCTTGCCGCCCAGGAGCTGCCAGACGGGGACGCCGAGGGCCTTGCCCTTGATGTCCCAGCAGGCCATCTCGATCACGGCGATGCCGGACATCACGATCTCGCCCGCGCGGCCGTAGTCGCCGTACTTCATCCGCTTGACGAGGTCCTCGACAGCGAAGGGGTCGGAGCCGAGAATGTGATTGGCCTCGGCCTCCTTCAGGTAACCGAGAAGGGCGTCGGTGTGTCCCAGCATCCGGGTCTCGCCGACTCCGGTGATGCCCTCGTCGGTGTGCACCTGGACGTACGTCAGGTTGCGCCACGGCGTCCCGACCACGTGTGTGCTGATTCCGGTGATGCGCACGGCGGTTGTCCCTCGCAGCTTCGTCGGCTCAGTTCCGTCAGTTCATTCAGTTCGACGTGTTCGAGATTTCGGCACACGTTCGAAATGCTGGCGTGACAGTAAGGACGGGGCGGTGTGAGTGTCAATGGGTCGCGCGCATAACGGTTTCGACAGTTTCGAAACCATGGAGGGTGGCGTGTCCCTACAGAACCTTCACAGCTGGATCTAGGAACGTGACCGGCGCGGAACTTAATCTTCCCGCGTCATGGACTACTGCGACCCGTGCCGACGGCACCTCAACGGCGCGCTCGCCTGCCCCGGGTGTGGCACCTCAGCCGATGCGCTGCGCCGGCGCGAGCCGAAGTACGGCGGATACGAGGCCGTTCCCGAGGGCCCGGAGGGCGTTCACGACGACTCGGACGGGTCGGACGGACCGGACGGGCCGGACAGTGAACACGAAGATGACGGTGAGCCGTCGGGGCGGGCCGCTCGACGGCGTGGGCGCGGGCACGGGCCGGTCGCCGATGGCCCGGGTGGCGGGACGAGCCGGCGGGACCGGAAGGCCGCGGCGCACCGCCGTCGGCGGCGCCGGACACTCTTCGTCGCGGCGGGGTTCGTGCTGGCGGCCGGCGGGCTGAGCCTCGCGGAGCTCGGCATGGACTCGCCCAAGCCGGCACCGAAGCCGGCGGCGGCCGCGGGCGAGTCGGCGGACGGCGACGCGTCGGTGGAGGCGGGCGAGACGGGCGGACCGGGCGAGGGTGCCCGGGCTGAGAGGGCGTCAGCAACTCCTTCCCCCAAGGGATCTGGCTCCCCGTCGCCTTCCAAGTCCCCGAAGGCCGACAAGTCCGAGGACGCGAAGGACGCCGAGACACCGAAGGACTCCGACCCGGCCTCGGCGGACCCGCCCCCCGCCCGCCCGACCTCGGCCCCGACGGCCGCCCAGCCGGCCCCGGCACCCACCCGATCCCAGGACCCGACGCCCCCGCCCCCTGCCCCGGAACCGTCCCCCTCGGAGACCTGCAACCGCTTCCTGTGGTGGTGCACGTAGCGCCTGCCTAGCTGCGGGCAGTCGTGCCGCTGGGGCGGCACCCGTCCCACCGAAGCGGCACCTCGCCGCGCCGAGCTGCGCAACGCCCGGCCCTAGCGCCAACCCGCTGTACCGAAAAACGCCCAGCACCACCCCGCCCTCACCCCAGCATCCCCCGCAGCGCATCCCGCAGCGCCACCCTCTCCCCCTCGGAGAGCCCGGCCAACGGCTCCCGGGCGAACCGCAGCGAGTCCCGCAGACTCCGGGCCACCTGCCGCCCCTCACTCGTCGCCGCCGCCACCTTCACCCTCCGGTCCGTGGGATCCGGCCGCCGCTCCACCAGCCCCCGCGCCTCCAGCCGGTCCACGATCCCCGTGACGTTCGACGGCTCGCACTTCAACCGCTGGGCAAGTCTCCGCATCGGCAGCGGCTCGAGACACAGCAGACTCAGCAGCCGCGCCTGCGCCCCGGTCAGGGCATGCTCCGCCGCCGCCTCCTCGTAGTCCTGGTGGAACCGCGCCACGACCTCCCCGATGAGCTCCATGACCTCAAGGGTCAGCGGGTCGGGACGGTGGCTGTTCTGGGGGGTGGATGTGGTGGAGGCCATGGAATCGAGGGTACCCGGTTATTTGACAACCTGAAATTTTCAGGAGCATGGTTGTTTCAGGTACTGAAACATTTGCATCGATCCGAGCCCATCAAGTCAGTGGAAAGGCGCCATCATGACCGACACCCCCGCCCTCCCCGCCGTCAGCCGCGAGTGGCACCTGGCCGGCCGTCCCGTCGGCTGGCCGAAGCCCGAGGACTTCGCCTTCGTCGAGGCGGAGCTTCCGCAGCCGGGTGAGGGGCAGGTCCTCGTGCGGAACAAGTACCTCTCCGTGGACCCGTACATGCGCGGCCGGATGAGCGACGCGAAGTCCTACATCGCCCCGTTCGAGCTCGGCAAGGCCATGCAGGGCGGTGCCGTCGGCGAGGTCGTGGCCTCCAACGCCGAGGGGCTGGCCGTGGGCGACCACGTGCTGCACTTCCTCGGGTGGCGCGAGTACGCCGCCGTGGCCGCGAAGAACGCCGTCAAGGTGGACCCGGACGCCGCGCCGCTGTCGACGTACCTCGGTGTGCTGGGCATGACCGGCCTCACCGCCTACGCGGGACTGCTGCGCACCGCCGCCTTCAAGGAGGGCGACACCGTCTTCGTGTCCGGTGCCGCCGGCGCCGTGGGCGGCCAGGTCGGGCAGATCGCCAAGCTGAAGGGTGCCTCGCGGGTCATCGGGTCCGCCGGGTCGGCCGAGAAGGTGAAGCTGCTCGTCGACGAGTACGGCTTCGACGCCGCGTTCAACTACAAGGACGGTCCCGTGAGCGAGCAGCTGCGGGCCGCGGCTCCCGACGGGATCGACGTCTACTTCGACAATGTCGGTGGCGATCACCTGGAGGCGGCCATCGGGTCCCTCAACGAGGGCGGCCGGATCGCCGTCTGCGGGATGATCTCCGTCTACAACAACACCGAGCCCGCCCCGGGCCCGAGGAACCTCGCCCGCCTGATCCAGACCCGCGGCCGCATCGAGGGCTTCCTGGTCGGGGACCACTACGACCTCCAGCCGGAGTTCGTGCGCGAGGTCGCCCCCTGGGTCGCCTCCGGCGAGCTGAAGTACCGGGAGACCGTCGTCGAGGGCATCGAGAACAACCTCGAGGCGTTCCTGGGCGTGCTGCGCGGTGACAACACCGGGAAGATGATCGTCAAGCTCTGACGCCTTCTGCTGCTTTCCGGCATGCGGTAAGTTTTTTCCGAATCCGCTCGGCCCGGGCGCGAGCCGCGGCGGACGACAGAAGGAACACCACCGCATGCCCATCCAGCATTCCGACGTCCTGTACACCGCCGTCGCCACCGCCGAGGGCGGGCGCGACGGGCGGGTCGCCACCGATGACGGCAAGCTCGACGTCGTCGTCAACCCGCCGAAGGAGATGGGCGGCAGCGGCGCCGGGACCAACCCGGAGCAGCTGTTCGCCGCCGGCTACAGCGCCTGCTTCCAGGGCGCTCTCGGCGTCGTCGCACGTCAGGAGGGGGCCGACCTCACCGGGGCGACCGTCACCGCGAAGGTCGGCCTCGGGAAGAACGGGGACGGGTTCGGGATCACCGTCGAGATCTCCGCCGACATTCCCAAGGTGGACCGGGGGACCGCGCGGTCGCTCGTCGAGAAGGCCCATGACGTGTGTCCCTACTCGAAGGCGACCCGCGGGAACATCACCGTGACGCTGGTCTGACCGTCGTCGTTGCGTACGCGGAGGCCGCACCCTTGGACGTGGGGTGCGGCCTTCGCCTGTGCCGGGCATCTGCCCGTGCCGGGCGTCAGAGGGCGAGCGCCGCCCTGTGGACCGCCTGCGCCAGGCGGTCGTTCTCCGGAGCCGCGCCGCCCGGGAAGGCGAAGCGGCGGCGCGTGTAGCCGTACGCGAGGCCGCTCCACGGGTCCGCGAAGGCCTGTGAGCCGCTCGCGCCGCTGTGCCCGATCGTCCCGGCACCGAGGAACGGGTGCGCCATGTCGGCCGTGATCTGGAAGCCGAGTCCGAACGACCGGTGGGCGCGTGACACCAGGTCGTAGCCGACCGAGTGGAACTGGCCGAACTCCGCCACCGTGTCCGGCTTCAGCAGCGGCGCCTGCCCGCCCACCTCGCTGATCGCCGCCGCGTACATCCCGGCCAGGCCCCGCGCGGACGCCACCCCGCCCACCGAAGCCGGGCCCTTGGCGCGGATCAGCGGCATGTTGGGGAGCGAGGCGAGGTCGGTCGGCTCCGCGGCGTTGCGGTTGAAGGCGATCGAGGCGAGCGTGTGCGGACCCGTGGGCGTGGCGTCGAGGATGGCCTGCTGGGCCGGCGTCGGCGCCATCGGCTGGGTGGTGCGGAAACGGGGCTCCTGGGGCGCGGGCAGGCCCAGGTGGAAGTCCAGGGCGTACGGGGTGCGGATCCGCTCCTGGTAGACCTCCTGGAGCGGGCGGCCCGTGGCGCGGCGTACGACCTCGCCGGCCAGCGCCCCGCTGACCATCGCGTGATAGCCGAACGCCGTGCCGGGACGCCAGAACGGCCGCTGGTCGGCGAGGCGTTCGGCGAGCTGGCGGTCGTCGGCCAGCTCCGCGAGGGTGAAGCCGCTGTCCGTGCCGACCACGCCCGCCCGGTGCGCGAGCAGATCGCGCAGGGTCAGGGTGCCCTTGCCCTCGGCCGCGAACTCCGGCCAGTAGTACGTCACTTTGCGGTCCAGTTCGAGCGTGCCGTCCTGGACGAGGAGGGCGACGACCAGGTAGGCGGCTCCCTTGGTCGACGAGAACACGCCGTAGAGGGCGTCCGCTTCCGTCCCCGCCCACAGGTCGACCACCTTGCGGCCGTGAACGTAGGCGCACAGCTGGCCCTCGTAGTCGGGGCGCTCCCCGGCCACGAACGCGGCGAACTCCTCGCGCACCGCCTCGAAGCCGTCGGCTACGGTGCCGTGGATCTCCTGCGTCATCCGCTCTCCTCAACTGAACCGCTGTGTGCCACTGTGAACAATGCCCTCGCCACCTGCGGGAATTCCCCCTCGGGGTGGTCCCGGAAAAGTGGTTCGGTGCCGAACAGGACCGTCCGGGCGCCGCTGACCACCGAGGCCTGTCCCGCTGCCGCCGCGGGGCCGCCGGTGCCGTCCCGGAGCGGACGCCGGTGCCCGGAGACGAGCGGATTCCCGATCGCGTACGACTGAGTACACGTCCAAGTGGGGCGCAACACCGTTCGGGGCGTCCGGCTGAGCACGGGTTCTGGCAACAGGACTCACTCCCGCTCTGTCTTTAGGAACGGTTCCTGAGATCGGTACGGCGAGGTGTACCGGTTCGACTCAACGGCAACAAGGCCGCCTTGGTGTCACCTGTGACCCGGATGGCCCTCCCCGGGCGACCTGTGACATCGGTGTGACCGGAGCGCGTCAAGGGCGCGACACCAGCACCGATAGGGTTTTCCCATGCGCGAACTCGGGGTTGGTTTCCGGTACCTGCTGAAGGGCCAGCGATGGGTGGCCCGGCACGGCAAGCAGTACGGCTTCGGGCTGCTCCCGGGCCTGATCACCCTCCTGCTGTACGCGGCGGCGCTCGTCGCGCTGGCGCTGTGGGGCGAGGACGCCGTCACCTGGGCCACTCCGTTCGCCGACGACTGGTCGAGCCCGTGGCTCGGGATCTTCCGCGGCTTCCTGACCGCCGTGCTGTTCGCCCTCGCCCTGCTCCTCTCCGTCGTGACGTTCACCGCGGTGACGCTGCTGGTCGGGCAGCCCTTCTACGAGAACCTCTCCGAGAAGGTCGACCGGGACGTGTCCCCGGACGGCCACGCTCCCGAGTCGGGCCTGCCGCTCTGGCGCGAGCTGTGGATCTCCGCCCGGGACAGCCTCCGGATCGTCCTGCGGGCCGCCCTGTGGGGCGTGCTGCTGTTCGCATGCGGGTTCATCCCCGTCGTCGGCCAGACGGCCGTACCGGTGATCGGGTTCTTCGTCACCGGGTTCTTCCTCACCGAGGAACTGACCGCCGTCGCCCTCCAGCGCCGCAGCGTCGAACTGCGCACCCGCCTCGGCCTGCTCCGCTCCCGCAAGACCCTGGTCTGGGGCTTCGGCACGCCGCTGGCCGTGGCATTCCTGATCCCGTTCGTCGCCGTGTTCCTGATGCCGGGCGCGGTCGCCGGCGCCACCCTCATGGCGCGGGAACTGCTGGGCGAGGAGACCCAGGAGGACGGCGCGGAGGGCGACGAGGCCGTCACGACTCTTCCGCAGCCACCCTCAGGATCGTCCTCACCTGCGTGATGATGTCCAGCCGGTTCCGCACGAACTCCGGGTCGGTCACCTCGGTGGTGTTCCCGGCGCCGAACTGGAGCACAGGGGTGTGCACATGCCCGCCCGGCAGGACGTCGTGCAGCCCCAGCCGGTCCCGCAGCAGCGTCGCCCGGTAGGCGATCTCGTTGGAGAGGTAGTCACCGCCGCCGCCCGCGCGAGCGGTCGAGCCGGGAGTCGGACCCTCCGGGCGTACGACGGGCTCGGTGCCGCCCGCCGGGATCTCGGTGACACCGGTGTTGTCGTACACCGGGAAACGGCCGGTGTCCGCGGCGACGATCGCCCGGTACGGCAGCGTGGTCGTCGTCCACTGCGGCTGCGAGGCCGGGTCGGTGACGGGGACCGTCTCCGTGCGGCCGATGTTGTCGTTGTCCGCGAAGCCGCCCCGCCAGGCCCCGTTGGTCCGCTCCACGTCGAACCGCCCGACCCGGCCCTGGCTCACTGTCGTGAACAGGTCGACCTTCGGCAGGTACGGCCGCAGCGTGCGCTCCACCGTCCCCTCCGTGAAGTCCCGCCAGCGCACCGGGAACACGGCCGTCTCGATCCGGGCCGGGCCGTCCGCCGTCTCGATCACCGTGCCGTCGAGGGCGAGCGCCGTGGCTCCGGACGGGTTCGAGATACGGATGTCCCGGTCCAGGGTGAACGGGTCGAAGCCGGTGACCAGGATCCGCTTCACGCCCTTGCCGTGCGGGTAGTCAAGGGCCGTCTGGCCGCGCGAGGTGCGCTCCAACTCGTCCAGCAGCGTGGCCCGCTGTCCGTCCGTCAGGCCGAAGTCCGGCTCCCAGGCGCGCACTTCACGCGTCATGCCGAGCCGCGCCCAGTACAGCGGCCGGTCGTCGTCCCGGCTGAGGTCCCCGCCCGATGGGCCACGCCCCTGCGCCCGGTCGACGGCCCGCCGCCACAACCGCGCACCCTCGTGCGCGACGGCCCGGCGGGCCTGCGCGTAGGAGCGGGCCTCGCCGAGCGCCCGGGCCAGCCGCGGAGCCACGGTGCCGAATCCGGAACGGCGCAGGATCTCCCGCGGGGCGGCTCTGTCGAGCCGCTGCTCCTCGACGGTGGGGGAGGGGGCCGCCTCGGCGGCGCTCGCGGCCGTCGGGACGGTGAAGCCGGTCAGCAGGGCGAGACCGAGGACGCCGAGGCGAACACGTAGGGAGTTCAAGGGAGTTCATGTCCTTCCGTCGTGAGCGTGCGGGACTGTCGCAGTATCACGTGACGGAAGTGGCGTACGCCATGGCGCATGACCCGCAGCTCGCGTGGGACCCGCACCCGCACGGTGCGTCCGGCGGCCGGGCGCGGGGAGGGGGCGGGACGATGCCGGATCTTGTGGGCTTCCTGGGGGTGGTCCTGCTCGCCTACCTCGTGCCCGGCCCCGACTTCCTGGTGATCGTACGGGCCGCGGCCCGGCGTCCCGCGCTGGGCAGGGCAGCCGCCTACGGCGCCCAGACGGGACTGTGCGTGCACATGTGCGCCGCGGCACTGGGCCTTTCGGTGATCGCCGCCCGGTCGGCCCAGACCTTCACCGTGATCAAGCTGGCGGGCGCCGCCTATTTGGTCTGCCTGGGTGTGAAGGCCCTGCTGGACGCCCGCAAGGGCACCGGCCGCCGGCACCCGCCGGTCGTGGGGGAGGAGCCGTCGCCTGACGGCACGCCGGGCACCGGCGGTGAGACGGTCACGTCCACCGGCCGCCGGGACAGCTTCGTGCAAGGGTTCCTCACCAACGTCCTCAACCCCAAGGCGGCCCTGTTCTTCCTCAGCGTCCTGCCCCAGTTCGCGGACCGAGGGGGCCTGCTGACCGAGCAGATCTTCCTGCTCGGCGTGCTCGACATCGTGATCGGCGTCGGCTACTGGCTCGTCCTGGTGCGCGTGGCGGCCCGCCTACGGTGGGTGCTGGGCCGTCCGGCCTGGCGCCGCCGTTGGGAACGGATCACCGGCTGCCTCTTCATCGCCGTCGGGGCCGGGGTGGCGGCGGCCGAGTGACACCCCCTAGGGGGTGTCCGTAAAGTCCCGTCGTCCGCCCGGAGGGCGTGCCGGGCGTCGCGAGGCAGGCGGGACTTTGCGGACACGCCCTAAAGGGTGTCCGCCTCGCCCAGCAGCGTCAGGAAGTCGCGGAAGGCCGAGGCCATGTCCACCGAATCCGGGTCCAGCAGCCACTGGTACTGGAGGCCGTCCAGCACCGCCACGAGGAGGGGCGCGGCGCGCTCGGGGGTGAGGCCGCTCGGCAGGCGCTCGCCGTACTCGGCGCGCAGCACCTCGGCCAGGGCGGCGCGGACCCCGGTGTAGCGCTCCGTGAAGTACGCGCGCGCCGGATGGCCCTCCGTGACGCTCTCGCCGAGCAGCGCCGAGAAGGTCTGGATGATGGCGGGCCGCATCGCGTTGTACTCGACGAGCGAGGCCAGCAGGTCCAGCCGCAGCCGGCCGGCGGGCATCGCGTCCCAGCGGTCCCGGTCCCGGAGCACCGCGACCAGCAGCGCCTCCTTGGTCGGGAAGTGGTGCAGCAGCCCCTGCTGGGTGAGCCCGACCCGCTCGGCGACCGCGGCCAGGCTCGCTCCCCGGTAACCGCGCTCGGCGATCACCTCCAGAGCGGCCCGCACGATCCCGGCGCGCCGTTCCTCGCTTCTGGTCCTGGCCGTCATGGCGTCACCGTACGACATGATGAACAGCAAATTGTTGCGAGAAGATAACGAAACCTACCGCATTACAGGTAACGCGGGCACGATGTCGGCATCCAGCGACTCTCGACGTGGAGGTGGCGACGTGGCGGACACAGCAGAAGCACGACGTGAGGCGGCGGTCGAGGCAGCCCTCGGCACACTCGACCTGGACGCCAAGGCACGGCTCCTGGCCGGCCAGGACATGTGGAGCCTGCCCGCCCTGCCGGAGGCCGGACTGGCCTCCCTGGTCATGTCCGACGGCCCGATCGGCGTCCGCGGGGTGCACTGGAGCGCCGACGACCCGTCCGTCGCCCTGCCCTCACCGACCGCGCTCGCCGCCACCTGGGACCCGGGGCTCGCCCACCGGGCCGGCGTGCTGCTGGCCCAGGAGGCCCGCCGCAAGGGCGTCCACGTCCTGCTCGCCCCCACGGTCAACCTGCACCGCTCCCCGCTCGGCGGCCGCCACTTCGAGGCCTACAGTGAGGACCCGTACCTCACGGGGCGGATCGGCACCGAGTACGTCCGGGGCGTCCAGTCCGGCGGCGTCGGCACCACCGTCAAGCACTTCGTCGCCAACGACGCCGAGACCGACCGCCTCACGGTGAACAACCTCGTCGGCGAACGCGCCCTGCGCGAGCTCTACCTGGCCCCCTTCGAGGCGATCGTCGAGAACGCCCACCCCTGGGGCATCATGACCGCCTACAACACGGTCAACGGCACGACGATGACCGAGCACCACTACCTGGTCAACGAGGTCCTGCGCGGCGAGTGGGGCTTCGACGGCATCAACGTCTCCGACTGGACCGCCGCCCGCTCCACCACCGGCGCCCTCGCCGGCGGACTCGACATCGCCATGCCCGGCCCTCGGACCGTCTACGGCGAGGCCCTCGCGCAAGCCGTACGGGACGGCCGGGCCGACGAGGCCCAGGTCGACGAGGCGGTCCGCCGGGTCCTGCGCCTGGCCGCCCGGGTCGGCATCCTGGAGGGCGCCGAACCGGCCGTCACCGACCTGCCCGAGCCCGTCCACGGCGAGGCGCTCGCCCGCGAGATCGCCCGCCGCTCCTTCGTCCTCGTCCGCAACGAGAACGCCGCGCTGCCGCTGAAGCCCGGCAGGATCGCGCTGATCGGCGCCGCCGCCCGCGACGCCCGCGTCCTCGGTGGTGGCTCCGCCACCGTCTTCCCCGCCCGGACCGTCTCCCCGCTCGACGGCCTCACCGCCGCCCTCCCCGACGGCAGCCTCACCTACGCCCTCGGCGCCGACCCGAACACCGAACTCCCCGTCGCCGGCCAGGGCTTCGAACTGCGCACCGTCTGCCGCGACAGTGAGGGCACCGTCATCGGCACCCGCTCGACCGCCGACGGCCACATCCAGTGGATGGGCGACGACCTCCCGGACGGCGTCACCCACGAAACCCTGGCGACCGTCGAGCTGACGGGCACCTTCACCCCGCGCGAGACCGGCACGCACACCTTCGGCTTCAAGGGCCTCGGCCCCTTCAGGCTGACCGTCGCGGGCACCACGTACTTCGACGACGTGCAGCGCCCCGCCGAGGACGGCGACCCCTTCGCGGCGTTCTTCGGCTCCCCGGTGCCCCACGCCCGGGTCGAACTGACCACGGGCGAAACGGTCGAGGTCTCCCTGACCTACACCGTCCCGCCGTCCAGCGACCACCCCATGCGGACCATCGGCTTCACCCTCGCCCACCAGGACCCGCAGCGCGACCCCGACGAACTGATCGCCGAGGCCGCCGAGGCCGCCCGGGCCGCCGACACGGCCATCGTTGTGGTCGCCACCACCGACCGCGTCGAGTCGGAGGGCTTCGACCGCACGGACCTGCGCCTCCCCGGCCGCCAGGACGACCTGGTCCGCGCCGTCGCCGCCGCCAACCCCGACACCGTCGTGGTCGTCAACGCCGGCTCCCCGGTGGAAATGCCGTGGCGCGACGACGTCGCCGCCGTGCTCCTCACCTGGTTCCCCGGCCAGGAGGGCGGCGCGGCCCTCGCGGACGTGCTCACCGGCGCCCACGAGCCCGGCGGCCGCCTGCCCACCACCTGGGGCTCCCTCACCGACGCCCCGGTCACCCAGGTCGTCCCGGAGGGCGGCGAACTCCCCTACGACGAGGACGTCTTCATCGGCTACCGCGCCTGGGAGAAGCAGGGCCGCACCCCCGCCTACCCCTTCGGCCACGGCCTCGGCTACACCGACTGGACCTACGAGTCGGTCGAGGTCGAGGGCGCCGCCGACGCGACCACCGCCAAGGTCCGCCTCCGCAACACCGGCGACCGCCCCGGCCACGAGGTCGTCCAGGTCTACCTCGCCCCGAGCGAGCCCGACCCCACCCGCCCGGCCCGCTGGCTGGCCGGCTTCGCGGGCGTGGACGCCGGACCCGGCCAGAGCGTCGAGGCGACCGTCGAACTGCCGCGCCGGGCCTTCGAGGTCTGGGACGAGACGACCATGTCGTGGTCGTTTGTGAAGGGTTCGTACGAGATCCAGGTGGGGCGCTCGATCACGGACCGCAGGATCACCGCCACGATTAACGTCTGATCCGGGACGAGTTCCCCACCGAGCAGCCCCGGTCCGGGACCTGACCCCTGGACCGGGGCTCGTCGTCCGCGACGGACCGCACGGGTCAGGGCCGCTCCGCCGTGACGGTCCGGTACGCGATCTCCGCCAGCCGGGCCTGTCCGTTCACGCTCGGGTGGAAGTAGTCCCAGCGGCTCAACTGGGTGGTGCCGAAGCGGTAGTCGTACACCGCGCCCCCGTCGTAGCGGCACCGCTCGTCCTTGGCGCAGACCTCCTTCAGGACCTTGTTGTAGTCCTCCACCCGCTTCTGCACCGTGCTCCGCCGCAGGTTCGCCGCCGAGTCCAGGGCGTCCGCGTCACCCAGCATCGACGGGCAGATGCCCAGTTGCCAGATCTGCTTGCCCATCGGGCTGGTGCGGCCCTCGGACCACAGCCGCTTCAAATTCGGCACGCTCGCCACGAACACCTGCGCCTTGGGCAGCGCCTTGCGCAGGGAGCGCAGGGAGTCCTCGAAGTCGGCGCGGAACTCGGGGACCGGAGTCATCGCCGCGGGGGTGGCCCGGCAGGCGTCGTTCGCCCCGACCATCACCGTCACGAGCTGCGGCTTGCGCCGCACCGCCTGGGCGATCTGCCCGGGCAGGTCCGCCATCCGCGCCCCGGTCACGGCGTAGTTCCAGCTCCGCTCCGCGGCCCCGGCCCGCCCCAGCAGCCGTACGGCGAGGGAGTCCACCTCGGGGCTCGCACCGGTCGCCCAGGACGCCTCCGGGCAGTCCGACAGCACCTCACAGGCGTCGAAACCCCGCGTGATGGAGTCGCCCACGGCCGCGACGGAACTCGGGCTGCGGTCCCACAGGGGCGTGGGCTTCGGGGACGGCCTGGCGGTAGCGGACGGGGCGGGGGAGTCGCCCCCGACGGCATCACATCCGGCGACACCCAGGGCGGCCGCCACGGCCAGGGCGAGAACGACCCGTGGGCGGTGGCTTCGCTTCCGCATCCCTGGTCCTTCCCCTCGCCGCGCCGTGCCTGTCTCCCCAACCAATAACAACGCACGAGGGTTCCCGACCGATCAGGTGCAACGGCTCACACCCGTACAAGCGTCCCCCTGGGTGAATGGCGGGCGTTTCCCGGCCCCGGGACCGACCGTACGTCACACTCCTTGCGTCACCGCACGGTAGCCTCGCCATCAACGTGACCCGCCCGGTCACAGCCGTTCCGCCCGTTTCCAAGATGTCCCGCTCTGCCCGGAGGTTCCGGTGACGACACGTGGAGTTCTGTACGTGCACTCGGCGCCGCGCGCGCTGTGCCCGCACGTCGAGTGGGCCGTCGCCGGGGTGCTCGGTACGCGCGTCAGCCTGGACTGGATCCGTCAGCCCGCCGCCCCGGGCACCTGGCGCTCGGAGTTCTCCTGGCAGGGCCAGGTGGGCACGGCGTCGAAGCTGGCGTCGGCGCTGCGCGGCTGGCACCTCCTCCGCTTCGAGGTCACCGCGGAACCCTGCCCCACCGCCGAGGGCGAGCGCTACAGCTGCACTCCCGACCTGGGCATCTTCCACGCCGTCACCGGCATCCACGGCGACATCCTCATCCCCGAGGACCGCCTGCGCGCGGCCCTGCAACGAAGCCAGCGCGGCGAAACGGACCTGGAGGCCGAGCTCAACAAGCTGCTCGGCAAGCCCTGGGACGACGAACTGGAGCCGTTCAGATACGCAGGCGAAGGCGCCCCGGTCCGCTGGCTCCACCAGGTGGTGTAAACGCACCTCAGGGGCACGCCCTCAGGGGCGCGGGGAACTGCGCGAACAACCCCCACCGACCCGCACCCGGCACACAACGCGAACAAAACGGCGAGTGGCCCGAACTCACCAAGAGTCCGGGCCACTCGCCGTAAGGCAGGATCAAACCGTCCGGAACGCCAGCACCACGTTGTGCCCACCGAACCCGAACGAGTCGTTCAACGCGGCGATACGCCCGTCGACCGGCAGCTTGCGAGCCTCACCCCGGACGACATCGGCATGCGCCTCGGCCTCCGGGTCGAGGTTCTCCACGTTGATCGTGGGCGGAGCCACCCGGTGGTACAGCGCGAGCACGGTCGCCACCGTCTCGACACCACCCGCACCACCCAGCAGATGCCCGGTCATCGACTTCGTCGCGGACACCGCGAAGTGGTCGGTGTCGTCACCGAACACCTTCCGCAGCGCCTTCAACTCGGCGATGTCACCGGCCGGCGTCGACGTCGCGTGCGCGTTGACGTGCACGATCTCCGCCGGGTCCAGGTCGGTCCGCTCCAGCAGGTTCTGGAGGGCCTGCGAGATGCCCCGCCCCTCCGGCTCCGGCTGCACGATGTCGTGGCTGTCGGCGGAGATGCCCTGCCCGACGGCCTCGGCGTACACGCGGGCACCGCGCTTGGCGGCGTGCTCGGCGGACTCCAGGACGACGACACCGGCGCCCTCGCCGAGGACGAAGCCGTCGCGGGCCACGTCGTAGGGACGCGACGCACCCTGCGGGTCGTCGTTGTTCTTGGACATCGCCATCATGTTGCCGAACGCGGCGATGGGCAGCGGGTGGATCGCCGCCTCCGTGCCACCGGCGACGACGACGTCGGCACGGCCGGTGCGGATCATCTCGATGGCGTAGCCGATGGCCTCGGCGCCCGAGGCGCAGGCGGAGACCGGGGTGTGCACGCCCGCCCGGGCACCCACGGCCAACCCCACGTTGGCCGACGGGCTGTTGGGCATCAGCATGGGCACGGTGTGCGGGGAGACGCGGCGGACGCCCTTCTCCTTGAGCACGTCGTACTGGTCGAGCAGCGTGGTCACGCCGCCGATGCCGGAGGCGATGACGGCGCCGAGCCGGTCCGGGTCGACGGCGGGGTCCTCGCCGGCCTTCGCCTCGAAACCGGCGTCCGCCCATGCCTCCTTGGCCGCGATCAGCGCGAACTGCGCCGAGCGGTCGAGTCGGCGGGCCTGCGGCCGGGGAATGACCTCGGTCGGTTCCACGGCGACGGGGGCGGCGATCTTGACCGCCTGCTCGGCGGCCCATTCCTGCTCCAGGGGCTTGACACCGGAACGTCCGGCGACGAGGCCCTCCCAGGTAGAGGCTACGTCGCCACCCAGCGGTGTGGTTGCGCCGATACCGGTGACGACCACGGTGCGATTGGTCGAGCTCACGGGAATTCTTTCTCCAACGGATCCGAGGATTAAGCGGCGCCACCGCCGGGTGGCGGGGCAGTCAGCCCGAAGGCCTGATCGATCGATCAGCCCTGGTGCTTGAGGATGTAGTCGGTCGCGTCGCCGACGGTCTTGAGGTTCTTGACGTCCTCGTCCGGGATCTTGACGTCGAAGCGCTCTTCGGCGGCGACGACGACCTCGACCATGGACAGCGAGTCGACGTCCAGGTCGTCGGTGAAGGACTTGTCCAGCTGGACGTCCTCAACCGGGATGCCGGCGATCTCGTTCACGATCTCGGCGAGACCGGCGACGATCTCTTCCTGAGTGGCGGCCATGTCGGCGCTCCTTCGTAGATGTTCCAGAGGGTGTGGCAGGTGTTTCTCCGGTGCCGGACCGCATGATCCGGCACGGAGTGCCTAGGGGAGGGTAACGACAGTCGCGGCGTACACGAGACCCGCCCCGAAGCCGATGACGAGCGCGGTGTCGCCGCTCTTCGCCTCGCCGGTCGCCAGGAGCCGCTCCATCGCGAGCGGGATCGAGGCGGCCGAGGTGTTGCCGGTGGTTCGGATGTCACGCGCGACCGTGACGTGCTCCGGCAGTTTCAGCGTCTTCACCATCGAGTCGATGATCCGCACGTTGGCCTGGTGCGGGATGAAGACATCCAGATCGTCCACGGTGATCCCGGCCGCGTCCAGCGCCTGCTGGGCGACCTTCGCCATCTCGAACACGGCCCAGCGGAACACCGCCTGGCCTTCCTGGGTGATCGCGGGGAACTTCTCGACCGTCCCGTCCCGGTAGTCCGTCCACGGCACGGTCTGCTTGATGGTCTCGGACTTGTCGCCCTCCGAGCCCCACACGGTCGGGCCGATCTCGGGCTCCTGGGACGGGCCGACCACGACCGCGCCGGCACCGTCGCCGAACAGGAAGGCCGTCGCCCGGTCCTCCAGGTCGGTGAGGTCGCTCAGCCGCTCCACGCCGATCACCAGGACGTACTCCGCCGAGCCCTCGACGATCATGCCCTTGGCGAGCGTGAGGCCGTAGCCGAAGCCCGCGCAGCCCGCCGAGATGTCGAAGGCGGCGGCCTTGTCGGTGCCCAGCTTGTCGGCGATCTCGGTGGCGACGGCCGGGGTCTGCTTGAAGTGCGAGACGGTGGAGACGATGACGCCGCCGATCTGCTCGACGGAGATGCCCGCGTCCGCGATGGCCTTGCCGGAGGCCTCCAGCGACATCGCGGCGACGGTCTCCTCGTCCGAGGCCCAGTGCCGCGTCTCGATGCCGGAGCGCGAGCGGATCCACTCGTCGGACGACTCGATCGTCTCCAGGATCACCTCGTTCGGCACGACCCGGGTCGGACGGTAGCCGCCGACGCCGAGGATGCGCGCGTACGGGGCGCCCTTGCTGGGCTTGATCTTCGCCATGCTCTCCGGCTCCTTGTCAGGCACTGTGCTCGGCGATGAGCTCGCGAGCCGCGTCGAGGTCGGCGGGGGACTTCAGGGCCAGCGTCTTCACACCGGGCAGGGCACGCTTGGCCAGCCCGGTGAGGGTCCCGCCGGGGCACACCTCGATCAGGGCGGTGACGCCGAGCTCCTTGAAGGTTTCCATGCACAGGTCCCAGCGGACCGGGTTGGCGACCTGGCCGACCAGACGGTCCAGCACCTCGGTGCCGGCGGCGACCGCCTGCCCGTCCTTGTTGGAGACGTAGGTGACCTTCGGGTCGCCGGGCGTCAGGGCCTCGGCGGCCTTCGCCAGCGTGTCGACCGCGGGGGCCATGTGGTGGGTGTGGAACGCGCCGGCCACCTTCAGCGCGACGACCTTGCGCACACCCTCGGGCTTGTCCGCCTCCAGCGCGGCGAGCTGCTCCTTGGTGCCGGCCGCGACGATCTGGCCCGCGCCGTTGATGTTCGCCGGGGTCAGGCCGAGCTTCTCCAGGTGCGGAACCGTCACTTCGGGGTCGCCGCCGAGGAGAGCGGCCATGCCGGTCTCGGTGACGGCGGCGGCCTCGGCCATGGCGAGTCCACGGGTGCGGACGAGGCGGAGCGCCTCCTCGTGGGGGAGCACTCCGGCGAGCGAGGCCGCGGTGATCTCCCCGACGCTGTGCCCGGCGATGGCGCCGACCTTGCCCGGCAGCTCGGCCGGGTCGTCGAAGAGCATGTACGCGGACGCCAGTCCGGCCGCGACCAGCAGCGGCTGCGCCACCGCGGTGTCGCGGATCTCTTCCGCGTCGGCCTCGGTGCCGTAACGGATCAGGTCGAGTCCCACGGCGTCCGACCAGGCCTCGAGGGCACCGCGGACACCGGGGAAGTCGAGCCATGCAGTCAGGAAGCCGGGCGTCTGGGCGCCCTGGCCGGGAGCGACGAGTACGAGCACTCTCACACTCTCTCTTGAGGACGGGCGCGGCCGCCCGTGGGGACAGGGACGAAGAACACGAGGGGGTTTTGTCGAGCTCCGACAAAACCTTAGGGCTGCGGATCTCCATCGACCAGACGCCCCAGGATCAATGCGATCCGAAGTGTGAACGCAGAGCGTACATCGGAGGGTGACCAGCCGGTGACGTCAGTCACACGTCGAAGCCGGTAGCGGACGGTGTTGGGATGGACGAAGAGCATCCGGGCGGCGCCCTCCAGACTGCTCGCCTGTTCGAGATAGACGCTGAGGGTCTCCAGGAGCGCGGCCCCGGCCTCCTCCAGCGGTCTGTAGATCTCCTCCACCAGTTGCTCGCGGGCCGAGGGGTCGCCGGCCATCGCCCGCTCCGGCAGCAGGTCGTCCGCCAGCACCGGGCGCGGGGCGTCCTGCCAGGCGGAACACGCCTTGAGGCCCGCCGCCGCGGCCTGCGCGGACCGGGTCGCGGCCTGCAGATCCGGCACCACCGGGCCCGCCACGACCGGCCCGGCGGCGAACGGGCCGATGAGCGACTTGGCGACGGCCAGCGGATTGTCGCTGCCGCCGGCGATGACGACCAGCCGGTCGCCGAGCACCCCGGTGAGCACTTGGAGCTTGGCGTGCCGGGCCGCGCGCCGTATGGCCTCGACGGTCAGTTCGCTGTCCCCGTCGGGCGCCGTCCCGAGCACGACACACACGTGCTCGGGCGAGTTCCACCCGAGGGCGGCGGCCCGCGACACGGCTCCCTCGTCGGCCTCACCGCTGAGCACGGCGTTGACCACCAGGGACTCGAGCCGGGCGTCCCAGGCACCGCGCGCCTCGGCGGCCTGCGCGTACACCTGGGCGGTCGCGAAGGCGATCTCCCGGGCGTACACGAGCAGGGCCTCGCGCAGCACGTTCTCGTCGCCCGGGGCCGCGACCTCGTCGATCGCGCTCTCCATGACCTCGATGGTGGTGCGCACCATCTCCACGGTCTGCCGCAGCGTGATCGCCCGGGTCAGCTCGCGGGGCGCGGTTCCGAACACGTCGGTGGAGATGGCCTGCGGGGCGTCCGGACGCCGGAACCACTCGGTGAAGGCGGCGATACCCGCCTGCGCGACCAGACCGATCCAGGAACGGTTCTCCGGGGGCATGGCCCGGTACCAGGGCAGCGTGTCGTCCATCCGCGCGATGGCCTGCGCGGCGAGCGATCCGGACGATTTCTCCAGCCGCTTCAGCGTCGCGGCATGCGGGTGGACGTCGTGTGCTGCGGCTTCGTTCTTGCTGGTTTCGGGTTCGGGCACGGGGACAAGACTGCCTTATCCGGACGGGAAGGTGCGTCGCCGGGTCTACGGTGGACTCCGTGATGGACGTACGGCGCGCTGACGAGCGCTACCGAGGTGGCGACCCGGCGGCCGGAATCGAGAGCAGGCACGCCTTCTCCTTCGGCCCCCACTACGACCCGGACAACCTCCGTTTCGGCGCGGTGATCGCCTGCAACGAGGAGCACCTGGCGCCCGGCGCCGGCTTCGACGAGCATCCGCACAGCCACACCGAGATCGTGACGTGGGTGGTCGAGGGGGAGCTGACGCACCGGGACTCCACCGGCCACGAGTCGGTGGTGCGCCACGGCGACGTGCAGCGGCTCAGCTCGGCGGGCGGGGTGCGCCATGTGGAGCGCAACGACGGCCCCGGCCCCCTCACCTTCGTCCAGATGTGGCTGGCCCCGCTCCGGCCCGGCGGCGACCCGTACTACGAGGTCGTCCACGGCATCGCCGACTCGACGCCCTACGCCGTCCCGGAGGCCGCCGCGATGCTGCACGTACGGCGGCTGGGGGCGGGGGAGCGGACGGCGGTACCGGACGCGGCGTACGCGTACGTGCACGTCGTACGCGGTGAGGTACGCCTGGACGGCGAGACGCTGGGCACCGGCGACGCGGCGCGGATCACCGGCGCCAAGGGCCTGGACGCCGAGGGCGTGACACAGGCGGAGCTGCTCGTCTGGGAGATGACCACGCCCTAGGGCGTGTCCGCAAAGTCCCGCCTGCCCCGCGACGCCCGGCACGCACTCTCGCCGCACCGGTCGAACACCCGCGTACAACCAGTACGAGGGCGTCCGCCCGGCACGCCGAGAGCACGCACCGGACGCCGCGGGGCCCGCCCTCCGGGCGGACGACGGGACTTTACGGACACGCCCTAGAGGTCGGCCAGCACCGCGTCCGTGAAGACCGGCCACGCCTCGATCGCCCACGGTCCGAACGCCCGGTCCGTCAGCGCGACGCACGCGGCCCGCGCGTCGGGGTCGATCCACAGGAACGTCCCGGACTGCCCGAAGTGACCGAACGTGCGCGGCGAGGACGAAGAGCCCGTCCAGTGCGGCGACTTGGAGTCGCGGATCTCGAAGCCGAGCCCCCAGTCGTTGGGGTTCTGGTGCCCGTACCCCGGCAGGACGCCCTTCGTGCCCGGGTAGTGCACGGTCATCGCCTCGGCGACCGTGCGCGGGTCCAGCAGGCGCGGGGCCTGCACCTCGGCCGCGAACCGCAGCAGGTCCTCGACCGTGGACACGCCGTCCTTGGCCGGAGAGCCGTCCAGGGTCGTCGAGGCCATCCCCAGCGGCTCCAGCACGGCCTGCCGCAGGTACTCCCCGAACGGGATGTCGGTCGCCTTCGCGACATGGTCGCCGAGCTGCTCGAAGCCGGCGTTCGAGTACAGCCGCCGTTCCCCGGGCGCGGCCGTGACCTTGTGCTCGTCGAAGGCGAGGCCCGAGGTGTGGGCGAGCAGGTGCCGGACCGTCGAGCCTGCCGGACCGGCGGGCTCGTCGAGTTCGACGGCCCCCTCCTCGTACGCGACGAGGAACGCGTAGGCGGCGAGCGGCTTGGTCACCGACGCGAGCGGGAACCGCTGTCCGGCCGGTCCGTGGGTGCCCAGGACGGTGCCGTCCGCTCGTACGACACCCGCAGCGGCGGTGGGAACCGGCCAGTTCTCGATCAACGCGAGGCTCTTCAGCGACATGCGTTCGAGCCTATGCGCTCAGAGCGTCAGCTCCAGCAAGGGGTCGGGCTTGGGCCGGAAACCCAGGGAGACGTACAGCGGCTGGGCCTCCGGGGAGGCGGTGAGCTGCACGCGCCGGGCGCCGCGCTCGCGGAACCACTCCAGCAGCGTGGTCATGCACGCGCGCGCGTACCCACGGCGCCGGGCGGACGGGTCGGTGGCGACACTGAAGACGAAGCCCACCATGCCCTGCGGGTCGCCCGACTTGCCGATGCGGTAGTCGATCGTCCCGGCCACCAGGGAGGCCAGCGTCCCCGGCCGTTCGGGGTGGTCCACCACGAACGCCGTGAAGTCCCCGTCCGAGGCGCCCAGTTTGGCCTTCAGTGTGGGCAGCGACTCCCCGTGCCAGGCGGTGGCGGGGTCGCCGAACAACGAGTCGATCATGATCTGGCGCAGACGCAGGACTTCCTCGGCGTCCTCGGGCAGGGCGCGGCGTACGACACTCATGACGCCCTACGCTAACCAGCCCGATCAAGAAGTGTCCTGCCGATTTCTTACCGTCGGAGCTTGCTTGGAGTGCACTCCAAGGTTCTAGCGTTGGGGGCATGACGGTGATGGAGACCACGGGTACCAGGACCGACACCTGCGCCGGCCCGCCGCAGCAGAACCGGCGTCCGGACGGCCAGGACCGCTACACGATCAGCGAGGTCGTCGCCCTGACGGGCCTGACGGCGCACACCCTGCGCTGGTACGAGCGCATCGGCCTGATGCCGCACATCGACCGGTCCCACACCGGCCAGCGCCGCTACACCAACCGCGACCTCGACTGGCTCGACCTCGTGGGCAAGCTCCGCCTGACGGGCATGCCGGTCGCGGACATGGTCCGGTACGCGGAACTCGTGCGTGAGGGCGACCACACCTACGGCGAGCGCTTCGACCTGCTGAAGACGACCCGCGAGGACGTGCTGGCCAGGATCGACGAACTCCGGGGCACGCTCGCCGTGCTCGACCGGAAGATCAGTTTCTACGCGGACGCCGGGCGGGCCCTGGCGTCGGAGAGGTCCCGATGACGGACGGCAGGATCACGACGGCGAAGCTCGGCGACCACGGCCCCGAGGTGAGTGTCCAGGGCCTCGGCTGCATGGGCATGAGCTTCGCCTACGGCCCCGTGGACGCCGAAGCGTCCCGGGCCACCCTCGAACGGGCGCTCGAACTGGGCGTCACCTTCTACGACACGGCCGACGCATACGGCGCCGGCGAGAACGAGCGGTTCCTCTCGCCGTTCTTCAAGGCCCACCGCGACGAGGTCGTCATCGCGACCAAGTTCGCCCTGTCGATTCCCCCGGACGACCCGACGCGACGCGTCATCCGCAACGACCCGCCCTACATCCGCCAGGCCGTGGAAGCGAGCCTGAAGCGCCTCGACGTCGACGTCATCGACCTCTACTACATGCACCGGCGCGATGTGAACGTGCCGATCGAGGAGAGCGTCGGCACCATGGCCGACCTGGTCCGCGAGGGCAAGGTCAAGCACCTGGGCCTGAGCGAGGTGACGGCGGACGAACTCCGCGCCGCCCACGCGGTGCACCCGATCGCGGCCGTGCAGTCGGAGTGGTCGCTGTTCAGCCGTGACATCGAGCCGAAGGTCGTCCCCGCGGCCCGCGACCTGGGCGTGGCCCTGGTCCCCTACTCCCCGCTCGGCCGCGGCTTCCTCACGGGTTCCTTCGCCAAGGCCGAGGACCTGACCCCCGACGACTTCCGCCGCCAGCAGCCCCGTTTCACGGGCGACAACGCGGCGACCAACGCCTCCCTGCTGAAGTTGATCCGCTCGGTGGCCGACTCCCACGGCGCGTCCCTCGGCCAGATCGCCCTGGCCTGGGTCCAGCAGCAGGCGACGATCCACAACCTCCCGGTGATCCCGATCCCCGGCACCCGCAAGCCGTCCAGGGTGGAGGAGAACACGGCAGCGACCAGGATCGTCCTGACGGACGAACAACTGGACCTGCTGAACGGCATAGCGGCCCAGGTGGCAGGCAACCGCTACGCGGACATGGCCTTTACCTCTGCAGGCAGGGAGTAGGGGGTTGCCCTAGGGGCGCGGGGAACTGCGCGAACAACCACGCACGAACCCGCGCCCGCACACGGCGAGATCCAGGCAGACGCTAAAGCTCCGCCAACAACTCAGCCTTTTTGACCGAAAACTCCTCATCGGTCACCAAACCGGCCTGATGCAACTCCCCGAGATGCCGGATCCGCTCGGCGATGTCCGCGGGATCACGCCGCGGCCCCGCCGCGGACACAGCCGCCACCGGACTGGACGCCCGCACCGCCGCCAACACCGCCGCAGCGAACGGCAGTGACTCGTGCACAGGCCCGTACCCCAGCCCGAACACCACCGCGGCAGGATCCTGGTCGGCCTGCGCGGCAGCCCCCGCCCCCGCCTCATCACGCCGCAGCAACCGCAGATGCCCCTCGAAGACCTCGGGCGACCGCCACTCCACCCCGTTCAGCTCCCCGACGGAGAAGCTCTGGTCCCCGGCCTTCCACTTCGCCGACGACGCCCCCGTCCAGAACCACCGGAAGTTCACGGTCCGCCCGTCGAACGAGGCCTTCCCGTCGTACGCCTTGAACGACAACGGCCCCTTGGGCGGCTCCACGAGGAACCGCTCCGCCGGCCCGGACTCCGTCAGCAGCCCTTGCAGTTCCTCGGCGTAGTACTCCGCGAGGACCTCCCGCTCGGCGGGCAGCACCAGCCGGTAGGGGTCGCCGCCGTCCTTGAGCTGCCCGGCGGCCGCCTCCATCAACGGGTCGGCACCGGGCCGCGGCTCGACGCGGAGCACCACCGTGCCGCGCTTCCCGCGTGTCAGTGTCACCCCGGCGATCGCCTCCAGGGGCACACGACGTTCCCCCAGTGCCTGGAAGAGCTTGGGTGTTCGAATTCCCCGCTCGTAACGGATGAGCACGGAGTCGGACTCGAACTCCCAGGCGGCATGCAATCCGGCCAGTACGTCACCCATGCGGCTCATCGTATGCGGCACGCGCTCCTCCGTCCCCCTCCCGAGCAGACCGCAATTCCTTCGCTTCTACGCGCGTCAGGCCGCCGCCGTGCCGGACAAACCGGTCCGACAGACGCCGTCTTCGTGCGCGCAGTGCACCGAGCGGTATGCGCCAACGCCGATCTCTGCGAAATTCATCAGACTTGCCGTGCCCGGCTCGAAGTAGCCGGCGTGACCCTTCGCGCCTTGCGCCGACAGCACCCGCGCGCCGAACCCGCTGGACACCGGGTCGGCCCCGTGGCCCAGCCCGCCGACCTCCAGGTACGGCACGTCCTGGATCCAGTCGTCGGCGTCCCGCATCGCCCACACCCGGGCGGTGGTCTGCAGTTGGGCCGCCTTCTCCACGCGCATGCCGGGGCTGCCGGCCACCGCGATGTCGGACACCCGGCCCGGCAGCGAGTGCGCGGCGACCCCGCACACCACGGAGCCGTAGCTGTGGCAGAACAGCGAGACCGGCGAGCCGCCCGGCAGCGCCCGCACGAGCGAGTTCAGCCGTACGGCCCCCTCCTTGGCGCGCATCGCCGTGGCCGAGTCGATGCCGAGTCCGCTGGGTGCCGTGTAGTCGGCCCAGGCGATCACGGCCGTACGGGTCGAGGGGCGCGCCGCCCGCTCGGCCGCGTACAGGGACTCGGCCATGCCGACGGGCGCCGAGTACTTGCGGCGGGTGCGCTGGAAGGTGAGCAGGTCGGTGTCCACGCCGGGGACGACGACCGAGACCCGGTCCGCCTCGCGCAGGTCGCCGAAGACCTCCGCCACCCGCCCCGAACCCTCGGGGTCGAAGGCGAGGATGCGGCGGTCCTTCTCCATGAGGTCTTCGAAGCGGTGCATCCGGCGGCTCGCCTCATGTTTCCCGGACGGGGTGAGACGGTTGTCGTGGATGCGCTCCCGCTCGACCTCGCGTGCCTGACCGAGCGCGATGCGATTGGCGCGATAGCGCAGTTCGACCGGGGCGCCGTTCATGTTGCCGACCGCGAGCGGGTACTTGCGGACCAGGCTCGCGCGGTCCCGCTCGGTGAGCGAGGAGAAGAAGCGGGCCAGCTTCGCCGGCTGGGACTGCGGGTCCGGCAGCCGGTAGCCGCCGATGCGGCCGTCCTCCCAGGCGGAGAGCGAGGCTTGGAGCGGCGTGTCGCCCCGCTGGTTGCGCAGGGCGGTCCAGCCGGTGGTCGCCAGCATCACGAACACGACGGCCAGAGCGAGCAGTGCGCGCCAGACGTTCAGTTGCGGGGTGGTGTCGAAGGAAGTCACTGAAAGGACACACTAGGAGAACGAAGGGGTCTCGCGTTAACCAAGTGACCGGGATCACGTTTCGGTGAATGCGCTAAGGGGACTGTCCCGTACGCCAGTTCCCGGCCAGTGCGGGACCCACCTGATCGAGGTAGGTGGCGGTCAGTTGGCGCATTCCCTCGAGGCTGAGGTCGTCCCCCGCGGACCACAGTCGCTCGGTGACGCGAATCACCCCGCCGAAGAGCGCCACGACGATCCTGGGCCGCGGATCCGCGTCCACGTCGAGCCCCTCGCGCTCGGCGATGATGCGCGCGAGCTCCTCCTCCAGTTCCGTCGCCCGCCGCAGATGGGCGGCGAGCAGTGCGGGCGTCGACTCGATCACCCGGTAGACGCGCATATGGAGGTCGACCGGCACGATCTCCTCGATCGTCTCGTTGATCGTGTCCCAGCTCTCCAGCAGGGCCCGGCGCAGCGCCTCCAGCGGGGCCTCGCCCGGCGGGCGGGCCCGTACGGCCTCGACGACCTGCGTCTCCGCGAGCCGTGTCACGTAGAACGCCGTCTCCTCCTTGCCGGCGAAGTAGCGGAAGAAGGTGCGCTGCGAGACGTCGACGGCGGCGGCGATGTCGTCGACGGTCGTCTCCTCGTACCCGCGCGTGGCGAACAGTTCCAGGGCGGCCCGCAGCAGCGCGTCCCGGGTGCGCTGTTTCTTGCGTTCGCGCAGGTTCAAGAGGTGCCTTTCTCTGAAGTTTGCCCAGTTCAGGCTATAGGGAGGGTGTCGTGTCAGTTACCGACTTGTGAATTGGTTTGTCAATTGTCAGTGACTGTCATTAGCCTCGAAGCATGACTAGTCAGACCACCATCGACACGACGGGGTCGGGGGGCAAGGCACCGGCGACGCCGTCGGGCGCGACGCCGGGCAAGGGGCTGCGAGGGCACCCCTGGCTCACCCTCATCACCGTCGCTGTGGGGGTCATGATGGTGGCCCTCGACGGCACCATCGTGGCGATAGCCAACCCCGCCATACAGAAGGACCTCGGCGCCACCTTCGCCCAGGTCCAGTGGATCACCAACGGATACTTCCTCGCCCTCGCGGTCTCCCTGATCACCGCGGGCAAGCTCGGCGACCGCTTCGGTCACCGGCAGACCTTCCTCATCGGCGTCGTCGGCTTCGCCGCCGCCTCGGGGGCCATCGGCCTGTCCGACAGCATCGCGCTGGTCGTCACCTTCCGCGTCCTCCAGGGTCTCTTCGGCGCGCTGCTGATGCCGGCCGCGCTCGGCCTGCTGCGCGCCACCTTCCCGGCCGAGAAGCTCAACATGGCGATCGGCATCTGGGGCATGGTCATCGGCGCGTCCACCGCGGGCGGTCCGATCCTCGGCGGCGTGCTCGTCGAGCACGTCAACTGGCAGTCGGTGTTCTTCATCAACGTGCCGGTCGGTGTCCTCGCCGTCGTCCTCGGCGTCTGGATCCTCCTCGACCACCGTGCCGAGAACGCCCCGCGCTCCTTCGACATCCTGGGCATCGCCCTGCTGTCCGCCGCGATGTTCTGCCTGGTCTGGGCCTTGATCAAGGCTCCGGAGTGGGGCTGGGGCGACGGCAGGACGTGGGCGTTCATCATCGCGTCGGTCGTGGGCTTCGCGCTGTTCGCCTTCTGGGAGACGAAGGTCAGGGAGCCGCTGATCCCGCTGGCGCTGTTCCGCTCCGTCCCGCTGTCCGCGGGTGTCGTGCTGATGATCCTGATGGCCATCGCCTTCATGGGCGGGCTGTTCTTCGTGACGTTCTACCTCCAGAACGTGCACGGCATGAGCCCGATCGACGCCGGACTGCATCTGCTCCCGCTCACCGGCATGATGATCGTCGGCTCGCCGCTCGCCGGCGCGATGATCACCAAGGTCGGCCCGCGGATCCCGCTCGCGGGCGGCATGGCGCTCACCGCGATCGCCATGTACGGGATGTCGACGCTGGAGACGGACACCGGCAGCGGCATCATGTCGGTCTGGTTCGCCCTGCTCGGCCTCGGCCTCGCGCCGGTCATGGTCGGCGCGACCGAGGTCATCGTCGGCAACGCCCCGATGGAGCTGTCGGGCGTGGCGGGTGGTCTCCAGCAGGCCGCCATGCAGATCGGCGGCAGCCTCGGCACGGCCGTGCTGGGCGCCGTGATGGCCTCCAAGGTCGACAGCGACCTCGCGGACAACTGGACGAAGGCGGGGCTCCCGCCCCTGACGCCGGAGCAGGAGCACCAGGCGTCCGAGGCCGTCCAGGTCGGTGTCCCGCCGGTGGCGCCGGGGACGCCGGACGCGATCGCCGCGAAGATCACGGGCGTCGCGCACGACACGTTCATCTCCGGCATGAGCGCGGCGTCCCTCGTCGCCGCCGGTGTCGCCGTCGTGGCGGTGCTGGTGGCGTTCCTCACCAAGCGCGGTGAGAACGCGGGCGCAGGCGCGGGCGCCGCGCACATCTGACGGTCTTTTCCGGGTGTTCGCCTATCAGGGTGAACAAGACCGCCGAACACTCCCCTCCGGCGGGCATCGCAGGTCACAGTGGGTCAAGTCCTCCGCAGGGCATGGAGGACGGACGCTGCGGCGCGCTGCTGGAGGGGGGCAGCGCGCAAGCAGCGGGATTGAGGCCCGTTTCGGGGGTACTCGCCATGTCGTACCCGAACACGAACCCCAACCGACCGAGGGTTTACGGGAGTTGATGATGGCGAGCTTCGGACACGGTACGCGCAGGCACCCCCGCTCACGTGGCCGGACGTGGTCACGGACCGGGCCGGATCGCGCGACGCTCGGAATCATCGGTGTCATCTGCGCGGTTGCCGGATTCTTCGTGCTGGGGATCATCCTCGGCCCCGTGGCGATCGTCTGCGGCTGGCTCGCCATGGGCCGCACCTGGTCGGGCTCCCGCCCGGCCACGGCCGTGGTCGCCCTCGTACTGGGCGCCATCGACACGCTCCTGGCCATCATCTGGCTGGCCGGAGCGACCACCCCGGGCAACGGCATGCTGTTCTGACCCCATGCCGTCCCGACCCGGGGAAGTGAGGGAAGGGCCCCTGGCCACCAGGCCGGGGGCCCACCTCTGTGCGCCGAGCACTACTCGACGGACGTCCCCTTCAACGCCGCCACTTCCCCCCGCAGCCGCCGCACCTCCTCCGTCAACTCCCGTATCGCCTCCGTCTGCCGCCGCTCCTCGACATCGTCCTTCTCGAACCGCGAGATGAACCACGCCGCGATGTTCGCCGTCACCACACCCAGCAGGGCGATCCCGGACAGCATCAACCCCACCGCGAGCATCCGCCCCAGCCCGGTGGTCGGCGAATGATCCCCGTACCCCACGGTCGTCATCGTCGTGAACGACCACCACACCGCGTCACCCAGCGTCCGGATGTTCCCGTCCGGCGAGTCCCGCTCCACCGACAGCACCGCCAGCGACCCGAACATCAGCAGCCCGACCACCGCACCGCCGACATAGGTCGTCAGCCTTATCTGCGAGGCCATCCGGGCCCGCTGCCCGACCAGCAACAGCGTCGACACCAGCCGCAGCAGCCGCATCGGCTGAAGCATCGGCAGCAACACCGCGCCCAGGTCGAGCCAGTGCGTCCGTACGAACACCCTGCGCTGCTCGGCGAGCGCGAGCCGTACGACGTAGTCGAGTGCGAACGCGCCCCACACCACCCACTCGACGGCCGTGCACACCTCCACCACGTCCCGGCTCGCGTCGGGCCGGACGATCGGCACGGCGTAGGCGACGGCGAACGCCAGGGCCAGGCCGAAGAGGGGCCGCTGCGTTTGTTGTTCCCAACGGAGTTGGGCCGACTGCTGCTGCATGGCCGAATCGTAGGAAAGGTGAAGGGGTGGTGTGCCCACGGTGTACCCGTGAGGCTCACCACCCCTTGACAGGGCCTGGCGTCTTACGCGTCGCCGCCTGCGGCGCCCGGGTCGGCCGCCGACACGTCGAGCAGCTGGTACCGGTCGATGGCCTGCTTGAGCACCGACCGGTCGACCTTGCCCTCACGGGCCAGCTCGGTCAGCACCGCCACCACGATCGACTGCGCGTCGATGTGGAAGAAGCGGCGGGCCGCACCCCGGGTGTCGGCGAAGCCGAAGCCGTCCGCGCCGAGCGACTGGTACGTCTGCGGCACCCAGCGCGCGATCTGGTCCGGAACCGCTCGCATCCAGTCGGACACGGCCACGACCGGACCCTGCGCGTCGGCCAGCTTCCGCGTCACGTACGGCACCCGCTGCTCCTCCTCGGGGTGCAGCAGGTTGTGCTCCTCACAGGCCACGGCCTCGCGCCGCAGCTCGTTCCAGGAGGTCGCCGACCAGACGTCGGCCTTGACGTTCCAGTCCTCCGCGAGGATCTTCTGCGCCTCGACCGCCCACGGCACCGCGACACCCGACGCCATGATCTGCGCCGGGATCGAGCCGCCGGTGCCCTCGCTGAAGCGGTACACGCCCTTGAGGATGCCGTCGACGTCCACGTTCTCCGGCTCGGCCGGGTGCTGGATCGGCTCGTTGTAGACGGTCAGGTAGTAGAAGACGTCCTCGCCGTGCGGGTGCTCCTCGGAGCTGCCGTACATCCGGCGCAGGCCGTCCCTGACGATGTGCGCGATCTCGAAGCCGAACGCCGGGTCGTACGACACGCAGCCGGGGTTCGTGGAGGCGAGCAGCTGCGAGTGGCCGTCGGCGTGCTGGAGGCCCTCACCGGTCAGGGTCGTACGGCCGGCGGTCGCGCCCAGGACGAAGCCGCGGGCCAGCTGGTCGGCCATCTGCCAGAACTGGTCGCCGGTGCGCTGGAAGCCGAACATCGAGTAGAAGACGTAGACCGGGATCAGCGGCTCGCCGTGGGTCGCGTAGGCCGAGCCGGCGGCGATCAGGGACGCCGTGCAGCCCGCCTCCGAGATGCCGTCGTGCAGCATCTGGCCGTTCGGCGCCTCCTTGTAGGCGAGCAGCAGGTCACGGTCGACCGACTCGTACTGCTGGCCGAGCGGGTTGTAGATCTTCGCGCTCGGGAAGAACGAGTCCATGCCGAACGTGCGGTACTCGTCCGGCGCGATCAGCACGAACCGCTTGCCGATCTCCTTGTCCCGCATGAGGTCCTTGAGCAGGCGTACGAAGGCCATCGTCGTGGCGATCGACTGCTGGCCCGAGCCCTTCTTCACGGTCGCGTACGTCTTGTCCTCGGGCAGCGGCAGCGGCTCGGACCGGACGACGCGCGTGGGGACGTAACCGCCGAGCGACCTGCGGCGGTCATGCATGTACTGGAGCTCCTCCGAGTCCGGACCCGGGTGGTAGTACGGCGGCACGCCGGACTCCAGCTCCTTGTCCGAGATCGGCAGGTGGAGACGGTCGCGGAAGCGCTTCAGGTCGTCGACCGTCAGCTTCTTCATCTGGTGCGTGGCGTTGCGGCCCTCGAAGTTCGGGCCCAGCGTCCAGCCCTTGATCGTCTTGGCGAGGATCACCGTCGGCTGGCCCTTGTGCTCCACGGCCGCCTTGTACGCCGCGAAGATCTTCTTGTGGTCGTGACCGCCACGTCCCAGGTGCAGGATCTGGTCGTCGGTCATGCCCTCGACCATCGCGCGCAGGCGGTGGTCGTCACCGAAGAAGTGGTCGCGGATGTACGCGCCGGTCTCCGTGGCGTACGTCTGGAACTGCCCGTCCGGCGTGGTGTTCATCTTGTTGACCAGCACGCCGTCGCGGTCCTGGGCGAGCAGCGGGTCCCAGGTGCGGTCCCAGACCAGCTTGATCACGTTCCAGCCGGCGCCGCGGAAGATCGACTCCAGCTCCTGGATGATCTTGCCGTTGCCGCGCACCGGCCCGTCGAGGCGCTGGAGGTTGCAGTTGACCACGAAGGTGAGGTTGTCCAGGCCCTCGCGGGCGGCGATGGACAGCTGGCCCAGCGACTCCGGCTCGTCCATCTCGCCGTCGCCGAGGAACGCCCAGACGTGCGACTTGGAGGTGTCGGCGATGCCGCGCGCCTCCATGTAGCGGTTCATGCGCGCCTGGTAGATCGCGCCGATCGGGCCGAGCCCCATCGACACCGTCGGGAACTCCCAGAAGTCCGGCATCGACCGCGGGTGCGGGTACGACGACAGCGCGTACGGCGCCTTGGACTTCTCCTGGCGGAAGCCGTCGAGATGCTGCTCGCTCAGCCGGTCCAGCAGGAAGGCGCGGGCGTAGATGCCCGGCGAGGCGTGCCCCTGGAAGAAGACCTGGTCGCCGCCGTCACCCTCGTCCTTGCCGCGGAAGAAGTGGTTGAAGCCGACGTCGTAGAGGGAGGCGGAGGACGCGAACGTGGCGATGTGGCCGCCGACGCCGATGCCGGGGCGCTGGGCCCGGGACACCATCACCGCCGCGTTCCACCGGGTCGCGTTGAGGATCTTCCGCTCGATCTCCTCGTTGCCCGGGAAGAACGGCTCGCTCTTGGTGGGGATGGTGTTGACGTAGTCCGTGCTGCGCATCTCCGGCACGGCCACGCGCTTCTCGCGGGCCCGCTCGATCAGCCGCAGCATCAGGTAGCGGGCGCGTTCCCGGCCACGCTCGTCGACGGCGGCGTCGAGGGAGTCGAGCCACTCCTGCGTCTCTTCGGGATCGAAGTCAGGAACCTGACTCGGAAGGCCGCCAATGATGATCGGGTTGCGATCGGATGCGGAAGCCACGCTGTTCCTTACCTGTCAGAGGGCCTGCGAGGGCCGCTGTTTCGCTGGGGTCGCCGGTCGTTGTCGCTCTGGCCGCGCCGCTCCCCATGGTCCACCTCGGGGCCGTAAACGTCATCTCTACCCAGCGGTAACCCGGGCGCGGGAACGGCTCCGTGACGTATGGGGCGAATACCTTCGAGTCTCGTACCCACGGACGATTCCCAAACGCCCAAACAGGGCAGAAAGGTGTGGTGTGCGTCACCTTGGACCATGATGGTGTGCCTGGTGTTGCGGTGACACCGCCAGGATCGTCACCGTTTCGGCGGTCTGAACGGCCGGGTACTTGCGCGATCCGTCCCGCCCGTGTGGACTACGGCCAATGCTTCGCGCACGCGCGTGGCTGAGATATTTCCCAAGACATGATCAGGAGGCACCCCGTGAGCGCGACCGCGGACCACGCGGAGGAGCGGACGAACCCTGCCGCCAGGCTGGGGTTCCAGCCCGGGCAGGTGGTCCAGGAGATCGGCTACGACGACGACGTGGACCAGGAACTCCGCGAGGCCATTGAGGGCATCGTCGAGGGCGACCTGGTGGACGAGGACTACGACGACGTGGCCGACGCCGTTGTGCTGTGGTTCCGTGACGACGACGGCGACCTGACGGATGCGCTGGTCGATGCCACCACGTACATCGAAGAGGGCGGCGCGATCCTGCTCCTCACGCCGAAGACGGGCCGTTCGGGCTACGTCGAGCCGAGTGACATCTCGGAAGCCGCCACCACGGCGGGCCTGACGGCGTCGAAGAGCGTCAGCGTCGGCAAGGACTGGAGCGGCAGCCGGCTGGCGACACCCAAAGCCGCCAAGTCGAAGCGTTAGCCGTACGGCGCGTTCACGCGCCGGTCGTACGGAAGGGGCGGGCCGGCATCGTCGGCCCGCCCACCGGTCTGCGCCGGTCCCTGCGTAGGGTGTGTCCCATTCGAGAAGCCCCATGAAGGGACACCCACAACGATGGCGATCCAGGTCGGCGAGAAGGCCCCCGACTTCGAGCTCAAGGACAACCACGGCGCGAGCGTGAAGCTGTCCGACTTCCGCGGTCGGAAGAACGTGGTGCTGCTCTTCTACCCCTTCGCCTTCACCGGCGTGTGCACCGGTGAGCTGTGCGAGCTGCGGGACAACCTGCCGCAGTTCTCGGACCGCGACACCCAGCTGCTCGCCGTCTCCAACGACTCCATCCACACGCTGCGCGTCTTCGCCGAGCAGGAGGGCCTGGAGTACCCGCTGCTGTCGGACTTCTGGCCGCACGGCAACGTCTCGCGCGCCTACGGCGTCTTCGACGAGGACAAGGGCTGCGCCGTGCGCGGCACCTTCGTCATCGACAAGGAGGGCGTCGTGCGCTGGACCGTCGTCAACGGCCTGCCGGACGCGCGCGATCTCAACGACTACGTGAAGGCGCTCGACACCCTGTGACGCCGGTCGGGCGTCATGCGCTCGACACCCGCCGATTTGTCGGCTCCAGGGCCTGCGAGGGGCGGGAACCCGTCACTAGGATCGACTCGTTGATCCGACATCCGAGCACTACGGGGCATCCCGCCCCTGAACACCTATGGAGGACTCGTGGGAGTCAGCCTCAGCAAGGGCGGCAACGTATCGCTGACCAAGGAGGCCCCGGGCCTGACCGCGGTCATCGTGGGTCTGGGGTGGGACATCCGCACCACGACCGGCACCGACTTCGACCTGGACGCCAGCGCGCTGCTGCTGAACCCGTCCGGCAAGGTCGCCAGTGACGCGCACTTCATCTTCTTCAACAACCTCAAGAGCCCCGACGGCTCGGTCGAGCACACCGGTGACAACCTCACCGGTGAGGGCGAGGGCGACGACGAGCAGATCAAGATCGACCTCGCCGGTGTCCCGGCCGACGTCGAGAAGATCGTCTTCCCGGTCTCGATCTACGACGCCGAGACCCGCCAGCAGTCCTTCGGCCAGGTGCGCAACGCGTTCATCCGCGTCGTGAACCAGGCCGGCGGCGCGGAGATCGCCCGCTACGACCTGAGCGAGGACGCCTCCACCGAGACCGCCATGGTCTTCGGTGAGCTCTACCGGCACGGCGCGGAGTGGAAGTTCCGCGCCATCGGCCAGGGCTACGCCTCGGGCCTGCGCGGCATCGCGCAGGACTTCGGCGTGAACGTCTGAGCCACTCGAAGGTCCCTCTGTCCGGCGCCGCACGGTTTATGTGCGGCGCCGGACGTGCAGGACCCACCTGAGAAACACACCCGGGGAGGGAACCATGGGCGTCACACTCGCCAAGGGAGGCAACGTCTCCCTGTCCAAGGCCGCACCGAACCTCACTCAGGTGGTGATCGGGCTCGGCTGGGACGCACGCTCGACCACCGGAGCCCCGTTCGACCTCGACGCCAGCGCGCTGATGTGCAGCGGCGGGCGGGTGCTCGGGGACGAGTGGTTCGTGTTCTACAACCAGCTCAAGAGCCCGGACGGTTCCGTGGAGCACACCGGTGACAACCTCACCGGCGAGGGCGACGGCGACGACGAGTCGCTCCTGATCGACCTCTCCAAGGTGCCGCCCCACTGCGACAAGATCGTCTTTCCCGTCTCCATCCACATGGCCGACGAACGCGGCCAGACCTTCGGCCAGGTCAGCAATGCCTTCATCCGCGTGGTGAACCAGGCGGACGGCCAGGAACTCGCCCGCTACGACCTCAGCGAGGACGCCTCCACGGAGACCGCGATGATCTTCGGCGAGGTCTATCGCTACCAGACCGAATGGAAGTTCAGGGCCGTCGGGCAGGGGTACGCGTCGGGGCTGCGGGGCATCGCACTGGACTTCGGGGTCAACGTCTCATAACGCGATATGAGCAAAACCCGGGGCCCCGTGGGGTGCGAAGGAGGGCCGACTAGACTTCGGCTTCAAAAGTTCGTAAAGCCGGGTACGGCACGGGAGAGACCCGTACACACACGATTGGGTAGCCAGTGCTTCTGAAAACCTTCGGGTGGTCGTTCGCGGTCACCGCGCTCGGCCTGGTCGCAGCGGTCTTCTACGGAGGATGGGCCGCCCTCGGGCTCGTAGCGATCCTGTCCGTCCTCGAGATCTCGCTGTCCTTCGACAACGCGGTGGTCAACGCCGGAATCCTGAAGAAGATGAGTGCCTTCTGGCAGAAGATCTTCCTCACGATCGGCATCCTGATCGCCGTGTTCGGCATGCGGCTGGTCTTCCCCGTCGTGATCGTCGCTCTCAGCGCACAGCTCGGGCCGATCGAGGCCGTCGACCTCGCGCTCACCGACAAGGACCAGTACCAGCAGCTCGTGACGGACGCCCACCCGGCGATCGCCGCCTTCGGCGGTATGTTCCTGCTGATGATCTTCCTGGACTTCATCTTCGAGGACCGGGACATCAAGTGGCTCGGGTGGCTGGAGCGCCCGCTGGCCAAGCTCGGCAAGGTCGACATGCTGTCGGTCTGCATCGCGCTGATCGTCCTGCTGATCTCGGCGATGACCTTCGCGACCCACGCCCACCAGCACGGCGGCACGCACGTCGACAAGGCGGAGACGGTTCTGCTCTCCGGTATCGGCGGCCTGATCACCTACATGATCGTCGGCGGTCTCTCCGGCTACTTCGAGGACAAGCTCGAAGAGGAGGAGGAACGCGAACACGAGCAGGAGGAAGAGGCCGTCCGCTCCGGCAAGCCGCGCTCAGCGGTCGTCGTCGCCGGTAAAGCCGCGTTCTTCATGTTCCTCTACCTGGAGGTCCTGGACGCGTCCTTCTCCTTCGACGGCGTCATCGGCGCCTTCGCCATCACCAACGACATCGTCCTGATGGCCCTCGGCCTCGGCATCGGCGCCATGTACGTCCGGTCGCTCACGGTCTACCTCGTCCGCGAGGGCACCCTCGACGACTACGTCTACCTGGAGCACGGCGCGCACTACGCGATCGGCGCGCTCGCCATGATCCTGCTCGTCACCATCCGGTACGAGATCAACGAGTTCATCACCGGCTCGGTCGGCGTCATCCTGATCGCCTGGTCCTTCTGGTCCTCCGTCCGCCGCAACCGCGCCCTGGCCGCGGCAGAGGGAAAAGCGGCGGGCTCGGACGACAAGACTGAGGTGTCGTCCGGGGTGTGACGCCCCTCCGGGTGAGGAACGCTCTGTGCGGGGCGGCCACCGAGGCGAGTCCTCGGCGGCCGCCCCGTCGGTCGTCAAGGGCCGCGGGTACGGCGAGGACCCGCGGTCTCCAAGTCAAGGTGGGGGCGGAATGGGCCTGTTCGACGGACTCCGGCGTGGGCGCGATGTGCAGTTCGACTCGGGTCACGCGGCAACCAACGCGATCGAACTGACCAAGCGGCGCGCGCAGATATCACTCACCAAACAGAGCGCGGCCACCGGCCATCTCCGGGTCAACCTGAGCTGGCGGATGCGCACCTCCGACATCGGCGGCCCGCAGCGCGAGAGCCTGCTGCGGCACCCCTTCAGGGCCCTCAAACCGCCGGAGGTCATCGGCCACAGCCAGAGCGTGGTCAACGTCGACCTCGACCTGGGCTGTCTGTACGAACTCCAGGACGGCACCAAGGGCGTCGTCCAGCCCCTCGGCGGCTACTTCGGCGACGTCAACGCCGCGCCGTACGTCAAGCTCAGCGGCGACGACCGCTTCGGCTCCGCGTCCGGCGAGACGATGTACATCAACCTCGACCACCGCGACAGCATCAAGCGGCTCCTGGTCTTCGTCTACATCTACGACGCGACACCCGCCTTCGACCGCGCCCACGCCATCGTCACGCTCTACCCGAGCAACGGCCCCCGCATCGAGATCCACCTCGACGAACGCCAGCCGCAGGCCCGCTCCTGCGCCGTCGTCATGATCGAAAAGGTCAAGGACGAGATCATCGTGCGCCGCGAGGCGAAGTTCGTCTACGGCTTCCAGGCCGAGCTGGACCGGTTGTACGGGTGGGGGCTCCAGTGGGGCCGTGGCTACAAGACGAAGGTCGAGCGCTGACGGCCGGGCTGAGGGCCGGTCCCTCGCGGGTCCCGGCCCTCCCTGGTTCCGTTCCGTCTAGCGTCCGTTCCGTCTAGCGTCCGATGAACTGCGGGCCCTGCGGAGGCAGGCGGAAGTCCGGGTCGGGGGCCGCGGCGGCGACCGGCTCCGGGTAGCCGTAGCCGGACTGCGCCCCCGTGACGCCCGCCGTCGCCGGTGCCTGCGGGTAGCCGTAGGCGGGCTGGCTGGTGGGATGCGGGTAGCCGTACGCCGGCTGGGTCGCCGGGGGCTGCTGGGGCGGGTATCCGTACCCGGGCTGTGCGGGCACCACGGTCGGCTGCTCCGGCGGCAGCGGCCGGGACACCTCGGGGGCGGGCTGGGCAGGGGCCGAGGTCGTGGGCTGGGCCGGGTCGGCGGTCGCGGGCCGGTCCGCGCCGACCGTGGCCGGTTGCCCGGACGTCTCCTCCATCGCCTCCGACTCGTCCACCGAGATGCCGTAGTCGGTCGCGAGCCCCTGAAGCCCGTTCGAATAGCCCTCGCCCAGCGCGCGGAACTTCCAGGCCTCGCCACGCCGGTACAGCTCGCCGCAGATCAGCGCGGTCTCCTCGCCCGTCTCCGGCTTGACGTCGAAGTACGCCAGCGCCTCCGCGCCGGAGCCCGCCGCGTCGTACAGCAGAATGCGCAGTGCCCGTACGTGGTCGAACGTGACGCCGTCCGCCGAAGCGACCAGCAGGATTCGGCTGACTCCCGACTCGACACCGGCGAGATCTGTCTGGATCGTGTCGGTCAGGCCCTCGGCGACCCGCTTCTTGCCGAGCCGCCACACCTTCCCGGAAGGGTGCCGGGGCTGGTTGTAGAAGACGAAGTCCTCGTCGGAGCGCACACGACCGTCGGGGCCGAGGAGCAGCGCGGAGGCGTCGACGTCCGGAACCCCCTGCCCGGACGTCCAGCGCAGCACGGCGCGTACCGTGGTGACTTCCAGCGGGACGTTCGACCCCTTCAGCATCGCGTGCGTCATGCGGTCATCCTGCCCTCTCGGTCCTGCTCACGACAACGCGGGGGCCCGTGGTGCCACGAGCGGCGCCGACGGCCCTCGCCGACTACCGTCGACATGACCGGGCCCGGCTGTGCTTGCCCGCGTTACCTGAAATTCATGCCCGACGGGAACCTCTGCCATGGACATCTACGTACTATTACCGGCCAGCTTTCGACGATTCGCAGGTCGCACAACCAGCACGGGGGAGTTCCATGCGTCATTTCGGGCACATCGCCCCTGAGGTGCGGAAGCGTCTCTTCTACCGCGAGCCGTGCACGTTCACCGCGGATTCGCCGGCCTGGCTGCTCTCGGCCGCCCTGGGCGCCACGCTCTACAGCCCGGCCACCCGGGAACGCCTCGCCGACGACATCCTCAAGCAGGCCGGTCGCGGCGTGGTCTCCATGGTCCTGTGCCTGGAGGACTCGATCGACGACGCGGACGTCGGCCCGGGCGAGGAGAATCTCGTCCGCCAGCTCACGGCCCTCGCCGACCTCCCGGGCGCGGACCTGCCGCTGCTCTTCATCCGGGTCCGCGCCCCCGAGCAGATCCCCGACCTGGTACGACGCCTCGGGCCCGCCGTCCGGCTGCTGTCCGGATTCGTCCTGCCGAAGTTCACCGAGGAACGCGGCATGCCGTTCCTCGAGGCGCTGGCGACCGGCGAGGCCGAAAGCGGCAGGCGCCTTTTCGCCATGCCGGTGCTGGAGTCGCCCGAGCTGCTCTACCGCGAGTCGCGCGTGCCGACCCTGGAGGGCATCTCCCGGGCCGTCGACAAGTACCGCGACCGCGTGCTCGCCCTGCGCCTCGGCGTGACGGACTTCTGCTCCTCGTACGGACTGCGCAGAGGCCCCGACATGACGGCCTACGACGTGCAGATCGTCGCCTCCGTGATCGCCGACGTGGTGAACATGCTGGGCCGCGCCGACGGGACCGGCTTCACCGTGACCGGGCCGGTGTGGGAGTACTTCCGGGTCCAGGAGCGCATGTTCAAGCCGCAGCTGCGGCAGAGCCCCTTCCTGGAGGTGCAGGCCGCGGAGCTGCGCGAGAAGCTGATTGAGCACGCCATGGACGGCCTGCTCAGGGAGATCTCCCTGGACCAGGCCAACGGACTGCTGGGCAAGACCTGCATCCATCCCTCGCACGTGCTGCCCGTGCACGCCCTGTCGGTCGTCAGCCACGAGGAGTTCTCGGACGCCCAGGACATCCTGCGCCCCGAGCGCGGCGGCGGGGGTGTACTGAGGTCGGCGTACACGAACAAGATGAACGAGGTGAAGCCGCATCGGGCCTGGGCCGAGCGGACGCTGCTGCGTGCCGAGGTTTTCGGCGTGGCGAATGAGGACATCGGCTTCGTGGAGCTGCTCGCGGCCGGCCTGGGCGACTGAACGCACGGCATCCGAGGACGCAGACCCGCCGGGGAGACCGGCGACTTCGACGCAGGGAATTCATGGAGAAGGCAGTGAACGAGGGGGTGCGCCGGCAGGTGCGCGACGGCGACGGCGACGGCGACGAGGTGCGGCGGTCCGGGACGGCCGGAGGTGCCGAAGGCGTCTGGTCGGGGAGCTGGGTCGCCGAGCGGCTCGGCGTCGAGCTCGTCGGCGACGACCGGCTGACCGACCTGCTGGGACTGGCGCTGCGCCGCAACCCCAAGCGGGCCCACCTGCTCGTGTCGAACGTGCTGGGCAAGCACGTCCCGCAGTCCCCGTCCGTGGTCTACGGCTACGGCTTCGAGCTGGGCCGCCGCGTTCGTGACCTGCTGGGCGCCGACGAGGAGCGGCGCGCGGTCGTCCTCGGCTACGCGGAGACCGCGACGGGCCTCGGCCACTCCGTCGCCGACGGTCTGGGCCTCGCCCCCTACCTGCACTCCACCCGCCGCCCCGTCGTCGGTCTCGCCCCGGCCGGCGGCTTCGAGGAGGCGCACTCGCACGCGACCTCACATCTGCTGCTGCCGGAGGACCCCGCGCTGCTCACCGGTGACGGGCCGCTGGTCCTGGTCGACGACGAGTTCTCCACGGGGAACACGGTGCTCAACACCGTCCGGGATCTTCATGGGCGGTATCCGCGGCGGAGGTATGTCGTGGTGGCGCTGGTGGACATGCGGTCGCCAGCCGATGCCGGTCGGCTGGAGGAGTTCGCCCGCGAGATCGGCGCCCGCGTGGACCTGGTCACGGCGGCCTCGGGGACCGTGCGGCTGCCGGAGGGGGTGTTGGAGAAGGGGCAGGAGTTGGTGGCGCGGTACGAGGCAGAGAGTGCCGCGACGGGTGATCGGTCGTCTGCGGCAGCGTCGTGGCCGGTCGCGCAGTTCCCCGCGCCCCTTGAGGGCGTTGCAGCCAACCCGCTAGGGGCGCGGGGAACCGCGCGAACAGCCCCCACCGGCCCGCACCCGGACGACAACCGTGCCCACCCTCACGTCACCCGCATAGACCTGCGCTGGCCCGAGGGCCTGCCCGACGGGGGGCGACACGGTTTCACCCCCACGCACCGGAAGCGCCTGGAGGACGCGCTGCCCGACATGGCCGCCCGGCTCGCCGACGCACTTCCCGCCGATGCCCGCCGCGTGCTCGTCCTCGGGTTCGAGGAGCTGATGTACGCGCCGCTGAGGCTGGGCCGAGAGCTGGAGCGGGTGACGGACGCCGAGGTCCGCTACTCCACCACCACCCGCTCGCCCGTCCTCGCCGTCGACGACCCCGGCTACGCGATACGCACCCGCCTGCGCTTCCCCGCCCACGACAACCCCGCGGACGGTCCCGGCGAGCGGTACGCCTACAACGTCGCGGGCGCCGGGTTCGACGCCGTCGTCGCGGTCGTGGACTCGGCCGCGGACACGCCCTCGCTGCACGCGTCCGACGGCCTGCTGGCCCAGCTCGCCGCGCACACGCCGCAGGTCCTCCTCGCCGTCGTACCGTCGTACGCCCCCGAGCCCCCGCACGCCTCCGAAAGGCCCTCGATGCTGCCAGAGCCCCTCCGCGGCCCCGCCTTCTCCTCGTACGCGCCCGAGGAGGTCGGCTGGCTGCTCCAGGACCTCTCGGACGTGACGCTGGAGGCGCCGACCGAGGAGCGCGAGGAGGCGATCCAGAGCGGCGGCGCGCACTACGCCGAGTCGCTGCCCGTGGAGTACCAGCCGACCGAGCAGTACCAGGAGCTGTTCCACGCGGCGCTGGCGGACTCGGCGGCCCGCATCGCGCAGGCGGTCGGCGTCGTCACCGAGACGGTCCTCGCGGAGCGGTCCCCGCGCCCCGTCCTGGTCTCCCTGGCCCGCGCCGGCACCCCCGTCGGCATCCTGATGCGCCGCTGGGCCCAGCACCGGCACGGGCTCGACCTGCCGCACTACGCCGTGTCGATCGTCCGCGGCCGCGGCATCGACGCCAACGCGCTGCGCTGGCTCGCCGAGCACCACGACCCCCGGGACGTCGTCTTCGTCGACGGCTGGACCGGCAAGGGCGCCATCACCCGCGAACTCGCCCAGGCCCTGGAGGAGTTCGAGAAGTCCGACGGCATCACCGGCTTCGACCCCGAGATCGCGGTCCTGGCCGACCCGGGCTCCTGCGTACGCACCTACGGCACCCGCGAGGACTTCCTGATCCCCTCCGCCTGCCTCAACTCGACCGTGTCCGGCCTGATCTCGCGGACCGTCCTGCGGGCGGACCTGGTCGGACCGCACGACTTCCACGGCGCCAAGTTCTACCGCGAACTCGCCGGCACGGACGTCTCGGTGACCTTCCTGGACGCCGTCTCCGCCCGCTTCCCCGAGGTCGCCGACGCGGCCTGCGCCCAGGCCAAGGAACTGCTCGCCGCCGACCGCTCGCCCACCTGGGAGGGCTGGGCCGCCGTCGAGCGCATCAGTGAGGAGTACGGCATCCACGACGTGAACCTCGTCAAGCCCGGCGTCGGCGAGACCACCCGGGTGATGCTGCGCCGCGTCCCCTGGAAGGTCCTGGCACGCGCCGGGGCGGGCAGCGACCTCGACCACGTACGCCTGCTGGCCGAGCAACGCGGCGTACCCGTCGAGGAGGTGGCCGACCTGCCCTACACCTGCGTCGGGCTGATCCACCCCAAGTACACCCGGGGCGCGACCGGCGCCGACGGCAAGGCGGTGACGGTCTGATGCCCGCACTCGTCGCGAGCGACCTCGATCGCACCCTGATCTACTCCGCCGCGGCTCTGGCGCTGACCATGCCGGACGCCCGGGCGCCCCGGCTGCTGTGCGTGGAGGTGCACGAGAGCAGACCGCTGTCGTACATGACGGAGACGGCGGCCCGGCTCCTCACGGACCTGGGCGACACGGCCGTGTTCGTGCCGACGACGACCCGCACGCGCAAGCAGTACCTGCGCATCAACCTGCCGGGCCCCGCGCCCACGTATGCGATCTGCGCGAACGGCGGCCACATCCTGGTGGACGGCGTGTCCGACCCCGACTGGCACGCGACTGTGACCGCGCGGCTGGCCGAGCGGTGTGCGCCCCTGGCCGAGGTGCAGGAGCACCTGCTGAGGGCCGCCGACCCGGTCTGGGTGCGCAAGCACCGCGTCGCCGACGACCTCTTCGCCTACCTCGTCGTCGAGCGCGAACTGCTCGACGAGGACTGGGTGAAGGAACTGGCGGTCTGGGCGGAGAACCGCGGCTGGACCGTGTCCCTCCAGGGCCGCAAGATCTACGCCGTGCCCAAGCCGCTCACCAAGAGCGCGGCGATGCGCGAGGTCGCCCGCCGGACCGGCGCCGATCTCACCCTCGCCGCGGGTGACTCCCTGCTCGATACCGACCTGCTCCTCGCGGCGGACCAGGGCTGGCGGCCCGGCCACGGGGAGCTGGCCGACACCGGCTTCGCGGCTCCCTCGATCAGGGTGCTTCCCGACCGGGGTGTCCTCGCCGGGGAGCGGATCCTGCGGGAGTTTCTGGAGGCAGTACGGGGCGCCTGAGAACTCGGGTGTCCTGGTCGTCGTGCGGGTGCGGCGTCGCGGTGGCTTGTCGCGCCCCGCGGCGGAGCCGCACATCGTCACAGCCCCGCGCCCCTTTGGGGCGTCGTAGCAGCCGTACTCCGATGAACACCGCCACCGCCACGGCAGACACCGCCAAGACCACCTTCGAGTAGGTGGAGACCATGTCCGTCACCTGGTGCCAGTTCGCGCCGAGCAGGTAGCCCGCGAGGACGAACGCCGTGTTCCAGATCGCGCTGCCCAGCGTCGTCAGCCCCAGGAACAGCGGCAGGCGCATGCGCTCCACGCCCGCCGGCACGGATATCAGGCTGCGGAAGATCGGGATCATCCGGCCGAAGAACACCGCCTTGGTGCCGTGCCGCAGGAACCACGTCTCCGTCCGCTCGATGTCGGAGACCTTCACCAACGGCAGCCGGGCCGCCATCGCCACCGTCCGGTCACGGCCGAGCAGCGCACCGATGCCGTACAACGCGAGCGCGCCGATCACCGAGCCGGCCGTCGTCCACAGCAGGACCGCGAGCAGGCCCATCCGCCCGCTGGACGCGGCGAACCCGGCGAGCGGCAGGATCACCTCGCTGGGCAGCGGCGGGAACAGGTTCTCCAGCGCGATGGCGAGACCGGCACCCGGCGCGCCCAGCGCGTCCATGAGGTCGTTGACCCACTGCGGACCGGCGTCCGCTGCGATGGCTGTCATGCGGCCACGCTAGAAAACCGGACCTGAAGGGTCCCTGAGGAAATGGGCAGGAGGCCTCGCGGCTCGGGTCAGCCGCAGCAGCCGCCACCGCAGCAGCCGCCCCCACCGCCTCCGCCACCCGCGCCGGGTGCCGGGGCGGAGGCCGAGCCGCCCACCGCGACGGTGGAGAGGAGTTTCACCGTGTCGTCGTGACCGGAGGGGCATGCCGCGGGAGCGGAGGACTCCGCCATGGGACGGCTGAGTTCGAAGGTGTCGCCGCAGGTCCGGCAGCGGTACTCGTAGCGAGGCATGCGCACAGGTTAACCGGCCCGGTCAATGCCCGGCGGCCCCGCGTTCGTCGCGGATCAGGGACACCACGCGGGACACGGCCCGGCGTACGGCTTCCGTTTCCGTGAGGAAGTGCCAGTAGTCGGGGTGGCGGCCGTCGAGGGTGGCGATGGCGCGCTCCAGGCGGGACACCGCGTCGTCCAGAGGGCGGGCGTGGCGCGGGTCGGGGGTGTTGCGGCCGGCCATGGCGAGGCGCTGGGCGTCGCGGATGGCGAAGCGGGTGCGGTCGATCTCCTGCTGGGGGTCCTTCTGCACGGCGTTCAGGCGGTGCAGGCGGTCGCCGGCGGCCGAGACGGCCTCGTCGGTGGTGTTCAGGAGGGCTCGTACGGTCGACAGCAGGGCCGTGGCGTCGGCCCAGCGCTGTTCGTCGCGCGCGGCGTGGGCCTCGGCCAGTTTCGTCTCGGCCCGGCGTACGTTCTCGGAGGCGACGTCGGGGACGCGTTGCAGGTCCTGCCAGCAGGCCACGGTGAAGCGGCGGCGCAGCTCGCTCAGGATCGGATCGACCTGCTCGGAGCGGGTGGTGAGGGCCTGGGCGCGGGTGCGCAGGGAGACGAGCCGGTGATCGATCTCGGCGGCGCGCTCCGGCAGCCGCTCGGCCTCCACGCGGACCGCCTCGGCCTCGCGTGTGACCCGCTCGGCCCGCTCCAGGGTCTGCGGTACACCGTGCTGCCCGGCACCCTGGTTCAGCTTGGTGAGCTCAGGGGAGAGAGCGGCGAGACGGGCGGCGAGGTCGTCGGCCTTCAGCCCTGTCGCCCGTACTGTGTCGAGGGCGTTGGAGGCGGCGAGGAGGGCCTGGCGGGCGCGCTCGACCGCGGGGGCCAGGCGGGCAAGCTGGGTCTCGGCCTTGCCGAGCAGCGGGCCGAGGCCGTCGGTGAACCGGTCCAGCTCCTGCTTGACCCGGCCGAGTTCCTCCTTGGCGGCGGTCAGCTCGGTGCGGGCGCGGGCGGCGGCCGAGGCCTCCAGGTCGTCGCGGTCGAGGTCATGGGCGTCGACGGCGTTGATGTACTGGTGGCTGGCCTCGTCGATGCGCCGGCCGAGCGCGTCGAAGTCGGCGACGGCGCGCCGGGCGGCCGGGGAGTCGTCGACGGCGGTGATCGTCTCGATCGAGATGCGCAGGTCGCGCTGCGCGGTGTCGAGCTCGTAGAAGGCGGCCGCGGCGGCGTCCTTCGCGGCCTGTGCCTCGGCCCGCTGGCTCTCGGCCCGGCCGCCGAACCAGCGCCGGGTGCCCCCGCCCGCGAAGGCGGCGGGCAGCGCCAGAGCGGCCAGCAGGGGCAGTGCCATGAGGGTGAGCGCGTCCCCGAGCGGGCCGGGAGGACGGGGAAGGCGGCGGCGCGGGCGAGCGCGCGGCACCGACGGCGAGTACGGCTGCGCTGGAGTCGCCGTCACATCCCTCTCCCGTGCTGTGGTCCACCCTGCCCGGTGTCATTCTCCCACCGGTTAAGGACGAACACACGGGCCGGTTAGTTCGCCGTTCGGACCGTCACTTTGCCGTCGCCGGTGTGGGCGGACACCACGTGGGAGCTGCTCTCGTCGCGGGGGACGGACACATTCACGCCGCCGTCCCCGGTCTCGGTGGTCACGCGGTAGGTGGCCTTGGGCAGTGCGATGGTCACGGAACCGTCGCCGCTGCGGGAGTCCACACGGTCCGGTACGGAGCCGAGCTCCAGGCGGACCGAACCGTCGCCGGTGCGGGTGCGTACGTCGCGGGAGGAGACGTTCGCCCGGATGGAGCCGTCGTCGGTGCGCATCCGCAGAGGGCCGGTGGTGTCGCTGACGCGAATGGATCCGTCGCCGGTGCGCAGCTCCAGGGGGCCGGTGGTGTCGGTGACGCGGACGGAGCCGTCGCCCGTGCGGATGCTCAGGGGGTCCCGGAAGCCGCGGGCGCGCACGCTGCCGTCGTCGTCCTGGACCTTCACGGTGACGCCCCGGGGCACCTCGATCCGGTGCTTGGCCGAGCAGTCGACGACGATGCCGGAGCACTTCAGCCGCAGCACCAGCCGGTCGTCCCGCATGGACCAGGTGGCCCTGGGCTCCTTGCCGACGACGACCGAGCCCTGGAACCACCGGGTGACCTCGATCCTGCCCGCCGGGTTCTTGTCGGCGGCGACGATCTCGAGGGCCGAGTCGTCGGAGTCGACGGTGAGCGTGCGGCTCCCGAGGTCGAAGGACCGGCGATCGGGTTCCTTGTCGTCCCCGGCGGACGCGCCACCGCAGGCGCTGAGACCGGCGACGAGCACCACGACGGCACCGGCGACGGCGACCGCGCGGGCAGGGACTGGGCGGGTGGTGCCGGTGGTCCTGTTGCTGGCGCCGGCGGTGCCTGTGGTGCGGGTGCTGCGGGCCATGACGGTCTCCCCCTGGACGGACGACGAGCGCTCTCGGGCGCTCTACGACCGTATGGATCCAGGGCCCGCCGGGGGATCCGGGCCACTCCCGGATCGAGGGTGGGGCTAGCCCCCGGACCGACCCACGGATACGGGTTTGCGGGACCGCGCCCCAGGCAATGTAGGCTGTCGACTCGTCCTGGGCGCATGGCCCGGGAGCCGGGTGCGTAGCTCAGGGGTAGAGCGCCTGCCTTACAAGCAGGATGTCGGCGGTTCGAAACCGTCCGCGCCCACCGGATCTTTCCGCCGTCGGATCGTGAGAAGCGCCCCGGGCCCACATCGGCCCGGGGCGCTTCTCGATCTCCGTCAGTCTCCCTCGGTCTCCTCCGGCGGAGACTCGTGTGCGTGTTTCAGTGCCGAGCGGGCCCACACCCGCTCGGGACCGGTGAGTTCGGACCAGTAGCGGTGCGTGCTGACGAACACCGCGAGCTCGTGTTCACGCTGCCGGAGCTTCTCCACTTCGGCCTGTTCGTCGGCTGTCCAGCCGGGGGAGGCGGGGCGCTCCACCTTGCGCCAGCCGTTGTCGTCGCTGAAGCCGTCCAGGGGTTCGACCGACCAGGGGAGGCGCTTCAGCAGGGCCGACAGTTCGGCCCGGACCTGATGGAGTTCCTCCTGACCGGCGAGGAGGTCACTCGGAAAGTCATAGGTCGTTGCCACGGCCCAATGATACGCCTGTTCGAATTGGCCGGGCGAGTTCCTTCCCGTGGTTCATGTGAACGGGCGTGACTGAGCGCTCCAGTTGGCGGGCTGCCGCCCGACTGGCCTCAGTCGGCTGTCATGGCGCGGCGGACGCTTTCGCGGAGCAGGGCGCGACGCCGCTCGTGCCGTTCGGGGGGCTCCTGTGCGGTCGCGGCGTAGACGTTGCTGACCGGTGACCAGGCCATGGACATGGCGATGACGACGGCCATGAGGTCGAACGGGTCTCCCTGGCGCACCAGGCCGGCGGCTTGGGCCTCGGCGATGGCGCGCAGCTTGTGGTCGTCGAGGCGGTCGGGGTCGTCGACCAGGTGGCCGGCCGGGCGTCGCTCCAGGCGTGCCCAGGTGGCCAGTCTGATGAGGTCGGGGCGGCGGAGGTACTCGTCGTAGAGGCGTACGGCCCAGTCCGCGAGGTCGGCGGCGTCGATTGGGACGACGTTGATGATCCGCTCGAGCGAGCCGAAGAAGATGGCGTCGAAGAGCCCTTCCTTGCTGCCGAAGTAGGCGTAGAGCTGAGCCTTGTTGGTGCGGGCGGCGGCCACGATCCGCTCGACGCGCGCGCCGGCGATTCCGTGCTCGGCGAACTCCTGGGTCGCCACATCGATGATGCGTTGGTACGTCGCGGCTCCGCGCGGGGTCAGGGGCTGCTCTGCCATGCGCCCAAGTTACCAAACAGAACAGTTGGTTTGCTCGGCTGCCCCGATGGCCCTAACCTCAAATAGACCGACCAGTCTGTCTATGAGGAGGCGCCGTGAGGAACACCACTGGCTGGCAAGCGGACGGTCCGTCGAGGACGCTGCGGCGGACGCCACTGGAAAGGCGCGACCTGCGCCCCGACGACCTCGCGGTCCGGGTGGACTACTGCGGTGTCTGCCACTCCGATCTGCACGCCGTCAACGCCCGGGACGGCGAGGGAGGCCGGCCCCTGGTGCCGGGGCACGAGTTCACGGGTGTGGTGACCGAGACCGGACCCGCGGTCACCCGCTTCACCGTCGGCGACCCGGTCGCGGTGGGCAACATCGTCGATTCGTGCGGCGAGTGCGCCATGTGCCGGACCGGCCAGGAGAACTTCTGCCACGCTTTCCCGACCCTGACCTATGACGGCGTCGACCGGCACGACGGATCGGCCACACTGGGGGGCTACTCCCGCGAGTACGTCGTCCGCGACCGTTTGGCCCATCCCCTGCCCGCCGGTCTCGATCCGGCCGCCGCCGCTCCTCTGCTCTGTGCCGGGGTCACTGTCTGGGAGCCGCTGCACGCCCTCGGCGTGGGGCCGGGAAGCCGCGTCGCGGTGGCGGGACTGGGCGGCCTGGGCCACCTCGCGGTCAAGATGGCCGTGGCGCTCGGCGCCGACACCTCGGTCATCAGCCGCTCAGCGGACAAGGCTGCCGACGCCCGTCGTCTCGGCGCCCACGGTCTCATCGTCTCCACCGACCCCGAACAGATGGCTGACGCCCGCGACCGGTTCGACGTCGTCATCGACACCATCTCCGCCCCGCACGACCTCGGTCCTTACCTGCGCCTGGTCGCCTTGGACGGGACGCTCAGCCAACTCGGGTACCTGGGACCCGTCACCGTGGAGACCACCGACCTGCTCATAGGACGCAAGAAGCTCAGCTCGGCAGGCAGCGGCGGCAGGCCCGCGACCGCCGCCATGCTGGACTTCTGCGGCGAGCACGGCATCACCGCCGACATCGAACTGCTCCCCTCGGCGCGAGTGAACGAGGCCCTCGACCGTCTCCGGCGCAACGACGTCCGCTACCGCTTCGTGCTCGACATGTCAGACCTGGGCTGAACGGCGAAGGCCAGGAACGGCGGCCCCGCCCTGGAACCGGGCGTTCACGCAATGGGCGGAGACTGCGCCTGACCGGCGGCGCTCGTCGTGCCCCGGGCGCTCCTGACCACTGCCTTCATGTCCTGGCGACGTAGATACCGGCGCCGAGCATGACGATGCCGATCACGGCGCCCACGTCGGCAGCACTGTCAGTCAGGCAAGAAGGCTGCTCGTGATCGTGGTCGCGGTCGCCGTTCGCGGCGCCACCCGCCGGATCAGCTGCTGCCCGAGATCTGCGCGCCCGGGCCGGCGGACAGCTCGCCCACCACCCCGGCCGTCACCGGAGCCGGTATGCCGTGCCGCTTGGCCGCGCGGAGCAACGCGCCGCCGATGGCGTCCAGTTCGAGCGGCCGGCCCGCCTCGGCGTCGCGCTGCATCGAGGATCTCATCGACGGCGGGAAGGCGTCGTAGCGGGCGAGGGTCTGCGCCGGGTCTCCCGGGCCGCCGCACGCGCGGCTGATCGCGGCCGTCTCCTCGACCAGTGCGGTCAGTTCGTCGCGGTGACGCGTGCGGACGTCTCCGAGAGGGACGCCGTATCGCGTGGTCAGCAGGGCCATGGGGGCCAGGAACGACATCTTCGCCCACAGGGCCGCCGTCTCGTCGTCCTGGACCCGGGTGGCCGGTCCGGCGGCGGTGAGCGTCTCGGCGAGGGTGTCGAGGCGGGTCCGGGGTACCTCGGCTCCGGTCAGGTCGATCTCCGCGAAGGGGCTGCCGTGTTCGATGACGCCCGGGGCGACGCGGGTCGACTCGACGCGGATGACGGCGGGGGCGACACGGTCGGGGCGGTAGCGGGCGCGCAGGGCCGCCGGGTGTTCGACGCCGTTCAGGAACGGCACGAGGAGTCCGTCGGCCAGTGCGGGTGCGGGGACGCGCGCCAGGGCGGCGTCGAGGGCGGTGTGTTTGACGGCCACCAGGCACGCCTCGACAGGTTCGCGCAGGTGTGTGTCCGCCTCGACCCGGGCCGTGAAGTCGCCGAAGTGCCCGCTGCGGACCCGGATGCCGTCCGTGCGCAGCGTACGGGCCGTCTCCTCGCCGGACAGGCAGATCACTCGGTGGCCGGCGCGGGAGAGCAGGGCGGCGAGCAGACCGCCCACGCCGCCGGGACCCAGGACGGCCACGGTGAGTTCGTTCCCCATGTCGGGTTCCTCTCGTCGGTCGGCCCCACGGTGGTGGCCGCCTCGTGGAGATCATCGCAGCCGTCGCTGTCGTACGGGGGCCGGAAGGGCCAGACTGGGGGCATGTGCCGGAGTATCAAGACCCTTCGTCCGCCCGCGATGCCCGAAGAGGCCACGGACGCGGACATTCGGGCTGCCGCGTTGCAGTACGTGCGGAAGGTGTCGGGCTTCCGCGCCCCCGCCGCTCACAACCAGGAGGTGTTCGAACGCGCCGTCGAGGCCGTCGCGCAGGCCACGGCCGAGTTGCTGGACGGGCTGGAGATCCGGGGCGCCGGGGCCCAGCGGGCGAGCTAGACCCAGGGTGCCGTCGAGCGGCCCCGGCCCTATGACGCCCGCGGCTCCCTGCGCATCAGGTACGCCGCCCCCGCCCCGGCCCCGAACAGCGCCCCCACCGACACCACCGTCCCCAGCCAGCTCGCGCCCAGCCAGTGGGCGCCGAAGTAGCCGAGGGCGACGCTGTAGATGGCCCAGGTGAGGCCCGCCAGGGCCGACCAGGGGAGGAAGTCGCGGGCGCGGTGGTGTGCGGCGCCCGCGCCGAGGGAGACGACCGAGCGGCCGGCGGGTGCCAGGACGACGAGGGCGCCGCCGCCCCGCGCGAGGGCGGCGCCGAGACGTTTCTGCGCGGTGGTCAGGCGCCGGGAGCGGGAGATCGCCCGGTCCAGACGGTCGCCCCCGCGCCAGGCGAGGCGGTAGGCGGCCAGGTCGCCCAGGACGGAGGCGGTGGCCGCGCAGAGGATCAGCGTCAGGATGTCGGGCACGTCGGCCGCCGATCCCGCGGCCGCCGCCGTCGCCGCCGTGATCACCAGGACGCCGCTGGGCAGCACCGGCAGGAACACATCGAGCAGGACCGACAGGGCCACCGCCGCGTAGATCCACGGGCTGCCGAACAGCCACCCCACGTGCTCCAGCACCGCAACTCCCCGTTGGTCCCCCGTGGGCCAGACCGTGCCGCGGTGGCGCGGCGGAGCGGCAGGAGTGGCCGATGACAGCCATACAGCGTACGCCTGGGGTGTGACGGGCGGTTCACGGGGGGCTCGTACGTTCGGTACCGAGTGTTCACCCTCGTCCCGAGTCGTCACCCGGCTGCCGTGTCCCGGCGCAGAAACGAGAACGGCGCCTCCCCTCGTGTGAGGGAAGGCGCCGTTCCGTCCAGCGCTGTCCGGGCGGGTCAGGCCGCCACCGGGGTGTGGTCCGTGGACTGCCGTCCCTGTGCCGACGTGCGCCGGGCCAGCAGCCGGTCCACGCCGAACGCACCGGAGCCCGTGAAGATCAGCAGGAACATGGACCAGCAGTACATGGCCGCGCCCTCGCCGCTGTTCTCGATCGGCCACAGGCCCTGCGGCTGGTGGACCTTGAAGTACGCGTACGCCATCGCGCCGGAGGCTATGAACGCCGCGGCGCGGGTGCCAAGGCCCAGCAGCACCAGGGTGCCGCCGACGAGTTCGATGACGGCCGCGTACCAGTTCGGCCAGGCGCCGGTCGCCGCGGTGCCGCCCTTGCCGTCCACCCCTCCGAGGACTCCGAAGAGCGCGACGGCGCCGTGGCAGGCGAAGAGCAGGCCGATGACGATCCGGAACAGTCCGAGAGCGTACGGCTGCGCGCCATTGAGGCGTGCGGTCATGTGGGGGTCTCCTTCGGTCGGCCGGCCAGGGGAGGGCCGGTCGGGGGACAGAACCGATGAGTAACCCACGTTAGGTGTGCCTAATAGATGCTTGCAAGTTCAACATTTGGCCACTGGTTTACCTCCGGTTGGGCCGCACTTTCAGTCACAACCGCACGTAGAGCCGCTCTCGCCACCGCGTCCGCGTCCGAAAGCATGACCGAATCCACACCTGGGCGGGCCCCTGTGGCCGTCACCCAGTGCACGCCTTCCGTCGGAACGCCGAAGGCGAACCGCCTGGAGTGCGGGGCTCCTTGACGGTCTATCAGATGGTAAGGGCGTGGCGTCACATCCAACCCCCCTGTCTCATAACCGTCGACGGTGTGCGGACGGCACTGCCCGGTCCGCAGCAGCCCCGCGAGGAGGCCGTCGGCTGTTTTTCGCAGGTCGGTTTCCGGCAGTCGTGCCTCTATGAGGGTTCTCACACGGACGGCCGAACCCGGCACATCGGGCGAGTGCGCCGCCCAGGCTCCGTCCGCCTCCGTCACCTTCAGGCGCGGCCCGAGCACGCGCACCACCCCCGCCTCCACCAGGGCCACCAGCTCCTCGATGCGGCGCCGGGGCGGACCGATGGACAGGAAGGCGTTGAGCGGGGTGTACCAGTGGTCCAGGTGGTCCCGGCGGGAGCCGCCGGGGAGGCCGCCGTGGTCGACGATCAGCCGGAGCTCGTTGCGCAGGTCGCGCAACACGTCCAGGGCTGCCTTCAGCGGGCCGCGCACATTGCCCAGGGCGGCCTGCGCGGCGTCCTCGCGCAGATACGACAGCAGCCAGTCACGCCACTCGCCGGGGTGCGCGAAGTCCCGTCCGGCATACGGCCGGGAGATCCGCTCCCAGGACCAGCGGTCGGCGTCCGCCACGCCGAACTCGCCCAGCAGCACCGCCTCTTCGGGATCGCCGTGCGGTACGGCCAGGAAGTGATCGGTGAACTCCTGGCACCGTCGCGCGGAGGCTCCTGCCCGCCGGAGCAGCGCGGCGCAGTACACCGTCTCCACCTCCTTCGCGACCAACGGCCATATCTCCGCCAGGAAGTCGGGCGCCTCCCCGGAGTCGGCGCGCTTGCGGAAGCCCGCGATCACGTCCGGTGTGAGGACCAGCGGGTCGTGGCGGCCGAACGCCCCCTTCGCGTTGTCACCGCGGGCCTGGTACGGGATGCCGCGCCGCGAGCCGGCGTACAGCCGCGGTTCACGGCCGGAGGGGACATAGCGCAGGCCCTGGGCGTCCCGTACGAAACGGCCGCCGCGGCCGGTCGTCAACAGGGCCGTGTGGTCGAAGAAGTTGAGGCCGAGGCCGCGCAGCAGGACGGGTTCGCCGGGCGGTACGGAGGACAGGTCGACGTCGGCAGGGTTGGCGGGCGGGACGTGGCGCAGGCCGTGCCGCGCGGCGTGGTCCGCCAGGCGCCGCCGGCCCGGGTCGGCGGTCGTCGGCAGGTGCCCCTGGGCCAGGACCACGGCGGACAGGCCGGTCAGGGTGCGGCCGTCGGAGAGGGTGAGGGCCTGGTGGCCGCCGGGGGGGTCGTCGAGCCGTACCGCGCGGGCCCGGTGCGTCTCGACGCGGACGCCCGCCGGCGCGTCCCCTGCGACCTGGGCGAACACCCACTCCAGATAACGGCCGTAGTCCGCCCGGGTCGGGTACTCGTCCGGGCCGAGCGTGCCGCGCGCCCACTCGTACAGGCTCGGACCCGGGCGGATCGGGCCCGAGCAGTCCACGCTGTCGTCGGTGAACAGGGTCACCTGGCAGGCCACGGTGTTCATCAGCAGCTCGGGCGACTGGTCGGTACGCCAGACGCGGCCCGGGCCCGGCGGGTCCGGGTCGATCACGTGGACCGTCAGCCGGGCTCCGGGCGGGAGGAGTTCCGGGGCGGAGGCGCAGAGGCGTTCCAGGACGCTGGTCCCGCGCGGCCCGGCTCCGACCAGGGCGACGGACAACGGTGCGGATTCCTCGGCCGGTAGGGACCCCTCCGGCCCTTCCCGCGGTACGGGTTCCTCCGGCCGTTCCCGCGGTACGGATCCCTCCGGGCGGGATTCCTCCGGTACGGATTCCTCGGTCGACGCAGACAAGGGTGGGGCTCCCGGGCGTGTGGGGCGCGTTCGGAGGTCCGCCGGTGGGGAAGCGGACGGTCCGCCTCATCATGCCGTCGCCGGGGACCGGAACCGAGGTCCGTGGCCAAGGATTGACGGTCGGTGTGGGATGCCTCACGAGCATCACGGTCACCGGGGCAAGAAAGGGTCGTAATAGGCCCGTTACGGGGCAAGCTCGGAGTCCAGGAGCGTCGTCAGGCGAGGGCCCTTTCCCTCCTGTGTCCGTGCCTGCTCCAGGCGCAGCCGTGCCGAACGGCCGCGCAGGGTCAGGGTCATCAGCTGGTTGCCGAACCAGGGGCCGCCCGTCTTGCGCCAGCCGACCGGCGGCCGGGGGAGGCGTCCGTGCCGGGCCAGGCCACGGCCGAACGCGCGCGCCACCGCGCTCCAGCCGACGCGGAAGGCCATCCGGATCGACAGCGGGACGGAGTTGTGGACGGGCGAGCAGACGAGCTGCACCACCCGTGCGTCGGGACCCGGCCCGGACCACGAGGGCTCGGCGATGTAGGCGTGGTGCACGTCCCCGGACAGCACGCACACCGTCGCCGGGGCGTCCCGCCCCGAGCCTGCCTCGGCGATCAGCTCCGCCAGCCCGGCGAACGACTCGGGGAACGCCGACCAGTGCTCCAGGTCGGCGGCCCGCCGCACCTTCTCCCCGACCCGCGCCCAGCGCTCGCCCCGTTCGCCCCGGCACAGCGCCGCGTTCCAGCCCTCGGCGTCGTGCACCAGATGCGGCAGCAGCCAGGGCAGCGAGGTGCCGAGGAGGAGGTGGTCGTACGACCCGGGGTTGTCAAGGACCTGCTCGCGCAGCCAGGCCTCCTCGCCCGGGTCGAGCATCGCGCGGCGGTCCTCGGCGAGGACCCGGGCCGCCCGGCTGTCGATCATCAGCAGGCGTACGCGCCCGAAGTCGCGCCGGTAGCTCCAGCGGGCCGTGGCCGCGTCGGCGTCGGCCCGGGCGGCGAAGGTGCGCAGCACGTCCGTGCCGTCGGGGACCTTGCGGACGCCCTCGTACACCGGGTCGGCCGCCAGTTCCTCCAGTGAGAGGTTCCCCAGGTGCTGGTGGACCCAGTACGACATCAGGCCGCTCAGCAGCCGCTCCTGCCACCAGTCGGTGGCCCGCATGTCGTCGAGCCAGGCGGCGGAGGTGTTCCAGTCGTCGATGACGTCGTGATCGTCGAAGATCATGAAACTGGGCACGGTGGACAGCAGCCAGCGGATGCGGGGGTCGAGCCACGACTCGTAGTAGAGGTGCGTGTATTCCTCGTAGTCCGCCACTCCGTTGCCCGGCGGGTCGTTCAGATCGCGGCGGCCCGCCAGCCAGCGCTGCGTCGTCTCGGAGGTCTCGTCGGCGTACACCTGGTCGCCGAGCAGCAGCAGGACGTCGGGACGCTCGCCCTCCGGGTCCGCGACGAGGCGGGTGGCCAGCGCGTCCAGGGCGTCCGGGCCCACGGGGTCGTGCCCGCCGGCCGGAGGGGCGGCCCAGCGGCAGGAGCCGAAGGCGACACGGAGGCCGCCCTCGCTGCCCGGCGCGTGGATCGCCGACGGCGGGAAGGGGGAGTCGGGCAGGGGCCACACGGGGGTGTCGTCGAGGAGCACCTCGTACGTCGTGGACGTACCGGCCGTGAGGCCGGTCACCGGGATCAGCGCGTAGTGGTGACCCGCCACCTGGAAGGTCGGGGCAGTGCCGCCGGCGCCGTCGGCGCAGCGCACCGCGGCCGTGCACGGACGGCTCGTCTCGACCCATACGGTCGCGGACGAGCCGTCGGTGTACCTCAGCAGCGGTCCGAGCCGCAGTCCGGCCATCGTGGCCCCCTCTCCGTCGCCCCGTACGGTACGGAACGACGGAGGTCAGCGGGGAGGTTCCGACACGGAATCGCGCGTGTCAGCAGTTCGCGAGGTAGTTCTGGAGCGCGGACTTCTCGGCCGAGTCGACCGAGAGGCCGTAGTAGTACTTCACCTGGACCCAGGCGCGGACGTAGGTGCAGCGGTAGGTCGTCCGGGAGGGCATCCAGGTGGCCGGGTCCTGGTCGCCCTTGGCCTGGTTGACGTTGTCGGTGACCGCGATGAGCTGCGGGCGGGTCAGGTCGTTGGCGAAGGACTGGCGGCGGGAGGTCGTCCAGGAGTCGGCGCCGGAGTCCCAGGCCTCGGCCAGCGGGACGAGGTGGTCGATGTCGACGTCGGAGGCGGCGGACCAGGTGGCGCCGTCGTAGACGGAGTACCAGCTGCCGCTGGTGGCGGCGCAGGAGGAGTCCTGCTGGACGTTCGAGCCGTCGCGCTTGAGGACGACCTCGCGGGTGTTGCAGGAGCCGGACTGGGTGATCCAGTGCGGGAAGAGGTCTCGGTTGTAGCCGGTGCGGTCCTCGGTGGCCACGGTGAGCGAGGCGAGGTAGGAGCGGGCGGTGGCCCCGCTGACGGGGGTGGGCAGGGCGGCGGAGGCGGCCGGGCCGTTGAGAAGGCCGGCCGAGGCTATGAGACCGGTGAGGCCCGCGAGTATGCTGAGCCGTCGACGCGCGTAGAACTTCGGCATGCGAACTCCCTTGAGGGGTGGGGGCGTTGGGCTGCGAGCGAGGGAATGCTCGTCGCGCCGTGTTGCGGGGAGGTGTGCGCCCGGTGAGAAGTTAGTGACGCGTGCATGACATGACAAGCTTTAAGGCGGAACTTTTCGCTCCAGGGGTGTCGCGTACCATGGACGGCGCAGAAGGGGAGTAGCTCTTCGCCGGACCGTCGACATACTGCTCAGCCCGCCTGAGCCGGCGCCCGGAGGCAGGTCCTACTGGTCCGTCCAGGGGCCCCGCCAGCGAGACCTTCGGCAAGCAGTGCACGCCCGTGCCCCACGGCACGGGTGCCGAGTGTGCTGCCGTGCCGAGGTGTCGTGTGTGAAGATCCAGCACTCTCGGTGGGGCGGCCCCGACCGATTGAGGAACCCTTGATCAGCCTGACCGTGACGGCCGTCGTCTTCGGCGTCGTCTTTCTCGCCGAACTGCCGGACAAGACCGCCCTGGCCGGCCTCGTCCTCGGCACCCGCTATCGCGCCTCCTACGTCTTCGCCGGTGTCGCCGCCGCGTTCGCGCTGCATGTCGCGCTCGCCGTCGCGGCGGGCAGCGTGCTCACGCTGCTGCCGCAGCAGATCGTGCAGGCGCTGACGGGCGTGCTCTTCCTGGGCGGGGCAGCGGTCCTGCTGCTGAAGAAGGGCGAGGACGAGGAAGAGGTCCGCAAGCCGGAGAACCAGTCCTTCTGGAAGGTCTCGGGCGCGGGGTTCATGCTCATCCTGGTCGCCGAGTTCGGTGACCTCACGCAGATCATGACCGCGAACCTGGCCGCCCGCTACGACGACCCGCTCTCCGTCGGCCTGGGTGCGGTGCTCGCGCTGTGGGCGGTGGCCGGGATCGGCATCGTCGGCGGAAAGGCGCTGATGAAGAAGGTTCCGCTGCGGCTGATCACGCAGATCGCGGCGCTGGTGATGCTCGCTCTCGGGGTGTGGAGCCTGTGGGAGGCCGTGACCGGGTGAGCCGGGGCGACCGGGTGAGCCGGGGGCGAGCTGAACGGTGGGTGAACGTCTGCGGGGGGCCCTGGCGCGATCCGGGGATGTTTTGTACCGTGGAGAAACAAAGTGGCCCTCGCCCGTTTTCCCTGACCGGCGGGCGGGGCCGCCTTGTTCCTCCGGGGGCTGCCGAGTGCCCTCGTCCGAGCCCTGAGCCTTGGAGCTGCCGATGACGGCCACCGCCGTGCTCACCGCCCGCGCCCTCCTGCTGGACATGGACGGCACCCTCGTCAACTCCGACGCCTCGGTCGAACGCGTCTGGCGGCGCTGGTCCGAGCGGCACGGGCTCGACGGGGACGAGGTCATGAAGGTCGTCCACGGACGGCAGGGATACGCGTCGATGGCGCTGCTGCTGCCCGGCCGGCCGATGGAGCAGAACTACGCCGACAACGCCAAGATGCTCGCCGAGGAGACGGCCGACACCGAGGGTGTCGTCCCGATCCCCGGGGCGCCTGAGTTCCTCGCCTCACTGCGGGGGCTGCCGCACGCGCTCGTGACCTCCGCCGACGTCCCGCTCTCGACGGCGCGGATGGCCGCGGCCGGGCTGGACCTGCCCGAGGTGCGGGTGACCGCGGAGTCCGTCGGGGCGAGCAAGCCCGACCCCGAGGGTTTTCTGAAGGGCGCCGCCGAGCTGGGTATGACGCCCGCGGACTGTGTGGTGTTCGAGGACTCCGGGGCCGGGATAGCGGCCGGGCGCTCCGCCGGGATGACGGTGGTCGGGGTCGGGCCCCGGGCCGCGTTCCACGCGCCGGACGTGGTGGTGGACGACCTCACGCAGGTGCGCGTGGAGGCCGCGGGGGACGGGATGATCCGTCTGTACGTCGGGTGACGGACGCTACGGTCATCAGGGGTCGGGTCGGTCAGACGTGGGCGGCGATGGTGCGCGCACACACCAGGGACTCGGTGTGTGTGGTGTCCACCTCCAGGTCGTAGCTCACGCCCTCGTGCACCAGGTGTGCCTGTGAGGCGGCCATGCCCCGGACCCGGTCGCCCCGGGCGATCTCGCGTCCCGCGGCGACCGCGCTGTCGCACCTGACGCCGACCCACAGCACGCCGAGTCCGTCCAGGGCCTTCTGCCAGCGCTGCCTGGAGTGCGGTCCGCCGAGGAAGACGTCGTCGACGATGATCCTGGCGCCGGCGCGGGCCATCGCGGCGATGCCCTCTGCCCAGGCCGCGTCCAGTGCGCGGAACTCCGCGCCTACGCTCACCCCGCCGTCCTGGGCGAAGCTGATCCCTCCGTCCGAGCCCTGCAGCTTCGCGGGCAGCGCATCGACGAACGAGTCGACGCCGAAGGCCAGCCACGGGTCCGGCAGCACCTCTTGCAGGCACCGTACGATCCCGGACTTGCCGGAGCTGGAACCTCCGTTGAGGACGATCACCTGAGTAGTCACGGCGTCACAGTAGGGCGCTCGGGCCGGTCACGGCTCCTTGGTTTCCGACTCCAGCTTGGCCCGCGTCTCCCGGTCGTAGACGCCGAGATCGTCGGTCTGGATGCCGCGTGACCACTGGTACGTGCGGACGGCCTCCTCGAGCCGGCTGTCGTAGTCGCCGTCGGTCTCCTCGTCGTAGAGGTACAACTGGCGCAGCCGGAGCTGGAGTTCGGTGACCTCCGGGCCCCGGTCGCCCGGGCGCAGGACGGTGGAGCCGCCGTTCTGGCGGGACTTGTCCGGGGGCCGGCTCTCGGGACTGGTGGCCGTGGCGGACGTCCGGGGCGCCGACGGGGTGGCCGACTGCGACGGGCTCGGCGAGGCGCTCGGCGTGGACGGCGACGGGGAGGCCGAGGGGCTCCGGGTGGCCGGCGGCGGCGGTACGGCTGGGGCCGGCGGTGCGGCCTGGGCGCTCTCCGCCGGCGGCGTGGACGCCGCGCTGCTCGACGGGGCGTCCGGCACGCTCGCCCTGAGGTCGTCCGGCAGCGCGCTGTTCCGGGACGGCGCCTCGTAGGAGAACATCCCGCTCGCGTACCCGGCCGCGGCCACCACGGCGACACAGGCCCCGGCGGCCGTGGCGAGCAGCGCGTTGCGCCGCCGGCGCCGGGGCCTCCGGCCGGACTCGTCCACTTCCGGCCTGCCCCGGTCCGGTCCACCCGTGCCGTCGAAAAGCCGCAGATCGGTGACGCTGGGCTCGGTCGCCGCGGGGGCCAGGGGCGTCGGCAGGACGGAGGTGTCCGGCGAGGCCGGCAGCACGGAAGTGTCCGGCGAGACCGGCAGCACGGTGGTCGCGTCCGGGTCGACCGGGCGCAGGGGCATGGTCGCGTCGGCGGGGGAGGGCGGTGGCGCGGCACCTTCGGCGCGCCGGGCTTGCCCGGGGTTCATCACGGGCCGTCGCGGGGCGTCGTCGGGCGTCCGCGCGGGGCCGTCGGTGTGCGGGGGCTGCGCGGGGTGGGTCTGGGGCGGTGGGGGAGTGTTGTCGGCTGCCCGCCCGGGGGTTCGCCGCGGGGCGTCGTCGGTGGCCCGCGCGGGGCCGTCGGTGTGCGGGGGCTGCGCGGGGTGGGTCTGGGGCGGTGGGGGAGTGTTGTCGGCTGCCCGCCCGGGGGTTCGCCGCGGGGCGTCGTCGGTGGCCCGCGCGGGGCCGTCGGTGTGCGGGGGCTGCGCAGGGTGGGTCTGGGGCGGTGGGGGAGCGTTGTCGGCTGCCCGCCCGGGGGTTCGCCGCGGGGCGTCGTCGGTGGCCCGCGCGGGGGCTTGGGCGTGCGAGGCCTCGGCGTGCGGCGAGGCGGCCGGACCGTCCGCGCGGGTCCGTCGCGGAGCGCCTTCGCCCGCCCGGGCGGGAGTGTCGGCAGGCGCGGCCTGGCCATGGCGGGGCGAGGCGGAACGGTTCGCCGGGGACGGCTGGGCGGGGTCGTGGGTGTGCGGGGGCTCCGCCGGGTGGGTCTGGGGCGGTAGCGGGCTGTCGTCGGCTGCCCGCCCAGGGCCCCGTCGTGGAGCCCCTTCGGTTGCCCGCGCCGGGAACTCGACGCGCAGGGCCTCCGCGGGCGTGGTCGGACCGTCCGCGTGGCTGCCTCGGGGGGCCCTTTCTCCCGCCCGGGCGGGACCGTCCGCGTGCCGCGGTCCCGCCGGGTGGGTCCGGGGCGGTCGCGGGGCGTCGTCGATCGGGCCCCCGGGTGTCCGGCGCGGGGCGCCTTCGGAGGGCTGCGCCGGGGGCTCGGTGTGGGAGGCCCCTGTAGACGCGGGCCTTCCGGCGGCGTGTGGTCGCCGTGGGGTGCCGTTGGCCGCCCGGGTGGGCTGCTCGGGGCCCGAGGCCGTCGCGTGTGAGGGCGTGGACGGGCCGTCCGCGCGGGTCCGCCGCGCGGGGTTGTCGCCTGCCCGCGTGGGCGCGTCCGTGTGCGAGGGCGACGTGGGCCGGCCCGGCGTGCGCTCGTTCTCAGGGGACCGTGTGGGCGTGTCGGGCGTGAGTTCGACGTAGGGACGGATCCGCAGCGGGTCGAAGTCCTCCGCTGCCGCCGCCTCGGTCGTGCGGGCGTCGCGGAGGGCCTCCGCGGCGCGGTGGGTGCAGGTGCAGGACGGGGTGTTGTCCGGCTGTCTGGGCGTGCCGCACTCCGGGCACGGGTGGCCGTTCGGCTGTTCCACGCGTTCCTCCCTCCCCTCGCGAACTCCAGAGATTATCCAGATCTTCTCCACAGTGCGGATGACGAGCCCCCGGAATGAAAGCTTCCAAAAGGACTCGGCGGGCCATACCCCGTCACACCGGTCACGATGGAAAATGTCACAGGACCCTCGGGAGGTCTCATGGCCGGGCATGTGCACGTCACGAAGGTGTCGGACCAGGGCGCCGCCGACCGGGAGCAGGTGTCCGGGAACGTACTGGTCTCCATCGGCGCCCTGCTCCTCGGGATGCTGCTCGCCGCCCTCGACCAGACCATCGTGTCGACCGCGCTGCCCACCATCGTCAGCGAGCTCGGCGGCATGGATCACCTCTCCTGGGTGGTCACCGCCTACCTGCTGGCCGCGACCGCCGCGACCCCGCTGTGGGGCAAACTCGGCGACCAGTACGGCCGCAAGCGGCTGTTCCAGACGGCGATCGTGATCTTCCTCGCCGGCTCCGCGCTGTGCGGCATGGCGCAGGACATGACGCAGCTCATCGCGTTCCGGGCCGTGCAGGGGCTCGGCGGCGGCGGGCTGATGGTGCTGTCGATGGCCATCGTGGGCGATCTCGTCCCGCCCCGCGAACGCGGGCGCTACCAGGGGCTGTTCGGGGCCGTGTTCGGGGCGACGAGCGTGCTCGGGCCGCTGCTCGGCGGATTGTTCACCCAGCATGTGAGCTGGCGCTGGGTGTTCTACGTCAACCTGCCCGTGGGCATCGTGGCGCTCGCCGTGATCGCGGCCGTGCTGCACATCCCGCGCCGGGCGCAGCGGCACGTCATCGACTACCTCGGCACCTTCCTCATCGCGGCCGTCGCCACCTGCCTGGTGCTCGTCGCCTCCCTCGGGGGCACGACCTGGGGCTGGGGGTCCGCGCAGATCGTCGGGCTCGCGGTGCTCGGCGTCGTCCTCGCCGTCGTCTTCGTGGCCGTCGAGCGGCGGGCCGCCGAACCCGTCCTGCCGCTGAAGCTCTTCCGCGTCCGCACCTTCACGCTCGCCGCCGTGATCAGTTTCGTCGTCGGCTTCGCCATGTTCGGCGCGATGGTCTACCTGCCGACCTTCCTCCAGGTCGTGCAGGGCATCAGCCCGACCATGTCCGGTGTGCACATGCTGCCGATGGTGCTGGGGCTGCTGCTGGCCTCGACGGCCTCCGGGCAGATCGTCAGCCGGACCGGCCGCTGGAAGGTGTTCCCGATCGCCGGCACCGGCGTCACCACCCTCGGGCTGCTCCTGCTCCACCAGCTCGACGAGCGCAGCTCCACCGCCGAGCTGAGCGGTTTCTTCTTCGTCTTCGGCCTCGGGCTCGGCCTGGTGATGCAGGTCCTCGTGCTCATCGTGCAGAACGCCGTCCCGTACGAGGACCTGGGCGTCGCCACCTCCGGCGCGACCTTCTTCCGCTCCATCGGCGCCTCGTTCGGCGTGGCTGTCTTCGGCACGGTCTTCGCGAACCGGCTCGGCGACCAGCTCACGGACGCCTTCCGGGGAGCACAGCTGCCGCCCGGCGTCTCCGTGGCCGCGCTGGAGGCCGACCCGCGCGGCATCGCCGCCCTCCCGCCCGGTCTGCGCCCGCCGGCCCTGCACGCGTACGCCGTCTCCATCACGGACGTCTTCCTGTACGCCGCCCCCGTCGCGCTCCTCGGCTTCGTGCTGGCCTGGTTCCTGAAGGAGGACCGGCTGCGCGGCTCCGTCACCGCGCCCGACGTCACGGAGACCCTGGCCAGCAACCCCGTCCAGCGGTCCTCGCACGACGAGGTGTGCCGCGCGCTGTCGGTGCTCGGCACCCGCGCGGGGCGGCGCGAGATCTACCGGGAGATCACCGCCCGGGCGGGCTACGACCTGCTGCCCGCGGCGAGCTGGGTGCTGCTGCGGATGAGGCGGTACGGCTCGGTGGAACCGGCCGTACTGGCCGAGCAGGCGCCCGTGTCGCTGGCCGTGATCATGAAGGCCGTACGCCAGGTCGAGGAGCGCAGGCTCGCCGTGCGCACGGGCCTCGACATGATCCTGACCGACCGGGGTCGCGAGGTCGCCGAGCGGCTGGCCCAGGCCCGGGAGGAGTCCCTCGCCGCGCTGCTCGGCAACTGGTGGGGGCCGGACCGGCCGACGGATCTGGTGCAGCTCGTGCGGGAGCTGAACGGCGAACTGTGCGGCTCCAGGCGGGAGCGGCCCTCCGAGGTCCGTCCGGTGGAGCACCTCGGCTGAGGCGCCGTCGGCGGGCGGTCAGGTGAGGCGCTTGGTGAACCAGTGCTCGGCGTACGGTTCGTCGTTGTGCGGCTCGGTCTCCGTGTAGCCGAGCCGGGCGTAGAGGGCGCGGGCCTCGACGAGGTCGCCGCGGGTGTCGAGCACGATCCGGTCGGCGCCGAGCGCGCGGGCGGCGTCCTCGGCGGCCCCGACCAGGAGCGCGGCGCCGCCCTTGCCGCGCATCGACTCGCGCAGGAACACCCGCTTGAGCTCGGCGGTCGTGCCGTCCAGCAGCCGTACGCCCGCGGTGCCGGCCGGCTCACCGCCGTACCGGGCGACCAGCAACCGGCCGCGCGGCGGCGCGAGTTCGGCGCCCGGCTGGGCGGCGATCTCCCGCTCCAGCTCGTCCGGGTCGGTCCGGCGCCCCTCGTGCAGCAGGTACCAGCGGTCGCTGACCCCGGTGTAGTACGCCCGCCACAGGGCGGCGGCGACGGGGGAGTCGTACGGTTCCGGGGCCACGGTCCAGGTCATGACCGCCATTCTCGGCGGGGGCCCGGCCAGGGCCGCAACCCGATATCCCGGGGCCGTGCGCGCCCTGGGGGCGGCCCGGGCGCCGTTTGGGGGCCTGCTTCCGGGCTACCCGGTCGGCGAACCGGCTCGCGAGGAGAGCCGGTTGGGCCGAGAACCCGGAAGGCATTCATGTCCACTGGCCTGATCATTGCTCTGATCGTGATCGCGGCGGCCGTCGTCATCATCGCGGCCGTCATGACCCTGCGCGCCCGAGGGGCTCGGCGCGGCCCGAGCCTGAAGCGGCGCTTCGGACCCGAGTACGACCTGGCCGTCGCCCGGCACGACGGCGACGCCAAGGCCGCCGAGCGCGAGCTCGCCGAGCGCGTGGAGCGCCACGGCGACCTGCGCGAACGAGCGCTGGAGCCGACGCAGCGCGAGCAGTACGAGGCGCGCTGGACGGCCGCCCAGGAGCGGTTCGTCGACTCGCCGCGGGAGGCGGTCGCCGAGGCGGACCGGCTGCTCGCGGAGCTCGCCGGCGCCCGGGGCTTCCCGGACGGCGGGCAGTACGAGGAGCAGCTCGCCGCGCTGTCCGTGCACCACGCCCACCACGTGGACGGCTACCGGCGCGTGCACCGCGCGGCGCACCTGCGCGCGGACGACGCCCGGGACGGCGGCACCGGTACGGAAGACATGCGTGAGGCCATGGTGGCGGCCCGCGCCCTGTTCGAGGAGCTGGTACGGCCGGCCCGCCACGATGGCGGAGGCCACGCCGCCGGCCCGCACCTGGGCGGACGCCATGAGGGCGGACGGCACAAGGCCGGGCTGAACGGCGGCCGCAAGGCCCCGGCCACCCGCGACGGACACATGCCGTGGGCGCTCCACCGACGTCAGGCGAAGGAGAGTTGAGATCGATGTCCAACATGACCCCACCGCCCGGCGACGACCCCCGCGGCTCCGCCGGCCCCGACGCCCGTAGCTCCGCCGGTCCCGACGCCCGAGGCGAGACCGCCCTGGGCACCGGCCACGGCACGGCGCCGCACGGCATCGACGGCCCGACGGACCGTGCCACCGGAATGGGGACCTCGGAAACCTCCCGGACCCCCGGGACCACCGGGACCCCCGGGACTCACGGGACCGCCGGGACTCACGGGACTGCGGAGACCGCAGGAACCCCCGGCACCCCCGGAACCTCCCGAGCACACGGCACGCACCTGCTCCCCCACGACGAGTCCGACAAACTCGTCTCCCAGTTGCACCACGCCGTCGCCGAGTTCGTCGACGCCCCCCGGGCCGCCGTCGAGGAGGCCGACCACGTGCTGGAGGAGATCGCGGCCCGGTTCACCGAGGCCGTGACGCAGCGCCGCCGCACCCTGCGCCACTCCTGGCAGTCCGTGGAGGGCGGCGAGGGCAAGCCCGTGTCGAGCGGCGACACCGAGCAGCTCCGTCTGGCCCTGAAGGACTACCGGGAGCTGGCGGAACGGCTGCTGCACGTCTGAGCCGGGTGCTCCCGAGCCCCGGTCACCGGTCCGCCCGGCGCTCCCGCCACTGCCGTACGACGTCCTCGACGTCGTACGGCTTTTTACCGAGCGGGGGCCCGGGCGGTGGCTTGAACATCATGTCGCGGATCTTGTCGTTGATCTCGCCGATGATCTTCCTGACGGCCTGCTCCGAAGGCGCCGCGTACGCGGCCAGGAGCGCGTCCTCCGCCTCCTTGCGCAGTGCCAGCGTCGGCGGCAGGACCGAGAGGCCCTCGCGGGCCATCTTCCGCTTGACCCACCACAGTTCGTCGTAGGTGGAGTCCACATCGGCCGGCAGCGGTTGGCCCGCCCCCGGCAGCCGCTCGAACTCGCCGCGTGTCTCCGCGTCACGGATCTGTTTGTCGACCCAGGACTCGAAGTCGACGCCGGGTGGCTTTCGCTCGGTCATGAACCCATTGTGCCGGACACCGTGCGGCCTGGCGTTCTATCATGCGGCGGGCTTGAAGACCCACCAGGACGTCTCAGAAGGAGCGCACGTGCTCGAACTCACCATGGCCGCCGTGTCCGCGGCGGAGGAGGGTGCCACGGCCGGCATGCTCATGGCCGACGCGCCCAGCGAGCCGGGTGCCGTGCTGCGGGTGGGCCGCGACAAGTCGGTGTGCCGGCTGTCGACGCCGGACGACTGGCTGTTCGTCTCCCGCGTCCACCTGGAGTTCCTGTGCGGGGCCGACGGGACCTGGCATCTGACCTGGCTGCGCGGTTCCCAGCCCGACCCGTCCTCCGAAGTCCGGCTCACGGTGGGGGAGTACGTCCAGCCCCTCGCCTACGGCGGCACCGTCCCGCTGCCCAGGGGCGGCAGCGGCGAGGTCATCGTCCAGGACCGCACCGCCCCGCGCAGCGTCAACGTGGGCTTCTTCCACGAGGTCTGAGCGCCTGACGGGGCACCCGCCGAGATCTGGGCCCAGTTCACCCGGGACGCCCACCGTCGGCCCTACGCCAGCACCCGCGCCAGCGCGAACCCGTCGTACCCCTTCATGCCGACCGTCTGGATCGCCGTACCGCTCAACCTCGGGTGGCTGCCGATCAGTTCGATCGCGGCGCGGGTGCCCGTCACGTCCGGGGCCGTGCTCTCCGTGTCGGTCACGCGGCCGCCGCGGACGACGTTGTCGAGGACGATCAGGCTGCCCGTGCTGGTGAGCTTCAGGGCCCACTCCACGTAGTGCGGGTTGTTGACCTTGTCGGCGTCGATGAAGACCAGGTCGAAGGGGGGCGGGTTCTCGTCGGCCAGCTGGGGCAGCGACTCCAGGGCCGGGCCCACCCGGACCTCGACGAGCTTGTCCAGGCCGGCGCGGGCGATGTTGCGGACGGCGACCTCGGCGTGCTTGGGGTCGTACTCCAGGGAGACCAGCCGCCCGTCGGCGGGCAGGGCGCGGCCCAGCCAGATGGTGCTGTAGCCGCCGAGCGTGCCGATCTCCAGGATGTGGCGGGCGCCCTGGATCTGGGCCAGGAGCTGAAGGAGCTTGCCCTGGTTGCCCGCGACGCTGATGTGCGGCAGCCCGGCGGCGTCGCTGTCGCGCAGGGCGGCCGCCAGGGCTTCGTCGTCCGGGGCGAGGCGGTCGGTGAAGTAGGCGTCGACCTCGTCCCAGACGTGCGACTCGCTCATGCACCTCTACCTTTCGTACGCATAGTTAGCATCCCTAACTAGTGGCGGTGACGAAGATACGTGGTGCACCGGTTCGCTGTCAGTGGGATATCGCCCGGCGTGTCTTGTCTCAGCCGGCCACCGACGGTTCTCGGCCGGCCACCGACGGTGCCGAACCCGGCAGGGGGCGCCCCGCGGACTCGGCCATGCGCCACACCGCGAAACCGCCGACGACGGCCGCGGCCATCATGTAGTACGCGGGCATCATCATGTTCCCGGTCGCGCCGATCAGGGCCGTGACCACCAGCGGCGTCGTGCCGCCGAACAGGGACACGGAGACGTTGAAGCCGATGGACAGGGAGCCGTAGCGGACCTTCGTCGGGAACAGTGCCGGCAGCGCCGAGGGCATGGCCGCCGTGAAGCAGACCAGCAGCAGGCCGAGGGCGCCCATGCCGAGCGCGACGGCCGGCAGGCTGCCCTCGCGGATCAGCAGCAGGGCCGGGACCGACAGCACCAGGAAGCCCGCGCAGCCGGTGGCGATGACCGGACGGCGGCCGATCCGGTCGGTCAGCGCGCCGGCGAACGGCTGGACGATCATCATCAGGGCCATCACGCCGAGCACGACGAGCAGGCCGTGCGTCTCGTCGTAGTGGAGCTGACCGGTCAGGTAGCTCGGCATGTACGACAGCAGCATGTAGTCGGTGACGTTGAAGACCAGCACCAGGCCGACGCAGAGCAGCAACGCGCGCCACTGGCCGGTGATCATCTCGCGCAGCGGCACCTTGGGGCGGTCGGTCTCGGCCTTGGCGACCTCGGCCGCGAACGCCGGGGTCTCCTCCAGGCGCAGCCGCAGGTAGAGGCCGATGATGCCCATCGGGCCCGCGACCAGGAACGGGATGCGCCAGCCCCAGGAGGTCAGGTCGTCGGCGGAGAGCAGGGCGGTCATGAGCGTGACCAGGCCCGCGCCGCCGATGTAACCGGCGAGGGTGCCGAACTCCAGCCAGCTTCCGAGGAAGCCGCGCCGCTTGTCGGGGGCGTACTCGGCGATGAAGGTGGAGGCACCCGCGTACTCGCCGCCGGTGGAGAAGCCCTGCACGAGGCGGGCCACGAGGAGCAGGATCGGCGCGCCGACGCCGATCGTCGCGTACGACGGGATCAGGCCGATCGCGAAGGTGCCCGCCGCCATCATGATCATGGTGAGCGCGAGGACCTTCTGGCGGCCGACGCGGTCGCCGAGCGGGCCGAAGACCATGCCGCCGAGGGGACGCACCAGGAAGGCCGCGGCGAAGGCGCCGAACGTGGAGAGGAGCTGCGCGGTGGGGTTGCCCGAGGGGAAGAAGACCTTGCCCAGCGTGACCGCGATGTAGCTGTAGACACCGAAGTCGAACCATTCCATCGCGTTGCCCAGCGCGGCCGCCTTCACGGCGCGCTTGACGAGTGCGGGATCGGTGACGGTGGTGCCGGGGGATTTCGCTGCGCGGCTCTTCAGGCCGGACGCGGGAGCGACGACTGAGACAGTCGACAAGACTCGCTCGCCTACCTTTCGACGGGGACAGGGACGCGGTCCGCGCGGCGGCGCTGTCGTACGGGCCGAAAAGCGACGATAGGCGGATAAAGGCCGATCACGGGCCGTACGCATTTCGTTGCAGGGGGCATCTAAATCCCGGCTGCGCAGGCACGTCTGCCCGGCTGGGAGCGGTTCCCACGTGATCTTGATGTGATCCTTCTCGCGTCACGAGAGGCAACCGCGCGCCTCGCGCACTATCGTCAACCGGACGAAGGGGGGCATACCGGGTAGAAGGTCGACGAGGCGTGGCGAATGCGGAGCGCAGCGGACGATCGGCGGAAGCCTTCGGAGCGACAGCCGTCGGCAGGACCCGCACATCCACCCGCACGCCCACCCGCGCACCTCTGCGCATGGCCTGTCTCGCGCTGTGGCTGATCGTCGCCGCCCTCGCCGCACGGCAGGTCACGGTCGTGCTCGGCACCCCGCGCGGGGAGCGGCTGACGGATCTGGAGACCTGGGTCGGGCCCAACGGCGTCCTGCACGTGAACGGCTCGCTCTACGACTCGACCCGCTTCACCGGCACCCCCTTCAACGGTCTCCTCCTCAAGCCCCTCACCCGAGCGGCCGAACAGGCCCTCGGCTGGGGCTGGACCTTCGGCACGCTGCTGCTGGTCGTCGCCCTCGGACTGATCGCCGCCCGCGCCCTGCCCCAGCCCATCGGCCGCCGCACGGCCCTGCTGGCCGCCCCCGTTGCCATCGGCCTGCTCATGCTGTCCCTGCCGGTCCGCAACACCCTGTGGCTAGGCCAGACCAGCATCATCCCCGTCCTGCTCGTCCTGCTGGGCTGTTTCGCCGCCCACGGCCAGCGGACCAGCGGCCTGCTCATCGGCGTCGCGGCCGCGCTCCAGCCCACGCTGCTGCTCTTCACGCCCCTGCTGTGGTTCACCGGCCGCAGACGCGCCGCCCTCTCCACCGGCGTCACCTTCGCCGCCTGCACCGGGCTCGCCTGGGCCGCGATGCCGCACGACTCCCACACCTACTGGGTCCACCACATGGCCGGCGTCGGCCTCGGTGGCCGGGCCGACGACCTCGGCAACCAGTCCCTGCACGGCGCCCTGCTGCGGCTCGGCCTGAACGGCCCCCTGGAGACCGCGTTCTTCCTGACGTTCGGCGCGGCCGTCGCCGTCCTGGCCCTGCGCCGCGCCGTGCGCTACTTCGACGACGGCCAGCTCCTCCTCGCCGTCGCGATCACCGGCTGCGCCGCGATCGTCGTCTCGCCCACGGCCTGGCAGCACCAGCTCCTGTGGGTGCTGCTCGCGGTCGTCGGCCGGGCCGGCAGACGCGCCTCCGACCGCCACGTCTGGCCGGTCACCGTCGTCCTGGTCATGACCCTGCCGGCCAGGATGATGCTGCCGGACATGCCGTCGCTGGACCCGCTGCGCACGAACCTCGTCCTGGTCGCCGCCCTCGCCGCCGCCACGGCCGTGCCGTTCCTCTCCCGCACCTCCCCGTACTACCGGTCGCCGACACCCACCGAGTACGCCCCCGCCGCCCCGGCCCGCTTCCGGCACATCCCGCTCGCGCCCTTCCTGCGCCGGGTCCTCACCCGACCGAACCTCCTCCTGGAGCTGCTCCTCATCCGGGTCACCTACGCCGCCTACTCCCAGGTCCGGCTCGCCGCCACCGGGGGCAGCATCTCGGCCGGCCGGGCCGAGGCCGAGGAGAACGGCCGCCAGATCCTCGGCCTGGAACGCGCCCTGCACATCGACTTCGAGCACTGGGCCAACCACACCGTCGTCACGATCGACTGGCTGCGGAACTTCCTCGACTTCTACTACGAGTCGTTCCACTTCGGCGCCCCGCTGACCGTCCTCGCCCTCCTCTACTGGCGCCGCCCCGCCGACTACCGCTGGGCCCGCTCCGCCCTGGGCATCGCCACCCTGCTCGCCCTGGTCGGCTTCTGGCTCTACCCGCTGGCCCCACCCCGGCTGATGCCGACGCTCGGCTTCATCGACACCGTCCACGGCGTCCAGGACTTCTCCCAGCCCGACTACGGCACGCTCACGTCCCTGACCAACCAGTACGCGGCGATGCCGTCTCTGCACTTCGGCTGGTCGCTGTGGTGCGGCGTCGTGATCGCCGTGCTGGCGCGCCGGTGGTGGATCAAGGTGCTGGGGCTGCTGCACCCGCTGTTCACCGCGTCCGCGATCGTCACGACGGCGAACCACTGGGTGCTGGACGCGGTGGGCGGGGCCGTCGCCGTCGGGGTGGGCTTCGGGCTCGTGTACGTGCTGACGGGGCCGCGGCCTGCGGTCGCGCGGGACGCCGTGACCGCGGCGCGAGAGAATGCCGACAGCTCCGTCAGTGCCGGTCCATGACCACTCGCACCCTGGGACCGGTCAGCAGGCGCTCACCGCACTCCGGTGAGCGGCTGGACGGCGTGAACTCACGAAGAGCGCCTGAGTCCTTCGTCGACGCGGGTGTGCAAGGAGCGCAGCGCCTGTCTCAGCTCTGCCGGTTCGATGCTCGTGAGGTCAGCGTCGAACGTCAGGAGCAGACCTGCCACCCCTGCCCATGACCACGCACCGAGCGTGAGCCGGCAGCTGGAGTCGGTGACTTGCTCGACCGTCGATCCGCCGGGCGCGAACCGGGCGACGACGGGCGCGGGCAGCGCGACGAGTGCCGACCCGCGGCACGGCCATTCCGCCGGGGTGTCGCCGCGGTCGTATGTGCTCATGACGAATGCGACCGGGTCGCCATGCGGGACGTCGCGGCGGTCGAAGGTTCTCCCCGTGGGCATGCGTGGTTCGAGGCGGTCGATTCGCATCGCGCGCCACCGGTCCGCGTCCGGCTGGAACGCGACGAGGTACCACCGTGCCGCCCACACCACGAGGTCGTGCGGTTCCAGCGTGAGCGTCGTGGGTTCGTCCTCGCCCGCGTAGTCCACGCGAACGATGTGCTGCCGGTTGATCGCGCCACCGATGACTCGGACGATCTCGGCGTCGATGGGCGCTGCGGGGAACTCCCAGTAGTTGCGCGCCGCGGAGACGGTGAATGCTTCGGCGTGGACACGGCTGCGGGCGGGCATCGCCTGCTGCAGCGTGGCGAGAGCGCGGGCCGAGTTCTCGCGGATGCCGGACAGGACCGCGGGGACGGTCTGGAGCGCGACGGCCGCCGCGACAGCCTGGTCCTCGTCGAAGACGACCGGCGGCAACCGGGTGGCGCGGCCGAGCCGGTAACCGCCGCCCGCCCCGCGCACGGCCTCGACCTCATATCCGAGTTCTCTGAGCATGCCGATGTCGCGTCGCACGGTCCGCACCGACGTCCCGAGCCTGGTGGCGAGTTCTTCGGCGGTCAGGGTCGCGCCGATCCCGAAGATCGACAGCAGCTTGAGCGTCCGCGCGGAGGTGGCGGCCATGCCTCATCCCCTCACCGAAAGCGGTCACTCGGTGGCAACTATAGCTGTCATGGTCATCGGCATGACCGCTTCACAGATCCCTCAAGAGGACAGGCGTGCACCCGCGGCTGCCTCGGTACCCATCTCCGGCGCGGGCGCGAGCGCAGCGCTCCTGGTGGTGCTCTTCGGTTCCTTCATGGACCTTCTCGACGCGACGATCGTCACCGTCGCGGCCCCGGCGGTGGCCCAGGACCTGGGGGCCGGCGACGCCGAGATCCAGTGGATGATCGCCTCCTACGTCCTCGCCCTGGGCGCGGGCCTGGTCACCGGCGGACGGCTCGGTGACCAGTACGGCCGCAAGCGCCTGTTCATGATCGGGCTGGCCGGGTTCATGGTCACCTCCGCGCTCTGCGCCCTGGCCGCCGATCCGGGAATGCTCATCGGCATGCGAGCCGCGCAGGGGCTGACCGCAGGGGTCATGGTCCCGCAGGTGTTCGGGATCATCCGGGCATCGTTCGCGCCGGGCGAGCGTGCCAAGGCGTTCGCTGCCTACGGGGCTGTGCAGGGCCTCGCGTCGGTCGCCGGCCCACTGCTGGGCGGGCTGCTCGTCGACGGGGACGTGTTCGGTCTGGGATGGCGCACGATCTTCTGGATCAACGTGCCCGTCTCGATCCTGGCACTGATCATCGGCGCGAAGGTGCTGCCGGAGTCCCGCTCCGCCTCGACCGCGCGGCCGGACCTTCTGGGCGCGCTGCTCGTGGCCACGGGCATCCTGCTTCTGCTCCTGCCGATCATCCAGACCGAGGCCTGGGGATGGATCTGGGCCAGTTACGCCCTCCTCGCCGCCGGAATCGCCGTGCTGGCGATCTTCCTCACCTACGAGCGTCGCCTCGCCGGCCGCGGGGGCGAACCCGTCTTCGATCCTGCTCTGCTCGGCATCCGTGCCTTCGCGATCGGCCTGAGCGCGTCCGTGCTCTTCTTCGGCGGACTCGGGTCGTACTTCCTCACCCTCTCGGTCTACCTCCAGAACGGCACCGACCGCACCGCCTGGGAGACCGGCCTGGTGATCCTGCCTTACGCGCTCGGCTCGATCATCACCTCAGGACTCGGGGTCGCATTCGCTGCCAAGGCCGGGAGGGCACTGCTCGTCACCGGCTCGCTCACCATCGCGGCATCCCAGCTCGTCCTGTGGGCGGTCATCAGGGACGGCAACGATCCCGGTTACTGGCACCTTGCCCTGGCCCTGTTCGTCGGCGGCCTCGGGCTCGGTCTCGCTGCCCCCATACTCGTCAACGTGGTCCTCGCCGGCATCCCCGGACGCAACGCGGGCGCCGCGGGCGGCGTGCTCTCCACCGTCAACCAGATCGGCGGCGCCATCGGCATCGCCGTTCTCGGCACGGTCTTCTTCACCGCCGTCACCGGATCGGCGACCGGCGCACCGGGACCGGCCGACTACGGTCACGCGCTCAGCATCGTCCTCGTCGTCTCCGCGGTGGTCTACGTCGTGGCGGCACTCGTGATGCTCGCGCTCCCGAAGACCGCGGCCGAGCACGTCGGCCAGTGAACCCGAGCGGGGGAGAACCGCACCCCTTGGCGGGCGCGGTTTCGCTCTCGCATTCGAACCACACGGTCTTCCCGCCCCCGCGCCGCGGCGACACACCCCACTTGCCGACCATGGCGTCGAGCAGAAGGAGCCCACGGCCGTTCTCTGAGTCCGCGTCCAGCGAGGCCGGTGTGCAGGGGAGTTGGTCACTACCGTCCGACACCTCCACCCGCACGCCGGCCGGCTGCCGCAGCAACAGCAGCGCGCAGCGGCGATCCGGGACGTGCTGTACGACGTTCGCCAGCAGCTCGGTCACGCCCGCTCGACGGCGTCCGACAGCTCGGGCATGCGCCACTCTTCGAGGAAGGAGCGGACGATACGGCGGACGTGGCGGGGTGCGTGTTCACCGACGGTGAGGCGCATCGTGTACTCCGCTGAAGGAGGTGTACGACCCGCACTCGGCGATGATCACCCCGACGAGCACGGCGTACAGATCAGCAGCGTCTCGAGCTGGCGCAGTGTCAGGTTGGTGCGCCAGTACGCCGCGACGAGCAACCCCCGGTCTTCCAGGGGCAGCCCCCACGGCCGGCCCCGCCGCATCGGATCCGCACCCTCGCGGCGCAGCGCGGTCATCAACTTCCCGAAATCGCGCGGGCTCAACCCGGAGAAAGGGGCTGTCCAGGACGGCTCCGACGCTTGCACTGAACGACCAGGCACGGCTCTGGGAGCCCCGCCGCCTGCGGCTCCGCCTGTTCAGCCCGGCCGGCCAGCTCGTCGCCACCGGCCGCCGCCGGATCCTCCGCCTCGCTCACCACTGGCCCTGGACCCATGTCGTCACCAGCGCACTCGGACGGCTCGATCATCTGCCCAACCCAGTCTGACCAGTAGTTTTTCCATCCCTGCGAGCAGCACCACGTCTCCGGAGCAGTGGAACTCCGCGCCCACCCGACACGTCAGGTCGGGCCACCGGCCTGCCCGCCAATAGCCACGGAACGCGAAACGGTCCGCCGACTACGTCGGCAGACCGTCACGAAGGATCGAGGTTAGGAGATTACGATTCGCTGAAACCGTATCCGCAGTCCCATTCGTGCCCGATGGACTTCTCGTACAGGCATACGGCGATTTCGATCTTCTTGCCTTCCGGCGCATTGTGTCGCTCAGTGCCTTCCGGCCTGTTATCACAGAAGTCCGAGGACCCATCCATGTCCCTGATGGACGCGGAGCCGCCAGGCCACTTGAAGATAGCCTTGACTCTGTGGCTTACTCGGTGAACCACTCTGATTTTACGGAGGGCACACCAGCGGCATGGCTGTCAAGGAGCATGTAAACCTGCCATCTGCCGACGTCGTAGTCGCTGATCTTGCCGCAGCCAGCGTCTCCACCATCACTGACGGATCGGACCATCTTGACATTCAGCGTTACGGGGTCCTTCTCGTACACATAGCCAGTGACACCCGCGCCATCCGCTTTGGTGTCACAGACCTCGAAAACGTCACCATCGTCGTGGAAGGCCATGTCGCCTCGCCCAGCGGAAAGGGATATCACCTTATTGTCCCACTGAACTCCCACATCATCCGCAGCCCAGGCTGGCGTAGATCCAGCATAGACCAAGGCGAGGGATGCGCCGGCAACTGCAATCCGGGTGAACGATTTGACCATAGCCGTTCCTTTCTTGTTTCAGTGATGAGTACGCGCTTTAGCTGGGCGCATCTGAGTTAACATCAGTGGAGAGGCTTTTGATCACGCCGAGCCTGACTTAGAGTCGCAGGCCCACTTCTTCTTGGATCCCGACTCGTAAAGGCACGCCGTAACCACGTACCCGGCTCCCTCCGGTATCTGCACTACCTTTATATTCCCGGGCTTGTTATCGCAGAAATCGGACGATCCATCAGAGTCTACGATTTCCGCACCGTGAGGACCGTAATCGTTCCACGTTACTAGGGCGATGACGCTGTGACCATCCGTCTCTGTATCGCAGGCCTGAAGTCTTTCCGGGCTCGAGTTGCCAAACAAGATCGCCTTGCCTCCCATAATGCTGCCCCCATCGGCTGTGTAAACAAGGGTCGTGTTTCCGGCGGCTTGCGCACTACCGGAGGCGAGTATCATTGCGGTGGGCATGGCAATTGCCACAGTTACAAGATGGCGCATGCGCAGCTTGCGAAACATTTTTCTCCCCATTGGGTCATTGAGTCATTGGGTCTCACGGAACACCAAACCGGTGGATCTCGCTAAGCGCAGGAACCCCCTATTCATGGCGCGCGAATCCTGTCGTCGCACAGACATGCAATGCGATGGACAATTCCCGGCGGTGATCAGGACTGTATACCGGGAGTTCATTCTCGACCACTGTTTTCGGCGCTTCGCCGGTCAAGCCTCGCTTACCGCCAGCGACTCTCTGATGTATTCGCGGTTATCTAAGAATGGGATTAAGGGGGCAAGACGGGTGACGGAGTGACAGATTCCGCTCACGCTCCGTATGGAACGTGAAGCGCGTCACGTTCTTTCGGTGCGGTATCTTGGTCGCATTCACCCCATTTTCCAGGAAAGTTGCCCATTTATGGTGTTACGGGCATTGAATCAATCCCCGAAAGATGCGGTTGATCACCAATCCGTTTGTGATTGGTCTATATATCGGATTTTTCGAACGCATGCTGGGAAGAGGAGGGTGAACGACTCTGCTCGCCTTGCGGCGGCTTCTTCCTCGCCTGACCACTCGTGACCTCTGGTGGTTGCCCGGCCACCGCTCCCCACGAGAGCTCGTAACAGGATCATGATCCGGCCCTTGTGAGGTGACTCCAGCAGATCAGACTGCAGGCCAACGAGAGGAAGGCGTCGTGGAGTTCGAGGCGTCGTTCCATCGGATGGCGAGGCGTTTGAACTGGTGGAGCAGGGCGAAGGTTTGCTCGACGACGTAGCGGAGCTTGCCTAGGCTCTTGATGTTCAGGGGCGCCCTTGCGGGAGATCATCGGCATGATTTGGCGTTTGCGCAGTTCACGACGGGCGGCCCGGGAGTCGTACGCTTTGTCGTCCAGGAGACGGACTCAGGGCGTCGGCGGGGGATGGCCCTGGCGGTCGGCTACGGGCGGGATGCCGTCGACCATGGCGAGGGTCTGGGTGATGTCGTTGACGTTCGTGCGGGGTGACGACGTGGAGCGGGGTACCCCGTCCGTCGCAGATCAGGTGGTGTTTGCTGCCCGTTTTCCGGCGGTCGACCGGCGACGGGCCGGTCGCTGCTCCCCGCTGTTTCGGGCGGATGTGGGAGCCGACCGCACACGCGCGGGACCAGTCGAGCTCGCCGGCCGCGTTCGGGTTCGCCCATAGCAGGCGGTGCAACTAGTCGAAGACTCCTGCCTGTTGCCAGCGGTCCGGGCGCCGCCAGCAGGTCTGTCCGGAGCCGCACCCTAGCTCCAGCGGCAAACAGTTGCCAGGCGATGTCCTGGTGTAGGGCGTACAGAACGCCCTGCAGGCACAACCGGTCGTCCACCGGCTTCGGCGCCGACTTCCGGCCTGGTTTCAGCAGGTGGCGGAGCTGGAGGCGCGGGCGACGGAGATCTGCACTTTCCAGACGCACGCGATTCACGGCCTTCTTCAGACGCCCGAGTACGCACGTGCTGTTCTCGGTGTATTGGACGGCACCGACCTGGAAGACCGCACTGCCGTCCGGCTGGCTCGGCAGCGCATCCTCGACAAGGAGCAGCCCCCGATCCTCTGGATCGTCGTCAGCGAGTCCGTCCTGTACCAGGAGGTGGGCGGCCCGGAGACCATGCGTAGGCAACTGGCCCATCTGTTGGCCTTCGAGCACATCCCGCTGGTCAACATCCAGATCCTGCCGTTCTCGGCTGGGGCGCACGCGGGAGCGAATGCGTCGAGTGCGCGCCGATCGGGGCCCTGGCCTGGCGCGCGTCGACGTACAGCGGCGACCAGGGCGGCCAGTGCCTCGAAGTCGCCGAAATTCCGCACACCACCGTCGCCATACGCGACTCCAAGAACCCGGCGGGACCGATCCTCAAGCTCGACCCCGCCACGTTCACCACCTTCATCAACTGGACGGCGGCTACAGCCGCTGAATGATCGTGCCCGTGGCCAAACCGCCGCCCGCACACATGGTGATCAGCGCGAACTCCTTGTCCGCGCGCTCCAGTTCGTGAAGCGCCGTCGTGATGAGCCGGGCCCCGGTGGCTCCCACCGGGTGCCCGAGCGCGATCGCGCCGCCGTTCACGTTCACCTTCTCCAGGTCCTGCTCGAAGACCCGCGCCCAGCTCAGTACGACCGATGCGAACGCCTCGTTGATCTCCACGAGGTCGATGTTCTTGAGGGACATCCCGGCCTTGCCCAGCACGGCCTTGGTCGCGTCGATCGGGCCGTCCAGGTGGAAGTGGGGGTCTGCCCCGACCAGCGCCTGGGCCACGATCCGGGCCCGGGGCCTCAGCTTCAGGGCGCGAGCCATCCTCTTCGACGCCCACATGATCGCCGCCGCCCCGTCGGAGATCTGCGACGAGTTGCCGGCCGTATGGACCGCCGTCGGCATGATCGGCTTCAAGGCCGCCAGCGCCTCCGCCGTCGTGTCGCGCAGGCCCTCGTCCTTGTCGACCAGGCGCCACATGCCCTGCCCGGCGTGCTGTTCCTCCTCCGTCGTGGGGACCTGGACCGCGAACGTCTCGCGTTTGAAGCGCTCCTCCGCCCAGGCGTGGGCGGCCCGCTCCTGGGAGGCGAGGCCCAGGGCGTCGACGTTCTCGCGGGTCAGGCCGCGGTGGCGGGCGATGCGCTCGGCGGCCTCGAACTGGTTCGGCAGGTCGACGTTCCACTCGTCGGGGAACGGCTTGCCCGGCCCGTGCTTCGAGCCCGACCCGAGCGGCACCCGGGACATCGACTCCACGCCGCAGGAGATGCCGACGTCGATCACGCCCGTGGCGACCATGTTGGCCAGCATGTGGGAGGCCTGCTGGGAGGACCCGCACTGCGCGTCGACGGTCGTCGCTGCCGTCTCGTAGGGGAGCCCCATCGCGAGCCAGGCCGTGCGCGCGGGGTTCATGGACTGCTCGCCGGCGTGGGTGACCGTACCGCCGACGATCTGCTCGACGCAGTCGGCCGGGATACCGGTGCGGCCGAGGAGCTCGCGGTAGGTCTCGCCCAGGAGGTAGGCGGGGTGCAGATTGGCGAGCGCGCCTCCGCGCTTGCCGATGGGGGTGCGTACGGCTTCGACGATCACGGGTTCGGCAGCCATGGGTGCGGGTCCTCTCCGGGAGGCTACGCGGAACTAGTACGCGTTCTAGTTCTGCCAGCAGTGTGCTGATGGCTGCTCTCCGACCGCAAGAGTCGTGCGAGTAATTGGGGGGTCCGTGCCCCTTGCTACTTGTAGAACCCGTTACTACCGTCACCGCAACTCCGCACAACTGATGGGCCGTCAGAATCAGAGTCGGTACGAGTGGTGGGAGCCGCCATGTCCTGTCCCGCGCTGCCCGAGGGGTTCGACTTCACCGACCCGGACCTGCTGCACAGCCGTGTGCCGCTGCCGGAGTTCGCCGAGCTGCGCCGGGTGGAGCCGGTCTGCTGGGTGCCGCAGCCGGCGGGTCTCGCCGGTTTCCAGGACGAGGGATACTGGGCGGTCACCCGGCACGCCGACGTCAAGTACGTCTCCACGCACCCCGAGTTGTTCTCGTCGTACCTCAACACGGCGATCATCCGCTTCAACGAGCACATCGACCGCGACTCCATCGACGCGCAGCGGTTCATCCTGCTGAACATGGACCCGCCGGAGCACACGCGGGTGCGGCAGATCGTGCAGCGCGGGTTCACGCCCCGGGCGATCCGCGCGCTGGAGGAGCGGCTGCGGGCCCGTGCCCACGCGATCGTGGCGAACGCCCGCGCGCACACCGGCCCCTTCGACTTCGTCACCCAGGTCGCCTGCGAACTGCCCCTCCAGGCGATAGCCGAGCTGATGGGCGTGCCGCAGGAGGACCGGGACAAGATCTTCGACTGGTCCAACAAGATGATCGCGTACGACGATCCCGAGTACGCCATCACCGAGGAGGTCGGCGCCGAGTCGGCCACGGAGATCATCGCCTACGCGATGAACATGGCCGCCGACCGCAAGCAGTGTCCCGCCCACGACATCGTCACGCAGTTGGTGGCGGCGGAGGACCAGGGCAACCTCAATTCAGACGAGTTCGGGTTCTTCGTGCTCATGCTGGCCGTCGCGGGCAACGAGACCACCCGCAACGCCATCACTCACGGCATGCACGCCTTCCTCACCCACCCCGGGCAGTGGGAGCTGTACAAGAGGGAGAGGCCGTCGACGACGGCGGAGGAGATCGTGCGCTGGGCGACCCCGGTCGCCGCCTTCCAGCGCACCGCCACCCAGGACACCGAGCTGGGCGGCAAGCTGATCCGCAAGGGCGACCGGGTGGGGCTGTTCTACGCCTCCGCCAACCATGACCCCGAGGTCTTCGACGAGCCGGACGACTTCGACATCACCCGCGATCCCAATCCCCACCTCGGTTTCGGAGGCGGCGGCCCGCACTACTGCCTGGGCAAGTCCCTCGCCGTGCTGGAGATCGACCTCATCTTCAACGCGATCGCCGACGCCATGCCGGGTCTCCGACTGGTCGACGATCCACGCCGGTTGCGATCGGCGTGGATCAACGGGGTGAAGGAACTCCGGGTTCGGTCCCAGTGACGGTCAGTGCGGTTGGCGTAGTCCCGCGACGAGGAGCGCGACCAGCCGGCGCGCGTCGTAGCGGGGGTCGGTGTCGGCGCCGACGCAGAGGTTCCCGATGCCGCGCATGAACTGGTAGGCGTCGAGGTCGGAGCGGATCTCGCCGGAATCGGCGGCGGCGTCGAGCAGTTGGGTGCACACCGGCAGGAGGCGGTCGAGGAAGTAGGTGTGCAGCGGCCCGAAGCAGGTGCTGTCCCCCTGCATCGCGGTGGCCAGGCCGTGCTTGGTGACCAGGAAGTCGACGAAGAGATCGACCCACCGCACCAGGGCGGCATGGGGCGTCGGGCCGGCCGCCAGCAGGGCCGGGCCGGCTTCGGCGCAGGCGTCGACCTGGTGGCGGTAGACGGCGATGACGAGATCCGCCCGGGTGGGGAAGTGGCGGTAGATCGTGCCCGTCCCGACGCCGGCCTTGGCCGCGATGTCCCGTACCGGCGCGTCCACGCCCGAGCTGACGAAGACCTCGGCGGCCGCGTCCAGCAGGGCCTGCTGGTTGCGCCGGGCGTCCTTGCGCTTGGACCGGGCTGAGCTTCCGGAGCTCTGGCCGCTGTCGTTCACCGTGACGTCCTTCCGTGCGGTTGAACTTCCGTGCGGTTGTAAAGCGGAACGGTGTTCCGTATCTTGGGTGTCGTAATCGGAACGACGTTCCGTTTCATTCATGATGACAGACCTGACCGGAAGGCACTCCCATGCCCGGCACTTCCCTGTCCGACGCGACCACGGTGATCTCCGCGAAGCCGGTGGTCCTGCCCGCCCCGGGCCGTGGCGAGGACCTTCAGGTCCGCGTGTCCGCCCCCGCCACCGGCGGCGATCTGCCCGTGGTCGTCTTCTCGCACGGCTTCGGCTGGTCGATGAACGGCTACGCCCCGCTGGCCGACTTCTGGGCCGCACGGGGCTTCGTGGTCCTCCAGCCCACCCACCTGGACTCCAGGACGCTGGGCCTGCCCGCCGACGATCCCCGTACGCCGCGGATCTGGCGCTTCCGCATAGAGGACCTCAAGCGCGTGCTGGACGGACTCGACGTTCTGGAAGCCTCCGTGCCGGGCCTCGCCGGGCGCGTCGACCGCGACCGCGTCGCCGTGGCCGGCCACTCGTGGGGAGCCCAGACGGCGAGCACGCTCCTGGGCGCGCGCGTCCTCGACCCCGACGGTGTTCCCGGCGAGGACATGTCCGACCCCCGTGTGAAGGCGGGTGTGCTGCTCGCCACGGCCGGCCTGGGCGACGACCTGACGCCGTTCGCCGTCGAGCACCTCCCCTTCATGAGGCCGTCCTTCGACACCATGACCACGCCGGCGCTCATCGTCGCCGGGGACCGCGACGACTCCGCGCTGTCCACGCGCGGACCTGACTGGTTCACCGACCCCTACACCTACAGCCCGGGAAGCAAGAGCCTCCTCACACTGTTCGGGGCGGAGCACTCGCTCGGGGGCATCCCCGGCTACGAGGTGGCGGAGACGACCGACGAGAGTCCCGCACGCGTCGCCCTGCTCCAGCACCTCACCACCTCCTACCTGCGCAGCGCCCTCCACCCCGGGGACACCAGCTGGAAGGCGGCGGTGATCGCGCTGGAGGAGGACCCCAACCCGTTGGGGAAGATCGAGAGCAAGTAGAAGCTCCAGAACAAGTGGACGAAGGCGACGGCCCCGGGGATCAGGGGGCCGCCGCCTTCGGTTCTTGGGGGGTGGGCCTGGTCAGAGAAGCAGGCCCACCGGATGCCCGCAACAACCCCTTTTACTAGGTCTGGTCGCATGCGCCCGGAAGGCCTGTCCCGTGACCGGGCATTGTTCCTACGGCCCCGCTTCGTACGTGACGCGGGTCATGTGGGGGGCTTCACGTCCGGGGCGCGTCGAACGTGACCGGCGTCTCGAAGGCCGCCCGGCGAGTGGCGCGGCGCAGCGCCCGGAGGATCGCGGGGCCGAGCGTGAGCGTCAGGACGACCGTGACGACGGCCCGGCCCAGGTCCCAGCCCAGCGAGGTGGCCAGGCAGTACGCGAGGAAACGGGCCAGGTTGCCGGCGACCGCCGCGTGCGGGTCGAAGGCGACGTGGGAGGCGAGGGCGCTCATGAAGGGCCAGCCGGCCAGGTTCATGACCGTGCCGTAGGCGAAGGCGGCGAGGAAGCCGTAGGCCGCGAGCAGCACGAGCTCCGCACGGCCGCGCAGCCGGTCCGGGCCCGGCAGCAGGCCCGCGCCCATCGCGAACCAGCCCATCGCCAGCATCTGGAACGGCAGCCACGGGCCCACCCCGCCCGTGAGCAGCGCGGACGCGAACATCGTCACCGAGCCGAGGACGAACCCGAACCCCGGGCCGAGGACCCGCCCGCTCAGCACCATCAGGAAGAACATCGGCTCGATCCCGGCGGTACCGGCGCCGATCGGCCGCAGGGCCGCACCCGTGGCGGCCAGCACGCCGAGCATCGCGACCGCCTTCGGGCCGAGACCGGTCTCCGAGATCGCCGCGGCCACCACCGCCACGAGCAGCACCAGCAGGCCCGCGAAGAGCCAGGGCGCGTCCTGCGCGTGGGCGCTGAGCCGCGAGGTGGGCGGGGTCAGGAACGGCCAGCCGAAGGCGACGACGCCCACGGCGCTGACGAGGGCCAGCGCGGCGACCGAGCGGGGGCCGAGGCGGACGGCCCGGGCCTGACGCTGGGCGCTCACGAGTCGGTCCCGGGCTGGAGGGCCGCGCGGACCTGGGAGACCGTGAGCCAGTGCTGCGGGGCCAGGATCTTGGTGACCTGCGGGGCGAAGGAAGGGGAGGAGACCACGACGTCCGCCGTCGGGCCGTCGGCGATCACCTCGCCGTCGGCGAGCAGCACCACCCGGTGGGCGATCTCGGCGGCCAGCTCCACGTCGTGCGTGGCCAGCACGATGGCGTGCCCCTCGGCGGCGAGGGTTCGGAGCACCGCGACCAGGCGGGCCTTCGCCGCGTAGTCCAGGCCGCGGGTCGGCTCGTCCAGCAGGAGCAGCGGGGGCCGGGCGGTCAGCACGACGGCCAGGGCGAGGGCGAGCCGCTGGCCCTCCGAGAGGTCCCGGGGGTGGGTGTCGTCGCTGACGCCGGGGAGCAGTTCGGTGACCAGGGCACGGCAGGTGCCGGGTTCCGCGTCCGCGTCCTGGTCGGCCGCCGCGCACTCGGCGGCGACGGTGTCGGCGTAGAGCAGGTCGCGGGGTTCCTGCGGGACGAGGCCGACTTTGCGGACGAGGGCCTTCGGCGGTGTGCGGTGGGGGACTGCGTCCCCGACCCGGACGGATCCGCCGCTGGGGGTGACCAGGCCGACCAGGGAGTTGAGCAGGGTGGACTTCCCGGCGCCGTTGCGGCCCATGAGGGCGATCGTCTCGCCGGGGGTGATGGTGAGGTCGATGCCGCGGAGGGCTTGGATGCGGGATCGGGTGACCGAGAGGGCTTGTACTTCGGCTGTGCGGCTTGTGGGGGGCTGGTCGCGCAGTTCCCCGCGCCCCTGAGGGACGATGCCCTCCCGAACCTCGAGTTGTTTGCGTAGGTCTGATGCTCGGCGGCGGGCGTCGCGGACGGTCATCGGCAGGGGGCTCCAGCCCGCCAGGCGACCCAGGGCCACCACCGGTGGATACACCGGGGAGACGGCCATCACCTCTGCCGGAGGGCCCAGCACGGGGGCGGCGCCCGGGCCCGGCAGCAGGACGACCTGGTCGGCGTACTGGATGACGCGTTCCAGGCGGTGTTCGGCCATGAGGACCGTCGTGCCGAGATCGTGCACGAGTCGCTGGAGGACCGCCAGGACCTCCTCGGCGGCGGCCGGGTCGAGCGCGGAGGTCGGCTCGTCCAGGACGAGGACGCTCGGGTGCGGGGTGAGGACCGAGCCGATCGCGACGCGCTGCTGCTGGCCGCCGGAGAGCGTGGCGATCGGACGGTGGCGCAGGCCCGCCAGGCCGAGCAGGTCGAGCGTCTCCTCGACGCGGCGCCGCATCACGTCGGGGGCGAGGCCCAGCGACTCCATGCCGTAGGCGAGTTCGTCCTCGACGGTGTCGGTGACGAAGTGGGAGAGGGGGTCCTGGCCCACAGTGCCGACGACGTCGGCGAGTTCGCGCGGCTTGTGGGTGCGGGTGTCGCGGCCCGCGACCGTGACCCTGCCCCGCAGGGTGCCGCCGGTGAAGTGCGGGACGAGCCCGCTGACCGCGCCCAGGACGGTGGACTTGCCGACACCGGACGGGCCGGCGAGGAGGACCAGTTCGCCCTCCGGGACCTCGAAGTCGACGCCCTGGACGGTGGGTTCACCGGCACCGTCGTACGTCACGGACACATCCTCGAAGCGGATCACGACGGCTCCTTGGGGTCGGGGGCGACGAAAGCGGGCAGCAGACCGAGGAGGATCGCCGCCGCGGGCCAGAGGGGGAGCGTGGGAGCCACGAGCGGCACCACGCCGGGGTGCAGGGCCGCGGGGTTCCGGGCGGCGGCGAGCGTGAGGAGCGCGGCGACCGCCGCGCCCGAGGTGACGACCAGCCAGGCGCGCACGTCCCAGCGGTCGGGGCGGTACCGGGTGCGCAGCGAGCGCCGTCCGCCGAGCCGGAGACCCGCGAGGGCGGCGGCGAGACCGGTGAGGAGTACCGGGATGCCGTACGCGGCGCCCTCGGCGGTGAGCAGACCGTACGTTCCGGCGCACACGCCGAGCAGCCCGCCGAGGGTGAGGGCGGCGGTGGTGCGGCGGACGGCGGCGGGGACCTGGGCGGTACGGCCGTAGCCGCGGGCGTCCATCGCGGCGGCGAGCGACACCGAGCGCTCCAGCGCGTCCTCCAGGACCGGCAGGCCCACGTGCAGCAGGCCCCGGACGCCCTTGTCCGGGCGGCCGCGCAGACGGCGGGCGGCGCGGAGGCGCTGGACGTCGGCGATGAGGCTGGGCGCGAAGGTCAGGGCCACGACGACCGCGACGCCCATCTCGTACAGGGCGCCCGGGAGGGACTTGAGCAGGCGGGAGGGGTTGGCGAGGGCGTTCGCGGCGCCGACGCAGATGAGCAGGGTGGCCAGCTTCAGGCCGTCGTACAGGGCGAAGGTGAGGGCCTCGGCGGTGACCTCGCCGCCGAGGCGGATGCCCTGGGCCCAGGCGGGGAGGCCGACTTCGGGGAGGGTGAGGAGGGTGTGCGTGCCGGGGATGGGTGAGCCGAGGATCACGGCGAAGAGGAGGCGGATGAGCAGGACGGCGAAAGCGAGTTTGACGAAGGCGCCGTAGGAGCGGGACCAGGGGGTGTCGGGGCGGCGGGTGGCCACGACGTAGGCGGAGACCGTGATGAGGAGGGTGAGGAGGAGGGGGTTGGTGGTGCGGGTGGCCGCGGTGCCGAGGGAAAGGGACCAGAGCCACCAGGCACCGGGGTGGAGGGATGCGCCGTAGCTAGGACTGGCCACGCCGCCGTACCTGCCAGATCGCTGCCCCGCCCAGTACCGCCACCACGGCGATTCCCGCCACCAGGCCGAGGGACGGGCCGTCGTCCGAGGTGGCCTTCTTCTGCGCGGACGGCTTCTGCTTCCCGGCCACTTGTTCCCCGCAACCCTTCTCCGGGTAGCCCGAGATGGCACACAACAGGGCGTTCGTGTCGTAGCGCAACGGCTTGGCCACCGTGGCGAGGGCCTCTGCCGTCGTCGCGTCGGGAGACACCTGTGCGCAGGCCGTTCGAGGCGCGGGCGGCGTTTCGCCGGACGGCGCGTCCGTCGTCGTGCCGAAGTCGAGCAGCAGGGCCACCCGCTTCTTGCCGTCCTGCGCGGGCGTTTTCGCGCAGATCGTCTCGAAGTCCGCCCGGCCCCGCGGCCGGGACGCATCCGCGGAGTCCTCGCTCACCGCGAAGCGGAAGCCCTGGACGTCGCCGTCCGAGGGGCGGGCCATGGACGGGCCCTGGGTGGCGTAGACCCAGTGGTCGCCGTCGCGGTCCCAGAACGACCAGTACCGGTACCCGGCGGCCTGGGCCTGGCCCGCTCCCGCACACAGCAGGAGCGCGGCCAGGAGAAGGAGAACGGCCCGGCGGATCACGGCTGCTGCCTGTTCCTGCGGCCGCTGAAGAGGAAGCCGATGCCGACACCGGCGACGAGGCAGACACCCACGTACCACCAGACGCCGAAGGGGCCCGAGTCCGCGTCGCTCTCCTCTTCCGCGGCCTGGGTCTTCTCTGCGGTCTGCGGGGCCGGGCCCGTCGCGTTCAGCTGCTTCACCAGGTCGGTGCCGCCGAAGTCGCGCGGGTTCGTGCCCGTCGCGTGGGCGGCGAAGATCAACTGGGCGTAGGCGGCGGGACCGTTCTGGGAGGCCCAGGCCGAGGCGTTCTTCTCCAGCCAGCTCAGGGACCTCTCCGCCTGCCCGGTGTCGCCCCGCGCGGCGAGCGCGACGACCGCGTCGGCGGTGTTGCCGTAGTCGGGCTGGGGATCCGCGCCCGGGAGGGCCGAGGTGAGGTGGCCGTCCTCGGCGAGAGCCTTGGTGAGGTAGGCGGCTCCGTTGGCCGCGGCCTGCTGCGGCGTCTTCTTGTCCTCGCAGGCTTGGCCCTTCGCGGCCTCGGTCTTCTCGCCGGGCTTCACCACCATGCCCTTGCCCAGTGAGCCCAGCACACCCGCCGCCGTGGCGTCGGCGTTGGCGGCGAGCCTGCCCTTCTTGTCCGGCTGGAACGCGAAGGCGCCCGCGTCGTCGCCGTCACAGCCGAGGGTCAGCTTCTGGAGCGCGTCGTAGGGCGACTTGCCGCCCTTCTCGACCTGTTGCGGCTTCTCGCCGGCGGCGGTCAGCGCGCCGATGACGACGGACGTGGAGTTGGTGTCGCTGGCGCCGCCGGGCGTGTAGCCCCAGCCGCCGTCCTTGGTCTGGACGGACTTCAGCCAGGCGACGGCCTTGCCGGTGACGGCGTCGTGCCCGCCGAGGGCGGTGAGGGCCTGGACGGCGGCTGCCGTCTGGTTCGTGTCGACCATGGTCTTGGCGTCGCACGCGGCGGTGGGATCGGCGCGGTACGGGGCGAAGGAACCGTCCGCGCACTGCTGGCGCACCAGCCACTCCACGGACTTCGCCGCCGGCTTCACACCCACCGTCTTCTGCGCGAGCAGGGCGAGCGACTGGCGCCAGACGCCGTCGAACTTCGGGTCCTTGCCGCCGTACAGGGCGGAGGGGAACGCCTGGGACGGAGAAGGGGACGGGTCGGCGGCGGCCGGTGTGGCGGCGCCGACCACGGCGACGGCGGCCAGGACCGCGGCGCTGCGGCGGACGTTCATGATCGGCGGGTGCCTCTCCCTGTGGGGGAGCCGGGCAGCACGGGGCACCCCCGGCGGCTCGGCTCCGTATACCTCGACGGTGCCGTACACCGGCGGGCTGCCGGGCACGTGAGCCGGTCACGATCCGCACGGGGCGATCCGGCTCACCGCCCTGCGGGCGGTACACGGTTGCGGGTCAGCGCCGGAATTGCACCGGCTTCCCCCCGTACGGGTGTGATGACGACCCGCTTACTGTACCCGCACGTCCAAAACGGGCTGAGGGCGCCGGTGGGGGCGGATAGCTTCGCCCCATGGCGACGACACCACCTGGGAGGCTGCTCGGCTCGGGCCGCCGCGCCGACGTGTACGAGATCGACGAGGCGTGGGTGCTGCGGCGTGAGCGGGAGGGTGGGGGAGACGCGGCCGGGGAGGGCGCGGTGATGGGGCACGTGCACGCCCATGGCTACCCGGTGCCCCGGGTCCGCCCGTCCGGCTCACGCACCGACCTGGTGATGGAACGGCTCTCCGGCCCGACCATGCTCCAGGCATGCCTCGCGGGCACGCTTGACGCGACGGAGGCGGGCTCGATCCTCGCCCGGTTGCTGCGCCACCTGCACGCCATCCCCGCCCTGCGCTCCACCGACCCGGCGGTCCGGGTGCTCCACCTCGATCTGCACCCGGAGAACGTGATCCTCACGCCCGACGGTCCCCGCGTCATCGACTGGTCGAACACGGAGGAGGGCGACCCGGCCCTGGACTGGGCGGCGTCCGCCGTGATCCTCGCCCAGGCCGCCGTCGCCGATGATCCCCTCTCCGTCCCGGCCCGCACCATGCTGACCGCCCTCCTGGACGGTCCGTCCTCCCACACCCGGGCCGCCCTGACGGAGGCCCTGCGCCGCCGGTCCGTCAACCCGACGATGAGCCCTGCGGAAGTGGAACTGCTGGGCGCAGCCGAGGAGTTGATCCTGTCTCAGGGGCGGACACGCCAGCACTCAAGCTAACGTGGGCCTCCACGACCACACGCAGGAGCGTCCATGACTGATCAGGTGCGGAACTCCGGGCAGGAGCCGCTCCCCAAGATCGACACCTCCGTGCCGCACTCGGCCCGGATCTGGAACTACTGGCTGGGCGGGAAGGACAACTACGAAGTCGACCGTGTGGCCGGTGACGCGTTCCGCGAGATCTTCCCCGGTATCGAGACCGGAGCCCGCGCCGCCCGCTACTTCCTCGCCCGCGCCGTCCGCCACCTCGCCGCCGAGGAGGGCATCCGCCAGTTCCTGGACATCGGCACCGGGCTGCCCAACGTGGACAACACCCACCAGATCGCCCAGCGGGTGGCGCCGGAGAGCCGGATCGTCTACGTCGACAACGACCCGCTGGTGCTGGCCCACGCCCGCGCCCTGCTCACCAGCACCGAGGAAGGCGTCACCAACTACGTCGACGCCGACCTGCGCGAGCCGGGCACGATCATCCGGGAAGCCGGGAAGACGCTGGACTTCGACCAGCCCGTCGCCCTCATGCTGATGGGCATCCTCGGCCATATCGAGGACCACGACGAGGCGCGCTCGATCGTGTCGCAGCTGGTGGACGCCCTGTCTTCCGGCAGCTACCTCGTGCAGTACGACAGCACCGACACCAGCGAGGACTACGTCGCGGCCATCCAGCAGTACAACGACGGCGGCTCGATCCCGTACATCCTGCGCAGCCCCGAGCAGATCGCCCGCTACTTCGACGGTCTGGAGCTGCTCGAGCCGGGCGTCACGTCCTGCTCGCGCTGGCGCCCCGACGCCGCGGCCCTGGATCTCCCCGCGGAGGTGCACCAGTACGGCGGTGTCGCCCTGAAACGCTGACTTCTCAGGTCTCCTGAAGGATGCGGTGGAGGATGGTCGGAGTCTCGTCCGGTGACTCGGCTTCGACCACCAGCCGGTTCATCGCGTCCCAGTAGCACTCGATCTCGGCCGGCCGGTCGGGATAGAGACCGGTGGTGAGCTGCTCGAGGTAGACCACGTCGGGCAACTCGCCGCCGGGCAGGCGCAGAATCGTGACCGGGCCGCCCTCCGCGGCGTGGCCGCCACTGCTGAACGTCAGGATCTGGACCGTGACCTGCGGAAGCCCGCAGATCTCGATGAGATGCCTGAGCTGCGCGCGCTGGACGTCGGGGCCGCCCACCGGGCGACGCAGCGCCGCCTCGTCGATCACGGCCCACAACCGGGTCGCCGGCCGCCGGTGCAGAATCCGCTGGCGGGTCATCCGCAGCGCGACCCGGCGGTCCAACTCCCCCGCCCCGGCGTCCGGGTGCGCGAGCCGGATGGCGGCGCGTGCGTAGTCGGGGGTCTGGAGCAGCCCGGGAACGCGCTGGACCTGGAAGCAGCGGATGACGCTCGCCGCCTGTTCCGCGCCCAGGTAGGTCTGCATCCAGGTGGGCACCACGTCGCTGTAGTACTGCCACCAGGCGGGGGTGTTGGCCTGCTCGGCCAGCGCCAGCAGGGTCGCGCGCTCGGCCTCGTCCGTGACGCCGTAGAGCGTGAGCAGATCGGCGACGTCGCGCAGCTTGAACCCGTGCCGGCCGGTCTCCATCCTGCTGATCTTGGACGCGGAGGCCCGGATGACATGACCCGCGTCCGCACGGCCGATGCCCCGCTCCTCCCGCAGCCCGCGCAGCCGTGCGCCCAGCGCCAGCCGCGGCACCATGGGCCCGGCCGATCCGCTGTCCAGGGCTCCGCTGCCGGGCGTCGTACGAGCGGCCTCTTCGGTGCCCATGGGCATGTCTCCTTGCGGGGGAACGCAACTCCGCACGCCTGTGAGCGCGCCGCGGCATATGCATCCTAGGGCCACGCCCTGACACCATCCGGCTCATGTCAGAGGCGAGTTCGCCCGCGGCGTGGCTCCGCCGAAGGGCAGGTGCAGCGTCCGGGAGGCGAGCAGCCAGGCGCCGTCGGCCCTGTGGAACGTGTCCTCGTAGTGCCCGACCTGGACCGGCGGCCCGGCCGGGACCATACCGCCGTCGTAGCCGTCGACGCGGTACGTCGTGAAGTACGAGACCGCCTCGGCTGCGTCCGGGGACACCACCGTGACCAGGACGTTGGACATCGTGCGGCGGGACAGCCGGTCGGCGGGGCGGGAGCCGAAGTAGGCGCGCAGGGCGTCCCGGCCCTTGACCCGCCGCCCGTCCTCCGGCCACTGCCAGACGCCGTCCTCGGTGAACAGCTCGGCCACGGAGGAGGGTTCACCCAGGTCGAGCCGGTGGACGAAGTCGATGATCACGCGCTCGCAGGCGCGTTCGGCGAGGAGGCGTTCCATGGGGTCCATGGTCGTTTCGTAGCACCCCGGCGGCCCGTCCTCCGCCTGGTTTGCCACCTCATTGCACCGCCGTGTACGTCACCGGATCGCTCCCCGGCACCGCCTCCGCCCTGCCCGCCTTGACCAGCCGGCGCAGATGGGACTCGGCCTCCGAGACGGCGATGGTGCGGGAGCCGTGGGGGATATAGGCCCAGGGCCGGTTCCACTCCATGCGCTCGGCGACCTGCCAGGGCGTGAGCGGCTCGGCGAGGAGGGCCAGCAGGTCGGTGAGGCGGGCCTCGTGGTGGGCGAGCAGTTCGCGGACGCGGGCGGCGGCGTCGGGGAACGCGTGCTGGTGGGCCGGGAGCACCTCGGCGGGGGCCAGGCGGCCGACGCGTTCGAGGGAGTCGAGGTAGTCGCCCAGGGGGTCGGTGACCGTGGTGTCGTCGGGGTCCTCGTAGAGGCCGATGTGCGGGGTGATCCCGGGCAGCAGGTGGTCGCCGGAGAACAGGCGGCCGTGGCCGGGGAGTTGCGCCGGGTGGGTCTCCTCCAGGTGGAGGCAGACGTGGCCCGGGGTGTGCCCCGGGGTCCAGATCGCGCGCAGGCGGCGGCCGGGGAGGTCGAGGAGTTCGCCGGGGACGATGTCGCGGTCGGGCAGGGCGGGGGAGAGGCCGGGCAGGGTGCGGGGCCGGGCCGCGCGCAGGGGTGCGATGTGCTCCTCCGGGGCGCCGGCCGCGGCGAGCTTGGCCGTCATGTACGAGAACCAGCGCTCGGGGCGGGCCCCCCGGGTCCGCCGTACGACCGCGGTGTCCGCCGCGTGCATCGCGATCCAGGCGCCCGAGGCCTCACGGACCCGGCCGGACAGGCCGTGGTGGTCGGGGTGGTGGTGGGTGACGACCACACCGTGGATCCCGTCGACCGAGGTGCCGCAGGCGGTGAGGCCGGACGCGAGGGTGTCCCAGGACGCCGGGTCGTCCCAGCCGGTGTCGATCAGTACCGGGCCCCGGTCGGTGTCGACGACGTACACCAGCGTGTGGCCGAGGGGGTTGTCCGGGATGGGGACCCGCAGGGACCGGACACCTCCGCCGTGGTCGTACACCGCCGGGGCGGGCTCGCGGTCCTGGCTGCTCTGCATGTGCCCTCCGTTCCACGGCCATTGCCCACTATAACGAGAACTGGTATCAGTTTCTGAAACACCGTCAGATGTGAAGGCAGTCGGCCATGACCGAGCTCGTGGAACACGGACAGCTGTTCGTCGGCGGGGAGTTGACCGACCCCCTGGGTACGGACGTCATCGAGGTGATCTCGCCGCACACGGAAGAGGTCATCGGGCGCGTCCCGCACGCCTCGACGGCGGATGTCGACCGGGCCGTGGGAGTGGCCCGCCGGGCCTTCGACGAGGGCCCCTGGCCGCGCATGAGCCTCGACGAGCGGATCGAGGTCGTGAGCAGGATCAAGGACGGGATCGCCGCCCGGCACGACGAGATCGCCCGCCTGATCTCCGCCCAGAACGGCTCCCCGTACTCCTGGAGCGTCCTCGCCCAGGCCCTCGGGGCGGTCATGGTCTGGGACTCGGCGATCACCGTCGCGCGGAACTTCACGTACGAGGAGCGGCGCGACGGCGTGCTCGGCCGCATCCTCGTCCGGCGCGAGCCCGTCGGGGTCGTCGCCGCCGTCGTCCCCTGGAACGTCCCGCAGTTCGTCGCCGCCGCCAAGCTGGCCCCCGCGCTGCTCACCGGCTGCACGGCCGTGCTCAAGCCCTCGCCCGAGTCACCGCTGGACGCGTACCTGCTCGGCGAGATCGCGCGGGAGGCCGGGCTGCCGGAGGGCGTGCTGTCGATCCTGCCCGCGGACCGGGAGGTGAGCGAGTACCTGGTCGGGCACCCCGGCGTCGACAAGGTGTCCTTCACCGGGTCGGTCGCGGCCGGCAAGCGCGTGATGGAGGTGGCGGCCCGCAACCTCACCCGCGTGACGCTCGAACTGGGCGGCAAGTCGGCGGCCGTCGTCCTGCCCGACGCGGACGTCGAGACGGCCGTGGCGGGCATCGCCCCCGCGGCCTGGATGAACAACGGGCAGGCCTGCGTCGCCCAGACCCGCATCCTCCTCCCGCGCTCCCGCTACGACGAGTTCGCCGACGCCCTGGCCGCCGCGGCGGGCGCGCTGACGGTCGGCGACCCGCTGGACCCCGCCACCCAGGTGGGCCCGCTGGTGGCGAGGCGGCAGCAGCGGCGCAACCTCGACTACATCCGCATCGGGCAGGAGGAGGGCGCCAAGATCCTCACCGGCGGCGGACGCCCGGCCGGCCTCGACCGCGGCTGGTACGTCGAGCCGACCCTCTTCGGCGACGTCGACAACTCCATGCGCATCGCCCGCGAGGAGATCTTCGGCCCGGTGATCTGCCTGCTGCCCTACGACGACGAGTCCGACGCCGTGAAGATCGCCAACGACTCCGACTACGGGCTGAGCGGCAGCGTGTGGACGGCGGACGTCGAGCACGGCATCGAGATCGCCCGCCAGGTCCGTACCGGCACCTACTCGGTCAACACCTTCAGCCTGGACATGCTGGGCCCCTTCGGCGGCTACAAGAGCTCGGGCCTGGGGCGGGAGTTCGGGCCCGAGGGGTACGGCGAGTACCTGGAGCACAAGATGATCCACCTCCCGGCGGACGCGTAGCGATGGGTGACCGCTGGCACGTCGAGGTCGACCGCTCCCTGTGCATCGGCTCGGCCCAGTGCCTCCACCACGCGCCGGGCGGTTTCCGCCTGGACTCCGCCCGGCAGTCCCATCCGGTCGCCCCGGACACGGACGCGAACGAGCGGGTGCTGGAGGCGGCGGAGAGCTGTCCGGTGGAGGCGATCACGATCACGCTGGGGGACAGCGGGGAGCCGGTGTTCCCGCCGGAGGACTAGGGAGGACCTCCCCTTTGGAGGACACTCCCTTTTGCCCGAAAAATCATGTTTTCGGGGGTTCCATTCCTGGCTGGTGGTTCTACCCTGGAATCAGGCCTACGGGACGAGTGAGGGAGTCCGACCGGAGTAGCCGACTCTGGCAGGAAGCCTCGGCTTCCGCCGGTGCCGACTGCGACGGTAGGGCTGAGAGGCCGGAAGGTCGAAGGACCGAGAGGTCCGGCGACCGGAAGGCGACCCCCAGAACCTGATCCGGACCATGCCGGCGAAGGGAACCCGTCTCGTAGGTCATTCGTGTGCGTCCGGCGCCGTCAGGTCGATCAGGCGGCACACCGTCTCGATGTCGATCTTGACCTGGGCGATGGAGGCGCGGCCCGACAGCCAGGTGATGAGGGCCGAGTGCCAGGTGTGCTCGATGACCCGGACCGCCGAGAGCTGCTCCGCGGTGGGGTTTTCCAGCCCCATCGCGTCCAGGATGATCGCCGTCGTCTGCCGCGAGACCTGGTCGACCTCCGGGCTCACGCTGCGGTCGGCGAAGGTGAGGGCGCGGACCATCGCGTCGGCCAGATGTGGTTCGCGCTGGAGGGCGCGGAAGGCCCGCATCAGCGTCTCCGCGACCCGCTCGGCCGCCTTCTCGCCCTGCGGGGGCTTCTTCCGCAGTGTGCCGTGCATGTGCTCCAGCTGGTCCTGCATCGTGGCGACCAGCAGATGGATCTTGGAGGGGAAGTAGCGGTACAGGGTGCCGAGCGCCACCTGTGAGGACTCCGCGACCTCGCGCATCTGCACGGCGTCGAAACCGCCCCGGCTGGCCAGCTGCGCGCTCGCGTGCAGGATGCGGCGACGGCGGGCCTCCTGTCGCTCCGTCAGGGGCGGGGAGGCGGGGGCTGTGACTCTGGCGTCCACCTTGGCCACCTTGTTCACCTTGGCGCTCACCTGGGCTTCCGCGGGCATGGGCCGGTCCCGTTCCGTGACCGTCCGTGAGGACGAGTGATCAGACAGCATGGCACGGCACCGGCCGTGGCGTGAATCACCTGATCCACTGGTCACAGCGCCCTTACCTGCCGGTAGATTCAGAGCCTCCGGACGATCAAGTCTGAAACTTGTTCTAGATTAGCGTCCCGGCGTAATCTCGCGGGACAGAGCAGGGAGAAGGGGGCCGAGAGTGACCGCTGAGGCCAGCGAGGCCGGGGCTCCGGAGGCCCCCGCGGCCGACGGCTTGCGACCGCTCAACATCGCGCTCCTCACCTATAAAGGAAACCCGTTCTGCGGCGGCCAGGGCGTCTACGTCCGGCACCTCTCACGCGAACTGGCCCGCCTCGGCCACCGGGTCGAGGTCATCGGCGCACAGCCGTATCCCGTGCTCGACGAGGGCTACGACGGGCTGAGCCTCACCGAACTGCCCAGCCTCGACCTCTACCGCCAGCCGGATCCCTTCCGCACGCCGAAGCGTGACGAGTACCGCGACTGGATCGACGCGCTCGAAGTCGCGACCATGTGGACCGGCGGCTTCCCCGAACCACTGACGTTCTCGCTGCGCGCCCGCCGCCATCTGCGCGCCCGCCGCGGCGAGTTCGACGTCGTCCACGACAACCAGACGCTCGGGTACGGGCTGCTGGGAGACGTGGGCGCGCCCCTGGTGACCACGATCCACCACCCCATCACCGTCGACCGGCAGTTGGAGCTGGACGCGGCGGAGGGCCGGCAGCGGCGCTTCTCCGTGCGGCGCTGGTACGGCTTCACGCGCATGCAGAAGCGCGTCGCGCGGCGGCTGCCGTCCGTGCTCACCGTCTCCGGCACGTCGCAGCAGGAGATCGTCGACCACCTCGGCGTCCGCCAGGACCGCATCCACGTCGTCCACATCGGCGCCGACACCGACCTGTTCTCGCCGGACCCCTCGGTGCCGGTCGTACCGGGGCGGATCGTGACGACGTCCAGTGCCGACGTGCCGCTGAAGGGCCTGGTCCACCTCGTCGAGGCGCTCGCCAAGGTCCGCACCGAGCACCCCGCCGCCCACCTCGTCGTCGTCGGCAAGCGTCCGGCCGAGGGGCCCGTCGCCCAGGCCATGGCACGGTACGGCCTCGACGGCGCCGTCGAGTTCGTCAAGGGCATCTCCGACGCGGAACTCGTCGACCTCGTGCGCTCCGCCCAGGTCGCGTGCGTACCGTCGCTCTACGAGGGCTTCTCGCTGCCGGCCGCCGAGGCCATGGCGACCGGGACGCCCCTGCTCGCCACGACCGGCGGGGCGATCCCCGAGGTCGCCGGCCGGGACGGGGAGACCTGCCTGGCGGTGCCGCCGGGCGACTCGGACGCACTGGCGGCCGGGCTGGGCCGGCTCCTGGGCGACGCGGAGTTGCGCGCGCGGCTCGGCGCGGCCGGGCGGGAACGAGTACTGCGGCACTTCACGTGGGCCAGGGCCGCGGAGGGCACGGTGGCGCGCTACCGCGAGGCGATCGCCAGGTCCCAGGCCGGCGAGACGGGCCGCCCGGCAGCGCCGGGCGACCGTTCCGTGGTGACGCCCCTGGCCTCCGGCGGTTCCGCGGCGGGCGGGAACCGCTCGGCGACCCCGGCTCCCGCAGGTGCTGTCTCCGCAGCCACCACAGATGTAGAAGGCGTCAACTCCGAAAGCAGGGCCACGTGCTGACCGTCGACTTCTCCCGGTTCCCGCTCGCCCCGGGCGACCGAGTCCTGGATCTCGGCTGCGGTGCCGGCCGGCACGCCTTCGAGTGCTACCGGCGCGGCGCGCAGGTCGTGGCCCTGGACCAGAACGCCGAGGAGATCCGCGAGGTCGCGAAGTGGTTCGCGGCGATGAAGGAGGCGGGCGAGGCCCCCGAGGGCGCCACCGCCACGGCCATGGAGGGCGACGCCCTGGCACTGCCCTTCCCCGACGAGTCCTTCGACGTCGTGATCATCTCCGAGGTGATGGAGCACATCCCGGACGACAAGGGCGTCCTCGCGGAGATGGTGCGCGTGCTGAAGCCCGGCGGACGCATAGCCGTCACCGTCCCGCGCTACGGCCCCGAGAAGGTCTGCTGGACCCTGTCCGACGCCTACCACGAGGTCGAGGGCGGCCACATCCGCATCTACAAGGCGGACGAGCTGCTGGAGAAGATCCGTGAGGCCGGTCTGGAGCCGTACGGCACCCACCACGCCCACGCGCTGCACTCCCCGTACTGGTGGCTGAAGTGCGCGTTCGGCGTCGACAACGACAAGGCGCTGCCCGTGCGGGCGTACCACAAGCTGCTCGTCTGGGACATCATGAAGAAACCGCTGGCCACCCGGGTCGCGGAGCAGGCGCTGAACCCACTGATCGGCAAGAGCTTCGTGGCGTACGCGACCAAGCCGCACCTGCCGCGTCTTTCCGGCACCGGGGCGGACGCCCAGTGACGACTCCCCGGACGGAACACCTGGTCCTGCCCGGGGTCCTCACCGCCGGGCAGGCCGCCGCGACCGTCGCCGGCATCCTCTCCGTGCAGCGCGAGGACGGCGCGATCCCGTGGTTCCGGGGACACCACCTCGACCCGTGGGACCACGTCGAGGCCGCGATGGCCCTCGACGCGGCCGGTGAACACGAGGCAGCCGAACGGGCCTACCTGTGGCTGGCCCGGCACCAGAACGAGGACGGCTCCTGGTACGCGGCCTATGCGGACGGGGACTTCGCCGAGGTCACCGACCGGGGCCGGGAGACCAACTTCGTCGCCTACATAGCCGTCGGCGTCTGGCACCACTACCTCTCCACCGGCGACGACACGTTCCTGGAGCGGATGTGGCCGGCGGTGTACGCGGCGGTGGAGTTCGTGCTGCGCCTGCAGCAGCCGGGCGGGCAGATCGGCTGGCGGCGCGACGACGACGGCACGGACACCGCCGACGCCCTGCTCACCGGCAGCTCCTCCATCCACCACGCCCTGCGGTGCGCACTGGCGATCGCCGAACAGCGGGAAGAGGCGCAGCCGGACTGGGAGTTGGCGGCGGGCGCGCTGCGGCACGCGATACGCCGGCACCCGGAGCGGTTCCTCGACAAGAACCGTTACTCGATGGACTGGTACTACCCCGTGCTCGGCGGTGCCCTGACCGGTGCCGAGGCCAAGGCCCGCATCGAGGAGGACTGGGACCGCTTCGTCGTCCCGGGACTGGGGGTGCGCTGCGTGGTCCCCAACCCGTGGGTGACGGGCGGCGAGTCCGCCGAACTGGCGCTGGCGCTCTGGGCGATGGGGGAGTCGGACCGCGCACTGGAGATCCTCCAGTCGATCCAGCACCTGCGCGATCCGGAGAGCGGCCTGTACTGGACGGGGTACGTCTTCGAGGACGACGCGATCTGGCCGCAGGAGCTGACCACGTGGACTGCGGGGTCGCTGTTGCTGGCCGTGGCCGCGCTGGGGGGACACGAGGCCACGTGCCGGGTCTTCGGCGGCGAGGGCCTGCCACTGGGGCTCGAGTCGGACTGCTGCGCCTAGGAGTTCCGGTGGGCGCGGGGGTTGGCGGGCGCGGGTTGTGAGTTGTGTAGCTCGCGCCCACGCGGCGGAGCCGCATATCGACACAGCCCCGCGCCCCTGAGGGCGAACCCCTCACGGCATTTTCAGTGCCGGTGTGCGCGATTGGCGATCGCGTGGCCCACGAACAGGTAGACCACCGCTGCCAGGCCGTAGCCGGCGACCACTCGGGCCCATGCCTCGTCGAACGTGAAGAGGTCGTGGGACCAACCCGCCAGCCAGCGGGCCGCGTCATGGATGAACTGGACGAAGTCGTTCGCCCGGTTCGCGTCCAGCAGGTACATCAGAATCCACAGGCCCAGGATGAGGGCCATGATGTCGGCGACGACCGCGATGATCGTGCCGGCCTGATTCGCACCGTTGCGATATCGAGGGGACATGCCAACCGGGTAGCCCGTGAAACCTCGTTCAAACCCGGGCCCGGTGCGCCGCGCCCCACCGGCCTTCGCCGTGCGCTTCTTCCCGCGTTCAACCGACGTTCCCGGCAGGGCCGTTCGGGGTACACCCGCATCACCGACGATCCTGGCCCGGCACACGGGGAGAACGCAGGTGTCACGGGGGGAGAACGCAGGTGCCCGCGAACAGACCCGCTACCGAAGAGCCGCGGTTAACCGTCACCAGACCCCCGCGCCGACGTCTGCGCAGAGCGCTGGCGTCGGCGCTGCCCGTCCCGGTCATCGGGCTGGTCCTGCTCGTGACCTCCGGGAACCTGCTGCTGCCGCTGCGGCAAGTGGTCACCATAGAGGCCAAGATGGCCTCGAAGAGGGACTTCTTCCAGGACCCCGTGGTGGAGCGGCTGCTCATGAAGCACGGCTTCCGCGTGCACATCACCAACATGGGCTCGCGTGAGATCGCCAAGCAGGACTACGAGGGGTACGACGTCGTCTTCCCCTCCGGCCAGCCGGCCGCCGACCTGATCAGCCGGGAGCGCGCCCGGGCGAACCGTCCGGTGCTGCTGTACCGCCCGTTCGTCAGCCCCATCGTGCTGGCCACCTACCGGGACTACGCCGAGGTGCTCAGGGTCGAAGGCGTCGCGAAGGGCCTGCCGGGCTCGGGCGGCCGGCCGATGTACTACACCCTCGACATGCGGAAGTTCCTCGATCTCGCGCACGGCAAGAGCGCGCGCGCCAAGAGCAGGGGGGTCCAGCGCAAACCCAAGGACGGCTACCGCTGGAACGAGATCGACGACGAGAAGCGCGTCCGCAACGGCAACAAGATCCTCGCCCAGACCTCGGACATCTGCGAGTCCAACTCCGCCGGCACCTACCTCGGACTCGTGGCCTTCGTCGAGCACGGGAACGACGCGCCGGACAACGAGGCCGAGGCCGAGCAACTCGCCCGGAAGATCAAGCCGCTCCTCATCGAACAGGGCCTGCCGTCCTCCGAACGGGCCGAAACGTATCTGTCCCCCGACGGGCCGAGCATCGCCCCGATTTCGGTGATCTACGAGCACCAGTTCCTCGCCCACCAGATCGGTCACCAGGCCGAGAAGGGCACGACCGACGACGAGCGCGTCCTGCTCTACCCGTCCACACGCTTCGTCACCGAACCCCAGCTCGTCGCGCTGACCGGCGACGGCGCCCGGCTCGGCGAACTGGTCAGCAAGGACCCAGAACTCCAGCAGCGGGCCATGGAGTTGGGCTTCCGGGCCCGCAACGCCGGCAGCGGCGCGACCAGCGACGAGCTCACCCGGTTCCTCACCGAACGGAAGATCCCGGTGCCCACCACATCCTCCGACGACACCCGGGCGGTCCTGCCCAGCCTGCCCCTGCTGGAGAAGATGACCGAGATCGTCGGAGACTGCCCGGACCGGACGGGCAGCCGGTGAGGCGCGGCGCGGGCCTGCTGGCGCTCTGTCTGGCGCTCGTCACCACCCTGCTCACCGCCTGCTCGGGCGGCGACGGCGACGACCCGGTCCGGCTGCGCGTGCTCGCCGGTCCCGACCTCGCCGTACTGGGCCCGCTGCTGGGGGAGTTGAAGGACGAGACCGGCGTCGACCTGCGTCTGGACCACCGGGCCGACGCCGAGACGAAGACCCCCGACAGCGACAGGTACGACCTCGCGTGGCTGTCGTCCGACCGCTATCTGCGTCTCACCGACAAGAACGCGACCCGGGGGTGGCAGCGCACGCCCACCATGACCTCCCCCGTCGTCATCGGCCTGAAGCCGGACGTGGCACGGAAGCTGCGCGCCCAGGTGCCCGGCTCCCGGCTCACCTGGGCGGACATCGCGGACGCCGCCGCCACGGGCACCGTCCGCTTCGGCATGGCCGACCCCCGGCACGCCGGCAGCGGTCTCGCCGCCCTCGTCGGCGTCGCCACCGCCGCGGCCGGCACCGGAGCCGCTCTGCGCCCCGAGGACGTCTCCTGCGACCGGCTGCGCGGCTTCCGCTCCGGCCAGACCCTCACCGCCGACACCGGCCCCGCACTCGTCGACTCCTACGTCGATCACCAGGACGAGGCCAACGCCCTCATCACCTACGAGTCCGATCTGCTCGCCCTCAACGCCACCGACCGCCTCGACGACCGCCTGGAGATCGTCCGCCCCGAAGACGGCATGGTCCTGGCGGACTTCCCGCTGCTCCTGCTGAACCCGGCCCACCGGACCGCGTACGGCAAGGTCACGCAGTGGCTGCGGCGCGACTCGGTGCAACGCCGGATCATGCGGCACACTCTGCGCCGCCCCGTGAACACGGCGGTCACCCGGGACCCGCGGCTGCGCGAACCGGTCGGCAACGCGCTCTTCTACCCCGACCGGCCCGCCGTCGTGGAAACCCTGCTGGCGGACTACGGTGACCCCGACCGCCGCACCACCAGCCAGGTGGTCTTCCTGCTCGACTTCTCCGGCTCGATGCGCGGCGCCCGGATGGCCGCCCTGCGCGGGGCCTTCGCCGGACTCAGCGGCGCGGACCTCTCCCACTCCGGCAAGTTCACCCGCTTCTACCGGGGTGAACGGCTGACCGTCGTCCGGTTCGGCGGCCGGGTGCTGGAGGAGAAGACCGTCACCGTCACCGGCCCGAGGGACCTGACCGCCCTCGCCGGCACCGTCGCCCGGGGCGGCTACGGCGACGCCACCGCCGTGTGGTCCGCCCTCGACCACGGCTACCGCACCGCCGCCCGGGAACTGGCCGCCGACCCCGACCGCTCCGTCTCACTCGTCCTGATGACGGACGGCGAGAACAACGCGGGCCTGTCCTATCCCGAGTTCGTACGCCGCCACAAGGCGCTGCCCGCCGCCGTGCGCGACGCCGTTCACACCTACCCCGTCCACTTCGGCGAGGCCGACGCAGGCGAACTGCGGCGCGCGGCGGCGAGGACGGGCGGACGGATGGTGGACGCCGCCGGCTCGTCCCTTTCCGAGGCCTTCAAGGAGATCCGTGGCTGTCACTGACGCACTGTGGTGGAGCCTTTGGTGGCCGTGGATGACGGTCTGGCTGGTGACGGCCGCCGGCGTGCTGGTGCTCGCGGTGGTCCTGGTGCGCCATGCCCGGGAGCGGCGCAGGCACCTGCGGCACTGGCAGTCGGCGTACAGCATCTGCCTGTACCTGGACGAGCAGGCGGTCATGGACCTGTACGAGCTCGGCAACTACCGGTCCGCGCTGGAGGAGGCCGTCGAGCTGCGGACGAAGGTCGACACGAGTGTCGGCTTCTGGAGCCGGGTGCTGACGTGGCTGTTCCGGTTCCGGCTGAAGCGGGACGTCAGCCAGGAGACGTTCCGCAAGTTCGTGCGCAAGGACAAACCGATCAACGTGATCGGCGTGGTCATGGAGGCCTTCGACCGGGCCGACGCCATCGTCCACGCCGACCTGACCACCCTGACCGTCGTCCCGAACCGGAACCTCGCCGACGACCTGGCCGACGGCCGTGCGGTGACCCTGAGCCGCATCGGCGAATTCGTCTCGGTCAAAGGCGTCTTCACCCGTGTGCCGGACGTGGCGGAGGGATTCGAGCTGCGGGCCGAGTACGGCGAGGAGCAGCCCCCGGTGTCCATGCGCGTCGTGGCCCCCGGGAACGCGCGCCGCTCGATCCCGGCCGGCACGTTCACGGCCCGCTGCCTCGGCAAGATGACCGGCTGGCGCGAGGACACCCGCGAGGTGACGCTGGAGGCGATCGCGATCTTCTGGTGACCGCCGCCGCTCACCGGGAGCCGAGCTCGGCGAGCACGCGCAGGGTGTGCGGGTCGGGGGCGAGGGCGAGGAGGTCGGTCACCGGCCCCTTCCGCCACAACTCCAGCCGCTCCGCGATGCGTTCACGCGGTCCGACCAGGGAGATCTCGTCGGCGAAGGCGTCCGGCACCGCGAGGACCGCCTCCTCCCGGCGGCCTGACAGGAACAACTCCTGGATGCGGCGGGCCTCCTCCTCGTACCCCATGCGGGCCATGAGGTCGGCGTGGAAGTTGCGGGCCGCGTGACCCATGCCGCCGATGTAGAGGCCGAGCATGGCCTTGACGGGCAGCAGGCCCTCGGCGACGTCGTCGCAGACCCGGGCCTGGGCCAGGGGTGCGACGAGGAAGTTCTCGGGGAGTTCGCGCACGGCGGGGCCGTAGACCTCCGGCCGGGTCGGCGACCAGTACAGCGGCAGCCAGCCGTCGGCGATCCGGGTCGTCTGGGCGACGTTCTTCGGCCCCTCCGCACCGAGCAGGATCGGCAGGTCGGGCCGCAGGGGGTGGGTGATGGGCTTGAGCGGTTTGCCGAGGCCGGTGGCGTCGGGGCCCCGGTAGGGGTGGGAGTGGAAGCGGCCGGCCAGCTCCACCGGCGCCTCCCGCCGCAGCACCTGCCGTACGACGTCGACGTACTCGCGGGTGGCGGTGAGCGGCGAGGAGGGGAACGGGCGGCCGTACCAGCCCTCGACGACCTGCGGGCCGGACAGTCCGAGGCCCAGCATCATGCGGCCGCCGGAGAGGTGATCGAGGGTCAGCGCGTGCATCGCGGTCGTCGTCGGCGAGCGGGCCGCCATCTGCGCAACGGCCGTGCCCAGCCTGATCCGTGAGGTGTGCGCCGCGATCCAGGCGAGCGGCGTGAAGACGTCCGAGCCCCACGACTCCGCCGTCCACACCGAGTCGTAGCCCAGCCGCTCGGCCTCCTGCGCGAGCGCCACGTGGTCGGGGGAGGGGCCGCGCCCCCAGTAGCCGAGCGCGAGACCGAGCCGCATGCCTGCCTCCTGACGGTATGTCAGCCAACGGGGCGACGACTGTACGGCAACGGCCCCCCACCCGGAAGGGCGAGAGGCCGTACGTCGTGCGGGGGCTCAGCCGCGCTGGATGCCCGACGTGTCCTGGAGGACACCGCGGCGACCGTCCTGCGTCTGCGCGACCAGGGCCGCGCCACGCTGCTCGACGGCCAGGTACCAGGTGCCCGGCGCGAGTTCGGCGATCGGCGTCGGCGAACCGTCCTCGGCGAACAGCGGCCGCGGCACCGGCACCGCGAACCAGAACGGCGAGAAGTCCCCGGCCGGGGGCTGCGGCGCCTGGGCCTGCTGGGGCTGCGGCTGACCACCGTAGGGCTGACCCGGCTGCCCGGGGCCGGGCTGTCCCGGCTGGGGCTGGCCGTAGCCACCCGGCTGCTGGGCGCCCGGGTAGCCGTAGCCGCCGGGGGGCTGAGCACCGTAGGGCTGCGGGGTGGCGGGGCGAGGCGCCGGGAGGAGGGCGCCCTTGAGGGCCGGGACGAGAGGCGTGGCGAGGGCGGCGGCGGCCAGGAGCAGCGTGGCGACGAGGGCGAGGGTCAGGCCGAGGCCGGCGCTGGGACCGTCGGAGGTGCTGCCCTCGAAGTTGTCGGCTCCGCCGGCCGGGTCGAAGATGTTGCCCAGCGCGCTCCACGCGGCGAACACCGTGAGGGCGACGCCGAACTGGCCCAGGTCGAGACCCGCGATCTTCGGGACCTGCGGGAGACTGCGGGCGACGACGACGAGCGCGGCGCCGATGATCCCCGCCAGAACGACACTGAGCACGACCGGCCCGCTTGCCCACAGACTGGGAAGGTCGGCGCTGTCAGGGACACCATCGATCGAGTAGAGGTCGAGGAACGACGCGATGAAGAGCAACACCGCTGCTCCGATCACCACGCCGTCGCCTCGAGTGAGGGAGCGGATATTCACTTCAGGTCCTTCGCAGGTCGTCTCGTCGTCGGTAGAGGCGTCGCTGTCACCATGCCGTCGTCGGGCCCCGGTGTGAAGCGTGGGGGTGGCCCCTCATCGTACGAACGGACCCTATCGTCCGCCCGACCAGGGTGTCCGCCCGGATCAGCCCGCCGAGAGCTACCCGCGCAGGAAACTCACGATTCCCTCAGAGATCCCTTGCGCCGCCTTCTGCCGCCACGCGCCGCTGGTCAGCAACGCCGCGTCCTTGCTATCGCGCATGTTGCCGCACTCGATGAACACCTTGGGAACCGTTGACAGATTGAGACCGCCCAGGTCCTTACGCGTGACGAGACCGCTGCCGTCGCCGACGTAGTTGGACGGCGCGCTGCCGGTGACGGCCACGAAGCGGCCCGCGACGCGCTCGCCGAGATCGCGGGAGGGGGCGACGATCGCACGGGTGTCGGCGGCGCCCGCGTGCACGGTGCCGGGCAGGATGACGTGGAAGCCGCGGTTGCCGGCGCCCGAGCCGTCCGCGTGGACCGAGACCACGGCGTCGGCCTTCGCCTCGTTGCCGATCCGGGCCCGCTCGTCCACGCACGGGCCGTACGGCCGGTCGGCGTCCTGCGTCAGTTTCACCGTGGCGCCCTGCTCTTCGAGGAGTGTGCGCATCCGGTGTGCCACGTCCAGGGTGAACTTCGCCTCGGTGTAACCGTCGTTGGTGGACGTGCCCGTGGTGTCGCACTCCTTCCAGTTCGTCCCGATGTTCACCTTGCGGTTGATCTCGGACGGGTGCTGGAAGTTCTCCGGATTGTGCCCGGGGTCGATGACGACGACCTTCCCCTTGAGCGGGCCGGAGGCCGGAGCGGGCGCGGAGGTCGAGGACGCCGTCGGCGCCGGAGAGGCGCTCGGCTCCTTGCCGTCGTCGGTGGGCGCGCCTGACGCGGAGGGCGGCGAGGACCGCACGGTTGCCTGCCCCGAGCCGTCTCCGTCCCCGGAGCCGCCCACCGTCTCGTACACGAGCCAGCCGAGCAGCGCCCCGGGCACCAGCGCGGCGAGCGCGACGGTCAGGGGGCCGCGGCGGGAGCGGCGGGGCTGGGGAGGTTCGAAGTCAGGGCCTACGTACGACACGTCTGCCACCCTAGCGGCCGCCGCCGGCCCGCTGCGGGTCGAGCACGGCCCAACGGGTGGCGGCTACCCGTCGTTGGCGTCGGGGTCCCCGTGCCGTACCGCCTCCTTCACCCGCGCCTCGATCTCCTGGCGGGGAGTCTGCTCCTGCTTCGCGTACGCGGTCACCGCCGCCTGGACGTCGCGGGCGAGGTCGCGCCAGGCGCGCCAGGCGGTCTCCCACGTGGTGGTCTGCTGGGGGCTCCACTTGGTCTGGGTGGGCGGACCGTACGCGTCCTGCAGTTGCCGCACGCGGGCGTACGCCTCGTCCGCCGCGCGCTGCTTCTCCACGAGCTCTGCGAAGGTGTGTGCCACGCGGCCGGATCCTTGGGCAGCGGCGGTCGCCCGCCGACTCGCCACGCCGCCCGTGGGCCGACCGGGAGGGGGCGGAGGGCGCGCAGTTCACCCGCCCAGCCGTTCTGCTAGATGCCCGGGCCGGTGCGCCGCAGGACCCGCAGCGAGTCCGTGGCCGAGACCTCCGTGAACGCGCCGGAGGCGAGGGCCCGGAGGTAGACGCGGTAGGGGGCCTGGCCGGTGAACTCGTCCTGCGGGTCGGGGAAGACGTCGTGGATGGCGAGCAGACCGCCCTCGGCCAGGTGCGGGGCCCAGCCCTCGTAGTCGGCGGTGGCGTGCTCGTCCGTGTGGCCGCCGTCGATGAAGACGAGGCCGAGAGGGGTCCGCCAGATCGCCGCGATCTGCGGGGAGCGGCCGACCAGGGCCACCACGTGGTCCTCCAGGCCCGCCCGGTGCAGCGTGCGGCGGAACGTGGGCAGCGTGTCCATCACGCCGAGCTCGGGGTCGACCGTCTCCGGGTCGTGGTACTCCCAGCCCGGCTGCTGCTCCTCGCTGCCGCGGTGGTGGTCGACGGTCAGGGCGCAGACCCCGGCCTCGCGGGCCGCGTCGGCGAGCAGGACCGTGGACCGGCCGCAGTACGTGCCGACCTCCAGGAGCGGCAGCCCGAACCGCCCGGCCTCCACCGCCGCCGCGTACAGGGCCAGGCCCTCGTCCACGGGCATGAACCCCTTCGCCGCCTCGAACGCGGCCAGGATCTCGGGCTTGGGGGTCGGGGGCATGGGGTTCCTCTCGCTCGTACGACTCCGTGCGCCCATGGTGCCGTACCGTTCCTAGAGTCTGAGCATGAGTTGTACGTGCTCAGCCGGACGCCCCGAACGGTGTTGGGCGTCCTGGTCCCCCGCGTTCGCTCCGCATCCGGCGCGCATGGATCGTGTCCGTGGTCCGGGAATGCGGGGGCGGGTTTCCTCACGCCCTTGGGCGCCCGGTCCGGCCTGGGCGGTCCGATACCCAGCAGCATCGCTCTGGTGCTGCGGGGGCGGTGCCGCCCGTCGCCGGATCGGGTGCCCGAGGGCGCGCCTTCCGATCGCCACCGCGGCGGCATCATGCCGGGTGGTGGCGCGTTTATTGCTGGTGAGGGGTTTCTGCCAATGTTGGGCCCCCCACTGGGAGGTGTAGGCCGGGTCTACGGCGACGATGGTGATCCCCAGCTCAGCGGCCATGCTGACCAGCCGCGCTCGCAACCTGGACACCGGCATGCCGGAGATCAGCTTGCGGAACCGTTTCCGACTGCCGTGCTTCTCTCGAGTCGTCTCCGCTTGGAAGTCCAGGTCCTCGATCGCCAGACTCAGGCCGTGGCGCTTGGCGAAGTGCAGCAGGCGTACCAGCGCGTGCCGTACCTGGGCATCGCGGTAGGTGGCGGGCCCGTCGAGGCCGAAGAAGAACCGGCGCGGGGCGCCGACCGGGTTGCCGTGCGCGTCCAGGCGCCATGCCGCGAGGTGGTCGGCGTTGGTGTCGACGCCGATCATCCCGCCGGCGCGGGCCTGAGCCAGTGGAACCGTCTTGACCGGCGGGATCGTCCACGAGGCGGTCACATACCAGCGGTTCCGGTCGGTGTCGAGGTGGATGCGGTAGGCCACGGCCCGGTGCGCCGCCACACGGTCGGCCCACTCCTCGCCACGGTGGTGGAAGGCGACGGTTCCGGTGAGGACGTACCGGCCGTGCCCGGTGTTCGCCAGATACGCGAGCGGCGCGGGGAGCTTGATGCTGACCTCACCGTCCGGGGTGAGGCGGATCGTCTCGTTCCCGAACCGCTTCCCGCTCTCCCCGTCGGCCTGAAGGAACCAGCGCGACGCTTCCCACCGCTGGCGCCAGGCTGCCTCGGTGAGCTGTGCTTGGTCGAGGTGGTGGCGGTTGCGGGCCAGCCGTTTCCCGCCGCGTACGACGCGCACCCGCCCGGCTTCGCGGTCGGCACGCTCGGCGGCGAGCCGGTCCTCAAGCACGCGCAGGCGACGTGTCTTGGCGAACCACTCCTGCCGACTCCGGTAGCCGCCCGGCGCCCGTTTGGTGCCTTTCTCGCCCACCGGCAGCGACAACCGGTGCGCGATCGTGCGCACACCGGCTTCCAGAGCCTGGATGTGGGCGAGTTGCGCACGCCGCGACAGCGCCCACTGATCATGCGTGGCCTTGGTGATACTGCCCGCCCACCGCGACGAGGACTCCGCACTCAGAGCGCGTTTACGCTGCGCCCACGTCTGCGCAGAGTGCTGCAGCCCCTCTGCGCAGCGCCGCTTCAGGTCACGCGAAGCAAGCGACCCCAGGTGCTTGCCGACCAGGCGCAGCACCTCCTCGTCCCCAGCGGACAGGCCCTTGAGCCGGGTACGGATCGCGACGCCGGAGGAACCGAGGACGACGAACGGCTCCGACAGCACACGCGCAATACCCACCCCCGTCCCCCTTCCCTGCGGCCCTGGCTACGTCTGTCACCCACCCGACGCCCCACGTCCGAAAAGGTCACGCATTCGATCTGGGAACGCCCATTCCCTCCCCCCGTAAACCACACACCACCACCCGGACACTCAATCCACACACGCCATAACTCACTTTCATGGGGCTGAGACCGTGTGTCCTGGCAGCGGCAGGTCCAGGTCGACTGGCCGCTCGTCCCCCGTGTGGGTCGCGGACGAGGCGAGCGGGGCGTGGCCCGCGGCGCGGGCGGCGAGGACGTAGGAGCCCGGGTCGGGGACGGTGAGCGTGTAGCTGCCGTCCTCGGCGGAGAGCGTCGCGCCCGCCTGGCGGCCCCGGCGGTCGATCAGCGTGACCTTGGCGCGGGCGACCGGCGTGCCGTCGGCCGCCAGCACCCGGCCGCGGAAGCCGCGCAGGACCTGCTCGGCGCGCTCCAGTGCCGCGTCCTCCTCGCTGCTGGCGCGCAACTGCGGTTTGTCCGACGGGCGGCGGCCCGGCAGGAAGAGGGCCAGGAGCAGGCCCACGGCGACCGCGCCGGTCGCGATCAGGAAGGAGACCCGGAAGCCGTGCATGGTCGGGATCTCGACGCCGCCGACGTTGTCCGCGGTGTTCGCCAGCACCATGCCGATCACGGCGCTCGACACCGACGTGCCGATGGAGCGCATCAGGGTGTTGAGGCCGTTCGCCGCACCGGTCTCCGAGGCCGGGACCGCGCCCACGATCAGGGCGGGCAGCGAGGAGTAGGCGAGGCCGATGCCCGCGCCCAGCAGGACCGAGATGACCAGGCTCTGCCAGGCGGCGCTCATCAGGCCGAGGCCGGCGCCGTAGCCGATCGCGATGATCAGCAGGCCGAGGATCAGGGTGACCTTGGGGCCGTACTTCGCGGACAGCCGGGCGTAGACGGGCGCGGTGAACATCATCGTCAGGCCGAGCGGCGCGACGAGCAGACCCGCGACGACCATCGACTGGCCGAGGCCGTAGCCGGTGGACTTCGGCAGCTGGAGAAGCTGGGGCAGGACCAGGGAGACGACGTAGAAGGAGACGCCGACCATGATCGAGGCGAGGTTGGTGAAGAGGACGGCCGGACGGGCCGTGGTGCGCAGGTCGACCAGCGGCGCCTTGACGCGCAGCTCCATCACGCCCCACAGGAACAGGACGACCGCGGCGGCGGCGAACAGGCCGAGCGTGGTGCCGGAGGACCAGCCCCAGTCGCTGCCCTTGGTGATCGGCAGCAGGAAGAGCACGAGACCGGCGGAGAGGCCGATCGCGCCCGGCAGGTCGAAGGAGCCCTCGGCGCGCATCGGCGACTCGGGCACGACGAGCAGGGTGAGGGCGATGGCGAGGACACCGAGGCCGGCGGCGCCGTAGAACAGGGCGTGCCAGTCGGTGTGCTGGGCGACCAGGGCGGCGGCGGGCAGGGCGAGGCCGCCGCCGACGCCTATGGAGGAGCTCATCAGGGCCATCGCCGAGCCGAGCCGTTCGCGGGGCAGCATGTCGCGCATCAGGCCGATGCCGAGCGGGATGGCGCCCATCGCGAAGCCCTGGAGCGTACGGCCGGCGATCATGAGCAGCAGGTCGCTGGTGAACGCGCTGACCAGGGCGCCGACGACCATGACCGACAGGCTCGTGATCAGCATGCGCCGCTTGCCGTAGAGGTCGCCGAGGCGGCCCATGATCGGGGTGGCCACCGCGCCCGAGAGGAGGGTCGAGGTCAGGACCCAGGTGGCGTCGCTGGGGGCGGTGTCCAGCAGTTGCGGCAGGTCCTTGATGACCGGGACGAGCAGGGTCTGCATCACCGCGACAACGATGCCCGCGAAGGCGAGTACCGGGACCACGGCCCCGCGCGCTCCGCCGGCGGGACGGACTGTCGTCGTCTGCGTCATTGAGGAGGGCCTCCAGGCCGGGGTGTGTTCGGGGGGCGCGTGGTTACGTGGGGTGTGAACCTTGTATGCGTAGGCAACTATTCCGTTGCTTCGGCACTCTAACGAAATCTTGACCTTCTCTTGCGGAAGGGGGCCGGAGCTGCCGTGGTCCTAGGTCCAAGAACCTGGTCCAAAAACCGATGCCCACGGGCTGGAGTGGTTGAGAGCATGACACCCATGGTCGAAGCCGCCGAAATAACCCGTACGCCCCGCCGTACCGCGCCTCCCACCTGGCTCGTGGTCGCGCTCACCTGTGCCGGGCAGTTCCTCGTCGTGCTGGACGTGTCCGTGGTCAACGTGGCGCTGCCGTCGATGCGGACCGGGCTCGGACTGAGCGAACAGGGCCTGCAATGGGTGGTGAACGCCTACTCCATAGCCTTCGCCGGGTTCATGCTGCTCGGCGGGCGGGCCGGGGACCTCTACGGCCGCAAGCGGATGTTCCTCATCGGGCTCGGACTGTTCACCTTGGCCTCGCTGGGCGGCGGACTGGCGCAGGAGGAGTGGCAGTTGCTGGTGGCGCGGGCCGTGCAGGGGCTCGGGGCGGCGGTGCTGGCGCCCTCGACGCTGACGATCCTCACGGCCTCGGTGCCGGAGGGCGCCGCCCGGGCCCGGGCCATCGGGACCTGGACGGCGGTCGGTGCCGGCGGCGGCGCGGCGGGCGGCCTGGTCGGCGGGCTCCTGGTGGAGACGTTGTCGTGGCGGTGGGTGCTGCTGATCAACGTGCCCGTGGGGGCGGTGGTGCTGTGCGCGGCCGCCTGGGTCCTCACCGAGGGCCGGGCCGGGGACGGGCGGCGGCTCGACCTGCCCGGCGCGCTGCTCGTGACGGGTGGGCTCGGCACGCTGGCCTACGGCATCTCCCAGACGGAGGCCGCGGGCTGGACGGCGGCGGCCACGCTGCTGCCGCTGTTCGCCGGGCTCGCGCTGATCGGGCTGTTCCTCGCGGTCGAGGCCCGGACGGAGAGTCCGCTGATGCCGCTCGGGCTGCTGAAGCTGCGGTCGGTGTCGTCGGCGAACGTGGCGATGTTCCTGTGCGGCTTCGCGATGTTCTGCATGTGGTTCTTCATGACGCTGTACGCGCAGAACGTCCTGGGCTACACCCCGTTGGAGGCCGGACTCGCCTTGGTCCCGAGCTCCCTGGCCGTCATCTTCGGCTCCAAGATCGCGCCCCGGCTCATGCGGGGGGTGGGGGCCCGGAATGTGGCGGTGCTGGGCACGCTGGTCGCCGTGGCGGGCTTCGCCTGGCAGTCGACGATGACCCCCGAGGGCGCGTACGCGACGACGATCCTGGTCCCCGGAGTCCTGATGATGCTCGGCGCGGGCCTGGCGGCGACGCCGCTGGCCTCCCTGGCCACGTCCGGGGCGGCGCCCGAGGAGGCCGGGCTGGTGTCCGGGCTCGTCAACACCTCCCGCACGATGGGCGGTTCCCTGGGCCTGGCGGTCCTGTCCACCCTCGCGGCGGCCCGGTCGGCTGGGAGCGGGACGCCGGAGGCGCTGACGGAGGGGTACGCCTTGGCGTTCCGGGTGGGGACCGGAGTGCTGGCCGTGGGGGTGCTGTTGATGTGGGTCTGGCTGCCGCGGACGGCACGGGAGCACTAGGGGGTGTCGGCAGCTCCTGGATCTGCCGACGGCGGACATCGGTGCGCGTCGCGTCGTCCGTATCGGGGGCGTCGAGGCCCCTGGGCGGCGCGCCGCCGCTCTTTCGGCCCGGGGGCGGAGTGAGGCCCCGGGCGGGTGGTTCCCGGTTCGGCGGTAGGCCGCAGGAGGCCCTTCACCGGCGCCTGAAAACCCGTCTGAGCTGGGCTTTCCTCCTGTCCGGGCATAGGGTTGCCGGAAGCGGAAGGGGGACCGGATGGACCGGAACATACGCACCGTCGACGACGTACTCGCGCTGCTCGACGGGCTGTTCGCGCCCGAGGCCGATCGGTGGACGGGGCGGGGCGCCGATTGGTGGGACGGCTTCTACGCCGACCGTTCCCGGCAGGTGCCGTTCTTCGTGGCGAAGCCGGACGAGAACCTGGTGAGTTGTGTCGAACAGGGGGTGATCAGCGGGGGGCGGGCGCTGGACCTGGGGTGCGGCCCGGGGCGCAACGCGCTGTACCTGGCGGAGCGGGGGTTCGAGGTGGACGCGGTCGACCTGTCCCCGGCGGCCGTCGACTGGGCCCGGGAACGGGCCCGTGAGGCGGGGGCGGACGGCGTACGGTTCCACTGCGGGGACGCTTTCGCGCTCGCCGGCACGGAACTCACCGGGCCGTACGACCTCGTCCACGACTCCGGCTGCTTCCACCATCTGCCTCCGCACCGGCGGATCAGCTACCTGGCGCTGCTGGACGACGTCCTGGCTCCCGGGGGCGTGTTCAGCCTCACGTGCTTCGCCGCCGGTGCCGGCGGGATGGGGTCGGAGCTGTCCGACACCGGCTTCTACCGTGAGGCGAAAGGTCTCGGGGGCGGGCTCGCGTACACGTCCGAGTCGTTGCGGGAGATCTTCTCGGGCCTGACCGAGGTCGAACTGCGGCGGATGCGGGACGAGCCGGAGGAGTCGGCGTACTTCGGCGAGAGCTTCCTGTGGACGGCGCTGTTCCGGCGGACCTGAGGTCTCACCGTGGCGCGTCGAGCAACGAGGCCAGCGTCTCGGTGAACGCCGTCGCCGAGTAGTCGGCGTGCGCACGGATGCGCGCCGCCACGGCCTCGGCACCGCCGCCCTCCAGGAGCCGCACCAGCCGGTCGACGCCCTGCCGGTGCCCTTCCTGGGTGGACAGGTAGAAGTCCGCCGCGTCGTAAGCCATGTGGAAGACGTGCTTCTTCACATCGCTCAGCGTCAGGTAGTCGTCGTGGGTCTTGGGGGTCGGCTCGGGCGCGCCGACGCACACCGCGGGGGTGCCGGCGCCCCAGGCGTTGACGGACAGGTGGTAGGTGTCCGTGATGACCAGGCGGTAGCGGGGGAGGACCCCCACCAGGTCGCCGATGGTGTGCCGGCCCGGGCGCGGCGCGATGTGGCCGACCGGAGCGGGGATGTCCCGGTCGAACCAGGGCAGCCATTCGAGCGGGGCGCCCAGGCGCTCGGACAGGTCCTGGCAGAAGGCCGGCAGCCACTCGGGGATCCGGGTACGGGCACCGAGGAACACGCCGATCGCGCCGCCGTCCGGGACCGCCCGGGACCATTCCGTCGTCGGGAGGTGGTCGAGGTCGCCCGGACGGGACAGCAGCGCCGCGTCCGAACCGAAGTAGTCGGTCGTGCGGTCCCGGCGCAGGTGCGCGATCTTCGCGGCCGAGAGCGGGTCACGCACCCAGACGCGGCGGCTGCGTGTCACCAGGCGTGAGAACAGGGGGCCGTATTCCTTGTCCTCGTAGTCGGACTGCGAGTTGTGCAGGATGGTCCCGCCGTAGCTGAGGGTCCGCGCGAGGAGCTCGTCCGGCTGGTCGGCGAACAGCAGGGTGCGGTTCAGCAGGTTCCGGGCCGCGCCGCGGTCCTCGGCGAAACCGAAGTCGAGCAGACGGTTCGTCGCGTCCTGCTCCAGGTAGTGCCGGGTGTGGAGGAAGTCGCCCCAGAAGACGACCGCGTCGTGGTCGCGGAGCGTGTCGAGGTGCTCCGCCAGGGGGTGGAAGTGGAACGGGAGGTCTGTGTCTCGCGCGCACTCGCGCAGGGGCACGGTCTCCGGCGTGTGCAGGGTGTACCAGGTGGCGTCGATCTCGGGGGTCATCCGCCGCCGCAGGGACTCGAACGCCAAGTCGACGGTCAGCATGCCGGTGTTGCGGTACCCGATGTTCGGCGCGGTGATGACGGCGACGCGTGCCATGTGCTCCATTTCCCCAAGCAGTTGCCGACGCCCTGTACGTGTACGTGTGCATGCACGTGTGGCGCGGACCATCGTCAACGTACACGCCGACGTGGGTCGTACTGCGCCCTGCCCCCTGCCCCGGAGCTGTCGCGATCTGACACAGTGTCAGGAGGCTTCACAAGTGTGGTGGCCTGGGCTATACAGAGGGCGCAGGACTGGAACGCGTTCCAGTTCGGCCCCAGAAGGCCTCGGTGCGACCGACGGTGCGGACGGCCGTGCCGAGGTCTTTCCCACGGCGGTCTCTCCCACGGCGATCAGGAGCCCCATGCCCATCGACGCAGCCAAGGCGCTCGCCGCCGAGCCCCGGACCGGCGAGCTCTCCTGGGACCACAAGGACGTGCAGCTCTACCACCTCGGCATCGGCGCCGGCGTCCCCGCCACCGACCCCGACGAGCTGCGCTACACCCTGGAGTCCCGGCTGCACGTCCTGCCGAGCTTCGCCACCGTCGCGGGCGCCGGGTCCCCCGGGGTGATCAGCGGGCTGTCCATGCCCGGCGTCGACGTCGATCTCGCCCGCGTTCTTCACGGCGGGCAGAGCCTGCGGATCCATCGCCCCATCCCGGCCCGGGGGCGTGCGACCGCCACCGGCCGGATCGCCGCCGTGTACGACAAGGGCAAGGCGGCCGTCCTCGTCATGCGGACCGAAGTGGCCGACGACGACGGGCCGCTGTGGACCAACGACGCGCAGATCTACGTCCGGGGAGAGGGCGGCTGGGGCGGCGACCGGGGACCGTCCACCCGGCTCGATCCGCCCGCCGGTGAGCCGGACCGGGTCGTCGAGCGGCACGTCCGCGAGGACCAGGCCCTGCTCTACCGCCTCTCCGGCGACCGGAACCCGCTGCACGCCGACCCCGATTTCGCCAAGCGCGCCGGGTTCGACCGGCCCATCCTGCACGGCCTGTGCACCTACGGCATGACGCTCAAGGCGGTCGTGGACACGCTGCTCGACGGGGACGTGACCCGGGTGCGGTCGTATGCCACCCGGTTCGCCGGGGTCGTGTACCCGGGCGAGACGCTGCGCATCCGCATGTGGCGCCTGGACGGCGGAATCCGGGTCGCCGTGAGCGCCGTCGAGAGGGACGACACGCCCGTCCTCGCCGACACCGTCGTCGAACACACCTGAGTCCAGAACGCCGTACGAGGGGAGCCGCACCATGCGCGCAGCCGTACTGCACGAGATCGGCCAGGACAAACTGGAGGTCCTCGACGACGTCGAGGCGGTGGGGTTCGGACCCGGCAAGGTGCGGATCCGGGTGCGCGCCACGGGGCTGTGCCACTCGGACCTGTCCGCGATGAGCGGGGTGCTGCCGCAGCCCGGGCCGTTCGTGCCCGGACACGAGGGGGCGGGCGAGATCCTCGAAGTCGGCGAAGGTGTCGGCCACTTGGCGGTCGGCGACCGGGTCGTCGTGTGCTGGCTGCCCGCCTGCGGAGTCTGCCCCGCCTGCAAGCGCGGGCAGACCGAGCTGTGCCTCGCCGGGTTCATGAACGCGGGCACCCCCAACTTCAGGCGGCCCGCCGGGGACGTCTTCGGCATGGCCGGCACCGGCACGTTCACCGAGGAGGTCGTCGTCGACGCCGGGTGCGCGGTCCCGATACCCGACGACGTGCCCTTCGACATCGCCGCCCTCATCGGCTGCGGGGTGACGACCGGGCTGGGCGCCGCCCTCAACACGGCGGACGTGGAGGCCGGTTCGGCGGTGGCGGTCATCGGGTGCGGAGGCGTGGGCATCTCCGTGATCCAGGGCGCCCGGCTGCGCGGGGCCGCCGAGATCGTCGCCGTCGATCCGGTCGCCTCCCGGCGCGAGGCCGCCCTGCGGTTCGGGGCCACGAAGGCCGTCTCGCCCGACGAACTGCCCGACGCCAAACAGCAGGTCACCGCGGGCGAGGGCTTCGACTACGTCTTCGAGGTCGTCGGCAGGTCCGCCACGGCACGGACCGCCTACGACACCACCCGGCGCGGCGGCACCCTCGTCGTGGTCGGCGCCGGCGCCATGGACGACTTCCTCCAGCTGAACATGTTCGAGCTGTTCTTCGACGAGAAGCGGATCCTGCCGTCCATGTACGGCGGTGGCGACATCCTGCGCTCCTACGAACGCACCATCGCCCTGTGGCGCGCGGGCCGCGTCGACCTGGCGGGCCTGATCACCCACCGGGTCCCCCTCGCCGACATCAACGAGGCCCTGGACCAGATGCGGACCGGGACCGCCCTGCGTACCTGCATCGAGATGTGAGGACACCGCCATGCCGCTGCCGCTCCAGGGACTGTCCGCGATCGTCACGGGCGCGGGCCGCGGGCTCGGCCGGGCCGAGGCGCTGGAACTCGCCCGGCTCGGCGCCGCCGTGGTCGTCAACGACTACGGGCAGCCCGGGCGGGACGGCACCGGCGAGGCCTGCGCCGGACCCGCCGAGGAGGTCGCCGCCGAGATCCGCGCGGCGGGCGGCACCGCCCTCGCGCACACCGGCGACGTCTCCGACTTCCGGCAGGCGCGCGAACTGGTCGAGTCGGCCGTCGCCGAGTTCGGCAAGCTCGACATCCTGGTCAACAACGCGGGCATCCTGCGCGACCGCATGGTGTTCTCGATGGCCGAGGAGGAGTGGGACGCCGTGCTCCGCGTGCACCTCAAGGGGCACTTCAACACCATCCGGTTCGCCGCCGCCCACTGGCGCGAGCGGTCCAAACGGGCCGGGGAGCCGGTGTACGGGCGGATCGTGAACACCTCCTCCGAGGCGTTCCTCGCCGGTTCCGCCGGGCAGCCCAACTACGCGGCCGCCAAGGGCGGGATCGTCGGCCTGACCACCTCCACGGCCCTCGCCCTCGGCAAGTACGGCGTCACGGCCAACGCGATCTGCCCGCGTGCCCGCACGCGGATGACCGAGGACGTCTTCGCGGGCGTCGAACAGCCTTCCGGCGACCGCCTCGACCCGCTCGCCCCCGAGCATGTCGCCCCGCTCGTCGGCTTTCTGGCCTCGCCCGCCGCCGCCCATGTGAACGGACAGCTCCTCGTGGTGCACGGCGGCATGGTGGCCGTCGTCGAACGGCCGCGCGTCGCCGCCCGGTTCGACAGCAAGCAGGACACCTTCACGTACGACGAACTGGAGGCCGTCCTCGGGGCGTACTACGCGGACCGGCCGGCGGGGGAGACGTTCGCGGCGGCGGAGGTGCTGGGGCTGAGGCGCGGCTGAGGAACGGGAACGGCCCCACCCCCATACACGGGCGGGGCCGTTCGTCGTACGGTCACTGACGTGCCGTCAGGCCGCCGTCTCGGTGCGCTCGGTCCGTTCGGTCTCCGTCACCGGCTTGCGGTGGCGGCCGCGCGGAGCCGTCTCGCCGACCTGCGTGGAGATCTCGCCGCGGTGCCGGCCGTGGCCGGCGGCGGTCTCCTGGACGTCGGCTGTGTGCAGCTGGTTCCTGCTGGCGTCGCTCATCGGATGGAATTCACCCCGTCAACATGATCTTTCAAACAGCCGGGCGAGTTTAACCGGCACCCCGTATCCCGGATCCAGGCGGCCACGCCAACCGGCACTAGTTCGTTACAAGCCGTCCCAACGGCGCCTCTTGCAGCGGGACCGGGCGGGGGGCGGAGGGGGCCGGAGGTGGAGCGGGATCGGCTGGTGGAGTGGGTCGTGGGGGGTGTGCGGGCTGTGCCAACTGCGGAGGCATGCTGGAGGTTTCCGGAGCCGGGGGCGCCGGTTCCGGGGGGTGTCCTGGGGGGTGTCCTGGCACCGGGGTCGCGCCGGGCTCGGGCGCCGCGGCCGCGGGCGGGCTCACCAGGGCCACGCCGCACGGCACCGCCTCCGTCGCGTACGGCAGACGCAGCACCCCCTCCGGCGTCCACAGGCCCGTGCCCGCCAGCCACCCCTCGGGCGCCGGGAGATGGTGCACCCGCCGCTCGGCCGGCCGCCACACGCCGACCCACCTGCCGCGCGGCCCGTCGACGCGCAGCGCCACCGCGCAGCTCTCCGGTGTCAGGATCTGCCCCGGCTGGATCGCGAACGGCGTGACGGTGCAGTCCCGCAGCCGCAGGCACTCCGGGAAGCGCACCGGCAGGGTGCTGCCCAGGACACCCCAGCCCAGCCGGTCCTGCCCCGGCGATGGCGCGTCCGAGCGGATGAGCAGCAGCCCGCTGTCGTGGTCGGCGAGCAGCAGCCGGTCGTCGCTGTCGGCGGCGATCTGGAGCAGCGGCGACATCTCCCCGCCGCGCTCCAGGTCCACCACGACGGCCTTGGTGCGTCCGCCGGTCTCCCGGTCCAGGGCCAGCAGCCGTCCCGCACGGTCCAGCCAGACCCCGCCCGAGCAGCGGCCGGGCAGCTCGGCCAGCCGCTCGGGTCCGAAGGCACCGCCCGCCACCAGCCACACCGTCGTCGCACGCGGGCCGACGGCCAGGGCGTACGCCCGCTCTCCGCCGGGGGCGGGCGGCAGCAGCCGCAGCCGGGCCGTGTCGTCCGGGCACTGGACCACGCCCAGGGGCAGCTCGCCGGTGCCGGGCCCGGTCGGGTACAGCAGCGAGAAGGCGTGCCGCCCGGCCACCAGACGGTGGATGAGGACCCGCCCGTCACCCATCGGCTGCACCTCGGTGCCGGGTTCCTCCGGCTGGTTGCGGGGCAGGGGTACCGCGTACGGCTCGGGGCCGTCCAGGGTCCAGCGCTCCGGGAACCAGGAGTCGCCGGCCGACGCGAGGCGTGCGGCGTAGGCGCCGTCCGCGGTGAGTGTGCATCCTGCCGGCGCGACCCCGTCGTCCTCGTGTCCCGCCGAAGGCTCGATCGCACACGCTGTCATCGTTCGGTCACCTCCAGTGACGAACGTAGTTATCGTACGTGCAGGCGGGGAATCCGCAGGGTCCCGACTTCACACATAAGGGTGTTCCAGGAACGATTCGCCTGAGGATGCGGGGGCTTCTGTGCTGGGCGGGGCGACAGCCGGCCGACAGCGGGCGCCGAGGGAGGGGACCGGGGGAGGAGGCCGGGGGAGAGGACGGCGGCGGTGGCGGTTCAACGCCACAGATCAGACGGGTAGCCTTGCACCCGTGCCCCGTCTGTCTGAAGTCATCGCCGCGCTGGAGAACCTGTGGCCCGCCGAGCGGGCCGAGTCCTGGGACGCGGTCGGCACCGTCGTGGGCGACCCGGACCAGGAGGTCACGCGCGTCCTGTTCGCCGTCGACCCGGTCCAGGAGATCGTCGACGAGGCGGTGAAGCTGGGCGCCGACCTGCTCGTCACCCACCACCCGCTCTATCTGCGCGGCACGACGACGGTCGCGGCGACGCACTTCAAGGGCCGTGTCGTCCACACTCTGATCAAGAACGACATCGCCCTGCACGTCGCCCACACCAACGCCGACACCGCCGACCCCGGCGTCTCCGACGCCCTCGCGGGCGCCCTGGACCTGCGCGTCACCGGGCCGCTCGTGCCGGACGCCGGCGATCCCGAGGGCCGCCGGGGACTGGGCCGCGTCTGCGCCCTCGACCACCCGCTGACCGTCCGCGAGTTCGCCGCCCGTGCCGCCGAGCGGCTGCCCGCCACCGCGCAGGGCATCCGGGTCGCCGGCGACCCCGAGGCGGTGCTGCACACCGTGGCCGTCAGCGGCGGCTCCGGCGACAGCCTCTTCGACCAGGTACGCGCGGCGGGCGTCGACGCCTTCCTCACGGCGGACCTGCGCCACCACCCCGTCTCCGAGGCCCGCGCCCACAGCCCCCTCGCGCTGCTCGACGCGGCGCACTGGGCCACCGAGTGGCCCTGGTGCGAGCTGGCCGCGAGCCAGCTCGACGAGATCTCCGACCGTCACGGATGGGACCTGCGCGTCCACGTCTCGAAGACGGTCACCGACCCCTGGACCGCCCACGCGGCCTCTGCCACTTCTGACCCACTGGGAGCCCCGAACTGAACGCCGCGCCCGCCGACCAGATCCGACTCCTCGACCTCCAGGACCTCGACGTCCGCCTCCAGCAGCTCGCCCACCGGCGGAGGTCGCTGCCCGAGCACGCCGAGATCGAGTCGCTCACCAAGGACCAGACCCAGCTGCGCGACCTGCTCGTGGCCGCGCAGACCGAGGAGAGCGACACCGCCCGCGAGCAGACCAAGGCCGAGCAGGACGTGGACCAGGTGCGCCAGCGTTCCGCCCGCGACCAGCAGCGCCTGGACTCCGGTGCCGTCACCTCCCCCAAGGACCTGGAGAACCTCCAGCGCGAGATCGCCTCGCTCGCCAAGCGGCAGGGTGATCTGGAGGACGTGGTGCTGGAGGTCATGGAGCGCCGGGAGTCCGCGCAGCAGCGGGTCGCCGAGCTGACCGAGCGGGTCGGATCCGTCCAGTCGAAGATCGACGCCGCGACCGCACGCCGCGACGCCGCGTTCGAGGAGATCGACGCCGAGGTCGCCACGGTCACCAAGGAGCGCGAGGTCATCGCCGGTTCGATCCCCACCGACCTGCTCAAGCTCTACGAGAAGCTGCGCGAGCATCAGGGCGGCGTCGGCGCGGCGAAGCTGTACGCGCGAAGCTGCCAGGGCTGCCGGCAGGAGCTCGCCATCACGGAGCTGAGCGAGATCCGCAAGGCGGCGCCCGACACGGTGATCCGCTGCGAGAACTGCCGCCGCATCCTGGTGCGCACGTCCGAGTCCGGTATCTAGGCCGCTGGGAGCCGTTCCGGTGCGGGAGTTCATCGTCGAGGCCGACGGCGGGTCGCGGGGCAACCCGGGACCCGCGGGCTACGGGGCCGTGGTGAGCGACGCTGCGACGGGCGAGACGCTGCGGGAGGCCGCCGAGTACATCGGCGTCGCCACGAACAACGTCGCCGAGTACCGCGGCCTCCTCGCCGGCCTGCGCGCCGCCCACGAACTGGACCCGGGCGCGACGGTCCACGTCCGGATGGACTCCAAGCTCGTCGTCGAGCAGATGTCGGGCCGCTGGAAGATCAAGCACCCCGACATGAAGCCACTGGCCGCGGACGCGGCCCGGATCTTCCCGCCCGGGCGCGTGACGTACGAGTGGATCCCACGAGAGCGCAACAAGCACGCGGACCGGCTGGCCAACGAGGCGATGGACGCCGGTGCCAGGGGAGAGCAGTGGTCGGCGTCGACTTCGACGGCGGAGCTGGACACCGGAGCCGGAGCCGGAGCCGGAGCCGGGGCTGTCGCCCCGTCCGGCCCGCCGGGTGACGCCGCGGCGGGCGCCGCGAGGGTGCGCGAAGCCCTGGCGACGGGGCGCGCCGCCTCCTTGGGTGGGGCTCCCGTCGGGGACGGTGCTGACGCGGGCTCGGCGAAGGCGGACGATGGTGTTCGTGCCGGCAGGGCGGACGCGGACGCTCGTACCCCCAAGGCGGACGCTGACGCGGGTGCCCCGAAGGCGGGCGCCGACCTTGGCGCGGCCGAGACGGACGCTGACGCTCCCACGGCCGAGGCGGACTCCGACGCCCACGCCCCCGAGGCGGACGCCGACCATCGCGCGGCCAAGACGGGCGCTGACGCTCCCACGGACACGGACACGGACACGGACACGGACACGGATACGGCCACGGACACGGATATGGATACGGCCACGGCCGCGGCCAAGGCGGACGCCGACGCCCGTGCCGCCAAGGCCGTCGCCACCCCCGGCTGGGCTCCCGCCGACATGGGCGCCCCCGCCACCTTCGTGCTGTTGCGGCACGGGGAGACGCCGTTGACGCCGCAGAAGCGGTTCTCCGGCAGTGGTGGTACCGATCCCTCCCTCTCCGACATCGGCCGGGACCAGGCCGAGCGGGCCGCCGCCCTGCTCGCCCGGCGGGGCACGATCCAGGCGATCGTGTCGTCGCCCCTCGCCCGTACCCGGGAGACCGCCGGCATCATCGCCGCCCGGCTCGGCCTCGACGTGAGCGTCGACGACGGGCTGCGCGAGACGGACTTCGGCGCCTGGGAGGGCCTCACCTTCGCCGAGGTGCGCGAGCGCCACCCCGACGACCTGAACGCCTGGCTGGCCTCCCCGGACGCCGAACCCACCGGCGGCGGCGAGAGCTTCGCGGCGACCGCCACCCGGATCGCCGCCACCCGCGACAAGCTGATCGCGGCGTACACGGGACGCACGGTCCTGCTCGTCACGCACGTGACCCCGATCAAGACGCTGGTCCGGCTCGCCCTCGGCGCCCCGCCGGAGTCCCTGTTCCGGATGGAACTGTCGGCGGCGTCCCTGTCGGTCGTCGCGTACTACGCGGACGGCAACGCCAGCCTCCGGCTCCTCAACGACACGTCACACCTGCGCTGAGCGCCGCCGCCTCGCGGGCCAGCGTTTCGACGCGGCCCCAGTCGCGGGCCGTGACCGCGTCCTGCGGAAGCATCCAGCTCCCGCCCACGCACGCGACGTTGGGCAGGGCCAGATAGTCCGGGGCGGAGGCCGGGCCGATGCCGCCCGTGGGGCAGAACCGGGCCTGGGGGAGCGGCCCGGACAGCGACTTCAGGTAGGCCGTACCGCCCGCGGCCTCGGCCGGGAAGAACTTCATCTCCCGCACCCCGCGCTCCAGCAGCGCCACGACCTCGGACGTGGTCGACACCCCCGGCAGGAACGGCACGCCGGAGCCCCGCATCGCCTCCAGCAGCACGTCCGTCCAGCCGGGACTGACCAGGAAGCGGGCGCCCGCGGCCACCACGTCCGTGACCTGCCCGGGGCTGATCACCGTCCCGGCACCCACCACCGCCTCCGGCACCTGCCCCGCGATCTCCCGGATCGCCTCCACGGCCGCCGGCGTCCGCAGCGTCACCTCGATCGCGGGCAGCCCACCGGCGACCAGCGCCCGCGCCAGCGGTACGGCGTCACCGGCATCCTCGATGACGACGACAGGGACGACGGGCGCGAGATCCAGCACGGAGGCGGGCAGGGGTGAGGCCATGGCCGTATCCTGCCGCCGACTCGACAGCATGCGCAAAGCTCATTGCGTATGCTGCAACACTCAGTCCGATGCTGCGATGATGCTCAGTGGACCTCGGTCACGAGCACATCCAGCGACCAGGCCTGCCCCGCCTTCGCAGGGGCCTCCGCCTCCACGACGTACCCGAGGTCCCGCAGCGCCTCCACCAGCTCGGCCGGCCCCTTCGGGGCGGCCCCGGTGGTCAGCAGACTGCGCACGATCCGCCCCTTCGTCGCCTTGTTGAAGTGGCTGACGACCTTCCGGGTCGGCGCGTGCAGCACCCGCACGGACGCCGTCCGACCGGCGACCTCGCCCTTCGGCTTCCACGCGGCGGCGTACGCGGCGGACCGCAGATCCAGCACCAACCCGTCCCCGGCCACCTCGGGAAGCACCGACGCCATCGGCGTACGCCAGTGCGCGCCCAGCGCACCGAGACCCGGCAGCTTGACACCCATCGAGCACCGGTAGGACGGGATCCGGTCCGTCACCCGGACCGCTCCCCACAGCCCGGAGAAGACCAGCAGCGACCGCGCGGCCCGCCGCTTGGCGGAGGCGTCCAGGGAGGCGAGGCCGAGGGCGTCGTACAGCACCCCGGTGTAGATCTCCCCGGCCGGCCGGGCCCCCGCCGTGCGCAGCCCCGCGTTCTTCGCGACCTCGCCCCGCAGCCCCTCGCTCAGCCCGAGCACCTCGCGCGCCTTGTCCTCGTCGCCGGTGCACAGCTCGACCAGCTCGGTGAGGACGGCCTCCCGGGCGGCGGTCAGCCCCGGCAGCGACAGCGCCTCGGGCTTCAGCGGGGCACCGCGGCCGGAGGAGGCCTTGCCTTCGGACGGCGGCAGCAGGACAAGCACGCGTACTCCTTCGATCGAACTCCGCCGACAGGGTACGGGGAGCTCAGACGCGGGCCCGGCCGAGGGCACGGACCAGCCCGTCGGCGTCGTCGGCGTGGAAGCGGACCACCCGTACGTCCCTGCGACGCCCGAAGAACGTGACGTGCGTGACCGGTTCCGTCAGTTCGAGCGTGACGGTGGTCTGGGACCCGACCTCGACGTCGAGTTCGCCGTCGGCCCGCTCGTGCGTCATCCGCAGCTCGCGCCGCACCGAGGAGATCCGCTCCAGCGGAACCCGCAGGTCGACATGGACGTACCGGCGGATCCGCAGCGAGCCGGCGTCCGGATCCAGCACGTGCGGGCGTACGACCGACGAGGCGTGCAGCGCGACGACGATGACGATGCCGTACACGTCCAGGAAGAGAAGCACGGCGTGCGCGGTCGGCCAGTCGCGCAGCAGCACGGACATCGCGACGGTCTCGACGAGACACACGAACCCGAACCCGAACATCATCGCGCCCTGCCCGCGCGCATACCCGAAGGCCCTCCCACTCCTCGTCCCGTCGGTCCGCCGCACCACCCACAGCACGAGACTCACGAGCAGCCGCGCCTCGTGCCGGACCAGCAGGCGCGCGACCCTCATCGCCGCTCCTCGGTGAGGATGCGCAGCGTCCGGCGGATCGCCTCCGCCTGGGCCGGGGCCAGGTCCTCGTAGAAGGCGCGCAGGACACCGCCGCCGTGGTCGAGGTCCCCGATCTCCGGGAACAGCTCCGGCGGAATGCAGTCGGCGAGGGCCCGGGCGGCCTCGGCGACGCGCGGATCGTCCGGCTCCGCGTCGGCGAGCGCGTCGAGCCGGGCATACGCCTCGTTGGCCCGCGCCACGGCTTCGGGCCGGCCGAGCACCGCACCCAGCGACGACATGAGCTGCTGCCGGGCCTCGTCAGGCATGGCCGTCTCCAGGAAGGCGATGATCTCGCGGTCCTTGGCGGCCATGGGCGAGTCCGACAGCTGCGCGGTCCCGGCGAACAACGCGGCCAGCTCGGGCGACACCGGCCCCTCGGCGGGCAGCCCGTCCTCAGCCTCCAGCAACGCCCGCAACCGCCCGCGCCGCTCCCGGACGGCCTCCTCCTGCCGCGCCAGATCCTCGTCCAGCTCCGTCAGCACCTCGACGAGGTCCTTCCCCGCGTCGTCCGCCAGCACGTCCCGCACCTCGGCGAGCCCCAGCCCCAACTCGGTCAGCCGCCGGATCCGCGCCAGCACGACAGCGTGCCGCAGCCCGTACTCCCGATACCCGTTCGCCCGCCGTTCCGGCTCGGGCAGCAGCCCCACATGGTGGTAATGGCGCACGGCCCGCGTGGTGACACCGACGACGTCGGCGAGTTCTCCGATCCGCATGGGACCAGTAGAGACGTTGACGTTGCGGCAAGGTCAAGGACCGGCTCTGGCTTCTGACGGCGGTCGTGATCGTGTGCCACGATCGAGGGAACGGTTCCCGATCTCACGGACGGGTGGTTCGGCGATGTCCCAGTCTGGCGAGCGACCGAAGGAGGGGCGTGACATGACTGCCATGGCCCATGAGCCGCTCACGCAGGAACAGGTCCTGCTGGAGGGCTTTCTCGCCCTGGACACCCCGGAGGGTTTCCGGGCCGAGCTGATCGAGGGGGAGATCGTTGTGACGCCGCCGCCGGACGGGGATCACGAGAAGTACATCAGCCGGATCGTGCGGCAAGTGATCAAGCAGTCCCGGACCGATATGGATTTCTCCGGGAACAAGGGGCTGAAGTTGCGGAGCGGCGACGCCTGCCCCAAGAACCACCTGGTGCCGGACGTCACCTTCGGCCCCATCGAACTCGACCTGTTCGGCGGGGTCGGCTCCTGGATGTCCTGCGAAGGCGTCGCCATGGTGCTGGAGGTGACGTCGACCAAGCCGAAGGCTGATCGCGAGGTAAAGCGCCGTTGCTACGCCCGCGCCGGCATCCCTCTCTACCTGCTCGTCGACCGGGACACCGCTCAGGTCACGCTGTTCAGCGAACCCAAGCAGAACGACTACCGCGAGCATTGCGCCCGCCCCTTCGGCAAGCCGATCACTCTGCCCGAGCCGTTCGCTTTCGAACTGGACACTACGGACCTCCTCTGATCCCCTGTGAGGTGGGGAGGTACCACGGGGTGAGCACACGGGGGCGGATACGCGAGCAGGCCCGCTGGGCGAGGGCGCGACTGGGGCGGGACGGGCCGCCCCTGGATCTCCTCACCGCCCACTTCGATCAGCATGTCTACGCTCCACACGCCCACCAGGAATTCACCATCGGCGTCACGGTCGGCGGGTCGGAGGTCATCGCGTACCGGGGCGGGCTGATCCACTCCTACCCGGGTTCGATCGTCGTGCTGGAGCCGGGCGAGATGCACACCGGCGGTCCGGCCGCCTGCGAGGGCTACGCCTACCAGGCCCTGTACGCCGAGCCCACCCTCCTCACCGACGGCACGCTCGGCGGCACCCCGCACTTCCGCGACCCCGTCCTGCACGACCCCGAACTGGCCACCGCCCTGCGCGCCGCCCACACCGACATCAGCGCCTGCCCCGACCCGCTGGAGGCCGAGTCCCGGCTGCCCTGGCTGCTCACGGCCCTGGCCCGCCGGCACTCCACGGCGCGGGCGAGCGAGGACACCGTGCCCGGCGCCGGCCACATCGCCCGGGCCGTGCGCGACCGCCTCGCGGACGAGCTGCTGGAACCCCCTTCCCTGGCCGACCTCGCCACCGACCTGGGCCTCTCCCGCTACCAGCTGCTGCGCGCCTTCCGCACGACGATGGGCGTACCGCCCTACGCCTGGCTCGCCCAGCACCGCGTGACCAGGGCCCGCGGCCTCCTGGAAACCGGCCTGCGCCCCGCCGAGGTCGCGGGCCTCGTCGGCTTCGCCGACCAGGCGCACCTCACCCGCTGGTTCCGCCGCGTACTGGGCGTGACCCCGGCGGCGTACCGCAACAGCGTTCAAGACGCGGCGGGGTGAGGCGGCCGAGACTCGCCGCATGACTGCACGCGGCTGGTTCCTGTTCTCCCTGATGGGAGTGGTCTGGGGCGTCCCCTACCTGATGATCAAGGTGGCGGTGGAGGACCTGTCCCCGTCCATGGTGGTGTTCACGCGCTGCGCGCTGGGCGCCGCGCTCCTGCTCCCCTTCGCGCTCCGCCAGGGCGGCCTCGGCCGTACCGTCCGGACCCACTGGAAGCCGATGCTGGCCTTCGCCGTCATCGAGATCATCGGCCCCTGGTGGACCCTGACCGACGCCGAACGCCATCTGTCCAGCTCCACCGCCGGACTCCTCATCGCGGGCGTGCCGATCGTCGCCCTCATCCTGGCCCGCTTCTTCGGCGCCGAGGAACGCGTGGGCGCCCGCCGTGTCGCCGGACTCGGCCTCGGTCTCGCGGGCGTCACCGTCCTCACCCTGCCCCACCTCACCGGCGGCGATGCCCGCTCCCTGGCCGAGGTGCTGGTGACGGTCGTCGGCTATGCCACCGCCCCGCTGATAGCCGCCCGGCATCTCAAGGACGTCCCGACCCTCCAACTGATCACCCCCTGCCTCACGCTAGCCGCCGTTGTCTACGCCCCAGCCGCCTACCTGACCCGGCCCGCCGCCATGCCCTCGGCCGAGGTCCTGGCCGCCCTCGCCGGCCTCGGCATCATCTGCACCGCGATCGCGTTCGTGGCCTTCCTGGAGCTGATCAAGGAGATCGGCCCGACCCGGGCCGGCGTGATCACCTACGTCAACCCGGCGGTCGCCGTCGGCGCGGGCGCCCTCTTCCTGGACGAGGAACTGACCCTCGGCATCGGCGTCGCCTTCACCCTGATCCTGGCGGGCTCGGTGCTGGCCACGGCCGCGGCGCCGAAACGGGAGATCCGCCGGGTACCATGGTCGACACGGCAGACGAGCCGGGCGGACGGCCGCGTGGAGTCCCCCTGACGGGGAGCTCCCCGAGGAACGTCCGGGCTCCACAGGGCAGGGTGGTGGCTAACGGCCACCCGGGGTGACCCGCGGGACAGTGCCACAGAAAGCAAACCGCCGAGGGCTCCGGCCCTCGGTAAGGGTGAAACGGTGGTGTAAGAGACCACCAGTGCCTGGGGTGACTCAGGCAGCTAGGTAAACCCCACCCGGAGCAAGGTCAAGAGGGAGCACCTCGGTGCTCCTGCGCGGACGATCGAGGGCTGCCCGCCCGAGTCCGCGGGTAGACCGCACGAGGCCGGTGGCAACGCCGGCCCTAGATGGATGGCCGTCGCCCGGGGCTCCGCGAGGAACCCCGGGAACAGAACCCGGCGTACAGCCCGACTCGTCTGCCGCTTTCGGCGGATTTGCCGTGCTGAAGGCATCTGGGCTGTGCCGGAGGCCCTTACCGGTCCTTCACCCGGTCGGGCCGGCCGTCACGCCTGCCTCAGATGCTGGATGAGGTGCTGGAACGTGGTCCAGGCCCGGGCATCTGTTCCGTCCCCCAGGGAGTAGTGGAGGGCGGGCCGCGCCGTGGGGCCGAGCCGCGCGGGCGTGGGGCCTTGGGGCGGATGCTCGGCGCGGGCCGGGCCGATGCGTTCGGTCTCGTCGTGTCCGAGCGTGAAGGCGACGGGGATCGGCGGGGGTTCCAGGCGTGAGGGGACAGTGAGGTCGCGGCGGGCGGCGCGCAGTGACGTGAGCTGGGTGACGAGGCCGTGCTGGGTGTCGAGTTCGGCCGCGAGGTCCGCGATGATGTCGAGGGCCGGTGTCTCGTCTCCGCCGTAGCCGATGGCGAGGGTGATGTCCTCCTCGATCCCGGCCGGTGTGCGCAGCACGCGGACGGTGGCGAGGGCGGGGCGGTCGGAGTGCCCGACGGCGACGAGCCAGGTGGGCCGGGGCGCGCGGGCGCGGGCCAGGTCGGTCAACTGGCGGGTGGACCAGGGGAGGTTGACGGGTTCGGCGGTGCTCCAGCCTGCGGGCGGTGCGCCGGTGAGGTGCTGGAAGGCGGCTTCCAGGGCGTGGCCGAGGGCGAGGTTCTCTTCGGCCGGCTGGCGGGTGCGCAGGGTGAGAATCAGCTGGCGGTCACCGGTGTCGGGGGTGGGGGTGAAGGCCTCGGCGACCCTGGTGGCGCCTTGCTCGTCGTGTACGGGGATGAAGCTGCCGTCCTTCCAGTGGAGTACGGCCCCGGACAGGCCGTCGTAGTAACCGTGCTCAGGATCCTGGACGACCCAGCGGTTGGGCACGCCGCGCAGAGCCGTGCGGGTGGGCAGGGTGAGGCGTGCGGAGGGCGGGGTGACGATCTGCAGGGCGCGGTCGGCGGTGGCCGCGGTGCGCAGGGCGTCGGAGAGCCAGCTGGTCATGGCGACCAGGGGGCGGTCCTGGATGACCACGGCTGTCGAGTCGGTGAGGACGTCCACGGCGGGGGCGCCGGTGGCCGGGGCTGGGATCGCCGAGACGTCCGTGGTGAGGGGGACGACGTCGGTGGTGGCGGCCTCCGGCGGCCATACCGTCCCGCCCAGCACGGTGGCCAGACGTCCGGCGAAGGAGCCCGCGAGTCGTCCGGCTTCGGCGACGGCGGTCGAGGCACGGGCCTCGGTCCACCACACCGGCCCGTCCTCGACCGCGTGGTCCAGCAGGCGGGTGGTCTCGCCGGGAACGTGGACGAGGATGGGTGCCTCCACCGAGACCAGGGGACGGCCGTCGGGGCCGCAGAGCTGGACGACTGCCCCGTCGGCCGTGGTGTTCACGCCGAGGTCGGGGCCGCCGGCGTAGAGGCCCGCGAGCAGGGTGGGCAGGTCCGGCATCTTGGGGGTGAGCGCGATGACGTCCTTGGTCACGGGCCTTCTTCATCTGCGAGGGCGGTCTGGATGAGCTGGTGGGGGCGTCCGCGGCGGACGAGTGTGCCCCGGCCAGGCGGCTGCCGGGACGCGTACAGGCCGGGGAAGAGCTGGCCTTCGGTGCGCTCGCCGGTCATGACGAGTGCGGTGGTGCCGGTTTCGCGCAGTGTGGTCAGGAGCGGTTCGTAGAGCGCGCGGGAGGCGCCGGCGGTGCGGCGGGCGACGACGAAGTGCAGGCCGATGTCCTGTGCGGAGGAGACGTACGGCAGGAAGGGCGCCAGGGGCTGTTGGCCGGCCGCGGTGAGGATGTCGTAGTCGTCGACCAGGATGACGATGCGGGGCCCGGTGAAGGCGGGCTCGGTGGTCGTCGGAGCGTCGGGGTCCGCCGTCTCCGGCAGGCGCTTCTCCAGCTCTGCGGCGATGCCGGTGGACAGTGCGCCTGCGAGCTTGGCGTTGTGGGCGTAGCCGCCGCGGTAGGGCTCGGGGACCACGCCGCGCAGGCCGCGGCGGGGGTCGTAGACGCCGAAGACGAGTTCCTTGTCGCTGTATCGCCGGACGAGCTGGGTGGCGATCAGCTTCAGCAGGTTCGTCTTGCCGCACTCGTTGTCGCCGAGGACCAGCAGGTGCTGATCGGTGCCGAACAGGTCGAGCAGGACCGGCGCGAGGGTCTCCTGGTCGAGGCCTACGGGGACCGTCGCCGGTTCGGCGACCGGTCCCGGCAGCTTGGCCGAGGACAGACGGGTGGGCAGGACCCGTACGGCTGGGGCGACTTCGCCGTGCCAGGAGGCGCGGATGGTGCGGGCGGCGTGTTCGAGGGCGGGGCCCAGGTCGCCTGCCGTCGGCCGGTTGTCGATGCGGGGCAGAGCGACCTGCGCGAACAGCTTGCCGTCGGTCAGGACGCGACCGGGGGTGCCGGGGGCGAGGGTCTCGGACAGTTTGCGGTCGATGGATGAGTCGGCCGGGTCGTTGAGGCGCAGTTCGATGCGGGTGCCGAACATCGACTGGGTGGCGATGCGGACGTCGTTCCAGCGCAGCAAGCCAGCGACGATGTGGATGCCGTAGCCGCCGCCGCGCTTGAGCAGGTCGGCCACCGCGTCGTCGAGGTCGGCGAACTCATCACGCAGTGCACCGAAACCGTCGATGATCAGTACGACGTCCGTGGCGGCAAGCTCGGGCAGCCGTCCCTTGGATCGCAGGCGGCGCAGTTGGTCGACGGAGTCGATGCCGTGCTCGCGGAACAGCTCCTCGCGTATCGCCAGCATGCCGCGCACCTCGGCGACGGTGCGGGCGGCCCGCTCGTGGTCGGCGCGGGAGGCGATGCCGCCGACGTGCGGCAGACCGGACAGGGCGGACAGGCCGCCGCCTGCCAGGTCGAGGCCGTACACGGCCACTTGGTACGGCGTGTGGGTGAGGGCCAGGGAGAGGGCGAGGGTGCGCAGGAGGGTGGTCTTGCCGGACTGCGGGCCTCCGATGACGGCCGCGTGCCCGCCGGCGACGGTCAGGTCGAGCCGCCACGGCTGCTGCCACTGCCGGGCCGGGTCGTCCAGGACGCCGAGGGGGACGTTCATCGGTCCGCCTGTGTGGGTGAGGCGCACACCGTCTGCGCCGGCGTGGAGGGGGCCTGCGGCCGTGTCGAGGGTGGTGGCGTCGGGCAGTGGGGGCAGCCAGATGCGTCGTACCGGCGGTGCTGTCGCCGCGAGCCGGCCGACCATCACGGACAGGACGGTCGGGCCGGTTTCCCGCCGGGTGGCGACGGGCTCCTCCACCGCCTCGGTCTCTTGAGGGGTGTTGTACGCCGGGTAGGGGCGGACGAGTGGCTCGTCGTCGCGTCGGTCGCGCTGGGCCGGTCCGCTGTAGGGCCCCGAGACGTATCCGGCCTTGAAACGCTCGTAGGTGGAGGTGTCGACCTTGAGGTAGCCGAAGCCCGGCAGCGGCGGGAGGTGGAAGGCGTCGGTGGTGTCGAGGACGGTGCGGGACTCGTCGGCGGAGAAGGTGCGCAGGCCGAGCCGGTAGGAGAGGTAGGTGTCCAGGCCCTTGAGCTTGCCGCCCTCGATGCGCTGGCTCGACAGCAGAAGATGGACGCCGATGGAGCGGCCGATGCGCCCGATGGACAGGAACAGGTCGATGAAGTCCGGCTTGGCCGTGATGAGTTCGCCGAACTCGTCGATGACGACGAACAGGTGGGGGAGGGGTTCCAGGTCGGGGCGGCCGGCGGCGCGCAGGGTGGCGTAGTGGCCGATGTCGGCGAGGTCCCCGGCGTCCTTGAGGACCTGCTGGCGGCGCTTGACCTCACCGGCCACGCTGGAGTGGACGCGTTCGACGAGCCCGGCCTGGTTCTCCAGGTTGGTGATCACGCCTGCCACGTGGGGGAGTTCGGCGAACGGGGCGAAGGTCGCGCCACCCTTGTAGTCGACCAGGACGAGGGCCAGGTCCTCGGGTGAGTGAGTGGCGGCCAGTGCGAGGACGAGGGTGCGCAGCAGCTCGCTCTTGCCGGAGCCGGTGGCGCCCACGCACAGGCCGTGCGGGCCCATGCCGAGCTGCGAGGACTCCTTCAGGTCCAGCAGCACCGGCTCGTGGCGGTCGGTGAGGCCGATGGGGACACGCAGGAAGTCCCGATCGCCGCGGGGTGCCCACAGGCGGCGCAGGTCGAGGTCGGCCGGGTCGTCGATGCCCAGCAGCGCGGGGAAGTCGACCGGGCCGGCGACGGGCGTGCCCTCGGCCGCAGATTCGGCCGACAGGCGCAGCGGGGCGAGCATGCGGGCGACGCCCTCGGCTCCGGCGGTGGTCACCGCGTCGACCGTGCCGTGGCCGGAGGGCGTGTTCGGGGCGCGCAGGTCGTCCATGACGATCCGGTCGCCGTCGACGGTGATGCGCACGCTGACCTGATCGGGCTCGTGCACCTGCTGCTGAAGCAGGTGCAGCACGGTGACACCCATCTCCGGCAGTCCGATCGCCGAGTCGGGGCGGGAGAGTTCACCCGCGGGGGTGCCGTAAGAGTCGCTGATCACGAGCATGCGGGAGGTCAGGCGCAGGGCGTCCTTGGTCCGGCCGGACAGTCCGCGGCGTACCTCGGCCGCGTAGGCGGCGTGCTGCCGCAGGTCGGGGGCGCACAGCCGGGCCAGCTCGGCCAGGTGGGGGGCGATACGACGGGCGGCGACCGGGCCGTCGGACGTCTGTGGATCGAGGATGTGGGGCAGCCACTTGGCCCATGCCCACTCCGGCTCGTCGCTGGTGCCGAGGGCGACGGCGACGTCGTCCGGCGCGTGCGTCACGGCGGTCTGCAGCAGCAGAGCGCGGGCGACCCGGAGGACGCCGTCCCGGTCGCCGATGATGCTGACGTTTCCGGCCCGGTCCAGCGGCACGGTGAGCGGGAAGTCCGTGGCCGTACCGAAGCGGCCCTGAAGGGCGCGGGCCTCGTTCAGCATGAACGGGTCCGGTGGGGTGAGGACACCGCCGGTGCTGTTCTGCGCGATGACCAGCTCATGTGCCGGTACGTCGCCGGTGCCGGCCCGCACCGAGAGGAAGTCGACGTCCTGGCGCCGCCGCTCCCACAGCCTGGCCGGGTTCCGGACGAGGTCGTACAGGGCCTCGGGCGGCGGGTTCAACTCGCGTGCCTTCTGCCGCCGTTCCCGCTCGGCGGTGCCCAACTCCTCGCGCAGTTCCTCCAGGTACTCCAGGTAGCGCTCACGCTGCACGCGCCGGGTGCGCTGTGCCTTGCCGCGCTGCGACAGGAACAGCGCCACCGCTCCGAGCAGGGCGACGACGAGCACGAGCGCGCCGATCGCGGCGAACTGGCTGTTGCGGATGACCGTCATCAGTACGACGGAGCTGACGACACCGGCCATGGGCAGCAGTGCCGTGGCGGCGTTGCCGACCTTGCCCTCCGGGAGGTTCGGGGGCGCCTCGATGGTGCGGGGTGCGGCGGGTTCGAGGGGGCGGGTGCTGCGGGCGGGCCGGTGGATCACCTGCTGGGTCATCGCACCCTCACCGCCCGCCGCATCGCCTCGGCCGCCAGGCGTACGGCCGCGTCCCGGGTGCTTCGGCCGAGCATGGCGGTGTGGATGGGGCCTCCTTGGGCGAGATGACGGTCGTAGGGGAGCGGGACGACGGGCACGCCGGGCTCGCGCAGGTGCGCGGCGGCCGTCTTCGGGTCCATGGTGGTGTCGGGGGAGTTCGCGCTGAGCACGACCACGGTGCCGGCCAGCGCGGAGTGCGGCAACTGGCCCAGCCAGTCGAGGACTTGGCGCGTTCCGTGGATGCCCTCGGCGGTCATCGGGGCGACGACGACTCGTGCGTGGGCGGTGTCCATGGCCGTGCGTGCCACCTCGCCGGGCAGTGTCTCGCAGTCCACCACCGTCACCGCGAAGTACCGGCGCAGGGCGAGCGTCACCGTCCGGTAGGTGCGGATGTCCATGGGGGCACCGACCCGCCCCTGGCTCGCGGGCAGCAGCCAGCCGCCATCGGCCACGGGCACCAGGTAGCCCGTGATGTCCGTGAGCTGCATCGCGGGTGTCAGGATCCGGGCGAGGTCGGCGCAACACCAGCGCACGGTGTCCGCGCCCATCCGTACCGGGAGGGTGCCGAGGGCGGCGTCGGCCTCCAGGGTGAGCACCGGATCGTGCCGGTAGTGGTTGAAGGTACGGCCGAGCAGCGCGGAGACCGTGGACTTGCCGACGCCGCCGCGGATCGAGGTGACGGCGATGACCCGTCCGGTGGTGACGGGCTGCTGCACCTCCTGGGCCAGACGGGTCTGTTCGGCTACCTCCTGGGTGGCGGAGGCGGTGAGACGGCGCAGGGAGGTTCCGGCGCGGCGTGCGGCCGAGTCACCGTGGTGCGGGTTGCCCAGGGCGAGAGCGAGGCGCGGATCGACCGTGGGGAGGGACTCGGGGACCGGCGCAGGGACACGAGGGTCAGGCGTCCGGCGGGGGACCGGAGGTGGTGCGGAGGCAGCCGGGGGTGAGGGCTGCCGCGGTTCGGGAGCAGCCTGGGCTGCGTGCTCCTCGGGCACGGCGGGGGCAACCGGCTCCGGATTGCCGTCGGTGAGCTGGCGCAGCACGTCGCGCTGCCAGTCCCCTCCCCCTGTCATGCCGGTCACCCTGCCCTACGCGAAGGTGCCGAGCAGCCGCCCGTACACCCCGAACACGCCGATCACCAAAGGGAACAGGGTGATCACAGCCACGGACTCCAGCAGGTCACCGGCCCGCCGCAGCCGCACCCGCACATGTTCGGCCGGTTCGACGGCCAGCACCACCAGAGGTACGACAGCGAGGGAGGCGAGCACGGCGACAGGGCCCACAGCCGAGGCATGGTCCCCCCACAGCGCCACGAGGCGCACCGCGACGACGGCCGCCGCCAGGAGCAGCACGACGACCTCGGCGGTGAGCGGAAAGGCACGAGCCCGCAAGGCGAGCACGACCATCACGACGACGCCGAGCGGCACCGTCCACACTGACGCCGTACGCAGGACGAGCACGCCGGCCGCCCCCGCGGAGGCGGCGAGAACCACGGTCGCCAGCACCAGCCCACGGTGGGTGGCCGCGAGTGCCGTACCCACCTGGTACCGGCTCACCGACGCCCCACCCGTGCGCCGGTCGTCCAGCCCGGTCAGCCCTGACGCCATCAGCGCGAGCCGCGGCAGCATCCCGAGGACGACGACGGAGACGACGGCGAGCAGCGCACCCACCCGGGCCTGCTGGGCGGCGGTCCCCGCCCCGCCCTGAAGCCCGAGGGCCGCTTGCCACATCACCAGGCAGCCGACGACAGCCCCGGCACCGATCAGCGCGCCGCGCCCCAACGGCGTGAACCACCCCGCGAGCAACAGCGCCAGCGCCACGCTCGCCGCGACACCGGCCAGCCGCACCGCGCCGTTCCAGCCGTAGGCATCGGCGCAGGTCCAGGTAGACAGGACGGCCAGGACGGCGGCCGTGGCGATCAGGGTGGCGGCGAGTGCCTGCCGCCGGACGCGCCCGAGGAGGACACCGGCCACGGCACATCCCACGGCAATGACGAGAAGCCCCACCCCGACTGCCGACAGGGCGAAGTGCTCTCTAGCCAGGAGCCCAGCGGCGAAGGCCCAGAGGACGGTTGCACACGCGGCGACGACGCGCCGCACCGCAGGCCGCCACCGCCAGACCCGCATGTCGAGATCGCCGGCGACTTCGTCGGTGACGTCATGGACGACAGGCGCGGAAGGGGCATCCTCCACCCGCACGAGCCGCAACACCGCCCCGTCGGCCACACCGGCCGACTCCAGGGTGCTGTCGTGCGCGAGCGCGGACCCGTCCGGGGTGACCAGATGCCGCAACTCGGGCCGGTCGCCCACTCGGTCGTCCAGGAGCCGCATGACCTCCGGCAGCAGGACCCCGACGGGCTCCCGCGAAGGCAGCACGAGGTCGACCCGACGCCGCTCACCGACCAGGGTGATCCGGCTCAGCGCCGTACGGCTGCTGGTCGCCGAACGACTCAAGGACCCCGTGGACATCACGCGTTCGAACCTATCACCGAGAAGAAGAGGCAGACGGGGCGGCAGCGGTGGGGGAGTTCTGACCCGAGGACGGCACGGACGCCCCGTACGGGCTCTTCCCGATGACCTTGTGCGACACGAACGACCAGCCCACACACCCCGCGCACACCACCGCCGCGATCACGACGCCGACGAACAGCTTCCCCAACCTCTCGTCGGTGGAACGCCTCTGGCGCTGGGCGCCGAAGAGCAGAGCGTCCCGAATGCGCCGTCGGCGGACGGACACCGACTCCAGCAACTGGTTGTCGTAGTCCTGAGCTGTCACGGTCTTCGGCCCCCTGTCTCGCGGAGAACGTGGATCACGTCTCGAACTCGCCGACCCATGAACGCCTCAGCAGATGCTTGGGCAAGTACTCGGACTCGACCTCGATCGGGAATTCGTTGTCGTGAGCCATACAGGCCAAGGCGAGAGGACCGAGGGCCACCAGGCCGTCTCCGCTCAGGACACGCGCCTCATCGCCGGCCCAGTACTGCTTGTGCCCGGTGACGGCGTCAACCAGTGCGCTGTTGAACTGCTCGGTTTCCCGTAGCTGGAAGCGATGGAAGAGTTCGAGCGGCGGATAAAGGATCTTCAGTATCATTTCCTTGTCAATGACGCCCTCCCGCTCGGGATCGGTGCCTTTGACCGCCGCCACCAGCTTGTCCCACATCTCCGTCGCTCGACCGGCCCAGTAGCTCTGGAGAGCCTCTACCCAGTCGTAGACGTAGTCATCGAAAACCGCGCCCTCGGGAACAGACTCACGCAGAAACGACACAGGCACCCGCATCAGTCGATCGAGACGGTCGTTCTCGCGGCAGATCGTCGCCAGATAGACCGCCGTGAGCCACGCCCCCGCGTGCGTATAAGGCGTCGGCCCCGTCGCAGGCAGATTCTTCACCTCGCCCGCGCTCCCGATCCGGCACGGTACGGGTCCCTCGGTGGCCGTGGCCGAGTCGAACAGAGCACAGCCGACCTGCATCGCTGTGACCCAGGCCTCCCACGTTTCAAGCTTCGCTGCTTCGGGGTCCGTCAGGCAGTACCACTTCGCCATGGTCAGGGTGCTGCTCAGCGCCCGGTGGCGGGACATCTCCGACCGTTCCATTCGGTCGAGAACCCGACGCGTCCCATTGATGAGCGGCGCCATGGCCTCGGCCGCGTTGTCCGTGCGGAAGCCATGGCGCGGAACGCTCGTGACCACTGAACCCCTCCTCTAACGGATCTTGAAGTATTCCATCACAGCACCAGCGTAGGACCCCGTGTTCTCATTCGCCTTCACTAGGACGTACTGCAGCTTTCCGTCTTCCAGGGCGTCTTCGAGGGCGTTGGCGATCTCGGTGTCTTTCCCGCCTCGCGCCCACATCTTTTCAAGAATTGTGTAGAAATATTCCTTGGTGCCCTGTTTGACCATCATGCCCTCGTAGGGGCCTGCACCTCTGCGCCAGCCGAGGTCCGCCGAGGGTGCCTTCGCTTCGACGATCACAAAACCGCCGTCATCGCCAAGCTTGTACACCTGGTCGAACATGTCGGCGCCATTGGGCGTCTTGGGAAGTGGCACGCACTCGGCGCCTGGGAACTCATGCGGAACCACGTGCAGCTCAGCGGCCTTCTCGCCCAGCTTCTCGGATATCTTGCTGTTGTTGGGCACGTCGCCGAGCTGCTCGGCGTATGCCGCCTGTGCTCTTTTGAGGGCCTCGTGCGCTTCAGGTGTGGGGGCTTCCTCAACTGCCTTTGACGCATCGGTGAGGTGCCCTGCCACCTTGCGGTCTTTCGCCAGCCTGTCGAGTTCGGGACGATGCACGGGGTCGGCCGAGTCCGGCCCCAGCGGCGTCCGACCATACTTGACATCCGACGGCCCGCTCGGCAGGTCGTACTTGGATACCAGCTTGCCGTTCGCGTCCCTGGCGAGGATGGGCAACTCAACGCCGTCAACGATCCTCGCGGCTTCCTTGCGTCGGTCGAGAGCGTCATAGTGTTCTTCGCGCCAAGCCGGGTCGTTGTTGGCCTTCCAAATATGCTCGTCCCGGATGCGCTTTCGTTCCTCCGCGGAGAGTTCCCGGTCTCCGGCGGAATTTGTTCCTCCGGAATTGTGATCCGAGCCGCCTGGCCTCGCGGCAGATCTCGACGGCTCGTGGCCGCTACCCGACCCGTTGGCATCGCCTGTTCCTTGGCTGGGCGACGATGCATGCGAGGTGTGTCCTCGAACGCTGCCACCGGTATCGGCTGTTGTTCCGGCGGACCCGCCGCCTGTGTGCGTGGATGCCTGCGGCGACTGTGACCTGCCGCCAACCCCTGCAAGTTCTCGCTCTCGCCCCGCCAACTCCTCCGGTGTGTCCCCGGCCGCGGCGGAACGTTCCGTCTTCGGTGCGTCGCTGACGATGTTGCCGTGTTTGTCGTAGGGGATGAACTCGCCGTTCTCGATGACGACCTTGGAGCCGTCGTCGAGTTCCAGGACGCTGTGCGGAGCGCGCAGGTCGGGGACGTTGTTCACTCCGCGCAGGTTCTCGGTGACCTGGGCGATCCTGGGTATGGCGTGGCCCGTCACCTTGACCGCGGCGCCGACCGGGTCGATCACGTCGCCGACCTTCGCGACCGTGGTGGCGACCTTGGCGGCGGTGCCTGCCTTGCCGGCGGATGCGATCTTGAGCGGTCCGGCGCCAAGAGTGAGTCCGTTGAAGACGACGGTGGCCGCGGCGCGGGACGGGTTCTCCTCCCACATGTCCCAGGCGACGAAGCCCTTCGCGAACTCCTTGGCGTATCCCTTGCTCGCCTGGGTGAAGTCGGTCGCGAAGACTCCGGTGGGTTTTTGGCCGCCGGATTCCATGAGGTACGTCTCGGCTCCGACCACCGCCCGGACCAGGCCTTCCCAGGCCTGGCCAGCGCTGTCCGAGCCGTGGAACCCGGCGAGGGTCGCGAGGCCGTCGACGGTGCCCCAGACGTTGTCGACGATGATCCCGTCCCAGAAGAAGCTCTTGGCGTAGTAGCCGAGGTCGTCCGGGTCCCACCAGTCGTGGGACTGGGTGACCGGTGTGCCCCAGGGGAGTTCCTTGGCCTGGTCCAGTACCTCGGCGCTGTAGCCGTAGAGTTCCGCGCCACGTGGGGTGAACTGCTTGTCGCCGGTGTTCATCACGTACTGGGTGCCGCCCACCAGTGCCGTGATCTTGTTGTTGCAGGCGATCTCGGCAGCGGTGAACGCCGCCTGCGCGACGGCCACGTCATGCATCAGAGCTTGGTGCTCCGAGACCTTGTCCGCGTCATCGGTCCAGTTCTCGTCGAACTCCCCGCTGCTGGTCTTCAGCCCGGCCACAAAGGTGGTCGCCTGGCTCTGTAACTGCTCCAACCGCTTGGCGATCGGCGCGACCTCGGCCGCGTAGGTCCGCAGCGCGTCGGCCACCGTGGCGACGTTGTCCCCGAACCGGTCGGCGGCGTCGCGTACCGGCGTCGTGGAGGCGAACAGGTCCTCCGCCTCCGGCGCCTGGTAGAAGGCCGACAGCCCCTGGAACTGGCGATGGGCCTCCCCGCCGGCCTGGCGGATACCGTCCGCCTCGTCCCGCAGGGCGTCGATGTGCTGTTCCAACTGACCGAGATCGCCGGTGAACAGCGGGATGGACTCCGGCTTGATCACAGGCGGCCGGCCTTCCAGCCGTCCGGCATGTCGGGCCTGACCACTCCGGCCGCGCGCCGCTGCACTTCCGCGGCCATCTCCAGGTCGCCGTCCCGGTACGCCACCGTGGCCTCCACCGCACCGTTGACCGACTTGCCGACCCGCACGCCGATGAACTTCAGCTCGTTCGCGGTGCCCTCCATGAACTCCGCGAGGGCAGCGGCCACCAACCCGCTCTGCCCCTTGTGCTCACCGCCCGCCCCACCCGGAGCGAGCGTCCCGGCCGAGGTGGCCGCACCCTGCACGTCATCCGAGTACGCCTGGACGATGTCGTCCAGGACTTTCATGACGTCACTCACGTTCGAGATCACACTTTGGACCCCGGACGGAGAGATGTCCCACGCCGGCATGCGTCAGCCCCCGCTTCCCGCTCCCTGTTACTGCTACCGCTGCGCGTCCGGCTTCAGCCGATGTTGTCGACGGCCGCCCGTGCCCTGGCCAGGGTCGTCTGCGCGGTCCCGTCGTTCTGCTCCATCGTCGTGCGCACCAGCCGGATGATCTCGCGGACTTCACCGGCGGCGCGGTGCCAGCGGTTCTCCTTGCCGTGGTACTCATCGGCGATGCCGTCCGCCGTGAAGTCGGCCATCGCGGCCTTCACCGCGCGGTCGCGGTCGCTCAGTACCCGCTCCAGCTGCCCGATGACGGCGTGCAGGCTGATCTGGACCTCGCTGGAAGCGCCGGTGTCGTACGAGCGGCGGTCCTGGTTCTGCCCCATGGTCGGATTCCCCCTTGAAAACGGTGACGGTGAAGGCGGGTGGCTACGGCCGACGGGCGCATACGCGCCTCCGTGGTTACCGTGCGCCGAAGCGGGCCGCATCGAAGTTGGCGGCACCCATGTTCTGGTGGGCGTTGTCTTCCAACTCCACGTCACCGGTCCCGAATGCGGTGTCCATGCCGGACTGACCGCCCAGGATCGCCCCCAGCGAACTGTTCAACGCATCCGTGATCTCGTCGGCGTGCAACTTGAACCTGTCGAACGCGGCCTTGCCCGCCCCGTTGAACTTCCCCTCCAACGGCTCTGCCGACTGGATCAGCCACGTGATCAGCGTGCCCAGATCCTCACTCGAGCCGACGGTGCTCTTCCCGAGCTCCGACAGGGTCGTCGACCCCATATCGAACTTCATCAACCCACCCCCGTAAGCGTGTTGCGCAGTGGGATTGCGCGATCTCTGCAGCGTACTCACACGTCACGTGTGACTCACAGCTCGTCGAACATCCTTCCGTACATTGCGTTGCAGGCGCAACGCAGATGAGTATGAAGTGGCTTGATCTCGTACGTGGATGGCCGTTGCTCGGAGCTCCGCAAGGACTTCCGGAACAGAGGCCGGCGTGCAGCTCGACTCGTCTGCCGCTATCTGCGGTTGCCTGGAAGAGGGCAGATGCGGCCGCTCGTGCGCGCCGTTCACGGCAGACGGTGGAGGAACGGGCTCGGGGCGCCGTGCCAGAAGATGTCGAGGCTGTCGCGGGCTCGGGTCACCGCCACGAACAGCAGGGATCTCGCCCGCTGGAGTTCCCTCCGGTAGCGGGCTGGGTCCACCTGACGCAACTGGTTGACCTGCTCGCGGGGGACAAGACCGTCACTGACCCCGGCGATGATCATGCGCTGGTACTCCAACCCCTTGAACCGGAACATGGTCCCGATGTGAACTCCGGACTCGCCCCGGGCGCCGTCTGCGCCGATCTCCAGGGCCCGGATGCCGTGTTCCCCGAGGGTGTTTCCCAGCTCTCTCGCCATGAGATTGGTGGGAACGCAGATTGCGATCTGCTCGTGTGCGATCCGCTCGTCTGGGTGGGCGTCCCAGGCCAGGATGCGTGCGGCGATGGCCTCGCGTTCCGTCTGCCAGTCCGTGCACGGGTGCATGCCAGGTGCGCTACCGCTGAGCACGGAACGGTATCCGGCGAGGGTCTCCGAGTTTCCGTCGAGGTCGTCGTAGGTCTCCTCGCCCAGCACCTCGAGCGCGGAGCGCAGGATCTGCCGTGTTGTGCGGTAGCTGAGGCTGAGCTTCGCGGACCGGCCCCGGATGTTGATACCGAGGCTGCCTAGCGTCACCTGGTTCTTGTAGATGCGCTGGTGGGTGTCGCCCACGAGGAACAGGTCATCCGAGTCACGGGCCGTCATGGCGCGCAACATCTTCCAGTGGGCGGGGCGCAGGTCCTGAGCCTCGTCGACCACGATGTGCCGGTACCGGTAGCGGAGCCAGCCGCCTGAGCCGTCCTGGAGGTGGATGTTGTCCAGACCGCTCGCTTCCTCCCGCTGCCGTTCGATGGCGCGGATGCGCTGCTCGCGCCCTATCTCCAGACGGGCGGCCCGTTCGGCGACCTGATCCCACGTCTGGCGCCCGAGCCGGTCCAGACGCTGCGTGAAGCGTTCGGCGAGCTGCCAGATGGCGGCCCTGTCCGCCCGGCCGATGTTCTTGCCGCGTCCGGCCCGGCGAGCCCGGAAGTAGTCGGTGCGGGTGCCGACTGCCTGTCCGAGGATCACCTGCGTCCACTCGTCGTGCAGGAACTCCGCATCCCAGCCGCTTTCGCCGAGCTCGTCGAGCATCGCCCGCCATTCCCGTACGGCCTGGCTGTCGTCGATGGTCTGCTTGCGGCTGCCGGGCTCGGCTTCCCTCACCACGCGTAGCGCGAGCTGGTCGACGTGGCTTACCTCCACCCGCGACAGCAGTTGCTCACCGCCCAGTTCCAGGAGGCGGGAGCGCAGGTCGGCAGCGAGATTCTTGTTGTAGGTGGTCAGCAGTACCGGCTTGTTGTGACCAGGCGGCAGCTGGGAAACGAGGTGGCGGACGCGGTGCAGGGCAACGATGGTCTTCCCGGTGCCTGGGCCGCCGCCGACCCGTGCGGGTCCGGAGTAGCGGCGCTCGACCAACTTTGACTGAGCAGGGTGGAGGAAGACCTTCCAGCGGCCGAAGTCTCCTGCCTCCAGTGCCTCGCGCAGCGCGTCGTCGGAGGTGGTGACAACGGTGGCCGGCCGTTCGGCGGCCGTCTGGAAGTCCTCGGTGTCGACGGGCTCCGGAGCGGCAACGGGGGCGGTGACCTCGTCCCGTACCTCTTCGAACGGCTTTCCGTCGTAGAGGGCGAGCAGGACCTCGCCGGTGAGCTGCGGCGCGTACTCGATCAGGCCGAGGAGCTGCTCATCGGTGGTGAGGGAGCGGATGACCGGAACCAGGGGCTCGGCCACGCCCAGTTCCATCAGCTGCCCGTCGGTCCAGGCGGCGAACAGCGGCTCGGGAGCGAGCGGTCGGGCTTCAGCGGGCGGTGCTGGGACGGCCGGAGTGGCGGTCGACGGCTGTTGCGGCGGGATGCGCCGCAGCACGCTGTCCTCCACCACCTGAAGGTCGACGTACTCGATCCCGCCGGTGACGGTGTTGATTCCGTACGCCAGCCGGTCGTAGACCTCCTTGCGGTGCTTGACCGAGACGATGAGCCAGTCGTCCTCGGCCAGTTTGAGCAGGAGGGCGCGGTACTCGTCGTTGATCCGAGCGGACCAGATTCGGCTGTCGCCCTTGAGCTGCTTGAGCTTGAGCCCCGGGGTCCGAGGGTTCTCCTTGAACTTGTGCTGGAAGTCGAACAGCGCGCCCTTGACTGTGCGCGGGAGCCGGAGGATCTCTTTGTCCGCCTTGTCGAGCAGGCGCAGCGTCACGCCCCCGGTCCTCGTCATGCCAGCTCCCCGTCTTCGTTCTCGTTCTTGTCGTTCTTGGTCGTGCCGGTGTCAGGCCGCCCCACGTCTGTATGACTGCCGTCGGGTGTCCGCGCGGCAACGACGCCGAGGCGTCCGGCGATCTCCTCCGCGGTCCACCCGCCTGCCGGACGTACGTCCCAATGGGCGGCGACGAAGGCACGGTCACGGTCCTGTGCCTCGTGATCCGGCTCCTCGGGCGTCCCCTGCGGTGCCAGCACCACGCCGAGCCGGGCGTCGGGCCAGGCCAATTCGGCCTGCCAGCCGTGTTCGTCGAGTTCGAAGCCGTCCTCAGGCGCGGGCACGCCCAGGTCGGCGAGTGCGTGAGCCAGTTCGGCCAGGCCGGCTTCGTCGGGGTCGACGTACTCCAGTACCGCGTCCCAGGCGCCGTCCCGCCCCGGCCGGGTTTCGGAAGGCGGCTCCTCTGTTCTCGCCGGTACCGCGGGCAGTCCGGCGGTCACAGCGACCGGTGGCAGGCTGTCCGGTTCCCGCTGAGGCTCGCCGCCGACGACCGGCGTGATCCGCGTTGAGGACAGCCACCCCTGTCCGCCGGTCACGGTGAGTACGTCGGCGGTGAAGCCGTCGAGCAGTGTGGTGGTGAGCTGCGCGCTGTCGCCCCCGCCGTGCTCCAGGAACTGCAGCACGTTGCTCCAGTACAGCCAGGCCTGCCAACGCCGCTTGTGGGTCTTCTCCTCCGTGACGGCGTGGGCACTGTCGTCCAGGAGTGTCAGCCCCGTCCATGTCGGCGGCCGGTGCCGCACGTCGGCGACCAGGACGAGTCGGCAACCGGACCTGTCCGTCGCCATGAGGACGCGCAGAGGCCCCTTCGGTTCATTCACGACCTCGTCGCGTAATGCCGCCTCGACGGCTCGGCCGACCGCTTCCGCCCCGACCGGTGCGTCCCGTAGGCCGGGGGTTCCGAGGAGGCCTGCCACGGTGGCTTCGGCGCGGTGGTGCCACCGTTGCGCGTCAGGGGCACGGAGGTAGGCGAGCAGCAGTTCGGCAGGGTTGACCCAGATGGTTTCCGACAGCTCGCCGGGCAGGCCGCCCCGGGTCTGGGCGTAGTAGGAGCGTGCTCGGTCCTGTGCCGCCGGGTTGTACGGCATCCACACCGGATCCGCCGGGGCGACTCCGGCATAGCCGGTGTCGCGGACGCGGCGCCGCCACTCCTTGACGTCGTAGTACGTCAGTTGGAACACCCGCAGTCCGTCGGCCCGCAGCCGGGCGCGTTTCGTGGCGTCGTCCGCGAGACGGTTGTGCTCGGAGCTCGCGTGGTACCGGTATCCGTCCAGATAGACGGCGAGCCGTGGACCGGGAGCGTCGAGCCGCTCGAAGAGCACGTCGGGCCGGGTCCCGTCGAGGACGCGCTGCTGCGAGACCCGCCAGCTCACCGTGGCTCCGTCGCCGGTCGTCAGTCGCAGATCCAGCGCCCGGGTACCCGCCGGGGTGGTGTACGTGTCCGCCGCCGCACGGGACTCGGGCTGCTTGGCCCACTCCTCCAGCGTGTCGACGAACATGACCTCCAGGTCGCTCTCCGCCTGCTGCTCCAGCGGAATCTGGCGGGTCGTCGAGACCGGTGAGGTCTGCCAGCGTTCGCCGTCGGCGCCCAGGAGTTCGTCCAGCATGGACTGCACCTCGCGGCGGGAGACCCGGTCGTAGTCCGACGGGGGCACCCTGCGCAGGAGACACTGGTGGCAGCCGTCCAACTCCCTTTGCTGACATGGGCAGTTCTCCATGACCTCGCGCGCCTTCAGCAGCACCTCACGGAAGCCGGCCGCGGATGCCAGCCGGTGCAGATAGCCGGTGCCACCGGGCAGCCGGTCGTAGACGACGAGGAAGCGCCGAGGGAAGTCGGAGCCGAGTTGTTCCGGACTGTCCGGCATCGAGGCCGCGGCGATCTCGATGTGGTCGGGGTCGCCGCCGTAGCGTGCCGCGATACCGGCGAACAGCGCCGCGGTGAAGGAGGCGAGCCGCTCCCGGGCCCGTGTCACGGAGGCGGGCAGCAGGATCCGCACGGCTTCCGTGGTCAACTCATGGGCCAGCAGCAGCGGTACGTCCTGGCCCCCTCCCTGCCTCTCGCCGTGCCCGGAGCCCTGAGTGCGCCGCCGGGGGCACCACAGCAGATGGTGCAGGCTCCCCTTCGTGGTGGCGGCCCCCGATTCGGTCAGCGCGTGCTGCGACTGGTCGACGACCGGCCGGCCGTCTGCCGTCGCGCCGCCGCAGCTCGTGCAGACGTAGAACGGGTTGATCCGGACGTCCTCGCCCGCCAACGGAACCGTGGAGCTGCCGTCCTGCCGGTCGAGTCCCAGGTTCAGCGTTCTGATGACGGCTCGGCGGGAGAAGTCCACGCCGAAGGTCGCCGTGTCATGCCGCCAGGAGCCGGTTGCCTGGTGCGCGGGGTCGATGTCCACCGTGGTGAGGACCGCGTACTGCCTGCGGGCGCGCTCGTCGCGGTCGTCGCGCACTCGTGCGTCGTCCCGCTTGTCGCGCGCTACGACCCGGCGCGGCTGGAGCACGTACTGGACACAGCCCGCGTCCGCGATCTCGCGCCCGTCGCAGCGCGGACAGGGCGAGGTGTCGGTCTGGGCGTCGCGTGTGCGCACGTATCCGCAGGAGGGACACAGCCGCCACACCGACCAGGCGCGGCGTTCCGGGCTGCCGATGTCGAGGGCGCGCACCACGTGCTTGTAGCCGTTGACGTAGAAGCTGTTGCCCGGGGCGAGTTCGGTGAGGGCGATCTTGCGGGAGCGTTCGTAGTCGCGGGTCTCGCTGCGGTAGATGCGAGGCGTACCGGCGGGGGGCCGGTGTTCTTTCGGTGCGTCGGTTCCGCCGGGCGTCTGGGCGGTCTCGTCGGTGTCCGAGGGGACCTCGGACCAGTACAGGGTGGCCTCCAACTGGGTCGTGGTGTCGGCCAGGCTGTAGTTCGGCAGGAGACCCAGCTCGACGAGGGTGCCGTGCGCGCTGGTCCGGCTCAGGTCCCGCAGCAGATCGCCGGTGCTGCGGCGCTCGGCGAGCAGTTCCCGCCGCTCCCGGTCCTGGACCTCGTCCGTGCGGGCCAGTGAGTCGACGGCTTCGTCGATCGCGGCGATCCTGCGCCGCAGCTCCTCCCGCCGTCCCGTCCAGTCCTCCTCCGCCTCCTGGAGCGCACGTACGATGCCGCCGGTCGCGTACTCCCGGAGCGCGTCGGCGGCGTGCGTGGACACTCCGGCGTCGTCACCGTCCCGCACGGCGGACTCGCCATGGCCTCGTACGAGGGATCCGCCTTCGGGGAACAGGGCCAGGAACTGCTCGACGAGGCTCGCCCCGTGTGTCTGTGCGGCGTCCGCGAGGTCTTGGCACCAACCCGTCGTGCCGAAGAGAGCGGAGGCCAGCCGGGGCACCGGCTGCACCTGCTCGCCGTCCGCGGTCCTGAGCCCGCCTCGCGCGGCGAGGTCCAGCAGCCACGCGGTGTACTGGCGGCGCAGGATCTCCACCGCCGACAGATAGCAGCCCGGTGGCACGATGTCGCCGGCGATCATCTCTCGCGGCTGGTCCAGGTAGTACAGGTCCCGGGCCCGGCGTCCGCCGAAGGCGACGACCAACGCGTTGCCGGTCTTGCGTCCCGCGCGGCCCGACTGCTGCACATAGTTGGCGGGCCCCTTCGGCAGCGAGCCGATGAGTACGGCCGAGAGGTCGCCGATGTCGATGCCGAGTTCCAGCGTGGGTGTGCAGGACAGAACGTTCGGATCGGTGTAGTGCGTTCCGGCGCGGAAGGTCCGCTCGACCTGCTCACGCTGCGCACGGGTCAGCATGCCGGTGTGCTCGGCCGTCACCACGCGGAAGGTACCGCCGGTCAGATACAACCTTCGGTAGTAGTCGTTCGTGTAGTCGCGTTCCTGGAGAACTCCGAAGCCCGCGCCGGTGACGCCCCCGCTGCCGCTGTGCGGTTCATGCGGTGTCCCGCGGTGCATCCCCGGTTGCGGCGGCGTCAGGTATCCCTTGCACCGATAGCGCGGGCACGGATGGCCGTACCATCGTGTGCGCCGCTCCGGCGGCACGACCTGCTGCCAGCCGCAGTCCTCGCACGCCACGAACGCCTTGTTGACGATCGAGTCGTCCAGTAGCCGCACCTGGATGTGGCCGGGCTGAAGACCGTAGACGCGTGTGGTGCGGTCTTTCGCCGTCCGCACGCTGAGCACATGCTCGTCGGCGAGGGCGGGCAGCAGCCGACGGAGGTACTCGGTGGCTCCGGGGGCGTCCAGCCCGAGACAGCGGCGGGTCCAGTCCTGGAACCAGCCGAGACGGCCGGTGACCACGTCGAACTCGGACCGGTCCTTCTGCCCGTCCAGCAGGAACCGCGGTGGGGCGATCCCTTCCGGAAACGCGGGCATGCCGTCGGGCCGTCGCCCGCTGATCAGGAACCGGTCGGCGCCGGCCTCCCGCATCCACTGCTCCAGCCACCGGTGCCGGACCGCGCCGCGCAGCCGCAGCCGCTCCAAAATGCCTCGCACGTAGGCGAGATACCTCTCAGGTGTGGGAAGGCCACCCGCCATCACCATCTGTCCCGGCAACGCGAGGTGCAGATCACGGGCGAGATCGGTGACTCTCTCAGGGTTCTCGACCACGACCTCGGCGGCGGCAGTCCGCGTGAGTTCCAGGGTGCGGCCCAGCCGTGACCGCAGCCCGAACTCCATGACCGTGGCGAACGCCAGCCGTTCACCGATCAGCCGCCAGGTACGGGCGTCCCCGGTGCCGCGCCCCGACAGCACCCGGTCGACACCCGGCTCGTCGTGCAGATCCGGTGGAACGACGGCGGCCAGCGCCTCGGGGTCGTCCACCGAGTCGAGTACGTTGCCGATCAGATCGTTGAGCGCGGTCGCGGTCCCGGAGTCGTCGAGGTTGTGCGCGAGCAGCGACCTCAGCGAGAACTTGTACGAGGCGTTGGCGACGTATCCGGCGCGGTGCGCGGCGTCCTGCGTGGAGTCGTTGAACAGCAGTGTCTTGCGTTCCTCCGGTACCAGCGCGATGTCCCCGCCCGTGAAGAGCTGGGTGACGGTGGCCGAGGCCAGTGCCGCCTGCGCCGTACCGAGGAACCGGATGCTGTTGTCGGTGTTGCACGCCGGGCAGCGGTCGTCTCTGGCCGCCTTGTCGGCGGTTTTCTTGTCGAGCAGCGCGAGCCCGAACCAAGCGTCCACCAGGTCCCCGTCGTCTCCCGCCGTCGGCAGCCGGTAGGTGCCCTGTGCCCCGTCGAGTACCACCACGGAGAGGGGATCGACGCCGCTGCCCGCGGGACGTCGCCCGGCCAGCGCGTCCAGTGCCTGGCGCCGCTCCGGCTCGGTCGCGGAGATGAAGTAGCGGATGCGGCGCTTGTCCCGGCCGACACCTGCTCGCCAGATCCGGTCCTGCGCCATGACAAGCTGCTGCGGATCGGCCTCCGGGGACAGCGCGGCCCAGCCCGAGCGCCCGCAGGCGCGGCAGTAGACGGCGGGCAGATGGACCTGGGCGGGGCGCACCGCCGTATCCGTACCCGCAAGAGGCTGCGGCCGGTTCGCCCCGGCAGAAGACCCACTGCCGGCGGAGGGGCCGTCCTCCTCGTCCGACGGCGGAGACGCGGCCAGGGCGGCTCGTCTGGCCTGCGCGCGGTCGTCCTCGTACCAGCGGAACTCCGGAGTCCGGCCGACCCCGCGCAGCACACGCGTCACCGGCCGCACCCAAAGATGGGCCTCCACGTGCAGCAGGGGACGCGGACGCCGTTCGTCCGAGTCGGGATCCCGGGCGGCGGACAGCAGGGCCACGAAACGGGCCAGGGCTTGCAGCACCAGCTGCGGATTCTCCCGGGCCGTGCGCCCCCAGGCGTATCCGAAGCGCGCGAGCCGGTCCCGCAGCCCCCATTCGTCCAGCGGCTCGCCATCGAGCAGCGCGAGCACGCCCTGCGTGAAGTCGTGCCGCTTCAGCAGGCGGCCGATACGGAATGCGTCGAGGCCCTGCCGCCCCAGCATGCGGGCGGCGAGCCCGTCCAGGTCCAGCAGATCCGGCTTCGCCTCCACCCCGATGCCGCCCGACGCCGCGATGACCTCTTGCGGAGAGGGTGGCTCGGGAAGCGCGTAGTCGACCTCGCCGGTGAACTCCTCGGCGGTCATCCGTTCCTCGCCGATGACCGCGTCCGCCGTGAACGGCATGCCGAACACCTGCGCCGCCACGTCCAGGATGCCCCCGGCCGGCGTACCCGCCCGGCCCGCCCCCAGCGTCGCGGAGGTCGCCACGGGGCAGATTCGCCCCAGCGGTCGGTCCGGCCGCGCTGCGCCGACCGCCCTCGCCAGCCGGCGCAGTAGCATGGCCACGTCGGTGCCCTGCGCACCGTCGTAGGTGTGGAACTCGTCCAGCACCACGTACGCGACGTCTGCGCCCGCCCACAGTGCCCGGTCCTCACCACGCTGCAGCAGGAGGTCCAGCATCTTGTAGTTGGTGATCAGCACGTCCGGCGGGGAGACACGCATCTCCTCGCGCCGTGTCATGACCCGCCGGAAATCGGTGTCCGGCCGGTCGCCGATGTACAGACCCGCCGTTACCTGGGCGAGGTCGGGTGCGGTCAGGTAGTCGCTGATGCGGCCCGCCTGGTCGGTGGCGAGCGCGTTCATCGGGTACAGCAGGACGGCCTTCACACCGCGCCGCCCGAGCGCCTTCTGCCGTCGGCAGTGGTCGAGCACCGGCACCAGGAACGACTCCGTCTTTCCGGAACCCGTGCCGGTCGTCACGAGCGTCGGCTCGGCCTCCCTGCCGCCCAGCGTGCTGAGCCGCTGCCACGCCTTGGCCTGGTGCCGCCACGGCGTGAACCCAGGCTGCCACTCCAGATGCCGCTCCCACCCGTCGTCCGCCTTGTGGAACGGCGTCCTGATCCGCAGATACGGACCCCGGAAGATCCCGGACTCCGGATCCCCCAGAAACCGCTCAAGGGCTCGCCGGGTGTCGTCGTCGGCCAGTGCGTACGTCGTCGTGAGGTACTGCGTCAGACTGCCCCGCAGCTGCGCGGCGGCCAGAGTGGGTTTCACGACGCTCCCCTTCGTCTGTGGATCCCGAGACGCTTGCGTGGCAGCGGTCGCCTCGTGTGGTGCGGTGTGGTGCCGGTTCGTGTGGTGCGGATCAACCGTATAGCGCAGGTCGGACAGTGTGTGAGGGGACGGACACACCGGCGGCCCGTGACCTCCGCAGAGAGCTCCGGCGCCGGATGGCCTGTGTTGACACCGAGCGTGGCCGATTGGCGCCCTTTCCGGTATTCACAAGTGGTTTCACCCTGAAAGAAAGCGAGGGCAAGCGAAGGAAAACACCGCACACGGGCAGCGCCGAGGGGGAACGCCATGTCCGTACCGCCGTACGTTCCCGTTCTGCCGACCCGACCGCACGCGGCAGCCGCCTACCGCGCGCTGGCGCCGGACGTACAGCGCCAGGTCGCCCCGCTGTGGACGTTGCCTCCCCGCCCCGGCATGCTGCCGCAACCATTGGCCGAACGCGTCGCCAAAGAGGCCGGCGACATCGCCGCCGCACAGCGCCTCGGGCCCGGGTGGCTGGACGCGCCCTTCGCCGACGACGTCGAAGCAGCGGTCCTGGCAGACGTCCTGACCCCCGAGTGGTGGGACCACCGCAACCTGCGACCGGTCACCGGACCCGGGCGCTCTGGCGCCCAGCAGTCACTCGCCCTCGCCGCGGCCCGACACCGGGAGGACGGACTCGGTATCCGCGTACGACTCCCCGGCGACTGGAACGACCGCACGGCCATGGACGTCGCCGTGCTGCTCGACCGGCTGCCCTCGGGCCAACCCGCCGACCTGTTCCTCGACCTCGCCACCGTACTGCCCGACCGCCCCGACGCCGCCAAGGAGGCCCTGCGCGCGCTGGACACCCTGATCCCACTTACCTCCTGGCGCACGGTGACCGTCGCGGCCGGCGGCTTCCCCGAACCGCCCGACGACTTCCGGGAGGGCGTCACGTACGAGGCCCCGCGCTCGGACTGGGAGACCTGGCACGAAATCCGCCACAGCGAACGCCAGTACCTGTCCCGACTGCGCTACGGCGACTACGGGATCCATCCGGCCACCTACGTCACCCAGCCCCCGCCCTCACGCAGCGGGGGACCACCCTGGGGCGTGCTGCGCTACACGACCGCCCGTTCCTACCACCTGTCCAAGGTGCCGCACGGTAGGCAGTACGACGACGCCAACCGGGAGGCCGCCAAGTGCCTCACCCGCCTCAGCGACTTCCGGGGAGCGGCGGCGAGTGCCGGCGAGGAGTGGCTCTGTGATCGGGTCCGGGGCGTCGAGACCATAGGGAACCACTCCACTTGGAACAGGCAGGGAAACGTCCAGCACATGACGTTCGTGACGCGAAGTCTCGGGCATTGACGGAGGCTGACCTCTACCAGACCACCACAGCTGATTTCAGGACTCGGGGAACATCTGTTGGCCGGGAATGGGTGGTGTGGGACGTCGCTGCCTGCGCAGGCGGTTGGCGAGCGCTTTGTCGTACCCCTGAGCGTGATTCCGTCTGTGCCGCTCCTTGACCGTCTCGCGCAGCGGGCCGGTTGCTCTCTCGACGGCGAGGACTACGGACATCTTGTCTTCCTCGGCCCGTTGCGCACCGATTTCCGCGAGCTGCTCGATCGTCGTGCCGACGGTCCCCACCAGTCCGTTCTTGATGAGTGTGGTGAACTCGGTGTTCGTCAGATATCGATCGACCTGCGGGTACCCGAGCATCCGTCCGCCGTTGGGGCCCCGTGTGACATCGTCTTCAAGCAGCAGCCGTACGTACGGCACCGGCAGGTACATGCCGGGCGAGGGGCCCGGGTCGATGGTCTCCGTCAGCGGCCAGTAGGCGAGCTTCACGAAGCATGGATCAGGGCCTAGGCGCCACTCGTGGGGAAGGCCCGCTGGGCGGCTGAGGGCGGCCACTCGCTCCAGTCGGTCCAGCTGACTCAACAGCTTCTTGTCAACGCGAATCCAGCGGTTCCCGGCCTCGTGCGGCAGGCGCTTGTACTGCACCAGCACGAAGCTCTGCGTCGGCTCGTGGTAGAAAATCAGGTCGGTGCCGAGGCGAGTTTCGACCGGTGACGCGTTGACATTCGCGATTTCAATACGGCGGCCGAGGTGCTCGAAGACCTGGATGTCGCATCGAAAGGTGGAGCCGACAGAGCCGTCAGCGTACGGCGGTCCCATGGACTGGAAGACGTCGTCTCCGTCGAAGAAGTGATGCATGTCGTAATCGAGTAGCGACGGTTCATAGGGTTCGGCGATCAAACCAGCCAGAACGGGCGCGTGGCGATCGGCCGGGCGTCGCCACGCGGCAAGCCGAGCTGGCGGAACTCCTACGGTTACCATAGCCAGCCGGGCTGCTTCGAGTTGCTCCTGCCAAGAGGCGTCCTCAACCCGCCCCAGCGGATCGAGGCGTTCTGGCGCGGCAGCCTCACCAAGAAAGCGGAGCAGTTGGTGCAGCTTCTCATGGTGCTGGGCGATAGCCGAAAGAAGAGCGTCGGATACTGCGTCGTCCAGGATGGTGACTTCTCTGCCCGAAGCGGCAGCGACCACGTTGCGGAAGTGAAACGGGAGTTTCTCTTCGATGGCCTGCATCGACATGGGGACGGGGCATTCTCGTAGCAGTTCCACGTTGACCCGTGAGTCGACTGCGGCCACCTTCTCTCCGCGTGGCTGCCGCACGACTCCCAGCCAGACCAGTGGGGATGCCTGCCCGGCTGTGGACGACCGTGTGACGATCAGAGTGATCTGAGGCTCGGAACCACTGGGCAAGGAATCGGCGGCGACAGTCTTGGTGAAGGACTGCTTCAACCGTAAGTCCATGTCAATACGGTCGAGTTCCTTCTCGCTGAGCGCTATGACGTAAACCATGCACGGAGAGTACGCGAGTCATCGCGGCATCCCGAGGGCGGGCGAGCGGCCGGTGAGAGGGCAGCCCGTCTCCGCCCACACGGTCTTGCCGGGGGCCGTTACGCGTGGCGCGACGCCCCACCGGTCGGCCAGCGCGGCCACCAGCATCAGCCCGCGACCGGACTCAGCGTCGCCGGAAGGCTCCTGCGAGGGCAGCAGAGGAACTCGCTCGGTACGTGTATCGGAGACCTCCACACGCAACGTCTCACTGGTGGCGATGAGTCGCACCTCGAAGTCACGACCCGGTACGTGACCGTGGCGCACTGCGTTGGCGGCCAGCTCTGCCGTGATGAGGGTCAGCGTCTCGTTCGCCGTGGACGTGTAGGGATGGCCCCACGCACCGAGTCTGTCGGCGACCAGGCGGCGGGCGAGGCGGGCGCCCCGAGGAGTCGGGCTGAAGCGCATCGTGAACTCATCCGTAGTACTGCGTACTTGCGCCGGGTCACATGTTGTGGAGGTGGCTGAGTGCTCGCTGTTCATGGCACCTACGTTGCCGGTGCGTACCCAGATGTGCCCAGGTCCGACGCGCACACAGCCAGGCGCCGTAGGCGTCGGTGTGTTACGTGTAGGCGGCGGTGTGCGGCGGTGAGTTATGGACCTACTCCCCGTACTCCCTCAGCAACTTGTTGAGGTTTCGGATCTTGTCCACGTCCGCCTTCGGCAGGGGATCGCTGCTGTTGAAGTGCATGACGTTGTTGCGGATCTTCCGGATTTCTTCGAGTCGCGCGATGAACACCTTGCGGTCGAGCGGCCAGCCGAGTTGCTCCCACAGCCCTGGATTCTCCAGTACGCGCTGGTAGTCGCCGACGGTCATGTCGCCGAAGGAAGCGATGCGCTCGCCCTCCGCGTCGCAGAGTTTCGTCACTTCGGGCAGGGGGAAGGCACCTGCGATGACCTGTCGCAGGCGGCGGTCCATCTCCCCGATCAGGAGGAAGTGTCCGGCCAGATCACCGTAGGCCTGGGCCACGTCGGCGGCGGTGACGATGCCGGCGATGGCGTTCCGCTGGTCCCTGACGAGGATGAAGTCGTGCTCGGCGAGCGTGGGGAGGACGTCGATCAGGTCGTGGTCGTAGCGGACGTCCCGCGCGTCCACGATGGCCTGGGAGAGGTGGGCGCCGGGATCGGCGTGCCGGGCGCGGGCTATGGATTTCCACGAGACGGACCCTCGCAGGTTGTGCGGACCGGCGAGGACGGGCAGCTGGGAGAAGTCGTGGAGCACCATCAGCGTGATGACCTCCTCGAAGGTGGCCGTCGGCTTGACGCTGATGACGCCGCCGAGGGCGGACGGCAGGGTGCCGACGGTGAGCCCGGTCTCGCGTGATTCCTGTTCTTCGGACGTACCGGTCGGCACTGTGGTGGTCGCCGGAGGCCCGGTCAGATGAATGTCCTCAGTGTCTTCTTCCGCGGCCTTGACCAGGTGGACCGTGGCGGTCAGGGGGACCTTGTCGAATTCGGGCGAGGTAATGAGGCTGTGGTTGGCGAGTTCGGCCTCGATCTGCTCGTTGACAAGTCCTCGGCCTGTCGCACCCCACCAGCCCAGTAGCGACTGCACGGAGAGGGTGAACGGACTCCCTGCCTCGGCCGACTCCCGGGCCTTCTTCAGCCGGGCGTGCCGCTCGCTGGGCGACAGCGACGTCTGTTGCTGCTCCTCCGGCTCCGTGGGGTCGGCTTCTTCGGCGGCCCGGTCCAGCAGCTCCTGGCGCAACTGCATCAGGAATCTGCCGTCGTCCACCTGCCAAGCCGCCCACCCGTCGAACGTCCCGTACCCGACAGCGACCATGGCCGCCTTGGACGGTGAGCGGAACTCCTCCCCGTCCGCCAGCCGGATCCATCCCCGCGACGTGACCGTGGCCTCGTGCGTCTCACCCATCCGGGGCCGTACAAACGTCAGGTGTTCACCCTCCGCGAGCAGCCCGGCGCTGAGCAGGTCGGAGAGGGTCACCCGCCGTCCGTCCAGGAGGTAGCGGGCGCGGGACTGTGTCTCTGCGGGAACGGTGGTGGAATCAGTCATGTCACCTGCGCCTTTGCTGGTGGAAGCGGGCCGTGAGTGTCTGCTTCAGAGGTGGCGCCCGATGTGGGCGATGCGGATGGCTTTCTCGTCGTGAACGAGCCTGAAGTAGATGCGGCCGGCGTTGCGGTTGAGGTTCCCGTGGAGCTCGAAGCAACGGCTCTCGCCGTCTTTATCCTCCCAGAACCGGTTTCTGCGGGCGCTTTCGTGTTCCGGTCTGATGTTCGGGGCTTCCCAGTGCGGGCCGGTGGGGGAGGTGACCGGGTCCCATGCCTCCGCGCTCGCCTGAAGCTGGCGCAGCAACCGGCGCGCGCCTTTGAACCACTTCGGGTCGAGGTTCTCCAGATCGTCCTGTACCCGGTCGAGGAACTGGAGGTTGGGAAAGAAGTCCGCATGTCCTGCCCAGAGTTCTGCGCCGCTGGAGACGCTGTCCAGTCCTTCCAGCCGCCCCCATTCCTCGTGGTCGCGGAGGTGCGCCTTCTGGGAGGCATGCCGAATCGTCTCCGGGTACTCATCGGCGACGGTCTCCCCGGTCTCGGGGTCCTCCGACAGCTCCTCGATGCGAAGTTCCAGCCAGGCCGTGTCCCAGTCCGGGGCAAGCGGCAGACTCACGGCGAGCCCGTCCGTCATCTGTGCCGCGCCGAGCCCGTGTACGTCGACCCCGTTGTGCCGGTGCCAGATGTCGTCCCGGTCTGGCGCCGCAGCGTCGTGGAGAGCGGCCGTGAAGGTCGTGCAGCGGTCGCGCATCCGCTGGATGAAGCGGTGTTCGTCCCTGTTGCGGGTGTCGTTGCGCCACTGTGCGTAGTAGTAGCCGTCCGCGAGTTCCGCCTGGTCGAGCGGGCTCTGCGTGGCGAGGCTGATGTCCCGCCAGCGCCGTAACTCCCGGAGCACGTCCACGAAGGTGCGCATACCCGAAGCGACCTCGTCGGGCCCGCACTTCGTCGCGCAGGACTGTTCGTTGAGAAACACAAGCAGCGGCACGCCCCACCCCATTCTTGTTCCGCGCCGATGGCCCCGACCCCCCGGGGCGCTTCAATGGCTCTGTGTGCCTGCTCAGTCGAGCAGCTGATCGAGGGAGTTCTCCCACTCGTCGAAGAAGCCCTCGGGCCATTCGGAGAGCCGGCCGTCCGGCCCGATCACCGGGCTGACGACCTCCGAGGTCTGATCCTTGCGACGGAAGTAATGCACGGCGGTCGCGTCCGCGCTCAGCAGCCCCTGCTTGACGCGGAGCCGCAGCCCGTTGAGTACGTGATCGCTGTGCGTCTCCATCACGATCTGCGCCCCGCTGGCCGCCGCCGCGCTCGCCAGGTACGCCATCCAGGTCTGGCCCTGCGGGTGCAGGTGCGCCTCCGGGTTCTCCAGCAGGATCAGCGTCCCCGGCTTGGCCGACAGGCAGGCCACGACGATCGGCAGGACGTACGTGAGTCCGAATCCGACGTTGGTGGGGCGGTACCGGTTGGACTGGGAGACACCCGATCCGAAGCGGTAGCTGAGCCGGACGGAGTCGGTGCCGTCGATGCCGGCCGCCTCCAGGCTCACCCCGGGGCACAGTTTCTGCATCCAGGCTTCCGTCTGACCGAGCAGCGTGACGGACGCCGCGTCCGGGACGAGGAGCGCTGACGCCTCGACGGGATCGTCCTGGTGAGCGCGCAGATAGTTCACGGTGTGCTCACCATGCGCGCCGAGGAACCCGCGCGTGGTCACGGCGTGGTGCGAGCGTGGGTAGCTGACCTGGGGTGAGACACGGTCGGCCTTCAGGTACTGGAAGCCCGGGCCGAACAGGGTCGGCAGCAGACCGGCAAGGTCCTTGCCGTCTCTGTCCTCGTCCGTGTCCGACAGCAGCTTCAGATGGTCGGCTTCCTGCTCGTAGAGGGCGCTCCATCGGATGGAAGCTCCGTCACCGCGCACCGCGAGCGAGATATGCGGACCGGTCTCGTCGTATGCCTCGTGCCGTACGTCCTGTCCGATGCCGAGCTGCACCAGCTCCTCGTTGAGCAGCAGCCCGGCCTCGTCGCCGCCGACCGGGGCAAGGTCACCGGACTCGTACGACTGCCGCAGCAGTGCCAGAGACTGGAGGACAGAACTCTTGCCGGAGGAGTTGAGCCCGGTGAGCAGGGTGAAGGGGGCCAGACGGAGTTCCTGGTGGGCGAACGCCTTGAAGTTGGTGAGAGTGAGCGACTCAAGCATTCGTGGACTCCAACACCTCGCGGAACAGGTCCTTCATGGACTGGAAGCGGTAGTTGACCTTGTCGGCGTCGCCCGTTCCCGAGGAGATTGCGTCGAAGAAGGCCAGGTCGTCGTTCATGAGCTTCTTGAATTTCTCCTCGACGAGGCTCGCCCGTTGGCAAAGGATCTTGGCCTCTGCCGGCGTGCACTGGGCCAGGGTGACAGCCTGTACTTCGAAGAGCGCCTTGTTAATGGGGTAGCGGCGTGCTGATCCGGCGAACTGCTTACGAAACGCGTGCTCCCCGAAAACGCGGGCGCTGGTGAGCATGGCGCGATAGAAGCGTCTCTCCAGGTCGAGCCGTTCCGACGGCGTGAGCCCGTTGATATGGCGCATGGCCTCACGCAGGAAGCCGTCGAAGTCCTGGGTGACGTACCGCTCCGGTGGCGTCATCCAGAACGCCAGAAATCGCAGGCACAGTTCGCGCTCTGCCATGCGGCTGGGGGACACGCTGTGTGTCGTCGCGTACAGGAAGAACAGACTCTCCGCGAGTGTGGCCAGCAGATCCCGCGCTGGTCCCGGAATCAGGGCGTGCCGCAGTTCCTGCTGCGAGAGGGGCAGTCCTCCGGTGTTGATCCGCGTGAAGATGTTGAACCGGGCCTCTTCGGGTGTGCCCTTCCGGATGAGCAGCAAGGACAGCTCGGTCTCCAGAATGCGGGTCTGCATGCGCCCCGGCAGGTCCTCGAACGTCTTGCCGTTGTAGTCGAGGTACTCCAGGTTCCTCAGCGTCAACGGTTCCAGCCCGGCGGCCTCAGGTTTGACGAACCGGACGATGGTGGTGAGCCGCTGCACCCCGTCCACAACGGTCCAGGAGTCGTCGGCCTCCTCCGCCACGTAGATCGTGGGCAGCGCAATGCGTAGGAGGAGGGACTCGATCAGTCTGCTCTGGGCCGTCTCGTTCCAGATGCCGGAGCGGCGCTGGAAGTCGGGTTGCAGATCGATGAGCCCTCGTTTGAGGCGCTGAAGCATCAGGTCGATCGTCGTCGCGCGCGGATAGACGTCGATCAGCTCCGGGTCGAACGGCGCCCGGTGGCTCGGACCGAGGTCCTCCGCTTCGATTCCGGCGCTGAGTCCGGTGTCGGTCAGTTCGACGAGCGGTTCGTCGTTCCGCGGTGTCGCGGCCACTGTGGATGCGGGGTCCGGTGACGACTGTTCCGGCTCCGGCCCGGGAGCGCTGCCGACCAAGATGTGCCCCTCCGCATACGTGCATACCGCCCATGAATCGAACGTGTCCGTACAGTAGCTGATCGACTACGGCCAGCGCCCTGTGTTCCGCCCGGAAGAAGCCGCGCTGTTAAGGCAGTACCCGGCTGGACTCAGCGGCCGATACCGCCATGGTGGGAACACGTTCCGCGGCCGGTGGATCCGGAGACCCAGCCGTCGCGGCACACGGTTCCAGGGAGCGCAGGTGTGGGCATCGGAACTGCGAGGGTGGGCCGCGGCGTTGATGTGGCCGACAGTGGTGGCAAGGTGTTGACGGTGGTCCAGCAGTTTCCGCGGTCACCGATCCAATAGGCCTGAGGGGCGGTGTCCGGACAATCTCCGTACGGAGTGCCGGCGGGTACGAGGCCCTGTTCCACGAAGAGGTCCACCGCCGTGTCCAGAGCACTTGCCAGGGCTTTCGTCGGAACGACTTCACGCTTCACTTCGACGATGCGTACGGCCAGCCCGCGGCCATCGGCCGGCCGTACAGCGTAGGCCGTCCTCGATATGGTCGCCGAGGCGTTCACGTGGCCGAAGTAGGTGTGCTCAGTGGCGAGCGAGTGCTGCTCGGAGTCGATGAACTCGACGGTGACGTCGTAGTTGGCTTCGCCCGTGCCGGTGTTCTTCACCGTGATGTCCACGGCGCTCATGCCTGAGTCCGCGTCCGAGCACCGCACGTCGCCCAACTCGACGTGGCGTACGGGCCCGGATGCGCGCGTGGGAATGGCTGAGACGTCGGACGCGACGGGTGGACAGACGTCGTTCTCCGCCTGACCGGTGCTCGGCCGAGCCGAGCAGCCGGTGGCGAGAAGCAACGCGACCACCGCGACGACCGACAACCTCACGCTCTCCACTGGCGGCCCCAATCGCTGTCCGGCCGCCCCGGACGACGATTGCGTACGTCGGCGCCAGGGCGCAGGCTTCCATGTCTCTGACTGCCTAAGCGTGTTCTCGTCCGTGCGGATCCGCCCCCCTGCGTGTCACCTTCGCTGGGCAGGCGGCGCCGGATTGGGTACGCGTCGGTTGAACACCCACACACCCTGTGAGTGAGTCGCCCCCATGACCCGTCCAGCGACCCGCAGCCACGGATTCGCCTTCTGGAAGGGCGCGAAGTTGTCGTTCGAGACGATGACTCCGCTGACCTCCTCGGCGATGCTGATCACCAATGCGTCACCCCGACCCTCGGTCCCGGCCGGAGGCTGTACGACAGTGCCGTCGGCGATGGCTGCCTCCACGAGGGGCCTCTCCTCGGCGGACACGTCGTGGCGCAGGGTGGCGTCGACCACCACGTGGATGTCGCAATCGGGGTGCTTGAACCGCAGCGACCGGACAGCCGCCTGCAATGCCGCGAAGCTCGGCTTCCCGCCCGCAGCACGCGGCGGGCGGCCGTTCCAGGCGAGGTTGGATCCGTCGATCACGAGCGGCGGCGCGGCCGTGTTCGCGTCGGCCGACCGGGGCGCGGAGCGAGGCGGGGCGGGTTTGGGCGCCCCGTTGCCCTGGCCCTGGGGCCGGACCTGCGGAGGATGGGTCGGAGTGGTCGCGGGCCGGGCGGCCGGCGCGAGGGCGAGCAGCCGGTCGAGCTCCTTCTTCACCTCCGGCAGGACGTTCCCGTCCCCGAACACCTTCACCTCGCCGTCGAGGACGACCTCGCCGGTCTTCTGCAGGGTCGCCCGGACGGTCAGCAGGCCTTCCTTGCTGTAGGTGTACTCCAGGTCGAAGACACCGTCCTCGGCCGTGCAGCGTCGGGGGTAGGTCAGAACGAGGTCGGTCAGCTTGACGTTGTCCGGGTGGCCGACCTCGCGGTCCGGGTCTCCCTCCCAGACCTCGACGTTGAGTTGGGAGACGTTGTCCTTCGTCGGCTCGTACGACTTCACGCGCTGCTGCGGGAGGCGCTGGTTGCGGTCGATGAGGGCGCTGAACTTCCGCCTGCCCTCACGGTCCTTGGTGATCGTGCCCAGGGCGTGCGTGTTGACCACCCGGATGATGCTCTTCAGCTCGCCGTCCATGGCGGCGGCGCTGATCGCCGCTCCCTCGGCGACCGCGGTCATCGGATCACACAGGGAGGCGTCCACGAGTTCGCAGTCGAGCGCCTCCGAGACCGCGGCGCGCACTGCCGGGATCTGGCTGCTGCCGCCGATCATCAGTACTGCGGTGAGGTCCTGCGGGTCGATCCGAGCCTGTTCCAGGCATTCCTCCACCGGGTCGAGGGCCCGGTTGATGAGGTCCTGGATGGCCTCGGAGAACTCGTCCTGCCCAATCTCGACGGTGACGTCGTCGGGCGTTTGGACGCGGACCGATTCCTGGTGGGAGAGGAGGATTTTGGCCCGCTCGATCTCCAGGGCGAACATCCGCTTCTCGGAATCGCTCCAACGCCCGCGGGCAGGCGCCTGGTCGAGGACCATGCGGCGCAGTCGGGCGTCGATCTCCAGGCCGCCGAGGCGGTTGACGCCCCGGCTCGCCTTCTCGTCGAAGAACCCGTCATCGTGAAGGAGGAGGGTGGCGTCCATCGTGCCGCCACCCCAGTCGAATACCAGAAACTCGCCGTCGATCTCCATCTCGTGCGCGTACGCGATCGCCGCCGCCGTCGGCTCGTTCAGCAGGGTGCGGACCGTGATGCCCGCGGCACGGGCGGCCTCACGGGTCCGGAACCGGGCCGCGCCGGTCGCGTTGGCGGGCACGGTGATGACGGCCTCGCGGATCTCGGTGGCGGCCTCCTCCTCCGCCGCCCCCGCGATGGCGTGGAAGACGCCGGCGGCGGCGGTGGTCGCGGCGAAGCGTTCACCGCCCAGCTTGACGAACGGCTCCTCGTGCAGCATCCGCTTGCACGCCTCGACGGCCTGCTCGGAACGGAGTTTCGCCTCCCAGCCGAACAGGGTGCCCGGCCGCAGGGAACTCGTGCCGACGACCGACGGGTAGAGCAGCTCGAACCCCTCGCGCCTCCAGTTCGCGTCCAGGCCCTGCCCGCCGATCTCCAACAACTCGACGTACTCGCCGTTCCACTGGGCGGCGACCGAGTTGGTGGTCCCGAAGTCAATTCCGGCTGCCGTCATGCTTCCTCCCCCGCCGTCACACCCGCAAGCCCGGCGATGCGCCGGAGTTGCCCCGCGAGAATGACCTTCCCTGTCAACTCGTCGACGTATGCCGGACTCAGCAACTCGAAGGCGTCTCCCTCGCCCTCGGTCACCACGAACCGGTCGCTCTCCTCCGGCTCCGTAACCCGCAGCAGCCGCAGTTCCCGCAGGTGCGCCGTCATCGCGCCCTCGACGGTCTCGCGGCTGTCTCCCGCCCGGGACCACAGCAGCGCGTCGATCTCGGCGAGACGTCCGGCGAACTGGGCGCGCGTGCGGAACTCGTCGAGGACCGCCCTGCGCACCGCCGCGGTGAGCGCGCCGGCCGGGGGCGCCTCTTCGGCCCCGGCAGCCTCCAGTGCCTCCGGTACGCGGGCCGCCACCCCTTTGATGACCGTCATAGCGTCGATCGGATCGGGACGAGGGGGAGCCTCGACGGCACTGGCCTCCGTGGGCTTGGCCGGGGCATCCGTGTGCTGCCCCCGGCGGCGCTTCAAACCTCCGGGTTTGTGTGGTGACGGCGCGCCCTGTGCCCCGGGTTGCGTCTGGCCGCACGCGGGGCACGGGCGGTGTGCTCGCTCTCTTTTGGGAATCTTCTTCTTGGGAGGCATCAGGCTGCTCTACTTCGTTCGGCTCGGACGGTGGGTCAGGACGACGGCGCCGAAGCGGTCATCGTGCGGAGCTGTGGCGGTCGAGGCGCGGAGCGGTAGTCCGGAAGTCGTCGAGGAGTTCTACGGCGGCACGGGCGCGGATGGCCTCCAGCTCGCCGCCACTCGTCACCGCGGTCCGGCGGGGCAGGGCCTCCACCGGAGGCACTAGATGCTTCGGCACCTGGGAGGGCATGTCGTATCGCGACCGGTCGAGCGGCAGCTGGTAGAAAACGTCCCAGCCCGCCTCTCCGCGCAGCGCGCCACGGATGCGTTCCTCGGCCATGTTCAGTTCCGACTGGCCCCTGGCGTCGCCCTCGCGCTCCCGGAATATCTCCCGGCAGCGTTCCTCCCACCCGTCGGCCCCGTGATCGAGGCCGATGTCGAGGAAGGGATTGCTGAACCGACCACGGTCGTTCCTTCTCGTCCCCCTCCAGGCGCGAAGGAGCCGGAGGTTGCGTTCGGCGACGACCCCTCCCTGCGTGGCGGCCTTACCGGCGTACTCCTCGGCGGAGTCGAGAAGTTTGTCCCGTCCCGCGGGAGAATCGAGCTGCTCACTCTGTGCCACGGCCACGTACGCCGCGAGGACGTTGGCCTCCTGTACAAGGTCCGCAGGAACCTTGCGGTTGCTCACGCTGTCACGGGTGAGGGAGCGAGCCTGCTGGGCCGCCGCTTCCAAGTCGCCGGACCTCATGAGGTCGTAGGCGCGATTCAAGGCGACGAGGGCGTAGAACGGACTCCGTCCGGCGTCGACGAGGTTGCTTGGGCGCCACAGGGTGGCCATGAGCAGCCAGAGTCCTCGGTCGTCGGTCATGCTCGGCGGCCACTGCCCGGACAGCGCACCCGACTTGAGGTCGCGAAACTCGATCTGCTGAGGCCGGGGCAGGGCCATGTCGAGTGCGTCCATGGCCGTCACGTCGCCGTCGATGACGACGTCGTACAGCAGGTCCCACACATCCTCCGGTTCCTCTCGGACGAGGGTCTCGCCGATGAGGAAGGACTGCCGGCGCAGGTACGCCTGCCATGTGAGGCGCTCGGCCTGCTCGCTGGTGACCGTTGTGGGGGCGAGACGGGCGCGCAGATACAGCCCCTCCCGCTCATCCCTTTTCGTCCAGGGTGTGTCCTCGGGCATGAGGCCACCGTGGTCGATCAGATCGTCGATGACGGACAGGGGCGCCCACGCGAGAAGTTCGTCGAGAAAGCGGTTCGGCACGGGGATCGCGCCGCGTGTGGCCGCGGTCGCGAAGAGGCTGAAGGCGGGTCCGCCTGAGACCGCGTGGGCACGCTTGCTGATCAGGTCCAGGCTGGGCGCCGTCGAACACAGCACTCTGCACCGCTCCAGGCCTGCCTCGTTGAGCCATCGCACACCGGTCGCCCAGAGGCTCCGCAGATGGCCGAGGACCGACTCCGGTGGAAGGAGACTCAGCCCCGCGCGCACTGCGGGTAACAGGATCTCGCGTTCCGGATCGCCTTCGAGGGCCTGCGTGAGGACCGCCCGCTCCGCCTCAGGCATTCCGGTGACGGCCGCCGCCTCTGTGAGCATGGCCAGCACGGCTTCGACCGCCTCGCCGCCCCCGACGCCGAGCCAACGCCACTTGCGCTGAACGAAACCGCTCACGCCTGAGGAGCCCTTGCTCTCCCGGCGTTCGCGCGCACGTTTCAGGCGCTCATGTTCAGCGGCTTTCGCTGCCCGGCGAGCGGCGACCGGGTCCGTCATGTCGTACACCCCGACAGGGTATCCGCGTGATCTGACAATCCATATGGACTCGTGCGTTTCGTGACCATGGGCGATGGGCGGATCCGGCACGCGTGGCCGTGACATCGGCCCCTGTGGGGGAGAGACCGTGGCGGCGTACGAGGGATCGGACTGGAAGTCGAGAGCGGCGAGATTCTCCTGAGCCGCCTTCAATGTGGAGCCGATCAGATCAGGCATCCTCGGCCAGGGAATCGTGCCGCATGATGACGCACGCTAGGGTTATGCAGCTTATGGGACATCTGTCCACAGTATGTTGCTGGTTACTGAGTCACCGTGTTGAGACGTCAGTGGGGTTGTCCAAACCAGGCAACCTTGCTGCACGCTGAACCGCCTGGGGGGAGCTCGCCATGGCCGAAGCTTCGACTGACGCTGCCGGCGCCGGCGCCGGCGCCGACGACGATGCCGACCGGAAGGTTGTCGAACAGGAGCGGGCCGAAGTACGGGAGTTCATCAAGGGGCTGAGCGCGGACGACATCAAGTCGGGCGGCTGGTTCTCCAAGCTCAGCGCTGAGGCCCTGAGCTCCTACACCGACAAGGTCGACTGGCAGTACTTCCAAGAACGGTACGAGGGCGTACCCGCGGACGCCATCGTCGACCAGCGGATCAAGATGGCGGCTCGGTACGCCGCGCTCGAAGGCGGGCTCTCCGCCGGGGCCTACACGGCGGCCGTCGCCGCCACGATCGGAAGCCTTGGCGGTGCCTCGGCGGCGACGGTCCCGGCCGCCGTCGCGACCATGATGGTTGATGTCGCGTTCATCACGCGGCTCCAGCTCCGCCTGGCCTACGACATCTCAGTCCTCTATCGGGTCCCGCTCGACCTGTCCGACCCCGATGACATGTGGAAGCTCATTCGAGTGGCTTTCACGATCAAAAGCGGGGAAGCGGTCCGGGTACCGGTGGTCAAGGCGGTCCCGGCCATAGTGCGGCCGATGATCAAGCGCTACTACTCCAAAGCGGTACTGACCGCCGCGAAGGGGCTCCCCGTCGTCGGGAAGTATCTCCTGCAGCGCAACGTCATCAAAATCGGTATCCCCGTGGTCGGCGTTCCCCTTGCGGTGGTGCTGAACCGCTACACGACGCTGCTCGCGGGGCGGCACGCGCAAGCCGTCTTCCGGAACGAGGCGCGGGTGATCGAAATCGCCGAGGGTCTGAGCAAGCGGAGTCAGCACCCGCAGTTGATGCTGTGGGTCGCGTGGCTCGTCATCATGGCGGACCACAAGATCGCCGACGACGAGACGCTCTTGATGAAGCACCTGGTGAGGCTGGTCCGGGATCAGCATCAGGTGGTCGACGAACAGCTCGCTCACCTTGTTGATATAGACCCTGCCGAGGTGTGGGAGCGCATAGACGCCGAGCCGGGGGACCTGAGCGACCTCCTCGACGTGGCCGACCGGGTGGCCACGGTGGACGGTGCCGTCAACGCGAGCGAGAAAGTCATCATCTCCGAGCTTCGAGGTCGCTGCCGCCGAGTCTGACGCCGTCATGCGCTGCCCCGCAATCGCGAGGATCTGACGCGTGAGTTGTGGCCTGCTGGCAGTCTCGCGGCTTGATGCGGAGGTTCGCGCATGTGCAGCGAACCGAGTGCGACGGTGGCGGTGGACCTGGGCCTAGCCGCCCACGGCCCATCGCGCTCCTGCAACCGCGCCCAACAGCAGAGCGGGAAATATCCACCACCACGGCATGGCCCTCCGCACCGAAGGCACCAGCCACAGTGCCGCCGCGGCTCCGGCGGCCGCGATGGTGACGACGCACGACAGCACGATTCCGGCGTACGCGTCGTCGTCCCAGGTGCCGGACGGTGTGGTGGTCAGTGCCGTCCAGCAGAAGTACGCCGCGATGAGGGTGAGCAGGGTGAGGGGTACGGCGAGGACCACACGGAGGCAGCCGCGGTCGTCGTCAACGTGGGAAGGGGTGGTCATCAGCGCAGTGCGTTCCTTGCCTCGTCCAGATTGTTCGCGAACCCACGCCCGTAGTCCTGGGCGTCGTCGGTCTCCCAGTACGGCCCGCCGTTGTAACGCGCGGCGAGTTCCTGGTACTGGGCTGGTGTCATCTCCTCGGCCGGCACATTGGCGAACTCGCTCTCCGCCTTGAGCTGGGCCAGGTACTCCGAGGCGATGAAGATGTTCTGAGCGGGGTCCTGCAGGGCTGTTTCCACCGTGCCGCGCTGCTGGTCGGTGAGGTGCTCGGGGTCGTAACCGAGAACCTCGGCGCCACGTCGCACCTGGATGGCGATGGGGCCCATGGACGTGTTGTCCGGGTCACCGCCGAGTCGCCGCGGCAGGCTCTCAGGAGCGATCGGGCTCAAGGGAGAGTCCGCCTGTTCGCGGATGGTGTCGGTCATGTCGTCCAGGATGCCGGGCTGTCCGCCGACCTCCTGCCACGCGATACCGGCAACCATGTCCGGCGGCAGCCCCGAATTCCGTGCCGCTGCCTTGATGATCTCCTTGTTCGCAGCGATCCAATCGGCCCGGTCCTGTGAGGTGGACGGTGGGCTCCAGTAACTGTCCTCCGCGCCGGGCAGGTTGGCGATCTGGAGGCGGATGTCCCGCAGGGTCGGTGAGACGATGTCGTCGCCGGCGAGGGGGGAGTAGTCCTGCTTGGGGCCGCTGCCGGGCAGCCGCGTCAGCGGGTTCGTGCTCGCCTCGGCCGCCTCTCGCCGCAGCTCCGCGATCGCCGAGACGACGTCGACACGTTGGATGAAACCCATCCGGAAGTCCGGCAGCAGGTCATAGGCCTGCTTGAGCTCGTGCACGCAGATCTCCCGCGCCTCATGCTCCGTGATCTTCGCCAGGTGGAAGTCCCCACCGGCGGCATCGTGCAGCCGGTTCGCGTCGTCGCGGATGTCGTCGACATCCATGGTCAGCTCGGCGAAGAAGTCCATGACACCAGTGGTGTCCCGCATGTCCTCCCACTGGCGCATCGGCTCCGCCTCCTGGGCGTCGCGGGTGATCGCCGTGCCCTTGGTGTGGATCAGTTCCGCGAGGGACTGCTCGTTCGCCTTGCCGTTGGAGTAGTGCGCCTTGGCGACCTCCAGCGCGAACGCGTAGCTGCGTAGCGCGCTGGAGGCCTTGTCGTAACCCTCTGCGAGCTGCGCGATGAGCTTGCGCCCTTCGGTGAGCCGGGCTTCGTAGTGCTGGCTGCCCTCGCTCTTCCACTGTGTGTGCTTCTCGGCCCGCTCGGCGGATGGGTCGACCGCTACGAGCATGTCGTGCAGGCGCTTGAACTCGTCCGCGTTCCGTTCGACGAGGGGCGGGTTGCAGTCTTCCAGGAACTCGACGTCCTTGCGGTGACTGATGCCGCTGCTCATCGCGCCTCCGGGGCGACGTACTGACCGTACTCCAGGACGTTGTCCAGGAAGCGTTGGGCCGTGTCGTCGTCGATCTTCACGAAGTCGCTGCCGGTTGTCCTGAGGCGAGTGGACAGCGCCGCGAACAGGGCGACCGCGTCCAGGTACTGGTCATCGGCGAAGCCCGCGAACCGTGCCACCTGCTTGGCCACGTCCTCGGGCGCCCGGGGTGCGCGGGCCATGGTGGTCAGTTCGTCATCAGGCCGACCCTCATGGAGGAAGCCCGCGATCTCGATCAGCAGATTCGCGTTGCCATTGATCGACTCGGCCTTGGCGACCAGGGAACCGGTGGTCGGGGCGACGGCCCCGCCGCCGCTGTCTGCCGGCAACTGATTGATCCGCGTGCCGGTCTGCTGACGTGCCAGGGCGTCGGCCTTCAACTGGGCCCATTCCTCTTCGAAAGACAACCTGTTCCCCCTCCAAGTACGTCACCTCGAACAGTCAATCGATCACGCTACTGGAGGGGTGCGTACCGGAACTTTGCCGCTTCGCCTGGGGATGGTTCACACATTGTCTTGGCCAGTCGCGCACAACCCGGGCCGCCTGCGGGGGCGATGGAGCGCAGGCGGACCGGTGACGGGGTATTCGCCCAGCTCGGTACCGGGGCGCGGGATCCCGCGACTCGGTCATGCGCGATGTTCTTTGAGGAAACTACCAACCCCGCCAAACCCGCCTTTTCTGTCCGCGAGTCGGTGGGCCACTCGTTCGAGTGATGGGACCGTCAGCGGGTCGGGCGGGTGGGGTACGGTCGCCGCACACAACCTCAGACAGAGAACGGCCCCCGGCAGGACGGCAATCCCGGCGAGGGCCTGACCAACCAGGAAGATGTGAGCTTCCCGATGGCTGACCCGCAGTCTAACGCGGCCGTGCCCGCGTACCCGTCGCCCGAGCACTCGTTGCCCGCGCCTCCGGAACTCCCGCCGGACGCGCCCCGCGCCGGAGTCCTCCACGTACGGCACCGCCACACCGAGCGCTACACCGTCGTCGGCAACCACCTCGCCCAGCACCCCCGCCTCTCCGCCACGGCGATCGGTATCGGCGTCCACATCCAGTCCCTGCCGGATGGGGCCTCGGTCACCATCAAGGCGTTGGCCCTGCGCTTCCCGGAGGGCGAGGTGACGATCGGCAGGGCGTTGCGGGACCTGGAGGATGCCGGGTATCTCGTTCGCCGCCGGGTGCCGCTCGGGGGTGGTCGTATCGCCACGCGTACGTTCTTTCTCGATCATCCGGGGGTGGTCGTACGAGCCTCGGTGCTGAGCAGCGGGTTGGAGGCTGCCGTCCCTGTCCCGTCCCCTGCCGCAGGGGATGAGCCCGAGCCTCGTCCTGCTCCGGGGCCCGGTGGCTGTTCAGGGCGAGGCGAAGGGTCCGCGGCCTGACTCGCCGTCGACTTCCGTACGTACGAAGCGTGCTGCCCCCGGACCTGTTACGGTGCCCGACGGGCCGGCGGCCGACCTGCTCGCGCGTCTGCGTCTCGCCGACGCCCGGCTCTTGCTGTCCGAACGGGACGTTCAGCGGCTCGCGCCCGCTGTCGAGGCCTGGCTCGCTCGTGCCGCGACGCCGGACCAGATCGTCCGCATGCTCACTGCGGGTCTCCCGTCCGAGGCTGACCCCATCCGCCACCCGGCGAGCTTCCTCGAATACCGCCTGACCACCCTTCTTCCACCGCCGTTGCCGCCAGGGCCTGCCCGTACGGCTACGGTGACGTCTCCATCGCGACCGGTACCGCTGGTCACCTGCGACGGCTGTGAACGCGCGTTCCGCTCACAGGATCCGCGCGCGCTCTGCCGGGCTTGCAGGGAGCGCCGTGGCCGCCACAAGGCCGAACCGGTCCACTCGGCCGCCTGAGCCGGTATCGGCGGGAGTACTTGTGCGGGTGAACTTTCGAGGTTCGGCGGTGTGGTGAGCGTGTGCTTCCTAGCGTGGGCGTCGGTCGGTACGGGCGGTGGAGGTGAGCGGGCGGGTGAGTGAACTGGCACGGGAGCCGGACGGAACCGGGGCTGCGGGCATGGACTCGGACGGCGAGACGGAGGCTTCGGCGTCGCCAGAACCGGGGTCGGGCATCCTCCGAGTCTTCGGACGGCAGCTGAAACGGTTCCGGCTGCGGGCGGGGCTGGAGCGCGCCGAGTTCGGGTCGCGTACCGGGTACTCGGCGTCCACGATCGCGGCGTTCGAGCAGGGGAGGAGGGTACCGCCGCCTCGGTTCATCGACGTGGCGGACGAGGTGCTGGACGCGGGCGGGGTCTTGAAGGAGATGAAGGAGGAGGTCGCGCGGGCGCAGTACCCGGCGTTCTTTCGGGATGCGGCTCGGTTGGAGGCGGAGGCGGTTGAGCTGCACGCTTACGACACGCACGTCGTCAAAGGGCTCTTGCAGACCGAGGAGTACACGCGAGCCCTACTGCGGATGCGGAGGCCGCTCCTGACTGAAGAGATCATCGAGCAGCGAGTGGCAGCTCGGCTGGCACGACAAGAGGTCTTCGCGAGAGTCGACAGGCCGCTGTTCAGCTTCGTGATGGAAGAATCCGTGCTATTGCGCGGACTCGGCGGTCCAGATGTCAAGCGGGGACAGCTGGAGCAGATCCTTCTCATCGGTCAGCAGCGCAACGTCGAGGTCCAGATCATGCCGTTGGACCGAGAGGACAATGCAGGCGTTGACGGAGGCTTCACGCTCTACATGCGGAAGGGCGGGGAGCAGGTGGGCTATTTGGAGACCCAAGGACGAAGCACGCTGGTCACCGACCGAGAAGAGGTGCGCGTGCTGTCGGCGCGCTATGGGATTATCCGAGCGCAAGCACTCGCTCCCCGTGAGTCGTTGTCCTACATCGAGAAGTTGTTGGGAGAACCATGACGCCCCGAACCAAGAACACGGCGGACTCGTCCCTGACCTGGTTCAAGAGCAGTTACAGCGGGGCTGAGGGCGGTGATTGCGTCGAGGTGGCCGCCTCCCCGCAAACGATCCATGTGCGGGACTCCAAGGACACTGCCCGCCCTGGACTGACTGTTGGCAAGGATGCCTGGGCGATGTTCGTCGGGTACACGAGCTGAGCTGCATGACTAAGCCGTGAACCGCTCATCTGCGGCGGCGGGGACTCGGGACGGAGGCTGCGGACCACTGGCCGAGTTCGTGGACGAAGTCCTTGTAGGAGCGGTTGGTACCGGTCGGGCCCGAGGCCAGTAGGCCAAGCGACTGGGCCTGCTCGGCGACCTTGGGCCCGTCACTCTCCCGGAAGGCAGGGGAACCAAGCCTGCGCTTGAGCTCTTCCTTGGGGCTCATGAGGGTTCCGGTGTCGCGGCCTCGGAGCTGGGCGGGAACCTTCCAGCTGGGTCGGACGGCCGGGAAGGCGTCCGGGAAGAGTAAGAGCCAAGCTTCCGATTCCCAAGCCGCAAGCGCCAACGCCGAGTTGCAGGGACTCTCACGTGACAGGGCCCTGGCGACGTTCGCACGGATACGGGCGTAATCGGCGTCCGTGTAGCCGTCCAGGTCCTCGTGGATCACCAGGCCGACCAGCGGGCCCTTCGCCCGGAGAGCGCGACCCTTCGCCTTGCCGATGATCGTGCGGATGCGGGCGGCGAGTTCGGGACCGGTGGCCGTCTTGAGCCGGGTCTTGTCGCTGATCTCGACGAGCCGGGCGTTGCTGAGGTCCGGGTGGTGCTGCTTGATGATCTCGGCGACGATCCGGCAGTCGTTGGAGTCCTCGCCGGCAAGCACGATGACGCCGCGCTCCTGCGGCCGTCTGTTCCTGGCCGTCACAGCTCGTCGCCAGTGAGGTCGCCCCCGATGACGCCGGAGAACCAGAGTTCGCCGAGCGGCAGGTCGCCACTCTCCTCGACGATCGCACGCACCTCGTCGGTGGTGATCGCAGGGATGAGCGAGGCGCCCTCGTCGTCGCGCTCACAGATCACGATCTCCTCGGGCTCAAGCCGGTCGGTGAGCGCGGGGGAGTGCGTGGCGACGATGAACTGCGTGAGGGCACTGGCCTCGCGCAGTCGATCGACGATCAGGTTCAGGGCCTGGGGGTGCAGGCCGTGGTCGATCTCTTCGATACAGGTGAGTGCAGGGGGCGCGGGATCGTAGAGCAGAGCCAGGAGGCCGAGGAGTCGCACGGTTCCGTAGGAGGCGTCGGCCAGAGGAGTGGGCCGGCGCAGGCCGCGTTCCACCAGTTGGACAGCCACTTGAGCGGCACGACCACCGACCGCCGCGAACTGGATGTCCTCGAGCTGTGGAAGCACGGAACGAGCGTCGTCGAGGAGTCGTCCCCAGAGGGCGGAGTCTTCGTTGAGGAAGTTCAGGAAAGCGGCAAGGTTGTCGGCACTGGACGACAGGTCGCCGTAATAGCGGTGATCGAGGCGAGACGGCAGACGCGCCGCGTCCACATCCACGTCGAAAACACGGAATGACGAGAGCCGGTCCGCCATCATCGCCACCTCGGTGCCGCCCTCGGCACTTGCAAGGCGGGGCAGAGTGGACAGACCGCTACTGAGCCGCTGGATGCCGAACTCGCTGCTGTCCTCAAGCTTGGTACTGGGCCGCGTATCGACGACTGTGGCCCGCGCTCCCGACACGGTGATGCGACGGCCGCGTCCCTTGGTCCGCTTGAACTGGAAGCTCTCACTGCGGGTGAGCCGGTAGCGGCCGTGGTCCCTGTTGCTGGGGGCCGAGTAGCGCCGGACCTTGAGGTCGTACTCGTCGGGAGCGTTAGCACTGGAGTGGATCGTCCAGGTCCCCTTGAGTCGAACCCGTAGCGTCGATGGTGGCTTGGGCCCGCCCCAGAACGCGACTTCGTCGAACCCGCCGCGGGTTTCGAGGGCGGGTTCGAGGTCGGTTCGGATGATGTCGGCGAGCAGGTCGAAGACCTTGAGGACATTCGACTTGCCGACACCGTTCGCACCGACGAGAACCGTCAGCGGACCTAACGGGATCGTCACATCCCGCAGACTGCGGAAGTTCTCCACGTGTAGTTCGAGCAACTGTCCTGGCATGGACGGAACCTATCGGGAGGCTTGGAACGGAATCAGTTGTGGCGTCGGCACACGCCGCTGAGGGTCAGCCATCCACTGGCACCTCACGCGCCGCCTGGACGCGGAGCCCACTGTCCACAGGCTCGGGCGGAGTCCACCGCCCTGCCGCAATCTCGGCATCCAGCCGCGCCTGGAAGTTCGCGTGAGCACCTCGCATCTCGGCCTCACGGTCGGCCTTGTAGAAGGGGGGCTCGTATCCATCGGGAGGGGGGCGGTTTCGGGGGATTGAAGGTAGGCGAGGAGGGCGGGATAGGCCTCCTTAGTTTGGTTGTGACCGTAGGTGTTGTGGTTGCGTGCGATCTTCCGGCCCTTGGCGTCGAAATACATCTCGGCTTCGTAGTCGCGCAAAACGGGGTAGCGCGACTTGTAGATGGCCACAAGCTGGTCGGCGGTAATGCCGAGCCAGACAGAGACTAGCGCATCCAACTCTACGAGTGCTGCTCGCCGCTCGTATTCGGAACGGAGGGGCGTCCTGTGATTCCAGACAGCTGTCAGGGTCCCGGCAAGTGGTGTCAAGCAGGGCCATTTGTAAGCCCACTCTTCGTATCCAGGCCAGGTGGCATGAAACAACTCTTGCCATAGAGGAGCATACGCATCGGTCAGGCAATTTAGGCGAAGAGACCGCAAGAGAACAGGGTTAGCTAGGGGGTGTGTGCAAGTTGGTGCAGGCATTTTATTTGCCTCACCGCCTTGCAGATCTGCGCGGCCGGTGATGCGAAGTAGGTAGTCGAGAGGGAGAGACGCCCAGAACCCTGCATTCAATGCTGTGAGTTGGTTAGAGGGTAGCGCCATTGAGTGGACAGTGTGCACGTGCGTAGGACCTGGGGGAATGAGTGCGGAAAATAGACTGCGCTCCGTATCGAAGGGGATCATACGTCGCCAGGCGAGTCGGAAGAAATTTGTGTAGGGCTGTCCATCCCAGAGGTCTTGGGCGCCCTGGTACTCACTTGCGGAACATGCGCGCTGATAGTCCGTGGCGGGAGTAGCTGAGGTGGGAAGCTGGTTCAAGTTGAGGAACTCTCCCGATCTTCCCATGTCGGGAGCCTGCTTCGAGAAAGGGGTCGCAACAGAGAAGTGCGGCCCTCGCAGAATTACGTCCTGCCAAGCAAGATTGGTTGCAAAGCCGCGCTTTATGAAGCCTGCCTCCTTGGCTCCTGATTCGTGATATCCGGACGAGATGTGCGGTTTATGTGAAATCAGCCTCAGGGCCTGCGAAAGACGATCTATAGCTCCTTGCTCCGTACGGGAGATCGGGTAAAGGAGGGGAGTCTCAGTTACGTCTGAGCTCTCGGCATTAAGTAGCCTCTGCCATGTCGCCAGCTGCTTCAAGTCGACGTGGATAAGGCGGTCTTTGTGTGCGCGAGTGTCCCACTTTCCGCGGTGTCTCATACCGGGTGGAGGGCCGCTTCCGTCATGCTTGAAGGAGTTGAGTAGTGAAGAAGTGTCAAAAATCCAGCTGGCGTGTGTGAATGAGGGAGTGTGTGGATTTCCATAGATATGTACCCCATATTGTCTCGTTACTCGAATCTCAGGGAAGAGGGCTGTGAGATTCGAAAAGTGAATATGGGTGCGAAGTCTGCTGTAGCAAGCACGCCTTAGTTTTCCCTCTCGGATGCCACCGAAATGTGTATCTGGATGGATTAGCCCGGCTGAACCTTTGGAGTTCGTATTATCCCATACGCGGCACATGAAAGCTCGATAGAGATCGGGCTGGGTCCCGGTAAGCAAGGGGTAAGTGGCTGCGTTGGCGAGAATGTCGACTGTTCCGGTGGTTTGAGTCAGTTCATTTAGGAAGAAGAAGTTCGCTTCGCGGTCTTCGAGGGCCTCACTCTTCCTCGAATTGCGATCCGATGTACTCGCTTTATCGGTTAGCATGAACCAAGGGTCGGTTTCTGCGAGCACGGAATCCTCTTGCCATGTAGGCCGCACCCACGGTGGATTCCCCACTTGCAAGTCATAGCCACCCGCAGCAAACACGTGCGCAAAGTCCAGCTCCCAGTGGAAGAATCCCTGAGCCTTGGCCACATCCCCCGCCACCGACGCCCAAGGGAACCGCAGCTCCAACTGCTGGAAATGCTCCATCCCCATCAGGTCCGGCAACGCATCCTCATACGGCTCCAGTTCCGCCAGCGACCCGAACTCCGCCACCAGCGAGTCCGCTGGCACATCCTCCGTGCCGATCAACGCCTCGGCGAACTCCAGCCAGTCGTCCAGCCCCGCCAGCGGAACCACCGCCCGCTTGCGCGCACCCCCGATGGCCTCCTTGCGGCGCCCCGTACGCCGTCGCTCCACCGAGGCCGCCGTCAGCTCACCGGCCCCCGTCACTTCGCCGAAGAGGTCGGTCGTCTCCCAGGACATCAGCACGCCAGACTCGTCCGCCGCCCGCAGACCCTGCGCCACAGCGCCCGAAGGAAGCTCCTCAGCCCCCCGCTGGTACACCGCCGCCGTTCCGTCCAGCAGCCCAGCCTCCTGCACCGGCCAGAACCACAACGCGCACCACGCGTCCATCAGCGTCTTCAGCCGCCAGTACGGAGTGTTCGGCGCCGTCAGGTCGGCGACGACCTTCTCCCGCTGCACCGCGACCTCCGGTGACCGCAGCCAGCCGTCCTCCGTGCCCCACACGTCGATCCGGCGTGAAATGTCCCGCTCGGAGATCTCCAGGCGCCGTACGACCAGCTCCCACAGGAACTCGACCCGTCGGGCCAGGGCCTGAAGGCGTTCCGACTGCTTGGCGGTTGGCGTGCGCGTGATCATCTTGCGCCAGTTGCCCAGCGTGCGCGCCGCCTCCGGGGAGAGCGCCTTCGCCTCCTTCTCGGCCGCGACCGCGCCCCACTCCTTCGCGGGGAGGAGGAAGTGGTGGACGGCGTTCTCGGTGACGCGCTGCACCGATCCGCTCCGGGTCGTGCGCTCGGTCACCGTCACCGGGAGGCCGTTCGCCGCCTCCGTGAGGGGGAAACGCTCGGGCGTGGTCCCCAGCCAGGCCGCCTTCTTCAGCTTCTCCGGCGGATACACCTCACGTCGGCCGCCGATCAGCGAGTTGCCGCGCCGCAGGTGGAGGCCGAACCACGGGGCCTCCATGCCGGGGTGCATGGTGTTGAGCCACAGAGATACCTCTGCCAGCTCCACGGCCGTCTCGTTGAGGTCGACGCCGTAGGAGTTGTGCAGGGCGATGTATGCCTTGGTCTTCTGGAGCTCGATCGCGTACTTCTCCGTGTCGATCGGCGTGCCCAACTCCTCCTGGCGGCGGCGCAGGTACTCCGCCGCGACCTGGTTGATGGCCTCGTTGAGGAACGCGCCCGAGCCGAGCGCCGGCTCGCAGATCTTCCAGTCGAGCAGCTCGCGCGCCTCGGTCGTCGTACCGTCCTGGTCCAGGCGGTGCTGGAGGGCCAGTTGGACCGTGACCTTGGTGAGGGACTCGGGGGTGTAGTACGAGGCGGAGGTCTGGCGGTCGCGGCCGGAGAGGCGGTAGACGAACGAGCCGGGTTCATAGGTGACGCGGACGTCCTCGCCGGTCTCCTCGTCGCGGCGGTACACGAACACGTTGCTCGGATAGTCGTCGATCTTCGACTTCGGGATCAGCCAGGAACCGTCCTTCGGATCTCCGCCCTTCGCGACCTCGTACAGATCCTCGTTGTCGGCCGCGATGAAGCCGTTGTACGACATCAGGCCCTCGTACACGGCCCCGAGCTGGTTGATGCCGAGCTGGGCGTACGAGATGAAGCCGCCGCGTTCGCCCTTCTTGCCGCGGGTGATCATCAGCAGGCGCAGCACCTTGTAGAGGGTGGCGTTTCGCAGGCGGGTGTCCAGGAGGCGGCCTGAGCTCTCAGGGCCGGCCTCGGCGTCGTCCTCGTCGTACCCGTCGTGGGGGTGCTGGATCGCGCCCAGGCCGATCAGCCGGATCGACTCCGGCTCGAACAGCTTGGAGTGCAGCGGCTCGAAGCGCAGGCCCACGTCCTCGCTGGTTTTGGCGTCCGTCTCTACGCCGTCCGTCTCCAAGGCTGCGACGCCGTGCGTCCGGCGGGAGCGGTAGCCTTCCTGCACCTTGCGGAAGAGCAGGTCCAGGGACTCGTACAGGTATGTGCCCTGCCGGGACTTCTCGTCGACGAGGTCGCGTTCGGCGATCAGTTCGCCGAGGCGGCCGAGGCCGTAGCCCTGCTGGTACTCGGGATAGTCGGCGGGCAGGATGCCCAGCTCGGGGCGGGCCTCCGCGTAGAGCAGGAACAGAATGCGGTAGAGGTAGCGGAGCGACTCGCGAGTCAACTGCTTGCCGAGGTCGGACAGTTCGCCGATGTCCTCTGGGCGTACGCCCTGCTCGCGCAGCCGGGCCAGGACCTCGCTCGCGATCAGCTCGACGCTCTGGCGCAGACCGTCGCGCAGCTCGCTGGAGACGCCCACCGCGTGCTTGGTGGACTTGTCGACGAGTTCGGAGAGAGGGTTCTCGCCGCCCTCCTCCGGGGTGCGCAGCGAGTCCGCGCCGAACAGGGCGGCGATCGTGTCGAGTTCGCCGCCCGCCTTGGTGTCGTTGCGTTGCAGGGCCGCGTCCAGGGAGACCGCGAGGTAGCGTCCCTCGCCCCACACCATCCGGTCCGCGAGGACGACGACCCCGCCGACCAGCAGCAGCACGTAGCGGGGCGCGTCCTCGCAGGCGAAGAGGAACGAGGCGAGCTTCGAGCCCGTCGGTACGGTGTTCCGGCCGTCCAGCGGTACCGGCTCCAGGAGGCGGCCGGGGCCCTCCGGGTCGAGGGCGGCGTCCGGTTCGGCGGCCCAGCCGCAGTCGACCGCGACCAGGCCCTTCTCGGCGTGCGCCACCCGCACCTCGTACGGCTGGTCGGCGCGCGTGACCGTCATCGTGCGCGGCTTGGCGTCGTATCCGAGCGCGCGCAGCACCTCTGCGTTCAGGGCGCGGACCCGCTCGCACCAGGCGGGGGAGTCGTACGTCGCCGAGTCGTCCTCGGTGTCCTGGGCGGCGGCCGTACCGTCCTCGTCCTCGGGCAGGGCGAAGGAGGAACGGGCCCGGAAGTAGCGGCGGCGCAGCTCACGCAGGCCCGCGCGCGGGGTGACCGGCAGGGCGTCGGCGTCCGGTTCCCCCGGTGCCGCTTCGGACGTCGCGTCGGCTCCCGCCGTGGCCGCCCGCTCGGCCTCCGCCTTCGCCTCGTCCTCGCGCTGCTTCCAGGTGGCCAGTAGTCCCGACTTGAGGTCCTTGGGCAGCACTTCGGCGAGGTAGTGCGCCGAGAAGTAGTCTCCTCGGTTGACCAGGGAGTCGTACGTCATGTCCGGTCTCTTCTCAGGGAATCACAGGTCGGGAAGTCTGGCGGGCGAGGGCCGGGCCGTGGGTGGGCGGCGCGGGGCTCAGGCCGTGGACGGCGGATGCGAGGGCGCTTCCGGATCGGGGACCAGGACGGCGAGGACCCGCATCAGCGGGCGGCCGGTGGTCAGCAGCGAGTCCGCGAGCGAGGCGAGCGACTTCTTCGTCCGCTCGCCGGCCAGGGTGGGCTGCTCCCAGTCGCCCAGGCGTGCCTTGTAGTCGTCGATCGGCTTGCGCAGCGGCTCGTCCCAGGCGTCACGGTGTTGGTCGAGGAACCGTTCGGCAGCGGCCAGCGCGTCGGGGATGCCGGCCTCCAGCGCGGTCACCGGTTCGCCGTGGCGCATCGGGTTGGCCATGGTCGGTCCGACCCCGGAGCGGCGCAGCAGACCCACCATGTCGTCCTCGACCGTGCCGCCCCGCGTCACGCCCATCCACTTGACGACGGTCGGACGGCCCAACGCGTTGGAGTAGACGCCCTGGATGAGATAGGTGGGCTCGGGCACGTCCGCCGTGATGATCAGGGCCTCCTGGCGGCCCAGGCGTACCAGGACCTTGTCCGTCAGCCACTCCACCACCGGATGTAGATCCGTGAGCAGGGAGATCTCCGGCCAGCTGGACGTGGACGACTCGCGGGCCCGCTTCAGGGAGTGCTCGGCGAGCCGGCGGTTGAAGGTCACCAACAGCCGCTCCCGCAGGCGCTGTTCGCGTACGTAGTCCAGCGGGAGCGCCTTGAGACGGTGTACCAGGTCGGTGGGCGGGCGGAAGGACAGCAGGCCCGACTCGGTGTCCCGGTGCAGATCCAGGCTGGTGGTCGCGTCGGGGAACACCTCGCGCAGTGCCTCGTCGAGGAACTCGGCGGTCGACGTGAACAGGCGCGGCACCACCGCGTTGCCAGCTCCTGTCCCCGCCCCGCCCGGTGTCGCCGCGTCGGCACCGTTTCCTTCGGCGTCCTGCGGATCGCCGTCCCCCGCGCTTGGTTCGGCGTCACCCACCGAACCGAAGAAGTCCGCGAGGAAGTCGTCCATGGCCGCGTCCGCCTCGGCCTCCGCCCGGTGCGCGTCCAGTGACTCGTCCACCGTACGGCCGCGTAGCAGATCCTGGATGAGGGACTTCTCCTCGGCCTCCGCCCGGTACAGGCCCGTCACCGCCTCGGCCGTGCCCAGCGCCCGGTGCGCCTGGTCCTCACGGTCCAGCAGCCGCTCCGCCACTACCGTGTCGTCCTTCGCACCCTCCACCTCACTGGTGAGGATCAGCGCGCGGAACTGCGGCTGGTGCGCCTGCCCGTACCGGTCGATACGGCCGTTGCGCTGCTCGATGCGGATCAGCGACCACGGCACGTCGTAGTGGATCAGCTGGTGGCACTGGCGGTGCAGGTTGACGCCCTCGGACGCCACGTCGCCGGTCAGCAGGATGCGCACGGGCGCGTCCGCCAGGCCGAAGTCCTCCACGCACTGCATCTGCTGCTCGTCCGAAAGGCCGCCGTGCATCACCCGCGTCGACTCCTCGGCCGCCCGGCCCCGGAAACCGAGCGCCGCCGGGAGCACCGTACGCAGCCACTCCAGGGTCTGCACCCGCTCGGAGAAGACCACCATCCGCGCGTCCGACTTCGGGCCGACACCGATCGCCTTCAGCTGCTCGACCAGCGCCGAGAACTTCGCCGAGTCCGCCTCGGTCATCGGCGCCACCAGCTCCTGGAGCGTGCGCAGCGCGTCGAGTTCGGCGCGGGTCGCCGTCGGGTCGTCCTTCTTCTCCAGCGTCTTGATGCGCGCGGCCACCGTCGCCTTCAGAGCGGCGTGCGAGGACAGGAACGACTTCAGCAGCGTGTACGGGAAGAGGGGAACGCCGCTTACCGACGTGCCGTTCTCGCCGGGCAGCCACACTGCCGCCAGTTCCTCGAAGATCTTCTCCTCGGCGGGGGTGGCCGCGCACCGTACCGACTGGGAGGGGCCCCGGTCCGCCCACTGGCCCTTCATCTGCTCGCGGACCTCAGGGCTGATCTTCGTACGGCGGATGAAGAGGTGCTCGATGTCCTCGGCGCGGTAGTGCTCCGGATCGCGGATCGCCGCCGGGTCGAGGAGGCTGATCAGCTCCGCGAACGACTTCGCGTCACCGTTGTGCGGGGTCGCGGAGGCCAGGATCAGGGCGTCCGTGCGCGGAGCGAGGATCTGCGCGAGCTGGTTGCGTAGGGAGCCGCGGTTGATCAGGTTGTGGGACTCGTCGATGACGACCGCGTCCCAGTTGATCCGCTCCAGGTGGTGCTTGTACTGGTCAGTGTTCTTCAGGGTATCGATCGAGACGATGACCCGCTTGAAGTAAGTGAACGGGTTGCGGCCCGCCGGGATCTCCCGCTGGATCCGCTCGATGCCGACCGAGTCCAGCCGCACGAGAGGGATCGCGAACCGGGTCCACAGCTCGTGCTGGAACTGCTCAAGGACATGCTGTGGGGTGACCACCAGGATCCGCTCGCCACGCCCCCGCCGGATCAGCTCGGCCAGCGTCAGACCGATCTCCAGGGTCTTGCCCAGACCGACCACGTCGGCGATCAGCAGCCGTGGGCGCAGGTTGCGGCCCGACAGGGCCAGCTCTGCGGGGCGACGCTGGTAGGGGAGGGAGTCGAGGAGGAACGAGTCGGCGAGGGCCAGCCGGCGCTCGGACTGCGGCAGCGCGGTCTTGCGGAGGACCGCCTCCAGGAAGAGACGGGAGCGGCGGAAGGTCGACGACTCGTCCCGGACCAGTTTCGTACGGCGGGGGTCGATCAGCTCGATCGTGTCCAGGCCGGTGAAGAACACGGCCTCCTGGTCCCGTACGAAGTCGGACACGCCTACGACATCGACTTTGGCCCCGTCGTGCTCGGTGCGTACGGAGTTCCGCACGAGCCACACCTCGTCGCGCACGAAGACCTGCGCGCCTGCCGGAAACTGGTCCTCCTCCTCGGGGCGAGGGCCGACCGGTGCGGTGCTGCTCTGCTGGGCGGTCACCCGCTGCCTCCCGTGTCCGTCGTGCTGTGCTGTTGTCGCGGTCGCCGCCCGGCTCGGGCAGACCTGCCGCTCACGCTGTTGTACCGCTCCACTGTGCCGTATGGGCGGCAAAGCGCGTGAACCACCCTCACCGGGGCAGACCCGCAGGTCAATGGTGCGCGGCGGGGGGTGTGCCGGGGGAGGCACCTGGAGCGGTGCGCGGGATGTGGCTCAGAACGCGGCGAGCGCCGCGTAGGTCTCGCGCAGCTGCTGGGCGGTGCGGCGGGCCTGGGCGGAATGGCGCAGGGAACGGGCCGGGGTCCGACCGGTGCGGCGGGGCCGCCGTGGCATGTCCTGTGCGTTCTGAGCGCTCTGCTGATCCTCTGTGTCCTGAGGCACCGGGACCGCAGGCGCCGGTCGAGGGGGCGGCTCGGCCTGCGCTGCCTGCTGTGGCGCGGCCAGGCGCATGGTCGGCCGGGTATCCGGAGCGGGTTCCTCCGCTACCCCGGGTGCGGTCGGCAGTGCGTCATGGAGCTGCGTGGTTGCCGGATCGGATGCAACGGGGACGGCCGGAGGCGTAGCGCTTTCCGGCACCGGCACCGGCAGCAGCGTCGGGAAGTCCTGGGGTGGCGCCGCCGTGTAGGTGGTGAGACGCCTACGTGCCTGAGCGAGCTTCAGGCCCTGAGCTTCGACCAGGCCACGGCACTGCTGGACGACCTCGGTGATCGTGGGCCGGTCCTGAGCGTTGTGGGACAGCATGGCCGTCAGGAGGGGGACCAGCTCGGGCGGCGCCCCGGTCAGATCGGGGGCGGTCGCAGGATCGGTCACCATGTGGAACAGCACGTGGATGTTGTTCGCGTGGTACGGCAGGTGGCCAGTCGCGGCGAACAGCAGAACCGTACCGAGTGCGTACACGTCGACGGCGCTCGTCAGCGGCTTCACACCGTTGGCCTGCTCGGGCGGCATGCAGGACGGGGTTCCTACGACGGTGTTGGCGGCGGTGAGGGAGGCGCTCGACTCGGCGAAGACCGCGAGGCCGAAGTCGATGATCTTGGGACCGTTCGGGCCGAGCAGGATGTTCGCGGGCTTCAGATCCCGGTGCAGCAGTCCCTGCTTGTGCACATAACCCAGACCCTCGGCGAGAGTGGCGCCGAGCGACAGGACAAGGAGCGCGGGCAGCGGGCCGTGCGTCACCACATGCTTGCCGAGGTCAGGTCCCTCCACGTACTCGGTCGCCAGCCAGGGCTGCTCCGCCTCCGCGTCCGCGTCGAGGAGCTGCGCGATCCGCGCGCCCCAGACCGTCTTCAGGATCTCGATCTCCTGCGCGAAACGCAGTCGGGTGGTCGAATCGACGACCGACGGTTTGATGATCTTCACTGCGGCCGGCTCACCGCCTGGAGACTCGCCCAGGTACACCTGTCCCATGCCGCCGTGGCCGATCCGGCCCAACAGCTCGAAGGTGCCGATCTGTGCCGGATCTTCGGGGCTGAGCGGCGTCGTCTGCACGTCTGTCCTTTGGTCGGGCTCGCCGGGCGGGGCTGCAGAAGAGGTTCAGCAACAAGCTAGCCGATCCGGCTGACGCGGTCCGCCGCGTGCGCAACTCCGCACCACCACGCCTATGGGTGCCTTGCCCGCAGCGCAAGAAAGCGTGCACTCGATGGACATCGCTTCAAGTCGAAGGCCGTATGCACCGGTCAAAGAGGGCTGACCAGGGTGAGCGGGCTTGGAACGCCTGCTTCCACAGGGACGAAGCTGGCTGTTCTCCCCCCGTACCGACAGGGCGCGGCAGGCGATCTGTGGAGACCGCCTCAGAGCCGAGGGGCCTGGATGTTGTCGGCCGCGGTTCCTCGCCACGGGGCGCGCGACTTTCAACGAGGGAGCGAGCGCACCTGCGCTCACATAGCCGTCAAAGGAGCTGTAGGAGTGATCGCGTGGCATGTTTGTGCAGGTCATAGCCTGCGAAGACTCTCCCCGGCGTACAGCCCGACTCGTCTGCCGCTCCCACTCCGCGCCGTACCGGCTCCGCCCGCAGCGTGCGCAAAACCCGCGACGGACCCACCCCCCCTCCCCCGTAGAGCAGACGACAGAAAGCTCGCAGGGAGGGGAGCGGGACGTGGCAGGGAACAGGGGCAGACGCGTCAGAGGTACGGCCGCCGCAGTGATGGCGATGGCGGCGCTCACCGCGTCGCAGGCGCCGGGGGCGGTGTCGGCGCGGGCCTCCGCACCGGCGGCCGGTCAGGCATCCGTCGAGGACGGGCCGAGCGTGTCCGGCGACGCGCCGTACCGGACCGAGCTTCCGCCGCTGCGGGCCGGGAAGCGCGCGGGCGGTAGAAACGCGGTCGAGGTGGGTGGTGCGCTGCCGGCGACTGTGTTCGCCGCCTACCGGCGGGCCGAGGACCGGCTCGCGCGTGAGGCACCCGGCTGCAGGCTGCGCTGGCAGCTGCTGGCGGCGATCGGGCAGGTGGAGTCGGGGCAGGCGCGGGGCGGCAGGGTGGCGTCGGATGGTACGACCTTGGCGCCGATCCTCGGGCCGCGGCTGGACGGCGTGGCCTTCGCGCTGATCCGGGACACCGACGGCGGCGCCCACGACGGGGACACGGCGTACGACCGCGCGGTCGGGCCGATGCAGTTCATCCCGTCGACCTGGGCCCGCTGGGGCGCGGACGGCAACGGCGACGGGCGCACGGATCCGAACAACGTCTTCGACGCGGCACTCGCCGCCGGACGGTATCTGTGTGCCGGTGGCCGGGACCTGTCCGTTCCCGCCCAGCTGGACCGCGCGATCCTCGGCTACAACCACTCGGCGGCCTATCTGCGCACGGTCAGGGCCTGGTACACGTACTTCCTGGAAGGGCACCGGGTGGTGCCGGACGGATCCGCCGGGCCCGTCCCCGGGACCTCCTCCCCACGCCCCGAGCCGTCGCGGTCCCCCTCGAAGCCGAAGCAGGCCTCGCCGACACCCTCCGCCCGGCCGAGTGCCCCGCCGTCCCGCAGTCCGGCGACCCCTGCCTCCCCGGCCCGGCCAGAACCCGCCCCGCCCCCGACCCCGAGAAGCCGGACGAGCCACGACTCCCCGCCCCGACCCGGACTTGGAGCTCCCTGCCCCCGACCTGCTGCCCAGCGGTGCCCCGCTCACCAGTAACAGCGCGGACTCGATGACCGTCTCCCCCTCCACAACCGCCGATACTGGGCGGTAATGTCGCCCACCGCCGGACAGCACGAGACCGGTGGGCGAGCGCGAAGGGGCCCTCATGGCGACGGACATGCCTGCGGACATGCCCGCAGAGACACCTGCGGAGGTGACCGCGGCCGACGAGCGGTGGCGGCGTATGTGGAGCCACCGCGAGCACCTCCTCAAGGTGGCCCGGCGCAGGTCGATGAGCCCGGAGGACGCCGAGGACGCGGTGCATGAGGCGATGCTGCGCGCCGCTGAGCGTCCCGACCTGGACGAGGAGCGGCTCGCGGCCTGGCTGACGACGGTGACGATGCGGCTGTGCGTCGACCGCTACCGGCAGGTGAACCGCGAGGCCGAGGTGCGGACCAGCCCGACACTCATCGCCCCCGGCCCGGTGCCCGTCGAGGAGGCGGTGTGCGACCGGGCCGAGGCGAAGTGGCTGGCGGTGCGCAGTGGTGAGCTGCCCGCGCGGCAGGCCGAGGCGCTGCGGCTGAAGTCGGAGGACCTGGACGTCGGCCAGGTCGCCGTCCGGATGGGGCTGAGCTACCGGACCGTCGAGTCGCTGCTGGCCCGCGCCCGGCGGACCCTGCGGCAGTCGCTGGCCGCCACGCTCGGGTTCGCGCTGTTCCTGATCGGGTGGGGACGGCCGCGCGGAGTCGGCAGGGCCCAGGCCGTGGCGGTCGCCTCGACGGCGGCGTCCCTTGCGGTGGCGGGGTTCGTGCTGCCGTACGCCCTCGACGGCAGCGGAGACGGGGGCGGGGGTGGTAGGCCGCCTCGGCCCGCCGTTGCCTCTCCGGGTGCCGAGGCGGTCCGGCCGGACAGCGGTGGAGGGGAGCGTACGCCTCGGGGGAATGGGCCCACGGCTGCGGCAGCCGAGCCCGGAGCGGCCGAGTCTTCCGTGGGCGAATCGTTCCTTCCGCTGTCGGTGCCGTCGGTGCCGCCACTGCCGGAGGTCCCGGACATTCCGGACGTTCCTGAGGTGCCCCCAGTGTCGCCGCTGCCCGCACTGTCCGCGCCGGAGGTCCCGCAGGTGCCCGACATCCCCGACTTGCCGGTGGAGCCCACCGCCGCGCCGACCGGCACAGCGGTCCCTGCGGTCCCGGAAGCTCCGGAGGCTCCCGCCGTACCGTCCGCCTCGCTCTCCGTGCCCACGCCGAGCCCGCTTCCGTAGCGCCCGGAAGCCCGCCCGGAAGCCCGCCCGGAACCCGCTCGGAAACCCGCCCGAAAAAAATCCGCCACTCGAGCGACGGACGCCCCGCCCCTCCCCGTAGAGCAGATGTCAGAGCTGCTGGAACTGCTCCACGGGCTGAAGGGTGGACCGGATGGGTGTCGAGATCTGTGTGGAAGGGCTGACCAAGTCCTTCGGTCACCAGGTCATCTGGCAGGACGTCTCGCTGACGCTGCCCGCCGGGGAGGTCTCGGTCATGCTCGGCCCCTCCGGCACGGGCAAGTCGGTGTTCCTCAAGACGCTCGTCGGCCTGCTCAAGCCGGAGCGCGGCTCCATCACGATCCAGGGCCGGGACATCACCAAGCTCCGCGAGCACGACCTGTACGAGGTGCGCAAGCTCTTCGGCGTGCTGTTCCAGGACGGGGCGCTGTTCGGCTCCATGAACCTGTACGACAACATCGCCTTCCCGCTGCGCGAGCACACCCGTAAGTCCGAGAGCGACATCCGGCGCATCGTGCTGGAGAAGATGGACATGGTCGGTCTGATCGGCGCGGAGGGGAAGCTGCCCGGCGAGATCTCCGGCGGGATGCGCAAGCGCGCCGGGCTGGCCCGGGCCCTCGTCCTCGACCCGGAGATCATCCTCTTCGACGAACCCGACTCGGGCCTCGACCCGGTCCGCGTGGCCTACCTCAACCAGCTCATCGTCGACCTCAACGCCCAGATCGACGCGACCTTCCTGATCGTCACGCACGACATCGCCTCGGCGCGCCAGGTGCCGGACAACATCGGGCTGCTGTTCCGCCGCGAGCTGGTGATGTTCGGGCCGCGTGAAGAGCTGCTGGCCAGCGACGAACCCGTCGTACGGCAGTTCCTGAACGGCCGGATGCAGGGCCCGATCGGCATGGCGGAGGAGAAGGACGCGGCGCAGGTCGAGCAGGAGCTCGCGCAGATCGACGACAGCGCGCGCGTTCGCGAGCCGCCGGCTCCACGCCTGCTGCCGGGGCCGGGCATCGCCCGGCCACCCCGCTGGGAGGCCATCGCCCGGCGCGAGGCGGCGCTGCTCCAGAAGGAGGTGGCCGGCGCGTGAGCCTGTCACCGGTGGGAGCGCTGCGGCACTCGGGCAGCCTCTTCGCGATGGCGCTGGACGTCGTCCGGACGATTCCCCGACGGCCCTTCCAGGCGCGGGAGTTCATCCAGCAGACGTGGTTCGTCGCGAGCGTCACCATCCTGCCGACGGCCCTGGTGTCGATCCCCTTCGGAGCGGTGATCGCGCTGCAGATCGGCAGTCTGACCCGGCAGCTCGGCGCCCAGTCCTTCTCCGGCGCCGCCTCCGTCCTCGCCGTGCTGCGCGAGGCCTCGCCGATCGTCACCGCGCTGCTGATCGCGGGCGCCGGCGGCACGGCGATCTGCGCCGACCTCGGGGCGCGGAAGATCCGCGACGAGATCGACGCGATGCAGGTGCTGGGCATCGACCCCATCCACCGGCTGGTCGTCCCCCGCGTGCTGGCGTCGATGCTGGTGGCGGTGCTGCTCAACGGCCTGGTCTCGGTGGTGGGCGTGGCGGGCGGCTACTTCTTCAACGTCGTTCTCCAGAACGGCACCCCGGGCGCCTACCTGGCCTCCTTCACCACCCTCGCCCAGCTCTCCGACCTGTGGGCGGCCGAGGTCAAGGCGCTGGTGTTCGGCGCGATCGCCGGGATCGTCGCCTCCTACAAGGGACTGACCGCGAAGGGCGGACCCAAGGGTGTGGGCGACGCGGTGAACCAGTCGGTGGTGATCACCTTCATGTTGCTGTTCGTGACCAACTTCGTGATGACCGCGGTGTACTTCCAGGTCGTCCCCCAGAGGGGTTAGCCGATGAGACTCATCGACCGCCCGCTGAAGTCCCTAGAGGCGCTGGGCACTCAACTCTCGTTCTACGGCCGTTCGCTGGCGTGGACGGGGCGCACCCTGCGCCGCTACAAGAAGGAGATCCTGCGGCTGCTGGCCGAGGTGAGCTTCGGCCGGGGCGCGCTCGCCGTCGTGGGCGGCACGGTCGGCGTGATCGCCTTCCTGTCGTTCTTCACCGGCACGGAAGTGGGGTTGCAGGGCTACGCCGCGCTCAACCAGCTCGGCACCTCCAACTTCGTGGCGTTCCTCTCGGCGTACTTCAACACCCGTGAGATCGCCCCGCTGGTGGCCGGGCTCGCGCTCTCCGCGACCGTCGGCGCCGGGTTCACCGCCCAGCTCGGCGCGATGCGGATCAGCGAGGAGACCGACGCGCTGGAGGTCATGGGCGTGCCCTCGCTGCCGTTCCTCGTGACGACGCGGATGATCGCCGGGTTCGTGGCCGTCGTCCCGCTGTACGTGATCGGCCTGCTGTCCTCGTACCTGGCCGCCCGCACCATCACCACCGGGTACTACGGGCAGTCCACAGGCACCTACGACCACTACTTCCAGCAGTACCTGCCCCCGGTGGACGTGCTGTGGTCCTTCGGGAAGGTGCTGGTCTTCGCCGTCCTGATCATCCTGGTGCACTGCTTCTACGGCTACTACGCGAGCGGCGGCCCGGCGGGCGTCGGTGTCGCGGTGGGCCGTGCGGTGCGGACCTCGATCGTGGCGATCAACGTCCTGGACTTCTTCCTGTCGCTGGCGATCTGGGGCGCCAGCACGACCGTACGGATCGCGGGGTGAGCCGCCGTATGAGGGTGCTGAGACTGCGGTTGTACGGCGTCGTCTTCATCGCCGTGCTCGCGCTGCTGCTGTCCCTGTCCGTCGCCGTCTACCGGCAGGCGTTCACGCCGGTCGTGCGGATCACGCTGGAGGCCGACAGCCTCGGCAACCAGCTCGATCCGCGGGCCGACGTCAAGCTGCGCGGGCTGCTGGTCGGCGAGGTGCGCGAGGTGCGGGCCGACGGGACGAAGGCGACGCTCGACATCGCGCTGAAGCCGGAGCACGTCGCCCAGATCCCGTCCGACGTGCACGCGCGCCTGCTGCCCAAGACGCTGTTCGGCGAGAAGTACGTCGACCTGGTCGCACCGCGCGGCTCATCGGGCCGGCCCATCCGCGCCGGTGACGTCATCACCCAGGACCGCACCCGCGTCGGCATCGAGGTCCAGCAGCTGATGAACGACCTGCTGCCGCTGCTGCGGACCGTGCAGCCCGGCAAGCTCAACGCCACGCTCTCCGCGTTCGCCACCGCCCTCGACGGCCGCGGCGACCGGATCGGCGACAACCTCACGCGAGTGGAGGCCTACCTGCGCCGCCTCAATCCGCACCTGCCGTCCCTGAAAGAGGACATCGCACGCTTCGCCGACGTCGCCGAGGTCTACGGCGACGCGGCGCCCGACCTGATGGAGATCCTGCGCAACACCGTCACCACCAGCCGCACGATCGTCGAGGAGAAGGACCGGCTGGCCGCGGCGCTGACGACCACGGCCACCGTCGCGGGCACCGCCGAGGACTTCCTCGACGCCAACGGCGACCGGCTGATCACCCTCGGCCGGGTCTCCCGCCCCACGCTGGAGCTGTTCGCCCGCTATTCCCCCCAGTACCCCTGTCTGCTGGCCGGCCTGGTCCGGCAGGAGAAGGCGTCCGAGGAGGCGTTCCGGGGCGGAAAGATGCACATCACGCTGGAGGTCGTACGGCCGCAGGGTGCGTACGAACCGGGTGAGGAACCGCGCTACGGCGAGCGGTCGGGCCCGAACTGCCGTGATCTGCCGAACCCTCCGGTGCCGGCGCCCGGCGCCCACCTCGACGACGGTTCCAAGAAGGCGAGTCCGTCCTCGGGCGGTCCGCTCGGCGTCTCCGCCACCCGGGCCGAGCAGCGGGCCGTCGGCTCGCTCGTGGCCCCGGTGCTGGGCGTGCCCGCGGACGAGGTGCCGCCGGTCGCGACGCTGCTGTTCGGGCCGATGGCGCGCGGGACGGCGGTGAGCGTCGCATGAGCACTGCAGGAGCCCGGCAGACCGCCGCGCCGCTCATCAAGTTCAGTCTCTTCGCGCTGGTGACGGTGGTGGCGACGGCCCTGCTCGCCGCCACCATCGTGAACATCTCCTTCACCCCCGAGCACGAGTACCGCGCGGTCTTCAGCGACGTCACCGGCCTGGAGGAGGGCGACGACATCCGGGTGGCCGGTGTGCGGGTCGGCGAGGTCGCGGGCATCCGGATCAAGGACCGGACGCTGGCCGAGGTCACCTTCACGGTCAGCCGGGACCGGCCGCTGCTCACCAGCACGGGCGCCGTCATCCGCTACCGCAACCTGGTCGGGCAGCGGTACGTCGCGCTGACCGAGGGCGCCGGCGACGGCACCCGGCTGCGCCCCGGCGGCACGATCCCGCTCGCGCGCACCCAGCCCGCCCTCGACCTGAACGCGCTGCTGAACGGCTTCAAGCCGCTGTTCGCCGCGCTCAGCCCGAAGGACGTCAACCAGCTCGCCACCGAGATCATCAAAACTCTCCAGGGCGAGGGCGGCACCGTCAACAGCCTGCTGACGCACACGGCGTCGCTCACCACGACGCTGGCCGGCCGCGACAAGCTGATCGGCTCCGTGATCGACAACCTCAACACCGTGCTGAAGACGCTCGACAAGCGCGGCGCCCGCTTCTCCGGACTGCTCAGGCAACTGCGCCGGGTCATCTCGGGCCTGTCCGCCGACCGCAAGCCCATCGGGGAGTCGCTGGTGAGCATCGGCGATCTGACGGAGGCCACCTCGGGCCTGCTCAAGGACGCGCGTCCGCCGCTGAAGGACGACATCGCGGAACTGACCGACCTCACCGGGACGCTGAACGACAACGAGAAGACCGTGGAGGGCGTGCTGAAGAGGCTGCCGAACAAGCTCAACGAGCTGACGGGGACGGCGTCCTACGGCTCGTGGTTCAACTTCTACCTGTGCGACTTCGACGGCCGCATCGTGCTGCCGAAGACGAAGCAGGTGCTCACCCCCGAGATGCACGTGGCGAGGGCGAGGTGTGGGGCATGAGCCGCAAGCGCCGCCCGGAGCCGCTGGTCAAGGTGCGCATCGAGCCGCCGAAGCTGCCGAAGATACGGCTCCGGCGCCCCCGTCTCGGCCCCTTCCGCGAGCGCAACCCCATCGTCATCGGCGCCGTCGGACTCACCGTCCTCGCGCTGCTGACCGTGGCCGCGTTCAACGCCGACCGCCTGCCGGTGATCGGCGACGGCGAGACCTACAGCGCCGCCTTCGCGGAGGCGGGCGGTCTCAAGCCGGGCGACGAGGTGCGGATCGCCGGGGTCAAGGTCGGCAAGGTCGAGGAGGTCGACCTGGACGGCGACCACGTCAAGGTCACCTTCAAGATCAAGGACGAGCCGGCGTTCGGCACCCGGACCGGCGCGTCGATCCGGGTCAAGACGATCCTCGGCGCGAAGTACCTCGCCCTGCACCCCGAGGGGCGGGGCCGGCTGGAGCCCGGCAGCGAGATCCCGCTGGAGCGGACCGTGCCCGCGTACGACGTCGTGCAGGCGTTCAGCGATCTCACCACCACGACGGAGAAGGTCGACACCGAACAGCTGGCCAAGGCCCTGGACACCATCTCCACCACCTTCGAGGACTCACCGGAGGAGGTACGGGCGTCCATCAAGGGCCTGTCGAAGATCTCCCGGACGGTGGCCTCGCGCGACAAGGCCCTCGGGGAGCTCCTCGACCACGCGAACGGCGTGACGGGCGTACTCGCCGAAAGGTCGGGCGACTTCACCGCCATGGTCGAGGACGGCGACAAGCTGTTCAGGGAGATCAGCAAGCGGCGTGCGGCGATCCACAAGCTGCTGAAGACCTCCGCCGCGCTCGGCATCCAGCTCTCCGGCCTGGTCCAGGACAACGAGAAGGAGATCGGGCCCGCGCTCAAGGGCCTGAACCGCGTGGTGACGATGCTCGAACGGAACCAAGCCGGCCTGGAGCGGAGCATCAAGCTCCTGGCCCCCTACGTACGGGTCTTCACCAACACCCTCGGCAACGGGCGCTGGTTCGACTCCTACGTCCAGAACCTGGTCGCCGCCCCGGTGGTCCCGCGAACGGGAGGAGAGCGGTGAGGAACCGTCGGAAGAAGCACGCGGCCCTGCTGACCGCCCTGGCCCTGGTCGCCGCGCTCACCTACGTCCTGTGGCCGCGGACCGAGCCGGCCCGCGTCACGGCGTACTTCCCCCGCACCGTCGGCATCTATCCCGGCTCGGACGTGCGTGTGCTGGGCGTGCGGATCGGCGAGGTCAAGAAGATCACGCCGGAGGGCGGCCGGGTGCGGGTGGAGCTGGAGTACGACGCGGACCGCAAGGTCCCGGCGGACGCACAGGCGGCGATCATCAACTCCTCGGTGGTCAGCGACCGTTACGTGCAGCTGCTGCCGGTGTACCGGAGCGGTCCGGTGCTGCGGGACGGGGACGAGATCCCCGAGTCGCGTACGGCCGTGCCGGTCGAACTGGACCGCGTCTTCGACAGCCTGCACACCACGGCCGAGGCGCTCGGCCCCGAGGGCGCCAACAAGGACGGCGCCCTGTCACGGCTGCTCGGCGTCAGCGCCGACAACCTCGACGGCCAGGGGAAGAACCTCCACCGGATGGTCGGGGACCTCTCGGAGGCGGTCACGACTCTCTCCGACGGCCGCACGGACCTGTTCGGCACGGTCCGCAACCTCCAGGTGTTCACGGCGGCGCTGGCGGCGGACGACAAGAGCGTGCGGTCGTTCAACAGCAGTCTCGCCAAGGTCGCCGAGCAGCTCGCGGGCGAGCGCAAGGACCTGGCGGCGGCGCTGAAACACCTCGGCACGGCCCTCGGTGACGTGTCCGCCTTCGTGAAGAAGAACAAGAAGTCCCTGACCTCGAACGTGGAGGGCCTGAGCAAGGTGACCAAGGTGCTCGTCACCCAACGTGCGGCGCTGGAGGAGCTGCTGGAGGTCGCGCCGACGGGCATGTCGAACCTGAACAACGCCTACAACCCCTCCGCCGGCACCCTCGACACCCGCAACAACCCCGACCATCCGCAGGATCCGGCGTCCCTGCTGTGCTCGATCCTGAAGACGACCGGGGAGAAGACCGACTGCAAGGACCTGAGGGACCTCTTCGACTCCCTGCCCGAAGTGCCCGAAGTACCCGAGGGCACCGCGGCCACCGGCACGGTCGACCGCACCCTCGGCGGAATCCTGGGGGCACGCGCATGAGGCCACTGCGCAAGGGCGGGGCGGTCGCGTGGGCGGCCGTCGGGACGCTGCTGCTGTCCGGCTGCGAGTTCAACGGCTGGTACGACGTCCCGCTCCCCGGCGGAGCCGCCGCCGATGGCAACGCCTACCACGTCACCGTCGAGTTCCGCGACGTCCTGGACCTGGTGCCGCAGTCGGCGGTCAAGGTCGACAACGTCACCGTGGGCGCGGTGGAGAAGGTGGAGCTGGAGGGCTGGCACGCGAGGGTCCGCCTCCGGGTCGCCGACTCGGTGAAGCTGCCCGCCAACGCCGTGGCCGGGCTACGGCAGACCAGCATGCTCGGCGAGAAGTACGTGGCGCTGGCCGAGCCGCCGGAAGGCACGCCGGTCGGCCGGCTCCGCGACGGTGACGTGATCCCTTTGTCCCGCAGCGGCCGCAACCCGGAGGTCGAGGAGGTGCTGTCCGCGCTGTCCGCGCTGCTCAACGGCGGCGGCGTGGCCCAGCTCAAGACGATCACCACGGAGCTGAACAAGGCCCTGGAAGGCCGGGAGAACCGGGTCAGGTCCCTGCTCAAGGAGCTCGACACCTTCATCGGCGGCCTGGACGACCAGCGCCGGGACATCGTCCGCGCGCTGAAGGCCGTGGACCGGCTGGCCAAACGGCTGGGCAAGGAGAAGAGGACGATCGCCGACGCCGTCGACGCGATGCCGCCCGCCCTGAAGGTCCTGGCCGACCAGCGCCGCGACCTGACGAGGATGCTCACCGCCCTGTCCAAGCTGGGCAGGACCGGCACCGAGGTGGTCAACGCCTCGCACGACGACACGGTCGCCAACCTCAAGCGGCTGCGGCCGATCCTGCGACAGCTGAACAAGGCGGGCAGCGACCTGCCCAACTCCCTTGAGCTGCTGACGACATACCCGTTCCCGCGCAACGTGGTGGACGCCATCAAGGGCGACTACGTCAACCTGCACATCACGGCGGACCTCGACCTGCCCGGGATCTACGGCAACCTGACGGACGAACCGGGCGGCGGGAAGGGCGGGGACACGCGGATACCGGAGCTTCCCGAGGCCCCGGACCTGCCGGACGTACCGGATCTCCCGGACGCACCGGATCTGCCGGACGTGCCGAAGCCCACCGCGCTGCCGAGCGGTCCGAGCGTGCCGTCGCGCCCGTCGGCCCCCTCGGGCGGCGACGACCCGCTGTGCCCGCCGGTCTGCACCGCCGACTACGGCTCCGGCGGATACGGCTCCGCCGGCTATGGCTCCGGCGGCCACCGCACCCGGGGCGACTGGCCCGAGGGGATCGACCTCGAACTCGCCGAGCTGATGCTGAAGGGGGTCCAGCCGTGATCACCCGTACGGTCAAGGCGCAACTGATCGCCTTCGCCGCCCTCACCGCCGTGGGGGTGTCGTACGTCGGCGCCGAGTACACGGGCCTGGTGGACGAGGTCCTGGACCGCGGCTACACCGTGAAGGCCGACTTCGCCGACTCCGGAGGCGTCTTCCCCGGCGCCGAGGTCACGTATCGCGGGGTGCCGGTGGGCAAGGTCGGCGCACTGCGTCTGACCGGCCCGGACGGCGTCTCGGTCACGCTCGACATCAAGGACGGGGCGCCGCGCATCCCGGCGGACACGCTGGCCGTGGTGGCGAACCGTTCGGCGGTGGGCGAGCAGTACGTCGACCTCCAGCCCCGCACCTCCCGCGGCCCGTACCTGCTGAACGGCAGCACGATCCCGCGCGAGAGCACGCGGGTGCCGCTGTCGACGACGGACATGGTCCTCAGCCTGGACCGCCTGGTGAACTCGGTCGGCAAGGACGACCTGGGCGTCACGGTCGACGAGTTGGGCAAGGCGTTCGCCGGTACCGGCCCGAAGCTGAGCCGCCTGGTGGACTCGGGCAACACCCTGGTCGAGTCGGCGTCCGAGGCGCTGCCGGAGACGATCGCCCTGATCGAGGACTCACGCAAGGTCCTCAAGACACAGGCCGACCAGGGCTCGTCGATCAAGTCGTTCGCGCGTGATCTGGCGGCGCTCTCGGCCCAGTTGAAGGCCAGCGACGGTGACCTGCGCAAGCTGATCGGCAACGCGCGGCCGGCGGGGCAGGAGCTGAACTCGCTGCTGAAGTCGACCGGGCCGCAGCTGTCGGTCCTGCTGGCCAACCTGATCAGCGGCGGCCAGGTCACGCTGGCCCGCCTGCCCGGCGTCGAGCAGGCCCTGGTCACCTTCCCGCTGATGGTCGCGGGCAGCTACACGGTCGTCCCGGGCGACGGCACCACCCACTTCGGCCTGGTCCTGAACGCCGACGACCCGCCGGCCTGCACCCAGGGGTACGGCACGGCACGCCGAGACCCCGCGGACACCAGCACACGCGAGGCGAACACCGGCGCCCGCTGCACGCTCCCGCGCGGCAGCCAGTCGTCGGTACGGGGCGCGCAGAACGCCCCGGGGGCGTCGGCCCCCGGCGGCGGCGCGAACCAGGCGACGTACGTCACCCCGTACGACCCGGAGACCGGTACCACCACCGGCCCGGACGGAAGGAACGTCGAGATCGGCTCGACGGGCGGCCAGCAGGCCGTGTTCGGAAAGGAGTCGTGGCAATGGCTGCTCGTTGGCCCCGTGGCATGAGGCCGGTGCGACCCGGAGTGCTGACGGCGGGACTCGTCGCGGCGACCGTCAGCACCACGGCACTGACGCTCTGGCTGGCCTTCGGCCTCTACCAGCAGCGCGAGGCGGACCAGCGACGCCAGGGCATCCTGGCCGCGGCCCGCCAGTCGGCGCTGAACTTCACCTCCCTCGACTACCGGCACTACGACCGCGACAGCGCGAACGTACTGGCGGGCGCGACCGGCGAGTTCAAGAAGCAGTTCACCGCGCAGACGGACCAGTTGACGAAGCTGGTGGCCCAGAACAAGTCCGTGTCGGAGGGCCAGGTTCTGGAAGCGGGCATCGTCCGCTCCGACGAGGACTCGGCCCGGGTACTGGTGGTCGCCGACAGCAAGGTGAGCAACACCGCCGCGCCCGAGGGGGAGGCGCGCACGTACCGGCTCCAGCTCGACCTCGTGCACAAGGACGGCCGCTGGCTGACGTCCGACGTCGAGTTCGTCGGCTGATCCACGGGCCGATCCGCCGACCGACAAGCACCGACGAGGAGTACCACCATGCCGAAGACGACCACCGGCCGCGCCCCCGCTCCGGGCACCCGCCGCACCATGACGGCGGCGGCCCGCGCGGCGGCGAAGCGCGCGGAGCGCGGCCACCGTGAAGCGGGCGCGGCGACGGCCGGCGACGAGGAGTCCCCGCGCCGGGCCGAGCGGCCACGCGCCGGACGCACCGTCCTCGTCGACGCCCCGAGGGACGGCTGGGACGACCCGCCGGAGCCGTCGCCGGAGTCGTTCGAGGAGGACGCGCCACAGGAGCGGGGCGAGCCCGGCCCCGCAGGCCGTCGGAGGCCGCTCACCTTGCTCCTGGCCGTCCTGCTCGTCGTGGGCCTGGTCGCGCTCGCCGCCCTGGGGTGGCAGTACCGCGACGGCCGCCTCACGGAGACGGCCCGGACCGAGGCGCTCGCAGCCGCGCGAAAGGCGGCACCGGTCGTCCTGTCGTACGACTACCGCCGCCTGGACAAGGACTTCTCCAGGGCCCGCGCCCACCTGACCGGCGACTTCCGCGACGAGTACGGCAAGACCACGAAGACCGTGGTCGCCCCGACGGCCGAGAAGTACCACGGCGTGGTGAAGGCCACGGTCGCCGCCCCCGGCTCCGGCGGCACCCCGGCCGCCTCCGTCGTCTCGGCCTCCCCCGACAAGGTCGTGGTCCTGCTCTTCGTCAACCAGGTCACCGAGAGCACCCAGGTCTCGGGTGCCCGTGTGGACCAGAACCGGGTGCGGATGACGATGGACCGCACGGGGGACGGGTGGAAGGTGAGCGCGGTGGACGCCCTGTGACGGGAAGTTCCGTTCAGTCCCCGCAGTCCACCGCGGATCTCAGTGCCTCGGTGAAGGACCCGGCCCACGCCTCGACCGTCTCGTGGGTGAACAGGTCCGTCGAGTACTCGAACGTGACCGTGATCGAGTCGGCCTCGGGTGCGATCACGACGTAGAGCTCGTTGCGGGCCACGCCCTGGGCGGGGAGGGCGCGGATGGTGGTGGAGACCTCCTGGAGGTTCAGGGCCGGGGGCTCTGTGGTGATCACGGTGAACAGGACCGTGGGGAACAGGGCGTCCTTCAGCCCGGGCGAGACGAGGGACACCACGTCCGTCAAGGGGAGCTCCTGGTGGTCGAGGGCCGTGAACAGGGTGGTGCTGAGCTGGGACACCAGGTCGGGGAACGTTTCGGCATCGGACAGTCGGGCCCGTAGCAGCACGGCGTCGCCCAGGATGCCGACGATCTCGGAGCGGTCGCGCTGGACGCGGTTGGCGCTGGACGCCGCCAGGACGATGTCGTCCTGTCCGCCGCAGAGGTCGCCCAGCCAGGTGGCGAACGCGGCCGCGAGGACCGTGTACGCCGTGGTGCCCAGGCGGGTCGCCGTGCCGGTCAGGCGGGCGGGAGTGTCGTCGGCGATGGTCCAGGTGCGCAGGGCGCCCCGGCCGGAGAGCCTGCCAGGGTGCGGGTGGTCGTAGGGGAGGGGCGGGCGTAGCGGGACGGTGTCGAGTTCCGTGCGCCAGAAGTGTTCCAGGGCTGTTCTGCGCTGGTCCGGCAGTGCGTGTTCCGATCGGGCGAAGTCCGTGAACTGGCGGACGTCGAGCGGCAGTTGGGGTTGCGTGCCGGATCGTCGCGCGTTGTAGAGGTCCTGAAGGTCGCGCCTGATGATGCTCAGGGACCAGCCGTCGCACACCGCGTGGTGGAAGACCGTCACCAGGACCCAGCGGTCCTCGGCGAGACGGGCCAGGCGGAAGCGGAAGAGAGGGGGCTGGTCCAGCGTGAACGGGGTGGAGACCTGCTCGCGGCACCAGTGGTCCATGGCCTCTTCCGTCTTCCCGGCACGGAGGTCGCTGATCGGCAGCGGCACGGGGACCTCGGCCAGGATCTCGACCTCGTAGCGTCCGTCCTCCCGGCGGACCGGCCTGCCGCGCAGCGCGTGGTGGCGTGCCACCAGGTCCCTGAGGGCCTGGTGCAGGACCTCGGGGTCCAGGTCGCCGCGCAGGTCCATGCGGTGGGCGATGTTGTAGACGCTCGGGTCGGGGAGCGCGTGGTGGCGGCGCCACAGGCGGCGCAGGGTCGAGGGCATCGGCGCGGTGTCCACGACACGGTGACGTGCCGAGATGCCCCGGATCGTCGGATCCAGGAAGAAGTCGGCCATCGTGAGGTCGACGTCCGCCTCCTCCCGCATGCGGTTCAGCAGCCGGATCGCGCTCAGCGAGTGGCCGCCGAGTTCGAAGAACGAGGTGGTGACCGGGACCGGCCGTGTGTCCAGTTCCTCGCCCCACAGATCGTGCAGCGTCTTCTCCAGGGCCGTCGCCGGACCGGCCTGCGACGGCCCGGCGGAGTCGTCCCCCGGTTCCGGCAGGGCCGTGCGGTCCAGCTTGCCGGAGGCGTTCACCGGGAGGCGGTCGAGGGTCACCCAGCGGCGGGGCACCAGGTGGTCCGGCAGTTCGGCGGCCAGTGCGGTGCGCAAAAAGTGCCAGGACGCCGTCGGTTCGGTGGGCACCACGTACGCGGCCAGCTCCATGTCACCGTGTCGGTCCCGGCGTGGGAGGACCGCCGCGTCCCGGACCCCGGGCAGTGCCGTCAACGCCGACTGGACCTCGCCCGGTTCGACGCGGTAGCCGCGGATCTTGACCTGGTCGTCCGCCCGGCCCCGGTACTCCAGCGTGCCGTCCGTACGCACGCGGCCCAGGTCACCCGTGCGGTACAGCACCCCGCCCTCGCCGTCGTCGACGAACGCGGCGGCGGTCTCGGCGGGGCGGTTGTGATAGCCGTGCGCCACCGGTATCCCGCTCACGTGGATCTCGCCGACGGCGCCGACCGGGACCTGCCGGCCCGAGCCGTCCAGCAGCAGGACGCGCGCTCCCGGCACCGGGGTGCCGATCGGGGGCCACTCCTCGCCTGCCGGGTCGACGCGGTGCGACGTGACGATGACCGATGTCTCCGTGGGGCCGTACTGGTTGTGGAGAGCGCAGTCCGGGTGCTGCGCGAGGAAGCGGCGGAAGGCGGGCGTGAGCTGGAGGGCCTCGCCCGCCGAGAACAGCTCGCGCAGGGAGGGGAGATCGGGGGCCGTCTCCATCAGGTACTTCAGGGGGGTGCAGGGCATGAACAGGCGCTGCACCCCGTGGCGGCGTACCGCCTGCGCCAGCGCCGCGGGGTCGTGCCGTACGGCGTCGTCGACGAGGACGAGCGCGGCTCCCGAGGCCAGCGTCGTGAAGATCTCCTGCACGCTGACGTCGAACGCCGGTGACGTCCATTGGAGGGTGCGGAGCGCGGGGTGGCGGCGCAGGTGGCCGTGGACCAGGTTCGCCGGGCCGCGGTGGGGTACGACGACGCCCTTCGGGCGGCCGGTCGAGCCCGAGGTGTGGATGCAGTACGCCGGGTCCTCCAGGCCCGCCCCGTCCGGCAGGGGTGTGGACGGCAGTGTGTCGTCCGCCTGCTCCATACGCAGGACGGGCGGTTCCGGCGCGAGGTCCGGGTGCCCGGCGAGAGCGGTGCCGGAGGTGAGCAGAAGCGCGGGTGTGCCGTCGGCGAGCAGCAGCGACAGACGCGGGGTGGGCAGCGACGGGTCGAGGGGGAGGTATGCCGCCCCGCTCTTGAGCACCGCCAGCAGGGCCGTGATCAGGTGCGGGCCCCGTGGCAGGAGTACGGCGACCCGTTCTCCGCGTGCCGCGCCCCTGGTGCGGAGCCGCCGGGCGAGGCGGTTGGCCGCCGCGTCCAGCTCCGCGTAGGAGAGGTGTTGTTCCCCGCTGATCAGGGCCATGGCGTCCGGGGTGCGGTGGGCTTGCTGCTCGAACAGGCCGTGCAGGGTGGCCAGGGCCCCTTCGCCGGCGCCCTCCTGCCGGGACAGGGCCGCGCGGTCCGCGGCCGTGAGCGCGGTGAGGTCCGCCAGCGGCGCGCCCGGTGCGTCCAGGGCGCGGCGCAGGACCTGTTCGACGTAGTCCACGAAGCGGCGCACAGTGGCCTCGTCGAAGAGGGCCGTGTCGTACTCGACCATGAAGCGGACGCCGTCCGCGTGGTGGGTGAGGTAGACGCTGAGGTCGAACGGGGCGCGGGCGCTCGGCACGTCGAGCAGGGCGGCCGTCAGGCGGGGCGGGTCGAAGAGGGCCTCGCCCTCGTTCTCGTACTCCACCATCACCTGGAACAGCGGATTGCGGCCCGGGTCGCGACGCGGGTTGAGCGCGCCGACCAGTTCGTCGAAGGGCACGCCGCGGTGTTCGTACGCCGACGTGCTGCTCTCCCGGACCCGGCGCAGCAGCGTCGGGAAGTCCGGGTCGCCGGTCAGGTCCAGCCGCAGCGGCACGGTGTCGAGGAACAGGCCCACGTGGTCTTCCGCACCCGCGGGGCGGGCCGCCACCGCGGTGCCGATCACCACGTCCCGTTGCCCGCTGAAACGGCCCAGGACCGCGCCGATCGCGCTCGTCAGTGCCATGAAGAGGGTGGCGCGGTGCCCGGCGGCGAACTTCCTTAGCCCGTCCGTCAGTTCCGCGTCGAGGGCGTGCGTGAGGCTCGCGCCCGCCCCGGTCCTGACCGGCGGGCGGGGACGGTCGGTGGGCAGGGTCAGCTCCGGTGCGTCGCCGAGGCGCCGCCGCCAGAAGTCCAGGGACGCGGGGTCTGCCTCGGGTGCCGCCGGCAGTCCGGGCAGGGGCGGCGGCTCCGAGCCCGCACTGCCGCCCCGCCGGGCGCGGTAGTACGCGGCGAGGTCACGGGCCAGCACAGCCGTGGAAGAGGAGTCGAAGACGATGTGGTGGGCCAGGAGGAAGAGCAGGTGGCGGTCCGGGGACAGGCGGAGCAGGCGGGCCGCGACCAGAGGACCCGTGGCGAGATCGAGTCCGTGGTCGTCCACGAGTGCCGACCGCAGGGCGTCCTCCTCGGTCGAACCCGTGTGGTCCTCCACCGGGCAGTCGAGCGGCATACGGTCGCGCACCTCCTGGTAGGGGATGCCCTCCGTGTCGCCGAACACCGTGCGCAGCGCCGGGTGCCGGTCCGTGACCCGGTCCAGCGCCCAGCGCAGGGCCGGGACGTCCAGCGGGCCCTCCAGCCGGATCGCCTTGGGCTCGTGGTACATGGCGGTGCCCGGGTGCAGTTGCTCCAGGAACCAGATACGGCGCTGGGCGGGGGTGAGCGGCGCCCGGCGGGGCGCTGAGGGTGCCGGAGGCTTCGTCCCGGGAGCCGTCCTGCGGAGCCGGTCCAGTACCGGCAGCGCCGCCAGCACCTTCTCCTTCGGTACGCCGAAGTCCACGAAGCAGGCGATCTCGTCCGCTCCGGCCTCCCGCAGACGCCGTACGGTCTCCGCGGCCGTGCGCTCGTCGCCGATCAGCGCGCGGGAGTCGCAGTAGCGCTCGTAGGCGCGGCCTAGGAGGAACTCCACGTCCTCCTCGGGGGTGTTCTCGAGGTCCACCTGGAAGCCGAGACTGTTGGTGACCTGGTCGAAGAGGGACAGGGAGGAGCGCAGATACGACAGGAAGGGCCGGTAGGCCTCGGCCCGTGCCCGCTCGGCGTCGTCCTCCAGGTAGGTGTGCACGAGCACCACGACCCGCCCGGCCGCCGGGTCGAGACCGTGCTCGGCACGGCAGCGCCGGTACAGCGCGATGTTCTCGGCCAGTTGCTCCACCGTCTGCGTCATCAGGTTGGTGACCACGCCGAGGTCCTCGGCGGCCGCCCGGCGGTAGCTGTCCGGGTTCCCGACGACGGCCACGTACATCGGCGGCCGTTCCTGTACGGGGCGGGGGTGCAGGCGGATCTCCACGGGGGTGCCGTCACCCGCCGTCGTCTTCACCGGCTGCCCCGACCAGAGGTCCCGTACGGTCGCCAGGTGCTCGTACATCACCTCCCGGTGCCGGCCGAAGTGCTGGGGCGCCAGCGCGAAGTCGGTGGCGTGCCAGCCGCTCGCGAAGCACAGGCCCGTCCGGCCGCCGGAGATGTTGTCGACCACCGACCACTCCTCCGCGACCCGGGCGGGATGGTGCAGCGGCAGCACCACGGAACCGGCGTGCAGCCGGACCCGGCTGGTCCGGGCGGCCAGAGCCGCGGCCAGTACGGAGGGGTTGGGGAAGAGCGCGCCGAAGGAGTTGAAGTGCCGCTCGGGGAACCACAGGGCGTGGAAGCCGTGCTGGTCGGCGAAGTCCGCGGCGGCCATGATCAGGCCGTATTTGTCGTGGTCGGTGTCCTGGGGGTAGTCGCCGAAGAAGTAGAGGCTGAAGTCGAACGTCCCAGGAGGTGAGGGGGACGGACTGGGGGTGGGTATGGGCGCGGGCTTGGGGACGATGGGTGCGGGGGCCTGGGCGGGCGGTGTCGTCGGGTGGCCGGATGCCGCGAGCACGTCCAGTTGGCGGGAGATCATTTCGCCCACCTGGTCGACGAGTTGCTCGGCCAGTCGGAGCTGCTGACCGAACAAGGCGTGCAGCCCTTCCGGCGACTCCGACGGAGCAGCGGGCGCCGTCGGCTGCTCGACCACCGGTTCCCGGACCACCCGTTCCCGGACCACCGGCGCGTCTCCCCGCAGTCGCGCGACCCGCTCGGCCAGCCTGCGCGGTGTGTCGGCCGAGTCGAACACCTCCCGGACCGGGACGCGGACGCCGTACCGCTGTTCCAGCTCCGTCGTCATGCTCATCAGGGAGAGCGAGTCGGCGCCCAGTTCGAAGAAGGAGCTGTCCGGTGTGACGTCGGCGGTGGGGCGGCCGAGTTTGGCAGCCGCCAGTTCCCTGATGACGAGCAGGACTTGGCCGTCCGGCCCGGGCTTCTCAGGAGCCGGCACCGGCGCCTCCGCCCGGAACGGCACCGCACGCCGCCGCAGCGGATGCCCCGGCAGCGGCACCCGGCCCCCGTCACCGGTCAGCGAGTCCCAGTCCAGGTCCGCGCCCCTGCCGTACAGCGAGCCGAGCGCCGTCAGGAACCCGTGTGCCTGCTCGGCCGCCGCGTCCCCTTCGCCCTGCCCGCTCAGCCAGCGGCTGTCGGGTACGCAGTGCCGGCCGAGGCCGGTGAGGGTCCGCCCGGCGCCGATCTCCACGAAGTCCCGGCAGCCCTGCTCGACGGCCCTGTCCATGGCGAGGTCGAAGCGGACCGGCTGCCGGGCCTGACGGCACAGGTAGTCCACGTCGACCGTCCAGCCCGCCCCGCGCAGCTCACCGTCGGCCGTGGTCACCAGCGGCGTGTGCGACGGGCGGTACGTCACGTCGCGCGCACGGGTCCGGAACTCGTCCAGGGCGCTGTCGATCCCGGCGGAGTGGAACGCCCGGTCGACCGGCAGCTCACGCCACCGCAGGCCCTCCCGGTCGAGCAGCACCGCCGCCTCCTTCAGGGCCTGCGGTTGGCCCGAGAGCACCTGGGCGTAGGGGCCGTTGACCGCGGCGAGCTCCGCACCGGCGGCCAGGGCGATGCGCCGCGCGGTGGCCTGGTCGGCCCGGACGGCGAGCATGCCCCCGGCCGGGCAGCGGGTCTGCATCAGCCGCCCGCGCCAGGCGGTGAGCCGCAGCCCGTCCTCCAGCGTCAAAGCACCGGCCGCGTAGAGGGCGGCATACTCGCCGACGCTGTGCCCGAGCAGGAGCGCGGGGCGTATCCCGGCCGCCCGCCAGGCGTCCACCAGTGCCGCCTGATGGGCGAAGAGGGCGGCTTGCGCGGTTTCGGTGGGCCAGATCTCGTCGTCCGCGGGCCGGTCGGCGGGCGTGGGGGCGGGGGTGGTCAGCAGCCGCGCGAGCAGGCTGCCGCCGAACTCCCCGGCGTAGACCTCCTCGCACCGGTCGAGCGTGACCCGCGCGGCCGGGTGCGCGGCGTACTGGCCGTTCGCCATGCCGCGGCGGGCACTGCCCTGGCCCGCGAACGCGAAGGCGACCGGGCCGAGAGGGGAGGGCGTGAGGTGGCGCTGTTCTCCCAGAGCGCGGGCGAGTTCGCCCGCCGTGCGGCCGGCCACGGCGGTGCGTGCCGGACGGTGCGGCCTGCCGAGGGCCAGGGTGGCGGCCACGTCGGCGGCCGGGAGGCCGGGCCGGGCCGGCAGCCGGTCGCGGAGGGCGGCCGTGAGCTCGTCCAGGGCCTCGGGGTCGCGGGCCGACACGGGGACGAGGACGGGCAGGTCGGGGGTGGGGCGGGGGCGTGCGGGCGGGGCTTCCTCCAGCACCACATGGGCGTTGGTGCCGCCGACGCCGAGCGCGCTGACCCCGGCCCGGCGGGGCACGCCGTCCGGCACCTGCCACGGCCGCAGTTCCGTGGCGAGCGTCAATGTGCCGTCGCTCAAGGGGAGTTCGGGGTTCGGACGGGTGAGGTGCGGTGTCGGCACCAGGGTGCGGTCGCGCAGCATGAGGACCGTCTTGATGAGCCCGGCCATTCCGGCGCAACTGTCGAGATGCCCGATGTTCGGCTTCACCGAGCCGACCACGCAGGGGCCGGAGCGAGCGGATGCCCCCGTGTCCTCGCCCAGCGCCCGCCGCAACGCCGTCAGCTCCACCGGATCCCCGAGCCGCGTCCCCGTGCCGTGCGCCTCCACGTACGAGATCGTCGCCGCGGGCACCTCCGCCCTGCGCAGGGCCTGACGTACGACCTCGGCCTGTCCCTCGACACCGGGCGCGCTGAAGCCGACCTTGGCGGCGCCGTCGTTGTTGACCGCGGAGCCCAGGATCACCGCGTGCACGGTGTCGCCGTCGGCCAGCGCCCGGTCGAGACGCTTGAGCAGGACGGCGGCCACGCCGTTGCCGCCGACGGTGCCGTCGGCCTCCGCGTCGAAGGCGCGGCAGCGTCCGGTGGGGGACAGGATCGACCCGGGGTGGCTGTGATAGCCGGTCTCCTGCGGCAGGTGCACGGCCGCCGCGCCCGCCAGCGCCAGGTCCGTCTCCCCGGTGAGCAGCGCCTGGACCGCGAGGTGCACCGCGACCAGGGAGGTGGAACAGGCCGTCTGCACACCGATCGCCGGGCCGGTGAGGCCGAGCCGGTAGGCGACGCGGGTGGCGAGGAAGTCCGGCTCCTGACCGATGGCCGACTGCATGCCGGCGGCCGGGTCCGACGGGTCGTACGGTGAGCCGGTCGCGGGCTGCTGCTGGTGGTCGTAGAGGTTCATGCCCGAGCCGGCGAACACCCCCACCCGGACGCCGGGCGCGGTCGCCGCGTGGCCGCCGTCCTCCAGGGCCTGGTGGCAGCACTCCAGGAACAGCCGGTGCGCGGGATGCGTCAGCCCGGCCTCCTTAGGGCTCATCCCGAAGAAGTCCGCGTCGAACTCCTCGACGCCGTCGAGGATCCCGGCGGCGGGCACGAGGCCGGGCGCGCGGCGCTGCTCCGGCGACAGGCCCGCCGCCGCGAGCTCCCGCTCACCGAAGACCCGGACGCTGTCGACGCCGCCCCGCAGATTCGCCCAGAACTCCTCGACCGAGTTCGCCCCGGGGAAGCGCAGCGACAGCCCGATGACGGCGACGCGGCGCTCGGGGGAGTCCGTGGGAGAGGTGCCCTCGTCGGTCACCGTCTCGGCCCCGGTCCGGGTCGCCGTCCCGGCCGCCGGTCCGCTCGCGAGGTGTGCCGCGAGTGCCGTGGCCGTCGGGTGCTCGAAGAACGCGGTCTGGGCGACCGGCACCCCGAGGCGTTCCGCCAGCCGGTTCCCCAGGCGCACCAGCAGGACGGACGTCAGGCCGAGTTCGTAGAACGGCACGTCCGCGTCGGCCGGGCGGCCCAGCTCGGCGCTCAGTTCCTCCCTGACGGCCCGGGTCACGGCGTCCGCGTCCGCCGGGGCGGACGGCGCCGGAGCCGGGGCGGCGTCGAAGCCACCGGCGACCAGGCGGCTCTGGAGTTCCGCGCGGCGCACCTTGCCCGCCGGCGTCCGAGGGAACTCGCCCGCCGGGACGGGCAGGACGTACGCGGCGGTGAGCCGGAGACGGGTGAACAGCGCCGCCTTCACCTCGGTGGCGATCCGCGGGTCCTCGGCGGTGCCGCGGCTGACGAAGAACACGGCGAGTTCCTCCGTGCCCCGCTCCGGGTGCGGGATGCCGCAGGCGGCGACCTCGCCCTGCCGGACGCCGTCGACGGCGGTGGCGGTCTCCTCCACCTCGTGGCAGTAGACGTTGTGGCCGTTGAGGATGATCACGTCCTTGCGGCGGCCCGTGATGACGACCTGGCCGCCGTAGAGGAACGCCAGGTCACCGGTGTCGAGCCAGTCGCGTCCGGCGGGGTAGGCGGCGGCGTCCGCCTCGGGGTTGTTCACGTAGCCCGGGGTGAGCCGGTTGGCCGAGTGGACCTGGAGCCTGCCGATGCGGCCCGGCGGGGCGAGCTCGCCCCGGTCGTCGACGACGCGCAGGGTGACGCCGTGCGCGGGCGAGCCGCAGGCGACGAAGGTGACGCACTCGGCGTCCGGGGTGTCCTCACCGGCTCGGACCAGGTCGCCGCCCAGGCTGTTCTTGAGCAGGCGGTGCACGGTGCCCGGCCGGTCCAGCCGGCCGTAGGTGACGGCCGTGACCGTCTCTGCCATGCCCCACACCGGGGCGATGTGCTCCTCGCGCACCCCGTACGGGGCCGTCGCGTCGAGGAAACGGCGCAGCACCGGCAGCACGACCCGCTCGCCCCCGCACACCAGCGACTTGAGGCCGCTCAGGTCCCAGGAGCGGTCGGCCCGCTCGGCGAGCGCGTCCGCGACCAGCCGGTAGGCGAAGGTCGGTGCCCAGCCGTGCTGCGCCCGGTGTTCGTGGAGGAGGTCGAGCCAGCGCAGCGGGTCGGCGAGCACCCGCTCGGTGGGCGCGTGGACGTTGGTGCAGCCGGTGAAGACCGCGAGCAGGTGGTAGAGCAGGAAGGCGCCGCTGTGGTCGACGGGCAGCCAGTTCACCATCGTGTCGTCCGGGCGGACGTCGAGGATCCGCCTGCTGCTCGCCGCGAAGTCCGCGAGCCCGGCGTGCGTCAGCCGGGCGGCCTTCGGGACGCCGGTGCTGCCGGAGGACAGCATCAGCAGGGCCGTGTCGGAGGGGTCCGGCTCGACGAGGTCGTCGTGGCCGTCCGCGGGCGGTGCGTCCAGGCAGGCGGCGGCGAGGGCGACGCGCGGTGCGGGCGTGGCGTGGGCGAGGGCCGCCGCGCCGGGTGCGTCGGTCAGGACCAGCGGCCCGCCGAGCAACGCGCAGGCCTGCCGCAAGCGTTCGAAGGCCGGGGAGCCCGGCGCGGGATGCTCGGCGATGGCCACGGGTAAGGCACCGCCGAGGACACACGCCCAGAAGGCGGGGAAGAACTCGGCCAGTGGCAGCCCGCACAGCACCACCGTGTCGCCGCGCCGCAGTCCGTGCGCCCGCAGGCCGGTGAGCATACGGCGTGCCGCGTCCAGCAGTTCGGGATACGACCGTGAGCTCGTCGTGCCGTCGGCGGCGACGGTGACGACGGCTCCGCCGGAAGCGGCCCGGGCGGCGCCCAGCAGTGCCCGCACGGCGTCGACCGGATCACCCTCCGCGCGTTCGGGCTCAGGGCCCCGGCAACTGGCTTGCCCCCGTGGACGTTCCATGCGCGTGCTCTCCCTTTTCTTCGCCGGCCGGCGGGGGGTGTGAGTGGTCCTCGCCGGTGGGTGGGCGGTTGTGGCCGGTGGGTGGGCGGTTGTCGCCGGTGGACGGGTGGTTCTCGCCGAGGGATGGGTGGTTCTCGCCGGTAGGTGGACGGTTGTCGCCGGTGGACGGGTGGTCCTCCCCGACGGACGGACGGCTCTCGCTGATGGGCGGGCGGCCGTCGTCGGCGTGCGAGTGCGAGTGCGTGTCGCCGTCGCCCTGGCCCGGCCGGCCCATCCACCGCCGTCCCCCCGCGAACAGCAGCAGCGCCAGCGCCCCGCACACCGCCGCCCCGTGGAAGGCGCCCACGACGGTCAGTGCGGGCAGCACCTCCAGGGCGGCGGCCGCGGCCATCGTGCCGAGGGCGAATCCGGACTGCTCGGCGGTGGCGGACAGGCCGAACAGGCGGCCGCGCTGCCGGTCGGGGGCCGCCTGGAGGCGCGAGGTGTAGACGATCTCGGTCCAGCCGTCCGCGAACCCCGCCGCCACGGCCGCCGCCATCAGGGCCGGGGCGGGCAGCCCGGTGAACGCCGCCACGAAACAGAACGACATCGCGCAGGTGCCCACCGCGAAGGCACGCTCGCCCCAGGACGCCCCGTGGGACCGGCGTTTGAGGACCTGGTGGGCGAGCAGGGTGCCCACGGCCCACGCCGACCAGAACCGGGTCATGAACACCGCCGGATCGGACGGCTCGGCCGCGTGCGCCGCCAGCGGCAGCGCGACGTTGTGCGAGGCGGACGCCAGCGCGTCGAGCCCCCGCAGCGCGATCATGCCGAGCAACGCTCCGGCGAGGCCCGCCACACGGAGCCGCGGCCGCTTGCCACCCGCCGGCGAGGACCCGGCGCCGGCCCGCTCCTCCCCGGACTCGTCACACGGTTGGTCGTCCGTGCGCGGCCGGAGCACCAGTACGGCCGCGGCCGACACCGCGAAGCTCGCGGCGTTCACGGCGAAGGCGACACCGAAACCGCCGAGGGCGATGACCGGCGCGGCCGACGCGAAACCCAGCACCGTGGCGACCGAACGGGCCGTGACCAGTACGCCGTTCGCCCGGGCGCGGTCGTCCTGCCCGACCATGACGGGCACCGCGCTGCGCAGGGCGACGTTGAAGAAGGTGTTGCCCGCGCCCAGCACGACCACCGCCCCGAGCAGCACCCACAGCGGCGTGTCCGACGCCCGGAGCGCGAGCACGACCATGGCGAGGGTCTGGGCGAGGTCCGTGACCACCATGACGGTCCGGCGCGTGAACCTGGCGGTCAGCGCCCCGGCGGCGAGGCCCGCCGTGACACCGGACAGCAGCCGTACGGCCATCACGACGCCCACGCCCAGGGCGGTGCCCGTGACCTCGTACGAGAACAGGCTCAGCGCGATGAGATTCAGGTAGGTCCCGTACGCCGACACGGCGTGCGCGACCACCACGGCACGAAACCGCCACTCCACCCCCGTCACCGGACTCCTCAACCTGGTTGGGCCAGGGTCGGCCGCTCGGTGCTTTTCACCGCAGCGTAACCCGAGGGGGAAAGGTGAACGGGCGCTTGTGCGTTATTCGATGATCAGAGCGACGGGCGCGGAACCTCCGCTTGTGCCGGCAGTGCCGTGGACCGGCGTGTCACCCGCTCCAGGTGCCCGGCGAAGACCTCCCGCGCCTCCGGCGTCAGGGACCGCAGTGCCATCAGTGCCGTGATGACGACATCGCACAGTTCCGCCTGCACGTCGTCCCAGGTGTGTGTCACGCCCTTGCGCGGGTTCTGGCCGGTCGCGCCGATCACCGCCTCGGCGACCTCGCCGACCTCCTCGGACAGTTTCAGGATGCGCAGCAGCACGCCCTCGCGGCCCTCGACCGGGCGGTGGGTGTCGAGCCACTCGGACAGGGTGTCGATGGTGGCCCACAGGTCGGGCACGGGCGGCGTGTGATCACTCATGGGCGGCAGCCTGCCACGAGGGTCTGACAGTGCCCCTACCGCTGCTACTCCATGAACTCCTCTTCGAACAGCGGGTCCTGCTCGCCCTCCTTCGCCCTCCGCAGCCGCCGGGCACGCGCCCCCACGACCAGGGCCGTCCCCGCCGCCGTCGCCGCGAACGCCGCCGGAATCATCCAGCCCCGGTTCACCGCGTGCCCGAGCGCGTGGTCCAGGGAGAGCCTTCCCGGGCCGGTGACGGCCAGGCCGGCGGCCGTGAGGCCCAGCGTCGCCGCGTACTCGTAGCCGCCGCCCTGGTTGAAGAAGCCGTTCGGCGTGTGCACGGCTGCCGCACCGGCCATCGCACCGGCCGCCGCGGCACCGGCCGCCGGTGTGGCGAGGCCCAGGGCCAGCAGCGCGCCGCCGCCGGTCTCGGCGAGGCCCGCCGCCGTCGCGCTCGTCCTGCCGGGGACGTAGCCGACGGACTCCATGAACTGGCCGGTCCCCTCGATGCCGTGCCCGCCGAACCAGCCGAACAGCTTCTGCGTGCCGTGCGCGGCCAGCACACCGCCCGTCCCCAGCCGAAGCAGCAGCAGGCCCAGATCACGTCGGTCGTAACGCCTCACGTCGTCTCCCGGAGCAGACAGCAGGAACAGAAGGACACTCCCCGTCGCCTTTCCACCGTCGCACCCCTGACACCCCCCGGACCCGCCCGGGACGCCGTTCGGGTGGCACGGGTGGCGTGGCGGGGCGGCCGGTACGAGGCTGACCGGCATGACGATTCAGACCACACGCCTCAGCGATCCGGCCGTCCGCGCCTTCGTGACCGCCGTGAACAACCACGACCGCGAGGCCTTCATGGCGCTCCTCGCGCCCGGCGCGACCATGGCGGACGACGGCTCCGACCGCGACCTCGCCGACTGGGTGGACCGGGAGATCTTCTCCTCCCACGGCCACCTGGAGGTCGACAACGAGTCCAACGGCGGCCGCGCCCTCATCGCCCGCTACAACAACGACACCTGGGGCGAGATGCGCACCCGGTGGAGCTTCACCGTGGACGACGACGGCCGGATCTCCCGCTTCGAGACCGGTCAGGCCTGAAAAACCGCACTAGGCAGGGCCTTGCCTTCGCGTGCGCTCCAACTCCTAGCATCCCCGGGCATGGAAACCACACGGACGCTGGGACGCAGCGGCATCGAGGTGAGCGCCCTCGGCTTCGGCTGCTGGGCGATCGGCGGGGAATGGCAGGACACGGACGGGCAGCCGCTCGGCTGGGGCAAGGTCGACGACGAGGAGTCCGGGCGGGCGGTGCGGCGCGCCCTCGACCTGGGCGTCACCTTCTTCGACACCGCCGACACCTACGGGGCCGGACACAGTGAACGCGTGCTGGGCCGGGCCCTCGGCAAGCGCAGGGCCGATGTCGTCGTCGCCACCAAGTGGGGCAACGTGTTCGACGAGGCCACCCGGACCCGCACCGGCGGCGACGCCTCCCCGGCCCACCTGCGCCGCGCCCTGACCGCGTCCCTGGACCGGCTCGGCACCGACTACGTCGATCTCTACCAGTTCCATCTCTCCGATGCGGACCCCGAGCAGGCCGCCCTGCTCCGGGACGCGTGCGAGGAGCTGGTCCGCGAGGGACTGATACGGGCCTACGCGTGGAGCACCGACGACCCGGCCCGCGCCGCCGTGTTCGCCGAGGGGCCGCACTGCGCCGCAGTCCAGCACACGCTCAACGTCCTCCAGGACGCGCCCGCGATGATCCGGCTGTGCGAGGAGGCGGGCCTGGCGAGCATCAACCGCAGCCCGCTCGCCATGGGACTGCTCACCGGGAAACGCCGGGCCCGGCAGCCGCTGGAGGCCGGTGACATCCGCAGCAGGCCCCCGGCCTGGCTCCAGGGTTTCGGTGACGGATCCGGCGCCGACCCGGAGTGGCTCGCCCGTATCGACGCCGTCAGGGACGTCCTCACCAGCGAGGGCCGCACGCTCGGCCAGGGCGCCCTTGCCTGGTTGTGGGCGCGCAGCCCGCGCACGATTCCCATCCCGGGCTTCCGGTCGGTGGCCCAGGCGGAGGAGAACGCGGCGGCGCTGGAGAAGGGGGCACTGACCGGCGCTCAGCTGACCGAGGTCGACCGGCTGCTCGGGCGGTGATGTAAGCGGCAGTCGTTCCACACGCACCGGTGCGCACCCCGCGGTTCAGCGCGGGGTCCACCCCCACCCGGTGCCGTGGAACGACTGCCGCCGCCCCCCTGGAAATGTGGCCGACGGAAGCTACCTGCTCCAACTGTGAAGCTTTCGTGTAAGCGAGTTGAGCATAAGGCCCCTACCGGCCGCAATGGGGCGGACGTTCTAATTCCGTTTGTGCAGGTTGAAGAGTTGACGAATGCGCCCCCGCGAGGGTCAGCCCCGCCCGACGTACGGCATCGCCGTGGCGAGTACGGTCGCGAACTGCACATTCGCCTCCAGCGGCAGCTCCGCCATGTGCCGTACCGTGCGGGCCACGTCGGCGACGTCCATCACCGGTTCCGGGGCGGTCTCGCCGTTCGCCTGAAGCGCTCCCGTCTGCATACGGGCCGTCATGTCGGTGGCCGCGTTGCCGATGTCGATCTGCCCGACGGCGATGCGGTACGGCCGCCCGTCCAGCGACAGCGATTTGGTCAGGCCGGTCAGCGCGTGCTTGGTCGCGGTGTAGGCCACCGAGTGCGGACGCGGCGTGTGCGCCGAGATCGAGCCGTTGTTGATGATCCGCCCGCCCTGCGGCTCCTGCTCCTTCATCTGCCGGTACGCCGCCTGCGCGCACAGGAACGCCCCGTTGAGGTTGGTGTCCACCACGTGCCGCCACGCCTCGTAGGGCAGCTCCTCGACCGGCACGCCGCCGGGCCCGAACGTGCCCGCGTTGTTGAACAGCAGGTCGACCCGCCCGAAGCGCTCGACGGTGGCGGCGAACAGGGCGGTCACGTCCTCGGGCCGTGAGACGTCCGTCCGTACGGCGAGAGCCGCGCCCCCGGGTACCAGGGCCGCCGTCTCCTCCAGCGTCTCGGCGCGCCGCCCCGCCAGTGCCACCGACCAGCCGGCGCGGAGCAGTTCCACGGCGACCGCCCGGCCGATGCCGGAGCCCGCCCCGGTCACCACCGCGATCGCATTTTCCTTGGCATTCATGGGCCCGCAGCGTACGGGAGGGCCCGCCATGCGGAACTCACCCATCCGTCACGCGAGTGCTGTGTACGTGTCAACCAGGTGTCGTCCCCGGCCACTCCAATGCCCCCTGAGCCATTCGTCAGGGGAGGACCGGATGACACCCGCAGCACACCCGTCCCAGCACGCCCCCGAACTCCGCGCGGCAGCCCGGCACATCGGCCGCCGCCGCTTCCTCACCGCCACCGGCGCCGCCGCCGCGCTGGCCTTCGCGACCAACCTGCCGTCCCCCGGAGTAGCGGCCGCCGCCGAACTCGACGCCGCGCGGATCACCGACAACCCGTTCACGCTGGGCGTCGCCTCCGGCGACCCGCTGCCCGGCTCGGTCATCCTGTGGACCCGTCTCGCACCCGCCCCCTTCCAGGCCGACAGCGGACTGCCCGCCGAACGCGTCACCGTCCACTGGGAGCTGGCCCACGACGAGCGGTTCCGCCGCGTCGCCCGGCGCGGCACCGCCACCGCGCACCCCGAGTTCCACCACACCGTCCACGTCGAGGTGGGCCACCTGGACGCCGGACGCGTCTACTACTACCGCTTCCGCGCGGGCCGTTGGGTCAGCCCGGCCGGCCGCACCCGCACCGCCCCCGACCCCGGCAGCCGCGTCCCGGAACTCACCCTCGCCGCCGTCTCCTGCCAGGCCTACCACGACGGCTACTACACGCCGTACGCCCATCTCGCCGCCGACGACGTCGACCTCGTCCTGCACCTCGGCGACTACCTCTACGAGTACGCCGTCAACCCGGTCGGCGGCCAGCGCAACTACACCGACCGCACGCTGCCCGACCTCTTCAACCGCGAGACCCTGACCCTGGAGGACTACCGCCTGCGGTACGCCCTCTACAAGTCCGACCCCGACCTGAGCGCCGCGCACGCCGCGCACCCCTTCGTCGTCACCTGGGACGACCACGAGACCGAGAACAACTACGCCGACGACATCCCCGAGAACAGCGTCCCGCCGGAGGAGTTCCTGCTGCGCCGCGCCTCCGCCTACCGCGCCTACTGGGAGAACCAGCCGCTGCGTCAGCCGCAGCGTCCCACCGGACCCGACATGCGGCTCTACCGCCGCCTGCACTGGGGCAGGCTCGCCCAGTTCGACGTCCTCGACACCCGCCAGTACCGCTCCGACCAGGCCTACGGAGACAAGGCGCACGTCCCCGGGCCCGAGTCCGACGACCCGGCGCGCACCATGACCGGGGCGACGCAGGAACGGTGGCTGCTCGACGGCTGGCGCTCCTCGCGGGCGCTGTGGAACGTCGTGCCGCAGCAGGTCCTGTTCGCCCGGCGGCACATGGACGCCACCACCCCGTCGCGGGTGTCGATGGACGCCTGGGACGGCTACAGCGCCTCACGCAGGCGCGTCCTCGACGGGGCGAAGGCCGCCGGCGTCGAGAACCTGATGGTGCTCAGCGGCGACGTGCACGCGGCGTACGCCTTCGACATCAAGGACGACTTCGACGACCAGGACTCCGCGACGCTCGGCACCGAGATCGTGGCGACGTCCATCTCCAGCGGCCGGGACGGCGCCGACAAGCCCGCCACCTGGGACACCTACATGTCCGCCAACCCGCACCTGAAGTTCTTCAACGGGCGGCGCGGCTACGTCACGGTCGCCCTGGGGCGGGAGTCGGCGCGGGCCGACTTCAAGACCGTGCCGTACGTGACCCGGCAGGGGGCGCCGGTCGCGACGGCCGCGTCCTTCGTGACGGAGGTGGGGGAGCAGGGGCTCAAGCCGGCGTGAGCAGGCTCAAGCCGGCGTGAGCTCGGCCGTGAGGTCCCCGTCCGGGGTCTCGCCCGGGTAGCGGACGCCGACGCGGTCCCGGATCGCGTCGAGCGTCCGCATCACGGCGAGGGTGCCGTCGAGCGGGACGAGCGGGGACTCGGTCTCACCGGCGCGCACGGCGCGCATCACCTCGGACGCCTCGTGACGGAGGCTGTTGCGGGGCCCGTCCGCCGGGTCGGCCGTGAACTCCTCGGGGTCACGGCCGTCCCGGTGCAGCACGAAGCGGTCCGGGAAGAAGAAGCCGTGCGGGATGTCGATACGGCCCTGCGAGCCGGTGACCGAGGCGGAGGTCGCCGTACCGCCGACGATGGAGCAGTGCACCGAGCCGAGAGCGCCGCTCTCCCAGGAGAGCAGCGCTCCCGTCTGGAGATCGACGCCCTCGTCGGAGAGCACCGCTCGCGCCGCGATGTCCGACGGCTCCCCGAGCAGGAGCTGCGCGAACGAAACCGGATACACGCCGAGATCGAGCAGCGCGCCCCCGCCCAGCTCCGGGTTCCGCAGCCGGTGCGAGGGCGGGAACGGCCCGGCCAGCCCGAAGTCGGCCTGGACCGTGCGCACTTCACCGATCGCGCCGTCGTCGACCAGCGACTTCAGCCGCCGCACCACCGGGTTGCAGTACATCCACATCGCCTCCATCAGGAAGCGCCCGTGTTCCCGCGCCAGCGCGACGAGTTCCGCCGCCTCGCGCACGTTCAGCGTGAACGGCTTCTCGCACAGCACGTTCCGCCCGGCCGCCAGACACAGACCGGCGGCGGTCCGGTGGGCTGTGTGCGGCGTGGCGACGTAGACGACATCGATGTCCTCGTCCCGGGCGAGCGTGTTCCAGTCGCCGTAGGCCCGCGGGATCCCGAACCGCTCCGCGAACGTCTTCGCGGACGCCTCCGACCGGGACGCCACCGCCACGACCTCCGCGTCAGGCAGGTCGATCAGGTCCGCGGTGAACGCCGCCGCGATCCCTCCGGTCGCCAGGATGCCCCACCGCACCGTGTCCGCCGTCATTCCCGCCCCGCCTTCACCTCGTAACCCGAGCAGTCCGTACGAGCTGAGAGCATAGGTGGCGATCGACTCGAAAAGGGAGGGACTCATGCCCGAGGGTGGGGCGTCCATACCGAACACCGCGCAGGGGGCCGCAGCCGGGGCGGAGCCCCCCGGCCTCACAGCGCACCGCCGCACCGGGCTCCTGGTCACCTTCCTCCTCGGCGGCCTGACCGCCGTACCCCCGCTGGCGATGGACATGTACCTCCCGGCCCTGCCGGAGGTCACCCGCGCCCTGCACGCCCCCGCTGCGACCGTCCAGCTCACCCTCACCACCTGCCTGGCCGGCATGGCGCTCGGCCAGCTCGTCGTGGGTCCGATGAGCGACCGCTGGGGACGCCGCCGCCCCCTCCTCGCCGGACTCGGCGTCTTCGTCGTCGCCACCGTCCTGTGCGCGCTCGCGCCCACCGTCGAACTCCTCGTCGCCTTCCGGCTGGCGCAGGGCCTCGCGGGCGCGGCCGCCATCGTCATCGCCCGGGCCGTCGTCCGCGACCTGTACGACGGCATGGCCATGGCCCGGTTCTTCTCCACCCTCATGCTGATCTCGGGGGTCGCCCCGATCGTGGCGCCGCTCATCGGCGGGCAGGTCCTGCGCGTGACGGACTGGCGGGGCGTGTTCGTCGTCCTCACGGCCATCGGCATCCTGATCGGAGCCCTGGTCTGGACGAGGCTCCCCGAGACCCTGCCGCCCGCGCAGCGCCACAGCGGCGGCGTCGGCGAGGCGCTGCGCTCGATGCGCGGCCTGCTCGCCGACCGCTCCTTCGCCGGCTACACCCTCACCGGCGGCTTCGCCTTCGCCGCCCTCTTCGCCTACATCTCCGCGTCCCCGTTCGTCATCCAGGAGATCTACGGCGCCTCCCCGCAGACGTTCAGCCTGCTGTTCGGCGTCAACTCGGTCGGACTGGTCCTCGTCGGCCAGATCAACGGCAAGATCCTCGTCGGCCGGGTCAGCCTGGACCGCGTCCTGGGGATCGGCCTGGCCATCGTCATCACCGCCGCGACCGCGCTGCTGCTGATGTCCCTCGGCGTGTTCGGCGAGGTCGGCCTCGCGCCCGTCGCCGTCGCGCTGTTCGTGCTGATGTCCGCGATGGGCATCACCCTGCCCAACACCCAGGCCCTCGCCCTGATGCGCACCAAGCACGCCGCCGGCTCGGCGTCCGCCCTGCTCGGCACGTCGTCGTTCCTCATCGGCGCGATCGCCTCCCCGCTCGTCGGCGTCGCCGGGGAGGACACGGCCGTCCCGATGGCCGTCGTCCAACTGGCCGCCGCCCTGGTGGCACTGGCCTGCTTCGTGGGAATGTGCCGACCCTGGAAGTCTGACAGGGAGATGGACAGCAAGACGGACGGGAAGACGGACAGCAGGGGCGCGAGCGTGGAGGGAGCAGACAGCTGAGCGCACCAAGACTGCGCGACGGCACACCGGAACGGGCCGGACTCGACCCCGGGGAACTGCGTCACCTGGTCCGGGAGGTCCACGTCCTCACCACCGGGCAGCGCCCCTGGGCGCCCGGCGCGGTCGTGGTCGTCGGCCGCGGCCCGGTGATCGCGGTCGAGGAGGCGGCGGGCTGGGCCGTCCGCTACGCGGCCTACGACGAGGCCACCGACGCGGGTGTGGAACTGCCGCCCGAGGAGCGGGTCCCGATGACCGTCGGCACCCCCTTCGACCTGGCGTCCCTGACCAAACTGTTCACAGCCGTGGCCGCCGTGCAGCAGATCGAGCGCGGCACCCTGGGCATCGACGCGAAGGTGGGCGCGTACCTGCCCGACTTCACGGCGGCCGCCCGCCACGGCATCACCGTACGGCAGCTGCTCACCCACACCTCCGGGCTGCGCCCCGAACTCCCGCTGTACGACTGCGCCGACGCGGCCGGGCGGCTGGCGGCGCTGCGCACGGAGGCGCCGGTCGGTCCACCGGGCACGTACGGCTACTCCGACCTGAACATGCTGCTCCTCCAGCACGTCCTGGAACGCATCACCGGCCGCACGCTCGACGTCCTCTTCCGCGACGGCATCACCCGGCCGCTGGGCATGACGGCGACGGAGTTCGGGCCGTGCCTCGGGGCGGCGGCGACCGAGGACCAGCGGCGGCCGTGGGCCAAGGCGGACCGGGGGATGCTGCGGGGCGAGGTGCACGACGAGAACGCCTGGGCGCTGGGCGGCGTGGCGGGCCACGCGGGCCTCTTCTCCACCGGCCGGGACCTCGCGGTGTTCTGCCGCGCCCTCCTCGCCGGCGGCTCCTACGGCCCCGCCCGCATCCTCGGCCCCGACTTCGTCGACCTCCTCTTCACCCCACCGGGCCTGGGCTTCTCCCTCGACCAGCCGTGGTTCATGGGCGACCTGGCGGGCCGCGGCGCGGCGGGCCACACGGGCTTCACGGGCACGTCCCTCGTCCTCGACCCGGCGACGGACACGTTCCTGATCCTCCTCACCAACACGGTCCATCCCCGTCGCCGCCGCCCGGACAGCGCGCCGAGGGCGGCGGCGGGGTCGCGGGTGGCTCGGGCGGTGCGGGGGATGTGAGAGGGAATACAAAGGGGGGAACTCACAGGTCCGAGCCCCGTGGACCGGGGCAAGCCGGGTTTCACGATGCACGTCCTGTCGGACGCGAACGGACTGCCCCTGGTCGTCGGCGTCTCGGCCGCCAACACTCACGCTTCCCGAGCAGAGGGCCTTGAGCCCTGCGTCTCAACGCTTGGGAGAGTTAGCGGACCCCCCGCGTTTCCGCCTGACACCTGGTCCTTGGCCGCCGCCCTCGGCTCGGTCTGTCGGGCGCAGCGACGGTCCTCGGGGCGTTTTCCCCCTCAGACACACGGGCGGGATCGTCAGCCTCTGGCGAGCCCTGCACTTCAGGGAGATCGTCTGGCCCCGCTTGAAGAGCGCGCCGTACCTCACGCCAAGCTCGGATGATCTCAGGAAGCTTGGACAGCACCTCGGCGATCTGCGTCAGTAGCAGCATGACGCAGCCAGAAGCAGCGAGGATCACCAGCGTCACGTTGTCCCAGCTCATGCGGACTGTCCCAGCGTCGGCTGGAGCGGTCCTCGACGTCCATGCAGGCTGAGCGTCGCGTCCCCCAACCGCACCTCCACGCGGTCGCCGACATCGTGCATCGTGGCGCCGGGGATACCAACCTGTTGAGCTGTCCAGCATGCCAGATTCGTGGCAGAACGCTGATTGTGTGGGTCGGCGGGGGCTTCTTCTGGCGCTACAGCAGATGCCTGTGATTGCTTCTGCGCCTGCCCCCTGTGCTTTTGCAGTCCGAGTTCCGGCCTCCGACTCGGTGTCGCCCTGGACGCGCCGCCCGTTCATCCGCTCCGGCTCGGCGAGGCGAACGCAACCTCCGCACAGCGAGCGCCGTCTCTCCAACACACGCCTCGGCTCAGACCTTCTCCGCACTCACGCGCGGATGCTCGGCAGCGAGCAGCCCGACGTCTTCTACATCGCAAGTCAGGATCGTCACCCGGCCGGGATGTTGCAGGGCGGTCGCGCACAGCATGGCGTCGATAGCGTACTTGTGGCCGTGTAGCCCCGCTGTACGCAGCAAAGCGGCAGCGGATTGCGCGACGGCCTGGGTCACCGGCTCGATACTCAGGCGGGACAGGGTCCACTTGAGTGCGGCTTCGTTGATCTTCGGGTGGATCACCTCGACCAGCACCGCCGCCGAGGTGATCACGGGTAGGTCCGCGTCGCGAGCCGCCGTCAGCCACTCATGGATTTCCCGATCACGCTGTACAGCCTTCGCCAGGCCCTCGCTGTCCAGGACCAGAACACCGCTCACGCGGCCGCCCCGGCATTTGAAGCGCCGCCGGTCAGCCGGGCACGCTTGGCCGCCACGGCCTCGGGGTCAGCGGGGCCGTGCATCTTGTCGAAGTCCGCGATCAGCTCGTCCAGGTTGTCCCGCTCGATCTGCCGTTGGGCCGCCTTCTCCAGGTACGCCGAGACGCCCCGCTTGCCGACCCGCTCACGGATCGCTTGCAGAGTTCCGGCGGTCAGAGTGACGGAGATACCGCTAGTGGGGCCGTCGCCGGGCAGGAAGTCAACGTCGTCATCAGTCACACTGCGAGTGTGCCATAGGAAATGGCATAGTGGTGCCAAGTGCATCACGAGGCTCTGACCGGATGACGGAGGACCCCTGCCAGAGCCTCGTAATGGCTATGCGGCCGCAACGCCCCTCCAAAGATGATCTCGGGCTCCGTGGTCAGGGCCGCGCCGATCCCGCCGATACCCTCGTGGAGCCGGTCGCCAGTCACGCAACCGGCGACGGCGACAGCATCGTCATCTGTGATCGGAGAGTCTCGGCACCCGGGGCCGTGCAGCAGTGCCTCAAACGCCCCCGCCACCCTCCCGCACCGCGATCCGCGCCAACTTCGTCAGCATCATGCCGTTCCGGACCGCGACGACGTAATCCACGGGCAGTCCGTGCATCCGCGTGCCGGGACCCCGGAGCGGGTGCCAGTCGAGGGTGAAGCGAGTGTGCTCGCCCCAGGGGAGCAGCCTCATGGCGATGCGGGCCGCGCCGAAGGGGTCAGCCTTCGCCTCCAGTTCCAGGCGGTGGGGCGGTTCGCAGACGCGGACGACGCAGGTGTCGTCGAGGGTGAGAGGGCCGGCGCCGACGCGGACCTTCAGCCGGGCGCCCACCTCTGGCCAGTGCGGGTCCGCGGCGAGGACCTGCCGGGTTCCTGTCACCCACTCCCCGTAGCGGTGGCCGTCGCACAGCAGACGCCAGACTTCGGACGGCGGGCTCAGGATCAGACGGCGGCTCCGGGCCATGATCACGCTCCTGGGCGGCTGTGAGCTCGACGCGAGAACTTCGAGAACATGGTTCCAGCGTCATGCCGACGCACCACGTGCACCGTCCGACCGGTCCGGACGGGTGAGTCTCCGGGCCCGGGCCCTCGTAGAATCGCCGGGTGAACGCCCCCGCACCCCCGGCCGAAACCCTCCGCGCCGCCCTCGCCGGTCTGCTCGACGGGCTGCCGCCCCGGCAGGCCGCGCAGGCGGTGGAGCGGCTGATCGCCAGCTACCGGGGGGCGACCCCGACCGACGCTCCCATCCTCCGCGACCGGGCCGATGTCGCCGCCTACGCGGCTTACCGCATGCCCGCGACCTTCGAGGCGGTCCGTTCCGCGCTGGAGGCGTTCGCGGATGCCGTGCCCGGGTGGGTGCCCGGATCGCACACCGACCTCGGTGGCGGTACGGGTGCCGCGGCCTGGGCCGTGAGCGCGACCTGGGGCGGGAAGCGGCCCGTCACCGTGCTCGACTGGGCCGAGCCCGCGCTCGCGCTCGGCCGGGAGATCGCCGCGGCCGACCCGGCCCTGCGGGACGTACGGTGGCAGCGCTCTCGGATCGGAGCGGCGCTCACCCTGGAGAGCACTGATCTCGTTACCGTCTCCTACGTCCTCAACGAGCTGACCGCCCCCGACCGCACCGCCCTCGTCGACGCCGCCGCGACCGCGGCTCAGGCCGTCGTGATCGTCGAGCCCGGCACCCCCGACGGTTACGCCCGCGTCATCGAGGCCCGCGACCGGCTGATCGGCGCCGGCTTCCACGTCGCCGCCCCCTGCCCGCACAGCGCCGGCTGCCCCATCGCCCCGGGCACGGACTGGTGCCACTTCTCCGCCCGGGTCAGCCGTTCCTCCCTGCACCGCCAGGTCAAGGGCGGCTCCCTGCCCTACGAGGACGAGAAGTTCAGTTACGTAGCCGCCGCCCGCTTCCCCGTCACCCCGGCACCCTCCCGTGTCGTGCGGCGCCCGCAGATCCGCAAGGGCCAGGTCCTCCTCGACCTGTGCGAGACCGAACCGTCCCTGCACCGCACCACCGTCACCAAACGCCACGGCGATCTTTACAAGGCGGCACGAGACGCGGACTGGGGCGACGCCTGGCCGCCGGCACCATGATCGGGACTCCTGTCAGGTACGCATAAGATCAACTCCGCGCCTTCGGGCGTGAGCAATGCGCACCAAAGAAACGGGAGGAACCTTTGAAGAAGCTTCTGATCGCCCCGGTGGCGGTGGCGGCCCTGGCCCTGGCCGGGTTCGTGCCGAGTGCCTCCGGCACGGCGACCGTACGGAGCGACGACATGACCACCGTCGCGGCCACGGCGAAGTGCAAGAGCCTCACGGCGCTTTCGAACGTCAATGTGCGCAAGTCGGCCAGCACCAAGTCGACCATCCTGCGCCTCTGGTACAAGGGCACCAAGGGCTGTGACATCAAGGGTGTCGACGGCGGCTCGTACAAGAACGCCTGCGGGATCAAGAGCTACCACTACTGGCGCAAGGTCAACTACCGCGGCACCGTGGGCTACGTGCCCAACGTCTGCGTGAAGTACTCCTGACCGGCCCAGCGGGACAACGCCTCCTCCGCCGACGCCCGGTCGGCGGGGGACAGGTTCGCGATCTCGATGTTGTGGTTGCCTCCCGGGACCCAGAGGACCCCTGAGTCGCGGCCGCCGGGGCTGAAGTACTCGGCCACGGACGGGTCTTGGGTGCCGTTGACGACCAGCAGCCGGCTGCCGTGCCGGCGGACCCAGCGGTCGATGTCCGGCATGGCTGCCGCGTCGAAGGCCATGGGGATGTCCCGGGGGACGAAGTTGCGCGCCTCGATGCCGCCGGAGTGGCGCATCAGGTCCGCGACATGGTCGGTGGGGACGTCGCCGTACCCCAGCTGCGTGCCGATCTGGTACCAGTACGGGATGTACCGCCGCGCCGCCGTGTCGGCGTAGAAATGCAGCCCCGCCGTGTCGTCGAGCCAGGTGTACAGCTCGTCGGCCGTCGCCTCCGGGCCGGGGATCGTGGCGACGTCGGCCGCGCTGCCCCGCTGCCAGAACATGAACAGCACGCGCAGCACGGCGATTTCGAAGGCCTGGTCGGCGCTGCCGATGATGCGGAAGGTGTCGTTGGTGGCGGCCGCCCAGGCCTCGTAACGGGCGACCATCTCGGCCCGTTTGAGCAACAGCCGCCGCTGTGCGGACTTGACGGCCTCGCGGCCCGCGGGGGTGCCGACCGTCTCCAGGAAGCGCAGGTAGGCGGAGTTGTCGCGGTCGTCGACGTTGTTCGGGGCCGAGTAGACCACCGTGCCGTCCACGTCCTGGGGGTGGAAGCGGCGGTGGTAGACCGTCGCCGTGCCGCCCTTGCTGCCACCGGTGGAGATCCACGCGCCGGAGTAGAGCCGGCGGAAGAGGCGGACGACGCGGTGGTGGTCGTCGGCGGCCTGGCGGATCGTGAGGTGGGCGTAGCCGGTCCCCGCCGGGCGTGACGTGCCGAAGTAGCGGTGTTCCACCTGGAGTTGGTTGGCGCCGAGCAGGATCGTCGGTTCGCTCCGCCAGGGCGAGAGGACCGCGTGGTAGCCCGTGGTGGTGAGGACCATGGGACGGTCGGCGGCGGTGTGCAGCAGGGTGAGGCGCTGCTCGAAGGTGCCGGCCGCGGGGTTCCCGTGGTCGACCGGCTGGCGCAGGCCCAGGACGAAGTGCCGGTAGCCCGGTTCGGCGTCCTGCCGCTCCTCGATCAGCCGCAGTCCGGGCAGTGCCCGCAGCGCGTCCGCGATGTCGCGGGTGCCGGGACGGGCCGCTCCGGCCGCCGCCCGGGCGGGCAGGGCCGTCGTCGCGGCGAGACCCGCCGCCGTGACGGCCGTCGCCGCCGAAGTGAGCAGTCGTCGTCTCGTCCACACGCGCATCGTGAGTCCTCCCGGGTGTCCGTCGGCCGCGGTGTCACGACCGCGTTCAGTACATCCGCCGGACGTCCCGGGAGGATCCCTCGCGCGAGGGGACCGCCTCCCCCGGGCGGGGGAGGCTCACGACGACTTGTCGGTCGTACCGCCCTCCTGCTGTTGCCGGCGCTTCTCCTGGAGCTTGCGCAGCAGCTCGCGCTTCTGGGCCTGCGGGTCGAGGCCGCCGCCGATCCGGCCGCCCCGGCCGCCGCCGCGCAGCGCCTTGCGGCCGAGCTTCTGGCGTGATCCGCCGACACCCAGCAGGTTTCCGGCTCCACCTCGGGTCATGTCGGGCTCCTTCCCTGATCCTTCTCCGCGACGAGACGGTTCGTCTCGTTCATGTTGCTCCACTGTCCGCGAGACGCTCCGTCTTGTCAACCTGTTAAATTCGATCCATGCCCGTACAGAAAGACTCCGCCCCGCCCGCCCCCGCCAAGCCCGCCCCCGACTCCACCCGGCGCAGTGAGAAGTCCCGCCGCGCCATCTACGACGCCGCCCTCTCGCTCGTCGTGGAGGCCGGGTATCCGAAGACCACCATCGAGGGCATCGCCGCCCGCGCCGGCGTCGGCAAGCAGACGATCTACCGCTGGTGGTCGTCGAAGGCGGACGTGCTGATGGAGGCGTTCCTCGACCTGGGCGAGCAGTCCCTGCGGGAAGCGGGACCGGAGCCGTACGCCTTCCCCGACACCGGCGACGTCGCCGCCGACGTCAAAGGCGTCCTGCGCGCCACCGTCGACCAGTTGCGCGACCCGAGGTTCGAGGCACCGTCCCGCGCGCTGGCCGCCGAGGGCGTCGTCAACGAGCAACTCGGGCGCGAGCTGGTCGCCAAGCTGATGCAGCCCTCACTCGACCTGTACATGGAACGGCTGCGAGCCGCACAGGACGCCGGGCAGGTGCGGTCCGACGTCGACCCGCGCATCGCCCTGGAGTTCTTCATCTCCCCGCTCGCCCAGCGCTGGCTCCAGCACACCGGCCCGATCTCCTACGAGTACACCGACACCCTCGTCGACTACGCCCTTCACGGCCTCGCGCCCCGCTGAGCGGCCCGCGCGAGGCGCCCCGGCGCGTCCGTGATCACCCCGTCACAGCCCAGCGCCAGCACCCGGTCCCGCTGCGCGTCCGTCACCACGGTGTGCGCCCACACCCGCCGGATCCCCGAGCGCACCGCCCGCACGAGGTCCGCGTCCCGCGCCCGGTGGTCCACGTCCAGCAGGTCCACGTACGACCGCCAGCGCTCCGGGCGGTCCGTGCGCAGTTGCCGCGCCGAGCGCCACAACTGGGCGAGCAGGCCCAGGCGATGGGCGCGCCGGGCCACCTCCGGGTCGTTGGAGTTCACGAACACCGAGCGGGTCAGTCCGCGGGCCCGGATCAGCCCGGCCAGCCGGTCGAGGCTGCCCGGGTCCTTCGCCTCCAGCATCAGCACGATCCGCCCGCCGAAACGATCCAGCACCTCCGCGACCGTCGGCGGCCGTTCCGACCGCCAGCTGCCGGGCAGGGCGTCCTTCGGGCGCAGCCGGACGCCCTGCCACTCCCGGGCGTCGAGGCCGCGCACCTCGCCGCCCAGGTACGTGGTGCGGTTCAGGGTCTCGTCGTGGAACACCACGGGCGTCCCGTCGCGCAGCGACCGCGTGTCGAAGTCCAGCACCTGCGCCGTACCGCGCTCGTAGGCGGCCATCAGCCCCGTCATGCTGTTCTCGGGGACCTCGCGGGCGCCGCCGCGGTGGGCGACGTACGCGATCCGGGGGAGCGCCGCCACGGTCAGGGGGCCGGTGCCCCACTCCAGCGGGCGGGTGTGCCCCGCCGGTGGACGGATGCCCGCCGGCAGGGCCGGGGCGGCGCCGGCCGGTCCCGTGAGGGTCAGCGAGACCACCGAAACCGCGGAGGCGAGGCCCGTCAGCGCGATCCTTGTGAGCATGGCGACCACGGTAGGGCGCCATGTCGCGGCAAAGCGGGCAATGACACCCGATCACGGTGCGGAGTACGCCTCGCCCCACGGGCATATGCCTCGCCCCACCGGTACATGTCTCGGCCCTCCTGCCCCGGATGTGGGCACTGGCCCCCCGGCGCGCGGGAAGATGGGACCATGAGGCATGCTGTTCCGCACGACAGCGAGGCGAGGGGATAGATGAGCGCGGAGTACGGCGGCAGGACCGGCCTACAGGGCAAACTCACCCAGTGGCTGCGCGCCGGGCGCCGGCCGAAGGAGACCGCCGGTGACGGCGGCCGTGAGGACCTGCTGCTCGCCGCCGCCGGCGCCGGACTGCCGCTCGCGCCCGCCGCGCACCCGGCCGGCTACCGCTGCTCCTGCGACCGCGTCGGCTGTCCCACCCCGGCCCGGCATCCGGTGTCCTTCGCCTGGCAGACGCAGTCGACCACCGACCGCGCCCAGATCGAACGCTGGGCCCGCCATCAGCCGCAGGCCAACTTCATCACCGCGACCGGCATGGTGCACGACGTCCTGGACGTGCCCCTGGATGCCGGTCGCAGTGCGTTGGAGCGGCTGCTGGCCGGCGGGGTCGAGGTCGGCCCCGTCGCCGAGAGCGACGACGGCCGCATGCTGTTCTTCACCCTCACCCGCGGGACGCCCGAGGACGAGGACGAGTGGTGGCCGTGCGAACTGGACTGCCACCCCGAGACGATGGACGAGCACCCCGGGCTGCGGTGGCACTGCCGCGGCTCCTACGTCCTCGTCCCGCCGGCGCGGCTGCCCGGTGAGGACCGGACCGTGCACTGGGTGCGCGGGCCCGAGCATCCGCTCCCGGATCCGCTGACCCTGCTGGAGACCCTGACCGAGGCCTGTGCCCGGTACGCCGGTGAGGACGCCGACCATGCCGGGTCGGCCTGGCCGGTGCGACGGCACTGAGCCGGTCCCGCTCCGCCCCTACGAGCCTTCCGCCGACGTCATTCCCTGGATCCGGCCGAGGATCGTCACCTTCTGGCTGCCGCTGCCCTTCGGCGGGTCCAGCGCCACCTCGTTGGAGACGAACTCCATCAAGAGGGACTGCTTGATCTCGCCGGTCGTCAGCGCGAGAACGTCCTTGTTGGGGACGGGGAACGACGTGCCCGCGTAGGCCGTCTGCTTCTCGTAGTGCCGTGTGGTGAAGAACACCAGCGCGCCGCCGTCCGCCGTGCGCAGGGCGAGGGGCTGGTAGTCGCCGTTCGTCAGCGGTTCGTCGATGTACTGGGTGACCAGGCCCGGCTTCTTGGAGTTCTTCTCGCGCAGGGCGCGCCACTGACTGGTGTGGAAACCGTCCGCGAACGTGTCTCCGCCGTTCTTGAGGTAGGCCGTGTAGTCCCGGCTCAGACCGCCGGGATCGGCGGCCAGGCCGGTCGAGTTCACCGGGACGGACTCGGCCCAGCCGTCCGCGTCCTTCTTGAACTCCGGGACCTTGCCCGGTGTGACGAGGGTGAGGTACGCCACCTGGAAGGGGTCGTCCAGGCTGCTGCGGGTGAACACCAGCAGCCAGCGGGCCGTGCCGCCCTTGTTGCCGGCCGCGTCGACGAGGAACCAGCGGGGCCAGCCGGCCTTCTTGGGGATCGTGTACTTCGCGTCCGTCAGCTTCAGGGGCGAGTGGTTCGGGTTGCCGTCCGGGTTGTTCGCCTTCCCGGCCTTCAGACGGGCCGAGTCGATGTCGGCCAGGGCCCCGGTGGTGTGGTCGGAGTCCAGGGAGGCGTCGTAGGCCTTGTCGGCCTCGTTGTACGCGGTCGTGAACTCCTGGAGGGCCTTGGCGGCTTCGGCGCGGGTCGTGGACGGGAGGATCTCCCGTTCGCCGTGCACCACGACGCATCCGCTCGCCGTCGCCGACAAAGCGGTCACCGAGGCTGCTATGAGGGCGCTCCGGGCGGACCTGCGGAGCGTTCGAGGGTCGCGATCCCTGCTCATCGGGTTCCTTCACCTTCCCCTTTCCGGAGGCGAACCCTACCGGTTGCCTCCGGCGGTCGGGCGGGGGTGGGTGTGCCTGTGCCTTGGCTGCGGGCGTTCGTGCCTCCCTCAGTGCCTCAAGGGCCTGGGAGGTGCCGCCAGGGCGGCACGGGTGGGCGCAACGGCACCGCGTCGGCGCCGAGTTGCGCGGCGCCCCGGCCTCGGCTCTCGCCGGCCGGTGTTGTCGCCGTCCGACGCTGTCGGAATCTCGCCGGTGACAGCAAGCGGCCCGTACCGTCGCCCGGCCCCTCCCGGCGGTCCGGCCACCTGGGACGACCTGGCCGCCCGGGCGATGTTTGAATGCCCCCGTGACTGACTACGACGTGCTCCGCGTCTTCTGCGGGCCGAACGGTGGATACGGCAACGAACTCGGTGTCGTGCGCGAGGGTTCGCTGCTGCCCGAGCGGAGGGACCGGCAGGAGTTCGCCGCGAAACTCGGGTTCAGCGAGACCGTGTTCGTCGACGACCCCGAGCGCGGTGTGATCGACATCTACACGCCCACCCTGCGCCTGCCCTTCGCCGGGCACCCGTGTGTCGGGACGGCCTGGCTGCTCGACGTGCCCGAGCTGGTCACGCCCGCCGGGGTGGCCGGTGCCCGGCAGGACGGGGAGTTCTGCTGGATCGAGGCACGGGCGGAGTGGGTGCCGCAGCGCACCCTGCGGCAGTACGGCAGCGCCGCCGAGGTCGACGGCCTGGCCGTGCCGCCGCCGGGGGAGTGGGTGTACGCCTGGGCGTGGGAGGACGAGCCCGCCGGACGGGTTCGGGCCCGGGCCTTCCCCGGACGCGGTGACGGGATCGACGAGGACGAGGCGACCGGGGCGGCGCCCCTGCTGCTCACCGACCGGCTCGGCCGGGCCCTCAACATCACCCAGGGCGCGGGCTCCCAGATCCTGACCGCGCCCCAGCCGGGCGGATGGACCGAGGTCGGCGGCCGGGTCCGTCTCGAACGCTGACGCTCACGCCGACAGCGGGAACTCCTCGCCCAGCGCCTGGAACACCGCGTTGTTCATCGCGTACGCCCGCCGGCACTCGGACACGATCCGCTGCCGCTCCAGCTCGTCGCCGGGGACCGCGTCCAGCAGCTCCCAGTAATCCCGCTTGAAGGCGGCCGGGTTGGGGATCTCCTCGAACACGTAGAAGCGGACCCCGTCGCCCTTCTTCGGGAAACCCCACGTCCTCTCGGCCGTGTCGCGGATGATCTGCCCGCCGGAGAGGTCACCGAGGTAGCGGGTGTAGTGGTGGGCGACGTAGCCGGCCGGCCAGGTGCGGGCGCAGTCGGAGATCCGCCGCGCGTACTCCAGGGTGGCGGGCAGCGCGCTGACGCCCGATCGCCAATCGGGGCCGCGCAGGTACTCCAGGTCCTGTTCCAGCGAGGCCATCCGGAACAGCTCCGGGCGGACGAACGGGCCGGCCACCGGGTCCCCGGCCAGTTGCTCGGCGCCGGACTCCAGGGCCCCGTACACGAACCAGAGCTGCTCCGTGTAGCGGGCGAACGCGTCGACCCCCAGTTTGTGCCCCAGCAGGTCGCTCATGAACGTCGAGCCCCTGACCTCCTCGTGCTGCTCGCGGGAAGCGGTCCGAATGAGGGTCGAGAAGGATTCCATGGGCTCATCCTCTGGGTAAGGCTTACCTAAGTCAATGGGTTTGCCGACGCCCTGTCGGTAAAAGCGTACAAGAGAAAGCCCGCCCTGGCAGGGCGGGCTCGGTGATCGGTGATCGGTGATCAGGGCAGCGTGAGGATCTCCGCGCCCGTCTCCGTCACGACCAGCGTGTGCTCGAACTGGGCCGTCCGCTTCCGGTCCTTCGTCACGACCGTCCAGCCGTCGTCCCACATGTCGTACTCGTGCGTCCCGAGCGTCAGCATCGGCTCGATCGTGAACGTCATCCCGGGCTGGATGACCGTCGTCGCGTGCGGGCTGTCGTAGTGCGGGATGATCAGGCCCGAGTGGAACGAGCTGTTGATGCCGTGGCCGGTGAAGTCCCGGACCACCCCGTAGCCGAAGCGCTTGGCGTACGACTCGATGACCCGGCCGATGATGTTGATCTGCCGGCCCGGCTTGACCGCCTTGATCGCCCGGTCGAGGGACTCCCGGGTCCGCTCCACCAGCAGCCGCGACTCCTCGTCGACGTCACCGACCAGGTAGGTCGCGTTGTTGTCGCCGTGCACACCGCCGATGTACGCCGTCACGTCGAGGTTGACGATGTCGCCGTCGCGCAGGACCGTCGAGTCCGGGATGCCGTGGCAGATCACCTCGTTGACCGAACTGCACAGCGACTTAGGGAAGCCCCGGTAGCCGAGCGTCGAGGGATAGGCGCCGTGGTCGCACATGTACTCGTGCGCCACCCTGTCCAGCTCGTCCGTGGTCACCCCGGGGGCGATCAGCTTCGCGGCCGCCGCCATCGCCCGGGCGGCGATCCGGCCGGCGAACCGCATCGCCTCGATCGTCTCGGGCGTCTGCACCTCCGGTCCGGTGTACGGCGTCGGCGCGGGCTTGCCGACGTACTCGGGGCGACGGATGTTTCCGGGCACGGGACGGGTGGGGGACAGCTCCCCCGGTACGAGCAGCGACTGGCCAGACATGCCAGCGAGTCTAACCAGCGGCCATGGGGGAACATGACGGTGGCGAGAGGAGCTGGTCATGGCCCTGTTCAAGAAGCGGACGGTCGGCAAGCCGGGCGAGTGGTACTACTGCCTGGAGCACAAGAAGGTCGAGGAGGGGCCGGAGTGCCCCAACAAGGACCGGTTCGGACCGTACGCCTCCCGTCCGGAAGCCGAACACGCGATGGAGACCGCCCGCGCACGCAACCTCCAGTGGGAGAACGACCCCAAGTGGCACGACGCCCCTGCGGGCGGCCGGAACGAGGAGTAGGCGCACCCCGGCGGCTGCGCGCCGGTCGCGCAGCCGCACCACCGGCAGAGCCCGCCCAGGGGGTGTCCCTACCAGCGTGCGGGCGGAGGGGCCGTCAGGTGCTCCGCCAGTCTCGCCACCCTGTCCCGGAAGCGGCGGCGGCCGCGTGGCGTCGGTAGGGCATTCTCCCCGGCCGCCGCGCTGACCAGGTGCTGGACCGTGTCCAGGTCCAGCTCCGAGCCGTCGGGGACGGCCAGGGCCTCGTGAGCCATCGCCGACAGCTCACCCTCACCGGGGCCGAGGGACAGCACCGTCGCCCCGGCGCGCCGGGCGTCGGACACCCGTTCAAGGAGGGGCGCGGCAGGCCCCTCGGGGGACACCACCAGCAGCGTCTCGCCCCGCCTGGCCGCCTCCAGCCGGCCGAGGCCGACCGCCAGGTGCGCGGGGTCCGAGGAGCGCGCGTCGTGCCGTACCAGCGTCGGGGCCAGCTCCGGCGTGCCCGACCAGGCCGCCTCGTCCACCAGATGCGCCGCCAGGTGCCACGGCTCGTACTCCGGCGTGCCGACGAGCAGCATCCCGCCGCCGTGCGACACCACCGACCCCCGCAGCGCACCGGCGAACCGCCGCGTGGCGCCCAGCCACTCCGTCCCGGCGAGCACTTCCCGCAGCAGCGCGACCCGTACGGCATCCATATGACCGCATCCTGCCCCGACCGGTCACTCGTGATGTGGAATTCACCACGCATTCGCCCGGCTTGGGCAGGGGGACCGGTCATCCGTACCTTCGTCGAACGCCCGGAGGAATCCGCCGATGACCGAGACCAGCGTCCCCTTCCGCGCCGGCCAGGAGGGGTACGCCAGCTTCCGCATCCCCGCCGTCGTCACCACCGTCCCCCACTCTCGGCTCCGCGCGAGCGGGGGCACCCCCATCGGCACCCTGCTCGCCTTCTGCGAGGGCCGCGTCGGCTCCCGGGACGACTTCGGGAACATCGACGTCGTACTCAAACGCTCCACGGACGGCGGCCGCACATGGGGCCCGCTCCTGGTCGCCGCCAAGAACGGCGACGCACTCGCCGGCAACCCGGCCCCCGTCGTCCTCGACACCGGCCGCGTGCTCCTCGTGCACGTACGCAACGCCGCACTCGCCACCGAGGACGCCATCCGGCGCGGCAAGGTGAGCGCGGCCGACGGACGCCGGGTCTGGGTGCAGCACAGCGACGACGACGGCCTCACCTGGTCCGCGCCGAGGGAGATCACCCAGCAGACCAAGAAGCCGCACTGGCGCTGGTATGCCACCACCCCCGGCCACGCCCTCCAGCTGAGCACCGGCCGGATCGTCGTCCCCGCCAACCACTCCCTGCCGCCCACCGGCACGGACAACGGCACGGAGGGCAGGTACAACGGCGGCCACTGCCTGCTCAGCGACGACCGGGGCGCCACCTGGCGGATCGGCTACGTCGACGACAACACCGACGGGTACATCAACGCCAACGAGACCACCGCCGCCGAACTCCCCGACGGCCGCGTGTACTTCAACACCCGCAACGACTCCCCGTCGCCCGGCACCCGCGCAGACGCCCACTCCGCGGACGGCGGGCAGACCCTGGTGAAACCCTTCCGTCCGCAGGCGGGCCTGGCCGCTCCCGTCTGCCAGGCGAGCGTGCTCCAACTCCGCGACCCCGACGTGCTGCTCTACTCCGGCCCGGCCGACCCGGGCTTCCGCGCCCTGATGACGATCCGCGCCTCCACCGACGGCGGCACCACCTGGCGCCCGGCCCACCCCGTGGACGGACTGCCCGCCGCGTACTCCGACCTCGTCCGCGTCGACGCGGACACCGTGGGCCTGCTGTACGAGACCGGCGACTTCAGTGCCTACGAGACCATCACCTTCCGCCGGGTGCCCGTGACGGAGCTGACCTGAGCCGATGGCCGCGGCGGACGTAGAGTCTGGGCCATGACCTCTACCGACAGTGCTGCCACCGACAACGCCCAGAAGGCCCCCGCCAAGGACCCCTGGGACCTGCCCGACGTCTCCGGACTCGTCGTCGGGGTGCTCGGCGGGACCGGGCCGCAGGGCAAGGGTCTCGCCTACCGGCTCGCCAAGGCCGGGCAGAAGGTGATCATCGGCTCGCGGGCGGCCGACCGCGCCCGGGCCGCCGCGGAGGAACTCGGACACGGCGTCGAGGGCGCCGACAACGCCGAGACCGCGCGCCGCAGCGACATCGTGATCGTCGCCGTGCCGTGGGACGGCCACGGCAAGACCCTCGAATCCCTGCGCGAGGAGCTGGCCGGCAAGCTCGTCGTGGACTGCGTCAACCCGCTCGGCTTCGACAAGAAGGGCGCCTACGCGCTCAAGCCCGAGGAGGGCAGCGCCGCCGAGCAGGCCGCCGCCCTGCTGCCGGACTCCCGGGTCACGGCCGCCTTCCACCACCTGTCGGCCGTGCTGCTCCAGGACCCGGAGATCGACGAGATCGACACCGACGTGATGGTGCTCGGCGAGGTCCGTGCCGACGTCGAGATCGTGCAGGCCCTCGCCGGGCGCATCCCCGGCATGCGCGGCATCTTCGCCGGGCGGCTGCGCAACGCCCACCAGGTGGAGTCGCTGGTGGCGAACCTGATCTCCGTGAACCGCCGGTACAAGGCGCACGCGGGGCTCCGCGTCACCGACGTGTGAGCCGCTGAGGCGCATGGGGGACACTGGTCGTCGTAGCAGTGTCCCCCGACAGGAGTCGACCGAAATGCCCCGCCTTGCCCTCTACGCCCTGATCGTCTGCGTCCTCGCCGTGGCCGCGGCCGTCGTCTCCTTCACACGGGGCAGCTGGCTGGGGATCGTCTGGGTGCTGCTGGCGGGCCTGTCGTCCAACATGTGCTGGTACTACGTGAAGCGCGGCAAGCAGCAGAAGTCCGTCACGGGCTGACCCGTCAGGGAGCGGCCGAGCAGAACTCGTTCGAGCCCTGCCAGAAGCGGTACAGTTCCTGACCGCAGTACGTCTCGAAGTCACTGATCCCGAGCGACTTCAGGAGCGAGTCGACCACGTCGAAGAACACGCCGTTCACCGCGGGCAGCCACAGCAGCGCGAACACGAACAGCAGGCCGAACGGCGCGAACGGCTCCACCTGCCGCCGGATGTTGTACGACAGCCAGGGCTCGATGACGCCGTAGCCGTCCAGGCCCGGGACCGGCAGGAAGTTCAGCAGCGCGGCCGTCACCTGGAGCAGCGCGAGGAAGGCCAGGGCGAACCGGAAGTCGCTCGGCACGCCGTCCAGCGCGTCCAGCCAGAACGGGGCCGTGCATACGACCGCGAAGAGCACGTTCGTCAGCGGACCGGCGGCCGAGATCAGACTGTGCTTCCAGCGGCCCTGGATCCGCCCGCGCTCGATGAACACCGCCCCGCCGGGCAGCCCGATCCCGCCCATGATCACGAAGATCACCGGGAGGACGATGCTGAGCAGGGCGTGCGTGTACTTCAGCGGGTTCAGCGTGAGGTAGCCCTTCGCGCCGACCGAGATGTCGCCGCTGTGCAGGGCGGTGCGCGCGTGCGCGTACTCGTGCAGACAGAGCGAGACGATCCAGGCCGCCGTCACGAAGAGGAACACGGCGACCCCGGGCTGCTGCGCGAACCCGGTCCAGGTCGCCCACCCCGTGACCGCCGTCACGGCCAGAATCCCGACGAAGACGGGACTGATCCGCCGCTCACTGTGGCGGCTGGTGGCGGTGGTCATGGGACTCCCTGCACTCTCGAACACGCGATGGGACGCCCGACGGTACCGGGCGCAGCGGGAAAACGTCTCGCGCGGGGCGGTCGGTTCCGGGGGTGCGGGGGCATCGGCCGGTCCCCTGCCGCCCGCCGCGCCGCCCAACTACGTGACCGGCTCTCGGCATACCGGGGACAATGGTCCCCGTGCGCTACCGCATTCTCGGCACCACGCAGGCGCTCCGCACCGACGGCACGGTCGTTCCGGTGGGCGGGGCGCGGCTGCGTGCGCTGCTGACCGTGCTGGCCCTGCGGGCCGGCCGTACCGTGCCCGTGGGGCTGCTCGTCGACGAGGTGTGGGGCGGTGAGCCCCCCGCCGACGCCCCGGGGGCGCTCCAGGCGCTGGTCGGGCGGCTGCGGCGGGCGCTCGGGGCCGACGCGGTCGCCTCCGACGAGGGCGGGTACCGGCTCACGGCCGCGCCCGACGACGTCGACCTGCACCGGTTCGAGCGGCTGTCCGGTGAGGGACTGCGGGCCCTGGCCGACGGCGACCCCGCCAAGGCGGCCGTGGTCCTGGACGACGCCCTCGCCCTGTGGCGCGGACCGGCCCTCGCCGACCTGCCCGACCGCGCCGCCGAGGCGGCCCGCCGGGACACCCGCCGCCTGGACGTGCTGCGCGCCCGCCACAGCGCCGCCCTCGCCCTCGGCCAGGCGGAGCAGTCCCTGCCGGAGCTGACCGCCCTGTGCGACAGCCACCCCTTGGACGAGCCCCTCCAGACCCTGCGCCTGCGCGCCCTGCGCGACGCCGGCCGCACGGCGGAGGCGCTGGACGCGTACGAGGACGTGCGGCGGCTGCTCGCCGACCGGCTCGGGGCCGACCCGGGGCCGGAACTGCGCTCCCTGCACGCGGAGTTGCTGAAGCTGGGCGACGGCAGCCCCGTGTCCGACCCGGCTGCGGACGCCCCGGCCGTCGGCAACCTGCGCGCCCGGCTCACCTCCTTCATCGGCCGCGAGAGCGACCTCGAGACCATCCGGCGCGATCTCACCGCGGCCCGCCTGGTGACGCTGCTCGGACCCGGCGGGGCCGGCAAGACACGGCTGTCGCAGGAGGCCGCGGAGACCGTACGGCACGCCATGCCGGGCGGCGTGTGGCTGGCCGAGCTCGCCCCGGTCGACGACCCCGCCGCCGTACCGGAGGCCGTGCTCACGGCCGTCGGCGCCCGCGAGACCGTGCTGTACGGCGCCGGCGCCGAAGGCATCCGGGCCGCCGTCGGCGACCGGCTCGACGATCCCGTCGAGCGGCTCGCCGAGCACTGCTCCAGGCCCGGCATGCTGCTGATCCTCGACAACTGCGAGCACGTCGCCGAGGCCGCCGCCCGGCTCGCCGAGGAACTGCTGGAGCGCTGCCCCGGCCTGACCGTGCTCGCCACCAGCCGTGAACCCCTCGGCGTGCCGGGGGAGTCGCTGCGGCCCGTGGAGCCGCTGCCCGAGCCGGTCGCGCTGCGGCTGCTCGCCGACCGGGGCGCGGCGGCCCGGCCCGGCTTCCGGACCGAGGACGACCCCGAGGCGTGCGCGGAGATCTGCCGGCGCCTCGACGGCCTGCCGCTGGCCATCGAACTGGCCGCCGCCCGGCTGCGGATGCTGACGCCACGCCAGATCGCCGACCGGCTCGACGACCGCTTCCGTCTCCTCACCTCCGGCAGCCGTACCGTCCTGCCCCGCCAGCAGACCCTCCGGGCCGTCGTCGACTGGTCCTGGGACCTGCTCGACGAGGACGAACGGGACGTCCTGCGGCGGCTGTCGGTGTTCGCGGGCGGCTGCGACCTGCCCGCCGCCGAGGCCGTGTGCGGACCGGCCGCCCTGGAGGCGCTCGGCTCCCTCGTCGACCGCTCCCTGGTCGTGGCCACGCCGCCCGGCGAGTCGGGCGACGGCGAGATGCGCTACCGGCTGCTGGAGACCGTCGCCGAGTACGCCGCCGAGCGGCTGGACGAGTCCGGGCAGCGCGACGGCGCCGAGCGCGCCCACCTGACGTACTACCGCGAACTGGCCCGCACCACCGACCCGTTGCTGCGGGGCCCGGGCCAGCTGGCCGCGATCCGCCGGCTGGAGCGGGAGTACGAGAACCTGCGCACCGCCCTGCGCCGTGCCGTCGCCCTGCGCGACGAGCAGGAGGCGCTGTGCCTGACGCTGTCCCTCGTCTGGTACTGGCAGATGCGCGACCTGCGCATCGAGGCCCGCAACTGGTGCCGCGAGGTCATGGCCCTCGGCCCCGACCCCTTCACCGAGCCCGTCCGCCCCGCCGCCCCGGTGTGGCAGCGCTGCACCGACGCCCCGCCCCCGATGGCCGGCGAGGTCCTGTGGGAGGCCCGGCGCGGTGTCCACCTGGCCCATCTCGCCTGCATGGACACCGAACTGGACGCCTGGCAGAACCCGCGCTCCCAGCAGAAGCTGCGGAACATCTCCCTGACCTACGAGGCCGGCCTCCCGCAGAACTGCCGGCTCCCCGGCCTGCTCTGGTTCTTCGCCGTGATGCTGACCGGCGACATGGACCGGCTGCGCGTCATCATGGACGCGGCCATCCGCACCTGCCGCGAGACCCCCGGCTTCGACTGGGAGCTTGCCTCCGGCCTCCAGATGCGGGCCAACTTCCTCGCCAACCGCACCGACTGGGCCGGCGACGCCGCCCGCGACGCCGACGAGTCGCTGGAGATCTACCGGCGCCTCGGTGACGCCTGGGGCACCGCCGAGGCCCTCTCCGCCCGCGCCGAGGCCCACGAACGCAAGGGCGACTACACGCTGGCCGCCGCTGACTACGAGGCGGCCATCGCGCACGCCGAACGGGTCGGCGCCCGCGCCCAGGCGGCCGTCCTCGCCGCCCGGCTGGGCAGCGCGCTGCTGGAGGCGGGCGAGGGCGAGCGCGGCGAGCGGCTGCTGCGCGAGGTGATCGCCCAGCGCGGGGACTCGCACAGCGAGGCCATGCCCGCCGCCCGCCTGTTCCTGGCCGGCTGGCTCGGCATGACGGACCGCGTCCCCGAGGCGCGCGAGCAACTGCGGCGGCTGCGCCAGGACTTCCGTATCGCCCACTTCATCGTCTTCGACGCGTTCATCCTCGGCGCGGAGGCCTGGCTGGACGCCATGGAGGGGCGTCACGAGGCGTGCCTGGACCTGATCCGCAGGGCGCTGGAGCGGGCCGCCGATCCGCTCTCGGTGGCCATCACACCCCATATGCGCGCGGTGTACCTGACCATCGCCGCCCGGTCCCTGGCCGCCCTGGACGGCGGGCACCGCGCCCGGGACGCGGCCCGCTTCATCGGCGCCGCCGACGCCCTGCTGCCGTCCGGGCACGTCGCCGCGCGGCAGGAGCGCGAGGCGCGCGAGCAGGCGGAGCGGCGGGCGCGGGCGGTGCTCGGCGACCCGGCGTACGAGTCCGCGTACGCGGAAGGCGGCCGCCTCTCCCCCGAGGAGGCCGCCGCCCTGCTCTGACGCGGATCCGCCCGCCGGTTCAGCTCTTCGTGCGGAATTTGTGGATCGCGACCGGCGCCATCACGGCCGTGATCGCCACCGACCAGCCGAGCGTCACCCACAGGTCGTGCGCGACCGGCCCGCCCACCATCAGACCGCGTGCGGCGTCCGCCAGCGTCGACAGCGGGTTGTAGTCGGTGAACGCCTGCAACCAGCCCGGCATGGACGTGGTCGGCGCGAAGATCGACGAGCCGAACTGGAGCGGGAACAGCACCAGGAAGCCCATCGCCTGCACGGACTGCGCGTTCTTCAGGATCACGCCCAGGGTGAGGAACACCCACATGATCGACGAGGCGAACGCCGTGGACAGGGCCACCGTCGCGAGGAGCCCCGGCCAGTTGGTGATCTCGAACCCGACCGCGACGGCCACGATCATCAGCACGGCGGTCGCGAACAGCATCCGCAGCAGTTCCACCGAGATCTTCGCGAACAGCACCGAACCGCGCCCGATCGGCAGGGACCGGAAGCGGTCCATGACACCGGAGTTGAAGTCCTGGCTGAAGCCGGTGCCGACGCCCTGGGACAGCGTCATGCTCATCATCGCGATCATGCCGGGGATCACGTACTGCACGTACCGGTCCTGCCCGCCGCCCAGCGCCTGCCCGATCGAGCCGCCGAAGACGAACACGAACAGCAGGGTGAAGATGACCGGCATCAGCAGGGCGTCGGCCATCGACTCCGGGTCCTTGCGGATCCACAGCAGGTTGCGGCGGATCAGGGCGCCGGTGTGGCGCAGGTGGCCGCGCAGCGAGATACGGGCGTCCGCCTCGGCGTCGTGGATGGTGACGGCGCTCATACGGCGGCCTCCTGAAGGTCTTCGGCGGGCACGGCGTCCTGCGGGGCACTGGCGCGGTGGCCGGTGAGGGACAGGAACACCTCGTCCAGGCTGGGCAGTTCGGTGGTGAGGGAGGAGAGGGTGATGCCGCGCGCGGTGACCGCGCCGACCACGGCGGTCAGCTGCTCGTCGCTGAGGATCGGCACGAGGACGTCACCCCGGTCGGTGTCCACGGTCGTGGTGGCGAGCCCGGTGATCCCCAGCTCGTCCAGCGCGACGGCGAGGGGCCGCAGGTGCGCCGGATCGGCCGGGCGGATCCGCAGCGCCCGGCCGCCGACCTTCGCCTTCAGTTCCTCGATGGCGCCGCCCGCGATGACCTGGCCGCGGTCGACGACCGTCAGCTCGGAGGCGAGCTGCTCGGCCTCCTCCATGTACTGCGTGGTGAGCAGCACGGTGACCCCGTCGCCGACCATGCGCTTCACCTCGTCCCACACCTCGTTGCGGGTGCGCGGGTCGAGCCCGGTGGTCGGCTCGTCGAGGAAGAGCACGGCCGGCCGCCCGATCATCGAAGCGGCCAGGTCCAGCCGCCGCCGCATACCCCCGGAGTACGTCGCCGCCGGCCGCTTGGCCGCCTCGGTCAGGGAGAAGCGCTCCAGCAACTCGTCGGCCCGGCCGCGGGCGTCCTTGCGGGGCAGGTCGAGCAGCCGCCCGATCATGTACAGGTTCTCCCAGCCGGAGAGCTTCTCGTCCACGGAGGCGTACTGCCCCGTGAGCCCGATCACCCGCCGCAGCTGCCGCGGCTGCCGTACGACGTCGTACCCGGCCACGGTCGCCTGCCCCGAGTCGGATTTCAGCAGGGTGGACAGGATCCGCACCAGGGTGGTCTTCCCGGCCCCGTTCGGCCCGAGCACCCCCATCACGGTGCCCTCACGCACGTCCAGGTCGACCCCGTCCAGTGCCTTGGTCTCGCCGTAGTGCTTCACCAGCCCCCGCACGGTCACAGCGGCGCCGCCGGTGTTCTTGTCGATTCGCGTCATGACACAGACGGTGTCAGCTCCCACCGACAAACCACCGACAGACCGCCGACAGCCCTTGTCGGTGGTCCCGGCAAAAGGGACAGCCCGCCGACGGGGGAAGATCGACGGGCTGCCGGTGGTACCGCAGTGGCTCAGTGGACGCTGTGCTCCTCGAGCGGGAACGTTCCGCCCACGACGTCCTCCGCGAACGCCTTCGCCGCGTTCCCCATGACCTCACGCAGATTCGCGTACTGCTTGACGAACTTCGGGACGCGACCGCCGGTCAGACCCAGCATGTCCGTCCACACCAGCACCTGCGCGTCCGTCTCGGACCCGGCGCCGATCCCGACGGTCGGAATGTGCAGCACCCGCGTCACCTCGGCCGCCAGCTCCGCCGGAACCAGCTCCAGCACTACGGCGAACGCGCCCGCGTCCTGCACGGCCTTGGCGTCCCGCAGCAGCTGCTGGGCCGCCTCCTCGCCCCGCCCCTGCACGCGGTACCCCATCGCGTTGACGGACTGGGGGGTCAGGCCGATGTGCGCCATGACCGGGATGCCGGACTCGACGAGCAGCCGGATCTGCTCGTGCGACCGCTCGCCCCCCTCCAGCTTCACGGCCTGCACGCCCGCCTCCTTCACCAGCCGGGTCGCCGAGCGCAGCGCCTGCACCGGACCCTCCTGGTAGGAGCCGAAGGGCAGATCGCCGACGATCAGGGCGCGCGAGGTGCCCCGTACGACCGCCGCCGACAGCATGGTCATCTCGTCGAGGGTGACGGGCACGGTCGTCTCGTACCCGAGGTGGCAGTTGCCCGCCGAGTCGCCGACGAGCATGACCGGGATCCCGGCCTCGTCGAAGACGGACGCGGTCATCGCGTCGTAGGCGGTGAGCATGGGCCACTTCTCGCCGCGCTCCTTGGCGGCGGCGATGTCCCGCACGGTGATGCGGCGGGTGCCCTTGCCCCCGTACAGCGTCTTGCCGCCGTCGGAGGACTTCCTCTGAGCAGTCTGGGCAGCCGGAAGCTGCGTCATGGCACGGCTCCTAACACGTCATCTCGAGGCGCCCTGACGGCGTCCCCGGACCACGTCCATGGTGGCACCTCGTGTCATCCAGGGCTAGGGGAGCCCCTGTGAGTTCCGCCCGGGTGCCGTGAAGCACAGCGCGCGTAAGGGCTCGGTAAAAGTATTCCAATACGAGACGGTCTCGTATCGAAATGGCTCTAGGGTCGACGGCATGACTACTCCTGCCGACCGTGCCGCCCCCACCGGCCCTCGCATACCGGAAGCGGTGCACCGGCGCCGCTGGGCGATCCTCGGCGTGCTGATGCTCAGCCTGCTGATCGTCGTCCTCGACAATTCGATCCTGAACGTCGCCATCAAGACGATCTCCACACCCGCCCCGACCGGCCTGGGGGCCACGCAGAGCGAGCTGGAGTGGGCGATCAACTCCTACACCCTCGTCTTCGCGGGCCTGCTGTTCAGCGCCGGCCTGCTGGGGGACCGGCTGGGCCGCAAGAAGGTGCTGCTCGGCGGGCTCGCGGTGTTCGGCGTCGGTTCCGCGCTCGCCGCCTTCTCCGGCTCCCCGGGCGAGCTCATCGCCTTCCGTGCCGTCATGGGTCTCGGCGCCGCGTTCGTCATGCCGGCCACCCTCGCCGTCCTCATGAACGTCTTCGAGCGCGAGGAGCAGCCGAAGGCCATCGGCATCTGGGCGGGCGGCGTCGGCCTCGCCATCGCCATCGGCCCGATCACCGGCGGTGTGCTCCTCGACCACTTCTGGTGGGGCTCGGTCTTCCTCGTCAACGTGCCGATCGTGCTGCTCGCGCTCGCGCTGATGCTGTGGCTGGTGCCCGACTCCCGCGACCCCAGCCCCGGCCGCCTCGATCCCGTCGGCGTCGTGCTGTCCGTCGTCGGCCTGGTGCTGCTCGTCTACGGCATCATCAAGGGCGGCCAGCTCGCCGACTTCACCGACGCCACGGTGCTGGCGACGATCGGCGCCGGCCTCGCCGTGCTCGTCGCCTTCGTGCTGTTCGAGAAGCGCACCGACCACCCGTCCATCGACGTCAGGTACTTCAAGAACAAGGTCTTCTCGGCCGCCGTCGCCGCCATCGCGCTGGTCTTCTTCGCGCTGATGGGGGTGACGTTCTTCTCGGTCTTCTACACGCAGAGCGTGCGCGCCTACTCGCCGCTCCAGACCGGTCTGCTGATGCTGCCGCTGGCCGCCGCCCAGCTCATCTTCGCGCCGCGCGCCCGGCTGCTGGTCGACCGCTTCGGCAACAAGGCCACCACGACCGCCGGAATGCTGGTCATCGCCGCGATGCTGGCCGCCTTCGCCACGCTGGACGCCGGTACGCCCATCTGGATCCTGGAAGTGATCTTCTTCCTGATGGGCGCCGGCATGGCGCACGTCATGACGCCGGTCAGCGTCGTCATCATGCAGGCCCTGCCCCGCGAGAAGGCCGGCTCGGCCTCCGCGCTCAGCAACACCTTCCGGCAGGTCGGCGGCGCCCTGGGCATCGCCGTCCTGGGCTCGGTGCTGTCCGCGGCCTACCGCACGGGCATCGAGGACAAGCTCGACCGGCTGCCGCCGGCCCTGCGGCACACCGCGGGGGAGTCCATCGAGGCCACCCTCGGCGTCGCCGCGAAGCTGGGCCCGCAGGGCGAGGCCCTGGTCACCCCGGCCTACGACGCGTTCCTGCACGCGATGCACGTCACCGCCCTGTGGGGAGCGGGGGTCGCGCTGATCGGCGCGGTCGTCGTGGCGCTGTTCCTGCCCGGCAGGCAGCCGGAGCCGCAGCGGGGGGAGGAGGAGAGGGAGTTGTCGGACGCGCGGTCGTAGACCTCGGACACGCGATCGTAGACCTCGGACACGCGGTCGTAGACCTGCGGGAGAATCATCCTCATCCTGCCCAGGAAAGGACCCAGCGACGTGAGCCTCGCCGAACGGCACCCCCGGCCAGACGGCCCCCCGAGGGGCCGCCCCAGAAGCGAGGCCGTGGAGCGCGCCATCGTCGAGGGCGTGATGAGGCTCCTGGAGGAGGGCGTGCCCCTCGCGGAGCTGTCCATCGAGCGGATCGCCCGCACCGCCGGCGTCGGCAAGGCCACCATCTACCGCCGCTGGAGCGGCAAGGAGGAACTCTTCGCCGACGTCCTGCGCGCCACAGAACCCCCCGGGCCCCCGCTCCCCGGCACCTCCACGCGCGACGACCTCGTGGCCCTGCTGGAACAGGCGCGCCGGCGCGGCCTGGCCAAGCGCTCGTCGGCGATCCTGACCAACGTGCACGCCCAGATGAAGAGCAGCCCGAAGATCTGGGCGGCGTACGAGGCCACCGTCCTCGCACCGCGCCGCCGGCAGGGCCTGGAAATCCTGCGCCGGGGGCAGGAGAACGGCGAATTGCGTACGGACGTCGACATCGAACTTCTGAGCGACATGTTCATCGGCCCCGTGCTCGTCCGCTCCGTCCTGCGCCCGGACGCCGACCTCCCCGACGACCTCGCCGCCCAGGTCGTCGACACACTCCTCGAAGGCCTACGGCCCGTCAGTTCCGCAGCTCACCCGTCCTAGTGTGCGCGTTTCGTCACAGAGGGCGCTTACTCCGGTCCTGATCGGAACTCGTCCCGCGGGCTCGAACGTCCTCGCCCCCGTACGGCCGTCGAAGGACGGCGGGAACGGAACGGATCATCCCCTAGGGTCGTAGACACGGGGGCGATGGTGTGCACGGCAGGCAGTGAGGCGACGGTATGGCGCAGCAGCAGGCGTACATGACGGAGACGGCAGACGGCGGCTCGGGGCCCGAGCCCCGGGGAGACCGGCTTCGGCGCCTGTTCGACCGGTTCCTCGGCGACTGGCGCGGGGACCGGCAGATCTGGCGGCGCGGGATCGTCGTGGCCGCGTGCGCGGTGCTGCTGGCCGTCGTCATGCTGCTGCACTCGCGGATCCCGAACACCATCGGCAACCTGGGCAGCCTCGTCGAGACGTTCCTGCCCTGGCTCGGCCTCTTCATCCCGGTGCTGCTCCTCGTCGCCGTGGTCCGCAAGTCCGCGACCGCCCTGATCGCGGTGCTGCTGCCGGCCATGGTCTGGCTGAACCTCTTCGGCGGCCAGGTCAGCGACAAGACCGCCACCGGCGGCGACCTCACCGTGGCCACGCACAACGTCAACGCGGACAACCCCGACCCGGCCGGAACCGCCCGTGACGTGGCCGCGTCCGGCGCGGACGTGGTGGCCCTGGAGGAGCTGACGGCGGACGCGGTCCCGACGTACGAGCGGGCGCTGGACTCGACGTACCCGTACCACTCGGTGCAGGGCACGGTCGGGCTGTGGAGCAAGTACCCGCTGACCGGCGTGGGGGCCGTCGACATCGACCTGGGCTGGACGCGGGCCATGCGCGCCACCGTGACCGCCCCGGCCGGGCAGGTCGCCGTCTACGTCGCCCATCTGCCGTCCGTGCGCGTGAAGATGGAGGCCGGCTTCACGGCCCGGCAGCGCGACCGGAGCGCCGACTTCCTGGGCGAGGCCATCGCCCACGAACCGCTGAAGAACGTCGTACTGCTCGGCGACCTGAACGGCACGATGAACGACCGCGCGCTCAACGCCGTCACCTCCCAGATGCGCTCCACGCAGGGCGCCGCCGGCAACGGCTTCGGGTTCAGCTGGCCGGCGTCGTTCCCGATGGCGCGCATCGACCAGATCATGGTCAGGGGCCTGAAGCCGGAGAGCTCGTGGACCCTCCCGCAGACGGCCAGCGACCATCTGCCCGTCGCGGCCCGTGTGAGTGTCACCACAGGCGGCTGAGGAAAACCGCAGCTCAGGGCCAGTCCGTCAGGAGTGGGCAACCGCGGCTTCACTTCCTGGAGGCCTCGCGGAATAGTCGGCCTGCGAGACTTTGTTCCGTACTTGAACATACGAAGTCACGAAGTACGAACACCGCAAGTCTCGAAAGGCTCCCTCATGCCCCTGGCCCTACTCGCCCTCGCCGTGGGCGCCTTCGGCATCGGTACGACCGAGTTCGTGATGATGGGGCTGCTGCCCGATGTCGCGGACGACCTGAACATCTCGATACCCAGCGCCGGCCACCTGGTGTCGGCGTACGCGCTGGGCGTCGTCATCGGCGCCCCCCTGCTGGCCGCGGTCACCGCCCGGATGTCCCGCCGTACGGTCCTGATCGGGCTGATGGGGCTGTTCGTCGCGGGCAACGCGCTGTCGGCCCTGGCTCCCGACAACGGCTGGCTGCTGGCGGCCCGCTTCCTGAGCGGTCTGCCGCACGGCGCCTTCTTCGGCGTCGGCGCCGTCGTCGCGACGAACATGGTCGCCCCCGAACGCAAGGCGCGCTCGGTCTCCCTGATGTTCCTCGGCCTGACGGTCGCGAACGTCGTGGGTGTGCCCGTCGCGACCCTCATGGGCCAGCAGCTCGGCTGGCGGGCGACCTTCCTCGGCGTCAGCGCCATCGGCCTGGCGGCGATCGCCGCGCTCGCGTTCCTGATCCCGCACGACCACGAGCACGCCACCGCGAAGGGCCTGCGCGGCGAACTGGCCGCCCTGCGCTCCGTCCCGGTCTGGCTGTCGCTCGGCACGACGGTCGCGGGCTTCGGCGCCCTCTTCGCGGCCTACAGCTACATCACGCCCATGCTCACGGACGCCGCCGGGTACGCCGGCGCCAGCGTGACCCTGCTGCTGGCCCTGTTCGGTGTCGGCGCGACCGCCGGCAACCTGCTGGGCGGCCGCCTGGCCGACCACTCCCTGCGGGGCACGCTGTTCGGCGGCCTGGGCGCGCTGGTGGCGGTACTGGCGCTGTTCCCGCTGCTGATGCGCACGGAACTCACCGCCGCCGTCGCCGTGATCCTGCTCGGCATGGCGGCCTTCGCCACCGGCTCCCCGCTCCAGCTGATGGTCATGGACAAGGCCGCGTCGGCCCCGTCCCTGGCCTCCTCCGCCAACCAGGCCGCCTTCAACCTGGCCAACGCCGGCGGCGCCTGGATCGGCGGCCTCGCCCTGGCCGCGGGCTTCGGGGTCACCTCCCCGGCCCTGGCCGGCGCGGTCCTGGCCGTCCTCGGCCTCGGCGTGGCGTCGCTGGCGTACGCCGTGGACCGGCGCACCGCGCCGGCCGGCGGCCGCGAGCGGGTCGTGGCGAGCCACGTCCCGCAGGAGGCGGAAGCGGTGCGCCGCTGACCGGGGCCGGTGCGCCGGCGCTGTGATGCGACTCGGGCGGCGGTCCGCGGGTGGGTACCCGCGGACCGCCGCTCCGTGCGTACGGCAACCGAGAGGGCGCGGCAGGCCGGTCTCTCACTTCGGCGCACGGGGAAGACGACGCCCGTTCCAGGAGGTTCACCCTGAACCACTCCCGGACATACGGAGGTTGTCAGTGCTGGCTGCGCGCTACCACCGCTACGGCGGTCCCGAGGTCCTCTCCGTGGAGGAGGCCGACGAACCGCACGCCGGCCCGGGGCAGGTCCGCATCTCGGTGCGTGCCACCGGCGTCACCCCCGCCGACTGGTACCTGCGCTCGGGGATGCTGAAGGAGATGGCATCCCTGCGGTTCCCCCACATCCCCGGCATGGACGCCGCCGGAGTCGTCGACGAGGTCGGCGAAGGGGTGACCGGCACCGCCGTGGGAGACGCGGTGTTCGGCCTCGTCCCCCTGGCCCGGCTGGGCGGGGCCGCCGCCCGGTACGCGGTGCTGGAGGCATGGGCTCACAAGCCCCGGGCCTGGTCCTTCGAGACGGCGGGCGGTGCCGCGGGCAACGTCGAGACGGCGACACGGGTGCTGGACGCCCTCGGGGCCGCCGAGGGCATGACCCTCCTGATCGAGGGTGCGGCCGGCGGCGCCGGCACGATGACCGCGCAACTGGCCAGGGCCCGCGGGCTGACCGTGATCGGCACCGCGAGCGAACGCAACCACGACTTCCTCGACGGACTCGGCGTCACGCCGGTCACGTACGGTCCGGGCCTGGCCGACCGCGTCGCCCCGCTCGCTCCCCGGGGCGTCGACGTGGTGCTGGACGCCGCGGGCAAGGGCTCCCTCCCCGACCTGGTGGCCATCGCCAAAGACCCGCACCGCGTGGTGACGATCGCCGACTTCGACGCCGCCCGCCACGGAGTACGGCTCACCCGCTCCGGGGTCGGCGAGCCCGGCTGGTCCGGACTGCCGCACGCCGCGTCCCTCGCCGACGAAGGCCGCCTCACCGTCCCGGTGCACAGGGTGTTCCCACTACGGGACATCGCCGCGGCGCACGAGGAGAGCGCCACCGGTCACGCGCGCGGCAAGATCGTCGTCACGGTGCCCTGAGACACCCGCCGTGGGAGCCCGGGCCGCGGCCCGGGCTCCCCCGGCGGGTGATCGACGAACCCGTCAGACCGACTCCCGCCACCCGTTCGTGATCGGCAGTCGGCGGTCCTTGCCGAAGCCCTTCGCCGAGATCTTCGTCCCCGGCGGGTACTGCCGTCGCTTGTACTCGGCCGTGTCGACCATGCGCAGGGTCTTCGTGACCAGCGCCCGGTCGTAACCGGCCGCGACGATCTCGTCGGCACCCCGGTCCCGGTCGACGTAGAGCTCCAGGATCGCGTCCAGCACCGGGTAGTCGGGGAGCGAGTCCGTGTCGACCTGGCCCGGGCGGAGTTCCGCGCTCGGGGGCTTGGTGATGGAGTTCTCGGGGATCGGCGGGGTCTGGCCGCGTTCCACGGCGGCCCGGTTGCGCCACTCGGCCAGGCGGAAGATCGACGTCTTGTAGACGTCCTTGATGGGGCCGTAGGCGCCCACCGAGTCCCCGTAGAGCGTGGAGTAGCCGACCGCCAGTTCCGACTTGTTGCCGGGGGCCAGGACGATGTGGCCCTCCTGGTTGGAGACGGCCATGAGCAGCGTGCCGCGCAGGCGCGACTGGAGGTTCTCCTCGGCCAGGCCCGACAGGCCCAGGGAGCCCATGTACGCGTCGAACATCGGCTCGATGGCGACCGTGCGGTAGTTCAGGCCGGTGCGGCGGGCCAGTTCCGCCGCGTCGTCCTTGGAGTGGTCCGAGGAGTACTTCGACGGCATCGACACGCCGTACACGTTCTGCGCGCCCACCGCGTCACAGGCGATCGCCGCGACCAGCGCCGAGTCGATGCCGCCCGACAGACCGATCAGGACCGACTTGAAGCCGTTCTTCGCGACGTACGCCCGCAGGCCCACGACCAGCGCCGAGTAGACCTCCTCGTCGTCGTCCAGGCGGTCCGCGTAGCCACCCGTGAGCTCCGGCTCGTACGGGGGCAGCGGGTCCTCCGAGAGCACCACCCGGTCGATGCGCAGGCCGTCGTCCACCACGCCCGTCGGGGCGTCCGCCGACGCCGCCGGCAGCTCCAGGTCCAGGACGACGCAGCCCTCGGCGAACTGCGGCGCCCGCGCCACGACCTCGCCGTCCCGGTCCACGACGATCGAGTCGCCGTCGAACACCAGCTCGTCCTGGCCGCCGATCATGGCGAGGTAGGCCGTGGTGCAGCCGGCCTCCTGGGCCCGCTTGCGGACCAGCTCCAGGCGCGTGTCGTCCTTGTTGCGCTCGTAGGGCGAGGCGTTGATCGAGACCAGCAGGCCCGCCCGCGCCGAGCGGGCCGCGGGGACACGGCCGCCGTCCTGCCAGAGGTCCTCGCAGATGGCCAGGGCCACATCGACACCGTGGACGCGCAGGACCGGCATGCTGTCGCCGGGCACGAAGTAGCGGAACTCGTCGAAGACGCCGTAGTTCGGCAGGTGGTGCTTGGCGAAGTTCAGGACGACCTCGCCGCCGTACAGCACCGCGCCCGCGTTCTGCGGCGCGCCGGCCGGCTGGCCGTACTTCGGCTGGGCGGTCGCGCAGCGGTCGAGGTATCCGACGATCACCGGCAGCTCGCCGAAGCCCTCGTCGGCCAGGCGGACGGCGAGGCTCCGCAGCGCCGCCCGGGACGCCTCCACGAAGGACGACCTGAGGGCCAGGTCCTCGACGGGATACCCGGTCAGCGCCATCTCGGGGAACGCCACGAGATGGGCTCCCTGCTCGGCGGAGTGCCGGGTCCAGCGGACGATCGACTCGGCGTTCCCGGCGAGGTCGCCGACGCTCGAGTCGATCTGGTTCAGGGCGAGACGTAGTTGAGGCACGGGCCCAGTGTAATCGTCAGAGCGACGCAATGGGGTGGCGTGGGTCACCCACACCACCCCGTTCTCCTTGCGATGGCCGGCTCGCGGAGGTCAGCGACGCCGGTACGACTCCACGTAACCGCTCGCGGGCGTGCCCACGCCGGTGACGTCGTCGTAGCCCTTCACGGCCGAGAGCGAGCTGTCCTTGCCCAGGCTGCGCACGGACGTGGCCAGGCCGCCCGTGGCGTCATAGCCGTTCACGAAGTCGACGCGGGCCACGGCCAGGCCGGAGCCCGTCGGGTCGTCGGTGACGTCGTGGTAGGCCTTCGAGCCGGCCTTGGCGTAGATCGCCGGGTTGGCGAAGCCGATCGGCGTGCCGCCGCGGGCCTCCTGGGCCAGCGCCTGGATGGCGGCGATGGTCGGCGCGGCGAGCGAGGTGCCGCCGATCCGGTACTCGCTGTACGCCTGCGTCTTCCCGTCGGGCAGGGTCTGCGTCTGGCCGACCAGGAAGCCGGTGTTCGGGTCGGCGATCGCCGCGATGTCCGGCACGACGCGGTTGCCGTCCGCGCTGTCGGCCTTCGCCAGCGCGTCCGGTACGACGCCCTGCTGATAGGAGGGCTCCGCCACCGTCTTGCTGGTGCCGCCGCCCGCCCCGGAGGTGAAGGCGCCGGGGAAGTCCGTCCAGCTCTTGCCGTCCGCCGACAGGCTCGCCTTGTCGGTGCCCCAGCCGGTCTCCCACAGGTACGTGTCGTTCTTGCCGACGGCCAGCGAGGTGCCGCCGACTGCGGTCACCCACGCCGAGTTCGCGGGGGAGTCGACCTGCTTCGTCCCGGAGCTCGCGACCTCGTCGCCGTTGTCGCCGGAGGAGAAGTAGAAGCCGATGCCCTCGACCGCGCCGAGCTGGAAGACCTGGTCGTAGGCGGCCGCGAGGTCGGGCGTCTGCGCCGCTTCGACCTCGCCCCAGGAGTTGGAGACGATGTCGGCCAGGTGGTGGTCGACGACCTTGCCGAGCGCGTCGAGCAGGTCGGCGTCGGAGCAGGACGCGGCACCCACGTAGGTGACGTCCGAGGCCGGCGCGACCGCGTGCACGGCCTCGACGTCCAGGGTCTCCTCGCCGTACCAGCCGGACGCCGAGCAGGCCTTGGTGTCCGTGTACTTCTTGGGCAGCACCTGGTGCAGCTGGCCGGTCTTCCAGGCCGCGTCGCCGTGCTTGCCGGCGTAGGTGGCCGCGTCGTGGGCGATCGTCGGCGAGGCGTACGCGTCCGTGATGGCGACCCGGACGCCCTTGCCGGTGCGGGTGCCCGCGCCGTAGGCGGCCCGCAGCTGCTTGCCGGTGTAGCCCTTGATCGCGTAGGGGATCTTCGTGCCGTACGCGTCCGGCAGCGTGCTCGCGGTGTTCGAGCCGTAGTACGAGGAGAACGGCCCGGCGTTGCGGAACACGGTGTCCGGCGGCGGCAGCCGGTCGTCGTGCGTGACCATGTGCGGGGCGTTGTCCAGGCCCGTGACGGTCAGCACGGCGCCGGCCAGGCTCGCCGGCACGGAGGCGGTGCTCGCCGGGGCGCGGTAGGTCTTCGAGCCCTTGGCGAAGTCGTGCAGCTGGGTGCCGAACGCCTTCTCGGCGGCGGCCACGTCACCGGCGACGGAGACGTAGTGCGCCGTGACGCCGGTGACCTTCAGGCCGGCGGCCGTCAGCCAGGACTTCACGGCGGCCACCTGGGCCTCGGTCGCGCCGAAGCGGGCCTGTGCCTGCCCGGCGGTCAGGTACGTGCCGTACGAGGCCGACGTCGGGTCGGAGACGGCCTTGGCGTACGCGGCGAGGCCGGCCGCGTCGCGGCCCCGGAGATAGACCCGGGCCGACACCCCGGCATCGTCGGAGGTGGCGCCCTCGTCGGCCCTGGCCGTGGCCCACGCGGGCTTGGTCCCGGCGAGCAGGTCGCGGAGCGGATGGTCGGCGGCGTGGGCCGCGGGTATGCCGAGCGCCAGCGCGCCGGCGAGCATCGGCAGTGTCGCCGCCATGCTCACTCCTGCGCGCACCTTGGCGCGATTGGATCTCATGGAACCCCCAGTGCGGTTCGACGCGAGTGGATCACTCGACGGTCGCCACTCTCGCGACGAACCGTTCATGCCAGGGGAATGCGCAGCCCAAGAAGCGCTCTACGGAGGCCAAGAGGAGGCCAAGAAGCCGCAGTACAGGGTGATTTGGGGCTTACGCCCTACGAGCGCGGTGCGGCGCCCCGCTCCTTCAGCATGTCCGCCATCAGGTCGATCTCCGACCGCTGCGCCTCCACCATGCCCTGCGCGAGCCGCTTCTCCACGCCGACCGTGCACTTGTCGACACAGCCCTGGGCCATGTGGACGCCGCCCTGGTGATGGTCCGTCATCAGCTGGAGGTAGAAGATCTCCGCCTGCTTGCCGCTGAGCTCACCGAGCTTCTTCATCTCCGTGTTGGTCGCCATGCCCGGCATCAGCGCACCGTCCTTGCCGGAGGCCATGCCGCCCATGTCCATCCACGTCATCGGCGGCTGAGAGGACACCTTGGGCAGCCCCCACAGGTCGAGCCAGCCGATCATCATGCCGCGCTGGTTGGCCTGCGTCTGCGCGATGTCGTACGCGAGGCGTCGCACCTCCTCGTCCTTGGTGCGGTCGCGCACGATGTACGACATCTCCACGGCCTGCTGGTGGTGCACCGCCATGTCCCGCGCGAACCCGGCGTCCGCGGACCCGGCGGACGGGGTCCGGCCGCCGCCGTCGTCCCCGGCGACGGCGTAGGTGATCGCGCCGGCCGCGACGAGCGCCGTCGCCGCGGCTCCCGCGATCAGACCGACCTGCCTCACTGCGACAGGCCGTTCGTGCAGGCGGCACCCGGCTCGGGCGTCTGCTTGCCCTGGACGAACTTCTCGAAGAACGTGTCGACGTCCGGGTCGCTCGCGCCCGTCACCGTGCGCTGGTGACCCCACGCCGAGAGCATGATCGGGTCCTTCTGCTCGTCCAGCGGGCTCATCAGCGTGTACGGCGTCTTCTTCACCTTCGCCGCGAGCGCGTCGATGTCGGCCTTCTTCGCGTCGGCGTTGTACGTCACCCAGACCGCGCCGTGCTCCAGCGAGTGCACGGCGTTGGTGTTGTTGATCTTCTTGGTGTAGACGTCGCCGTTGCAGTTCATCCAGGCCAGGTTGTGGTCACCGCCGACCGGGGGCACGGAGGCGTACTTCACCGCCTTGTTGACGTGGTTGCGGGCCAGCTCGCCTTCCCAGGTCTTCACGCCGTCCTTGCCCGTGACGAACTTCCCCTTGCCCGAGGAGTCGCTCGCCGCGGTGTCGCTGCCGCCGTCGGACTGGGACCGCACGAGCACGACACCGCCGGCGACGAGACCGCAGACGATCACGACACTGGCCGTGATGGTGAGGATCCGGTTGCGGCGCTCACGGGCCTGCTCGGCGCGCCGCATCTCCTCTATCCGCGCCTTGCGGTCCGTGTTGCTCTTCTTGGCGGAGCCCATGGGGTGTCCTTCGTGGGGAAAGTGGGACGGTCGGGTGAGCTGATCTTGACGTGCTCCCTGGCTTAATGTCCAGAGTTCCGGCCTGGGGCGTCCGACCCTTCCGGTGGCTTCCTGCTTCGACGCGCTGTGCGGGCACGTATGCCCGTCTTACCGGCGCTCCACAGGCGTTTGGTGTCTCCGCCCGTCCGGCGGCGACGATGCGGCGTCCTTCGAAGAGGACGTTGCGGGCTGCGTTGTGGTCGCGGTCGTGCACGGTGCCGCACGCCCCGCACGTCCACTCCCGGACGTGCAGGGGCTTGGGGCCGTCCCTGAATCCGCAGGCCGAACAGACCTGAGAGGACGGGAAGGCACGGTCGACCTTGGCGAAGGTGCGGCCGTGCAGAGCCGCCTTGTACTCCAGCATGCCGACGAACGCCGACCACCCCGCGTCGTGCACGGATTTGGCGAGCCGAGTGCGGCCGAGGCCGGACACCGCGAGGTCCTCCACGAACACCGCTTGGTTGTCGCGAATGATCTGTGTGGAAGCCTTGTGATGCCAGTCCCGGCGCTGGTTGGCCACCTTGGCGTGCTGGCGTGCGACCTTGATGCGGGCCTTGGCCCGGTTCTTCGAACCCTTGACCTTGCGGGAGAGCTCCCTTCCAAGGCGCCTGAGCTTCTTCTCCGCCCGGCGCAAAAAGCGCGGGCTGTCGATCTTGCGGCCGTTGGACAGGACGGCGAAGGCGGACAGGCCCAGGTCGATACCGGTTTCTGTCTCCAGCTCGGGGAGGATGTCCGGCTCGGTGTCCACGACGAAGCTGAGGAAGTACCGGCCCGAGCTGTCCCTGGTGACAGTCAAGGACGTCGGTGCGGCTGGCAGCCGGCGAGACCACTTGACCTTGAGGTTGCCGACCTTGGCCACGTACACGGTGCCGTTGCCTTGGACGGAAAAGGCGTTGGTGTTGAGGCGGATCGACTGCCGGGTGTCCTTCTTCGACTTGTAGCGGGGAGGGCCGACCTTCCGGCCCTGCCGTTTGCCTTTGAGGCTGTCGAAGAAGTTCTTGTAGGCGGTGTCCAGGTCCCGCAGGGACTGCTGCAGGGCGACCGCTGACACGTCGGCGAGCCAAGCGCGCTCCTCGGTGCGCTTGGCCTGGGTGATACGCAGCCGGGACAACTCCGCCGACTTCACGTACGGCATCCCCGCCGCGTGTGCTTCCTTCCGGTCGCGCAGGCAGTCGTTCCACACCACACGGGCACACCCGAACGCCTTCGCCAGCGCACGGCGCTGGGAGGCATCCGGGTAGGCCCGGTAGTTGTAGCGGAGCTGCATACCGAGCACCGTAAGGACGCTTCGTGGCCACCCACGGCGAAAGATCACATCCAACCGGAATTGCACACGACGTGAGCAGGTATGTTCGAGGGCTTCGAGGTGGAGCTGATGGAGGTCACCGGCGCGTCCGAGCAGAACAGCACCGACAGTTGCCGGTCAGGCGCGGACCTTCGAGTACGGATAATTTGAACCGCAGATTCCCATTACCTAGGCTGCGGGCATGCGGCTGCTGCGCTCCACCGACCTGGCCCTGCGGGTCCTGATGCGGCTCGCCGTCGCCGGTGAGTCGAGCCCGACGACCCGCGACGTCGCCACCGGCATGGACGTGCCGTACACCCACCTGGCGAAGGTCGTCGCCGAGCTCCAGCACATGGGTCTGCTGGCCGCCCGTCGCGGCCGCGGCGGCGGTCTCACGCTCACCGAGCGGGGCCGTACGGCGTCGGTGGGCGCCGTGGTGCGCGCCTTCGAGGGCGACGGCGACGTCGTCGACTGCGAGGGCCCCACGCCCTGCCCCCTGAACTCCGCCTGCCGCCTGCGCGACGCCCTGCGCCGGGCCCAGGAGGCGTTCTTCGCCTCACTGGACCCGATCACGGTGGCGGACATCGTGGCGGAGCCGACCGGGGCGCTGCTGCTGGGGATCTCGCGGGGCGCTGATCCCCGTGATGTCTAGGCCGCCTGCCCCGCCAGCCACAGGTCCGGCCCGAACACCTCGTAGTGGATGTCGGCCGGTGCCACGCCCTTGCCGATCAGCTGGGCCCGTACCGCCCGCATGAAGGGCAGTGGCCCGCACAGGTACGCGCGCGTGCCCGGCGCGACCGGAACGTCGGCGAGGTCGACCAGGCCGGAGCGGGTGCCCGCCGGGGCGTCCTGCTCGTACCAGAAGTGGACGGACGCGTCGGGCAGCTTGGCGGCGTAGGCCTCGTGGTCGGTGCGCAGGGCGTGGGCGGCGGGTGAGCGGTCGCCGTGCACGACGGTGACCGGGGCGCGGTGCCCCGAGCCGGCGAGGTGGGCCAGCATCGCGGTCATGGGGGTCACGCCGATGCCCGCCGAGGCCAGCAGCAGCGGGGTGTCGGGGCCGGCGTCCAGCACGAGGTCGCCGTAGGGCTCGGACAGCTCCAGGACGTCACCCGCCTGCACGCGCGCGTGGAGGTGGTTCGAGACCTCGCCGTCGGGGGTGCCGTCGCCGTGCACGCGCTTCACGCTGATCTGCCGCAGGTCCGGGGCGGGCGCACCGGAGAGGCTGTACTGCCGTATCTGCCGGGCGCCGTCCGCCAGCGCGACGCGGACGGAGACGTACTGGCCCGCGAGGAAGTCCCGCACCGGACCGCCGTCGGCGGGCCGCAGCCGGAACGTGGCGACGTCATCGGTCTCGGCGACGCGCTCGACGACCTCCCAGGCCCGCCAGGCGTACCCGCCACGCTCCTCCCGCAGCCGCTTCTCGACGGCGATGAGGGCGTTCGCCATCAGCCAGTAGACCTCGTCCCAGGCGGCGGCGACCTCGGGGGTGACGGCGTCGCCGAGCACGTCGGCGATGGCGGCGAACAGGTGCTCGTGGACGATGTCGTACTGCTCGGGCGTGATGTTGAGGGAGGCGTGCTTGTGGGCGATGCGGTGCAGCATCGCGTCCGGCCGCTGCTCCGGGTGGTCGAGCAGGTGCGTCGCGAAGGCGGCGATGGATCCGGCGAGCGCCTGCCGCTGGGTGCCGGCGGCCTGGTTTCCCCGGTTGAACAGGTCGTTCAGCAGCTCGGGGTGGGCCGCGAACAGCCCGGCGTAGAAGCGCTCGGTGATCGTGCCGAGGGCCGCGCCGACGGCGGGGAGGGTGGCGCGGACGGTGACGGCGGACTGCTCGGACAGCATCGGGACTCCTCAGGACTCGACTGCCGCGCACCGTATTTAAAGTTGCATATGAAATGCAAATTAAGTGGGAGGACAGCGAACCGAACCGGCCGTTACGGATGCCGGTGCGAGCAGGCACTATGGGCGGAAGAGCAGTCCACCCGCCGTACGTGAGGCGTTCGGCCCCGGGCCGCCCGGGCGATCATGGTGCGCAACGCGTACGAAATGGTGGTGTGGTGGGATGCTCAGGTGCCCGACCGCCTCCCGAGCTACGGAAGACAGGCGGCCTGACCAGCAAGGATGGGGAAGCGGAAGATGGACAAGCAGCAGGAGTTCGTGCTCCGGACGTTGGAGGAGCGCGACATCCGGTTCGTACGCCTGTGGTTCACGGACGTGCTGGGCTTCCTCAAGTCCGTCGCCGTGGCCCCGGCCGAACTGGAACAGGCCTTCGACGAGGGCATCGGCTTCGACGGCTCCGCGATCGAGGGCTTCGCCCGGGTCTACGAGTCCGACATGATCGCCAAGCCGGATCCGTCGACCTTCCAGATCCTGCCCTGGCGCGCGGAGGCCCCGGGCACGGCGCGCATGTTCTGCGACATCCTCATGCCGGACGGCTCGCCGTCCTTCGCCGACCCGCGCTACGTACTCAAGCGCGCCCTGGCCCGCACCTCGGACCTGGGCTTCACGTTCTACACGCACCCGGAGATCGAGTTCTTCCTGCTGAAGGACCGGCCGCTGGACGGCAGCCGTCCGACGCCCGCCGACAACTCCGGCTACTTCGACCACACCCCCACCAACGTCGGCATGGACTTCCGCCGCCAGGCGATCACCATGCTGGAGTCCATGGGCATCTCGGTCGAGTTCTCCCACCACGAGGGCGCGCCGGGCCAGCAGGAGATCGACCTGCGCTACGCCGACGCGCTCTCCACGGCCGACAACATCATGACGTTCCGCCTGGTCATGAAGCAGGTGGCGCTGGAGCAGGGCGTCCAGGCGACCTTCATGCCGAAGCCGTTCTCCGAGCACCCCGGCAGCGGCATGCACACCCACCTCTCCCTCTTCGAGGGCGACCGCAACGCCTTCTACGAGTCGGGCTCGGAGTACCAGCTCTCGAAGGTGGGCCGCTCCTTCATCGCGGGCCTGCTGCGGCACGCGGCGGAGATCTCCGCCGTCACCAACCAGTGGGTCAACTCCTACAAGCGCATCTGGGGCGGCGCGGAGCGCACGGCGGGCGCGGGCGGCGAGGCCCCCTCGTACATCTGCTGGGGCCACAACAACCGCTCGGCGCTGGTCCGCGTCCCGATGTACAAGCCCGGCAAGACGGGCTCGGCCCGGGTCGAGGTCCGCTCCCTGGACTCCGGCGCGAACCCGTACCTGTCCTACGCCGTCCTCCTGGCCGCCGGCCTGAAGGGCATCGAGGAGGGCTACGAGCTCCCGCCGGGCGCCGAGGACGACGTCTGGGCCCTCTCCGACGCCGAGCGCCGCGCGATGGGCATCGAGCCGCTCCCCCAGAACCTCGGCGAGGCCCTGACCCTGATGGAACGCAGCGACCTGGTCGCCGAGACGCTCGGGGAGCACGTCTTCGACTTCTTCCTTCGGAACAAGAAGTCGGAGTGGGAGGAGTACCGCTCGGAGGTCACGGCGTTCGAGCTGCGGAAGAACCTTCCGGCCTTGTAGACGCAGGTCAGAGCGACTTCTCCGCAGATTCAGCGGATGAGGCCGACGGTTGCGGACCGTCGGCCTCATGGCGTCTCACAGACCCTGGGCCGTCTCTGGGCCGTCGGGCGCCGGATCGGTGCCCTCGTACAGGCCGTCCACGGCCTTCCGGGCTCGTGCGTCGCTGCTCGGCATGAGGTGCGTGTAGACCCGGAGCGTGAACCCCGGATCGTTGTGTCCGAGGTAGTTGCTCAGCGCCTTGACGTTCTCGCCGGTGTCCAGGAGGGCCGAGGCGTAGAAGTGCCTGAGAGCGTGCATGCCGTGTTCGCGGGCAGCCTGGTGGCGCTCTCCCGGATTCGGCGCGGGGATCACCCCAGCGGCCACGAGAGCAGGCTTCCACGCGCGGTCGTTGAAGTCAGTACGCCGAACTGCACCCGCGCCGTCGAGGCGAGTGAAGAGCAGCCGCTTCGTGACACTCTGACCGCCCACCCGGAGCCACGGCAGGGTGATCTCTACCGGGGGGAACGCCTCCATATGCTGCTTGAGGACGTGCGCCACGCGATTCGGCAAGGGAACGTCGCGGATCTTGTTCCGCTTCGGTGGGGCGAACACGAGACCGTCTTTCGTCACCTTCACCTGGTTCGCGATGTGCAGCCATCCGGAGTCGAAGCCGATTGCATCGACGGGCAACCCGAAGATCTCCCCTTGCCGGAGTCCGCATCCGCCTCCGAGGTCGACCGTCGCGCGGTATCGCTCTGGCAGTGCCGCTCGTACAGCGAAGACGCGCTCGGCGCTCCACGGCACAACGCGGCCACTTCCCGCAGCAGGTGGACACACCGATTGCGCGTGGCACGGGTTCTTCGACAGGTGACCGTCGTCCACCGCCGCGTTGAGGACCGTCGACACGTTGTTGTAGATCACGCGCCGGTACGACGATGCAGGGACAGCCCGTTCCAGCCGCGAATCGCGGATTCCACTGACTCTCGCGTGGTCATGTCCTCAACGACCGGCCCCAGCTGACGGATCGAGGCTGGACTTCAGAAGGTCACAAGGACGAAATGTCCCTTCTGGCGTGGTGCTCATCCGTCTCCGCGGAACGAGTACGCCGAGAGTGCCACCAACTCCGGATGGTGTGAATTACTAGAGCCAAAGCAACAGCGCCCGCGATGAACCGAATCACATTCCAAGTAATTCCAACGACCGCACGTTGCCCATCCGCCTCTGCAGCCAGCTGCATGGAGGTCTCGAAAAGTGCTACGAGCGGAACAATCAGTCGGAATGGGAGACCGCCAACACTTGGAATTCGCGCCAGGTTGCCCAAGAGCCCGACGGGTGCCCCAAGGACGAAAGCTGCTATTCCCCATGCAAGCATACTAGAGTAATTTACCTCGCCGGTGGCGCCAGATTCCAGTCCGGCCGGGATGGTGGGGCTCAGGTCCTTGAATAGATAGTATGTGACCACGCCGATAGCCAACCCCAAAGAGGGCAGCAAGGCTGACTCAATTTTGGATCGGCTGAAATAGCCTACCAAGAATGCATAACAGACCCACGACCATCCATCGGAAAAAACAACATTTAGAGGGGCGCAAACGGGATTGCCCCATTTTTCGGTAAGGGGACCCGCTAGTCCAAGTAGAAAACCGACCCCGAGGGGCACTGCGAGCGGCGCAACATGAGTGCGCGGAAAGTTTGCGATTTCTTCTTCCCTGTTCCGTGATTACCTCAGAGTAGGAGGTGGCGCCACTCGGAGACTGCGCGGGCGACGAAACAGACCCGAGTGGCGCACCAACCTACCCCACCTACCGAAAGGGTCACCGCGTGATGCGGGGATCAGAATCTACTCATCAAGGCTGTAGAAGGTTTCGCAGGTGTAGGCAGCGCCCGCCGTCCGGTTGGCGTAGGAGGTTTGGCCAGCGAACGCGTAACCGGTATTCGAACCCCCGGCAATCTTGACCGTGGAATGGTGGTCCTTAGTGGAGTGGTAGTAGTTCGAGTAGCAGTACTTACCGTCGGTGGTCAGGTTGTAGCCGTAGCACCAATTTCCGCCACTGGCACCATGCAGGCCTGCGGCGTAAAGGTCGAATCGTCCATCTTGATCACCACCACACCCCATTCTGAGGGGTTACCCAGCTCTGCGGGCGGCTTCGTCCCGTCACCACGCTTGTGGACGGTGACCTGGCCGACCTTGGAACCATCCGCGGCGACGACAGTGCCGTTCGCCGTAACGGTGGCAGCCTGAGAGGCGTCTGCGGCGGCCGGCGTAGCGAAGCTAAATGCTGCGAGTGCCACGCTCACAAAGCCGAGAACGATCGATCTACCGGATATCCTCACGGCATTTCTTCCCTAACCCCCCAGTGGGAGTTTGCGTAATGATCTTGGGCGAGGGGATGGGTGGCAGTCAATAGCCTCGATGAGGACTGTCCGAAAAAGGACTGTCCATTACAGGACTGTAGTGCAGCATTCGGCAGGGTGTGGCCTGTTCGCCGTCCTTGACCTGGACTTTTGTGGGCCTACGGTACGGGTCAAAGCCTCGCGACCCGTACCGGATTTGCCCCACGTCGTATTCCGGTGAGATGGGGTCGCCGGAGTCGATGTCGGTGCAGTAGGCGTCGAAGATTTCTCCGGCCGTGAGGGGGTCGAGGTCTCCCGCTCGCAGCCGCCAGCCGTAGACGCGGTCCGGGCCGGGCCGTCTGTGGGCCGTCGAAGGGCGGCCCAAGGCGACCAACAACGACCAACAACGACCACCCGATCACAGGTCAGACCTGCGCCGACACCGATCGTGTGAGGTCGCCCCACGCCGACGTCACTTCCTTCGGAACAAGAAGTTGCTGCGGAAGAACCTCCCGGCGCTGTAAGGGCGGTGCCGTCTCCTGGACGGCAAGGGGGAGGGGCCAGCGGTCGATGATCGCCGGCCCCCTCGTCCGTTCTTACAACTTCGCCAGGTACGCGCTGAACCGACCCGGTCAGCCCCCCTGCCGCTTCAGGTCCGCCAGCAACTGGTGCAGCGGCTCCGTCGCCCGGCGGCGGTACTCCTGGATCGCCCAGCCGTTGCCGTCCGGGTCCTGGAAGTGCATGAACGTGGCGCCGTCGTCGGGGGCGTACTGGACCGGCTCCGAGACGTCGAGACCGCGTTCGACGAGCTCCGCGTGGGCGGCCTTGATGTCGGCGACGCACAGTTGCAGGCCCTGATAGGAGCCGGGTGCCGGGGTGGGGCCCGGGGTCATCTCCCAGATGGAGTCGCCGAGGGCGATCGAACAGCCGGAGCCGGGAGGCGTCAGCTGGACGATCCGCATCCCGGGCATGACCTCCTGGTCGATGTCCACGTGGAAGCCGACCTTGTCCCGGTAGAAGTCCCGGGCACGGTCGATGTCGGTCACCGGCAACGGGATGACTTCGAGTGTGAAGTCCATGGCGTGACTCCTTCGTCAGGCATCGGTGAACCGCCACCTCGTCTGGCTGAACGGCTCCCCCTTACCGAAGCCGAATACTGTGCGCGGCGCCACCGCATAGACGGCCGCGTGTCCCGCACCGTGGCGGAAATAGCCCTCCCGTACCTCGAAGTGCCAGAAACTGCCGTACTTCGCCTCCCACGCGGCGGCCAGTTCGCGTAGGCGCCCGTCGTCGGTCACGCGCGTCGCCTCGCCCTCGACGACCAGGTCGTAGCCCTCGTTCCAGGTGTTCGTGCCGGTGGTCAGCACGACGTGCGGGTTCTCGGCGAGGTTCCTGGCCTTGCGCTCTTCCGGTCCCGTGCAGAAGTGCAGGGCGCCGTCCGACCAGACCGCCGGCAGCGGGGTGACGTGCGGGCGGCCGTCGGGTCGCACCGTGGTGATCCAGAACAGTTCGGCGGCCGTGAGCCGCGCCTCGGCCTCCTGCCAGTCGGTCGCGGTCGCCGTCTCGTCGCTGTAGCGGCGATCCAGACGGGTCTCGGGGTGCATGGTGGTCATGAGCGTCCTCCCGGCCTGTGGGTTCACAGGTGCAGACCCCGTCCGGGCGCCGAACTCATCGGCGCTTCCCCCGGCCCGTGCGGTTAGGCTCAAGCCGTACGACCTTGATCCGATGAGACTTTCGATGTGACTCCGATGCAAGTGCGAGGGAGGCCCGGATGACGGCGGCGCCGGGGCGCAGGAGCAGTACCTTCACGCGGCTGCTGCGGCACGGCTTCACCGACGCCTCCGCCGCCGAGCGGCTCCTGGACAGCGCCGAGCTCGCGCCCCTGCGCGACGACCCGGTGCTGCTGGACGCGCTGGGCGCCACCGCCGACCCCGATCTCGCGCTGCTCGGGCTGGTCCGGCTGCTGGAGGCCCAGCCGGAGCCCGGCGCCCGCCGGGAGCTGCTCGACACGCTGATCTCGTCCAAGCCGCTGCGTGACCGGCTGCTCGGTGTGCTCGGCGCCTCCACCGCCCTCGCCGACCACCTCACCCGGCACCCGGACGACTGGCAGGCGCTCGTCATGTACGAGGCCCACGACCTGCACCCCGGCGTGGAGGAGTTCGAGGACGGTCTCGCACAGGCCACCGACCCCGTCTCCCTGCGCGTCGCCTACCGGCGCTGCCTGCTGTCCATCGCCGCCCGGGACGTGTGCGGCACCACCGGCGTCGCCGAGTCCGCCGCCGAGCTCGCCGACCTGGCCACGGCGACCCTGCGCGCCGCTCTCGGCCTCGCCGGGGCCGCCGCGCCCGAGGACGCCGCCCTGTGCCGGCTCGCGGTCATCGCGATGGGCAAGTGCGGCGGCCACGAGCTGAACTACGTCTCGGACGTGGACGTCATCTTCGTCGGGGAGGCCGTCGAGGGCGCCGACGAGACCAAGGCCGTCCGGGCCGCGACCCGGCTCGCCTCGCACATGATGCGGATCTGCTCGGAGACGACCGTCGAGGGGTCCATCTGGCCCGTGGACGCCAACCTCCGGCCCGAGGGCAGGAACGGCCCGCTCGTGCGGACGCTCTCCAGCCACCTCGCCTACTACCAGCGCTGGGCCAAGACCTGGGAGTTCCAGGCGCTGCTCAAGGCCCGCCCGGTGGCCGGTGACCTCGACCTCGGCGCGGAGTACGTCGCCGCCGTCCAGCCGCTGGTGTGGAAGGCCGCCGAGCGCGAGAACTTCGTCCCGGACGTGCAGAAGATGCGCCGCCGGGTCGTGGAGAACATCCCCGTCGCCGAGGTCGACCGCCAGCTGAAGCTGGGCCCGGGCGGCCTCAGGGACGTCGAGTTCGCCGTGCAGCTCCTCCAGTTGGTGCACGGCCGGACCGACACCTCGCTGCGCAGCGGCACCACCCTCGACGCGCTGAAGGCGCTCGCCGCCGGCGGGTACGTCGGCCGGGCCGACGCCGCCCAGCTCGACGAGGCCTACCGCTTCCTGCGCTCCATGGAGCACCGGATCCAGCTGTTCCGGCTGCGGCGCACCCACCTCGTGCCCGAGGACGAGGCGGAGCTGCGCCGCATCGGCCGCTCCCTCGGCCTGCGCACCGACCCGGTCGCCGAGCTGCTCCGGGAGTGGAAGCGGCACGCCACCGTCGTACGGCGTCTGCACGAGAAGCTGTTCTACCGGCCGCTGCTCGACGCGGTCGCCCAACTCGCCACCGGTGAGGCGCGGCTGAGTGCCGAGGCGGCCCGGGAGCGGATGGTCGCCCTCGGATACGCCGACCCGGCCTCCGCCCTGCGCCACCTGGAGGCACTGGCGTCCGGCGTCACCCGCAAGGCCGCCATCCAGCGCACCCTGCTGCCCGTCATGCTGGGCTGGTTCGCCGACTCGGCCGACCCGGACGCGGGTCTGCTCAACTTCCGCAAGGTGTCGGACGCGCTCGGCAAGACGCCCTGGTACCTGCGGCTGCTGCGGGACGAGGGCGCCGCCGCGCAGAACCTGGCCCGCGTGCTGTCCGCCGGCCGGCTCGCGCCCGACCTGCTGATGCGCGCCCCGGAGGCGGTGGCGCTGCTCGGCGACGGGGACGGCGGCGGCCTCGAACCGCGCTCCCGGGCCCATCTGGAGCAGGAGATACTCGCCGCGGTGAACCGGGCCGACGGGGCCGCCCAGGCGGTCACGGCCGCCCGCGGTGTGCGCCGCCGCGAGCTGTTCCGTACGGCCGCCGCCGACATCGTCGGCTCCTACGGCACCGAGGAGCAGCCCGTCGAGGCCGACCCGGGCGCCCTGGTGGACCGGGTGGGCGGCGCGGTGTCGGACCTGACGGCCGCGACCCTCGCGGGTACGCTCCGCGCGGTCGTGCGCGACGGCTGGGGGGACAGACTGCCCACCCGGTTCGCGATCATAGGCATGGGACGCTTCGGCGGACACGAACTGGGCTACGGTTCCGACGCGGACGTGCTGTTCGTGCACGAGCCGCGCGACGGCGTCGACGAGCGGGAGGCCGGGCAGGCCGCCAACAAGGTCGTCTCCGAGATGCGCCGGCTGCTCCAGATCCCCAGCGCCGACCCGCCCCTGCTCATCGACGCCGACCTGCGCCCGGAGGGCAAGTCCGGCCCGTTGGTGCGGACCCTCACCTCGTACGCGGCGTACTACCGCCGGTGGTCCCTGACCTGGGAGTCGCACGCGCTGCTGCGGGCCGAACACGTCGCCGGGGACGAGGACCTCGGCCGCCGGTTCATCGAGCTGATCGACCCGCTGCGCTACCCGGCGGACGGGCTCGCCGACGAGGCCGTCCGCGACATCCGGCGGCTGAAGGCCCGCATGGAGTCCGAGCGGCTGCCGCGGGGTGCCGACCCCAAGCTGCACGCCAAGCTGGGCCCGGGCGGTCTGTCCGACGTGGAGTGGACGGTGCAGCTGCTGCAATTGCGGCACGGCGCGGCCGAGCCGGGCCTGCGCACGACCCGGACGCGTCAGGCCCTGGCCGCCGCCCGCACGGCCGGTCTCATCGGGGACGAGGACGCGGCGGTCCTGGACGAGGCCTGGGTCCTCGCGACCCGCGTCCGCAACGCGGTCATGCTGGTCCGCGGCCGGGCCGGCGACACGTTCCCCACGGAGCCCCGTGAACTGGCCGCCGTGGGACGGTACCTGGGCTACGGACCCGGCCACGCCGGGGACATGCTCGACGCGTACCGGCGTACGGCACGCCGGGCCCGGGCTGTGGTGGACGAGCTGTTCTACGGGGTGACGGAGCGCTAGTCCGGGCTGTTCCGGCCCGCAGCTGCCCAGCCTTGGCCCTCACGGCCCGCAGCTGCCCAGCTCCGGGCTGTTCCGACCCGCAGCTGCCCAGCCTTGGCCCTCACGGCCCGCAGCTGCCCAGCCTTGGCCCTCACGGCCACCGGCTCCCTACCCCTCGCCCCTGCCGGCCCGCAACTCCCTCGCGTGGTTCATGACCCCCGTCAGCCCCACCTCGAACGCCCGGTCCGCCCGGCCCTCGCTCACCGCCGACAGCGCCTGGGCCAGCCGTGGGGTGGGTGCCGAGGCGGTCAGTTCCCACATCGTCTCGGAGGCGGCGAGGTCGAGGGCCGAGCCGAGGACGAGGTTCTCCAGGGCGGTGAGCAGGGGCATCACCCCGGCCGGGTCGAAGCCCGCGTCGAGCAGCAGCGTCACCGCCCGCTCGTACTGCTCCAGCACGCGCGGTGCCCGCACGGGGGACGTCATCAGCAGCGGGATCGCCCTTGGGTGCGCGGCGAACGCGGCGAGGTAGGAGCGGGCCGCGGCATCCTCCCGGGCCGGGCTGACCGGCCTGGAGGCGCTGGAGGGCTGCACCAGCCATGCGGCGCTGGCGGCGGGGGAGTCCGGCGCGGCCGGGCGCATCGCTCCCGGGTTCCGGGCCGACCTGACGGCGCTGGGTCTGGACCCGGTGGCCGCTCCGGCGGACGAGGTGGCCGAGGCACCGGTGCTACTGACGGTGACCGGGGGACACGTGGTGTATCGGGGGAAGTGAGGCACGGGGAAGTGAGGCACGGGGAAGTGAGGCGCGGCCTCGCCGCCCGGGTCACAGTCTCGCGGGTACCACTTGCGGCAGTGCGTAGGGCAGCCTCCCGTACCAGACTCCTGCCACCGCGAACCCGAAGCCCAGGCAGAGCATGCCACCGACCGCATCCAGCCAGAAATGGTTCGCCGTGGCGACGATGACGACCAGCGTCAGCGCCGGGTACAGCAGGCCCAGAACCCGCACCCAGGGGATCGTCGCCAGGGCGCAGATGGTCAGTCCGCACCACACGGACCAGCCGATGTGCATCGAGGGCATCGCGGCGTACTGGTTGGACATGTGTTTCAGGTCGCCGGAGGCCATCGATCCCCAGGTCTGGTGGACCATGACGGTGTCGATGAAGCCACCGCCGTTCATCAGCCGTGGGGGCGCCAGCGGATACAGGTAGTAACCGACCAGGGCGACGGCGGTCGTCGCGAACAGCACCAGGCGGGTCGCCGCGTACCGGCCGGGATGGCGACGGTACAGCCATACGAGCACACCCAGCGTCACCACGAAGTGCAGCGTCGCGTAGTAGTAGTTCATACCGATGATCAGCCAAGTCACCGAGTTCACCGCCTGGTTCACCGACTCCTCGACGGCGATGCCCAGAGCGTGCTCGGCCTGCCAGATCCAGTCGGCGTTGCGCAGCGCCTCGGCCCGCTGCTCGGGCACGGCGTTGCGGATGAGCGAGTACGTCCAGTAACTCACCGCGATCAGCAGGATCTCGAACCAGAACCGGGGCCGGCGGGGGGTGCGCAGCCGGGGGAGTGGGCCCCGTCCCGGATCGGCCGCGACCGGGTCCGGAACGGCCGCTTTCCGGCCGTCCAGCGTCGTCACGGTCGAGTCACCCATAGGCACAAAGTCTGCCAGAAAAGCCCTGTCCCCCCGATCATCCTCCGCCCTGGTGCGGGCCGCATGTTCAGCGGCGAAATCCAGCCGCGAACCTCAGGAGCGAGCGCGGTCCCCAGGCGCCGAATCCGTCGAGCCCCGCACCACCAGTTCCGGCATGAACACGAACTCGCTGTGGGGTGCGGGCGTCCCGCCGATCTCCTCCAGCAGCGTGCGGACCGCGGCCTGGCCCATCGCCGGGACCGGCTTGCGGATCGTGGTCAGCGGCGGGTCGGTGAAGGCGATCAGCGGAGAGTCGTCGAAGCCGACCACGGAGATGTCCGTCGGAACCTCCAGGCCGCGCTGCCGTGCCGCCCTGATCGCGCCCAGCGCCATCATGTCGCTGGCGCACACCACGGCCGTGCAGTTCCGCTCGATCAGCGCCGTGGCCGCGGCCTGACCGCCCTCCAGGGTGTAGAGGGAGTGCTGCACCAGCTCCTTCTCGACGGTCTCGGCGCCCAGGCCCAACTGGTCCTGCATGGTGCGCACGAACCCCTCGATCTTGCGCTGCACGGGCACGAACCGCTTGGGCCCCAGGGCCAGACCGATCCGCGTGTGCCCCAGGGACACCAGGTGCGTCACCGCCAGGTTCATCGCCGCGCGGTCGTCGGGGGAGATGAACGGCGCCTGCACCTTCGGCGAGAAACCGTCGACCAGCACGTACGGCACGCCCTGCGCGCGCAGCCGGTCGTAGCGCTGCATGTCGGCGGTGGTGTCCGCGTGCAGCCCGGAGACGTAGATGATGCCGGCGACCCCTCGGTCCACGAGCATCTCCGTGAGCTCGTCCTCGGTCGAGCCGCCCGGAGTCTGGGTGGCCAGCACGGGCGTGTAGCCCTGTCGGGTCAGTGCCTGGCCGATGACCTGGGCCAGGGCGGGGAAGATCGGGTTCTCCAGCTCCGGGGTGATCAGGCCGACGAGGCCCTCGCTGCGCTGCCGCAGACGCACGGGGCGTTCGTAGCCCAGCACGTCGAGGGCGGCCAGCACGGACTGGCGGGTGGTGGCGGCGACGCCCGGCTTCCCGTTGAGGACGCGGCTGACGGTCGCTTCGCTCACCCCCGCCTGCGCAGCGATGTCCGCAAGCCGTGTGGTCACAGCACTGGACTGTAGCGGCCGGGGTTCTGCTTGCACACCGACGGGACGCCTGGTGCGGGCCGGCGCACGGCCCGCTGCGGGTGGCTTGGTCATCGCGGTCCCTCGAAGTCGTGGTCGGCGCCGATCCGCAACGGATGATTCCCGCGGCGGCAACGGATGGCAAGTGCTTGCAGAGTCTTGCACAACTGTCCGACTCCCCGCCGAACAGGCGGAAACCCCGGCTCCACAAGGGTCCGGGAGAGGTCACGGCGGGATAACCATCCGCACCCCTTGCAACTTTTTGCTGCAAGGTCTTTCGCAACTCCTTCCAGCGCGGCTAATCTCACCGACGCCCGGCGGCCAACGGTGCAGTCGGCAGCACGAAACGGGCTTTCACCCTCAAGGAGAACTCATGCGGCGTGGCATAGCGGCCACCGCGCTGGTGGCGTCCCTCGCCCTGGCGGCGACGGCGTGCGGCGGGAGCGACAGCGGCGACGAGGCCGACGGCCCGGTCACCATCACCTGGTGGGACACCTCCAACGCCACCAACGAGGCGCCGACGTACAAGGCCCTGGTCAAGGAGTTCGAGGCCGCCAACAAGGACATCAAGGTCAACTACGTCAACGTCCCGTTCGACCAGGCGCAGAACAAGTTCGACACCGCCGCCGGTTCCAAGGGCGCCCCCGACGTGCTGCGCTCCGAGGTCGGCTGGACCCCCGCCTTCGCCAAGAAGGGCTTCTTCGCGCCCCTGGACGGCACCGAGGCCCTCGCCGAGCAGGACAAGTTCCAGCCCAGCCTGATCGAGCAGGCCAAGTACGACGGCAAGACCTACGGCGTCCCCTTCACCACGGACACCCTCGCCCTCGTCTACAACAAGGCCCTGTTCGAGAAGGCCGGCGTCGAGGCCCCCAAGACCTGGGACGACCTGAAGAAGGCCGCCGCCACCATCAAGGACAAGACCGGCGTCGACGGCTACTGGGGCTCCACCCAGGCCTACTACGCCCAGTCCTTCCTCTACGGCGAGGGCACCGACACCGTCGACGCCGACGCCAAGAAGATCACCGTCACCTCGCCCGAGGCGAAGAAGGCCTACGGCACCTGGAAGGGCCTCTTCAGCGGCAAGGGCCTGCACAAGGCCGACACCACCGCCGACGCCTACGCCCACATCCAGGAGGCGTTCGTCAGCGGCAAGGTCGCCTCGATCGTCCAGGGCCCGTGGGAGATCACCAACTTCTACAAGGGCTCCGCCTTCAAGGACAAGAACAACCTCGGCATCGCCACCGTCCCGGCCGGCTCCACCGGCAAGGCGGGCGCCCCGACCGGCGGCCACAACCTCTCCGTGTACGCGGGCTCGGACAAGGCCCACCAGGAGGCCTCGCTGAAGTTCGTGAAGTTCATGACCTCGGCCAAGGCCCAGGAGACCATCGCGCTGAAGAACTCCACGCTCCCCACGCGCGAGGACGCCTACACCGCCGAGGTCAAGGCCGACCCCGGCATCGCCGGCTACCAGGGCGTGCTGTCGTCCGCCCAGCCGCGCCCGGCGCTGCCCGAGTACAGCTCGCTGTGGGGTCCGCTCGACGACGAGCTGATCGAGATCGCGGGCGGCAAGGAGTCCCTGGACAAGGGCCTCGGCGACGCCGAGACCGCCATCGCCAAGCTGGTGCCGGACTTCTCCAAGTGACCGCCGCGTGGCCGCCGGATCCCCGGTCATGGGGGAGGGGATCCGGCGGCCACCGGCCGCGCCTGCGCCCGGGCCCGGGCAGCTTCCCTCCGAACTCCTTGAACCTCCAGAAGGTGCCGAACCATGACAGTCGTCATCGACCGAGCGACCGGCAAGCGGCGCGGTGAGCGGGAACCGCGACCCGGGCCGGGCCGGCGGCTGAAGAACGGCTTCCACAAGCACTGGTACGCCTACGCGATGATCGCGCCGGTGGCGATCGTCCTCGGCGTCCTCGTGCTGTACCCGCTGGCGTACGGCCTGTACCTCACCCTCACCGACGCCACCAGCCTGAACACCGCCCGCACGATCGGCGTCAACGAGATCGACGCCACCTACCAGTTCATCGGCCTGGACAACTACGCCGACATCCTGTGGGGCCCGACGGCGTACGACCGGTTCTGGTCGCACTTCCTCTGGACGGTCTTCTGGACGGCTGCCTGCGTCACCCTGCACTACGGCATCGGCCTCGGCCTCGCCCTGCTGCTCAACCAGAAGCTGCGCGGGCGCACCCTCTACCGGATGATCCTGGTGCTGCCCTGGGCCGTGCCGACCTTCGTCACCGTGTTCGGCTGGCGGTTCATGCTCGCCGACGGCGGCATCATCAACTCCGGCCTGGACTTCCTGCACCTGCCGACGCCGCTGTGGCTGGAGGACACCTTCTGGCAGCGGTTCGCCGCGATCATGGTCAACACCTGGTGCGGTGTGCCGTTCATGATGGTCTCGCTGCTCGGCGGACTCCAGTCGATCGACGCGAGCCTGTACGAGGCGTCCGAGATGGACGGGGCCAACGCCTGGCAGCGGTTCCGGTACGTCACCCTGCCCGGTCTGAGGTCCGTCAGCACGACGGTCGTACTCCTCGGCGTCATCTGGACCTTCAACCAGTTCGCCATCATCTTCCTGCTGTTCGGCAACACCGCCCCGGACGCCCAGATCCTCGTGACCTGGGCCTACCAGCTCGGCTTCGGACAGCAGCCACGCGACTACGCTCAGTCCGCCGCCTACGGAATCCTGCTCCTGTCCATCCTGATCGTCTTCACCTCCTTCTACCGCCGCTGGCTGAACCGCAACGAGCAGCAGCTCGCGATCTGAGGCAGGAGTCCGAAATGAGTACGACCACCGTCGAGACCTCCGCCGCGGACACCGGGCGGCGCCCCGCCGACGCACCCCGCAAGGTCCGCCGCCGCGGCGAGCACAGCCGCGCGACCTCCCTCGTCTCGCACGCCATCCTGATCGGCGCGAGCCTGACCGCGCTCTTCCCGATCGCCTGGCTGCTCTTCCTGTCCCTCGGCCCGGACAAGGACGACTACCTGCACCCCGGACGCATCTGGGGGAAGATGACGTTCGACAACTACGCGTTCGTCCTCAAGGACACCAGCTTCTTCGACTGGCTGACGAGCACACTGGTCGTGGTGCTGGGCACGACGCTCATCGGAGTCGTCGTCGCCGCGTCCACCGGCTACGCGGTCTCCCGCATGCGGTTCCCCGGCTACCGGAAGCTGATGTGGGTGCTGCTCGTCACCCAGATGTTCCCGATCGCGGTACTGATCGTGCCGATGTACCAGATCCTCTCGGATCTCCAGCTCATCGACAGCTACCTTGGTCTCATCCTTGTCAACTGCACCACGATCGTGCCGTACTGCGCCTGGCTGATGAAGGGCTATTTCGACACCATCCCGTTCGAGATCGACGAGGCCGGGCGCGTCGACGGGCTGACCCCCTTCGGCACCTTCGCACGGCTGATCCTTCCGCTGGCCAAGCCGGGCCTCGCGGTCGCCGCGTTCTACAGCTTCCTCACGGCCTTCGGTGAGGTCGCGTTCGCTTCCACGTTCCTGCTGAGCGACGACAAGTACACGTTCGCCGTCGGTCTCCAGACGTTCGTGAGCGAGCACGACGCGCAGCGGAACCTGATGGCCGCGACGGCTGTGCTGATCGCCATACCGGCTGCCGTGTTCTTCTACCTCGTGCAGAAGAACCTGGTCACCGGGCTCACCGCGGGTGGCACGAAGGGGTGACCCGGTGCCCCTCGGGGTGCCGCCGAACCGCTCCTCACAAGCCCGAGGCGGCCGCGGTGCCCATCCGACCCCGCTGTGCCGCGGCCGCCTCGTCACCCACTCAGCTCACGCTCACATGACCACATCTCAGTTACGCATCAAGGACGACATGAGCCAGCAGCACTCAGCCGCCCCTACCCCCACTTCCGCATCGGGCGTCGCCACCGTCGCCAAGCGTCGCGACTGGTGGCGGGACGCGGTGATCTACCAGGTGTACCCGCGCAGCTTCGCCGACAGCAACGGCGACGGCATGGGCGACCTGGAAGGTGTCCGCACCCGTCTGCCGTACCTGCGCGACCTCGGCGTGGACGCCGTGTGGCTCAGCCCCTTCTACGCCTCGCCGCAGGCCGACGCCGGCTACGACGTCGCCGACTACCGGGCCGTCGACCCCATGTTCGGCAACCTCCTGGACGCCGACGCGCTGATTCGCGACGCCCACGAACTGGGCCTGCGGATCATCGTCGACCTCGTGCCCAACCACTCCTCCGACCAGCACGAGTGGTTCAAGCGGGCCGTCGCGGAGGGCCCGGGCTCCCCGCTGCGGGACCGCTACCACTTCCGCCCCGGCAAGGGGGAGAACGGCGAGCTGCCGCCCAACGACTGGGAGTCGATCTTCGGCGGCCCGGCCTGGACCCGGGTCACCGAACCCGACGGCACGCCCGGAGAGTGGTACCTGCACCTCTTCGCCCCCGAGCAGCCCGACTTCAACTGGGAGCACCCGGCGGTCGGCGACGAGTTCCGCTCCATCCTGCGCTTCTGGCTGGACATGGGCGTCGACGGCTTCCGGATCGATGTCGCCCACGGCCTGGTGAAGGCAGAGGGGCTGCCCGACCTTGGATCCCATGACCAGGTGAAGCTGCTGGGCAACGATGTCATGCCGTTCTTCGACCAGGAGGGCGTGCACGAGATCTACCGGCAGTGGCGGCTCGTCCTCGACGAGTACGCGGGCGAGCGCATCTTCGTGGCGGAGGCCTGGACGCCGACCATCGAGCGCACCGCCCACTACGTCCGCCCGGACGAGCTGCACCAGGCCTTCAACTTCCAGTACCTCAGCACCCACTGGGACGCCGCGGAGATGCGCGAGGTCATCGACCGCACCCTGGAGGCCATGCGCCCGGTCGGCGCCCCGGCCACCTGGGTGCTGTCCAACCACGACGTGACCCGGCACGCCACCCGCTTCGCCAACCCGCCCGGCCTCGGTACCCAGATCCGCCTGGCCGGCGACCGGGAGCTGGGCCTGCGCAGGGCCCGGGCCGCGACCCTGCTGATGCTCGCGCTGCCCGGCTCGGCCTACATCTACCAGGGCGAGGAGCTGGGCCTCCCGGACGTCGTGGACCTGCCGGACGAGGTGCGTCAGGACCCGGCGTACTTCCGGGGCGCGGGCCAGGACGGCTTCCGCGACGGGTGCCGGGTGCCGATCCCGTGGACCAGGGCCGGGTCGGCGTACGGCTTCGGCGACGGGGGCAGCTGGCTGCCGCAGCCGGAAGGGTGGGGCGAGCTGAGCGTCGAGGCGCAGACCGGGGAGCCCGGCTCGACCCTGGAGCTGTACCGGGCGGCGCTCGCCGTGCGCCGCGCGCAGCCCGATCTCGGTGCCGGCTCCTCCGTGGAGTGGCTGCGGGCGCCCGAGGGCGTGCTCGCCTTCCGGCGCGGGGAGTTCGTGTGCGTCGCTAACACCACCGGCGAGTCGGTGGCGATGCCGGCGTACGGCCGGGTGCTGGTCGCGAGCGGCGAGGTCGTCGAGGTCGACGACGAGGCCAAGGTGCCGGCCGACACCACGGTGTGGTGGACCACCGCGGTCACCGCCTGATTTTCCGTTGAATTTCGCACGGCCCGCTGCCCTTTGGGGCGGCGGGCCTTTAACATCTGCGTCACCGCAAGGTTTCTGAACTTTGCAGCAAGAATCTTCAAAGAAGAAGGAAACCCCACATGGCACGCAGACACCTCTCCGCCGCCGCGCTCGCCGTGGCTGCGGTTGTCATGAGCCCGACGAGTGCACAGGCCTCCCCACCTGGCACCAAGGACGTCACCGCAGTTCTCTTCGAGTGGAAGTTCGTCTCCGTCGCCCGCGAGTGCACCAACACCCTCGGGCCCGCCGGATACGGCTACGTCCAGGTCTCCCCGCCCGCCGAGCACATACAGGGCCCGCAGTGGTGGACCTCGTACCAGCCGGTCAGCTACAAGATCGCCGGCCGGCTCGGTGACCGCGCGGCCTTCCGGAACATGGTGAACACCTGCCACGCGGCCGGTGTGAAGGTCGTCGTCGACACGGTGATCAACCACATGTCGGCGGGCGACGGCACCGGCACCGGCGGCTCGTCGTACACCAAGTACGACTACCCCGGCCTGTACTCCTCGTACGACTTCGACGACTGCACCTCCCGGATCGGCAACTACCAGGACCGCTGGAACGTCCAGCACTGCGAACTGGTGGGCCTCGCCGACCTCGACACCGGTGAGAACTACGTCCGAGGCGCCATCGCCGGGTACATGAACGACCTGCTCTCCCTCGGCGTCGACGGCTTCCGCATCGACGCGGCCAAGCACATGGACGCCGCCGATCTCGCGAACATCAAGTCCCGGCTGAGCAACCCGTCGGTGTACTGGAAGCAGGAGGCCATCTTCGGCGCCGGCGAGGCCGTCCAGCCCACCGAATACACGGGCAACGGCGACGTCCAGGAGTTCCGCTACGGCTACGACCTCAAGCGGGTCTTCAACAGCGAGAACCTCGCCTATCTGAAGAACTACGGCGAGGGCTGGGGCCATATGAACAGCTCGGTGGCCGGCGTCTTCGTCGACAACCACGACACCGAGCGCAACGGCTCCACGCTCAGCTACAAGGACGGTGCGAACTACACCCTGGCCAACGTCTTCATGCTGGCCTGGCCCTACGGCGCCCCGGACATCCACTCCGGCTACGAGTTCACCGACCACGACGCCGGTCCGCCCAACGGCGGCCAGGCCAACGCCTGCTGGCAGGACGGCTGGAAGTGCCAGCACAACTGGCCCGAGATCAAGTCGATGGTCGGCTTCCGCAACGCCACACGCGGCGAACCGGTCACCAACTGGTGGGACAACGGCGGCGACGCCATCGCCTTCGGCCGGGGCGGCAAGGGTTTCGTGGCCATCAATCACGAGTCGGGATCCCTCACGCGGACGTACCAGACGTCGCTGCCGGCGGGGGCGTACTGCGACGTGCAGAACAACACGACTGTGACAGTGAACTCCAGCGGGCAGTTCACGGCCGCCCTGGGCTCGAACACGGCCCTGGCGATCCACGTGGGGAAGCCGCGCTGCTGAAAGTTCTTTCCAATGATTTCAGGACTCTTGCTGTAAGCGTTTCGGCGGCGATACGGTCGCGCGGGGTCGGACCCGTGAGAGCCGCAATCGCAAGGAGTCCACGTCAGTGATACCGAGATGGCCGGCGCCGCCGAGGCGCCGAACCGCCCGTGCCGGACGGGTCGCTGCGGTCACCGCCACCGCGCTGGCCGCAGCACTCGTCCAGCCTCTCGCCGCCGGGGCGGCCACCCCACCGGCGCCCCCGTCCGACGCGAAGCTCGCCGCCGAGCCCGCCCGTCATGACGCCACCCGCGAGCAGTTCTACTTCGTCCTGCCGGACCGCTTCGCCAACGGCGACCCGCGCAACGACAAGGGCGGACTGACCGGTTCGCGCCTGTCCACCGGCCACGACCCCACCGACAAGGGCTTCTACCAGGGCGGCGACCTCAAGGGCCTGACCAAGAAGCTCGACTACATCAAGGGCCTCGGCACCACCGCCCTGTGGATGGCCCCGATCTTCAAGAACCAGCCCGTTCAGGGCACCGGGGCGAACGCATCGGCCGGCTACCACGGGTACTGGATCACCGACTTCACCCAGGTCGACCCGCACTTCGGCACCAACGAGGACCTCGAGACCCTCATCGACAAGGCGCACGCCAAGGGCATGAAGGTCTTCTTCGACGTCATCACCAACCACACGGCGGATGTCGTCGACTATGAGGAGAAGTCGTACGACTACCTGTCCAAGGGCGCCTTCCCGTACCTGACCAAGGACGGCGAGCCCTTCGACGACGCCGACTACGCAGACGGCACGCGGAAGTTCCCGGCCGTCGACGCGGACTCCTTCCCGCGCACGCCGGCCGTCCCCGCCGCGAAGAAGGACGTCAAGGTCCCGTCGTGGCTCAACGACCCGACGATGTACCACAACCGCGGCGACTCCACCTTCGCCGGAGAGAGCTCCACCCACGGCGACTTCTCCGGCCTCGACGACCTGTGGACCGAGCGTCCCGAGGTCGTCAAGGGGATGGAGAAGATCTACCAGCGCTGGGTACGGGACTTCGACATCGACGGCTTCCGGATCGACACCGTGAAGCACGTGAACATGGAGTTCTGGACGCAGTGGGCCACCGCCCTCGACGCGTACGCGGCCAAGCGGGGCCGGGACGACTTCTTCATGTTCGGCGAGGTCTACTCGGCCGACACGAACGTCACCGCCCCCTACGTCACCGAGGGACGGCTCGACGCCACCCTCGACTTCCCCTTCCAGGAGGCGGCCCGCCAGTACGCCTCGCAGGGCGGCAGCGCGCAGAAGCTCGCGGGAGTCTTCGGCGACGACTACAAGTACACGACCGGCAAGGCGAACGCCTACGAGCAGGTCACCTTCCTCGGCAACCACGACATGGGCCGGATCGGGTCGTTCCTCAAGCAGGACAATCCCAAGGCCACGGACGCCGAGATCCTCGCCAAGGACAGGCTCGCCAACGAGCTGATGTTCCTCAGCCGCGGCAACCCGGTCGTCTACTACGGCGACGAGCAGGGCTTCGCCGGCGCGGGCGGCGACAAGGACGCCCGGCAGACCATGTTCGCCTCGCGCACCGCCGACTACCTCGACGACGACCGGATCGGCACGGACGACACCCACGCCGAGGACGCCTACGACACCAAAGCGCCGCTGTACCGGCAGATCAGCGCCCTCGCCCAGCTCCGCAAGGCCAACCCGGCCCTCACGGACGGCGTCCAGCAGCAGCGGTACGCGGCCGACGGGCCGGGCGTCTACGCCTTCTCCCGCACGGACGCGAAGAGCGGCACCGAGTACGTCGTCGCCTTCAACAACGCCGCCGACGAGAAGACCGCGACCTTCGCGACCGGCTCGGCCGGCATGACCTTCCGCGGCCTCTACGGCACCGACGCCGCCCCGAAGAGCGACGGCGACAGGAAGCTCACCGTGACGGTCCCGGCCGGCTCGGCGATCGTCCTGAAGGCGGCGGGCAGGCTCCCGAAGCCCGCCACCGAACCGTCCCTGACCCTGAAAGCCCCCGAGGCCGGCGCCACCGGCACCGTGGAGGTCACCGCGGACGTCGACGGCGGGCAGCTGAACCGGGTCGTGTTCGCCGCCCGGACCGGAAACGGCAAGTGGCGGGTCCTCGGCTCCGCCGACCACGCCCCGTACAAGGTCACGCACACCATCGGCAAGGACGTGGCCCCGGGCACGGCCCTGCGCTACAAGGCCGTCGTGGTCGACTCGGCCGGCCGCACCGCGAGCGCCCTGGCCGCCTCCACCACCGGCACCCCGCCCGTCGCCCAGCCGCCCACCGCGTCCTCGCGCGACTACGCGATCGTCCACTACAAGCGCGCGGACGGCGACTACGCCGACTGGGGCCTGTACGCCTGGGGCGACCTCGCCGAGGGCGAGGCCACCGAGTGGCCGAAGAGCCACCCCTTCACCGGCCGGGACGCCTACGGCGCCTTCGCCTGGGTCAAGCTCAAGCCCGGCGCCTCGAACGTCGGCTTCCTCGTCATCGACAAGGACGGCACCAAGGACGTCTCCGCCGACCGCACGATCGACGTCACGAAGACCGGCGAGGTCTGGATCGAGCAGGGCAAGGAGACCGTCACCACCGAGCGGCCCGCGTACCCGGCGCCCGACAAGAGCAAAGCCGTCCTGCACTACCACCGGGCCGACGGGAACTACGACGGCTGGGGCCTGCACGTGTGGACGGGCGCCGCGAACCCCACCGACTGGTCGAACCCCCTCGAACCGGTCAAGACTGATTCCTATGGCGCAGTCTTCGAGGTGCCGCTCACCGAGGGTGCCACCAGCCTCAGCTACATCGTCCACAAGGGCGACGAGAAGGACCTGCCCACCGACCGGTCGCTCGACCTCAAGGCGGACGGCCACGAGGTGTGGCTGGTGAGCGGCCAGGAGAAGCACCTGCTCCCGCAGCCGGCGGGCAGTGCCGCCGCCCTCGACCCGACCACCTCCAAGGCGGTCTGGATCGACCGGAACACCCTGGCCTGGAACGGCTCGGAGGCCGCCGCCTCCACCCAGCTGCAGTACTCCCGCGACGGCTCGATCAAGGTCGAGGACGGTGCACTGACCGGCGGCGCCAAGTGGCTGCGCCTGTCGAAGGGGGAGCTGACCGACGCCCAGACGACGAAGTTCCCGCACCTGAAGGAGTACGACGCCTGGACCGTCGACCCCCGTGACCGCGACCGGGTCCGCGAGGCCCTGCGCGGCCAGGTCGTCGCCACACAGCGGGCCGCCAACGGCGCCGTCCTGGCCGCGACCGGCGTGCAGATCGCCGGTGTCCTCGACGACCTCTACGACGCGACCGGGGCCGACCTGGGGCCGACGTTCTCCCTGGGCCGACCCACCCTGGCCGTGTGGGCGCCCACCGCGCAGTCCGTGTCCGTGGAGATCGGCGACGCCACCGTGCCGATGAAGCGCGACGACAGCACCGGCGTCTGGTCCGTCACCGGCCCGAAGTCCTGGAAGAACAAGCCCTACCGCTACGTCGTGAAGGTCTGGGCGCCCAGCGTCCGCAAGGTCGTCACCAACAAGGTCACCGACCCCTACGCCCTCGCCCTCACCACCGACTCCGAGCGGAGCCTCGTCGTCGACCTGGACGACAGGGCCCTCAAGCCGGCCGGGTGGTCGACCTACACCAAGCCCAAGGCCGTACCGCTGCGGGACGCCCAGATCCAGGAGCTGCACATCCGGGACTTCTCCGTCGAGGACCGCACGGCGAAGCACCCCGGCACCTACCTCGCCTTCACCGACAAGGCGAGCGACGGCTCCGAGCACCTGCGCGAGCTGGCGAAGGCCGGCACCTCGTACGTCCATCTCCTGCCCGCCTTCGACATCGCCACCATCCCGGAGCGCAAGGCCGACCAGGCGAGCGTCGACTGCGACCTGGCCTCCTACCCGGCCGACTCCGACAAGCAGCAGGAGTGCGTCGGGAAGATCGCCGCGAAGGACGCCTACAACTGGGGCTACGACCCGTACCACTACACGGTCCCCGAGGGCTCCTACGCCACCGACCCGGACGGCACGGCCCGCACGGTCGAGTTCCGCAGGATGGTCAAGGCCCTCAACGACGACGGCCTGCGGGTCGTCATGGACGTCGTCTACAACCACACCGCGGCGAGCGGTCAGGCGAAGACGAGCGTCCTCGACCGGATCGTCCCGGGCTACTACCAGCGGCTCCTCGCCGACGGCTCGGTGGCGAACAGCACCTGCTGTGCCAACACCGCCACCGAGAACGCCATGATGGGCAAGCTCGTCGTCGACTCGATCGTCACCTGGGCCCGGGAGTACAAGGTCGACGGCTTCCGCTTCGACCTCATGGGCCACCACCCGAAGGCCAACATCCTCGCGGTCCGCGAGGCCCTCGACGCGCTCACCCCTCAGAAGGACGGCGTCGACGGCAAGAAGATCATCCTGTACGGGGAGGGCTGGAACTTCGGGGAGGTCGCCGACGACGCCCGGTTCGTCCAGGCCACCCAGAAGAACATGGCCGGCACGGGCATCGCCACCTTCTCCGACCGGGCCCGTGACGCCGTGCGCGGCGGCGGCCCCTTCGACGAGGACCCCGGCGTGCAGGGCTTCGCCTCCGGCCTCTACACCGAACCCAACTCCTCCGGGAACAACGGCAGTCCGGCCGAACAGAAGGCCCGCCTGCTGCACTACCAGGACCTGATCAAGGTCGGGCTGTCCGGCAACCTCGCCGGCTACCGGTTCACCGGCACCGGCGGCAAGGAGGTCAAGGGCTCCGAGGTCGACTACAACGGCTCACCCGCCGGATACGCGGACGCCCCGGGCGACGCCCTCGCCTACGCCGACGCCCACGACAACGAGTCCCTGTTCGACGCGCTCGCCTTCAAGCTCCCTGCCACGACCAGTGCGTCCGACCGGGCCCGCATGCAGGTCCTGGCCATGGCGACGGCCACCCTGTCCCAGGGCCCGGCCCTCTCCCAGGCGGGCACCGACCTGCTCCGCTCCAAGTCCCTGGACCGCAACTCCTACGACAGCGGCGACTGGTTCAACGCCGTCCACTGGAACTGCGCCGACGGCAACGGCTTCGGCCGCGGACTGCCCATGGCGACCGACAACGCCGGCAAGTGGCCCTACGCCAAGCCCCTGTTGAGCAAGGTCAGGGTGGGTTGCGAGCAGATCGAGGGCGCCTCGGCGGCCTACCGGGACCTGCTGCGGATCCGTACCACCGAGCAGGACTTCTCCCTCGGCACCGCCGAGCGGGTGCAGTCCCGGCTCTCCTTCCCGCTGTCCGGCAAGGACGAGACACCCGGCGTGATCACGATGCGGCTCGGCGACCTCGTCGTCGTCTTCAACGCCACGCCCGAGCGGCGGGAACAGCGCGTCCCCGCACTCGCCGGGACCGGCTACCGGCTGCACCCGGTGCAGGCGGCGGGGGCGGACCCTATCGTCAAGTCGTCCTCCTACGCGGCGGAATCGGGCACGTTCGCCGTTCCGGGGCGCACGGTCGCCGTCTTCACCCGGGCCGCCGGATAACCGCACTACGTTGGGTGGCGCAGGCCGCGACCGGCGGTCTGCCCACCCACGTACGCCCCGAGGGGCAGTCGAGATGTACGGCAACGGCACGCAGCAGACCTCAGGCACCACCGTGCTGGTCGTGGACGACGTCGCGGCCAGCCGGTACGCCATGGGCGCGGTGCTGAGCCGGGCCGGCCACCAGGTCGTGCCGGTCGCCAGCGGCGGCGAGGCGCTCGTCGAACTCGACGTCCGGCTGCGCGACGGCACCCTGCCCGACGTGGCCCTCGTCGACGTGGGCCTGCCGGACATGAGCGGCTTCGAACTGTGCCGCCGGGTACGGGCCCGGCCCCCCATGGCCGCGCTGCCCGTCGTGCACTTCTCCGCCGCCGCGACCGCGCCCGGCGACCGGTGCCGGGGACTGGACGCGGGCGGCGACGCCTATCTGACCGTGCCCGCCGAGCCGCAGGAGATCCAGGCCGTCGTACGGGCCGCCGTGCGCGGGGCCCGCCGCAGCACGGGCGCCGAGACCGCCGTCCACCGTCTGACGCTGCTGTCCGAGGCCATCGTCACCGTGCAGGCCGCCCGCTGCCCGCGGGAACTCGCCGCCGCGGCCGCCGAAGGCGCCGCACACCTCACCGACTCGCCCGCCGTGGTGTTCGTGATCGGCCCGGACGGCGAGCCGTACCGGGGCACGGCCCGGTGCCGCCCCGCACCGGCGGACAGCGGCGCGCACCAGGCGGCGGCCCGGCTGGTCACCCGGCTCGCGGAGGGCCGCACGGGCGTCACCAGCACCGTCGTCCCCGCGCCGCTGTGGCCGGCCGGGATGTTCCGGGCGGGCGTCGAGGAGGACGCCCGCCTGACCGTGGCGACCGCCCAGGACGGCCGGACGGCGGTCTGCCTCGCCACGCCCGTACGGCGCGCCGCGATCACCGACCCCGCGGCCGACGGGCTGCTCGCCCGCCTCGCCCAGGCCTGCGCGCTCGCCGCCGAGCCGCTGCTGCTGTACCGGGTGGAGCGGCATGTCGCCCTCACCCTCCAGCACAGCTTCCTGCCCCAGCCGCACAAGCTGCCGCACCTGCCCGGCGTCGACATCGTCGTCCGCTACGTGCCCGCCTCCCCGCAGACCGAGATCGGCGGCGACTTCTACGCCGCCCTGCGCACCGGCGAGGGCGTGCTCACCGCCGTCGGGGACGTCGTCGGGCACTCGCTGGACGCGGCCACCGTCATGGTCGAGATCCGGCACGCGCTGCGCGCCTACTGCGTGACCGAGAGCGACCCGGCGGTCCTGGCCGGGCGGCTCGACCGGATGCTCCAGCAGTACCACCCCGACGTCACGGCGACCGTCTGCCTGGCCCTGGTCGATCCCGGTAGCGGGCGGGTGCGGATCGCCAACGCCGGGCACATCCCGCCGCTGATCCTGCGCGACGGGGGCGGCGCCGAGTACGTCGACGCGTGCGGTCCGCTGCTCGGGCTGGGCCTGGAACGGCCCGCCCCGAGCGAGCGGCACCTGGCCCCCACCGACCGCCTCCTCATGGTCACCGACGGCCTCATCGAGACCCGCGGCACTCCCCTGGAGACCTCCCTGGAACAGCTCCGCACGGCCGCCTCCGACGCCCCGGCCGGTCTCGACACCCTCTGCGACGTGCTGCTCGGCTGTTTCGGCCGCGACCGGGAGGACGACATCGCGATGCTGGCGCTGAGGTTAGGGTGAGCCCGATGGCCGCCTAGAACAGGAGTGCTCATGCCGCAGATCACCGTCGACTATTCCGCCGACCTCGCGGACGACTTCGACCGGCCCGGGTTCGCGAAGGCGCTGCACGAGGCCACGGTCGACATCGCGGCCGCCAAGCCGGCGGCGTGCAAGACCCGGTTCCGCCGGACCGAGGACGTCGTGGTCGGCCCCGAGACCGAGGGGCACGCCCATGTGCACGTCCACATCGCGCTGCTCGCCGGCCGCACCGAGGAGACCAGGGCCCGGCTCACCGAGGCCACCCTGGAGTTGCTGCGCACCCACCTGAAGACCACCGACGGGCGCGTGCTGCACGCCTCCGCCGAGGTGCGCGAACTGGACGCGTCCTACCGGAAGTTCGAGAGCTGAGCGGTTTCAGGTCGCCGGCGCCGCCGGAAGTTTCGAGAGCCGAGCCGTCTCAGGTCGCCAGCGCCAGCAGGCGGCCGGCCAGGGTGGCGAACGGGCCGTCGGCCGGCTCCTCCTGGGCGATGCGGCGCAGCAGGGCGGCCATCTCTGCGTCCTGGGCGGCGCTGACGGCGGTGAGCGCGGCGAAGTCGTGGACGAGCTGGACCTCCAGCTCGGCCCGCGGGATGCGCCGGCCGTCCAGCCAGATCAGCGCCGTCGACTCGGCGAGCGAGATCCAGGAACGCACGACCAGTTCCAGCCGCGCGGGCGGATCGGTCACGCCCAGATGCGAAAGGATCTGGACATACGCGGCCTGCCGCACGGAGTCGATGAGCGCGTTGGTCGTCGAGGAGCCGACCGCCGGACCGCCGCGCATGAGGGCGGAGAAACCGGGGCCGTGCTCGTCGACGAAGTCGAAGAAGCGACGCATCACACGCAGCAGCCGCGCCCCCAGCGGCCCCTCGTGCGGCTCCACGAACCGGGCCGCGAGATCGTCCGAGGCCCGCTTCAACGCGGCCTCGTACAGGCTGAGTTTGCCGGGAAAGTAGTGGTAGACCAACGGGCGTGAAATGCCCGCGGCCGACGCTATCTCGTCGATGGAGACCTCGTCGGGCGAGCGGCGGCTGAACAGTTCGAGGGCGACGCCGATCAACTGCTGCCGCCGCTCCTCGACTCCCAATCTGCGGCGAACCCCGGTAGTCATGCGAACACCTTACCGATCGATTCCGGCCTTGAACGGATCGGATCGGTCCGGGATCGGTCGGGGATCGTCCGGGGATGGTCACCCAGGGGCGCCGGACGGGGCGCCTCAGCCGCCGTTCAGCGCAGCCCGCCGATCGGGCGCCCGTCCCGCAGTGTCCCCTTCAGCTCGGCCCGAGCCCCCCGCTCGGCCGGCACGGTCAGCAAACTGGTCTGCGACGCCCCGCCGACCCCGCCCGTCGCGCGGATCGACGCGGTGTCCCGGCTGCCGGCGGCCAGCAGATACCAGCCGCCCGCCTTCGACTTCCACAGCACTCCGGCCAGCACGTGCGGTTCGCGCGCCCCGCAGGCGAGCACGTTCTCGGCCTTCGCCGCCACCGCCCCGTACCTCCCGCCCGGCGTGTGGAACTGGGCCAGCACCCGCGCTCCGCCGCCCCGCCAGGTCTCGGCCCGGGTGCACACCCACGCGGCCGAACCGCTCGCGTCCGGCAGCGGCTGCCTGTTGAACGCCCAGGCGTTGACGCTCCGCACGCCCGCCGAGCGCACCGTGCCCAGCGAGCAGGCGAACGGCCCCCAGGTGCGCAGCGCCTCGGCACCGGACGCCTCGCGCGGTGAGCCGGGCCGTCCGGCGGTGAGCCGGGCCGGGACCAGTTCGCCGAGGTCGGTCAGCAGCCGCGTTCTCGTGCCGTCGCTCAGTTGCAGCACGTTCCACGACGTGCACGCGCCGGCCCGCAGAACCGGGCTGGCCAGCGGCGCGGTCACACCGTCGGCGAGGGCCAGGTCCATCGCGCCGGAGCCCGGCTTCATCAGGTCCCGCTCGCCCGCCTCCTTCACCCAAGGGGCGGTCAGATAGCGGACGTTGCCGTCGGACCGGCCGAGGACCACCGCGCCCGCCTCGGCCCGGCCCGCGCCGTCGACCCGGGCGAAGTCGAGGGCGGCGCCCTGCGTGCCCTCCTTCGGCTCGGCGTACCGGGCGACGCGCAGACCGTCGTAGAGGATCACCACGCGCGCCGCGTCGACCGTCCCCGCGTACAGCAACTGGGGTGGTCCGGCCGGGCCGCCGGACGGGGTGCCGGGCGTCGCGGACACCCCGACCGTCTCGCCCGGGCGGGCCCAGACGGCCAGGGCGCGGCGCAGCAGGGGCGAGTCGCCGGTGAGCTCGCCGCGGGCCGGCCACACCGAGAAGTCCGTGCGCGCCGAGCCCCGCCACGCGGCGGGGGAGACCCGGGTCAGCTTCGCGGGGTCCAGGGCGGCCTGGGCGGCCGGGTTCCGCGCGTACGGCGGCGCGGCGGCGCCGTCGGGGCCCCACCCATCGCCGGGCAGACCCAGCAGCGCCCCGCACACCAGCAGGGCCGCCCCCGCGGCCAGCGCGGCCTTCAGGTGCTGGCGGCGCCGCATGAGGTCGGTGGGGCGGGCCTGAAGCGAGCACGGGTCGAACTCGGGGGAGTCGAGCAGTCCGTACTGCGCGGGGATCCCGTCGGCCTCCAGCAGCGCACCGTCCGCGTCGGCGACCCCCGCGGTCGTGAGCACCTTGCGTACGCCGTCGTCCGTCAGCCGCTCCAGGCCGCGCAGCGCGTAGGCGGCCCGGGCCGGGCCGGACAGGGTGGACAGCCGCTGGTCCAGGGCGAGTTCGTCGGCGCCGCCGGACCGCGGGAACAGCTTCAGCCCCCACACCTGCGGCAGCACCGGCGGCAACTGGGACCGCTTCGGCCAGGCCTTGCGCTTCAGGGGCAGCCCCGCCTCCAGCGCCGTACGCAGCACCTGGAGACGGACCAGGGCGTAGCCCGGGTCACCGTCACGGCCGGTCGACTGGGCCGGGATCACCGGCGCCGGTGTGCGGTTGCGGGGAAGTGCGCGCTGGGTGAGGGCGTGTGCGGTGAGGACGCGCCTGCTGCGGCCCAGGCCCGGCGGCAGCACCAGATAGGCGAGCCGCACGAGCCGCGGATAGTGCTCGACGAGCGCGGCCTCGGCCTGCTCGACATCGACGACCGGGCCGGCGGGGGAGGGGGGCGCGGGGCGCTGGGCGACATCCTGTGACTGCACGTTCAGCAGAACGAGCGAATCGGGGGATGGTCACCTGACCACGGGGCGTCACGCCCCTGGCTGCTCCCCGGGCTCCACCAGCAGCCGGGCGTAGTTCGCCATCGACCGCTGGTAGCGCGGCAGGTGCGGGGCCAGGGCGCCGAGGGTCAGCGACAGCGCCTCGCGATCGCGGCCCAGGCTCGACAGGCACAGCGCGAGCGTGGCCCGCACCGGGTCGTCCAGCTCGTCGGACGGAGCTTCCAGCTCGGGCGTCAGCAGCGCGACGCCCTCCTCAGCCTGTCCGATGTTCCGCAGCGAGCTGGCCATCTGGATCTTCGTCCGGCGGGCCTTGTAGGGGCTGACGTCGGCGAGGCCGAGCTCGAGCGCCTCCCGGTAGAGCGGGACCGCCTTGTCCGAGTGGCCCGTGGAGTCCCAGGCGCACGCCTGCTCGAACGGACCGAGCGGGCTGCCCTCCGGCAGCTCGGCGACGAGGGCGTCGACGTCGGAGCGGAAGCGGGCCTCGTCCTCCTCGGTTTCGGCGTAGTCGTCGAACCGGTCCCACAAGGCGGCCACGCGATCTTCCCAGTCCTGGTTCACCGGGACAGACTCGCACGGACGTGCCCGCGGTGGCACCTGGATTTGAGCGCTGCGCCCGCCGCAGCCGTATCGAAGACGAGAGCCTCTTGCCGGGGCTCCGTGCGGCATGCGTCCGGACCGTGCCGTGACAAGGACCGGAGGAACAGATGAGGGTGACCCGACCGATGCTCGCGCTGAGCGGCGCGGTGGCGATACTGGCGCTGACCGGCTGCGGATCCGGCGGCAAGGGCGAGGCGGCCGCGCCGGAGACGGTGACCGGCAGTCTGGAGCACATCGCGGCCGAGGCCAAGTGCAAGCCGGACATGCAGACCGACGCCGACACCATCCGCCAGGCCCTGTGCAAGAAGGGCAAGGAGAAATACGTCCTCGCGACCTTCGCCACCGACCGCGGACAGCGCGAGTGGCTGAACGGGGCGAAGGACTACGGCGGCTACTACCTGGTCGGCCGCAAGTGGGTCGCCGTCGGCGAGAAGAAGACGGTCACGGCGCTCCAGGGCACCATCGGCGGGACCATGGAGGAAGGCTCCGAGCACATGAATCCCGGTGGCAGTCACAACAGCGGCAACCACGACAGCGGCAAACACGGCAGTGGCGGCGGCCACGGCTGACCGCGCGGGCCGGGCAAGCGAAAGCCGGCGGTGGGAAATCCCACCGCCGGCTTTCACTTACGTGCGGACTACTGGCAGTCCTCGCCGTTGTTGATGCACTGGACCATCTCGTTCATCACGTTCTCGTCGAAGAAGTTGATGAAGTCGTTGTGGTCGGTGATCGCCTTGTGCAGCTGCTCCGGGAAGGAGTCCACCGCGAAGGCGTTCTGTATCTGCCCGTTGTTGATCTGCGGCGCCTGCACGTCGTAGACCAGGCGGACCTGGAGCTGGGGGATGGCCTGGAAGCCGTTCGAGCAGCTGCCGTCCGCCTCCACGAAGTCCACGTGGGTGCGGTGGTTGGCGCTGTCGATGTTCTGGCCGTCCCAGCAGCTCTGGAAGTTGGACGTCCGGACCACGCTGCTGCCCTCGGGGCAGAGCGGGTACTTGTCCGTCACCTGACGGTCCTCGAACCCGGTGCAGCTCCAGGAGGTGTTGGCGTTGTTGAGGCCGTTGGTGAAGGCCTTGGCGTCACCGGTGATGATGCGCAGGGCCTTCGGCATCGCGACGACGTCGCTGGTGCGGTTGCCGACGAACTTGAGCTGGGCCTCGGCCGGCTCGACGATCTTGCCGACGTTGCCGTCCTGACCGCCACCGGGCTGGCCGGCGTCGATGTCGTCCGAACCGTCCTGGATCCGCAGGACCGGCCAGAAGTACGAGGACTTGTCGCCCTGGTTCTGGCAGGTCGTCTCGGCGTTCGCCAGGTCCTCGTCGCTCGCGAAGGCGTTGTTGCTCTGGTTGCCGACGTAGTCGTGCTGGTGCTGCGCGCCGTTGGAGACGCCGGGCGCCACGATCACGTTGTCCGAGTTGCGGTTCTCGTTCTCGTTGGTGCCGCAGTTCGTGGTGAACGAGCCCGTGGAACCGCCGTCGCCGTTCGCGGCGAGACCGTTCGGCAGGTTGCGGGAGTTGGGCTGGACGTCCTCGATGTTGATGAAGTCGTCGGCCACCGGGCCGTTGTTGGCCTGACCGCCGTTGCCGCCCTGACCCTGGTCCTGGCCGTTGTCACCGCCCTGGTCCTGACCGCCGTTGTCCTGACCCTGGTCCTGGCCCTGGTCCTGGCCCTGGTCCTGACCGTCGTTGTTCTGGCCGTCGTTGTTCTGACCGCCCCCGGCCTCGCCGTCGTTGGTGTTCGCGTCGGCGGCCATGCCCTTGCATTCCGCCATCTGGGCGAGGTTGTCCGGGGCCTGGCCACCCACCCGCCGGATGTTGATGCCGATCCGGTCGATGACAGCGGTCCGCTTCGACTTCAGCGGGCCGAGGATGGCGTTGTTGACGAAGCCCGAGTCACCGGCCTGGGCCTGACGCGTGGAGGCGAGCCGGGTGTAGGCCTCGCTGATCTGCTTGTCGAGGTTCGCCAGCTCCTTGTCCACCCCCTGCCGCGCACCCTCCGGCACATCGGTGAGCTGCTGCCCGACGTCCGGGCACTGGATCGTGGCGATCTGTGCGCCCGCGGCCTTCGTCTGGTTCGCCGAGTTCTCCTCATGCGCCGAGGCATAGAAGTTTGCCCAGATCAGCCCGCCCCCACCGAGCGCTAGGGCCGCCGATGCGGCTATGGCCTTGGTGGCCATCGGCGTCCGGCGTTTTCTTGTGTTGCGTCCCATGGAACTCCTCTGACTTCCTTTTTCGGGGGCATCGAGGCGCCCGACAGGAGTGAAGCGGCGCCCTTCCATACGGAGGCCGTCCCAGGGGTGTTCAGATGTCTCGGAAATTGATGCGAGATTCGTGAGGGAGCTGTGTCCTCAACAGCCTCTTGCGCACCGGGAGTTGTTGATCCCCGACAGCGGGTGAATAAGCAGGTCCGGTTTCACCGGCCGTGGTCGAGATACGCGAGAACCGCCAGCACGCGCCGGTTGTCGTCGTCCGAGACCTCCAGTCCCAGTTTGGCGAAGATGTTCGCGGTGTGCTTGGCGATCGCCCGTTCCGTCACGACCAGCCTGCCCGCGATCGCCGCGTTGGTCCGGCCCTGCGCCATCAGCTCCAGCACCTCCCGCTCGCGGGGAGTCAGCCGGGCCAGCGGCCGGCCGTCGCCCGCCTGCCGGGCCAGCAGCTGCTGGATGACCTGCGGATCCATCGCCGTACCACCGGCGGCGACCCGCCGTACCGCGTCCACGAACTGCTCGGCGTCGAACACCCGGTCCTTCAGCAGGTATCCGACGCCGCCGCTGCCGTCGGCGAGCAGCTCACGCGCGTAGAGCTGTTCCACGTGCTGGGAGAGCACCAGCACCGGCAGCCCGGGCCGTTTCCTGCGTGCGTCGAGCGCGCACTGAAGCCCCTCGTCGGTGTGCGTGGGCGGCAGGCGGACGTCGACCACGGCGACGTCCGGCTCCAGCTCGGCCAGCGCGGCGGCCAGTTCGGGACCGGACTCGACGGCCGCCGCGATCTCGAAGTCGTGCGCCTGGAGCAGCCGGACGAGTCCGTCGCGCAGCAGGAACAGGTCTTCGGCCAGGACTACGCGCAAGGGATCTCCATGGTGACCATGGTGGGACCGCCCGCGGGGCTGCTGACGGCCAGGACGCCGTCGAATGTACCCAGTCGCCGCTCCACCCCGGCCAGTCCGGAACCGGCCCCGATCACCGCACCTCCCTTGCCGTTGTCGGTGACGGTCGCCCGCAGATGGCCGTCCGCGTGGTGCAGGTCGACCCAGATCCGGTCGGCGCCGGAGTGCTTCACGGCGTTGGTGAGCACCTCGCTCACGGCGAAGTACGCGGCGGACTCCACGGGCGCCTCCGCCCGCCCGGGCAGGTCCACGTTCACCTCGGTGGCCACCGGCAGCCGCAGCGCCAGCGCCCGTACGGCGTCACCCAGTCCGCGCTCGGCGAGGACCGGCGGATGGATGCCGCGCACCAGCTCGCGCAGCTCGGCCAGCGCTTCGACCGAGGACGTGCGGGCCTGCGCGATCAGCTCCTTGGCCTTGGCCGGGTCCTTGTCGAGGAGCGCCTCGATGGTGCCCAGGTCCATGCCGACCGCCACCAGCCGGGCCTGGGCCCCGTCGTGCAGATCCCGTTCGATGCGCCGCAGTTCGGCGGCGGAGGAGTCGACCGCGTCCCGCCGCGTCTCGGTCAGGACCCGCACCCGCTCGGCCAGTTGGCGCTGGCCCGAGCCCAGAACGGCCTGGGTGAGGCGGAAGTGGACGTCCAGCAGGAGCGGGCTGAGGAAGTGCGCGAAGAAGAGGATGACGAGGCCCAGGGCAGCGGCACCGAGCGCGGACACCTGCCCCGTGACCGGCACGAATCCGTACCAGTACCCGTCGGGGAAGACCCGCCACAGCCCGACCGCGAGCGCGAAGCCCTCCAGCGGGTACAGCCACAGCGCGGCCGGCAGCAGCGCGGTGACGAACCCCGCCGTCATGTCGACCGGCAGCCACATCAGGTCCCGCCAGGTCGCCGGGTCGCGCAGCATCCCGAAGGTGCGCGTCCACGGGTTGGCGTTCCTCGGCAGCGGCCGGTACGCCGGAGGTATCCGCACCCCGCCCCACTCCGCCGCGAGCACTCGCCGCCAGTTCGCGAACGCCCGCACCCCCGTCAGTACGTACGGCGTCGTGACGAGCCCGATGCCGATCGGGATGAGCGCCATGGACACCAGGGACAGGGTGAAGCACAGCACCGCCCCCGGCAGGGAGACCAGGGCGACCCCCAGCCCCCGCATCGCGGCGAGCCCGATGCCCCGCCCCTTGGTACGCCCGTTGCCGTTCTTCGTGTCGATGGTCATGGCGTCAGTCTTGCCGAGCGGAGTGCGCGGGTCACTGGGCCGACCACCCCGGTCAGGGGGTGGTGCTACCTACACCCCTCCCGTCTCCGCCGGCCGCGAGCACCCTCGCCTCCACCTCCGGGGCGAGCCCCGTCCTCGTCCGGTCCGGGCGCTGGGGTGCCGTGCCGCCGATGTCCTGGAGCCACCGCCAGGTGTCGGCCACGGTCTCCTCGACGGGTCGGCAGCTCAGAGCCGATTCGACCGCCCGGGAGACGTCCGCGCCGTGCAGCGCGTCGTGCAGGTCGCTGCCCGGCGGCACCCACACCGGCAGCTCGGTCCACGGTTCGATGCCCGCCTTGAGGATCGCGTCGGGTTCGGTCCACCGGAGTTCGGCCGCACCACCGGTGACCCGGACGCAGGCGTCCAGCAACTCGCCCATGGTGGCGTGCCCCTGCGGACTGATCAGGTTGTACGGCCCGCTCAGCTCCCGCTGCGCCGCGTGCAGGATCCACTCGGCCAGGTCACGGACGTCCACGTACTGAAGGGGCAGCTCACGTGGGCCCGGAGCCAGCACCGGGCCGCCGCGCGCCATGCGACCCAGCCACCAGGGCAGTCGGCCGACGTTCTCGTACGGGCCGAGGATCAGCCCCGCCCGTACGAGCACCGACCGGTCCTCGCCGAAGGCGTCCAGGACGGCCAGTTCGCCGCCCCGTTTGTCCCGCGGGTAGTCGGTCTGGTCAGCGTCGGCCGACGCGCCCTCCACCAGGGGCGCGTCCTCGCCGTATCCGGCGGGAGGGGCCCACGCGTACACCGAGCAGCTCGACACGTACACGTACCGGCGGGCGCGGCCCCGCAGCAGCCGCGCCGCGTCCAGCACCGCGCGGGGCGCCGCCGACCAGGTGTCGACGACGACGTCCCACTCGCCCGGGTGCTCGGCGAGGGCGGCCAGACCGCCGGGCGTGGTGCGGTCGCCCAGCAGCGACCGCACGCCGGCCGGCGCCTCGTGCCGCCCCCGGTGGAAGACGGTCACCTCCCAGCCCCGCCCCAGGGCCGCCTCCACGACCGCCCGGCCGGCGAACTCCGTACCACCCAGCATCAGAAGTCTCATGCCTCGGACTCTGCCCGGTGGGGCGAGAGGACGGAACGGTGATCTGCTGTCAGCAGACGGGCCGGCGGGGGAGGGGCCTCAGTGCGCCGTCGGCGGCACGTACTTGTAGCCGACCCGCCGCACCGTGCGGATCGTGTCGCGGTGTTCGGCACCCAGCTTGCGGCGCAGGCGGGCGACGTGGACGTCGACCGTACGGCCGTCGCCCACATGCCCGTAGCCCCACACCGTGCCGACCAGCTGGTCACGGGTGTGGACCCGGCCCGGATGCGCCACGAGGTGGGCCAGCAGCTCGAACTCCAGGTAGGTGAGGTCGAGCTGACGCCCCGCCACCTCGGCCGTGCGCTGCACGGTGTCGACCCGGATCAGCGGCTCACCGCCCGGCTCGGGGCCTGCGGGGCCTTCGGGGCTTTCGAAGACTGCGGGGCTTTCGACGCGGGTGGTCTCCGACCGGTCCGGCACCGCCGCCGGGAACGGCGGCTGCTGGTCGGCCGGGACGAGCACCAGATAGCCGATCATCGGCGGCTGCCCCGGCAGCGTGGGCAGGGTGTGCTGGGGCGCCGGGAGCCAGGTGGCACCGGGCGGCAGCAGGTCCGCGACCGTCACCACCTCATCCCGGTCGACGGCACGCAGCCGGTGCCGGGGCCCGGTGGCCGAGGGGGCGTTGAAGGGGGCGGCGGGAGACAGGGAACGAGTGGTCGCCATGAGAGGTCAGCTCTTTCGCGCGAGGAGTTCGTCGGAGAGGTCGACGGCCGCGATTCGTGGTCGGGCTCGCCGAGGGACGTACGCGGTTCGCGCTGGCCGAAGGCCGGGGGGTGTACGGCTTTAGAGGGCCGGCGCGTTCGTCGCGCGGCAACACACCCGGTCGAAGTCGTGGTCCTGACGGGACGGCCAGAAGGGCTCGAGGTCATGGCGACCCGTCGCGGTGTGCTTCTGGTAGCTGGCCATGAGGCCATTGAAGCAGACGGGGGCCAGGTGCCGGGACCCTCCTCTCACAGCTTGGACATCCGCCGGGAGGGCCTTTGGCCCCTCCGGCACCTCATCCCACCAGGCGCTTGCGCCACTCCAGGGGCGCGACGTCGATCGCCTTGCCCGGGTCGCCGTCCCACTCCGCGGACAGCCCGGCCGCGGCCAGCGCCGCCACCACCTCGTGTCCGACGGCTTTCGTGGTCTCCTCGGAGCCGTCGAATCCGCCGTAGTAGAGCGACAGGCCGTGTCCCCGCGCCGCGCCGCGCGTGCCCTGGTGGTGGAAGAAGACGAATCCCCGCACCCCGGGCTTGCCGTCCGCCTCCGCGCCGATCTCCGTCAGGCCGCAGCCGCGGCAGCAGGCGAAGTCCTCCCGGGCGACGATGCCGGCGTCCTCCAGGGCCGCGAAGGCCTGCTCCAGCCGGTCCGGACCGGTCGGCCCGGCCCACGTCTCCTGCTCGTCGAGCCGGTCCAGCCACAGCCGCTCGACGATCTCGCGGGCCTGCGTCCGGGAGACGGGGGAGGCGCCCTCGCCGTCCTCCATCAGGTACACCGTCTCCCGGATCATCGCCTCGATGCCCAGATAGCCGTCCCGGAGCATCTCGCGGACGTGCTCCTCGGCCCGCGCGGCGACCTTGGCCGCGAGGGCAGGGGCCTCCTCGGGCAGCCCGAACTCCTCACGCTCCCAGGAGACTCCGGCGTCCCAGCCGTCCTCCTGCCGCGCCCAGCGCTCCATCACCTCGGCGACGAGGCCCGGGTCGGTCACCCGGGCCACCCACATGTGGGGGACGCGGCCCGTGCGGTGCTGGAGGTCGTACGCCCCGTCCCCGTCGCGTGCCGTCTGGATGAAGAGCAGCGGCCGGTCCGGTATCCGCTGCACGACGAGGAAGTGGTCGTCGTCCCCGCCGATCCGCTGCACCAGCTCGCGCAGTCGCCGCGCCGGGATCCGCGCGTACGTCTGCCCGCTCTCCGTCTTCACCTTGATGTCGAGGCCCCCGTCGATCTTCATGCCCCCACGATGACATGGCCCACTGACAACGCGAGGGGGCGCCCACCGCGCACGGTGAGCGCCCCTCAGGAGCCTTGCGGGTGGATCAGACCTGGCCGGCCTTCTCCAGCGCCGAGCAGCAGGTGTCGACGAGCAGGCGGGTCACCACGTACGGGTCGACGTTGGCGTTCGGACGGCGGTCCTCGATGTAGCCCTTGCCGTCCTTCTCGACCTGCCACGGGATACGGACCGAGGCGCCGCGGTTGGAGACGCCGTAGGAGTACTCGTTCCACGGGGCGGTCTCGTGCAGACCGGTCAGGCGGTCGTCGATGCCCGCGCCGTAGTTCTTGACGTGGTCGAGCGGCTTGGAGCCCTCACCGAGCGACTCGGCCGCGGTGATGATCGCGTCGTAGGACTCGCGCATCGCCTTGGTGGAGAAGTTGGTGTGCGCGCCGGCGCCGTTCCAGTCGCCCTTGACCGGCTTCGGGTCGAGCGTGGCGGCGATGTCGAAGTCCTCGGCGGTGCGGTAGAGCAGCCAGCGGGCCACCCACAGCTGGTCGGAGACCTCCAGGGGGGCGAGCGGGCCGACCTGGAACTCCCACTGGCCGGGCATGACCTCGGCGTTGATGCCGGAGATGCCCAGGCCCGCCTTCAGGCAGTTGTCCAGGTGCGCCTCGACGACGTCACGGCCGAAGATCTCGTCGGCGCCGACACCGCAGTAGTAGCCGCCCTGCGGGGCCGGGAAGCCCCCCTTGGGGAAGCCGAGCGGGTAGCCGTCCTTGAAGAAGGTGTACTCCTGCTCGATGCCGAAGATCGGCTCCTGCGCCGCGAACTTCTCCTCGACCTCGGCCAGCGCGGCACGGGTGTTGCTGGCGTGCGGGGTGAGGTCGATGTTCAGGACCTCGCACAGCACCAGGATGTCGTCGCCGCCGCGGATCGGGTCCGGGCAGGTGAAGACCGGCTTGAGGACGCAGTCCGAGGCGTGGCCCTCGGCCTGGTTGGTGGAGGACCCGTCGAAGCCCCAGATCGGCAGCGCGTCGAGACCGGCGGGGGAGCCCGCGATGATCTTGGTCTTGGAACGCAGCTTGGCCGTCGGCTCGGTGCCGTCGATCCAGATGTACTCAGCCTTGAAGGTCACGGGCCACATCCTTCGGGGGTGTGTCTGGGCGCGTATCGCGGGTGCTTGCGGCGCTGCGGCACTGGGGCGCCGCGTCAATGCCCGGCAGCCTGTCAACAGGCGATTTCCCGGCCATTGCTCGAATGTGAACCCCGTGTTACCTGGTGTCGTGGTGCCCTGCCTCACGCTGTGAGGGTGTTTGGCCCCGAGGGATGAGCTGGTCACCGGCTTCCCTCCGTCAAGCCGGTGACCGGCGCCACGTGTCGCGCGGCGCGCCGGTCCTGCCGCTCCTGGCCGGGAGCGGCAGGACCGTTGACACGTACGAGGAGGCGGCCGAGGGGTGGGCCGCCGCCTCAGTGACTCACTCGTCCTCGTCCGTCCGGCGTCACCCCACCTTCTCGATCACGGCCCGGCGGATCAGGAACTTGCCGGGCTCACGGACCTGTTCGAACGCCGCGTTGTTGAGCAGCACACAGCTGCCGGAGACCGAAGTGACCTCCACCGTCGTGGACTTGTTGTTGTCCAGGTTGGTGACCTTCAGCTTCGTGCCGGCCGGGAACTGGTTGCTGGACGCGGCAGGCGCACCGTCCTCGCCGGAGAGCGTGACGGTGGAGCCGTTGCACACCTGCTGCCCGGAGGCCTCGGCGCCACCGCCGGGGTTCTCCGCGGGGGCGGACTGCGCGGGGGCGGACTGCGCGGGCTGCGAGGGCTGGGCGCCTCCGCCCTGTTGGCCGCCCTGCTGACCGCCCTGCGCGGGCTGCGACGGCTGCGCGGCCTGGGAGTCCTGAGCCGACTCCCCAACCGCGCACCCCGACGCCTCCTGCTTCCGCTTGATCTCCTCGATGACCGCCTGGCGGTTGGCGATCCTGGCTTCCGACTGGGCGTCGGGGTTGGCCTGCTGGTCGGCGATGAACTTCTGGTTGTTGCCGAGGGCGGTGGCGAGTCCCAGACAGGCCGTCGACTCCGCCGCCGACTTGGGAGCCGGCGGCGTGGCGTTCGACGTGCTCGCCATGACGAAGGCCCCGCCTCCCGCCACGGTCGCCGCGCTCACCAGCAGCGCGATCTTCTTCTTCGTGCCGAGAGTTCTCCTACGCGACATGCGCGCCTCCTGAAAGAGGTAGGGGAGCGTACGTCGCTATGTACGAGATACCGAACGAGGTTACTCAGCGGTTACAGGAGTCACTGAAGTAACGTCCGTCACACAAGAAGGAGATCTCCTGGGGGCCTCTACCGGGAGAGGGCATCTCGTACGGCCTCGTCGGTGCGCGCGACCACCGCCGTACCGTCGTCCGCCGTGATGATCGGCCGCTGGATCAGCTTGGGATGCTCGGCGAGGGCCTTGATCCACCGTTCCCGCGCACTCGCGTCGCGGGGCCAGTCCTTGACGCCGAGTTCCTTGGCGGCGGGCTCCTGGGTGCGGGTGATGTCCCAGGGCTCCAGTCCGAGCCGGTCCAGCACGCCCCGGATCTCGTCCTCGTTCGGCACGTCCTCCAGGTAGCGGCGGACGGTGTAGTCGGCGCCCTCGGCGTCGAGCAGCTGCACGGCACTGCGGCACTTCGAACAGGCCGGGTTGATCCAGATCTCCATGGCCCCACGGTACGCCCCCGTGACGCCGGGGAGCGTGGCTCGAAACTCGTTCTCCACTTGTGTCACGGCACCCCCGAAAGGCCTTGTGGCCAGGGCCTTTTGTCAGTGGTGGGCAGTAGAATAGAAGCAGTGTTCGAGGGTGGCGCCGGGGTCGCCGAGGACCCCGGTGAGCCGCCCTCACCGCGACAGGAGGATGCCTGTGCCCGCTGCCGCACTCAAGCCGAAGCCGCTGCCCACCCAGTCCACCGCGAAGCGCCCCGTCCTGCTCGACCTGCCGTACGTGCCCGTGGAGAAGCGGCCGCTGCCGCCGGGCCGTCCGCGCGAGTGGTACGTCACGCACAACCGTCGCCTCAAGGCGATGCGCCTTGCCATCGCCCTGCTCGACTCCGGCGTCTACATGCCGAACCAGGCCCGCAACGAGACGATCCGCGACACGGCGGAACTGATCGGCGTCCACCCGCCGTCGGACACGACGTGCCACATGGTGAGGGCGCTCATGCGGTACGCGCGCTGACCTGACCCGATTCCGAGCGCCGGGTGCCCTGTCCGCGGGGTGCCCGGCGCTTCGTCATGCCGCACGGCCCGGTGCCGCGAACACCGGCGGATTCAGGCGGGCGAAGCCCTCCTGCCGCTCGTAGGGGACCGCGGCGCGGGCGGGGGTCTACGCACGGCCCTGACGCCGCGGGGACCGGCGCTCCACGCCATGCGGGGCCGGCTCCACGCCGCGGAGACCTGGCGCCCCACACGCCGCGGAGCGCGGGCATCGGTTGCGCTCCACGCCGAAAAGACCCGGCGCTCCACGCCGCGGAGTCCCGGCGCCCCACGCCGCGGGGGCCGGCGCTCCACGCCGCGGGGGCCGGCGCTCCACGCCGCGCGGGGCCGGCTCCACGCCGCGGAGACCTGGCGCCCCACACGCTGCGGAGCGCGGGCACCGGTTGCGCTCCACGCCGAAAAGACCCGGCGCTCCACCGCGGACACCCGGCGCTCCACGCCGCTGACACCCGGCGGCCCACGCGCGGACACTCGGCGGCCCACGCCGCGGAGACCCGGCGCTCCACGCCGAGAAGACCCGGCGCCCCACGCCGTGAAGGTCGGCTCCCCACCTCGCGAAGGCCCGACGCCCCACGCCGCGAAGGCCGGCGCCCCACCTCGCGAAGGCCCGACGCCCCTTCTGGCTACGCCGCCAGCTCCTTCTCCAGTGGTGTCCGGAAGCGGGGTGTGATCCTGGTCGTCCCCACCCACCCGCTCAGCCGCTCCGCTTCCTTCTCGATCGCGGCGAGCGCCTCCCGGCCCACCCCCTCCTCGTCGAGGATCCGCCAGACGATCTCCCCGCCGGGCCGCTGGGCCCACCCGCCGACCACGCGGCCGTTCCACCACACCGTCGGCCCGACGTTCCCGCTGCGGTCGAACAGCCGGGGCCGCAGTTCCGGCGCGAGATACCAGTCGCGCTGCTGCCACCCCATCGCCGTCGGGTCGAGGGCGGGCAGCAGTGCGGCCCAGGGCTCGCCGGGCGCGGTCACCTCGTCGACGTCGCCGTCGGTCACGTATCCCGTGCCCTCGTCCAGCGACACCGGCTGCGCCCCGATCGCGGACAGCGCCCGGCGGACGTCCGTCACGCGCCATCCCGTCCACCACTTCAGATCGGCCTCGGTCGCCGGACCGCACGCCGCGAGCCACAGTCCCAGCAACTCCGCCTGCGCCTGCGCCGGGTCCAGTTCGGGGTGCTCGGGCGCCACCGCCCAGCGGAACTGGCTGGACGTCCAGGAGCCGAGCGGCCGGCCGCGTACGACCTTCCCCTCGACGCCCAGCACCCTCAGCAGCCGGGTCGAGACCGTGTGCAGGCCCTCGTAGCTCTTGCCGGCCGCGTACACGAACTGCTCCCGCAACCGCGGCTCGTCCTGGGCGAGTTCGGAGGCCGTGGCCTGCCCGCGCCGGGCGAGTGCCGCCAGCGCCGCATCCTCGACCTCCTTCAGCCAGGCCGCGTCCGGCGCCCCGGCCGCCGCCATGTCCTTGAGCAGCGCGGCCCGCTCCCGGGCGGCGACCGCCAGGCCGGTCGAGGCGTGCACGACGGCGGTGAGGGCCGTGGGGAACACGAACACCGTGTGCCGCATGCCGTGCATCCGCACCAGGGAACGGTCGTCGTACAGGGCGCGCCCGGTCTCCGCCACCGTCCTCGCGGGGTCCGCCAGCCGCGCGCCCACGGCCAGGTACACCGCAGCCGGGTCCGTGCCGTGCAGGGCGACGAGCGAACCGGCGACCTCCTCGGGAGTTCCCGCCCGCGCCTGCCCGGCCAGCCGCTGCCGCGACGCGAGCCGGGCCCGCCGCTCCGCCACCCCGATGTACCGCTGCGCCCTACCGCCCATACCGGCCTCCAGTCGTCACATCGCTCCGGCCATCGCTCCGATCCGACCGCATCATCGCGAACACCACTGACAATCGGCCGTCACCCGCACCACCACCGCCTCTCAGGCGTACCGCTCCAGCAGGCCGGCCACATACGCCTCCAGCCGCCCGGCCAGCACCTCCGGCGTCAGATCGATCCGGCCCAGCTCCCGCCACGGGCCCGCCAGCTTCACCGCGTCGGGGGCGTAGGCCAGGGCGTCGAGCAGCCGCCAGTACAGGTGGTCCGAGCCGTCGGCCTGCCGGTGGCCGCCGTGGGCCTCGTAGCGCTCCCGGAAACCGAGGCCGCACTCCGAGCCGTACAACAGCGCGAGGGCCGTCGAGCAGTGGGCGACGTCCAGGTCGGCGGGACCCCACGAGGTCTCCACCCAGTCGACGACACCGCTGATCCGCAGGCCGGCCCCCGAGCCGGTGAACAGCACGTTGCCCGGATGGAAGTCGCGGTGCAGGAAGCAGCCCTCGTACGGCGGTGGGTCGCGGCGGATCACGTCCACCGCTCGTTCCCACAGCGCACCCTCGGGCGCGAGCACCCGCTCAGGGGACGTCCAGGCCTGGTACAGCCGCGGACGCTGCTCGGGGACGACCCGGTGGATCCGGGCGAGCTGGGCCGCCAGCAGGTCCACCCGCGGGTCGAGGTCCTCCTCGTCCACCCGGACCCGGCCAGGCAGTGCGGACATCAGCAGGGACGGATGGTCGCAGTGCTCGGCGGTCGCGTCCACGCCGATCAGCTCGGCGGCCGGCACGCCCTCCTGCTCCGCCAAGAGCGTGAGAATCTCCGCCTCGCGGGCCAGCAGCCCGGGCGCGTGCCGCCGGAAGAAGGGCTTCACGAAGGTCCGCAGCGCCAGCTCGGTGCCGTCGTCGAGGGTGAGCCGCCGCATCTGGGCGCTCCAACCACCGCTCAGGAAAGCCGACTTGTCGACCGTACGGCCCTCCGGCAGCTCCTTGGCCACCCACGCGCGCGTGGCCGTCCAGCCCTGCTCACCCAGCCCGGCCAGAACAGCCGTGACGAACTCCCGCACATCGCCGGGGTGGTCGCGGAACCACAGGCCCAACCGGTGCTCCGCCTCCGGGAGTTCCCAGTGGGTGAACTGGGCGCTCCGGGCCAGCGCCTCCGAGACGGCCTCCGTCACGGCGGGCGGGATGACCTCGTCCGTGCCCGGCACCGCCAGCACCGCTCGCCCCTCGTACCTCCTCAGGACGTCGAGCGCGGGCGACTCCCGCCAGCTTCCGGGCCGCCGGATGATCTCGCTGAACCGCCCGTCACCCGCACCGAACGGCACGTCCCACGCCTGAGCCGCGTACACCGCCGGCGCGCACAGCCCCAGTGCCGCCACCCGGTCCCCGTAGTGCCGGACGAGATCGGCCACCGTCTGGCCGCTCATGCTGAAGCCGACGAGGACCAGCGGCCCGTCCACGCGCGCGTGCGCGTCGATGACGGACACGGCCTGCTCGAAGCGGCGGCGCAGGCTCAGCTCGGGCAGCAGGCCGGTGCTCTCCCCGTGCCCGGAGAAGTCGAAGGCGAGGGCGTGGCAGCCGTGCGCGGCGAACTCCGACAGCAACGGCAGCAGCCGCTCCTTGCTGCCGTTGCCCGCGCCGTGCAGCAGTACGGCGGTCGCCCTGGCCGGCTCACCCGGGCCGGTGCCGCCGGACAGCCCGCTGAGTCGTTCACCGTCGACGGCATGTGTGAAGGGGATCAGCTCACTCATACGGCCATTCATTCACGCGGCCGGGCCTTGTGAGGGGTGATCACACAGGGCGATCACACAGGGCAATCACACGGGCCAATCACACGGGTCGATCACAGACCCGGCGCTCCCCACACCGGGAACCAGCGACCCAGGTCCTGCTCGATCGGCAGGTCGCCGGCGATCGCCGCCCGCACTTGGAGCTCCAGCGCGTTGTCACGCCGCTGGGGTTCTCCCCGCAGGGGCGCGAACGGGTAGAAGGTGCCGCGCTTGTAGAGGTAGACCAGCGCGAGCCGCCGGCCCGACCGGTCCCCGAACCCGGCCAGGGAGCACAGCAGTTGGGGGCCGAACCCGTTCACCTCCATCTGGCTGTTCACGGCGTGCAGGTCCGTCACCAGCGGTGCGAGCTGGTCGGGGGCGCGGTGCGAGACCAGCCAGGAGTAGCCGTAGTCGTCCTGCCGCAGTTCCACCGGCGGGCCGTCGCGGTCGCGGTCCGCGTCCAGCAGCGCCCGCACCTCGCGGTGAGTCTGCTCGAAGGCCGCGCCCTCGACCGTGGCGAAGCACACCGCGCCCTGCCCGGTCGGGGTGAAGCCCGCCGCGGCCTCCAGCGTCACGGCTGCCGACGGCAGCGCGAAGAGCCGGTCGAGATCCGGCGCGACCGGCTTGGTCCGGCCGAGCAGAATGTCCAGCAGCCCCATCCCCGCTCACACCCCTCCGGGCGCCGCCGCCTCGCCCAGCTCGGCGGAGATCCGGCCCAGCTGGTCGAGCCGCTGCTCCAGGCTCGGATGCGTCGAGAAGAGCCGCGCGACACCGGGCTCGCGGCCCAGCGCCGGAGTGAAGTAGAAGGCGTTGAACGCCTGGGCCGTGCGCAGGTCCTTCGTCGGGATGCGGGCGATGTCCCCCGACACCTTGGTGAGGGCGGAGGCCAGCGCCGAGGGCCGGCCGGTGAGCAGCGCGGCCGCGCGGTCCGCGGCCAGCTCCCGGTACCGGGACAGGGACCGGATGAGCAGGAAGCTCACCGCGTACACGGCCGCCGACACGCCCATCACCGCGGCGAAGACCACCGCCGTGTTCTGGTCCCTGCGGCCCCCGCCGAACAACTGAGAGTAGAAGGCGAACCGCACGATCAGCCCCGCGAGCACACCGAGGAACGAGGCGACCGTGATCACCGCGACGTCCTTGTGCGCCACGTGCGACAACTCGTGCGCGAGCACGCCCTCCAGCTCGGCCGGCTCCAGGCGCCTGAGCAGCCCGGTCGTCACACAGACCACGGCATGGTCGGGGTTCCGCCCCGTCGCGAACGCGTTCGGCATGTCCATATCGGACACGGCCACCACCGGCTTGGGCATGTCCGCGATGGCGCACAGCCGGTCCACGACCCCGTGCAGCTCGGGATACTCCTCGCGCTCCACGACCCGCCCGCGCATCCCGAACAGCGCGACCCGGTCCGAGAACCAGTACTGGGCCCCGAGCACCGCCGCCGCGACGACCACGACCAGCACCCACGACTTCAGCAGCACGATCAGCGCCGCGACGAACCCCACGTACACCAGCCCGAGCAGGAACAGTGTGATCCCCATACGGGTGGTCAACCGCCGGTCGCTCCGGAAACGGCTGTGCATCTGCATCACCCCGCAGTCAGGCACTCGTCCCTCTGCCAGTGTGCACCCGCCCCCGCCCATGAACGGGTCGCGATCACCCCTGGGCCAGGCAAAGCCGTCAGCCGTCAGCCGTCTCCGGCCACCGCGTACCCGGGCACGGACGGCCACCGGACCGTCAGCACCACCGACTCCTCCTCGGCGAACCAGGAGTGATCGACCCCGCGCCCCCACACGACGTAGTCCCCCTGCCGCTCCAGCAGGACACTGCGGCCGGGGAGTTCCACCCGGAACCGCCCACTGACGAGAACCAGCAGCGCGGTCCGCTCCTCACCCCGCACCCACTGCGACCGTTCGTCACCGGCCGGGTGGACACCCCACTTGACCTCGACGGCCTCGCTGTGGCGCGGATCGCCGACGTCCTTGAAGTGCCCGAGGAGCCACCCCCGGTCCAGCGCCGCGTCCGTGCCCGCGTTGCCCACGTACACACCGTCATCCACGTGGCCGGACGCTAGCAGCCGCCGCCTGACCGGCCCCGCGCAGGCTCTAGTACGGCGCCCGGAAGTTGATGTACCCGAGCAGCACGATCACCGCGGCCACACAGCCGAGCACCACGACCGTCGACACCCACGACGAGCGCGACCGACGACCAGACCCCCTGTGGTCGGGCTCGGGCCGGAAGGGCACGGGCCCGGGCGGATTGTGCTTCCAGCGCGCGGCGAGCATTCGGGCCCGCGCGGAGGGCTCCTTGTGCTCGGCGCTGTCCGCCCATCTGAGGTCGAACTCGCGCTCCTGGCCGTCCTGTTCGTGCTCGGGCATTCCCTCTCCACCCCCGTGTGGGTCCTGCCAGCAGAATAGAACATACGACCGCGCCCTCGCTGTCCGTACGGGCAGCGAGGGCGCGGTCGTGGTGTCTCGATCAGGCGTCGATCACACGTCGAAGTACAGCTCGAACTCGTGCGGGTGCGGACGCAGCTGAAGCGGCGCGATCTCGTTCGTGCGCTTGTAGTCGATCCACGTCTCGATCAGGTCCGGCGTGAACACGTCGCCCTGGAGGAGGAACTCGTGGTCGGCCTCGAGGGAGTCGAGGACGGCCGGGAGCGAGGTCGGGACCTGCGGGACGCCCGCGTGCTCCTCGGGAGCCAGCTCGTACAGGTCCTTGTCGATCGGCTCGGCCGGCTCGATCTTGTTCTTGATGCCGTCCAGGCCCGCGAGCAGCAGCGCCGAGAACGCCAGGTACGGGTTGCCGGAGGAGTCGGGCGCGCGGAACTCGACGCGCTTGGCCTTCGGGTTCGAGCCCGTGATCGGGATACGCATGGCCGCGGAGCGGTTGCGCTGCGAGTAGACCAGGTTCACCGGGGCCTCGAAGCCGGGGACCAGGCGGTGGTACGAGTTCACCGTCGGGTTGGTGAAGGCCAGCAGCGACGGGGCGTGCTTGAGGATGCCGCCGATGTAGTAGCGGGCGGTGTCCGACAGGCCCGCGTAACCGGCCTCGTCGTAGAAGAGCGGGGAGCCGCCCGTCCACAGGGACTGGTGGACGTGCATGCCCGAGCCGTTGTCACCGAAGATCGGCTTCGGCATGAAGGTCGCCGTCTTGCCGTTCTTCCACGCCACGTTCTTCACGATGTACTTGAAGAGCTGGAGGTCGTCGGCGGCGGCAAGCAGCGTGTTGAACTTGTAGTTGATCTCGGCCTGGCCGGCGGTGCCCACCTCGTGGTGCTGGCGCTCGACCTGAAGGCCGGCGCGGTTCAGCTCCAGGGAGATCTCGGCGCGCAGGTCGGCGAAGTGGTCGACCGGCGGGACCGGGAAGTAGCCGCCCTTGTAGCGGACCTTGTAACCACGGTTGTCCTCGAGGGCGCCGGTGTTCCAGGCGCCGGCCTCGGAGTCGATGTGGTAGAAGGACTCGTTCGCGGTGGTCGCGAAGCGGACGGAGTCGAAGACGTAGAACTCGGCCTCGGGACCGAAGTACGCCGTGTCCGCGATACCGGTGGAGGCCAGGTAGGCCTCGGCCTTCTTCGCCACGTTGCGCGGGTCACGGGAGTACTGCTCGCCCGTGATCGGGTCGTGGATGAAGAAGTTGATGTTCAGCGTCTTGTCACGGCGGAACGGGTCGACACGGGCGGTCGACAGGTCGGCGCGCAGCGCCATGTCGGACTCGTGAATGGCCTGGAAGCCGCGGATGGACGAGCCGTCGAAGGCCAGCTCCTCGTCCGCGTCGAACGCCTCAGCAGGCACGGTGAAGTGCTGCATCACGCCCGGCAGGTCGCAGAAGCGGACGTCGATGAACTTGACGTCCTCGTCCGCGATGAACTTCTTGGCCTCGTCGGCGTTCTGGAACATCCAGCTCCTCCTACTCCCGACCGTCCCGCCGGGGTGGTAGTTCGTTCGTGCGGCCAGTGCGGGTGGCACACGCTGACCTCGACCCTAGGGACGGGTGGTTTCTCGGGCGTGACTCATTTGTTTCGCACAAGTTAACCGGCTCACCTTCCACCGTAGCCCCGACGCACCCCGCCGTGCCCTGGTCATTTCCGGGCGCAGTACCGTGGACGGGTGGACAACAGGCAAGCACTCGGATCGTGGCTTTCCGGGCCCCGCGCGGCCGCGGAAGAGGCCGGTGTCGACTTCGGATACCGGGGTGAGCAGCTCGGTCTGCCCGAGGAGGGACCCGGCTCGATCGCCCGCCCGGGGCGGCGGCTCGGCGCCCTCGCCGTGGACTGGGGCCTGAGCCTCCTGATCGCATACGGTCTCATCACCCAGAGCTACAACGAAGCGGCCCAGATCTGGGCACCGCTCATCATGTTCGCCCTGATGGTGCTCACGGTCGGCACGGTCGGCTTCACACCGGGCAAGCGGCTCCTCGGCCTGCGGGTGCTCGCCCTGGACACCGGCCGCGTCAGCCCGTGGCGCGCGGTGCTGCGCACGGTCCTGCTCTTCCTCGCGATCCCCGCCCTGATCTGGGACCGCGACGGCCGTGGCCTGCACGACCGGCTGGCGGGCACGGTCGAGGTCCGCATCTGACACGCACGAACGGACATGAACGAACGGACATGAGTGAAGGGGCGGCCGGATCACTCCGGCCGCCCCTTCACTCATGTGGTGTGCGGGTCGTCAGCGCGCCTTCGGCCCGCCGCCCTTCGGCATCCGCATGCCCTTGGGCATCGGCCCCTTCGGCAGCGGCATGTTGCTCATCAGGTCGCCCAGGGCACGCAGCCGGTCGTTGGTGGCGGTGACCTGCGGGCCGGTCAGCACGCGGGGCAGCTTCAGCATGGTCGTGCGCAGCTTCTTCAGCTCGACCTGGCCCTCGCCCGTGCCCACGACCAAGTCGTGCACCGGGACGTCCGCGACGATGCGGTTCATCTTCTTCTTCTCGGCGGCGAGCAGGGACTTCACCCGGTTCGGGTTGCCCTCGGCGACCAGCACGATGCCGGCCTTGCCGACCGCGCGGTGCACCACGTCCTGGTTGCGGTTCATCGCCACCGCGGGGGTCGTCGTCCACCCCCGGCCGATGTTGTCGAGCACCGCCGCCGCGGCACCGGGCTGGCCTTCCATCTGCCCGAAGGCGGCCCGCTCGGCCCGGCGCCCGAACACGATCGCCGTCGCGAGGAAGGCGAGCAGGAGGCCCAGGATGCCGGCATAGATGGGGTGACCGATCAAGAAACCGATCGCGAGGAAGACACCGAAGGTGACGATTCCGACTGTCGCGAGTACAAGACCGATCTTCTTGTCGGCCCTGCGGGTCATCTTGTAGGTCAGGGCGATCTGCTTCAGTCGCCCGGGGTTCGCAGCGTCCGCTGCGGTTTCCTTCCTCGCCATGACCCGAAGTCTACGTGGCCCCACAAGCGCCTTCGACGGCAGTGTCCGCGGGAGCGCTCGCGGGGGAGGGGGGGCGGGCCTCAGGGGTGGACGGAGAGGGACCGGGAGACGGACTGATCGAGGACGCGCTGCGCCTCGACCCGGTCCTTGGCGCGACGGCGGTCCTCCAGCACGGAGGTCCAGGCGTTGCGGCGGGCGGTGCGCTGACCGCTGCTCAGCAGCAGCGACTCGACGGCACGCAGGGCGGTGGTGAAGGACGGAATCGCGGTGGCGCGAACGGGCGCGGCCTGCATGGGTGAGGTCCCCCCTCGGGAGCGGTGTACGTGCTGTGAGTTCAGCGTCACTGATTGGTGTTACCAGGGCATGACCGGCCGGTCAAACACCCATGAAGCCCTGGTTGGGAACCGTCGAACGGCGACGCGGTCCTGACATGTGCCCTCATCTGCGAGGACGGTCAGGACCGCGTCAAATCGGTCGCTACCGGCGGGTAGGTTCTTGTGCGCGAATTCACACGCTTGTCCCACTCTTCATGGGGAAGAACGGTGACGGTTCGTCAGACCGCCTGGGCCGCGATGCGCGCGTCCCGCTGCTCCATGGCCATCTGGTAGAGCCGCCCGGCGCGGTACGAGGACCGCACCAGCGGGCCCGACATCACACCGGAGAAGCCGATCTGCTCGGCCTCCTCCTTGAGCTCCACGAACTCGTGCGGCTTGACCCAGCGCTCCACCGGGTGGTGGCGCACGGAGGGCCGCAGGTACTGCGTGATGGTGACCAGCTCGCAGCCCGCCTCGTGCAGCTGCTTCAGCGCCTCGCTGACCTCCTCACGGGTCTCGCCCATGCCGAGGATGAGGTTCGACTTGGTGACCAGGCCGTAGTCGCGGGCCTCGGTGATGACCTTCAGGGAGCGCTCGTAGCGGAAGCCGGGGCGGATCCGCTTGAAGATCCGCGGGACCGTCTCGACGTTGTGCGCGAAGACCTCGGGACGGGAGGAGAAGACCTCCTCGAGCAGCTCCGGGACGGCGTTGAAGTCGGGCGCGAGCAGCTCGACCTTCGTCCGGCCGGCCTCGCGCTCGGCCGTCTGCTGGTGGATCTGGCGGACCGTCTCCGCGTACAGCCAGGCGCCGCCGTCCTCCAGGTCGTCGCGGGCGACGCCGGTGATCGTGGCGTAGTTCAGGTCCATGGTGACCACCGACTCGCCCACGCGGCGGGGCTCGTCGCGGTCGAGCGCCTCGGGCTTGCCGGTGTCGATCTGGCAGAAGTCACAGCGCCGCGTGCACTGGTCGCCGCCGATGAGGAACGTGGCCTCGCGGTCCTCCCAGCACTCGTAGATGTTGGGGCAGCCGGCTTCCTGGCAGACCGTGTGCAGGCCCTCGCTCTTCACGAGGTTCTGCATCTTGGTGTACTCGGGGCCCATTTTCGCCCGGGTCTTGATCCACTCGGGCTTGCGCTCGATGGGGGTCTGGCTGTTGCGGACCTCCAGGCGCAGCATCTTGCGTCCGTCGGGTGCGACTGCGGACACGACCGGCTCCCTAGCGATTGATTCTTCGGCGTCCTCAAGGGTACGCCCGTTGATTTGAAAGCCTGTGTGGGTGCCAGCCCCTCCACAGCCCGTTTTATGCCGCCGGTGTCTTCTCGATCTCCCGGGGCTTCAGCTCGGCGTTCTCCAGGACGTCCCTCAGGTGCCGCTCGACGACCGGCAGGACCTCCTCGATCGTGACGTCGCGACCCAGTTCGTTCGCCAGGGAGGCGACCCCCGCGTCACGGATGCCGCACGGGATGATCCGGTCGAACCACTTGTTGTCCGGGTTCACGTTGAGCGCGAAGCCGTGCATGGTGACGCCCTTGGCCACGCGGATGCCGATCGCGGCGATCTTGCGGTCCTCGCGGCGCTGACCCGCGTTGGAGGGCGCGTACTCCGGGCCGTTCAGGCGCGGGTCGAACTCCTCGTCGTGCAGCCGCGGGTCGAAGTCCAGGGCCAGGCCCCCCAGCGCCGGGCGCTGCTCGACCGGATCGCCCAGGACCCACACCCCGCTGCGGCCCTCGACCCGGGTGGTCTCCAGACCGAACTCCGCGCAGGTGCGGATCAGGGCCTCTTCGAGGCGGCGTACGTGGGCCACGACATCCACCGGGCGCGGGAGCTTCTGGATCGGGTAGCCCACGAGCTGGCCGGGGCCGTGCCAGGTGATCTTGCCTCCGCGGTCCACGTCGACGACCGGCGTGCCGTCGAGGGGCCGCTCGTTGTCCGCCGTGCGCCGTCCCGCCGTGTAGACAGGGGGATGCTCCAGGAGCAGCACGGTGTCGGGGACCTCGTCCGCGAAGCGCGCCGCGTGCACCCGGCGCTGCTCGTCCCACGCCTCCCGGTACTCGACGGCCTCGTCACCGAACCCCATGCGGACGAACCGCAACCCACTCACGGCAAGCGCCTCCCTCGGACGGGTGTGTCAGGCACGTATCGCGCCCAAGCCACTGTACGTCCGGCCCGGACGCGTCAGTCCTGGGGGCAATCCTCACACGATCGGATGAATGTCCGCGAAAATGTGTGATGGGGTGTTTACTCTCCGCTACATTCGCGCCGTCCAGCAAGCCATAAGGCCTGCTCACAGGCAATCCGGCAGATCACCCACACCGGAAGGCAGGAGACCGCACCGCACCATGACGGAACGACCCGCGCAGCGCACCCCCAACCGACAGCTCGCCGCGCTCATCGCAGAAGCGGGGTTCTCCAACGCGGGTCTCGCCCGTCGCGTGGATCAGCTCGGTCTCGAACACGGGCTCGACCTGAGATACGACAAGACATCCGTCACCCGGTGGCTGCGCGGCCAGCAGCCCAGGGGTACCACGCCCGCGCTGATCGCCGAGGTCTTCACCCGGCGCCTGGGCCGCCGCCTCACCGCCCAGGACCTCGGCCTGGACGCCTGCGCGCCCGTCTACGCGGGGCTGGAGTTCGCGTCCACCCCCGAGGAGGCCGTCGACATCGTCAGCGGGCTGTGGCGCAAGGACTCCGGCAGCCACGCCGAGCTGCGCAAGATCGCCTTCACACCGGCCGGGCTCGTCGTGCCCAGCCGGGACTGGCTGATCGGCCGGGCCGACGAGAAGGTGGCCCGCGGGGAGCCGCCCGCCGCCCGCATCCCGGCCCAGGGCCGCACCGCCCTGCGGCCCCCGGCCGAGCCGGGCGTGCCGTCCCCGCCCCGCCAGCGGGGGCAGGCCGAACGCGGACCCGGCCAGAAGGTGACCGCCGGCGACATCGCCGCCCTGCGCTCGGTCGGCGAGCTGTTCCGCACTCTCGACGACGCCTACGGCGGCGGCCACGCCCGCCAGGCCCTCGTGCGCTATCTGGAGCACGAGTGCGAGCCCATGCTGCGCGGCACCTACGGCGAGCAGACCGGCCGCCGGCTGTTCGCCGCCGCCGCCGACCTGACCCGGCTCGCGGGCTGGACGTCGTACGACATCGCCGCGCACGGCCTCGCCCAGCGCTACTTCGTGCAGGCGCTCCGGCTCGCCCAGGCGGCCGGGGACCGGACGTACGGGGCGTACGTGCTGGTCACCATGAGCCGGCAGGCCGTCTACCTCGGGCACGGGCGGGAGGCGGTGCAGCTCGCGCGTGTGGCCCAGCAGGGTGTCGGCACCTCCGCGCCGCCCGTCGTGCAGGCCCTGTTGCACTGCTCCGAGGCGCGCGGACACGGCGTGCTCGGCGAGGTGCGGGCCTGCACGGCCGCACTGGTCCGCGCCGAGCGCGCCCTGGAGACGGCCCGGCCGGGGGACGACGTACCGCACTGGGCGAAGTTCTTCGACGAGGCGCAGCTCGCCGACGAGTTCGGGCACTGCCACCGGGACCTTCAGCAGTTCCGCGCCGCCGCCCAGCACGCGGAACGCTCACTCCAGCTCCGCGCCCCGTCCTACGCCCGCAGCCGCCTCTTCTGCCGCGTCGTCCTCGCCACCGCCCGCCTCGGCCTCGGCGAACTCGACCAGGCCTGCCAACTGGCCGCGGAGGCGGCGGGGCAGGCGGCGGAGATGCGCTCGGTACGGGCGGTGGAGTATGTGAGGGACTTCGAGCGGCGATTGGAGCCGTACAAGGACGCGGCACCGGTGCGGACTTACCGCGACAAGGTAGCGGCCCTTGGGTAGAGGCCCTTAGGGGCGCGGGGAACTGCGCGAACAACCCCCACGCGCCCGCACCCGACGAAATACCTATGCAGCCCGGGGCACGGTCGGCACAGGGTCGGCAACATGCATCGACCGCCCCGCCCCCAAGTCCGCCAAGATCGCCGCGGATGCCCGATGCCCGGAGTGCAGAGCGCCCTGGACAGTACTGGTATCCCGGTGATCCCCACACACGTACAGCCCGGCCAACAACCGCACCGGCCGCCGCAGATCATGCGGCGGCCGCATCGCCGGCACGGCCTCCGCCGTCCGGTACACACCCAACGTCTCCCACCGGGCCGTCGACACCCCGTACAGCCGCGCCAGATGCATCCGCACGGCCGTGTCCACATCCCCCGGCGGCCGCCCCAGCACCGTCGAGGACACCAGCGCCCGCCCCGCCGGAGCCCGGGACGGATCGATCTGGCTGACCACCGCCGTATGCGCGACCGGCCCACCCAGGTCCGCGTCGAGCAACAGCGACGCCCCCGTCCCCGGCGGCTCGTCGGTCGTGTGGTGGACGACCGTCACCGGATGGAACTCCGGCACCCGCAGCCCGGGCAGGAGCTCGGCCGCGGCCCTCGCGTCCGTCGCCACCAGCACCGCCCGGCACCGGATCTCACCGTGCTCGGCGGTGGTCACCGAGGTCGTCGCCACGGAGGTGACGCGCACGCCCGTGTGCACCGTGCCGGCCGGCAACATCCGGGCCAGCAGCTCAGGCAGGGCCTCGGCGCCGCCCTCCGGCAGGCACAGCCGGCCGCTCGCGAAGGCGCGCAGCGCGAGGTCCGCGCACCGGCTGGACGTCGTCAGGTCCGGGTCGCACAGCAGCGCGGCGAGCAGCGGACGCAGGAAGCCGTCGATCGTCCGGGCGGGCAGCCCGCGGGCCGCCAGGGCCTCGCCGGCGGGCAGTTCCGGGCGGGCCAGCAGCCGTTCGGCCGGGGTGCCCGCAAGCCGGGTCAGAGCGGCTCCCAGGCGGGCCTGGTCGACCGCCGTGCCCAGCGGGGCACCGGACCGGCTCCGGGGCACGGAGACCTGCCGTCCGGGAACCGCCACCGGCCTCCTGGGCGGCCTGGGCGCGGACGGCGACCGGGGGGCGCTCGCCAGGGCGCGCACCGCGTGTAGTGCGCCCCGCGCGCCCCCTGTGCCCGCCTGGACGCCCGCGCGATGGTGCCGTCCGTCGCCGTACAGCAGGACACCGGGCGCGAAGGGGCGCAGCACGAGGGTGCCGAGGCCGGGTGTCAGCCGTAGTTCCGGGTATGCCGTGGACAGCAACTGGCCGATTCTGTCGAGCCGGAAGCCGTCCACCTTCTCCGTCGCCATGCGGCCGCCCACCCCGTGGGCGGCCTCCAGGACCATGGTCGTCACTCCTGCGCTGGTCAGCCGGTGCGCGGCCGAGAGTCCGGCGACCCCGGCCCCCACGACGACCACGTCCGCCTGGTAAGCGGGCTCAAGCACGTGCCCCTCCTCGAGGTTGCGCGGGCGCTGGAGACGTCATGCCCTCAACAGGCCCCAGGGATACGCGAGTTCTGGTCGAGGGTAGGGCCGCGATCGGTCAGGGGGAGTCGCGCATCGGCAGGGCACGGTCGCACAGCGGTCGCATACGGAGGTCTTCTGGGCGTGAAGTGGTCACAGGGGGCTGGTGTGCGGCGCGGAAGGTTGTCTCGGAACCGTCGGTCGCCGTCCCGGGGGCCCGTCACAACGCCGCCCGGATCGCCCCCTCGATCTCCGGGAAGGCGAACCGGAACCCCGACTCCAGCAGTCGCGTGGGCAGGATCCGGGCGCTGCCGAGCACATCCCCGGCCATCTCACCGAGCACGTTCCGCAGGACGGGCGCGGGCACGGCGAACAGCGTCGGGCGGTGCAGCACGCGCCCCATCACGGCCGTGATCTCACGGTTCGTCAGGGGGTTCGGGGCGGTGATGTTGAACGGTCCGGACAGGCCGTCGGTGTCGATGAGATGCCGGATCGCGGCGACCTCGTCGTGCAGCGCGACGAACGACCAGTACTGCCGCCCGTCGCCCATCCGCCCGCCGAGCCCGGCCCGGAACAGCGGGAACAGCCGCCCCCAGGCACCGCCCTCACGGGACACGACCAGCCCGGTCCTGGTGAACACCGTGCGCACGCCGGCCTCCTGGGCGGGTGTGGTGGCGGCCTCCCACTCCACGCACAGCTCGGGCAGGAAGCCCTCGCCCGCCGGCGCGCTCTCGTCGACGGCCCGGTCCCCGGTCTCGCCGTAGTAGCCGATGGCGCTGCCGTTCACGAAGACCCGCGGCCGGTCCTTCTCGTCCAGCGAGGCGACCGCCCGGGCGAGCGCCGCCGTGCCGTTCACCCTGCTGTCGCGGATCCGCTGCTTGTAGGCGTCCGTCCAGCGGCGGTTGCCGACCCCCGCGCCGGCCAGGTTCACCACCGCGTCGCACCCGGCGAGCCCGGCCGCGTCCGCGCGCCCGCCCTCGGGATCCCACCGGACCTCGTCCGCCGTCCGGGGCGTACGGCGCACGAGGCGCACCACCTCGTGCCCGTCCGCGGCCAGGGATCGCGCCAGGGCGCCGCCGATGAGGCCGGAGGCGCCGGCCACTGCGATACGTGAGCGTTCCATGTGCCCATCCTGCCCGGCAGCCGCCTGAATCCCCTGTCGGGCCACGGTCCTGCGACCTAGGGTGACGCCCATGCCCGAGCGCAGCGAACTCCGTATCCGCACCGCCGTGCCCGATGACGGCGAAGGGCTGGCGCTGCTGGACCGTCTCGCGTGGTCGCACCTGCACGCGGTGATGCCCCGGCCGCAGCCGCCGTACCCGCCGTTCTTCAGCGAGCGGCACACCCCCGAGGACTGCCTGGTCGCCGAACTCGGTGACCGCCTGGCGGGCTACGTACATCTCGGCTTCCCGACGCCGGTCGAGGCGAACCGGCACGTCCGGCAGATCCAGGGCCTCGCCGTCTCGGAGGAGGTGCGCGGCCGGGGTGTCGGGCGGGCGCTGGTCCGGGCCGCCGTGGACGAGGCCCGCCGGCGCGGCGCCCGCCGCCTCACCCTGCGCGTCCTCGCCCACAACACCCCGGCCCGGGGGCTCTACGAGGCCGAGGGATTCGTGGTGGAGGGGATCCTGCCCGAGGAGTTCCTGCTCGACGGGACGTACGTCGACGATGTGCTGATGGGGCGCTCCCTCTGAGCTCGGACGATCCTCAGGACTCGGCCAGCTCGCCCGTGTCCACCGGCGCCGTCGCGCTCGCCGCACGCTCGGCGTCGGAGGAGACCTCGGCCGCCGTCAGCACGTAGCCCGTCTCGGCGTCGGAGGTGGAGCGGGCGAAGACCACGCCGAAGACGCGGCCGTCCGTGGTGAGGAGGGGGCCGCCGGAGTTGCCGGGGCGGACGGTGGAGCGGATCGAGTAGATCTCGCGGGTGACGGTGTCGTCGTTGTAGATGTTCTGGCCCGTCGCCCGGACCCGGTTCGCGACCGTCGCCGCCTGGAGGTTCAGGTCGCCGTCCTGCGGATAGCCCGCGACGACCGCCGAGTCGCCGCGCCGGGCCTGGTCGTCGAAGCGGAGCACGGGCGCCTTGAGACCCGGCACGTACAGCACGGCCACGTCCTTCTGCGGGTCGAAGAGCACCACCCGCGCCTCGTACGTCCGCCCGACCCCGCCTATCTGCACGGTCGGCTCGTCGATGCCCGCCACTACGTGGGCGTTGGTCATCACGTGCTCCCGCGCGTACACGAACCCGCTGCCCTCGCGGCCCTGGGTGCCCGCGACGCCCTCGACCTTGACCGTGCTCAGCTTGGCGGCGTTGGTGGCGGCCGCCGTGACGCTGTCGCCGGAGGGCTCGGCGACCTCGGCGGTCGACTCGTTCTCGAAGGGGTTGAAGACCTGCGGGAAGCCCGCCTCGGTCAGCGCGGACGTGGCACCCGAGAACCAGGCCGGCGTGGTGTCCGGCATCGTCCGCTGCACGGCGCCGAGCAGCCGCGAGTCCCGGATCGCCGAGGTGACCAGCGGCGACGAGGAAGCGCCCAGGACGCTCGCGGCCACCCACGCCACGATGAGGACCGCGACCGCGTTGGCCACCGCCCCGCCGATCCCGTCCGCCACGCGAAGCGGACCCCGGTCCAGCTCCCGCCGCAGCCTGAGCGCGAGGCGCCCCGCCAGCTCGTGCCCCACCACCGCCGGGAGCAGCACCGTGAGCACCGCCGTCACCGTCGCGCGCGTCGTGGCCGGCGGCACCAGGTCCATCACCCACGGCAGGATCCACACGCCGACGACCGCACCGCCCACGAAGCCCGCGAGCGACACACAGCCGGCCACCAGCCCGCGCCGGTAGCCGGATGCCGCGTAGGCCAGGACGACCAGCAACAGCAGGATGTCGAGCAGGTCCACGCACGCCTTCTTTCTCTCGGAACCCCCTTAGAGGGTGTTGAAAGTGCCCCTAAGTACGTGGGGGAAGGGCCCGGTGATCAGTTACACGCGCGTGGATGATCAGAACCGGCCACGCGCGCGTGCACTCGGAAAAACGTCGCGGACCGTGACGATGGTTCCACCGGGTGGCACATCACACATCGCGGACGGACCGGATCAGGCCGACAGTGGGATCATGCGTGTCTTGCGAAGACGGCGGGGTACGCGCAGGCACCGCGCCGCCGGGACACCCGGCATAGCCGGACCGCCGCGCGCGGCGCGGGTGCTGCTCGGCTGCCTGCCGGGCGTCGCCGCCGTCGTGGCGCTGGTGCTGTGCGCCCACGGCGTCGAGCACGCCGCCGAGACCAGCGGCCGCACGGCGACGCACCGCCCTGCCGCCACGCCCTACGCGGCGCCGCGCCCGCAGATCGTGCCGCGATCGCAGTGGCTGGGCGACGCCGCCCGCAAGCAGCCGCGCCCCCGCTACGACGACCGGGTCGCCGCCGTCTTCGTCCACCACACCGACTCGCCGAACGGCTACGACTGCGCCGACGCGCCCCGCATCATCCGCGACCTCTACACCGGCCAGACCGGCACCCGCGACTGGGACGACATCGGCTACAACTTCGTCGTCGACCGCTGCGGCACCGTCTACGAGGGCCGCGCCGGCGGCGTCGAACGGGCCGTCACCGGCGCCCACACCCAGGGTTTCAACCACGGCACCACCGGCATCGCCGCCCTCGGCACCTTCACCGCGGGCATGCCCGTGCCCCGGGCGATGACCCACGCCATCGCCGCGCTGTCCGCCTGGAAGCTGGGCCTGACCGGCACCGACCCGCGGGCGAGCGTCCGTCTGGTCTCCAGCAACGGCCTGAGCCGGTACGCGGCCGGCACCACCGCCGAGCTGCCCGCCCTCGCCGGCCACAACGACGGCTACATGACCAGTTGCCCGGGCGCCGCCCTGCACGCCCGGCTGCCGGAGATCAGGCGACTGGCCGCCCGCTTGCAGGGCCGGCCGACGGGTCCACAGGAAGGCCACAGCCGGCGCGCAGGGTCCTCAGATCCCGGCGCCCTACGGTCACCAGCACAGGCAGCCGACCGGAGGTGGGGACCATGAACAACGGGCGTACGAGGAACCCGGGGATCCGAGCCGGGGTCACACGCGGCCCCTGGGCGGTGCTCTGCGCGGTCGCGACCGTCGTCCTGGGCCCGGCCGCGGCCACCGCGTCCGCCCTCGACCAGGCCAACGCCGCCCCCCTGCACCAGGCGGTCACAGCCGACCGGACACACGCGTACCCGCCGTCCGACACGAGCCGCCGCCGGGCCGCCTGATCAGCCCCGAAAGCGATCCCACAGCCGGGGATAGCGCTCGGCGAGCAGGTCCTCGTTCTCGAAGTCGAGCGGCGTGCCCTCGGGTTCCGGGGGCGCCGGCGGGATTCCCAGATCGGGGGCGACCGTGCCGGTGAGCTGCTCGTAGGCCTCGTCCGCCGCGTAGCCGAGCTCCTCGCCGTCGCCGTCGATCTCCTCGTCGAAGTCGCCCAGCAGATCGGCGAGCGAGTCCGGATCGTGCACGGCGCCCTCGAAGACATGGCGGCCCTGACCGATCAGCCAGCACCGGAAGAAGTCGAAGGCGTCGTCGCTCGCCCCGTCGAGCAGCACCCAGGCGGCCCCCCACAGGTCCCACCGGTAGGCGCGGTTGTAGCGGGACTCGAAGTGCCGGGCGAAGTCCAGGACCGAGTCCGGGTCCTTCTGCGTGAGCCGCTCCACGAGCAGGTCGGCCTGCTCCTCCGGGTCGCCCTCGGCGGCCTCCCGGGTGTCGTCCACCAGCTCCCAGAACTCCGTCTCGTCCATCACGGGTCCAGCATCGGCCCTGGGGCACAGGGGCGCACCCGGAGTGCGCGGGATCGTTATACGCCGTCCTGGGGGTGGTACAGCCCGGCCAGCCGCAGCGCGTCCCCCGCGAACCGCTCGCGCAGGCTCTCGGGCGCCAGTACCTCCACCTCCGGGCCCAGCGCCGTGAGCTGGCTGTGGGCGACCTCCTCGGACTCCACCGGAAGGGCCACCGTCACCCAGCCGTCGTCGTCCGGGGCGTCCGCGTCCGCCAGGGCCTCGCGGGCGGACAGCGAGTCGAGGGCGTACGGCAGCCGGCGCACACCGTCGGGGGACAGCCGGACCACGACCCGGGCGCGCAGGATGGACCGCGCGAACTGCTCCGCCCGTTCCTCCCAGAAGGCCGGCAGGTCGAACTCCGGCTCCCGCTCGAAGCGCTCCCCGGCCGTGTCCACCGCCGTGAACCGGTCGATTCGGTACACCCGGAAGGACCCGCCCCCGGCCACCCGTGCGCACAGGTACCAGACGCCCGCCTTCAGCACGAGCCCGTACGGCTCCAGCTCCCGGACGACCTCGTCCTCACCGCGCCGGTAGCGCGCGGCGACCCGCCGGTCGTCCCACACCGCGTCGGCGACCTCCGGCAGCAGCACGGGTGTCTTCGGCTCCTTGAACCAGTCCGGCGCGTCCAGGTGGAACCGCTGGGCCGCCGTCCTCGACGCGTCCCGCAAGGAGGGCAGCAGAGCGGCCGACACCTTCAGCTGGGCTGCCGAGGCGGCGTCCTCCAGGCCCATCTCGCGCAGCGCCCCCGGCACCCCGGACAGGAACAGCGCCTCGGCCTCGCTGCGGTGCAGCCCGGTCAGCCGTGTCCGGTACCCGCCGACCAGCCGGTAGCCGCCGGCCCGGCCCCGGTCCGCGTACACGGGCACACCCGCCTCCGACAGGGCCTGGGCGTCCCGTGTGACCGTCCGCTCCGACACCTCCAGCTCACGGGCGAGCTCGGCGGCCGTCATGGAGGGCCGGGACTGGAGCAGCAGCACCATCTTGATGAGCCGGGCAGCGCGCATGCAGCACATCATGCAGGAGGAGGCCCCCGCCGCAGCGGGAGCCTCCTGCCTCGCAGCTCTTACAGACCGTACTTCGCGCGCGCTTCCTTCACGGCCGTGGCCTTGACCTCGCCGCGCTTGGCGAGCTGGGCCAGGGCCGCGACGACGATCGACTCGGCGTCGACGCCGAAGTGGCGGCGGGCCGCCTCGCGGGTGTCCGAGAGGCCGAAGCCGTCGGCGCCCAGCGAGGACCAGTCCTGCTCGACCCACTGCGCGATCTGGTCCGGGACCTGGCGCATGTAGTCGGAGACCGCCAGCACCGGGCCCTCGGCGCCCTGGAGCGCCTGCCGGACGAACGGCATCCGCTCCTCGCCGCGCAGCAGCGCCTCGTCCGCCTCCAGGGCGTCCCGGCGCAGCTCGCTCCACGAGGTCGCCGACCAGACGTCGGCCGCCACGCCCCACTCCTCGGCAAGGAGCTGCTGGGCCTTGAGCGCCCAGTGGATCGCCGTACCGGAGCCGAGCAGCTGGATCCGCGGGGCGTTGGCCGGGGGCGTGATGCCCGCCGACTCCGCCGTGTTGAAGCGGTACAGGCCCTTGACGATGCCCTCGTCGATGCCGTCGACGGACGGCTTCGCGGGCTGCGGCAGCGGCTCGTTGTAGACGGTCAGGTAGTAGAAGACGTTCTGGTCCTCACCCGGGGCCGCCTCGCCGTACATCCGGCGCAGGCCCTCCTTGACGATGGCCGCGACCTCGTACGCGAACGCCGGGTCGTACGTCAGCGCCGCCGGGTTCGTCGCGGCGATGACGGGGGAGTGGCCGTCGGCGTGCTGGAGGCCCTCACCGGTCAGCGTCGTACGGCCCGCCGTGGCGCCCACGAGGAAACCGCGGCCGAGCTGGTCGCCGAGCTGCCACATCTGGTCGGCCGTGCGCTGCCAGCCGAACATGGAGTAGAAGATGTAGAACGGGATCATCGTCTCGCCGTGCGTCGCGTACGACGTCGAAGCGGCGATGAAGTCGGCCATCGAACCGGCCTCGGTGATCCCCTCGTTGAGGATCTGGCCGTTGCGGGCCTCCTTGTAGTACATCAGCTGGTCGCGGTCGACCGGCTCGTACGTCTGGCCCTTGGGCGAGTAGATGCCCAGGGACGGGAAGAGGCTCTCCATACCGAAGGTGCGCGCCTCGTCCGGGACGATCGGCACCCAGCGCTTGCCGGTCTCCTTGTCGCGGACCAGGTCCTTCACCAGGCGGACGAACGCCATGGTGGTGGCCACGTTCTGCGAGCCGGAGCCCTTGTCGAAGGAGGCGAACGCCTTCTCCGCCGGGGCGGGCAGCGGCGCGACCGGGTGGACGCGGCGGGCCGGGGCCGGACCGCCGAGGGCGGCACGCCGCTCCTGGAGGTAGCGGACCTCGGGGGAGTCGGCGCCCGGGTGGCCGTAGGGCACCACGCCGTCGACGAAGTCGCTGTCCTTGATCGGCAGGCCGAGCAGGTCGCGCATGTTCTTGAACTCGTCCACCGTCAGCTTCTTCATCTGGTGGTTGGCGTTCTTCGACGCGAAGCCCTCGCCGAGGGTGTGGCCCTTGACCGTCTGGGCCAGGATCACGGTCGGCGCGCCCTTGTGCTCGACGGCCGCCTTGTACGCGGCGTACACCTTGCGCGCCTCGTGACCGCCGCGCGAGAAGTGGAAGCACTCGAGGATCTTGTCGTCGCTCAGCAGCTTCGCCATCTCCGCCAGCGCCGGGTCGCCGCCGAAGAAGTCCTGGCGGATGTAGGCGGCGTCGCGGGTCTGGTACGTCTGGATCTGCGCGTCCGGTACCTGGCGCAGGCGGCGTACGAGCGCGCCCGTGGTGTCCAGCCGGAACAGCTCGTCCCAGGCCGTGCCCCACAGCGTCTTGATGACGTTCCAGCCGGCGCCGCGGAACTGGGCCTCCAGCTCCTGCACGATCTTGAAGTTGGCGCGGACCGGGCCGTCGAGGCGCTGGAGGTTGCAGTTGATGACGAACGTGAGGTTGTCCAGCTCCTCACGGGCCGCCAGCGCGAGGGCCGCCGTCGACTCGGGCTCGTCCATCTCGCCGTCACCGAGGAACGCCCACACGTGCGAGGCGGAGGTGTCCTTGATGCCGCGGTTGGTGAGGTAGCGGTTGAAGCGCGCCTGGTAGATGGCGGAGAGCGGGCCCAGACCCATGGAGACGGTCGGGAACTCCCACAGCCAGGGCAGTCGGCGCGGGTGCGGGTAGGAGGGCAGGCCGTTGCCGCCCGACTCGCGGCGGAAGTTGTCGAGTTGCTCCTCGTTCAGACGGCCGTCGAGGAACGCGCGGGCGTAGATGCCGGGGGAGGCGTGGCCCTGGATGTAGAGCTGGTCGCCGGAGCCGTCGGCCTCCTTGCCTTTGAAGAAGTGGTTGAAGCCGGTCTCGTACAGCCAGGCGGCGGAGGCGAAGGTGGCGATGTGGCCGCCGACGCCGTACTTGCTGCCCCGGGTGACCATCGCGGCCGCGTTCCAGCGGTTCCACGCGGTGATCCGCTGCTCCATCGCCTCGTCACCGGGCACGGCCGGCTCGGCGGCGGTGGGGATGGAGTTGACGTAGTCCGTCTCCAGGAGCTTCGGCAGCGCGATGCCGGCGCCCTCGGCGCGCTCCAGCGTGCGCCGCATCAGATACGCGGCACGGTGCGGCCCGGCCGCCTCGGTCACCGCGTCCAGGGAGGCCTGCCATTCGGCGGTCTCCTCCGGGTCCCGGTCCGGGAGCTGGTCGAGCTCGCTCGGCTGGATGGCGTTGGGGTCGGTCATGTCGCCGCCTTCCTCAGTCGAAGGGGGTTCCCTCACGTAAGGGGATCGGGGGTGCCCTTTGTCTTTGGCAGGACAGGGCTGGAGCTTGGGTGGCAAGCCCGTCGGCGACTGTAACTCGCTGATCGATGATCGATCAAAGGGTTGAGGAGCAAAACCTCTTGATCACGAGAAAGTAGGCACGGGGTGCCTCCGGAGGTGGCACGCGGTGACGGCTTTTCGAACGATTTTCGCAGGTCGGAGGCGTTTGAGCGGGCGAGTGCTCGGGTGTCACGCCCGGGGCGCGCAGCCCAGGACGTGCGCCTTCACGAGTTCCGCGATCCGGGGGTCGCGGCGCTTGAACGCGGCGACCAGCTCCTCGTGCTCCTCGGCGTACGACTGCTGCTGGGTGCCCAGCCAGCGGATCGACAGGGCCGTGAACACCTCGATGCCGAGGCCTTCCCAGGTGTGCAGCAGGACGGAGTTGCCCGCGGCGCGGACCAGTTCGCGGTGGAAGGCGACGGTGTGGCGGACCTGGGCCGTGCCGTCGGACACGCGGTCGGCCTCGTAGAGGGCGTTGACGTGGGGTTCCAGGGCCGAGCAGTCCTCGGCGAGGCCCTGGGCCGCCAGTTCCGCGGCGATGGCCTCCAGGCCGGCCCGGACCGGGTAGCTCTCCTCCAGGTCGGCGGCCGTCAGGTTCCTGACGCGGACGCCCTTGTTCGGAGCCGACTCGATCAGGCGGAGGGACTCCAGTTCGCGCAGGGCCTCGCGGACCGGGGTCTGGCTGACCTCCAGTTCGGTCGCGATGCGGCGCTCCACGATCCGCTCGCCCGGCTGCCAGCGTCCGCTGATGATCCCCTCCAGGATGTGCTCGCGGATCTGCTCGCGCAGCGAGTGGATGACGGGCGCGGTCATGAAGGCTCCTTAGGCGGGATTGACGTTTAGACAATACGGCCGGTTCACACCGCGGGTGAGACCGACGAGGGTGCTGTCGTGCAGGTGAGATGAGGCGCACACGGTGCCTGTGACGCGTGTGAGCTCGGGCCGGACGGCCTTCGGGCGGCCGCGGGTCGTTTGTGCTTGATCGCGCAGTTCCCCGCGCCCCTCAGGTACGACGGTGCCCCGCCCGGGAATCCGGACGGGGCACCGTACAGCCGTGAGGAAGGTCAGAGGCCGAGCTCGACCTCGAACTCGCCTGCCTCCAGGATGGCCTTGACCGCCGTCAGGTAACGGGCCGCGTCGGCGCCGTCCACCAGGCGGTGGTCGTAGGAGAGGGTCAGGTACGTCATGTCGCGGACGCCGATGACCGGGCCGTCCTCCGTCTCGATGACGGCGGGGCGCTTGACCGTGGCACCGATGCCCAGGATCGCGACCTGGCCCGGGGGCACGATGATCGTGTCGAAGAGCGCGCCGCGCGACCCGGTGTTGCTGATGGTGAAGGTCGCGCCGGACAGCTCGTCCGGGGTGATCTTGTTGGCGCGGACCTTGCCCGCCAGCTCGGCCGTGGCCTTGGCGATACCGGCGAGGTTGAGGTCACCGGCGTTCTTGATGACCGGGGTCATCAGGCCCTTCTCGGAGTCCACCGCGATACCGACGTTCTCGGTGTCGAAGTAGGTGATGGTCCCCTCGGCCTCGTTGATCTTGGCGTTGATGGGCGCGTGCGCCTTCAGCGCCTGGGCCGCGGCCTTGACGAAGAACGGCATCGGGGAGAGCTTGACGCCCTCACGGGCCGCGAACGCGTCCTTGGCACGGGCGCGCAGCTTCATCAGGCGGGTGACGTCGACCTCGACGACCGAGGACAGCTGGGCCTGCTCGTGCAGGGCCTTGACCATGTTGTCGCCGATGACCTTGCGGATCCGCGGCATCTTGATGGTCTGGCCGCGCAGCGGGGACGCCTCCAGCACCGGGGCCTTCTTGGCGGCGGCCGGAGCGGCGGCGGCAGGGGCCGGAGCAGCGGCGGCGGCCTTGGCGGCCTCGGCGGCGGACATGACGTCCTGCTTGCGGATACGGCCGCCGACGCCGGTGCCCTTGACGGTGGACAGGTCGACGCCGTGCTCGGCGGCGAGCTTGCGCACCAGCGGGGTGACGTAGGCGCCGTCGTCGGCCGGCTGGGCGGCGGCCGGAGCGGCCGGTGCCTGGGCCGGAGCCGGGGCGGGAGCAGGAGCGGCCGGGGCCGGCTCGGGAGCCGGGGTGACCTGCTGCTGCGGAGCCGGGGCCGAGGGAGCCTGCGGCGCCGGGGCGGGCTGAGCCGGAGCCGGAGCCGGAGCCGGGGTGGGCTCGGGCTGGGCCGGGGCGGCCGGGGCCTCCTGCGCCGGGGCGGCGGCCGGAGCGGCACCCGCCTCGCCGATGACGGCGAGCTTGGCGCCGACCTCGGCGGTCTCGTCCTCACCGACCACGATCTCCAGCAGCGTGCCGGAGGCGGGCGCCGGGATCTCGGTGTCGACCTTGTCGGTGGAGACCTCGAGCAGCGGCTCGTCGGCCTCGACGCTGTCACCGACCGACTTCAGCCAGCGGGTGACGGTGCCCTCGGTGACGGACTCGCCCAGCGCGGGCAGGACCACGTCCGTGCCCTGGGCGGAGCCGCCGCCGGCGGCGGCGTCGGCGGTCGGAGCGGGCGCCGGGGCGGCCTGCTCGGTGGACGGGGCGGCCGCGGCCGGCTCGGGAGCGGGCTCGGCGACCTGCTCGGCGGCCGGGGCCGGGGCGGCAGCGGGCGCGCCCGTGCCGTCGTCGATGACGGCCAGCTCGGCGCCGACCTCAACGGTCTCGTCCTCGGCGACCTTGATGGACGCCAGGACACCGGCGGCGGGCGAGGGGATCTCGGTGTCGACCTTGTCGGTCGACACCTCGAGCAGCGGCTCGTCGGCCTCGACGCGCTCACCCTCGGCCTTCAGCCAGCGAGTGACAGTGCCCTCGGTGACGCTCTCTCCGAGCGCCGGAAGGGTTACGGAAACCGCCATGGTTTCGGTTGCTCCTTACGGAAAGTGCGGAAGTCTGTGTCGTCGCTTCGTCGACCGAGGGATCAGTCGTGCGAGTGGAGGGGCTTGCCGGCCAGGGCCAGGTGGGCCTCGCCGAGCGCCTCGCTCTGCGTCGGGTGTGCGTGGATGAGCTGCGCGACCTCGGCCGGCAGCGCCTCCCAGTTGTAGATCAGCTGGGCTTCGCCGACCTGCTCGCCCATGCGGTCGCCGACCATGTGGACGCCGACCACGGCACCGTCCTTGACCTGGACGAGCTTGATCTCGCCCGCGGTGTTCAGGATCTTGCTCCGGCCGTTGCCGGCGAGGTTGTACTTAAGAGCGACGACCTTGTCCGCGCCGTAGATCTCCTTGGCCTTGGCCTCGGTGATACCGACGGAGGCGACCTCGGGGTGGCAGTACGTCACCCGCGGGACACCGTCGTAGTCGATCGGAACGGTCTTCAGACCGGCCAGGCGCTCCGCCACCAGGATGCCCTCGGCGAAGCCGACGTGCGCGAGCTGGAGGGTCGGGACGAGGTCGCCGACTGCGGAGACGGTCGGGACGTTGGTGCGCATGTACTCGTCGACCAGGACGTAGCCGCGGTCCATGGCGACGCCCTGCTCCTCGTAGCCCAGGCCCTGGGAGACCGGGCCGCGGCCGATGGCGACGAGCAGGATCTCGGCCTCGAACTCCTTGCCGTCGGCGAGGGTGACCTTGACACCGTCCTGGGTGTACTCGGCCTTCTCGAAGAAGGTGCCCAGGTTGAACTTGATGCCGCGCTTGCGGAACGCGCGCTCCAGCAGCTTGGAGGAGTTCTCGTCCTCGACCGGGACGAGGTGCTTCAGGCCCTCGACGATGGTGACGTCGGTGCCGAAGGACTTCCACGCGGAGGCGAACTCGACGCCGATGACACCGCCACCGAGGATGATCGCGGACTTCGGCACGCGGTCCAGGACGAGGGCGTGGTCCGAGGAGATGATGCGGTCGCCGTCGATGTCCAGACCCGGCAGCGACTTCGGCACGGAGCCGGTCGCGAGGAGCACGTGGCGGCCCTGGACGCGCCGGCCGTTCACGTCGACGGAGGTCGGGGAGGACAGGCGTCCCTCACCCTCGATGTAGGTCACCTTGCGGGAGGCGACGAGCCCCTGGAGCCCCTTGTAGAGGCCGGCGATCACGCCGTCCTTGTACTTGTGGACGCCGGCGATGTCGATGCCCTCGAGGGTGGCCTTCACACCGAACTGCTCGCTCTCGCGGGCCTGGTCGGCGATCTCACCCGCGTGCAGCAGGGCCTTGGTGGGGATGCATCCTCGGTGCAGGCAGGTGCCGCCGACCTTGTCCTTCTCGATCAGGGCGACGTCCAGGCCCAGCTGTGCCCCGCGCAGGGCCGCGGCGTAACCACCGCTGCCACCGCCGAGGATCACTAGGTCGAAAACGGTGCTGGCGTCGTTCGCCACGTCACGTCCTCCATGCATGTGCGCCGTACGCCGGTCTTCACTGACCGGCAGGCGGCTGGTGTCCGGCCGCTCGTTCTTCGGCCCTTCGGTGGGGCCCTGTCCTGCCGAGCCCCATCTTCGCACTTGTCAGCACAGAAGGAGACGCCGGGCTGCTGTGTGAGACGCCCCACGTTCAGATGAGACGCGCCCTGAAGGGATGACGGACGGCGGGGTCGTGCCCTTAGGGGCGCGGGGAACTGCGCGACCAGCCCCCCACGCCCCCGCACTCGCCACACCACAGGCGAGACCGGGCTACTGGGCGACGATCAGCCCAGATCACCCGCAGCCGTCAACTCCGCCAGCCGCACCAGCGTCCGCACGCCACTGCCCGTGCCGCCCTTCGGCGTGTACCCGAACGGCCCGCCCTCGTTGAAGGCCGGCCCGGCGATGTCGAGGTGCGCCCAGGTGATGCCCTCGCCCACGAACTCGCGCAGGAACAGCCCGGCGACCAGTCCGCCGCCCATCCGCTCACCCATGTTCGCGATGTCGGCCGTGGGCGAGTCCATCCCCTTGCGCAGGTGCTCCGGCATCGGCATCGGCCACGCCGGCTCCCCGACCTCCTCAGCGGCCTCGTACAGCGCCGTGCGGAAGGCGTCGTCGTTGCCCATGATCCCGAACGTCCGGTTCCCCAGCGCCAGCACCATCGCCCCGGTCAGCGTCGCGACGTCCACGATGGCGTCCGGCTTCTCCTGGGACGCCGCCCACAGGGCGTCGGCCAGCACCAGCCGGCCCTCCGCGTCGGTGTTGAGCACCTCCACCGTCTTGCCGCTGTACATCCGCAGCACGTCACCCGGACGGGTCGCCGAACCGGAGGGCATGTTCTCGGCCAGGGCCAGCCAGCCGGTGACGTTGACCTCCAGGCCGAGGCGCGCGGCGGCGACGACCGCGGCGAACACGGCGGCCGCGCCGCTCATGTCGCACTTCATCGTCTCGTTGTGACCGGCCGGCTTCAGCGAGATGCCGCCCGAGTCGTACGTGATGCCCTTGCCGACGAAGGCGAGGTGCTTCTTCGCCTTGGAGGAGGTGTACGACAGCTTCACCAGGCGCGGACCGGCCGCCGAGCCCGCCCCGACGCCGAGGATGCCGCCGTAGCCGCCTTTCTCCAGGGCCTTCACGTCGAGCACCTGCACCTTGATGCCGTGCTCCTTGGCCGCGGCCTGGGCGATCGCGGCGAACGACTCGGGGTTCAGGTCGTTCGGCGGGGTGTTGACCAGGTCGCGGGCGCGGTTGAGTTCCTCGGACACGGCGACGGCACGCTCGACGGCCGCCTTGTACGCCTTGTCGCGGGGCTTGCCGCCGAGCAGGGCGACCTCGGCGAGGGGGGCCTTGCCGTTCTTCGCCTTGGGGTCCTTGCCGTTGTCCTTGTAGGCGTCGAAGGAGTACGCGCCGAGCAGCGCGCCCTCCCCGATCGCGCCGGCGTCGGCGGCGTCGGTCAGGGGGAGGGCGAAGGCGGCCTTCTTTGACCCGGTCAGGGCGCGGGCGGCGATGCCGGCGGCCTTGCGCAGGGCCTCGGAGTCGTAGGCGGTGTCCTTCTCGGGCACCGGGCCGAGGCCCACCGCCAGCACGAGCGGTGCCTTGAAGCCGGACGGCGCCGGCAGCTTCGTCACCTCGCCCTCGGCACCGGAGGCGCCGAGGGTCTCCAGAACGCCGGCGAGCCTGCCGTCGTACGCCTTGTCCACGGCCTCGGCGCCCGGCGCGACGACCGGCCCCTTGGCACCCTTGGCGACACCGATCACGATGGCGTCGGCCCGCAGACCGGGCGCCGCGGCGGTGCTGAGAGTGAGAGCAGTCACGGTGGTGAAATCTCGCTTCCGATGTGAAGTTGCTGTGGTCGAACGGTGTGGGTCGACCGGGCCCGACAGCCGACCCTATTGCGACCTCAGGGTTCGGGTATCACGGGGCCTTCCCCGGTGCGGCGAACACTCGACGACGAGACTACGCGCGTGGCCGTGTTCGCTCATGCCTGCGGGCGTTCACCTGACGGTGGCGTAGTGGCCATTTCTTGATCCTTCATGTCGGTGAACTGAGTCACACTCGTCGGGATCCGGTGAGCGCCCTGCTCGCCGCTTTGCATGATTTCCACGGATCCTCCTCTGTTCGACCGCAAGGGGATCTCTGGGATCTTCAGGGGGAGGAACCATGGCGCAGCGTGCGCGCAAGTGGAGAAACACGGCCGCAGCGGTGACGGCGGCGGGCATGATCACGGCCGGGGCGGTGGCGCCGGGGGCGGCGGCCGCGGAGGCACCACGCATCGATCTGAAGGTGCTGGTCGTGGACAACGGCGACAGCTCCGTCCGGGCCGTCGCCGCCCAGCTCAAGAGCACGGGCGTCCCGTACACGACCGTCGACCTGAACGACGCGGACCGTCCGAAGATCACCGAGTCGTTCCTGAGCGACACGGTCGACGGCCGTCCCCGCGCCAAGTACCAGGGCGTCGTCCTGCCGAACGAATCCCCGTTCGGCGCGGGCTCCGCCGAGCAGACCGCCCTGGAGACCTTCGAGCGGACGTACGGCATCCCGCAGGTCGACGCCTACACCTGGGCGCACCCGGAGGTCGGCCTCGACTACACCAGCGAGGGTGGCTGGGCGGGCACTCTTGACGGGCGCGAGGCATCCGTCACGGCGGCCGGGAAGGCGGGCTGGTTCGGCTATCTCGACGGCGCGTTCCGGTTCGAGGACAACTCGGCGTCCGTTCAGGAGAGTTACGGCTACGTGGCCCGGCCCCGCGCCGGCTTCACCAGCTACGTCGACATCCCCGTGCCCGGCGGCGCCGGCCGCGGCAGCCTCGTCGGCGAATACGACCACGACGGCCGCCGCGAACTCGTCGTGACCTTCGCCTACAACGGCAACCAGCAGCAGTTCCGGCTGCTGGCCCGGGGCATCGTCGAGTGGCTCACCCAGGGAGTGCACCTGGGCCGGACCCGCAACTCCTTCGCCGTGCACATCGACGACGTGTTCGCCCCGGACAGCCGCTGGGACACCGAGCGCGACTGCACCCCGGGCGACTTCGACTGCGCGGGCGGCGACGGCGAGGGCACCACGCCGATCCGCATGACCGCGGCCGACGCCGCCCACGCCGCCCAGTGGCAGCGCGAGCACGGCTTCACCATGGACATGGTCTACAACGCCGGCTCCGGCGAGGAGTGGAAGACCGAGCACGGCGGTACCGACGCGCTGACCGACCGGCTGCTCGCAGACAAGGCGCAGTACCGCTGGGTCAACCACACCTACACGCACCCCTTCCTCGGCTGCGTCCAGGACACCTCCACCGTGCCGTGGAGCTGCGCGAAGAACGCCGACGGCTCGACCAAGTACATGAGCCGCGCCGAGATCGCCGCGCAGATCCGCGACAACCACGCCTGGGCCGTGAACAAGGGCCTTCCCGTCGACCGCACGGAACTGGTCACCGGTGAGCACTCGGGCCTGAGGACGCTGCCCCAGCAGCCCGCCGACAACCCCAACCTGGCCGGCGCGCTCGCCGACACCGGCGTCAGGTGGGTCGCCTCGGACAACTCCCGCGAGCCCGAGCAGCGCGCGATCGGCAACGCCCTCACCGTCCCGCGCCATCCGATGAACGTGTACTACAACGTGGGCACGGCGGCCGAGATGGCCGACGAGTACAACTGGGTCTACACCTCGCGGGCCGACGGCGGCAGCGGCGTCTGCGAGGACAACCCCACCTCGACCTGCCTCGACGAGCCGCTCGACCCCGCCACCGGCTACGCCGAGCACATCGTCCCGCAGGAGGCGCGCACCGCCCTCGGACACGTCCTCGCCGGCGACCCCCGGCCGCACTACGCGCACCAGTCCAATCTGGCCGAGGACCGGCTGCTCTACCCGGTCATGGAGAAGGTGCTGGACGACTACCGGGCCCTGTTCGCCGACAACACCCCGCTGGAGAACCCCCGGCACAGCGCCATCGGCACGGAGGTGCAGCGCCGCGCCGCCTGGCAGATCGCCCTGGCCAACGGCCGCGTGACGGCGTACCGCATCGGCAACACGGTCACGGTCACGGCACCGTCCGGCACCCAGATCCCGGTGACCGCGCCGGACGGCACACAGAAGCAACTGCTGCTGGGCACCAGCGCGTTCGGCACCCCGTACGCGGGAGCCCGCTCGGCCTGGACGACCCCGGCGGCACTCCAGTCGGCTCTGACACTGAAGCTGCCGTAAAGGGGCGCGGGGAACTGCGCGACCAGCCCGCACGAGGCCCGCACTCGGCATCCGGGCAAGCAGTTCCCCGCACACCATCCGCAATACAGGGGGAAACACCGCATGAGGCGAACAGGCCGTCATGTCACCATGCTCACCGAAGGCACCTACCCGCACGTCCACGGCGGCGTCAGCACCTGGTGCGACCAGCTCGTCAAGGGCATGCCCGAGGTCGACTTCCACCTCGTCTCGCTCACCGGCAGCGGCCGCGAACCCGTCACCTGGGAACTGCCGCCCAACGTCTACGCCCACACCTCGGTCCCCACCTGGGGCCCGCGCCCCGGCCGCAGAAGGCCCCCGTACGGCAGGGCCCGCCGCCGCTTCACCGAGACCTACGAGCGTTTCCTGCTCTCCTTCCTCGACCCCGGCTCGCACGCCGACTTCGGCGAGTCCCTGAACGAGCTGGCCGAACTCGCCCGGGACGGACGCCTGCCGGCGGCCCTGCGCACCGAGTCGGCGCTGCGGTCGCTGATGTGGATATGGACGATGCCGCATCTGCCGACGGCCGCCGCCCGCCCCACCGTGCACGACGCGCTCACCGCTACCGACCTGCTGGAACACGCCCTGCGCCCGCTCGGCGTCCGCATCCCCGAGGAGTCCGTCGCGCACGCCGTCAGCAGCGGCCTCGCCACCCTGCCCGCGCTCGCCGCCCGCCACCTGGACGGCGTGCCGTTCCTGCTCACCGAGCACGGCATCTACCTGCGCGAGCGCTACCTCGGCTACCGCCGTGACGCCCAGCGCTGGCCCGTGAAGGCGTTCATGCTGGGCTTCTACCGGGAGCTGAACTCCTACGGCTACCGGGCCGCCGACCTGATCACGCCGTGCAACCAGTACAACCGCCGCTGGGAGGAGCGCGGCGGCGCCGACGCCGACAAAATCCGCACCGTCTACAACGGCGTCGACCCGGCCGCCTTCCCGCACGCCGGCCCCGAGCCCGGGGTCCCCACCCTGTCCTGGTGCGGCCGGATCGACCCCATCAAGGACCTCGAGACCCTGATCCGCGCCTACGCGATGGTGCGCGCCGAGATCCCGGCGACCCGGCTCAGGCTCTTCGGCCCGGTCCCGCCCGGCGGCGAGGCCTACCGCACCCGTCTGGAGAAGCTCGCCGCCGAACTGGGCGTCACCGACGGCCTGACCTTCGAGGGCCGCATCACCGAGGTCTGGCGCGCGTACGCGGCCGGGCACCTCGTCATGCTGTCGTCGATCTCCGAGGGCTTCCCGTTCTCCATCATCGAGGCCATGTCGTGCGGCCGTACGACCGTCTCGACGGACGTCGGGGGAGTGCGCGAGGCCGTCGGCGACACCGGCCTCGTGGTGCCCCCGCGCGAGCCGGAGAAGATGGCCGCCGCCGCGCTGACCCTGCTCAAGGACGACCAACGGCGCATCGAACTAGGGGAGTTGTCGAGACAGCGCGTCATCGACCGGTTCACGCTGCGCCGCTCGGTGGACGCCTTCCGCACCATCTACAAGGAACTCGCGGGCGAGGACGAGGTCTACGAGCCGACGCTGGAGACCGTCGCCGACTGGACGCTGGAACTGCGCGACCCCTGGTACGCCGCCGTCGCGACGGACGGAGCCGGCTGGTGAGCGGAAGCGTCTGGCTGCCCCCGGGCTCCCGCCCGGACACCCTCCCCGGCATTCCCCGGCAGCGCACCCCGAGCTGGGCCCGGCCCGACCCGGTCGACGAACTCGCCGACCGCCTGGAGGACTTCATAGCCGCGGCCGTCCACCCGGACGAGATAGCCGCGCTCCTGGAGTCCGACGGCCTCTCCGACGACCAGATACGCGAACGGTACGGCGTGAAGAACTCCCTCGCGCTCGCCGAGACCCTCTACGAGCGGGTCGAGCGCCGCTACCCCGAGCCCGACGGCCCCCTCCACGACCCCTGGCGGATCGGCCTGCTCGGCTGCCTGCTGCGCGGTCTCGTCTTCGCCCTGCCCGGCCTCGCCTACGTCCTCGGCGCGCCCCTGTTCACGGGCCCCGGCGACTTCGGCCTCCCCGCGGGCACGGTCCCGCTCCTGGCCGGGGCCCTGTGCGGCTGGACATGGAACCAGGGCCTCGCCCACCGGGCGTACGCCTGGCTGGGCCTGGGCGACCGGACGGCCGCCCGGCGAGCCCTGCTGCTCGGTGCCCCGGCCGGCGCGCTGCTCGGCTCGCTGGTCGCCCTGGCGTTCGCGGGCGGCGCCGCCCCGGCCGTGGTCGCCTTCGCCGCCGGGCAGTCCTGCTATCTGGCGGCGGCGACCGTGCTGCTGGTGATGGGCCGCGAACGGTTCCTGCTGGCCGCGCTCGCGCCGATGGCGATGGGCGCGGTCCTGTCCCTGGTCGACCCGCTGCCCGAGGCCGCGAGCCTGGCCCTGCTGCTGGGTTCCCTGGCGGCGGTCGCGGCCCTCGCCGTCCGCGAAGTGGCACCCGCCCTCAAGGAACCGGGCGAGGGCGGCTGGACCGCCGGCCTCGTCGCCCTGCTGCCCTTCGGCGGGTTCGGCACCGCCCCCGCGCACCGGAGCCCCGCCGGACCCCGGCTCACGGGCTCCCTGCCGTATGCCCTGTTCGGGCTCGCCACCGGCGTCCTCGTGCTGTACGCGGCGCTCGGCGACGTCCTCGCCGGGGAGACGGACAGCGCGGTCGCCGCGCCCGCCGCCGTGGCGCTCACCCTCAGCATGGGCCCCGCCGAGTGGCTGCTGTACCGCTTCCGCAGCGACAGCCTCGCCGGACTGCGCTCCAGCGGCACCGCCCGGGACTTCTGGCGCACCACGGTCCTGACCGTCGCCCAGTGCCTGGCCGCCTATCTCGCCGCGCTGCTCGCGCTGAGCCTCACCGCCTCCCTCCTGTGGCCGCACTCCCCGGTCCCGGGCGGGGTCCGGCTGGCCGGGCTGCTCCTGCTGGGCGTGGTCCTCTGGACCGGCCTGCTGCTCCAGTCGTTCGGCGCGGTGACCGGCGCGACGGCGGTGTGCTGCGCCGCGGCCCTCGTCCAGAGCCTGCTCATCGCCACCCGCACCGGCGACCCGCACACGGCGGGCCTGGCCGTGTACGGCGCGGCGGCCGTCGTCCAGGCCGTCCTGGTGTGCGCGCTGCTGGGGAGGGCAACCGCCCACCGATGAGCACTCTCCTGGTCCCGTACTACGAGCACCCGTCCGCCCGCCCCGCCGAATGGGAGGCGATCGTGGCGGCCGCGCCCCGCCTCTACGGCGTCGTCCTCAACCCGGCCAGCGGCCCCGGCGACCGCCCCGACGCGGCCTTCGCCGAGGTCGCCGCCCGGCTGAAGGGGGCGGGCGTCCGGGTGCTGGGGTACGCCGACACCGACTACGGCCGCCGCGCCGCCACCGACGTCGTCCGCGACCTCACCCGGCACCGCGACTGGTACGGCACCGACGGCGCCTTCCTCGACCAGGTCCCCGCCGGGCCCGAGCAGTTCGAGCACTACCAGCGGCTGGCGGTGGCCGCCTGGGGCGTCGGCTGCGGCACCCTCGTCCTCAACCACGGCACGGCACCGCACCCCTGCTACGCCCGCATCGCCGACGTCCTCGTCACCTTCGAGGGCACCTGGGCCTCCTACCAGGCTCTGTCTCCCCAGCCCTGGCCGGGCGGCGGCGGGGTGCGGCTGTGCCACCTGGTGTACGGCGTGCCGCCCGGCGCCGACCCCGAGGGCCTGGCACGGGAGCGGGGCGCGGCGGTGCACTGCGCGGTGCCCGGCACCGGAGATCATCCTTGGGGCACACTGCCGTACACCCTGCACAACCCGGAGAACGCCCCGTGAGACGCCCCCTGCTCGCCGCCCTGCTCGTCCTGCTGCTCGCGGGCTGCACCCAGGGCCCCGACGACAAGCCCGGCCCCCGCTGGCAGCCCCGCCCCGGCACGGCCTGGCAGTGGCAGCTCAGCGGGCGCCTGGACGCCTCCGTCGACGTGCCGGTCTACGACATCGACGGCTTCGACCACTCCGAGGACACGGTCGCCCGGCTGCACCGCGAGGGCCGCAAGGTCATCTGCTATCTGTCGACGGGCGCCTGGGAGGAGTTCCGCCCGGACGCGGAGAAGTTCCCGAAGCCGGTCCTCGGCCGGGGCAACGGCTGGGAGGGTGAACGCTGGCTCGACATCCGCCGCACCGACGTCTTGGAGCCGCTCATGGCGGCCCGTATGGACATGTGCCGCGACAAGGGCTTCGACGCGGTGGAACCCGACAACATGGACGGCTACCGCAACGACACGGGCTTCCCGCTGACCGCCGCCGACCAGCTCCGCTACAACCGGCTCATCGCCCGTCTGGCCCACGACCGGGGCCTGGCCGTCGGCCTGAAGAACGACCTGGACCAGATCCCGGAACTGGTCGGGGACTTCGACTTCGCGGTCAACGAGCAGTGCGCCCAGTACGGCGAGTGCGCGGCCCTGAAGCCGTTCGTGGAGGCGGGCAAGGCCGTCTTCCACGTCGAGTACGAGGTGCCCACCGGCCGCTTCTGCGCCGAATCCCGCCGCCTGCGCCTGAGTTCACTGCTCAAGAAGCACGAACTAGGGGCGTGGCGACAGGAGTGCTGAGCCCGAGCCCGGTGACCTGCGTGCCCGCCACCCGGTCGGCGAGGGACCGGCGGGCGGGGGAGAGGACCGGCAGCGCGTTCAGCAGGAACAGCACCACCGCGACCGCCCACACCAGCACCGACAGCACGACCTGCCCCTCGACCAGCAGCACACAGGCCACCGCGTACACGGCGACGTCCGCGACGGTGGTGACGGCGGCCCGCAGCGCCGCCCGGCGCGGCAGCCGCGGCGTGACCCTGAGTCCGGCCAGGCCCTTGCCGACCGTCCGCCCGGCCAGGGCCAGACAGGCCCACTGGTAGAGGAACACCGTCAGGACCAGCAGCCCGAAGGCCTGCTCGACGTACAGCACCGACTTGTCCCACAGCCTCAGCCCCAGGTCCTGGGAGGCGTCGAGCACGTCGCCGCGCGAGGTCAGCAGTTCGAGTCCGCTGCGGGTGGCGAGCTCGGGCACGTCGGTGACGAGCGCGGAGACCCGGTGGAAGGTGAGCACGGCGAGCGCCGAGGCCAGCGCCACCACCAGCGCGAAGTCGACGGACCAGGCCACGGCACGGCGCAGCTTCGGCATGAACATCCCCCGATCACTTGTGTGTTCGAGGCAGGAAGCTAGCGGCTGGGCGGCCCGGGCAGGAAGGGAACGAGGAGATCGTTTCAGCCCAGTGACAGAACGACCAGCGCCGTGGTCGCCGCCGTCTCGGCGAGGCCGCCGAACACGTCCCCGGTGATCCCGCCGAAGCGGCGCGTGCAGTGTCGCAGGAGTGCTTCCGCGGCGGCCAGGGAGAGCAGGACCGCGAGCGCGGTGCGGGCGACGTCGTACGGCCCGAGGACGGCGGCGACCGCCGCGGCCGCGCCCGTCACGGCGACTCCGGCGAGCAGCGCTCCGCGGACCGGCACCACACCCGCGACCGCCGCCCCCAGCCCCTCCGGCCGCGCCGCCGGCACCCCGGCCCGGGCCGCGAGGGTCAGGGCCAGCCGGGCGACGGTCGCCGAGACGACGGCGGCGCACGCGCCCCGGGCCCAGGAGGCGTCGTAGGCCTGGGCGAGCGCGGCGACCTGGGCGAGCAGGGCGAGGACGAGGGTGATGACACCGAACGGCCCGATGTCCGACTGCTTCATGATCCGCAGGGCGTCCTCCGCGGGCTTGCCGCTGCCCAGCCCGTCGGCGGTGTCCGCGAGCCCGTCGAGGTGCAGTCCCCGGGTCAGGGCGGCGGGGACGGCGACGGTGGCCACGGCGGCGAGCGGCCCGCCCGCACCGAGGAACAGCAGCACCAGTCCGGCGGCGGCGGCGGCCGCCCCGACCGCGAGCCCGGCCAGCGGAGCGCACAGCATGCCGCCGCGCGCGGCCTCCCGGTCCCACCGGGTCACCCGGACCGGGAACACCGTGAGCGTGCCGAAGGCGAAGCGGAGACCGTCGAGGGGCGAGGTTCTGGGCACCGGCGCAGGCTACCGGCCGGTCAGGAGAGCGGGCATGGTGGCCGAGGATAAAGTTCGCATATGGGATGGTTCGAGCGGAACATCATGGAACCCGGCAAGCTGCCGTTGCTTCTCGCTCTCGTCTCCTTCGTGCTGACCTTCTTGATCACCCGGGGCATCACCCGCCTCATCCGGGCGGGCAAGGGCCCCTTCCGCAACATCAGCGGCAGCGGCGGTGTCCACGTCCACCACGTGGTGCCCGGCGTCATCCTGACGATCGTCGGCGGCTTCGGCGCGGTGGCCGGAGGGCAGCACGGCTTCGGCTCGGCGCTGGCCGCGGTGATCTTCGGCATCGGAGCCGGCCTCGTCCTCGACGAGTTCGCCCTGGTCCTGCACCTGGCCGACGTCTACTGGACCGAGGCCGGCCGCAAGAGCGTCGAGATGGTCGTCCTCACCGCCTCCCTCGTCGGACTGCTCCTGATCGGCTTCTCGCCCCTGGGCGTCAACGACCTGTCGGACGACCAGGAGCAGAACCGCGCCACCGTCATCGTGAACGTCGTCGTGAATTTCGTGTTCGCCCTCATCGCCCTGTTCAAGGGCAAGGCCCGCCTCGCGGTCTTCGGCGTGATCGTCCCCGTCATCGCCCTGATCGGCGCCGTACGGCTGGCCCGCCCCGGTTCCTATTGGGCCAAGCGTTTCTACCGGCGCCGCCCCCGCGCTCGCGCCAAGTCCAGCCTGCGGGCCTACCACCACGACCGCCGCTGGCTGGGCCCCCGGCGCGCTTTCCAGGACTGGATCGGAGGCGCGCCCGACCCCGAGCCGGCCCGGTCCCTCGAACACCGCTGACGCGCCGCCGGCGCACGGCGCCGACCGCGCACACGACCAGCACCGCCGCGATCGCCGCCAGGTGCTCCTTGCCCGCCAGGTTCTCCTTCAGGGCGACCTCGGCCACCATCGCCACGATCACCGCCCCCGCCGTGAAGTACGCGCGGTAGCGCCATCCCAGGTAGACGGCCAGCCCCACCACGGCCGCCGACGGCCCGGTGTCCACGACCCGCGCGTCCGCGGCGGGCAGCCCCAGCGGGACGTCCGGGCCCAGCCGGACGCCCAGTCGGGCGTACAGCGTGCCCGCGAGCGTCGCGAGGTACGCCATGAGCAGCGTCCGCCGCCGGCCCAGGCAGAGCTCCGCGATGCCGAACACCAGCAGGATCTGCGCCAGCGCGCCCCACACCGGCAGGTCCAGCGCGGGCACGAACAGCGACAGCGGCGTCCGCAGCAGCGCGAGCCACAGCGGATCCTCGGCCCGTACCGCCCCGATGTCCTGCACGAACCGGTAGCCCCACGGCCGGCTGTGCGCGAAATGCAGCGCGGCCGTGAGGCACACGGCCGCGACCGCCATCGGCACGGCCCGCAGGCGCCGCTGCCGCAGCGGCCCGCGCACGGCCGCGTACAGCGGCCCCCATTCGGCGCGGGCCCAGCGGGCGAGCGTGGTCATCGGTCGTCCTCGTCCGGTGTCGGTACATGGGCGAAGACCGACCGGAGGGGGACGAAGTTGAGCCAGGTGTGCGTGACCTGGATCTCCCGGAACGCTACTGCTCGGAGGGAACCTCAGAAGCCTCCGCGACCTCAGGGGCCTCGGCACTCTCCAGTGCCTCGGACTCCTTCGGCTGCTCGGGCAGCTCCGCCGCCAGCGCGGCCGCGGCCTGCACCAGCGGGAGCGCGAGCAGGCCGCCCGCGCCCTCGCCGACGGTCACGCCCTGGGTCAGCAGCGGTTCCAGGGCCATCCGGTCCAGCGCCTTGGCCTGCCCGGGCTCGCCGCTGTCGTGCGCGGCCAGCCACCAGTCCGGCGCCCGGAACGCGATCCGCTGCCCGACCAGCGCGCACGCGGCCGTCACGACCCCGTCGAGCACCACGGGCATCTTCCGCACCGCGCTCTGCAACAGGAAGCCCGTCATCGCGGCGAGGTCGGCCCCGCCCGCCGTCGCCAGCAACTGCAACTGGTCCCCGAGCACCGGCCTGGCCCGGCGCAGCGCGTCGCGGATCGCCGCGCACTTGCGCATCCACGCCAGGTCGTCGATCGCCAGCCCGCCCCGGCCGGTGACGACCGACGCGTCGACCCCGCACAGCGCCGCGACCAGCACGCCCGCCGCCGTCGTCCCGCCGACGCTCACATCGCCGAGCACCACCAGATCCGTACCGGAGTCGGCCTCCTCGTCGGCCACCGCGACCCCGGCCCGGAACGCCGCCTCGGCCTCCTGAAGGGTCAGCGCGTCCTCGACGTCGATGCGCCCGCTGCCGCGCCGCACCCGGTGCCGTACGACGTCCTCGGGCAGGGCCTCCGGATCGCAGTCCAGGGCCATGTCGACGATCCGCACCGGCACGCCCAGCCGCCGCGCCAGCACCGACACGGGCCGGCCGCCCTCCAGCACCTCCCGCACCAACTCCCCGGCGCCGCCCGCGGGCCGGGCCGAGACGCCCAGTTCGGCGACGCCGTGGTCACCGGCGAAGAGCACCACCCGCGGCCGTTCGATCGGCCGCACCGGCACGGCGGACTGCGCCGCCGCCAGCCACTCACCCAGGTCGTCCAGGCGGCCCAGCGACCCGGGCGGCACGATCTGCCGCTCCCGGCGCGCCTCGGCGTCACGGCGTACCCCGCCGTCCGGACGCTCGATCAGATCGGTGAAGTCGTCGAGATTAAGCGAGCTCATTCGCCGAACAGTACCGGCACCGATCGAACAGCAGGGCGCCACATCGCGACTCCGCGGTGGCGACGTCGTTGCACCCCGGATCGGCATCCCATACGTTCCGGTTTGCAGCGGATTGTCGTACGTCGTTCGTCGGACGTCCCTGCCGTACGCCTTCGCGCCCGGGAGCCGCCCATGACCGCACATCCCGCCCCCTCCGCACCTCCCACCCCTCAAGCGACGACACCGGCGCACGAGCCGCGCCGAGAGGACTGCCCCTGGTGCGGCTCGGCCCGGCTGCGGAACCGGCTGCGCACCGGTGACCTGCGGCAGTACAAGCCGGGCAGCTTCACCGTCGACGAGTGCCGGGACTGCGGCCACACCTTCCAGAACCCCCGCCTCACGTTCGAGGGCCTCGCGCTCTACCACCGGACGGTGCGCGGAGCACCCCGGGACGTCGCGGCCGACACCCTCCTCGCGCTGCGCGGCAGCCGGCTCCGCCACCGCTCGGCCGCCCGCGCGATGCTCCGCTTCGGGGAGCCGGAGAGCTGGCTGGACGTGGGGACGGGCCACGCCCGCTTCCCCGCGACAGCCCGGGAGTTCTTCCCCTACACCTCCTTCGACGGCCTCGACCGCACCCCGCGCGTGGTCCGCGCCCGCTCGGCCGACCGCGTCGAGGAGGCCCACGTGGGCCGCCTGACGGACCCCCGGATCTCGGCTCCACTGCGCGCCCGCTACGACGTGGTCAGCATGCTCCACCACCTGGAGGGCGTCCCCGACCCCCGCGCGGAGCTCCACGCCGCCCTCGAAGTCCTGCGCCCCGGCGGCCACCTGCTCATCGAGACCCTGAACCCGCGCAGCGTGTACGCCGCGCTACTGGGCCGCTGGTGGCTCGCCTACGACCAGCCCCGCCACCTGCACCTGCTCCCCCCGCGCAACCTCCGCGCGGAACTGGAGGCGGCTGGCTGCACGATCGCGCTCCTGGACCACCGCCCCGTCCACATCCCCCACGACCTCGCCGGCGCCACGGCCCTGGCCCTCTCCCACGCCCTCCCCGCCCCCGACACCCCCTGGCGAGCGATCCCGCCGCCCATGACCCGTCAACACCTCCGCGAGGCCCTGCTCCGAGCCGGTATCCCCTTGGTGGCCCTGGCGGCGGTGGCAGACCACCTCATCGCCCCACTGACCCGCCGCACCCGCTTCGCGAACACGTACCGCCTGATCGCCGGCAAGCCCGGTTAGCTGCGGGCAGCCGTGCCCCCCGGCACCTGTTACCCCCGCAGCACCACGGCCTGCCCCGCCACCACCAGCAGCACATGCTCACACTCGTCCGCGAACCCCGCGTTCAACCGCCCGAGTTCGTCCCGGTACCGCCGCCCCGACGCAGTCGACGGCACGATCCCCGACCCCACCTCGTTCGACACGGCGACAACGGTCCGCCGAGTGGAACGCACCGCCTCCGTCAGCTCCCGCACCCGCTCCCGCAACGCCTTCTCCCCCCGCTCCGCCCACACCGCGTCGTCCCACGCCCCGGCGGCATCCATCGCATCCGTCAGCCACAACGACAGGCAGTCGATGAGCAGCGGCGGCCCCTCCTCCTCCAGCAGCGGCACCAGATCGCACGTCTCGACCGTCCGCCACGACCCCGGCCGCCGGTCCCGGTGCGCGGCCACCCGCGCCGACCACTCGGTGTCCCCGTTGCGCGACCCGCCCGTCGCCACGTACAGCACGTCCGGAAAGGCCTCCAGCCTCCGTTCGGCCTCCACCGACTTGCCCGACCGCGCCCCGCCCAGCACCAGCGTCCGCCGCGGCACGTCCGGCACGTCCTCGTACACCCCCACCGCCAGCGTCGTCCCGTCCGGCACGGCCCGCGCCCCGGCCGCCGCGAGCCGCCGCCCGAGCTCCGGCCCCGGCGGCACGTCGTGGTCCAGATGGACGGCGACCACATCGGTCGTCGCCCCCACCGCGCCGACCGCCCGCAGCTTCGCCAACGCGTCCGGCCGCCCCACGACGTCCGCGAGCACCATGTCGTACGACTCCGCCGGCTCCTCCAGCCCCGCCGGCGCCCCGCCCGGCGGCAGGTACAGCAGCCGCTGCCCCTCCGGCCCGGTCACCGCGTATCCCGTGCCCGGCGCGTCCAGCGCCACCGCCCGCACCCGGTGCCCCGTCAGCAGCGTCAACTCCCGTCCGTCCGGCACCCGTCCGGGTTGCGGCAGCCCGGCCGGCACCTCGACCGCCGGCCCGTCGTGCGGATGCGACAGCAGCACCTGCCGCACGCCGGTCAGGGAACGGCCCGCCCGCGCCGCCGCGAACGCTGCCCCGGGCGTCAGGTCGAGCAGCAGCGCCCCGTCCAGGAGCAGCGCGGTGGCCGCCCGCGCGTCCGGGCCGAGGGCGGCCGCACAGGCCGCGCAGGGACAGTCGGGGCGGGGGAGTCCCGCGGGGGCGCCGGTGCCGAGCAGAGTCAGTTCCACGCCCCGATTCTCACCCGTGCACATGGAACACGCGTGATGGAGACGCCCTCAAGGGGCGCGGGGAACTGCGCGCCCAGCCCCCCACGACCCGCACGCGCGCAACCACTCGCACTCCCGGAAGGCCTATAACGCCCCACCCAGCGGAGCGCATAGGCTCAGGTCAGGAGCCGGACCAAGATCCGGCTTTCGCTGTGCAGTGTGCTCACACACATGGGAGGCGTACATGGCGGCATGGACGTGGCGGTTCGAGAAGACCGACGGGACGGAGGTCGAGCCCGCGGTGCCGCCGGAGGAGTTCCCCACCCAGGGGGACGCCGAGTCCTGGATCGGGGAGCACTGGAAGGCGCTTAAGGAGGGCGGCGCAGACCAGGTGCGGCTGTTCGAGGACACCACGGAGATCTACGGGCCGATGAGCCTGCACGCGGCCGAGGCGTGAGCCCCGGGGCGGGGGCCGGCCGACGGCCCTCGCCCACTCCGCCGGCCGGCGGTCAGCCCCGTACGCCGCACAGGTGCAGCAGCGCCGCCACCCCGCGGTACGGGTCCGTCCGCCCGGCCTTCTCCTCCACCGCGAGCAGCGTCTCCACGTCGGCCGGGACCTCGGAGCCGTCCGCCGCCGTGTCCGTGAACACGCGCACCCCGTACCAGGCGTGCAGCGGCGCACCGATCCCGGCGAGCGTCGCCGTCAGGTCCTTCAGCCGGTCGGCCCGTACGTCCAGCCCGAGGCGGTTGCGGTAGGCCACCGTGTCGAACGCGGCCAGCGCGCCCGCCCAGTCGCCGGACAGCCCCGGCCGTATCGCGAGCGCGTCCCCGTTGCGCACGAGCAGGGACAGCAGCCCGCCGGGCGCGAGCATCCGGGCCAGGCCCGCCAGCAGCGGGTCGGGCTCCTCCACGTACATGAGGACGCCGTGGCACAGCACCACGTCGAAACTGCCCGGCAGGAAGTGCACGCCGGTGTCCCGGCCGTCGCCCTCGATGATCCGCATCCGCTCCCGGATGCCCTCCGGCTCCCCGGCGAGGGACTCCCGGGCCACGGCGATCATCGTCGCGTCCTGCTCCAGACCGGTCACCTGGTGCCCGGCCCGGGCCAGCCGCAGCGCCTGGGTGCCCTGGCCCATGCCCACGTCGAGCACCCGCAGCCGCTTGCCGACGGGGAAACGCCCGATGATCTGCTCGTCCAGCTGCCGGGCCACCAGCTCCTGCCGGACGACATCGCGCAGCCCGCCCAGCTTGTCCAGCCAGGCATCCGCCGCGCCCCCGGAGAACGACGTCGCGGTCAGGGCCGCTCTCCGCGCTTGACCTGCGGCTTCGGCAGCCGGAGCCGGCGCATCTGGAGAGAGCGCATCAGGGCGTAGGCGACCGCGCCGCGCTTGTTCTCGTCCGCGAAGCGCTCGTTGAGCTGCTTCTTCAGGCGGAACGCCGTGACGAACGAGTCGAGCACGATCAGCACGATCACCACGAGCCACAGCAGCAGCGCGATGTTCTGGAGCGCCGCCACCCGCACCATGCTCAGCACGAGGATGACCACGGCCATCGGCAGGAAGAACTCCGCGATGTTGAACCGCGAGTCGACGAAGTCGCGCGCGAACCGGCGGACCGGTCCCTTGTCACGCGCGGGCAAGTAGCGCTCGTCGCCGCTCGCCAGCGCCTGGCGCTGGCGCTCCAGCGCGCTGCGGCGCTCCTCGCGCTGCCGCTTGGCGGCCTCCTTCCGCGTCATCGACGTGTTGGCGACGCTGCGCCGCTGGGACTGGGCCTCACTGCGCTTGGGCGTGGGCCTGCCCTTCGGGGCCTGCGGGTCGCGGGGCTGCTTGGAGAAGTTCACCGGCGCCTTGTCGGCTGCCTGGGCCTTCTCATCCTTCGCACGGCTACGGAACACAAAACCCAAGGGTAAGGGCTTCCCGGGCATGGACCCCAGTCCCGGTGGGAACGATCCGGCAACACCAGTCGTCTGTAAGGGGACAGAGGGGACGTTGTGTACGCACCCGGTCGTTCCCGGGATGTACGGCTCCGGTAACCCCGGGTATCCCCGGTAACCCCGGGGACCACCTACTCCCTACGCCGGAGCGGGAGCGTGCTCAGTCGTCCTTGGGGATGAGCGCATCCGTCCCCGAACAGTGCGGTAATGGATGCAGGGCCCGTACTGTGGGTTCTGTCGCAGGAGCTGGAGCCGGAGTCGGTCAGAAGGGGGCGCGCGAAGCCCATGAGCGGTGTCATGAAGCGTATGGGGATGATCTTCCGCGCGAAGGCGAACAAGGCCCTTGACCGGGCCGAGGACCCGCGCGAGACCCTCGATTACTCGTACCAGAAGCAGCTGGAGCTGCTCCAGAAGGTCCGCCGCGGTGTCGCCGACGTGGCGACCTCGCGCAAGCGCCTGGAACTCCAGCTCAACCAGTTGCAGTCCCAGTCCACCAAGCTGGAGGACCAGGGCCGCAAGGCGCTCGCGCTGGGCCGTGAGGACCTGGCCCGTGAAGCGCTGTCCCGCCGTGCCGCCCTCCAGCAGCAGGTGACCGACCTGGAGACCCAGCACGCGACGCTCCAGGGCGAGGAGGAGAAGCTCACCCTGGCGGCCCAGCGGCTCCAGGCCAAGGTCGACGCCTTCCGCACGAAGAAGGAGACGATCAAGGCGACGTACACGGCGGCCCAGGCGCAGACCCGCATCGGAGAGGCCTTCTCCGGCATCTCCGAGGAGATGGGCGACGTCGGCCTGGCGATCCAGCGTGCCGAGGACAAGACGGCCCAGCTCCAGGCCCGCGCCGGGGCCATCGACGAGCTGCTCGCCTCCGGTGCCCTGGAGGACCCCTCCGGCATGCACAAGGACGACCTCCAGGCCGAGCTGGACCGGCTCTCCGGTGGTACGGATGTAGAGCTGGAACTGCAGCGGATGAAGGCCGAGCTGGCCGGCGGATCGAGTGCCGGGCAGCAGGCCCTCGAAGGTGGCACGAGCCAGCAGCAGTCCCAGCAGCAGCCGCAGGACACCCCGCGCTTCGACAAGCAGTAGGGGCCCACGCCTAGGAGGGCGACATGATCGTACGGATCATGGGGGAGGGCCAGGTGAGGCTGGCCGACGGCCACCTCACCGAACTGAACAAGCTGGACGACGAACTCCTGGCCGAGATGGAGAACGGCGACGGCCCCGGCTTCCGCCGCACCCTCCAGGCCCTGCTGACCAGGGTCAGAGACCTGGGCGAACCCCTGCCGGACGACTCCCTGGAACCCTCGGAACTGATCCTCCCCTCTCCGGACGCGACGCTGGAGGAAGTCAGGGAACTGCTCAGCGACGACGGCTTGATCCCGGGCTGAAGCTGCGTAACCGCGGGCATTCGTGCCTCCCCCAGTGCCTTAAGGGCCTGGGAGGTGCCCCCAGGCGGCACGGGTGGGCGCGGCGGCACCCCGCAGCGCCGGGTTGCGCAGTCGCCCCGCCCTCAGCTCCCACGCCGAGCACCTCACAACCGGCCTTCCGACCCCGGCCCCCATACCCCGCACACCCACCCCGGCTACCGTGAACCCCCGTGAGCACCCTCCAGCGGGTCAAATGCCAGGCCAAAGCACATCCCCTGGCCATGGACGCGGTCCTGGCCGCAGGCGTCCTGGTCTGCATGGTCGCCGGATCGTTCGTCGAGCCCCGCCACCGTGACAGCGTCAGCTGGGCCCTGCGCACCCCCGACCTCCTCAGCCTCCTCCTCATCGCCCTCGGCGCCGCCGCCCTGGTCTTCCGCCGCCGCGCCCCGATGACGGTCCTCTGCCTCACCGGCACGGTCTCCGTCATCGAATCCGTCACCGGCGACCCCCGCGCCCCCGTCGCCATGTCCGCGGTCATCGCCCTGTACACCGTCGCCTCCACCACCGACCGCCCCACCACCTGGCGCGTCGGCCTGCTCACCATGACCGTGCTGACCGGCTCCGCCATGGCCGCCGGCAGCCTGCCCTGGTACGCCCAGGAGAACCTCGCGATCTTCGCCTGGACCGGCATCGGCGCCACCGCCGGCGACGCGGTCCGCAGCCGCCGCGCCTTCGTCCAGGCCATCCGCGAACGCGCCGAACGCGCCGAACGCACCCGTGAGGAGGAGGCCCGCCGCCGGGTCGCCGAGGAGCGCCTGCGGATCGCCCGCGACCTGCACGACGTCGTGGCCCACCACATCGCCCTGGTCAACGTCCAGGCCGGCGTCGCCGCACACGTCATGGACAAGCGCCCCGACCAGGCCAAGGAAGCCCTCGCCCACGTCCGGGAGGCCAGCCGCTCCGCCCTCAACGAACTCCGCGCCACCGTCGGACTGCTCAGACAGTCAGGTGACCCGGAGGCCCCCACCGAACCCGCCCCCGGCCTGGACCGCCTCGACGAACTCACCGGCACCTTCCGCAACGCCGGCCTGCACATCGAGGTCGCCCGCGCCGACCACGACACCACCCTCCCCGCGGCCGTCGACCTGGCCGCCTACCGGATCATCCAGGAGGCCCTCACCAACGTGCAGAAGCACGCCGGGCCGCAGGCCCAGGCCGAGGTCAGCGTCGTACAGGTCGGACCCCACATCGAGATCACCGTCGTGGACGACGGCAGCGGCGAGAACGACACCCCGGGCAGCGGCGGCGGGCACGGGCTGCTCGGCATGCGGGAACGCGTCAGCGCCCTGCGCGGCACCCTCACCACCGGTCCCCGCTACGGCGGCGGTTTCCGTGTCCATGCGATCCTGCCGGTCAAGAACCGCACACCCGGGGAGGACCCCGCATGACGATCCGTGTCCTGCTCGCCGACGACCAGGCGCTGCTCCGCAGCGCCTTTCGCGTGCTCGTCGACTCCGAGCCCGACATGGAGGTGGTGGGCGAGGCCTCCGACGGCGCGGAGGCGGTACGGATGACGAAGGAGCAGCGCGCCGACGTCGTCCTCATGGACATCCGGATGCCCGGCACCGACGGTCTCGCCGCGACCCGCATGATCAGCGCCGACCCGGAGCTCGCCGACGTCCGCGTGGTGATCCTGACGACGTTCGAGGTCGACGACTACGTCGTGCAGTCGCTGCGCGCGGGCGCCTCCGGCTTCCTCGGCAAGGGCTCCGAGCCCGAGGAACTGCTGACCGCCATCCGGACGGCGGCCGGCGGGCAGGCACTGCTGTCCCCGGCGGCCACCACGGGCCTGATCGCCCGTTTCCTCGCCCAGGAGGACCCCGACGCGGGCGACCGCGACCCGGCCCGCGGCGAGCGGCTCGACTCGCTCACCGGGCGGGAGCGCGAGGTGCTGGTCCAGGTCGCGGGCGGCCACTCCAACGACGAGATCGCCGAGCGGCTGGAGGTCAGCCCGCTGACGGTGAAGACGCACGTCAACCGGGCCATGGCCAAGCTGGGTGCCCGGGACCGGGCCCAGCTCGTGGTCATCGCGTACGAGTCCGGTCTGGTCCGTCCAAGGGTGGAGTGAGCCCGGCCCGGGCGTACTGCGCCGGGAGTATGCGCCGCATAAGGAACGGGACCTGGGGCCTACGGATCGGGTCCCGCCGATGGCTCAGGGTGTAGGGGCGGGCGCTCATCTGCGCGCCCGCTGCCGCTTCTGCCGTTAAACAGAAGAGAGACCCTGACCCATGTCCTGGCTGTCGAGATTCAGCCTCGCGCAACGGGCCCTGATAGGGCTGATGTCGATCATCGCGCTCGTCTTCGGGGCGATCGCGATACCCCAGCTCAAGCAGCAGCTGCTGCCCACCATCGAACTGCCCATGGTGTCCGTGCTGGCGCCGTACCAGGGCGCGTCCCCGGACGTGGTCGAGAAGCAGGTCGTCGAGCCCATCGAGGACAGCCTCGAAGCCGTCGACGGCATCAGCGGCGTGACCTCCACCGCCACCGAGGGCAACGCCGTGATCATGGCGTCCTTCGACTACGGCAACGGCACCGAACAGCTCGTCGCCGATGTGCAGCAGGCCGTCAACCGGGCCCGCGTCCAGCTCCCGGACGACGTGGACCCGCAGGTCGTCGCCGGTTCGACGGACGACATCCCGACCGTCGTCCTCGCCGTCACCTCCGACCGGGACCAGCAGGCCCTGGCCGACCAGCTCGACAAGACGGTCGTGCCGGACCTGAAGAGCATCGACGGCGTCGGCCAGGTCACCGTCGACGGTGTGCGGGACCTCCAGGTCACCGTCACCCCCGACGAGGCGAAGCTGGCGAAGGCCGGCCTCACCTCGCAGGCCCTCGCCCAGGCCCTCCAGGCGGGCGGCGCGACCGTCCCGGCCGGCTCCTTCGACGAGGGCGGCGCCAACCGCACGGTCCAGGTCGGCGGCGGCTTCACCTCGCTGAAGCAGATTCAGGACCTGATGGTCGCGGGCGAGCCCGGCAAGGGCAAGCCGGTGCGCCTCGGTGACGTCGCCACGGTGAAGCAGCAGGAGGCCCCGGCCGACTCCATCACCCGCACGGACGGCAGGCCCAGCCTCGCCGTCGCCGTCACCATGGACCGCGACGGCAGCGCGGTCGCCATCTCCGACGCCGTCCAGGACAAGCTCCCCGACCTCCGCAAGGACCTCGGCTCCGGCGCGAACCTCACGGTCGTCAGCGACCAGGGCCCGGCCGTGTCGAAGTCCATCAAGGGCCTCACCACCGAGGGCGCGCTCGGTCTGCTCTTCGCCGTCCTGGTGATCCTGGTCTTCCTGGCCTCGATCCGCTCGACCCTCGTGACGGCGGTGTCCATCCCGCTGTCCGTGGTCCTCGCCCTGATCGTGCTGTGGACCCGCGACCTGTCGCTGAACGTCCTGACGCTGGGCGCGCTGACCATCGCCATCGGCCGCGTCGTCGACGACTCGATCGTGGTCCTGGAGAACATCAAGCGGCACCTCGGCTACGGCGAGGAGCGCAACTCGGCCATCCTCAACGCGGTTCGTGAGGTCGCGGGCGCGGTGACGTCCTCGACGCTCACCACGGTCGCCGTGTTCCTGCCGATCGGCCTCGTCGGCGGCATGGTGGGCGAGCTGTTCGGCTCGTTCAGCCTCACGGTCACCGCCGCGCTGCTGGCGTCCCTGCTCGTGTCCCTGACGGTCGTACCGGTGCTGTCGTACTGGTTCCTGCGGCCTCCCAAGGGCACCCCCGAGGACGCGGACGAGGCCCGCCGGCTCGCCGAGGAGAAGGAGGCCAAGAGCCGCCTCCAGCGCATCTACGTGCCGGTCCTGCGCTTCGCGACCCGCCGCCGGCTCACCAGCGTCGCCATCGCGATCGTCGTCCTGGTCGGCACGTTCGGCATGGCACCGCTGCTGAAGACGAACTTCTTCGACCAGGGCGAGGTCGAGGTCCTCACCGTCAAGCAGGAGCTGAAGCCCGGCACCAGCCTGGAGGCGACCAACGCCCAGGCCAAGAAGGTCGAGCAGCTCCTCGGCGACACCGAGGGCGTGAAGAACTACCAGGTCACGATCGGCTCGTCCGGCTTCATGGCGGCCTTCGGCGGCGGTACGGACACCAACCAGGCCTCGTACCAGGTGACGCTGGACGACTCGGCGTCGTACGAGGACGTCCAGGACCGTGTCGAGAAGGGCCTGGCCGGTCTGAAGGGCATCGGCACGACCACCATCACCGCCGGTGACGGCTTCGGCGCCCAGGACCTCAGCGTGGTCGTGAAGGCCGCCGACGCCGGCGTCCTGCGCACCGCGGCCGAGGAGGTCCGCAAGACGGTCGCCTCGCTCGACGACGTCACGGACGTCACCAGCGACCTGGCGACCAGCGTGCCCCGGATCTCCGTGAAGGCCAACGACAAGGCCGCCGCGGCCGGCTTCAACGACCAGACCCTCGGCGCCGCCGTCGCCCAGGCCGTCCGCGGCACCAACGCCGCCAAGGCGGTCCTGGACGACACCGAGCGCGACGTCGTCATCCGCTCGGCGAAGCCCGCGACGACGCTGAAGCAGCTTCAGGACCTGCGCCTGGGCGCGGTGAAGCTCGGCGACATCGCGACGGTGAAGCTGGTCGACGGCCCGGTCTCCATGACCCGCATCGACGGCCAGCGCGCGGCCACCATCACCGCGAAGCCGACCGGCGACAACACGGGCGCGGTGAGCACCAAGCTCCAGTCCGAGATCAACGCGCTGAAGCTCCCGGACGGCGCCACGGCGTCGATCGGCGGTGTCTCCGAGGACCAGGAGGAGGCGTTCGCCAACCTGGGCCTGGCGATGCTCGCGGCCATCGCGATCGTCTTCATGCTGCTGGTCGGAACCTTCCGGTCCCTGGTCCAGCCGCTGATCCTGCTCGTCTCCATCCCGTTCGCGGCGACGGGCGCGATCGGCCTGCTGGTGGCCACCGGCACGCCGATGGGCGTGCCCGCGATGATCGGCATGCTGATGCTGATCGGCATCGTGGTGACGAACGCGATCGTGCTGATCGACCTGATCAACCAGTACCGCAAGCAGGGCTACGGCGTCGTCGAAGCCGTGGTCGAGGGCGGCCGCCACCGGCTGCGGCCCATCCTCATGACCGCCCTGGCGACGATCTTCGCCCTGCTGCCGATGGCCCTCGGCATCACCGGCGAGGGCGGCTTCATCGCCCAGCCGCTGGCCGTGGTCGTGATCGGCGGCCTGGTGACGTCGACCCTGCTGACGCTGCTGCTGGTCCCGACGCTGTACGCGATGTTCGAACTCCGCAAGGAGCGCCGGGCGAAGAAGCGCGCGGCGAAGAAGGGCCTCCCGGCCCAGCGGACGGACGCGGCGGAGCCGGAGCACGCGGGCGTGTGACGGCCTGACCCGGCGGCGGCCGGGCACCGGACCTCATGGTCGGTGCCCGGCCGCCCCCATGTCCCGTTACGTATCCTGTGGGCCTGAACGGCAGTACGGGGGAAGGGGATTCGGGCGTGCCGCTGCACAGCGACGACCCGAAGTCGGTCGGCGGCTACAGGCTGCTCGACCGGCTCGGGGCCGGGGGCATGGGCGTCGTCTACCGGGCCAGGGCGCGGTCGGGCCGTGACGTCGCCATCAAGGTGGTGCACGCCCAGTACGCCGCGGACAGCGTCTTCCGCACCCGGTTCCGGCAGGAGATCGCGGCCGTCCGCAAGGTCAGCGGCGCCTTCACCGCACCGGTCCTGGACGCCGACCCCGAGGCGGCGCTGCCCTGGATGGCGACCCAGTACGTGCCCGGGCCCTCGCTCGCCCGGCGGATCCGCGACCGGGGCGCCCTGCCGGACGCCGAAGTGCGCGGGCTGGCCCTGGGCCTGGTCGAGGCACTGCGCGACATCCACCGGGCCGGTGTGGTGCACCGGGACCTGAAACCGGCCAACGTCCTGCTCGCCGAGGACGGGCCCCGTGTCATCGACTTCGGCATCTCCCGGGCGGCGGAGAACCACCAGACGCTGACCGAGACGGGCCAGATGATCGGCACTCCGCCCTTCATGTCTCCGGAACAGCTCGTCGACGCCCGTGCGGTCGGCCCGGCCTCGGACGTCTTCTCCCTCGGCTCACTACTGGTCTACGCCGTCACCGGCCGCGGCCCCTTCGACATGGACAGCCCCTATCTGACGGCCTACCGGGTGGTCCACGACGAACCCGTGCTGGACGGAGTGGGGGAGCCGCTGCGGGGCATCCTGGAGCGCTGCCTGTCCAAGGAGGCCGCGGACCGGCCCGGACTCGACGAGCTGGCCCGGGAGTTCGCGACCGCCCTGCCCGAGCCGGCGGACGACGATCCGGCCACCGTGACCCTCCGCGCGGACAGGATCCCGGCGGCCGAGGCAACCCGCCCCGTGACCCTGGCGGACCCGCCGGGCCCCATCCGGCCCCGCCCCCGCCGCCGCATCCGCCCGCTGCTCGCCGCGACGGGCACGGTCGGCGCCCTGGTGCTCGGCCTGACGGCCTATCTGACGCTCGGCCCCGGCTGGGCGCGGAGCACGGACCGGCCCGGCACCTCACCCTCCGCGAACTCCCGGTGGGCGGCGCCGCCCACCGGCTGGAAGCCCTGGCAGACGACCGTGTACGAGACGGCCGGGCGCGGCGTGCGGAAGACGCCGAAGCGGCAGGTCGGCGAGACCCGGGGCGGGCCGGGGTGCCAGGTGTACGAGGGCGCCGTCTTCTGCGCGGGCGACGGGATCCTGCCCGTACGCCTGGACGGGAAGACGGGCGAGACCGTCTGGCGCGCCGGCTCGCCGGCGGCTGTCACCGGCGACGGCTTCTCCAGGTTCGAGATCCTCGGCGTCCGGGACGACGCGGTACTGGTTCAGCAGGAACCCCCGGGCGAAGGGGCCACCCGGGTCTTCGCCTTCGACACCGGCACCGGCGACCGGCTCTGGGACCGAGCGGTGAACGACGAGTGGGTGGAGGTGGTCTTCTCCGGCGACATGGTGGTGATCCCGGAGGGCGACGGCACCTCGGTGACGGCCCGCTCGCTCCGCACCGGCGCTCCGCGCTGGACGGAACGGCTGCCCGCGAGGCACGCCTGCGGGATCCTGGAGGCCGCCCGGAAGCTGTACCTGCACTGCAGCCCGGAGGCGGCACCCCAGAACAGCCTGGTCATGGAACTGCACCCGGCCGACGGCCCGGCACGCCGGCTGACCGTACCCGGCAAGGCCATCTACTTCGGATCGTTCGACGGCCGGCTCCTGTTCCTGGACCTGACCCAGGACGAGGACGGAAACACACTCCTCGGGCAGGAGGCGCCGTATGCGGCAATCCGGTTGGTGGATCCCGCCACCGGTGCGGAAAGCACGACGAAGCTGGCCGAGGAGTACGCGGGACAGGTGACGATGGCGGACGGCACCCTGTGGTTCGCCACCTCCAGCGGACGGGTCACCGCCGTGTCGGCCCGCACGGGAAAACCGCTGTGGCAGACCCCGACCAGCCTGGAACAACCGAGCGAGGCGACGTACGACCCGCGGACCCGGGCCGTGTACCTCGCCAGTGCCAGCGGCCGCGTCGGCGCGCTCGACGCCAAGAAGGGCACGCTGCTGTGGGAGACGCTGCCGCGGGCGCAGAGGAACGACACCGACTGGGGTGCCACCAGAGTGCGGCTCGTCGAAGGCGCCCTGGTCGCGACCACCCCCGGCGGCACCGTCTTCAGCCTCGACCCCGCGCACCCCGAGCGGAAACCGCACTCGGGGTGACGACGGGCGGGGCGAGGATTACGGCAGCGCCAGCATCCGCTCCAGGGCCAGCTTCGCGAACGCCTCCGTCTCCTTGTCCACCTCGATGCGGTTGACGAGGTTGCCCTCGGCCAGCGACTCCAGCGCCCACACCAGGTGGGGGAGGTCGATGCGGTTCATGGTCGAGCAGAAGCAGACCGTCTTGTCGAGGAAGACGATCTCCTTGCCCTCCGGCGCGAAACGGTTCGCCAGGCGGCGGACCAGGTTCAGCTCCGTGCCGATGGCCCACTTGGAGCCGGCGGGCGCGGCCTCCAGGGCCTTGATGATGTACTCCGTCGAGCCGACGTAGTCCGCCGCGGCCACGACCTCGTGCTTGCACTCGGGGTGGACCAGGACATTGACGCCCGGAATGCGCTCGCGCACGTCGTTGACCGAGTCCAGGCTGAAGCGGCCGTGCACCGAGCAGTGGCCGCGCCACAGGATCATCTTCGCGGCGCGCAGCTCGTCGGCCGTCAGCCCGCCGTTCGGCTTGTGCGGGTTGTAGACGACGCAGTCGTCCAGGGACATGCCCATGTCCCGCACGGCGGTGTTGCGGCCCAGGTGCTGGTCCGGCAGGAAGAGGACCTTCTCGCCCTGCTCGAAGGCCCAGTCCAGGGCCCGCTTGGCGTTCGAGGAGGTGCAGATCGTGCCGCCGTGCTTGCCCGTGAACGCCTTGATGTCGGCGGACGAGTTCATGTACGAGACGGGCACGACCTGCTCGGCTATCCCCGCCTCGGTCAGCACATCCCAGCACTCGGCGACCTGCTCGGCCGTCGCCATGTCGGCCATCGAGCAGCCGGCGGCGAGGTCGGGCAGGACGACCTTCTGGTCGTCGGACGTCAGGATGTCCGCGGACTCCGCCATGAAGTGCACACCGCAGAACACGATGTACTCGGCCTCCGGACGCGCCGCCGCGTCCCGGGCCAGCTTGAAGGAGTCCCCCGTGACGTCGGCGAACTGGATGACCTCGTCGCGCTGGTAGTGGTGGCCGAGCACGAAGACCTTGTTGCCGAGCTTCTCCTTGGCCTTGCGGGCGCGCTCCACCAGGTCCGGGTCGGACGGCGAGGGCAGGTCGCCTGGACACTCCACGCCCCGCTCGCTCTTCGGGTCGGCCTCACGGCCGAGGAGCAGCAGGGCGAGGGGCGTCGGCTGTACGTCGAGCTCCTGGGTTTGGGCGGTGGTCACGACACGCACCCTTTCTGTTCCAAGACTTTTCGTCGATTTGACGCTATCTATCATAACCGCTTCACGTCACTTTGACGATGGCCATAGCGTCTGTGTGACGTGAATCCCGGCGAGCCGTCGTTCATTCCCGGGAAGGCCGGGAAAGAGCCGTTTTCCGGTTCCCGGCGCGTGTGCGAGCATGAAAAGGAGCCGAGATCGAGCGCCCGGCCCGGAATGAATCCGCGGCCCCGCCGGTTGGACCCGTCGGCAAGCAGTCTCCGTACAACCCGGGAGAGATGTAGATGTCCGTATCGGACGAGACCACCACCGTCAGCGACGGCATCATCCTGACCGACGCCGCCGCGGACAAGGTCAGGACCCTGCTCGACCAGGAAGGCCGCGACGACCTCGCGCTGCGCGTCGCCGTCCAGCCCGGCGGCTGCTCCGGCCTGCGCTACCAGCTCTTCTTCGACGAGCGTTCCCTCGACGGTGACGTGGAGAAGGACTTCGGCGGTGTGAAGGTCGTCACCGACCGCATGAGCGCCCCGTACCTGGGCGGCGCCACGATCGACTTCGTGGACACGATCGAGAAGCAGGGTTTCACGATCGACAACCCGAACGCGACGGGCTCCTGCGCCTGCGGCGACTCCTTCAGCTGAGCCTGCCGAGCCGCTTCCCGCGGCCGCGGACATGACGAAGGCGGCGGCCCCCTCCGACGGGGCCGCCGCCTTCGCGCTCTGCCGTCCTATCGCTCCCGCGTCGGGGGAGCCGGCAGCCGCGCGCCCTCCTTGGCCAGCGGGACGCCCTTGCCGTCCGAGCCCACGACCGCGCGGTCGCCGAGCGGCTCGTCCAGCTGCACGGTCTTCTGGAACTGCTTCGCGATCATGATGCAGACCTTGTCCGGCCACGGGGTCGAGGTCACCGTGACCTTCACCTCGTCCCCGCTCTCGGTCGCCTTCACGTCGTAGTCGGAGCACACCCCGCCCGTGAAGGTCACGGTCAGCTCCGAGCCCTCGGCCCGGTAGCCGTCCACCTCGACGTCACGCGGCTCGGGAGCCGACGTCGGCTTGTCACTCGGCTCGCTCGGCGTGGGCGAGGCCAGGTACTTCGGGTCGACCGCCGGGTACGTCACCGTGAACGGGTCCTTCGCGCCCGGCGCCGTCACCTCGAACAGCCAGGACGGCACCAGCGCCTGCCGCCCGTCCACAAAGTGCGAGGCCAGGCCGAACACCGCGTCCCGCACCGTCACGGCGTCCTTCTCGGGAGCGCCGCTCGCCGACGACTCGCAGGGCTGCTCCAGCCGGTCCTTCAGCGGCACGGGGCGCGCGCAGCCGCCTATGCCCATGCGGTGGTCGCCCGCCGGCCGCTGTTCCATCAGCTCCAGTGCCTTCTCCGCGCCGACCACGGGGTACGTGTCCCCCTTCACCGGCGTCTTCAGCTGACCGCTGCCGCCGACGACCTCGCCGTCGGAGCCGACCGTGACCCCGGTCGTCCAGCCGTGCGTGGGCAGTCCACCGACCTCGGGAGCGGCGTTCACCACCCGCTGGGCGCCCATGACCTGGCTCGCGTCGAGCTTCGCGTCGTCCTGACCCAACGCCTTCAGCACGGGCGCCGCCGCCTTCTCGGCCTCCGCCTCGCTCACCGGGTTGCCGCCGGGCTGCGGAGCGGTGCAGGTGTCGGTGCCCTTGCAGTTGTCGGTGCCCGGGGCGTACCGGCTGAAGGTCCAGGCTCCCGGTGCCTGCCTGTTCACCTGGAGGCTCGGCCCGGAACCGTCCTGACCGGCCCCGACCTTCCAGGCCTCGCCCTGCGCCACCGGCGCCCCCTCGACCCCGAGGGCCTTCGCCAGCCGGGCCACGTCCTCCTCGGTGACCCCGCCCTGCGCCCGGTACACCGGGGCTTCGCCGGGACCGTCCGGAAGCGGGCCGCCGAGCCGGTAGGTGGCGCCGTAGGGGTTGGGCTCACCGGGCGCGAAGCCGTTGCCGCCGCCCGACGTCGATTCCGAGTACCCGTCGAGCGCGAGCGGCGGGGGAGTGTCGTCCCCACCGGGCGCGCCGGACGTCGCACCGCCGTCGGACCCGCCGGAGGCGTTGGCCGCGAGCCAGGCCCCACCACCGCCGATCAGCAGCACGGCGGCGGCGACGGAGGCGATGATCGCGGGCGTCCGCGACCGCCCACTGCCCGGACGGACCAGGTGCTCTTCGTCGCGGGGGAGGTCGCCGTGGGGTGCGGGGGGTGTCGCTTCCGTGTCCGCTTCCCGGGCCGGGCCGGAATCGGCTTCCTGGGCACCGGGGCTTTCCGCAGCGACCTCGCGGTCCGGGGCCGGGCCGGTTTCCTCGGCGCCGGCACCATCCGTACCGGTTTCCTCGGCGCCGGCACCATCCGTACCGGCTTCCTCGGCGTCGGCTTCCGAGGTGCTGGACTCCTCGGCCGCCGGTACCGCGTCGTCCTTCCCGGCCTCGCCGGCCTCGGCACCGTCCGTCGCCTCGCCGTCCGCCTCAGAAGCCCGCGCGTCCTCACCCGGCGTCTCGGAAGCTTCAGCGGCCTCGGAGGCCTCGGAGGCCTCCGAGGCCTCAGCGGCGTCGGCCGAACCCCGCTCCTCGACCTCCGGGGTGTCGGCGGATCCGGCGCCGCCCACTTCCCTGGCGTCGTCGTCGTTGTCGGGTCGCTCGGTGTTCACCGCATCGCTCCTTCGGCTGCACAGCTGTCCCACGGGACCCGGCCCGGTCCGAAACGGGCCACTGTCGGGTCGTATCCCGCATCCCCTTTACGGGGGACAGCGATGGGACGCAGCGGGGGAGCGCGCGGTTCCCGGTAATGCTCCGCTCAGTCCCCGTAGTCCGACATCGCGTCGAGCATCCGCGCCGACGCCGAGGGTACGGTCACACCGTGGATCAGGGCCGGGGAGACCGGCCGGGAGGCGACCCGGTCGGGAGCCGCCCAGTGGGGAGCCATCCGGGCCCCGTCACCCGGCAGCGACGCCAGGTCGCCCTCGAGATCGACCGGAACCGGCACCTGGAACTTGAGGTTCGTCATATCCGCACCGTATGCACGCCGGACCTCACGGAGAAAGATCTACTATCGGGTAGTTTCGATGCCTTCAGAGCGGCGCCGCCCACCCGATAGCGTGAAGTGTCAAGGTCCGCCCTCCCTCAGGAGAGTCCACGCCGTGCGCATCGCAGTCACCGGCTCCATCGCCACCGACCACCTCATGACCTTCCCCGGCCGCTTCGCCGACCAGCTCGTAGCGGACCAACTGCACACGGTCTCGCTGTCGTTCCTGGTCGACAAGCTCGACGTCCGCCGCGGCGGCGTCGCCGCGAACATCGCCTTCGGCATGGGACAGCTCGGCACCCGCCCGATCCTGGTCGGCGCCGCGGGCGCGGACTTCGACGAGTACCGGGCCTGGCTCGACCGGCACGGCGTCGACACCGACTCCGTCCGCATCTCCGACACGCTGCACACCGCCCGCTTCGTGTGCACGACCGACGCCGATCACAACCAGATCGGCTCCTTCTACACCGGCGCCATGAGCGAGGCCCGTCTCATCGAGCTGAAGACCGTCGCCGACCGCGTCGGCGGTCTCGACCTGGTCTCCATCGGCGCGGACGACCCGGAGGCCATGCTCCGTCACACCGAGGAGTGCCGCTCCCGGTCCATCCCGTTCGCTGCCGACTTCTCCCAGCAGATCGCCCGTATGGACGGCGAGGAGATCCGCATCCTGCTGGACGGGGCGACGTACCTCTTCTCCAACGAGTACGAGAAGGGCCTCATCGAGTCCAAGACCGGCTGGACCGACGCGGAGATCCTGTCCAGGGTGGGGCACCGGGTGACCACCCTCGGCGCGCAGGGCGTCCGGATCGAGCGGACCGGCGAGGACCCGATCGAGGTCGGCACCCCGGACGAGGAGCGCAAGGCCGACCCGACCGGCGTCGGCGACGCCTTCCGCGCGGGCTTCCTCTCGGGCCTCGCCTGGGGCGTCTCCCTGGAGCGTGCGGCCCAGGTCGGCTGCATGCTGGCGACTCTCGTCATCGAGACGGTGGGGACGCAGGAGTACCAGCTGCGGCGCGGGCACTTCATGGAGCGGTTCACCAAGGCGTACGGGGATGAGGCCGCGGCGGAGGTGCAGGCGCACCTGGGCTAGACCGCCTTTGGCTGCGGGTCGCGGGGGCTGGTCGCGCAGTTCCCCGCGCCCCTCAGGTTTCTCAGCTCACCCGGCGGACCAGGTACGCCGTTCCCTCGTCCGCCGGCTCCTCACCGACGTACTCCTGGCTCCTCATCTCGCACCACGCAGGGATGTCCAGCCGGGCCGCCTCGTCGTCCGACAGCACCCGGACCAGGCCGCCGACGGGTACGTCGCCGATGACCTTCGCCAGCTCGATCACAGGAATCGGACAGCGCTTGCCCAGGGAGTCGACGACCAGGACGTCCTCCTCGCGGGCGACCTCGGAGGCGACCGGCGCCCCCAGCTTCTCCCGCACCGCCGCCACCGTCCCCGGCAGCACCTCCAGGAACCGCTCGACGTCCTCCTCGGCCACCCCCACCGGCAGGGAAAGCCGCACATTTCCCTCACTCAGTACGCCCATCGCCCGGAGCACATGGCTCGGCGTCAGCGTGCTGCTGGTGCAGGACGAGCCGGACGAGACCGAGAAACCCTCCCGGTCCAGCTCGTGGAGCAGCACCTCCCCGTCGACATAGAGACACGAGAACGTGACGACCCCGGGCAGCCTGCGTACCGGATCGCCGACCACCTCGACGTCCGGCACCGCCCGCTGCACCCGTACCCGGATCCGCTCCGTCAGCTCCCGCAGCCGCAGGGCCTCCTCGGCAGCCTCGGCCCGTACGGCCCGCAGCGACGCGGCCGCCGCCACGATCGCCGGGATGTTCTCGAATCCGGCCGCCCGACCCGACTCCCGCTCGTCCACCGGCCCTTGCGGTACGAACCGAACGCCCTTGCGGACGACCAGCAGGCCGACCCCGGCCGGGCCACCCCACTTGTGCGCGCTGGCCGTGAGCAGCGACCAGTCACCCTCCACCGGCCCCCACCCCAGCGACTGCGCCGCGTCCACCAGCAACGGCACCCCCGCCGCCCGGCACACCTCGGCCACCTCGGCCACCGGCTGCTCGGTCCCCACCTCGTGGTTGGCCGACTGGAGACAGGCCAGCGCCGTGTCCGCGCGCAGGGCATCGCCGTACGCCGCCGGATCCACCCGTCCGGTGCGGTCCACCGGGATCTGTGTGACGGTCCCTCCGGCGGCCTCGAGGGGCTCCGCCGAATGCAGTACAGACGAATGTTCGACTGCTGACACGATCAGGTGGCGCCCGGCCCGCCTCCGCCCGGCCAGCGCCCCGGCAATCCCCGTATGCACGGCACGCGTTCCGGACGACGTGAAGATCAGTTCGTCCGGTCGGCAGCCCACCGCCTCGGCAGCGGCCTCCCGCGCCGCGTCCAGCAGCACCCGGGCACGCCGTCCCTCCCTGTACAGACGCGCGGGATCCGCCCACCCTTCGTCGAGCGAGGCCAGCAGGGCCTGCCGGGCAACAGGATGAAGCGGAGCAGCGGAAGCAGCATCGAAGTAGGCCACACAGCAACGCTAAGACGTTCAGCAGGGCAGTGGACCTCAGGGGCGCGGGGAACTGCGCGACTAGCCACAAACAACCCGCAGCCGCCAAACCAGCGAACCACCCCTCCGCATAGGCACCCCTCCCCGAGAACCCCCGGAGGGCGTCGGCTAGGGTTTGGTCCGCATAAACATCCAAACCCCTGCCCGACGCAGGGCGGCGACCGACCAGCGAGAAGGCCAGGCCGCAGCCGATCCGCGCGGGCGAGACTCTCGGGAAGGCGCTACGTGAGTCCCAACGGCTCCGACCGCTCGCCGCGGCGCCCGATGCGGCGGAAGCTGCTGCAGGCACTGACCGCGGGCCTGGTCTTGGCGACAGCCACCGGTTGCTCGTACAACTGGGAAGACTTCCCCCGCCTTGGTATGCCCACCCCGACCACGGAAGAGGCTCCGCGGATCCTCTCCCTGTGGCAGGGGTCCTGGGCGGCTGCGCTCGCCGTTGGCGTGCTGGTGTGGGGTCTGATCCTGTGGAGTGCTTTCTTCCACCGGCGCAGCCGCACCAAGGTCGAGGTTCCTCCGCAGACCCGGTACAACATGCCCATCGAGGCGCTGTACACCGTGGTCCCGCTCATCATCGTCTCGGTGTTGTTCTACTTCACCGCTCGTGACGAGTCCGAGCTGCTCAGCCTCAAGAAGAAGCCCGACGTCACGGTCAACGTGGTCGGCTTCCAGTGGAGCTGGTGCTTCAACTACGTCGAACCGGTCGCCGGTTCCACCGGTGACGCCAAGAAGTCCCCGGAGCTCGACGCGATCCCGGACCGGTTCAAGAAGGACTTCCCGGCCGACGCCGGCGGCGTCTACGACTGCGGTACCCCCGGTACGCGGAACCCGCAGACCAACAACCCGGGTCCGACGCTCTGGCTGCCCAAGGGCAAGACGGTCCGCTTCGTCCTCACCTCGCGTGACGTCATCCACTCCTTCTGGGTGGTGCCGTTCCTGATGAAGCAGGACGTCATCCCGGGCCACACCAACGCCTTCCAGGTGACCCCCAACAAGGAGGGGACCTTCCTGGGCAAGTGCGCCGAGCTCTGCGGCGTCGACCACTCTCGGATGCTGTTCAACGTGAAGGTCGTCTCCCCCGAGCGCTACGAGCAGCACCTCAAGGACCTCGTGGACAAGCAGCAGACCGGTTACGTTCCCGCCGGCATCGCGCAGACGAGCCACGAGAAGAACCGGGAGACGAACAACCTGTGAGCATCCTCAACGAACCCCAGGGTGCCGCGGCAGCAGGGTCCCACTACCAGGACGAGCTGCCGGTCAGGCGCCAGAACCGCGGCAGTGTCGTGGTCAAGTGGCTGACGACGACGGACCACAAGACGATCGGCACGCTGTACCTGGTGACGTCGTTCGCGTTCTTCGTCATCGGTGGCGTGATGGCGCTGTTCATGCGCGCCGAGCTCGCCCGGCCCGGTCTGCAGATCATGTCGAACGAGCAGTTCAACCAGGCGTTCACGATGCACGGCACGATCATGCTGCTGATGTTCGCGACGCCGCTGTTCGCCGGCTTCGCGAACTGGATCATGCCGCTGCAGATCGGCGCGCCGGACGTGGCGTTCCCCCGGCTGAACATGTTCGCCTACTGGCTGTACCTGTTCGGCTCGCTCATCGCCGTCGGGGGCTTCCTCACCCCGCAGGGCGCGGCCGACTTCGGCTGGTTCGCCTACAGCCCGCTCTCGGACGCGGTCCGTTCCCCGGGCATCGGCGCCGACATGTGGATCATGGGTCTGGCCTTCTCCGGCTTCGGCACCATCCTCGGCTCGGTCAACTTCATCACCACGATCATCTGCATGCGCGCCCCGGGCATGACGATGTTCCGCATGCCGATCTTCACCTGGAACGTGCTGCTGACCGGTGTGCTGGTCCTGCTGGCCTTCCCGGTGCTGGCCGCGGCGCTGTTCGCCCTGGAGGCGGACCGCAAGTTCGGTGCCCACATCTTCGACTCCGCCAACGGCGGGGCGCTGCTGTGGCAACACCTCTTCTGGTTCTTCGGCCATCCAGAGGTGTACATCATCGCGCTGCCGTTCTTCGGGATCATCTCCGAGGTCATCCCGGTCTTCTCCCGTAAGCCGATGTTCGGTTACCAGGGTCTGATCGGCGCGACCATCGCGATCGCGGGTCTGTCCGTGACGGTGTGGGCGCACCACATGTACGTCACCGGCGGTGTGCTGCTGCCGTTCTTCTCCTTCATGACCTTCCTGATCGCGGTCCCGACCGGTGTGAAGTTCTTCAACTGGATCGGCACCATGTGGAAGGGCTCGCTGTCCTTCGAGACGCCGATGCTCTGGGCGACCGGCTTCCTGATCACGTTCACCTTCGGTGGTCTGACCGGTGTCATCCTGGCCTCGCCGCCGATGGACTTCCACGTCTCGGACTCGTACTTCGTGGTGGCCCACTTCCACTACGTCGTCTTCGGCACCGTGGTCTTCGCGATGTTCTCCGGCTTCCACTTCTGGTGGCCGAAGTGGACCGGCAAGATGCTGGACGAGCGCCTCGGCAAGATCACCTTCTGGACGCTGTTCATCGGCTTCCACGGCACGTTCCTGGTCCAGCACTGGCTGGGTGCCGAGGGCATGCCCCGCCGGTACGCGGACTACCTCGCGGCCGACGGCTTCACCGCACTGAACACGATCTCGACGATCAGCTCGTTCCTGCTCGGCATGTCGATCCTGCCGTTCTTCTACAACGTGTGGAAGACGGCCAAGTACGGCAAGCCGGTCGGCGTCGACGACCCGTGGGGCTACGGCCGCTCCCTCGAGTGGGCGACCTCCTGCCCGCCGCCGCGGCACAACTTCGTGATCATGCCGCGGATCCGCAGTGAATCCCCGGCGTTCGACCTGCACCACCCGGAGATCGCCGCTCTCGACCAGCTCGAGAACGTCGGTCACGGCGAGAAGTCCCTCGCTGGCGGCAAGGAGGCCGGCAAGTGAAGATCCAGGGCAAGATGTTCATGTGGCTGAGCGTCTTCGTGCTCGTCATGGCGGTCGTCTATGGCGTGTGGTCGAAGGAGCCGGCCGGCACCACGGCCCTCTTCCTGGCCTTCGGCCTGTGCATCATGATCGGCTTCTACCTCGGCTTCACGGCCAAGCGGGTCGACGTGGGCGCACAGGACAACAAGGAGGCGGACGTCGCGGACGACGCCGGCGAGGTCGGGTTCTTCAGCCCGCACAGCTGGCAGCCGCTCTCCCTGGCCATCGGTGGCGCCCTCGCCTTCCTGTCGATCGCGATCGGCTGGTGGCTGATGTACTTCTCGCTGCCGATCATCCTGATCGGCGTCTGGGGCTGGGTCTTCGAGTACTACCGCGGTGAGAACCGCACCCAGTAACACGAGCCGAGCGCTTCAGGGGCCCGGACACTCCGCAAGGAGCGTCCGGGCTCCTGCTTTTGCCGCAATACGTGTCACTCGTACGAGTCACCCGGCGTGCCGCAGTTGACGCGGCTTCCTAGCGTGAGGCCATGAGCCACACAGCGATCTCCCGCCCCCGCACCGCCGTCAGCTGCACGCTGCTGGTGATAGCCCTCTGCGCGGGCCTCACCGCCTGCGGCTCGGACGGCAACCCGCTCTCCCACCGCCCCTACGACGCGGCGGACCAGATCTCCTTCAACGCCCCCTCGGAGGGCCGCAAGAAGGCCGACCCGGACAAGCCCCTGGAAGTGGTCGCCGAGGACTCCGACGGGCGCATTACGGACGTCACGGCCTACGACACCGCCGGACGCTACGTGGCCGGCGAACTCGCCGCCGACGGCGGCCGCTGGCACAGCACCTCGCCGCTCGCCGCCAACGCCAGCTACACGGTCCGTGTGAGCACCGAGGACGAGGACGGGGCACCCGGCCGCAAGGTCCTCACCTTCGACACCGGCAAGACCACCTCCAAGAAGCGCCTGGACGTCACCTTCGGCCCCAAGGCCGGCACCTACGGCGTCGGCCAGCCCATCACGGCCGAGCTGAGCCAGCCCGTCAAGGACAGATCCCAGCGGGCCGTCGTCGAACGGGCCCTCAAGGTCTCCTCCATGCCCGCCACGGACGGTGCCTGGCACTGGGTGGACGACAAGAAGCTCCACTACCGCCCGAAGGACTACTGGCCCACGCAGGCCACCGTCCAGGTCCGCAGCAACCTGGAGGGCATCAAGATCGGCGACCGGATGCGGGGCGGCAAGGCCAAGCCGCTGACGATCAACACCGCCGACAAGGTCATAGCCGTGACGGACGCCGCGGCACACCAGATGACCGTCTACAAGAACGACGAGATCGTCCGGCAGATACCGGTCACCACGGGCATGCCCGGCTACGACACGCGCAACGGCGTCAAGGTCGTCCTGGCCAAGGAGGGCACCGTCCGGATGACCAGCGCCAGCATCGGCGCCTCGGACTTCTACGACCTGATCGTCCACCACTCCGTGCGGGTCACCAACAGCGGCGAGTACGTCCACGCCGCCCCCTGGTCGGTCGGCTCCCAGGGCTACGCCAACGTCAGCCACGGCTGCACCGGCATGAGCACCGAGAACGCCGCGTGGTTCTACGAGAACGTTCGCGAGGGCGACATCGTCAAGGTCATAAACTCCGGCGGCGACACGATGACGCCGTTCGGCAACGGCTTCGGCGACTGGAACCTCGAATGGAAGCAGTGGCGCACAGGCAGCGCCCTGACAGCCGGCACCCCGGAGGGCCCGACACCGGCGGACAGGGCCCGCCTACGCCCTCAGAGTGTCTGACCTGAAGGGGCGCGGGGAACTGCGCGACAAGCCACGGAACACCCGCACCCGCCGGACTGCCGCCGAACCCGAGCTCCTAGGCGTGCAAAGCCGCCCTCTCCCGCAACAAGGAAGCCAGGGCCGCGGCGAACTCCACCGGATCCACCGGCAACGTCACCGCCGACTCCGCCCGGCTCCAGGTCGCCAGCCACGCATCCTGCGGCCGCCCCATGAGCAGCAGCACCGGCGGACAGTCGAACACCTCGTCCTTGATCTGCCGGCAGAGCCCCATGCCCCCCATGGGCACGGCCTCACCGTCCAGCACACAGACGTCGATCCCACCCCGGTCCAGCTCCTTGAGCACCGCCGCCGGAGTCGCACACTCCACGAACTCCACCAAGGGAACGTCCGGCGCCGGCCGCCGTCCCGTGGCGAGCCGCACCTGTTCGCGGGTGGTGGAGTCGTCGCTGTAGACCAGCACCGTGGCGGTCGGCTGCATTGTTCCTCCGTGACGTCAGCGTCGTAAGGACAGGCCCGTTGGGCCGGATGCTACTCCCTTGAACACCACGTCAACACCGGTACGACCGGCTTAGACACTCCGAACGGCACCCCCCGGAGTGAGGGCGGGATAAGCGACCGACATAATGTCGGTCGTGGCGACAGCAACGACAGTAGAAACCGGGCACGCGCACCCGTCGGTCAACCGGCCGAACCTCACCAGCGTCGGAACCATCATTTGGCTGAGTTCCGAGCTGATGTTCTTCGCGGCCCTCTTCGCGATGTACTTCACCCTGCGATCGGTGACGGGTCCCGATCACTGGAAGGAGATGGCGAGCCATCTCAACTTCCCGTTCTCGGCGGCGAACACCACCATCCTGGTGCTCTCCTCGCTCACCTGCCAGCTCGGCGTCTTCGCCGCCGAGCGCGGTGACGTGAAGAAGCTGCGGATGTGGTTCATCGTCACGTTCGTGATGGGTGCGATCTTCATCGGCGGTCAGGTCCTCGAGTACACCGAGCTGGTCAAGGAGGCGGGCCTGTCCCTGTCCTCCGACCCGTACGGCTCGGTCTTCTACCTGACCACCGGCTTCCACGGCCTGCACGTGACGGGCGGTCTCATCGCCTTCCTGCTGGTCCTGGGCCGGACCTACGCGGCCCGGAGGTTCACCCACGAGCAGGCGACCGCCGCGATCGTCGTGTCCTATTACTGGCACTTCGTCGATGTCGTCTGGATCGGCCTCTTCGCCACGATCTACATGATCAAGTAGCGGGACCGCAGCGCGCGCCCGACGAGGCACGCATCCCAGAAGCACCGACGCAGAAGATCCTGACACCGGGGTAATCCGTGAAAAAGCTCTCCGCACGACGACGCCACCCGTTGGCGGCGGTCGTCGTCCTACTCCTCGCGCTGCTCTTCAGCGGGGGGCTGTATGCCGTGTTCGCACCCACGACCAAGGCTGAGGCCGACGAGTCAGCCCAGTCCCTCACCATCGAGGAGGGCAAGAGGCTCTACGCCGTCGGCTGCGCCAGTTGCCACGGCACCGGCGGTCAGGGCACCTCCGACGGGCCGAGCCTGGTAGGCGTGGGCGCCGCGGCCGTGGACTTCCAGGTGGGCACCGGCCGCATGCCGGCCGCCACCTCCCAGGGCCCGCAGGTCCCCAAGAAGAAGAACATCTACAGCCAGGCCGAGATCGACCAGCTCGCGGCCTACATCGCCTCGCTGGGCGCCGGGCCCGCCATCCCGACCGAGGAGCAGTACGGCCCCCAGGGTGCCGACATCGCCAAGGGCGGTGAGCTGTTCCGCACCAACTGCGCGCAGTGCCACAACTTCACCGGCAAGGGCGGTGCGCTGACGCACGGCAAGTACGCACCGGACCTCGAGGGTGTCTCCCCGAAGCACATCTACGAGGCCATGGAGACCGGCCCGCAGAACATGCCGTCCTTCCCCGAGACCACGCTCTCGGAGGAGAACAAGAAGGACATCATCGCGTACCTGGACGCGGTCAACAGCAGCAAGTCCGAGAGCCCCGGCGGTCTCGAGCTCGGCGGCCTCGGGCCGGTCAGCGAGGGTCTGTTCGGCTGGATCTTCGGTCTCGGCGGGCTGATCGCCGTCGCCGTGTGGGTCGCCGCCCGGACCGCAAAGGCCAAGAAGTCATGAGTAGCCAAGACATTCCCGAAGAGAACCTGCCTGCCGAGCAGTCCGAGCAGACCGCAGGACATGACGAGCACGGGCACGGGGCACTGAGCCCCGCGGACGAGCACCCGTTCGCCGACCCGGGCCTGCCCCCCCACGAGCACCGGATCCAGGACGTCGACGAGCGGGCCGCCAAGCGGTCCGAGCGCTCGGTCGCCCTGATGTTCACGGTGTCGATGCTGGCCACCATCGCCTTCATCGCCGCGTTCGTGGCGATCCCGGTCGACAAGTCGGTCTACATCTTCCCGCTGGGCCACATCAGCGCGCTGAACTTCGCGCTGGGCATGACGCTCGGCATCGCGCTGTTCTGCATCGGCGCGGGCGCCGTCCACTGGGCGCGCACCCTGATGTCGGACGTGGAGATCGCCGACGAGCGGCACCCGATCGAGGCGGAGCCCGAGGTCCGCGAGAAGGTCTTCGCGGACTTCAAGCAGGGCGCCAAGGAGTCCGCGCTCGGCCGCCGCAAGCTGATCCGCAACACCATGTTCGGCGCGCTCACGCTGGTGCCGCTCTCCGGTGTCGTACTGCTGCGCGACCTCGGCCCGCTGCCCGAGGACAAGCTGCGTCACACGCTGTGGTCCAAGGGCAAGCTGCTCGTCAACATGAACACGAACGAGCCGCTGCGTCCGTCGGACGTCGCGGTCGGTTCGCTGACCTTCGCCAAGCCCGAGGGCCTGGAGGAGCACGACCACGAGTTCCAGAACGAGATCGCCAAGGCCGCCCTGATGATCGTCCGGATCCAGCCGGAGAACATCAAGGACAAGCGCGAGCTCGAGTGGTCGCACGAGGGCATCGTCGCCTACTCGAAGATCTGCACCCACGTCGGTTGCCCGATCTCCCTGTACGAGCAGCAGACGCACCACGTGCTCTGCCCCTGCCACCAGTCCACCTTCGACCTCTCCGACGGTGCCCGAGTGATCTTCGGCCCCGCCGGTCACGCCCTGCCGCAGCTCCGCATCGGCGTGAACGACGAGGGCTACCTCGAGGCGCGCGGCGACTTCGAAGAGCCCGTCGGCCCTGCTTTCTGGGAGCGCGGATGAGCACTGCACAAGAACGACGCAAGGCGCCCGCGGGTGAGCGGGTCGCCGACTGGGCCGACGGCCGCCTCGGGATCTACTCCCTGGCCAAGGCCAACATGCGCAAGATCTTCCCGGACCACTGGTCCTTCATGCTGGGTGAGATCTGCCTCTACAGCTTCATCATCATCATCCTCACGGGTGTGTACCTGACGCTGTTCTTCCACCCGTCGATGAACGAGGTGGAGTACCACGGCAGTTACGTCCCGCTCCAGGGGCAGCTGATGTCGGAGGCGTTCGCCTCCACGCTGGACATCAGCTTCGACGTCCGCGGCGGTCTGCTCATCCGGCAGATCCACCACTGGGCGGCGATCATCTTCCTCGCCGGCATGTTCGTGCACATGATGCGCGTGTTCTTCACCGGCGCGTTCCGCAAGCCGCGTGAGATCAACTGGCTGTTCGGCTTCCTGCTGTTCGTCCTGGGCATGTTCACCGGTTTCACCGGCTACTCGCTCCCGGACGACCTGCTCTCCGGCACCGGTGTCCGCTTCACCCAGGGCGCGATCCTGTCCGTGCCGATCGTCGGCACGTACATCTCGATGTTCCTGTTCGGCGGGGAGTTCCCGGGTACCGACTTCGTCGCCCGGTTCTACTCGATCCACATCCTGCTGCTGCCGGGCATCATGCTCGGGCTCGTGGTCGGCCACCTGATCCTGGTCTTCTACCACAAGCACACGCAGTTCGCGGGTCCCGGCCGGACCAACAAGAACGTCGTCGGAATGCCGCTGCTGCCGGTCTACGCGGCCAAGGCCGGAGGCTTCTTCTTCCTGGTCTTCGGTGTCATCGCGGCCCTCGCCGGCATCGCGACCGTCAACCCCATCTGGGTGCTGGGCCCCTACCGGCCCGATCAGGTGTCGACGGGTGCACAGCCCGACTGGTACATGGGCTTCGCCGAGGGCCTGATCCGGGCGATGCCGGGCTGGGAGATCGACTTCTGGGGTCACACGCTCGTCCTGGGCGTGTTCATCCCGCTGGTCCTCTTCGGTCTGTTCCTCGGGATCATCGCCCTCTACCCGTTCATCGAGTCGTGGGTCACCGGGGACAAGCGCGAGCACCACATCCTGGACCGGCCGCGCAACGCCCCGACGCGCACCGGCTTCGGTGTCGCGTGGATCACCGGCTACATGATCATGCTGATCGGCGGTGGCAACGACATCGTCGCCACCCACTTCCACCTGTCGATCAACGCGGTCACCTGGTTCGTCCGGATCGGGTTCTTCGCCGGACCGGTCATCGCGTTCATCATCACCAAGCGCATCTGCCTCGGCCTCCAGCGCCGCGACAAGGAGAAGGTGCTGCACGGCCGCGAGTCGGGCATCATCAAGCGCCTGCCGCACGGTGAGTTCATCGAGGTGCACGAGCCGCTCAGCCAGGAGCAGATGTACACGCTCACGGCGCACGAGCAGTACCAGCCGGTCGAGATCGGCCCGACGGTCGACGAGAACGGTGTCGAGCGCAAGGTGAAGGGCTCCGAGAAGCTGCGCGCCAAGCTCAGCGAGTCCTACTACGGCGAGGGAGCCCAGATCCCGAAGCCGACCGCCGAGGAGTACCGGGAGATCACGAGCGGCCACGGCCACCACTGATCACTGCTTCGCCACGCCACAGAAGGGCCCCGTCCGGTGTTCGGACGGGGCCCTTCGCGGTGCCCGGGGCTGGATAGGGTGGACCTCGTTGAGACTCTCGTCCCGTAGTGCGGGACGCCTGACCCTGGAGCGGCTTATGAGCGCTGTGATCCCCGCTGGAGGCGACACCGCGGCGGGCCGCTCCTGGCCCCTGCTGTTGAACGGTCTGCTGGACCGCCGGGACCTGACCGCCGACGACACCGCCTGGGCGATGGACCTGATCATGCGCGGCGAGGCGACGGATGCGCAGATCGCCGGGTTCGTGGTGGCGCTGCGGGCCAAGGGCGAGACCGTCGAGGAGATCGCCGGCTTCGTCCGGGCGATGTACGAGCACGCCAACGTGATCGAGGTGCCGGGCCCGGCCGTCGACATCGTCGGCACGGGCGGCGACGGGGCGAAGACCGTCAACATCTCCACGATGTCGGCGATCGTCATCGCCGGCACGGGTGCGAAGGTCGTCAAGCACGGCAACCGCGCGGCGTCCTCGGCGTCCGGGGCGTCGGACGTGCTGGAGAAGCTCGGCGTCAATCTGGAACTGCCGACGCACCGGGTGGCCCAGGTCGCCGAGGACGCCGGGATCACCTTCTGCTTCGCGGCGAAGTTCCACCCGGCGATGCGGCACGCGGGCGCGGCCCGCGGCCAGTTGGGCATCCGGACGATCTTCAACGTCCTCGGCCCGCTGACCAATCCCGCGAAGGTACGCGCCCAGGCCGTCGGTGTCGCGGATCCGCGCATGGCACCGATCGTCGCGGGCGTCTTCGCCGAGCGCGGCCACTCGTCCCTGGTCTTCCGGGGTGACGACGGCCTCGACGAACTGACCACCACCGCCACGTCCCGGGTGTGGGTCGTCCGCGACGGCAAGGTGACCGAGGAGGCCTTCGACCCGCGCGACGTGGGCATCGAACTCGTCCCCGTGGAGGCGCTGCGCGGCGCGGACGCCTCCTACAACGCGGAGGTCGCCCGCCGTCTGCTGGACGGCGAGACGGGCCCGGTGCGGGACGCGGTCCTGCTGAACTCGGCGGCTGCCCTGGTGGCCCTCGATCCCGGCCAGGGGCCGCTGGCCGAGCAGATCCGTGCCGGCATGGCGAAGGCGGCCGAATCGATCGACTCCGGGGCCGCAAAGCGGACCCTGGAGCGGTGGGTGGCGGCGAGCAACGCGTAGCGCCGGGTGTCCCGCAATCCGGACGCGGGTTGCGGGACCTCGATCATTCTCGTAAGTTCCTTCTCAGGTCATGAGTGACAGTCATGAGGCCCCGGCCGACTGTCCGGCAACCCTCCGTCCGTGGCGGGGTGCCCCGGGTGAAGACCAGGCCGCAGGCAGCGAGGTCTGTGGCAAGCGCGTGACGAGGAGTCTCTCGTGAACCAGCGAATGCGATAGGGCCGCAGAGCCCCGCCTCCGCACCCCTCTTTCCTTCACCCCCGCTTGAGCCATGTCCTCGCGGGCGGATCACACCTGACTTCACGGGAGTTCCGTCATGTCCGTCTCCACCCTTGCCACCGCCCCGTCCGTCTGTGCCCCGCTGCCCGTCCTGGGCCGGGACGTCACCGTTCCGCTCGTCACCGGTGGCGAGGTCACCTACGCCGCGCTCGACTACGCCGCCAGCGCCCCGGCGCTCCAGCGGGTCTGGGACGACGTCGCCGCCTACGCGCCGTACTACGGCAGCGTCCACCGCGGGGCCGGGTACCTGTCCCAGCTGTCGACCGACCTGTTCGAGAACGCCCGCCGTACGGTCGCGGAGTTCCTCGACTGCCGGGACGGCGACCAGGTGGTCTTCACCCGGTCCACCACCGACTCCCTCAACCTGCTCGCCGCCGCGCTCCCGGCCGGCTGCCAGGTCTTCGTCTTCGAGACCGAGCACCACGCCGCCCTGCTGCCCTGGCGCGACGCCCGCGTCACCGTCCTCGACGCCCCGCGCGGCCCCCGCCAGGCCGTCGAGACCCTGGAGCGCGCCCTTGCCGGAAGGGACCCCCACGGCCCGGCCCTCGTCTGCGTCACCGGCGCCTCGAACGTCACCGGTGAGCTGTGGCCCGTACGGGAACTCGCGGCGACCGCGCACGCCCACGGCGCCCGGATCGTGCTCGACGCCGCCCAGCTGGCCCCGCACCACCCCGTGTCCGTCGAGGACCTCGATGTCGACTGGGTCGCCTTCTCCGGGCACAAGCTGTACGCGCCCTTCGGCTCCGGCGTGCTGGCCGGGCGGGCCGACTGGCTGCGCGAGGCCGAGCCGTACCTCGCGGGCGGCGGCGCCAGCCGCAAGGTCACCCGGCGCACCGACGGGGGAGTGGACGTGGAGTGGCACGACAGCGCCGCCCGTCACGAGGCCGGCTCGCCCAACGTCATCGGCGCCTACGCCGTCGCCTCCGCCTGCAAGGCGCTGACGGAGGCCGGATTCGACACGCTCGTCGCCCGCGAGCAGTACCTGGTCGCCAAGGTGCGGGAGGGGCTCGCCGACGTCCCCCAGGTGCGGTTCCTGTCCCTCTTCGGGGACGACGCCCCGCGCGTCGGTGTGCTCTCCTTCGTCGTCGAGGGCTGGAACAGCTCGCACTTCGCCGCCGCGCTCTCCGCCGAGTACGGCATCGGCGTCCGGGACGGGCTCTTCTGCGCCCACCCGCTGGTGCGCACGCTGCTCGGCAGCGACCCGCAGACACAGGGCGAGTGCGGCGCGCCGGAGGCGGCGCCCGGCGAGAAGTCCCTCAACGCCATCCGGGTCAGCTTCGGCGCGGGAACGCCGGACGAGCACGTGGAGCGGTTCGTGCGGGCCGTGCGGGAGCTCGTGACGGACGGGGCGCGGTGGAACTACCGCACGGAGGACGGGCGTTGCGTGCCGGACACCTCCGCCTGAACGGGTTCGGACACCAGAGGTAGCCGGGTGCCGAGGACGATCATCCGCAGGGCACGTTCCGTGGCGTCGGTGAGCAGTTCGCTCGCACGGAGCAGTGCCTCGGCCAGCTCCATCGGGGCGGGCAGGATGCCGTGGCAGGCGTCCACGCCCGGCACCTCGTGCGCGCCCTCGCCGAGCGTGCCCGCCAGGGCCAGGACCGGGCGGCCGTAGAGCTTGGCCCGGCGGGCCACCTCGGCGGGGACCTTGCCGCGCGGTGTCTGGTGGTCCAGGGCGCCCTCGGCGGTGATCACCAGGTCCGCGCTGGCCAGCCGGGCATCCAGGTCGAGGTGGTCCAGCAGCACGTCGAAGCGGGGGAGGAGACGGGCGCCGAGGGCGGCGAGGCCGGCGCCCAGGCCGCCGGAGGCCCCGGTGCCGGGACCGTACCGGAAGTGGGCGCCGATGGTCTCCCCGACCGGGCCGGTGGCGGGCACGGTGACGAGCCGGCCCCCGGTCGCGGCGGCCAGGGCGACGGCCGTGCCCTCGCCGCCGTCCACCAGCGGGACGAGGTCGAGGTCGGCGCCGGGCAGGACACGGCGTACACCGGCGGCGATGGCGTCGGCGGCGGCCTCCGCGGACAGGGACTCCTTGAACCCGCTGGGGGCTACGACGACACGGGTGAGCATGGGTGGGTCTCCTTTAACGGGTGACGGAGATGCCGAGCAGCGGCCACACCGCGACGGCGAAGAGCAGCACGAGCGCGGCGGTCAGCGGGGCCAGGAAGGCGGACAGCCGCAGCAGGTCGCGCGGGGTGTAGGTGGGGGTGCCGGGGATCTGGGCGAAGAGTGTGACCGGCTTGGCGGAGGCGGGCAGTGTGTGGCAGAAGCCGGCGGCGGCGGTGGAGGCGAGTGCGGCGGCGACCGGGTTGACGCCGACGCCGACGGAGGCGGCCACGACGAGCGGGACCAGGACGGAGGAGCGGGCCGAGCGGGACTGGAGGACCAGGTGAGCGGCCGTGCTGACCGCGATCACGACCGCCAGGAACACCACCGGGGCGCCACCCGCCGGCAGCCCGGAGACCAGCCACTTCGCCGCTCCCGAGTCGGTGAGCGCGACGCCCATCGCCATCGTCGCCGCCATGAACAGCAGCAGTGACCAGGGGACGGTCTTCAGCGCGTCCTTCAGGCGCACGGTGCCGAGGGCGGGCGAGGAGGCGATGACGGCGCCGATGAGCGCGACCAGCGCGGGCGGCACGCGGTGCAGGGGCTCGCTGCACCACAGCAGCACCACCGTGGCCATGAGCAGGGCGCAGCGCTTCTCGGCCTGGCTCCAGGGGCCGGTCACCGGCTGCTCGCTGTGCTGCTGGATCTGCTCGGCGGTGATGTGGACCGGGCCGCGGCGGTCCGCCCGCCGGGTCGTCGTCAGCAGGACCAGCTCGGCGGCCAGGTGCGAGGAGGCCACGGCCAGCGGCAGGCCCAGCAGCAGCCACTGCGTGAAGCCGATGTGCTGTCCGGTCGCTTCCCACAGCACCGACACGGTGATCAGATGTGCGCCGGCGCCGATCAGGGTCGCCACCGCCGACAGCAGGATCACGGTCGGGAACAGCAGCGCCAGCATCACGACCAGTCGCTTCCGGTCGGCGAGGACCTTGGCGAGAGCGAGGAACACCGGCAGCGCGAGCGCGGCCCGGCCGGACGTGGCGGGCACCGCGAACGCCGTGACGACCAGGGCCGCCGTCGTCAGGTGCACGAGCTGCCGTACCGTGCGCGCCCCGCTGACCAGGAACACCGCCGCCCGCCCCGCGAGCCCGGTCCGGCTCACCGCGGCCGCCAGCACGAACGCGCAGATCAGCAGCCACACCGTGGCATCACCGAGCGTGCCGAACAGGGTGTCGCTGCTGATCACGCCGGTCACCGTGAGCGCGAGTCCGGCGCCCAGCGCGATGTAGGTGTCGTCGATCGACGTCCCGATCCAGGCGCAGGTCGCGAGCGCGAACACGGCGAGCGTGAAACGGGCGTCTGCACCGAGTCCCGGGAAGTTCCGGGGGACCGCGAGCAGCGCGCACAGCGACAGCGCCACGCAGAGGGCGGTGAGAGCTCGGGGGTTCCTTGTCACGTCATCGAGGGTTCATCCCGGGTGTGAGCCGTCGATGAGCCGAAGATGAAGGGAACTTCACCCGGCGGGCAGCCGGTACCCCATCCCCCGTACCGTCTCCACCCGCTCCGCCCCCAGCTTCTTCCGCAGTGTCCGCACGTACACGTCCACGATGTTGGACCCCGGGTCGAAGTCGTAACCCCACACATGGGACAGGATCTGCTCACGCGACAGCACCTGGCCCGGATGCCGCAGGAACAGCTCCAGCAGCACGAACTCACGGGCCGTCAGATCGACCGTCCGCTCCCCGGACCGGGCACGCCGCGTACGGAGATCGAGGCTCAGGGAGCCCGACCTGAGCACCGTCACCTCCGGCGCCCGCGCGGCCGTCCGCAGCCTCAGCCGCACCCGGGCCAGCAGCTCCTCGAAGCGGAACGGCTTGGTCATCCAGTCGTCGGCGCCACCCTCGAGACCGGCCACCGTGTCCCGTACGGAGTCCCGCGCGGTCAGCACGATCACCGGCACCGTCACCCGCGCCTCGCGCAGCTCGCGCAGGATGGTGAAACCGTCCCGGCCGGGCAGTCCGATGTCCAGGACGACGAGGTCGAAGCCGCCGGTCAGGGCGTACTCGCAGCCCGCGTCGCCGTCGGTGACGACGGTCGTGGTGAAGCCGTTGGAGCGCAGGCCCTTCTCCACGAAGGAGGCGATGCGCTCCTCGTCCTCGACGATGAGGATGCGGTTCACGTGGGGTCCCCTTCCGGTGCCCGGGGCGCGTGCAGGACGAGGGCGAAGGTGGCGCCGCCCCCGGGGGTGCCGTGGAGCCGTACCCGGCCCCGGTGCCCCTCGGCGATCGCCTTGACGATGGACAGTCCGAGCCCGGCGCCGGAGCCCCGGGCGCCGCGGCGGGCCGTGCCGCGCCGGAAGCGCTCGAAGATCACCTCGGTGTCCTGGGGCTGCACACCGGGCCCGGAGTCGGCGACGTACAGCTCCAGGTGCGGGCCGTCGGTGCGGGAGCCGATGCGGATGGTCTGGCCGGGCGTGGTGTGCTGCACGGCGTTCTGCGCGAGCTGCACCATGGCCTGGGTGATCCGCTGCGGATCCAGCTCGGCCTCCAGGTCGGCGACCCCGTCGAGCTGCCAGTCACGTTCGCCGAGCGTGCGGGCCTTGACGTAGACGTCGGCGGTGAGTTCGGCGACCTGGACCGGCTCGGGGGAGACGAAGTCGGGGCGTTCGGCCTTGGCGAGGAGCAGCAGGTCCTCGACGATGCGGCTCATCCGGTCCAGCTCGTCGGTCACCAGCCGGACGGTCTCCTCGCGTTCGGCCGGATCGTCGCCCATCAGTTCCAGATGGCCGCGCACGATGGTGATGGGCGTGCGCAGCTCGTGGCCCGCGTCGTCGACGAACTCGCGCTGGGCCGCGAAGGCCCGCTCCAGCCGGTCGAGCATGCCGTTGAACGTGTCGGCGAGCGCCGCTATGTCGTCGTTTCCGTGCACCGGGATCCGCCGCGTGAGGTCCTGCTCGGTGAGCTGCGCCGCCGCGGTGCGCACCACCCGCACGGGTCTGAGGATCCGCCCGGCGACCGCCCAGGCGATCCCGACGGTCAGCAGCAGGGCGACCCCGGAGATGCCGAGCAGCGTGCGGAACATGCTGTTCACGCGGGCCTGCTCGCGCTCCGGATGGAAGGCGACGACGAACGCGGCGTCCGGCTCCCGGCCCCGCTGGGCCACGGTGACCTTGGCCCAGCGGATCTCGCCCTCCGGCCGGTGCAGAACACCGGAGGACGCGGGCGAGCCGAAGATGCGGCGCAGCGCGTCGGCGTCCCGGTCCAGGGGCAGGGCGACGGGCACGTCGTGCGGCTGGCGGAGCGGCCGGAGGCTGCCGTCGGTCCTGGTCACGAGGCCGATCAGCTCCTCGTCCGCGTCGGGGTTCTGCCGTTCCAGGAACACCGTCAGCAGCCGGTCCGCGTCGGTGAACGGCCGGCCCGTCCGCGGATCCCCGCCCCGCTCCTCGAAGTTGGCGAACTCGCCGGTCTCCTGGGTGAGCAGGCCGTTGATCCGGTTGTCGACGTCCCGCAGCAGGAACGAGCGGGTGGTCATGGCGACGGAGGCGAGCGCGACCGCCATCACGAAAAGCAGCCAGAGCAGGATGCGGACCCGGGCGGAGACGCGCCGGCGGCCGGAGTCAGTTGTCGGAGCCGGCGTCGTCGTCGTTCGGTCCGTCGTCCGATGCGCCCCGGCCGCGGTCGTCGTCGTCATCGTCACTCGCTGAGCTGTCGGTCACCGGAGGCCGCGAGACGCCCTCGTCGCCCGGCGTGGGCTCCGGCGGCGTGGACTTCGCGGGGGGTGTGAGGGTGGAGGTGGGCGTGGGCGAGCTGTTGTCCAGCTCCACCTGCTGGGACGGGACCTTGGGCGCCTCGGGGCTGTCCGCGAGGGCGTAGCTGGTCGCGGCGATGCCCAGCGGGATCAGCACGACGGCGGACAGGGCCGCCATACGACGGGAGAAAGCCATGCGCCCGATCCTGTGGCCGGAACCCGGAGCCGATGATGAACCCCGGATGAAGAACTCTTCATCCGGAGTCCGCGTTCAGAGGGGTCCTCAGTTGTCGAGCCCGATCGAGAACGCCGCCTCCAGGTCGTGCTGCGAGTACGTACGGAACGCCACGTGCGTGTCGGTCCCCTCCACCCCGGGGATCTTGCTGATCCGGCCGGGGATGACCTCCGCCAGGTCCTCGTGCTCCTTCACCCGGACCATCGCGATGAGGTCGTAGGTGCCGGTGACGGAGAAGACCTCGCTGACGCTGTCCAACGCGGCGATCGACTCCGCGATCTCGGGGATCCGGTCCACGCTGGTCTTGATGAGGACGATCGCGGTGATCACGGCTGGTTCTCTCCCTCGGGGGCCGGAGCAGGGGCCTTCACTCTAGTGGGGCTGGTCGGGCGGCCGTAGCGGACCGAGGCGTAGCCGAAGCCGAGGCCGAAGCCCACCAGGTGGGCGAGGTAGGCCACCCCCGGGCCGTCCGAGGCCCGTCCGGCCGCCAGCCACTGGAGCGCCGCCCAGAACGGCAGCACGATCCAGGCCGGGAAGCGCACCGGCAGGAAGAAGAGGAACGGCAGGAGACTGGTCACCCTGGCCCGCGGGAACAGGTACAGAAACGCACCGAGGACCGCCGAGATCGCCCCCGAGGCACCGACCAGGGACTGCTCGGAGTCCGCGTTGACGGCGGCGTAGCCCAGCAGGGCCAGAGAGCCGCAGCCGACGTAGAACAGGATGAACTGCACCCGGCCCATCCGTTCCTCGGTCATCGCCCCGAAGACGTAGAGGAAGAGCATGTTGCCGAGCAGGTGCACCCAGCTGCCGTGCACGAACAGGGCCGTCGCGGGGGTGAGAGCCGATCCGGCGGACCCTTCGAACAGTTCTGCGGGGATCACGCCCCAGAGCCGGAAATAGGCCCGCTGCGCGGCGAGCAGGTCGTCGCCCGTGCCGTACGCCGGACTCAGGCCCGAGGCGGGTCCGGCCAGGAAGACCGCGCAGCACAGGGCGATCAGTGAGTACGTCACCGGTGCCGACGACCCCCGGACCGATCTGCCGGCCCGGACGATCGACGCACTCCACTTGCTGATCATGAACACAGAGCATGACGTAACCGGACGCAACCGCACAGATCGCCTCGCCGCCGTGGACGCGTGGGCGGCGAGGACCCGCCAGGCCGTAGGGTTACGAGCCACACGCACCGGGGATGCCGGTGGCGTCACGGACACTAGAAGGAAAGAGAACAGGCCACGATGACGGTTCCCCTGCCGACCGCCTCGACGCGGTGGCGCTGCGCCCTCTGCGGCAACCTCACGAGGTTCGACGTGACCCGCTCGTCGAAGGTCGTCGAGTACGTCCACCTCGACCTGGCCGGAGAGCCGAAGGTCGAGGAGCGCGAGGTGCTCAGTGAGACCATCGAGTCGGTGCGCTGCCGCTGGTGCAACGCGGTGGACCAGGTGGAACTCGTGGACAGGCCGGGTGCCGGCTCCTGACGGGAGCGGTCCCCGCACAGGCATTGGGGTGTGACGGATGGTGGAGACCACGGGCGGGGGGCCGGGCGACGGCGCCGCCGAGGTGCTCGACCGTCCGCTGCCCGACGGCGTGCGCCGCAGGGTCGTCCAGATCGTCTCCGACGGCTTCGGTTCGCTGACCGTCGGTGAGCTGCCCGCGCAGCTCAGGCAGTACGCCCGGTTCGCCCCGAACCGCCGGGCCAAGTTCGCCGGCAACGCCATGGCCGCGGCGCTGGAGACCGACCCGCTGTTCCGGCAGCGCATCGGGGAGAAGCTCAGAGAGGCCCAGCCGGAACTGACCGGCGCCCTCGACTCAGGCTCCCCGCCCCCGGCCGCGGATCCGCTCGACGTGGCGGCCGCGGCCTACGTACTGCGGCCCCTCGACTGGGTGAAGCTCGTGACCGCCGCCGGCGAGGAGGCCCAGCGGGCCGACGCCGAGCGGGCCGACGAGGAGAACCGGGCCGAGCTGGAGCGGCTGCGCGCCGAACTGGCCCGGGCCCGTGACCACACCAGGGCCGAGACGGAGCGGCTGCGCACGGAGCTGGAATCGGCCAAGAAGGAAACCGAGTCGCTGCACCGCAAGCTCCGCGCCGCCCTCAGCGACGTCAAGCGCGGCGAGGCCGCCCTGCGCAAGGCGCACGGCGAGATCGAGGCCGTCCGTACCGAGGGGCAGGCCCAGGTGTCCGCCGCCGAGAGCGAGACGCGGCGGCTCAAGGCGCGGCTGGCCGAGACCGAGGCCGCCCTGGAGGCGGCGCGCCGGGCGGCGCGCGAGGGCCGCAGCGTCGAGGACATGCGGGTACGGCTGCTGCTGGACACCCTGCTGGACGCCACCCAGGGGCTCCGGCGCGAGCTGGCCCTGCCGCCGGTGTCGGTGCGGCCCGCCGAGACCGTGGACGCCGTCGAGCCGGGCCGGATGAGCCCCAAGGACATCGCAGCCCGCGCCCTGTCGGAGAACGACCCGCAGGTCCTGGACCAGCTGCTGGCGCTGCCACAGGCCCATCTGGTCGTCGACGGCTACAACGTCACCAAGACCGGCTATCCGCAGATGCCGCTGGAGAAGCAGCGTCTGAGGCTGCTGGGGCAGCTCTCCCAACTGGCGGCACAGACCGGCGCCGAGGTGACGTGCGTCTTCGACGGGGCCGAACTGGCCGCGCCGGTCCTGCTCGCGCCACCGCGCGGGGTGCGGGTGCTGTTCTCGAAGCCGGGCGTCACCGCCGACGAGCTGATCCGCCAGCTGGTGCGCGCCGAACCGCCCGGCCGGCCCGTCATCGTGGCCTCCACCGACCGCGAGGTCGCCGACGGCGTGGCCCGCGCGGGCGCGCGTCCCGTGGCCTCGGCGATGCTGCTGAAGCGCCTTTCGCGAGGCTAGCAACCGTACGGGCGATGCGTAACGTCCGGGCCTGATGCCCGAATTGATGAGACATGTGTGCCACGGTGAGTCAACTGTGCCTCACTGCCTGTGGGTCCAGGGGAAAAGTTGGCCTACCGTGACGCGATTTTTCATCTGAGGATTTGAACTGATCACAGGAAGGTCACTAGGGTCAGGCCCCGAACCTCCGCTCGGGTGATCGCTCACTGGGAGCGTCGGCGGAGGGGCCGAGAAGGAGCTTGTCACCCGTGGCGTCCCACCGTCGTCCCAAGCAGCCGAGCCGCGCACGTGTGACCGTGTTGACCACCGCCGCCGCCGCTGCCGTCGCCTTCAGCTCGCAGGCCGCCAACGCGGCCCCCAGTGAGAAGCCGAGCAAGGACGAGGTCAAGGCCAAGGTCGACAAGCTCTACGAAGAGGCTGAGCACGCCACCGAGAAGTACAACGGGGCCAAGGAGAAGCAGGAGAAGCTCCAGAAGGAGATCTCCACCATCCAGGACAACGTCGCCCGCGGCCAGGAGGAGCTCAACGAGCTGCGCGACAGCCTGGGTCTCGCGGCCGCGTCGCAGTACCGGACCGGCTCCATCGACCCCTCCGTGCAGCTCTTCCTCTCCGCGGACCCGGACGACTACCTCGACAAGGCGTCCACGCTCGACCAGTTGAGCAGCCAGCAGGTCGAGGCGCTGAAGAAGGTCCAGGACAAGCAGCGCGAACTCGCCCAGGAACGCGCCGAGGCCTCCGAGAAGCTCAAGGACCTCGCCTCCACCCGCACCGAACTCGGCAAGAAGAAGAAGGAAGTCCAGGGCAAGCTCGCCGCCGCGCAGAAGCTGCTCAACACCCTCACCGCCGCCCAGAAGGCACAGATGAAGGCCGAGGAGGACCGCGCCAGCCGCGACAGCGCACGCGACGCCCTCACTGCCGACGTCCCGCCCGGTTCGGGCCGGGCCGCCGCGGCCTTCGCCTTCGCCCAGAGCCAGCTCGGCAAGCCGTACGTCTACGGAGCCACCGGCATGAGCTCCTACGACTGCTCCGGCCTCACCTCCCGGGCGTACGCCGCGGCCGGCGTGCAGATCCCGCGTACCTCCGAGGCGCAGACCGGAGCCGGCACCAAGATCTACTCGGTCAGCCAGCTCAAGGTCGGCGACCTGGTCTTCTTCTTCAACGACCTGCACCACGTCGGCCTCTACGCCGGCAACGGGCAGATCATCCACGCCCCGCGCACCGGCACGGTCGTCCGCTACGAGTCGATGGACACCATCGGCGGCCCGTTCATGTTCGGCGTCCGCGTCTGACCCTCCGCACGACGGACCCGACCGGCCTCCGGCGTCTCCAAGATCAGGACACCGTGTCCGCCGTTCGGGCGAATCACGCCGACCTCGACTGAGCCCACGCCCCGCCAGTGACCTGCGTCAGTGGCGGGGCGTCGTGCCGCATACCCACGGATGGTCGTTGGCGGCCCCGCGTCGCGGGGCTACTGTCTGCCGCGTTTCCTAGTCCGTCAGCGGAAGGAGAGCGGCTTCCCGTGGGGTCCCATCGCCGCCTTGCACCGTCCGGGTTCGACCGGGGCGCCAGTGCCGCGGTCAGCTTCCTTTCCGTCGCGGCCGCCGCCCTGGGCGCGGTACCCGCCGCGGCCGCACCGTACGACGACACCCGGGCCGAGGTGGACCGCCTCTACGAGCAGGCCGAGAAGGCGACCGAGGCCTACAACGAGGCCGACGAGCGCGCCGACGAACTGCGCGCCGAAGTCCGCACCGCCCGGGACCGGATCGCCCGGCAGCAGCAGCGCATCAACTCCATGCGGGAGTCGCTCGGTTCGCTCGCCGGCGCCCAGTACCGGTCGGGCGGCCTCGACCCGTCCCTCGCCCTGCTGTTCTCCGACGACCCGGACGACTACCTCGACAAGGCGTCCCGGCTGGACCGCGTCACGGCCCACCAGGCCGGCGAGCTGAAGGAGCTCCAGCAGGCCATGCGCGAACTCGCCCAGGACCGCGAGGAGGCCGCCGGCAAGCTCCGCGAACTGGAGAAGAGCCGCAAGGCCGTCACCGCCCACAAGAGAACCGTCGAGCGGAAGCTCGCCACGGCCCGCCGGCTGCTCAACTCCCTTCCGGACAGCGAGCGCGACGCCTACGACCGCGCCTCCCGCTCCGGCCGGGACGGCATCCCCGACCTCGGCGGCGCCACCGCCGCCTCGGGACGCGGGGCGGCCGCCGTCGCCGCCGCCCGCAGCGCGCTCGGCAAGCCCTACATCTGGGGCGCCAACGGCCCCTCCGGCTTCGACTGTTCGGGTCTGATGCAGTGGTCGTACGCGCAGGCCGGGGTTTCCCTGCCGCGCACCTCGCAGGGCCAGCGATTCGCCGGCCGGCAGGTGCCGCTGTCCGAGGCGCGCCCCGGTGACCTGGTCGTCTACCGGGGTGACGCCAGCCATGTCGGGATGTACATGGGCAACGGCCAGGTCATCCACGCGCCCTACCCCGGCGCACCCGTGCGCTACGACCCGGTCGGGATGATGCCGGTCTCGTCGGTCACCAGGGTCTGACCGGCGCGGCCGGGCGCCCGTACGATCGGGACGTGGCTGGTCGAAGGTCGGGGTCCCCGGTGGTGGCGCTCGTTCTGCTGCTCGTCTTCCTGACCGGATGCGGGGGCCGGCCCGCCGTCGACAGCGCCACGGCGGACGTCCAGCGGCTCCTCGACCGGCGGGCCGCCGCGGTCCTCGACCACGACGAGCGGGCCTACGCGCGCACGGGCACGGCGGCGGATTACGCCCGTCTGCGCGCGCTGCCCCTCGCCGACTGGGCGTACCGGGTGACCGGCCTGCACCGCACCGGCGACACGGCCACCGCCGACGCCGAACTGCGCTACCGCGTCGCGGGGTACGACCGGGCGCCGGTGACCGCCGGCCGCACCCTGCGGCTCACCCGCGACGCGGACGGGCGGTGGTCCGTCGACGCCGACCGGCCCGCGAGGAAGTCCGCCCAGCAGCTGTGGGACCAGGGGGCGGTACAGGTCGTCCGGGGCGAGCGCAGCCTCGTCCTCGGTGTCGGGCAGTCCGGCCGGTCGCTGCGCGGCTTCGCGGACCTGGCCGACCGTGCGGTGCCCGCGGTTTCGGAGGCCTGGGGCACGGACTGGGGCCGGCGCGTCGTCCTGCTCGTACCGAAGTCACTGGAGGGGATGGCGGGGCTGCTCGGCTCGCCCGCCTCCTCCTACCGCGGGATCGCGGCGGTCACCACCGGCGAGACGGGCGCACCGGCACAGGCGCCGGCGGACCGCGTCATCGTCAACCCGGACGCGTTCGCACTCCTCGGCACGTTCGGCGAGCAGGTCGTCGTCACCCACGAGACGACCCATGTCGCCACCCGCGCCCACACCACCCCTGCCACCCCGCTGTGGCTGTCCGAGGGCTACGCCGACTGGGTCGGCTACCGGGACACCGGCCGCACGCCGCGCGAGGCCGCGCCCGAACTGTCCCGCGCGGTGACCCAGGGCCGGATCCCGTCCGCCCTCCCGGCCGACGAGGACTTCGGCTTCACCGGCGACGCGAGCCGTCTGGCCCGGGCCTACGAGAGCGGCTGGACGGCCTGCCGGCTGATCGCCGACCGCTGGGGCGAGGCCCGGCTGGGCGAGTTCTACCGGGCCGTCGGCGAGCACCGGAAGCGCGCCGGGGCGGTGGAGGAGGCGATGCGCGACGTACTGGGGACGACGCCGGAGGCCTTCTCGCGGGAGTGGCGGGAGTATCTGCGGGTTCAGCTGGGCTGACCGGGCCGTGACCGGGACGGACAGCCACGCCCCCGGCCTCACCCCGGCTGTTCCAGCAGGGCGATGGCCTCTCGCAGCCAGGTGCGTTCCGCCTCGCCCGTCGCTCGGGCGACCCGCAGCATGCCCTGGCGGAAGAGGTCGTCGGCCTCCTCGGCGCGGACCGGCTTGCCGGACTGGTAGAAGAAGCTCGACGGGGTCTCGAGGAAGTCCAGCCGGCGGCGCAGCACCGCGGCCTGCTCGCGCCGGTCGGGCAGGTGGCGCAGGAACGCCAGGACCGTGTTGAAGCGGACGTGGTCGGTGATCTCGGTCTGCTTCGGGTGGCGCAGCCGCTCCAGCAGTTCCTCGCGGCCCTTGCCGGTGAGGGCGAGGATCCGGCGCGGGGCCGCGCTCGCGCCCGGCTCGGTGCGCTGGTCGAGCAGGCCCGCCCCGACCAGGCGGGTGATCGCCGGGTAGAGCGCGCCGTCGCTGACCGGCCGGACATGGCCGGTCAGCGCCTTGATCCGCTCCTTGAGCTCATAGCCGTGCAGCGGCTCCTCGGCCAGGAAGCCCAGGATCGACAGCTCCAGCATGGTCCTCCTTGCGGGTGCGTGAGCCCTCATGCTACCTCTTAACGAGCTACCTCGAATCGAGTTAACACTTTTCGAGGTTCACCAGGAACCAGGGGGAAGGTCGCCGTGAACGCCCACCGCAAGCAACTCCTCCAGCTCGCCCACCCCGTCTACTTCTCGCTCCTGGCGTCCGTCGCCGCCGGGATCATCAACACCGTCTGGGTCGCCCGGCTGGGCGGACCGGCCGTGGCCGCCGTGGCCGTGGCGACCACCACGGAGAACGTGCTGCTCGGCGTCGCCCTGGTCTTCGGCTCCGGCACGACCGTGCTGGTCGCCCACGCCCGGGGCGCCCGCGACCCCGCCGCCGTACGGGCGGCCGTGCGCGGCGGCTGGGCGCTGTGGGCGCTGGTGACACCCCTGGTGGTGGTGGGCGGTCTGCTGTGCCGCGAACCACTGGCCCGGCTGGTGCTGGGCGGCTCCGACGGCGCCGCCCTCCCGCTCGCCGTCGCGTACTTCACGCTCTCCATGCCCGGCATGGCCGTCTTCTTCGCCCAGCAACTCGTCGACGGCATCCTCAAGGGCACCGGCGACACCAGGACCCCGCTGCGACTCGCCCTGCTGTCCAACGGCCTGATCCTGGCCCTCGACCCCCTTTTCATCCACCTCTACGGCGTCCAGGGCGCCGCCGCCTCCACGGTGCTGTGCCGGTCCGTGGCGCTCGGGGCCGGACTCGTCGCCGTCCGGCGCAACGCACCGCTGCGGAGCGCCCGCGGCGCGGCGCCGACCGAGTCCCCGGCCGTCTCCCTGCGCCGGACGCTGACCACCGGTCTGCCCATGTCGGCCGACTTCACCGTGCGCCAGACGGGCGCTCTGGTCCTGGTCGCCATCGTGGCGCGGCTCGGGGTGACGGCGGTGGCCGCGTACTCGATCGCCTACAAGGTCATGTACGTGGCGACCATGGCCTTCTACGCCGTCCGCCAGGCCGCGTCCATCCACACCGCGCACACGCGGGGCGAGGGGAGGGAGGCGCGGCGGGAGATCGGGCGGCAGGCCGTGCTGGTCTCCGGAGCCATCGGCCTCGCCGCGGCCGTCCTGCTGGCCGTCACCGCCCCGTGGCTCATGGCCGCCTTCGGCGCCGGGCCCGGGGTCGCGCGTGAGGGCGTCCTCTTCCTGCGCTGCGTCGGGCCCTACCTGCTGCTGATGGCCTGCCTCATCGCGCTCGGCGGTGTCTTCGAGGGCGGCGGGGACGCCCGGAGGCTGCTGCGCGTGACCGTGCTCGGGACGGCGGTCCAGCTGCCGCTCGCGTATGGCCTGACGGGGCTCGGGCTGCCCGGTGTGTGCCTCGCGCTGGCGGTGGCGACGGCGGTGCAGTGCGGGCTGGCGGGCATGCTGTTCCGGCGGGCTCCGGCTCAGGTGGAGACCGGGGTCTCGTCGGTGCGGGTGGTGGGCTGAGCGGGCACGGCAGCGGGGGCCGTGCGCGGCACCGTCGCCCGCCACAGGGCGCGGGCCGCGAGGAGCGCGGCGGCCACCAGGAGGCCGTTGCGCAGGAACAGCAAGGTCAGCCCGAGGCCGTCGCTGGCCACCACGTTGCCGAAGTAGAGCGGGAACTCCAGCACCGTCACGAAGCACGCCACCAGGACGAGCCCGACCGGAAGCCGCATCCGGCTCCCGGGGAAGTACAGGCAGACCGCCGCCAGCCCGACCAGCCACACCATGTACTGCGGGCTGATCACCCGGCTGGTGGTGGTGAACATCAGCACCGCCACGAAGGCCGCGTCGGCGACCGTGTGCTCCTCGAAGTTCCGGGCCAGCAGCCGCCACAGCACCAGCCAGCCGAACGCCGCCCCCGTCAGGAACAGCGCGCCCGTGCTCACCTCGCTCACGTACGGCCCGAGGAACTCGATCGAACCGTAGTTCAGCCGCACCTCGCCCTCCCAGCCGAAGTGCCGGGCGACGTGGAAGACCAGCGCGCCGAGCGACTCCACCTCGGTGCCCCGGTCCCGCTGGAAGGTCAGGAAGGCGAACGCCCCCGGCATGACCAGGGCGAACACACCCGTCACCGCGATGCCGGTCACCAGGGCCGACACCCAGGAGGCGGGCCGGCGGGCAGCCAGGAGGAGCATCGCCGGCCAGACCTTCAGCAGCGCGCCGAACGCGGCCAGCGCCCCCATCACCTTGGGGTGCCGGGCGCCCGCGAGCAGCGCCGCCACGGCCACCGCCGTGACCATCACGTCGTAGCGCGCGTACACCGTCGGCCCGAGCAGCGGCACGCCCGCCACCCACACCCAGGCGCCGCGCAGCGACCTGCCGGGGCGCCGGCCCGCGTACGCCAGCAGGGCCAGGACGGCCAGGTCGGTGACGCAGACCAGCACGAAGAACGCGGTCGCGTAGGGCAGGAAGGGCAGCAGGCCGGGGGAGAGGATCGCCAGGGCGGCGGCGGGCGGGTACTGCCAGGTGACGTCGTTCTGAGGGAACGTTCCGGTGCGCAGGACGTCGTACCAGCCCTGGTAGATCACGGACACGTCGCTCGTCACGTCCGGGCCCGGGACGACGTACACCTTCAGCACGAACAGCAGCAGCACCAGCCTCGTGAGACACCAGGCCACCAGCAGCCATGCCAGGGACCGCCTCGCGCCCGTCGTCCTCACCTGATCCCTGCCCCGTCCGCGTGCCGTGTCGAGGAGGCCATGATGTCCCCGACAGCTGTGAGCGTGCCACACCTGCCGGCGCGTACGGCCGTGAGGGGCGGTTCGGTAGGGTCGGCGGCGTGCGCAAGACCCTGATCGTGACCAACGACTTCCCTCCCCGGCCGGGCGGCATCCAGGCGTTTCTGCACAACATGGCGCTGCGGCTGGACCCGCAGCGGCTGGTCGTCTACGCGTCGACCTGGAAGCGGAGCCGGGAGGGCGTGGAGGCGACCGCCGCCTTCGACGCCGAGCAGCCCTTCACCGTCGTACGGGACCGTACGACCATGCTGCTGCCGACGCCGGGCGTCACCCGGCGGGCCGTCGGGCTGCTGCGGGAGCACGGATGCACCTCGGTGTGGTTCGGGGCGGCGGCGCCCCTCGGCCTGATGGCGCCGGCGCTGCGGAGCGCGGGCGCCGAACGGCTGGTGGCCACCACGCACGGGCACGAGGCCGGCTGGGCGCAACTGCCCGCCGCCCGGCAGTTGCTGCGCCGGATCGGCGACTCCACGGACACGATCACCTATCTCGGCGAGTACACGCGCTCCCGGATCGCCGGCGCGCTCAGCCCGCAGGCGGCCGCGCGGATGGCGCAGCTGCCGCCGGGCGTCGACGAGAAGACCTTCCACCCCGGTTCGGGCGGCGACGACATCCGGTCGAGGCTCGGCCTGACGGACCGCCCGGTCGTGGTGTGCGTCTCCCGGCTGGTGCGGCGCAAGGGCCAGGACACCCTGATCCAGGCCATGCCCCGGATCCTGGCGGCCGAGCCGGACGCCGTGCTGCTGATCGTCGGAGGCGGCCCCTACGAGAAGGACCTCCGCAAGCTGGCCCACGACACGGGTGTCGCCGGCTCCGTCCGCTTCACGGGCCCCGTGCCCTGGGCGGAGCTGCCCGCCCACTACGGCGCCGGCGACGTCTTCGCCATGCCCTGCCGCACCCGCCGCGGCGGCCTCGACGTCGAGGGCCTCGGCATCGTCTACCTGGAGGCCTCCGCGACGGGCCTCCCGGTCGTCGCCGGCGACTCGGGCGGCGCCCCGGACGCGGTCCTCGACGGAGAGACGGGCTGGGTGGTCCGCGGCGGCTCGCCGGCGGAGGCAGCCGACCGCATCATCACCCTCCTCGGCGACGCGGAGCTGCGCCGCAGGATGGGCGAGCGCGGCAGGGAATGGGTCGAGGAGAAATGGCGCTGGGACCTGCTCGCGGAGCACCTGAAAAACTTGCTGTAGATGCCTCAGGGGCGCGGGGAACTGCGCGATCAACCAGAACGCACCCGCACCCGCCCACGACGAATACGCGGCACCCCACTAGGCGGAACCAAATAATCCGCCGATGCTGCGCCCATGACATCAAACCTGACGCATCGTCACCTGACAAGACGTCAAATCCTCGGTATGGCAGCCCTCCAAACCGCAGCCACCCTGGGTTTCACCCGCATCGGCCTCGACTCCGCCCGAGCGGCGCAGCCACACGCAGTCGACACCGCCCCCGCCATCGTCATCGGCTCCGGCTACGGCGGCGCCGTAGCCGCCCTCCGCCTCGCCCAGGCCGGCATCCGCACCCTCGTCCTGGAGATGGGCCGCCTCTGGAACACCCCAGGCGCGGACGGCAAGATCTTCTGCTCCACCCGCACCCCGGACCAGCGCTCCATGTGGTTCCGCACCCGCACCGAGGCACCCCTGGGCACCTTCCTCTGGCTGGACGTCGTCAACCAGGACATCGGCCGCTACCCGGGCGTCCTGGACCGCGTGCACTTCGCGGAGATGTCCGTGTACGTCGGCCGGGGCGTCGGCGGCGGCTCACTCGTCAACGGCGGCATGGCGGTCACGCCGCCCAGGGCCTACTTCACCGAGCAGTTCCCCACCGTCGACGCCGACGAGATGTACGGCACGTACTTCCCGCGCGCCCGCGCCGCCCTCGGCGTGAACACCGTCGACCCCGCCTGGTTCGAGTCGACGGAGTGGTACCGCTTCACCCGCGTCTCCCGTCAGCACGCGGAGAAGACCGGACTGCGCACCACCTTCGTGCCGAACGTCTACGACTTCGGCCACATGGCGCGCGAGGCGGCCGGTACCGCCCCGAAGTCGGCACTCGCCGGCGAGGTCATCTACGGCAACAACCACGGCAAGCGCAGCCTCGACAAGACCTATCTCGCCGCCGCGCTCGGCACCGGCCACGTCACGATCCACACCCTGGAGAAGGTCCGCGCGATCAGCCGGGCGCCGGACGGCACCTACGTCCTGACCGCCGACCGCATCGACTCCACCGGCCGGGTCGTCGAGACCAAGGAGTACGGCTGCACGTACCTCTTCCTCGGTGGCGGCAGTCTCGGCACCACCGAACTGCTGCTGCGCGCCCGGGAGACGGGCACCCTGCCCGATCTCGACCCCGGTGTCGGCGCCGGCTGGGGCACCAACGGCAACGTGATGCTCGGCCGGGCCAACCACCTGTGGGACACGGTCGGCGCCAACCAGTCGACCATGCCGGTCATGGGCATCGACGACTGGGCGAACGCCGCCAACCCCGTGTTCGCCGAGATCGCCCCGCTGCCGACCGGGCTGGAGCACTGGGTGAGTCTCTATCTGGCGATCACCAGGAACCGGGAGCGGGCGTCCTTCACGTACGACACCGGCTCGGACGGGGTACGGCTCGGCTGGACGGCCGCCCACAGCGCGGTCTCCGTCGCCATGGCCAAGAAGCTGTTCGACCGGATCAACGCGGCCAACTCGACGATCTACCGGTACGACCTGTTCGGGTCGAGCAGCAAGGTCTTCGCCGACGACTTCACCTACCACCCGCTGGGCGGCTGCGTACTGGGCCGGGCGACGGACGACTACGGGCGGGTGAAGGGCTACCCCAGGCTGTACGTCACCGACGGCTCGCTGGTGCCCGGGTCGATCGGGGTCAACCCCTTCGTGACCATCACGGCCCTCGCCGAACGCACGATGGCGCGGGTCCTCGCGGAGGACACCGCGCCCTGAGGGTGGTCCGGCCACGCCTCACATGTACTGGAAGTAGCGGTCGTACCAAGCTGGCGGAAGATCGTCTTCCTCTTCTTCCTCCTCGTCTGCGGACGCGGCCGCCAGCGCCGCCAGAATCGCCTCGTCGGCCTCGTCGTCTCCCAGGGGAGTTGGTCCGTCGTACGGCTCCATGAGCAGTTCGAAGGGCACGTAGACGCAGCCGAGTTCCGTGCACAGCTCGTCGAGCCAGGTCACGAACTCGTCGTCCAGGCCTTCCTTCCAGTCGAGCAGACCCGGAAGGCCTGCTCTGGCCGTGACGAAGGGGCCAAAATTGCTGATCGCCATCTGCAGGGGCCGGCCCGTCCCCGTGGCCTCACCAGGGACCGAGACGACACCGAGGAAGCTCGAGTCCTGTCCCATGCCGGCCGACACGGACGGCCCGAACCGCCGCTCCGCGGCGTCGGCGAACTGCCGAAAGCGCTGCCGGGCGGCCGGAACGTCGTAATCCCGGGGCATCTCCCGGTGTTCGGGGTCGGGGTCGTCCAGCTCGCGCAGGAGCTCCCGGAGGCGGTCGAGGGGGAGCATGGTCGTGTCCTTCATGGTGTTCGCCGTACGTCGGCTCTTAGGGCGTGTCCGCAAAGTCCCGCCTGCCCCGCGACGCCCGGCACGCTCCCCCACTGCCTTAAGGGCGTGGGAGGTGCCCCCACTCGCCGCACCGTGCGAACACCCGCGTACAACCAGTACGCGGGCGTCCGCCCGGCACTCCCCCAGCCTTCGGCCGGGGGGACCCCCAGAGCACGCACCGAACGCCGCGGGGCCCGCCCTCCGGGCGGACGACGGGACTTTACGGACACGCCCTAGGGGATCCCCGGCGTCGCCGAGGCCGGCGACCGCTTCGGCGCGGAGGTCGCCGCCGGCGACTACACAGGGACCTCGGCCGTCGGCCTGGCCGTCGGCGCCCCGGGCGAGAACTCCGGCGACGGCACCGTCGTCCATCTCGGCGCCGACAGCACAGCCGCCTTCATCGGCCCTGCCACGGTGGGCACTCCCGCCGACGCCGGCCTGGGCACCGTCCTCGCGCCCTAGGTGTGTCGTCCAGGCCCTCCGGCCGGTCACTTCGCGTAGATCGCCTCGACCTCGTGCGCGTAGTCCTTCGCCACCACGTTCCGCTTCAGCTTCAGCGAGGGGGTCAGGTGGCCCGACTCCTCCGTGAACTGGGAGGACAGAATGCGGAACTTCCGCACCGATTCCGCCTTCGACACCGCGGCGTTGCCGTCGTCGACCGCGGCCTGGATCGCGGCCAGCAGGTCCGGGTCCTCGCACAGCGACGCCGCGGTGGAACCCGCCGGCTTGCCGTGGTCCGCGCACCAACGGCCCAGGAACTCCTCGTCGATGGTGATCAGCGCGCCCACGAACGGCCGCCCGTCACCCACCACCATGCACTCCGCGACCAGCGCGTGCGCCCGGATGCGGTCCTCGATCACGGCCGGGGCGACGTTCTTGCCGCCCGCGGTGACGATGATCTCCTTCTTGCGGCCGGTGATCCTGAGGTAGCCGTCCTCGTCGAGGGTGCCGATGTCACCGGTGTGGAACCAGCCGTCGGCCAGCGCCTCCGCGGTCGCGCCGGGGTTGTTCCAGTACTCCTTGAACAGGTGCTCGCCGTGCAGCAGCACCTCGCCGTCGTCGGCGATCCGGACCACCGAGCCGGGCAGCGGCTGGCCGACCGTGCCGATCTTCTGCCGGTCCCAGGGGTTGAACGCGGTGGCCGCGCAGGACTCGGTCAGGCCGTAGCCCTCCAGGACCGTGAAGCCGATGCCGCGGAAGAAGTGGCCCAGGCGCTCGCCCAGCGGGGCGCCGCCGGAGATGGCGTACTCGCCCCGGCCGCCGAGGACCGCGCGGAGCTTGCTGTAGACGAGCTTGTCGAACGTCTTGTGCTTGATCCGCAGGCCGAGGGACGGGCCGGAGGGGGTGTCCAGCGCCCTGCTGTAGGCGATCGCCGTGTCGGCGGCCTTGTCGAAGATCTTGCCCTTGCCGTCGGCCTGGGCCTTGGCGCGCGCCGAGTTGTAGACCTTCTCGAACACGCGCGGCACCCCGAGGATCAGCGTCGGGCGGAACGCGGCCAGCTCGTCGGTGAGGTTCTTGATGTCCGGGACGCAGCCCAGCTTGATCGGCGCCATCATCGGCGCGATCTGCACGAGCCGCCCGAAGACGTGCGCGAGCGGCAGGAAGAGCAGCACCGAGCACTCGCCCGTGCGGAACAGCGGACGCAGCCGCTCCACGATGTTGCCGCACTCCGCGAAGAAGCTGCGGTGGGTGAGCACACAGCCCTTGGGACGGCCGGTCGTGCCCGAGGTGTAGACGATGGTCGCCGGGTCGTCGGCCTTGGCGATCGAGCTGCGCTCCTCGACCGTCCGGTCCGTGACGTCCTGCCCGAGCCGGCCCAGCTCGTCGATGCCGCCGCCCTCGATCTGCCACACGTGCTTGAGCGCAGGCAGATGGTCGCGCACCGACTCGACGGCGGCCGTGTGACCGCCCGACTCCACGATGCACGCGGTCGCGCCGGAGTCGCCGAGGATCCACTGGACCTGCTCCGGCGAACTGGTCTCGTACACCGGCACGGTCACCGCGCCCGCGCTCCAGATCGCGAAGTCCAGCAGCGTCCACTCGTAACGGGTGCGGGACATCAGGCCCACCCGGTCGCCCGGCTGGACACCGGCGGCGATCAGCCCCTTCGCGGCCGTGTGCACCTCGGCGAGGAAGGCGGTGGCCGTGACGTCCTGCCAGGTGCCGCCGATCTTGCGGGCGATGACGGTGACGTCCGGGTGCTGCGCGGCGTTTCTGCGGACGATGTCGGTCAGATTGCCGTCCGCAGGGACCTCGTACAAAGCCGGAAGGCTGAACTCGCGCAAGACTGCTGCTCCTCATAGGGCGCCGGCGCCACGACGTTGTGTGATGCGACGGTCCGGTCCAAGGCTCGGGCAGGTGCTCCGGCATTCACTTGTTGAAATGCAGAGCACGACTGGACTGCCCGGACGTTACCCGCCGGTATGGCTTCTACGACAGGGGGTCCCGGCGAGATGTTCGCTGCGTCACACAGTTGGGTATTCCTTCGCGCACAGTAGTCCACTTACTAACTGACTGGCCAGTAACCGCAGGTAGGGCCGCCACTGTTCACAAGTGCAGCGCTCGACCTACCCTTGATCGCCATGGCACCCACACCAGCCGGAAACCACAGGACGCGCGTGCATGTGGTCAGCGACGTGCACGGCAACGCCCGTGACCTGGCGAGGGCCGGCGAGGGCGCCGACGCCCTGATCTGCCTGGGCGACCTCGTCCTCTTCCTCGACTACGCCGACCACTCGCGCGGCATCTTCCCGGACCTGTTCGGCGTGGAGAACGCCGACCGCATCGTCGCGCTGCGCACCGCCCGCCGCTTCCAGGAGGCACGGGAGTTCGGCGCCCGGCTGTGGGCCGGCGTCGGCGCGGACCGGGCGTCGGTGATCGAGAAGGCGGTGCGCAAGCAGTACGCCGAGATGTTCGCCGCGTTCCCCACTCCGACGTACGCGACCTACGGCAATGTCGACATGCCGCCCCTGTGGCAGGAGTACGCCGGCCCCGGCACGACCGTCCTCGACGGCGAGCGCGTCGAGATAGGCGGCTGGGTCTTCGGCTTCGTCGGCGGCGGCCTGCGCACGCCGATGCGGACGCCGTACGAGATCAGCGACGAGGAGTACGCGGCCAAGATAGAGGCCGTCGGCGAGGTCGACGTGCTGTGCACGCACATCCCGCCCGAGGTTCCCGAACTGGTCTACGACACGGTCGCGCGCCGCTTCGAGCGCGGCAGCCGGGCCCTGCTGGACGCCATCCGCCGCACCCGCCCCCGCTACTCCCTCTTCGGACACGTGCACCAGCCGCTGGTGCGGCGAATGCGGATCGGGGCAACCGAGTGTGTGAACGTGGGGCACTTCGCGGGGACCGGGGCGCCCTGGGCGCTGGAATGGTGAGGACGTCCCAGGTCGGGTGAGATCGGCGGGGCCCGTGCGCGGTAGCCTTCACGCTGCACACGCTTGCGCACGACGACCTCATACCGGCCCGTATCTGGAGGAGCCACGGAGATGGCGGAACACACCAGCTCGAGCATCACCATCGAGGCGGCCCCGGCCGACGTCATGGCGGTCATCTCCGATTTCGCCCGCTATCCGGACTGGACCGGCGAGGTGAAGGAGGCCGAGGTACTCAAGACCGACGAGCAGGGGCGCGCCGAGCAGGTCCGGCTCGTCATGGACGCGGGTGCGATCAAGGACGACCAGGTTCTCGCGTACACGTGGACCGGCGAGAACGAGGTGTCCTGGACCCTCGTGAAGTCCCAGATGCTCCGCTCCCTCGACGGCACCTACCTTTTGAAGCCGGCGGGTGCGGGTGGCACGGAGGTCACGTACGCGCTGACCGTGGACGTCAAGATCCCGATGCTCGGCATGATCAAGCGCAAGGCGGAGAAGGTCATCATCGACCGGGCGCTGGCGGGTCTGAAGAAGAGGGTCGAGTCCGCTTAGCCGCCGCGCGGGTTTCTGACGGAGTCCCGTGCGGGCCCGTCGTGGCTGGTCGCGCACACGCGGCGGAGCCGCATGTTTGCACAGCCCCGCGCCCCTAGGGTGCCTCAGCTGCGGGCAATCGTGCCGCTAAGGGCGGCACGGGTGGGCGCAGCGGCACCTCGCTCCGCCGGGCTGCGGACCCACCCGGCCCGAGCGTCAACGCCGGGTACCGTTCACCCCCATGCGCACCATCCTGATCACCGGCCCCGGCGGCAGCGGCCGTACCACCCTCGCGGCCGCGACCGCCCTGGCCGCGGCGACGGAGGGCACCCGCACCCTCCTCCTCGGCGCCGACCGCACCGACACCCTCGGCGCCGCCCTCGGGACCAGGACGGGACCTGAGCCGGCCGAAGCCGCACCCCGCCTCACGGCCTGGCGTCCCGACCCCGCCCAGGACTTCCGGAGGGACCTCACCGCCCTCCAGGACCGCGCCTCCTCCGCCCTCGACCTCCTCGGCGCCTCCCGCCTCGACTCCGAGGAACTCACGCCCCTCCCCGGCGCCGAGGAACTCGCCCTCCTGCGCGCCCTGCGCGACGCCGCGCTGTCGGAGTCGTACGACCTGCTCGTCGTCGACCTGCCACCGACCCCGCGGGCCCTCGACCTCCTCGCCCTGCCCGAGGTGCTCCGCCGCTACCTGCGCCGCCTGCTCCCGCCCGAACGCCAGGCCGCCCGCGCCCTGCGCCCCGTACTGGGCCGGCTCGCCGGCGTCCCCATGCCCGCCGAGTGGCTGTACGAGACGGCCGCCCGCTGGGACCTGGAGCTGGCCGCAGTCGAGGCGGTCGTCGCCGACCGCGACACCGTCGTACGACTGATCGCCGAGCCCGGCCCGGCCGGCGCCGACGCCCTCCGCGCGGCCGGCCTCGGCCTCGCCCTGCGCGGCCTGCGCACCGACGTCCTGGTCGCCAACCGCGTCCTGCCCGAGGCGTCCCCGGACACCTGGCTGGCCGGCCCGGTCGCCCAGCAGCGCAAGACACTGGAGGAGTGGCGGGAGTCGTACGACGTCCGGACCGTCGCCCACCTCGGACGCGACCCGGTCGGCGCCGACGACCTCGCCGACCTCGCCGTGCCCGGCGTCGATCCGGACGCCCCCGTCCCACCGGTCGAGTGGCCGGTGACCGACCGGCTCGGCGAGGACGGCGTGCTCGTCTGGCACATCCCGCTGCCCGGCGCCGTACGCGAGGAGCTGGACCTCGTCCGGCGCGGCGACGAACTCGTCGTCACGGCGGGACCTTTCCGCCGAATCGTTCCGCTGCCCTCCGCGCTGCGCCGCTGCACCGTCGACGGGGCCGCCCTGCGCGAGGGCGAGCTGCGCGTCCGCTTCGCACCCGACCCGAAGCTGTGGCCGCGGACGCGGTGAGAGGGGGTAACGTCGTAGGGACGAACCGTAGTCAGGAGTCCGTCATGAGCGAAGAGCTCCCCCCGTCCGACGCCGCCCGTGAAGAGGCCGTCGACGAGGCGCGGGCGACCGACCCCGACGCCTGGGCGACCGCGTGCGCCGAGGACCTCGAGGCGGAGAAGGCCCGCCGCCGCGCCGAGTACGGCCCGCACCCCGGCTCCGCGGCCGAGGAACTGAAGAAGCTCGTCGACGCCGTCGCGGACAAGCTGTCGGGGATCCAGTCCCCGCTGTTCGGCGCGGTCGCGGGACCAGCCGCCGAACAGGTCGTCCGCCAGGTCGTCCAGCAGGCCAAGGCCGCCGTGGAACCCGTCATCGAACGCAACCCGGACGTCTTCGACCACCTGGCCGCCGCCGGGAACGAACTGCTCGCCGCCTACCGCTCGGCCGTCGAGGCCCAGGAGCGCCGATGGACCGGCCGAGACGACCGGATCGACCCGCGTGACCTGGACGAACGCGATGACCGGGGCGACGACGGCGGCCCGGGGGAGCGCATCGACCTGGACTGAGCCCCCGGCCCTCTCACGAGCCGCGACCGGCGTGCCGCCGCCGGTCCTGCCCAGCGTGCGGACGACAGCGAACCCGACGGCGTGCCTCGGGTACCGTTGGCCGTAGCGGGGCTCGACCGAAACTGAGGGATTCATGGGACTCACCATCGGCGTCGACATCGGCGGCACGAAGATCGCGGCCGGCGTGGTCGATGAGGAAGGCAACATCCTCTCGACCCACAAGGTGCCGACCCCGGGCACGCCTGAGGGCATCGTGGACGCCATCGCCTCGGCGGTGGAAGGCGCACGCGTCGGGCACGACATCGTCGGCGTGGGCATCGGCGCGGCCGGATATGTGAACCGGCAGCGTTCCGAGGTCTACTTCGCGCCCAACATCCACTGGCGCAACGAGCCGCTCAAGGAGAAGGTCGAGGCCCGCGTGGGCCTCCCGGTGGTCGTCGAGAACGACGCGAACGCCGCGGCGTGGGGCGAGTACAAGTTCGGCGCGGGCAAGGGCCACCGCAACGTCATCTGCATCACGCTCGGCACCGGCCTCGGCGGCGGCATCATCATCGGCAACAAGCTGCGCCGCGGGCACTTCGGCGTGGCCGCCGAGTTCGGCCACATCCGCATGGTGCCGGACGGCCTGCTGTGCGGCTGCGGCTCACAGGGCTGCTGGGAGCAGTACGCGTCGGGACGGGCGCTCGTGAGGTACGCCAAGCAGCGCGCCAACGCCACCCCCGAGAACGCCGAGATCCTCCTCGGCCTCGGCAACGGCACGCCCGACGGCATCGAGGGCAAGCACATCTCCATGGCCGCCCGCCAGGGCGACCGCGTGGCCGTCGACTCCTACCGCGAACTGGCCCGCTGGGTCGGCGCGGGCCTCGCCGACCTCGCCTCCCTCTTCGACCCCTCCGCCTTCATCGTGGGCGGCGGCCTCTCCGACGAGGGCGAACTGGTCCTGGGCCCGATCCGCAAGTCCTACAAGCGCTGGCTGGTCGGCGGCAACTGGCGCCCGGTGGCCGAGGTCCGCGCCGCGGAACTGGGCAACAAGGCCGGCCTGGTGGGAGCAGCGGACCTGGCGAGGGAACCCGACCCGATCATGTAACGCCCTGCTTTTGGCCTTTAAGGGGCGCGGGGAACTGCGCGATCAGCCACATACGACCGGCACTCGCGCACAATCCCCGCGCCCCGAGCCATTGGGCGTAAATTGATCACATGCCCCTGCTCCCCAACTCCCGTACCGAACCCGACGGTTCCGCGGTCATCAGGGTCCTCAGCTACAACATCCGCTCGATGCGGGACGACACCGACGCCCTGGCCCGTGTCATCCGCGCTTGCGAACCCGACCTGGTCCTGATCCAAGAAGCCCCCCGCTTCTTCCGCTGGCGCAAGAAACTCGCCCGTCTGGCCCGCGAATCCGACCTGGTCGTCGTCACCGGGGGCGCCACCACCACAGGCCCGGCGATCCTCAGCTCGCTCCGGGCGAGCGTCGAACGCACGGAGGACGTCCTCCTGCCCCACACCCCCGGCCTGCACCGCCGCGGCTTCGCCACCGCGGTCGTCCGCTTCGCCGGCACCCGCCTCGGCGTCCTGAGCTGTCACCTGTCGCTCCAGAAGGACGAGCGCTACGACCAGGCCGGCATGCTCCTGGACCGGCTCGCCGGCATGGGCGTGGAGCACATGATCGCCGGCGGCGACCTGAACGAACGCCCCGACGGCCCCGCCTTCCGCCGGCTCACCGGCACCCTGACCGACTGCCGAGCCGCGTCCCCCTGGGGCGGCGAGCACACCTGGACCCCCGCCGACCCCTACCAGCGCATCGACGCGATCTTCGCGACCGAGGGCATCGAGGTGCTGGGCTGTGGGGTGCCGTTCGAGCACCCCGGAGTGACCGACACAGACCTGAGGGCGGCCACGGACCACCTTCCGGTCCTGGCCGCCCTCAGAGTGCCGGCTTCCTAGACGACCGCACCCCGCCCGGGATCGTCGTCCTCCTCGTCATCCGTCCGCATCCGCATCACCAGCGTCGCGAACCCGCCGACGAACCCGCCGATCCCCAGCGTGGCCAGCCACCACGTCATCTCCCAGCCGAGCAGCACGGCGAGCAGGAGCAGCACCGGCCCGCCCAGTACGCCGAGCCAGGCGAACTTCGCGGTGGGGTCGGCGGACGGCAGCGGGGGCGGCTCCGGCGGCACGAAATGCCCCTCGTCGTCCTCGTCGAAGTCGTCCTCGGTGGCCTCGGGCGCGGAGTAGTCGCGCGGGCCGACGCCGGGTGCGAAGGAGACGGAGCCGCCCAGCGGTCTGGCGGGCTTGTCCGGCTTGTCGCCGGTGCCCTTCGGCTCCGGCCCGTCCGGCTCGCCGGGCTTCCCGGCCTCCACGGGGGCCGACGCGGCGTCCCCGGCCGTGTCCACCCGGTCGTCGTTGGTCGGAGACTCCAGCAGCGCCAGGTCCTCGATCGACTTGAACGGCTTGGCGCCCGGCGGGTCCGGCGGCTCGTCGCCGTACCCGGCGACGATCGCCGCCCAGGCGGCCTCCTCGTCGAACGGGACGCCCTTCTCGTCCGGCTCGCGGCCCTCGCGGTCGGAGTCGTGCTCAGCCACCTGCGGTCGTCCCTTCCTTGCCGAGACCGGGCTCGTTGCCGAGGCCGGACGCGAGCCGGCCGATGAACGCGGTGCTCTCCGCGAAGATCCGGTCCGCGTCATGGTCCAACGTGGCGACGTGGTAGCTCTGTTCCAGGAGGACCTCTTTCACGTCGGTCGACGAGATGCGGCTGAGGACACGGGCCGAGTCGGCGGGCGGCACCACATGGTCCTGCGGGCTGCGCAGCAGCAGCACCGGCTGGGTGACCTGCGGCAGCTCGCCGTCGACGATCCGGAAGAACTGCCGCAGGGAGTGCGCGGCGTGCAGCGGCACCCGGTCGTAGCCGAGCTCCCTGCTGTCCGGCTTGGCGATGTCGCTGGCGATGCCCTTCGTCGCGGGGACGAGGTGGCGGACCACCGGCAGGGCGTGCGCGGCCAGGCCGTGCACCTTGTTCGCCGGGTTGACGACCACCACGCCGCTGACGGCGTCGCCGTGCTTCGCGGCCAGCCGCAGGGCCAGGGCGCCGCCCATGGACAGACCGGCCACGAACACCTGCTCGCGGCGCTCGCACAGCAGGCGCAGCTCGCGGTCCACCTCCGCGTACCAGTCCTGCCAGCCGGTCATCCGCAGGTCCTCCCAGCGCGTGCCGTGCCCGGGCAGCAGCGGCAGCGAGACGGTCAGGCCGCGTGCGGCGAGATGCTCCGCCCAGGGGCGCAGCGACTGCGGTGAACCGGTGAAGCCGTGGCAGAGGAGTACGGCGGTCTCCCCGCCCTCGTGGCGAAATGGCTCGGCTCCGGCAAGGACCGGCACCTTCGGCCTCCTGGTCGTGAGAAGGGACTGACACGATCACGGATTGTCACGGAACGTCATGGCAGGGGTCGCACGGCGTTCGCGGGACCTTCACCGTACGCGACGGCACTGACACCGACCAGGGCCGTCGGCGCCTTTGACAGCGCGCCGGGTTAAGGTCTGATCGACACATACAGGAGGCACTCGGTTGTTGTACGGCGCGATGAAGGTCGCTGTTGGGGGACCGCTGAAGGTCGCCTTCAGGCCATGGGTGGAAGGCCTGGAGAACGTTCCCGCAGACGGCCCCGCGATCCTGGCGAGCAACCACCTCTCCTTCTCGGACTCGTTCTTCCTGCCCGCGGTCCTGGACCGCAAGGTCACGTTCATCGCGAAGGCCGAGTACTTCACCACGCCCGGGGTGAAGGGCCGGTTGACGGCCGCCTTCTTCAAGGGAGTCGGGCAGCTTCCGGTGGACCGCTCCGGTGCGCGCGGCGCGGGTGAGGCCGCCATCAAGAGCGGCATCGAGGTGCTGGAGCGCGGCGAGCTGTTCGGTATCTACCCGGAGGGGACGCGCTCGCCCGACGGGCGGCTCTACCGCGGCAAGCCGGGCGGCCTCGCGCGCGTGGCGCTCGCGACCGGTGCGCCCGTCATCCCCGTCGCCATGATCGACACGGAGAAGATCCAGCCGCCCGGCAAGGTCATGCCGAAGCTGATGCGCCCCGGCATCCGGATCGGCAAGCCCCTGGACTTCAGCCGCTACCAGGGCATGGAGCACGACCGCTTCGTGCTGCGCGCGGTGACCGACGAAGTCATGTACGAGATCATGAAGCTCTCCGGCCAGGAGTACGTCGACATGTACGCGACGGCCATGAAGCGTCAGCTCGCGGAGGCGGCGAAGGCGGAGAAGGAAGCCGAGAAGGCGGCGAAGGCCGCGCTCGTACGGGCGGAGAAGGAACAGGCGGAGAAGGAAAAGTCCGAGCAGGAAAAGCCGGAGCGGCGGCGGACCGAGCCCTAGTCGGGGGTTCGAGCCAGGGGTGGGGGAGATGGCCAAGCGCGAGCGGGTCCTGAGGATGTCGGTCGAGCAGCCGCTGTGGCGCGCGCTGACCGCCTACCGGGTGCTCACGATGCTGTACGCGGTCGGCCTGTTCGCCACCGCCTACGAGGAGTTCACCCGGCCCTGGGTGGCCGTCGGCTACTACGCCGTGCTGGGCGTGTGGACCCTGGCCACACTGCCCCGGGTCGCGAACGCCGCCCGCTGCACCAAGCGGTTCCTCGCCGCCGACCTCACCGTCGCCGTCACCGGCATCCTGCTCACGCCCGTCGCCGACGCCCACGAGCGGGTCCAGGCGGGCGGCCCGACGCTGCCGTCGATATGGACCGCCGGTGCCGTCCTCGCCTTCGCCATCAAGGGCGGCTGGCGCTGGGCGGCCCTCGCCTCCAGCCTCGTGGCCGTCGCCAACCTGATCGAGCGCGGCAGCCCGGCCCGCGACACCGTCCACAACGTCATCCTGGTCTGCATCGCCTCCATCGCCATCGGCTACGTCGTCGAGGTCGCCCGCGCCTCCGAGCGCACCCTCGCCCGCGCCCTGGAGATCGAGGCCGCGACACGGGAGCGGGAGCGCCTGGCCCGGGACATCCACGACAGCGTGCTCCAGGTGCTGGCGATGGTGCAGCGGCGCGGCGCGGTGATCGGCGGCGAGGCGGCCGAGCTGGGCCGGATGGCCGGCGACCAGGAGGTCGCCCTGCGCACCCTGGTCTCCGGCGGACTGGTGCCCGTCTCCCGGGTCTCGGAGGACGCCGCCGAGGGAGCCGTCGTCCGGGCCGTCGACGAGCAGCCGGAGGAGAGCGGCCCCGTCGACCTGCGCGCCCTGCTCGCGCCGTACGCCGGCGCCAAGGTCAGCCTCGCCGAGCCGGGCGCGCCCGTGCCGCTGGCGCCGGTCGCCGCCCGGGAGGTGGCCGCCGCCGTCGGGGCGGCGCTGGACAACGTCCGCAAGCACGCCGGGGAGCAGGCGCGCGCGTGGATCCTCGTCGAGGACGAGCCGGACGAGGTGATCGTCACCGTACGGGACGACGGACCCGGCATCCCGGAGGGGCGGCTCGCCCAGGCCGAGGGCGAGGGGCGGCTCGGCGTCGCCCTGTCGATCCGCGGCCGGCTGCGCGACCTCGGCGGCAGCGCGGAGCTGATCTCGGTGCCGGGCCAGGGCACGGAGGTCGAGTTGAAGGTACCGAAGGACGTGACGAACGTACGGGGGAAGGCGGAGCGGCGATGACGGAGACCACGGAGGACCGGCGGGACCCGATCAAGGTCATGGTGGTCGACGACCACCCCATGTGGCGTGACGCGGTCGCCCGTGACCTGGCCGAGTCGGGCTTCGAGGTGGTGGCCACCGCGGGCGACGGCGAGCAGGCCGTGCGCCGCGCCAAGGCCGCCGCGCCCGAGGTGCTCGTGCTCGACCTGAACCTGCCCGGCAAGCCCGGCGTCCAGGTCTGCAAGGAGGTCGTCGCCGCCGACCCGTCGCTGCGCGTCCTGGTGCTGTCCGCGAGCGGGGAGCACGCCGACGTCCTGGAGGCGGTGAAGTCCGGCGCGACCGGCTATCTGCTGAAGTCGGCCTCCACCGAGGAACTCCAGGACGCGGTCCGCCGCACGGCCGTCGGCGACCCGGTCTTCACCCCCGGCCTCGCCGGGCTGGTCCTCGGCGAGTACCGCCGCCTGGCCTCCGAACCCGCCCCCGCCCAGGACACCGACGAACCGAAGGCACCCCGGCTCACCGACCGCGAGACCGAGGTGCTGCGCCTCGTCGCCAAGGGCCTGAGCTACAAGCAGATCGCCGAACGCCTGGTCATCTCCCACCGCACGGTGCAGAACCACGTCCAGAACACCCTCGGCAAGCTCCAGTTGCACAACCGCGTGGAACTCGTGCGGTACGCGATAGAGCGCGGCCTCGACGACGAGTGAGGCGCACGTCACACTGACCCTTCGTCAGGCACCTGCGGCGAAGGGACTGTTCCATGCGCGTCGGAGTACTGACCGGAGGCGGCGACTGCCCCGGCCTCAACGCCGTCATCCGGGCCATCGTCCGCAAGGGCGTGCAGGAGTACGGCTACGACTTCACCGGCTTCCGGGACGGCTGGCGAGGGCCCTTGGAAAACGACACCGTCCGTCTCGACATCCCCGCCGTGCGCGGCATCCTGCCCCGCGGCGGCACCATCCTCGGCTCCTCGCGGACCAACCCGCTGAAGGAGCGGAACGGCATCCGCCGGATCAAGGAGAACCTCGCCGAACTGGAGGTCGAGGCGCTGATCGTCATCGGCGGCGAGGACACCCTGGGCGTGGCCGCCCGGCTGTCCGGCGAGTACGACGTGCCCTGTGTGGGCGTTCCGAAGACGATCGACAACGACCTGTCCGCCACCGACTACACCTTCGGCTTCGACACCGCGGTCGGCATCGCCACCGAGGCCATCGACCGGCTGCACACGACCGCCGAGTCCCACATGCGGGTCCTGGTCTGCGAGGTCATGGGCCGGCACGCCGGCTGGATCGCCCTCCACTCCGGCCTGGCCGGCGGCGCGAACGTCATCCTCATCCCCGAGCAGCGCTTCGACGTCGAGCAGGTGTGTGCCTGGGTGACCTCTCGCTTCCGGGCGTCGTACGCGCCGATCGTCGTCGTCGCGGAAGGAGCCATGCCCAAGGACGGCGACATGGTCCTCAAGGACCAGACGCTGGACTCCTTCGGGCACGTCCGCCTGTCGGGTGTCGGCGAGTGGCTCGCCAAGGAGATCGAGAAGCGCACGGGCAAGGAGGCCCGCACGACGGTCCTGGGCCACGTCCAGCGCGGCGGCACCCCCAGCGCCTTCGACCGCTGGCTCGCCACCCGCTTCGGCCTGCACGCCATCGACTGCGTCCGCGACGGCGACTTCGGCACGATGGTCGCCCTGCGCGGCACCGACATCGTCCGCGTCCCCATCGCGGACGCGACGGCCAGCCTGAAGACGGTGGACCCGAAGCTGTACGAGGAGGTCGGGGTGTTCTTCGGCTGACGGACTGTCCGGCTCGGACGCCGGCCGGGCCGAGCGGCCCGACCGGCCCCGTGCTACGCCGTGTGCGTGCTCGTGCCCCGCAGCTGCCCCACCAGGTCCCGCACGACCGCCGCGCCGCCCAGCGTGAGCACGGACTCCGGGTGGAACTGCACCCCGGCGAATCCGGGCCCCCGCAACGCGTGCACCTCCCCGTTCGCGGCGCGGCTGACCTCCACGCCGTGCGCGGCCAGCTCCTGACGGGCCGCTTCGTCGCAGCGCGCCACGAAGCTGTTGTAGAAGCCGACCGTCTCCGGCCGCCCGAACAGGTCGATCGTCGTCTGCGCCCCCTGGTACGGCACGTCCTTCCGTACGATCTCCAGCCCCAGCTCGGCCGCGATCAGCTCGTGCCCGAGGCAGACGCCGAGCACGCCGTGCGGATGATCACGGATGACCTCGGCGGTGAGGTTCCGCAGGATGCGCATCTTGGGGTCGGTCAGGTCCGAGGGATCACCGGGGCCCGGGCCCAGGACCACCGGCCCCTCGTGCGCGAGCACCGCCTCGCGGAGCCCGTCCTCGTCGTACCGCCGGACGGTCACCTCCAGCCCGCCCGACCGCAGCACATGGGCGAGCATCGCCGTGAAGGTGTCCTCGCCGTCGACGACGAGGGCGTGTCCGGTGAGCTCCTCGGACGGCTCCTGCATCCGCAGCCAGAACGGCGCGAGGGAGGACCGCCGCCCGTCGAGCGCGGCCTGCACGCGTGGGTCGTCGGCCAGTCGCGGCCGTACGGACTCCTCGCGCGGCCGTCCCGGCCGGACGCCCAGCGCCGTCAGCACACCCGCCGCCTTCGCGTGCGTCTCCGCGACCTCGCCCGCCGGGTCGGATCCGCGCACCAGCGTGGCGCCCACCGGCACCCGCAGCCGGCCGCCGGTGTCGATGTCGGCGGTGCGGATGAGGATGGGGGAGTCGAGGGTCTGGGCACCGCCCGAGTCCCGGCCGAGGAGGGCCAGCGCCCCGGCGTAGTACCCGCGCCCGCCGACCTCGTGCCGCTCGATGACCCGGCAGGCGTTCTGCACCGGCGAGCCCGTGACGGTCGCCGCGAACATGGTCTCCTTCAGGACCTCCCGCACGTCCAGCGAGGACTTCCCGCGCAGCTCGTACTCGGTGTGCGCGAGGTGTGCCATCTCCTTCAGCCGGGGTCCGACGACGACCCCGCCCCTGTCGCCGACGGTGCACATCATCTTGAGCTCCTCGTCGACGACCATCGACAGCTCCTCGATCTCCTTGCCGTCGGCGAGGAAGTCCAGCAGGTGCTCGGGGGTCGGCCCGCCGGCGGGGTAGCGGTACGTGCCGCTGATCGGGTTCATGACGACCGTGCCGCCGGACATCCGGACGTGCACCTCCGGGCTCGCCCCGACCAGCGTCCGGTCGCCGGTGTGCACGACGAACGTCCAGTACGCGCCCCGCTCGCCCTCCAGCAGCCGCCGGAACAGCGCCAGCGCGTCGGCCCGGTCGAACCCGGGGATCTCGCCCTCGTACGTCCGCCGGATCACGAAGTTCGCGCCCTCGCCCCGGCCGATCTCCTCCCGCAGCACGCGCCCGACGATCTCCCCGTACTCCTCGTCACCGACGTCGAAGCCACCGCCCTCTACGCGCACGTCGTGCGCCGGGAGCTGCTCCAGGGCGTCGGTGAGCGGAACGCCGTACGACTCCTCGGGCGTCAGCACCGTCAGCGGAGTGCCGTCGTCGCGGACGTCGAAGCCGCGCTCGCGGATCTGCCGGAAGGGGACGAGCGCCAAGCCCTCGTCGGGGAGGTCGGCGAGGCGGTCGTGCGTGGTGACCGGGCCGACGAGGACCTCGATCAGTCCCTGGTCGTGGCCCGGGGTGCGGCGGCGCAGCAGGGCGAACGGGCGGGGGTCGTCCAGCAAGCCGAGCAGATTCATGGGTCCGTGCTCCTTCTCCGAGGATCCGGTGGGATGTCGGTGGAGAGGAACGACCCCGGGAAACGCCGAAGGCCGCCCCTCGGGCGGCCTTCGCGAAGTCTGTCGTACGCGCAGTCAGTGGGCCGCCGGATGAGCGGTCCACCACCAGGTCTGGATCGAGTGCGCGAACATGGCAGGCACCCTACCCCATGTCCGAGACCCCATGTCCGAGTCGTGTACCCCGTGTCTCAATTGCTGGGCATGGGCCAGGACGCCCGACACGACCCCGTAATGTTGAGGTCGTGACCGTGAACGCTAAGACCAGCGCGAGTGCTGGCAACACCTGGCGAGACCTGCCCGCGGCGCAGCAGCCCGAGTACCCCGACACCGAGGCTCTGCGCGCAGTCGTTGCGGACCTCGAGTCGTATCCGCCGCTCGTCTTCGCGGGCGAGTGCGACCAGCTGCGCGCCCGGATGGCGGCCGTCGCCAAGGGAGAGGCGTTCCTCCTCCAGGGCGGCGACTGCGCCGAGGCCTTCGACGCGGTGTCCGCGGACCAGATCCGCAACAAGCTCAAGACGCTGCTCCAGATGGGCGCCGTGCTGACGTACGCCGCGTCCGTGCCCGTGGTGAAGGTCGGCCGGATCGCCGGTCAGTACTCCAAGCCGCGCTCCAAGCCGACCGAGACCCGCGACGGCGTGACGCTGCCGACCTACCGCGGCGACTCCGTCAACGGCTTCGACTTCACCGAAGAGGCCCGGATCCCGGACCCCGAGCGGCTGAAGCGCATGTACCACGCCTCGGCCTCCACGCTGAACCTGGTGCGCGCCTTCACCACCGGCGGCTACGCCGACCTGCGCCAGGTGCACGCCTGGAACCAGGACTTCGTGAAGTCGTCCCCGTCGGGGCAGCGCTACGAGCAGCTCGCCCGCGAGATCGACAACGCGCTGAACTTCATGCACGCCTGCGGGGCCGACCCGGAGGAGTTCAAGACGGTCGAGTTCTACTCCTCGCACGAGGCGCTGCTGCTCGACTACGAGTCCGCCCTCACCCGGGTCGACTCGCGCACCGGGCAGCTGTACGACGTCTCCGCGCACATGGTGTGGATCGGTGAGCGCACCCGGCAGCTGGACCACGCGCACGTCGAGTTCGCCTCGCGGATCCGCAACCCGATCGGCATCAAGCTGGGTCCGACGACCACGGCCGAGGACGCGCTGCAGTACATCGAGCGCCTCGACCCGGAGCGGGAGCCGGGCCGGCTGACCTTCATCGTCCGCATGGGCGCCGACAAGGTCCGCGACAAGCTTCCGGAGCTGGTCGAGAAGGTCACCGCCTCGGGCGCCACCGTCGCCTGGGTGACCGACCCGATGCACGGCAACACCTTCGAGGCGGCCTCCGGGCACAAGACCCGTCGCTTCGACGACGTGCTCGACGAGGTCAAGGGCTTCTTCGAGGTCCACAAGGCCCTCGGCACCCACCCGGGCGGCATTCACGTGGAGCTGACCGGCGACGACGTCACCGAGTGCGTCGGCGGCGGCGACGAGATCTTCGTCGACGATCTGCACCAGCGCTACGAGACGGCCTGCGACCCGCGGCTCAACCGCAGCCAGTCGCTGGACCTGGCGTTCCTCGTGGCCGAGATGTACAGGGACCAGTAGCGGTTTCGCCTGTTACCCCGACAACGACTGGGGCGCGGATCACATACGATCCGCGCCCCAGTCGACTTTTGCGTCTCCGACCCGGCGGGTAAGGTTAGGTTAGCCTCACCGATCAACGGGGACGGCGCCATGGAACGACCTGTCGGGAGGTGGACCGCGTGTACGTGTGCAGTTGCTTCGGGATCACCGAGCAGCAGGTCAAGAAGCACGCGGACGGCGGCGCCTGCACCCCTCGGCAGATAGCCTCCGCATGCAAGGCGGGCACGGACTGCGGGTCGTGCGTACGTCGCATCCAGGCCATCCTGGGCAGGGGTGCGTGCCCTCGCCGTGACCTGGCCGACCAGGGCCAGCCGGTGCTCGCGGAGCTGGAGGACGCCGCCTAGGGCGTGCCGGGCGTCGCGGGGCAGGCGGGACTTTGCGGACACGCCCTAGGGGCCCGCCCTAGCTCGGCTGCTCGATCTGCTGCGCGAGGTACAGCGCCTCGCCGAGCTTGTCGATGAGCTCCAGTTGCGTGTCCAGGTAGTCGATGTGGTGCTCCTCGTCCTCCAGGATCGACTCGAAGAGGTTCGCGGACGTGATGTCGCCCTTGCTGCGCATCACCTCGATACCGCGCTTGAGGCGGTCGATCGCCTCGACCTCCACCTGGCGGTCGGCCTGGAACATCTCCGTGACCGTCTGGCCGACCCGCACGTGGAAGAGCCGCTGGTAGTTGGGCAGGCCGTCCAGCATGAGAATGCGTTCGGTGATCTTGTCCGCGTGCTTCATCTCGTCGATGGATTCTTCACGCGTGTACTTGGCGAGCTTGGTCCAGCCCTTGTTGTCCTGGATCCGGTAGTGCAGCCAGTACTGGTTGATCGCCGTCAGCTCGCCGGTCAACTGCTCGTTCAGGAATTCGAGAACCTCGGGGTCGCCCTGCATCGCAGAGGCTCCTTCCACGCGGGGGAACTGGCAGGTTGCGCCGCATGATTCCACCGGCGACGAAGATCGTCCAGTAAGTCTTCACTTACTAAGTAAGGGCATGCTTAGTTCCCATTGCCCTTTTTGGGGTGGCCCCGGTCGGGGGCATCACCCGGGGTCTGTCAGGATGGAGTCATGGGTCAGCCGGTGGGACACGAATCGGGAGAAGGGCGCGATCCGGCAGGAGCGACGCAGCCCGGGCTTCCGCCGGGACAGCGGGTGCAGCGCGGCTGGCCGGTCACTCACTACGGGCCCGTCCCCAAATTCCGTCCCGAGCGCTGGGAGTTCAGGGTCTTCGGCGCCACGGCGGACGGCGGCAAGCACTGCTGGACCCACGAGGAGTTCACGGCCCTGCCGTACACCACCGTCGTGGCCGATCTGCACTGCGTCACGAAGTTCAGCATGCTGGGTGCCGAGTGGGGTGGCATCCCCGCGCGCACGATCCTCGACATCGCTCCACCCGCGGACGACGTCACCCATGTGATGGTGTGGGCCGAGTACGGATTCAGCTCCAACCTCCGGCTGTCCGACTTCGCCTCCGAGCACGCCCTGTTCGCCACCCACAAGGACGGCGAGCTGCTCACCGCCGAGCACGGCTTCCCGCTGCGCCTCGTCGTGCCCCACCTGTACGCCTGGAAGGGCCCCAAATGGGTGCGCGGTGTGGAGTACATGACCGCCGACCGGCGTGGTTTCTGGGAGGAGCGTGGCTACCACAACGTCGGCGACCCCTGGCGGGAGCAGCGCTACTCCTATCAGGAGGAACCCGGGGACGGCCCCGACCTCTGAGGCCTCCGCAGCGGCTTTCAGCAGTCGCGCAGTTTCTTCAGCCGCTCCACGTCCGCCGCGTGCCCTTCCTTGCCGCCCGGCGTCTCGATGATCAGCGGCACGCCCTCGGTCGCGGGGTGCGTCATCAGGGCCCGGAACGGGTCCTCGCCGATGTGGCCCACGCCGATGTTCTCGTGCCGGTCCTTGTGCGCGCCCACCACGTCCTTGGAGTCGTTGGCGTGGATCAGCTTCAGCCGGCCCTCGCCGACCGTGTCCACCAGCAGGTCCAGCGTCTGGTGCATGCCGCTGGGGCCCGTCAGGTCGTGCCCGGCGGCGAAGACATGGCAGGTGTCCAGGCACACGCCCAGCTTCGGATGGGCGTCCAGCGCCTCGAAGTACGGGCCGAAGTCCCACGTCCGTGAGCACAGGGAGGCGCCCTGGCCGGCGGTCGACTCCAGCAGCAGATACGGGTCGTCGTCGTGGGTCAGCTCGTCGAGCAGCGGCAGCAGATGCTCCCGCACCTGTTTCAGCGCCACGGACCGCTCCCGGCCGCCGGTCGCGCTGCCGGTGTGCACGACCACGCCCAGTGCCCCGATCGCCCGCCCGCGGCGCAGCGAGTGCCGCAGCGACTCCACGGACCGCTCCACGGTCGCCTCGGTGTGCGAGCCGAAGTTGATCAGGTAGGGGGCGTGGACGTACGCCGGGATCGACTCGGCCTCGCACGCGGCACGGAACGCCTCGTCCTGCTTCGGATTTCCGGCCGGAGTGGCCCAGCCGCGCGGGTTGGCGACGAAGACCTGGACGGTCTCGGCCTTCAGGTCACGGGCGTAGGACAGGCCGACGGAGTGGAGCCCACCGGCCACGGGGACGTGGCCGCCCACGGGGTTGCGGGAGGGGCCGGACAGCTGATTGTTCACCCGTTCAGGGTGTCATGCGTCCGGCCCTGTCCCGGTCGGGGGCTCCCCGCCCGGTCCCTCACCTGATCTTGATCGTGATCGTCGAGCCCTTGGGCGCGGTCTCGCCGCCCTTCACGGACTGGTCCTTCACCGTGTCGCCGAACAGGCCGAGCAGGCCGCGGTCCTCCTCGACCTGGAACCCGGCGCTCTCCAGCTCCCGCGTGGCGTCGTCGACACTGGCGCCGACCACGTCCGGGACCTCGATCATCTCGGGCCCCTTGGAGACCGTCAGCGTCACCGTGTCGCCCTCGGCCGCCCGGCCGCCCGGGCTCGGGCTCTGCTCGGCGACCTGGCCCTTGTCGAATTCGGAGGAGGTGACCCGCTCGGCGGCGACCTTCACCTCGAGGCCGGCGTCCTCCAGCTCCGACCGCGCGTCGGCCAGGTCCGAGCCGGTGACGTCGGGGATGTCGATGGGGCTGCCCTTGCTGACGACGAGCGCCACGGCCGTGCCCGTGCGCACCTTCGTGCCGTCCGCCGGCCGCGCGGAGATCACCGAGCCCTTGGGCACGTCCTCGCTGAACTGCCGGGTGACCATGCCCGGCTCCAGCCCGTCCTGCTTCAGCAGGGACCGCGCCTTGTCCAGCCGCTGGCCCGCCAGGGCGGGCACCCGCACGTTCCGGGGGCCGTCGGAGATGGTGAGGGACACCGCGTCGTTGCCGCGGATGCGCGTCCCGGCCTTCGGGTCGCTGCTGATGACCGTGCCGCGCTCCACGGTGTCGCTGTAGGCGTGCTCGACCTTGCCGAGCTCCAGCCCCGCGTCCGCCAGCCGGTCCTCGGCCTGCGCCTGGGTCTTCGCCAGGAGCGGGGGCACCTCGGTGAACTGGCCCGAGTTGATGTACCAGATGCCGGTGCCGAGACCGAGTACGAGCAGGACGGCGACGACGATCGCCATCGGGCCGCGCCGGGGCCCCGAGCGGCGCCGGGACGGCGGGGGCGGCGGGGACTCGAAGCGGCTGGTGCGGTTGAGCGCGGCCGCGGAGACCTCCTCGTCCTCGTTGACGGGCAGCGGGCGCGGCGTGGCCGGCGCCCGCGGGATCACGCTCGTACGGTCGTCGGTGTTGTCGTGGTCCGCGGCGAGCGCCTGCGGCGGCACCGCGTCCAGCTGCTCCACGGCCAGCCGGCCGCGCCCGTCGCGGACCTGCGCGAGCAGCGCCACCGCGTCGTGCGGGCGGATCTCCGGGGTGCGGGCGGTCGCGGAGGCCACCATCTCGTCCAGCTCGTACGCCAGACCGGGCACGGCGGCCGAGGGCGGCGGGACGTCCTCGTGCAGGTGCTTGTAGAGGATCACGGCCGGGGAGTCGCCGTCGTGCGGCTTGTCGCCGGTCAGCATCTCGTACAGCATCACTCCGCACGCGTACACGTCGACGCGGGGGTCGGCGGTGCCGTTCTCTATCTGCTCGGGAGCGAGGTACGAGACCGTGCCGAGCACGGTGCCGGTGGTGTTCGTCACCGTGTCCACGGCCCGTACGAGCCCGAAGTCGGCGACCTTGACCCGGCCGTCATCCCCTATCAGGACGTTCTCGGGCTTCATGTCCCGGTGCACGAACCCGGCGCGGTGCGCGGCGCCCAGCGCGGCCAGCACCGGCTCCAGGATGTCCAGGGCGGCACGCGGCTGAAGGGCCCCGCGCTCGCGCAGCACGTCCCGCAGGGTGCAGCCCGCGACGTACTCCATGGCGAGGTAGACGTAACTGCCGTCGGTGCCCTGGTCGAAGACCTGCACCACGTTCGGGTGAGCCAGCCGGGCCACCGACTTCGCCTCGCGGATGAACCGCTCGACGAAGGAGCCGTCGACCGCGAGCGAGGGGTGCATCACCTTGAGCGCGAGGACCCGGTCGAGCCGGGTGTCCACGGCCCGGTAGACCGTGGCCATCCCGCCGACCGCGATCCGCGCGTCGACGCGATACCGGCCGTCGAGCACCTGCCCGACCAAGGGGTCCTGAAGGGTCGTGTCCACGCAGGCGAGTGTACGAGCCACGACTGACAGCTCCGTCCCCCCGTCAGTTTCGGGGCGCGACTGAAGCGGACCTGTGACGTGCGTCCACTTAGCTGCGGGCAGTCGTGCCGCTTGGGGCGGCACGGGTGGGCGCAGCGGCACCCCGCACCGCCGGGCTGCGGACCCACCCGCCCTCAGCGACAACGCCGGTCACTGAAAAGCAGGCCGCTCAGGATCCAGCACGGCCCTGCCCTCAGCCGGTGAAGACGCCTCCGCGAAATGCCGCCGAGGAATACGCCCAGCCCGATAAGCCAACCTCCCCGCCTCCACCGCGTTCCTCATGGCGGCAGCCATCAGCACCGGCTCCCGCGCCCGCGTCACCGCCGAGGCGAGCATCACACCCGCACACCCCAGCTCCATCGCCAACGCCGCATCCGACGCCGTACCGGCCCCCGCGTCGAGAATCACCGGCACGCGCGCGTGCTCGACGATCAGCTGGAAGTTGTGCGGATTGCGGATGCCCAGCCCGGAGCCGATCGGCGAACCGAGCGGCATGATCGCCGCGCAGCCGACGTCCTCCAGCTTCCGCGCGAGCACGGGGTCGTCGTTGGTGTACGGCAACACCGTGAACCCGTCGTCGACCAGCGTCTCGGCCGCCTCCAGCAGTTCGATCGGATCCGGCAGCAGGGTCCGCTCGTCGGCGATGACCTCCAGCTTGATCAGGTCCGTGCCGAGGGCCTCGCGCGCGAGGCGGGCGGTGAGGACGGCCTCGCCGGCGGTGAAGCAGCCCGCCGTGTTGGGCAGGACGCGGATGCCGAGCTTGTCCAGGACGGACAGCACCGAGCCGTGCACCGAGGCGTTCACCCGGCGCATCGCGACCGTCGTCAGCTCCGTCCCGGACGCGACCAGCGACCGCTCCAGCACATCGAGGCTCGGGGCCCCGCCCGTACCCATGATCAGGCGGGACGTGAAGGACGTACCAGCGAGGACGAACGGATCGTCGGCCATGATCAGCCTCCTTGGACGGCGGTCAGGACTTCCACGCGGTCCCCCTCGGCCAGGGGGGTGGACGGCCACTGCGCGCGCGGGACGACGGTTTCGTTGAGGGCGGCGGCCACGCCGGACGGCGAGGTGGTGAGCGACCTCACGACGGTGTCGAGAGCCGTGCCGGGCCGGACGTCCCGGGGCTCCCCGTTGACGGAGATGTTCATGCGGACTGCTCCGTGAGTGCGGTGGCGGTGCTGAACCGCTTCGGCGTGAAGGGGCGGGCCTCCTCGGGGAGCTCACCCGTCGCCAGGGCGTGTGCCATGGCGTCGCCGGTGACCGGCGTGAGCAGGACGCCGTTGCGGTAGTGCCCGGTGGCCAGCAGCAGTCCCTCCAGCCCGGTCGGGCCGAGCAGCGGGGCGTTGTCGGGGGAGCCGGGCCGCAGTCCGGCACGGGTCTCGGTGAGCGGCAGCTCGGTGAGGCCCGGGACCAGTTCGTGCGCGTCGCGCAGCAGCTCGTACACGCCGCCCGCGGTCACGGTGGTGTCCCAGCCCAGCTCCTCGCTGGTCGCCCCGACGACCAGCTCGCCGCTCTCGCGCGGCACCAGGTAGACGTGGCTGCCGCGGACGACCGCGCGCACCGTCCGGCTCAGGAACGGCCCGTGCCGCCGCGGCATGGTCAGCCGTACGACCTGCCCCTTCACCGGCCGCACGGGCGGCAGCACGTCCTCCGGGACGCCCGCCAGCCGCCCGCTGAGGCTTCCCCCGGCCAGCACGACCTGACCGGCGTCCAGCGCGGTGCCGTCGTCCGTGACGACGCCCGTGGCCCGGTCCCGTACGACGGTGAGCCGCTCGGCCCACACCCGGTGGAAGACCACACCGGCCCGCTCGCACGCGGCGACCAGCGCCCCGGCCAGCCGCCGCGGGTCGATCTGGTGATCGCCGTCGACCCGCAGCCCGCCGCGCACACCGGGCGCGAGCATCGGCTCCAGGCGCCGGCACTCCCGCCCCGACAGCCACTGGGACTCCAGGCCCGACTGCTGCTGCAAGGTGTGCAGTTCGCGCAGATGGGCCCGGTCGTCGGCGTCCAGGGCCACGGCGAGCGTGCCGCACCGGCGGTAGCCGAGGTCGTGGCCCGTCTGCTCGGTGAGCTCGGCCGCGAAGTCCGGATAGCGCCGGGCGGAGGCGAGATTCAGACCGAGCAGGGTCTGCTCGCCGTAGTGCAGCTCCGTGACGGCGGCCAGCATCCCGGCCGCCACCTGTGCGGCTCCGCCGCCCGGCCCCGGGTCCACCACAGCCGTGGCGAGCCCGCGCTGCGCGGCCCGCCACGCGGTGACCAGGCCGATGATCCCGCCCCCGATGACGAGGACGTCTGACGTTCGCGTACGCGACATGGGCGTCCAGCCCCTCCCTTCGCCGGCATGACCCGGATCAGGTTCGTACGGTCGGAGGCCGCCAGCCTCCCTCTCAGCCCGGTGCGTCCGGGCTCCCGCGAGTGCCTTACGTTGGCCACCCACCCTAGCCCGATGCCATATGCCGCAGTAAGGGAGCCACCGCCATGGCCCGATCCCTCGACGGTCTCGTCCTCGCCCCGGTCGCCGACCAGGCACCGGGCCAGGTCGGGACCCGCACCCGGTTCACGTACCACGAGAAGGACGGCGAGATCTGGGCCGAGTACACGGGCGGAGACGTCGTACGCGGACATCTCGTGGGAACCCGGGAGGGCGACAGACTGGACTTCCGCTACGTACAGCTCAAGGAGGACGGAACCACGTCCTCCGGGCACTGCGTGTCGACGGTCGTGGAACTGCCCGACGGGCGGGTGCGGCTGGAGGAGAGCTGGGAGTGGGAGTCCCAGGCGGGCAGCGGGACGAGCGTTGTGGAGCAGGTCACTGCGCATGAGCACTGACTGACAAAATGTCAGTTGTCTATGGTGATCAGGTGAGCGAGCAGACGCAGGAACCAGGTTCGTCCGCGCCGCGGCGCGTGGTCGTGGCGGGCGCGGGCATGGCCGGTGTGCAGACCGCGGTCGCCCTGCGCGAGCAGGGCTTCACCGGCACCGTGAGCCTGATCGGCGCCGAGCCCCACCAGCCGTACGACCGGCCTCCCTTGTCCAAGGCCGTCCTGCTCGGCAAGGCCGAGGGCTCCGCCTTCGACGTCGACTTCGAGGCCCTGGGCATCGAGCTGCGGCTCGGCTGCGAGGTGCGGGGCCTGCGGCCCGGCGACCACGAACTGGACACCGAGGACGGGCCCGTGCCGTACGACGTCCTGGTCGTCGCGACCGGTGCCGAACCGATCCGGCTGCCCGGGGCGGAGGGCGTGCCGGGCGTGCATCTGCTGCGCACCCTGGACGACGCCGAGCGGCTGCGGCCGGTGCTGGCCCGCCGGCAGGACATCGTGGTCGTCGGCGCGGGCTGGATCGGTGCGGAGTTCGCGACTGCGGCGCGCGAGGCGGGCTGCGCGGTGACCGTCGTGGAGGCCGCCGAGCGGCCGCTCGCCGGGGCGTTGCCCGCCGAGGTCGCCGCGCCGATGGCCGGCTGGTACGCCGACGCGGGTGCCGTCCTGCGGACGCACGCGCGCGTGGAGCGTGTGGAACCCGGCACGGTGGTTCTCGACGACGGCTCGCGGCTGCCCGCGGGCGCGGTCGTCGTCGGCATCGGCGCCCGTCCGGCCACGGCCTGGCTGTCCGGCTCCGGGGTCGAGCTGGGCGCGCACGGCGAGATCGTGGCCGACCAGCACCTGCGTTCGTCGGCGCCCGACGTGTACGCGGTCGGTGACTGCGCCTCCTTCCCCTCCGGCCGGTACGGCGAGCGCCTGCTGGTGCACCACTGGGACAACGCCCTCCAGGGGCCGCGCACGGTCGCCGTGAACATCGTCGGCCGGGCGTCGGGGGAGACCCCGGCGGTGTACGACCCCGTGCCGTACTTCTGGTCCGAGCAGTTCGGGCGGTTCGTGCAGTACGCCGGTCATCACGCGGCCGCCGACATGACCCTGTGGCGGGGCGACCCGGCCGGACCGGCCTGGACGGTCTGCTGGCTGCGAGGCGACCGGCTGGTCGCGCTGCTGGCGGTGGGACGTCCCCGGGACCTGGCGCAGGGCCGCCGCCTGATCGAGTCGGGCACGCCGATGAATCCGGCGTTGCTGGCGGACCCGGCGAGGCCGTTGAAGGCGGCGACGGCGTAGCTCGCGAGGAGCGTGTGTCCGCCCAGGTGGGCGGGCCCGACTTCCGACTGTCAGTGGGGGATGGCAGGCTGGTTTCCGTGACCGAGATTGACGCAAAGATCGATGCTCTCGTCCCTGCCTGGCTCACCCTCCCCGACATCGCCGAACAGCTCGGCGTCGAGGTGACGCGCGTGCGGCAGCTGGTCAAGGAGGGCCAGCTCATCGCCGTACGCCGTGGTGAGAACCGCGCACTGCACGTCCCCGCGGCCTTCATCGACGGGGACAAGGTCGTCAAGGGCCTGTCCGGGACCCTGACGCTCCTGCGGGACGACGGCTTCACGGACGAAGAGATGCTGGAGTGGCTCTTCACCCCCGACCCGAGCCTGCCCGGTACGCCGGCACAGGCGCTCAGCGAGAATCGCGGCACGGAGGTGAAGCGCCGAGCCCAGGCGCTCGCGGTCTGACCCGACCTCGACCAAAACAACCGTCCGGTGCCGTACGAGTGGGACCGGACTGAACAACGCCCGGTGTGCGGGCCGGGGCCCGTCGGGCCCCGGCCACGGGCCGGCTCGCGCCCGGCCGGGACGTGCGCAGCCTGCGGCGGGCCGTGCGGGACCCCGGGCGGGGCCCGCACGGGAGCATCCACCGGAGCGGTGCGCTCCTGCGCCCCGGCCGCATGCGCGTGCCGTGCGCCAGAGGTGCCGCACCTGCCCGTCCGCCACGGTCACGGGCGACCTGATGTCCCGCTCGTAACCGCCACCGGTACGGGGCGCGCGCCACCATGGGCGCACCCGTGCCTCCCCGTCGCCGGGTGTACCCGCATCCGTACGCTCAGGGGTGTACCCGTGCGCCGCCAGGCGGCGCACCCCGCGCACCCGTACACCACCGCCAACCAGGGGGACCCGCATGGCCGCCACCACCGCCACCACCGCCCGCGCCCAGCTCGCCGACGCCCGGGTCTACCTCTGCACCGACGCGCGCAAGCGGCAGGGCGATCTCGTGGAGTTCCTGGACGCCGTGCTGGCGGGCGGCGTCGACATCGTGCAGTTGCGGGACAAGGGCATGGAAGCGGCCGAAGAGCTGGAGCACCTGGCCGTCTTCGCCGACGCCTGCGCCCGGCACGGCAAGCTGCTCGCGGTCAACGACCGCGCGGACGTCGCCCACGCCGCCGGCTCCGACGTACTGCACCTCGGCCAGGGCGACCTCCCCGTCCCCGCGGCCCGCGCGATCCTCGGCGACGACGTCCTGATCGGCCGCTCCACGCACGCCGAGTCCGAGGCCGCCGCGGCCGCCGTCCAGGACGGCGTGGACTACTTCTGCACCGGCCCCTGCTGGCCCACCCCCACCAAGCCCGGCCGCCACGCCCCCGGCCTGGACCTCGTCCGGTACACCGCCGCCCTCGGCACCGACCGGCCCTGGTTCGCCATCGGCGGCATCGACCTCGGCAATCTCGACCAGGTCCTGGAAGCGGGAGCCCGGCGCGCCGTCGTCGTACGGGCGATCACCGAAGCCGACGACCCGGGCGCGGCGGCGGCCGAGTTCGCGAAGAGGCTGCGGGGGAACTAGTACGCCGGGTGTCCAAGGGGTGGACAACAAGTACACAAATCGGTCAAATGTCCATGCCCGGTTGGGGGACCGACCGCCCCTGGCTAACCTGCCGGTATGGCCCTCGGCACCGCATCCATCAGGTCGGACCACGCGCGCACCGTCCGCGACATGCTCGCGACCGGCAAAACGACGTATTCGTTCGAGTTCTACGCCCCGAAGACACCGAAGGGCGAGCGGAACCTGTGGAACGCGCTGCGCCGGGTCGAGGCCGTGGCGCCCGACTTCGTCTCCGTGACCTACGGCGCGGGCGGTTCCACCCGCGCGGGCACGGTCAAGGCGACCGAGGCGATCGCCTCCGACACCACCCTCACGCCCATCGCCCACCTCACGGCGGTCGACCACTCGGTGGCCGACCTGCGCAACATCATCGGCCAGTACGCCGACGCCGGGATCCGCAACATGCTCGCCCTGCGCGGCGACCCGCCCGGTGACCCGATGGGCGAGTGGGTGCCGCACCCCCGGGGCCTGGCCTACGCCGCCGAACTCGTCGAACTGATCAAGGCGTCCGGCGACTTCTGCGTCGGCGTCGCCGCCTTCCCGGCGATGCACCCGCGCTCCACCGACTGGGACACCGACGTCCGCCACTTCGTCGACAAGTGCCGCGCGGGCGCGGACTACGCCATCACGCAGATGTTCTTCCACCCGGAGGACTACCTCCGGCTGCGCGACCGGGTCTCGGCCGCCGGCTGTGACACCCCGATCATCCCCGAGGTCATGCCGATCGCCAGCGCGCGGTCGCTGGAGCGCATCCCGTCCCTCACCAACGCCGCGTTCCCGGCCGCCCTGAAAGAGCGGATCCTCACAGCAAAAGACGATCCGGCCGCTGTACGCTCCATTGGTATCGAATTCGCCACGGAGTTCTGTGCGCGGCTGCTCGCCGAGGGAGTGCCCGGCTTGCACTTCATCACGCTCAACAACTCCACGGCGACGCTGGAAATCTACGAGAACCTTGGCCTGCACCACCGACCGCAGGCCTAGACCGTTCGCACCGGTATACGACACACTGCGTAACGGCGACTGGGAGAGGGGCGTACATGGGCTGGGCGGTCCTCTACATCGCGTTCGGCATCGTCGCGCTGTGGCTGCTGGGCGAGGTGCTGTTGCAGTACAAGGCGCGGCTGCGCTGGCGGCTGCTGGCCTTCGTCGGGTTCCTCGGCGTCGTCGTCGGTGTACTGATCCCGTCCGTCGTCGTGATCGGACTGGGCGCGGCCGCCTTCGCGGTCGGCCAGACGTACGTCACCCTGTCGTTCCGCAGCGGATTCTCGGCCGGCTGGGCGATGAACGCGCCGGTGCTGGGCGGCAGCAAGCGCCGCCGCGGTGAGCGCGGCCGCCAGGAGCCGACCCTCGAGGTCTCCGGCCTGGAGACGGCCGGCGGCGGCTACGGCGACGAGGGCGCCGACTACCGCCGCGACGCCAGTGCCCCCGCCTACGGCCAGGACGACGACTACGACCGCGACGACGTCTTCACCCCGTCGCGTCCCGTCCACCCGACGGCCGCCGAGACCACCGCCGTCTACGAGCCGCAGCCCGTGCCCGACGACACCGGCTCCTACGGCGTGTACGGCGACACCGGCTACCAGCCGGGCCAGACCCACGACCAGTACGCCGCCACGGCCCAGGGCACCGACCAGACCTACGGCTATGACTACTCGGGCTACGGCCAGCAGCAGGGCTACGACGCCACGGACCAGCAGCAGTACGCCGCCTACTCGGACCCGTACATCGGCACGCCGACCTACGGCGGCGCCTCGTACGACACCTCCTACGGCGACCAGCAGTACTACCCCCAGCAGGGCTACGGCCAGGACCAGTACACCGGCACCCACGGCGGCGAGACCCCGCCGGGCGATGTGTGGGTCCCGCAGCAGCGCACCACCGACGAGTACGGCCAGGAGCTGCCGCCGGAGCAGCAGCCGTACCCGTACCAGGGCAACGGGCAGCAGCAGGCGCCCGGGAACGGTTTCGACGAGCAGTACCGCTTCTGACGAGCAGTACCGTTCTGAAGCCTGGACGCCGCTGAGGCGGCGAGCTCACTGGGAGCCCCGGAACTCCGGTCCCTCCACGATCAGTCCCGCCACCAGCGCGCCCGACATGCCGGCGTGCGGCAGTCCGCCACCGGGGTGCGCCCAGCCGCCGACGGTGAACAGACCGGGCACGCGCGTGCTGTTGGACGGATGCAGCAGCCGCCCGCCGTCCGCCGCCAGGGCGGGCACGGGCACCGCCCCGCCCTCCGCGCCGGTCGCCCCGGCGATGTCGGCCGGGGTGCGCACCTCGTGCCAGAGGAGACGGTCGCGCAGGTCGGGTACGGCGCGTTCGGCGACGGTGATCATGTTGTCGGCGAGGTCGTCGTAGGGCTCGCCGGGCCGCGCGGGTACCACCGTCGTGACGGTGACCGCCTCGTGGTCCGGGTCCGGGACCAGCCCCGGGTCGTCGGGCCGCAGGACCGTGACCGTCGGGTGTGTGTTCCCCGCCGCCTCGCCGAACAGGGCGTCCAACTCGGCCTCGCGGTCCGCCGCGTGCACCACCGTGCGGTGTGCCGTGCCCTCGGGGCGGGCGTCGCGCAGGGCGAGCAGCACCGTGAGCCGGCTCGCCGTCGCGGGCTGCGGCGGCACCTCGCCGTCACCCCGCACCGCGGCCTGTGCCGACAGCCGGTCCAGCGTGCCGGGTGCGACACCGGCCACCACGAAGTCCGCCTCCGCGACCGCGCCGTCGGCGAGTTCCACCCCCGACGCCCGGCCGTCCTTCTCCAGCACCCCGGTCACGTCGGCGCCGAAGCGGAACTCGACCTTTCGGGCCACACACCGCTCGTACACCGCCCGGGCCAGCTCGCGCAGGCCGCCGCGCACGTACCACGTGCCGAAGGCGTGCTCCATGTACGGCAGCACGGCCGCGCTCGCCGGGGTGGTCCGGGGATCCAGGCCCTGCGCCAGGGCGTGGCTCTCCAGGAGCGCGGCGAGCCGGGCGTCCCGCAGCTCCCAGGCGCCGACCTCGGCGAGCGTGCCGGCCCGGCGGGTGCGCAGCAACCGCTTGTGGGGCACCGCCGGGTACGGCTCGCGCTCCGCCAGCACCTGCCAGTTCGGCCACAGCGGCTCCTCCAGGAGGGGCCGGCGGGTCCGGTCCCAGGCCTCGCGGGCCCGCACCAGGAAGTCGCCCCACCGCCCGCCGGCCCCGGAGCCGAGTGCCTCGTCCAGAGCCGCCACGACGCCCGCGCGCGAGGCGTTCGGCAGCGAGACCCGGGTGCCGTCCGCGAACACGTGCCGGGACGACGGGTCGACCTGGACCAGGTCGACGCAGGCCTCCAGCGGCTCCTTGCCGGTCTTGACGAACAGGTCGCGGTAGACGGCGGGCAGCGGGAGCAGGCCGGGTCCGGTGTCGAAGGAGAACCCGTCGCGCTCGAAGCGGCGCAGGGCTCCGCCGTACGTGTCCGTCCGCTCGTACACCACCACCCGGTGGCCCGCCACGGCCAGCCGGGCGGCCGCCGCCAGCGCGCCCATCCCGGCGCCGATCACCGCAATCCGTGCCATGCCAGGGACTTTATCGGCCCCCACTGACAGTCCCCGCCGACAGCCTCCGAGTACGGGCACGGAAGCGATCGTGACCAGTCGGCCGCCCGGTGTTCTGGGGCCGCGTGCGCAGGGCTGAGTACCCGTACCTAGTGAGGGAGTTGAGTACGCGCGCGGATGGGCGGGGACCTGCGCGAACGAGAGAGTGGAGGCACGGAGAGGGGCACGGCTCCGGTACCGGCGACACGGGGCGCCGGAACGGGACCGGGCCCACGATCCGCTCCTTCCGCCGACGGTGTCGGCGGGAGCGAGGCACGGGGGAGAACCGGGGGACGACCGAACGGGGGTCCTGCGGGGGAACGCACGGGGGAGCAGGAAAACGGGGGAGCGAGGAAGGCGCCGGTTCGAGGTGGCCCGCGGGGGACGCGGCCACAGCGGACCGGCGCTTTCACGTCTGCGCCGGGGCCGCCTTCAGCGGCAGCCGCTCAATGTGTGGCCTCAGCGGCAGCCGCTCACCCGCCCCTGGAGCAGCCGGGACAGGGCCGCGTGGACGTCGTCCAGGGAGCGCTCCGGCTGGAAGGACTTCCAGTCCAGCGCGGCCACCAGGACCATGCCGACCAGCGCGGCCGCCGTCAGCGGGACGTCGATCTCGTCGCTGAACTCGCCGCCCGCCACTCCTTCGCGCAGCACGTCCTCCACGACCGCGACGGCCTGCTGCCGGACCACCATCAGCGTGGACTGCCAGGCCCGGTTCGTGCGCCACAGCTCGGCCACGTACAACTGCGTGAAGGCCGGGTAGCGGTCGATGAAGACCAGCCCCGCGCGGATCATCGCGTCCAGGGCGTCGACCTTGGTGCCGTCCTCGCGGGCGGTCCGCTCGGCCGCTTCCCGCAGGGAGGCGGTGAGGAGGCCGACCCCGTGCCGCAGCAGTTCCTCGAAGAGGACGGACTTGCTCGCGAAGTTGTAATAGACCGTGCCCTTCGCGACTCCGGCACGCTCGGCGATCTCGTCCACGGTGGTGGCGGAGAAGCCCTGCTCGGCGATGAGCGTGACGGCCGCCTCGTAGAGCTTCTGCCGGGTGGCCTCGCGGCGCGTGCTGCCGCCCGACGCGGCACTGCTGCTTTCCATGGCCCTGATTGTCACAGGAACCTTTCCGGGGGATGTCACCGAAGGGTGCGCAGGGGGTGTCACCGAGCGACTCACAGGCCCAGCTCCGGGTGCAGCCGGTCCAGCGTCCACACCTGGCGGCGGCGGGCCGCCACGGCGGTCAGCGCGAGGGCGCCGGCGGTGAACGCCGTCAGCACCACGCACGCGTGCCACACCGGTTCCAGACCACCGCCCGTGATGAGCCTCCGGAGGGCCTCGACGACGTAACTCATCGGCAGGAAGGGGTGGAGCGCGTTGAAGAAACCGGGGCTGGTCTGCACGGGGTACGTGCCGCCCGCCGAGGTCAGCTGGAGCATCAGCAGGGCGAGCACGAGGATCCGGCCGGCCGCCCCGAAGCGCGCGTTCAGCCACTGCACGATCGCCGCGAAACACGCCGTCACCAGGAACAGGAAGCCCACCGTCCCGGCCGCCCGCACCATCTCCAGGCCGACCGCCCAGTGCAGCACCGACATCAGGGCCACCGTCTGGAGCACCCCGATCGCCACCACGGGCAGCCAGCCGGCCAGCGCGATCCGCCATGCCGAGGCGCCCGCGGCGAGCGCGCGCCGGTTCATCGGCGTGATCAGCATGTAGGCCACCATCGCGCCCACCCACAGCGACAGCGGGATGAAGTACGGGGCGAACCCGGTGCCGTAGTTGGGCGCCTTGTGCAGGTCCTGGGAGGCGAGCCGCACGGGGTCGGCCATGACCTCCGTGCGCTGGTCGCGGTCCCGCTCGTTGTAGTCGGGGATCCGCTCCGCCCCGTCGTGCAGCCCGCCCGCGAGCTTGCCGGAGCCGTCGACGAGCTTGAACATGCCGCCGTTGAGGTCGTCCGCGCCCGTCTTCAGATCGCCGACGCCCTTGTCCAGGTCGACGGCACCGGTCTTGGCCGTGCCGAGTCCCTTGTGCAGCTTCTTCGCGCCCGCGGCGACCTCGGCCGCCCCGTCGTTCAGCTTGTTGATCTTCTTGACTGCGTCGTCGAGGTCCTCGGAGAGGTGCGGCGCGCGCTCGGCCAGGGCCCGGGACTGCTTCTGGAGGGTGGCGAGGTTCTTGTCGAGCTCGGTCAGGTCGCCGTTCTGGTCCGCGATCAGCGTGTTGACGTCGTCGGCGATGACGGCGACGTCGGCGGCCGCGTCCTTGGCCTTCTTCAGGTCGGCGCAGGCGGCGTCGGGCAGGACGGGGTCGTCACAGCGCCTGGCGTAGACGCCGTCCAGGGTGTCCGACGCCGTACGGGCGCCCTTGGCGGCGGTCGGGGCCGTCTTCGCCAGGGTGTCCAGGTTCTTGCGGATCACCCCGGAGGAGTCCGCGACGAGCCGGGCCGTGTCGCCGATGGTCTTCTCGTTGCCCTTGAGGAAGGGGCCCAGCTTGTCGGCGTACGTGTTGACCTTGTCGGCGAGCTTCCGCGTGCCCTCCGCGACCCGCTTCGAGCCGTCCGCCACGTCGCCCGCGCCCTTGTGGAGCTTCTTCAGGCCCGTGGACAGATCACCGCTGCCGTCCTTGGCGTCCTTCAGACCGTCGGCGAGGTCCTTGGAGCCCTTCTCGGCCTTCCCGATGCCGCCCTTGAGCTCGTCGGCCCCCTTCGCCGCCTTCACGGTCTTGCCGTGGATGTCGGAGAACGAGACGAAGATCCTGTCCAGGAACGACCGCGACGTCTTCGTGGACGCGGCCTGCCGCACCTCGCTGAACACCGTCCGGGAGATCTGCCCGACGATGTAGTTGTTCGCGTCGTTGGTGCGCACCTGGAGGGCGCCGGTCTCCGGGGTCTTCCCCGAACTGGAGGCGATCCGCTCGCTGAAGTCCGCGGGCATGGTGAGCGACAGGTAGTACGTGCCGTCCTCCACACCCCTGCGGGCCTCGGCGGCACTCACCTCCTGCCAGTCGAAGGTCTTGCTGTCGTGCAGCCGCTCCGTGATGTCGTCGCCCGCCGTGATCTTCTTCCCGTCGGCGGTCGCCCCCTGGTCGGCGTTCACGAGCGCCACGGGGATCCGGTCCAGGCGGCCGTACGGGTCCCAGAACGACCACAGGTACAGCGCGCCGTACAGCAACGGCAGCACCAGCAGCGCGACCAGCGCGGCCCGCGGCAGCTTGCCCCGCCCGAAGCGGCGGAGCTCAAGCGCGGCCAGTCTCGGCGAGCGCATCGGCCTTCTCCTCTCCCTGGTCGGCCTCGTCGTCCTCGGCCGCTCGGTGATCGTCGCTGTCGTCCTGGTTCTCCTGCGTGGACACCCGGACGGCGCCCGCCGGGGCCTCACTGCACACGGCCACGACCGTCGTCCCGGCGTCGGCGAGGGATCTCAGCAGGGACCAGACCTCGTCCCGCTCGCCGTCCGAGAGCTTGAGGTCGGTGTCGTCGACCCCGAGCAGCAGCGGCCTGCCGATGAGCGCGAGGGCGACCGACAGCCGCAGCGCCTCCAGACGCTCCAGATCGCGCACCGCGGTACGGGACGCCTTGGGCAGCGCCTCCAGGTCGAGACCGGCGGCGGCCAGTGCCGCGCCGACGCGCCGCCCGGCCTCGGCCGCCCGCTCGCCGCGGGGCCGCAGCAGTCCGCGCAGGGAGTCGCCGAACCGCCGCTGGAGCAGCGCCCGTTCCCGCAGGTGCTCGCCGACGGTCAGGGCCGGGTCGAGGTCGGTGACCCCGGGTACATGGGCCAGGGCGCTGACGCGGCGCACCGCCGACAACTGCTTGGGGAGCCGGGCCTCGCCGACAGTGGCGGTGCCCTCCGCGATCTTCATCCGCCCCGTCAGCGCGAGCAGCAGGCACGTACGGCCGGACCCGGACGGGCCCTCGACCGCGACGAGCGATCCCGGCTCCGCGTCGACGGAGATCCCGCGGAACGCCCACCCGCGCGGCCCTTTGACCCCAAGGCCCTCGGCGGCGACCCGCGCCCCTCCCACTCGTTCCCCCACGAGTCTCCTTCGATTGAGAACTGAAGTTTTTGAACTGACTGGTCAGTGCAAAAACTACTCCGAACCTACGAGCGAGGCAAAACCGCAGGTCAGATCGGATTGTCAGTGCCATACCTCACGATGGGTCACATACGGCACTCCGTAACGGACATGCCGTCACACAGACGACAGGAGGTTCGTCATGGCCAGCTACCACGCAGCAGCCGCCCGCCGGCGCCGCGCCACCGGCCCTGCCCCCTCACTGACCGGTCCGGCGAGCGATGTCCACCCTGTGCTCCGCCGCGCCTCGGCCCCGCCCGCCGCCCTCGACCTGCTCGCCCAGGCCCGCGCCGGCCTCGACGAGGCCACCGTCCTGGAAACACCGAACGAGCGCTACGCGACGGCCCACCTCGCCGCCCTGCGCACGGCCGCCGCCGTGCTCGCCGCCCGGGGAAGGCCGGAGACCTCGCCCCGGGCCCGGGCCAAGATCAGGAGCGCCTGGGAAGTGCTCCCCGAGATCGCGCCCGAACTGTCCGAGTGGAGCGCGTTGTTCGCCTCCGGTGCCCGGCGCCGTGCCCGGGCCGAGGCGGGCATCCAGGACGCGGCCAGCAGCCGGGACGCCGACGACCTGATACGGGACGTGGCGATGTTCCTCCGCATCGTCGAGCGCATGCTGGTCCTCCAGCCGGTCCTCCCGCAGCCCCGCGCGGACCAGGACGACCCGGAGGCACCGGGGGAGGGGCGGGACATGCCGGACGCGGGCTGAGCAGGCATGCCGGCGCGTGTCCGCCCGGTCGTGCCGACGCGTGCCCGGGTGAGGACCGGGCCATGCCGGCTGCCCAGTCGGAGGCAATAGGGTGGGGGACGCCTGAAGTCTTCCCTCCCCGTCGCCGGGGCCGGGGAAGGCGCCCCGTTCGCTCCGCCGTGCAAGTGGCGGTGCCGCGCCGAGGAGTCAACTGCCGTGTCGGACCCGATGCGCCCCCGCGCCTCACTCCGTACCGCCGTGGTCTGGGAGGTCCTCCAGGACGCCCTGGACCGCCGGGTCAAGGCCACGGGTCGGGAGTCGCTGGACGTCCTCGACACCGGGGGCGGCAGCGGCAACTTCGCGGTGCCCGTCGCCCGTCTCGGTCACCGGGTCACCGTCGTCGACCCCAGCCCCAACGCGCTGTTCGCCCTGGAGCGGCGCGCCGCCGAGGCAGGAGTCGCCGACCGGGTGAAGGGCGTGCAGGGCGACGCCCACGGCCTCTTCGACGTGGCCGAGCGCGGTGGCTACGACGTGGTGCTGTGCCACGGCGTCCTGGAGTACGTGGACGATCCGGCCGAGGGCGTGCGCAACGCGGTGGCCGCCCTGCGCTCCGAGGGCGTCCTCAGCCTGCTCGCCGCCGGCCTCGGGGGTGCCGTGCTGGCCCGCGCCCTCGCCGGGCACTTCAAGGAGGCCCGGCAGGCGCTCGACGACCCGAACGGACGATGGGGCACGGGTGACCCCGTTCCGCGCCGCTTCACCGCCGATCAGCTCACCGGACTGGTCGAGGGCGCGGGCCTGCGTGTCGGCGCCGTGCACGGCGTGCGGGTCTTCGCCGACCTCGTGCCCGGCGTCCTCGTCGACACCGAGCCCGGCGCCCTGGAGGCGCTGCTGAAGCTGGAGGAGGCCGCCGCCGAGCTTCCCGCCTTCCACTCGGTGGCCACCCAGCTTCATGTGCTGGGTGAGACTCCTGGGACTGGTGAGGTAATCGAGACCGGTGGGTCGGTCGAGGCCTGAGCCGCTTCGTGAGGTACCGCCGCTGATCAGCGCCTGGCCTGTGCATGGAGTACGCCACAGGCCCCCCGAATGGCGGCTAGGCGCCGTATGATCGAGGGAGACCGTTCCGGCATGACGGGTCGGCCGCCGGGGAATGTAGGCCTCAGCGAGCCGGGATGTTCATGGCGTGTTCCGGTTGGCCAATTGGCGCAGAGGGGCGGGTTTCACGGGGGCGATTCCCTGCCTATCCTGAAGAGACCCCCCGGGTCGCCCCGGCGACTGCACGATGAGGAGGACTCCGTGCCGCTCTCGGAGCACGAGCAGCGCATGCTCGAGCAGATGGAGCGAGCGCTGTACGCCGAAGATCCCAAGTTCGCGACGGCGCTCGAGGGAAGCGGGCTGCGTACGTACACCCGGCGACGGGTCTACCAGGCGGTCGCGGGCTTCCTCGTAGGTATTGCGCTCCTCATGGCCGGTATGGTCGCCAAACAGGTCTGGCTCAGCGTCGTGGGCTTCCTCGTCATGCTGGGCTGTGCGGTGCTCGCCGTGACCGGCTGGCGCAAGGCCCCCAAGCCGGGCGAACAGGCGGCCGGGGCCGGCGGACAGCCGGCCGCACGCCGTCAGGGCCGGCAACGGCGCTCCATGATGGACCGCATCGAGCAGCGCTGGCAGAAGCGCCGCGACGAGCAGGGCGGCCATTAGCCCGGAGCACAGATCTCCAGGACACCTGAAGACATGAGTCAGGGGGTGACCACCGACTGGGTGGTCACCCCCTGACGTGTGCGTACAAGGAGCGACTGGTTACCGGGGGTACCGGGGGAGGGCTTCCCTGCGAGGCCGCCCCCACCCTCCGGCGCGTGCTCACCCGGGGTGACGGGAAGCCGAACGCATCACCGGCCGACCCCGGGCAGACACAGCGAGGCCGGCCGGGCGCACAAGCCCGACCGGCCTAAGGCCCCCGGCCCGTCAGCCCTGCTGCCCCGATGCCTTCCGCCACGTCGGCCGCAGCGCCAGAGCACGTTCCCGCACGCCCGACCACCAGGCCGACGCCGCCCACACCACGCGCACGGTGGAGCGTGGGGCCAGCACCGCACGGAGCCTGGTGCCCCGGCCGACCCCGGCGCTCAGGCTCGCCGCCGCGCGGCGGACGTCGTCCGTGAGGCCCGGCGTCGGGCGGGGCTGCGGTGCGTACAGGACCTGTTCCACCGCGTTCGCCACCCGGTGCACCGAGGCCTCGGCCGTCGCGTCGAGGGAGCCCAGCCGGACGATGCGTGCGGCAGCCTTGCGTGGCGTCTGTGACTCGTCCGGCGCGATGCCGAAGTCCCAGGCCGTGTCGGTCAGCTCCTGCCAGACGGCCAGCGTGTGCGGCACCGCGTCCGCATCACTGCGGCCGTGCGCCCCCAGCCGGACCGCCCGGATCCGTCGGCGCCACAGCATCGGTGCCAGCGGAAGCGCCAGAACGGCGAGACCGGCCAGGGCCCAGGCCAGGATCGCGTACCACTTCGGCCCGTCGTCGCCCGTGGGCAGCGCCGCCTGCGGGGACTCGCTCGCGCACCCGCCGTCCAGCTTCCTCTGCACCGGCGTGCAGCTCTCGCTCGTCGAGGGGGTCGGGGACGGCGCGGCGGACGACGTCTCGGACGGTCGGACCACGTCCGGGAGCGAACTGCCGGGGCTCTCGGGCAGCGTGTACGGCGGCATCGAGCCGCGGTTCGGAGTCGGCTCGAAGCGGGTCCAGCCCACGCCCTCGAAGTACAGCTCGGGCCAGGCGTGCGCGTCGCGCAGCCCCACCGACACCGAGCCGTCCGCCTGCGGGGTACCGGGCGCGAAGCCCACCGCGACCCGGGCCGGTATGCCGAGCGAGCGCGCCATCGCCGCCATGGCGAAGGAGAAGTGCACGCAGAAGCCCTGCTTGTCCTTCAGGAAGCGGGCGATCCCCTCCGAGCCGCTGCCGACCTGCACCTGGGTGTCGTACTCGAAGCCGCCGGTCACGGCGAACCAGTCCTGGAGCTTGACCGCCTGGTCGTAGGGGTTGGCGGCGTCCGCGGTCACCTGGCGGGCGGTGCGCGCCACGACCGCCGGGAGCGAGTCGGGCAGCTTGGTGAAGTCGCGCACGATGGCTGCCGGCGGGGGCGCCGCCGAGGCCAGCTGTTCCGCCGTCGGCTGCACGTCCAGGCTCTTGACCTGGTACGTGAGCCCTCGTGTGTTCTGGCCGTGGTCGCCGACCAGCGTCATCCCCAGGGGTTCGTAACGCCAGTTGCCCCGGATGTCGACGCCGCTCGGCGGGTACGGCATGGGCAGCCAGTCCTGGCCGTACCAGCCGGCCGCCGTGATCGTGGTGTCGACCTCCGTGCGCTTGACCTCGGAGCCGAGGCCGGTCGGGGTCGGGAAGGTGCCGTCGGGGACGGCGGTGATGGAGCGCCGGGCCGGCTTCCAGGTCGTGCCGTCGAACTCGTCCAGGGACACGATCCGCAGATAGAGGTCCGAGACGTCGGCCATCTTCGTCTTCACGGAGAGGACCTGCCGGTCCTCGTCCACGTTCAGATTGTCGCGCAGCGAAACCAGCGGGTTCACGGCGGAGATCGTGCCGCCGCCGCCCGTGCCGCCGCCCGCGCCCGCACCCACGGAGTCCAGCAGGCCCCCGTTCATCGCGGGCAGTCCCAGCGGCACCACCAGGGCGATGCCCAGCGCGACCACGCCGATCCGCCGGCCCGTGCGGACCGGGGCGACCACGCCGCTCGGTTCCCCTCCGGCCGTGCGCGGAGCCCCGCCGAAGACCCGGCCCCACTGGGACAGCCGGTCCCGGCCCTCGGCCAGGAGCAGCATCAGATAGCCGGCCGCCGCGACCAGGAACCACAGCCAGTCCGTGCCCCCGTCGGACAGCCCCGCGGCCACCGAGTACAGCGCGAGCAGCGGCAGGCCGGCCGGGGCGGCGCTGCGGAAGGTCACCGCGAGGGTGTCCACCAGCAGCCCGATGATCAGGACGCCGCCGATGAGCATCAGCCGGATGCCGTCGGACTCCAGGGGCGCCGGTATCGCGTACCGCGCGATGTCGTCCCCGCCCTGCCGGAGCAGGACCTCGAAGCGGTCGAGGGCGTCCGGCCCGGGCACCAGCCCGGCGAGGGCCTGCTCACGGGCGAAGAGGAACGTCAGCAGCAGTACCGTGACCACGGCCTGTGCCGCCACCGTCAGCGGGCGCGCCAGCGGCACCCTGCGGGCCGCGGCACCCACGCCCGCCTGCACGGCCAGCAGGAAGGCCGCCTGCACGATCCAGGTCGCCGGCTTGACGAGGGGCAGCAGGGCGCACGCGGCCATCAGTGTGGCCGCCCACGCGCCCAGCGTCAGTCGTACCCGCCCGCTCATCACGGTCCCTCCCCGCCGCCCGCGGCGGCCATCCCCCTGCGCTCCCGGTCCGCCTGCCGCCACAGCTCGTCCACGGAGGCACCCCGCGGCACGCCGAGGGCCGTCCAGCCCGCCTCGCGCAGCATGCGCAGCCGCTCCCCGCTCCCGTCCAACGGACCGGGCACGTCGCTCGGTTCCCGCACCCAGGAGTCGCTGTCCAGGACGAAGGCGACCGCGCCCGGGCTGCGCTGCCGCATCCGGCCCAGCACGGCCGCCTGCTCCTCGTCCAGGTCGCCGAGGAAGGCCACCAGCAGCCCCTCGTTCCCGCCGCGCAGCACGTCGTAGGCCCGGGACAGGCCCGCGCCGTCGGAGTGGTCGATCACCGCGAGGGTGTCCATCATCAGCCCGGCCGCGTCCGCCGACTCCTGGTTCGCGCCCGCGAATCCGTCACCGCCCTCGCCGGGCACCGCGTTGCCGGTGTCCGTCAACAACCGGACCGAGAAGCCCCGTTCGAGCATGTGCACCAGCACGGACGCCGCGCCCGACACGGCCCATTCGAAGGCCGAGTCCGGTCCCGCGCCCTGGTAGGCGATGCCCCGGGTGTCGAGCAGCACCGTGCAGCGGGCGCGCTGCGGCTGCTCCTCGCGGCGCACCATCAGCTCGCCGTAGCGGGCGGTGGAGCGCCAGTGCACACGGCGCAGGTCGTCGCCGTAGCGGTACCCGCGGGGAATCACGTCGTCCTCGCCGGCCAGCGCGAGCGAGCGCTGCCGCCCCTCGCCGTACCCCTTCGCCTCACCGCTGAGACGCACCGGGGCCAGCGGCTCCACGCGCGGGATCACCGTCAGCGTGTCGAACGTCGAGAAGGACCGGGTCAGCTCGCACATGCCGAACGGGTCGGTCAGGCGAAGCTGGAGCGGGCCCAGCGGGTAGCGGCCGCGCAGGTCGGAACGGACCCGGTAGGACACCTCGCGCCGGCCGCCCGCCTCCACCCGGTCGAGCACGAAACGGGGCCGGGGACCGAGCACGTACGGCACCCGGTCCTGGAGCATCAGCAGACCCGTGGGCAGCCGCGAGACGTTGTCCATCCGCAGGTGGACCCGGGCCTCGCTGCCCGCCGGCAAGCGCGCGGGGGAGAGGCGGCGGCTGCCCGCGACCCGGTAGCGCGTGCGGTACAGCACCGTCGCGCACACCAGCGGCAGCACCGCCAGCAGCAGGCCCACGCGCAGCAGGTCGCTCTGCCCGAGCACGTACGAACAGACGGCGGCCGCGACGCCGGCGGCCAGGAAGGAGCGTCCGCGGGTGGTCAGACCGGCCAGGGCGGTGCGGATGCCTCCCTTGTCGCCCCGGTCGGCCTCCGCCTGCCCCGTCCCCGCGGTGGTCATCACAGCCTCCGCGGCGGCTGCTGGGGATACGCCGGCACGCCCCGGCCGAGGCCGCCGAAGCCGCTCTGCTGCGGCGTCGCCGGGACCGGCGTGCGCTGGAGGATCTCCTCGACGACCTGCTCGGCCGTGCGGCGGTTGAGCTGGGCCTGGGCGGTGGGCAGCAGACGGTGGGCCAGGACGGCGACGGCGAGTGCCTGCACGTCGTCCGGCAGCGCGTACTCCCGGCCGCTCAGGGCCGCGGACGCCTTCGCCGCGCGCACCAGGTGCAGCGTCGCGCGCGGGGAGGCGCCCAGTCTCAGATCGGGGTGCGTGCGCGTGGCGCCGACCAGTTCGACCGCGTAGCGCCGGACCGGCTCGGCGACATGGACGCCGCGCACCGCCTCGATCAGCTTGAGGATCTCGTGCGCGTGGGCCACGGGCTGGAGGTCCTCAAGCGGCGAGACGCCGCCGTGCACGTCCAGCATCTGAAGCTCGGCCTCGGCGCTCGGGTAACCGACCGACACCCGGGCCATGAAGCGGTCGCGCTGGGCCTCCGGCAGCGGGTAGGTGCCCTCCATCTCGACCGGGTTCTGCGTCGCCACCACCATGAAGGGGCTGGGCAGCTCGTAGGTCTTGCCGTCGATGGTGACCTGGCGCTCCTCCATGGACTCCAGGAGCGCGGACTGCGTCTTGGGCGAAGCGCGGTTGATCTCGTCGCCGATCACGACCTGCGCGAAGATCGCGCCGGGCTTGAACTCGAAGTCGCGGCGCTGCTGGTCCCAGATGGACACACCGGTGATGTCCGAGGGCAGCAGGTCGGGCGTGAACTGGATGCGCCGCACCGAGCAGTCGATGGACCGCGCCAGTGCCTTGGCGAGCATCGTCTTGCCGACGCCCGGGACGTCCTCGATCAGCAGATGTCCCTCGGCGAGCAGTACGGTCAGCGAGAGCCGTACGACCTCGGGCTTGCCCTCGATCACGCCTTCCACCGACTCCCGCACGCGTTCCACCACGGCGGTCAGATCAGTGAGGCTCGCTCGATCGTCATAGGTCGTCACCCGGCCCTCCTCGGCCTTTCCCTTGCTCCCAGGGAGCACGGGATACCCCATTTTCCCGGGCCGACGCCACATGACGCAGGCCGGCCCACCCCGAACCACGGACACCACGCGTGAAAGGTTCCGCGTGACGCCACTCCCGCATTCTTGCTGCCGTTACCGATTCGTGTCACTCGACTGTGGATAACTGGCCGCGATATGTCGGTCTTGCGACCATTCGAACGCGTGACTGACAGGCTTTCGACAGCTACAGCAGGTTGTGCCCGGGGTGGGCTGTCAGGTCAGGAGGCGGGATCGATCAGCGGGGTCGATCAGGCGGGGTCGATCTCCCGCAGCAGGCCGGTCTTCACGTCGAAGACGAACCCCCGCACGTCGTCCGTGTGCGGCACGAACGGCGAGGTGCGCACGCGCTGCATGGACTGCCGTACGTCCTGGTCGACGTCCCGGAAGGACTCCACCGCCCACGCCGGGCGCTGGCCGACCTCGGCCTCCAGTTCGTTGCGGAAGTCCTCGGTGAGGCTCTCCAGGCCACAGCCGGTGTGGTGGATGAGGACGACGCTGCGCGTCCCCAGCTTGCGCTGGCTGATGGTGAGGGAGCGGATCACGTCGTCGGTGACGACGCCGCCCGCGTTGCGGATGGTGTGGCAGTCGCCGAGTTCGAGACCGAGCGCCGCGTGCAGGTCGAGACGGGCGTCCATGCAGGCCACGACGGCCACGTGCAGCACGGGCCGGGCGTCCATCCCCGGGTCGGTGAACTCGGCGGCGTACCGGGCGTTGGCGTCGACGAGGCGGTCGGTGACCGTGCCGCTGCCGGCTGTGGTGCTCTCCGAGGCTGTGGGAACCGATGCAGAAGTCGTCATAACCCATGACGTTACTGGTCACACCCGGTCCAGGCCTCTTGTGAGACTGGACAAAGAATGCCAGCGAGGCGGGGTTGTGAGGTAACCCACAAGGGTGGTGGGCCGCCGGACGCGACGCGCAGGCCGGTTGATTGACCGGGAGACAGGGTGGACTAAAGTGACGCGAAGCGGGAGGCGAGACTCTCCCCGCTGGACTGTTCACCCCGGAGATCCCGGCGACGACCGGAGATCTCCCCACGTGCGCGGCGCGTACGTACGGCTCGGCCTCCTCCCGCTCCCGGTCGGCTGACGCTTCCGGCGCCGGCAGGCCTCCCCTTCACGAGCGGGCGGGGACCCGGCGGTGCGTATGGGCCCGCCGGATCTGAGAGGGCCCCTTGAGCCAGAGTCGACACGTTCCGGTGATGCTCCAGAGGTGCCTGGATCTGCTGGCACCCGCCCTGGAGGGGCCGGAGCCGGTGGTCGTCGACTGCACCCTCGGCCTCGGCGGCCACAGTGAGGCGCTCCTGGAGAGGTTCCCCGGGATCCGCCTCGTCGCCCTCGACCGCGACAAGGAGGCCCTGCGCCTGTCCGGCGAGCGCCTCGCGTCCTACGGGGAGCGGGCCACCCTCGTGCACGCCGTGTACGACGAGCTCCCCGAGGTGCTGCACCGGCTCGGCATCGCGCGCGTGCAGGGCGTGTTGTTCGACCTCGGGGTCTCCTCCATGCAGCTCGACGAGGCCGACCGCGGCTTCGCCTACGCCCAGGACGCCCCGCTCGACATGCGGATGGACCAGACGTCCGGGGTCAGCGCCGCGGAGGTCCTCAACACGTACCCGCCGGGCGAGCTGGTTCGCATCCTGAGGGCGTACGGCGAGGAGAAGCAGGCCAAGCGGATCGTGTCCGCGGTCGTGCGCGAGCGGGAGAAGGAGCCGTTCAGCACCAGCGCGCGGCTGGTCGAACTGATCCGGGACGCGCTGCCGCAGGCCGCCAAGCGCACCGGTGGCAACCCGGCCAAGCGCACCTTCCAGGCGCTGCGCATCGAGGTCAACGGCGAGCTCGCCGTCCTGGAGCGGGCGATCCCGGCCGCCGTGAAGGCGCTGGACGTGGGCGGGCGGATCGCCGTGCTGTCGTACCACTCGCTGGAGGACCGGCTGGTCAAGCAGGTGTTCGCGGCGGGTGCCGCCACCACGGCGCCGCCCGGGCTGCCCGTCGTGCCCGAGCGCTACCAGCCGCGGCTCAAGCTGCTCACGCGCGGTGCCGAACTCCCCACCGAGGAGGAGATCGCCGAGAACCGGCGGGCGGCACCGGCGCGGCTGCGCGGCGCCCAGCGCATCAGGGAGGACATCGAGTGAGGCGTCTGAAGGCCGTACCGAGGGAGCGTGAGTGAGCACCAAACCCGAACTGAAGGGGAGGGCGGCACGTCTGGCGCAGCTCTTCCCGACCGGCCCCGGGCAGGCGGCGCGCACCCCCTTCGTCCTCCTCGTGGTCCTCCTCCTCGGCGGTGGTCTCATCGGCCTCCTGGTGCTGAACTCGGCCCTCAGCGAAGGCGCGTTCAAGCTCGACGACCTCCAGCGCGAGACCAAGAGCCTCACCGACGAGGAACAGGCCCTCCAGCGGGACATCGACGCCTACTCCGCTCCCGAGGCCCTCCAGCGCCGCGCCCGCGAACTCGGCATGGTCCCCGGCGGCGACCCCGCCTTCCTCGCCCCCGACGGCACAGTCAAGGGCTTCCCGAGTCCCGCCCCCGGCGTCCGGCAGACCTTCGCCCACATCCCCCTGGTCCTGGCCCCCGAGGCCATGCCCAACGGCCCCACCTCAACCTCCGGCAGGTGACGGAAGTGACCGACAGGGAACCCCCGCGCCGCCGCGTGCCCGGGCCCGCCAGGCCCGCTCGACCCGACGCCCGGCGCCGCCCGGGGCCCGGTGCCCGGCCGGCCCGTCGCCCGGCCCCGGCCCGTCAGGCGGCGCCCAAGCCGCTCCGGCTGGGCAGCCCCCGCCCCCGGCTGCGTCTGGTCGGGCTCGCACTGACGCTGGTGCTGATCGCCTTCGTCGTACGGCTGTTCCAGGTGCAGGCCGTCGACGCGAGCACGTATGCCGCCAAGGCCGAGCAGAACAGGTACGTCGGGCAGGTGCTGGCCGCGGACCGCGGGGAGATCACCGACCGGTCCGGGGTGGCCCTGGCGACCAGTGAGGACGCCTACGACATCACGGCCGACCCCACGATGTTCGCCCCCGACCAGCTGAAGATCGGGGACGGGCCCGAGCAGGCGGCCGCGCTGCTCGCGCCGATCCTGGGCCAGGAGCAGGAGACTCTGGTCCAGAAGCTGCGGCCGAAGAACAAGGCGCTGCGCTACGTCAAGCTGGCCTCCCGTCAGACCCCGCAGGTCTGGAAGCAGATCAAGGACCTGAAGTCCGCGCTCGCCAAGAAGGAGGAGACGGACAAGTCCGCGCACAACGTCCTCGGGGGCGTCTTCTCCGTCGCCACCAGCAAGCGCGTGTACCCCAACGGCGACCTCGCCGCCGGGATACTGGGCTGGGTCAACGGCGAGGGCAAGCCCGGCGGAGGCGTCGAGCTCCAGCTGAACAAGCGGCTGGCCGGCAAGGACGGCAAGATCCGCTACGCCCAGTCCGGCGGCCGGCTCGTCCCCACCGCGGGTTCCACCGAGACGCCCGCCGTGCCCGGCAGCGACGTCGAACTCACCATCGACCGCGACATCCAGTGGGCCGCCCAGAAGGCCATCAGCGACCAGGTGAAGGAGTCCGCAGCCGACCGCGGCTACGTCATCGTCCAGGACACCCGCACCGGCCAGGTCCTGGCCATGGCCAACTCACCCGGTTTTGACCCGAACGACCTCTCCGACGCCGACTCGGCCGCCCTCGGCAACGCGGCCCTCCAGGACGCCTTCGAACCCGGCTCCACCGCCAAGGTCATGTCGATGGCGGCCGTCCTCCAGGAGGGCGCCGCCACCCCGATGACCCACGTCGTCGTGCCCAACCGGCTGCACCGCGGTGACCGGCTCTTCAAGGACGACGTGAACCACCCGACCTGGTACCTGACGCTCAACGGCGTCCTCGCCAAGTCCAGCAACATCGGCACCATCCTCGCCACCGGGCAGCTCGGCAAGACCCAGGCCCAGTCCAACAAGGTCCTCTACGACTACCTGCGCAAGTTCGGCCTCGGCAGCTACAGCGGCCTCGGCTTCCCGGGCGAGACCAAGGGCATCCTCGCCCCGCCCGACAAGTGGTCGACCTCGCAGCAGTACACGATCCCTTTCGGCCAGGGCGTCTCCATCAACGCCATGCAGGCGGCGTCGGTGTACTCGACCATCGCCAACGGCGGCGTCCGCGTCGAACCCACCCTCGTACGCGGCACCAAGGGCCCCGACGGCCGCTTCACCCCGGCCCCCAAGCCCGAGAAAACCCGGGTCGTCAGCGCCAAGACGGCGAAGACCCTCGCCCAGATGCTGGAGTCGGTCGTGGACGACGAGGAGGGCACCGGCACCAAGGCGCGTATCCCCGGCTACCGCGTCGCGGGCAAGACGGGCACGGCCAACCGCGTGGATCCGGCCACCGGCATGTACAAGGGCTACACCTCGTCGTTCGCCGGATTCGCGCCCGCCGACAAGCCCCGCATCACCGTCTACTGCGCCATCCAGAACGCCACCGAGGGCAACTACTTCGGCGGCCAGATCTGCGGCCCCGTGTACAAGCAGGTCATGGAGTTCGCACTGAAGTCCCTCCAGGTCCCGCCGACCGGGGCCAAGCCGGCGAAGCTCCCGGTCACCTTCAAGCGCTGACCGGCCGCAAGCCCCGGTCGGCACGGAACCCACCAGGAACCACCTCGTGACAACGATCACCCCGGACCCGGGGAACCAGAGCAGCCCCCGCCCCTCACTTCGCCCGGAGGCGGGTACGCCCGGTACGCTCACCGCCGTGCCACACGCTGATCAGTCCCAAACCACCCAGAAGGGCCATCCCGTGACATACCCCGGGCCGCCCAGGCCGGCGCAGGTCTCCGCCACACCCCTCGCGGAACTGGCCCGGCAGCTGGGTGCTCCCGCGCCGGAGGGCGCCGCCGACGTCACGGGCATCACCCACGACTCGCGCGCCGTACGCCCCGGCGATCTGTACGCCGCCCTCCCGGGCGCCCGCCTGCACGGCGCCGACTTCGTCGACCAGGCCGCGAGCCTCGGCGCGGCCGCCGTGCTGACGGACCCCACCGGCGCCGAGCGCGCCGCGGCCTCCGGGCTGCCGGTCCTGGTCGTCGACGACCCCCGCGGACGGATGGGCGAGCTGGCGGCCACGATCTACCGCCACCCCGGCCGGGACCTCCTCCAGATCGGCATCACCGGCACCTCCGGCAAGACCACCACCGCCTACCTCGTCGAGGGCGGCCTGAAGACCGTCAGGTCCACCGGCCTGATCGGCACGGTCGAGATGCGCATCGGCGACGAGCGCATCAAGTCCGAGCGCACCACCCCCGAGGCCACCGACCTCCAGGCCCTCTTCGCCGTCATGCGTGAACGCGGCGTCGAGGCGGTGGCCATGGAGGTCTCCAGCCACGCCCTGGTCCTCGGCCGCGTCGACGGCTGCGTCTTCGACATCGGCGTCTTCACCAACCTCAGCCCGGAACACATGGAGTTCCACTCCGACATGGAGGACTACTTCCAGGCGAAGGCGCAGCTGTTCACCCCGAAACGGGGCAAACTCGGCGTGGTCAACGTCGACGACGAGTACGGCCGCAGGCTGGCCAAGGAGGCCACGGTCCCGGTCGTCACCTACTCCGCCGAGGGCCACCCCGACGCCGACTGGCGCGCCGAGGACGTCGAGGTCGGCCGGCTCGACTCGACGTTCACCGTCATCGGGCCCAAGGGCGAGCGGATCAGCGCCAAGTCGCCGCTGCCGGGCCCCTTCAACGTGGCCAACACCCTCGCCGCGATCGTCGCCCTCGCCGTCGCCGGGCTCGACCCGCAGGCCGCCGCCGACGGCGTCGCCGCCGTACCCGGCGTACCGGGCCGCCTGGAGCGCGTGGACGCCGGACAGCCCTACCTCGCGGTCGTCGACTACGCGCACAAGACCGACGCCGTCGAGTCGGTGCTGCGCGCCCTGCGCAAGGTCACCGAGGGCAAGCTGCACATCGTCCTCGGCTGCGGCGGCGACCGGGACAGGACCAAGCGGGAGCCGATGGGCGCCGCCGCGGCCCGGCTCGCCGACACCGCCGTACTGACCTCCGACAACCCCCGTGGTGAGGACCCTCTCGCGATCCTCGCCACGATGCTCCAGGGCGCGGCCTCCGTGCCCGCGCACGAGCGCGGCGAAGTGGCGGTCTTCGAGGACCGGGCCGCCGCGATCGCCGCCGCCGTCGCCCGTGCCGAGCCCGGCGACACCGTGCTGGTCGCGGGCAAGGGCCACGAGCAGGGCCAGGACATCGCCGGGGTGGTCCGTCCCTTCGACGACCGCCAGGTGCTTCGCGAAGCCATTCAGAAGACCCAGGGATGAAATCCCGCATGATCCAGGGGATGAACTTGTGATCGCCCTCTCCCTCGCCGAGATCGCAGAAGTCGTCGGCGGGCAGACGCACGACATACCGGATCCGACCGTCCAGGTCACCGGCCCGGTCGTCCGGGACTCCCGCGAGGCGGGGCCGGGCAGCCTGTTCGTCGCCTTCGCCGGCGAGCGCGTGGACGGCCACGACTTCGCGGCCGCGGTCGTCGAGGCGGGAGCGGTGGCCGTGCTCGGCACCCGGCCCGTCGGCGTGCCCGCGATCGTCGTGGACGACGTCCAGGCCGCGCTCGGCGCCCTCGCGCGGCACGTCGTACGACGTCTCGGCGCCACCCTCGTCGCTCTCACCGGCTCGGCGGGCAAGACCAGCACCAAGGACCTGATCGCGCAGGTGCTCCAGCGCAAGGCGCCCACGGTCTTCACGCCCGGCTCGCTCAACAACGAGATCGGGCTGCCGCTGACCGCGCTCAGCGCCACCGAGGACACCCGGTTCCTCGTCCTGGAGATGGGGGCCCGCGGTATCGGGCACATCTCCTACCTCACGGGTCTCACGCCCCCGAAGGTCGGCCTCGTCCTGAACGTCGGCAGCGCCCACATCGGCGAGTTCGGCGGCCGCGAGCAGATCGCGCAGGCCAAGGGCGAACTCGTCGAGTCCCTCCCGGAGGACGGGACGGCCGTCCTCAACGCGGACGACCCCTACGTGCGGGCCATGGCCTCCCGTACGAAGGCGAAGGTGATCTTTTTCGGAGAGTCCGACGAAGCGGACGTTCGCGCCGAGAACGTGCGACTCACGGACACGGGACAGCCCGCATTCAGGCTTCACACACCCTCCGGTGCAAGCGATGTGACCATGCGCCTGTACGGTGAGCACCACGTGTCGAACGCGCTCGCCGCGGCCGCCGTCGCCCACGAGTTGGGCATGTCCGCAGACGAGATCGCCGTCGCGCTCTCCGAGGCGGGCTCCCTCTCCCGCTGGCGGATGGAGGTCACCGAGCGCCCGGACGGCGTGACGGTCGTCAACGACGCCTACAACGCGAACCCCGAGTCCATGCGAGCCGCTCTGCGCGCGCTCGCGGCGATCGGCAAGGGGCGCCGTACGTGGGCGGTGCTCGGCAAGATGGCCGAGCTCGGGGACGAGGCTCTCGCCGAGCACGACGCGGTCGGACGGCTCGCCGTCCGGCTCAACGTCAGCAAGCTCGTCGCGGTCGGTGGCAGGGAAGCCGCCTGGCTGCAACTGGGCGCATATAACGAGGGTTCGTGGGGTGAGGAGTCGGTGCACGTGTCCGACGCACAGGCGGCGGTCGACCTGTTGCGCAGCGAGTTGCGCCCGGGAGACGTCGTACTCGTGAAGGCGTCCCGTTCGGTCGGCCTCGAGAGCGTGGCGCAGGCGCTGCTCGAGTCCGGTGCCGAGGGTGAGGTTTCCGCCCGATGATGAAGCAGATCCTGTTCGCAGGAGTCATTGGCCTCTTCCTGACCCTGGTCGGCACCCCGCTGCTGATCAAGCTGCTCGCGCGCAAGGGCTACGGTCAGTACATCCGCGACGACGGCCCGCGCGAGCACGCCAGCAAGCGCGGTACGCCGACCATGGGCGGTATCGCCTTCATCTTCGCGACGGTCGCCGCGTACTTCCTGGCCAAGGTGATCACGGGCTATCTGGACCCGGAGGCCGACGCGGCGCCGACCTTCTCGGGTCTGCTGGTGCTCGGTCTGATGGTCGGCATGGGTCTGGTCGGCTTCCTCGACGACTACATCAAGATCGTCAAGCGGCGTTCGCTGGGTCTGCGGGCCAAGGCGAAGATGGCCGGCCAGCTGATCGTCGGCATCGCCTTCGCGGTGCTCTCGCTCCAGTTCGCGGACAACCGCGGCAACACCCCGGCCTCCACGAAGCTGTCGTTCATCACGGACTTCGGCTGGACGATCGGCCCCGTGCTGTTCGTGGTCTGGGCGCTGTTCATGATCCTCGCGATGTCGAACGGCGTGAACCTCACCGACGGTCTGGACGGTCTGGCCACCGGCGCCTCGGTGCTCGTCTTCGGTGCCTACACGTTCATCGGCGTCTGGCAGTTCCAGGAGTCCTGCGCCAACGCGCAGACGCTGACCAACCCGGGCGCCTGCTTCGAGGTGCGGGACCCCCTCGACCTCGCGGTGGTGGCCTCCGCGCTGATGGGCGCCTGCCTCGGGTTCCTGTGGTGGAACACCTCGCCGGCCAAGATCTTCATGGGTGACACCGGTTCGCTCGCGCTCGGCGGTGTGCTCGCCGGCCTCGCGATCTGCTCCCGCACCGAGCTGCTGATCGCCCTCCTCGGCGGCCTGTTCGTCCTGATCACCATGTCGGTGGTCATCCAGGTCGGCTCCTTCAAGCTCACGGGCAAGCGCGTCTTCCGGATGGCGCCACTCCAGCACCACTTCGAACTCAAGGGCTGGTCCGAAGTACTCGTCGTGGTCCGCTTCTGGATCATTCAGGGCATTTGTGTGATCGTCGGACTGGGCCTCTTCTATGCAGGATGGGCAGCGGACAAGTGACCTCCTCGGTGTCTTCGGAGTTCAAGGGCAAGCACGTCACCGTCGCCGGGCTCGGCGTCTCCGGCCTCCCGGCGGCCAAGGTGCTGCACGGCCTCGGCGCGATCGTCACGGCCGTCAACGACGGCGCCGACGAGCGCGCGCGGGCGCAGGCCGCCGAACTGGAGGCGCTCGGCATCACCGTGCGCCTCGGTGACGGCGACACCCTGCCCGAGGGCACCGAGCTGATCGTCACCGCGCCCGGCTGGAAGCCGGACAAGCCGCTGTTCGCGGTGGCGGAGCGGGCAGGCGTCCCCGTCTGGGGCGACGTCGAGCTGGCCTGGCGCCTGCGCGGCCCCGACGCGGCCCCCTGGCTCGCCGTCACGGGCACCAACGGCAAGACCACCACGGTGCAGATGCTCGCCTCGATCCTGAAGGCGGCGGGCCTGCGCACGGCCGCCGTCGGCAACATCGGCGTCTCCCTGCTGGACGCGGTGCTCGGCGAGGAGCAGTACGACGTGCTGGCCGTGGAGCTGTCCAGCTACCAGCTCCACTGGGCGCCGTCCCTGCGCGCCCACTCGGCCGCCGTGCTCAACCTCGCCCCCGACCACCTCGACTGGCACGGCTCCATGGAGGCGTACGCCGCCGACAAGGGCCGCATCTACGAGGGCAATCGCGTCGCCTGCGTCTACAACGCCGCCGACAAGGCCACCGAGGACCTGGTCCGCGAGGCCGACGTCGAGGAGGGCTGCCGGGCCGTCGGCTTCACCCTCGGCACGCCCGCGCCCTCCCAACTCGGCGTCGTGGAGGGCATCCTCGTCGACCGTGCCTTCGTCGAGAACCGGCAGAAGAACGCCCAGGAGCTCGCCGAGGTCGCCGACGTCAACCCGCCGGCCCCGCACAACATCGCCAACGCCCTCGCGGCGGCGGCCCTCGCGCGGGCGTACGGCGTGCCCGCCAAGGCCGTACGGGACGGCCTGCGGGCGTTCACCCCGGACGCCCACCGCATCGCGCACGTGGCCGACGTGGACGGGGTCGCGTACGTCGACGACTCCAAGGCCACCAACACCCACGCCGCGGAAGCCTCGTTGGCGGCCTACGAGTCGATCGTGTGGATCGCGGGCGGGCTGGCGAAGGGGGCGACGTTCGACGAGCTGGTCACCAAGTCGGCGCCGCGGCTGCGGGGGGCCGTACTGATCGGCGCGGACCGCGCGCTGATCCGCGAAGCCCTGGCGCGACACGCACCGGAAGTACCCGTCGTCGACCTCGACCGGACCGACACTGGGGCGATGCGCGCGGCGGTTCAGGAGGCGCGGCGGCTCGCTCAGGCCGGTGACACGGTGCTGCTGGCTCCGGCCTGCGCCTCCATGGACATGTTCGCCAACTACAACAAGCGCGGGGACGCTTTCGCGGACGCCGTTCGCGAGCTCGGCTCCGCCGACGGCTGACCCGGGTCCGCCTCGCCCGGCGGCGGCGCCGGGCGTATCTGGGAGGGACGCGTGACACGGATGTGGCTGGTGCCCGAGCGGCCGGGGAGCGAAACACCCCCTGGGTGCCGAACGTTCCCCTTCGGCATGGCGGGGTGAGCGGCGATGCCCACCAGCCGCACCGGACGGCCTCCGGTCCCACGCACGCCCAAGCGCACCGCGACGCCCCGGCTCGCCCGTGAGAACGGCGTCCTGGCCTTCTACACCCGTGCGCGCAGGGGCTGGGACCGGCCGCTGACCGCCTACTACCTCATCTTCGGCGGCAGTCTGCTGATCACCGTGCTGGGCCTGGTGATGGTCTACTCGGCCTCGCAGATCACCGCGCTCCAGATGTCGCTGCCGGGCTCGTACTTCTTCCGCAAGCAGCTGCTGGCCGCCGTGATCGGCGCAGGGCTGCTGTTCGCCGCATCCCGGATGCCCGTGAAGCTGCACCGCGCCCTGGCCTATCCGATCCTCGCCGGCGCCGTCTTCCTCATGGCCCTGGTGCAGATCCCCGGGATAGGAGTGTCGGTCAACGGCAACCAGAACTGGATCGCGGTCGGCGGCTCCTTCCAGATCCAGCCCAGCGAGTTCGGCAAGCTCGCCCTCGTGCTGTGGGGCGCCGATCTGCTCGCCCGTAAGCAGGACAAGAAGCTGCTGACCCAGTGGAAGCACATGCTGGTGCCGCTGGTCCCGGCCGCCTTCATGCTGCTCGGTCTGATCATGATCGGCGGCGACATGGGCACCGCGATCATCCTCACGGCCATCCTGTTCGGCCTGCTCTGGCTGGCCGGCGCCCCCACGCGGCTGTTCGCCGGCGTGCTGTCGATCGCCGCCGTACTCGGCCTGATCCTCATCAAGACCAGCCCCAACCGCATGGCGCGCCTCCAGTGCCTCGGCGCCACCGAACCCCAGTCCGGCCCGGTCGACTGCTGGCAGGCCGTGCACGGCATCTACGCCCTCGCCTCGGGCGGAATCTTCGGTTCCGGACTGGGTGCGAGTGTGGAGAAATGGGGCCAACTCCCCGAAGCCCACACCGACTTCATCTTCGCCGTCACCGGTGAGGAACTGGGCCTGGCGGGGACGCTGTCGGTACTCGCCCTCTTCGCGGCTCTAGGCTATGCGGGTATCCGCGTGGCCGGACGCACGGAGGACCCCTTCGTGAGGTATGCCGCGGGAGGCGTGACCACCTGGATCACGGCCCAGGCCGTGATCAACATCGGTGCGGTGCTCGGTCTGCTGCCGATCGCCGGCGTCCCCCTCCCGCTGTTCTCCTACGGGGGATCCGCCCTGCTGCCGACCATGTTCGCCATCGGGTTGCTGATCGCCTTCGCGCGCGACGAGCCCGCTGCGCGGGCGGCGCTTGCGATGCGGCAACCCCGCTTTGGTAGAAAGCGGGGGGCTGGGGGAACCGGTTCCGGCCGGAGTCCCCGGAGATGGAACACGATGCGACGACGCGCCTCGGCGGCGCGCTCGTCCGGAGAGCGGTGAATTTCGGTGCATGTCGTACTCGCCGGCGGAGGAACCGCGGGCCACATCGAGCCCGCGCTCGCCCTCGCGGATGCCCTGCGCAGGCAGGATCCGTCCGTGGGCATCACGGCCCTGGGCACGGAGCGAGGCCTGGAGACACGTCTCGTACCCGAGCGTGGCTACGAACTCGCGCTGATCCCGGCCGTACCGCTGCCGCGCAAGCCCACCCCCGAGCTGATCACCGTCCCGGGCCGGCTGCGCGGCACCATCAAGGCGACCGAGCAGATCCTGGAGCGCACCAAGGCGGACGCCGTGGTCGGCTTCGGCGGCTACGTCGCCCTGCCCGGCTACCTCGCGGCCAAGCGCCTCGGCGTGCCGATCATCATCCACGAGGCCAACGCCCGCCCGGGACTGGCCAACAAGATCGGCTCGCGGTACGCCAGCCAGGTCGCCGTCTCCACCCCGGACAGCAAGCTGCGTAACGCCCGGTACATCGGCATCCCGCTGCGCCGCTCCATCGCCACCCTGGACCGGGCCGCCGTACGCCCCGAGGCCCGGGCCGCCTTCGGTCTCGACCCGAACCTGCCCACGCTGCTGGTCACCGGCGGCTCCCAGGGCGCCCGCCGCCTGAACGAGGTCGTCCAGCAGGTCGCGCCCTGGCTCCAGCAGGCCGGAATCCAGATCCTGCACGCGGTCGGACCGAAGAACGAACTGCCGCACGTCCAGCAGATGCCGGGAATGCCCCCCTACATCCCGGTAAGTTACCTGGACCGGATGGACCTCGCGTACGCCGCGGCCGACATGATGCTGTGCCGCGCGGGCGCGATGACCGTCGCCGAGCTCTCCGCCGTCGGGCTCCCGGCCGCCTACGTCCCGCTGCCCATCGGCAACGGCGAACAGCGGCTCAACGCCCAGCCGGTGGTCAAGGCCGGCGGCGGCCTGCTGGTCGACGACGCGGAGCTGACCCCCGAGTGGGTCCAGCAGAACGTCCTGCCCGTGCTCGCCGACCCGCACCGGCTGTACCAGATGTCCCGCGCCGCCGCCGAGTTCGGCCGCCGGGACGCCGACGACCTGCTCGTCGGCATGGTGTACGAGGCGATCGCCGCCGCTCGTGCACACCGCTAGGACTGTATGACGGAAGGCAGGGGAGCGTGGCCGGATCGACCACCGCCGAGCGCGGTCAACGCCAGCAGGAATCGTCCAGCCCGCCGCCCCGCCTGCGGTCGAGGCGGGCCCGGCTTCGCGCCATCGTCATCCTGGGTCTCGTCCTGGTGTTCCTCGGCATCCCGACGGTGTGGCTGTTCTACGGCTCCGAGTGGCTGCGCGCCGAGCAGGTCTCCGTGTCGGGCACACGGGTGCTGACGCCGGCTCAGGTCGAGGCGGCCGCCGACGTCCCCCTCGGGGAGCCGCTGATTTCCGTCGACACCGATGCGATCGAGACGAGACTGCGCCAGAAATTGCCCCGAATTGACTCGGTTGACGTGGTCCGTTCCTGGCCTCATGGAATCGACCTGAAAGTGGTCGAGCGGACTCCGGTTCTGATTGTCCAAAAGGGCCGAAAGTTCATCGAAGTGGACGATGAAGGTGTCCGATTCGCCACGGTTTCCAGGGCGCCGAAAGGCGTGCCCGCACTGGAATTGACGCTCTCCCGGTCCAGCTCCGCCGCCGCGAGCCTGCGCCGCTTCGGCGAGTCCCGGCTGGTGCGCGAGGCGGTCGGCGTCGCCCGTGCGGTTCCGGCCGCCGTCGCGCGCGACACACGGACCGTCAAGGTCCGTTCCTACGACGACATCTCGCTGGAGTTGAGGGACGGCCGTACGGTCGTCTGGGGAAGCAGCGAGAAGGGCGCCGCGAAGGCCCGTACACTCACCGCCCTGATGAAAGCCTCACCCGGCGCGCGGTACTTCGACGTGAGTGTTCCCACCGCGCCTGCGTCATCAGGGAGTTGACGCACATCCGCGCAGGCCAGCACCCTGGTTGGGCAGTGCTACGGCTGATCACATAGGGTGAAAAGAAAAACGGGAGGTTCGGCGTGTTCGTTGAACGTGCGCCACTTGTCGACTTAGTGTCCTGTTCAGAAGAGTCCAAGGAACAGACACACTGGTAACCCTAAACTTCAGGGTTAGGGTTCGGGTCGGCGATACGGACCGTCCCATTCGGCATCAGTCGTCGGGTCGCGGGGCGCAGCGCGCCACGGTGATTCGGCGACACGTAACTCGAGGCGAGAGGCCTTCGACGTGGCAGCACCGCAGAACTACCTCGCAGTCATCAAAGTCATCGGTGTCGGCGGCGGTGGTGTCAATGCCATCAACCGGATGATCGAGGTCGGTCTCAAGGGCGTCGAGTTCATCGCCATCAACACCGACGCGCAAGCTCTGTTGATGAGCGACGCCGACGTCAAGCTGGACGTCGGCCGTGAACTCACCCGCGGACTCGGCGCCGGAGCCAACCCGGCCGTGGGCCGCAAGGCCGCCGAGGACCACCGCGAGGAGATCGAGGAGGTCCTCAAGGGGGCCGACATGGTCTTCGTGACAGCCGGTGAAGGCGGCGGCACCGGCACCGGCGGCGCGCCCGTCGTGGCCAACATCGCCCGCTCGCTCGGTGCCCTCACCATCGGCGTGGTGACGCGCCCGTTCACCTTCGAGGGACGGCGCCGCGCGAACCAGGCCGAGGACGGCATCGCCGAGCTCCGCGAAGAGGTCGACACCCTCATCGTCATCCCGAACGACCGGCTGCTGTCCATCTCGGACCGCCAGGTCTCGGTGCTGGACGCCTTCAAGTCGGCCGACCAGGTCCTGCTCTCCGGTGTCCAGGGCATCACCGACCTCATCACCACCCCGGGCCTCATCAACCTCGACTTCGCCGACGTCAAGTCGGTCATGTCCGAGGCCGGCTCGGCCCTGATGGGCATCGGCTCCGCCCGCGGCGACGACCGCGCGGTGGCCGCCGCCGAGATGGCGATCTCCTCGCCGCTGCTGGAGGCGTCCATCGACGGCGCCCGCGGTGTGCTGCTCTCGATCTCCGGTGGCTCGGACCTCGGTCTGTTCGAGATCAACGAGGCCGCCCAGCTGGTGAGCGAGGCCGCCCACCCCGAGGCCAACATCATCTTCGGCGCGGTGATCGACGACGCCCTGGGCGACGAGGTCAGGGTCACCGTGATCGCGGCCGGCTTCGACGGCGGCCAGCCGCCCTCCAAGCGGGACAACGTCCTCGGCTCGTCCTCGGTCAAGCGCGAGGAGCCGGCCCCGGCGCGGCAGACCGAGAGCCGCCCGTCCTTCGGTTCGCTCGGCAGCGTGACCCCGAAGGAGGACCCGGAGCCCGCTCCGAAGCCGGTCGAGGACATCCCGGTCGCCCCGCCGGTCCCGCCGGCGCCGCGGACCTACTCGGACAGCGCGGCCGAGGAACTGGACGTACCGGACTTCCTCAAGTGATCCTTCTGACGTGATAGGACAGCGCGAAAGCGTGAGCGGCGCCCACTTCGCCTTCACCGACCGGTGGGGCGGGGTGAGCGCCGCTCCGTATGAGGAGCTCAATCTCGGCGGGGCGGTCGGTGACGACCCCGGCGCCGTACGCGCCAACCGCGAACTGGCCGCGAAGTCCCTGGGCGTCGAGCCGGACCGGGTGGTCTGGATGAACCAGGTGCACGGGGCCGACGTGGCGGTGGTGGACGGGCCGTGGGGATCTTCCTCCGGGATCCCGTCGGTCGACGCGATCGTCACGACGCGGCGGGGGCTCGCCCTCGCCGTGCTCACCGCCGACTGCGTGCCGGTACTGCTCGCCGATCCCGTCGCCGGAATCGCCGCCGCGGCCCACGCGGGCCGCCCCGGCATGATCGCCGGAGTCGTCCCGGCCGCGCTACGCGCGATGACGGACCTGGGCGCCGAGCCCTCCCGGATCGTCGCCCGCACCGGGCCCACCGTGTGCGGCCGGTGTTACGAGGTGCCCGAGGCGATGCGTGCCGAGGTGTCCGCCATCGAGCCGGCGGCGTACGCCGAGACGAGTTGGGGCACACCGGCGGTCGACGTGAGCGCGGGAGTGCACGCCCAACTGGAACGGCTCGGGGTGCGTGACCGGGCGCAGTCGCCGGTGTGCACGCTGGAGTCGGAGGATCACTTCTCGTACCGCCGCGACCGCACGACCGGTCGGCTCGCGGGCTATGTGTGGCTGGACTGATAGGACATGACGGACCGCAAGGACGAACTCGCCGCAAATCTGGCGAAAGTTGAGCGTCGCATCGCCGACGCCTGTGCGGCCGCGGGGCGGGGGCACGAAGAGGTGACCCTGATCGTGGTCACCAAGACCTACCCCGCGACCGATGTGCGGATCCTCTCGGAACTCGGCGTGCGGCACGTCGCCGAGAACCGCGACCAGGACGCGGCACCGAAGGCCGCCGCCTGCGCGGATCTGCCCCTTACTTGGCATTTTGTCGGTCAACTCCAGACCAACAAGGTGCGATCCGTGGCCGGTTACGCGGACTTCGTGCAGTCCGTCGATCGTTCCAAGCTCGTCACAGCTCTGTCGAAGGAGGCCGTCCGGGCCGGGCGGGAGCTGGGGTGTCTCATCCAGGTCGCACTCGACGCCGGCGAGAGCGCGCGGGGCGAGCGGGGTGGCGTCGCGCCCGCGGGAATCGAAGAGTTGGCCGCCCTCGTCGCGGAAGCACCGGGGCTGCGACTCGGCGGACTGATGACCGTCGCACCGCTCACCGGGGAGTACGCGGGACGCGAACAGGCGGCCTTCGGGCGGTTGATGGATTTGTCCACCGACCTGCGCCGGAGTCATCCGGCTGCCACCATGGTCTCGGCAGGGATGAGTGCGGACCTCGAACAGGCCGTGGCGGCCGGAGCGACACATGTGCGCGTCGGCAGCGCGGTACTCGGAGTCCGCCCCAGGCTCGGGTAACGTCGCCAAGAAGTCGGACCACAGCAGAAAATATGGTCATTGCCGCCGAAAGGCGGATTCAAGGACCACGTGGATCGCGGGCACTTGGCAGTCGTCAGCCGATCCACCACAGAGCGGAGGACTCAGAGCATGGCCGGCGCGATGCGCAAGATGGCGGTCTACCTCGGCCTCGTGGAGGACGATGGGTACGACGGCCGCGGATTTGACCCCGACGACGACTTCGAACCAGAACTGGACCCGGAGCCCGAGCGGGACCACCGACGGCACGAGCCGTCCCACCAGCCGCATGCCTCACATCAGCCCCAAAGGGACGAAGAGGTACGAGTCGTACAGCCGCCCGCACCTCGTGAACCGGCCGCCCGTTCCGCTTCGCTACCCGCGGAATCCGGCCGCCCGGCGCGCATCGCGCCCGTGGCATCCATCACACAAGAACGCGCAAGTCTGGAGAAGAACGCACCGGTGATCATGCCCAAGGTCGTGTCCGAACGAGAGCCTTACCGGATCACCACGCTCCACCCACGGACCTACAACGAGGCCCGTACCATCGGGGAACACTTCCGTGAAGGCACCCCGGTGATCATGAATCTGACTGAGATGGATGACACAGACGCGAAGCGACTTGTCGACTTTGCGGCTGGTTTGGTGTTTGGTCTTCACGGCAGTATCGAGCGGGTGACGCAGAAGGTGTTCCTGTTGTCGCCTGCTAACGTCGATGTCACGGCGGAGGACAAGGCCCGCATCGCAGAGGGCGGGTTCTTCAACCAGAGCTGAGACGTAACACCGGAAACAGCAGCAACAGCAGGGCACAGGGGAGAGGGAAGCAAGAGGTCATGAGCGTGGTTTTGGATGTCGTCTACATCGCGCTGATGTGCTTCCTCATCGTGCTCATCTTCCGGTTGGTCATGGACTACGTCTTCCAGTTCGCCCGCTCATGGCAACCAGGCAAGGCGATGGTGGTCGTTCTGGAGGCCACCTACACTGTCACGGATCCACCGCTCAAGCTTCTGCGGCGGTTCATTCCGCCGCTGCGTCTCGGGGGCGTGGCGCTCGACCTGTCCTTCTTCGTGCTGATGATCATCGTCTACATCCTGATCTCGATCGTGAGCCGGCTGTGAGCGATGTGAACTACGGTCTTGCCGAATGCCGACGACTACGTTGAGGTGAAGAGATGCCGTTGACCCCCGAGGACGTGCGGAACAAGCAGTTCACGACCGTCCGCCTCCGAGAAGGCTATGACGAGGACGAGGTCGATGCCTTCCTCGACGAGGTCGAAGCCGAACTGACCCGCCTGCTCCGCGAGAACGAGGACCTGCGCGCCAAGCTGGCCGCGGCCACGCGCGCTGCTGCCCAGAATCAGCAGAACATGCGCAAGCCTCCCGAGCAGCAGGATCAGCAGCAGCAACAGCAGCAGCAGGGCATGCGCGGTCCAGGTGGTCCCGTACCCGCCGGCATATCGGGCCCGCCGCAGCAGCAGATGGGTGGCCCCATGGGTGGTCCGCCCCAGCTGCCGAGCGGTGCCCCGCAGCTGCCCGCCGGTCCCGGCGGTCAGGGTGGCCCGCAGGGTCCCGGCCCGATGGGCCAGGGTCCGGGCGGTCCCGGCCCGATGGGCCAGCCCCCCATGCAGCAGCAGATGGGTGGTCCGATGGGCGGCCCCATGGGCGGTCCGATGGGCGGCCCCGGTCAGGGAGGCCCCGGTGGCGACAGCGCCGCCCGTGTCCTCTCGCTGGCCCAGCAGACCGCCGACCAGGCGATCGCCGAGGCCCGTTCCGAAGCCAACAAGATCGTCGGCGAGGCGCGTTCGCGTGCCGAGGGTCTGGAGCGTGACGCCCGTGCCAAGGCCGATGCCCTGGAGCGGGACGCGCAGGAGAAGCACCGCGTCGCGATGGGCTCCCTGGAGTCCGCCCGCGCCACGCTGGAGCGCAAGGTCGAGGACCTGCGCGGCTTCGAGCGCGAGTACCGCACGCGCCTGAAGTCGTACCTGGAGTCGCAGCTGCGTCAGCTGGAGACCCAGGCCGACGACTCGCTGGCCCCGCCGCGTACTCCGGCGACCGCGTCCCTCCCGCCGTCCCCGGCGCCTTCCATGGCACCGGCCGGCGCGAGCGCCCCGTCCTACGGCGGTGGCAACCAGACGATGGGCGGCGGTCCCTCGCAGTCCGGTCCGTCCTACGGCGGTCAGCAGCAGATGTCCCCGGCGATGACCCAGCCCATGGCGCCGGTGCGTCCGCAGGGCCCGTCGCCGATGGGCCAGGCGCCCTCGCCCATGCGAGGCTTCCTGATCGACGAGGACGACAACTGACGGCCTGATGGCCAGTAGTACGGCCTAGACGTCGGCAGCGTTCAGGGCGGGGCCCCGGGTTGATCCCGGGGCCCCGCCCTTTTGCCGCTGCGTGTTCGTGCGCACAGCACCCGTGTTCGTGGGTGCGTAACCGCGTTCGTGCGTACGCAACGCCGAAGGCCCGGACCCACCAAGATCTTTGGCGGGTCCGGGCCTTCGGCCTGTGGGCCCCTGTGGCTACACCTTGCGCAGACGGAACGTCAGCGTCAGGCCCTCGTCCGTGAACGGGTTCCCGTAGCTGTCGTCCGCGTCGCCTTCGGCGAAGTCTGTGGCCAGGACCTCGTCGGCGATCAGGCCGGCGTGGTCGGTGAGCGCCGCGACCGTCGCCGGGTCCGTGGCGGTCCAGCGCAGTGCGATGCGGTCGGCCACGTCGAGGCCGCTGTTCTTGCGGGCCTCCTGGATCAGGCGGATCGCGTCACGGGCCAGACCCGCACGGCGGAGCTCCTCCGTGATCTCCAGGTCCAGCGCCACCGTCGCACCCGAGTCGGACGCCACCGACCAGCCCTCGCGCGGGGTCTCCGTGATGATCACCTCGTCCGGAGCGAGGGTGACCGTCTCGCCGTCGACCTCCACCGACGCCGTGCCCTCGCGCAGGGCCAGGGACAGGGCGGCCGCGTCCGCGTTCGCGACGGCCTTGGCCACGTCCTGGACGCGCTTGCCGAAACGCTTGCCCAGCGCGCGGAAGTTGGCCTTGGCGGTGGTGTCGACCAGGGACCCGCCGACCTCGCTCAGCGTCGCCAGGGACTCGACGTTCAGCTCCTCCGTGATCTGCGTGCGCAGTTCCGAGCCGAGCGTCTCGAAGCCCGTCGCCGCGATCAGCGCGCGGGACAGCGGCTGACGCGTCTTGACGCCCGACTCCGCGCGCGTGGCACGGCCCAGCTCCACGAGCCGGCGCACCAGCACCATCTGCCTGGAGAGCTCCGGGTCGATGGCGGTGAGGTCGGCCTCGGGCCAGGTCGACAGGTGGACCGACTCCGGGGCGCCCGGGGTGACCGGGACGATCAGGTCCTGCCACACCCGCTCGGTGATGAACGGGGTCAGGGGGGCCATCAGCTGCGTCACCGTCTCGACGACCTCGTGCAGCGTGCGCAGCGCCGCCTTGTCGCCCTGCCAGAAGCGGCGGCGGGAGCGGCGCACGTACCAGTTGGACAGGTCGTCGACGAACGCGGACAGCAGCTTGCCGGCGCGCTGGGTGTCGTAGGCGTCGAGGGCCTGGGTGACCTGGTCGGTGAGCGCGTGCAGTTCGGACAGCAGCCAGCGGTCCAGGACCGGGCGGTCGGCCGGGGCCGGGTCGGCCTCGGACGGGGCCCAGCCGGACGTGCGGGCGTACAGGGCCTGGAAGGCGACCGTGTTCCAGTACGTGAGGAGCGTCTTGCGGACGACCTCCTGGATGGTGCCGTGGCCGACGCGGCGGGCCGCCCAGGGGGAGCCGCCGGCCGCCATGAACCAGCGGACCGCGTCGGCGCCGTGCCGGTCCATGAGCGGGATCGGCTCCAGGGTGTTGCCCAGGTGCTTGGACATCTTGCGGCCGTCCTCGGCGAGGATGTGGCCCAGGCAGACCACGTTCTCGTACGACGACTTGTCGAAGACCAGCGTGCCGACCGCCATCAGCGTGTAGAACCAGCCGCGGGTCTGGTCGATGGCCTCGCAGATGAACTGCGCCGGGTAACGCGCCTCGAAGATCTCCTTGTTCTTGTACGGGTAGCCCCACTGCGCGAACGGCATCGAACCCGAGTCGTACCAGGCGTCGATGACCTCCGGCACGCGCGTGGCGGTCTGCCCGCAGCCCTCCTGCGGACAGGCGAAGGTGACCCCGTCGATGAACGGGCGGTGCGGGTCCAGGCCCGACTGGTCGGTGCCGGTCAGCTCGGTCAGCTCGGTGAGGGAGCCGACGCAGGTGAGGTGGTCGTCCTCGCAGCGCCAGATCGGCAGCGGCGTGCCCCAGTAGCGGTTGCGGGACAGCGCCCAGTCGATGTTGTTGTTCAGCCAGTCGCCGTACCGGCCGTTCTTGACCGTGTCCGGGAACCAGTTGGTGTTCTCGTTCTCCGCGAGGAGGCGGTCCTTGACCTCGGTGGTGCGGATGTACCAGGAGGGCTGCGCGTAGTAGAGCAGCGCGGTGTGGCAGCGCCAGCAGTGCGGGTAGCTGTGCTCGTACGGGATGTGCTTGAAGAGCAGGCCGCGCTGCTGGAGGTCCTCGGTGAGCTTTTCGTCCGCCTTCTTGAAGAAGACGCCGCCGACGAGGGGGACGTCCTCCTCGAACGTGCCGTCCGGGCGGACCGGGTTCACGACCGGCAGGCCGTACGCGCGGCAGACCTTGAGGTCGTCCTCACCGAAGGCGGGGGACTGGTGGACCAGACCCGTACCGTCCTCGGTCGTGACGTACTCGGCGTTCACGACGTAGTGCGTGCCGCCCTCGGTCTCCGGGAACTCGACCAGCTCGAACGGCCGCTGGTACGTCCAGCGCTCCAGCTCGGCGCCCGTGAACGTCTGGCCGGTGGTCTCCCAGCCCTCGCCGAGGGCCTTGGCGACGAGCGGCTCGGCGACGACGAGCTTCTCCTCGCCGTCGGTCGCGACGACGTAGGTCACCTCGGGGTGCGCGGCGACCGCCGTGTTGGAGACGAGCGTCCAGGGCGTGGTCGTCCACACCAGGAGCGCGGCCTCGCCGGCCAGCGGGCCGGAGGTGAGCGGGAAGCGGACGAAGACCGACGGGTCGACGACCGTCTCGTAGCCCTGCGCCAGCTCGTGGTCCGACAGGCCCGTGCCGCAGCGGGGGCACCAGGGGGCGACGCGGTGGTCCTGGGCCAGCAGGCCCTTGTTGAAGATCTCCTTCAGCGACCACCAGACCGACTCGATGTACTCGGGGTCCATGGTGCGGTAGGGCTCGGTGAGGTCGGTCCAGTAGCCCATGCGGGTCGTGAGCTCTTCGAAGGCGTCCGTGTGCCGGGTCACCGACTCGCGGCACTTCGCGTTGAACTCGGCGATGCCGTACGCCTCGATGTCCTGCTTGCCGGAGAAGCCGAGCTCCTTCTCCACGGCGAGCTCCACCGGGAGGCCGTGGCAGTCCCAGCCGGCCTTGCGGGCCACGTGGTAGCCGCGCATGGTGCGGAAGCGGGGGAAGACGTCCTTGAAGACGCGGGCCTCGATGTGGTGGGCGCCGGGCATGCCGTTGGCGGTGGGCGGGCCCTCGTAGAACACCCATTCGGGGCGGCCCTCGGACTGCTCCAGGCTCTTGGCGAAGATCTTCTGCTCGCGCCAGAAGTCGAGCACGGCGTGCTCGAGGGCGGGCAGGTCGACCTGGGCGGGTACCTGGCGATACGTCGGCGATGTCATCAGCGGGCTTCCTCCGGCGGACTTGCTGCCTTCCGTCCGGAGGGACGAGAGCTACGTCTGCCTGCGCCGCCTTCGGCGCGCTCCCGCGGTACCACCCTCCTTGGCCCTCCGGTGCGGGGTGTGCGCCGGTGAGCCCCCTCATTGGGGTCGCGATGCCGGTTCTACTGGCCACTGCGCTGGGCGGCGGTTTTCTTCCGGCGGCTCCGGGGTGATCTTCACGTCGCGCTCGCCCCCGGGCTTCCACCGTCCCCGGGTCGCTCTGGGCTGCGTACGCCGCTACTCGTCCCCATCCACGCTTCTCGCTCCGCCCAGTGTACGGCGCCGCACGGACAGCGGCCGACCGCTTTTCGGGGCGGTCGGGGGAGGGGAGCCGTGCGGGACGCCGTATTGGGTGACGTATGGGTTTGATGACCCGAATGGCGAGGTATGGGTGTTCGGATCCTGGGACGTCCGGCTCGGCGGATTACCCGGCGGGGAGCTGGGCACAACGGATGCAGGTTCGCCGCGCGGCGTGCGCGAGGCGGGCGAATCGGGCGGTGTGCCCCGTTGCCGCGGGACTCAAGTCGATTTATCGTCCCAGCACGATTCGCGAGCAAGATCACAATATGTGAAGGGGCCGCGGCCATGGTGGCGAAGAAGACCGCCGTACAGCAGCCGGCGTCCGGCAGGTCCGCGGAGGCCTCCGGCGGTGCGGCCAAGGATGTGGGCGGGAAGAAGACCACGCAGGGGGGCTCGGCGGGGCGGGCGGCGAAGGGGGCGGCCGGGAAGGCGACCGAGGGGACGAAGTCGGCTGTCGAGAAGACGAAGACGGCGGTCAAGAAGGTGACGGGCAAGAAGGCCGTGGCCGGGGAAGTGGTGGCCAAGGCCGGGAAGGCCGTTACCAAGAAGGCCGCGACGAAGGGGGCTGCGACACGGGAGGCCGCGGCCAAGGAGGCCGTGGCCAAGGCTCCGGCCGAGGAGACGACCGAGGCGACGGCCGAGGAGACGACCGAGAGGGGGAGGGCGGCCAAGAAGGCGGGAGCCAGGAAGACGGCGGTCAAGGAGGCCGCGGCCGGGAAGGCCCCGGCGAAGAAGGCCCCCGCCAAGGAGACGGCGCTCAAGGGGACGGCGGCCGGGAAGGCGGCAGCCAAGGAGGCGACGGCCAAGGGGCCGACAGCTGGGAAGGCCCCGGCCAAGGCGGCCCCGGCCAAGGAGACGGCGGCCGAGAAGGCGGTGGCCACAGAGGCGGCAGTCGAGAAGGTGCCGGCCAGGAAGGCTCCGGCCAGGAAGGCGGCAGTCGAGAAGGTGCCGGCCAGCAAGGCGGCCGCCGGGAAGGCTGAGGCCAAGGAGACGGCGGCCGAGAGCGTGGCGGCCACAGAGGCGCCAGCCAAGGAGACGGGGGCCAAGAAGGCCGCGGTCAAGGAGACGGGGGCCAAGAAGGCGGCGGCCAAGAAGGCGGCAGTCGAGAAGACGGCGGTCAAGAAGGCGGCGGAGAAGAAGGCCGCTGTCAGGAGGGTGAAGGCCGCCAAGGCCGGTGCCGCCGAGAAGGGCGTCGAGGCCGAGGGCGTTCGCGCCGGAGGCGAGAGCACCACCACGAAGGGCGGAGTCGGGAAGGGCACGGCCCGGACCGGCGCCGTCACACAGGACACGGCCGGCAGCAGTACGGCCAAGAAGGCGCGTGCGGCCGAGGCCGCGCAGCAGACGGGAGCGACGACGGTGGGTGCGAAGAAGACTCCTGGCACGGCGACGGCGGCCAAGACCGCTGTACCGAAGGCACGGGGGGCCGCGGCGGAGCCGGGTGAGCTCGCGGTACGCCCGGGCGAGGACCCCTGGACGGAGGCGGAGGTCGAGGAGGCGCGTGCCGAGCTGACGTCCGAGGAGACCCGGCTGCGTGAGGAGCTCGAGTCGTCGGAGCGGTCGCTCGCCGGTCTGATGCGGGACTCCGGGGACGGCGCCGGTCACGACGAGGCGGACACCGGCAGCAAGAACATCACGCGCGAGCACGAGCTGGCGCTGGCCGCCAACGCGCGCGAGATGCTCGTCCAGACCGAGCGCGCCCTGGAACGCCTCGACGCCGGTACCTACGGCCTGTGCGAGAACTGCGGCAACCCCATCGGCAAGGCCCGCATGCAGGCCTTCCCGCGGGCCACTCTGTGCGTGGAGTGCAAGCAGAAGCAGGAGCGCCGTTACTGACCGGCCGCCGAATGCCTCCTGAGCACGTGGGACGCCCGGGGTGTGCCGTACCCTCGTCCTCAGTCAGGCACCTAGGTTGAGGGACTCACGTGGCAGAGGCGGAGCGCATCATCGGTACGCCGGACACACCGGACGCGGCCGGTAACGGGCGGGAGCGGCCCGGCGAGGACGCGGCGCCGGGCGAGCGCGCCGACTCCGAGGGCACCCGGGCCCCGGCCGGCGGCTCCGGCGATGCGGCGGCCGCCGGGGCGTCCGGCACGGATGAGCCGACGGCGGCCGGGCGGCCCCGGGGCAAGCGCCGGATCGCCGTGCTGTTCGCGGTCGCCTCGTTCGCGTACGCCCTGGACCTGATCAGCAAGATGATCGTGGTGGCCAAGCTGGAGCACCACCCGCCCATCGAGATCATCGGGGACTGGCTGAAGTTCGAGGCGATCCGGAACGCGGGCGCGGCCTTCGGCTTCGGCGAGGCCTTCACGGTGATCTTCACCATGATCGCGGCGGCGGTGATCGTGGTGATCGCCCGGCTCGCCCGCAAGCTCTACAGCCTGCCCTGGGCGATCGCGCTCGGTCTGCTGCTCGGCGGTGCGCTGGGCAACCTCACCGACCGGATCTTCCGGGCGCCGGGCGTCTTCGAGGGCGCGGTCGTGGACTTCATCGCGCCGAAGCACTTCGCCGTCTTCAACCTGGCGGACTCGGCGATCGTGTGCGGCGGCATCCTGATCGTGCTGCTGTCGTTCAAGGGGCTCGACCCTGACGGGACCGTCCACAAGGACTGAGCCCGCGAGGGGTTGTCCACAGGCTCCGTACGGGGCTGTCTCACTCGTCCGGCATACTCGACGGGTGAGCACGATTCCCGAGATCCGTACCCTGCCCGTGCCCGACGGACTGGAGGGCGAGCGCGTCGACGCCGCCATCTCTCGTATGTTCGGCTTCTCCCGGACCAAGGCGGCCGAGCTCGCCGCCGCGGGGAAGGTCACGGTCGACGGATCGGTGGTCGGCAAGTCGGAGCGGGTGCACGGCGGTGCCTGGCTCGAAGTCGAGATGCCGCAGGCGCCCGCGCCGGTGCAGGTGGTGGCCGAGCCGGTCGAGGGCATGGAGATCGTGCACGACGACGATGACGTGGTCGTGATCGTCAAGCCGGTGGGCGTGGCCGCGCACCCGTCGCCGGGCTGGACCGGCCCGACCGTGATCGGGGGCCTGGCCGCCGCCGGGTACCGGATCTCGACCTCCGGGGCCGCGGAGCGCCAGGGCATCGTGCACCGGCTCGACGTCGGCACGTCCGGGCTGATGGTCGTCGCCAAGTCGGAGTACGCCTACACGTCGCTGAAGCGCCAGTTCAAGGAGCGCACGGTCGACAAGCGGTACCACACGCTCGTCCAGGGCCACCCCGACCCGACCAGCGGCACCATCGACGCGCCCATCGGACGGCATCCGCAGCACGACTACAAGTGGGCGGTCACCGCCGAGGGCAAGCCGTCCGTCACGCACTACGACCTGATCGAGGCCTTCCGCGCGGCGTCGCTGCTCGACGTGAAGCTGGAGACCGGCCGTACCCACCAGATCCGCGTCCACATGGCCGCCCACCGGCACCCCTGCGTGGGCGACCTGACGTACGGGGCCGACCCGACGCTCGCCAAGCGGCTCCACCTGACCCGCCAGTGGCTGCACGCGGTGCGGCTGGGCTTCGAGCACCCCGGGGACGGGCAGTGGGCGGAGTTCTCCTGCGAGTACCCGGAGGACCTCCAGAAGGCCCTGGACCAGGTCCGGGAGGAGACGTACGCATGAGCGGGAGGCCGGCGCCGTCGTACGTGGTGCGGGTCGCGGAGGACCCGGCCGATCGTGAGGCGTGCTTCGCGGTGCGCAAGGAGGTGTTCGTCGGCGAGCAGGGCGTGCCGGAGGACATCGAGTACGACGCGTACGACCCGGGAGCCGTCCATGTGCTGGCGGTCCGGGAGGACGGCGTGCCGCTGGGGACCGGGCGGCTGCTGCTCGGGGAGGCGGCCGTGGCACAGACCGGCGCCGACCCGTCCGTGGGCTCCCTCGGCCGGCTCGCCGTGGCCGCCCACGCGCGCGGTCTCGGTGTCGGCGTCGCCCTGGTGCGGGCCATCGAGGAGGCGGCACGCGCGCGTGGTCTCGCGGCCGTGGACCTGCACGCCCAGACGCACGCGCTGGGCTTCTACGAGCGGCTCGGCTACGAGGTGTACGGGCCGGAGTACTTGGAAGCGGGCATTCCGCACCAGGCGATGCGGCGTTCGCTTTAGCCCGTCGTGAAGGGTGCCGAAACGGTTTGTCCCGGGAGTTGCGTGGCAGGCTTGAGGTCAGTCGTGTGAACGTCTGACCTTCCGGAGCGCTGACCGTGGATCAGTTGGCCCTGCTGTTCGTGCTACTGCTCGGGGCCGTGATCAGCGTCCCGGTCGGGGACCGGCTCAGCGTGCCCGCGCCGGTGCTGATGACGCTCCTGGGCATAGTCCTCGCGCTGCTCGACTTCGTACCGAACGTCCAGATCCCGCCGGACCTGATCCTGCCGCTGCTGTTGCCGCCGCTGTTGTACGCCGCGGTGCGGCGCACGTCCTGGCGGCAGTTCGCGGCGAACAAGAGGCCGATCTTCCTGCTGGCCGTGGCGCTGGTGTTCGTCACCATGGCCTGTGTGGCCGCCGCGGCCAACGCGATCGTGCCGGGGCTGCCGCTGGCCGCGGCGTTCGCGCTCGGCGCGCTGGTCGCGCCGCCGGACCCGGTCGCGGCGACCGCCGTCGCCGGGCAACTGGGGCTGCCGCGCCGGCTGGTGTCGATCCTGGAGGGCGAGGGGCTGTTCAACGACGTGACGGCCATCGTCCTGTACCACGTGGCGATCGCGGCCGCCGTCAGCGGGACGTTCTCACCCTGGAAGGCCGGGCTCGATCTCGTGCTGTCGGCCGTGGTCGGGGTGGCCGTGGGCCTCGCGCTGGGCTGGGGCGCGAACAAGCTGATGGACCTGCTCGGCGAGGCGACCCTCCAGATCGGGCTGACCCTGCTGGTGCCGTACGCCTCGTACGTCATGGCCGAGGAACTGCACGGGTCCGGGGTGCTCGCCGTGCTCACCACCGCGCTGTTCCTCGCGGAGCACGGGTCCGACGCCGACGACGTCATGACGCGGCTGGCCGGGCACACGTTCTGGAACATCGTCGACACGCTCGTCACCGGCGTCGCGTTCGGGCTGGTCGGGCTGGAGCTGCACAACGCGATCCATACCGCGTCCGGCCGCTGGGGCGAGTTGCTCGGGTGGGCGGCGGTCGTCGTCTGCGTGGTCGTGTTCGTACGGCTGTTGTGGCTGCTGCCGGCGACCTGGCTGACCAAACGGCTGCACGCGCGGCGGGACTACGACGAGGACATCCCGGTGAGCTGGCGCGAGACCGTGGTGATGTGGTGGTCGGGAATGCGGGGGGTGGCCTCCGTCGCGCTGGTGCTGGCCATTCCGCTGGAGACCGACGCGGGGGCGCCGTTCCCCAGCCGGGACGAGATCATCTTCATCGCGTTCGGGGTGATCATGGCGACGTTGGTGGTGCAGGGGCTGACGCTGCCGTGGCTGGTGCGGTCGCTGGGGGTGCGGGCCGACACGGACGTCGAGAAGGAGTTCGCGAAGGCGTTGGCGATCCGGGCGTCCCATGCGGCGAAGCGCAGGCTCCGGGAGATCGAGGAGGCCGAGGAGCTGCCGGAGGAGCTGTCCGAGCAGATGGTGCGGCGGGCGTTCGACATCGCGGTGCGGATCAGTCCCGAAGTGGCCGAGGACGAGCGGCGGGACGCATATCGGGAGCGGGCCCGGCGGCTGAAGCGGGTGCGGCGGATCCAGCAGGAAATGCTGAGTGCGGCGCGGCACGAGGTGCTGGCGGCGCGGAGCGAGCCGGGGGCGGATCCCGAGGTGGTGGACCGGGTGCTGCGGCATCTCGACGTCCGTAGTATGCGGTGAGCCGCCCACGCGTGTCCCCAGGCGGCCGCGGCCTCGGTTGACGGTTTGACGGTGGGCGGCCGGGGCGTCGTAGGGTCGTTCGCATGGCACGAAACGTAGTAATCAGTGGTGGAGGTACGGGAATTGGGCTCGCGGCGGCTCGGATGTTCGCCGCGGGCGGGGATCGGGTGCTGCTGCTCGGGCGGCGGGCCGAGGTGCTGGAGAAGGCCGAGGTGCCCGGCGCACTGACCTGTGCGGCGGATCTCGCCGAGCCCGAGGACGTGCGGGGCGTCGCCGGTTTCGTGGAGCGGGAGTTCGGGGGCGTGGACGTGCTCGTGCACAGCGCCGGCGGCAGCGGGCTGCTCGAACCGGATGCCGGGAGCGACGATCCGCTCGAGGGCGTCGCCCACACGTGGACCGTGAACTTCCGGCTCAACACGCTGACCGCCGTCCTGCTCACCGAGGCTCTGAAGCCGAGGCTCGCCGAACCCGGTGGGCGGGTGCTGTTCCTCAGCTCCATCGCCGCCTACCGGGGATCCGGGAGCGGGGCGTACGCGGCGGCCAAGGCGGGGCTGCACCCGTATGCCCATGATCTGGCCCGGGAGCTGGGGCCGCGCGGCATCACCGTGAACGTGGTCGCGCCCGGCTACATCGAGGACACCGAGTTCTTCGGGGACGCGATGGCCGAGGAGCGGAGGGCGCGGCTCATCGGCGAGACCTCGAACGGGCGAGCCGGGACGCCCGGGGACGTTGCCGAGACCCTGCACTGGCTCGCCTCTCCCGGCGCCGGGCACATCACGTCCCAGATCATCCAGGTCAACGGCGGCGCCGAGCGCGGTCACTGACCCGACCGACGCAGGAGGGCTGCCCGCAGCCGCGGGCAGCCCTCCTGCGTCGGTCGGCGCGGCAGGACGCGGGTTGCTCGGTGACCGGGCGCCCCTCCTGCGGTGCGGTCGGCGCTCCGGTCGTGGGTGGACGTCCGCCCGTGCCGCCGTCAGGGCTCCGTCCGGCTCGCGCCGTGGAAGCGGCGCTGCTGGTGCGGGACGCCGTCCTGGGACGGGCGGTGGCCGTTCTGGCTCTGGGACGGCGGCAGGATCGCGTCCGCCGTGTTGACCCGGGGCAGGGCGTACGGGTGCTCGTCGGCCAGCCAGCCGACCATCTGCTCGCGGACCGCGACCCGCACCGTCCAGATGTCGTCCGCGTCCTTGGCGGTCACCAGGGCCCGCACCTGCATGGTGTTCGGGGTGGTGTCCGTGACGGACAGGTCGTAGGCGCGGCCGTCCCAGGCCGGGCACTGGCGCAGGATGTCGCGGAGCTTCTCGCGCATGGCGTCCACGGGGGCCGTGTGGTCGACGTGCCAGAAGACGGTGCCGGTCATCTGCGGGGTGCCGCGCGACCAGTTCTCGAACGGCTTGGACGTGAAGTACGACACCGGCATGGTGATCCGGCGCTCGTCCCAGGTGCGCACGGTCAGGAACGTCAGCGTGATCTCCTCGACCGTGCCCCACTCGCCGTCCACGACGACGGTGTCCCCGATGCGCACCATGTCGCCGAAGGCGATCTGGAACCCGGCGAACATGTTGCTCAGCGTGGACTGGGCGGCGACACCGGCGACGATGCCGAGGATGCCGGCCGAGGCCAGCAGCGAGGCACCCGCCGCGCGGAACGCCGGGAACGTCAGCAGCATGCTCGCCGCGGCCACCACACCGACGATCGCGGACACCACCCGCATGATCAGCGTCACCTGGGTGCGCACCCGGCGGACCCTGGCCGGGTCGCGGTGGGCCCGGGCATTGGCGTACCGGGTGTAGGACGTCTCGACGATCGCCGACGCGATACGGATCACCAGCCAGGCGGCCGACCCGATCAGCACCAGGGTCAGCACCTGGCCGATGCCCTCCCTGCGGCTCTCCAGCAGTTGCGCCTCGTCGTACGACCCTCTCAGCAGGGCCGCGCACAGCAGGAGCTGGTAGGGGATGCGGCCGCGGCGGAGCAGCCCCCACAGCGGGGTCTCGTGGTGCCGTTCGTCGGCCTTGCGCAGCAGGAAGTCGGTGGCCCAGCCGATCACCAGCGTGAGCACGACCGAGCCACCGACCACGATCAGCGGTCGTAGCAGGTTCTCCATGCCCCCGAACCTAACCGGCTCGCCGGGTGCATGAACATGTGACTTCGGCGGCGTCCTGGGTAGTGCCGCGATCCCGGCAGGTCACACCCGGCTGGCACCATGGCCTCATGGACATCATGCTCTTTCACTCGACCCATGGGCTGCGGCCCGCGGTGCTCCAGGCCGCTGACCGGCTGCGCGCGGCCGGACACGAGGTGTGGACACCCGACCTCTTCGAGGGACGCACGTTCGACACGGTCGAGGAAGGCATGGAGCACAAGGAGAAGATCGGCAAGGAGGAGCTGCTGAGGCGGGCCGTGCTGGCCGCCGCGCCCTACTCCGAGCGCGGGCTGGTCTACGCAGGGTTCTCGCTCGGCGCCTCCATCGCGCAGACCCTCGCCCTCGGCGACGACAAGGCGCGCGGGCTGCTGCTCCTGCACGGCACGTCGGACATCGCGCCGGGCGTCACGGCGGACGAGCTGCCGGTCCAGCTGCACGTGGCGGAGCCGGACCCGTTCGAGACGGACGACTGGCTCAGCGCCTGGTACCTCCAGATGGGCCGCACCGGCGCCGACGTCGAGGTGTACCGGTACGCCGGGGCCGGCCATCTCTACACCGACCCCGACCTGCCGGACTACGACGAGGAGGCCGCCGAGGCCACCTGGCGGGTGGCACTCGGCTTCCTCGACAGCCTGTAGGGAGGTCCGGTCACGCCGGGTCGTAGGCGCGCTCGACCTTCTGGGTGCCGTTGCGGGTGCGGTACGAGCGGACCCACTTGGCGGTCGTGTCCCGCTTCGTGCGGTCGGAGACGACGTAGTAGTCCATCTGCGCGCGCTCGGCCGTGATGTCCAGGACGCCGAAGCCGTGGCGGTCGGTGTCGACCCAGTGGACGTGCCGGTTGGCGGCGCGGATCACGGGTGCGGCGACCGCGGAGACCGTGCCCTCGGGGACCTTGACGATGTCGTCGAGGTTGTCGGAGGTGACCGAGGTGACGACGAACTCGGTGGCGGCCGACGGGGACAGCGGGTACGTACCGGCGTCCACCGGCACGTCGTTGGCCCACGCCATGTGGATGTCGCCGGTGAGGAAGACGGTGTTGCGGATGGCGTGGGACCGCAGGTGCGCCAGGATCTCGCGGCGGTCGTCGGTGTAGCCGTCCCACTGGTCGGTGTTGAGGGCGAGACCCTCCTGCGGCAGGCCCAGCAGCTTGGCCAGCGGCTTCAGCAGGTCGGCGGAGAGCGAGCCGATGGCGAACGGCGAGACCATCACCGAGTTGCCGACCAGCCGCCAGGTGGTGTCGGACGCCTTCAGGCCCGCCTTGAGCCAGTCGAGCTGGGCGCGGCCGGTGAGCGTGCGGTCCGGGTCGTCGACCTCGCCGTCGCCGACCTTGACCTGCTGGGAGCGGAAGGAGCGCAGGTCCAGCAGCGAGAGGTCGGCCAGCTTGCCGAAACGCAGCCGGCGGTAGGTGGTGCCCGCGATCGCCGGACGCACCGGCATCCACTCGAAGTAGGCCTGCTTGGCGGCGGCCTGGCGGGCGGACCAGGTGCCCTCGGCGCCTTCCGTGTGGTTCTCGGCGCCGCCCGACCAGGCGTCGTTGGCGAACTCGTGGTCGTCCCAGATCGCCACGACAGGGGCCGCCGCGTGCAGGGCCTGGAGGTCCGGGTCCGTCTTGTAGCGGGCGTGCCGGACGCGGTAGTCGGCGAGGGTGACGATCTCGTGGGCCGGGGCGTGCGGGCGGACGACCGTGCCGCGGGTGCCGTACTGGCCGGTGCCGTACTCGTAGATGTAGTCGCCGAGGTGCAGCCAGGCGTCCAGGTCGCCGCGCGTGGCGAGGTGGCGGTACGGGGAGAAGTAGCCGGCCTCCCAGTTGGCGCAGGAGGCCACGCCGAAGCGCAGGTTGGTGACGGCCGCGTCGGGCGCCGGGGCGGTGCGGGTGCGGGCGGCGGGGGAGTCGGTGCCGCCGGCGGAGAAGCGGAACCAGTAGTCCGTGCCCGGCTCCAGGCCGCGGATGTCGGCCTTCACGGTGTGGTCGGAGGCGGCGGTCGCGGTGGTGGAGCCCTTGGCGACGACGGTGCTGAACGCCTTGTCCCTGGCGACGATCCAGCTCACCTCGGTGTCCGGGCCGAGCCCGGAGCCGGGTATCGCCTCCGGGACGGGCGTCACGCGGGTCCACAGCAGGATGCCGTCCGGCAGCGGGTCACCGGAGGCCACGCCGTGCAGGAAGGCGGGTGCCTGGTCGACGGCGCGCGCGGGCAGGGTTGCCGCCAGTGGCCCGGCCAGGACAGCGGTCGCCGCCGCGGCCTTGACGACCGTACGGCGGCGCGGGGTGAGGGAGTTGAGGCCCTCGGACGTGTTCGATGATCTGTATCGACTGGTCACGAGCGATCAGGTTACTGGTCGGTATGCACCGGAGCGGGCGAACTGAAGGAAGTTCGCCCGCTCTTCACATGCCGGCCGGTCCCTGACCTGCCGTCACTTCTTGAGGGCCTCGCCCACGACCCGGTTGAAGTCGGCCACCGTCATCAGCGGCGTGCCCTGGTTGTCGGCGGTGAGCTGCTTGCCGTCCATGACGAAGCCCGGGGTGCCCTGCACGCCGTCCTTGTTGTCGTCGAAGGTCTTCGACATGGCCATCGCCCAGGCGTCGTAGGTGCCCTTCTCGACCGCGTCCTGGAACTTCTTGTTGTTCTTCAGCTCCGGGACGGTGTTCGCGACCTTGATGAGGTAGCTGTCCTTCTTGAACTCGTCGGTCGTCTCCTCGGGGTGGTACTTCGCCGAGTACAGCGCGGCCTTGTAGTCGAGGAACGCCTGGTCGCTGACGTTCAGCGCGGCACCCAGGGCGCTCAGCGCGTTCTTGGAGCCCTCGCCGTTGTCCTTGTTGTCGATGAAGGTGGCGCCGATGAACTGCATCTTGTACTTGCCGTCGTCGATGTCCTTCTTCACGGTCGGACCGACGGTCTGCTCGAACTGGGCGCACACGGGGCAGCGCGGGTCCTCGTAGATCTTCAGGGTCTTCTTGGCCGAGTCCTTGCCGATGACGACCGTGGTGCCCTTGCTGCCCGTGGTGTTGGCCGGGGCGACGACCTTGGCGTCCTTCTGGGCCTCCCAGTGCGTGGGCTTGTTGGCCTGGACGACCGCGTAGCCGATGCCGCCGGCTATCGCCAGGACGCCGACTATGGAGGCGGCGACGATGATCTGCCGCTTGGCCTTCGCCCGCTTGGCCTCGCGCTCGCGCTCGACGCGCAGCCGCTCACGGGCCGCCGTCTTCGCCGCCTGGCTGTTCCGCTTGCTCATGGTGATGTTCTCCGTCGGGGACGCGCACACGTCGTGTGCGGAATACGTAAGGGGGACTGGCGGTGCTCGAAAGGTGCCTCACGCGAAGGCGGGCGAGCACGGCGGTCCACGTCGTCCCAGGGAGTGGGTGAGGATCCGGTCGCGGGCGGTGGGCGTGCGGTCGGAGGCCCGCGACGGCAGCCGGGGCCCGGCCGGGTCCCGGGTCACCGTCACGGCGGCGACCGCTAGCAGCAACGGCCGGAACGTGCTCGCCGCCACCGCCCGCAGCAGCTGGGCCAGGGCCCGCTCGCCGCGGCGCAGCCAGACGGCGGCGGTCAGTCCCACGCCGACGTGCGCGCCGAGCAGCAGCCAGGCGGTGGCCGGATCGGCGTGTGCGACCACGGCCGCGAGCCGGTCGGTGCCGGTGGCCCCGGCCATCCGCGCCAGCGGCGTGCCGATCTCGAAGCCGCCGCACAGCACGTCCAGGCCGACCGACCGCAGCGGGCCGGCTACCGGCCCGCCCGAACGGCCGTAACAGGCGTGCTGTCCCGTGGTGAACACCGTGTCGGCGGCCAGTTCCAGCGGGATCAGCAGGGCCGCGATCCGCCCGAAGGAGCGCTCGCGGCCCGCCAGGGCGTACGCGATCACGAACACGGTGACGGCGACCGCGGCCACCGTGCCCATCGGCAGCGGGACCCGGGACAGCAGCACGTGCGACGCGGTGCTGAGCGTCACGACCACTGCCGTGAACAGCGCCGCGCGTACGGCTCTGAGCTGGATCCCGGATATGTCCATAGCGAAAGGAGAGTCTGTCACGGGGGCCTGTAAGGGACCCCTAAAGGATGCCTGTGAGTAAGCGGCCGGACAAAGCCCCGGCTCAGGGCCCTTACAGCCCCGGGATCCGGCCGTTGCGGAACAGGTCCACGAAGGTCTGGTGGTCGGCACGCGCGCGTGCGCCGTAGCTGTGCGCGAAGTCGGTCAGCAGCGGGGCGAAGCTCTCCTCGTCGCCCGCGATCGCGGCGTCGATGGCCCGCTCCGTGGAGAACGGCACCAGGGACTCGCCGGACTGGTCGTCCGCCGCCGAGTGCATCGTGGCCGTGGCGCGGCCGAGGTCGGCCACCACCTGGGCGATCTCCTCAGCGTCGTCGATGTCGCCCCAGTCGAGGTCCACCGCGTACGGCGAGACCTCGGCGACCAGCTGGCCCGCGCCGTCCAGCTCGGTCCAGCCCAGCCACGGGTCGGCGTGCGCCTGGAGGGCGCGCTGGGAGATGACCGTGCGGTGCCCCTCGTGCTGGAAGTAGTCGCGGATCGGCTGGTCCGTGACGTGCCGGGAGACGGCCGGGGTCTGGGCCTGCTTGATGTAGATCACCACATCGTTCTCCAGGGCGTCGCTGTGGCCCTCAAGGAGGATGTTGTACGACGGCAGCCCCGCCGAGCCGATGCCGATGCCGCGCCGGCCGACGACGTCCTTCACGCGGTAGGAGTCCGGGCGGGCCAGCGAGCTGTCCGGGAGCGTCTCCAGGTAGCCGTCGAAGGCGGCGAGCACCTTGTAGCGCGTGGCCGCGTCCAGCTCCACCGAACCGCCGCCCGGGGCGAAGCGGCGCTCGAAGTCGCGGATCTCCGTCATCGACTCCAGCAGCCCGAACCGGGTCAGCGACCGGGCGTCGCGCAGCGCGTCCAGCAGCGGGCCCTGTGCCGTGTCCAGCGTGAAGGGCGGCACCTCGTCGCTCTTGGCGCCGGTGGCCAGGGCGTGGATCCGCTCGCGGTAGGCGACCGCGTAGATCGTCACCAGCTCGGAGATCTGCTCGTCGCTGAGCGCCTTCGCGTACCCGATGAGGGCGATGGAGGCGGCGAAGCGCTTCAGGTCCCACGTGAAGGGGCCGACGTAGGCCTCGTCGAAGTCGTTGACGTTGAAGATCAGGCGGCCGTTGGCGTCCATGTACGTGCCGAAGTTCTCCGCGTGCAGGTCGCCGTGGATCCACACGCGCGAGGTGCGCTCGTCCAGGAACGGCCCGCCCCGCTTCTCCTGCCCCAGATCGTGGTAGAAGAGGCACGCCGTGCCCCGGTAGAACGCGAAGGCCGAGGCCGCCATCTTCCGGAACTTCACGCGGAACGCGGCCGGGTCGGCGGCCAGGAGCTCGCCGAAGGCGGTGTCGAAGACGGCGAGAATTTCCTCACCGCGGTGCTCGCCGTCGAGCTGCGGGAACGACATCGCTGGGTGCCTCCTGGTGGTACGTCTGGGGACGGCAGATCCGCCCTCCGTCTAACGTGCGGCGGTCCGCGGGAGTGCCCGCGAGCCCCGCACGAAGGTACGCGGGTCAGGCCCCCGAGTGTCACTGGCGAGGCATAGACTTCGACGCTGTCCCCCAGACTGTCCGCAGCCTGTCGGGCCCCATTCGACGAACGTTTTCTCTGGAGGCCGCAGCCGTGTCAAAGCCGCCGTTCACGCACCTGCACGTCCACACCCAGTACTCGCTGCTGGACGGTGCCGCGCGGCTGAAGGACATGTTCAACGCGTGCAACGAGATGGGCATGACGCACATCGCCATGTCCGACCACGGCAACCTCCACGGGGCGTACGACTTCTTCCACACGGCGCAGAAGGCCGGGGTCACGCCGATCATCGGCATCGAGGCGTACGTCGCGCCCGAGTCGCGCCGCAACAAGCGCAAGATCCAGTGGGGCCAGCCGCACCAGAAGCGGGACGACGTCTCCGGCTCCGGTGGCTACACCCACAAGACGATGTGGGCCGTGAACAAGACGGGCCTGCACAACCTCTTCCGCCTCTCCTCGGACGCGTACGCCGAGGGCTGGCTGCAGAAGTGGCCCCGCATGGACAAGGAGACCATCGCCAAGTGGTCCGAGGGCATCGTCGCCTCCACCGGCTGCCCCTCCGGCGAGGTCCAGACCCGGCTGCGCCTCGGCCACTTCGACGAGGCCCTCAAGGCCGCCGCCGACTACCAGGACATCTTCGGCAAGGACCGCTACTTCCTGGAGCTGATGGACCACGGCATCGAGATCGAGCACCGGGTCCGCGACGGCCTGCTCGAGATCGCCAAGAAGCTCGGCATCCCCCCGCTGGTCACGAACGACTCCCACTACACCTACTCGCACGAGGCGAGCGCGCACGACGCCCTGCTGTGCATCCAGACCGGCAAGAACCTCTCCGACCCCGACCGCTTCAGGTTCGACGGCACCGGCTACTACCTGAAGTCCACGGACGAGATGTACGCCATCGACTCCTCGGACGCCTGGCAGGAGGGCTGCGCCAACACCCGGCTGATCGCCGAGATGGTCGACACCACGGGCATGTTCGAGAAGCGCGACCTGATGCCCAAGTTCGACATCCCCGAGGGGTACACGGAGGTCAGCTGGTTCCGCGAGGAGACCCTGCGCGGCATGCACCGCCGCTTCCCGGACGGCATCCCGGACGACCGCATGAAGCAGGTCGAGTACGAGATGGACACCATCATCTCGATGGGCTTCCCGGGCTACTTCCTCGTGGTCGCCGACTTCATCATGTGGGCCAAGAAGCAGGGCATCGCGGTCGGCCCCGGCCGAGGCTCCGCGGCCGGCTCGATCGTCGCCTACGCCCTCGGCATCACCGACCTCGACCCCATCCCGCACGGCCTGATCTTCGAGCGGTTCCTCAACCCCGAGCGCATCTCCATGCCCGATGTCGACATCGACTTCGACGAGCGCCGGCGCGTCGAGGTGATCCGGTACGTGACGGAGAAGTACGGCGCCGACAAGGTCGCCATGATCGGCACGTACGGCACCATCAAGGCCAAGAACGCGATCAAGGACTCCGCGCGCGTGCTGGGCTACCCGTACGCGATGGGCGACCGCCTCACCAAGGCCATGCCCGCCGACGTCCTCGGCAAGGGCATCAACCTCGACGGCATCACCAACCCCGAGCACCCCCGCTACTCGGAGGCGGGCGAGATCCGGGCGATGTACGAGAACGAGCCGGACGTGAAGAAGGTCATCGACACCGCCAAGGGCGTCGAGGGCCTGGTCCGCCAGATGGGCGTCCACGCCGCCGGCGTGATCATGTCCAGCGAGACCATCACCGACCACGTCCCGGTCTGGGTCAGGCACACCGACGGCGTGACCATCACGCAGTGGGACTACCCGAGCTGTGAGTCGCTCGGCCTGCTGAAGATGGACTTCCTCGGCCTGCGCAACCTGACGATCATGGACGACGCCGTCAAGATGGTGAAGTCCAACAAGGGGATCGACATCGATCTCCTGAGCCTCCCGCTCGACGACCCCACGACCTTCGAACTGCTCCAGCGCGGCGACACCCTCGGCGTCTTCCAGTTCGACGGCGGCCCCATGCGCTCCCTGCTTCGGCTGATGAAGCCGGACAACTTCGAAGACATCTCCGCCGTGTCGGCCCTGTACCGCCCGGGCCCGATGGGCATGAACTCCCACACGAACTACGCCCTGCGCAAGAACGGGCAGCAGGACATCACGCCCATCCACCCCGAGCTGGAGGAGCCGCTCAGGGAGGTCCTGGACGTCACCCACGGCCTGATCGTCTACCAGGAGCAGGTGCAGAAGGCCGCCCAGATCATCGCGGGCTACTCGCTCGGCGAGGCCGACATCCTCCGCCGCGTGATGGGCAAGAAGAAGCCCGAGGAACTGGCCAAGAACTTCGTGCTGTTCCAGGAGGGCGCCCGCAAGAAGGGCTACAGCGACGAGGCCATCCAGGCGCTGTGGGACGTGCTGGTCCCCTTCGCCGGCTACGCGTTCAACAAGGCGCACTCCGCCGCGTACGGACTCGTCTCGTACTGGACGGCGTACCTCAAGGCGAACCACCCCGCCGAGTACATGGCCGCGCTCCTCACGTCCGTGAAGGACGACAAGGACAAGTCGGCCGTCTACCTCAACGAGTGCCGCCGCATGGGCATCAAGGTGCTCCCGCCGGACGTCAACGAGTCGATGTCCAACTTCGCCGCCCAGGGCGACGACGTGATCCTCTTCGGCCTCTCCGCCGTCCGCAACGTCGGTACGAACGTCGTCGAGTCGATCATCAGGTGCCGCAAGGCCAAGGGGAAGTACACCTCGTTCCCGGACTACCTCGACAAGGTGGAGGCGGTGGTCTGCAACAAGCGCACCACCGAATCGCTGATCAAGGCCGGCGCCTTCGACGCCATGGGCCACACCCGCAAGGGCCTGACCGCGCAGTACGAACCGATGATCGACAACGTGGTCGCGGTCAAGCGCAAGGAGGCCGAGGGGCAGTTCGACCTCTTCGGCGGCATGGGGGAGGAGCAGAGCGACGAGCCGGGCTTCGGGCTCGACGTGGAGTTCACCACCGAGGAGTGGGACAAGACCTATCTGCTCGCCCAGGAGCGGGAGATGCTCGGTCTGTACGTCTCCGACCACCCGCTGTTCGGTCTGGAGCACATCCTGTCCGACAAGGCCGACGCGGGCATCTCCCAGCTCACCGGCGGTGAGCACGCGGACGGCGCGGTCGTCACCATCGGCGGCATCATCTCCGGCCTCCAGCGCAAGATGACCAAGCAGGGCAACGCCTGGGCCATCGCCACCGTCGAGGACCTCGCCGGCTCGATCGAGTGCATGTTCTTCCCGGCGACCTACCAGCTCGTCTCGACCCAACTCGTCGAGGACGCCGTGGTGTTCGTCAAGGGCCGACTCGACAAGCGCGAGGACGTGCCGCGGCTGGTCGCGATGGAGTTGCAGGTCCCCGACCTGTCGAACGCGGGCACCAACGCGCCCGTCGTACTGACCATCCCGGCCACGCGGGTGACCCCGCCGCTGGTCAGCCGGCTCGGCGAGGTCCTCAGCCACCACAAGGGCGACAGCGAGGTCCGGATCAGGCTCCAGGGGCCGACCAAGACGACCGTGCTGCGTCTGGACCGGCACCGGGTGAAGCCGGACCCGGCGCTCTTCGGCGACCTGAAGGTGCTGCTCGGGCCGTCCTGCCTGGCGGGCTGACGACAGAGCCCAGCGGGCTCTTGACGCGCGTGAGGGGCGTACCCGGTACCTGGTACGCCCCTCGCGCATGAGCGCGAGTCTCAACGACCCGTCACACAGATGTCAGTTGTGGCCGAAGCTGCGCTTCCGCTTGCGGGACGCCACGTCACCGGGGGTCAGCTCGACCTCGGGCTGGGGCTCCGCCTCGGTCGCGGGGCTGCGGTCCGCCCGCTGTCCGCGCTCGGTAGGACGCTGCTGCTTACGGTCACGGTTCTTGTTCTTGGCCATGGTGATGCCTCCTGTGGGGGATCTAGGGGCCAGGGCCGGGACCAGATTCACACAGGCCGACAACGATCGCATGTCGGACAATTACCGTGCGTGACAGGGCTGGTCGCGGCGAGATCCTCGGAAACGCCACGCCGAAGATCGAGTTCCGGCCGTTAACCTCCGCGCCGTCGGGCAGACTCGAAGCAAGCCCGAAGCAAACCTCCCGGGAAGAGGGTGAGTCGTGTGGACCGCTGCATCGTCCTGGTGGACGCGGGGTATCTGCTGGGGGCAGCGGCGAGTCTCCTCGCCGGGGAGCCCTCGCGATCCCGTATCACCGTCGACCACACCGCCCTCATCCAGGGGCTGCGCGAACGCGCCGAGTCGGACACGCAGCAGCCGCTGCTGCGTATCTACTGGTTCGACGGCGCCCCCGACCGGGTCCCGCAGCCCGAGCACCGCAGGCTGCGCGTGATGCCCCGGGTCACCGTCCGGCTGGGCGCGCTGACCCGCAGCGACGGCCGCTGGGCGCAGAAGGGCGTGGACGCCGCGATGCACGCCGAGCTCACCGAACTGGCCCGCAACCGCGCCTGCTCCGACGTCGTCCTGGTGACCGGGGACGGTGACCTGCTGCCGGGAATGATGGCCGCCAAGGAGCACGGCGTCGCCGTCCACCTGTGGGCCGTGCAGGCCGCCGACGGCGACTACAACCAGTCCGAGGACCTGGTCGCCGAGGCCGACGAGCGGCGCGTCCTGGACCGGACCTGGATCACCAGGGCCGTCCGCGCCAAGGAGCACACCGGCGTGTGCGCCCCGCAGCCCGCGCCCCGGCCCGAGATCGCCGCGATCCTCTCCGCCCCGCTGCCCGAGTCCGCGCTCGCCGCCGCGGCCGAGCGACCCGCCCCGCAGCCGCAGCACCCCGCGGCCGGTGCCGGGCAGAACGGCGGGGAGGAACGGGCGCCCGCCGCCAAAGGCGTCCCCACGCCCAAAGACCTGGCCGCCCTGCGCGCCCCCGGCGCCCAGTCCGCCCAGCAGCCCGCCTCCGCCACCCTCCGCTGGTCCTCCGACAAGGGCTGGGTCGACCGGCCCACGGCCGAGCCCCCCGAGGCCGCCTCGATGCCGACGCTCGCCCAGCTGACCACGGCCGAGCAGCGGTGGGCCGACCGCGAGGAGGACATCACCACCGTCGGCGGCGACCCCTTCGAGGTGGGGCAGGTCTTCGCGCGGCGCTGGGTCGAGCGCCTCGGCGACCAGGGCCACCTGCAGAAACTGTCCGGAATGTACCCGCGCATCCCGCACCGTGTCGACGGGGAGCTGCTGCGCTACGCCGCCCGCTTCGGGCTGCTCGCCCACAAGGACGACCAGATCGACGAGCGGGACCGGTACGCCATCCGGGCCGGTTTCTGGAAGGAGATCGGCGTCCGCACGGGAGTGGAGCACGCGCCCGTCGGCGAATGAGAACTTCGCCGGCGGATTTCCCGTTGTGGACCGACCCGAGAGCGGACCGGGCTCGCCGACCCCGTAGTCTCGTCCCTTGTGAGTAAGCGCGCGGCACAGGCATTTCGGCACGATGGTGACGTCGTGTGCGCGGTGCGCGGGCTGACCAAGACCTATCCGGCGGTACGCGCCCGGCGCGGCGCGCCCGGAACACCCGAGGTCCGGGCCACGGACGACGTGACGCTGGACATCCGGCGTGGCGAGATCTTCGGCCTGCTCGGGCCGAACGGCGCCGGCAAGTCCACCCTCGTACGGCAGCTCACCGGACTGATGCGGCCCGACCGCGGCAGCGTGGAGATTCTCGGGCACGACATCGTGCGCCACCCGGAGCGGGCGGCGCGGATCCTCGCCTACCTCGGGCAGGAGTCGACCGCCCTCGACGAGCTGACCGTGTCGCTCGCCGCCGAGACCACCGGGCGGCTGCGCGGCCTGGACGTACGGCGGGCGCGGGCCGAGCGGGACGACGTACTCGACGAGCTGGGGCTCGCGCCGCTCGCCGGGCGGCCGCTGAAGAAGCTCTCCGGGGGCCAGCGGCGCCTGGCGTGCTTCGCCGCGGCGCTGGTGGGGGAGCGGTCGCTGCTCGTGCTCGACGAGCCGACCACCGGCATGGACCCGGTGGCGCGGCGGGCTGTGTGGTCCGCCGTCGACCGGCGGCGGGCCGAGCGCGGGACGACCGTGCTGCTGGTCACCCACAACGTCATCGAGGCCGAGACCGTGCTGGACCGGGTGGCCGTCCTCGACCGGGGGCGGGTGATCGCCTGCGACACTCCGACCGGGCTCAAGGAGCAGGTCGCCGGCGAGGTGCGGGTCGACCTGGTGTGGCGGGACGCGGCGCCGCTGCACGTCCCCGAGGTGGCCGCGCTGCGGGACCGCGCCGTGGAGTCGGGCCGCCTGTGGACGCTCCGGCTCGGGCCCGAGGAGGCCCGGGCGGTGGTCGCCACCGTCACCGGCGGAGCCGCCTTCGCCGCCCTGGACGACTTCACGCTGGCCACGCCGAGCCTGGAGGACGTGTACCTGGCCCTGGGCGGTGCCGTGCAGCAGGGGCTGGTGAAGGCGTGAGGAGTGGCGAGGCCTCGAGTGCGGGGGCCTGGAACATGGCGGCCTTGAACATGACGGCCTTGAATGTGACGGCCCGGAATGCGGCGGCCCGGAATGCGGCGGCCTTGAGTACGCGGGGCGCCGCGTACGTACCGAACTGGGCGACTGCCGCAGTGGACCCGACGAAGGGGAGCAGCGCGACGTGAGTGTCGTACCCGCCGATGTCCTGCCGGGCAGTGCCCTGGCCGTGGACGAGCCCGCCGCGTACGCGGCCGAGCTCGGGCCTCGGGCGCGGCTGTGGCCGTCGCTGGCGGCCGTGTACCGGGCGCAGCTGTCCCGGGCGCGGGTCGCGCGAATCCCGCTGCTGTTCGTGGCGACCTTCCAGTCGATCGGGATCATGATCCTGATGCGCGGGGTCGTGGACGACGGGGCAGAGGCGCAGGCCGTCGTCGCCGGGTCGTCGGTCCTCGTGGTCGCCTTCGTCGCGCTGAACCTTCTCGCGCAGTACTTCGGGCAGCTGCGGGCCAGCGGCGGACTCGACCACTACGCGACGCTGCCGGTGCCGCCGGCGGCGGTGGTGCTGGGCGCGGCGGGCGCGTACGCGTCGTTCACCGTGCCCGGGACCGTCGTGACGGCGGTGTTCGGCTGTGTGCTCTTCGGGCTGCCACTGGCCCATCTGTGGATCCTCGTGGCCGTGATCCCGCTGGCGGGCGCCGCGCTCGCCGGGCTCGGGGCGGCGCTCGGGCTGCTCGCGCCCCGGCCGGAGCTGGCCACGTTGCTCGGGCAGCTCGGCATGTCGGCGGCGCTGCTGCTGGGCGTGCTGCCGGCGGACCGGATGCCGGAGGTCGTGCGGTTCGCGCGGGATCTGCTGCCGTCGACGTACGGGGTGGAGGCCTTCGCGCGCACGTTCGGGCCGAACCCCGACTGGGCCTTCGTGCTCGGTGACCTCGCCGTGTGCGGGTTCGTGGGCGTCGTATCGCTGGCCGTGGCGACCTGGGCGTACCGCCGGGCGGCCGTCCGGTGAGCGGGGAGGGATCGTCCGGTGACGCGGGGCACAGGCGGGCCTGGCACGATGGCAGGGTGACCGCACCACTGAATCCGCCACCGCATGAACGTTCCGCACAGGATTCGTGGCCGCCGCCGGGCGCCGGCCCCGGGGCGCACGGGTCCCAGGCTCATGAAGCCGAGGCTCCTGGGTCTCAGCAGGCCGAGTACGCCGGGCACGGCTGGTACGGGCAGGACGACGGGCCCGGCATGAGGACGGAAGTGCGGGAGGCCGGCGTGGTCGCCGTGGCGGTGGCGCTCGGCGGGGTGCTGCTGGGCGTGCTGTGGTGGTGGCTCGCGCCTCACGTGCCGCTGGTCGGTGACGTGGTCGAGGGGAACTGGGTCGTCTTCCTCAAGGACACCGAGGGGGAGCAGGCCGTCGGGGTCGACGGCACGTTCACGCTGCTCGGGCTGGCCTTCGGGGTCGTCAGTGCCCTGGTCGTGTTCCTGCTGCGGCGGCGCGGGGGTGTGCCGCTGGTCGTGGGGCTGGCCGTCGGGGGGCTGCTCGGGTCGTTTGTGGCATGGCGGGTCGGGGTGTGGCTCGGGCCCGCGGAGGACGTGGTCGCCCATGCGCGGGAAGTGGGGCGGGGGGTGACGTTCTCCGCGCCGTTGAGGCTGGGGGCGAAGGGGGCGTTGCTGGCCTGGCCGTTCGCCGCGCTGGTGCTGCATCTCGGGTTGACGGCGTTGTTCGGGCCTCGGGATCCGGAGCCGGAGTTCGGGCATGGGCCCTATGAGGCACCGCCTGCTGCTTGAGCGCTCGGCGTTGGTGCTGGGGCGGGGTGGGTCCGCAGCCCGGCGGCGCGGGGTGCCGCTCTCTTTGGGACGGGTGCCGCCCTTAGCGGCACGATTGCCCGCAGCTCAGCTGAATCGCCCGACAGGCGCCAGCAGTGCGTCCGTCAGCTTCTGCAAGTCCAGCGGGGACAGTTCCACCTCCAGGCCCCTCCGGCCCGCCGAGACGCAGATCGTCGAGTGCGCTGAAGCCGAGGCATCGAGCACCGTCGGGAGCCTCTTTCGCTGGCCCAGCGGGGAGATGCCGCCCCGGACGTACCCCGTCGTGCGTTCCGCCAGTGTCGGGTCGGCCATGGTCGCGCGTTTGCCGCCCACGGCCGCTGCCAGGGCCTTCAGGTCCAGCTGGCCCGCCACCGGGACCACGGCGACCGTCAGGGAGCCGTCGACGTCCGCCACCAGGGTCTTGAAGACGCGGTCCGGGGAGACGCCCATCGCCTCGGCCGCCTCCTCGCCGTAGGAGGGGTGGGAGGGGTCGTGGTCGTAGGAGTGGACCGTGAACTCCACGCCGGCCGCCGTGAGGGCGACCGTCGCGGGGGTGCCGCCCGGCTGCTGCTTCTTCGACTTCTTGGCCATTCCGTCCGCTTCGGTCGAGACGCGTCTTCGGTTGAGACGCGTCTTCAGTTGAGACTCGTCTTCAGTTGAGACTCGTCGGGCCGCGCGTCAGGTCCGACGACGGCAACGACGGCAGATTACGGATGATGGCCGTCTCGGAGCGAAGGAGTTTCAGCTCGTCGCGCAGGCGGGAGGCCGTGTCGGGTGCCTGGAGCAGGCGCTGCTTGGTGGGGGTGTCCAGCATCATCGCCGCGGCCACCAGGTACGAGACCACACCGGGCTCGTCGGGCAGGTCGGCGCCGGTCGTCAGGGACCGTTCCCGCGCGCCAGCCAGCCGCTTCTGGTACTGGCGGAAGGACCGCAGCACCCCCTCGGCCAAGGGCGCCGCCTCGTCGCCGGGTTCCTCCGGCAGCGTCTCCAGCTCGGCCGTCAGGAACGGACCCGACGCCTCCACCGACAGCAGCCGCACCCGGTTCGTGCCGGTCGCCAGCACCTCGAAGGAGCCGTCGGTCCGCTCGCGGATCGTCGCGGCGTCCGCGATACAGCCCACCTTGTGGAACGCCTTGGCCGGGTCCGTGCCGAAGCCGGCGGCGGGCCCCCGCTCGGGCAGGGACGTGGGGTCGGGCATGCCGGGCGCGCTCGGGGCCACCTCGTGGCCGTCGCGGATCGCCACGACGGCGAACCGGCGCGGCTCGTCCTCCGGCGTCTTCAGCAGTTCGCGCATCATGGCGCGATACCGCTCCTCGAAGACGTTGAGCGGGAGCACGAGCCCCGGGAACAGCACCGAGTTCAGGGGGAAGAGGGGGAGCCGGACGGTGGTCACGACGCAAAAGCCTAATGGTCGCGGGAGCGGGCTCGTCCGCCCCGTTCACTCCGTGGATGCCCGGGCGGCCGGCCGGCCGCTCCGGCCAGGATGTCGTCGCGTACCCGAAGGAAGTGGCCGAGCGGGTCGTCGGACACCTGGTCCCAGGGGAACGAGGTGGCGTACGGGCCGTTCAGGCGCAGCTGTTCCTGGGCGTCCGGCCAGCGCTCCAGGCGCACCAGGACGAAGACGAGCAGGTTCCGCATGCGGGCCGGCCAGGGGTCGGCCGTCGGCAGGCGCAGGGACAGCGCGATCGCCCGGTCGGCGGCCGCGTCCAGCCGTTCGCGCGGCAGCTCGGGGCCGCAGTCGTCGGTGAGATAGCCGAAGGCGGCCCGCAGCGGCAGCGCCTGGACGAGCGCGTCGGCTGGCGCGTCCTGCGCGGCCCGGTCGGCGAAGTCGAAGCACTCCTGGTGCGAACCGTGCCAGGACGCGGCCAGGTAGCGCAGGGCCGACTCGTGACAGCCGTAGTGGTGGGGGGCGCGGCGGACGGCCGCCGCCCACAGTTCCTCGAAGTAGCTGTGTCCGGCCTGGGCGCCGCGCGCGTGGTCCAGCGCGAGCCGCCAGGGCACGGGATCGCCGTGGTCGGCCCGCGCGGCGGCCGTGATCAGCGGGCTCACCTCGCGCAGCGCCTCGGCCCGGGCCGGTGACTGCCAGGCGCGGTCCACCGCGAGCTGGGCCCTGAGCAGCAGCGCGTCCGGGTCCTGCGGGACGGTGGCGAGCCAGGCGTCCAGCCAGTCGGGGCGCGAGCGGGCGAAGGCGGCCAGCCGGGTGACGTACCGGTCGCGCCGCTCCCATTCGGCCGCCGTCCGGGTGGCGCTGAGCAGCCCGGCAGCCGGTCCGTGGTCGTCGCGGGCGGCCGCGACCAGCGCCGGACTGAGCCGCGCGTCGGGCGCGTCGAGCAGTGCCTCGTCGTCGGTGCGCGGTCCGCCGACGAGGTGGGAGGCGGTCCTTGTCATCCGGCTCGCGCGGATGAACGGCAGCTGTATTGCCATGGTGCCGACCATTGAAAGTCCGCTGGTCACAGCGGCGCCAGATCGTTCAGGGAAGTCGCGGAAAGTTGTACGCCACAGAGTCAAGAGATGGTAAAGCTGTGACAGTTCAACAACTTCCATCACATGGGCAACACTAGTTGCGCCGCAGCAACCGCGTCGCCCCCGCCGCCACTGTCGTCGCCAGGATCCAGCCCAGCAGGATCATGGCCGTCGCCAGCCACTGCCAGCCCCCGCGCAACTGCCAGAAGCCCACCTGGCCGAGGTCGATGACCGGCAGCAGCAGATCGAGCGTGAACAGCGTGGGGTTCCACTCCGGATGCTCACCGCGCTTCAGCGGCGGGTGCCCGGCCTGGGCGAAGGCGAACGAGCCCGCCGCCCACAGCACCGCCATCCACACCGCGGCCCGGCCCGGCCGGTACCCGTAGGCGACCGTCCAGTCCTGCGCGTAACCCCACAGCTTGGCGGCCGGCGGCAGGCTCTCCCGGTGCCGGCGCTGCTTGGCGAGCAGCACCTCGCGGGCGTCCTCGTCCTCCCCGCCGGCCCGCAGCACGGCCGCGAGCCGCTCGTACGGCTCCGGGTTGTACTCGGCGGTCGCCGCCGCCACCCAGTCCAGCCGCTCGGCCAGCGGGAACGGCCCGCGCGGCACGAGGTTCTCGTAGGTGAAGCCGCCCATGTGCAGCCGCCCGGGGCCGGGCCAGGCGTCCGCCCGGTCCATCAGGTTGACGATCTTCGCCCCCGACAGCACGACACGCCCGCGCGCGGGCTGCTCACCGAGGAACCGCAGCTCCGGCGTCTGCACCCGGCGCAGTGACAGCTCCTGGTCGTCGGTGAGGGTGAACCTGGCCCGCTCGAAGTCGACCGCGTCGCCGAACCGCCCGTCGTCCAGCCGGATCCCGCCCTCGCACGAGAACCGCTGGATCCGCGTCCCGCGCGCCGGGGTCATCCCGCTCATCGCCTGGGCGCCGATGCCCGCCGGCGTCAGGTACAGGCTGCGCTCGACGGTGAGCTGCGGGGCGTTGAAGGCGAGCCGCTCGTACGGGTTGGCCAGGCGGGCGCCGCGCAGGCTCAGGGACACGCCGATGGTGGCGGCGCGCAGGCTCAGCTCGCCGTGCGACTCCAGCAGCTCGGCCTGTAAGTCCTGGCCGACGGTCAGGCCGTCCGCGGCGATCGACCGCCCGCTGCGGTCCCGGTGCACGATCGCCTGGTTGAGCATCAGGTCCGTGCCGATCTGCGCGTCCGTGAGCCGGATGCCGCGGTGGAAGCGGCAGCGCGGCAGATGCAGATCGCCCTCCGTCTGCACGCGGGCCGCCTCCAGCCGCGGCACCGAGCAGTCCACCATCCGCACGGTCGTGAAGCGGGCCTCCGGCAGCAGCACGTCCTGCTCGAACCGGCACTGGTGCATCTCGACGTACGGGACCACCGTGCCGCCCGCGAGGTCCAGCGAGCCGCTGATCAGCACGCCGGTCAGCTTCAGCGACGACACCCGGCCGGCCAGGGCGGGCGGGCCGTCCAGGAGCAGCCAGCAGACGATCCGGGCCCGCACGGTCCGATCCTCGCCCCACGGGTGGCCGCCGTGCGGGTCGTCCACCACCGGGTCGCCGCTGCTCAGGTCGTACACGCTGCCGTTGCGGAACGCCTGCCACATTCCGGCCTCCGCCGCGGTCAGGTCGTCGGGCAGCTCCCCGGCACGCACTCCGGCCCCCTCGGTCACGTCTCTTCCTTCCTCCCCGGGTACTCGCGGGTCAGTTGCTTCGTACACCAGTTCATGCCCGCTGAGTGACGCCCCGAACGCGAAACGTGAAGGGGATCTTCCGGGTTCCGGCGGCGTTCTGTATCAGCCATTGATACGAGCGAACGGCACGTCATCGGGGTCTGAGAGAATTGAGCACGTGATCTCCCGAATCGATCTGCGTGGCGACGCCCTCCCCGAGGGCCCCGCCCTGCGCGACCTGCTGCCCCGAGCCGAGTTCGACGTTCAGGCCGCCCTGGAGAAGGTGCGTCCGATCTGCGAGGACGTGCATCATCGGGGCGACGCGGCGCTGATCGATTTCGCCGAGCGGTTCGACGGGGTCAGGCTCGACCAGGTGCGGGTGCCTGCCGCCGCGCTCACGCGCGCGCTGGAGGAGCTCGACCCGGCCGTGCGCGCGGCCCTGGAGGAGTCCATCCGGCGCGCCCGGACCGTCCACCGCGAGCAGCGCCGCAGCACGCACACCACCCAGGTGGTGCCCGGCGGTTCCGTGACCGAGAAGTGGGTTCCGGTCGAGCGCGTCGGGCTGTACGCGCCCGGCGGCCGGTCCGTGTATCCGTCCTCCGTGGTCATGAACGTCGTGCCCGCCCAGGAGGCCGGCGTCGAGTCCATCGCGCTCGCCTCCCCGGCCCAGGCCGAGTTCGGCGGGCTGCCGCACCCGACGATCCTGGCCGCCTGCGCGCTGCTCGGCGTCGACGAGGTCTACGCCGCCGGCGGCGCCACCGCCGTCGCGATGTTCGCCTACGGCACGGATTCCTGCCCGCCCGCCAACATGGTCACCGGCCCCGGCAACATCTGGGTCGCCGCCGCCAAGCGCTACTTCACCGGCAAGATCGGCATCGACGCCGAGGCCGGCCCGACCGAGATCGCGGTCCTGGCCGACGACACGGCCGACCCGGTGCACGTCGCCTCCGACCTGATCAGTCAGGCCGAGCACGACCCGCTGGCCGCCGCCGTGCTCGTCACGGACTCCGTCGAGCTCGCGGACGCCGTGGAGAAGGAGCTGGAGCCGCAGGTCGCGGCCACCAGGCACGTCGACGACCGGATCGTCCCGGCGCTGTCCGGCAAGCAGTCCGCGATCGTCCTGGTCGACGGCATCGACGAGGGCCTCAGGGTGGTCGACGCGTACGGCGCCGAGCACCTGGAGATCCAGACCGCCGACGCCACCGCCGTGGCCGACCGCGTCAGGAACGCCGGCGCGATCTTCATCGGCCCCTGGGCGCCGGTCTCCCTCGGCGACTACGCGGCCGGCTCCAACCACGTCCTGCCGACCGGTGGCTGCGCCTGCCACTCCTCGGGCCTGTCCGTCCAGTCGTTCCTGCGCGGCATCCACATCGTCGACTACACCAAGGACGCGCTGGCCGAGGTCGCGCACCACGTGGTCACGCTGGCGGAGGCGGAGGACCTGCCCGCGCACGGCGCGGCGATCAAGGCAAGGTTCGGCTGGAAGGTGCCGGAGAGCAAGTGAGCGACGTACGTATCGACGATCTCCCCGTACGGGACGAGCTGCGCGGCAAGTCCCCCTACGGCGCGCCCCAGCTGGACGTCCCCGTACGGCTGAACACCAACGAGAACCCCTACCCGCTGCCCGAGCCGCTGGTCGAGCGCATCACCGAGCGGGTCCGCGAGGCGGCCCGCACCCTCAACCGCTACCCCGACCGGGACGCGGTCGAGCTGCGCACCAAGCTCGCCGAGTACCTGACGGACACGTCCGGTCACGAGGTGGGCCTCGCCAACGTCTGGGCCGCCAACGGCTCCAACGAGGTCATCCAGCAGCTGCTGCAGACCTTCGGCGGGCCCGGCCGCACCGCGATCGGCTTCGAGCCGTCGTACTCGATGCACGCGCTCATCTCGCGCGGCACGGGCACGGGCTGGATCTCCGGTCCCCGCAACGAGGACTTCACGATCGACCTCGAGGCCGCCGAGCGGGCGATCGCCGAGCACCGGCCGGACGTCGTCTTCGTCACCACCCCCAACAACCCCACGGGCAACGCGGTCCCGCCCGAGACGGTCCTCGCGCTGTACGAGGCCGCACAGGCGGCGAAGCCGTCGATGGTCGTCGTCGACGAGGCATACATTGAGTTCAGCCACGGCGACTCGCTGCTGCCGCTGCTCGACGGGCGTCCCAACCTCGTCATCTCCCGCACGATGTCGAAGGCGTTCGGCGCGGCGGGCCTGCGCCTCGGCTACCTCGCCGCGCACCCCGCCGTCGTGGACGCCGTCCAGCTCGTCCGGCTGCCGTACCACCTGTCGGCCGTCACCCAGGCGACCGCCCTGGCCGCCCTGGAGCACACCGGCACGCTGCTGGGCTACGTCGAGCAGCTCAAGGCCGAGCGGGACCGCCTGGTCACCGAGCTGCGCGAGATCGGCTACGAGGTGACCGCGTCCGACGCGAACTTCGTACAGTTCGGCCGGTTCGCGGACTCCCACGAAGCCTGGCGGAAGATCCTCGACCGGGGCGTCCTGGTCCGGGACAACGGCGTGCCCGGCTGGCTCCGGGTCACCGCCGGAACCCCCGAAGAGAACGACGCGTTCCTCGACGCGGTACGTGCACTGAAGAAGGAGCAGAGTTCATGAGCCGCACCGGACGCGTGGAGCGGACGACCAAGGAGACCTCGGTCCTCGTCGAGATCGACCTCGACGGCACCGGCAAGACGGAGATCTCCACCGGCGTCGGCTTCTACGACCACATGCTCGACCAGCTCGGCCGGCACGGTCTGTTCGACCTGACCGTGAAGACCGAGGGCGATCTGCACATCGACTCGCACCACACCATCGAGGACACCGCCCTCGCCCTGGGCGCCGCCTTCAAGCAGGCCCTCGGCGACAAGGTCGGCATCTACCGCTTCGGCAACTGCACGGTCCCGCTGGACGAGTCTCTCGCCCAGGTCACCGTCGACCTGTCGGGCCGCCCCTACCTCGTGCACACCGAGCCCGAGAAGATGGCCCCGATGATCGGCGAGTACGACACCACGATGACGCGGCACATCCTGGAGTCCTTCGTGGCCCAGGCGCAGATCGCGCTGCACGTGCACGTGCCCTACGGGCGCAACGCGCACCACATCGTGGAGTGCCAGTTCAAGGCGCTGGCCCGGGCCCTGCGCTACGCGTCCGAGCGCGACCCGCGGGCGGCCGGCATCCTCCCCTCCACGAAGGGCGCCCTGTGAACGGCATCTCGACCCTGCTGATCGTCGTCGGCCTGTTCCTCGTCGGCGGGATCTACTCCTTCATCAAGCAGAAGATGCCCAAGGGCCTGATCGTGCTGCTCTCGATCGGCGCCGCGATGTGCCTGGCTGCCGGTGTGGTGAGGCTGGAGGTGTGGAATTGAGCGCCCCGCAGAAGAAGGTCGTCGTCTTCGACTACGGCTTCGGCAACGTCCGCTCCGCCGAGCGTGCCCTCGCGCGCGCGGGAGCCGACGTCGAGATAACGCGTGACTACGACAAGGCCATGAACGCCGACGGGCTGCTCGTGCCGGGCGTCGGCGCCTTCGCCTCCTGCATGACGGGCCTGCGCGAGGCGCGCGGCGACTGGATCGTCGACCGCAGGCTGTCCGGCGGCCGCCCGGTCATGGGCATCTGCGTCGGCATGCAGATCCTCTTCGCCCGTGGCATCGAGCACGGCGTGGAGAGCGAGGGCCTCGACGAGTGGCCCGGCTCGGTCGAGCCGCTCCAGGCCGAGATCGTGCCCCACATGGGCTGGAACACCGTGGACGCGGCGCCCGGTTCGCAGCTGTTCGCGGGCCTGGACGCGGACGCGCGCTTCTACTTCGTGCACTCCTACGCCGTCCACGACTGGTCGCTTCAGACCCACAACCCGGCGATGGAGGCCCCCAAGGTCACCTGGTCCACACACGGCAAGCCGTTCGTCGCGGCCGTCGAGAACGGTGCCCTGTGGGCCACGCAGTTCCACCCCGAGAAGTCCGGCGACGCCGGAGCCCAGCTCCTCACCAACTGGATCGGAACACTGTGAGCAAGCTCGAACTCCTCCCCGCCGTCGACGTCCGTGACGGCCAGGCGGTGCGTCTGGTGCACGGCGAGTCCGGTACGGAGACCTCCTACGGCTCGCCCCTGGAGGCCGCCCTCGCCTGGCAGCGGTCCGGCGCCGAGTGGCTGCACCTGGTCGACCTGGACGCCGCGTTCGGCACGGGCGACAACCGCGCGCTGATCGCCGAGGTCACCAAGGCGATGGACATCAAGGTGGAGCTGTCCGGCGGCATCCGTGACGACGACACCCTCGCCGCCGCCCTGGCCACCGGCTGCACCCGCGTGAACCTGGGCACGGCCGCCCTGGAGGCCCCCGAGTGGGTCGCCAAGGTCATCGCCGAGCACGGCGACAAGATCGCCGTCGGTCTCGACGTCCGCGGCACGACCCTGCGCGGCCGCGGCTGGACCCGCGACGGCGGCGACCTCTACGAGACGCTGGAGCGCCTCAACAAGGAGGGCTGCGCGCGGTACGTCGTCACGGACATCGCCAAGGACGGCACGCTCCAGGGCCCGAATCTGGAGCTGCTGAAGAACGTCTGCGCGGCGACGGACCGCCCGGTGGTGGCCTCCGGCGGTGTCTCGTCGCTCGACGACCTCCGTGCGATCGCCGAACTCGTCCCGCTCGGTGTCGAGGGCGCGATCGTAGGGAAGGCGCTGTACGCGAAGGCGTTCACCCTGGAAGAGGCATTGGAGACTGTGTCGTCATGAGCGATGCCGTACGGCGCGTGCAGAGCGGAAGTCCCTGGGAAGAGAGTTTCGGTTTCGCGCGCGCCGTGGCGGCGGGCGATCGGGTGCTGGTGGCGGGCACGACACCCTTCAAGGGCGATGTGCTGTACGGCGAGGGCGACCCGTACGAGCAGGCCAAAGCGGCCTTCACCAGCGCCCTCGAGGCGATCGGCGAGTTCGGGCTCGGCATCGGGTCCGTGGTCCGGACGCGGATGTATCTGGCACACACGCGCGACCTCGACGAGGTGGGCCGGGCCCACAAGGAGCTGTTCGACATCGTGCGCCCGGTCGCGAGCTTCCTCGTGGTGGACGGCTTCGTCGACCCGCGCGTCCTGGTGTCGGTGGAACTAGAGGCATTCAGAGGAACGGTGGATTCATGACCCTGGCGGTCCGAGTCATCCCCTGCCTGGACGTGGACAACGGCCGGGTCGTCAAGGGCGTCAACTTCCAGAACCTGCGCGACGCGGGCGACCCCGTCGAGATGGCCAAGGTGTACGACGCCGAGGGCGCCGACGAGCTGACGTTCCTGGACATCACCGCCTCGTCGGGCAACCGCGAGACGACGTACGACGTGGTGCGCCGCACGGCCGAGCAGGTGTTCATCCCGCTCACGGTCGGCGGCGGTGTGCGCACCGCCGAGGACGTGGACAAGCTGCTGCGGGCCGGCGCGGACAAGGTCGGCGTCAACACGGCCGCGATCGCCCGCCCGGAGCTCATCCGGGAGATCGCGGAACGCTTCGGCCGCCAGGTCCTGGTCCTGTCGGTGGACGCGCGCCGGACCGAGTCCGGCTCCTTCGAGGTGACCACCCACGGCGGCCGCCGCGGCACCGGCATCGACGCCGTCGAGTGGGCGCACCGGGCCGCGGAGCTGGGCGCCGGCGAGATCCTGCTCAACTCCATGGACGCGGACGGCACCAAGGACGGCTACGACCTGGAGATGATCGCGGCCGTGCGGGGGCATGTGACCGTCCCGGTCATCGCCTCGGGCGGCGCGGGCAGGCTGGCGGACTTCCCGCCGGCCATCGCGGCGGGCGCGGACGCGGTGCTGGCCGCGTCGGTGTTCCACTTCGGGGACCTGCGCATCGGCGAGGTCAAGGAGACGCTGCGGGAGGCGGGTCACCCGGTGCGGTGACCCACTCCCTCAGATCCCGACTGCTTCAGATCCCGAGCTGCTTCGTCTCGTGCAGCTTCGCGATCGCGTCCTCGTCGCCGTCCAGCTCGACCTTGGCCTTGCTCTGCCGTCCGTAGGAGAACAGCACCAGCTCCGAGGGCTCACCGGTCACCGTCACAACCGGCGCGCCCCGCTGGGCGACGACCGTCTGGCCGTCCGGGCGGCGCAGCACCAGGCCCGTCGGGACGCTGCGCCCCATCAGCCGGGCGGTGCGCTCCAGCCGGGTCCACAGGGCGTCCTGGAAGACCGCATCGAGCTCGCGGGGCGACCAGTCGGGCTGGGCGCGCCGGACGTCCTCCGTGTGGACGTAGAACTCGATGATGTTCGACATCTCGTCGACCGGCTTGAGCGAGAAGGGCGAGAAGCGGGGCGGCCCCGTACGGATCAGCTGGATCAGCTCCTCGTACGGCTTGTCGGTGTACTCCGCCATCACCCGGTCCAGGCGAGGCGCGAGCTGCTTGATCAGTATCCCGCCGGCGGCGTCCGGGCGGCGCTCGCGCACCACCACGTGGGCGGCGAGGTCCCGGGTCGTCCAGCCCTCGCACAGGGTGGGCGCGTCCGGGCCCGCGGTCTCCAACAGATCGGCGAGGAGAAGTCGTTCACGCTTGGCATGGGTCGACATGCGGCCCAGCCTACGACCGGCCCGGAGGTCCGCACAGTGGACACTCCACTTGGCCTGTCAGTGGCGCGCGGCACAATGGTCGGCATGACCAGCACGTCCTCCCGGCCCAGCCCCCTCGACCCGGAGATCGCCGCCCGCCTCAAGCGCAGCGCCGACGGCCTCCTGCCCGCCATCGCCCAGCAGTACGACACCGGAGAGGTGCTCATGCTCGGCTGGATGGACGACGAGGCGCTGCACCGCACCCTGACCACCGGCCGGTGCACGTACTGGTCGCGCAGCCGCCAGGAGTACTGGGTCAAGGGCGACACCTCCGGCCACTTCCAGTGGGTGAAGTCCGTCGCCCTCGACTGCGACGCCGACACCGTCCTGGTGAAGGTCGACCAGGTCGGCGCCGCCTGCCACACCGGCGCACGCACCTGCTTCGACGAGGACGTGCTCCTCAAGGACGGCGGCTCCGACGTCTCCGCCACGGATCAGTAAGGTCAGCCGCCATGGACCTCGAGACGTTCCGCAAGCTCGCCACCGACCGGCGGGTCATCCCGGTCACCCGCAAACTCCTCGCCGACGGCGACACCCCGGTCGCGCTCTACCGCAAGCTCGCCGCCGAGCGCCCGGGCACCTTCCTGCTGGAGTCCGCGGAGAACGGCCGCTCGTGGTCCCGCTACTCGTTCGTGGGCGTCCGCAGCGCCGCCACGCTGACCGAGCGCGACGGGCAGGCCCACTGGCTCGGCGCCCCGCCCGTCGGCGTCCCCACGGACGGCGACCCCCTCGCCGCGCTGCGCGCCACCATCGAGGCCCTGCACACCCCCCACCAGGACGGCATGCCGCCCTTCACCGGCGGCATGGTCGGCTACCTCGGCTACGACATCGTCCGCCGCCTGGAGAAGATCGGCCCCGGCGAGCGCGACGACCTCAAGCTCCCCGAGCTGACCATGCTCCTCACCAGCGACCTGGCCGTCATGGACCACTGGGAGGGCTCGGTCCTGCTGATCGCCAACGCGATCAACCACAACGACCTGGAGACCGGCGTCGACGAGGCCTACGCGGACGCCGTGGCCCGGCTCGACGCCATGCAGGCCGACCTCTCCCGCGCGGTCGCCCAGCCCCCGGCCGTGCTGCCGCCCTCCGAGCTCCCCGAGTACTCCGCGCTGTGGGGCGGCCCCGACTTCCAGGAGGCCGTCGAGGACATCAAGGAGCGCATCCGGGCCGGCGAGGCCTTCCAGGTCGTCCCCTCCCAGCGCTTCGAGACGCCGTGCACGGCGAGCGCGCTGGACGTCTACCGGGTCCTCAGGGCCACCAACCCGTCCCCGTACATGTACCTGTTCCGCTTCGACGGGTTCGACGTCGTCGGCTCGTCCCCCGAGGCCCTGGTCAAGGTCGAGGACGGACGCGCCATGGTCCATCCCATCGCCGGCACCCGCTGGCGCGGCGCCACCCCGCAGGAGGACCAGGCCCTCGCCGACGAACTGCTCGCCGACCCCAAGGAGCGCGCCGAGCACCTCATGCTCGTCGACCTGGGGCGCAACGACCTGGGGCGGGTCTGCGAGCCCGGTTCGGTCGAGGTCGTCGACTTCATGTCCGTCGAGCGGTACTCGCACGTCATGCACATCGTCTCGACGGTGACGGGCCGCGTCGCCCCGGGCCGCACCGCCTTCGACGTCCTCACCGCGTGCTTCCCGGCCGGCACCCTCTCCGGTGCCCCGAAGCCCCGCGCCATGCAGATCATCGACGAACTCGAACCGTCCCGGCGCGGGCTGTACGGCGGCTGCGTCGGCTACCTCGACTTCGCGGGCGACTCCGACACCGCCATCGCCATCCGCACGGCCCTCCTCCGGGACGGCACCGCCTTCGTCCAGGCGGGCGCGGGCATCGTCGCCGACTCCGACCCGGTCGCCGAGGACACGGAGTGCCGCAACAAGGCGGCGGCGGTCCTCAGGGCCGTCCACACGGCGAACCGGCTGGGAAAGGCCTGAGATGACCCCCGGGTGACGGTTCGCCCCGGGTTCAAGCGATAGTGGGGTACGTGACTGCTGCACCTCACCCCCGTTCCCAAGGCGCCGGGTCCGCCCGGGCCGGCCGCCGGAGCCTCGCCGTCGCGCTGCTGTGCGGCGCGCTCGGCGCGGCCGTGGCGCTGCTCGCCACCCGGCAGCGCTGGGCGGAGGGCACCGCGACGGTCGCCGGCGGCGCCTTCCCCCTGACCGCCAAGGGCAGCGACGTCACAGGCGTCCCGGCGGCGCTCGCCGTGGTCGGCCTCGCCGCGCTCGTCGCCGTCTTCGCCGTCCGCCGGGCCGGCCGCCTCGTCGTGGCCGCGCTGCTCGCGCTCTCCGGCGCGGGCATCGTCGTCGCCGCCCTGCTCGGCGCCTCCGACGGCTCCGCGCTCGACGAGCAGGCCGCCCAGGCCTCCGGCGACAGCTCCGCCTCCGTAGACACCCTCAGCCACACCGCCTGGCCGTACGTCGCGGCCGTCGGCGGTGTGCTGCTCCTCCTGGCCGGACTGCTCGCCCTGCGCTACGGCCGGCTGTGGCCCGCGATGTCCGGCCGCTACGAGCGGAGCGGCACACCGCAGCCGCGCCGCAAGGCCCCCGCCGTCGACCCGGACCGGCCCGAAGACCTGTGGAAGGCGCTCGACCGGGGCGAGGACCCGACCGGAGCCTGAGCCACACGGGGGAGCGGGGCGTATCGCAGGAGCACCCCCGCTCACCGCCCCCGCGCACGTGCGGGACAATGGGCCCGAGCGTCCTGCTCAGACACGCACACAGCAACGAGGAGCAAGCAATGGCGGGCAGCAGCCACGGTCACACCCCGGCCGCCTGGACCGGTGTCACGATCGCCTTCATCGGTTTCTGCGTCGCGGGCGCGTTCATGGTGATGGACCAGCCGGCGGGCTTCTGGGCCGGCATGGTGGTCGTGCTGCTCGGCGGCGTCGTCGGCGCCGTCATGCGCGCGATGGGTCTCGGACAGCCGAAGGAACTGCACCAGCCGCACCGGACCACGGGCGACCGCGAGCCGGCGCGCGCCGAGGGCTGATCCCCGCGGAACACCGCGTTGTCGCGTCAGGGGCGGCCGGCACTCGGGTGCCGGGACCGCCCCTCACGCGCGTGCGGGGCACAATGGCTGCCGTGAACGCCGACAGCCGAAGGGCGACGCCCAGCGTCCCGGGCCGCCTGGCCGTCCCCGCCGGGGTGCTCGCGGCCGTCACCGCGGCCTTCGCCTACGTGGGCGCGGTCGACCCCAACGAACCCGGCCACTACCCCGTCTGCCCGCTGCTGCACTACACGGGCCTGTACTGCCCCGGCTGCGGCGGACTGCGCAGTGCGCACGCCTTCGTCCACGGCGACCTCCCGGCGGCACTGCACGCCAACGCGCTCGCCGTCCTCGGCTATCTGGCCTTCGCCGTGCTGTGGACCGTCTGGGTGGTCCACGCGGTGCGCGGGCGCCCGCTGCGGATCGACCCCCGCCCGGGGCTGGTGTGGAGCCTCGGCGCGTTGCTGCTGGTCTTCACGGTCGTCCGGAACCTGCCCTTCGGTGGCTGGCTCCATCCTTGATCAACTGGCGGATGTCCAGGTAGTGGGACCGGCGTCAACCGGATGCGAGGCCTACGCCCCGCTGCGGATACCATCGCAGTGACCATCGGTTTTCGATCGGTCGCTGGAACTGTCAAGAGTCTGGAAGGGGGCCGCTCGCGTGAGTGTGCTCGACGAGATCATCGACGGAGTCCGTGCCGACCTCGCGGAGCGGCAGGCGCGCGTCAGCCTCGACGAGCTCAAGGAGCGCGCGGCGAAGGCTCCCGCCGCCAAGGACGGCGCGGCCGCACTGCGCGGCGACGGCGTCAAGGTCATCTGCGAGGTCAAGCGCTCCAGCCCGTCCAAGGGCGCGCTGGCCGCGATCGCCGACCCGGCCGGACTCGCCGCGGACTACGAGGCGGGCGGCGCGGCCGTCATCTCCGTCCTCACCGAACAGCGGCGCTTCGGCGGCTCGCTCGCCGACCTCGAGGCGGTCCGCGCCCGCGTGGACATCCCGGTCCTGCGCAAGGACTTCATCGTCACGTCGTACCAGCTCTGGGAGGCCCGGGCCTACGGCGCCGACGTCGTCCTGCTGATCGTCGCCGCTCTCGACCAGCCCGCCCTGGAGTCCCTGATCGAGCGCGCCGAGTCCATCGGGCTCACGCCGCTCGTCGAGGTGCACGACGAGGACGAGGTCGAGCGCGCGGTCGACGCCGGCGCACGCGTGATCGGCGTCAACGCGCGCAACCTCAAGACCCTCGAGGTCGACCGCGGCACCTTCGAGCGCGTGGCACCCGAGATCCCCGACCACATCATCAAGATCGCCGAGTCCGGCGTCCGCGGCCCGCACGACCTCATCGCCTACGCCAACGCCGGCGCCGACGCGGTCCTGGTGGGCGAGTCCCTCGTCACCGGCAAGGACCCCAAGACGGCGGTCTCCGACCTGGTGGCGGCAGGCGAACACCCCGCACTCCGGCACGGCCGGGGCTGATCCCCCGCTAGGCTTGGCCCCGATGAACCTCACCATGACGACCGTGGACCGGTACGCCCGCCTCGCGCGCGGCTGCCGCCCCCGCGGCTGCCGTGCGCCCGCGCGCCGCGTACACGGCCGCCGCGTCCGCTACGTCATCGGTGACGAGCCGGGCCAGGTCAACGGCATGCGATGGCAACAGCGCCCCGTAAGGGGCGCGGGGAACTGCGCGACCAGCCACTGACGGCCCGCGGTCAACAGTCGATCCCCGCCCCCACGGCGACTAGTGCATCCAACACACTCACCGTGAGGTATTCGCATGCCCAGTCAGTTCTTCATCCCCGACCCCGAGGGTCAAACGCCCAACCCCGAAGGCTACTTCGGGACATTCGGCGGCAAGTTCATCCCGGAGGCCCTCGTCGCCGCAGTCGACGAGGTGGCCGTCGAGTACGACAAGGCCAAGCACGACCCGGAGTTCGCCAAGGAACTCGACGACCTCCTGGTCAACTACACCGGCCGCCCGTCGGCGCTGACGGAGGTGCCCCGGTTCGCCGAGCACGCCGGTGGCGCCCGGATCTTCCTCAAGCGGGAAGACCTCAACCACACCGGCTCCCACAAGATCAACAACGTCCTCGGCCAGGCCCTGCTCACCAAGCGCATGGGCAAGACCCGCGTCATCGCCGAGACGGGCGCCGGCCAGCACGGCGTCGCCACGGCCACGGCCTGCGCGCTCTTCGGCCTCGAGTGCACCATCTACATGGGCGAGATCGACACGCAGCGGCAGGCCCTCAACGTCGCGCGGATGCGCATGCTCGGCGCCGAGGTCATCGCCGTGAAGTCCGGCAGCCGCACGCTGAAGGACGCGATCAACGAGGCGTTCCGCGACTGGGTCGCCAACGTCGAGCACACGCACTACCTCTTCGGCACGGTGGCCGGTCCCCACCCCTTCCCTGCCATGGTCCGCGACTTCCACCGGGTCATCGGCGTGGAGACCCGCCGCCAGCTCCTGGAGCGCGCGGGCCAGCTCCCCGACGCGGCCGTCGCCTGCGTCGGCGGCGGCTCCAACGCCATCGGCCTCTTCCACGCCTTCATCCCGGACCCGGACGTACGCCTCATCGGCTGCGAGCCGGCAGGCCACGGCGTCGACACCGGCGAGCACGCGGCGACCCTGACCGCCGGAGAGCCCGGCATCCTGCACGGCTCCCGGTCGTACGTCCTCCAGGACGACGAGGGCCAGATCACCGAGCCGTACTCGATCTCGGCCGGTCTGGACTACCCGGGCATCGGCCCCGAGCACTCCTACCTCAAGGACTCCGGCCGCGGTGAGTACCGCGCGGTCACGGACGACGCGGCCATGCAGGCCCTGCGCCTGCTGTCCCGCACCGAGGGCATCATCCCGGCCATCGAGAGCGCCCACGCGCTGGCCGGCGCCCTGGAGGTCGGCAGGGAGCTCGGCGAGGACGGGCTGATCGTGGTCAACCTGTCCGGGCGCGGCGACAAGGACATGGACACCGCCGCCCGCTACTTCGGCCTCTACGACACCGACGCCGAGGTCGCCGCCGACGCCGACACCGACACCGCAGAGATCGAGGGGGACGCCAAGTGAGCGGGAACATTCAGCTGCTGAGCGACACCCTCGCCGCGGCGAAGTCCGAGGGCCGGGCCGCCCTCATCGCCTACCTCCCGGCCGGGTTCCCGACCGTGGACGGCGGCATCGAGGCGATCAAGGCCGTCCTGGACGGCGGCGCCGACGTCGTCGAGGTCGGTCTGCCGCACAGCGACCCCGTCCTCGACGGGCCCGTCATCCAGACCGCCGACGACATCGCCCTGCGCGGCGGCGTGAAGATCGCCGACGTGATGCGCACGGTCCGCGAGGCCCACGCGGCCACCGGCAAGCCGGTGCTCGTCATGACGTACTGGAACCCCATCGACCGCTACGGCGTCGAGCGGTTCACCGCCGAGCTCGCCGAGGCGGGCGGCGCCGGGTGCATCCTGCCCGACCTGCCCGTGCAGGAGTCGGCGCTGTGGAGGGAGCACGCCGAGAAGCACGGCCTCGCCACCGTCTTCGTCGTCGCCCCCAGCAGCAAGGACCAGCGGCTCGCGCAGATCACCGCGGCGGGCAGCGGCTTCGTCTACGCCGCTTCCCTCATGGGCGTCACCGGCACCCGCGCGTCGGTCAGCTCGCAGGCCGAGGACCTGGTGGCACGCACCCGGGCCAGCGGCACGGACCTGCCGGTCTGCGTCGGGCTCGGCGTCTCCAACGCCGCCCAGGCCGCCGAGGTCGCCGGCTTCGCCGACGGCGTGATCGTCGGCTCCGCCTTCGTCAAGGCCATGCTGGACGCCCCGGACGACGCGGCCGGTGTCGAGGCCGTGCGCTCGCTCGCGGGTGACCTCGCGAAGGGCGTGCGCCGACAGGAGTAGGAAAGCCGGAAGTCATACAGGTCCCTCGTACGGGTGGACCTGGGGCCGGGGAGGCGCGGTGCGCCTCCCCGGTTCGTTTCCGGGGTGTGAGCGAGAAGAACCGTGAGGGAAAGCGCACCGCCCGGGAGAAGATGGCGGTCGAGCGTGAGAAGCAGAAGTCCGCTGAGAAGCGCCGGCGCGCGTTGATCGTGGGCGGGGCCGTCGTCGCCGTCCTGGGTCTCGCGGCGGTGATCGGCGTCGTCGCGGCCAACGCCGGCAAGGACGACAGCGAGGCCTCGGGCCCGGTCGTGGCCCCCTCGGGAGCACAGGGCAAGGACGGCCTGGCGATCCCGGTCGGCAAGGACAGCGCCAAGTCCACGCTTACGGTCTGGGAGGACTTCCGCTGCCCGGCCTGCAAGTCCTTCGAGACGGCGTACCGGCCGGTGATCCACGAACTGACGGACGCCGGCCAGTTGAAGACCGAGTACCACCTGGTCACCCTCATCGACGGAAACATGGGCGGCAGCGGCTCCCGCAACGCGGCCAACGCCGCGGCCTGCGCCCAGGACGCCGGGAAGTTCCCCGCGTACCACGACGTGCTCTTCGACAACCAGCCCCAAGAGGTCGACGACGCCTACGCCAGGAACGACAAGCTGATCGAGCTGGCCGGCAAGGTCGACGGCCTGGACACCCCCGCCTTCCGCAAGTGCGTCGAGGACGGCAAGCACAACGGCTGGGTCGCCAAGTCCCACCAGGCCTTCAACAAGGGCGGCTTCTCCGGCACGCCGACCGTGCTGTTCGACGGCGAGAACATCTACCAGGACCGGGCGATGACCCCGGCGAAGCTGAAGCAGATGGTGCAGGAGCAGAACAAGGGGTAAAGGCTTTTCTCACGCTCCCGTTATGGACCCGTAGCCGGGCTGCCTGCCGCGGCCCCGGTCCGGCACGGTAGCGTCGACCCTGCCATGGAACTTGCCTTCATTCCCAGCCCGTCACGCGGGGTGCTGTACCTCGGCCCCATTCCGCTGCGCGGCTACGCGTTCTGCATCATCATCGGCGTCTTCGTTGCCGTCTGGCTCGGCAACAAGCGCTGGATCGCCCGGGGCGGGCGGACCGGCACGGTGGCCGACATCGCTGTCTGGGCCGTGCCGTTCGGTCTGGTCGGCGGCCGGCTCTACCACGTGATCACGGACTACGAGCTGTACTTCAGCGAGGGCCGTGACTGGGTGAACGCCTTCAAGATCTGGGAGGGCGGTCTCGGCATCTGGGGCGCGATCGCGCTGGGCGCGCTGGGCGCCTGGATCGGCTGCCGGCGCCGGGGCATCCCGATGCCGGCGTACGCCGACGCCGTCGCGCCGGGCATCGCCCTCGCCCAGGCGATCGGCCGCTGGGGCAACTGGTTCAACCAGGAGCTGTACGGCAAGCCCACCGACCTGCCCTGGGCCCTGGAGATCACGTCCTCCGCGGACGGGCGGGTGCCGGGCACGTACCACCCGACGTTCCTGTACGAGTCGCTGTGGTGCATCGGCGTCGCAGTCCTGGTCATCTGGGCGGACCGCCGCTTCCGGCTGGGACACGGCCGGGCGTTCGCGCTGTACGTCGCCGCGTACTGCGCGGGCCGGGCGTGGATCGAGTACATGCGTGTCGACGACGCCCACCACATCCTGGGTCTCCGGCTCAACGTGTGGACCGCGATGATCGTGTTCCTGCTCGCGGTCACCTACCTCGTGGTGTCGTCGAAGAAGCGGCCGGGCCGGGAAGCCGTGGTGGAGCCTGGTGCCTCCGGCGGTGAGGCCGACGGTGACGACGCGTCCGCCGGCGAGGGCAAGGAAGACGAGGCCAAGGAAGAAGAGTCCCAGGCCGACGAGGCCAATGACGAGGCCGGGTCGGCGAAGAAAAGCTGACGATCAGCCGCACGACGTCGAGGGGTGCCCGGAGTTGTCCGGGCACCCCTCGGTGCGTCTAACGGCGGCGTGCCAGGGACAGGGTGCGCTGGGCCGCCGTCACCACCGCCGTGTCGATGAAACGGCCGTCCGGGAGGGCCTGGGCGCCCGGGTCCGCGGCCGCCGCCTTGACGATCGTCTCCGCTTGCTCGATCTCCTCCTCGGTGGGGAGGAAGGCCCGCTCGATGACCGGGAGCTGGCGGGGGTGGATCGCGGTCCGGCCCAGGAAGCCCAGGGTGCGGCCATGGGCACAGGAGGCGGCCAGCCCTTCCAGGTCGTGGACGTCCGGGTGGACCGACTGCGCCGGCGGGGGCAGGCCCGCGGCCCGGGCGGCCACGATCACCCGGGAGCGGGACCAGTCGAGCCCCGCGTCGTGCCGTACGCCCAGGTCGGCCCGTAGATCCGCCTCCCCGAGCGCGATGCCCCGCAGGGACGGGTGGGCCGTGGCGACGGCGTAAGCCTGTTCCACGCCGAGGGCCGTCTCCAGGAGGGCGTACAGAGGCAGCCCTGCGGGGACGGCGTGCTGTGCGATCCGGACGATCTCGGCGGGCGAGGTGATCTTGGGGAGCCGCAGGGCGCAGAGGCCGGGAGCCGGGGACACGGCGGCGAGGTCCTGCCCGGCCCAGGGGCTGTCCAGGGCGTTGACGCGGACGTGCACCGGGACCGGCGGCAGCTCGGCGAGCAACTCGGCGGTGGCGGCCCGGGCGTACGCCTTCCGGTCGGGGGCGACCGCGTCCTCCAGGTCGACGACGACGATGTCGGCGCCGGAGGTGAGGGCCTTGGCCACCACGGGCGGGCGGTCGCCCGGGGCGTAGAGCCAGGTGAGTGGGAACGCCGTCACAGGGCGCCCTCCGCGCGCAGCGCCGTGAGGTCGGCCGGGGTGAGGCCCAGTTCGGTGAGGACCTCGTCGGTGTCGGCGCCGTGCGGGCGGCCGGCCCAGCGGATCGCGCCGGGCGTGGCGGAGAGCCGGAAGAGGACGTTCTGCATGCGCAGGGGGCCCAGCTCCGGGTCGTCGACGGTGGTGATGGTGTTCAGGGCCTGGTACTGCGGGTCCGCCATCACGTCGCGGACGTCCTGGACCGGGGCCACCGCCGCCTCGGCCTTCTCGAAGGCCGCCAGGACGTCCGTGCGGGTGCGTGCGGCGATCCAGGAGCCGACCGCCTCGTCCAGGACGTCGGCGTGGCGGGCGCGGTCGGCGCCCGTGGCGAACCACGGCTCGTCGATCAGTTCCGGCCGGCCCACCAGGTGCATCACGCGTTCCGCGACCGACTGGGCCGACGTCGAGACCGCGACCCAGGTGCCGTCCGCGGTGCGGTAGACGCCGCGTGGGGCGTTGTTGGGGGAGCGGTTGCCGGTGCGGGGCTGGACGTGGCCGAGCTGGTCGTACCAGAGGGGCTGGGGTCCGAGCGCGGCCAGGATCGGTTCGATCAGGGCCATGTCGACGACCTGGCCCTCGCCGGTGCGGTCGCGGGCGGCGAGCGCCGTCATCACCGCGTACGCCGTCGTCAGGCCCGCGATGGAGTCGGCCAGGCCGAACGGCGGGAGCGTCGGGGGCGCGTCCGGTTCGCCGGTGATCGCGGCGAAGCCGCTCATCGCCTCGGCGAGGGTGCCGAAGCCGGGGCGGTGGGCATAGGGGCCGAACTGGCCGAAGCCGGTGACGCGGGCCAGGACCAGGCGGGGGTTGGCGGCCGACAGCTCCGGCCAGCCCAGGTCCCATTTCTCCAGGGTGCCGGGGCGGAAGTTCTCGATGATCACGTCGGCGCCGGCGGCGAGGCGCAGGAGGGTGCTGCGGCCGCCGGGCTTCGACAGGTCGAGGGTGATGGTGCGCTTGTTGCGGCCGAGCATCTTCCACCACAGGCCCACGCCGTCCTTCGACGGGCCGTGGCCGCGGGACGGGTCCGGTTTCGACGGGTGCTCGACCTTGACGACCTCCGCGCCGAAGTCGCCGAGCAGGGTGGCGGCGAGCGGGCCGGCGAAGAGGGTGGCGAGGTCCAGGACGCGGAGGCCGGTGAGGGGAGCGGTCATGAGCGGTGGGTCTCCCGGTGTGTGAGGTGGGCGAGGGTGTCGAAGCCGATGCCGTTGAAGTCGCCGATGGAGGTGGACAGGCGGTTCTTCAGGGGGGCCGTCCATCGGTCGGGGAGGGCCGCGGGGTCTTTGGCCAGCAGGCCGGCGATGCTGCCGGCGGTCGCGCCGTTGGAGTCGGTGTCCCAGCCGCCGCTCACCGCGCGGCAGATCGAGCCGGAGAAGTCGCCGTTCGCGTGGGTGAGGGCGGCGGCGATCAGGGCGGTGTTGGGGACGGCGTGCACCCAGTGGTGGGTGGGGGCGTGGGTGGCGTGCAGTCCGTCGACGACCGTGTCGAAGTCGTCGTGCTCCCGGGCCAGTTCGATGGCGTGGTGGACGGCTTGGGTGAGGCGGGAGCGTGGCGGGACGACGGTGAGGCCGGTGCGCAGGCAGGTGTGGACGTCGTGTTCGCCTGTCGCGGCGGTCGCGATGGTGGCCGCCGTGAACATCGCCGCGTAGGCGCCGTTGGCGGTGTGGGTGAGGGTGGCGTCGCGGTGGGCCTGTTCCGCGGCGGCGGCCGGGTCGCCGGGGTTGGTCCAGCCGTGGACGTCGGCGCGGATCAGGGCCCCGATCCATTCGCGGAACGGGTTGCGGTGGCGGGCGGTGTGCGGGGGTTCCAGGCCGGTGAGGAGGTTGCGGTAGGCGATGCGTTCGGCGGTGAAGGTGCGGCCGGCGGGGAGTTCGTCGAGCCAGGTGCGGGCCACGTCCGTGGTGGTGAAGGACTTGCCGTGGCGGTGGAGGACGAGGAGGTTGAGGAGGGGGTAGTTGAGGTCGTCGTCCTCGGGCATGCCGTCGATGTTCTCGGCGAGGGAGGCTTTCGCCGAGCGGCGGTTCCAGGGGTGCTTCTGGAGGAGGTCTTCGGGGACGCCCCGGGCTGTGAAGTAGGTGGTGAGGGGCCAGTTGCCGGTGGAGTTGGCCAGTTGGCGGATGGCATCGAGGGGGAGTTTCTCTACTGGTTTGCCCAGGAGGCAGCCGGCGGCTCGGCCCAGCCATGCGGATTCCAGGTGCTGGTCGGGTGTGGCTGGGGTCCGGGTTGCGGCGCTCACCCGCGCTGGCGGGGTGCCGCCCTTCTTTGGGACGGGTGCCGCCCCAGCGGCACGACTGCCCGCAGACGGCGGCCACTCGGGGCAAGCTGACCTGATCTTCCCCAGGTCCGTCGGTTCGTCGTCCGACAACCTGCTCGGGAGGTCTGCCAGTTCGTCCAGGAGGTCTTCTGCCAGTTGGCGTAGGTAGCGGGAGGCCGGGGACGGGGACGCGCCTGCTGTGAGGGGGGCGTCCGGGCCGCCTGCTGCTCTCCAGCGGGCCGCGATCGCTTTCGGCTCGCGGCCGTCCTGGGCTGCCTGGCGGAGTTCGTGGCCGAGCAGGTCCTCCGGCTGGACCCAGGTCAGGCGGAGCATTCCGGGCCTCCGAGGGATGCGAAGGCCTGTTCGTGGGTGCGGCGGCGGGCGGTGTCCCGGGAGAAGACCTCGCGGGTTACGGCCGTGAGGGTCACGGCCGGTTCCCAGAGGTCCAGGCGGCTGGCCTCCGCGACCGTCTTGGCCCAGTCCTGGGGGATGGGCGAACCGAGTGCGCCGGCCAGGGCGCCGGCCATCGTGGCGATGGAGTCGCAGTCGCGGCCGTAGTTCACGGCGCCCAGGACCGCGTGCCGGTAGTCGCCCTGGGCCACGAGCAACATGCCCAGGGCTACGGGGAGTTCCTCGATCGTGTGGAGGCGGGAGGGGCGGCGGGCGCCGAGGGAGGGGGCGCGGTAGTCGGGGCCGACCGTGTCGTAGGGGGCGACCGCCTCGCGCAGGGGACCCAGTGCGGACTCGAAGTCCGTGTGGCGGGAGGCCTCCTCGCAGACCCGCTCGATGGCGGTGCGCGTGCCGTCCTTCGCCAGGGACAGGCAGGCCGAGACGACCGAGTCCGGGGTGGCTCCCGGGGTGCACGCCGCCGCGACCGCCGCCGCCAGGACGCCCGCCGCCTCACGGCCGTACGACGACTGGTGCGCGCCGGCGATGTCGAGGGCTTCGGCGTAGGCCGCCCGCGGGTTGGCGGCGTTGACCAGGCCGACCGGGGACATGTACATCGCCGCACCGCAGTTGACGATGTTGCCGCTGCCGGCCTCTCGCGGGTCGGCATGGCCGTAATGGATCCTCGTCACCAGCCATTTCTCCGCCAGGAAGACGCGGTGCAGGGGGAGTGCCTCGGTCTCCAGTTCCGGGATCCAGCGTGGCTCGGTCATGAGGTCGGGGACGAGGTGGCCGGCGATCGCGTAGGCGTCGAGGTGGTCGCGGACCCGGGCGTAGACGCGGATCAGGGCGTGCGTCATCAAGGTGTCGTCGGTGACGTGGCCGTCGCCCTTGTGGTACGGGGCGAGGGGGCGGGCGGTGCGCCAGTCGTCGCCGTGCCAGGGGCCGACGATGCCGTGCACGCGGCCGCCGTGGCGTTCCAGGATCTGCTCGGGCGAGTAGCCCTCGACGGGGCCGCCGAGGGCGTCGCCGACGGCGGCTCCGACCAGGGCTCCGGTGATCCGTTCGTCCAGTGTGGCGTTTTGGTGTGGTTTGGGCTTCATGGCCGCATCATCCACCGGGGCATGCCGGTTGTGCGGCTTCCAGCAGTTCGGCGAGTTCCACGAGGTCCGTGCCGGTGAGGCGGGGAAGGGCGCAGCCGGAGAGCGTGCGGCAGGTCTCCCGCCAGGAGGCGGGGATCGAGGCGCCGCCGCCCAGCGCGCCGGTCAGGGCACCCGCCAGGGCCGGGGCGGAGTCCGCGACGCGGGACAGGCAGGCCGCGGCGGGGATCGCCTCCGCGATGCGGCCGCGGGCGGCGGTGGCCAGGGCGAGGGCGACCGGTACCGTTTCGGCGGCGGCGATGCCGTAGCTGTAGACGTGGTCGACGATCTGGTGTTCCAGGGGCGGGACCAGGGCGAAGGCGCTGTCCGCGACGGCGGCGAGGTGCAGCGCGTGCCGGGCGTTGCGGCCGATCTCCGTCTCCTCGGGGAGTTCGGCGAGCGCCGCCGTGACGCAGGCGTCGACGTTCGCGCCGGCCAGGGCGAGGGCGAGCGCCGCCGCCATGGCGCGGGCGCCGTGTACGCCGTCGCCGTCCTGGGTGTAGCGGGCGTCGAACTCGGCGAGGCCGGCGGCGCGGCGGGGGTCGCCGGGGTGGGCCACGGCCAGGACGCACGCGCGTACGCAGGCGGCGTCGTCGAAGTAGTGCGGGTTGTCGTGGCCGGTGGCGGGCGGGCGCAGGCCGGTGGCGAGGTTGCCGAGGCCGGCGCGGACGGAGATGCGGGCGCGTAGAGGGAGGACGGCGGATTCGATCTCGGAGGCGCGGTCCGCTGCGGCGGCCACCTCGCAGGCGAGGGCGTTCCAGGTGAGGTCGATCGCGGCGCGGATGCGGCGTTCTCGGCTGAGGTCGTTCAGGACGGTGTCGTCGCCCGCGCGCAGGAGGGCCTCCGCGGAGAAGGCGGCCCACTCGGCGTCGTCCGAGGGGCCCAGGCGGAGGGGTTCCGGGGGCTGGTTCAGGGCGATGGGGACGGGGAGGGTGGTCGTGGCGTTGTGTTCGGCGAAGGTGTCCAGTTCGCGGGTGAGGCGGCGGGTCCAGTCGGGCATGCGGGCGGCTCTGTGGCGGGCGGCGGGCCAGCCGGCGGCGTCGCCCGCGGCGAGTCCGAGCAGGAGGCCTTCGGCCTTTTTGTCTCCCACCCGCGCACCGCCCGTAACTGTCACCGGAGGGGTCCTGGTCTCCCGTGGGGCGCCTTCGCCGTCGGCGGCTGCGGGTGCCAGCGGGGTCATGCGGGTACCTCCCTCTCCCCGTCCGCTGCCAGTGCACAGGTGGTTGCCGCCGGCGTCAGCAGGTCCGCCACGTCCAGGACGTGGTAACCCGCCATCGCCGGCAGGCACCGGCCGCGGACCGGGCCGATGGGGGTCGTCCAGGCCTGCGGAATCGCCGAGACTCCCCGGGTCGCGCCCGCCAGGGCACCCGCGACCGCCGCCGTCGTGTCCGCGTCGCGGCCCATGTTCACCGCCGTCAGGACGGACTGCTCGAAGTCGCCGTCGGCCGCCGCGTACGCGCCGAAGGCGAGGGCGACCGCCTCGGGGGCCAGGTCGGTCCAGGGGTAGCCGCCGATGACGACCGCGGAGCGGACCGCGCGTTCGCCGCGGTGGGCCACCGCCACCGCGCGGCGCAGGCAGCGGGCCGTCCAGGAGTCGTCGGGCACGACCGCGAGGGCGGCGGCCACGACCGCGATCGGCTGGGCGCCCGCCATCGCCGCCGCCACGCCCGCGGCCACCGCCTGGCCGCCGTAGATGCCCTCGCCGTCATGGCTCACCGAGCCGTCGATCGCCACCAGCCGGGCCGCCTCCGCCGGGCGGCCGGGCGCGAACACCCCGAAGGGGGCCGCGCGCATGGCCAGGCCGTCGCTCCAGGCGTGCCGGTGCTGGGCGGAGATGGGGGCCGCCAGACCCCGGCGGAGGTTCTCGAGCGTGCCGCGTTCGCTGAAGCCGGCGCCGCGGAACGGGCCCTCGTCGCGGTCGGCGATCCATTCGTGCCAGGCCGCCTCCACGTGTGCGGGGGTGAGTGCCGAGCCGTGCCGGGTCAGGAGGAGGCCCGAGAAGATCGCGTACTCGGTGTCGTCCGTTCCGGCGGGGTGCTCGGCGACGTAGCCGGTGATGCGGCCCCACCGCGCGCGGATCTCCGAGGGCTTCATGTTCTCGGCCGGGGCCCCGAGCGCGTCACCGACGGCCAGGCCCAGCAGTGCGCCGCGTGCCCGTGCGCGGAGTTCGGCGGCGTCCCCGGGCGCCGGGGCTGAGGGAATGCAGGCGATCGGTGCCATACGGGATGTGTCCCACTCCGGCGACCGCCCCGAGCCTCAGCGGCCACAGCATCACCCGGTCGACATCTGTGCAAGATCGTCATCAAGTGAGCGCTGAACGGTAAAACCGCAGGTTAGCCCAGCCTTTCCTTGCTGGCGGCGCTGGAATTCACGGCGTACTTTGGTTGCTGTAAAAATCTGGAACTTGTCCAAAGTGGCTTGTTCGGCGAGAGGATCGGGGATTTTTCATGGCCATCATCGAGACCGAGGCGGCGCTGCACGAGGCGCACCGGGACAACCACACCCACCGGGACGTGAACGGCGGCTGGCTGCGTCCCGCGGTGTTCGGTGCGATGGACGGCCTCGTCTCCAACCTGGCCCTGATGACCGGTGTCGCGGGCGGCTCGGTCAGCCAGCACACCGTCGTCCTGAGCGGACTCGCGGGCCTGGCCGCCGGTGCCTTCTCCATGGCCGCCGGTGAGTACACCTCCGTCGCGTCCCAGCGCGAGCTCGTCGAGGCCGAGCTGGACGTGGAGCGGCGCGAGCTGCGCAAGCACCCGCAGGACGAGGAGGCCGAGCTCGCCGCGCTCTACCGGGCGAGAGGGGTCGAGCCGCGGCTGGCCAGTGAGGTCGCCCGGCAGCTGTCGAAGGACCCCGAGCAGGCGCTGGAGATCCACGCCCGCGAGGAGCTGGGCATCGACCCCGGCGATCTGCCCTCGCCCACCGTGGCCGCGGTGTCGAGCTTCGGCTCCTTCGCGCTGGGTGCGCTGATCCCCGTCCTGCCGTATCTGCTGGGTGCGAGCAGCCTCCTGCCGGCCGTGCTGCTGGCGCTGCTCGGGCTCTTCCTGTGCGGCGCGGTGGTGGCCAGGGTGACGGCACGCACCTGGTGGTACAGCGGCCTGCGGCAGCTCTTCCTGGGAGGTGCGGCGGCCGGTGTGACGTACGCCCTGGGCACCTTGTTCGGGACGGCCGTAGGATAGTTCGGCTCGGACCTATGCGTTGGGCCGTATAAGTAGCCGTTACTTGCTGGTTTCGAACGCGCAATCACCGGGCATGAGCCGTAAGCGCTGCGGGCAATGAGGCCCGTGGGCGCGATCAGCGAGGTGGGTGAAGACGCCCGTCCCGCCCCCGGGCCCGACGGGCATCGATCTCACCCGGTCGTTCCGTGCTGGCCCCCCATAGCTTCCACCGTCGGTGCGGTACCCCCGCCGCCAGCCGCCGGTGTCCGCATGTTGGAACGGATTATCCCGGTTCCCGAGAACCGCTCCATCATGTAACCTGCACGAAATTTTGCGATCACGCGAGGGCCAACGTCGTCCCTCGGCACTTTGCATATGCCACATGACGACGACGGGAGAGCCGATGCGTACGCCGCGCCAGCCGTCCCAGCATTCCGCGAATGGCCAGAACTGGTCCTTCATGGATGCTCGCCCTGCTGCGCAGGGTATGTACGACCCCCGCAACGAGCACGACGCCTGTGGCGTCGGCTTCGTCGCCACCCTCACCGGCGAGGCGTCCCACACCCTGGTCGAGCAGGCTCTGACCGTCCTGCGCAACCTCGAACACCGCGGTGCCACCGGCTCCGAGCCCGACTCCGGTGACGGCGCCGGCATCCTGTCGCAGGTCCCGGACGCCTTCTTCCGTGACGTGGCCGGATTCGAACTGCCCGAGGCCGGTGCCTACGCCGTCGGCACCGCCTTCCTGCCGGAGGACTCCGCCGCCGAGGCCGTCTCGCAGATCGAGACGATCGCGGCCGACGAGGGCCTGACCGTCCTCGGCTGGCGCGAGGTCCCGGTCGCGCCCCAGCTGCTGGGTGCCACCGCCCGGTCGACCATGCCGGTCTTCCGCCAGATCTTCGTCAGCGACGGGGTGTCCCAGGGCGTCGCCCTGGACCGCAGGGTGTTCGCGCTGCGCAAGCGCGCCGAGCGTGAGGCCGGCGTCTACTTCCCGTCGCTGTCCGCGCGGACGATCGTCTACAAGGGCATGCTGACCACCGGCCAGCTCGAGCCCTTCTTCCCGGACCTGTCCGACCGCCGCTTCGCCTCCGCGATCGCGCTCGTGCACTCCCGGTTCTCCACCAACACCTTCCCGAGCTGGCCGCTGGCCCACCCGTATCGCTTCGTCGCCCACAACGGCGAGATCAACACGGTCAAGGGCAACCGAAACTGGATGGCGGCCCGCGAGTCCCAGCTCGTCTCCGACCTGTTCGGCGACCAGGAGAAGATCGACCGCATCTTCCCGATCTGCACGCCGGACGCCTCCGACTCCGCCTCCTTCGACGAGGTCCTGGAGCTGCTGCACCTGGGCGGCCGTTCGCTGCCGCACTCCGTGCTGATGATGATCCCGGAGGCGTGGGAGAACCACGACTCCATGGACCCCAGCCGGCGCGCCTTCTACCAGTTCCACTCCAACCTGATGGAGCCCTGGGACGGCCCGGCCTGTGTCACCTTCACCGACGGCAAGCAGGTCGGCGCCGTCCTCGACCGCAACGGCCTGCGCCCCGGCCGCTACTGGGTCACCGACGACGGCCTCGTCGTCCTCGGCTCCGAGGTCGGCGTCCTGGACATCGACCCGGCCAAGGTCGTCCGCAAGGGCCGCCTCCAGCCCGGCCGCATGTTCCTCGTGGACACCGCCGAGCACCGCATCATCGAGGACGACGAGATCAAGGCCCAGCTCGCCGCCGAGGAGCCGTACACGGAGTGGCTGGAGGCCGGCGAGATCGAGCTCTCCGACCTGCCCGAGCGCGAGCACATCGTCCACACCCACGCCTCGGTCACCCGCCGCCAGCAGACCTTCGGGTACACCGAGGAGGAGCTGCGCGTCATCCTCGCGCCGATGGCCAAGGCCGGTGCCGAGCCCATCGGCTCGATGGGCACCGACTCGCCGATCGCCGCGCTGTCGGACCGCCCGCGCCTGCTCTTCGACTACTTCACCCAGCTGTTCGCGCAGGTCACCAACCCGCCGCTGGACGCCATCCGCGAGGAGCTCGTCACCTCGCTGCGCTCCTCGCTGGGCCCGCAGGGCAATCTGCTCGACCCGAGCGCGGCCTCCTGCCGCAGCGTCGTGCTGCCCTTCCCGGTCATCGACAACGACGAGCTGGCCAAGCTCATCCACATCAACGCCGACGGCGACATGCCCGGCTTCAAGGCCGCGACGCTGTCCGGCCTGTACCGGGTGCACGGCGGCGGTGACGCGCTGGCCGCGCGGATCGAGGAGATCTGCGCCGAGGCCGACGCCGCGATAGAGAACGGCGCCCGGCTGATCGTCCTGTCGGACCGTCACTCGGACGCCGAGCACGCGCCGATCCCGTCGCTGCTGCTCACCGCGGCCGTCCACCACCACCTCATCCGCACCAAGCAGCGCACCCAGGTGGGCCTGCTGGTCGAGGCCGGCGACGTCCGCGAGGTCCACCACGTCGCCCTGCTCATCGGCTACGGCGCCGCCGCGGTCAACCCGTACCTGGCGATGGAGTCCGTCGAGGACCTGGTTCGCGCCGGCACCTTCCTGCCCGGCATCGAGCCCGAGAAGGCCATCCGCAACCTCATCTACGCCCTCGGCAAGGGCGTGCTGAAGGTCATGTCCAAGATGGGCATCTCGACCGTCGCCTCCTACCGCGGCGCCCAGGTCTTCGAGGCCGTCGGTCTCGACGAGACCTTCGTCGGGAAGTACTTCAACGGCACGGCCACCAAGATCGGCGGCGTCGGTATCGACGTCATCGCCAAGGAGGTCGCCGCCCGCCACGCCAAGGCCTACCCGGCCTCCGGCATCGCCCCGGCGCACCGCGCGCTGGACATAGGCGGCGAGTACCAGTGGCGCCGCGAGGGCGAGCCGCACCTGTTCGACCCGGAGACGGTCTTCCGCCTCCAGCACTCCACGCGCTCCGGCCGCTACGACATCTTCAAGAAGTACACCGAGCGCGTGAACGAGCAGTCCGAGCGGCTGATGACGCTGCGCGGCCTGTTCGGCTTCAAGTCCGACCGGAAGCCCATCCCGGTCGACGAGGTCGAGCCGGTCTCCGAGATCGTCAAGCGGTTCTCGACGGGCGCCATGTCGTACGGCTCCATCTCGCAGGAGGCGCACGAGACCCTCGCCATCGCCATGAACCAGCTGGGCGGCAAGTCCAACACCGGTGAGGGCGGCGAGGACCCGGAGCGCCTGTACGACCCGGCCCGCCGGTCGTCCATCAAGCAGGTCGCCTCCGGCCGCTTCGGTGTGACCTCCGAGTACCTGGTCAACTCCGACGACATCCAGATCAAGATGGCCCAGGGCGCCAAGCCCGGCGAGGGCGGCCAGCTCCCCGGCCACAAGGTCTACCCGTGGGTCGCCAAGACGCGGCACTCGACGCCGGGCGTCGGCCTCATCTCGCCGCCCCCGCACCACGACATCTACTCCATCGAGGACCTGGCCCAGCTGATCCACGACCTGAAGAACGCGAACCCGCAGGCGCGGATTCACGTCAAGCTGGTCTCCGAGGTCGGCGTCGGCACGGTCGCCGCGGGTGTCTCCAAGGCGCACGCGGACGTCGTCCTCATCTCCGGCCACGACGGCGGTACGGGCGCCTCGCCGCTCACCTCGCTGAAGCACGCGGGCGGTCCCTGGGAACTCGGCCTCGCCGAGACCCAGCAGACGCTGCTGCTCAACGGCCTGCGCGACCGCATCGTCGTGCAGACCGACGGCCAGCTCAAGACCGGCCGCGACGTGGTCATCGCCGCGCTGCTCGGCGCCGAGGAGTTCGGTTTCGCGACCGCGCCGCTCGTCGTCTCCGGCTGCGTCATGATGCGCGTCTGCCACCTGGACACCTGCCCGGTCGGCATCGCCACGCAGAACCCGGTGCTGCGCGAGCGGTACAACGGCAAGGCCGAGTACGTCGTGAACTTCTTCACGTACATCGCCGAAGAGGTCCGCGAGATCCTCGCCGAGCTGGGCTTCCGCTCCATCGAGGAGGCCGTCGGCCACGCCGAGACCCTCGACGTCACCCGCGCGGTCGACCACTGGAAGGCGCAGGGCCTGGACCTGGAGCCGCTGTTCCACGTGCCCGAGCTGCCCGAGGGCGCGGTCCGCCACCAGCTGATCGCCCAGGACCACGGCCTGGAGAAGGCGCTCGACAACCAGCTCATCAAGCTGGCCGCGGACGCCCTGTCCGCCTCGGACGCCACCGAGGCCCAGCCGGTCCGCGCCCAGGTGCAGATCCGCAACATCAACCGCACGGTCGGCACCATGCTCGGCCACGAGGTGACGAAGAAGTTCGGTGGCGCGGGCCTGCCCGACGACACCATCGACATCACCTTCACCGGCTCCGCCGGCCAGTCCTTCGGCGCGTTCGTGCCGCGCGGTGTCACGCTGCGCCTGGAGGGCGACGCCAACGACTACGTCGGCAAGGGCCTCTCCGGCGGCCGGATCGTGGTCCGCCCGGACCGCGCGGCCGACCACCTCGCCGAGTACAGCGTCATCGCCGGCAACACCATCGGCTACGGCGCCACCGGCGGCGAGATGTTCCTGCGCGGCAAGGTCGGCGAGCGGTTCTGCGTCCGAAACTCCGGTGCGACGGTCGTCTCCGAGGGCGTGGGCGACCACGGCTGCGAGTACATGACCGGTGGTCACGCGGTCGTGCTCGGCGAGACGGGCCGCAACTTCGCGGCCGGTATGTCCGGCGGTATCGCGTACGTCATCGACCTGGACCCCGACAACGTCAACGTCGGCAACCTGGACGCGGTCGAGGCGCTGGACGACACCGACAAGCAGTGGCTGCACGACGTGGTCCGCCGCCACCAGGAGGAGACGGGCTCGACCGTCGCCGAGAAGCTCCTGGCCGAGTGGGACACCGCCGTCGAGCGCTTCAGCAGGATCATCCCCAGCACGTACAAGGCAGTGCTCGCCGCCAAGGACGCCGCCGAGCGAGCCGGTCTCTCCGAGACCGAGACCCACGAGAAGATGATGGAGGCGGCGATCAATGGCTGACCCGAAGGGCTTCCTGAACCACGGGCGCGAGGTCGCCAAGTCCCGCCCCGTCGAGGAGCGCGTCAGGGACTGGAACGAGGTCTACGTCCCCGGCTCCCTGCTGCCCATCATCAGCAAGCAGGCCAGCCGGTGCATGGACTGCGGCATCCCGTTCTGCCACAACGGCTGCCCGCTGGGGAACCTGATCCCCGAGTGGAACGACTACGCCTACCGCGAGGACTGGGCCGCCGCCTCGGAGCGCCTGCACGCGACGAACAACTTCCCGGAGTTCACGGGCCGTCTGTGCCCCGCTCCGTGTGAGTCGGCGTGTGTGCTCGGCATCAACCAGCCGCCGGTCACCATCAAGAACGTCGAGGTCTCGATCATCGACAAGGCGTGGGAGACCGGGGACGTCGCCCCGCAGATCCCGGAGCGCCTGTCCGGCAAGACCGTCGCGGTCGTCGGCTCGGGCCCGGCCGGCCTGGCCGCCGCCCAGCAGCTGACCCGGGCCGGTCACACGGTCGCCGTCTACGAGCGCGCGGACCGCATCGGAGGCCTCCTCCGGTACGGCATCCCCGAGTTCAAGATGGAGAAGCGGCACATCAACCGCCGTATCGAGCAGATGCGCGCGGAGGGCACCCGCTTCCGCACGGGCATCGAGATCGGCCGCGACCTGAAGGCGACGGACCTGAAGAAGCGGTACGACGCCATCGTCCTGGCCGTCGGCGCGACCACGGCCCGTGACCTGTCGGTGCCGGGCCGCGAGCTCAAGGGCATCTACCAGGCCATGGAGTACCTGCCGCTGGCCAACAAGGTGCAGGAAGGCGACTTCGTGGCGCCCCCCATCTCGGCCGAGGGCAAGCACGTCGTGGTCATCGGCGGCGGCGACACCGGCGCGGACTGCGTCGGTACGGCCCACCGCCAGGGCGCGGCCTCCGTCACGCAGCTGGAGATCATGCCCCGCCCGAACGACGACCGGCACCCGGTCAACCAGCCCTGGCCGACCTTCCCGATGCTCTACAAGGTCACCTCGGCCCACGAGGAGGGCGGCGAGCGGGTCTACTCGGTGTCGACGACGCACTTCGAGGGCGACGAGGACGGCAACGTCCAGTGGCTGCACCTCACCGAGGTGGAGTTCATCGACGGCCGGCTGACCCCGAAGCCGGGCACGGAGCGCAAGATCCCCGCTCAGCTGGTCACCCTCGCCATGGGCTTCACCGGCACCGACCGGGAGAACGGCCTGGTCGAGCAGTTCGGCCTGGAGCTCGACGAGCGCGGCAACATCGCCCGCGACGACGACTACCAGACCAACGTGCCCGGTGTGTTCGTCGCCGGTGACGCGGGCCGCGGCCAGTCGCTCATCGTGTGGGCGATCGCGGAGGGCCGCTCGGCGGCGCGCGGGGTGGACCGTGCCCTCACGGGCGCGAGCGAACTGCCGGCGCCGATCCGCCCCACGGACCGCGCGCTGATGGTCTGACCGCACCGCACAAGACGTCCCGCACAAAGGCGTGCGGAACACTGACAGCGCCCGCCCAACAGTCCCCGACCGGACGACCGGGCAGGCGCTGTCGCCTTCCCCGGCCGGCCACGGCACCCTGTACGGGCCAGGGTCACGGCACCTTGTACGTGTCCCCGTAGACGGCCCACGCCAGCGGCGTCTCGAGACGCAGGTTGCCCTCGTTCAGGAAACGGCGCTGGGCGGTGTCGATACGGCTCGTGTCCGTGTGCTCGGTGGCCATGGCGGTGCGGCGGATGTCGAGGAAGGCGTCCAGGTACGCCTTCTCACCGCCGCCCTCGGCCGGTGTGTCCGCCACGCGCAGCGCGCGTTCGCGCAGGCCGTAGAAGCCCTCGGGGCCGGCGTCGGGGCCGTGGAAGATCAGAGCGTCGTAGTAGACGAACTGGCCGAGCGTGCCCAGGCCGTCCAGCTTGGCGAGGCGGACAGCAGGGTCGAAGGAGAAACGGTCACGGTGCTCGTCCTGGGCCCTGCGGAAGGCCGGCAGCTTCGCCTCCGCCTTCCAGGCCGCGGTGAAGCCGGGGTCCAGGCCCTCGTGGGAGTCCGTGCCGTCGACCGTGCGCAGGGCCGGCAGGTAGCGGGCCAGGCCGTTGTCCGGGTGGGCTTCGGTGTAGCGCTCGACGAGGGCGAGCAGATCGTGGGTGCCGGTGCAGAAGCCGGCGATCCCGGCGGTGTAGCCCCGCCCGTCCTCCAGGTCCTCGATGGAGCCGTAGAGGGCGCGCCAGTCCAGCGTCGACTGGTGGGCGCTCGCCACGATCCGCTGCGCCAGTTCCTTCTTCGCCGGGGCGGCCAGGCCCGCGGGCAGCCCGGCGATCACCTTGTCGTCCTCCGCCCGCTCCTCCTCGGCCCGGTCCTTGGCCTCTTCCCGGGCCGCCTGGGCGGCGGACACGGAGGGCTTCGCCATGGGCTCGGCGGAGTCCGCGGGTGCGAGGAAGTAGGCCAACGCCGTGGCGGCCACGGGAACGGCGACGAAGAACGCCACACCGGCACGCTTCACTGGGATCACCCTGCCTGTCAGCTCCGTGACTTACCCCGCGGTCCCGGCCGCCTGGAGCACCAGCGGCCCGGCGCACTCTCCCCGCCCGCACCGGCGCGCGGCGCCGGTCCAGGGGCGCGTAAGCGTACGCCAGCGTGCGCGCGCGTCCATCGGCGGGTCGCCGGGCGCATACGCTCGGCATCGACGGACGCCGAACTGTACGACCGGCTGGTGGGCGAGTTCCCGAAGGGGTTCGTGGCCGCCCGGGCGTTCTCAGCCGGTCCCGCTCCCGTTCCCGTTCTCGTCCGGCCACACCTGGATGTGGTCCTCCTCCAGCTCCAGCAGCACCCGGTCCCGCATGGCCAGCGCCGTCGTGTACTCGGCGGGCAGCTGGAGGCGTCCCGCGCGGTCGAGCATCGCGTACTCCCGGGCCACCAGGGACTCCTGGCCCGCCTCGTCGACCTCCGTGCGGCGCAGCACCTCCGTCGAGGTGCGGCCGTCGCGGATCGCGACCGTGCGGCGGACCTCGCCGGCGACCGCCTGGTCGTGCGTGACGATGACGACGGTCGTGCCCAGCTCCTCGTTGGCCCGGCGGAACGCCGCGAAGACCTGCTGCCCGGTCGCCGAGTCCAGCTCGCCGGTCGGCTCGTCGGCGAGCAGCACGGCGGGGGCGTTGGCCAGGGCGACGGCGATCGCGACGCGCTGCTGCTGGCCTCCGGACATCTGCTGCGGACGCCGGTCCCGGCAGTCGGCGACGCCGAGCATGGCCAGCAGGTCGTCCGCCCGTCCGGCCCGCTTCCTTCGCGAGCCGCCCGCCAGCTGCATGGGCAGGACGACGTTCTGCGCCGCCGTCAGATACGGCAGCAGATTGCGTGCCGTCTGCTGCCAGACAAAGCCGACCACCTCGCGCCGGTACCGCAACCGCGCCTTCGCGTCCATCGTCAGCAGATCGCGGCCCGCGACCTTCGCCGTGCCCGCGGTCGGGACGTCCAGGCCGGCGAGGATGTTCATCAGCGTCGACTTGCCGCTGCCGGACGCCCCCACCAGGGCCATCAACTCGCCCTCCCGCACCAGGAGATCGAGCCCCTGGAGCGCCTGCACCTCCACGGCGTCCCGGCCACCGCGCTTGGCGAAGATCCGCACCAGCCGGTCGCAGGCGATCAGGGCGTCGTGCCCGTAGGCGGGCCGGTCGCGGTGCCGCGCCGCCCGCCGCTCCAGTTCCGCGAGCGACTCCGTCGTACCGCTCATCGCATGTCTCCTCGCCTGAGGTGAGTGATCGGTGTCCGGCGCCCCGCCCACCAGGCCTGCGCGACGGCCACCGCCCCGGTCAGCAGCACCGCGCCCGCGGCGGGCAGGGCCAGTGACCACAGGTCGGCCCGCAGCGCGGCACCCTGCGGCGCCGTGCCGCCCGACGCGCCGGCCAGAGCGAGCCGGTCCAGGTCGACGCCGGGGGCGAGCAGCCGTACCGTGGCCCAGCCGACGGCCAGGCCACCGCCGGCCGCGAGCAGCGCCAGGGGCAGCGCCTCCAGGCCGAGCAGGTGGCGCCCCTGGCGGGTCGTCAGGCCCAGGGTGCGCAGCCGGGCCAGCAGCGCGGCCCGTTCCGGCGCGGACCGCAGCAGGCCGAGCACCAGGGCGAGCACGGCGTAGCCCGCACCCGCGACGACGGCCCAGACGTAGATCCGTTCGGCGCCCGCCTGCAACGGCGAGTCGGACAGCGCCGCACGTACCTCGCCGCGCGGTGTCACGGAGAGGTTCGAACCGGCGCCGCGCACGGCCGCCCGCAGCGCCTTCGCGTCGAGCCCGGCACCCGAGGCCAGCAGGGTGGTGGGGCCGCCGGAGCCCTTCAGACCCGCCGCGTCGACCAGCAGGAAGTCGTCCTCGGGGACGGCCGGGGTGCGGGGGCGCACGGCGGTGATCCGCACCGTGACCGCTCCGCCGTCCGTCACGATCCGGCGCGGCGCCCGCCCGAGCCGCTCGGCGACCTCGGGGGAGGCGACGGCGTCCAGCACCCCGCCCCCGGCTCCCAGCCGGTCGGCAGGGAACCCTCCGAGATCCATCTGCCGGGCCAGTTCCGCGTAGGTCTCCGGCTCGACGCCGACCACGGTCACCGACCGCGACTCGTCGGAGTCGCGCTCCGTGGCGAACTGGAACCCCACGGCCGTGACCTGCCGTACGCCCGACACCTCCTTTACCGTCCGCGCCAGCGCCGCCGGGAGCGGTTTCCCGTCGGTCGATTCGATCCGCGCGTCCGCGCCCGTCTCCAGCAGCGCGGCCCGGTCCCGGGCGTCCGCCACGCCCGCCAGCACGGACCCCCCGAACGCGGCCGTCGTCAGAGCCGTCAGCAGGGCGAGGAGCGGCAGCGTGGCGACCGCCGCCGGTGAGCGGCCCGCGCGGGCCAGCGACAGGAACCCGACCACGCCGCGCAGCCGCCCGGCCGGGCCGGCGGCCCACCGCAGGGGTAGCGGGTACAGCCGTACGAGGACCAGCGCGGCGACCAGCCCGACGAGCACCGGGGCGGCGCTCACCAGCAGATCGCCCGCCCCGTCCGTACCCCGTCGGCGCAGCGTCACCACCGAGCCCACGGCCAGCACCAGCAGGGTCAGTTCGGCGACCGTGCGGCGGCCGCCGGGCCTGGCCTCGGCGAGGTCGTCGCGCTCCTGGTGCGCCCGCGGCCTGCGATGCGCCACGACCGCGCGCACCGGCAACGCGGCACACGCCAGCAGCGCCACGGCGCCCGCCCCGAACACGGCGGGCAGCGGCCGGGCCTCCTCCACGACGAGCACCGCGAGCAGCAGACCGCAGACCGCCGCGGGCACCGCCGGCACCGCGGTCTCGGCCAGCAGCCGCCCGGCGATGCCTCCCAGGGAGCCGCCCCGGGCCCGCAGCAGGGCGAGTTCGGCGGCACGGCGGGCGGCTGCCACACCAGCGCTCATGACCAGCACGACGACGGCGATCGCGGCGATCCCGAAGGCCGCGACGGCGACCACGGGCGTGATCGCGTCACGGGTCTGGGCGTGGGAGCCGACGACCTGCTCCAGGCCGGTGGACAGCCGCGCCGTCGGACCGGCGGCCCCGCGCATCCGCACCAGCGCGGGGCCGTCTTCCAGGGACGCGACCGCGTCGACGAGCGCCGAGGCGTCCGCCCCGGTGAGCCGCCCGGTCGCGGGCGCGAACCGCCAGTACCGCTCCGGCTCGCCCTGACCGCCGAGCAGCGCGGGTGCGGCCCCGGGAGCCAGCAGGACGCCCGCCTCCCAGTAGTACCGCGGTGGGCGGACACTGGTGGAGGCCAGGCCCGGTGTGCGCAGGACCGGTTCCGCAGACCAGTAACTCCGCTGCGGATGCCGGGGTTCCAGGACGCCGGTGATCCGTACGGTCAGCGGTCCGTCCAGGAAACCGGCCAGGGTGAGCGTGGAGCCGGCCCGCAGACGCAGCGCGCGGGCGGTCTCGGTGGTCACGGCGCCCTCCACCACCCTGGTGCGCACGGTCACCGGCGTGCGGGCGGTGGGCAGCCGCCCCTCCCGCACGGTGGCGTGGCCGGCCGCTCCCGACTGCGCGAGCAGCGTGAACCTGGGCGGCAGTCCATTGGGCCGGGGCAGCGAAGCGTCCAGTGCCTCCAGGCTCTTCCCGGTCCGCACCCCGTAGGCCGACTCGGCCCGGTCCGCCCGCAGCGGCGCCGGCAGCAGCGCCCGCGCCCGGCCGTCGACCGCCGCGAGCGCCTCCGGCCGCACCACGTCCGCCCGGGCAGCGTCGGGCCGTTCGAGACCGGGCTGCGGAGCCTTCAGCTCCAGCACGGTGGACTCGGGGGAGGCGGTGGCGAGGGCCTTGCGCAGCCCGTCCGTCTCGTACGCCTCGACGGCCCGGGGCAGGACGGCCGCGAGGAACGCCGTGACCAGCACCAGCACACCGAAGACGACGGCGGACACGGGCGCGGTCCGCAGCCGGGTCCGCACCCAGGGCGCGCCCTGTGCGTTCGGCGGCATCTCAGTCCTCCCCCTGATGGCGGAGCGCGGCCACCGGCTCGGCCCGGCGCAGCGCCGCCGCGGCGGTGATCAGCAGGAGCGGGGCGGCCACCCCCGCGAGGAGCAGGGCCACCTGGGACACCGGGAGTTCGACGAGGACGGCCGGGACCGGCCGTGCGGCATCGGAGGTCAGCACGATCAGCGGGACGACGGCCCGGGTCAGGACGGTGCCGAGACCGAGCCCGGCGAGCAGGCCGGCGCCGATGAGCAGGCTCTGCTCCGTCGCGACGAGCCGGGCGAGGTCCCGGCGGGGCGCGCCCAGGGCGCGCAGCACCGCGAACTCCGCGGACCGTTCCCGCCGCGCACCGGCGGCGCTCACCGCGAAACCCCCGGCGGCGAGGGCCGCGGCGGCCGCGGCCACCGCCGTCAGCGCCGAGCGCGGCCCGGCGCCGAGCGGATCCCGCAGCAACTCGGCCGCGGTCTCGTCCCGCACCAGCACCTGCTGCGGTTCGAGGTCGGGGCGTGCCCGCAGCGCGGCGGCGACCTCGGCGGTCTTGCCGGGGGCGGCGCTCACCCACCACTCGGTGGGGGTGAGCGGCGCGCTGCCCCGCCGCGCCAGCACGGCGTCGACGGCCCGCAGATCGAGCAGCAGCGCCCCGCCGGCCATGGCCTCTTCGTCCAGGCCGGCGGCGGTGGTCGGCAGCTCCTCGACGGACCGTACGATCCGCACCCGCAACTGCTCCCCGGACAGCGGTACGTCGATGGTGTCGCCGGGCCCGGCCCCCGCCGCCCGCAGGAAGTCCCGGGTGGCGACGGCCAAGAGGCTCCGCGGCGCCTCGGCTCCGGCGGTGTCGACGCGGACGGTGTAGACCGGCGCTGCGCTGAAGCTCTCCTCGGCGCCGGCGCCGGCGCCGGTGCCGGTGTCGTACGGCACGGTCAGCGGCGCGGCCCCCGACACGGCGGGCTTCACGGCCGTACGGGCGATGACCGCGCCGTTCTCCGTCACGGTCCGGCCGCCCTGCCAGCGCGTTCCGGAGGGCACCGGGACCGTCCGCGCGGAGCCGTCGCGACCGGTGGCGAGCAGCCGTTCGACGGTGAACCGGTGTTGTTCGGCGCGGCCGGCGGGAGAGGCGTCGTCGAGCTGGAGTCCGGTCAGCCGCAGCGGTCCGGCCGGGGCGGCGCGGCGGCCCGTCGCCGTCACGTCCAGGTCGAGGGTGACCCGGTGGACGCGGCCGTCCACCGGGACTTTCCCGGCGCCCAGCCGGTAGGTGATGCCGTACCGGTCCTCGACGACCACCGTGAGCAGGGGCGCGCGGTCGGAGGGAGAGCGTCCGGTCCGGGTCCGCACGTCGGTGATCCGCGCGTCGAGGGCAAGCCGCCGGGTGTCGCCGGGAAGCCGCACCGCCCGGTGTTCGTCCCGCGCGGGCGGTGCCAGTGCCCGCAGCAGCTTCGCCGGGGGCTCGTCGGCGAGATCGCCGCGCATCAGCATCCCGTCCCCGGCGCGGGACGTGTCCAGCGCGAGGACCGTCGCGTCACGGTCGCCGGACAGGCCCAGGACGGCGCGGTGCGCGGGGGCGGCGTCCCGGGCCCCGGGCAGCGCGGCGTAGAGGCCGGTCTGCCCGGGGCCACCCGGCCTGGGGTCGAGGACCCGTAGGGAGGCGCCCGTCCTGAAGTCGGCCTGGTCGTCCTGCGACCGGTCCCAGGACGCGCCGTGCCCGATCGCCAGCATCCCGGTCGTCACGGCGATGACCAGCAGCAGCACCGGACCCGCTCCGCGCAGCGGGCGCCGGCTGAACTGCCACCCCGCCAGCGCCGCCGGCAGCCCGCGCCCGCTCGCGGACCGCCGCTCCGCGAGGCGGGCCGCGAACGGCAGCAGACGCAGGGTCAGGACCGTGCCCGCCAGCAGCGCCAGCGCGGGCGCCCCGACCAGCAGCGGATCGATGCCCAGCTCCCCGGCCCGGTCCCGGCTGAGCACCCCGCCGCCGGTCGTCTCGGTCTGCCGGTCGAGCTGCCAGTACGCCACGCCCGCGATCAGCAGCAGCCCGACATCGGCTCCGGCGCGCACGGGCGCGGCGGCCGTGACGGCCCGGACGCGCCGCAGCCGTACCGGCGCGCCCGCCGTCGCCGCCAGCGCGGGCGCCACGACCGCCACCGCGCAGGCCGCCGCCACGCCGCCCGCGACCAGCCAGACCCCGCCCGCCGGGACGGCGTCCAGCCGCAGCCCGATCCCGTCGAGCGAGGACCACCGGGCCAGCAGCCGGGCCAGCGGTCCGGACAGCAGCGCGGCACAGATCGCGGCCGGCACCGCCAGCAGCAGCGCCTCCAGCGCGGCGAGTCCGGCGATCCGGCCGCGCGATCCGCCCCTGGCCCGCAGCAACTCGTTCTCGCCCGCCCGCTCGGTGTCCAGCAGCCGGGCCACCAGCAGCAGGGCGTACCCGGCGAGCAGCACCAGCTGCACGGAGACGACCATCAGGGTGGACCGGGACACCAGCAGGGCCCGCCCGGTCCGGTCGAGCACCTCGGGCAGCCCGGTGCGCACCTCCGCGGCACCGCCGAGTGCCGGGTCCTCGCGCAGCGCGCCGGACGCGCGTACGGCCGCCGCGCGGAGCGCCCCGATGCCGTCGGTGGTGAAGGTCCGGTAGTCGGCCGTCGCCACCCAGCCGGTGCTGTCCCCGGAGGTGCGGCCGGAGGCGAGCACCGACGCGTCGGCCAGCAGCGGCCCGTACGTGGTGAAGGCGACGGTGCGCACGCCCTGCCCGCCGAGGGCGTCCGCCTGCCAGTAGGGATCGGAGCTGTCGGCCGCCCGGTACACGCCGGTCATCCGTACGCGGAGGGGCTCGCCGCCCAGCCGGTCCGTGAGCGTGAGGCGCGCCCCGGGCCGCAGCTTCAGCCGGTCGGCGGCCGCCTCGGGCAGGGCGACGGGTACGGCGGCGGTGCGGGTCGTCGGTGCCCGGCCCGGCAGCGTGCCCGAGACCAGTCTGATCCGGGACCGGTCGAGGGCGGCGACGTGCGTGAGGTCGGGCTCTCCGGCGCGGGCGTCGGCGTCCTGGAGGGAACGGGGCAACGCGTACGGCCCGGACCGCTCCAGCGTCCGCACGGTCACCGGCAGCCCGCCGAACGCCTCCCGCGCCCCGCGTTCCACGGCCCGCCGCGCCGCGTCGCGCCGATCCCGGGGCACGTCCGCCTCGACGACGAGGGAGGCGGAGGCCGCGGCCCGGCCGCCCAGGGTGCCGCGCAGCGCCGCGTCCCCGACGGAGCCGGAGAAGGCGGCCAGGGCGGCGAGCACCGAGGTGGTCAGCAGGACGGCGAGCAGGGCGGCCGTGAGGAGCAGCCGATGCGCACGCAGGCGCAGCAGCAGTAAGCCGGTCACTCTTCCCCCACCCGATGGCCGAACCTCTGTTCCCCCAACCCGGTATGCATATCACGGAGTTACCTGTGGGACACACGTGTTCGAGTGCGGGGTGTTCCGCTCTTGACCGCCCGGACCGGTACCGTATGGGATGCGGTGATGACCGAGAACACCAGCCCGGGGTCCGCTGCCGCCCTCGCCGACGACCCGGCCGGCGAGCCGATGCTGAGGGTGGAGGACCTGCACCACTCCTACGGCACGGGTGCCGCGGCCGTGCACGCGCTGCGCGGGGCCTCCTTCGCCGTCCGGCGCGGTGAACTGGTCGCCCTCAAGGGCCGTTCGGGCTCCGGCAAGACGACGCTGCTCCATATGATCGGCGGCCTCGACTCCCCGCAGCGCGGCCGTGTCGTCGTGGACGGCACGGACCTGTCGGCGCTGACCGGGAGCGAGCTGCTGGAACTGCGCCGCGACCGGATCGGCTTCGTCTTCCAGTCCTTCGGGCTCATCCCCATCCTCACCGCCGCCGAGAACGTGGGCGTGCCGCTGCGGCTGCGCCGGGCCGAGCCGCGCGAACGCGAGGAGCGGGTGGCGCTGCTCCTGGCCCTGGTGGGCCTCGCCGGCCACGAGACGCAGCGGCCCGCCGAGCTCTCCGGCGGACAGCAGCAGCGGGTCGCCATCGCCCGGGCCCTGGCCAACCGCCCGGCCCTGCTGCTCGCCGACGAGCCGACGGGCCAGCTCGACGCCGCCACCGGCCTGGCGGTGATGGAACTGCTGCGGGCCGTGGTTCGCAGCGAGGGCGTCACGGCCCTCGTCGCCACCCACGACCCCCAACTCCTCGGCCTGGCCGACAGGGTGCTGGAACTGAGCGACGGAGTGGTCGTCGAGGGGTGAGAGGGTGGGGCCATGGTCGCGATCAGTCTGAGCAAGGTCCAGGAGACCGCTCCCGCGCTGGTGAACCTCTACAAGAGCGCCGGGGTCTCCCTCACGAAGCACGGCCTGGACGGGCTGCGGGCCGCGGTCTACCTCGTGGTCGACTACTCCGGCTCGATGAGGCCGTACTACAAGGACGGCAGCGTGCAGGCGCTCGCCGACCGGGTGCTCGGGCTGTCGGCGCACCTCGACGACGACGGCACCGTGCCGGTGGTGTTCTTCTCCACGGATGTCGACGCCGAGACCGAGATCGCTCTGGCCGGCCACCAGGGGCGGATCGACCGGATCGTGGCCGGGCTCGGGCACATGGGGAAGACCAGCTACCACCTGGCCATGGACGCCGTCATCGACCACTACCTCGACAGCGGGACGACCGAGCCGGCCCTCGTCGTCTTCCAGACCGACGGCGGGCCCATCAACAAGCTCGCCGCGGAGCGGTACCTGTGCAAGGCGGCGAGGCTGCCGTTGTTCTGGCAGTTCATCGGCTTCGGCGACCCGGACAGCAAGCAGTTCGACTTCCTGCGCAGGCTGGACGAGCTGCCGGTGCCGGGCAAGCGGGTCGTCGACAACGCCGGGTTCTTCCACGCCGGTGAGGAGCCGCGGAAGGTGCCGGACGGCGAGCTGTACGACCGGCTGGTGGGCGAGTTCCCGAAGTGGCTGGTGGCCGCCAGGGCCCAGGGGATCGTGCGGGATCCCGGCAGCCGCTGAGCCGTCTGCTCGCCCCCCTTGGCCCAACCGAGCCGCCTCTTGGCCTATCCGCCCATACGTCCCATTTGCACGGCCGCGCTGCCGTGCCACGCTGGGAAGGATCCGACGGGGAGGCGACGACGTATGGGCGACGACGGCGCACGACGGGTGTACGGCGACGGCGGACGGCAGGTGCACGACGACGGCGCACGGCGGGTGTACGGGACGGCTTCCGCCCGCAGGAGACCTCCCGCCGGCAAGGGCGAGCAGCTCGCCGACTGGGCGGACGGGCGGCTCGGCCTCTACGCGCTGGCCAAGGCCAACATGCGCAAGGTCTTCCCGGACCACTGGTCCTTCATGCTGGGCGAGGTCACCCTCTACAGCTTCATCGTCCTGATCATCACCGGCGTCTACCTCACCCTGTTCTTCGAGCCGAGCATGCAGGAGGTCGTCTACCAGGGGTCCTACACGGAGCTCAACGGCGTGCTCATGTCCAGGGCGTTCGAGTCCACCCTGGATATCAGCTTCGACGTGCGCGGCGGGCTGCTGATGCGGCAGATCCACCACTGGGCGGCGCTGGTCTTCATCACGGGCATGATGGTGCACATGATGCGGGTGTTCTTCACGGGCGCCTTCCGCAAGCCGCGCGAGCTCAACTGGGTGTTCGGCTGGACCCTGCTGATGCTCGGCATCATCACCGGCCTGACCGGCTACTCCCTCCCGGACGACCTGCTGTCGGGCACCGGCCTGCGCTTCGCGCACGGCGCGATCCTGTCGATCCCGATCGTCGGGACGTACGTGGCGTTCTTCCTCTTCGGCGGGGAGTTCCCGGGCGACGACATCATCTCGCGCCTCTTCCCGGTCCATGTGCTGCTGCTGCCCGGGATCATGCTGGGCCTGGTGACCGTCCATCTGATCCTGGTCTTCTACCACAAGCACACCCAGTTCCCGGGGCCCGGACGCAAGGAGCGGTCGGTCGTCGGGATGCCCTTCCTGCCGGTCTACATGGCCAAGGCGGGCGGCTTCTTCTTCCTGGTCTTCGGTGTCCTGACCGTCATGGGCGCGATCGCCCAGATCAACCCCGTGTGGGCTTTCGGTCCCTACCGCCCCGACCTGGTCACCACGGGCGCCCAGCCCGACTGGTACCTGGGGTTCTCGGAGGGGCTGATCCGGGTGATGCCGGGATGGGAGATCAACCTGTGGGGACACACGCTGGTGCTCGGCGTGTTCATCCCGTTCGCGCTCTTCCCGCTGGTCATGCTCGCCATCGGTGTCTATCCCTTCATCGAGGCGTGGATCACCGGTGACAAACGCGAGCACCACATCCTGGACCGGCCGCGCAACGCGCCCGTGCGCACCGGCCTGGGCGTGGCCTGGCTGACCCTGTACGCGGTGCTGCTGATCGGCGGCGGCAACGACATCGTGGCCACGCATCTGCATCTGTCCATCAACGTGATCACCTGGTTCGTGCGGATCGGCGCCTTCGTGCTGCCGGTCGTCGCCTTCATCGTCACCAAGAAGATCTGCATGGGCCTCCAGCGCCGCGACCGCGCCATGGTGCTGCACGGCAGGGAGACCGGCACCATCAAGCGGCTCCCGAACGGCGAGTACACCGAGGTGCACGAGCCCCTCTCGCGGGCGGAGCTGTACACCCTCACCCAGCACGAGCAGCGCCCGCCGTACGCGATGGGGCCCGTGGTCGACGCGGGGGGCGTGCGCCGCAAGGTCAGGCGGTCCGAGCGGCTGCGTGCGCGGCTCGCGAAGGCGATGTTCGGGCCGGACGCGCGGATCGAGAAGCCGACCGTGGAGGAGTACCGGGAGATCACCAGCGGCGATCACCAGCCGCACTGACGACCAGGGCCCGGCACTCGTGGGGATCGCCCCAGGCGGTGCGCAGGGCCCGGGCCTTGGTCAGCCACAGCGACAGGCCGTACTCCGCCGTGTAGCCGATCGCGCCGTGCAGTTGCAGCGCGGCGCGGGCGGTGGTGCACGCCGCCTCGCACGCGGCGGCCTTGGCGGCGGCGACCTCGGCCGGCCGCAGGGACAGGGCGGCACCGAAGACCAGGGGGCGCGCGAACTCCAGGGCGATCTTCGCGTCGGCCAGCCGGTGCTTGACCGCCTGGAACGACCCCACAGGGACGCCGAACTGGGTGCGTTGCCTGACGTATCCGACCGTTCTGTCGAGGAGTGCGAGGCCCACCCCGAGGGCTTGGGCGGCCGTGGCGAGACGGGCCCAGGTGAGGGCCTGTCCGGTGGGGGCGTCGAGGAGTTCGCCGCCGGGGGCGAGGGGGGTGAGGCGACGGGCGGGGTCGAGGGAGGGGCGGACGGGTCCGTGGCCGGGGGAGAGGCGGATGCCGTCGGGGGAGAGGGCGAGACGGAGGGAGGCGGCATCGCCGTCGAGGGCGAACGCCCCCTCGGGCGCCACCGTCGCCATCGTCCCGCCCGACGCCAGGGCCGGCAGCAGCCGCTTGGCGACGCCCGGGTCGGCCCGTGTGAGGAGCGCCGCCGCCGTCACCGTCTCGACCAGCGGGCCCGGCACCGCGTGGCGGCCCAGCTCGACGAAGGCGACGGCCAGTTCCACCGGACGCGGCCCCAGTCCGCCGTCGTACGTCTCCGGAACCGCCAGCGCGAGCACGCCCGCCTCCGCGATCCGGGACCACAGCGCCCGCCCGCTCGCATGGTCGCCCCGGCTCCAGTCCCGCACCACCGCCGGAGTGTCCGCCGCCGTCAGGAGGGCGTCCAGCGAGACGGCGAAGGCGCGCTGCTCGGCGTCGAGGAGGAAGCGCATCAGCGGCGTCCCCTCGGCAGGCCGAGCAGGCGCTCGGCGATGATGTCGCGCTGGATCTCGTTCGTGCCCGCGTAGATCGGGCCGGCGAGCGCGAAGACGTACCTCTGCGCCCAGTCGGTGTCCGCCGGCTCGCCCTCCGGGCCGAGGAGGTCGAGGGCCGTCTCGTGCAGCGCGATGTCCAGTTCGGACCAGAAGACCTTGTTCAGGCTCGACTCCGGGCCGACGGTTTCGCCGTCCAGGAAACGGGAGGCCGCCGCGTACGTGAAGAGCTGGTAGGCGCGGGCGCCGATCAGGGCGTCGGCCACCCGGTCCCGCTCGGACACCGGGCTGCCCCGCTCCCGCCACAGCTCCTCCAGCCTGCGCGCGGCCGCGAGGAAACGGCCGGGGGAGCGGAGCATCAGCCCGCGTTCGGCACCGGCCGTCGCCATCGCGATCCGCCAGCCCTGGCCGGGTTCGCCGATCACGTCCTCGTCGGGCAAGAAGACCTCGTCCAGGAACAGCTCCGCGAACGCCGGCTTGCCGTCCAGACGGGCGATCGGGCGGACCGTGACGCCGGGTGCGCGCAGGCCGAACATGAGGTAAGTCAGGCCCTGATGGGGCTTGGCGGTGTCCGGGTCGCTGCGGAACAGGCCGAACGCGCGGTCGGCGAACGCGGCACGCGAGGACCACGTCTTCTGGCCGCTCAGGAGCCAGCCGCCGGCCGTGCGCACGGCCCTCGCCCGCAGGGACGCCAGGTCCGAACCGGCCTCGGGCTCCGACCAGGCCTGCGCCCAGACCACCTCCCCGCAGGCCATCGGGGGCAGCACCCGGGCCCGCTGCTCCTCGGTGCCGTGGGCGAAGAGGGTCGGGGCGAGCAGGTGGATGCCGTTCTGCCCGACGCGTCCCGGGGCGCCCGCCGCCCAGTACTCCTCCTCGAAGAGCAGCCACCGCAGGAGCCCCGCGTCCCGTCCGCCGTACCGCGCCGGCCAGTCGACCACCGACCAGCGGTCCGCGGCCAGCTCCGCCTCCCAGGCGCGGTGGGCCTCGAAGCCCTCCGCCGTCTCCAGAGAGGGCAGGGGCTCGCGCGGCACACGCGCGCGCAGCCACTGACGCACCTCGGTGCGGAACTCCTCGTCCGCCGGCGAGAACGCGAGATCCACGACCGCCCTCCTTCCCTAACAAGTGTTTGGTAGGTTAGCGTGAGCCCATGACAGACGTCGAGAGTCCGTCGTACGTGCCCGGGCACGGCGTGCTGGAGGGACGGACCGCCGTCATCACCGCCGCGGCCGGCGCGGGCATCGGCGGGGCCACCGCGCGCCGCTTCCTGGAGGAGGGTGCGCGTGTCCTGATCAGCGACGCGCACGTACGGCGGCTCAAGGAGCACGAGGCGGAGCTGGCCGGCGAGTTCGGCGCGGCGTCGGTCACCGCGGCGCCCTGCGACGTCACCGACGAGACACAGGTGCGCGCCCTCTTCGACACGGCCGTACGGAAACACGGACGCCTCGACGTCGTGGTCAACAACGCCGGTCTCGGCGGCACCGCGGACCTCGTCGACATGACCGACGACCAGTGGTCCCGCGTCCTGGACGTGACACTGAACGGCACGTTCCGGTGCGTGCGGGCCGCGCTCCGGCACATGCGGGGCAGCGGCGGGGTGATCGTCAACAACGCCTCCGTCGTCGGCTGGCGCGCCCAGGCCGGGCAGGCCCACTACGCCGCAGCGAAGGCCGGCGTGATGGCACTGACCCGGTGCGCGGCGGTCGAGGCGGCGGCGTACGGGGTGCGGGTCAACGCCGTCGCGCCCAGCCTCGCCATGCACCCGCACCTGGTGAAGGTGACCACGCCCGAGCTGCTCGCCGAGCTGACCTCACGCGAGGCCTACGGGCGGTACGCCGAGCCCTGGGAGGTGGCCAACGTGATCGTGTTCCTGGCCTCCGGCTATTCCTCGTACATGACCGGGGAAGTGGTCTCCGTCAGCAGCCGGCACCCCTAGGACGACAATGGACCAGTGCCTCCTACGAAGAAGAAGCCCCAGGTGACCGACACAGAGCCCCCCGCGGCCGCCGCCGCCCGCGACCGCCGCGGCGAACTCCTCGGCACCGCCGCCGAGGTCTTCGCCGAGCAGGGCTACAACGCCACCACGGTCCGCAAGATCGCGGACCACGCGGGGATGCTCGCGGGCAGCCTCTACTACCACTTCGACTCCAAGGAGTCGATGCTGGAGGAGATCCTGCGCACCTTCCTCGACGAGCTCTGGGACGGCTACGACGCCGTGCTGGGTGCCGGGCTCGGCCCGCGCGAGACGCTTCAGGCCCTGGTCACCGAGTCGTTCCGGGAGATCGACCGGCATCGCGCGGCCGTCGCGATCTACCAGAAGGAGAGCAAGCAGCTCGTGGCGCAGGAGCGGTTCGCGTTCCTCGCCGAGTCGCAGCGCAGATTCGAGAAGGCGTGGCTGTCCACGCTGGAGCGCGGCGTCGCCGAGCGGGCCTTCCGGGCCGACCTCGATGTCCGGCTCACCTACCGGTTCGTGCGCGACACGGTGTGGGTGGCCGCGTCCTGGTACCGGCCGGGCGGCCAGCACAGCCCGGACGAGATCGCCCGGCAGTACCTGTCGATGGTGCTGGACGGGATCGCCGTACGCGAATAGACCTTATCTGTGAGGGAGTTGCCATGGCCGAGGCCTACATCGTCGAAGCGGTCCGCACGCCCGTCGGGCGGCGCGGGGGAGGGCTGAGCGCGGTCCATCCGGCCGACCTCGGCGCCCATGTGCTGAAGGAGCTGATGAGCCGTTCCGGCGTGGGTCCGGCCGCCGTGGAGGACGTCGTCCTCGGCTGTCTGGACGCGGTGGGGCCGCAGGCCGGTGACATCGCGCGGACCTGCTGGCTGGCGGCCGGGCTGCCCGAGGAGGTGCCGGGCGTGACCGTCGACCGGCAGTGCGGTTCCTCGCAGCAGGCGGTGCACTTCGCCGCGCAGGCCGTGCTGTCCGGCACCCAGGACCTGGTGGTCGCCGGCGGCGTGCAGAACATGTCGATGATCCCCATCGCCTTCGCCACCCGGCAGGCCGCCGAGCCGCTCGGGCTGACCCAGGGCCCGTTCGCGGGCAGCGCGGGCTGGCGGGCGCGGTACGGGGACAAGCCCGTCAACCAGTTCGCGGGCGCCGAGATGATCGCCGCGAAGTGGGGGATCAGCAGGCAGGACCAGGAGGAGTTCGCCCTGCGGTCCCATCAGCGGGCGGTGCGGGCGATCGACGAGGGCCGCTTCGACCGCGAGACCGTGCCGTACGGGGACGTCACCGCCGACGAGGGCCCGCGCCGGGACACCTCCCTGGAGAAGATGGCCGGGCTCAAGCCGGTCATCGACGGCGGCACGATCACCGCCGCATGCTCCTCGCAGGTCTCCGACGGGGCGGCGGCGATGCTGCTGGCCTCCGAGCGGGCGGTGCGCGAACACGGGCTCACCCCCCGCGCGCGCGTGCACCACCTCTCGGTGCGCGGCGAGGACCCGATCCGCATGCTCACCGCACCCATCCCGGCCACCGTCCACGCCCTGAAGAAGACCGGCATGACCATCGGCGACATCGACCTCGTCGAGATCAACGAGGCCTTCGCCCCGGTCGTCCTGGCCTGGCTGAAGGAGACGGGCGCGGACCCGGAGAAGGTCAACGTCAACGGCGGTGCCATCGCCCTGGGCCACCCGCTCGGCGCGACCGGCGTGAAGCTGATGACGACCCTGCTGCACGAACTGGAGTGCACCGGCGGCCGGTTCGGCCTCCAGACCATGTGCGAGGGCGGCGGACAGGCCAATGTGACGATCATCGAGAGGCTGTGAGACGCCGAAGGGTGTCCTCGGCCTCCTTCATGATCCGCTCCATCAGCTCCGCGCACGACGGCAGGTCGTCGATCACCCCGGCGACCTGCCCGGACGCCATCACCCCCAGATCCGTACGGCCGTCCACCATGGACGCCTTGAGCAGCATCGGCGTGTTCGCGGCGAGCAGGACCTGGCTCCAGGTCAGGTCCTTGCCGTGCCTGAGGGCGAGGCCGTCCTGGAGCATCCGGCGCCAACTCGTGCCGGACAGCTTCCGGTAGCCCGCCGCCCTGCGGACCGCCTGGAGGGCGCCCCTCACCCGGCCGGAGCGCTCCAGCGCCTCGACCAGTTCCGTCCGCAGCATGCGGTGCGGAAGCCCGTCCACCGCCCTGGTGACCGTCACGTCCCGAACCGTCGCCGCCAGGTACCGCGCCTTCACCGCCTCCGGCACGGTCGAGTCCGAGGTGAGCAGGAACCGCGTGCCCATGGCGACGCCCGCCGCCCCGTAGGCCAGCGCCGCGACCAGCCCACGCCCGTCGAAGAACCCGCCCGCCGCCACGACCGGTATGTCCACGGCGTCCACCACCTGCGGCAGCAGCACCGTCGTGGCCACCTCGCCGGTGTGCCCGCCGCCCTCCGCGCCCTGCACGAGCACCGCGTCCGCGCCCCAGCCGGCGACCTTCTCGGCGTGCCGCCGCGCCCCCACGGTCGGCATGACGACCACACCCGCCTCCTTGAGCTCGCCGATCAGCTCCCGGGACGGGGCCAGGGCGAAGGAGGCGACCCGGACGCCCTCCTCGATCAGGATCCGCACACGGTCGCCCGCGTCCGCCGCGTCGGCGCGCAGGTTCACCCCGAACGGCGCGTCGGTACGGGACCGGACCTCCCGGACGGCCGAGCGCAACTGGCCGAGCGTCATCGTCGCCGAGGCCAGGATGCCGAGAGCGCCCGCGTTCGCCGTGGCGGAGACCAGCCGGGGGCCCGCCACCCAGCCCATCCCGGTCTGCACGACCGGATGACGGACCCCGGTCAGCCGGGTCAGCGCCGTCTCCATCACGAGGCGACCTCCCTGGTACGGGTACCGGCCGGATCGAGGACCTCGCGGATCAGCCGGAGTTCCTCGGCGGTCGGCTCGCGGGTCGGCGGCACCTCGTCCGGGACGGCCAGCTCGAAGCCCGTCGCCTCCCTGACCTGCTCCATCGTGACACCCGGGTGCAGCGAGGCCGGACGCATCGAGTGGTCGGCGGTGGCGAAGTCGAAGACACCCAGATCGGACACGACCCGCGGGATGCGGTGGTGACGCGCACCGGCCGCGTGGTCGTAGCCGACGCCGCAGACCATGTCGACCCGCTCGACGAAGACCCGCCGGGAGTGCCTCGGGACCCAGTAACTGGTCGGATTGTTCAGGGTGTTGACCGGCGCGCCGCGCACCCCGAGCAGCTGGCGCCTCGGCCGCTCCCAGTCGCCGATGCACGAGATGTTCTGGTTGCCGAACCGGTCGATCTGACTCGCGCCCATCATCACGTGCCGCCGGCCGCCGGTCACCAGGGCCAGATGCTGCCGGTACGGCAGCCAGCCCTCCGCCGTCCCGTCCGGGCGGACCAGCAGCGCCTCGCCGTCGGTCAGCAGCAGGTCCGGCGCGAAGGTGAGCCGGGCGAGCCGGGCGCCGAGGGAGGGGATCAGCCCCATCGGGCTCGCGAGCACCTCGCCGTCGCCCCGCCAGGCCTCGGCGCACGCGATCACGCAGTACTCGGCGCGGGTGGCCCCCGTCATGTCCCCTCCCCGACGGCCGACCGGTACGCCTGCTCGTCCCCGGCGAGGAACCGGGCCGCGAACTGGGGCCAGGGTGTCGTCGCGTACGTCTTCTGGAAGGCCTCGTCCCGGCCGTAGTCGGGCGCGCAGGACGTGAAGTGCGCCCCGCCCGGGGCCTCCACGACCCCGGTCACCGTGTGCCGCTTGACCAGCAGGGTCTGGGGTGCCGCCGCCTTGGTCAGCTCGGCCGTGTCGACGATCCGCTCGCAGCTGACGTACGCCGTGTCCGCCGCCTCGCAGAACAGGTCGTCGAAGTAGGGGTCCGGGCCCAGGTACTGCCCGTTGCCCAGCCGGTCGGCGCGGTTCATGTGCACCAGGGCCGCGTCGAGCCGCAGGGCGGGCATCGCCACGAACGTCTCCCCGTCCCCGTACGGTGAAGTGACCGTCCGCAAACCGGGGTTGACCCGCATCACGTCCGAGCCGATCCCGGCCCGCACCGGCAGGAACGGCAGCCGGTTCGCCGCCGCGTGCAGACCCCACATGAACATCGCCTCGTCGATCTCCGTCAGCGCGAAGGCGCCCCGCTCGCGGGCCGCGCGGTAGTGCGGCTCCAGGGGGATCGAGTCGAGGGTGACGAACGCCGTGACCAGCTTCCGGATCCGCCCGGCGGCGGCCAGCATGCCCACGTCCGGGCCGCCGTACGAGACGACGGTGAGATCGGTGACCTCCGACCTGAGCAGTGCTCTCACCAGGGCCATCGGCTTGCGGCGCGAGCCCCAGCCGCCGATGCCGAGGGTCATGCCGCTGGACAGGCGGGACACCACCTCGTCGGCCGTCATCGTCTTGTCGCTCACCTACGCCCCCTCCTTCCCGAAGCCGGCGCGCACCCGGCCGGCCACCCCGCTCAGGCCCGCCTCGAAGGTGAAGCCCTGCTCGAAGCGGTAGCTGCGGCGCACGTCGACCGGATCGATGCCGTTGAGGGCGGCCTTGGCCAGGCGCAGCAGCTGCCCGTCCTTGGCGGCGATCTCGCGGGCCAGAGTCAGTGCGGCGGCTCGCAGTTCCCCGCGCGGCACGACCTGCCACACCGAGCCGTGCGCGTGCAACTCGGCCGCGGTCGCCGTGCGCGAGGTGTAGTACAGGGCGCGCATCAGATGATGCGGGACCAGCCGGGCCAGATGGGTGGCCGCGCCCAGGGCGCCCCGGTCCAGCTCGGGCAGCCCGAAGACGGCGTCCTCGCTCGCCACGATCGCGTCCGCGTTGCCCACCAGCCCGATACCGCCGCCCAGGCAGAAGCCGTGCACCGCCGCCACGACCGGCACCGCGCAGTCGTACACCGCGGCGAAGGCCTCCGCGCAGGCGTGGTTGGCGCCGATCAGCGCACTGTTCCCGTCCTTCTGTATCTCCTTGATGTCCACACCCGCGTTGAACCCGCGCCCCTCGGCTGTCAGCACCACGCACCGGACCTGCGGGTCGCGCCCGGCCGCGCGCACCGCGTCGGCCAGGGCGAACCAGCCGGCCACCGGCAGGGCGTTCACCGGCGGGAAGCCGACCGTGACGACGGCTACGCCCTTTTCCACGCACGAGGTGGAGACACCCATGGCCGCATCAGCTACCTTTCCACCAAACGTTTGTTAGGTGGAAGGTAGCAGCGAATGGAGCTGGACGGGAAGGTCGCCGTCGTCACGGGCGGGACCCGGGGCGTCGGTGCCGGCATCGCGCGTGCCTTCGTACGGGCGGGCGCCGAGGTCGTGGTCTGTGCCCGCCACCCGCCGGAAGTCCCGGTACCCGGAACGGAGTTCGCGCCGCTGGACGTCCGGGACGCCGAGGCCGTCCGGCACCTGTGCGGCGAGCTGCCCCGGCTCGACGTCCTCGTCAACAACGCGGGCGGCAGCCCCCACCGCCCGCTCACCCACGCCTCCGCCGACCGGCACGCGCGCGTGGTGGAGCTCAACCTCGTGGCTCCGCTGACCGTGTCCCTCGCCGCGTACGAGCACCTCCGGCGGGCCAGGGGCTCGATCGTCATGATCGGCAGCGTCAGCGGAGGCCGCCCCTCACCGGGCACCGCCGCCTACGGAGCCGCCAAGGCCGGCCTGGAGAACCTCTCCCGCTCGATGGCCGTGGAGTGGGCGCCCGACATCCGGGTCAACACCCTCGTCGTCGGCATGGTCCGCACCGAGTTGTCCCACCTCCACTACGGCGACCGGGACGGCGTCGCCGCCGTCGCCCGGACCGTCCCGCTCGGCCGCCTCGCCGAGCCCTCCGACGTCGGCCGGGCCGCGGTCTTCCTCGCCTCGGACGCCGCCGCCTACATCAGCGGGGCGAGCCTGCTCGTCCACGGCGGCGGGGAGCGCCCCGCGTTCCTGGACGCCTCGACGGCGAACAACGAGACCTACACGGAAGGAGACCCGAGATGAGCGGAATCTGCGACGGGCGGGTCGTCGTCGTCACCGGCGCGGGCCGGGGCCTCGGCCGCGCCCACGCCCTCGCGTTCGCCGCCGAGGGCGCGCGGCTCGTCGTCAACGACCTCGGTGTCGGCCTCGACGGCACACCCGCAGCCGCCGGCGGGACGCCCGGTCCCGACAGCCCGGCCGGCCGCGTCGCCGAGGAGATCCGCGCGGCGGGCGGCGAGGCGGTGCCGCACGGCGGCGACATCGCCACGACCGAGGGCGCCGCCGCCCTCGTCCAGACGGCCCTGGAGACGTACGGCCGGCTCGACACGCTCGTCAACAACGCGGGCTTCCTGCGCGACCGGATGCTGGTCAACCTCGACGAGGACGACTTCGACGCCGTCGTACGCGTCCACCTCAAGGGCCACTTCCTGCCCCTGCGGCACGCCGCCGCACACTGGCGGTCCGAGGCCAAGGCGGGCCGCCGGCCCGAGGCGCGGATCGTCAACACCAGCAGCGGCGCGGGCCTGCTGGGCTCGGTCGGACAGGGCAACTACAGCGCCGCCAAGGCCGGGATCGTCGCCCTCACCCTGGTCGCGGCGGCCGAACTGCGCCGCTACGGCGTCCAGGTCAACGCGATCGCCCCCGCCGCCCGGACCCGCATGACGGAACGCACCTTCGCCGACACCATGGCAGCACCCGACTCCGGCTTCGACACGATGGCCCCGGAGAACGTCTCCCCTCTGGTCGTCTGGCTCGGCTCCGCCGCGAGCGCCGGCGTGACCGGCCGGGTCTTCGAGGCGGAGGGCGGCCGGATCACGGTGATGGAGGGCTGGCGCCCGGGCCCGGGCGTGGACAAGGGCGAGCGGTGGGCTCCGGCGGAGGCGGGGGAGGCGGCGCGGAAACTGCTGGCGGAGGCGGGTGAGCCGGGGCGCGTGTACGGGGCGTAGGAAGACCGGCGGGCGATCCCTCTCCCCACCCCGGCGCACACCTACGTGTCGCACTCCAACACACTCCGGCACAACGCACACCGCGCCCGAACCCGCCCCCGCACCGGCACCCTGATCCGCTGATGACAGGTCGGACAGGGAAACGACACCCGCAACCGCCCACCCCCGTCGGGAGTGAACGAGTACCGCACACCCGGCTGCGGCGGACCTGTCGGCGCATGCCGCCGATCGCGCGCGTACCGCCGCCGCCCCGCCCATCCCGCCGCGGTCAGCGGCGGCTGCTGCTCGTCGTGACGGGCCAGCTCCCTCCCCTTCACATATGCCGTGTACGCCTGCGGACTGGTGAACCACACCGACGGGTCCTCCCCGAAGACCAGCGCCCGCTTGGCCAGCACGTACCCGAACTCCTCCGGCGTGAGGTACCCCAGCTTCTGGGACGCCGCCCGGTCCTCCCGGTACGCGTCCAGCAGCAGCCAGCCCGCACCCAGATACGTCGTCGCCGTGTCCGTCAGGATCTCGTTGTCCCTCACGCCCGGGAAGGACAGGTCGAGGCGGTGCAGGTACACATGCATCACCTCGTGCGCCAGGGCCGCCCCGATGTCCCGCCGATGCGTACGGAACCGGTCGTTCAGCTCCACGAAGTACTCCGGCCCGGCCGCGAGCTCGACGTTCGCCGCGTGCCGCATCTCCCGGAAGCTCACGATCATCCGGGCATCCGGCAGCCGGTAGTGCCGCACCAGCTCGTGCGCCACCCGCTGCGCCCCCAGATACAGGTCGTCGGTGTCGCAGAAGGCCACGTCGGCGGGGAGCACGCTGGTGGCGAACGTCTGGATCGTGTCGTACGACAGCCGCTTGTACAGCGCCGTGATGGCGGCCCGCACCGTCTCCAGATGCGGGTAGCCGTGCTCCACCGGCCCGTCGTTCGCCACGCCTCACCCCCAAGACGCCCCTGAACCCGATTCCACTGTACGGAAGTGTGACGGCCACGGGGCCGCCCCGCCGCCGCGAAAACCGGTCGTCGCCGCCCCGGGCCGCTGGCAGAATCCGGGCCGTGACCAGCGAACAGCGCTCCGTCGCCGCCTCGCTCCGGGTGGGCGGCCAGGACGACGAACTCGAGAAGCGGCTCGACGAGGAGCTGACCGCCTTCAACACCGCGGCCGCCGACGGCGCCACCACCGAGCCCCTCTCCGTCCGCGTCACCGACGAGGCCGGCGACCTGATCGGCGGGCTCACCGCCTGGACCTGGGGCAGCCTGTGCTCCGTGGATCTGCTCTGGGTGCGCGCGGACCAGCGGCACGCCGGCTGGGGCGGCCGGCTGATGCACGCCGCGGAGGAAGAGGCCGTCCGGCGCGGCTGCACGGACATGGTCGTCTCCACCTACAGCTTCCAGGCACCCGGTTTCTACCCCCGGCTCGGCTTCCGGGAACGGGCGCGTATCGAGGGCGTGCCCGGCGGACACGAGGACGTCTGCTTCCACAAGCGGCTGAGCACCGCCGAGTTGTGAGACGGCCCGCGGCCGCCGGGCCTGCGCCCCTTAGGCTGACCTGCCATGACCACCAGCAACACCGGCACCGGTGACGTCGACCCCGCCGTCGTTACGGAACTCGCCCGCCTGCGCGACAGCATCGACAACATCGACGCGGCCGTCGTCCACATGCTCGCCGAGCGCTTCAAGTGCACCCAGCAGGTCGGCCTCCTCAAGGCCCGGCACCAGCTGCCGCCCGCCGACCCGGCCCGCGAGTCCCGCCAGATCGCCCGGCTGCGCGCGCTCGCCGAGGACGCCAAACTGGACCCGGCCTTCGCGGAGAAGTTCCTGAACTTCATCGTCGCCGAGGTCATCCGCCACCACGAGCGCATCGCGGACGAGGCACTCAACGGGTCCGCGCCGGGCCGTGACTGACCTGGCCCGATCTTCGACCTGCCCAGGCCGAAGACCAAGTCGGGTCATCCTTTGAGGAATTCGGTGATCTGCGGGGCGAGCTTCTTCGGTGCCATGACGACCGCGCCGTGGTTGAGGCCCGGCAGGGCGCGGTGGTCGGCCTGCGGCAGGATCTCGATGACGGCGCGGGCGGCGCGCTGGAAGGCGGCCGGGCTCTTGCCGCCGGTCAGCACCCGGGTGGGCACGCTCGCGCCCTTCCACTCCTCGGCGTCGAGCGGCTTGCCCTGCTGGGTGTCGCCCATGACCGCGATGTCGTAGGGCAGGGTGCGGGCCAACCCGGTGAGGTTCGCCCACACCTTCGGCATCAGCCTCATGAAGAACACGGCGATACCGGGCATGCCCTGCACCCTCGTCATGAAGTACTTGACCGCGTCGCTGTCGCGGCCCTGCGCGAGCAGCGCGGTGACCTGCCGCGCGAGGTCCCTGGGCGGGCCGTCGTCGCCGTCGGCGACCACGAACGGCGGCTCGTACAGGGCCAGGCGGTCGATATTCACTCCGGCAGCGGCCGCACGCAGGGCGAGGACCGCCCCGGAGGACGAGCCGAACAGCGACGCCGAGCCGCCGACGTGCTCGATCAAGGCGGCGATGTCCTCGATCTCGCGCTCGACGGCGTAAGCGTCGGCGTCACCGCTGGCACCCCGGCCGCGCCGGTCGTAGTTGATCACTGTGAAGTGCTCGGCGAGGAGGGCGGCAAGCCTGGTGGTGTCGGAGCGGTCGGCCAGGGCCGAGGCCACCAGGACGACAGCGGGCCCGCTGCCCGACTGCTCGAACGCGATCTCCGTGCCGTCGGCGGAGACGACGCGTACGCCGGCCTCGGCTGCCTGCCCTCGGGTTGCTGACATGACCTTCTCTCCCGTTCACCTAGGGGCCGTACCGCTGCGGCTCGAGCTACTGCCGTTGAGACCCCTGTGGGGCGGAAAACTCATCGCAACCCCGCTCGAGTCCGCCTGCCGGATCCCCGCCCGCTACCCGGAGGGAGTGACACCGCGGCCCGCGCGGGGCATGCTGCGCTGTGCACAGCATGTCAGCTGACAAGTACTACGCGTCAGCGTCCCGGATTTACTCTGGTCCTCCACAGGGAGGGGACGTCGGGCCATGCCGTCGGATACCAGGATCCTCATCGTCGACGATCACGAGGACACGCTGTACGCGCTGGAGAGCGCCCTGGCCCCGCTGGGCTACCAGCTCGGACGGGCCACCGGCGGCGACGAGGCGCTCAAGCAGGTGCTGCGCGGCCAGGTCGGCCTGCTCCTGCTCGACGTGCGCATGCCCGGAGTCAGCGGGCTGGAGGTCGTGCGCTACATGCGCCGCGTGGAACAGACCCAGCACATCCCGGTGATCCTGCTCACCGGCTTCGGCCCCGACCAGGAACTGACCACCGCCGCCTTCCGCCTCGGCGTCGCCGACCTCGTCATGAAACCCGTCGACCCCTGGTCCCTGCGCACCAAGGTCCGCTACCTCTACGACGCCCACCGGCACCACCTCGCCCTGGAACAGGAGGTGCGCCGGCTGCGCGCTCAGGTCCGGGAGCACACCGAGACCGCAGCACACTCCCAGCGGCCCGCCCTGCCCCACCCCGACGCGCGCGTGCCGTCCCAGCGGCCCTCGGGGGCGCACGCCGGGGAGCTCGAAAAAGACCGCACATAGACCGGACATCGGTCGCAAACCGATCCGCCTCTGTGCCATGCCGGTGCCATCAGGCAGCATGTCCTGCATGTCCGTACTGACGCGCGACGAAGCGCAGACCCGAGCAGGGCTCCTCGACGTCCACCGCTACTCGATCGAACTCGATCTGACCACCGGCGACGAGATCTTCGAATCCCGCACCGTGATCAGGTTCAGCGCCCGCGCGGACGGGGACACCTTCGTCGAGGTCAGGCCCGCCGAGCTGTGCTCCGTCACCCTCGACGGACAACCCCTGGACCCGGAAACCCTGGACGGCAACCGGCTGCCCCTGAAGAACCTCACCGCCGGCGAACACGAACTGCGCGTGCACGCGCACATGCGCTACTCCCGCACCGGCGAAGGCATGCACCGCTTCACCGACCCCACCGACGGCGAGACCTACGTCTACACCCAGCTCTTCCTGGACGACGTCCAGCGCGTCTTCGCCGCCTTCGACCAGCCCGACCTCAAAGCCGTCTTCGAACTGTCGGTGAAGGCCCCGCAGGACTGGACCGTCCTCGCCAACAGCGTCACCGAGCACACCGGCGACGGCCTCTGGCAGGCCGCCCCCACCCCGCTGATCTCCACCTACCTCGTCGCCGTCGCCGCCGGCCCCTGGCACTCCGTGCGCACCGAACACCGCGGCCTGCCCTTCGGCCTGCACTGCCGCCGCTCGCTGGCCCCCTACCTGGACGCCGACGCCGACGAACTCCTCGACGTCACGCGCGCGTGCTTCGACCGCTACCACGAGAAGTTCGACGAGGCCTACCCCTTCGACTCCTACGACCAGGCCTTCGTCCCCGAGTTCAACGCGGGCGCCATGGAGAACCCCGGACTGGTCACCTTCCGCGACGAGTTCGTCTACCGCTCCGCCGTCACCGACACCGAGCGCCAGACCCGCGCCATGGTCGTCGCCCACGAGATGGCCCACATGTGGTTCGGCGACCTCGTCACCCTCAAGTGGTGGGACGACATCTGGCTGAACGAGTCCTTCGCCGAGTACATGGGCTACCAGACCCTCACCGAGGCCACCCGCTTCACGGACACCTGGACCGACTTCGGCGTCAACCGCAAGTCCTGGGGCTACGACGCCGACCAGCGCCCCTCCACCCACCCCGTCGCCCCCGAGGCCGTCGACGACACCGCCTCCGCGCTCCTCAACTTCGACGGCATCTCCTACGCCAAGGGCGCCAGCGCGCTGCGGCAACTGGTCGCCTGGCTCGGCGAGAAGGACTTCCTCGCCGGCATCAACACCCACTTCACCCGGCACAGGTTCGGCAACGCCACCCTCGCCGACTTCATCGACTCCCTCGCCGACGCCACCGAACGCGACGTCCACGCCTGGGCCGACGCCTGGCTGCGCACCACCGGCGTCGACACCCTCACCCCGCACCTCGCCCCCGGCGAGAACGGCACCTGCGCCCTCACCGTCGACCGCACCGGCAGCCGCCCGCACCGCATCGCCGCAGGCCTGTACGACCGGGACCTCGGCGACGACGGCAGGCACCTCGTGCTGCGCGAACGCCTCCACCTGGACCTGCCGCAGACCGGCGCCCACCCCATCGGCAAGCGCCCCGCGCTGCTCCTCCTCAACGACGGCGACCTCAGCTACGCCAAGGTCCGCTTCGACCCCGAGTCCTTCGAGACCGTCCGCAAGGACCTGTCCGGCCTGCCCGAACCGCTCACCCGCGCGGTCGTCTGGAACGCCCTGCGCGACGCCGTCCGCGACGGCGAACTGGCCCCCGCCGCCTACCTGGAGACCGCCCGCGCCCATCTCCCACTGGAGACCGACCTCGCGATCGTCCAGGGCGTGCTCGCCTTCGCGTCCACGTACATCACCGACCGCTACCTCACACCCCAGGAGCGGCCCGCCGCGCTCGCCACGCTCTCCGAGCTGTGCCGCGACCTCATCCGCCGCACCGAGGACGGCGACAACCCCGGCCTGCGCCTGATCGCCGTACGCCACCGCATCGACGTCGCCGCCCACCCGGACGCCATCGCCGCCTGGCTCGCCGACGGCACCGTGCCCGGCGGCCCGGAACTCGACCCCGAGCTGCGCTGGCGCGTCCTGGGCCGGCTCGCCGTCCTCGGCGCCACCGACGAGGCCGCCATCGCCGCCGAACTGGACCGCGACCCGAGCGCCACCGGCCTGGAGGGCGCCGCCCGCTGCCGCGCCGCCCTGCCCGACCCGGAGGCCAAGGCCCGCGCCTGGGAGGCGATGTTCGGCTCCGACGAGCTGTCGAACTACCTGTTCACCGCCACCGCCCAGGGCTTCTGGCAGCCCGAACAGGCCGACCTGGTGCGCGCGTACGTGCCGCGCTACTACACGGACGCGGTCGACGTCGCCGACCGCCGCGGCCCCGCCATCGCCGAAGCCGCCGGCCGCTGGGCCTTCCCCGCCCACGCCGTCGACCCCGAGAACCTCCGCCTCGGCGAGGAATGCCTCCGCGACGCCGCCCCGATCCCGGCGCTGCGCCGCAAGCTCGCCGACCAACTCGACGATCTGGCACGGGCGCTGCGGGTCCAGGAGAGCACGAAGTTCTAGAACCGGCACCCGGGGCGCGGACGGCTTCGCCCGTTCGCGCCCCGGGTGCGGGGCGGGCTGTGCGGGCGGTTTCGCGGGTCGGGCCTCGGGTGCGGGGGAGAACCGCGTGGACGACAGCGTGGGCCAAGCCCCCGCGTGCGGTGGAGAACCACGCGGACGGTCTCGCGGGTCGGGCCCGGGTGCGGGCGGGAACCACGCGGACGACGTGGGCGGCTGCGTGGGCTGAGCCTGGGCGCGGGCGGGAATCACGCGGACGGTCTCGCGGGTGGAGCCTGGGTGCGGGCGGGAACCACGCGGACGGTCTCGCGGGTGGAGCCCGGGTGCGGGCGGGAACCACGCGGACGACTGCGAGTGCTCCGCCCGGGCGCGGCGGAGGCCACGCGGACGACTTCAGGGGCCGAGCCCCGGGCCGGGCCGTTCCGGCCGGTTTCCCCGTACGGAAGTACCTCCTCCCGCATCCGGTCGTTGGGCTATTCGGGCGCGCCCGCCCCGCGCCCCGGAGGACAGCCCATGCGCACCCCGCCCCTCGCCTCAGGCCCCGAAGGCCCCCACGCCCTGCGGCCGTTGCTCCACACCGTGCTCCGAGCGCTGGACGACGGCGCCCGGGCCCGAGGCGGGCCGCTGCCGGCGGGCGGGCCGGACGCCGTCGCGGCGCGGCTGCGGGAGGCGGTGGGGGAAGCCCTGCCCGACCAGGGCGACCCGCAGGCCCTGAGCACCCTGGTCCGCGCGTTCGCCGAGGGCGCCGCCGACCCGGCACACCCCTTGTGCGCCGCCCACCTCCACTGCCCGCCCCTCGCCCTCGCCGCAGCCGCCGACCTCGCGGCCTCCGCCCTCAACCCGTCCCTGGACTCCTGGGACCAGGCCCCGGCGGCGTCGGAGCTGGAGACGCTGGTCGCGGCAGCGCTGGCCGCGGAGGTCTACGAGGCCGGGGGAGACGCGGGCACCGGACCCGACTCCCTGATCACCACCGGCGGCACCGAGTCCAACCAACTCGCCCTCCTCCTCGCGCGGGAGGCGTACGGCGGGTCCGTGCGACTGGTGCGCGGGGCGAACGCCCACCACTCGCTGGCCCGGGCCGCCTGGCTGCTCGGCCTGCCCGAACCCGTCGTCGTACCCGCCCCGGCCGGCACACTCCACCCCGCCGCCCTCGACGAGGCCCTCTCCCGGCTGCCCGGACCGCTCCTCGTCGCCGCCACCGCCGGCACCACCGACGCCGGACTCATCGATCCCCTGCCCGAGATCGCCGCCCGCTGCGCCGCCCACCGCGCCCGGCTGCACATCGACGCCGCCTACGGCGGAGGCCTCCTCTTCAGCGACCGCCACCGCCCCCGGCTCGCCGGGCTCGACGCCGCCGACACCGTCACCCTCGACCTGCACAAACTCGGCTGGCAGCCGGTCGCCGCGGGCCTCCTGGCCGTCAAGGACCCCCGCGACCTCACCGCCCTGCGGCACCGCGCCGACTACCTCAACGCCGCCGACGACACCGAGGCCGGTCTGCCGGACCTGCTCGGCCGGTCCCTGCGCACCACCCGCCGCCCCGACGTCCTCAAGCTCGCCGTCACCCTCAAGACCCTCGGCCGCAGCGGCCTCGGTGCGCTCGTCGACCAGGTCTGCGCCCGGGCAGCGGAGTTCGCCGCCCTCGTCGAGGAGCACCCCGGCTTCGAACTCCACGCCCGGCCCGTCATCAGCACCGTCCTGTTCCGGCCCGCGGGCGCCGGCGACACCACCGTGGCCGCCGTACGCCGCGCGCTCCTCACCGACGGCCGCGCCGTCCTCGGCCGGGCCCGCCTCGACGGCCGGCTCTGGCTCAAGGCCACCCTCCTCAACCCCGCCACCGGGCCTGACGACCTGGCCGCGCTGCTCCACCTCGTCACAGCGCGGCAAGCGACACTCGTGGAAGGACACACCCCCCGATGAACCCCGCGCCGAGCCCCCAGCCGCACGAGCCGAACCCCGCCCAGGCCACCCGGCCCCAGCACCCCTGCCCGCACCCCCACCGCGAGCCCGACGCACCCCGCGACCTGGTCGGCATCGGCATCGGCCCGTTCAACCTGTCCCTCGCGGCGCTCGCCCACCCCCTCGGCGAACTCGACACCGCCTTCTACGAGCAACGCCCCGCCTTCGGCTGGCACTCCGGTCTGCTCATCGAGGGCGCGACCATCCAGGTGCCGTTCCTCGCCGACCTGGTGAGCCTCGCCGACCCCACCAGCCCCTGGACCTTCCTCAACTACCTCAGGTCCCGCGAGCGGCTCTTCCCCTTCTACTTCGCCGAGCGCCTCCACATCCAGCGCGCCGAATACGACGCCTACTGCCGCTGGGTCGGCGAGAGCCTCCCCGGCCTCCACTTCGGCCACCAGGTCGACGCCGTCCGCTGGAATGCCGAACGCGACCTCTTCGAGGTCGACTTCACCCAGCTCGACGCCGACGGAGAAGCGGAGGCCCTCGGCCGCACGTACACGCGGAACGTCGTCCTCGGCATCGGCACCGAGCCCTACGTCCCCGACCCCCTCAAGCCCCTCGTCGAAGCCCCCGGCGTGCCCGTCGTGCACGCCGCCGACTACCTCGACCACCGCGCGGACCTCCTGGCCGCCGAGCACGTCACGGTCGTGGGCATCGGACAGTCAGGCGCCGAGATCTTCCTCGACCTGCTGCGCGGCAGGCCCGCCGGGCGCGAGAAGCTCCACTGGCTGGGCCGCACCGAGGCCTTCGCACCCATGGAGTACTCCAAGCTCGGCCTGGAGCACTTCACCCCCGACCACACCCGCTACTTCCACGCCCTGCCCGAGCCCGCCCGCGACCGGCTCCTCGCCGGACAGTGGCAGCTCCACCAGGGCATCGACACCGCCACCATCACCGCCATCCACGACGAGCTGTACCGCCGCACCCTGCACGGCGGCTGGCCCGACGCCGTCCTCACCCCCGGCGTCCGCGTCCGCACCGCCGGACGCGTCGCGACGACCAAGGTGGAACTGCACCTGGAACACGGCCGGCAGGACAGCCGCTCCCGCCTCACCACCGACGCCGTCGTCCTCGCCACCGGCTACCGCGAACGCCCCCTCGACCGCATCCTCGCCGGCCTCGACCCCTACATGCGCCGCGACAGCCAGGACCGCCCGCGCATCGACGAGGACTACCGCCTCGTCCTCGACCCGTCCGTCACCGGCACGGTGTACGTCCAGAACGCCGAGACCCACACGCACGGCGTCGGCGCCCCGGACCTCGGCCTCGCCGCCTGGCGCAGCGCGATCATCCTCAACTCCGTGACCGGCAGGGAGGCGTACACGCTCCCGCGCCGCACCGCCTTCACCACCTTCGGCCTCACGCAGCGCCAGCAGGTCCCGCCGCCCCGTGAGGCACCGGCGCTGACCCCGCTCGTGGACCGAAGGTGACGAAGCCCGCGGCTCAGAAGACGGGCGTACCGTTCCGCGTGAGCTTCCAGTCCACCGCCGCGAACCCGGCCGGGTCGATGGACCCCTTCGCCTTCACCCAGGCGATCATGGTGTTGCGGATCTCGTCCGAGTTCGACCACAGCAGCGGAGCGGCGGCCACATGCGGGAAGTTGCCGCCGCCGTTGGCCCGGTAGTTGTTCACCGCGAACACGAACTTCGCGTCGTCCGCGAGCGGCTGCCCCTCGAACCGCACGTTCGTCACCCGCGAACCGGCCGGCTTCGCGATGTCGATCTCGTACGAAAGACCGCTCACCACGTCGTAGTTGTAGTCCGGCGTGCCGTTCGCGTTCGTCAGCTTCGCCGGATCCACCTGAGCCTCCGGCGCCGTCTGCACGAAGTAGCCCGCCGAGAACTCCAGGTACGCCTTCATCTGCGCACCCGTCATCAGACGCGCCTCCAACGTGTTCTCGAAGACGTACAGACCCGCCACGTCCCGGATCGTGACCTCGCCCGCCGGGATCCGGGCGGACCGCGAGAAGCACGCCGCCTGCGACAGCACCGGCAGCGCGGCGTGCTCCGTGCCCGCCAGGGCCTGCTTCACCGTGTCCGCCTGGATGTGGTTGATCAGATCGATGATCGGCACGTCCTTGTACGGCGCCTCGGCCGACGTCATCTCCGCCGCGTTCGTGCCGATGACCTGGTTGACGTACGCCACGACCTTCTCGTGCTCGTCCGACAGCAGCCCCACGATCTTCGGGTCCTCCTGAACGGTGTTGGAGTTCAGGACCTGCGCGCCCACCTTCTCGACCGCCCAGCGGCCCTTGTCCCACACCAGCTCGAAGTCGAAGAGCGTCAGCCGCTGCCCCCACTTCAGCGGCTCCGACAGCACGACCCGCTTGCCGGTCTTCTTGTTGGTGACGAAGTACTCGGGGATCTCCGTGTGCGCGTGCCCGACCAGGATCGCGTCGATCCCCGGCACCTGCTCGGCCACCAGCCCGGCCGCGTTCTCGATGTACGGCAACTGGTCACCGTAGGACGACGTCCCCGACGAACCGCTGTGCGCCGACACGATGACGACGTCCGCGCCCATCGACCGCAGCTTCGGCACCCACTTCGCCGCCTGCTCCTCCAGACCCGGGAACGTCATCTTCCCCTGCACGTTCGCCTTGTCCCAGATCGCGATGCCCGGGTTGGTCAGACCCAGCACCGCCACCTTCACGTCCCGCCCGCACGGCGTGCGCAGCCGGTGCATGCTGTACGGCGCGAACGCCGGCCGAAGCGTCTTCGCGTCCAGCGCGTTCGCGCCCAGCAGCGGGAAACGGCACTGCTGCTCGAACTTCCGCAGCACCGGAATGCCGTAGTTGAACTCGTGGTTGCCGAGCGCCGCCGCGTCGTAGCCCATGGCGTTCATGGCCTGCGCCATCGGGTGCACGGGGCCGCCCTCGGCCGTGATCGGGTCGACCTTCGCGTAGTAGTACGACAACTGCGTGCCCTGGATGGTGTCGCCCGCGTCGATCAGCAGCGTGTTGCGGCGGCCCTTCTCCTCACGGACGCGGTTCACCAGGGTCGAGACCTTGGCGAGACCGATGTCGTTGTGGTCCTTGTCGTCGAACTCCTTGTCCGTGAAGTAGTCCCAGTTGAAGACGTTGCCGTGCAGGTCCGTCGTCCCCAGCACGGTGAAGGCGTACCGCTTCGCACCCCGCTTGTCCTCGCGCGCCTCGGCCGCCTGCGCACCCGGCGCCCCGACCGCACCGGCCAGCGCCACCCCCGCCCCGGTCACGGCGGACTTCTCCAGGAACTTCCGGCGGTTCAACGGCATGTCTGGCTCCTCGCGGAATCTGTGAACGACGCGCGTAGATAACGCGCGTAGATTCTGACCCGGACATGACCGGCCGCAACAGTCCCGCCAGGTTGCGATCTGATGACTCGACCCGCCCGCTCCACCCCTCCGGTCAGCCAAGACATGACAGAGTGGGGCGTATGACCGCGCCCACGTCAGACGCCCCCACACCCGCCGTCCCCTACGGCACACCCGACGCCCCCCGCATCGCCGTCCGCGGCGAAGCCCGCCTCGAAGTCGACCCCGAGATCGCCCGCATAGGCATCACCGTCGCCGCCCGCGGCCGCGACCGCCGCTCCGCCCTCGACGACCTCACCCACCGCAACGCCGGCGTCCTCGACCTCGTCAAGTCCTACGGCGACGCCGTCGAACGCCTGGAGACCGGCGCCTTCTCCATCACCCCAGAACTCACCAAGCACGGCCGCGGCGAACGCGTCCGCACCTACCACGGCACCGTCCACGTCACCGCCGAACTCACCGACTTCACCGCCCTCGGCGAACTCACCACCCGCCTCGCCGACCTCGAACTCACCCGCGTCGACGGACCCTGGTGGGCCCTGCGCCCCGACTCGCCCGCCCACCGCGAAGCCCGCAAGAAGGCCGTACGCGAAGCCGTCCAGCGCGCCCGCGAGTACGCCGAGGCACTCGGCACCACCCTCTCCGCCCTGGTCGAACTCGCCGACATCGGCGCCGAGAACGCACCCCCGGCCTACCCCCAGGCCCCCGGCCGCGCACGCTCCGCCGCCTACGGCGCCGCCGCCGAGAACGCCCCGGCCGCCCCCCTCGACCTCGAACCTCAGCGCCAGCGGGTCCACGCCCAGATCAACGCCCGCTTCACGATGGTGCCGCCGCGGCTCTAACCGGCCCATTCCGAAAGCCCGACCGAATTCCACGGGGTGCTCATGCGCTCATCGGAGCACCCCGCCGCACAATTCAACACTTGTCAATAACGCTTCACTCAAAGTCTGTTGAGTAGTCACGCGCGACCAATTCGCTACCAGCCAGTAACTCATAGGCTCAGACCATGCGCCGAGCAAAGATCGTCTGCACCCTAGGACCCGCCACCGACTCGTACGACCAGATCAAAGCCCTGGTCGACGCCGGAATGGACGTAGCCCGATTCAACCTCAGCCACGGCAGCCACGCCGAGCACGAGGAGCGCTACCACCGGGTACGAAAGGCCGCCGACGAAACCGGCCGCAGCGTCGGAATCCTCGCCGACCTTCAAGGCCCGAAAATCCGACTCGGCCGCTTCACCGAAGGCCCCGTACTCCTTGAACGCGGCGACACCTTCACCATCACCGTCGAAGAAGGCGTCGAAGGCGACCGCAACACCTGCGGCACCACCTACGCCGGCCTCGCCCACGACGTCACCACCGGCGAACGCATCCTCGTCGACGACGGCAAAGTCTGCCTGGAGGTCACCGACGTCGACGGCCCCCACGTCCACACCACGGTCGTCGAGGGCGGCGTCATCTCCGACCACAAAGGCCTCAACCTCCCCGGCGTCGCCGTCTCCGTCCCCGCCCTCTCCAAAAAGGACGAGGACGACCTCCGCTGGGCCCTGCGCACCGGCGCCGACGTCATCGCCCTCTCCTTCGTCCGCACCGGCCACGACATCCAGGACGTCCACCGCATCATGGACGAAGAAGGCCGCCGGCTCCCCGTCATCGCCAAAGTCGAAAAACCCCAGGCCGTCGAGAACATCGACGACATCGTCGCCGCATTCGACGGCATCATGGTCGCCCGCGGAGACCTAGGCGTCGAAATGCCGCTGGAACAGGTCCCGATCGTCCAGAAGCGCGCGATCAAACTGGCGAAACGCAACGCCAAACCGGTGATTGTGGCGACCCAGATGCTCGACTCGATGATCGACAATGCCCGCCCGACCCGCGCGGAGGCCTCCGACGTCGCCAACGCGGTCATCGACGGCACGGACGCCGTGATGCTCTCCGGCGAAACGAGCGTCGGCAAACACGCGATCGAAACGGTAAGGACAATGGCCCGCATCGTCGAAGCGGCGGAAGAAGACATCCTGGCCAAAGGCCTGCCGCCCCTCACGGAACGCAACAAACCCCGCACCCAGGGCGGCGCGGTAGCCCGGGCCGCGGCGGAAATGGGCGACTTCCTCGGCGCCCGATTCCTGGTCGCCTTCACCCAGTCCGGCGACACAGCCCGCCGCCTCTCCCGCTACCGCTCCCCGATCCCCCTCCTCGCCTTCACCCCCGACCAGGCGACGCGCTCCCAGCTCAGCCTCACCTGGGGCGTGGAGACGTTCCTCGGCCCGCAGGTCGGTTCGACGGACGCGATGGTCGACCAGGTCGACGAACTACTGCTCCGCTACGGCCGCTGCCAGAAGGGCGACACGGTCGTCATCACGGCCGGCTCCCCTCCCGGCGTCTCCGGCTCGACGAACATGGTCCGCGTCCATCACATCGGCGAGGACGACAGCCCGAAGTAGGGCGCGGTCAGTACTTGGGTCCTACGTGGGCGTCCATGAGGGCTACGGAGGCTTTGCGGGCGACGGAGATGTTGAACGGGTCGCTCCCGCGGGCCAGCGTGCTCCATTCGACGCCCACCGTGTCGAGGGCATCCGTGAAGAGCTTCCGGATGTCGTCCGACTTGTTGGAGAAGAAGTAGCGCGGGTATTCGTAGCGCTTCCGCTCTCCTGCGACCATGCGGGTCGTCCAGTTGGTGATCCGGCAGCCGTCGGAGTGGATGAGGCCACGGATGAATTCCCAGGGGTGGGCGTCGAAGATCGCCTGTTGCCACGGTTCAAGGGCAATGGGGCGCTCGTGTTTCTTGCCGGGGCCGTGCTGGGGGAAGAGGCAGTGCAGGTGCTTCGAGTAGACCTTCACGTTGCGGCAGCCGGTCTTGCGGACACGGCAGACCGAGTTCTCCGGGAATACCGCACGCATGGCCCGTTCGCAGTCGTCCATGAGGCCGGGCCACGATTCCGTGCAGGTGATCATGAGGTTGGGCACGCGGTGCTCGGAGTAGTGGCTGATATGGCCGTCGCCGAGATACAGGCCGAGCAGATAGGCGTAGGCGGCCTCGTCGAGTTCCCGTCCATCGCATCGGGGGCACATCGGGTCGTGCCGGCCGGGGCACTCGCCGCGTGCAGCCCGGTCCATGTGCTTCCAGTAGCCGACCGTGCCCAGCGGCACGTTCAGGTTGCGGGCCACGTCCGCGTTTTTCGCGCCGCCGCGCAGCAGCGTGAGGGCCCTCTGTCGCACCTCAGTGCCATGAACGTTCATGCGACTACCGTGCGTCACTGATCGTGACCGGGGCAGCAAAAAGCGGAGAACCACGCGAACGTGATCCTCCGCTTCCGACTTCGTTGTGCCCGGTGTGGGATTCGAACCCACATGCCCAATGGGCACGGCATTTTGAGTGCCGCGAGTCTGACCAGTTCCTCCAACCGGGCAAGTCAGGGGACCGATGAGCAGTGTACCGGTTCACTGTGTGGCCTTGCTGCTAGGTACGCTCTTGGGAGCAGTACCGGCCTGCCCCGTACCAAGGAGCCCACGTGAGCGCCCCCGAGTCGCCCCAGCCTGTTGACGTGCCTGATGAGGACAACTCGCACGTGCCTCCGATGACGACCCGGGTCGTCATCGCCGAGGACGAGGCCCTGATCCGGCTCGATCTCAAAGAGATGCTGGAGGAGGAGGGCTACACCGTCGTCGGTGAGGCCGGGGACGGGGAGCAGGCCGTGGAGCTGGCCCGTGAGCACCGGCCCGACCTGGTGATCCTGGACGTGAAGATGCCGAAGCTGGACGGTATCTCCGCGGCCGAGAAGATCGCCGAGGAGAGCATCGCGCCGGTGCTGATGCTGACCGCCTTCTCGCAGCGCGACCTCGTGGAGCGGGCCCGGGACGCCGGTGCGATGGCGTACCTGGTGAAGCCGTTCAGCAAGACCGACGTCGTGCCGGCGATCGAGATGGCCGTCTCGCGGTTCACGGAGCTGAAGGAGCTGGAGAAGGAGGTCGCGGACCTCACGCTGCGGCTGGAGACGCGGAAGCTGGTGGACCGGGCCAAGTCGATCCTCCAGACGGAGTACGGGCTGACCGAGCCCGCCGCGTTCCGGTGGATCCAGAAGACGTCGATGGACCGGCGGATGTCGATGCAGCAGGTCGCGGAGGCCGTCATCCAGGACGCCGAGGAGAAGAAGGCCGGCAAGGGCTGAGAAGAGCAGAACAAGAGGCCCGCCCCTTTCGATGGGGGCGGGCCTCTTCGTGTGCGGGCCGGACCTCAGTCCTCGCCGAGGTACGCCTTGCGGACCGACTCGTCGTGCAGCAGGTCCTGCCCCGTCCCGGAGAGGACGACGTTGCCGACCTCCATGACGTGGCCCTGGTCGGCGAGCGAGAGCGCGGCTTGGGCGTTCTGTTCGACGAGCAGGATGGTCGTGCCCTGGGACTTCAGCTCCGAGATCGTCGCCATGATCTTCTGCATCATGATCGGGGAGAGGCCCATGGAGGGCTCGTCGAGCATGAGGAGCTTGGGCTGGGACATCAGGGCGCGGCCCATGGCGAGCATCTGCTGTTCGCCGCCGGAGAGGGTTCCGGCGGCCTGCTTCCTGCGTTCCCCGAGGATGGGGAAGAGGTCGTAGGCCCGCTGGATGTCCTTCTCGATGCCTTCCTTGTCCTTGCGGAGGAACGCGCCGAGCTGGAGGTTCTCCGCGATGGTGAGGCGGGGGAAGATGTGCCGGCCTTCGGGGGAGTGGGCGAGGCCGAGGGCGACGATCTTGTGGGCGGGGACCCCGTTGAGGGGCTTGCCGTCGAAGAGGATCTTCCCGGACGTCGGCTTCAGGAGGCCCGACAGCGTGCGCAGGGTGGTCGTCTTGCCGGCGCCGTTGGTGCCGATGAGGGTGACGACCTGGCCGGCCTCGACGCTGAAGGAGATGCCTTTGACGGCTTCGATCTTGCCGTAGGAGACCCGGAGGTCTTCGACCTCGAGGAGTGCGGTCACTTGGCTTCTCCCTTGGTGCTGCTGGTGGTGCTGGGCGACGCTTCCGCGGCGGCTTCGGCGGCCTCGACCTCGGCGGCTTCGGCCTCGCCGGGGTCGCCTTCGAACGGCTCGCCGAGGTATGCGGCGATGACGCGCTCGTCGGCCTGGACGACGTCGGAGGTGCCTTCGACGAGCTTCTCGCCCTGGACGAGGACGGCGACGCGGTCGGAGAGGTTGAAGACGAAGCGCATGTCGTGCTCGATGAGGAGGACGGCGATGCCCTTGTCGCGGATGGCGAAGACGAGTTCCTCGGTGGCCCGCGTCTCCTGGGGGTTCATGCCGGCGGTGGGCTCGTCGAGGAGCAGCAGGCCGGGCTCGGATGCCATGGCGCGTGCGATCTCGAGCTTGCGCTGTTCGCCGTAGGGGAGGTTGCGGGCGAGGTGGTCGCGCTTGTGGGCGAGGCCGATGAACTCGAGGAGTTCCATGGCGCGTTCCTCGCTGGCGCGTTCGGCCTTCTTGAAGCCGGGGCCGCGCAGGAGGGCGGACCAGAGGCCTTCCTTGGTCCGTGTGTGGCGGCCGACGAGGACGTTTTCCAGGACCGTCATGTTGGCGAACAGGCGGATGTTCTGGAAGGTCCGGGCGATGCCGGCCTGGGTGACCAGGTGGGGCTTGGGCGGGAGGACGGTGCCCTTGTAGGAGACGGTGCCCTCGGTGGGGACGTACAGGCCGGTGAGGCAGTTGAAGAAGGTGGTCTTGCCGGCGCCGTTGGGGCCGATGAGGCCGACGATCTCGCCGGCGTTGACCGTGAAGTCGACGGAGCGGACGGCGGTGAGGCCGCCGAAGCGCATCGTGACGCCGCGGGCTTCGAGTACAGGTGTCGTCATGATGGTTACGCCCCCGCCTTGGTGACGGCCGGTTCGTCGGTCAGCGTGGTCTGTTTGGGTACGTCGAGTTGGCCGGTCTCGTGGAATTCGAGCTGGCGCCGGCGGTTGGCGATGATGCCTTCGGGGCGGAAGCGCATCAGCAGGATGAGCGCGATGCCGAAGGCGAGGAGCGACTTGTCCTGGAGGAAGACGAGCTTCTCGGGGAGCAGGTAGAGCAGGGCCGCGCCGAGGAGCGGTCCGGCGACCGTGCCCATGCCGCCGAGGACGACCGCGGCCAGGAGGAACGCGGAGTTGGGCGGCGTGGAGCCGGCGAACTGGTACGGCGTGGGGACCACGCTGTAGGTGACGTGGGCGCTGACGGTGCCGGCGAGGCCGGCGAGGGCGGCGCCGAGGGCGAAGGCGACGAGCTTGACGCGGAAGCCGTTGATGCCCATGGCGGTCGCGGCGGTCTCGTCCTCGCGGATGGCGATCCAGGAGCGGCCGATCCGGGAGTCGGCGGCGCGGGTGTAGACGAGGACGACGATGGCCATGATGAGGACCATCAGCAGGTAGTAGTTGGCGAACCGGCCGAGGGTGAATCCGCCGATGTCGTGGGCCTGGCCGAAGTTGAAGCCGAGGAGGTTCAGGTCGGGGATGTTGGCGATGCCGTTGGGCCCGTTGGTGACGTCGGGTCCGGAGTCGCCGTCCATGTTGTTGACGGCGATGCGGAAGATCTCTCCGAAGCCGAGGGTGACGATGGCGAGGTAGTCGCCGCGCAGCCGCAGGGTCGGGGCGCCGATGAGGACGCCGAAGACGAGGGAGGCGGCGGCGCCGGCCAGGGCGGAGGCCCAGAAGGGCAGGTGGACGCCGGAGATGGTGGAGAACTCGGAGCCGGAGACGAGGGCGGCGGTGTAGGCGCCGACGCCGAGGAAGGCGACGTATCCGAGGTCGAGGAGTCCGGCGAGGCCGACGACGATGTTGAGGCCGAGGGCGACCGTCCCGAAGATCAGGATGTTGACGCCGATGTTGGCGTAGTGGTCGTCGGTCTGCGTGAAGGGGAAGGCGATGGCCGCGGCGAAGCCCATGGCGAGCGTGAAGCTGCGGTTGGCGGCGACCAGTGCGGAGAAGCGGTCGAGCAGGCCGGCGGTGTGGATGGCCCACATGGCGAAGGTGACGACGAAGAGGTAGCCGACGAAGAGTTGGCCGTACTCGGTGTCGATGCCGTAGGTGAAGACGCCGAGGCCGATGATGGTGACGGCGGTGATCACGGCCCGCTGGACCCAGCCGCTGGTGGCCTGGGGTGCGGGGATGCGGTCGGGCTTGGCGATGTAGGCCTTGAGGGTCTCCTTGGTGCCGTCGGCGGCGGTTCGCTCCTGCGGGAGGGCGAAGGCGCCGAGGACGGGCAGGAGGGAGGCGATGGCCGCGATCCAGCCGCCGGGTTCGAGGTTGACTACTCCGCCGAGTTCGACGCTGATGGCGATGACGGTGAACCAGGTGACGGTGAAGCCGCCGAGTGCGGTGAGCACGAGGGGTGCGTTGTTGCGGGCGGGCAGCAGCCAGCCGAGGCCGCGGACGCCGTAGGAGGCGAGCGCGAACAGTGCGGTGAGGACGCCGGCGGTGAAGGTGAGCCACTGAAGGCCGCCGGGGTAGCCGTTGAAGGTGAGGTCGCCGGGGAACTCGTCGGTCCAGGTCCAGGCGAGGAACGCGGAGGCCGCGGTGGCGATGCCGCCGGCGAGCAGGAGGGCGCGGGCGGCGGCCGCGGGCAGCGGTATGAGGCCGCGGAGTGCGGGCGGGGTGGGCATGGCGTCCGGGGCGGGGGTCTTGGTCGTCTCGGTCATGTGATCACGCCCTGTCCGCGACGCGCTCGCCGAGCAGGCCCTGTGGCCTGAAGAGGAGCACGAGGATGAGGAGGCAGAAGGCCCACACGTTGGCCCAGCTCTGTCCGCCGAGCTGCTGCATGCCGGGGATCTCGTCGATGTAGGCGGAGGCGAGGGTTTCGGCGATGCCGAGGACGACGCCGCCGAGCATGGCGCCGTAGATGTTGCCGATGCCGCCGAGGACGGCCGCGGTGAACGCCTTGAGGCCCATGAGGAAGCCCATGCGGTAGTCGACGTTGCCGTACTTGAGTCCGTAGGCGACGGCCGCGACGGCGGCGAAGAAGCCGCCGATGGCGAAGGCGATGACGATGATGCGGTTGGTGTCGATGCCCATCAGCTGCGCGGTGTCGGGGTCCTGCGCGGTGGCCTGCATGGCGCGGCCGGTGCGGCTGCGGCGCACGAAGAAGGCGAGGGCGGCCATGCAGATGACGGCGGCGAGGATGAGGAAGATGTCGGCGTCCTTGATGGTGATGGAGCCGATGTCGTGGGTGGCGTCGAGGCCGGGGAAGGCGCGGGCGCGGTCGGCGCCGGGGTAGAAGTTGCGCACGACCTCCTGGAGTGCCAGGGAGAGGCCGATGGCTGTGATGAGCGGTGCCAGTCGTGGTGCTCCGCGCAGTGGCCGGTAGGCGAACCGTTCCGCTCCGACGGCGATGAGGATGGCCACGAGGGCGCCGCCGATGAGCATCAGGGGTACGGCGAGGGCCATCGAGGTGCCGTCGGGGAGGATGTAGAAGTAGACCGTGAGGGCGCCGAACGCTCCGGTCATGAAGATCTCGCCGTGCGCGAAGTTGATGAGCTGGACGATGCCGTACACCATCGTGTAACCGATGGCTATCAGCCCGTACATCGAGCCGAGAAGCAGCCCGTTGGCCAGCTGCTGCGGCAGGGTGTTCACCGCATGGCCTCCATGTCGCTGGTGGTCGTGTGCACTGGATGCGTGCGTGGTCGCGTGCTGTGGGGGTGTGAAAACGGGCCGCGCGGTCGGGGTCGTCCTCCCGCGCGGCCCGTGGTGCTGCGTACTGGGGGGCCGGAATTACTGGAGGTCGGCGGTGCCGGTCTCCACGGCCTTCCAGGCACCCTTCTCGACCTGGTACACCGTCAGCTGCTTGTTGGTGGTGTCGCCGTACTGGTCGAAGGAGACCTTGCCGGTGAGGCCTTCGAAGTCGGACTTCTGGACGCCGTCGACGACCTTGGAGCGCAGGTCGTTGATGTCGCTGGGAACCTTGCCGCCGTTGGCGTCGGCCGCGGCCTTGACGGCCTTGATGATGGCCGTGGTGGCGTCGTAGGCGTAGGCGCCGTAGGCGCCGTAGTCGCCCTTGTAACCCTTGTCCTTGTACGTCTGGATGAACTGCTTGGCCGCGGGCAGGGTGTCGGCGGGGACACCGATGGCGGTGACGAGGTCACCCTCGGCGGGCTTGCCGGCGGCCTCGATGTAGGTGGAGGCGAACATGCCGTCGCCGCCGAACAGCGGGATCTTGACGCCGGCGTCCTTGAGCTGCTTGGTGATCAGCGCGGACTCGTCGTACTGGCCGCCGTAGTAGAGCAGGTCGGCACCGGAGTTCTTGATCTTCGTGACGAGGGAGCCGAAGTCCTTGTCGCCGGTGTTGACGTGGTCGGTGGCGACGACCTTGCCGCCGAGCTTCTTGAACTGCTCGTTGAAGATCTTCGCGAGGCCGGCGCCGTAGGTCTGCTTGTCGTCGACGACGAAGGCCTTCTTCTTCTTGAGGCCGTTGTACGCGTAGCCGGCCGCGAAGCTGCCCTGCAGTTCGTCGGTGGTGGCGGTGCGGAAGTACGTCTTGAACGGGCGCTTCTTGTCCGTCTGCCAGTTCTTGCCCTGGGTCAGCTCGGGGGCGGTGTTCGCGGGGGAGATCTGGACCATGTTGGCCGAGGCGAACACCTGCTGCATCGTCTGGGCGACGCCGGAGTTCAGGGGGCCGACGGCGCCGACGACGGTCTTGTCGCCGGTGAGGCTGGTGGCGTTGGACTGGCCGGTGGCGGGCTGCGCCTTGTCGTCCAGGGCCTTGAGCTTGAATTTCACGCCCGGGACCCAGTTGTTCTTGTTGGCGTCGTCGACGGCGATCTGAGCGCCGTACTGAATGCCGAGGCCGGTGGTGGAGTTCTCACCGGACAGGGGCGCGTCCACGCCGATGGTCAGCGTGGTGCCGTCGCCGCTGTCTCCGCTCTTGTTACCGCTGTCGTCTCGGGAGCCGCAGGCGGTGAGAGTCAGAGCTCCGGTCGTAAGAACGGAGGTAAGAATCACCAAGGAACGCTGTCGCACGATCAGTCCTTTCACAGGCAGGCCCGCCCTGATCGGGGGGTGAGTGCCGCGCTGGTACCGAACTCCCGATGGAGCGGTGACTGGCCGTGACTCTAAGCCCGTGTGGAGGCAGGGTCAGCGGCGTGGGCTGGCTTGTGACTTTCTTGTTATGACGCGGTGGATGCCCGGCTTCGGTGGCGGGCAGTCTCGGTGGGTTTGGGGGGTTTGCTCCGAAGTCCGCATTCTGAGAACGCGCACTTCCGGTTGGCCTTGGCCGAGATCATGCGGTGGCCGGGGCGCGTGCGGCGTGAACGAGTCCGGAAAGGCCCCGGGCGCGGGCACGCCAGGAGACGGAACTGTGCTGTTGTATTGCGCGCGCGTTACGGAGCGTTACGCAGAGAGAGGGGTGGCGGGCGTCCCGGGGGAGTTCCGAGCCATCGGAAACGGCTGTTTCGACGGTGAGGCTCCGGGGCGTGCCGGCCGGGCCGGTCACGGCCGGGGCCGGGCGCCGGGATCAGGGCCTGCCGCAGCACTGCCGCCGCCATCGCCGCCGCGGACGCCTCGACGCCTGCTGCGTGTCGCCGAGGTGGCGGCGAGGCCCAGCGGTCGACAGGCCGGTTGGTCAGGCGTGGCGCAGCGGCGTGCCGATGACGTCGTAACTCCCCTGTACCTCTGTTGAGTTGGAAGAACGGCGATGCCCCGCCGCTCCGGATGGTCCCGGTGCGACGGGGCGGTCGATCATGCCGGGTGGCCGGGTGGCCGGGTGGCCGGGTGGCCGGGTGGCCGGGTGGCCGGGTGGCCGGGTGGCCGGGTGGCCGTCGGCGCCCGGTTACGGCAGCTTGACGAACGGCGCCAGGAAGGCGCGGGCGCCGGGGGTGTCCAGGCGGTACGTCACGTTGGTCGCGTAGCAGGGGGAGTCGCCGGTGATGGTGGTGGCGGCGAGGATGGTCCGCCCGTCGATGACGGCGAAGTTGGGGCCGCCCGAATCGCCGTAGCAGGCACCTCCGTTGCCCTGCGGGGCGGTCATCGCCAGACGGGCCCAGGAGTCGTTGAGGGCGTTGAAGGTGACGGGCGCCTTCATGCGGACGCCGCCGCCGGGGTGGGTCTGGCCGCCGGGGCCGTTGACGGCCTCCTGGGTGCCGTAGCCGGCGACGAACCAGTCGGTGGTGTTCAGGCCCTGCGGTCCGAGTCTGCCGAGCTGGTTCGCGGTGGGCAGGGCGGCCGGGGTGAAGCTCCAGCGGGCCTTGACCTGGGCGGCGGGCAGTTCGACCACCGCGATGTCGTGGGTGTCGGAGGCGGGACCCGGGTAGTCGGGGTGGGAGTGGGCGGTGCCCGGGACGGCGACGGCGGCGGCCTGCGCGGCCGGGTCGCCCGGGTACTTCTTCGCCGCCGCGTCGAGCCCGGACTGCACGTCCTGGTCCAGGGAGACGTGGAACCGCACGTTGTCGGGCCAGTCGGTGGTGCAGTGCGCGGCGGTCAGGAAGGTGTCCGCGTCGATCATGGTGCCGGAGCAGACCCAGTCGACCCGGTCGGGGGTCGCGGGGTCGCCGTCGTCGTCCCACGTGGCCACGAGCGCGCCGACCTCGGTGCGTTCGGGTGCGGGCGTGGCGTTGTAGGAGTTGATGGCGGACGACGGCAGCGCGGTGGCGAGCACGGCGGCACCGGCCGCGGCGGTGACGGCGAGGGCGCGTACGGAGGTCAAGAGAAACCCTTCTGGGGGTGGGACGGGTCTTCTCCTGTGGGGGGTGGGGCGTCGTCAGTGAAGCGCCCGGGGGCGGTCGCGACAAGAGCGCGCCCGCCCCTCCAGGGTTTTCCCTACGTCGGCCGGCTCCGCATCGGCCGGTCCGACGTGGCGTCAGCTCGCGGCGCGGATGAGCGCCTCGTCGCCCGGGTTCACATCGCGCAGCAGACAGGTCAGCCGGGCCGTGCACACCCTTTTGTCGTTTTCGTCGGTTATGACGATTTCGTACGTGGCGGTCGAGCGCCCCTGGTGCACGGGTGTGGCCACACCGGTGACGAGGCCCGAGCGCACCCCGCGGTGGTGGGTGCAGTTCAGGTCGACGCCCACGGCGATCTTGGAGCTGCCGCCGTGCAGCATCGAGCCGACCGAGCCGAGCGTCTCGGCCAGCACCGCGGAGGCCCCGCCGTGCAGCAGTCCGTAGGGCTGGGTGTTGCCCTCGACCGGCATCGTCCCGACGACCCGGTCCGCCGACGCCTCGACGATCTGGACGCCCATCCGGGTCCCGAGGTGGCCCGCGGAGAACAGGGCCAAGAGGTCCACGCCGAGCGCGGCGTACTCGTCGATGACCTCTTGCGGGAACTTCACATGCTGCTGTTCACCCATGGGGCCCGTTCTCCGTTCGTCCAGATCATGCGGTCACCTCTGTGGCTGAGCAAACGCTCAGTCGGTCGCCGATTGTTCCAGACGCACCAGGACGGACTTGCTGGCCGGGGTGTTACTGGTGTCCGCCGTGGCGTCCAGCGGCACCAGCACGTTGGTCTCCGGGTAGTACGCGGCGGCGCAGCCCCGGGCCGTCGGGTAGTGCACGACCCGGAAACCGGGCGCCCTGCGCTCCACGCCGTCCCTCCACTCACCGACCAGGTCCACGTACGAACCGTCCGCCAGCTTCAGGGCACGCGCGTCCCCGGGGTTGACCAGCACGACCCGGCGGCCGTTCTTGATCCCCCGGTAACGGTCGTCGAGGCCGTAGACCGTGGTGTTGTACTGGTCGTGCGAGCGCAGCGTCTGGAGCAGCAGGCGGCCCTCGGGCAGCTCCGGGTACTCCACGGGCGCGGCGGTGAAGTTGGCCTTGCCGGTGGCCGTGGGGAAACGGCGTTCGTCGCGCGGGGCGTGCGGGAGCGTGAAGCCGCCGGGGCGGGCCACGCGCGCGTTGAAGTCCTCGAAGCCGGGGACCACGCGCGCGATGCGGTCCCGGATCGTCGCGTAGTCCTTCTCGAACTCCTCCCAGGGCGTGGCGCTGTTCTCGCCCAGCACGCGGCGGGCCAGGCGGCAGACGATGGCCGGCTCGGACAGCAGATGCCGGCTCGCGGGCTCCAGCCGCCCACGGGAGGCGTGCACCATGCCCATCGAGTCCTCGACGGTCACGAACTGTTCGCCGCTGCCCTGGAGGTCGCGCTCGGTGCGGCCGAGCGTCGGGAGGATCAGGGCACGCGCGCCCGTGATCACGTGCGAGCGGTTCAGCTTCGTCGACACGTGCACGGTCAGCCGGGCCCGCCGCATGGCCGCTTCGGTGACTTCCGTGTCCGGGGACGCGGAGACGAAGTTGCCGCCCATGGCGAAGAAGACCTTCGCCTCGCCGTCGCGCAGCGCGCGGATGGCCCGTACGACGTCGTAGCCGTGCTCGCGCGGCGGGGCGAAGCCGAACTCCTTCTCCAGGGCGTCCAGGAACGCCGGGGCGGGGCGCTCGAAGATGCCCATCGTGCGGTCGCCCTGCACGTTCGAGTGGCCGCGCACCGGGCACACGCCCGCACCCGGGCGGCCGATGTTGCCGCGCAGGAGAAGGAAGTTGACCACTTCCCTGATCGTGGGGACGGAGTGCTTGTGCTGGGTGAGGCCCATCGCCCAGCACACGATGGTCCGCTCGGAGGCCAGGACCATGCCGAGGGCCTTCTCGATGTCGTCCCGGGTCAGGCCGGTCGCCGTGAGCGTCTCGTCCCAGTCGGCGGCGCGGGCGGCCTCGGCGAACTCCTCGTAGCCGTGCGTGTGCTCCCGCACGAACGCCTCGTCGACCGCGCCCTCGGTCTCGACGATCAGCTTGTTGAGGAGGCGGAACAGGGCCTGGTCGCCGCCGATGCGGATCTGGAGGAACAGGTCGTTCAGCGCGGCGCCCTTGAGCATGCCCTGCGGGGTCTGCGGGTTCTTGAAGCGCTCCAGGCCCGCCTCGGGCAGCGGGTTGACGCTGATGATCTTCGCCCCGTTGGCCTTGGCCTTCTCCAGGGCGGACAGCATGCGCGGGTGGTTCGTCCCCGGATTCTGTCCGGCGACGATGATCAGATCGGCCTTGTACAGATCCTCCAGCAGGACGCTGCCCTTGCCGATGCCGATCGTCTCCGACAGGGCCGAGCCGGACGACTCGTGGCACATGTTCGAGCAGTCGGGCAGGTTGTTCGTGCCGAGCTCGCGGGCGAAGAGCTGGTAGAGGAACGCGGCCTCGTTGCTGGTGCGGCCTGAGGTGTAGAAGACGGCCTCGTCCGGGGAGCCGAGGGCGGCGATCTCCTCGGCGACGATGTCGAAGGCGCGCTCCCAGGTGACGGGCTCGTAGTGGGTGCCCCCCTCCGGGAGATACACGGGGTGGGTGAGGCGCCCCTGCTGTCCCAGCCAGTAGCCGCTGCGGCCGAACAGGTCGGCGACCGGGTGCGCGGCGAAGAACTCGGGCGTGACCCGGCGCAGCGTGGCCTCCTCGGCGACGGCCTTCGCGCCGTTCTCGCAGAACTCCGCCTTGTGCCGGTGCTCCGGCTCCGGCCAGGCGCAGCCCGGGCAGTCGAAGCCGTCTTTCTGGTTCACGCTCAGCAGCGTCAGCGCCGTGCGCTTCACACCCATCTGCTGCTGGGCGACTCGCAACGTGTGCCCGATCGCGGGGAGCCCCGCTGCCGCGTGCTTCGGCCCGGCGACCTGCGGCGCGTCCTGAACCGGATCACTCTTGGGCGGCTTGGTCGCCATCGCACGCTCCCCTTCGACTGCGCTGTGAGGTACGTCTCCGATCCTCCCACGCTGCGGTGACATCCGGTGGGGGCGGGCGGGGGCGGCGTCCCGCCCCGGCGCCCGCGCGGTCGGGGCCGGGGCCGAGTGTCAGTGGGGCGTGGCAGGATCGGGGGCGTGGCAGAGACAGCATCGAAGACGACCGACAAGACCTCCGGCGGCAGCCGTCCGCGACTGATGCTCATGGACGGGCACTCGCTGGCCTACCGAGCGTTCTTCGCGCTGCCCGCGGAGAACTTCACCACCGCGACGGGCCAGCCGACGAACGCGATCTACGGCTTCGCGTCGATGCTGGCCAACACGCTGCGCGACGAGGCGCCCACGCACTTCGCGGTCGCCTTCGACGTCTCCCGCAAGACCTGGCGGTCGCAGGAGTTCACGGAGTACAAGGCGAACCGCTCCAAGACCCCCGACGAGTTCAAGGGCCAGGTCGAGCTGATCTGCGAGCTCCTCGACGCGATGGGCGCGGCCCGCTTCGCGGTCGACGGGTTCGAGGCGGACGACGTGATCGCCACGCTCGCCACGCAGGCCGAGGCCGAGGGCTTCGAGGTGCTGATCGTCACCGGCGACCGTGACTCCTTCCAGCTGGTCAGCGAGCACACCACGGTGCTGTACCCGACCAAGGGCGTCTCCGAGCTGACCCGCTTCACCCCCGAGAAGGTGTTCGAGAAGTACGGGCTGACGCCCGCGCAGTACCCCGACTTCGCGGCCCTGCGCGGCGACCCGTCCGACAACCTCCCCGGCATCCCCGGCGTCGGCGAGAAGACCGCCGCGAAGTGGATCAACCAGTTCGGGTCGTTCGCGCAGCTCGTCGAGCGCGTGGACGAGGTCAAGGGCAAGGCCGGGCAGAACCTCCGCGATCACCTGGAAGCGGTCAAGCTCAACCGCCGGCTGACCGAGCTGGAGCGCCGGGTCGAGCTGCCCAAGGGCGTCACCGAGCTGGAGCGGACCGCCTACGACCGCAAGGCCGTCGCGATGGTCCTGGACACCCTGGAGATCCGCAACCCCTCCCTGCGCGAGCGGCTCTTCGCCGTCGACCCCGGCGCCGAGGAGGCCGAGACCACCCCGATCAGCACGGACGGCGTGCAGATCGACGGCACGGTGCTCGGCACCGGCGAGCTGGCCGGCTGGCTCACCGAGCACGGCACCCAGCCCCTCGGCGTCGCCACGGTCGACGCCTGGGCGCTCGGCACGGGCTCGGTCGCCGAGGTCGCGCTCGCCGCGCCCGGCGGGGCGGCCGCCTGGTTCGACCCCTCCCAGCTGGACGAGGCCGACGAGAAGGCCTTCGCCGACTGGCTCGCCGATGCCGCCCGGCCCAAGATCTTCCACAACGCCAAGGGCGCCATGCGCGTCTTCGCCGAGCACGGCTGGAGCGTCGAGGGCGTGCGCATGGACACCGCGCTCGCCGCCTACCTGGTCAAGCCGGGCCGCCGCTCCTTCGACCTGGACGCGCTGTCCCTGGAGTACCTGCACCGCGAGCTGACCCCCGCCGCCGCTGCCGACGGCCAGCTCGCCTTCGGCGCGGACGAGGGCGCCGAGGCCGAGGCCCTGATGATCCAGGCCCGCACCGTCCTCGATCTGGGCCAGGCCTTCGAGAGCCGCCTGGAGGAGGTCGGCGCCGCCGACCTCCTGCGCGACATGGAGCTGCCCACGTCCGCGCTGCTCGCCCGCATGGAGCGGCACGGCATCGCGGCCGACCGGCCCCACCTCGAGGCCATGGAGCAGATGTTCGCCGGTGCCGTACAGCAGGCGGTGAAGGAGGCCCACGCGGCGGCGGGGCACGAGTTCAACCTGGGCTCGCCCAAGCAGCTCCAGGAAGTCCTCTTCGGCGAGCTGGCCCTGCCCAAGACGAAGCGGACGAAGACCGGCTACACCACGGACGCCGACGCGCTGGCCTGGCTCGCCGCCCAGACGGACAACGAGCTTCCGGTGATCATGCTCCGCCACCGCGAGCAGGCCAAGCTCCGCGTCACCGTCGAGGGCCTGATCAAGACGATCGCGGCGGACGGCCGTATCCACACCACCTTCAACCAGACGGTCGCCGCCACCGGCCGCCTGTCCTCGACGGACCCGAACCTGCAGAACATCCCGGTCCGCACCGACGAAGGACGGGCGATCCGCCGCGGCTTCGTCGTCGGCGAGGGCTTCGAGTCCCTGATGACGGCCGACTACAGCCAGATCGAGCTGCGCGTGATGGCCCACCTCTCCGAGGACGAGGGCCTGATCGAGGCGTTCACCTCCGGTGAGGACCTGCACACCACGGCCGCCTCCCAGGTCTTCGCGGTCGAGCCGACCGCGGTGGACGCCGAGATGCGCCGCAAGATCAAGGCCATGTCGTACGGCCTGGCCTACGGTCTGTCGGCCTTCGGCCTCTCCCAGCAGCTGAACATCGAGGCGGCGGAGGCCCGCGCCCTGATGGACGCGTACTTCGAGCGGTTCGGCGGCGTACGGGACTATCTGCGCCGGGCGGTCGACGAGGCCCGGGCTACGGGCTACACGGCCACGCTCTTCGGGCGCCGCCGCTACCTGCCCGACCTCAACAGCGACAACCGCCAGCGCCGCGAGGCGGCCGAGCGGATGGCCCTCAACGCGCCCATCCAGGGCACGGCGGCCGACATCGTGAAGATCGCCATGCTCAAGGTGGACAGCGCGCTCAAGGACGCCGGGCTCGCCTCCCGCATGCTGCTCCAGGTCCACGACGAAATCGTGCTGGAGATCGCCCCCGGGGAGCGGGCGGCCGCCGAGGAACTCGTCCGCCGCGAGATGGCGAACGCCGTCCACCTCCGCGTGCCGCTGGGCGTCTCGGTGGGCGCGGGCCCGGACTGGGAGTCGGCGGCGCACTAGCCCGGCGCGCAGTGCCCTCGGCCAGCTCCTGAGCCGGGGGCACCCGCCTCCCACTCCCGCTGAACCCCCGCCGAAACCGTCACTCGCGTGGCCGCCGACAAAGGGCCCCCGCCCCCGGCGGTCGCAAAGATGCGGGCATGGGTATACGCACGCTCCTCCGCCGCACGGCCCCAGGCGTGGCACGCCCGCCGGTCCCGCCCTTCGCGGCCGCCGCAAGCACGGTCCGCGTCCCCGCCGGCCTCACCACGGCCCTGCGCCGCACGACGGCGGACCTCCGGCAGCGCCTGGCCAAGGGCCGGCGGCCGGCCGACCCCACGCGCGCCACCGAGGCGTCCGCCGCGACCGGTCACACCGGCGCCGGTGACCTGACGGCTTTCCTCGGTCTCACCGGCACCGGCGACCTGCCCGCCGTCACGGGTCTCACCAGCCCCGGCGACGTGTCGGAAATCCTCGGTCTCACCGACGGCACATCCCCTGCCGCCCAGCACCCGGGCCATGCAGAGCGCCCCGGCAGGACCGGCCGCCCCTGGGCGGCCCTGGCCCGCAGCTACCTGACGCTCGTCCTGACCCTGCTTCCACGGCCCCGCCGCCCAGCCCACACCACCATCACCGTGTACATCGCGACGACGGCGCCCCTCAGCGAGCGGCCGGCCGACTCGGCTCCACACCGTCGACGCGGCCAGGACCGCCCGGGGCCGGGTCCGGATCCGGGGCCGGAACCGGACGCCACACCCTGACCCCCACGGCGTACAGCAACAGCGCCGGGACGAGACCCGCGCCCGCTCCGAAGCACACCGTCGGGATGATCTCCCACGGTTTCGCGCTCGAACCCCAGTAGGCCCACCACCGCGACGCCCGCTGCACCGCGCCCACCAGCGCGAAGCCGCCGATCACCGCACCCGCCAGCCACCGGTCCCGCACCGACAGCGCCGGGACCCCCACCGGCACGCGCGCGGGCGCCCGCCGCACGGCCCGCACCAGGAACCCGGCGATCACGACCGCGGCCACCGCAGAACCGCCGTACTGCAAGTACCAGTACAGCGGCGAGCCCGCCACCTCCCGGCCCAGCACCGGAAACACCCGCATCCCCCACCGGTCGAGATGCGTGAACGCGTCCCACACGACGTGCGTCAACGCGCCGAGCACCGCGGACACGTACCACCGCAGCACCAGGGACGCCCGCACACGCGCGCGAGGCGCCCCGCACCGCACCAGCGCGGAAACGCGCCCCTGCCGGGCTCGCGGCAGCAGCGCCACCAGCGGTTCGCGCACCAGCAGCCACAGCCCCACCAGCGCCCAGGCGATGAGCACATCGACCGTGAACACACCCGGGAACGAGTGCGTGACGTCACCGAACTCCATCGCCCCGGACACCGCACTCGCCGCGTAATAGGTCATGTCGGGCGCGAAGGAACCCGCCACGAGCACGGCGGGCACCAGCGGGCCCCGGCCGGTGCCGTCGGTGCGTACGGCGGGCAGTACGGCTGCCGCGTGGCTCAGCGTGAACGGCAACTCGGCTCCTTGTGACGGTCGTTGGCAGGGTGATCGGAAGGGCTCAGTATGCGGGATGCCGAACAGCGGCCGCCCGCCACGCTCCTCACATGACCAACTGGTGAAAAACGGGCACGAACGGGTGCCCGAGCAAAGGAAGTTGTCGTAGGGTCGCCAGGGTCACCGTGCCGGTGGCAGGAGACAGGCCTGTGGAGGGCAACCACTCGGGCCGGTCGATCGTCACAACAGAGCGAACGCAACAGAAGTACGCGTACGCAACAGAAGCGCGCGACAGACAGAGACGGGCGCTCGGGCGTCCACGGGAGGGGTTCACTCTATGGCGGCGCAATTCGGCAGGAGGCTGTGCAAGGGGGCGGCGACCACCGCCGTGGCCGCGGTAGCGGTCGCGGCCCTGTCCGCCTCCCAGGCTCCGGGCGTGAACGACCACGGCAGACAGGCGGCCGCGGACGCCACGCCCTCACCCGACGCGAGTGCCTCCGACGGCAGCGCCACCGGCAACTCCCCGTACTACACGGACCTGCCGCCGCTCAACAGCCCGAGCCCGTCACCGAGCACCGGGACGGGGCCCACCACCCCCGGCACCTCCGAGGCGGGCATCCCCGCGACCGTCCTCGACGCGTACAAGAAGGCCGAGGCCGCGCTGCGCGACGCCAAGCCCGGCTGCAACCTGCCCTGGCAACTCCTCGCGGCCATCGGCCGGGTGGAGTCGGGCCAGGCACGCGGCGGCCGCGTCAACGCCGAGGGCACCACCATCTCGCCGATCCTCGGCCCGCAGCTCGACGGCAACGGCTTCGCCCTCATCAAGGACACCGACAACGGCGCCTACGACGGCAACAGCACGTACGACCAGGCCGTCGGCCCCATGCAGTTCATCCCGTCCACCTGGGCCTGGGCGGGCCGCGACGCCAACGGCGACGGCAAGAAGGACCCCAACAACATCTACGACGCCGCGCTCGCCGCCGGCCACTACCTCTGCCGCTTCGACTGGGACCTGTCCGACCAGAAGGACCTCGACCGCGCGATCCTCAGCTACAACAACTCGCGGGAGTACCTGAACCTGGTCATGCGGTGGCTGGAGTACTACCGCAAGGGCACGCACGAGGTCCCCGACGGCACCGGCACGCTGCCCGGCAACCGCAGCGACAACGGGGCCGGGGCGAGCCCCGGTCCCTCCACGCCGCGCACACCCGGCACGCCGGCCGCGGGCGGCTCGAAGCCCAAGCCCAGCCCCCCTGCCCCTGCAAAGCCCGGCGGGGGCGGTACGACGAAACCGAAGCCGCCCACCACACCGCCCGCGACCCCGCCAGACTCTCCGAGCACACCGCCCTCGCCGCCCGCCACCCCCACCGACACGGTGCACCACCTGGAGGACGCCGGGACCGCGAAGCTCACCGCGATGGCGGGCGACGCGTTCACCAAGCGGATCAGCACCCGCGCCGAGACGAAGGCCGGCAAGGCCGTCGGCAAGGTCAGGATCCGCTTCACCATCGTCGGCGACACGGACACCACGTTCACGGGCGGCGAGAGCGTGGCCACGGTCGCCACCAACAGCTCCGGAGTGGCCGTCGCACCCGCGCTCCAGGCGGGGGAGAAGACGGGCGACGTCACCGTCCGGGCCACCGTCGTGGGCCGTATGGTCGCGGGCCTCGACTACACGGCCACCGTCACCGAGCGCGCCGCCGACGCCCTCGCCCGCACCGGTGACGCCGCGCTGACCTGCGCCCCGGGCGGCGAGTTCGCCAACCAGGTCGAGGTGAAGGCCACGTACAAGGGCGCCGTCGCGGACGGCGTCGCGGCCACCGCCACGCTGATCAAGTCGGCGGACGACCCGACCGCCAACGACAAGGGCCCCTTCTTCAAGGACGCCGACGGCAAGGCCGTCCGCACGCTGACGGGCCTGAAGACGGACGCGAAGGGCCTGCTGAAGCTGCCGAAGCTGTACGCGGACGACACCACCGGCACGTTCCTGCTCCGCATCACCACCGAAGGCGGAGCGACCCTCACCGTCGAACTGACCGTGGCGGCTGCCGAGACGTCCTCGCCGAGCCCCTCGGCCTCCCCGAGCGCGTAGCTCTCAGGTACGACGGACGACGCCCCTCTTTCAAGAGGGGCGTCGTTTTTTCGCACGGGGCGCGTCGTTGTGCGTGCAACGTGTTCTCATCTCCGCCGCGCGTTGCTACGGTGCCGAGAAACCTGACGGTGTATCAGCTCACCCGTGGGGAGGCCCCGTATGCGCGCCCTCGTAGCCGCCGCCACCGGTCTCGCCGTCGCGTTCGCCGTGGTCCTGACGCTGACCGCCCTCGGCACCCCCTCGGGCGGGACGTCCCCGAAGCCGCTGCTGACGACGGTGCCCGCACACCCCTGACCGCCCGCCCGGGAGGGAGGCCGAGATGCGCCGCAAGGCCGGCCTGGTCCTGCTCGCCCTCGCCGTGTTCTTCGCGGCCCTGTCCCCGCTGCTGCGCTGGTACGCCTTCCCGCGCCTCGCCAAGGTCCCCGCGAACCAGTACCAGGACATGGTCCTGGAGGCGGAGAACGCCACCCTCCTCGACTACGGCACGATGCGGGCCCGCACGGTCCCCAAGGTCACGATCGTGCAGACCCTCAAGGGCAACGTCGAAGCCTCCGAGCGGATCGAGGAGTCGGCGGGCCGCGACGTGGTCGTCTGGGACGGCCTGTCCTACGTCGTCGGCCCCGACGGCGAGATGGTGTCGAAGATCCCCGAGCGCTACATCTTCGACGCCCACACCCAGGAACCCGTCCACGCCACCGGCGAGATGGTCGACGGCGACCCGGTGCGCCGCGAGGGCATCGAGTTCAAATGGCCGTTCCTCACGGAGAAACGGGACTACGAGTACTTCGACGCCCAGGCCCGCGTCACCGCCCCCATCCACTACAAGGGCACACAGGACTTCCGCGGCCTGGAGGTCTACTACTTCGAGCAGACCATCCCCTGGACCAAGGTGAGGATCCCCAAGACGCTGCCCGTGGAGGGCCTCACCCCCGAGTCGGTCGCCGCCACCGGTACGACCCGCTGGTACACCACGGTCCGCAAGTTCTGGGTCGAACCCCTCACCGGCGCCCCCGTCTACGGAGAGGAACTCCACAAGGAGGAACTGCGCGGCGGCACCCTCCTCGGCGACCGCGACAAGATGACCGCGTTCGCCGGGCACGTGAAGATGCGCGAGGACTACATCACGCACACGGTCGACCTGGTGAAGTCCCAACGCCTGCTCATCCTGCTGCTGACGTCCTACCTGCCGTGGGGCTCCCTGGCTCTCGGCGTCCTCCTGCTGGCCCTCGCTCTGTTTCTGGAGGCCCGCAGCCGACGCCCGTCCGGCCCGGCCCCCACCGAGGCCGAGGAACCGTCACCGGTCAGCGCCTGAGCCGGGCGGTGGTCAGCGCCTGAGCCGGGCGCTGGTGTGCCGGGTCGGCTCGGCCCCGGCCGGGTCCTCCGGCCACGGATGCTTCGGATACCGCCCGCGCAGCTCCGCCCGCACTCCCTTGTAACCGTCCTTCCAGAAGGAGGCGAGATCGGCCGTGACGGCGGCCGGCCGCCCGGCCGGCGACAGCAGATGGACGAGCAGCGGCACCCCCGCGACCCGCGGCGACTCCTGGAGCCCGAACATCTCCTGCAACTTCACCGCCAGCACAGGCTGCTCGGGCCGGGCGTAGTCGACGCGGATCCTCGACCCGCTCGGCACGGTGATCCGCTCCGGGGCGAGCTCGTCGAGCCGCCCGGCCTCCCCGGAGGCCCAGGGCAGCAGCCGCGCGAGCGCCGCCCCGGCGTCGATCCGCGCCAGATCGGCCCGCCGCCGGGCCCGGCTCAGCTCCGGCTCCAGCCACTCGTCCACGCGCGCGTGCAGCGCGTCGTCGGAGACGTCGGGCCATGGTTCACCGAGGTGCAGCCGCAGGAACGCGAGCCGCTGCCGCAGAACACCGGCATCCGGCGACCACCGCAGCACGCCGACCCCTTCCCGCCGCAGCCCCTCCAGCAGCGCACCGCGTACGAGCTCTGGATCGGCGTTCTTCAGCGGCCGCACAGCCAGCTCCACGGCCCCCAGCCGCTCCACCCGCCGCGCTACGACGTCCCCGCCGTCCCAGCGCACCTCGTCCCGCTCCTCCAGCAACGCGCCGGCCGCGAGCCGGGCCGTCTCTTCGTCGACGACAGACCCGAGCTGCACGCGCGCGTGGCCCTTGCCGACGGGCCGGTCGGCCATGGCGACAGCGATCCAGGGGCAACCGCGCAGCGCGCTTCCGTCCCCGGCCTCGGCACGGGTTCCGGACGCCATGAGATACGACCCACCGTCGGCCTTGGCGACACGCTCGGGAAAGGCGAGAGCGGCGACGAGACCGACCTGGCGTTCCTCCGAGGAGGTGGCCCACGCGTCGACCCGTGCTTCTGGACGCGAGATACGGGCGGGTGGGTGGGAAACGCCTGAAACGACGGCCCGCAGCCGCCGAACTTCCGCCCGCCACCGCCCGGAGTAGGCGTCACCCCCACGCCGGGCACGACGCAACGCACCCGCCAGATCATCCCCGTACTCCCGCGGAGCCTCCTCACTGAGCAACGCGATGACCTCGGTGGCCCTCTCCGCCCCGACCCAGCCGGACCCGTCGAGCAACGCCCGCCCCAACCGCGGATGCAACCCCAGCCGAGCCAGCGCAGCACCCCGCTCCGTGGCCCGGCCGACGGAGTCGACCGCACCCACGGCCGCCAGAACCTCCCGCGCCGCCGCCATCGCCCCACCCGGCGGCGCGTCCAGCAACGCCAGCCCGGAGGCGTCCGGGTCCCCCCAGCACGCCACCTGAAGCGCGAACGCCGTCAGGTCGGCCACCTTGATCTCCGGCGAGGGAAAGCGCGGCAGACGCGCGTCCTCGGCCTCCGCCCAGCACCGGTACACCGCCCCCGGCGCCTCACGCCCGGCCCGCCCCGCCCGCTGCCGCCCGGCCGCCTGCGACGCCCGCACCGTCGTCAGCGCGCTCAGCCCGCGCGCGTGGTCCACGCGAGGCTCCCGCGCCAGCCCGGAGTCGACGACCACGCGCACACCGGGAACCGTCAGCGACGACTCGGCCACCGACGTGGCCAGCACCACCCGGCGACCCTCCCCGCCGGCCAGCACGGCGTCCTGCACGGCCGCGGGCGCCCGCCCGTGCACCTGAAGCACCTCGACGTCCCCGAGCCCGCCGAGCTGCCCGGCGACCCGGGCGATCTCGCCCACCCCCGGCAGGAAACACAGCACGTCCCCGTCCCGCTCGGCCAGTGCCCGCCGCACCACCGACGCCACATGCGTCAGCAGCGCCGGATCGACACGCATCCCGTGCGGCGGCCGTACCGGCCGCACCGGCGGTGCCCACACGACCTCCACCGGATACGCCGCCCCCTGCGCCTCGACCACCGGAGCGCCGCCCAGCAGCGCGGCCCACCCCTGCGCGTCGGTCGTCGCCGAGGCGGCCACCAGCCGCAGCTCGGGGCGCAGCGTCTGCCGTACGTCCCACAGGAACGCCGCCGCCGTGTCCGCGTCCAGATGCCGCTCGTGGCACTCGTCGAGCACCACCACGTCCGTACCGGCCAGCTCCTGGTCCCGCTGCACCCGCTGCACCAGCACACCGGTCGTGACGACCTCCACGCGCGTGTGCCGCCCGACGACGCGTTCCCCGCGCACGGTGTAGCCGACGCTCTCGCCGACCTTCTCGCCCAGCAGCCACGCCATCCGCCGCGCCGCCGCCCGGGCCGCGATCCGCCGCGGCTCGGCGACGATCACCCGCCGCCGGGGCCCTTCCCCGAGCAGCCCCGCCAGGGCCAGGGGCACCAGCGTCGTCTTGCCGGTGCCGGGCGGCGCCACGAGGACGGCGGTGCCGTGCCCCGCCAGGGCGTCGTCCAGGGCGGGCAGGGCACCGCGTACGGGCAGGGCGTCCAGGGCGTCGTAACGGATCACGCACTCAGTCTCGTACGCACACGAAGATCGCCGTCCCCGGGATCAGGTTCCCGCGCAGCGGAGACCAGCCGCCCCACTCGGAGGTGTTCCAGGCCGGCCACTCCGGCTCCACGAGGTCCACCAGCCGGAAGCCCGAGGCCACCACGTCCCGGACGCGGTCGCCGATCGTGCGGTGGTGCTCGACGTAGACCGCGCGGCCCTCGTCGTCCTGCTCGACGTAGGGCGTGCGGTCGAAGTACGAACCCGACACCGACAGCCCCTCCGGGCCCGGCTCGTCCGGGAAGGCCCAGCGGATCGGGTGCGTCACCGAGAAGACCAGACGGCCCCCGGGCCGCAGCACCCGGCGCACCTCCCGCAGCACCAGCCGCGGGTCGGCCACGAAGGGCAGCGCCCCGTACGCCGAGCAGGCCAGGTCGAACGAGCCGTCCGCGAAGGGCAGCGCGCCGGCGTCGGCGCACACCAGGGGGAACGGTCCGCCGATGCGCAGCGCGTGCTGCAACTGCCGGTGCGAGATGTCCAGGGCCACCGGGCGGGCGCCCTGGCCGGCCAGCCAGCGCGAGCACTGCGCCGCGCCCGCGCCGATCTCCAGGACGTCCTTGCCCTTCAGCTCCTCCGGCGGGCCGAGCAGCTCGGCCTCCACCTCGTCCAGACCCTCGGGACCCCACACGAAGCGGTCGTCGCCGAGGAAGGTGCCGTGCTCGGTCTGGTACTCGTCCGCGTTGCGGTCCCACCAGCCCCGGTTGGCCCGGGAACTCTCCGTGACATCTGCGTCACGCCGGGTCGCCACCGGTTCGGACGCTTCGGGCTCTTGGATGATCGGCTCCCTCGTCGTACTCTTCCGTCCAGCCGGTCCCGGAGGTGGCCCGAAGGGGGCGTCACACGCCCTGCGTGGCCTCGGACGACACGAGTTGTGCCGGGTATGCGGTGTTCCGCCCCGGGTGGGCGGCTTCGCGCATTGACCCTGCCCGGCTGCCCCCGTATGCTACAAGTTGCGCTGCGAGCCTGCGTACCTCAGACGTAGCAGGTTGCGCTCGCATCTGTATGTATGTCCCCTCGGTTCTCGAGGCGCCACCTTTTTTGTGTGGCGCTTCCTTGGCTGTCCGGCTTCTGCAGAGCGAAACGGGCTCCCGGCGTAGCAGTACCTACGACTTCAATGTCCGTACCGGAGCCCTTTCCCACATGACGAGCAGCACCGAGACCACCGCCACCACCCCGCAGGTAGCGGTCAACGACATCGGTAACGAGGAAGCCTTCCTCGCCGCGATCGACGAGACGATCAAGTACTTCAACGACGGCGACATCGTCGACGGCGTCATCGTGAAGGTCGACCGGGACGAGGTCCTGCTCGACATCGGTTACAAGACCGAAGGTGTGATCCCGAGCCGCGAGCTCTCGATCAAGCACGACGTCGACCCCAACGAGGTCGTCGCCGTCGGTGACGAGATCGAGGCCCTTGTTCTCCAGAAGGAGGACAAGGAAGGCCGCCTGATCCTCTCGAAGAAGCGCGCCCAGTACGAGCGTGCCTGGGGCACCATCGAGAAGATCAAGGAAGAGGACGGGATCGTCACCGGTACCGTCATCGAGGTCGTCAAGGGTGGTCTCATCCTCGACATCGGCCTCCGTGGCTTCCTCCCGGCCTCCCTGGTCGAGATGCGCCGCGTCCGCGACCTCCAGCCCTACGTGGGCAAGGAGCTCGAGGCCAAGATCATCGAGCTGGACAAGAACCGCAACAACGTGGTCCTGTCCCGCCGTGCCTGGCTGGAGCAGACCCAGTCCGAGGTCCGCCAGACGTTCCTCACGACCCTCCAGAAGGGTCAGGTCCGTTCCGGCGTCGTCTCCTCGATCGTCAACTTCGGTGCCTTCGTGGACCTGGGTGGCGTCGACGGTCTGGTTCACGTCTCCGAGCTGTCCTGGAAGCACATCGACCACCCCTCCGAGGTCGTCGAGGTCGGCCAGGAGGTCACGGTCGAGGTCCTCGACGTCGACATGGACCGCGAGCGCGTCTCCCTGTCGCTGAAGGCGACCCAGGAAGACCCGTGGCAGCAGTTCGCCCGCACCCACCAGATCGGCCAGGTCGTGCCCGGCAAGGTCACGAAGCTGGTTCCGTTCGGTGCGTTCGTCCGCGTGGACGAGGGCATCGAGGGTCTGGTCCACATCTCCGAGCTGGCCGAGCGCCACGTGGAGATCCCGGAGCAGGTCGTCCAGGTCAACGACGAGATCTTCGTCAAGGTCATCGACATCGACCTCGAGCGCCGTCGCATCAGCCTCTCGCTGAAGCAGGCCAACGAGGCCTTCGGTGCCGACCCGTCGACGGTCGAGTTCGACCCGACCCTCTACGGCATGGCCGCGTCCTACGACGACCAGGGCAACTACATCTACCCCGAGGGCTTCGACCCGGAGACCAACGACTGGCTCGAGGGCTACGAGACCCAGCGCGAGGCCTGGGAGACCCAGTACGCCGAGGCGCAGCAGCGCTTCGAGCAGCACCAGGCGCAGGTCATCAAGTCCCGCGAGGCGGACGAGAAGGCCGCTGCCGAGGGTGGCGACACCGCGGGTGCGGCTCCGGCCGCGTCCGGTGGCGGTTCGTACTCCTCCGAGGGCCCGGACAACTCCGGCGCGCTGGCCTCGGACGAGGCGCTTGCCGCGCTTCGCGAGAAGCTGGCGGGCGGGCAGAGCTGAACGCCCACTGAGCTGTAGCTCCTGACTGAGGGCCCGTACCTTTCGAGGTGCGGGCCCTCAGCGTGTGTCAGGGCCGTCGTTCGGCTACGGGCCGGCGGGGGCTTGTCACGCAGTTCCCCGCGCCCCTCAAGGGCGTTGTCCCAGCAGTCAAGATCAATGTTCTCCTTCTCCGGGGAATGCCCATGCCCCCAACGGTGTTGTGGAGTGTGAACACGAGGAGGAGCGGTCACTGTGCTAGATCCGCAGGGTTTGTACGCATGGGAGCCGAAGGGCCTGGCCGTCGTCGACATGGCGTTGGCCCAGGAGTCGGCCGGACTTGTCATGCTCTACCACTTCGACGGATACATCGACGCGGGCGAGACGGGCGACCAGATCGTCGACCGGGTGCTCGACTCGCTGCCTCACCAGGTGGTCGCCCGCTTCGACCACGACCGGCTCGTGGACTACCGCGCCCGCCGTCCGCTGCTGACGTTCAAGCGTGACCGCTGGAGCGACTACGAGGACCCCGCCATCGAGGTGCGGCTGGTGCAGGACGCCACCGGAGCGCCGTTCCTGGTGCTGTCCGGTCCCGAGCCGGACGTCGAGTGGGAGCGCTTCGCGGCCGCCGTGCGGCAGATCGTGGAACGGCTCGGCGTCCGCCTGTCGGTGAACTTCCACGGCATCCCCATGGGCGTCCCGCACACCCGGCCCGTCGGCCTGACCCCGCACGGCAACCGCACCGACCTCGTCCCGGGCCACCGCAGCCCGTTCGAGGAGGCGCAGGTGCCCGGCAGCGCCGAGTCGCTCGTCGAGTACCGCCTGCTCCAGGCCGGGCACGACGTCCTGGGCGTCGCCGCCCACGTCCCGCACTACATCGCCCGCTCCCCATACCCGGACGCGGCCCTGACGGTCCTGGAGGCCATCACGGCGGCGACCGGACTGGTGCTGCCCGGCATCGCCCACGCCCTGCGCTCGGACGCCCACCGCACCCAGACGGAGATCGACCGGCAGATCCGCGAGGGCGACGAGGACCTCACCACGCTCGTGGAGGGCCTGGAGCACCAGTACGACGCCGTCGCGGGCGCCGAGACCCGGGGCAACATGCTCGCCGAGCCGGTGGACATCCCGTCGGCGGACGAGATCGGCCGGGAGTTCGAGAAGTTCCTGGCGGAGAGAGAAGGCGACAGCTGAGCCCGGGAGACCTGGACAGGGCCCTGCCCTCGGCAGGGCCTAAGCTCGGCTCATGCTGAAGGTGGGCCTGACCGGCGGTATCGGTGCCGGCAAGAGTGAGGTGTCACGGCTGCTCGTCGAGTGCGGTGCCGTGCTGATCGACGCGGACCGCATCGCACGCGAGGTCGTCGCACCCGGGACCCCGGGACTCGCCGCGGTCGTCGAGGCCTTCGGCGAGGAGGTGCTCGCGGCCGACGGCAGCCTGGACCGGCCGAGGCTCGGCTCCATCGTCTTCGCCGACGCCGCGAAGCTCGCCACGCTCAACTCGATCGTGCACCCCCTCGTGGGCGCCCGCTCCCGCGAACTCGAAGAGGCCGCCGCCGAGGACGCGGTCGTCGTGCACGACGTCCCGCTCCTCACGGAGAACGGCCTGGCGCCGCTGTACGACCTCGTGATCGTCGTCGACGCGAACCCGGAGACCCAGCTCGACCGGCTCGTACGGCTGCGCGGCATGACCGAGGATGACGCCCGCGCGCGGATGGCCGCCCAGGCGACACGCGAGCAGCGCCGGGAGATCGCGGACATCGTCATCGACAACGACGTCCCGCTGGAGGACCTGGAGCGCCGCGTGAAGGACGTGTGGGCCGAGCTGGAGCGCAGGTCGCAGGCGCCCCGGCCGTCCCCTCAGGAATAGCGGCATCCCGCGGGGGCGTTGAACCCTTGCAGTGAGGGAAGGACTCTGCCGTGCCCGAGACCAGCGGTTCGACCGGACGTACTCCGGAGACGCACGTCATCGACTTCCGTGCCGCCGAGCAACTGCTCGCGGCGCGGGACCCGCGGGGGCGGTGAAGCTGCTCGACGGAGTCATCGCCGCGCACCCGGAGAACACCGCCGCGCGGCTGCTGCGCGCGCGTGCCTTCTTCGCGGCGGCGCAGCTGAGGCCGGCGGAGCTCGAGTTCTCGATCGTCCTCGAGCGCGAGCCGGACAACGCCTTCGCGCACTTCGCGCTCGCCCGCACGTATGAGCGGCAGAACCGCCCCGACCAGGCCAAGCGCCACTTCCGACTGGCCGCCGCGCTGGACCCGAACCCGCGGTTCCTGAAGGCGGCGGGCTTCGACTCGTGAGCGGCCGTCACCGTCTGCATCAAGAGTGATCCGTCTGTGTCAAGGGTGATCTGCCCGCATCAGGGGTGATCCCGCTGCCTCAGGGGTGATCGTCCGGTGGATGGTAGGGCGGGATGTCGGGACCCGGCTGGTAGTGCGGGCCCTGGCGGATGTGCCTGAGGACGATCACCAGGTCGATCGTGACGACGAGCAGCAGCGCGCCACAGGCGATGGCCCAGCCGGTCCGCCCGGCGAGCGTGAATGCGACCGTCCCGAAGAGCGCCCAGACCAGTCCCCACACGCTCAGCCAGAAGCGCACCCGCAGGGCACTGCGGGCAGTTCTCGGTTCACTGCCTGTACGCATCACATCTCCGCTCCTCTCTGCAAAGTACTCCTCGCCGCGGATGCGGACCAACGGGGGAGCCGGGGCCGGTACGGGACGCCGTTCACTCGGGCGGGTGAACGTGGCCGGGACGGGAACGGGCGTGCGGGTGTGGGCCGTTGGGCGGGCATGGAGCTGAAAATGCGTGAGGGGTACGAGGGGACGGGACCCGGGGCCATCACCCCGGACGGCTGCGCTGTGGAGTTCTACTCGCGGCTGCCCGTCGGGGACGAACCGGACGTCATCGCGGCAGCGGTGCCGGCGGGCGCGCGCATCCTGGAGCTGGGCAGCGGCGTCGGGCGCATGACCCATGCGCTGCTGGAGCGCGGATTCGAGGTCACGGCGGTGGACGAGTCCGCCGAGATGTTGGAGCGGGTACGCGGGGCGCGGACGATATGCAGCCCCATCGAGGACCTGACCCTGGCCGAGAAGTTCGACGTGGTGCTGCTGGCGTCGTTCCTCGTGCACGCCGGGGACGCAGAGGTGCGGCGAGGCCTGCTGCGCACCTGCGTGCGGCATGTCGCGGAGGGCGGCTGCGTGCTCATCCAGCGGGAGGGCGAGGACTACCACACGAACGTGCCGCGTGAGCGGGTGGACCCCAGCGGCTTCACCGTCCGCGTCGTGTCGTCGGAGCCGGTCGGCGACGGGGTCAACTCGGTGCGCGCGGAGTACGAGTTCCCCGACGCGGTCTGGACCCATACGTTCCGGGCGCGACCGCTGACCACGGAACAGTTCGAGGAGGCGCTGGAGGAGACGGGCCTGAGAGTGGACCAGTACCTGACGGAGGATCGGACCTGGGTGAGGGCGGTGCAGGCCCGGCAGCCAGGCGGTCCGGGCGAGCGGGGTGCGTGAGGCGCCGTACGGGGCGGGGGAGGCCGGGCGACTGGCCGGTTACGACAGGGTCTCGACGTCACTGGCGCTGTGCGGGGACGCCGAGCTGCGCGGGCTGGTGGACGCGGCCGTGCCGTTGGGGACGGGCATCGGCGGGAAGTCGGCCCGGATGGACGTGGCCGGCACGACGGTTTTCGTGAAGCGGGTGCCCCTGACGGACCTGGAGCGGCTTCCGGAGCACCTCCGGTCCACGGCCAACGTGTTCGAGCTCCCCACCTTCTGCCAGTACGGCGTCGGCGGGCCCGGGTTCGGGGCGTGGCGCGAGGTCGCCGTCCACACGATGACGACGAACTGGGTGCTCTCCGGGCAGTTCCAGGGCTTTCCGCTGATGTACCACTGGCGCGTGCTGCCGGACGAGGCCCCCACCCTCGCGGAGGAACTGGCCGATGTGGAACGGGCCGTGGCCTACTGGGAAGGCAGCGCGGAAGTACGGCGTCGTATCGAGGCACTGCGGCAGTCGTCGGCGAGCGTCGCGCTGTTCCTGGAGTACGTCCCCCAGACGCTGCACGCGTGGCTCACGGAGCAGGTACGCGCGGACGACGCGGCGCTCGACCGGGCGTGCTCGCTCGTTGAGAAGGAACTGCGGGCCGGTACGTCCTTCATGAACAGCCGGGGGCTGCTCCACTTCGACGCCCACTTCGAGAACGTCCTGACCGACGGCCGGCGCCTGTACTTCGCCGACTACGGCCTCGCCCTGTCCAGCCGCTTCGACCTCTCACCCGCCGAGACCGACTTCTACGACCGGCACGCCGGCTACGACCGCTGCTACACGGCCAGTTACCTCGTGAACTGGCTGGTCACCGCCCTGTACGGCGCGGACTGGGAGATACGTGGAGCACTGATACGGGCCTGGGCCGAAGGACAGCAGCCCACCGGGGTGCCGCCCGGGGCGGCGAGGATCCTCGCCCGCCACGCGCCGGTCGCGGCCGTGATGACGGACTTCTACCGCACGATCCAGGAGGTGAGCAGGACGACTCCCTACCCGGCGGAAAGACTCCGGCGGTTCTGCCCGTGACGAGCAGGGCCGGCGCGACGCGGGTGAAAATCTGCCGGGTGGGATGAGTTCGAGCGTGAGGGGCGGTCTATCCCTGCGACATCACCACGGACCGCTTCCCCCAGGAGACCTCCATGTCCGAGACCACCGCTCCCGTCGCCTCCGGCCCCTCCGCCCCGGCCGGTGTGGTCGTCGCCGAGTCCGTGACCGCTCGCGGGCGGCGTGCCCGGATCGCGCTGCGCGGCCTCCAGGTGCTGCTCGCCCTCTTCTACGGGATCGCGAGCGCCCTGCCCAAGCTCATCGCGCACCCGTCGGCAGCCGAGTCGTTCGAGAAGCTCGGCTGGGGCAGCGCGGGGATGTACACCATCGGTGCGCTCGAACTGGCCGGAGCGGTCGCCCTGTTGATCCCGCTGCTCCAGTCGGTGGCGGCGATGGCGCTGGGCGCGCTGATGGTGGGCGCGTTCGTCGTCCAGATCACCGTCATGGGCGGGCAGTACGCGGCGACGCCGCTCATCCTGATCGTGCCGCTCGCCCTCATCGCCTGGGCGCGGCGGGGGCACAACGCGGAGCTGCTGCGCCTGCTGCGGCTCCGCGGGTGACTCTGCCGCGTGCGCTACTCATGGCCTGGGCTTGCCCGGCCCTCCGCCGGGGCCGGGGCCGAAGCCGCTTCCCGGTCCCGGTCCCGGTCCCGGGCCGGCCAGGCCGCGTAGGCGTTCCAGCTCGCGGCGGTCCCGCTTCGTCGGGCGGCCCGCGCCGCGGTCGCGGATGCCGGCCGGGGCGACGGCCTCGCGGGGCGGGGGCGGCGGGGAGTTGTCGATGTAGCACTGGGCGGCCACGGGGGCGCCGACCCGCTTGCGGATCAGCCGTGTGACGACGACGACCCGTTCCCGGCCGTCGTGCCGCAGGCGCACCTCGTCGCCGACGCGCACGGCGTGGGCGGGCTTCACTCGCTCGCCGTTGACGCGGACGTGTCCGCCCCGGCAGGCGGTGGCGCCCAGGGAGCGGGTCTTGACGAGGCGTACGGCCCAGATCCAGCTGTCGACGCGGACCGTCCCGCCGCTCTGCGGCCCGGCGGCCTCGGCGGCAGCGATCGCCGCCGCGACCTTCGGGTCCACGGTCTTGGGGTCCGCGCTCTTGGGGTCCGCGCTCTTGGGGTCCGCGCTCTCGGGGTCCGCGGTCTTCGGGTCCGCGGTCTTCGCGTCCACGGCTTTCGGGTCCACGGCCTTCGTGTCGTCCGCCCCGTCGTACTCCGCGCCTTCAGAAGCCATGTCCCCGACCTTAGTCCTTCAAGTGCCCTGTTTTCGGGCTGGCCGGGCAGGTGATCGCCCTCGACGGGGATCGGCAAAATTAGTTTTGCAAAAAGTCTTTTGGTAAATTCTGGCGCTCGCCTACCCTGCCGGCATGGACAGCGACGAGCACAAGCGCGTACTCGATCCCGAGCACGACACCGATGCCCTGAAGGCCCTCACCCACCCCCTGCGCATCCAGCTGCTCGGGCTGCTGCGGCAGGACGGGCCCGCCACGGCCAGTGAGCTCGCCGCGCGGACGGGGGAGTCGTCGGCGTCGACCAGCTACCACCTGCGGGTGCTGGCGAAGTACGCGTTCATCGCCGAGGCCGAGCACCGTGACGGCCGGGAGCGGCGCTGGCGGGCCCGGCACACCGTGACGTCCTGGAGCAACGAGGCGATGGAGTCCTCCGAGGCGGGCCGCGCCTTCGTCAGCCTGGCGCGGCGGCGGCAGCTGGAGCACCTGGAGGCGTCCCTCGCCCGGCACGAGGCGGACATGGCCGCCGGGCGGTTCGGCCAGCAGTGGGTGGAGCCGTCCGGGATCAGCGACCTCATGCCCCGGCTGACGGCCGAGTCGCTCACCGAGCTCTGGGACACGGTCGCCCGGAAGCTGGAGGAACTGACCGCCCGGGACGCGGAGGATCCGCGCGCCGAGCACGTCGTGCTCCTCACCGCCGGCCTGCCGCTCGCCCCGCACGACCGTGAGGGCACGGATCGCGAGAGCGCCTCATGACAGAGCTGCGAGAACCGTTGGAGACGTCCGGGATACGGACCGCTCGCCGCCGGTACGTCACCGTCTGCGCGCTCTTATGGCTGCCGCCGGGCCTCGGTATGGCCTCGCTGGTCCTCCTGTTCAGCGAGCGCGGCATGTCCCTCGCGGCGGTGGCGGGGCTCTTCGCCGCTCACTCGCTGACCGTGGCCGTGCTGGAGCTGCCCACGGGCGGACTCTCGGACGTCCTCGGGCGCCGGCCGGTCCTGGCCATGGCCGGTGCGCTCAACGTGGTCGCCTTCGCCCTGGTCGGCCTCGGCACGACCGCCTGGGTACTCACCGCCGGCATGGTGCTCATGGGCGTGGCCCGCGCCCTGGCCAGCGGTACCGCCGAGGCCTGGTACGTCGACACCGTCCAGGCGCACTCCGGCCCCGGCGCCGAGCTGCGGACGGGCCTGGCCCGGGGCGGCTCCGCGACCTCCGCCGCCCTCGCGGCCGGCATCCTGCTCGGCGGTGCCCTGCCCTGGCTGCTCGGCCTGGGGCCCGATCTCGGCGCCCGGCTGAGCGAGGCGACGTCCGGGGCGGTGCTGCCCCTGTCCGTTCCCGTGCTGCTCGGAGCCGCGGTCAGGATCGTCTTCGTCTGCTACGTGCTGACCGTCCTGCGGGAGCCGCCGCGGCCTGCGGCCACCCCGCGTTCCGTGCTGCGCGGCGTCCCGGTCACCGTCCTGGGCGGACTGCGGCTGGGCGGACGCGACGCGCTGGTCCGGCGGGTCCTGCTCACCGCCGCGGCCGTCGGCAGTGCCCTGGCCGTCGTCGAACTGCTCATGCCGGGCCGTACCGCGGCGCTGACCGGGGCGACCGGCTCCGGCGCGATGGCCTATGCCGCGCTCTCCTGTGCCGGCTTCGTCTGCGGCGGAGTCGGCAGTCACCTCGCGCCGCTCGCCGCCCGGGTCGCGGGCAGCGGTGAACGGGCCGTGCTGGTCTGCCTCGGGGGCTGTGCGGGCGGCATGCTGCTGCTCGGTGTCACCGCGTCCACCGCGCACCTGCTCGCCACGACCCTCGCGGTCGTCGGCTTCTGCCTGTTCCACCTCGGCATCGGTGCGGCTTCCCCGAACGAGAACGAGCTGCTGCACCGCAGGGTCCCCAGCGCGCAGCGCGCCACCGCCCTGTCCGTCCAGTCCCTCGCCCAGCAGTTGGTCGGCGCGCTCACCGGCCTGGCCGTCGGGGTGTTGCCGCCGGGCCCCCTGCCCTGGCTGCTGACCGGTGCCGTGCTGTTTTCCGGGGCCCTGCTCTGGCTCCGGCGGGCCGGAGTCCGGTCCACGCCGGTCACGACCACCACCTGAACCGGTGCGCCGGGGCGTCCGGACCGGCCCGGGAAACCCGCCTCCCTCCGACGACCACGATCCCGCTGGGCCTACCGTGGAGTGATGGACGCCAGCGGTCTCCCTCTCCTCGACCGGCGCATCACGGACTGCCGGGCCTGCCCGCGGCTGGTCTCCTGGCGGGAGGAGGTGGCCCGGGTCAAGCGAGCCGCCTATGCGGACTGGACGTACTGGGGGCGGCCGGTGCCCGGGTTCGGACCGGAGGACGCCCGGCTGCTGATCGTCGGACTGGCCCCCGCCGCCCACGGCGGCAACCGCACTGGCCGGATGTTCACCGGCGACCGCTCGGGGGACGTCCTGTACGAGGCGCTGTACGACGTAGGCCTCGCGTCCCGGCCCACCGCCGAGCACGCCCACGACGGCCTGGAGCTGTACGGCGTGCGCGTCACCTCGCCCGTGCACTGCGCACCGCCCGCGAACAAGCCCACTCCTCAGGAGCGGGACACCTGTCGCCCCTGGCTCGTGCAGGAACTGCGGCTGCTGCGTCCGACGCTGCGGGCCGTGGTCGTGCTCGGCGCCTTCGGCTGGCAGGCCGCGTTGCCCGCGTTCGCCGAGGCGGGCTGGTCCGTGCCCCGGCCGCGGCCCGCCTTCGGCCACGGCGCCCGGTTCCGCCTGGACGGCCTCGAGCTCTTCGGCTGCTTCCATGTCAGCCAGCGCAACACCTTCACCGGCCGGCTCACCCCGGTGATGCTGCGCGATGTCCTGCGGACGGCCGCGCGGGCGGCGGAGTTGCCGACGACCGCCGACTGAAGAGGGCTGGAAGAGGGCTAGGGGATGTCCGGGAGGTGCTCCTCTTCAAACAGATGCCGCACCGTGGAGCGGTAGTTGGTCCGTACGTGCGTGAGCGCGTGTGTGCGTGCCCGGTCGGGGTCGCCCGAGGCGATCGCCTCGTACAGCTCGCGGTGCTCCACGAGGAGCTGGGGCCACTCCTCGTTGCGCCGGGTCATCCAGCGCAGCCGGCCGGCGACCGGTTCCAGGGCCTCGGTCAGCAGGCTGTTGCCGGCCATTGCCACGATGCGGTCGTGCAGGCGGCTGTTGAGGTCCGTGATCAGCTCGGCGTCCCCGGCCTCGGTGGCGGCGGCCGCGCGGTCGAGGAGCTCCTGGACCTCGGCCAGGTCCTGCGGTGTCGCGCGGGACGCGGCGAGTCCGGCGGCGTAGACCTCCAGAGCCTCGCGCAGTTCGAACAGTTCCTTGACGTCGTTCGGGGTGAGTCGGCGTACGACCGTGCGGCGGGGCGTCTCGAAGTGGACGAAGCCCTCGGCGACGAGCGCCCGGATCGCCTCCCGGACGGGAACGCGCGAGACACCGAAGCGTTCCGCCAGCTCACGTTCGACCAGGCGGTCGCCGGGACGGAGGCTGCCCGCGATGATCTCCTGCCGCAGGTCCGCCGTGACGCGTTCGCGCACCGCTCCGAGGGGTTCGATCTTCGTCATGGAACCCATCCTCGCCGACGCGGAGCCTCTTTTACGGAGCGTTAACAAGAGGGACATCGGTCAGAACGGTTGACGGCGAGACCATGTGCGCAGTTTGGTATACCAAACCCTCGCAGAGCAGTCCTCCTTCGTCCCCTTGCTCATGGAGGCCCCCGTGTCCCTCGCCGACCGTGCCGCACCCCCCGGCACCCCAGCGTTCGTCCCCGATCCCCGGCTCACCAACGAAGACCTCGCGCCCGCGAAGAAGCGCAACTGGAAGGTCTTCGACCTCTTCGCCATGTGGATGTCCGACGTCCACAACCTCGGCAACTACACCTTCGCCGCCGGGCTGCTCTTCCTGGGCATGAACGTCTGGCAGATCTTCACGTCCCTGCTCGTCGGCTTCGTGATCATCTACATCGGCATGAACTGGATGGGGAAGATCGGGCAGCGCCACGGCGTCCCCTTCCCGGTCGTCAGCCGTATCGCCTTCGGCGTCTGGGGCGCCAACATCCCGGCGCTGATCAGGGCCGTGATCGCCATCATGTGGTACGGCATCCAGACCTACCTTGCCTCTGTCGCCGTCAACGTGATGCTGCTCGCGGCCTGGCCCGGCCTGGAGTCGTGGACGCACAACTCGTTCCTCGGACTGGACGCGCTCGGCTGGGTCTCCTTCATCGCGCTGTGGCTGGTCCAGGCGGCGATCATCAGCCGGGGCATGGAATCGGTCCGCAAGTTCCAGGACTTCTGCGGTCCGGCGATCTGGCTCGTGATGATCGCGCTGGCCGTGTGGATCCTCGCCAAGGCCGGCTGGACGATCTCGCTCACCTCCACCCCGCATCCGGTCTCCGTGGGCGAGCAGTGGCGCCAGTGGTTCGGCGCGATCGGGCTGGTCCTCGCCACGTACGGCACCCTGATGCTCAACTTCTGCGACTTCTCCCGCTTCTCGCCCGACTACAAGTCGGTCAGGCGCGGCAACTTCTGGGGCCTGCCCGTCAACTCCACAGCCTTCGTGATCGTGTCGGTCATCGTCACGGCGGGCGCGTTCGAGGTGTTCGGCAAGGAGATCACGGACCCGGCCTACCTCGTCGCCGAGATCGGCAACACGTGGGTGCTGGTGCTGGGCGCGCTGACCTTCGCCATCGCCACCATGGGCGTCAACATCGTCGCCAACTTCGTCTCGCCGGCGTACGACCTCGCCAACGTCTGGCCGCAGAAGATCACCTTCAAGGTCGGCGGCATGATCAGCACGGTCGCGGCCCTGCTCGTCACGCCCTGGAACCTCTTCTCCAACCCGACCGTCGTGAACTACTTCCTCGGCGGCCTCGGTGCCTTCCTCGGCCCGCTGTTCGGCGTGATCATGCTCGACTACTACTGGGTCAAGCGCGGCCGCGTGAACGTGGACGAACTGTTCGACGCCACCCCCGGCTCCCGCTACCACTACCGCAAGGGCGTCAACCCCAAGGCGCTGTGGGCCTTCCTGCCGGCGGCGGGTGTCGCGGCGGTGCTCGCGCTGGTGAAGGACTTCAGCGACGTGGCGCCGTACTCCTGGTTCATCGGCACGGCCCTCGCGGCCGGGCTGTACGCGGTCCTGTGCCGCAGCGAACGTGCCGCCGAGCGCGTGGCCGTGGAGGTCTGAGAGACGTGCGGATCGTCGTCACCAACTGCAACACCACGCAGGAGATGACCGAGGAGATCGTACGAGGTGCCCGGGCCGCCGCAGGCCCGGGCACCACCGTGACCGGACTGACCCCCCGGTGGGGGCCGGAGTCCGCGGAGGGCTGGCTCGACAGCTACCTGTCCGCCGCCGCCGTCCTGGACACGCTGCGGACGTACGACGGACCGCCCTACGACGCCGTCGTCATGGCCGGCTTCGGGGAGCACGGGCGCGAGGGCGTCCGGGAACTGGTGGGCGTACCGGTCGTCGACATCACCGAGGCGGCGGCGCATCTGGCCTGCCTGCTGGGCCGCCGCTACGGCGTCGTCACCACGCTGGCCAGGTCCGTCGGCCAGATCGAGGACAGCCTGGAGACGGCGGGCGTGGCGCGGAACTGCACCGCGATCGTCGGCACGGGCCTGAACGTGCTCGACCTCGGCGACGACGAGCGCACCGAGACGGCGTTCCTGGCCGCCGCCGAGCGGGCGTGCGCGGCCGGGGCAGAGGTGCTGGTACTGGGCTGCGCCGGCATGACGGGGTTGCAGCGGGTGGTCGGGGAGAAACTGGGCCTGCCGGTCGTCGACGGAGTCGCCGCGGCGGTCAAACTGGCGGAGTCGCTGGTGGCGCTGGGGCTGACGACGAGCCGGGCGGGGAGCTACGCCGAGCCGCCGGCGAAACGGAGGGTGTGGGGGCGGCCCGAACGGCACTGACTCATGAGGGGCCGTCGAGTGTGACGTCGTCGCGATGGGCGCCGTAGAGCCGCACCTGGCGGGCCATCACCTCCCGCATCGAGGTGCCGCGCGGGATGCCGTACACCGTGCCGGGGAAGTCCAGCGCCTCCTGCACCTGCCACAGCTCGTCATGCTCGCCGGGGGCGAAGAGCCGGGCCCGGGGCGCTCCCGCCGCGATCCAGCCGATGGGCAGGACGGTGCCGGGCGGCAGCACGGAGTTGACGTGCAGCACGCTGTGGATCCGCAGTTCGGACCCGGCGCTCGCGACGGCGCCCGGGAAGACGCAGGCGCCGGTCGCCACGAAGACCTCGTCCTCCAGCGTCGCCCCGTTGACATGGGCGTGCGGGCCGACGAGCACGGCGTCACCGATCACCGCGGGATGCCGGGCCCGCCCCCGCACCAGCGCGTTCTCCATGACGACGACGTCCGAGCCCACCCGCACCTCCCCGTCCTCGGCGGTGAGCACGGCCCCGTGCAGCACCCGGCTGCGCTCACCGAGGACGACGGCCCCGCACAGGACGGCCGTCGGGGCGACGTACGCGGACTCGGGGACGACGGGGCGCCGCCCGCGGTGCTCGATCAACATGGCGTTCTCCTCAGGCCTCAGGCCGGCGGCTCGCCGGGCACGACCGCTGTCGCCGTAATCTCCACCAGCTGTCCCGTGTATCCGAGGCACGCCACGCCGATCAGCGTCGACGAGTGCGGACCGGCACTGAGCCCGGACGCCTCGACGACGTCCCAGACGGCGGACAGCGTCGCCGGTTCACCGCTGACCACGTACACCTCGGTCACCACGACGTGCGCCAGGTCGCTGCCGACCGCGCGCAGTTGCTCGCGAAGGTTGTCGATCACCTGCTCGGCCTGCCGCACGGGGTCTCCGGGACCGACGAGCTTGCCGTCGGCGTCCAGCGGAACGGAACCGGCGAGGAACGCGAGTCTGGTGCCGGCTTCCACGACGGAGGCGTGGGAGTAGACGGGCGGCGGAAACAGGCTCGGGACAGTGACTCGCTGGATCACGGGGATCTCCGATCTACGGGGGCGGCCGAGGGCAACCCACCGATCATGCGAGGCATGGTGCGCGGACGCACCCGTATTTCGTTTCACTCCGGCCGAGCCGTCCCCCTACGCTTCACCAGACCCCCGTCACCCGCCCGCCGAGGAGCCGTGCCCGTGCCCACCCTCCCGGACCAGACCTTCCTCGACACCACCGCCGACCGCCTCGCCGCCCTCCCCGCCGTCCGGGCCGTCACCCTGGGTGGCTCCCGCGCCCAGGGCACCGAACGCCCGGACAGCGACTGGGACCTGGCGGTCTACTACCGGGGCGGATTCGACCCGGACGACCTCCGTGCGGTCGGCTGGGAGGGCGAGGTCTCCGAGCTCGGCGCGTGGGGCGGCGGCGTCTTCAACGGCGGCGCCTGGCTGACCGTCGACGGCCGGCGCGTGGACGTGCACTACCGCGATCTCGACGTCGTCGAACACGAGGTGGCGGAAGCGGAGCAGGGCCGCTTCCGGGTCGAGCCGCTGATGTTCCACCTGGCGGGCATCCCGACGTACCTGCTCGCCGCCGAACTCGCGATCAACGAGGTGCTGCGGGGCGAACTGCCGCGTCCCGCGGCCTACCCGCCGGCCCTGCGCGAGACCGCCCCGGCCCACTGGCACGGCATGGCCGCGGCCACCCTCGCCTACGCGAAGGCGGGCCACGCGCCCAGGGGGGCGGTCACCCAGGCCGCGGGCGCGATCGCCGTCGCCGTGACGCAGACGGCGCATGCGGTGCTGGCGGCGCGGGGGGAGTGGGTCACGAACGAGAAGGGCCTCGTCGCACGGGCGGGCCTGCGTGACGCGGACGCGCTCCTGGGCACCCTCACCCGCGCTCCGGACGAGCTCGCGCAGAGGATCACCGACGTGGAGACCCTCCTGAACCGGGCCGTGGAGGCAGCGCGGAACTGACCGGGTACGGCCGTCGCCGACTGCGTTCATAGAGCGATTGGATTCATAGAGCGATCGGGTTCATAGAGCGATTGCGTTCATAAAGAACCCGGCTTTCCCGGACTCCGTCACGTTCCGGCAACCTTCCCTCCAGGAACCCGGCCTACTGTGGGCACCCACACCCCCGCCCGGCCACCGTCGCCCGAAGGCCCACCCCTGCCCTCGACAAGTCGACAGGAGCCCTGTGTCCCGGTCCCGCCGTGTCCTGCCCGCGTTGCCGCCCTGGCTCGCGCACGCCCTGCGCGCTCAGCGGGGGCCGGTGCCCTGGAGCGCGGTGACCCGGGGGGCCCTGTCCGCGGGGCCGCTGCTGCTGGTGGCCGTGCAGGTCGGGCGTACCTCGCTCGGGGTCGTCGCCGCCATCGCCGCCATGCTCGCCGGGATCAACGACCGGCCCGGGAGCCGGCGGGTCTCCGTCAAGCGCATCGGGGTGCCCGCACTGGGCGGTGCCCTGGGGCTGGTGGTGGGGACGTACGCCGGGCAGCAGACCGGCGCGGTCGTGCTGACCGGGATCCTCACGTTCGTCGGGCTCGTCGCCGGGAGCATCAGCGCGATCGGGCCCGTCGCGTCCGCCGTCGGGACACAGCTGCTCGTCGCCTCGGCGATCGGGGCGGGCATGCCGCTGCCGGAGCCGGGCTGGGAGCGTGCGCTCGCCTACGTCGCGGGCGCCGGGTGGCTGCTCGTGCTCCGGCTCGCGCTGCCCACGCCCGGCTCCCTCGCCGGGGACTTCCGGTTCGACGGGGAGCGGAAGGCCGTCGCCGGCGTGTACGACGCCGTCGCCGAGCTGCTCGACGCCGTCGGCGGGCCCGAGGCCATCCGCCGCAGGGCCGCGCTCACCGCCGCACTCGACCACGCGCAGGACGCCCTCGCCGGGCCCCGGCTGCGGCGGTACGCCTCCTCCTCCGCCGAGCGGCGGCTGCACGCGCAGTACGCCGCCGCCCTGCCCCTCGCCGAGGCCGCCACCGCGCTGGCGTGGGCCGGAGAGGCCGTCGCCGAGCGGGCCTCCGAAGGACCCCGGCGGCTCGCCGCCGCCGTACGCGGCAACAACCACACCGGGCCGCTGCCCGCACCCTCCCGCTCGGCGCCCGCGCTGCGCGCCCTCGACGACGCCCTCCTGCACGCCGCCGAGGTGTTCGACCAGGGCAGGGGCGGCGATCTGCACACCCGGCCCCGTACGCCCAGGGACCGGCTGCGCGCCGCCTTCGGCAGCGCCGGACGCGAGTACGGACTGCGTGTCGCCCTCTGCTTCGGGGCCAGTTCGGCGGCCGCCCAGGCCCTGCACCAGGGCCAGTGGTACGGGCAGCACGAGCACTGGTACTGGCTGCCGGCCACCGCCGTCTTCCTCGTCAAGCCCGACCTGGGGCCGCTGGCCTCGCGGGTACTGAACCGTGCCGCCGGCACCGTGCTCGGCGCGGTCCTCTTCGCCGGATTCGCCGTTGTCCTGCCCCGGCCGGAAGGGCTCATCGCGCTCGTCGCCCTCAGCGGAGCGCTCATCCCGGTCGCCACCCGGCACTTCGCCGCCCAGACGGCCGTCGTCACCGTCCTCGTCCTCGCCCTGGTCATGGTCGGCGGCGAGCCGCAGGCCTCCATGGGGCGGATCGGCGAGACGCTGCTGGCCTGCGCGATCGTGCTGATCGTCGGGCATCTGCCGATGCCGGGACAGCGGGGCGGGGGAGTGCGCGCCCGGCTCGCGGCGGCGAGCGAGGCCGCGTACGCCTACCTCACCCACGTCCTCGACGAGGCCGACACCCCGCGCATCGGCACCTCCGGCACGCCGTCCGAGCGCCGCGCCGCCGCCTCTGAGCGCCGTGTCACCGACCGCGCCACCGCCTCCGACCACCGCGCCACCGCCTCCGAGCGCCGCGTCATCCCCTCCGACGACCGCGCCACCCGCTGGACCCTGCGCCGCGAGGCCTACCGGACCCTCGCCGAGGCCCGAACGGCCATCTCCCTGTCCGCGCACGAACTGCCCGCCCTCGCCCGGCACACCGAGGGCGCGGACGAGGTGGCCGACCTCCTCGAACGCCTCGTCGACACCACCACCGCCTGCGCCGTCCACCTCGACGACACGGGACGGATCGGCCCCGAGCACACCGAGCGCCTCACCGCCCTCCTCGACGAACTCGCCGGACCGGTGGAGCGGGTGGGGCTACGACCTCCCGGGACGCCCCTCGCCGGATAGCCGCCCCGGCACCACCGCCCTGCCCAGCACGCCCACGAGGGCGGCGCCCCGCGCGGTCGCCGCCCGGCGCACCTCGGTCGCGAACCCGTGACCCGCGACCGCCGGCTCCACCTTCGCGGCGATCTCCCCGGCCCGCTTCCCGTCCGGCGGTGCCCAGCACAGGCACAGCAGGCCTCCCGGTGCCAGCCAGCGCCTCAGAGCGGCCAGTTCCCGGTCCGCCGGGCGGGTCCAGAAGAGGTTCACATCGACCGCCAGGATCCTGTCGAAGGAACCGGTGGCGAAGTCGGCGTCCTCCAGCGGCACGGTGTGGAAGGCGGCCCTTCCGGTGGCGAGCGCGTCGCTGTTGCGGCGGCGTGCCACCTCGACGGCCTTGGCGGAGCGGTCGATGCCGGTGACGGTGCCCGTGACGAGGCGGTCGCGGACCAGCGCGACGGCGACCCCCCGGCCGCAGCCGATCTCCAGCACCCGGTCGTCGGGTGCCGGGTCGAGGATTCGCACCGCCCAGGTCAGGCGCTCGGGGACATCGATGGTGCTCAGCCCCCGATCCGCACCCACACCGGCGCGTGGTCCGACCCGGGCGCGCCCCGCCGCTCCGCCGGATCGGGGCCGACCGACGGCAGACCGGGCGGGCCCTCGCCGGGCAGGCCCGTGCCCGCCGCCGTCACCCGGTGCACCAGACGGTGGCTCAGCAGCACATGGTCGATCAGCTCGCGCCGCCCGGAGTTCACGCGGGAGTAGCGCTGCCCGGGCGGGATGAGCGGGGCCACGTCCCACAACCGGGTCGCGTCACCCTTGTCGGCCTTCTCGTACCCCGGCGTGCCGATCTCCGAGCCGGGCGGGCCGAGCAGGATCTGTGTGGTCGCGGCCTGCATCTCGTCGTTGAGGTCGCCCAGTACGGCCACGTCCCTGCCCTGCCCGTCCCCGTCGAGGAGTTCGTCCGCGAGGGCGCGCAGGGCCGTCGCCTCGGCGGACCGCCGGTACAGGGCGTAGGCGCCGTACCGGGCCCGTTCGCCCTCGTCGCGCGGCTGGAACCGGTCGTTCGGGTACGACAGCAGCTTCGACTTCAGGTGACAGACGGCCACCCGCAGCGGCCCGTGCCCGGCCTCCCCGGCCTCCACGGCGAGGAAGCCCCGACCCGCCCGCGTCACCGTCGCCCCCGAGTCGTCCACCTGCACGGGACGCAGCTCCGCCGGGAACGCCGTCGTGTCGGCCAGCACCGTCACGGCCGTACGGCTCAGGAACCCGACCCGTATGCCCCGGCTGTCCGCGTGCTCGGACAGGGCGAGCTGCCAGTCGTCGTCGAGCATTCCCGCCAGGTCCTTCAGGGCCTCGGGGTCCCCGACCTCCTGCACGCCGAGCAGCGTGGGGTCGAGTTCCGTGATCACGGCGGCGAGCGCGGCGAGCTTCACCTCGTACGCGGCCTCGTCCTCGGGGCCGTACGGGCCGCCGGGCCGGTAGAGGTTCTCCAGGTTCCAGGTGCCGAGGAGCATGCCGGGCTCCTTTCAGAAGCCGACAGGCGGGATGCTGGGACCAGGGTGCTCCCCCGGCCCGCCCCGCGACAGAGCCGCGACGGGATGTGCGGTTCGGCTCATGCCGCCCCACGACCTCGTCGTACGTTGGCGCGGTGACGCCTTCTGCCGCGGACAGTCCCGCCGACCTCATCATCAGCGCATGTACCGTCCTCGTGCACGACGATCAAGAGCGCATCGGGTTCGAGGAGGACGCCGCGATCGTCGTACGCAACGGCGTCGTCGAGGCGGTGACGACCGCCGCCGGGGTCGCGGACCTGCCCGCCGCCGAGCGCCTCGACGCCCGGGGCCAGGTCGCCCTGCCCGGTCTGATCAACTGTCACACGCACGCGCCGATGGTCGCGCTGCGCGGCCTCGCCGAGGACCTGCCCACGCAGGAGTGGTTCAACGACGTCGTGTGGCCTGTGGAGTCCAACCTCACGGAGGAGGACGTCGAGTTGGGGGCGCGGCTCGCCTGCGCCGAGATGATCCGCGCCGGCGTCACCTGCTTCGCAGACCACTACTTCGCCATGGACGCGGTGGCGCGAGTGGTCGCGGAATCCGGCATGCGGGCGCTGCTCGGCGAGGCGTTCTTCTCCTCGCAGGGCCCCGAAGGCCGGGAGCGATCACTGGAGTTCGCGCTCCGGCACCGCGGCGCGGCCGACGGCCGGATCACCACCGCGCTCGCGCCCCACGCCCCCTACACGGTCGACGACACCGACCTGGCCGCCACGGCCGAGCTCGCCCGCACACACGGCCTGCCCGTGCACCTCCACGCCGCCGAGAACCGCGACCAGACCGAGACCAGCCTGGCCCGCCACGGCGCGACCCCGATCGAGGTCCTGGAACGCACCGGCATCCTCCACACGGACCTGCTCCTCGCCCACGGCACCGGCATCGTCGACAGCGACCTCTCCTTGCTGGAGCGGTCGGACGGTCGTACGGCCGTCGCCACCGCGCCCCGCGGCTACCTCAAGTTCGCCTGGCCCGACACCACACCGGTCCGCGCCCTGCGCGACATCGGCGTCGACGTCGGGCTCGCCACCGACGGTGCCGCCTCCAACAACTCCCTCGACGTGTGGGAGTCGATGGCCCTCACCTCCCTGGTCCAGAAGTCCTCCGAGGGCGACCCCCGCTGGCTGACCTCCCGCCAGGCCCTGCACCACGCCACCCTCCAGAGCGCCCGCGCCGTGGGACTGGGGGACAGCGTCGGCAGCATCGCGCCGGGGCGGCGGGCGGACATCGTCCTGGTCGACCTCACCGGACCGCACACCCAGCCCGTCCACGACCTCGCCGCCACCCTCGTGCACAGCGCCCGCTCCGCCGACGTCCGCACCACGATCGTCGACGGACGGATCCTGATGCGCGACCGGAGGCTGCTGACGATCGATGTGCCGGCGGTGGTACGGGAACTCGAGGAGCGCCTGCCCGCCCTCGTCGACCGCAGCCACGGCCGGCGCATCCAGGACTACGACACCTGACTCCATGGCAGCGATGAGTTCCGTCCCTCCCGCCGGTCACCACCTACGGACGGACCGTTGCCACAGGAGGGCCCATGTCGCTTCCGGAGATCGTCTCGCGCGGGCAGTGGCGCGCGGAACTGCTGGTCAAGGAGAAGGCCGCCACCCGCGCGCGGGACGCGCTCAATGCCGAGCGGCGCGGACTGCCCATGGTGGAGGTCGGCGAGGAGTACGTGTTCGAGGGCGGGGACGGCAAGGCCACCCTGCTCGACCTGTTCGAGGGCCGGCACCAGCTCGTCGTCTACCACTTCATGTTCGCGCCCGAGTGGGACGCCGGCTGTCGCAGCTGCTCCGGGTTCCTGGATCAAATAGGGCATCTCGCCCATCTCAAGGCCCGCGGTACGTCGTTCGCGGCCGTGTCCCGGGCGCCGTATCCGAAGATCCTGCCGTTCAAGGCGCGGATGGGCTGGACGGTGCCCTGGTACTCGTCGTACGGCGGCGACTTCAACCACGACTTCGAGGTGACCCTCGAACACGAGGGTGAGCTCGTCGAGCGCCCCGGCCTCAGCTGCTTCCTGCGGGACCGTGACCGGGTCTTCCACACCTACTCGACGTACGAGCGCGGCCTCGACGGCCTGGGCTCGACCACCAGTCTGCTGGACCTCACCGCGCTGGGCCGCCAGGAGGAGTGGGAGGAGCCCAAGGGGCGCGCGTCGGCCCTTGGGGCACCTGCGGGGAGTGAGCACATCCGGTATCACGACGAGTACGACGACTGATACGGAAAGTGAACAGGTAGACCAAAGGGCTGAGAGGTTTGTCACACTCGGTGGTGAACGAGTGTCAACTACGTCTCAGAACCGTCACTTAGCGAGCCGTTCACCCCATGGTTGGCGTTTAACTCTACGAGTACAGCGCGACATGGAGGTGCAGGGTGAACGGGCGAACGGTGCTCGAGAGCTTTCCCGCCGGTGGGCCGCGTGGCTCCTGGCCGGCGGAGGAGTTCGCGCAGGCGCGGCGTCTGGAGGGCCTGCCTGCCGAGGTCGTCATGGACCTCGCCACGGACATGTTCCTGGTGATCGTGCGCAGCGCGGACGGTGCCGACGCCGTGGCCTGACGCGTGCACCGAGGGGGGCTGGCTCAGCCCGCCTTCGGCGACGGCACCTTCGGAACCGGCTGAACCGGCTGGACCGTGGTGGGTGACTTGGCGAACTGCTCCGCCTGGAGGGCGTACAGCTCGGCGTAGAGACCGCCGGTCGCCAGCAGCTCCTCCGGAGCCCCTGACTCCACAAGCCGGCCCTGGTCCAGGACGTGCACCAGATCCGCGTGGCGTACGGACGCCAGCCGGTGCGTGATCAGTACGACCGTCTGGCCGCTGTCGGCCAGGGCGCGGATCCGCTCGAAGACCTCCAGCTCGGCCCGGGCGTCCAGGGCCGCCGTCGGCTCGTCCACGATCAGGATGCGGCCCCTGCGGTAGGCCGCCCGGGCGATGCCCAGCCGCTGCCACTGGCCGCCCGACAGTTCGTGCCCGCCGCTGAAGTTGCGGGCGAGCAGCGTGTCCAGCCCGCGCGGCAGGTCCGCGATCACCGTCTCGGCCCCGGCCTCGGCGATCGACTCGGCCAGCCGTTGTTCGCACACCGGCGCCGACGTACGCCCCAGGGCGACGTTCACCCGGGCCGTGAACGGCCACCGCTTGAAGTCCTGCGCCACCATCGCGATCCGCTCGGCCAGCCGGTGCCGGTCGGCGGTCGCCGCGTCCACGCCGTCCCACAGGATCCGCCCCTTCTCCGGCGTGTAGAGCCCGGCGAGCAGCTTCACCAGGGTCGTCTTGCCGGAGCCGTTCTCGCCGACCAGTGCCACGATCCGGCCCAGCGGAAGGCTGAGCGACACGTCGTCGAGAGCGGGGCGTGCGGAGTCGCCCGGGTAACGGAACGTGACGTTCTCGAAGCGGATCTCGCGCGGGTCCTCCGGCAGCGGACGGCCGCCCGCCGGGATGGCCCGCTGTGCCGCCTCCGTGTACAGCCGTTGCAGATCGCCGACGAAGAGGGCCTCCTCGTGCAGCGCGTTGACCTCCACGACGAGCGTGTCGAGGCTCTGCGAGCCGGTCCGGATCGCGATCACGGCCGTACTCGCCACCGACAGGGCCATCGCGCCCGCCAGCAGCAGCCCGCCGAGCGTCGCGTACGTCGCCACCGTCGCCAGACCTGTCCACGCCGCCGCGATCAGGCCGGTACGGGCGGCGAGCCGGGCCAGGCGGGCCTGCTCGGCCTCCGCCGTCTCCGACATCGCGCGAAAGTGCCGCAGCAGGAACGCGCCCACCCCGTGCACCCGGATCTCGGGGGCCGCCTCCGGCTCGATCAGCAGATTGCCGATCAGCCGGCCCGCACGGGCGTGCTGCACCCAGGCGTGGAAGGACTCGTAGCGCCGCCGGGCCACGGTCAGCGCGCTCCAGGCGCTCGGCAGCGTCATCGTCACCAGCAGCGGCAGGAGCGCCGGGTGCAGCACGGTCAGGACACCGGCCGCCGCGACGAGCGAGATCATCGCGTTGATCACACGCGTCCCGTACATGATCATCCGGCGGGCGGAGGCGGCCCCGTACTGCGCGGTGTCCAGCAGCTTGTGGAAGGCGTGGTCCTCGATCGCGGCCAGTTCGACGGCCGCGGCCCGCTCCAGGTACTGCTCGGTCGCCACCCGCTCGACCTTGGGCTCCAGCCGTCCGGTGGCGTAGGTGCTCACGGCTCGCAGCAGCGCCGCGAGCAGCATCACGGCGGCCACGGTGACCAGCGCGGGGACGGCGCCGCGCAGCCGGTCCTCGATCGGGCCGCCGCCCATCAGCCGTGCCAGCACGCTGTTGACCGCGAGCAGCGCCACCGCCTGCGCCACGCCCCGGCCCGCCTCGGCGGCCAGCACGACCCGCGCGGCGCCCCGGTCGGCCTGCCGGGCGAGCCGGAGGCTGGACGCCAGCAGGGACGGCAGCCGGCTGATCATGGCGCGGAAGTTCAGCTCCAGGAACGCGTCGGCGTGCTGGTTCCAGCCCATGTCGTAGCGCAGCGGTCCGCCGAAGAGCAGCCGCTCCGACTCGGACACCTCCGGCGCGGTCCGCTTCTTCGCCACCGTCGACCGACCTCCCTGTTCGTGCCCCGCTCCTGGACGAGAACGGTCACTATTGCGGGGCGGAGGCCGCCCGGGCAGGGCGCAGCCCGGGGCGCCGGAGGCGCGCGGGCGCACGACCCGACCGGCGGAGGCGTGGGACGGCGCGGAGTCACAAGGGTGGTGCGTATGTCCTGGCCGAGCAGTGTCCGGCGGGTGGTGCGCATGTCCTGGCCGGGCAGTGTCCGGCGGGTGGTGCGTACGTCCAGGCCGAGCAATGCCCTGCGGGGGCGCGTATACCCCGGCCGAGCCGTGTCCGGCGAGCTCGCCGGACCCTACGCGCTGACCGGGCGCGACCAGGCCGGAGCGGTCCCCGTCACGCGGCACAGGGCGAGATACAGCGGTATCGGCGGGGTGTACGGCAGCCTGCCGTCCGGGCGGTGGATCAGTTCGGGGAGCTCGGGGGTGTCCGGGACGACCGCGCCGGTGGCGTAGTGCGCCGGGGCGGGCCACTCCAGGGCGTGGTCGGAGTCGGACGGCACCAGCCACCACCAGTGCGTCTCGTCGGCGTAGACGCAGCCCACGCGGGGCAGCCGGGGCAAGACCAGGGAGCCGAAACGGGCGGGTACGGCGATCGCGTCGCAGCCGAGCGGGGCGGTCATGCCGTCGGGGACGGGCAGCCGCAGTGCCGGCCCGGTCGTCCGCAGCCCGCGCCGGAGGCGGGTCAGGGTGTCCAGGTTCAGGACGCGGCCACCGCGCCCGGGACTCATGCAGGCCCTCGCTGTCGGCGTCGCTCCTGCGGGGGAACCTCCCGGGCGCCCTTCGTGTGGCGGGCCCGGTCCGCTCCGTCCCCGTCGCCCGGGTCGTCGGACGGCCCCGGCTTCGGACGGGCGCCCCAACCCAGGTCGTTCCGGGGCTCCGCCGCCTCGCCCGGGGTATCCGCCGTGCGCGGCAGCTCGGCCCAGACCAGCAGCCCGGGGCCGTGCTCATGGGCGCCCCAGGCGTCGCAGAGGGCGTCGACGAGAAGCAGTCCCCTCCCGTGCTCCTCCTCGGGCCGGGTGCGGCTGGCCGCGTGGGGCTGGCCCGGGGCGCAGCCCTCGTCACGCACGGCTATCCGCACCAGGTCGTCGCCGTCGTGCAGCTCGCACACTATGTGCGTGCTCGCCGTGTGCACGATGGCATTGGTGACCAGCTCGGAAACCACCAGGGCCGCGCTGTCGCAGGTGTCCTCGCACACCGACCAGCCGGTCAGCCGGGCCCGCGTCAGGCGTCTGGCCTGTGCGGGAGAACCCGGATGTGCGGCCAGCTCGAAACGGAACCGGCGCTCGGCAGCGGCCCCGACGGGGCTTGCTTCCGAGGTGGCACCCAGGCCGTAAGGGCCTGCGGCGGCGTCTGTTCCTAAGGGCGCGGACGGAATCACGCTTGCCACTATCGCCCCGCCGTGAACACTTGGCAAGTGTCACTCTGAAAATTGCAGAGTGCCGTGTGACGGTCTGGAAGGCCGTGGCACACTGCTCGCAACAGCACGTCGCGCGGCGCCAGTTGAGATCGTCGAAGGTCTGTTCGGAACGTGAGTTCGGATACCCAGCTCTTCGGAACGGTCTTCGCATGGCGCCGCCGGGCTGTCAGCGTTCTTTTGTGGCCGGCTCGTCAGAACTCTTCGTGGAGGTGGAGCGTGAGCGAACCACGGTCCGCGCCGACGGTGGGCCAGGTCGTTCTCGGCCGGCGCCTGCTGGACCTGCGGGAACGCGCCGGGCTGAAGCGCGAGGAGGCCGCCCGCATCCTCCGCGTCGCCCCCGCCACGGTCCGCCGCATGGAGATGGCCGAGGTCGCGCTCAAAATCCCGTACATGCAACTGCTCCTGAAGGCCTACGGAATCTCCGACGAGGAGGCCGACGCCTTCGTCCTGCTGGCCGAGGAAGCGAACAAACCCGGCTGGTGGCAGCGTTTCCACGACATCCTGCCCGGCTGGTTCTCGATGTACGTGAGCCTGGAGGGCGCGGCCGCGGTCATCCGCAGCTACGAACCGCATTTCGTCCCCGGGCTGTTGCAGACCGAGGACTACGCGCGCGGAGTGCTCCGGTCGGGCGCCATCGGCCAGACGCGGCCCGACGACATCGAGGGCCATGTCGCCCTGCGGATGCAGCGCCAGGAACTGCTCACCCGTGAGGACGCGCCCCGGCTGTGGGTCGTGATGGACGAGACCGTGCTGCGGCGCCCCGTCGGCGGCCCGGAGGTGATGCGTGCCCAGATCGACAGGCTGCTCGAGGCCACGAAGCTGCCCAACGTGACGTTGCAGGTCGCCCCGTTCGCCAGTGGGCCGCACCCGGGCACGTACGGGCCGTTCGTGCTGTTCCGATTTGCCATGCCCGAACTGCCGGACATGGTCTACAGCGAGTACCTGACCGGCGCGATCTACCTCGACGCGCGCGCCGAGGTGGCGACCCACCTCGAGGTCATGGACCGCATGGCGGCGCAGGCCGCTACGGCACATCGCACGAAGGAGATCCTCAGGGATCTCCGCAAGGAGCTGTAAATGGATCGCATCAAGCCGCGCAAACACGTCTACAACGGCATGCCCGCGCGCGACTTGGGCAGCGAAGGCTGGCACAAGCCGTGGAGCGGGGGGAACGGCGGGAACTGCCTGGAGGCGATGAAGCTCGCCGACGGCCGGATCGCCGTGCGGCAGTCCACCGACCCGGACGGTCCGGCGCTGATCTACACCACGGACGAGATGACGGCCTTCATCGAAGGGGCGAAGGCGGGAGAGGCGGACTTCCTCCTGTCCTGATGTGATCGCCCGTTCTGCTGCTTTCTGCCGCTGTCTGTGGCTCAACTTCCTTACGCTGGTGCTGAATTGATCACCCCTTGTGTCTTATGGAGTGCCTCATGACCGGGCAGGACCCCACCTCGGCCGTCGCGATCGACACGAGCAGACCGCATCCGGCGCGGATGTACGACTGGTACCTCGGCGGCAAGGACAACTACCCGGTCGACGAGGAGATGGGCCGGCAGATGCTCACCCTCGACCCGAGGGTGCCGGTCATGGCGCGGGTCAACCGCGCGTTCATGCACCGCGCCACACGCTGGCTGGCGGGCAACGGCGTACGGCAGTTCCTGGACATCGGCACCGGCATCCCGACCGAGCCCAACCTCCACCAGGTCGCCCAGGAGACCGCCCCCGACGCCCGGGTCGTCTACTGCGACAACGACCCGATCGTGCTGGCCCACGCGGCGGCCCTGCTGCGCGGCACGGACCAGGGGGCGACCGAGTACCTCCAGGCCGATGTGCGCGACCCGGACGCCATCCTGGAGGGCGCGAGGAAGGTCCTGGACTTCACCCGGCCCGTCGCGCTGTCACTCATCGCGCTGCTGCACTTCGTCTCCGACGAGGACGGCGCCCACGACCTGGTCCGCCGGCTGCTCGCCGAACTGCCCTCCGGCAGCTACCTGGTCATCACCCACGCCACGGCCGACTTCACACCGGAGGAGTCCAGGGCGGCCACCGAGAAGCTCCGCGCCGCCGGTGTCACCCTGGCCCTGCGCTCCCGCGCGGAGTTCACCCGCTTCTTCGACGGCCTCGACCTCGTCGAGCCCGGCGTCGAGGTGCCCCACCGCTGGCACCCCGAACTGGGCGAGCCCGTACCCGGGCAGGACGACGGGGTGATTCCGGGGTACGGGGCGGTCGCGCGCAAGCCGTAGTTCCACGCGCTTCACAGGCCGGTCACGGCGGCGGCAGTGCACGGCACAGCGCCTCCAGGGCCGGCCCGTACGCATGCTCGGAGGGAGTCGCGTATCCCACGACGAGGCCGTCGCCGGCCGCCATGTCCGTGTCCGGGTGCCGGAACGCGGCGAGGCCGTCGAGGGCGATGCCCTGCCAGGCGGCGGCCTTGACCGCGGACGCCTCGGTGCCGGGCGGCAGCCGCAGCACCGCGTGCAGCCCGGCCGCGACACCGGTGGCCTCGATGTGCGGCGCGTGCTCGGCGAGCGCCGCGACGAGCCGGTCCCGGCGGCCGCGGTACCGCTGCCGCATACGCCGTACGTGACGGTCGTACGCCCCGGAGACGACGAAGTCCGCGAGGCTGAGCTGGTCGAGGACGCTCGCCCACGCCTCCCGGTCCCCCTTGGCGGCCAGGACGGCGTCGACGTACCGCTCCGGGAGCACCATCCAGCCCAGCCGTACCGCCGGCGACAGGCTCTTGCTGACCGAGCCGATGTGCACAACGCGCTCGGGGTCGAGGCCCTGGACGGCGCCGACCGGCTTGCGGTCGTAGCGGAACTCCCCGTCGTAGTCGTCCTCCAGGACCAGCCCGCCACGCGCGCGTGCCCAGTCGATCACGGCGGCCCGGCGCGCGGCGTGCAGGGGGCCGCCGGTCGGGAACTGGTGCGCCGGCGTGAGCAGCACGGCACGCTCGCGCCCCAACCGGTCGACCCGGGCGCCGTGTTCGTCGAGGGGGAGGGGCACGGTCCGCACACCGGCCGCCGTGAGGACCTCCCGGTGGAATCCGAGCCCGTACGCCTCCACCGCCAGGGGACCGCGCAGGACGCCCCCTCCGAACAGCAGCCGCAGCGCGTGCGCGAAGCCGGAGCAGATCACGATCCTGCCCGGCTCGGTGCGCACCCCACGCGCGCGTGCCAGGTACTCCGTGAGCGCCTCCCGCAGTTCGATCCGGCCGGCCGGATCACCCGGGCCGAACACCTCGTTGGGGGCCTGCTGGAGAGCCCTCCGGTAGGAGGCCAGCCAAGCGGTGCGCGGGAACGACGAGGCGTCCGGCGTGCCCTGCGTCAGGTCGTGCCGGGGTCCACGTGCGCGTGGAGGCGCCTTCCGGGGCTCGCGGGCGGCGGGCCGCAGCGGCTCCGCGCGCTCCGCGACCCGGGTGCCCGACCCCTGCCGGGCGGTGAGCCAGCCCTCCGCGACGAGTTCCGCGTAGGCGTCGGCCACCGTGTTGCGGGCGACGCCGAGATCGGCCGCGAGCGAGCGGTACGGCGGCAGCCGAGCGCCCGGAGCGAGCCGCCCGCTGCGTACGGCCTCCCGCAGGGCGCGGATCAGCGCCGCGCGGCGGCCGCCCGGCCCGGTCAGCTCCAGATGCAGGTCGGACCCGATCCGTTCCGCGGAATTGACCCACGAAGTCGCCATGGAAATGCACCCTACAGCGGGTCTTTCCGGCTCGTAGGTTGAGGGACATGACGACGCACACGAGCACGAACAGCACGCACGTGAAGGCACCCCGGCTGGAGTTCGCCAAGTCCGCCCCGAAGGCCTTCCGGGCCCTCGTCGCCTTCGACGCCGCCGCCCGCGAGGGCCTCGACCCGGCCCTCATCGAACTGATCCAGATCCGCGCCTCGCACCTCAATCACTGCGCGTACTGCCTGCACATGCACACCAACGACGCCCGCAAGGCCGGCGAGAACGAGGACCGGCTGCACATGGTCGCCGTGTGGCGCGAGGCCCGGCACTTCTTCACCGAGCGCGAGCAGGCTGCGCTCGCCCTCACGGAGGCGCTGACGCTCGTCGCCGACGCGGGTGTCCCCGACGAGGTCTACGCAGAGGCCGCCGCGTTGTTCGACGAGCGCGAACTGGCCCAGGTCCTCGCCCTGATCTGCACGATCAACACCTGGAACCGGGTGGCGCTGTCGACGGGGAAGGTGGCGGGGACGGACGAGCGGTGATCACCCCGGGGACCGGCCGTATGCCTAGACCGCCATGGGCCGGTCGTACGGTCCGATCGGTGACGGCAGCCTCGAACTGCCCGTCAGATACCGGTCGACCGCCGCCGCCACCGCCCGCCCCTCGGCGATCGCCCAGACGATGAGCGACTGGCCCCGGGCGGCATCCCCCGCGGCGAACACGCCGGGCACGTTCGTGGCGAAACCGGCGTCACGCGCGATCGTGCCGCGGGGTTCCAGGTCCAGCCCCAGCTGGTCGACGAGCCCGTCCTTCCGGTCGGGCCCGGAGAAGCCTAGGGCGAGCAGCACGAGGTCGGCGGGGAGCGTCCGCCCGGTACCTTCCACCGGGCGGCGCCGCGCGTCCACCTCGACCAGGTGCAGTGACCGCACATGGCCCGCCGCGTCACCGTCGAAGCGCAGCGTGGACGCCGCGAACAGCCGCGCGTCCGCGTCGGCCACCGGGGCGGTCCGCAGGTCACGGGCCTCTTCGTGCGCGGCGGACAGCCGGTAGACCCGCACCGGATAGGTCGGCCAGGGCTCGGTGTCCTCGTCGCGCTCGGTGTCCGGCAGCGCGTAGATGTCCAACTGGGTCACGGACGCGGCGCCGTCCCGGACGGCCGTGCCCAGGCAGTCGGCCCCGGTGTCGCCGCCGCCGACGATGACGACGTGCTTCCCGGCGGCCGACAGCGGGGACGTCTCCAGATCGCCCTCGCACACCCGGTTGGCCAGCGGCAGGTACTCCATCGCCTGGTGAATGCCCGTCAGCTCCCGTCCTGTCACGCCGAGTTCACGCCACGCGGTCGCCCCCGTGGCGAGCACCACGGCGTCGTAACGAGTCCGCAGGTCATCGGCCTTGATGTCCCGCCCGACCGCCGTCGACGTACGGAACTTGGTCCCCTCGGCCCGCATCTGCTCCAGCCGCCGCTCCAGATGGTGCTTCTCCATCTTGAACGCGGGGATGCCGTACCGCATCAGCCCGCCGAGCCGGTCGTCCCTCTCGTACACGGCGACCGTGTGTCCCGCCCGGGTCAGCTGCTGGGCCGCGGCCAGCCCGGTGGGCCCCGAACCGATCACCGCGACCGTCTTGCCGGACAGCCGGTCCGGCGGCCTCGACGGCGCGAAGCCCTCCTCCCACGCCCGGTCGGCGATCGCGCACTCGACGTTCTTGATGGTGACGGCCGGCTGGTTGATCGCCAGCACACACCCCGCCTCACACGGCGCCGGGCACAACCGGCCGGTGAACTCCGGGAAGTTGTTCGTGGCGTGCAGCCGGTCGGCGGCCGCCCGCCAGTCCTCCCTCGACACCAGGTCGTTCCACTCGGGGATGAGGTTGCCCAGCGGGCAGGCCTCGTGGCAGAAGGGGATGCCGCAGTCCATGCAGCGGTCGGCCTGCTTGCTGATGATCGGCAGCAGCGCCCCGGGGACATAGACCTCGTCCCAGTCCCGGACCCGCTCCTCGACGGGCCTGCGCGGCCACTCCTGGCGGGGGGTGGTCATGAAACCCTTGGGATCGGCCATGGCCGTCTTCCTTGCGTGCGCGTGTGACAGGCCGTGCGTCGTCGGGCGGCACTCCTTCCGGCCACGATACGTCCGCGGAGGCCCACCCGCAGGGGGGCGGTCACGCCGGCAGGAGGGCGGGACGGCGTCTGCCGTCGCGCTCAGGTGAGTGCCAGCACGTACGCCACCGCCGCACCGGCCGAGGCGGCCGTGCGGACGTGGTTCCACATCGTCCACTCGCGCACATACACCGGCCAGTACGCGGCAGCCTCCGGCGAGACTGGGTCCAGCCCGGCCAGCGCGTCGTTGCGCGGCACATTCGCGACCATGGTGAGCCCGAACGAGCCGAACAGGTACAGCGCGCTGCCCACCAGCAGCTCCACCGTCCCCTCGTCCGGCCACAGCACGAACGTCACCACGGCGATCACCGCGCACAGCACGGCCGACCCGAGGAACACGACCATGAAGGGCGGTGTCACGGCGGCCACGTTGATCGCGTTCATCGCGGCGACCCCCTGCGCGGGCGGCAGCGTGGCGAGGCCTCGCATGACGAAGGTCGAGAAGCCACAGAACACCCCGGCCACCAGGCCGGTCCCGAGCACACCCAGCACCGTCACCACGAAGTACGGTCCGTCGATCATGTCAGCCTCTTCCACCCGTTGAGCCGGGATCCTGCCCCGGCACCCTTCCTCACCACAAGCGAAATCCCGTACGAGCAGTGACCATGACCGAGCGGCGCGGGACCGTACGCGTACGGCCACGGCCCACCGAGGGCCCCGGCCAGGACTCGCCGGCCACCCGGCACGCGAGCGCCACCGTACGGCCGACCGGCCGCGCCGCCGAGGCGACCTGCCGAGAGGGGCGCACCTCCGGCGGCATGTCGTGGGGCCTGACGAGGGGGCGCACCTCCGGCCGCATGTCGTGGCGACCTGACGAGGGGGGCGAACCCCAGCCCGCATGTCGTGGCGATTGCCATGCGGGCGAACAGCGGCCGCACCTCCGGCCCGCGGTGGCGCCGCCGGCCCCCGGACCGGGTCACCCGGCGGAACCGAGCCCCGCCTCGGTCCACCCCCTCACCACCGTCTCCACCACCGCCGCGATGCGCCGCCGCGCCTCGTGCCGCGGCACGCCGCTCATCAGCAGCCGGTCGTACGGCGTGTCCAGATGCCGTACGGACGCCACGACCGCCGAGGTCACCGCCCCCTCCGTCAGCGCCCGCCCGGCCGCGCTGCGGCCCACCCGCCCGCTGCCCCGCTCGGCGGCGTGCGCGGCGATGGCCCGCGCACGGTCGGCCGGGCATCCGGGGAACAGCCGCCGTATCTCCGCCGCGAACGCCTGAGTGAACCGGGCGTCCTGAGCCGACCGCCGCCGCGCGTCCCGCACACGGCGCCGCCGTCGCGCCTCGGCGTCCGCCAGGCAGCGCTGCTCGGCCCTCGCGAGTGCCGCCTCCTCGACCAGAACGCCCTGCCGCTCGTAACGGCTCTTGCGCCGGTTGAACCGCACGACCACCGCCGACAGCACGCTCTCCTCCCGCGATCTGCGCGTCAGCGCGGTGTCGCCGCTCGGCAGGAACACCAGATGCCCCAGGTCGGCGCAGTCGAGGCAGCGCGGGACACCGTCCTCCAGGACCAGCAGCGGCAGCGGCCCTCGCCGGCACTCGGCGCAGTGCCGCCGCTTGAGGGGCTGGAAGACGAGAAGTCCGGTGCGGGACGGGAGCGTCGCGCGCGGGACCGTACGGGGTTCCGGGACCACAGGGGGTTCATGGACCATAGAGAGTTCATTCCCACCGCGGCGGCGCGCACCGCATCCGCCGGGGGAGGCCCCGGCGATCCCGGCGCCTCTCGTTCTGCCGTGTCCTCCCCGGTGTCCGCGGCGCTCGCCGGCCTGACACGTCCTGCCGCGGCCTGGCGCATCATGGGCCGTGTGCGACTCGAAGCGATCACCTGGGACCGGCTCGGCGACCTGCTCGCCGAGCGCCTGCTCGAACTGAAGCCCGCCGACGGCAGTCCCTGGCCGCGCATCGCCTTCGACGGCGCCCCGGCCGCCCGCCCGGGAGACCTCGCCCGGCGGGTCTCCGAGGCGCTGCGCATACGCGGCCGTTCCTCGCTCGTCGTGGGCACGGAGGGCTTCCTGCGCCCCGCCTCCGTGCGACTGGAGTACGGCCACCGGGACCTGGAGTCCTACTACAGCGGCTGGTACGACACCAACGCCCTGTGGCGCGAGGTGTTCGGCCCCCTCGAAGCCGGCGGCGACGGCCGCGTCCTGCCGGACCTGTGGGACCCGGCCGCCGACCGGGCCACCCGCAGCCCCTATGTCCAGCTGCCGCCCGGCGGTGTGCTGTTGCTCCACGGGCCCTTCCTCCTTCGGCACTGGTTCCCCTTCGATCTGAGCGTTCATGTCCGGCTCTCCCCGGGCGCCCTGCGCCGCCGCACGCCCGAGGCCGAGCACTGGACCCTGCCGGCCTTCGAGCGCTACGAGCAGGAGACCGGCCCGGCGGGCACGGCCGACGTCCTGGTACGGGCCGATGATCCGCGCCACCCGGCGTGGAGCGGCTGAGCCGCTGCCGGGTCGCATCCCGATGCTGGTCCGGCTGCTCCCGGGCCCGATGGTGGCGGCTGCCGCGGGCCCGGGGCGCTGTTGCGTGTGCGGGCGCCGGGTGACGCGGCGAGAATGAAGGGCGCCGGGACTCGCGGTGCCTCCCGCGCCGCGCCGGCCGTCCGGCACCGGGAGGTACTTCATGACCACCGCCGGAGACATCATGCACCGCGGCGCCCAGTGGATCCCCGCCCACGAGACCCTCGACCGCGCGGCCCAGCTCATGCGCGAACTGAACGTCGGCGCCCTGCCCATCAGCGACGAGAACGAGCGGCTCTGCGGCATCCTCACCGACCGCGACATCGTCGTCGGCTGCGTCGCCCTGGGCCACGACCCCGCCGAGGTCACCGCGGGCGAGATGGCCAAGGGAACCCCTCGCTGGATCGACGCGGACGCCGATGTCGGCGAGGTGCTCCACGAGATGCAGGAGCACCAGATCCGCCGCCTGCCCGTCATCCGGGACAAGCGCCTGGTCGGCATGATCAGTGAAGCCGACCTGGCCCGGCATCTGGCGGGCGACCAGATCGCATCCTGGGCCGAGAGCGTCTACGCCAGGACCACCCAGCGCTGATCGCGCATCGCCCCGCCCTCGACCGCGCGGGGCACGGCCCTCGTCAGAGCCAGCCGCTGCGCCGGAACCCCCGGTACAGCGTCAGGCACGCGACGGATATGACGCCGATGACCATGCCGTAGCCGTACCGCCAGTGCAGTTCCGGCATGTGGTCGAAGTTCATGCCGTACACCCCGCAGACCATCGTCGGCACGGCGATGATCGCGGCCCACGCCGTGATCTTCCGCATGTCCTCGTTCTGCGCGACCGTGACCTGCGCCAGGTGCGCCTGGAGGATGGAGTTGAGCAGTTCGTCGAAGGCGGCGATCTGCTCCTTCGCCCGCAGCAGGTGGTCCGAGACATCGCGGAAGTACGCCTGTATCTCCGGGTCGACCGCCCGGATCGGCCGGGTGGCGAGATCCTCCAGCGGCCGGCTGAGCGGCACCACCGCCCGCTTCAGCTCGAGGAGTTCACGCTTGAGCTGGTAGATGCGCCCCGGGTCCACCCGGGCGCCGGTCTCCGCGAAGACCTCCGTCTCGACCTGGTCGATGTCCGCGTGCACCGAGTCCGTGACGGTCAGGTAGTCGTCCACCACATGGTCCGCGATCGCGTGCAGCACCGCGGACGGGCCTTTCGCCAGTTGGTGGGGATCGGACTCCAGCTCCTCGCGCAGCGGGCCCAGCGAGCCGTGCCGGCCGTGGCGCACCGTGATCACGAAGTCCTTGCCGACGAAGACCATGATCTCGCCGGTGTTCACCACCTCGCTGGTGGCCGTGAGTTCTTCGTGTTCGACGTAGCAGACCGTTTTGAACACCGCGAAGAGCGTCTCGTCGTAGCGCTCCAGCTTGGGGCGCTGGTGGGCCTCGACGGCGTCCTCCACGGCCAGGGGGTGCAGGTCGAAGAGCTCGGCGATGCCCGCGAACTCCCGGTCGGTCGGCTCGTGCAGGCCGAGCCAGACGAAGCCCTCGCCCTTCTTGCGCACCGACTCCACGGCGTCCACCAGATCGCCGCGCGCAGCGGTGCGGACGCCGTCCCGGTACGTCACGCAGTTCACCACCGAGGAGCCCAGCGGGGAGCGGGCCGGGTGACTCAGGTCGACGCGCGGCCGCCGCCGAGCCAGCCGAGCCACCTTGCGGAGGCCGCCGACCCCGCCGAGGCTCGTGACCTTCCGCAGATTCCCTGCCATGGACATCTGCATCTCCTTGCGTGGAGCTCCGCGCGCCGTCCCGCGCCTTGGTTCGTCAGTCTGCCAGGCCGACGTGAGCTGCGAGTAAGCCTGTGGAAACGGCTCGTTCCGCTTTGTTCCCGGCTGTGGACGAGGTCGTTGCCGGCTGGGACAGAGGGACTCCCGCCGGGTCCGTCGTCCTGAGACATCGACGTGTGCTGGGGCCATGTGGTTCTCCGCACGTGAGCGTCGCCTCTCCGTACCGGAGCGTCGACCGTCGCGGACAAGTCGGACAACTGGGATGATCGCGGCATGACGCGAACCGATGGGTACCTCCTCGACAACCGGCAGACCGAGGCGGCAGAGCACTTCAGCGCCTTCGCCGCTCTCTTCGACCCCACGACGTTCCGGCATCTCGAAGCGCTCGGCATCGGATCAGGCTGGCGGTGCTGGGAGGTCGGAGCCGGCGGCACCTCCGTGGTGTCCTGGCTGGCGAAGAAGGTCGGCCCGACCGGACGCGTCGTCGCGACCGCCACCGACACCTCACGGCTCGCCCCCGCTGCCCGGCAGCCCGTCGAGGTGCGCGTGCACGACCTCGGCGTCCAGGAGCCGCCGGGGGAGGGCTTCGACCTGGTGCACGCCCGTCTCGCCCTCGTCCACGTGACCGACCGGGCACAGGCGTTGCGGTCCATGGTCCAGGCGCTGCGCCCCGGCGGGCGCATCCTGGTCGAGGACGCCGATCCCACCCTGCAGCCGCTGCTCTGCCCCGACGAGTACGGCCCCGAGCAGCAGCTCGCGAACCGGCTGCGGCACGGCTTCCGCAGGCTCCTCGCCGACCGCGGGACCGAACTCCCCTGCGGCCGCGTCCTCCCGCGGCTGCTCCGGGAGGCCGGCCTGACCCGCGTGTACGCCGACGCCTACTTCCCCGTCGGCTCGCCGGCCTGCGCCGCCCTGGAGTCCGTCACGATCCGTCAGATCCGCGACCAGCTGGTCACCGCGGGCCTCGCCACGGACCAGGACATCGACCGGCATCTCGCGAACGTCACGTCCGGTGTCCTGGATCTGACGACGGCTCCGATGATCTCGGCGTGGGGGCGCAAGCCGTAGCCAGGGGCGCGGGGTATCGGGCATCAACCGGGCAGGGGCGGTCTGCCGCCCACCCGTTCCACCGCCCTCGCACCCGCCCGGCAGCCCTCCGCCGCCGCGTCCTCCGGCCCGGCACCCGCGAGCAGGGCGGCGAGGAACGCGCCGGTGAAGGCGTCACCGGCGCCCGTGGTGTCCCGTGGCGTCGCCGGTACGGCGGGGACGCGGGCGCACACCTTGCCCGAGCGGGCCACGAGCGCCCCCTCGTGCCCCTGCTTGGTGACCACCAGCGGGACACGCAGGCTCAGCTCGGCCGCCGCGTCGGCCGCGTCGGTCAGCCCCGTCAGCAGACACGCCTCGTCCCGGCTGGGCAGCAGCACGTCCACGCCCTCGACGAGCGCGAGGAACCGCCCGGCGCCCAGCTCACCGAGGAAACCGGCCGACGCGGGGTCCAGGCTCACCGGCACGCCACGCGCGCGTGCGGCTTCGAGAGCCACCGTCACCAGGGCGCGACTCGCTTCGGAGAACAGGAGGTAGCCCGACAGGTGCAGCCGGGCCACGCCGTCGAGCAGGTTGTCGGACCAGTCGGCGGGTTCGAGCCGCAACGACGCGCCGCTGTCGGTGAGGAACGTCCGCTCCGCCGAAGCGCCTCCGTCCACCAGGCAGATCACCGTGCCGGTCGGCGCCTGCGGGTCGACGACGAGTCGCGGACGCACGCCGTGGGCCACCAGCTCACGCTCGTGCCAGGCAGCGGCCTCCGCCCCCACCCGCCCGAGCAGCCGCACCTCCGCCGCGCCCCGGTGCGCGGCCCAGCACGCCACGTTGGCGCCCGCCCCGCCCGGCACGGTCCGGATCGAGGCAGCCGTGTCCGTACCGGCCGCGAGCGGCCCCTCGTGCCGTGCGACGACGTCCGTGATGACGTCCCCGACGACCAGTAGCGCGCCGCGGCCCACCGAGCGCGGGGCGACCTCCATTGCGGCGGTTTTGCTCTCCGCCGAGCTCGGCGTGACATCTGCTGGGGTGGTTCTGCTCTCTGGCGGACCCGGCGTGGCCTCTGCCGGGGCGGCTCCGTGCTCCGCCGAGGCCGCTGCGATCTCCGCCCGGCGGGTTTCACGCTCCGCCGAGCCCGGCGCGACCTCAATCGGGCCGGTTCCACTCCCCGCAGAGCGCGTCCCGCTTGCTGCCGGGACCGCCGCGGCCTCGGATGGGCCGTCTGCGCCGTTCGCCGAGCGTGCCCCGCTCTCCGCCGAGCCGGCTGCCATGTCCGACGGTCGGGCTCCGCTCTCCGCCGAGCCCGCCGCCCCCTTGGCTGGCCCTGCTCCGCTCTCCGCCGAGCAGGCTCCGCCCTCCGCACCGCGGTCGCCCCCGCTGCCGGTCATCCCCGTGCCCAGGCCGCCGCGATCCGTGCCGCCAGGCGTACGTTGCCGCGGACCGCCGCCAGATTGGCGCTCAGGGAGGCGCCGTCGGTGTGCCGTACGAGGTAGTCGAGCAGGAACGGCGTGACCGCCTGGCCGGTGATCCCCTCCTCCTCGCACGCGCGCAGCGCGTCCGCGAGCACGCGCGCGTGCAGCTCCGGATCGAGCTGCTCGTCCTCGGGCACGGGATTGGCGACGATCAGCGCCGACTCCGGCCCGGCGAGTGCGTCCTGGGCCCGCATGACGCCCGCCACCTGCTCCGGCGTCCGCAGCGTCCAGTCCACCGGATGCCCCGAGTCGGACAGATAGAAGCCGGGGAACCGGTCGGTGCCGTACCCGGCGACCGCGACACCCAGCGTCTCCAACCGCTGCAAGGTCGCCGGGACGTCCAGGATCGACTTCACCCCGGCACACACCACGGTGATCCGCGTCCGCGCCAGCAGCCCCAGGTCGGCCGACTCGTCCTGCGTCACCGTCCACTCCCGGTGCACCCCGCCGAGCCCACCCGTCGCGAACACGTGTACGCCCGCCAGCGCCGCCAGCAGCGCCGTCGCCGACACCGTGGTCGCCCCGCTCGCCCCGGAGGCCGTCGCGAGCGGCAGGTCGCGGTGGCCCAGCTTGCGGATGCCGTCCTCGTTCGCGACCCGCTCCAGCTGCTCCTTGTCCAGCCCGACATGAGGCCGCCCGTCCAGCACGGCGATCGTCGCGGGCACCGCGCCCTCCTGCCGCACGGCCGTCTCCAGCTCCAGTGCCACCTGGAGGTTGCGCGGCCGCGGCAGCCCGTGGGCGATGATCGTGGACTCCAGGGCCACCACGGGCCGACGCGCGTCGATCGCCTCCCGCACTTCTTCTGACACCACCAGCACCACGCGCCTGCCTCCTGTCGGTCGGTCTTCCCTCATCTCTGGCGGGCGGCGCGCCGGGCCAAACCCTTGCGGGCTGTCGGCGACGTCACCAGCCTGGGATGCATGACGGACAACACACCACGACTCGACCACGTCGTCCTCTGGGTGCGCGACCCGGTCGCAGCCGCCGACTTCTACGAGAAGGCCGTCGGCCTGGAGACGATCAGGCTCACCGAGTTCGCCGCCGGTGAGGTGCCGTTCCCCTCCGTACGCGTCAACGACGAGACCATCCTCGACCTCATGCCGCTGACCTTCGCGGAACGCATGACCATGCTGCCCGGCGCCGCCGACAGCGCGGGGCACCCCGCCAACCACGTCTGCCTGTCACTGCCCCGGGGCGACTTCGACACCCTTCTCAGCCGCCTGGAGGAACGCTCCGTACCGGTGTCGGACCTCTCGTACGACTCCTTCGGGGCCCGGGGCAAGGCCACGCGCAGCTTCTACTTCCGCGACCCGGACGGCAACGTCTTCGAGGCGCGGCACTACGACTGACCAGCCCGTCCTCAGAACAGCGGCTCGGGCAGCACCCCTTCGAGGGCGAGCAGCTTCCGCTTGGTCTCCAGCCCGCCCCCGAAGCCGCCGATGCCGCCGCCGCTCTCGACGACCCGGTGACAGGGCACCACCACCGGCAGCGGATTGGCGCCCATCGCCATGCCCACGGCCTGGGCGGCGCCCGGCTGGCCGACCCGCCCGGCCAGATCGCCGTACCCGACGACCGTGCCGTACGGCACACCGGATGCCAGCTCGCGCAGGACCTCCCGGTTGAAGCCGGAGATCAGCGACCAGTCCAGCGGCAGGTCGAAGTCCCGGCGCTCACCCGCGAAGTACGCCTCGACCTGACGTATCGCCTCGGTCAGCAGTGGGGAGCCGGGCGCCTCGACGGGCTCGGTGCCGAGCCGTGACGCCAGCCGCTCGACCGCCCGGTCCCGCACCGCGTCCGTGGCGTGGAAGATCACGTTGACCAGGCCTTCGCGGGTCGCCGCCAGCAGCAGCGGGCCGATGTCGCTGTCGACGACGCCCCACACGACCCGCTGCTCACCCTGCCCATGGCTGTCCATGCGCCCACCGTACGACCCACCACTGACAACGCCGCTCCGGCCGGACGGACCGCCCGCCGGCGGCAGGCCTCACCCCTCCACGGCCTCCCGCACCACATCCGGCTTGTTCGTGATGATCCCGTCGACCCCGTACCCGGCGACCCGCTGAGCCGTCGCCGCGTCGTCGACCGTCCAGGTGAAGACCTCCAGCGGCCTGCCGTGCGGTCCGGTGAACGCCTGGACGGAGGCCACGTAGGCCGTGGAGATCGAGCCGTACGACGGGTTGATCTGGTCGGCGAAACCGGCGTAGCCCGGCAGGTCCGACACGGGCGGCGTGCCCAGGAAGCCGGTCTTCACGGCGGGCTTCAGCTCGTGCACCGTCCGCACGCTGTCCGCGCTGAAGCTCTGCACGATCAGCCGGCCCGCCAGATGCGACCGGTCCAGCCAGCCCTCGTTGCTGAGGACCTTGAGCGTCTGCCGCTCGATGCCCGGATACAGCTCCGGGTTCTTGATCTCAAGGAGCAGCTTCTGGTGATGACGCTCGACGCGGTTCACGAACTGCTCCAGCGTCGGCACGCGCGCGCCCGCGTACGCCGGGCCGAACCAGCTGCCCGCGTCGAGGCGGGCGATCTCGGTGGCGGTGAAGTCCTTGACCTTCCAGGGAGCCCGGTCGGGGAAGACCTCCTCGACGTCGGTGGTGCGCCGCAGGTTGTCGTCGTGGAGGACGACGAGCTCGCCGTCCTTGGTCCGCTGCACGTCGTTCTCCACCCAGCGGATGCCCAGCTCGGCCGCCTTGTCCACGGCGGCCAGGGTGTTCTCGGGCGCGTACGCGGAGGCCCCCCGGTGCGCGATGACCACCGGCCCGCCGCCGGCGGCCCGCGCCGGGGAGGCGGGGAACAGGAGGGTGATGGTCCCCAGGAGCGCGGTGGTCGAGGCGGCAACAGCGCGCGCGTGCATGCGTACTCCTCGCGTCGAGCGATCACGGCATCACGGACAGCTCAACTGTGACAGCAGAGGGTCAACACGAGAGGGGTACAGGATGACCACAGGTTGAATGGAGGAGACCCAACTCCGCTCACGGGTACCGCACAACTGCGGCAAGGGCGTGTTTCTTTGCCGGAAAGTCGTTCGACCATTCCGGTGGGGGTCATACTCACTGCGTCCACCCTGACCGCTGCCTGCGGTCCTGTGAGGGGGCGCACATCAGGAATTCCGGGACGCACAGGGCGGGAAGGGCAGCCGCGCATGCAGGGCACGGTCGACGGATTCAGCTACGGCCTGGTCACACCCCTGGTGGCCTACCTCATGGCCTGCCTCGGCGGCGCCCTGGGGCTGCGCTGCACCACCAGGTCCATGCTCGTCGCCCAGTCCTGGCGCCCCGGATGGCTCGCCCTCGGCTCGGCCGCCATCGGCTCCGGCATATGGACCATGCACTTCATCGCGATGATGGGGTTCACGATCCGCGGGACCCCGATCCACTACGACATGCCGATGACCTTCGCGAGCCTGGCCGTCGCGATCGTGATGGTGGGCATCGGGATCTTCATCGTCGGCTACAAGGGAGCCCGCGGAACTGCCCTGTTCACCGGCGGCACCATCACGGGCCTGGGCATCGCGTCGATGCACTACCTCGGCATGGCCAGCATGAGCCTGGACGGGAAGCTGGAGTACAACACGCTCACCGTCGGCATCTCCGTAGCGATCGCCATGGCCGCCGCCACGGCCGCCCTGTGGGCGGCCGGCCAGGTCAGGGGCCTCCTGTGGAGCGTGGGCGCCAGCCTCGTCATGGGACTCGCCGTCAGCGGCATGCACTACACCGGGATGGCCGCCCTCAGCGTCCACCTGCACGGCACGGCCGAACCCACAGCGGGGCAGTCGCCGGCGGCCCTGCTCGCGCCCATGCTGATCGGCCCGCTCGCCTTCCTCCTCCTCGCGGGCGTCGTGGTGATGTTCGACCCGCTGATCGTCATGGGGAAGCCCTCGGTCGTCGCCGTCGAGCAGCGGCCCGGCATCCCGGCCCACACCCACACCGCCCACAACCCGCAGCGCATGCGGCTCCGCGCCCGCCGCACCGTGGAGCACCGCGGCCCCCGAACCCCGCAGAACCGCTGATCGGAGCCTGTTGTCAGTGCGGGGTCGTACGGTGGAACCCATGCGGCCCGTTTCCCACATCGAACGCACGGTGGCGCCCTTCGAGGTCGTCAGCCCCTACCAGCCGAGCGGCGACCAGCCGACGGCCATCGCCGAACTCGCCCAGCGCATCCAGGCAGGCGAGAAGGACGTCGTCCTGCTGGGCGCGACCGGCACCGGCAAGTCCGCCACCACCGCGTGGATGATCGAGAAGCTCCAGCGCCCCACGCTCGTGATGGCGCCGAACAAGACGCTGGCCGCCCAGCTGGCGAACGAGTTCCGAGAGCTCCTCCCGAACAACGCGGTCGAGTACTTCGTCTCGTACTACGACTACTACCAGCCCGAGGCCTACGTCCCGCAGTCGGACACCTACATCGAGAAGGACTCCTCGATCAACGAGGAGGTCGAGCGCCTGCGCCACTCCGCGACCAACTCGCTGCTCACCCGCCGCGACGTCGTCGTGGTCGCCTCGGTCTCCTGCATCTACGGCCTCGGTACGCCACAGGAGTACGTGGACCGCATGGTCCCCCTGCGCGTCGGCGAGGAGCACGACCGCGACGAGCTGCTGCGCCGCTTCGTGGACATCCAGTACACGCGCAACGACATGGCCTTCACCCGCGGCACCTTCCGCGTCCGGGGCGACACCATCGAGATCTTCCCGGTCTACGAGGAGTTGGCCGTCCGCATCGAGATGTTCGGCGACGAGATCGAGGCGCTGTCCACGCTGCACCCGGTCACCGGCGAGATCATCAGCGACGACCAGCAGCTGTACGTCTTCCCGGCCTCCCACTACGTCGCAGGGCCCGAGCGCCTGGAGCGGGCCATCAACGACATCGAGAAGGAGCTGGGGGAGCGCCTCGCCGAGCTGGAGAAGCAGGGCAAGCTCCTGGAGGCCCAGCGCCTCAGGATGCGCACGACCTACGACATCGAGATGCTCCGCCAGATCGGCTCCTGCTCCGGCGTGGAGAACTACTCGATGCACTTCGACGGCCGCCTGCCCGGCTCCCCGCCCAACACCCTGCTGGACTACTTCCCGGACGACTTCCTCCTCGTCATCGACGAGTCACACGTCACGGTCCCGCAGATCGGCGCCATGTACGAGGGCGACGCCTCCCGCAAGCGCACCCTCGTCGACCACGGCTTCCGGCTGCCCTCCGCCCTGGACAACCGCCCGCTGAAGTGGGAGGAGTTCCAGGAGCGCATCGGCCAGACGGTCTATCTGTCGGCGACCCCGGGCGCCTACGAGCTCTCCCGCTCGGACGGAGTCGTCGAGCAGATCATCAGGCCCACCGGCCTCGTCGACCCGGAAGTCGTCGTCAAGCCCACCGAGGGTCAGATCGACGACCTGGTGCACGAGATCCGGCAGCGTACCGAGAAGGACGAGCGCGTCCTGGTCACCACGCTCACCAAGAAGATGGCCGAGGACCTCACGGACTACTTCCTGGAGCTGGGCATCCAGGTGCGCTACCTGCACAGCGACGTCGACACCCTGCGCCGTGTCGAACTCCTGCGTGAGCTGCGCGCCGGCGAGTACGACGTGCTGGTCGGCATCAACCTCCTGCGGGAGGGCCTCGACCTGCCCGAGGTGTCCCTGGTGGCGATCCTGGACGCCGACAAGGAGGGCTTCCTGCGCTCCGGCACCTCCCTGATCCAGACCATCGGCCGCGCCGCGCGCAACGTCTCCGGTCAGGTCCACATGTACGCGGACAAGATCACCCCGGCGATGGCGAAGGCCATCGACGAGACCAACCGGCGCCGGGAGAAGCAGGTCGCGTACAACAAGGAGCGGGGCATCGACCCCCAGCCCCTCCGCAAGAAGATCAACGACATCGTCGCCCAGATCGCCCGTGAGGACATCGACACCGAGCAGCTGCTCGGCTCGGGCTTCCGCAAGGCGAAGAAGGACGGCGGGGCGACCAAGGCGCCCGTGCCCTCCTTGAGCAGGGCGGCCGAGAGTGCCAAGCCGGGCAAGGGCAGGGGCAAGGCCAAGGAGACGGTGCCGACCGACCGCCCCGCGGCCGAACTCAGCGAGCAGATCGAGGAACTCACCGCACGCATGCGGGCCGCCGCCGCGGATCTCCAGTTCGAGATCGCTGCCCGGCTGCGCGACGAGGTCTCCGAGATGAAGAAGGAACTGCGCCAGATGAAGGAGGCGGGCCTGGCCTGACAGCGGACCGCGTACGCGCAGTGTTGCAAGACCGACACAAAGTGCGGACCGGGGTACGTCACTGTCAGTGCCCCTGCGTAGTGTTCTGATCAACCGCGACTGCGCGGCAACAGGGGACGTCCGAGAGGGGATCAGCGCGTGACCGTCAACATGACCAAGGGTCAGGCCATCAGTCTGCAGAAGAACGACGGCGGCAGCCTGACCGCGGTGCGCATGGGTCTCGGCTGGCAGGCGGCTCCCCGGCGCGGCCTGTTCGGCTCGCGTACGCGAGAGGTCGACCTCGACGCCTCGGCCGTCCTGTTCGCCGACAAGCAGCCGGTCGACGTCGTCTTCTTCCGCCACCTGGTGAGCGACGACGGCTCGGTGCGCCACACCGGCGACAACCTCGTCGGCGGTGTCGGCCAGGGCGGCGACGACGAGGCGATCCTCGTCGACCTGTCGCGCGTCCCGGTCCACATCGACCAGATCGTCTTCACCGTGAACTCCTTCACGGGCCAGACGTTCCAGGAGGTGCAGAACGCGTTCTGCCGCCTGGTCGACGAGACCAACGGCCAGGAGCTCGCCCGCTACACGCTGGCCGGAGGCGGCCAGTACACGGCCCAGATCATGGCCAAGGTGCACCGCTCGGGCCCGGGCTGGACGCTGACGGCCCTCGGCAACCCGGCCAACGGCCGCACCTTCCAGGACCTGATGCCGGCGATCCTGCCGGTCCTCTGAGGCTCCGGGGGGTACCGGCCGGGGCGGGCCGGTAGCGGCACACGACACCACACAACGACACAGGGGGAAGGCGATGACGGCCGAGCTGGTGCGGGGGCAGAACCACCCGCTCTCCCAGGCCCGTCTCGAGATCCGGGTCTCGGCCGGCACACCGATCGTGGCCGCGGCCGCGCTCAGTGACGAGAACGGCCGGATCCACGGCGTGGAGTGGGTCGCCCACCCGGGCGCACCCACCCAGCCGGGCCTCGAGGTCTCCCGGCAGGCCGCCGCCGACCATCGCCTCGCGGTGGATCTGGACGCCGTGCCGGAGGCCGTCCACCGTGTCGGCGTGCTGCTCGCCCTGCCCGCCGCCGGGGCGGGCCCGGTCCGCTTCGGTGCCGTGGCCGCCCCGTTCGTCGCCGTGACCGGCCTCGACGGCGCCGAGATCGCCAGCTACACCATCACCGGCCTGGAAGCCGAGTCGGCCGTCGTCGCCCTGGAGCTCTACCGCCGGCAGGGCGCCTGGAAGGTGCGCGCTGTCGGCCAGGGCTACGCCGGCGGCCTCGCCGAACTCCTCACCGACCAGGGGCTGCCCCAGGCCCGCCAGCTCGCCGGCGGCATCGACGACGCGGTGGCCCAGGGACTGGCCCGCTCGGTGCAGGCGCCCCCGCCGCGCACGGCGGACGGCGACCGCTCCCGGCAGGCGGCGGCCCCGGCCCTCGGCCCGGACCAGGGCGGCGGCGCTCCTCAGCCGGGCCAGGCACCACCGGCGTCGCCGTACGGCGGTCAGACGCCCGGCGGGCCGGGGCAGCCCGTGCCGCAGATGCCGTCGTATCCCGGCCCGGCGCCGGACCCCGACGCCGTCACGCAGTCGTCCACGCCCACCGCGGGCGGCCCGATCGACTACAGCCACCCGCGCCGCCAGAACGCCGCTCCGCCCCCGCCGCCGCCCACCGCGCCCCCGGCCGCACCCGGGCAGCCCGCCCAGCCCGTCGCGGGCGACGCGACCGGCTGGTCCATGGACGAGCGGCTCTACAACCAGGTGTGGGGCATGTTCGAGGACCTGGCCCGCAGCACCGCCGCCTATCGCAGCGCCGTCGACTTCGCCGAGTCCCGCATGGACAAGGAGCTCGAACAGGTCCTCTCCGACCCGCGCAGCCGGATCGGCGGACAGGGCGACGCCGCCCGCGAGGCGGCCCGCGCCCGGCACGCCCAGCTCGTCGCCCAGGCCGCCGAGGCCCTCGACCGGGACCTCGCCCAGCTCACGGCCGAGGCCGAGGTCGTCGAACCGGCCCTCCCACCGGCGTACGCCCGCTGGGACAGCCCCGTCTGGCACGATTACCGGGTGCCGATGGAGATCCCCATGGCCCTGCGCCTGGGCGACCTCCATCTCCCCGAGGCCGACGGGATCCGCATCCCGATGCTGGTCCGGCTGCCGCTGGAGCGCGGCCTGTGGATCGACAGCGGCCGGACCGGATCGTCCGACGGTTCGTTCGCGGACTCGCACGCCCTGGGGCGTCTCGCCATGGAGACGGCGGTCGCGCACGCGGCGCGGCTGCTCGCCGTCTACCCGGCGGGGGAGTTCACCGTCCACGTCATCGACCCGGCGGGCTCGGGTGCGCAGCCGCTCGCACCCCTCGTGCGGACCGGTGTGCTCGCGGCCCCGCCCGCGCTCGGCGCCGCCGGGGTGGCGGACGTGCTGGCCCGGCTCACGCAGAGGGTCGACCTGGTGCAGATGGCGGTGCGGGGAGGCGCCGCCGACTCCCTGCCGCCCGGTTTCGACACCTCACAGCAACTGCTGATCGTCAACGACTTCCCGCACGGCTTCGACGACCGGGCCGTGAACCAGCTGCGCTATCTCGCCGACGAGGGTCCCGCCTTCGGCGTCCACCTGATGATGGTGGCCGACCGTGAGGAGTCCTCCGGGTACGGGCCTTTGCTCGACCCGCTGTGGCGTTCGCTGCTGCGACTGACACCGGTGCCCGACGACCATCTCGCCGACCCGTGGGTCGGTCATGCCTGGACGTACGAACCCTCGCTCGTGCCGCCGGGCAGTCAGGTCCTCCAGCAGGTGCTCGCCCAGGTCGCGGCCGCCCGTACCAAGTATGTGTAAAGCCGTCTGACCAGGGGTTTTGGCCTTTCTTTTGCCAAGCGCTTTACCTGCTCTTGGTGATTGCGGTACTGTTATCGGCACGGAGGGGAGTACTCCCTGTCTGCTGCGGCGTACCCGTCAATACGGATCAGGCCAGATCCCGGGGCGTCGGCCCATCCTTGGGTGGAAGAGACCTCCGGCAGCGACGACGCTGACATTTGCCGTTACGACTGCCGGAGGCGCAGTGGATGTTTCCGTGACCCTATGGGTCCTGACGATCGTGGGGCTCGCAGCCCTGATCGCGGTCGACTTCTTCATCGGCCGCAAGCCGCACGACGTATCGATCAAGGAAGCCGGGATCTGGACGGTCGTCTGGATCGTCCTGGCCGCGCTCTTCGGGCTCGGCCTGTTCATGTTCGGCGGCGGCCAGCCCGCCGGCGAGTTCTTCGCGGGCTTCATCACCGAGAAGTCGCTGAGCGTCGACAACCTCTTCGTCTTCGTCCTGATCATGGCGAAGTTCGCGGTGCCCTCGCAGTACCAGCAGCGCGTACTCCTGATCGGTGTCCTCATAGCCCTGGTCCTGCGGGCCATCTTCATCGCCGCCGGCGCCGCGATCCTCGCCAGCTTCTCGTGGGTCTTCTACCTCTTCGGCGCCTTCCTGATCTGGACCGCCTGGAAGCTGATCCAGGAGGCCCGGGCGGAAGAGCAGGACGAGGAGTTCGAGGAGAACAAGCTGCTCAAGGCCGCCGAGCGCCGTTTCGGTGTGGCCGACCGCTACCACGGCACCAAGCTGTGGATCCAGGAGAACGGCAAGCGGGTCATGACCCCGATGCTGGTCGTGATGCTCGCGATCGGTTCCACGGACGTGCTGTTCGCGCTCGACTCCATCCCGGCGATCTTCGGCCTGACGCAGGACCCCTACATCGTCTTCACGGCCAACGCGTTCGCCCTGATGGGTCTGCGCCAGCTGTACTTCCTCATCGGCGGCCTGCTGAAGAGGCTGGTCCACCTCAGCTACGGCCTGTCGATCATCCTGGGCTTCATCGGCGTGAAGCTGGTGCTGCACGCGCTGCACGAGTCCGGCGTGCACGTCCCCGAGATCAGCATTCCGGTCTCGCTCGGCGTGATCTGCGCCGTCCTGATCGTCACCACGATCACCAGCCTGCGGGCTTCGAAGAAGCAGGCGGCGGCCGAGGCGGCGCAGGCGCAGAGCGGCGGCGCTCCGAAGGACAGCATCGACGTCTGACCACGTCGGGCGCAGGAACAACCACTACCGGGACCGGCGGTCGGCGAATTGCCGACCGCCGGTCCCGGTGCTTGCTTGTTCTTGAGCGCGTTCCCCGGCCCGGGGACGCCGTGGCCGGCTGGAGGTGCCATGAAGTTCGTGCAGATCATCGACTTCGAGACCGAGCGCTTGGACGAGATGGAACAGATCTTCGAGGAGGCGGGGAGGCGCTTCGCCGGCCGGTCGGGCGGCCCCAGGCAGCGCATGCTTCTGAAGGACCGTGACAATCCGCTCCGCTATCTGGCGCTGATCGAGTTCGACTCCTTCGAGGAGGCCATGCGCAACAGCAACGACCCCGAGACCAGCAGGATGGCTGAGCGAGTGGGCGCGCTCTGCATCGGCGAGCGGGTGTACACCAACTGCGACCTCGTGGACCAGCGCGAACTCGCGTAGCTCCACGGTATTTGTGCTCGCGTAGCCCCGCTGCACGTGTACTCGCGTAGCCCCGTGGCACGAGTGAAGGGGCCCCGCACGACCGGAGTGCGGGGCCCCTTCACGTCTGCGACGATCACTGCATGATCGCTCGGCGTGGGCCGCTCGCGGCACAGTGGACGACCCTGGTGCCCCTGCTCGCGGCCGTGCTGCTGGTGTTCACCTGGGGGCGCGATCTGCCGGTCGCGGTCGTCGCGCTGGCGACCCTGGTCCTCGCGGGAGCCGTCCTGGCCGCCGTGCACCACGCCGAGGTGGTGGCCCACCGGGTCGGCGAACCGTTCGGCTCCCTCGTCCTCGCCATCGCTGTCACGATCATCGAGGTCGCCCTCATCGTCACCCTGATGGTCGACGGCGGGGACAAGAGCTCGACACTGGCCCGGGACACCGTTTTCGCAGCCGTGATGATCACTTGCAACGGCATCGTCGGCCTCTGCCTTCTGGTCGCCTCCCTGCGGCACGGCACGGCCGTCTTCAACCCCGAGGGCACCGGTGCCGCACTCGCGACCGTCGCCACCCTGGCCACGCTCAGCCTGGTCCTGCCGACGTTCACCACGAGCAAGCCGGGCCCGGAGTTCTCCACCGTTCAGCTGACCTTCGCCGCGCTTTCCTCACTGGTCCTGTACGGGCTGTTCGTCGCGACGCAGACCGTGCGGCACCGGGACTACTTCCTGCCGATCACCCGGCACGGCGAGGTGATCACGGCGGAGGAACACGCGGCGGCGCCGACCGCCCGTACGGCCCTGATCAGCCTCGGGCTGCTCGGCCTGGCGCTGGTCGGCGTGGTCGGTCTGGCCAAAGGGGTGTCGCCCACCATCGAGTCAGGAGTGGAGGCCGCCGGGCTGCACCACGCCGTCGTCGGTGTGATCATCGCGCTGCTGGTGCTGCTCCCGGAGACCATCGCCGCGCTGCGCTCCGCGCGACGCGACCGGGTGCAGACCAGCCTGAACCTCGCCCTCGGCTCGGCCATGGCCAGCATCGGCCTGACCATCCCAGCGGTCGCGCTCGCGTCCGTCTGGCTGTCCGGCCCGCTGGTGCTCGGCCTGGGTGCCACGCACATGGTGCTGCTCGCCCTCACTGTGGTGGTGGCTTCGCTGACCGTAGTGCCGGGCCGGGCGACGCCCCTCCAGGGCGGGGTCCATCTGGTGCTGTTCGCGGCGTATCTGGAGCTGGCGATCAACCCGTAGCCGCTCATCGTGAATGCGCGTAAACGCTCGCGCAAGCGATGACGCGCACCACCGTAACGCTCGCGCAAGCGATGACGCGCACCACTGCCAAGGTCAGCCCGAGGCAGGCTCCGCAGCCGCCACCACCGGCGCCGGGCGCGTCTCCGGCAACAGCGCGAAGCACCCCAGGCTGAACAGCGCGATCGCCGTCAGATACGCGGCCACGCCCCAGGGCACCCGCCCGCTCTGCTCGGCCAGCGCCGTCGCCACGATCGGCGTGAGCGCGCCCCCGAGGACGCCGCCGAGGTTGTACCCGACCGCCGCGCCCGTGCAGCGCACCCGAGGCTCGTACAGCTCCGGCAGATACGCGGCGATCACGGCGAACATCGTGATGAACGCGAGCATCGCCCCCAGGAAGCCTAGGAACATCGGCAGCGGCGCGCCGGTGGCGAGGAGCGCGACCATCGGGAACATCCACAGGGCGGCGGCCGCGCACCCGGCCAGGCACAGGGGACGCCGGCCGTACCGGTCCCCGAGCAGCGCCACCAGGGGCGTGAGCGCGCCCTTCACGACCACCGCGGCCATGATGCAGGTCAGCATGACGCTGCGGCTCACCCCGAGCCGTTCCGTCCCGTAGGCGAGCGACCAGGTCGTCACGGCGTAGAAGATCGCGTAGCCGATCGCGAGCGCCCCGCCGGTCAGCAGGAGCAGGCGCCAGTGGTCGCGCAGGACCTCGACGAGCGGCACGCGCGCGTGGTCGTCGATCTGGAGGAAACTGGGGCTCTCGGTGAGCGACGAACGCAGCCACAGCCCCACCACGGCCAGCACCCCCGCCGCCCAGAACGGCACCCGCCACCCCCACGCGGCGAACTGCGCCTCGGACAGCGTCGCCGACAGTCCCAGCACCACACCGTTGGCGAGCAGGAACCCCAGCGCGGGCCCGACCTGCGGAAAGCTCGACCACAGCCCGCGCCGCCCGGCGGGCGCGTGCTCCACCGTCAGCAGCACCGCCCCGCCCCACTCCCCGCCGAGCCCCAGTCCTTGGAGGAATCGCAGCACCAGGAGCAGCAGGGGAGCGGCCACGCCGATCGCCTCGTACGTCGGCACACAGCCGACCGCGACCGTGGAGGCACCGGTCAGCAGGAGGGAGGCGACGAGGACCGGGCGCCGACCGCGCCGGTCCCCGATGTGCCCGAACAGCACCGACCCCAGCGGTCGCGCGATGAAGCCCACGCCGAAGGTGGCGAAGGCGGCCAGCGTCCCCGCCACCGGCGAGAAGGTCGGGAAGAACAGCGGCCCCAGGATCAGGGCCGCCGCGGTGCCGTAGACGAAGAAGTCGTAGAACTCGATGGCCGTGCCGGCGAGCGAGGCGGCCGCGAGGCGCGGCATGGAGGGGGTCTTTACGGTGCGTACGTCGTGCATGCCGCGTCAACTACCCACAGTGACGGTGGGTTACGGGGGCGCGTGGAGGCCCCGGGGCACTCAGTACGTGACCGTGATGTGCCGGGCCGGTCCGTCCACGCGCACGGTCCCGCCGTACGGGATCACCAGCTGCGGATCGGTGTGTCCGAAGTCGACGTCGAAGACGATCGTGGCGTCGGGGGCGTAGGCCCGCATGGCGCTCAGGACGGCCTCACGCTGGTCGGACGCGTGACGAGCGGCCTCCTCCGGGCCGTTGGGCCGCTCGAAGGACCAGGTCTTCGGGCGGCCCATCAGGAGGGCCGAGAAGCGCTGGAGCAGCCCGCGTTCGCCCATGTTGCGCAGGGTGCGGAAGACCTCCGTGGCGCTCGGCATCTCCTCAGAGGTCTCCAGGAGCAGCACACCGCCGTCGTGCTCGGAGAGGTCGTGCGCGATCTCGCGGTCGGCCATCAGCAGCCAGCCGAGGATCTCCAGGCAGCCGCCCCAACTGCGGCCCTCGACCACCCGGTCGGCGTTGACCCAGGTCCAGCCGGTCCCGGGCCGGGTCTCCGGTTCCACGTCGAAGGTCGCCGGATCCGCCCAGTCCCGGTCGACGTCACGCCACCGCTCGGCGGGCCGCAGCTCGTACGGGCCGGAGGTGAACAGGGCGGCGCGCAGGGACTCTGCGGTCTGCGGGTGCATGGCCCCCGGGCGGCCCAGCTCGCACATCACCCTCGTATCGTGAAAGGCGACGACGCCGCTGTTGTGGAGGTAGGCGAGCAGGTTCGTGTTGTCGCTCATCCCGAAGAACGGCTTCGGGTTGGCCCGGATCAACTCCCGGTCCAGCAGCGGCAGCACGGTGATCTGGTCGTCCCCGCCGATCGACGCGATGACCGCCTTGATGCCGGGGTCGGCGAAGGCCGCGTGGATGTCGTCGGCCCGCTCCTGGGGCGTGGAGCCCATCTTGCGGGTCGCCGGATACTCGACCGGCTCCAGTCCGTACTCCTTGCGCAGCCGCTCCAGGCCCAGCTCGTAGGGGAGCGGTAAGAGCCCGGGCAGGCCGGAGGAGGGCGAGAGCACGGCGATGCGGTCACCGGGGGACGGCCTGGGCGGGTAAGAGGGGCTCGTCATGCCGGGAGGCTAGGGCCCGGCGAGCTGTCGGCGCACCGTGATAAACCGGGTCCGAGCAGCGGTCCGCCACGGGCCGCCCGACCTCGAACGGACCGGAGGAACCGTGCCCCGCACCCTGGCCAACGCCCCGATCATGATCCTCAACGGCCCCAACCTGAACCTGCTCGGCCAGCGGCAGCCGGAGATCTACGGCTCCGACACCCTCGCCGACGTCGAGGCCCTGTGCGCCAAGGCGGCGGCCGCGCACGGCGGCACGGTCGACTTCCGCCAGTCCAACCACGAGGGCGAGCTCGTGGACTGGATCCACGAGGCGCGGCTGAACCACTGCGGCATCGTGATCAATCCGGGGGCCTACTCGCACACCTCCGTCGCCATCCTGGACGCCCTCAACACCTGCGACGGCATGCCGGTGTTGGAGGTCCACATCTCCAACATCCACAAGCGTGAGTCGTTCCGGCACCACTCCTACGTCTCGCTGCGTGCCGACGGGGTCATCGCGGGCTGCGGGGTGCAGGGGTACGTGTTCGGCGTGGAGCGGGTCGCGGCGCTGGCCGGGGCGGGGCACGCGGACGCCTGAGGTCTTCTGCGACCGTCCTGCTCAACGATCACAATTGTCCCGTCTCCACGACTACAACCGCCCCGCCTCCATGATCCGCCGCAGGAAGCGCCGCGTGCGCTCCTGCCGTGGTTCCCCGAAGACCTGCTCCGCGGTGCCGCGTTCCAGCACCACGCCGCCCTCCAGGAAACACACCTGGTCGGCGACCTCCCGCGCGAAGGCCATCTCGTGCGTGGCCAGCACCATGGTCATGCCCTCGTCCTTCAGATCGCGGACGACGGTGAGGACCTCGCCCACCAGCTCGGGGTCGAGGGCGGCGGTGATCTCGTCGAGCAGCAGCAGCCGGGGCCGTACGGCCAGGGCACGGACGATCGCCGCCCGCTGCTGCTGGCCGCCGCTCAACCGGTCCGGGTACTCGCCCGCCTTCCCCCCGAGCCCGAGCCGCTCCAGCAGTTCACGCGCGCGTGCCTCGGCCTCGGCACGCGGCACACCGTGCACGCGGCGCGGCGCGAGCGTGATGTTCTCCAGGACCGTCAGGTGCGGGAAGAGGTTGTAGGCCTGGAAGACCACGCCGATCCTGCGGCGTACGGCGTCCTGGTCGACGCGTGGGTCGGTGATCTCCTCGTCGTCCAGCCAGATCGCCCCGTCGTCGATCTCCTCCAGCAGGTTCGCGCACCGCAGCAGCGTGGACTTGCCGGAGCCGGAGGCGCCGATCAGCGCGGTGACCGTGTGCGGGGCGACCTCCAGGTCGATGTCCCGCAGCACCACCGAACCGCCGAAGGTCTTGCGGACGGACTCCATGCGCAGCACGGGCGCGTCGCTCATGTGATTCCTCCCTGGGCCCGCCGTCGGTCCATCCGTGCCGTCACCCAGTCCGTGAAGCGGGTCATGGGAATGGTCAGCGCGACGAAGACCAGACCCGCGACGATGTACGGCGTGTAGTTGAGGCTGCGGCCCACGATGATGTCGGCGGCCCGTACGGCGTCCACCGCACCGCCGATCGAGACCAGCCCGGTGTCCTTCTGGAGCGACACCAGGTCGTTCAGCAGCGGCGGCACCTGGCGGCGCACCGCCTGGGGCAGTACCACGTACCGCAGCGCCTGCCGGTTGCTGAGCCCGAGCGATCGGGCCGCGGCGCGCTGCGAGGGGTGCACGGACTCGATGCCGGCCCGGAACACCTCGGCGACGTACGCCGAGTACGTCAGGGTGAGCGCGGTGCCGCCGAGGACTACCGGGTCGACGGTCACGCCCTGGAGCCGCAGTGCCGGGACGCCGAGGACCACGATCATCAGGTTGATGATGAGTGGCAGGCCCCGGAAGAAGTCGGTGTACGCGGCGGCCAGAACGCGCAGGGGGAAGAACACCGGGCCGCGCAGCGTACGGGCCACGGCGATCAGCATGCCGAGGACGAGCACCGCGGCCCCGCACACCAGCAGCAGCCGGACGTTCAGCCACAGGCCTTCGAGGACCTTCGGGAGCGCCTCGCGCGCGTACCCCCAGTCGAAGAAGGTCTCCTTGGTGCGCGGCCAGCCCGGGGCGTTGACCACGACCAGATAGAGGACGGCTCCGGTGACGAGGGTCGAGAGCGCGCCGATCGCCGTGGCGCGCCGAGCGCGGGCGCGCTTGTAGCGCTCACGGTCCAGACGCCGCTGCGACGGCACGTAACCGTCCCGCGCGTCGTGCTCGCCGGAGCCCACCGCGGGCTCCTCCTTGTTCACCGTCACTTGAGCACCGGAGCGTCGACGGCGTCCGACAGCCACTGCTTCTCGATCCTCGCCAGCGTGCCGTCCTCGCGCAGCGCGTCCACGGCCCGTGAGACGCAGGAGGTGAGCGCGCTGCCCTTGTCGAGGACGAGACCGAACTGTTCCGGCGTACCGCCCCGGTTTTCGAACTGGCCGACGATCGTCGCGTCCGTGACCTCGGCACCGGTGATGTAGAAGGCGGTCGGCAGGTCCACGACGATGGCGTCGACCTGGCCGTTCTTCAGCGCTGACTTGGCCTGGTCGTTCTTGGCGAACACGGCGGCCGCCCGCGTGGGCCGCACCACGTCGTCGATGTAGTCGAGGCTGGTGGTGCCGACCTGTGCGCCCAGCTTCAGGTCCTTCAGGTCCGCGACGCTCTTCGCCTTGGCCGCCTTGGAGCCCTTAAGGGCGACGACGGCCTGGCGCACGTCGTAGTAGCCGGCCGAGAAGTCCACGGCCTTCTTGCGCTCGTCGCTGACGGACACCTGGTTGATGTCGAAGTCGAACGTCTTCTCGCCGGGCGCGAAGGCCTTGTTGAACGGGACGGTCTGCCAGACGACCTTGTCCTTGCCGTAGCCGAGTTGCCCGGCGACGGCGTACGCGACCGCCGACTCGAAGCCCTTGCCGCTGGCGGGGTCGTCGTCCTTGAACCACGGCTCGTAGGCGGGTTCGTCGGTGGCGATCGTCAGCTTGCCCCCGGTCCGGGTGGCCAACTTGCCCTTCTCGCAGGTCTTTCCGGCCGAGGACGCGCCGGCCGCGGGCTCCTCCGGCTGCGGCGCACAGCCGACGGCGGCGGCGAGCAGGGCGACGGTGACGGCGGCGGCAGCGCGGTGCAGGGCACGCGGGGCAGGATGCATGGCGCGAGATTGGCAGCAGCCGGTCCCGTTTGTCGAGGTCACGACGGAACGTGCTCACATCGTGGGAGCGGGTGTTGCGTTCTTGTGAACACTCCCTGGCGCTTGCCGAGTTGGGCGGTCGCCGGGGCCGCCGGCCGAGGGCGGGGATCGACAGGCCGGCGGCCCATCCGCCCAGGAGCCGTCATCCTGCGCGGGGCTTCTACCAGTTGACTACGCAACTACATGTAGGGGGAGCGTACGTACGACACCGGCGTGTGCGAACGATTCACACGGGGTGCGTGCGCGGCCCACGGCTCCACACGTGTGCGCCCCGCGCGGACACACGTGTGCGCCCCGCGCGGACACACGTGTGCGCCCCGCGCGGACACACGTGTGCGCCCCGCGCGGACACATGCGTGCGCCCCGCGCGGACACATGCGTGCGCCCCGCGCGGCCCGTCACCATCCGCGCGCGTGCCACTCCGGCAGATGCGGGCGCTCCGCACCCAGTGACGTGTCGTTCCCGTGCCCGGGGTAGACCCACGTCTCGTCCGGGAGGACGTCGAAGATCTTGGTCTCCACATCGTGGATGAGGCTGGCGAACGCCTTGGGGTCCTTGTGGGTGTTGCCCACACCGCCGGGGAAGAGGCAGTCCCCGGTGAACACATGGGGATGCCCATGCGGGTCGTCGTAGACGAGGGCGATCGAACCGGGCGTGTGCCCGACCAGGTGGCGCGCGGTGAGCTCCACGCGCCCCACCCGGATGGTGTCGCCGTCGTCGACCAGCACGTCGGTCCGCACCGGGATGCCGTCGGCGTCGTCCCGGCCCGCGTATGTGCGGGCGCCGGTGGCCGCCACGACCTCGGCGAGGGCCTGCCAGTGATCGCCGTGCTGGTGGGTCGTGACGACGGACGCGATGCCGTCGTCACCGATCATGCCGAGCAGTGTCTGCGCCTCGTTCGCGGCGTCGATCAGCAACTGCTCGTCCGTGGCCCGGCAGCGCAGCAGATAGGCGTTGTTGTTCATCGGACCGACCGCGATCTTGGTGATCATCAGGTCCTTGAGTTCGTGCACGTCGGCAGGTCCGCCGACCGTCACCTGTCCGCTGTACGTCATGTCCGCCAGCCTATAGCGGGGCAGTGGCCCGGACCCTACAGCGGGGGCAGCGCCGGAAGCGGGCCGCCGTCCACCGTCAGCCCGGCTCCGGTACGGCGGCCGGCGAGCCAGCCCAGCAGGTCCGCCGGGGAACCGGTGACGGTCGCCTCGGGCCCGGCGTCCGTCTCCCGTCCCGTGCTCCACGCGCGCGTGCCGTCCGTGAGACGCGTGGGCGGTACGTCGGGACGGCCGGCGAACCGGTCGGCCAGGAAGGCGATCTCCCGCTCGGTGAACTCCGCCGGCAGATCCTCCAGCTCGTACCCGATCCCGAGGTCCACGTGGTGCAGCTCCACCTCCACCCACCGCCGGAACGGCACCCGCGACGCGGAGTCCGTGACCCCGTTGCGCAGCTCCACCGTGCGCGACCAGTCGGCGGGAGCGGCCCCGGTCTCCTGGAAGCGGGCCGCGCTCTCGCGCAGGTCGGCGAGCTGGACGTCGACGGGGCGCGGGGCGTCCTGCTCGATGTCGGCGTCCCGGGCCTCGCCGGAGACGTACATGGGCCGGCCCTCGAGGACGTTCACGAGGGCGTCGGCGTTGCGGGCGAGGTGGGCCAGCACGTGGCCCCTTGTCCAGCCGGGAAGCCGTGACGGCTGCGTCACAGAGGCGTTGTCCAGTTTGCCGACTGCGATGAGCAGCCGTTCTGTAGCGGCATGTACACATGCCAGGTCATGACCGTGATCAATCATGGTGCTGACCCTAATCCCGCCACACCTTCGGGTGAAGGTGGTGAACCAGTACCGGTAATCGAAAGCACGTGCTATATGGTCGGTCGTGACATCGGGCATGCTGGAAAGCCGGGGTTTGTTGGCAACCCGTGAATCCGACCGGGCGTTGTCAGTGGCTCCCTCTAGTCTGAGAAAGCACGGGGGCCCCGCCCCTGTCACTTCTCTCAAGAAAGGTGCGGACCGGCGTGGCCGACCGTCTCATCGTTCGTGGAGCGCGCGAGCACAATCTCAAGAACGTCTCGCTCGACCTCCCGCGCGACTCGCTCATCGTCTTCACGGGCCTGTCGGGGTCGGGCAAGTCCTCGCTGGCCTTCGACACCATCTTCGCCGAGGGACAGCGGCGCTACGTGGAGTCGCTCTCCTCGTACGCCCGGCAGTTCCTCGGCCAGATGGACAAGCCGGACGTCGACTTCATCGAGGGCCTGTCCCCGGCCGTCTCCATCGACCAGAAGTCGACCTCGCGCAACCCGCGCTCCACGGTCGGCACCATCACCGAGGTCTACGACTACCTGCGTCTGCTCTTCGCGCGCATCGGCAAGCCGCACTGCCCCGAGTGCGGCCGCCCGATCTCGCGCCAGTCGCCGCAGGCCATCGTCGACAAGGTCCTGGAGCTGCCGGAGGGCAGCCGCTTCCAGGTGCTGTCGCCGCTGGTGCGCGAGCGCAAGGGCGAGTTCGTCGACCTCTTCGCCGACCTCCAGACCAAGGGCTACTCCCGCGCGCGGGTGGACGGCGAGACCATCCAGCTGTCGAACCCGCCCACGCTGAAGAAGCAGGAGAAGCACACCATCGAGGTGGTCGTCGACCGCCTCACGGTCAAGGAAGGCGCCAAGCGCCGTCTCACCGACTCCGTCGAGACCGCCCTCGGCCTGTCCGGCGGCATGGTCGTGCTCGACTTCGTCGACCTCCCCGAGGACGACCCCGAGCGCGAGCGCATGTACTCGGAACACCTGTACTGCGCGTACGACGACCTGTCCTTCGAGGAGCTGGAGCCCCGCTCCTTCTCCTTCAACTCGCCCTTCGGCGCCTGCCCGGACTGCTCCGGCATCGGCACGCGCATGGAGGTCGACGCGGAGCTCATCGTCCCGGACCCGGACAAGAGCCTCGACGAGGGTGCCATCCACCCCTGGTCGCACGGCCACACCAAGGACTACTTCGGCCGCCTGATCGGCGCACTCGCCGACGCCCTGGGCTTCCGGACGGACATCCCCTTCGGGGGCCTCCCGCAGCGCGCCAAGAAGGCCCTCCTCCACGGCCACAAGACCCAGGTCGAGGTCCGCTACCGCAACCGCTACGGGCGCGAGCGCCGGTACACCACGGCCTTCGAGGGCGCCGTGCCGTTCGTCAAGCGCCGGCACAGCGAGGCCGAGAGCGACGCCAGCCGTGAGCGCTTCGAGGGCTACATGCGCGAGGTGCCCTGCCCGACCTGCGAGGGCACACGCCTGAAGCCGATCGTCCTCGCGGTCACGATCATGGACAAGTCCATCGCGGAGGTCTCCGCGATGTCGATCAGCGACTGCGCGGACTTCCTGAGGGAGCTGAAGCTCAGCGCCCGCGACAAGAAGATCGCCGAGCGCGTCCTGAAGGAGGTCAACGAGCGGCTGCGGTTCCTCGTCGACGTCGGTCTGGACTACCTCTCCCTGAACCGCGCGGCCGGCACGCTGTCCGGCGGCGAGGCCCAGCGCATCCGCCTGGCCACCCAGATCGGCTCCGGCCTCGTCGGCGTGCTGTACGTGCTCGACGAGCCGTCCATCGGCCTGCACCAGCGCGACAACCACCGGCTGATCGAGACCCTGGTCCGGCTGCGCGACATGGGCAACACGCTCATCGTCGTCGAGCACGACGAGGACACCATCAAGACCGCCGACTGGGTCGTCGACATCGGCCCCGGCGCCGGTGAGCACGGCGGCAAGGTCGTGCACAGCGGCTCCCTGAAGGAGCTGCTCGCCAACGACGAGTCGCAGACCGGCCAGTACCTGTCCGGCAAGAAGGCCATCCCGCTGCCCGGCATCCGGCGCCCGATCGACCCGTCCCGGCAGCTCACGGTGCACGGCGCCCGGGAGAACAACCTCCAGGACATCGACGTCTCGTTCCCGCTGGGCGTGTTCACCGCCGTCACCGGCGTGTCCGGCTCCGGCAAGTCGACCCTGGTCAACGACATCCTGTACACCCACCTGGCCCGCGAGCTGAACGGCGCGAGGAACGTACCCGGGCGGCACACGCGCGTGGACGGCGACGACCTCGTCGACAAGGTCGTGCACGTCGACCAGTCGCCCATCGGCCGCACCCCGCGCTCCAACCCGGCCACGTACACCGGCGTCTTCGACCACATCCGCAAGCTGTTCGCCGAGACCACCGAGGCGAAGGTCCGCGGCTACATGCCGGGCCGCTTCTCCTTCAACGTCAAGGGCGGCCGCTGCGAGAACTGCTCGGGCGACGGCACCATCAAGATCGAGATGAACTTCCTCCCGGACGTCTACGTCCCGTGCGAGGTCTGCCACGGCGCCCGGTACAACCGGGAGACCCTGGAGGTCCACTACAAGGGCAAGTCCATCGCCGACGTCCTGAACATGCCGATCGAGGAGGCCACGGAGTTCTTCGAGGCGGTCCCCGCGATCTCCCGCCACATGAAGACCCTCAAGGATGTCGGCCTCGGCTACGTCCGGCTCGGCCAGTCCGCGACCACCCTGTCCGGCGGTGAGGCCCAGCGCGTCAAGCTCGCCAGCGAGCTCCAGCGCCGCTCCACCGGCCGCACGGTCTACGTCCTGGACGAGCCGACCACCGGTCTGCACTTCGAGGACATCAGCAAGCTGCTGACGGTCCTGTCCGGCCTCGTCGACAAGGGCAACACGGTCATCGTCATCGAGCACAACCTCGACGTGATCAAGACCGCCGACTGGGTCGTCGACATGGGCCCCGAAGGCGGCGCCGGCGGCGGCCTGGTCGTCGCCGAGGGCACGCCCGAGGAGGTTGCCGCCGTCCCGGCCAGCCACACCGGCAAGTTCCTGCGCGAGGTCCTCGGCGCCGACCGGATCAGCGACGCGTCCTCGGTGAAGCCCCCGCGCAGGACGGCGGCGAAGAAGACGGTCCCGGCGCAGACCAGGGCGACCAGGGCCGCCACCGGGACGGTCAACAGCACCGCGGCCAAGAAGACAGCCGCGAAGTCCACGAAGGCCGCCGCGAAGAAGACGACGCGGACGACCAAGGGCTGACCGGCCGAGGGCTGACGGCTTACGCCGACGCGCCGTGGCCCACAGGAGCTTCCTGTGGGCCACGGCGCGTCGTTGTGCGGTCAGGCGTTCTTCGGCTCCACGAACTGCATGTCGAGCTGGATCTTCACCACTTCCCCGAGCAGCCCGGGGGCGAAGTCGAGCCCGAACTCGCTGCGCCGGATCTCGCCCGTCGCCTCGAAGCCGGCATGCCGGCTGCCGTCCATGGGCACATCGACCAGCCCGCCGAACTCCACGGCGAGCGTCACCGGACGGGTCACCTCGCCGATGGTCAGCTCGCCCTCCATCGTCCAGTCCTCACCCGCACCCGACACACGGGTCGAGCGGTACGTCATCGTCGGGCGCTTCTCGACGTCGAGCAGGTCGGAGGCGCGTACATGCGCGTCCCGGTCGGCGTTGCCGGTGTCGATCGAGGCCAGGTCGACGGTCGCGGAGACCCGCACGTCCTCGACGCGCTCCCCGACGAACAGTTCGGCCTCCAACCGCTCGAAGCGCCCCCGCACCTTGGCGATGCCCAGGTGACGGACGGTGAAGCCCACGGAGGAGTGGAACGGATCGAGGGCCCAGTGCCCCGGGGCCAGCGGCAGGGCGGTGGTGGCGGTGTCATTCGTCATGCCCTCCACCCTGAAGGCTGCGCGCGCCCTGAGGGAGACCGGCCCGAGCCTAGTAGTGACGGGGCCACCCTCCGCGCCCGCGGGCGCTGTACGTTCGGCGGGTGAGCGACAACGAGTTGGGCACGTTCCTGCGCACCTGGCGCGAAGCCGTCACCCCGGCCGAGGCGGGCTTGCCCGCCGGCCCCCGGCGCCGCACCCCGGGCCTGCGGCGCGCCGAGCTGGCCACCCTCGCGGGCATCAGCGTCGAGTACCTCACCCGGCTGGAACAGGGACGTGACCGCAACCCCTCGGCCCAGGTGCTCGGCGCCCTCGCCGACGCCCTCAACCTCTCCCTCGCCGACCGGATGCTGCTGCGCCGCCTCACCAAGGAGGCCAACGGCGGCGACCCGCTGGTCTGCGCGGCGGCCCCGTCGCTCAGCCACACGGCGCGCCCCACCGTACGGGCCGTGCTGGACCACCTGGAGCCGGCTCCCGCGCTGGTGGTCAACTGGATCGGCGACGTCCTCGCCCACACGGCCGGTTACGAACGCCTGGCCGGCCCCCTCGGCCTGCTCGACGACGAGCGCCCCAACCTGCTGCGGTACCTGTTCACCGACGAGCGGGCCCGCAGCGCCTACCGCGACTGGGACCGGGTGGCCGACGACCTCGTCGCCCGGCTCCGGCACGGCGTCCCCTTGCGGGACCCGCACCTCGCCGAGCTGGCCGACGAGCTGACGGTGACGGCCGGGGCGGACTTCGCCGACCGGTTCGCCGACCTGGCCGCGGCACCGCGGCGGACGGGCTCCCAGCACATCGAGCACCCCGAGGCGGGATCGCTGCGACTGCTCCACGAGACGTTGGCACTGCCCGACGAAGGCCAGCGCGTGATCGTCCACCTGCCCGCGGACGAGGCCACGGCCACCGCCCTGGACCGCCTCAACGGCCGTCGTCCCGGGGCGCTGCGGGCCGTGGCGGCCGGCTGAGCGACGCGCCCGGGACGCGGTCCACGTCGTCCGCCCTGGTCGCGGGAGGCGTCAGCCCTCCAGCTCGTGCGCGTACGGCGGTTCGGCACCGGCCCGGGAGCAGGTGACCGCCGCCGCACGGGCCGCGAAGCCCAGCAGCCCCGCCCAGCCTTCCGGCCCCAGAGCGGCCAGCGCCTGCGCGCTGAGCGCGTCGCGCGCCGCGAGCCCGTGCAGCAGCGCCGCGTTCACCGTGTCGCCCGCGCCGATCGTGTCCACGACCTCCACCCGCTCGCCCGGCACCGCGTACTCGCCGCCGGCGGTGAAGGCGGTCAGCCCGTCGCCGCCCCGGGTGATCACGACCGCCGCGGGGCCGGCGGCCAGCCACTCCTGGGGCGTGCCGCCGAGCCACTGGGCGTCCTCCTCGGACAGCTTCAGCAGCGACACCGACGGCAGCCAGCTCTTGAACCGCGCCCGGTAGGCGTCCGCGTCCGGGATCAGCCCGGCCCTGATGTTCGGGTCCAGCGCGGTGAACACGCCCTGCGCGGCCGCCGCACGCATCAGCTCCTCGTAGGCGCTCGCCCCCGGCTCCAGCACCAGCGAGCAGGTCCCGAAGGAGACGGCCCGGGTGCCGGGCGGCAGCGCTGAGGGCGCCGTGAACAGCCGGTCCGCCGTCCCGTCGACGTAGAAGGAGTACGCCGCCGAGCCGTCCGCGCCGACCGTGGCGACGGCGAGGGTCGTGGGCTCGGCGCCGCGCTGCACCGACGACACGTCCACCCCGGTCTCCCGCAGCCGGTCCAGCAGGGCCTCCCCGAAGGCGTCGTACGACACCCGGGAACAGAAGGCGGCGGGCGAGCCGAGACGGCCCAGCGCCACCGCCGTGTTGTACGGGCCGCCGCCGAGCGCCGGCTGGAGTGCCGCCAGGGCACCCGTGCCCCGCGGTACCAGGTCGATCAGTGCCTCACCGGCGACGACGATCATGCGACGGTTCCTCTCTCGGACTGCGCGGGCTGCTCAGGCTGCTCAAGCCGCACGGACCGCCCCGGCTCCTCGGGGCAGCCGCACGACGTGCGGTGGACGAAGGTGCAGGGGAGCCGCACGGTCCGGGCGGGCCGGTCCGGCTCGGCGAGACGCTCCAGGAGCACGCGTACGGCCCGGGCGCCGATGTCCCTGCTGGGCTGCGCGACGGCGGTGAGCCGGGGCGAGAACAGGTCCGCCCAGGCGAAGTCGTCGAAGCAGCACAGCGCGATGTCGCCGGGCACGGACAGGCCGTGAGCGCGCAGGGCCCGCAGCGCCCCGATGGTCATCGCGTTGTTGCCGGTGACCAGCGCGGTGGGCGGCACGGCGAGGGACAGCAGGGCGGCGGTGGCCTGTTCGGCGCCGGCCGACTCCGAGTCGCCGTGCACCAGGAGCCGTTCGTCGTACGGCAGCCCCGCGAACGCGAGGCCGGTCCGGTAGCCGGTGATCCGCTCGCTCGTGGTGCTGAGCCCCGGCCGTCCCGCCACCAGCCCGATCCGGCGATGGCCGAGACCGGCGAGATGGGCGACCAGCCGGGACATCGGTTCGGCGTTGTCGGCGCAGACCTGGTCGAAGCGCGGTCCGCCGTCCGGCACGTCGACCAGCCGGTCGAGGAACACGGCCGGCACTTCGTGCCGCCCCAGGTAGGCGAGCAGTCCGCGCGGATCCGCGGAGGGCGCGACGATCATGCCGTCCACCCGGCGTTCGTGCAGCAGCCGGACGACCTTGCGTTCGTGCTCCGGGTCGTCGTGCGGGTCGGCGATCAGGAGGCTGTAGCCGTGCTCCAGGGCGCCGGCCTCGACGCCCTGGAGGATCTCCGTGAAGTACGGGTTGCTGATCGCCGACACCGCCAGCCCGATGGACCGGGTGCGGGCGGTCACCAGGGAACGAGCCAGCGTGTTCGTGGTGTAGCCCAGCTCCTCCACGGCGTCCAGAACCGCCTGGCGGGTGTGCGGCAGCACCGGCCGGGTGCCGTTCAGGACGTGCGAGACGGTCGCCACGGAGACACCGGCGCTCCGCGCGACGTCGGCCATGGTCGCCATGGCGCTCCCTCCTCCTCTTCCGGCGGGGAACGTATCGCATCCGACGCCGGACGTAAACGCTTGCGCAAGCGTTTACGTCTGATCACCGCCAGGAGCACGTGCGGCGGGCACAGGTGAGGCGCGCTACTCCCAGTCCCAGCCGATCCCCAGGAACCCGGTGCGCACCCGTGGCTCGACCAGGTGCACCGACCGGTGCCGTCCGCTCAGTGCCAGGTCCTGGCAGCCGGTGCGCGGGGCCACCGCCGAGTGCTGGGCGAAACGGTGGCAGCGCAGGGGCAGGGCCGCCGCGTCGAAGCACACCTGGAGCGCGTACTGGCCGCCGGGGGAGTCGAAGCCGCGGAGGTACTCGTGCGACACACCCGCCGTGCCGTCCTCGACGCCGAAGCGGAAGAGGAACGTGTCGCCGGCCCGCAGCCGGGTGTCGAAGAGCAGCTCGGCCGCGAGCAGTCCCGTGTCGCCGTGCCAACGGACGCGTCCCGTACGGCAGTTCTCCAGCGCGTGCACCCTCATGCGCTCCGGTACGGCCCCCCGGTCGCCGTGGTGGACGGCCACGAACCGGTCGACACCGTCCCGGTGGGCGCGCACGATGTGGTGCGACTCCCGCTCGGCCAGCTCGCGCCGGGCTCCTATCCGCAGCCGCTCGTGGTGCCCGAGAGTGTGCAGACCGCCGTCCGGCGGGCAGCCCAGTTCGGCCAGCAGCTGGTCCAGGACCCCGGAGGCCTCGACGAGGGAGCGGTAGGAGCGGGCCGCGGACCGCTGCCCGGACGTGCCGTCGCCGGATTCGGCGAGCAGCCGGATCAGCGACTCCTCGGGAAGCTCCAGGATCTCCTCCAGCGCGCGCACGGCCCGCAGCGACTCGGGGCGCTGCGGGCGCCTGGCTCCCTGCTGCCAGTAACTCAGGCTGGTCACGCCGACCTTCACCCCGTGGCGGGAGAGGTGGTGCTGCACGCGTTGCAGCGGCAGCCCGCGGGCGGCTATCGCGGCACGCAGGGCGACGTGGAAGGGGCCGCCTCGCAGAACCGAGTCCAGTTCCGCGGTGGCGACGTCCGCGTGCTGTGGGGCGTGCGGCATGCAGGGGCCTCTCTGTGAGTCGGCGACGGCTGGTCAGACCGTGCGCGCGGGCCGCCCGGGACCGTCCCGCCGGCGCAGGGGAGGTCTTCACATCCGTACGCCGTCGTTCAGGGCCCCGAGTTCCCCCGCATTGAAGCGTGTTGACCTGGTCCCGACAACACCTGATGCCGGACAGTGACGTACTCCCGGCCGGGCCGGTCCGGACATGCGAACGCCCGGGGCGCGCGCCCCGGGCGTTCGCGACAGAGGGTGAGCTTCTAGGAGCGTTCGCCTCGGCCCGGCTCCTCGAGGGCCAGGCGCTTGGCCCGCACTATGTCGGGGTCGCGGGGGTCCAGCGCGTCGCGCAGCGCGAACGGCTCGTCCGCGTACCGGCGGGCTCGGACGGCCCGCCGGCTCTTCTCGATCCGCATCCGCTTCATCTGCGCAGCCCTCCGACCCGTGGCCCGTTCCGCTCCGGGAGCGGCCGGTCCGCCTGACAACGTGTGTCTGCACCCACACGGCCTCCATCCGCCGGACGTCGCCGTGTCTCCATGGGAAGCCTGCATTCCCGCTACCGGCCTGCCGTAACCCCGGTGCGGGACATGCCACGGGAAATCGCCCGCCGCCGGAGCCTGATCGTGCCCCGCCGCCCCGCCGGACTGTCGGTGCTCGCCAGTAGGGTGTGAGACATGGCCGACCCCTCCAGCTACCGCCCCAAACCGGGTGAGATCCCCGACTCGCCGGGGGTCTACAGGTTCCGCGACGAGCACCGCCGGGTGATCTACGTCGGAAAGGCGAAAAGCCTGCGCCAGCGCCTGGCGAACTACTTCCAGGACCTGGCGGGCCTCCACCCGCGTACCCGCTCCATGGTCACCACGGCCGCGTCCGTGGAATGGACGGTGGTGTCCACGGAGGTGGAGGCGCTCCAGCTGGAGTACTCGTGGATCAAGGAGTACGACCCCCGGTTCAACGTCAAGTACCGCGACGACAAGAGCTACCCGTACCTCGCGGTCACGATGAACGAGGAGTTCCCGCGCGTGCAGGTGATGCGCGGTCACAAGAAGAAGGGCGTCCGCTACTTCGGGCCGTACGCGCACGCGTGGGCGATCCGCGACACCGTCGACCTCCTGCTGCGCGTCTTCCCCGTGCGCACCTGCTCGGCCGGCGTCTTCAAGAACGCCGCCCGCACAGGCCGCCCCTGCCTCCTCGGCTACATCGAGAAGTGTTCGGCTCCTTGCGTGGACCGGGTCTCCGCCGAGGAGCACCGCGAACTGGCGGACGAGTTCTGTGACTTCATGACCGGCCGTACGAACACGTACATCCGCCGCCTGGAGAAGCAGATGGGCGAGGCGGCCGAGGAGATGGAGTACGAGCGGGCGGCCCGGCTGCGCGACGACATCGGGGCCCTGAAGAAGGCCATGGAGAAGAACGCGGTCGTGCTCGCCGACGCGACCGACGCCGATCTGATCGCGGTCGCCGAGGACGAACTGGAGGCGGCCGTCCAGATCTTCCACGTGCGCGGCGGACGCGTGCGCGGCCAGCGCGGCTGGGTCACCGACAAGGTGGAGGAGATCACCACCGGCGCCCTCGTGGAGCACGCCCTCCAGCAGCTGTACGGCGAGGAGACGGGCGACGCCGTCCCCAAGGAGGTCCTGGTCCCCGCCCTGCCCGACCCGGTGGAGCCCGTCCAGGAGTGGCTCACCGGGCGGCGCGGCTCGGGCGTCTCCCTGCGCATCCCGCAGCGCGGGGACAAGAAGGCCCTCATGGAGACGGTGCAGCGCAACGCCCAGCAGGCGCTCGTCCTGCACAAGACCAAGCGCGCCTCCGACCTGACCACGCGCTCGCGCGCCCTGGAGGAGATCGCCGACGCGCTCGACCTGGACAGCGCCCCGCTGCGGATCGAGTGCTACGACATCTCCCACCTCCAGGGCGACGACGTGGTGGCCTCCATGGTCGTCTTCGAGGACGGCCTGGCCCGCAAGAGCGAGTACCGGCGCTTCCAGATCAAGGGCTTCGCCGGACAGGACGACGTCCGCTCCATGCACGAGGTGATCACCCGCCGCTTCCGCCGCTACCTCGCCGAGAAGGAGAAGACGGGCGAGTGGACCGACGGTGAGGACGGCCAGGACGCCCAGGACCGCGAAGGCACCCTCGCCGGCCCGGACCTCGCCGGCGCCCCGAACACCCTCACCGAGGACGACGGCCGACCCAAGAAGTTCGCCTACCCGCCGCAGCTCGTGGTCGTCGACGGCGGCGCCCCGCAGGTCGCCGCCGCCCGGCGGGCCCTGGACGACCTCGGGATCGACGACATCGCCGTGTGCGGCCTCGCCAAGCGCCTTGAGGAGGTCTGGCTGCCCGGCGACGACGACCCGGTGGTCCTGCCCCGCACCAGCGAGGGCCTGTACCTGCTCCAGCGGGTCCGTGACGAGGCCCACCGCTTCGCGATCACCTACCAGCGCACCAAGCGGTCCAAGCGCTTCCGGTCCAGCCCGCTGGACGACGTCCCGGGGCTCGGGGACACGCGCAAGCAGGCACTCCTGAAGCACTTCGGTTCGTTGAAGAGACTGCGATCCGCCACCATCGACCAGATCTGCGAGGTTCCCGGCATAGGCCGAAAGACCGCCGAGACGATCGCGGCGGCCCTCGCCCAGGCGGCCCCGGCCGCACCCGCCGTCAACACGGCGACTGGAGAGATCATGGAAGAGGAACCGGGCACCATGGGTACCGGAGGGGAGCCCGTGCGGACGGGCGCCCCGGACGAACGACGGGGGCAGGAGACATGAATGTGAACGAGCACGACGGGCAAGAAGAGCAAGCCGGAGACGGAGCACAGGTGAGTACGGGCACGCCCAACGACAAGGCCGCAGTCCCGGACGCGGCCATCCCCGAGCTGGTGATCATCTCCGGCATGTCCGGGGCGGGCCGCTCGACGGCCGCGAAGTGTCTGGAGGACCTCGGCTGGTTCGTCGTCGACAACCTGCCGCCCGCGCTGATCCCCACCATGGTGGAGCTCGGCGCCCGCTCCCAGGGCAACGTGGCCCGGATCGCCGTCGTCGTCGACGTCCGCGGCCGCCGCTTCTTCGACAACCTCCGCGAGTCGCTGGCCGACCTGGAGGCGAAGAACGTCACCCGGAGGATCGTCTTCCTGGAGTCCTCCGACGATGCCCTGGTGCGCCGCTTCGAGTCGGTGCGCCGCCCGCACCCCCTCCAGGGCGACGGGCGGATCGTCGACGGCATCGCCGCCGAGCGAGAGCTTTTGCGCGAGCTGCGCGGCGACGCCGACCTGGTGATCGACACCTCCAGCCTCAACGTGCACGAGCTGCGCGCCAAGATGGACGCCCAGTTCGCCGGCGAGGAGGAGCCGGAGCTGCGGGCCACGGTCATGTCCTTCGGCTACAAGTACGGCCTGCCGGTCGACGCCGACCTGGTCGTCGACTGCCGCTTCCTGCCGAACCCGCACTGGGTCCCGGAGCTGCGCCCGTACACGGGCCTCAACGAGGAGGTGTCCGGGTACGTCTTCAACCAGCCCGGCGCCAAGGAGTTCCTCGACCGCTACACGGAGCTCCTCCAGCTCGTCGCCACCGGCTACCGCCGTGAGGGCAAGCGCTACGTGACCATCGCCGTGGGCTGCACGGGCGGCAAGCACCGCTCGGTCGCCATGTCGGAGAAGCTCGCCGCCCGGCTCGCCGCCGAGGGTGTGGAGACGGTGGTCGTACACCGGGACATGGGACGCGAATGACACGACGTACTCCGCGGCTGAGCCGGCTGCGCCGGGTGGTGCCCGACGGCAGCACCGACGGAAGGGGCGGCCGGCCCGCCGAGGCCCGCGGCGGCAGACCCCGCCGCCGGGGCACCCAGCCCAAGGTCGTCGCCCTCGGCGGCGGCATGGGCCTGTCCGCCTCGCTCGCCGCGCTGCGCCGGATCACCGGCGACCTCACCGCCGTCGTCACCGTGGCCGACGACGGCGGCTCCAGCGGTCGGCTGCGCGACGAACTGGGCGTGCTGCCGCCCGGCGACCTGCGCAAGGCACTGGCCGCGCTGTGCGGTGACGACGACTGGGGCCAGACCTGGGCGCGCGTCATCCAGCACCGCTTCCAGTCCAAGGGTGACCTGCACGAACACGCGGTCGGCAATCTGCTGATCGTCGCCCTGTGGGAACAGCTCGGCGACCACGTCCAGGCCCTCGACCTGGTCGGGCGGCTGCTCGGCGCGCAGGGGCGCGTGCTGCCCATGTCCGCCGTCCCGCTGGAGCTCCAGGCCCTGGTCAAAGGCCACGACCCGGCGCGCCCGGACGAGGTGGACACGGTCCGCGGCCAGGCCACCGTCGCCCTCACCCCGGGCGAGGTGCAGTCCGTCCACGTCGTGCCGCACGACCCGCCGGCCGTGCCCGAGGCGGTCGAGGCCGTCCTGGACGCGGACTGGGTGGTGCTCGGCCCCGGCTCCTGGTTCTCCTCGGTCATCCCGCACCTGCTGGTGCCCGACCTGCTGGACGCGCTGACGCAGACCAAGGCCCGCCGGGTACTCTCCCTGAACCTCGCCCCGCAGCCCGGAGAAACCGAGGGCTTCTCCCCGCAGCGTCATTTGGAGGTTTTGGGACGACACGCCCCTAAACTCGCCCTGGACGTGGTGCTGGCCGACGAGGCCGCCGTGCCCGACCGCGCCTCCCTGACCGATGCCGCCAAACGGTTCGGGGCCGCGGTCGAGCTGGCGCCGGTGGCCCGGCCCGACGGGACCCCGAGGCATGACCCGGAGCTGTTGGCCGCCGCGTACGACCGTATTTTTCGGATGCATGGAAGGATCGGCCCATGGCGATGACGGCAGCGGTGAAGGACGAGATCTCCCGGCTCCCCGTCACCCGGACCTGCTGCAGAAAGGCGGAGGTCTCCGCCATTCTGCGGTTCGCCGGCGGCCTTCACCTGGTGAGCGGTCGGATCGTGATCGAGGCGGAGCTGGACACGGCGATGGCGGCCCGCCGCCTCAAGCGGGACATCCTGGAGATCTTCGGCCACAGCTCGGAGCTGATCGTGATGGCACCGGGCGGACTGCGCCGCGGCTCGCGCTACGTGGTGCGCGTCGTCGCGGGCGGTGACCAGCTGGCCCGCCAGACCGGCCTGGTCGACGGGCGGGGCCGCCCGATCCGCGGCCTGCCCCCGCAGGTGGTCTCGGGGGCCACCTGCGACGCCGAGGCCGCCTGGCGGGGCGCCTTCCTGGCGCACGGCTCGCTCACCGAGCCCGGCCGCTCCTCCTCCCTGGAGGTGACCTGCCCGGGCCCCGAGGCGGCGCTCGCCCTGGTCGGCGCCGCCCGCCGCCTGTCGATCGCCGCCAAGGCCCGCGAGGTGCGCGGCGTGGACCGGGTCGTCGTCCGCGACGGCGACGCGATCGGCGCCCTGCTCACCCGCCTGGGCGCCCACGAGTCGGTGCTGGCCTGGGAGGAGCGCAGGATGCGCCGCGAGGTGCGGGCCACGGCGAACCGGCTCGCCAACTTCGACGACGCCAACCTGCGCCGCTCGGCCCGTGCGGCGGTCGCCGCCGGTGCCCGGGTCCAGCGCGCCCTGGAGATCCTCGGCGAGGACGTGCCCGAGCACCTCGCCGCGGCCGGCCGGCTGCGCATGGAGCACAAGCAGGCATCGCTGGAGGAGCTGGGCGCGCTCGCCGACCCGCCGCTGACCAAGGACGCCGTCGCCGGCCGGATCCGCCGCCTGCTGGCCATGGCCGACAAGCGCGCCTCCGACCTGGGTATCCCGGGCACGGACGCCAACCTCTCCGAGGAGCTGGCCGACAATCTCGTAGGCTGATCACACAGTCCGTCAAGAAGCCGGTGCCGGAGTCCACTTGGGTGGTCGGCACCGGCTTTCGCGTGTCGTTGGGGCACTCTTGACTCGATCATGGACTGTCATGAGCCTGGCATCTGTTCGCTGCTGTGGCGAACCCACGCTAGGGGGGTTCATGAGACGAAGAGCGAGATCGATCCTCGCTGTCGGCACGCTCCTGATCGGCGGAGCGAGCATCGCACCCATCGCCCAGGCACAACCGGACAGTTCACCCCCGTCCGACCCGGACGAAGTCAAGGTCTTCCGCGCCGACGTCACCCACGAGCAGGTACCCCTGCTGCTCGCGGCCGGCCAGGACGGCCACGAACTCAGCGAGCAGGTGCCGGAGAAGGGCACCGCCACCGTCGAGGTCATCCTGACCGACCAGCAGGCGAAGAAGCTGGAGCAGCAGGGCGTCGACCTCACCGAGCACGACCTCTCCCGCAGGGCGAAGGCCCGCGTCGGGAACGCCGCCGAGGGCGTGTTCCGCCCGTACAGCGGCAAGGGCGGCATCAAGGAGGAGATCCTCGAGGCCGCGCAGGACAACCCCGGCCTGACCAAGGTCGTCTCCATCGGCAAGACGGTCAAGGGCCAGGACATCCTCGCGCTGAAGCTCACCAAGGGCGCGAAGAAGACGAAGGACGGCTCCAAGCCTTCCGTCCTCTACCTGTCCAACCAGCACGCCCGAGAGTGGATCACGCCGGAGATGACCCGGCGCCTGATGCACCACTACCTGGACAACTACAAGAAGGACCGGCGCGTCAAGAAGATCGTCGACTCCACCGAACTGTGGTTCGTCATCTCCGCCAACCCCGACGGCTACGACCACACCCACGCCGGTGACGACAACCGCCTGTGGCGCAAGAACCTGCGGGACGTCAACGGCGACGGCGTCATCGGCACCGGCGACGGCGTCGACCTCAACCGCAACTTCGCCTACAAGTGGGGCTACGACAACGAGGGCTCGTCCCCCAACCCCACCAGCGAGACCTACCGCGGCGCGGGCCCGAACTCCGAACCGGAGACCCAGGCGCTGGACGCCTTCCAGAAGCGGATCGGCTTCACGTACGGCATCAACTACCACTCCGCCGCCGAACTGATCCTCTACGGAGTCGGCTGGCAGGTGGCTACGCACACCCCCGACGACGTCGTGTACGAAGCGCTCGCCGGTACGCCCGAGAACCCCGCGATCCCCGGCTACCACCCGCAGGTCTCCTCCGAGCTGTACACCACCAACGGCGAGGCCGACGGCCACGCGGCGAACGTCAACGGCCTGGCGATGTTCACCCCGGAGATGTCGACCTGTCAGTCGGCCTCCAACGCCGACCCGAACGACGAGTGGAAGGCGTCCGACTGCCGGTCGATCTTCACCTTCCCGGACGACGAGAAGCTGATCCAGCAGGAGTTCGCCAAGAACGTCCCGTTCGCGCTCTCCGTCGCCGAGTCCGCCTCCCACCCCGACCGGCCGTCCTCGTCGGTCGGACTGCGCGCCGCCGACTTCACCCCGGCCGCGTTCCCGGTGTCGTACTCCCGCGGCGCCGACCAGGAGGTCTCCGTCGTCGCACGCAAGTCGCTGCGCGACAAGGAACTGAAGTACCGCGTCAACGGCGGCCGCACCGAGGACATGGCGCTCAAGCCCTGGAAGGGCGGCGAGACCTACGGCGGTGAGGACAACCTCTACTTCGACGAGTACCGGGCGAAGGTCAAGGACGGCGATCCCGGCGACAAGGTCGAGGTGTGGTTCACCGCGGAGACGAGGAACGGCAAGAAGGTCTCCAGTGAGCGCTTCACCTACACCGTCGCCGAACGGCCCAGGGCGAACACCCTCGTCGTCGCCGAGGAGGGCGCGACCGCCACGCAGGCACAGAAGTACGTGGACGCCCTCAAGGCCAACGGCCGCAAGGCGCTCGTCTGGGACGTCGCCGAGCGCGGCGCGCCGGACGCACTGGGCGTGCTGAGCCACTTCGACACCGTCGTCCACTACACGGGCGCGAGTGTCCCCGGCAACGCCACCCAGCTCCAGCTGCGCGCCTACCTCAACGAGGGCGGCAGGCTGATCGAGGCCGGCGAGCAGGCCGGCGGCAGCGTCGACCTCGGCGGCGGCACCCTGTCGGACGACTTCAGTCAGTACTACCTGGGCGCCTACAGCCGTACCTCGGCCGCCGGAGCCACCGGCTTCACCGGCTCCGGCGAGCTGGGCGGCTTCACGGGCCCCCTCACGGCGGCGCCCGGCAACCCCCTGGACAAGGCGGGCCGGTACGGCGTCACCTCGGACGAACTGCCCGCCGACGAGTTCCCGCAGTTCGCGAGCAAGGGCGCCGGACAGTTCGCCGGCGCGGTCAACCCGTACGGCCCGTACGCGGGCTCCTCGATGGCGGCCGCCGTCCACACCGACGACGCCTACAAGCGCCTCACCCGCACCGTGGACCTCACCGGTGTCGCCGCGGCCGACAAGCCCACCCTGCGCACCCAGCTGATGTGGGACACCGAGCCCGGCTACGACAACGTCCTCGTCGAGGCCCACACCACGGGCGCCGACGACTGGACGACCCTGCCCGAGAAGGGGGGCGCCACCAAGGCCACCGTCCCGGCCGAGTGCGGCGGCGGCTTCTACGTCCGTGAGCACCCCTGGCTGAAGCGCTACCTGACCCTGTCGGACGACGGCTGCACCGCGACCGGCAGCACCGGGTCGTGGAACAGCCTCACCGGCACCTCCGGCGGATGGCAGCAGGTGGAATTCGACCTGAGCGCGTACGCCGGCAAGACGGTCGAGGTCTCGATCAGCTATGTCACCGACCCGGGCACCGGCGGGCGCGGCGTGCTCGCCGACGACGCGTCGCTCGTCGTCGGCGGCACGGCGAAGGAGACCGAGGGCTTCGAGACCTCGCTCGGCGCCTGGAAGACGGCCGGACCGCCCGCGGGCAGCCCGGCCGTCCTGAAGGACTGGACCCGCACCGGAGCCCTGTTCCAGACATACGGAGCGGTCACCACGGACGACACCGTGCTGCTGGGCTTCGGCCTGGAGCACGTCGCCACCGCGGCCGACCGGGCGGCACTGATGAGAAAGGCACTCGCCTCCCTCGACGTGTGACCCCACGGGAGCTGGGAACTCTCCGTCAACTGGCACCACACCGAGTAGCGAAATCGAGTGATCCCGCTCTCGGTGGCGGGCGGTCCGTACCCCTACTGGCCGGTACGGACCGCCCTGCCGTGTATGGGGCATCTGGATGTCACCACCGCAGCCTCAGGGAGGTAGGGTCGTAGGCGGTCGGGGACATCCCAAACAGAGCTCGCCGGCTCTTCATGGCCGGCGTACCAACGAGGAGATCGGTTCGTGACGATCCGCGTAGGCATCAACGGCTTCGGCCGCATCGGTCGTAACTACTTCCGCGCGCTGCTGGAGCAGGGTGCAGACATCGAGATCGTGGCTGTCAACGACCTGGGTGACACCGCGACCACCGCTCACCTGCTGAAGTACGACACCATCCTCGGCCGCCTCAAGCAGGAGGTCTCGCACACCGAGGACACCATCACCGTCGGCGACAAGACCATCAAGGTCCTCGCCGAGCGCAACCCCGCCGACATCCCCTGGGGCGAGCTGGGCGTCGACATCGTCATCGAGTCGACCGGCATCTTCACCAAGAAGGCCGACGCCGAGAAGCACATCGCCGGCGGCGCCAAGAAGGTCCTCATCTCGGCCCCGGCCAAGGACGAGGACGTCACCATCGTGATGGGCGTCAACCAGGACACGTACGACCCGGCGAACCACCACGTCATCTCCAACGCCTCCTGCACCACCAACTGCGTGGCGCCGATGGCCAAGGTCCTCGACGAGAACTTCGGCATCGTCAAGGGCCTGATGACGACGGTGCACGCGTACACGAACGACCAGCGCATCCTGGACTTCCCGCACAAGGACCTGCGCCGCGCCCGTGCCGCCGCCGAGAACATCATCCCGACCACCACGGGTGCCGCCAAGGCCACCGCGCTGGTCCTCCCGCAGCTCAAGGGCAAGCTGGACGGCATGGCCATGCGCGTCCCGGTCCCGACCGGTTCGGTCACCGACCTGGTCATCGAGCTGAGCCGCGAGGTCACGAAGGAAGAGGTCAACGCCGCCTTCCAGAAGGCCGCCGAGGGCGAGCTGAAGGGCATCCTCGAGTACACCGAGGACGCGATCGTCTCGTCCGACATCGTCAACGCCCCGGCGTCCTGCACCTTCGACTCCTCCCTGACCATGGTCCAGGAGGGCAAGAACGTGAAGGTCATCGGCTGGTACGACAACGAGTGGGGCTACTCCAACCGCCTCGTCGACCTGACGGTCTTCGTCGGCAACCAGCTCTGATCCACGGAGCAGGCACGTCCATGTGAGAACAGGGCTCGGGCAGCGCGAGAATGCGCTGTCCGAGCCCTGACTCACGTACAGATCAGAGCTGTTCGATCACGAGCGCTTTCGAGCGATCACGAGCTCTTCCAGGAGTCCCCTCATGAAGACGATCGACGAACTCCTCTCCGAAGGGGTGTCCGGCAAGCGGGTCTTCGTCCGCGCCGACCTGAACGTGCCGCTGGACGGTACGACCATCACCGACGACGGCCGGATCCGCGCCGTGCTGCCCACGGTCAAGGCCCTCGCCGACGCGGGCGCCCGGGTGATCGTCGCCTCGCACCTGGGCCGCCCCAAGGGCGCCCCGGACCCGGCCTTCTCCCTCGCCCCGGCCGCCACGCGCCTCGGTGAACTCCTCGGCACGGACGTACGGTTCGCCACCGACACGGTCGGCGAGTCCGCCCGGTCCACCGTCGCCGCCCTCGCCGACGGCCAGGTCGCGGTCGTCGAGAACCTGCGCTTCAACGCCGGTGAGACCAGCAAGGACGACGCCGAGCGCGGCGCCTTCGCCGATCAGCTCGCCGCCCTCGCTGACCTCTACATCGGTGACGGCTTCGGGGCCGTGCACCGCAAGCACGCCTCCGTCTACGACCTCCCGGCCCGGCTGCCGCACGCCGCCGGCTACCTCATCGCCAAGGAGGTCGCCGTCCTGAAGAAGCTGACGGAGGACCTCCAGCGGCCCTACGTCGTCGCCCTCGGCGGCGCCAAGGTCTCCGACAAGCTCGCCGTCATCGACCAGCTGCTCGGCAGGGCCGACCGCATCCTCATCGGCGGTGGCATGGCCTACACCTTCCTCAAGGCCAAGGGCTACGAGGTCGGCGGTTCCCTCCTCCAGGAGGACCAGATCGCGGCCGTCCAGGAGTACGTCGAGCGGGCCGAGAAGACCGGCGTCGAGCTGGTCGTGCCCGTCGACGCCCTGAGCGCGACCGAGTTCCCTGACCTGAAGACCAAGGCTCCCGCCCACCCCACGACCGTCGCCGCGGACGCCATCCCGGCCGACCAGATGGGCCTCGACATCGGGCCCGAGACCCGCAAGCTGTACGCGTCCAAGCTCGCCGACGCCGCCACCGTCTTCTGGAACGGGCCCATGGGCGTCTTCGAGCACCCCGACTACGCCGAGGGCACCAAGGCGGTCGCCCAGGCCCTCGTCGAATCCAAGGGCTTCACCGTGGTCGGCGGCGGCGACTCCGCCGCCGCCGTGCGCACCCTCGGCTTCGACGAGACGGCATTCGGCCACATCTCGACCGGTGGCGGCGCCTCCCTCGAATACCTCGAGGGCAAGACGCTCCCCGGCCTCGCCGCACTGGAGGACTGACCCTTATGAGCACGCGCACGCCGCTGATGGCGGGCAACTGGAAGATGAACCTCAACCACCTCGAGGCCATCGCCCACGTCCAGAAGCTCGCCTTCGCCCTGGCCGACAAGGACTACGAGGCCGTCGAGGTCGCCGTCCTGCCGCCCTTCACCGACCTGCGCTCCGTGCAGACCCTGGTCGACGGCGACAAGCTCAAGATCAAGTACGGCGCCCAGGACATCTCGGCCCACGACGGCGGTGCCTTCACCGGCGAGATCTCCGGCCCCATGCTGGCCAAGCTGAAGTGCACGTTCGTCGCCATCGGCCACAGCGAGCGCCGCCAGTACCACGCCGAGACCGACGAGCTGGTGAACGCCAAGGTCAAGGCCGCCTACAAGCACGGCCTGACCCCCATCCTGTGCGTCGGCGAGGAGCTGGAGGTCCGCGAGGCGGGCAACCACGTCTCCCACACCCTCGCCCAGGTCGAGGGCGGTCTGAAGGACCTCCCCGCCGAGCAGGCCGAGACCGTCGTGATCGCCTACGAGCCGGTCTGGGCCATCGGCACCGGCAAGGTCTGCGGTGCCGAGGACGCCCAGGAGGTCTGCGCGGCGATCCGCGGCAAGATCGCCGAGCTGTACTCGCAGGACGTGGCCGACAAGGTCCGCATCCAGTACGGCGGCTCCGTGAAGTCCGGCAACGTCGCCGAGATCATGGCGCAGGCCGACATCGACGGCGCCCTGGTCGGCGGTGCCTCGCTGGACGCCGACGAGTTCGTCAAGATCGTGCGCTTCCGCGACCAGTGAGTATGCGGTAGGCGCGATCCGTCGTACCCTTGCGGGGTCCAGCACTGTGCTGGGCCCCGCGTCGTCCATCCGAATCCGAGGAAGTTGGTCCAGCCGTGGTTTTGGGGTTCTCGATCGCCCTGATCGTCTTCAGCCTGCTGATGATGCTGCTGGTGCTGATGCACAAGGGGAAGGGCGGCGGCCTCTCCGACATGTTCGGTGGCGGCATGCAGTCCTCCGTCGGCGGCTCCTCGGTCGCCGAACGCAACCTCGACCGGATCACCGTCGTGGTCGGTCTGCTCTGGTTCGCGTGCATTATCGTGCTCGGCATCCTGATGAAGGTGAACAACTGACCGGCCCGCATTCCGCACGCAATACGTACGCACGCAAGACGTACCCAAGCGATACGTACGTAAGGCCCCATGTTCGGTACGCGCGGCAAAGCGCGGCCTATCATGGGGCTTGCGTCTAGGTGTGAGGGTTGTAACTCCAATCACTGGACGCGCGTTGGGCCTTACGTAGACTGAGGCGCTCGCAGCGAAGCGGAACGCCGACTCGCTTCGCGGCACCATCACGCAGGGAGTTACGACCGTGGCAAGTGGCAACGCGATCCGGGGAAGCCGGGTCGGGGCGGGGCCGATGGGCGAGGCCGAGCGCGGCGAGTCCGCGCCGCGGCTGCGCATCTCCTTCTGGTGCTCCAACGGACACGAGACCCAGCCGAGCTTCGCCAGCGACGCGCAGGTGCCCGAAACCTGGGACTGTCCCCGCTGCGGATTCCCGGCCGGCCAGGACCGGGACAACCCGCCGGACCCGCCGCGCACCGAGCCCTACAAGACGCACCTGGCGTATGTGCGGGAGCGGCGCAGCGACGCGGACGGCGAGGCGATCCTCGCCGAGGCGCTCGCCAAACTGCGGGGCGAGATCTAGGAGTTGAGACCGGCCGGGCACCAGCGGGTGCCCGGCCGGAGCTGCTTTCCGCCCCGGCGGACGGCCGCTCGCGGACCGATTGTCAGTGGTGCCCTCTACGGTTTGTTGCATCGGGCGAACCGTGAGGGGGAGCAGTGGCGGCGGTCGAGGTGGCGGGCAGGCGCGCGCCCGCGTGGCGCGGGGGCTTCGGACGGCTGTGGAGCGCCGCCGTGCTGTCCAGTTTCGGTGACGCGCTGCGTACGGCCGCGCTGCCCCTGCTCGCCGTCTCGCTGACCGACGAGCCGCTGCTCATCGCCTCCGTCACGGCCTGCGGCTACCTGCCCTGGATCGTCTTCGGCCTGCTCGGCGGGGCCGTCGCCGACCGCGTGGACCAGCGGCGCGCCATGTGGACGGTCGACGCCTTACGCGGGCTGCTGGTCGCCGCCTTCGCGGTGGCGGTCGCCCTCGGTCACGCCTCGATCGGCCTGCTCATCGTGGTGGCCTTCGCCCTGACCACCCTCCAGACCCTCTTCGACAACGCCGCCACGGCGCTGCTGCCCGCCCTGGTCGACCGGGACGCCCTCGGCAGTGCCAATGCCCGGCTGATGACCGGCCAGCGCATCGCGGGCGGCCTGCTGGGCGGGCCCGTGGTCCCGCTGCTGCTGGCCGCCGGGACCGCCGTCCCCTTCGCGGCCGACGCCGTGACCTTCCTGGTGGCCGCCGTGCTGATCGCCTCACTGCCGGCCGCCGAGTCCGACCGGAAGCCCAGGTCGTCGGGGAGCACCCTGCGCCGCGAGATCGCTCAGGGGCTGCGCACCCTGTGGCGCGACCGCGCCCTGCGTGGCCTGTGCGCAGCGACCGCCCTGTGCAACATCGGCATGGGCGCCCAGCTCGCCATGCTGGTCGTCCTCGTCACCGACTGGCTCGACGCGGGCCCCGCGGGATACGCGGCGGCGGGCGCGGCCTTCACCCTGGGCAGCCTGGCCGGGGGAGTGGTGAACGGCCGGCTGGTCGCGCGTCTCGGCCGGCTACGGTCCGTGCTGCTCGCCGGCTCGGTGCAGACCGCCGCCCTCGTCGTCATGGGCACCGTGCGCAGCCTCGCCGTGCTGGTGGGCGCGCTGGCCGTCTTCGGGCTCATGGGCATGGTGTGGAACGTCAACACGATGACACTGATGCAGGAGCGCAGCCCCGCCGCACTGCTGGGCCGGGTCAGCTCGGCCTTCCGGACCCTGGCCTTCGCCGGCGTGCCCCTCGGAGCCCTGCTGGGCGGGGCCGTCGCCACCGCCTGGGGGCCGAACACGCCGCCCCTGCTCACGGCCGCGTTCTTCGTCCTCGCCGTCCTCGCGCTGATACCCGCGCTCCATGTGAACGTAGGTGTTGTTGAGCCGGACGACGGCGCCACGACAGACGATGTCACGCGCTGCTCCATTAGGTTGGGACCGGCAGCGGGGCAAGGTACGCAGGCAGGACAGGAAAGAAGGCTGAACTCCGAGATGAACGCAGACGGCCGTACCAGGCTCAACCAGACGCCCGAGTGGACGGCACTGGCCAAGCACCGCGAGGAACTGGGCGACGTCCGGATGCGCGAGCTGTTCGCCGCCGACTCCGGCCGCGGCACCGCGTACACCCTCCGGGTCGGTGACCTGTACGTCGACTACTCCAAGCACCTGGTCACCGACGACACCCTGCGGCTGCTGCGCGAACTGGCCGCCGCCACCGACGTGTTCGGGCTCCGGGACGCCATGTTCCGAGGCGAGAAGATCAACACCACCGAGAACCGGGCCGTGCTGCACACCGCGCTGCGGGCGCCGCGGGACGCGGTCGTCGAGGTCGACGGTGAGAACGTGGTGCCGGGCGTGCACGCGGTGCTCGACAAGATGGCCGACTTCGCCGAGCGTGTCCGCTCCGGCGTGTGGACCGGCCACACCGGCAAGCGCATCAGGAACGTGGTCAACGTCGGCATCGGCGGCTCCGACCTGGGTCCCGCGATGGCGTACGAGGTGCTGCGCGCCTTCACCGACCGGGACCTGACGGTCCGCTTCGTGTCGAACGTGGACGGCGCCGACCTGCACGAAGCGGTGCGGGACCTGGACCCGGCGGAAACGCTGTTCGTCATCGCCTCCAAGACCTTCACCACCATCGAGACGGTCACCAACGCCACGTCCGCGCGCGGCTGGCTGCTGGACGCGCTGGGTGACGAGGCCGCCGTCGCCAAGCACTTCGTCGCCCTGTCGACGAACGCCGAGAAGGTCGCCGAGTTCGGTATCGACACGGCCAACATGTTCGAGTTCTGGGACTGGGTCGGCGGCCGCTACTCGTACGACTCCGCGATCGGCCTGTCCCTGATGATCGCCATCGGCCCGGACAACTTCCGGGAGATGCTCGACGGCTTCCGGATCGTCGACGAGCACTTCCGGACCGCGCCCGCCGAGTCCAACGTGCCGCTGCTGCTGGGCCTGCTGGGCATCTGGTACGGCAACTTCCACGACGCCCAGTCGCACGCGGTGCTGCCCTACAGCCACTACCTGTCCAAGTTCACCGCCTACCTCCAGCAGCTCGACATGGAGTCCAACGGCAAGTACGTCGGCCGGGACGGGCGTGAGGTGGAGTGGCAGACCGGGCCGGTCGTGTGGGGCACGCCCGGCACCAACGGGCAGCACGCCTACTACCAGCTCATCCACCAGGGCACGAAGCTCATCCCGGCGGACTTCATCGGGTTCGCGCGGCCGGTCGCCGAACTGAGCGACGAACTGAAGGCGCAGCACGACCTGCTGATGGCCAACTTCTTCGCCCAGACGCAGGCGCTCGCCTTCGGCAAGACCCCGGAGGAGGTGCGGGCCGAGGGTGTGCCGGAGGAGCTGGTCCCGCACAAGACGTTCCAGGGCAACCACCCGACGACCACGATCGTGGCGCCCGAGCTGACGCCGTCCGTGCTCGGACAGCTCGTCGCCCTCTACGAGCACAAGGTGTTCGTGCAGGGCGCGGTGTGGGACATCGACTCCTTCGACCAGTGGGGTGTGGAGCTGGGCAAGGTCCTCGCCAAGCGCGTCGAGCCCGCGCTGACCGAGGGCGCCGAGGTCGAGGGTCTGGATGCCTCGACCAAGGCCCTGGTCGCCACGTACCGGGAGCTGCGCGGCCGGCAGTGACGAGCACCGGGCGGGAGGCGGACGGCAGCGTGCTGTCCGCCCACCGCCCGGCGGCGTGCTGTCCGCCCCCCTGTCCGGCGGCGCGCTGATTCCGCCCACCCCCGGCGGCCCGCCCTCCGCTTCCCGTAGACTCCCGGGCGATCATCATGGCGAGTGCTCGGGGGAGCGCGAAGTGGCACGCACACGCGGTAGTTGGACAGGCGGCGCGCTGACGGTCGGGTCCGTCCTGAAGCCCCAGGACGTGGCGCGGGCGGTGTTCCACCCCGCGTGGATACCGCAGCCGCTCGATCCGTCCGTGGAGCGGCTGAAGAAGTTCCGGGTCATCGCCGGGGCGGTCGCGTCCCTCGGGGTCTACACCTTCATCGAGGGCGGCTTCGACTTCACGGAGCTGCTGGAGAACGCGATGACGGCCTCCGTCGTCCTGCTCTTCCTCACGCCGCTGACGGTCGCAGCGATGCTCTGGGTCTGGCGGCGCGGCGGCACGGTGCGGCAGCTGCGGGTGCCGCTGCTCAACTCCCTGCTGCTGCTCCTGCTGTTCGTCGGGTGCGTGGCCGCCCTGCTGATGCTGGTGCAGACGGTGAACGGGTCGGCGAACGCCGCCGTGATCATCGGGGTCGGCCTGACGATGATGTGGATGCTCATCTTCACGGCCTACGGGGCGGTGCGGGTCTCCGGCAACTTCTTCGGCACGGCTGCCACGCACCGCTGTCTGCCGCCGCTGCTCGCCATGGTGACCAGCTGGCTGGTGGCCGTCCCGGACCTCGTCACCGGTGATCTGCACGGCCTGAGCCTCACCCTGGGGATCGTCTTCATCCTGGGCGCTCCGGTGACGGTCACCGCCATCGCGCTGCTGGAGATGGGGCGGCTCAAGCGGCGGTACGGGATCCGGCTTAAGGCCCATCCGGCGACTCTGGCGCCGGCGCCCGCGCCCGGGCCGGTCCCGCCGATGCCTCCGGGGACGCCCCCGGCGGGATCGCCGTACCTGCCGCCGCAGGGCGGCAACCCCTACGGCCATCCCTACGCGCCGGGCGGTCAGCACCCGTACGCCCCGCACCCGCAGCCGCCGTACAACCCGCAGCACCCCTACGGCGGCTGACCCGCGGAGCGGTCAGGACGTCAGGCGACCGCGCTCAGTGTGTCCGCGAGCCGGCGGCGGGCCGCACGGGCCGCGGGCAGGGCGGCGAGTGCGGCCGCGCAGAGGACCGCCGCCGTCCCGAGCAGCAGCATCAGCGGGGCGGACGGGCCCTGGGCGATCCCGGCGCCGATGCCGCTCGACCGGCCCTGGGCGTCGATCAGCCAGTGGGCGAGCGGCAGGCCCAGGGCAGTGGCGGCGAGCACGGCCGCCAGTGCCGTACAGCCGGTGGCGGTGACGGTGATGGCCGTGATCTGCCGGGGGGACAGGCCGATGGCCTTCAGCGCGAGCAGGTCCCGTTCACTCTCGCGGACGGTGCCGCCGATCGCCGTCAGGAGCTCGATCAGCCCGATGAGGGCGAGGACGGCGATCAGCCCGGCGACGACCGCGCGCAGCGGGGAGAGCCCGTCGGCGGGGTTGGTCACGGTGTGCACGTCCAGGTGGCCGCGCCCGGCCGTGGCCAGCCGGTCGGCGACCTCCCGCGGGTCGGCACCGGGATCCAGGCGCAGCTCGTAGAGGGTCGGGCGGAGCCCGGGGTCGTTGGCGCGGAGGGTGTCGAGGGACGTGGAGATGACCCGGCCGGCGTTGTCCGGCTCGATGCTGCGTCCCACGATGTGCAGGATCTGCGGCTGGTCGCCGACGGTCATCCGCACCCAGTCGCCGACGCGCACGTCCAGCAGGTCGAGCAGTCCCTGCCCGGCCACGGCCTCGTCGGCGCCACTGGCGGGGCGGCCCTCGGCGAGGGTGTACGGGTAGGGGTCCTGGTCGGTGCCGAGGCCGCGCAGGGCGATGGTCGCCGTCTGGCCCGGGACCAGGGCGGCCGTCTCGACGCCGGGGTAGGCGGCGGTCACCCCCGGGTCGCGTTCCAGGAGGGCGCGGGTCTGCCGTTCGGTCAGGCCGGCGTCGGCGCGGACGCTGAGGGCGGTCGGCAGGCCGACCTGCTCGGGCGTGCTGTGGAAGCGGTCGATGGTGGTCCACGCGCTCATCGCCACGACGATCAGCAGCAGCGGCAGCGTGAGACGGGCGACGGTGGCGAGGGACCGGGGGCGGCGGGTGAACGCCTTGTGCCAGCCCAGCACCAGCGCGGGCGGAACCCGCGCCCCGAGGGCGCGGCGGGCCAGGTCGGAGAGCTGCCCGGCCCGGGGAGCCGCGGGCCGCAGCCCGAGGGCCCGGCGCAGCCCGCCGGTCGGCCGCCCGCCGTGCGGAGCCGCTGCGGTCTGCGGTCGCAGGGCTTGGCTCGTTGTCCCGGCCGGCTGCCGGTCGGGTGCGGCCGGTGTGGGCCGCAGTCCGAGAACCCGGCGCAGGCCGTCGGCCAGACGCCTGACAGTCGGTGCGGCAGCCGGCTGGAGGGCTTGGGCCGCTGTCCCGGTCGGTTGCGTGCCAGGCGTAGCCACCGCGGGGCCCGGTCCGAACGCCCGGCCCGTGTTCGCTCCGGTCAGCCGACCGCCGAGCGCCGCCGTCGGCCGTTGCACCGGCACCGGCGGCACCCGTCCCGCCCGCCAGGCGGCCAGCCCGGTGGTCGCGCCGATGAACAGCACCGCGCCCACCGGGATCACGAACAGCGCCACGGTGTGTCCGGGCAGCCCCTGCCACACCCCGACCGCGTCCCCGAGACGCCCCGGGACCCGGCTGCCCAGGGCCTCGGCCAGCGCGGCGGCGGCCACGGCACCCAGGAGGGCGTAGGCGAGGTGCTGGAGCAGGAAGATGCGGACCACCTGGCCGGGGGTGAAGCCGATCGCCTTCAGCACGGAGAGGTCCCGCAGGTGGCCGCGGATACGGGTGCCGATCGCCCCGTGCACGGCGAGCCCGGCGGCGACCAGCGCGCCCAGCCCGAACAGGCCCAGCACCTGGCCGAGCAGCCGGTTGTCGCCCTGCGCCTCGGCCCGGGCCTGCTGCCAGGTGGACACCTCCCCGATCGCCCCGGCGCCCAGTACGGTCACGGCGCGCTGGACGACGTAGGACGTGTCGCCGGGATCGGTCAGCCGCAGCCCGATCACCTGGCCGACGGGATCCGGCACGGCCGACGGCAACGCCCACACCAGGCCCGGCTGCTCACCGGGCCGGTAGCGCGGCTCGGCGCTGTCGGCGAGGCCCACCACGGTCAGTTCGCGGGCGGTGCCGGGCACGGTGAGGGTGTCGCCGGGCTCGGCCAGCAGCGCGCGGGCGAGGCGGCTCTCCAGGACCACACCGTTCGGGGTCGTGGGGTCCAGCCAGTGGCCGGAGACGACCGGCGGGCGGCCGACGGACGGCCGCTGCGTAGTGCCGCGCAGCTCCACGGCGGCGCGGCTGCCGCGCGAGGCGACGGTGGTGGCGGCGGTGGGGTACGGGCCGGCGACGGAGTCGACGCCGTCCAGCTCGGCCAGCTTCCCGGTGTCGGCCGCCGTGTCGGTGTGCAGCCACACGTGCGCGCCGTGCGACTGCGTGAACACGCGCTGCCAGGGGTTGGTGGCGTACCCGAACAGGGCCGTGGCGAGCAGCAGGGAGGCGACGATGCCCGCGGTGGCGAGGACGAGGAACAGCGCCTCGCCGCGGTGCGTGCGCAGATCGGAGTGCGCCCAGCGCAGGGTGGCTCGCACGGGCCTCAGCCTCTCGGCCCGGACACCGGGCAGCCGTCGTACACCCGCATGTCAGTCCTTCACCCGCATGTCAGTCCCTGAGTTCCAGCACACCGGATATCCCGGCCCGGCGTGGTGGTGTGCCGCCGTCGAGTTCCGCGTCGTCGGCGATCCGGCCGTCGAAGAAGCTGATCACCCGGTCCGCGGCGCTCGCCAGCCGCGCGTCATGGGTGACCAGCAGGATCGTCTGGCCGCGCTGGTGGAAGCGGGTCAGCAGCCGCATCACCTCGCGGGTGCCCTTGCTGTCGAGACTGCCCGCGGGCTCGTCGGCCAGCAGCAGAGGGGGATGGTTGACCAGTGCCCGGGCCAGGGCGACGCGCTGCTGCTCGCCGCCGGACAGCTCGCCCGGCATGCTGCGCTCCTTGCCCGTCAGGCCCAGCTCGGCCAGCAACTGCTCCCGCTCGGCCCGGGCCCGCTTCGGCGAGGTCCCGGCGAGCAGGGCGGGCAGCTCCACGTTGTCGGCGACGGACAGGTTGGACACGAGGTTGAAGAACTGGAAGACGATCCCGATCCGCTTCCGGCGCTTCACCGCCCAGCGGGCCTCGCTGTAGGTGTCGGTGGACTCGCCGTCGAGCCAGATCCTGCCCGCGTCCGGCCGCTGGAGGCCGCCGAGCAGATGCAGCAGTGTCGACTTCCCGGCACCGGACGGGCCGGTGATCGCCACGAACTCGCCGGGCCGTACGCTCAGGTCGACCCCGCGCACGGCATGGGCGGGCGCGCCCTCGCCGTGGTGCGTCTTCACCAGCCCCTCGGCGCGCAGCACAGGAGCGGGACGGTCGTCGCTCACTCCAGTTCCTCCAGCTCTTCCTGGCACCGCTCCAGCCAGTCGAGATCGGCTTGCAGGTGCAGCATCGCGCCTTCTATCAACAGGTGGGCGATGCGGTTGTCGCGGTCTTCGGCGGCGGCCAGCTTCGACAGCTGCCGCATGGTGTTCAGGTATTGGCGCCGCTGCTGGTTGATCAGGGAGATCTGGTCGGCGAGACCGCTCTGCGGAGCGAGCGCCAGCTTCATGAAGAACTCGTCCCGCACCCGCGGCTCGTCCTCGGGCTCTTCGAACCAGGCGCGCAGCGCCTCCCGCCCGGCGTCGGTGAGGTGGTAGACCTTTTTGTTGGGCCGGCTGGACTGCGCCACGTCCTCGCCCTCGATCAGTCCCGACTTCTCGAGGCGGCCGAGGGTCACATAGATCTGGCCGACATTCGGCTGAGGGTACGCGGAGCCCAGCAGTTGCTCAAGGTCCTGCTTGAGCTCGTAGCCGTGGGCGGGTCCGCGGGCGAGGAGGGCCAGGAGGGGCAGGCGCACGCGTGCAGTCCTCCTGTCCGGTCCAATGTGCTCCAGGCCCTAGTATCGCCCATACCTAACAGGTATACATGGCCTCTGTTCCGGGCGAAGGCGCCCGTCGCCGGTGTACAGGGAGGAACCTATGCGGTGGATCCATGCCGCGGGTAGGGGCCTTCTCGTTCTCGTCGTGGTCCTGACCGGTTACGTTGCCGCCGGAGCGCAGGCGGGCGAGCCCGCCGGCGGCGGCCGTGGACCGCTGACCCTCGCCACCGCCGGAGACCTTACCGGCTACCTCGGTCCTCTGCTGGAGGGCTGGAACCGCACCCACCCCGGCGAGAAAGTGACCCTCGTCGAGCTGCCGGACTCCGCCGACGAGACCCAGGCCCAGATGGCCACGGACCTGCGTGACGGCGACCGCAGCCGGTTCGACGTGCTCAACATCGACGTCAACTGGACCTCGGAGTTCGCCGCGGCGGGCTGGATCCGGCCGCTGCCCCGCGACCGCTTCCCCCTGAGGACCTTCCTCCCGCCGGTCGTGGACACGGCGACCTACGACGGACAGCTCTACGCCGTCCCGTACGTCACCAACGCCGGCCTGCTCCTCTACCGCAAGGACATCCTCGCGAAGGAGGGCGTGCGGCCGCCGCGCACCTGGGCGGAGCTGGAGCGGTACGCGAAGACCATCGCCCCGAAGTACGGCCTCGACGGCTACGCCGGGCAGTTCCTGCCGTACGAGGGCCTCACCGTCAACGCGGCCGAGGCCGTCTACTCGGCGGGCGGCTCGATCCTCGGGGACGAGGGCGAGCGCGTCACCGTCGACTCGGCGGCGGCCCGCGAGGGCATCGGCTTCCTGGCGCGCGGGGTGCGCGAGGGCTGGATACCGAAGGAAGCGCTGACGTACAAGGAGGAGGAGTCCAAGCAGGCCTTCCAGGACGGCCGGCTGCTCTTCCTGCGGAACTGGCCGTACGCCTACGTCGGCGCCTCCGCCCCGGGCTCCGAGGTCGCCGGGAAGGTCGGCGCCGTGCCCCTGCCGGGACCGGACGGGCCGGGCACGAGTGTCCTCGGCGGCTCCAACCTGGCCGTCAGCGCGCATGCGCGGCACCCCGACTCCGCCGCCCGCCTGATCGCCTACCTCACCAGCGAGCGCGTCCAGCGCCAGGTGCTCACGCGCGGCGCGCTGCCGCCCGTCCGGGCCGATCTCTACGAGGATCCCGCGCTCATCCGCAGGTTCCCCTACCTGCCGACCCTGCGCGAGAGCGTGCGCACGGCCGAGCCGCGCCCCAAGAGCCCGCGCTACGACCAGGTCAGTCTGGTGGTGCAGGCGGTCGTGCACGACGCGATGGCCGGGCACGAGACACCCACGGCGGCGGTGCGCCGTCTGGCGCGGGAGCTCGCCCTCATCTCACGCCGGTAGTACTTCTACTTACTTGTTAGGTAACGCGGACGTCTCATCTGGCTGAGATATGTCCGATAGATGCCTGAATCCGCCATATCAACTCCTCGGTAGCTTCTGCCTTTTCATTGACACCCTCTCGACACGCCTACTTAACATGCATGCATAACCGCTGCCCTCCTCAGAGACAGGTCGATGGGTTGAACAGGCACCACTGGTGGCGTGACGCAGTGATCTATCAGGTGTACGTCCGCAGCTTCCTGGACAGCACCGGCGACGGCGTCGGCGATCTCGCCGGAGTCCGGGCCGGGCTGCCCTATCTGAAGAAGCTCGGCGTCGACGGGATCTGGCTGAGCCCCTTCTATCCCTCGCCGCAGCACGACCACGGCTACGACGTGGCCGACTACTGCGACGTCGACCCGCTCTTCGGCGACCTCGACGAGTTCGACCTGCTGGTGGGCGCCGCGCGGCGGCTGGGCATCAAGGTGCTGCTCGACATCGTCCCGAACCACTGCTCCAGCGAGCACCCCTGGTTCCGCGAGGCGCTCGCCGCCCCACCCGGCAGCCCGGCCCGCGCCCGCTTCCACTTCGCCGACGGCCGCGGCCCGGACGGCGCCGAGCCGCCCAACAACTGGCACTCCATGTTCGGCGGCCCCGCCTGGAGCCGGGTGACCGAGCCGGACGGACGGCCCGGCCAGTGGTACCTGCACATGTTCGCGCCCGAGCAGCCCGACTGGAACTGGCGCAACCCGGAGATCACCGCAGAGTTCGACCGGATCCTCCGCTTCTGGCTGGACCGGGGCATCGACGGCTTCCGCATCGACGTCGCGGCCGGGCTCTTCAAACACCCGGAGCTGCCCGACTCGGACGACCCCGAGGCCGACGCCCGCACCCGCGACTCGGTCAACCCGCTCGCCTGGAACCAGCCGGAGGTCCACGACGTGTGGCGGCGCTGGCGCTCCATATGCGAGGAGTACACCGAGCGCGACGGCTTCGAACGCCTGCTCGTCGGCGAGGTCTCCGTCCCGACCGCCCGCGAGCACGCCCAGTACGTCCGCCCCGACGAACTGCACCAGGCCTTCTTCTTCGACCTGCTCAGCGCCCCCTGGGACCCGGACGCCTTCCAGAAGGTCATCTCCGAGGCCATGCAGGACATCGCCGGCACCGGCTCGACCGTCACCTGGGTCCTCAACAACCACGACCAGGTCCGCACCGTCACCCGCTACGGCGAACCCGCCACCGAGGGCAGCGGACTCGGCGCCGCCCGCGCCCGTGCCGCCGCGCTGCTGATGCTGGCGCTGCCCGGAGCCGCCTACATCTACCAGGGCGAGGAGCTCGGCCTGCCCGAGGTCGTGGACCTGCCCGACGACGTGCTCACCGACCCGATCTTCCGCCGCACCGGCAGCCGGGCCCGCATCCGCGACGGCTGCCGGGTGCCGCTGCCCTGGTCGGGCCAGGCCTCGCCGTTCGGCTTCACCCCGGGCGTGGAGAGCGCCAAGCCGTGGCTGCCCCAGCCGGAGTACTTCGCCGAGTACGCCACCGACCGGGCCCTCGCCGACACCCGCTCCTTCTGGCACCTGTACCGCGACGGCCTCCAACTGCGCGCCGCGCTGCCCCAGTTGGGTGAGGGCACACTGCGCTGGCTGGACTCCCCGCCCGGCGTCCTGGCCTTCACCCGCGGTGACGACCTGGTGTGCGCCGTCAACTTCGGTACGGCCCCCACCCCCGCGCCGGTCTCCGGCACCCCCCTGCTCGCCAGCGGCCCCTGCGCGCCCGGAGTGCTCTCCGGCTCGACGGCCGCCTGGTGGATCCGTTCCTGAACGCCCGCAAGTCAACCCCGCAAGTCAATTCCCCGAAGGGACATCAACGATGATGCGACGACGTACCACCCTGCTCACCGGCTGCACCGCCCTCGTCCTGGCGCTCGGCGCGACCGCCTGCGGCGGCGGCCCCGTCGCGGCCGGCGGCGGCGACAAGGCGCTCGACGGCCAGACCATCACCGTGGCCGGTGTCTGGTCCGGCACCGAGCAGAAGAACTTCCAGAAGGTGCTGGACGCCTTCACCGAGAAGACCGGCGCCAAGACGCAGTTCACGTCCACCGGCGACAACGTCTCCACCGTCGTCGGCAGCAAGATCGAGGGCGGCAACGCCCCCGACGTCGTGATGGTCCCGCAGGTCGGCGTGCTCAAGCAGTTCGCGCAGAAGGGCTGGCTCAAGCCGCTGTCGAAGAAGACCGAGCAGTCCGTGGACGCCGGCTACGCCCCCGTGTGGAAGGAGTACGGCAGCGTCGACGGCACCCTCTACGGCCTGTACTTCAAGGCCGCCCACAAGTCGACCGTCTGGTACAGCCCCGACGCCCTCGCCCAGGCCGGGGTGACGCCCCCGAAGACCTACGACGAGATGCTGAAGGCCGGGCAGACCGTGTCCGACTCCGGTCTCGCCGCCTTCTCCGTCGCCGGACAGGACGGCTGGACCCTCACCGACTGGTTCGAGAACGTCTACCTCTCCCAGGCCGGACCCGAGAAGTACGACGCCCTCGCCGCGCACAAGCTGAAGTGGACCGACGCGTCCGTCGTCGAGGCCCTCACCACGCTCGGCAAGCTCTTCAAGGACAAGCAGCTCATCGCCGGCGGCCAGAAGGGCGCCCTGAACACCGACTTCCCCGGCTCGGTGGAGAAGGTCTTCGGGCCGGAGCCCGAGGCCGGCATGGTCTACGAGGGCGACTTCGTCGCCGGCGTCGCCAAGGACCAGTTCGGCAAGAAGGTCGGCGAGGACGCGAACTTCTTCCCGTTCCCGGCGGTCGCCGGTGGCGAGGCGCCGGTCGTCAGCGGTGGCGACGCGGCCGTCGTCCTCAAGGACGGCAAGAACCAGAAGGCCGCCCAGGCCCTCCTGGAGTTCCTGGCGACCCCGGAGGCCTCGGCCGTGTGGGCGGAAGCCGGCGGCTTCCTCTCCCCGAACAAGAAGCTCGACCTCGCCTCCTACGGCGACGACGTCACCCGCGCCACCGCCAAGTCCCTCGTCGACGCCGGGGACTCGGTCCGCTTCGACATGTCCGACCAGGCCCCGGCGTCCTTCGGCGGCACCAAGGGCACGGGCGAGTGGAAGCTGCTCCAGGACTTCCTGCGCGACCCGTCGGACCCGAAGGGCACCGCGGCGAAGCTGGAGGCCGCGGCGGCCAAGGCGTACCAGGACTGATCCGCCATGACAGCGACCCTCGTCAAAGAGACGAACCCCCCACCGCCACCGCCCGTCACGATCGCCGACCGCACCCGGCGGCTGCGGCGGCGCGGCAAGATCGTCGCCCTGCTGTTCGTGCTGCCCGCACTGCTGCTGCTCGGCGCGCTCGTCGTCTACCCCGTGCTGTTCAGCGTCGGCCGCAGCTTCTTCGACGCCTCCGGGACGACCTTCGTCGGCGGCGAGAACTACGCCGAGATGTTCCGCGACCCGGCGACCCTCACGGCCGTCCGCAACACGGCCATCTGGGTCGTCGTGGCCCCGGCCCTGCTCACCGGCCTGGGGCTGATCCTGGCCGTCCTGGTGGAGAAGGTCCGCTGGGCCACCGCCTTCAAGCTGCTCCTCTTCATGCCGATGGCGGTCTCCTTCCTCGCCGCCGGCATCATCTTCCGGCTCGCCTACGACGAGGACCCGGACAAGGGCGTCCTGAACGCCGCTGTCGTCTCCGTCCACGACGCCTTCAAGGCGGAGTCCTCGTACCCGACGGCCCGGGCGCGTGACGGGCAGGGCCTGACGAAGGACAAGGACGGTTCGTACCGCACGAGTACGAGCGTGTCCCCGGGCGACGCGGTGGCGCTGGGCCTCGTCGGGGTGCTGCCCGACGACCTGCCCGGTGGGACCGAACCCGCGTACGCGGCGGCGGGGAAGAAGGCCGCCCCCGACGAACTGCGCGGCGTGGTCTACCTGGACTTCACGCCCGGCGGGGGAGGGGAGCAGGGCAAGGTCGACCGGCGGGAGAGCGGACTGCCGCAGATGAAGGTCGAGGCGGTCCGGGACGGCAAGGCCGTCGCCACGGCGACCACCGCGTCCGACGGCTCCTTCCGCTTCGAGGGACTCCAACCGGGCTCGTACGCGGTGAAGCTGCCGTCGTCCAACTTCGCCCCACCCTACGAGGGTGTCTCCTGGCTCGGACCGGCGCTCGTCACACCGGCGATCATCGGGGCCTACCTGTGGATCTGGACCGGCTTCGCCATGGTGCTGATCGGGGCGGGCCTGTCGACGCTGCCGCGGGACGCGCTGGAGGCGGCGCGGATGGACGGCGCGAACGAGTGGCAGATCTTCCGGCGGATCACGGTGCCGCTGCTGGCACCGGTGCTGACGGTCGTCTTCATCACCCTCGTCATCAACGTGATGAAGGTCTTCGACCTCGTCTACATCATCGCGCCCGGTCCCGTGCAGGAGGACGCGACCGTGCTCGCGACGCAGATGTGGCTGGTGTCGTTCGGCGGCGGCAACAACCAGGGACTCGGCAGCGCGCTCGGTGTGCTGCTCCTGCTGCTGGTGGTTCCGGCCATGGTGTTCAACGTCCGCCGTTTCCGAAGGGGGCAGCGATGAACGCGGTTCGGCGCGGGTTGGGCAACGGGGTCGTCCAGGCCTTCCTCGTGGTGGTCGGCCTGGTGTGGATGACGCCGCTGGCCGGGCTGTTCCTGTCCTCGCTGCGGTCCGCCGAGGACACGGCGAAGGGCGGCTGGTGGACGGTGTTCACCAGTCCCGGGCAGCTGTCCTTCGACAACTACTCGTCGCTGCTGGAGAACGCCGGGATCACGCAGGCGTTCTGGAACACGGTGCTGATCTCGGTGCCGACGACGCTGCTCGTCGTGGTGATCGCCGCGCTCGCGGGATACGCCTTCGCGTGGCTGGACTTCCCCGGACGGGAGACGATCTTCCTCGTCGTGGTCGCGCTGCTGGTGGTGCCCGTGCAGATCGGGCTGCTGCCGGTCGCGAAACTCTTCGGGCAGCTTGGGCTGTTCGGCACGATCCCCGGTGTCGTGCTGTTCCACGTGGCCTACGGACTGCCGTTCGCGGTGTTCCTGCTGCGGAACTACTTCGCCGACATTCCGAAGGAGATGCTGGAGGCCGCGCGGATGGACGGGGGCAGTGAGTGGCGTATCTTCACGCGGCTCGTGCTGCCGGTGGGGCGGCCGGCGATCGCCTCCCTGGCCATCTTCCAGTTCCTGTGGGTGTGGAACGACATGCTGGTGGCGCTGCTGTTCGCGGACAGTGCCTCGCAGCCGTTGACAGTGGAACTCCAGTCGCAGATACGGCAGTTCGGCAGCAACATCGATGTCCTGGCGCCCGGGGCGTTCGTGTCCCTGGTCGTGCCTGTCGTCGTGTTCTTCGCGTTCCAGAGGCACTTTGTGCAGGGGGTCATGGCCGGGTCGGTGAAGTAAGCACTGCCGATGCACGACCAGGGGGCTCCGCCCCCTGGACCCCCGCCTATGCCCACCCGCACCCGAAACTGCCCTTGAAAGGGCTTCGGGTAGTGGGTGGGCGAAGGCCCGGGGTCCAGGGGGCGGAGCCCCCTGGTTGCCTAAGCCGAAGCCGGCGGGTACAAGGAACGCGGCAGTTGCGAAGCCGCCGCCGCGTCCAGCAGCCACAGTGTCCGACTGCGGCCGTACGCCCCGGCCGCCGGCGCCTGGATCTCCCCGGCTCCCGAGAGCGCGATCGCCGCGGCCTGGGCCTTGTCCTCGCCCGCGGCCAGGAGCCACACCTCCCGCGCCGCCCGAATCGCCGGCAACGTCAGCGTCACCCGGGTCGGCGGCGGCTTCGGCGCGCCGTGGACACCGACGACCGTACGGTCGAGTTCCCGCACGGCCGGGAGTTCCGGGAAGAGCGACGCCACATGCGTGTCCGGCCCGACGCCCAGCATCAGCACGTCGAACGTGGGGACAGGCCCGTGGTTCTCCGGGCCCGCCGCACGCGCCAGTTCCTCCGCGTACGCGGCCGCCGCCGCGTCCACGTCGGTGCCGTAGGGGCCGTCCGACGCGGGCATCGCGTGCACCCGTTTCGGATCGAGCGGCACCGAGTCCAGCAGTGCCTGACGCGCCTGCGTGACGTTGCGCTCGGGGTCGCCCTCGGGCAGGAACCGCTCGTCACCCCACCAGAGGTCGAGCCGGCTCCAGTCGATCGCGTCCCGGGCGGGCGCCGCGGCCAGGGCGGCCAGCAGGCCGTTGCCGTTGCGGCCGCCCGTCAGGACCACGGACGCCGAGCCCCGGGAGGCCTGCGCGTCCACGACCCTGGTGATCAGCCGGGCCGCCGCGGCCTGGGCCATCAGCTCCTTGTCGCGGTGGACGACCAGCTGCGGTGCCGTACTCACTTCGTCGGTGCCTTCCTTACCGGTTCCAACCTGGGCGGTTCCTGCTTCACCGGTGCCTGCGCCGTCGCTTCCGCAGCGGGAGCTTTCGCAGCCGTTTCGACGGGAGCGGGGAGGGCGAGCCGCCCCCGGCCGTCACTTTTGGGCTCCCCTTTGGCCACCGGCTCTTCCTTTTCGGCCACCGGCTCTTCCTTCGCCGGAGCCGGCCAGGACGCCTTCAGCCGGTCCACCCCGTACCGCAGCGCCGACGCGTACGTGTCGTCCGGGTCCAGCCGCCGCAGCTCCTCCGCGATCAGCTCGGCCGTCTCCCGGCGCTTGAGCGCCACCCCGCGGGCCGGCTGGCCCTCGATGGAGAGGGTCGCGAGCGATCCGTCGGCACGGTCCAGGGTGATCGCGCCGCAGCTGGTGTCCATGCGGACCGCCGTCAGACCGGGGCCGCCGGACAGCGAGCGCTTCACCGGGACGTCCAGCCGGTCCGCGAGCCACATCGCCAGCAGCTCGCAGCTCGGGTTGAACTCCTCGCCCTCCACCTCGACGGCCCTGACCTCGCAGGTGACCTGGTCGAGGGCCGCCGCCAGCATGGAGCGCCAGGGCGTGATGCGGGTCCAGGACAGGTCCGTGTCGCCGGGGGTGTAGGTCCCGGAGCGGGTGGCCAGGTCCCGCACCGGCTGCTCGGAGGCGTAGGTGTCGGTGACGCGGCGCTGGGCGAGGGCACCCAGGGGGTCCTTCGCCGGGTCGAGCGGAGCGCTCACCGGCCACCACACCACCACCGGGGCGTCCGGCAGCAGCAGCGGCAGCACCACCGACTGGGCGTGATCGGCGACCTCGCCGTACAGCCGGAGCACCACCGTCTCTCCGGTCCCGGCCTCCGCGCCGACCCGGACCTCCGCGTCCAGGCGGGACTGCGTACGGTCGCGGGGCGAGCGGGAGACGCGCCTGATGACCACGAGCGTGCGCGAGGGATGCTCGTGTGAGGCGTCGCTCGCGGCCTTCAGCGCGTCGTAGGCGTTCTCCTCGTCGGTCACGATGACCAGCGTGAGCACCATCCCGACCGCCGGGGTGCCGATCGCCCGGCGGCCCTGCACCAGCGCCTTGTTGATCTTGCTGGCCGTGGTGTCCGTGAGGTCTATCTTCATGGCCGGCGCCAGCTCCGTCCGTGTTGCTCGAGCATTTCGTCCGCCTCGACGGGCCCCCAGGTACCGGCCGGGTACTGGGCGGGTTTGCCGTTGGTGTCCCAGTACTCCTCGATCGGGTCGAGGATCTTCCAGGACAGCTCGACCTCCTCGGTACGCGGGAAGAGGTTCGAGTCTCCGAGGAGGACGTCCAGGATGAGACGCTCGTACGCCTCCGGGCTGGACTCCGTGAAGGACTCGCCGTACGCGAAGTCCATCGACACGTCGCGGATCTCCATCGACGTGCCGGGGACCTTCGAGCCGAAGCGGACCGTGACGCCCTCGTCCGGCTGGACGCGGATGACGATCGCGTTGGATCCCAGTTCCTCGGTGGCCGTCGTGTCGAAGGGGGAGTGCGGGGCCCGCTGGAAGACGACCGCGATCTCCGTGACGCGGCGGCCCAGGCGCTTGCCGGTGCGCAGGTAGAAGGGGACGCCCGCCCAGCGACGGTTGTCGATCTCCAGCTTGATGGCGGCGTAGGTGTCGGTCTTCGAGGAGGCGTTGATGCCGTCCTCCTCCAGATAGCCGCGCACCTTCGTGCCGCCCTGCCACCCGGCCGCGTACTGGCCGCGCACGGTGTCCCGTCCCATGTCCTTGGGCAGCTTCACCGCGCCGAGCACCTTGGTCTTCTCGGCGGCCAGCGCGTCCGCGTCGAAGGAGGCGGGCTCCTCCATGGCGGTGAGTGCCAGGAGCTGGAGCAGGTGGTTCTGGATGACGTCACGGGCGGCGCCGATGCCGTCGTAGTACCCGGCCCGGCCGCCGATGCCGATGTCCTCGGCCATCGTGATCTGCACGTGGTCCACGAGGGACCGGTTCCAGATCGGCTCGAACATCGTGTTGGCGAAGCGCAGGGCCAGGATGTTCTGGACGGTCTCCTTGCCCAGGTAGTGGTCGATGCGGAAGACCTGGTCCGGGGCGAAGACCTCGTGGACGACCTTGTTGAGCTCCTCGGCCGACTTCAGGTCGTGCCCGAACGGCTTCTCGATGACCGCGCGCCGCCAGGAGCCGCCCTTCTGGTCGGCCAGCCCGTGCTTCTTGAGCTGCTGGATGACCACCGGGAAGGACTTCGGCGGCACGGACAGGTAGAAGGCGAAGTTGCCGCCCGTGCCCTGTGCCTTGTCCAGCTCCTCGATCGTGGAGCGCAGGCGCTCGAACGCGTCGTCGTCGTCGAACGTGCCCTGCACGAAGCGCATGCCCTGGATGAGCTGCTGCCAGACCTCCTCGCGGAAGGGCGTGCGGGCGTGTTCCTTGACCGCGTCGTGGACCTCCTGTGCGAAGTCCTCGTGCGCCCACTCGCGGCGGGCGAAGCCCACCAGTGAGAAGCCCGGCGGCAGCAGACCCCGGTTGGCGAGGTCGTACACGGCGGGCATGAGCTTCTTCCGGGACAGGTCGCCCGTGACGCCGAAGATGACCAGGCCCGACGGCCCCGCGATACGCGGGAGCCGTCGGTCCGCGGGGTCACGCAGCGGGTTGCTGCTCGACACCTGTTCAGCCCTCCGAGGGGGCGAGGCGCTGAAGCTCGGCCTCGGTCGACTTCAGCAGGTCGGTCCAGGACGCCTCGAACTTCTCGACGCCCTCCTCCTCCAGCAGCTGGACCACGTCGTCGTACTTGATCCCGAGCCTCTCGACCGCGTCGAGGTCGGCGCGGGCCTGCTCGTACGTGCCGGCGACGGCGTTGCCGCGGATCTCGCCCTGCTCCTCGGTGGCGAACAGGGTCGCCTCCGGCATGGTGTTCACCGTGTTCGGGGCCACCAGTTCGTCGACGTACAGGGTGGGCTTGTACGCCTTGTCCTTGACACCGGTGGACGCCCACAGCGGACGCTGCTTGTTGGCGCCCGCCTTCTCCAGGGCGTTCCAGCGGTCCGAGGAGAAGACCTCCTCGTACGCCTGGTAGGCCAGACGGGCGTTCGCGACGCCGGCCTTGCCGCGCGCCGCCTTGGCCTCGTCGGTGCCCAGCGCGTCGATCCGCTTGTCGATCTCGGTGTCCACGCGGGAGACGAAGAACGACGCCACGGAGTGGATCTGCGACAGGTCCAGGCCGCGCTCCTTGGCCTTCTCCAGGCCGGTCAGGAACGCGTCCATGACCAGGCGGTAGCGCTCCAGCGAGAAGATCAGCGTGACGTTGACGCTGATGCCCAGGCCGATGGTCTCGGCGATGGCCGGGATGCCCGCCTCGGTCGCCGGGATCTTGATGAGCGTGTTGGGCCGGTCCACCAGCCAGGCGAGCTGCTTGGCCTCGGCGACCGTCGCCCGCGTGTTGTGCGCCAGGCGCGGGTCGACCTCGATCGAGACCCGGCCGTCCTGGCCACCGGTGGCGTCGAAGACCGGGCGCAGGATGTCGGCGGCGTCGCGGACGTCCGCCGTCGTGATCATGCGGATGGCCTCTTCGACGGTGACCTTGCGGGCGGCGAGATCGGTCAGCTGCGTGTCGTAGCCGTCGCCCTGCGAGATCGCCTTCTGGAAGATCGACGGGTTGGTGGTGACGCCCACGACGTGCTGCTGGTCGATCAGCTCGGCGAGGTTGCCGGACGTGATCCGCTTGCGCGACAGGTCGTCCAGCCAGATCGCCACGCCTTCCTCGGAGAGGCGCTTGAGTGCGTCTGTCATGGAAATTCCATCTCCTACGTGTCGTATATAAGCGTCAGCGCTGAGCTGCGGCGATCGATTCCCGCGCGGCGGCGGCCACGTTCTCGGGAGTGAAGCCGAACTCGCGGAAGAGGACCTTGCCGTCGGCCGAAGCACCGAAGTGCTCCAGGGAAACGATGCGGCCGGCGTCGCCCACGTACTTGTGCCAGGTGAGACCGATACCGGCCTCCACCGCGACACGGGCCCGGACGGACGGCGGCAGGACGCTGTCCCGGTACCCCTGGTCCTGCTGCTCGAACCACTCGACCGACGGCATGGACACCACGCGGGTGGGCACGCCGGCGCCCTGGAGCTGCTCGCGCGCCTCGACGGCGACGTGCACCTCGGAGCCGGTGGCGATCAGGATGACCTCGGGCTCGCCGCCGTCGGCCTCGAACAGGACGTAACCGCCCTTGGCGGCATCGTCGTTGGGCTCGTAGGTCGGCACACCCTGACGGGTCAGCGCCAGACCGTGCGGCTGGCCCTTGCCGAACTCCTTCGTCCAGCGCCCCAGGATCTCGCGCCAGGCGATGGCCGTCTCGTTGGCGTCCGCCGGGCGCACGATGTTCAGGCCCGGGATGGCGCGCAGCGCGGCCAGGTGCTCGACCGGCTGGTGGGTCGGGCCGTCCTCGCCCAGGCCGATGGAGTCGTGCGTCCACACGTACGTCACCGGCAGGTGCATCAGCGCCGACAGCCGCACCGCGTTGCGCATGTAGTCGGAGAAGACCAGGAACGTGCCGCCGTAGATCCGGGTGTTGCCGTGCAGCGCGATGCCGTTCATCTCGGCGGCCATCGCGTGCTCGCGGATACCGAAGTGGATCGTGCGGCCGTACGGGTCCGCCTCCGGCAGCGGGTTGTCCGCCGGGAGGAAGGAGCTGGTCTTGTCGATCGTGGTGTTGTTGGAGCCGGCCAGGTCGGCCGAGCCGCCCCACAGCTCGGGAACGACCGCGCCGAGGGCCTGGAGGACCTTGCCGGAGGCGGCACGCGTGGCCACGCCCTTGCCGACCTCGAAGACCGGGATCTTCTCCTCCCAGCCGGTGGGCAGCTCACCCTTGGCGACCCGGTCGTACTCGGCGGCGCGCTCGGGGTTGTTGTCCCGCCACTGCTGGTACGCCTTCTCCCACACCGCGCGGGCCGCCTGGCCCCGCTCCAGCGCCTTGCGGGTGTGCGTGATGACCTCGTCGGCGACCTCGAAGCTCTGCTCCGGGTCGAAGCCCAGGACCCGCTTGGTCGCGGCGACCTCGTCCTCGCCCAGTGCCGAGCCGTGGGCGGCCTCGGTGTTCTGCGCGTTCGGGGCCGGCCAGGCGATGACCGAGCGCATCGCGATGAACGACGGCCTGTCCGTGACGGCCTTGGCCTTCTGGACCGCCTCGAAGATCGCGGCCGGGTCCAGGTCGCCGTTCTCCTGCGGCTCCACCCGCTGCACGTGCCAGCCGTAGGCCTCGTACCGCTTGGCGGTGTCCTCGGAGACGGCCGTCTCGGTGTCGCCCTCGATCGAGATGTGGTTGTCGTCCCACAGCAGGATCAGGTTGCCGAGCTTCTGGTGGCCCGCCAGCGACGAGGCCTCGGCGGAGATGCCCTCCTGGAGGCAGCCGTCACCGGCGATGCAGTAGATGAAGTGGTCGAAGGGGGACTCGCCCTCGGGGGCCTCCGGGTCGAACAGACCGCGCTCGTAGCGGGCGGCCATCGCCATGCCCACCGCGTTGGCGACACCCTGCCCGAGCGGGCCGGTCGTCGTCTCCACACCGGTCGTGTGCCCGTACTCGGGGTGACCCGGCGTCTTCGAGCCCCAGGTGCGGAAGGACTTCAGATCGTCCAGCTCCAGGCCGAAACCGGCCAGGTACAGCTGGGTGTAGAGGGTCAGGGACGAGTGGCCGGCGGACAGCACGAAGCGGTCCCGCCCGACCCAGTCGGCGTCCGCCGGGTCGTGCCGCATCACCTTCTGGAAGAGGGTGTAGGCGGCAGGCGCGAGACTCATCGCCGTACCCGGATGGCCGTTACCGACCTTCTGTACGGCATCGGCGGCCAGGACACGCGCGGTGTCGACGGCCCGCTGGTCCAACTCGGTCCACTCGAGGTCTGTTGTGGTCGGCTTGGTGCTCACCCTGTGTCAGGGCTCCTCTCCACATGTCGGATGCCGGTGTATCGGGGCGTCCACCGGCCGCAGCCGAGCCTACCCCCGTGGGACGTGCGTTCTTTCGAGTCACTCCAGAGTGCCGGGACACGTTTCGATCCGCCTCCTGACTGGGGCGTATCCCATTCGACAGGTGAATACGGAGCCGCTCATCCGGGTGCTCAATCGAGCTTCCGCACGCCCTTCCGAAGCCGCCCTCCAACACGAGCCGACCCCCGCGAATGTCCGACTCTGGGCAACGTCTAAAGTGGCGTGGTACGCGCGAGCCTTTACCGGGACTTCACACGGGTGAGGCTTGCTGGGATGTCTCTGTAGGGGTGTGCGTGACGGCCGTTGAATCCCGTCCAGCGGGGATGCTAGGGGCGGACCAGAGCCCGGCCCACCGGCCGTTCGGGGCCCGTGTCAAGGCGTTCGTGGCTCTCACCAAGCCGCGGATCATCGAGCTGCTGCTGATCACCACCGTCCCGGTGATGTTCCTGGCGCAGCAGGGCGTGCCCGACCTGACGCTGGTGCTGCTGACCTGCGTCGGCGGTTACATGTCCGCGGGCGGCGCCAACGCGCTCAACATGTACATCGACCGCGACATCGACGCCCTGATGGACCGCACCTCGCAGCGGCCGCTGGTCACCGGCATGGTCAGCCCGCGCGAGTGCCTCGCCTTCGGCATCACCCTGGCCATCGCCTCGACGCTGCTGTTCGGCCTCACCGTGAACTGGCTGAGCGCCTGGCTCGCCCTCGGCGCGCTCCTCTTCTACGTCGTCGTCTACACGATGATCCTCAAGCGCCGTACCTCGCAGAACATCGTGTGGGGCGGCATCGCCGGCTGCCTGCCCGTGCTGATCGGCTGGTCCTCGGTCACGAACTCCATGTCGTGGGCGCCGATCATCCTGTTCCTCGTCATGTTCTTCTGGACGCCGCCGCACTACTGGCCGCTGTCCATGAAGGTCAAGGAGGACTACGCGCGCGTGGGCGTGCCGATGCTGCCGGTGGTCGCCTCCAACAAGGTCGTCGCCAAGCAGATCGTGATCTACAGCTGGGTCATGGTCGCCGTCTCGCTGCTGCTGACCCCGCTCGGCTACACCGGCTGGTTCTACACGGCGGTGGCCCTGCTGGCGGGCGGCTTCTGGCTCTGGGAGGCGCACGGCCTCCAGAACCGCGCGAAGGCGGAGGTGACGGGCGCGAAGCTGAAGGAGATGCGCCTGTTCCACTGGTCGATCACGTACGTCTCGCTGCTGTTCGTGGCCGTCGCGGTCGACCCCTTCCTGCGCTGACACAGCGCTGACGTACGTCACAGCGCCCTGCTCTCGCCAGTCGATCTACCCGTGAGTAGCATCCCTGCCATGGCAGACACGCAGCAGGTTGACCCGAAGGCCGAGCGCAAGGCGGCCCGGCTCGCCAAGCAGATCAGCTCCTTCTCCAAGGCCCACGGCGGCGCCGAGGGCCAGGTCGCCTACCTCGGCGAACGCGGCGCCCGCATCGTCCTGGTCGGCGAGGACGGCAACTGGGGCGACCTGGTGGCCCCGTCCCACGAGATCGCCGAGAAGGCCGTGGAGAAGTCCGGCATCACGACCCACGAGTCCTTCGACGGCGAATTCGCCGCCAAGGTCAAGACGGGCCGCTACGAGTGGTCACGCATGGCGGGCATCCAGGTGGGCGGCCCCAAGAACAACTGACCTTCTTGGGGGCGCGGGGAACGGCGCGACCAGCCACACACGACCCGCGGCCGCCAGAACACCCGCACCCCCCACCGGGACCGCGACCTCAACCCGGTTCACCCGTTAGGACCCTTAGGAACAACAGGGTCCACACCGGGGAGCCCGGATGATCGAAACGCCGTCCCTAGTGGACCAGTACTGCCACGGAGTACTCCGCACGGAGCTGGGCCTCGGCACCTTCGAGGCCCACCTCTCCCGCACCGAGGGCCCACCCGCCCCCGGCACCACCCTCTTCGACACCCAGACCGGCTTCGCCGTGCGGCGCTGGTGCCCACCCCTGCTCGGCCTCGAACCGCACTGCACGCCCGCCCGCTACCTGGCCCGCCGCCGTGAACTGGGCGTCCTGGAGTCCGGCCGCCGGCTCCTGCGCGGCAGCGGCATCACGACCTACCTGGTCGACACGGGCCTGCCCGGTGATCTGACCGAACCCGGCGAACTGGCCTCCGCCGGAGCCGCCGAGGCCCGCGAGATCGTACGGCTGGAGCTGCTCGCCGAGCAGGTCGCCGACACCTCCGGGACCGTCGAGTCCTTCCTCGCCAACCTCGCCGAGTCCGTGCACGCAGCCGCCGCGAACGCCGTCGCCTTCACGTCGGTCGCGGGTGTACGGCACGGCCTCGCGCTCGCGCCGGAGCCGCCCGGGCCGGGGGAGGTGCGGGGGGCCGTCGGCCGCTGGCTCGCGGGGCGGGGCGTCGGCGGGGAGCTGAGCGACCCCGTGCTGCTGCGGCATCTGCTGTGGAGCGCCGTCGCCTCGGGGCTGCCGCTCCAGCTCCACGCGGGGCTCGGCGCGCCGGGCCTGCGGATCGACCGTACGGATCCGGTGCTGCTGACGGACTTCGTACGGGCCACGGCCGGTCTCGGCACGGACCTCGTCCTGCTGAACGGCTACCCGTACCACCGGCACGCCGCCCACCTGGCCGGTGTCTTCCCGCACGTCCACGTCGACTCCGGCGCCGCCCTGGTCCGCACCGGCGCCCGCGCCGCGACCGTCCTCGCGGAGATCCTGGAGCTGGCCCCCTTCGGCAAGATCCTCTTCTCCACCGGCGCCCAGGGGCTGCCCGAGCTGCATGTGGTGGGTGCCCGGCTGTTCCGCGAGGCGCTCGGCCGGGTGCTCGGCACCTGGGTCGCCGAGGGCGCGTGGTGCCTGGCCGACGCGCAGCGGGTGGCGGGGATGCTGGCGTCGGAGAACGCGCGCCGGGTGTACGGGCTCGGCTGAACCCTGGCAGGGCGGCTTCTAGGCCTTGGTCAGGGTCGCCTCGGGGGCGGGACCGGGCACGTCGGCCACGACCTCCGGCCGTTCGCGCAGCGACAGCACCACCCGCAGCACCCAGATCCACATCACGGCCGAGCCGAACATGTGCAGGCCGACCAGGACCTCGGGCAGGTCCGTGAAGTACTGGACGTAGCCGATGACGCCCTGCGCGAGCAGGATCAGAAACAGTTCGCGGGTGCGGTTCAGCGGGCCGCGCGGCGCGTCGACCGCCTTGAGGACGAACCACAGGGCGAACGTCAGCGTCACCACGATCCACGCCAGCACGGCGTGCAGCTTGCTCACCGTCTCCCAGTCGACCGGCATCCGCTCGACCTCGCTGGAGTCGCCGGCGTGCGGGCCCGCGCCCGTGACCACCGTGCCGACCAGGATGAGCAGCACGGCGGCGGCGACCAGGAACCACACCAGCTGCCGCACGGCCTTGCCGACCAGCGGGCGCGGCGGTGTGTCGCCCTCACGGGTGCGCTGCCACATCACCGTGGCCACCGCGATGAGCGCGGACGTCGCCACGAAGTGCGCCGCGACCGTGTACGGATTGAGCCCGACCAGCACCACGATGCCGCCGAGCACCGCGTTGCTCATCACGATCCAGAACTGCGCCCAGCCCAGCCGGGTCAGGCTGCGCCGGTGCGGCTTCTGGGAGCGCGCGGCGATGATCGCCCAGCCGACGGCGGCGCTCAGCACGTACGCCAGCATGCGGTTGCCGAACTCGATGGCGCCGTGGACGCCCATCGCGCTGGTCGCGGTGAGCGAGTCGGCGGTGCACTTGGGCCAGGTCGGGCAGCCGAGGCCCGAGCCGGTCAGCCGTACGGCTCCGCCGGTGACCACGATGAGCACCGACATCACGATCGCGGAGAGGGCCGCGCGCTGGACCGTCCGGGGTTCCGGGGTCCAGCGCTCGGCGATGAAGGCGAGGGGGTTGCGCAGGGCCGCCCTGGCGTCGGCGGGGGTCACTTTTGGCACGCGACCCATCGTAGGACGCCGCTTGTGCACGCTTTCACGAGGGTCCGTCTTGGCCTCACTCCCAGCGGAAGAACCGTCCGGCCGCCGCCAGCCCCACGACCGCCCAGACGCCCAGGATCCCCAGGTCGGCCCAGGGCATCCCGGCCCCGTGCTGGAGCACGTCCCGCAGGCCGTCGGACAGGGCCGAGATGGGCAGCAGGCCGAGCACGTCCTGCGCGGCGGGGGGGAACTTGTCGAGCGGCACGATCACCCCGCCGCCGACGAGCAGCAGCAGGAACACCAGGTTGGCGGCGGCGAGCGTCGCCTCGGCCTTCAGCGTCCCGGCCATCAGCAGACCGAGGCCCGAGAAGGCCGCCGTACCGAGGATCAGGAGCAGCAGGACGGCGAACGGGTTGCCCTGCGGCGACCAGCCGAGCGCGAAGGCGATCACCGTCAGCAGGACCACCTGGAGAACCTCGGTGACCAGGACGGACAGCGTCTTCGCCGTCATCAGGCCCCAGCGCGGCAGAGGCGAGGAGGCGAGCCGCTTCAGGACGCCGTAGCGGCGCTCGAAGCCGGTCGCGATCGCCTGCCCGGTGAACGCCGTCGACATCACCGCGAGCGCGAGGATGCCGGGGGCGAGGAAGTCGACGGCCTCGCCGGCGCCCGTGTCGACGATGTCCACGGTGCTGAAGAGCACCAGGAGCAGGGTCGGGATGACGACGGTCAGCAGCAGCTGCTCGCCGTTGCGCAGCAGCATCTTCGTCTCGAGCGCGGCCTGAGCCGCGATCATGCGGGGGAGCGGCGCGGCCCCCGGCTTCGGCGCATAGGTGCCGGTGGCGGTCACGAACGCAGCTCCTTACCGGTGAGCTCCAAGAAGACGTCCTCCAGGGTGTGCCGCTCCACCGAGATCTTCTCCGGCATCACGCCGTGCTGGGCGCACCAGGAGGTGACCGTCGCGAGCAGTTGCGGGTCGATCTTGCCGACGACGCGGTACGAACCCGGCGTCAGTTCGGCGGCCGAGCAGTCGGCGGGCAGGGCCTTCAGCAGCGAGCCGACGTCCAGCCCGGGACGGCCGGAGAAGCGGAGCGTGTTCTCGGCACCGCCGCGGCACAGCTCCTCCGGGGAGCCCTGGGCGATGACCCGGCCCGCGTCGATGATCGCCACGTCGTCGGCGAGCTGCTCGGCCTCGTCCATGTAGTGGGTGGTGAGGATCACGGAGACACCGTCGTCGCGCAGGTCCCGGACCAGGTCCCAGGCGGCGCGGCGGGCCTGCGGGTCGAGCCCGGCGGTCGGCTCGTCCAGGAACACCAGCTCCGGGCGCCCGACCACGGCCATCGCGAGGGCGAGCCGCTGCTGCTGCCCGCCCGACAGCCGCCGGTACGTCGTACGGCCGCAGGAGCCGAGCCCGAGGCGTTCGATGAGCGCGTCCACGTCGAGGGGGTGGGCGTGCAGCTTGGCCACGTGGCGGAGCATCTCGTCGGCGCGGGAGCCCGAGTAGACGCCGCCGGACTGGAGCATCACGCCGATGCGGGGCCGCAGGTCCCGGGACTGTCCGACCGGGTCGAGGCCCAGGACGCGCACCGTGCCGGAGTCCGGCTTCCGGTACCCCTCGCAGGTCTCGACCGTGGTCGTCTTGCCCGCCCCGTTGGGGCCGAGCACGGCGGTCACGCCCTCCCGGGCCACCAGGTCCAGCCCGTCCACCGCGGTCTTCGTGCCGTACCGCTTCACCAGGGCCTGGACCTGGACCACGGGCTCACTTCGCATGGGTCCAGAGTCTAGGTTCGTGTACCGCGGCTCAGACCGGCGGGTGCGGGAACTCCTCCTCACGGGGGCGGTGGACCGGCAGCCACTGTTCCGCGTAGGCCACCGCGTCCGCCACCGGGAACAGCCGCGCCTCGGCCGCCCCGACCTTTCCGCGTACGACGGGACGGTCCCGCTCGAAGTCGTAGCCCAGCTCGTCGAAACGGTCCGAGCTGATCGACACCTCGGTCACGGTCTCCCAGCCCCCGGGGCCCGGCCGGCCCACGGCGACGCGCGGGGACGGTATCCGGTACTCGGCGAGGTGGAAGCTGGTGCAGGAGGCGTAGCCGGCGCCGAGCAGCAGGACCCGGGCGCCCATGGCCTCCAGCTTCGCGAGCGGGCTGCGCTCGCCGAGGCGGCAGTCGGGCGCGTGGCCCTCGACCACCTCCGCCGCGCGCGGGCCGACGGCCGCGAACGAGGTCTGGGGATGGGCGCTGCGCAGCGCGCCGGGCCAGGTGCGCACGGTCTCCGGGACGACCCCGACCCCGCGCGCGGGGGTGATCCGGGGGTCGTAGGCGGGCATCGTGGCGCGGATGGCCGCCCACCATTCCGGGGGCAGGGGCGGGTTGCCCCACAGGGCCGGGTCGGAGAGGTTGCCGGTCTGCGTCGGAACCACCAGCGTGCCCTCCGGGCCGAGCGCGTCGAGCAGTCCCTGCACGACCGCGACGGCCCCGCCGTTGACCCAGCCGAGGGAGCTGAGCGAGGAGTGCGCGAGGAGGGTCTCACCTGGGCGCACACCCAGCTCGGACAGCTGCGTGCGCAGGGCGTCCCGGGTGACAAGAGGGCCGGTCGGAGGGGGTGTGGACATGCTTCGGGAGTGTCCCCGAAGCGGCATCGGCATGCCACCGGTTTGATCGATCAGAGATCGTTTCCGCAGGTCAGGTTAGCTTTACCTAAGTGACGCAGGGCACCTCCAGTTGGCCGGACGCCGCTTGCCCGGCCCCGATGAATTACGCAACAATGGCGTTGTGAAAAACGTCGGCGAAGCTCGGGAGAACCCCACGGGGTCCCCTCAGGAGGAGCTCGCGACCGGGGAGCGGTCCACCCGCAACCGAGTCGCGCGGTCCATCCTGGACCACGGGCCGTCGACCGTCGCCGAGCTCGCCGAGCGGCTGGGCCTCACCCAGGCGGCCGTGCGCCGGCACCTCGACGCCCTCGCGGGCGACGGTGTCGTGGAGGCGCGCGAGCAGCGGGTCTACGGCGCGCGCACCCGAGGCCGGCCGGCCAAGGTGTTCGCCCTGACCGACTGCGGCCGGGACGCCTTCGACCAGTCGTACGACAAGCTGGCGGCGGACGCGCTGCGCTGGATCGCCGACCGCGAGGGCGGGAACGAGGCGATCGCCGCCTTCGCCCGCGCCAGGATCGCCGCGCAGGCGGGCGCGTACCGCAAGGCGGTCGAAGCCGCCGCGCCCGAGCAGCGGACGGAAGCGCTGGCCAAGGCGCTCAGCGTGGACGGGTACGCTGCTACGGCGCGCAGCGCGCCCCACCCTCAGAAGGGTGAGCAGCTCTGCCAGCACCACTGCCCGGTCGCCCACGTCGCCGAGCAGTTCCCGCAGTTGTGCGAGGCGGAGACGGAATTTTTCGCCGAGCTGCTCGGTACACACGTACAGCGGCTCGCCACCATCGCGCACGGCGACGGCGTCTGCACGACGTTCATCCCCAAGATTTCCCACAACGCATCTGCAAGCACGGCCGGGAGGAACCCCGCATGACTCTCCCCACGGAGACTGCCCACCCTGAGCTCGAGGGCCTGGGCAAGTACGAATACGGCTGGGCCGACTCCGACAAGGCCGGCGCCTCTGCCAAGCGCGGCATCAACGAGGACGTCGTCCGCGACATCTCCGCCAAGAAGAACGAGCCGGAGTGGATGACCAAGCTCCGCCTCAAGGGCCTGCGCCTCTTCGAGAAGAAGCCCATGCCGAACTGGGGCTCGGACCTGTCGGGGATCGACTTCGACAACATCAAGTACTTCGTGCGCTCCACGGAGAAGCAGGCGGCCTCCTGGGAGGACCTGCCCGAGGACATCAAGAACACGTACGACAAGCTGGGCATCCCGGAGGCCGAGAAGAACCGCCTCGTCGCCGGTGTCGCCGCGCAGTACGAGTCGGAGGTCGTCTACCACCAGATCCGTGAGGACCTGGAGGAGCAGGGCGTGATCTTCCTCGACACCGACACGGCCCTGAAGGAGCACCCGGAGCTCTTCAAGGAGTACTTCGGGACCGTCATCCCCGTCGGCGACAACAAGTTCGCGTCGCTGAACTCCGCCGTGTGGTCGGGCGGCTCCTTCATCTACGTGCCGCCGGGCGTCCACGTGGAGATCCCGCTCCAGGCCTACTTCCGTATCAACACGGAGAACATGGGCCAGTTCGAGCGGACGCTGATCATCGTCGACGAGGGTGCCTACGTGCACTACGTCGAGGGCTGCACCGCCCCGATCTACAAGTCGGACTCGCTGCACTCCGCGGTCGTCGAGATCATCGTCAAGAAGAACGCCCGCTGCCGCTACACGACCATCCAGAACTGGTCGAACAACGTCTACAACCTGGTCACCAAGCGTGCCGTGGCCTACGAGGGCGCGACCATGGAGTGGGTCGACGGCAACATCGGCTCCAAGGTGACGATGAAGTACCCGGCCGTCTACCTGATGGGCGAGCACGCCAAGGGCGAGACGCTGTCCATCGCCTTCGCCGGCGAGGGCCAGCACCAGGACGCGGGCGCCAAGATGGTCCACATGGCGCCGAACACGTCGTCCAACATCGTGTCGAAGTCCGTCGCGCGCGGTGGCGGCCGTACGTCCTACCGCGGTCTCATCGAGATCGGCGAGGGCGCCGCGGGCTCCAAGTCGAACGTGCTCTGTGACGCGCTGCTGGTCGACACGATCTCCCGCTCGGACACCTACCCCTACGTGGACGTCCGCGAGGACGACGTGTCCATGGGCCACGAGGCCACCGTCTCCAAGGTCTCCGAGGACCAGCTCTTCTACCTGATGAGCCGCGGTCTGAGTGAGTTCGAGGCGATGGCGATGATCGTGCGCGGCTTCGTCGAGCCCATCGCCAAGGAGCTCCCCATGGAGTACGCGCTGGAGCTCAACCGGCTGATCGAGCTGCAGATGGAAGGCGCGGTCGGCTGACGCCCACCGCAGTCCCATCAAGCCCTTACGTAACGGAAAGCGAGCACTACGACAGCCATGGCTGAGGCTCAGAACATCCCGGTGGGTTCCACCACCACCGGCTCGATCGCGGTGGCGGCCGAGTCGACCGTCGCCACCCGCATGAGCGCGCCCCCCTCCTTCGACGTGGCGGACTTCCCTGTCCCGCACGGCCGTGAGGAGGAGTGGCGGTTCACCCCGCTGGAGCGCCTGCGCGGCCTGCACGACGGCACCGCCGTCGCCAACGGCAACGGCGTGAAGGTCGACGTCCAGGCACCCGAGGGCGTCACCGTCGAGGCCGTCGGCCGCGACGACGCGCGGCTCGGCAAGGCGGGCACCCCGGTGGACCGTGTCGCCGCCCAGGCCTACTCGGCCTTCGAGAAGGCCTCGGTCGTGACCGTGCCGAAGGAGACCGTCCTCACGGAGCCGATCCGCATCGCGGTGCACGGCGAGGGTGGCACCGCCTTCGGCCACCAGGTGATCGAGCTGGGCGCCTTCGCCGAAGCCGTCGTGGTCATCGACCACACCGGTGACGCGGTGCTCGCCGCCAACGTCGACTACCTCCTGGGCGACGGCGCGAAGCTGACCGTCGTCTGCGTCCAGGACTGGGACGACAAGGCCGTCCACGTCGCCCAGCACAACGCGCTCGTCGGCCGCGACGCCTCCTTCAAGTCGGTCGTCGTCACCTTCGGCGGCGACGTCGTCCGGCTCCACCCGCGCGTGCGGTACGCCGGCCCCGGCGGCGAGGCCGAGCTGTTCGGCCTGTACTTCACGGACCGGGGCCAGCACCAGGAGCACCGCCTCCTGGTCGACCACAACGTCCCGCACTGCAAGTCGAACGTCGTCTACAAGGGCGCGCTCCAGGGCGACGACGCGCACGCGGTGTGGATCGGCGACGTGCTCATCGAGGCCGCGGCCGAGGGCACGGACACGTACGAGATGAACCGCAACCTGGTCCTCACGGACGGGGCGCGCGTGGACTCCGTACCGAACCTCGAGATCGAGACCGGCGAGATCGTCGGCGCCGGTCACGCCTCGGCCACCGGCCGCTTCGACGACGAGCAGCTCTTCTACCTCATGGCCCGCGGTATCCCGGAGCACGAGGCCCGCCGCCTGGTGGTCCGCGGCTTCTTCGCCGAGCTGGTCCAGCAGATCGGCCTCCCCGACATCGAGGAGCGCCTGATCGCCAAGATCGAGGAGGAGCTGGAGGCCGCGGTCGGATGACCTTCGTACGCGCCTGTGGACTCGGTGAGCTGGAGGAGGACACCCCGAAGCGGGTGGAACTCGACGGCACGCCCGTGTCCATCGTGCAGACCGAGGGCGAGGTGTTCGCGATCCACGACATCTGCTCGCACGCGAACGTCTCCCTCGCGGAGGGCGAGGTCGACGACTGCCACATCGAGTGCTGGCTGCACGGCTCGCGCTTCGACCTCCGCTCCGGCAAGCCCGACGCCCTTCCCGCGACGCGCCCCGTCCCCGTATACCCCGTAAAGATCGAAGGGGACGACGTGCTCGTCTCCCTCACCCAGGAGTCCTGAGGCACCCATGGCTACGCTTGAAATCCGAGACCTGCACGTCACCGTCGAGGTCGAGAACGGCACGAAGGAAATCCTCAAGGGTGTCGACCTCACCGTGAAGCAGGGCGAGACGCACGCCATCATGGGCCCCAACGGCTCGGGCAAGTCGACCCTCGCCTACTCCCTCGCGGGACACCCGAAGTACACCATCACCGGCGGCACCGTCACGCTCGACGGCGAGGACGTCCTGGAGATGTCCGTCGACGAGCGCGCCCGCGCCGGTCTGTTCCTCGCGATGCAGTACCCGGTCGAGGTCCCGGGTGTCTCCGTGTCGAACTTCCTGCGCACCTCCGCCACCGCCATCCGCGGCGAGGCCCCCAAGCTGCGCACGTGGGTGAAGGAGGTCAAGGAGGCCATGGAGCGCCTCAACATCGACCCGTCCTTCGCCGAGCGCAACGTCAACGAGGGCTTCTCCGGCGGTGAGAAGAAGCGCCACGAGATCCTCCAGCTGGAGCTGCTCAAGCCGAAGATCGCGGTCCTCGACGAGACCGACTCCGGCCTGGACGTCGACGCTCTGCGCGTCGTGTCGGAGGGTGTGAACCGCGTCCGTGAGACGGGCGAGGTCGGCACCCTGCTGATCACGCACTACACGCGCATCCTCCGCTACATCAAGCCCGACCACGTGCACGTCTTCTCCGGCGGCCGGATCGTCGAGTCCGGCGGTGCCGAGCTCGCCGACAAGCTGGAGGAAGAGGGCTACGAGGCATACACGAAGGGTGGCGCATCCGCGTGACACAGCTGCCGGGCCTCCTCGACACAGAGGCGCTCCGCAAGGACTTCCCCATCCTGGACCGACAGGTCCACGACGGTAAGAAGCTCGTGTACCTGGACAACGCGGCGACCAGCCAGAAGCCGCGTCAGGTGCTGGACGCCCTCAACGAGTACTACGAGCGCTACAACGCCAACGTCCATCGTGGCGTGCACGTCCTCGCCGAGGAGGCCACGGCGCTGTACGAGGGCGCGCGTGACAAGGTCGCGGAGTTCATCAACGCGCCGTCGCGCAACGAGGTGATCTTCACCAAGAACGCCTCGGAGTCGCTCAACCTCGTGGCGAACATGCTGGGCTGGGCCGACGAGCCCTACCGCGTGGACTCCGACACCGAGATCGTCATCACGGAGATGGAGCACCACTCCAACATCGTGCCGTGGCAGCTGCTCGCGCAGCGCACGGGCGCGAAGCTGAAGTGGTTCGGCCTGACCGACGACGGCCGCCTGGACCTGTCCAACATCGACGAGGTCATCAACGAGAAGACGAAGATCGTCTCCTTCGTGCTGGTCTCCAACATCCTGGGCACCCAGAACCCGGTGGAGGCGATAGTGCGCCGCGCCCAGGAGGTCGGCGCGCTCGTCTGCATCGACGCCTCTCAGGCCGCGCCGCACATGCCGCTGGACGTGCAGGCCCTCCAGGCCGACTTCGTGGCCTTCACCGGCCACAAGATGTGCGGCCCGACGGGTATCGGCGTTCTGTGGGGCCGCCAGGAGCTCCTGGAGGACCTGCCGCCCTTCCTCGGCGGCGGCGAGATGATCGAGACAGTGTCGATGCACTCCTCGACCTACGCCCCGGCGCCCCACAAGTTCGAGGCGGGCACCCCGCCGGTCGCCCAGGCGGTCGGTCTCGGCGCGGCGATCGACTACCTCAACTCGATCGGCATGGACAAGATCCTCGCCCATGAGCACGCGCTCACCGAGTACGCGGTGAAGCGGCTGCTGGAGGTCCCCGACCTGCGCATCATCGGCCCGACGACGGCCGAGGAGCGCGGCGCCGCGATCTCCTTCACCCTGGGGGACATCCACCCGCACGACGTGGGCCAGGTCCTCGACGAACAGGGCATCGCGGTCCGGGTCGGCCACCACTGCGCGCGGCCGGTCTGCCTGCGGTACGGAATTCCTGCGACCACGCGAGCGTCGTTCTATCTGTACTCCACGCCGGCCGAGATCGACGCGCTGGTCGACGGCCTGGAGCACGTACGGAACTTCTTCGGCTGAAGGGCGTGCTGAACGGTGAAACTGGACTCCATGTACCAGGAAGTCATCCTGGACCACTACAAGAACCCGCACGGGCGGGGCTTGCGGGATGGCGACGCCGAGGTGCACCACGTCAACCCGACGTGCGGTGACGAGATCACACTGCGCGTGAAGTACGACGGAACGAAGATCGAGGACGTCTCGTACGAGGGCCAGGGCTGCTCCATCAGCCAGGCCTCGGCCTCCGTACTGAACGAACTCCTCGTCGGCAAGGACTTCTCCGACGCGCGGAAGATCCAGGAGACCTTCCTGGAGCTGATGCAGTCCAAGGGGAAGCTCGAACCCGACGACGCTATGGAGGAGATCCTGGAGGACGCGGTCGCGTTCGCCGGGGTGTCCAAGTACCCGGCCCGGGTGAAGTGCGCCCTGCTGAGCTGGATGGCCTGGAAGGACGCGACGGCCCAGGTGCTGGGCGGCGCCGACGCCGAGAAGGAGACGACGGCATGAGCGAGACCGTTGAGATGAAGCCGGCCTCGGAGGAAGAGGTCCGTGAGGCGCTGTACGACGTCGTCGACCCCGAGCTGGGCATCGACGTCGTCAACCTCGGCCTGATCTACGGCATCCACATCGACGAAGCGAACATCGCGACGCTCGACATGACCCTGACCTCGGCGGCCTGTCCGCTGACGGACGTCATCGAGGACCAGGCCAAGTCCGCCACGGACGGCCTCGTCAACGAGCTGCGCATCAACTGGGTCTGGATGCCGCCGTGGGGCCCCGACAAGATCACGGACGATGGTCGGGAGCAGCTGCGGGCGCTCGGGTTCAACGTCTGAGCTCCACTGACTGACGAAAGGGCGGCATCCTCCCGGGGTGCCGCCCTTTCGCGTGTTCAGTCCAGCCCGGCCACCAGCCGGAACGCCGAGTCCGCGCGGTACAGGCCGTCGTGCTGGTACGGCTCGAGGCGGAGCTGGAAGTTGCGGTGGCGCAGGAAGCGGCCCGGATAGTTCACGGACTCCAGCATGACCGCGCCCGACGCGGCCGAGGGGCGCGGGCAGAAGGTGGCGTCCTTGCGGAACAGGGCGGAGCCGTCGTCGGTGTCCTCGACCAGGACGAAGCTGCGGTGGCGGAGGTAGCGGCCGTCCGCCGTGGTGAAGGAGGAACAGGAGGAGTCGGCGAGGCCGGAGACGCGCTCGAAAGTGGCGTCCTCGCGCTGCTCGGGTCCGGAGCCGATCTGATCCAGGCGCACGTAGCCGTCGCGGACACGCCAGTAGCGGTCGGGGTAGTTGACCGAGCGTATGGATATGCCGTGCGAGGCCGGGGGCTTCGGGGGCTTCGACGTGCCGTGGGGCGGCGTGGGCTTGGGGGTCTTCTTCTGCGGCTCCGGGCTCGGGTCGGCGCTGGTGGGTGCGCTCGTGGTGGGGGTGGGAGTGGGGGACGGGCGGCCGCCGTCCGTGCCCCGCGTTTCGCCGGCGCCCTTGGAGGGAGTCGCGAAGGAGATCAGACCGCCCGGTGCCGAGCTGCCGAGCGTGGTCGGTTCCGCCGCCTCGCGGGCCGGCTCGCCGGGCTCGTTCTCCAGCACGGTGACGGCCGTGACGCACGCGGTGACCGTGGCCACGGCGAGGGCACCCGCCAGCCAGAGCCGTCGGGTTCCTGGTGCCCGGGTGGTGTCCGGGGCCCAGCCGCTCTCCCACGGGCGGTCCAGTGGGGGCCGGGACTTGTCTTTCGGCATGCTCTTGTTTCCTCCGGCGGGCTCCCTTGACGGCGGTGCAGTTGTGGTCGCCCGGTGTGTGATCGGGGTGACACCGTAGTGGATCAGTGGGACCCCTGTGAGGCGTTTGTTGAAAGCGGTATCTCTTCTCTCGTTGTGTACGGGTGTACAGGTGTTGTGTACGCTCGTACATATGGGTTATCTGCTGCTGGCCGCGGCCATCACCGCCGAGGTGGGCGCGACCACCGCCATGAAGTACAGCGACGGTTTCAGCCGGCTCGGGCCCTCGCTGCTCACGCTCCTCGGCTACCTCGTCTCCTTCGCGCTGCTCGCGCAGACGCTGAAGACCGTCTCCGTGGGAACGGCCTACGCGATCTGGGCCGGCGTCGGCACCGCGGCCATCGCCACGATCGGGATCGTCTTCCTGGGGGAGGGCATGAGCGTCGCCAAGGCCGCCGGGATCGCGCTGATCATCATCGGGGTCGTGGTGCTGAACCTGGGAGGTGCCCACTGATGCCCCGCCGCTACGACCCCGAGCGGCGGCAGCGGATCATCGACGCGGCGATCCGGGTCGTCGGGGCGAAGGGCATCGCCGGGCTGAGCCACCGCACCGCCGCCGCTGAGGCCGATGTGCCGCTCGGCTCGACGACGTACCACTTCAAGACCCTCGACGAACTGCTGGTCGCTGCCCTGCGGCAGGCCAACGAGGGCTTCGCCAAGATCGTCGCCGGGCGCGGCGCGCTGGAGGATCCCCATACCGATCTGGCCGCCGAACTCGCCGCGTGGATGGGGGAGTGGCTCGCGGGCGACCGCACGGGTGTCGAGCTGGAGTACGAGCTCTACCTCGCCGCCCTGCGCCGCCCCGCGCTGCGGCCCGTCGCCGCCGAGTGGGCCGAGGGGCTCGCCGAGCTGCTGTCCCGGCGTACGGATCCGGTGACCGCGCGGGCCCTGGTGGCGGTCGTCGACGGCGTCTGTCTCCAGGTGCTGCTGACCGGGGTGCCGTACGACGAGGCGTATGCCCGGGAGGTGCTGGGGCGGGTCGTCGCGGGAGCGCGGGAGTAACAGTCGGTGGGCGGGTCGTCGCGGGGACGGAGCGCGGAAGTGCCACCGACGGCGGAGCGGCTGTCGGGCTGCGGGAGTGACCCCGATGGCGGGGGCGTCGTGGGGAAGGAGCGCGGAAGTGCCACCGACGGCGGGGCGGCTGTCGGGCTGCGGGAGTGACCCCGATGGCGGGGCGTCGCCGCGCGCCGCCGACCAGCGGCGGGACGTACCGCCCGGCACGTGAGACGCCCCCGCACCGGTTCGCATCGACCGCCGTCCGCCGGTTAGGTTGCCCTCATGACCGACACGACTGCTCCTCGCACCACCGGCGCCGTGGCCGCCGGCCTCGCCACGGTCGCCGCCGACGGCACCGTCCTCGACACCTGGTTCCCCGCTCCTGAACTGGCCGCCGAGCCCGGTCCGTCCGGCACCGAGCGGCTCTCCGCCGAGCAGGCCGCCGAGCTGCTCGGCGGCGGCGCGACCGCGGCGATCGGCCCGGACGCCCGCCGGGGCGTCGAGGTGGTCGCGGTCCGCACGGTCATCGCCTCGCTCGACGAGAAGCCGATCGACGCGCACGACGTCTACCTGCGCCTGCACCTGCTCTCCCACCGCCTGGTCAAGCCACACGGCCAGAGCATGGAGGGCATTTTCGGCTTCCTCGCCAACGTCGCCTGGACCTCGCTCGGCCCGGTCGCCGTCGACGACCTGGAGAAGGTCCGGCTGAACGCCCGCGCCGAGGGCCTGCACCTCCAGGTCACCTCCGTCGACAAGTTCCCCCGCATGACCGACTACGTGGCCCCCAAGGGCGTCCGGATCGCCGACGCCGACCGGGTCCGCCTCGGCGCCCACCTCGCCGAGGGCACCACCGTCATGCACGAGGGCTTCGTCAACTTCAACGCCGGCACGCTCGGCACGTCGATGGTCGAGGGCCGTATCTCGGCCGGCGTCGTGATCGGCGACGGCTCGGACATCGGCGGCGGCGCCTCGACCATGGGCACGCTGTCCGGCGGCGGCAACGTCATCATCTCCATCGGCGAGCGCTGCCTGATCGGCGCCGAGGCGGGCGTCGGTATCGCCCTCGGCGACGAGTGCGTCGTCGAGGCCGGCCTCTACGTCACCGCCGGCACCCGCGTCACCATGCCCGACGGCCAGATCGTGAAGGCCCGCGAGCTGTCCGGCGCCTCCAACATCCTCTTCCGCCGCAACTCGGTCACCGGCACCGTCGAGGCCCGGCCGAACAACGCGGTGTGGGGCGGGCTGAACGAGATCCTGCACAGCCACAACTGACCGGCGTCGGTCGTCACCGAGCGCCCTTCCCAGGTCCGAGGACGGCCGGGAAGGGCGCTTCGTGTGTCATCGGCTCTCCGGACGGGCCCCGTACGAGTTACCCGGCGTGACCTCGGGATGGTTTTTGCAGATGAACGGGTGGGCGCAGGGTCCGATGAACGGGCGGACGCCGTGTCCGATCAGAAGCCGAACCGATGAAACGAGGACCGGGGCATGAGGAACGAGCGGGGGCGGGCCGTGGCGCGCTGTCTGGCCGGGGCGGTCACGGCGCTGGTGGTGTGCTGGCTTCCGGCGGGGGCCGCGCACGCCGACGAGACCAACACGGACTCGCACAACGGCCACCGGGTGGGGCTGGTCAACGTCAACGTCGGCCAGGTCGACGACCCGGCGGAGGACGTGCTGGAGCACACGCTGCTGTTCGGCGACGGGTACGCCTGGAACTGAGCCGGCACTTCGACGGGCCCGGGCCCCGTACCGCGAGTGTGTGCGGTACGGGGCCCGGGCCGTTTCCGTTTGGTCAGGTCGTGGTCAGGACCTTGTGGAGCGACAGGAGTTCGCCGGTCGTCTTGTCGGGCGCGGGCCGCAGGGGAGCGCGGACCGGGCCCGCGGGGAGGCCCAGGGCGGTGAGGAGCGCCTTCGTCGTGACGGTGCCCGGGAGGCCTGCCGACATCAGCGCCTCGATGAGAGGGGTGGCCTGCTGCTGGAGGCGGGCCGCCTGTGCCGTGTCGCCCGCGTCGAAGGCGTCCAGAACGGCTCGCAGCCGGTCCGGGATCACGTTCGACACCGTGCTGACGTAACCGGCCCCGCCCACCGCGTACAGCGCGAGGTTGTGTTCGTCGCTGCCCGCGTAGTACGCCAGGTCCGTGCGGGCCAGCACCTTCTGGGCGGCCAGGAAGTCGTGGGAGCAGTCCTTGACCGCGACGATCCTCGGGTGTGCGGAGAGGCGGAGGATCGTCTCCGGTTCGACTCGGACGCCGGTGCGGAACGGGATGTCGTAGAGCATGAGCGGGAGTTCGCTCGCGTCGGCGATCTCGCGGAAGTGGGCCTCGATCGCGTCCTGCGGGGGCCTGCTGTAGTAGGGGGCCACCACTAACAGGCCGTCCGCGCCTGCCTTTTCGGCCTCCCTGGCCAGGTCCACGGTGTGACGGGTGTCTGATGTGCCGATGCCCGCGACGATCGACGCCTGATCGCCCACGGCCTCGCGGACGGCTGCGATCAGGGCTGACTTCTCGGCGTCCGTGGTGGTCGGTGACTCGCCCGTCGTGCCGGAAAGGACGAGGCCGTCGCAGCCCTGGGCGACCAGGTGCGCGGCGTGGCGTTGGGCACCGTCGAGGTCCAGTGCTCCGGACGTCGTGAACGGGGTGATCATGGCGCACAGGGCGCGGCCGAAGAGGGGCGTCATGTGAGTAGTGTCGGCAGCGTGACTGTGTAGCTCCAGTTAATTCTTCTGCCCGGTACTCGTAAGGAATGCTTTCCGGTTGTCTCGTGGGTGCGGGGGAATGCCGGTCGGGTGCCCGGGGAGTGCCCTATGTCCAAACCAGGGCCTTGTGGGTCACCATGGCCAGGACGGTCGGCGACGGCATTTCATGGAGGCGTCATGAAGCTGGGCAAGGCACTGGCCACCGGGATCGCGGAGGAGCGGCCGCAGGCCCGGGACGAGGAGATCGAACTCCCCGAGCTCCAGGGACTCCACGGCCTCCGGGATGTCGAGGAGCCCGCGCTGGATGAGGTCCCGGTCGCCCGATGAGGCTGCGGCTTCCGACGGAGCGTCCGACGGAGCCGCCGACCGGATACAAGATCGCCCACCCGGTGCTGTCCCAGGACGGCACCCGGGCCGGGTTCACCGGTGTGTCGCTGGGCGGCGCGCTCCCGTACGAAGTGGTGGCGGAGGCGGCGTGTGTGTACGGGCTGCGGCACCGGGCGCCGCACCGGCGCTGCGACTGCGGGTTCCACTGCGTGCATGACCGGCGGGCGGCGGAGGCATTGCTGTGCACGGCCGAGCACCGCGCGGCCGTGCTGTTGGAGGTCTCCGTTCTCGGTGTCTACATCCGCTTCGAGCGTGGGTTTCGGTACGCCCGGCAGCGGGTGCGCGTCATGACCCTGGGGGCGTGTGCGTGCGGTGCCGGGGCCGCCGCGCTGGGCGAGGCCGGATGGGGGCGGCCGGGGTGGCGGGCGTTGGCGCCCTGCTGCGGGGAGTGTCTGCGGGGGCGGCCGTCCTTGTCGCCGGCCGGGTTCGCGCGGCTGGCGGGGGACGGGTTGCGGGTCGTGGCCGGGGGTGGTAGCGCGCCGGCGGGGCCGGCGGCGGCCCAGGGGGTGGGGGTGCCCGAACTTGCCGCGGAGGCCGCGTTGTTGCAGGCGCGGCTGGACGTGTTCCAGGCTCAGTTGGCGTGGCTCGGTGAGGGTGGCGAGCGTGGTGGTCGTGGTGGGGGCGGGGCGGCGGGGTAGCCGGGCCGGGCGGGGAAGGGCTGGGCTGAGGTGCGGCGAGGCCGTGGCGTTCCCGCCGGTGCCGCCCAGGGCGGGTGTGCGGATGCCGGCCGGGCTGGGTGGCGGGGGCGGCAAGCAGGGGTAGCGGGGCCGCAGGCAGGGGCAGGGGGCGGTAGGCAGGGGTAGCGGGGGTGGGCCGGGTACTCGGGGCTTCCTACTTCGAGAGGAGGCGGAACACCGTGACCGGGACCATCGATCATCGGGCCGTGCACGACGAGCGCCACTCCGTGGGCGAGCTCGTCTCACAGGCCTCGGAGCAGCTCTCCCGGCTCGTCCGGCAGGAAGTGGCTCTTGCGAAGGAAGAGCTGGCCGAGAAGGGCCGGCGTGCGGGGCGTGGCGGTGGGCTGCTCGGTGCGGCGGGTGCCGTCGCCTACGCCGGGCTGCTCGCGCTGGCCGGGACGGGTGTCGCAGCCCTCTCGCTGGTGCTTCCCGTCTGGGCCGCGGCGCTCATCGTGACAGGGGTGCTGTTCGTGATCGCGGCCGTGCTGGCCGCTGCCGGCCGGAGCCAGTTGCGCCGGGCCACGCCTCCCACGCCTGAGGAGGCGCTCGGCAGTGTCAGGGCCGACGTCGAGGAGATCAGGGAAAGGGCACATCGATGACGGATGCGACGGGTGGGGCCAAGGGGCCCGATGAACTGCGGCAGCAGATCCAGCGGACCCGTAGTGAACTCGGCAACACCGTGGAGGAGTTGGCGGGGAAGGCGGACGTGAAGGGGCGTGCGCGGGCTCGGGCCGCCGATCTGCGGGACAAGGCCGGGGCGATGACGGTGCAGTTGCGGAGCAGCGCCGCGCAGGCCGGGCACACGGTGCACGACAAGGCGACGCATGCGGGGCCGCGGCCGGTGCGCGATGTCGTCCAGGCCGGGATGCGGCATCCGAAGCCGGTGCTGGTCGCCGGGGCGGCTGCGGGGGCCGCGGTCGTCGCTGTCGAGGTGGTGCGGCGACGGCAGCAGGTGACTCGCGGGCATCGCTGGCAGCGCTGGTATCGCTGAGGGATGCGCCAGCGGCAGGCGGGCCGTTTGCGCCTGCCGCGGTGGTGGTGGGTCGGGCCGCGCCGGGGGGTGCCCGACCTCGGAACGGTGCGATGGGGTCGGACACCGGCTGACTGTCCGTTGACGCGCCAACCGCTGCGGGCGGTCGTGCCGCTAAGAGCTGCGCGGGTGGGCGCAGCGGCACCCCGCTCCGCCGGGCTGCGCACCCACCCGCCCCAGCGCAGACGTTGAGCACCCGGAAGCGCCGGCCCCTGCGATACCCGTCGCTTGACCTCAAGCATGGTCGAGGTTGAAAGGTGGGGTGCGCAGGCAACCGGCGCATACGACTGGAGTGTTCAATGAGCCCTCGAACCGAGCAGCACCCCGACCTCACCGACATCCGGGTCGGTGCTCCCTTCTTCAGTACCTGGCGGGTCGGTACACCCGAGCGGCAACGGCAGACCGTGGAGGCGATCGGGCGGACGTGGGAGCGGCGGCCGTGGCCCACCGGTGATCTGCTGGGGTACCACGTCTACGTGGGGCACGACGGGTCCACGCTGATGCACTACTCGCAGTGGAGCAGCGAGCAGGCGTACGAGGCCTTCGTCAAGACTCATCGGCAGGAGCGGGTCGACGAGATCGACACCGCCGTGCCGGGGATCGAGAGGGTGGGGATCGGGCGGTACCGGCGGTACGGCGGCCTCGAACGGGCCGTCGGGGACGTACGGGAGCCGGGGGTGATCGTCACCGTGCGGGTCGACTTCGAGGAAGGGGCCGGGGAGCGGCGGGAGGAGTGGGTCGATCTCGTGCTCAAGGCCCTGGGTGCCGATCCCGAGGGGAACGCCGGGCTGATCTCCGCTCATTTCCATCTGAGTGCCGATGGCGGGCACGTGCTCAACTACGCCGAGTGGGAGAGCGACCAGGCCTATGACGAGGCCTTGGCGGCCCCCAGGACCGACACGTGGGAGCGGGTGCGGACCTACCCGGGGGTGAAGGGGTCGAGCGGGAGCCGGTACCGGCATGCCCTGGGGCTCGTGCCCGGGTGAGTGCGGTGCCGCGGGGCCGGCCGGACGCTCTGGGCCGGCCGGCCACACGGCCGACGGATTACGGCCGGAAGCGCAGGACCTGCGGGTCGTGGTCGCTGATCTGGTCGTTGAACTCCGCGTTGACGTGCACGCTGTCGTACTCGAAGTCGCAGTCGCGGCGGATCGACGGGCTGATCAGGATCTGGTCGAGGACCTGGCTGTTGCCCTGGTAGACGTACGAGTAACGCTCGCTCCTGGGCAGCGACTTGATCGCCGACCAGAGTTCGCCCCGGCCCTCGAGCTTCCTGGTGGTGTCGGAGAACTCGAAGTCGTTGATGTCGCCGAGCACGACGACGTCCGCGTTCTTCTCGGTGTCGAGGATGTCCTTGGCGAAGGCGTTCACCAGCGTGGCCTGCTGGTGGCGCTGCGTCTCGGAGCTGCGCGCCGGCGGCTGGTACTGGGAGGTCAGGCCCTGGTCGCCGCCCTTGGAGTTGAAGTGGTTGGCGATCACGAAGACCGTGCGGCCGCGGAAGACGAACTCGCCGGCCAGCGGCTTGCGGCTGTTCTTCCAGGCCTCGTCGGCGGGGGCGATCCGGCCGGGGCTGAGCGTCAGGTGCGCCTTGCCGCGGATCTTCGTCACGCCGGTCGCCGTCGTGGCGTCGCCGCCCGCGCGGTCCGTGAAGGAGACCCGCTCCGGGTTGAACAGGAACGCCTGGCGGATGTTGCCGCCGGGCTCACCGCCGTCGGCCTTGTCGGCCGGGTCGATCGAGCGCCAGTCGTACGCCGGACCGCCGGCCGCGACGATCGCGTCGATCAGCTTGGTCATGGTCTGGTCGGCGGCGACCGTACCGTCGTTCGTCGCGCCGTTGTTGTCCTGGATCTCCTCCAGGGACACGATGTCCGGCGACTTCAGGTTGTTCACGATCGCGGACGCGTGCTCGGCGAAGGTGTCGTCGGTCGGGTCGAGGTTCTCGACGTTGTAGGTGGCGACCGCGAGTTCCGAGGAGCGCTGCTTGCGCGTCGTCTCTCGCTTCAGGTCCGCGGACTTGAGCGTGCCGAGTTCGCTCGCGACCAGGGTGTAGCCGCCGAACTGGTTGTAGTCCAGCGGGCCCGCCGTCGTGCCGGTGAGCGTGTCACCGACGTTCGCCTTCGGGAAGTCCGCCGTCGCGCCGAGGGACTGGATCTGGAGGCGGCCGGTGTTCTGGGCGTCGTAGGAGCCGTAGACCGTGCCGCCGTTGCGGCTGCGGTTCTCGTGCGGCTTCACCGTCACCCAGAGTTCGGTGTACGGGTCGGTGGCGCCCACGACACGGGTGTCGGTGACGCGGACGGTCATGCCCTCCAGCGCCTCGTAGCGGTCCAGGGCGTACTTCGCGGGCTTGAGGGGCAGGGCGTTGACCGAGCCGTTCGCTGCCGCGTCACCGGCCGGCGCGTAGGCGGCGGGGACCGACCTCGCGTCGACCGTCGTGGCGGCGGGGAGCCGGTTGCCGCTGGAGACGACCGTGGTCGTCGGCTTGGTGATCTCCGTCAGGGACTGGTTGCCGGAGGCGGTGCCGCCCGGGACGTATTCCGAGACGGTGCCGCTGACCGTGACGGAGTCGCCGACGGCGACCCCCTTCGGCGTCGAGCTGGTGAAGACGAAGACGCCTTCGCTGGTCGCCGGGTCGGCGTCCGGGTTCGGGTCCTGGATCCAGAAGCCGCGGGACGAGCCGTAGGTACGGATGCCGGTGACGATTCCGGTCACGTCCGTGACCTGCTTGCCGGCGAACGGCGATATCCGGGTGTTGCCCTGGATGTCATGGATGCGGACCGAGTCCGCGTGTGCGGGAGTGGTGAGGACGATCGTGGATGCCGCGGAGCACACGGCGGCGACGGTGAGCGCGGCGAGGCGCGCGGACGACTTGCTCGGCAACGGGGTTCCCTCCGGGGACGTGACAGGGCGCCGGGACGAGGGTGGTGCGTGGACTGTCTGCCGCTACCTGTGGGGCGGGCGGTGTGACGCGCGTAGCGGGCGGTGGACGGGCGGGTCTGGTGGGGCGACCCGGTGAACAAGTGTCCGCCGACTTCTACGCGCGTCAATCTCCAGCCTGCTCAGGTCACTTGTCAAGGTTTCGGCCATGTACAGCCCCTGACGGGGACATGAAGCAGGCGGCATGGGTGTAAATCCGTCTAGGCTGAGCGGCTGAGTCGTATGAGGCACCGCTAGGAGAAACAGCCGATGTCAGACAGCTCCCCCCTGCCGCCGGTGCGGCTGCACCCCGAAGCGGAGCTGGCGCGCGACGCGCTGTCCACGCCGTTGCTGTCCCGGGCCGCCCGGCTGGCCCGCTGGGCCGGGCCGGAGACCCGGGTCGACGCCGGGGGCGGGCTCGTCGACGAGCAGGTGCCCGCGGCCGCCGAGGTGCTCGGACTCAGCGGGGACGACGCCGCCGCCGACGCCAGTGAGGCGTGGCGGGTGGCCGTGGACGCCGGGCTCGTCGAGATCGTCGACGAGGAGGAGGGCACCGTCACAGCCGGCGAGGACCTGGCGCTGCTCACCGGCGGTTCGCCGCAGGACGTGCTCGCGGTGTGGCTCGCGGCCCTGGAGACGGTGCTCGCCGACGCGAGCGTGCCCGACCTGGACGGTCTCGTGGCCGAGGACGGCGAGGTCGACCTCTCCGCCCTCGACTGGGACCCGGAGGCCGAGGCCGAGTTCCTCGACGGCGTGCTCGGCAACCTCTACCTGCTGACCGCCGGCGAGGACACACCCGCCGACGCTCCGGTGCCGCTGCCGGCGCTGGCCGCGTCGGTGATCGTGCCCAGCGACATGGGCGAGCCGACCAACGACGTCCTGGAGCAGGTGTCCGAGGCGATGATGCGGCTGGACGACCAGTTCCGGATGCTGGAGCCGGTGGGGCTCGTGGCGTACCAGCCCGTGGACGAGGCGCTCATGGCCGAGGCCGACGAGGAGCCCGCGGCGCCCGTCGACGACACCGACGTCTCCCGGTACGGCATGGTCCGGCTCACCCCGCTCGGGCTCTACGGCCTGCGTGCCCGGCTGCTGGAGGCCGGGTTCGAGGCGCCGGCCGTCGGGGACCTCGCGGACAAGGGAGCCGACGCGCTGCTCGACGGCACGGCGGCGTTCCCGCCCGGTGCTGCGCAGGCCGAGACGGAGCAGTGGCTTCAGCGGCGGGAGTCGCTCGCCGCGGCCCGCGAGCTGCTGGCGGCGGCGCGGGGTTCCGATGCCGGGGCGCCGCTGCGGCGACTGCGGTGTCAGCAGGCCTTGTCGCTGGTCGGGGCCTCGGCCGAGCCCGCCTTGCGGGAGGTGCTCGACGATGCCGAGCTGGGCGGGCTCGCTCGTGTCTGGCTCACCGAGCACGGTGCGGTGGATGTGCCCGCGCCGTCGGAAGCGATGGTGTACTGGCTGACCATCGACACGGTGGCCGCGCAGCTGGCTGCCGAGGGGAACTCCGAGGAGCTGCGGGCGTTGGTCGAAGGGCTCGCGCGGCAGCACGGTGGGTTCTTCGAGGCTGTCTGGCGGGTTGAGCACCCCGCTACGGCGGATGTGCTGGAGGCGATGGGGCGGTTGCATCCGGACAAGAAGGTGGCGAAGGAAGCGCGGAAGGCTGCGTTCAAGGCGCGGTCGCAGCAGGGGGGCTGAGTTCGTATTGCGGGTGCGGGCGCGTTGTGGCTTGTCACGCAGTTCCCCGCGCCCCTGGGGTGTTGTTCAACCGGCGTTCATGGATGAGCGGGACGGTGGCGGTGATCGAGGTCCGCCACCCTCCACGGCATACCCCCCGTCACAGGAGACACCCATGTCGCTCACCCGCAGGGACTTCGCCAGAACCTCCGCGATCACCGGTGCCGGTGTCGCGCTGGCGGGCAGCGTCGGCGCACTCGCCACCGCGCCCAACGCCCTCGCGTCCTACGACACCGACAGTGCGGAGGGCGCGGCGGAAGCCCGGCACTCGGTCGGCTACGGGCCGCTCGTCCCCGACCCCAAGGGCATCCTCGCCCTGCCCGCCGGCTTCTCGTACCGGATCATCACCTACAGCGGCAGGACGAAGCTGGAGTCCGGTGAGTTCACGCCGTCCAACCACGACGGCACCGCTGCCTTCGACGGCCCCCGCGGCACCACCCTGCTCGTCAACAACCACGAGCTGAAGGGCCCGCGCGCCAACTGGAAGTACCCGGTGCCGCTCACCGAGGGCCTCGTCTACGACCCGGCCGCCGCCGGTGGCTGCACGGTCGTCGAGATACGCCCCGACGGACGGGTCGCGGAGTGGGTCGGCATCGCGGGCACCTCCACCAACTGCGCCGGTGGCAGCACGCCGTGGGGCACCTGGCTCACCTGCGAGGAGAACTCCGACAGGGCCGGCGTCAACGGCATGACCAAGGACCACGGCTACGTCTTCGAGGTCGACCCGAGCGACCGGCGCGCCAACCGCGGCCCCAAGCCGCTGAAATTCTTCGGCCGATACGACCACGAGGCCGTCGTCATCGACCCCAAGCGCGGCCACGCCTACCTCACCGAGGACGACGACGAGCCCAACGGTCTCTTCTACCGCTGGACCCCGCCCAAGGGCTTCGCGTACGGCCCCGGAAAGTTCCGCGAGCTCGCCGACGACGCCGGTGTCCTCCAGGCGCCCAAGTGCTTCGACTCCGGTGGGAAGTTCGTCGACGACCTGTCCCGCGCCACGAAGACCGGCACCGTCTACGGCGTCGACTGGGTGGACGTGCCCGACCGTGACGCCCGTACGACCCCCGTGCGCAAGCAGTTCGCCGCCGACGAGGTCACCCGCGCCCGCAAGCTGGAGGGCATGTGGTGGGGCGACGGGGGCGCCTACATCGTCTCCTCGTACGCCCGTGAGGAGAGCCCCGTCCAGCACGACGGCCAGGTCTGGTTCTACGACCCCAAGCGCCGGACACTGACACTGAAGGTGCTGCTCGGTGTGAACCCCGACCCGTCCGAGGACGGCGCGTTCGACGGTCCCGACAACATCACCGTCTCCCCGTACGGCGGCATCGTGCTGGCCGAGGACGGCGAGGGCGTCTCGCACCTCTTCGGCGCCACCGAGAGCGGCCGCACGTACCCGATCGCCCGCAACGACCTGAACGTCGGCACCGAAGAGGAGCCGGAGTACAGCGAGTTCGCCGGTGTCACCTTCTCGCCCGACGGCAAGACCCTTTACGCCAACATCCAGGACCCGGGCATCCTGCTCGCCATCACCGGCCCCTGGAAGCGCCAGAAGCGGTAATTAATTCACTCGCAGGTCCCGTACCGCGCCTCCTACAGTGAGATCACAACGTCACGCACCTCCCGGTGCGATGGCAGCGGCTACTTCTCTTCCAAAGAATCCGACGCCGCCGCCGACTTGATCTCGGGAGGCGCAGCATGTGGTGGGTGCCCGGTGCGAAGGCAACGGTTACTTCCTGGGATCAGAGGGTTGCGGGTTCGAGTCCCGTCAGCGACTTCGGGTCGCTGTAGCTCAAGTGAGTAGAGCATCTGAATTAGTCCGTCGCCGACTTCTGTCCTCGGGCACCCACCTCTTTTCCTGCATGCAGCGTCTCTCCCGAAACACGAACGAATTCGGGGGAATTCACCATGGCGCGATTCAATTCCAAGGCAGCCCGCGCACGTCCCGTCTCCCGCGTGACGTCCACCGGGCGTGTGCTGCGCACGTACGAGGGCGGCCGGGGCCGCGAGCGTGACGCACGCTCCGAGCTCTTCCTGCTGGCCGTGTCCAACTTCGTTTCACAGCAGACCTTCTACGAGACCGGCGCCGACCGCGACGACCGCTTCGCGAAGCTCGTGCGCGAACTCGCCGTCACCGACCCGGCGTGGACGGCCGGCCTGCTCGGCTGGCTGCGCGGCGAGGGCAACCTGCGTACGGCCTCCGTCGTCGGCGCCGCCGAGTACGTCAAGGCCCGCCTGGACGCCGGCGCGACCGGCGGCCCGGCCAACCGGCAGGTCGTCGCCTCCGTGCTCCAGCGGCCCGACGAGCCCGGCGAACTGCTCGCCTACTGGACGGCGATGTACGGCCGCAACGTGCCCAAGCCGGTCAAGCGCGGCATCGCCGACGCCGTACGCCGGCTCTACCACGGCAAGGCGCTGCTGAAGTACGACACCGCCTCCAAGGGCTACCGCTTCGGCGACATCCTCAACCTCGTGCACGCCGCCCCGGACCCGGACAAGCCCTGGCAGGGCGAGCTGTTCCGGTACGCCCTCGACCGGCGGCACCACCCCGACACCGCGGTGCCGCCCGCGTCGGACCGCGTCCTCACCGCCCACCGCGAGCTGATGGCGCTGCCGGTGGCCGAGCGGCGCGCGGTCGTGACCGCCGAGGGCGGTGCCGAGCGGCTGGCCGCGGCCGGGATGACGTGGGAGACCCTGGCGGGCTGGCTCCAGGGGCCGATGGACAAGGCGGCCTGGGAGGCCGTGATCCCGTCCATGGGCACCATGGCGCTCGTGCGCAACCTGCGGAACTTCGACGAGGCCGGGGTGTCCGACGAGGTCGCCGAGCGGGTCGCCGCGCGGATCAGCGACCCGGCCGAGGTCGCGCGCTCGCGGCAGTTCCCCTTCCGGTACCTCGCCGCCTACCAGCACGCGCCGTCGCTGCGCTGGTCGTACGCCCTGGAGCGGGCGCTCGGCCACTCGCTGGCCAACGTGCCCGCGCTGCCCGGCCGGACGCTGGTGCTCGTGGACCGCTCGGGCTCGATGTTCTGGTCGCGGCTGTCCGATCGCTCGGAGCTCAACCGCGCCGACGCCGCCGCGATCTTCGGCACGGCGCTCGCGCTGCGGGCGGAGCGCGCGGACCTGGTCGAGTTCGGCTCGACGAGCGGCCGCGTGAAGTTCCGCAAGGGCGAGTCGGTGCTGAAGATCCTCGACCGCTTCGGCGACCTGGGCGGGACCGACACCACCGAGGCGGTGCGCCGGCACTACCGGAAGCACGACCGGGTGCTGATCGTCACCGACGAGCAGTACACGCACCACCACCGGGGTGACCCGACCGAGCAGGTCCCGGGCGACGTGCCGGTCTACACCTGGAACCTCGCCGGGTACCGGGCGGGCCACAGCCCGTCGGGCACCGGGAACCGGCACACCTTCGGAGGCCTGACGGACACGGCCTTCCGGATGGTTCCGCTGATCGAGGCCTCCCGGGACGCCGACTGGCCCTGGGCGGCCTGAGGGACCGTGGCCCGCACCGCGAGGGGAGTGCGGGCCACGATCTTGTCCGGACCCTTGCCCGGGAGCGGTGCTGACATCTAACATTTCAGTTCATGGAGGCCATTCGGCCCGTGCCCCGGACCCTGCTCAGGGACCGGGCGTACGAGGCGATCCGGGACGCCATCGTGGCCGGGGAGATCGAACCCGGCGCGGTGGTGCGGGACGCCGAGCTCGCGGAGCGGCTGGGGCTGTCCCGGGCACCCGTACGCGAGGCGTTCTCCCGGCTCGTGGACGAGGGGTTGCTGGAGAGCAAGCCGCAGAGCTACACCCGGGTGACCCCGCTCGTGGCCTCCGACGTCAGGGACGCCGCCGCCGTGGTCGGCGCCATGCACGAGCTCGTGACGCGGGTCGCCGTGCCCCGGCTGGGTGCCGCGGACATCGAGGCGATGCGCACCGCCAACCAGCGGTTCGCCGCCGCCGTCGGCACCGGAGACGTGGACGGGGCCCTGCGCGCCGACGACGCGCTGCACGAAGTCCTCGTCCGGGTGAGCGGCAACCGCGCGGCCGCCGCGACCGTCGCCCGCTACACCCCGCTCATCCGCCGCCTGGAGCGACAGCGCTTCGGCGAGGGCGGCAGCTGCCGTTCGGCCGGACTGCACGAGCGGCTGATCGAGGCCTGCGCGGCCGGTGACACGGCCGAGGCGGTCCGCGTCACGGCTGAGATCTGGCGAGGGCTCGAAGAGCTCGCCGACTGAGACCGACCGATCCCATCCCGACCCCGGGAGGAACCATGTCCCTTTCCTCGTCCCCGTCTCCTTCCCCTTCCTCGTCCCTTGCCTCGTACGCGCGCTACCCCCTCCTCTTCGGGCCGTCACCCGTGCACCCCCTGGAACGGCTCACCGATCACCTCGGCGGCGCGGCCCTGTGGGCCAAGCGCGAGGACTGCAACTCCGGTGTCGCCTACGGCGGGAACAAGACCCGCAAGCTGGAGTACCTGGTCGCCGACGCGCTCGCGAAGGGCTGCGACACGCTCGTGTCGATCGGCGGGGTGCAGTCCAACCACACCCGGCAGGTCGCGGCGGTGGCCGCCCGGGCCGGGCTCAAGTGCGTGCTGGTGCAGGAGAGTTGGGTGGAGTGGCCGGACGCCGTGTACGACAAGGTCGGCAACATCCTGCTCAGCCGCCTCGCCGGGGCCGACGTACGGCTGGTGCGGGCCGGGTTCGGGATCGGGTTCAAGGAGAGCTGGGAGCAGGCGCTCAGGGAGGTCGAGGAGGCGGGCGGCAAGCCGTACGCCATCCCGGCCGGAGCCTCCGACCATCCACTCGGCGGCCTCGGCTTCGCGGGCTGGGCGTACGAGGTCGCCGAACAGGAGCGCGAGCTGGGCGTCTTCTTCGACACCGTGGTCGTGTGCTCGGTGACCGGCTCCACCCAGGCCGGCATGGTCGCCGGGTTCGCCGCGCTGGAGGAGGCGGGCGGGCGGCCCCGGCGCGTGCTCGGCGTCGACGCCTCGGCGAAACCCGCCGCGACCCGTGGCCAGATCGCCCGGATCGCGCACGACACCGGGCAGCTCATCGGGCTCGAGCGCGAGTTGACCGAGTCTGACGTCGAACTGGACGAGCGGTACCACGCGGGCACGTACGGCATCCCCGACGAGTCCACCCTGGCGGCGATGCGGCTCGCGGCCCGGACGGAGGGGATGGTCACCGACCCCGTCTACGAGGGGAAGTCCATGGCCGGGATGATCGACCTGGTCTCGCGGGGCGAGATCGGCCGCGACTCCACGGTCCTCTATGCCCACCTGGGCGGACAGCCGGCGCTGAACGCGTACAGCGCGCTGTTCTGACGACGCCTGGCCGTTGTCCCGCCCCAGGAATCAACCGGCCGGCGCGTGGGTTGTCAGGGATCATCCGAACCTCGAAGGAGCCCCCCATGCCCGACGAACCGGCCGTACGAGAACTCCGCCTCGTTGTGACCGCGGACGACTACGACGCCGCGCTGCACTTCTATCGGGACGTGCTCGGCCTGACCGAGCAGGGCGCGTTCGCGTCGGAGGACGGGCGGGTCACGATCCTGGAGGCCGGGCGGGCCACGCTGGAGCTGACCGACCCGAACCACGCCGCCTTCATCGACGAGGTCGAGGTGGGGCGGCGGGTGGCCGGGCACGTCCGGGTCGCCTTCCAGGTGGACGACTCCGTCGCCACCACGGCGAAGCTGGCCGCCGCCGGAGCCGAGGTGGTCGCCGAGCCCACGCGCACCCCCTGGAACTCCCTCAACTCCCGGCTCGAGGCCCCGGGCGACCTCCAGCTGACGCTCTTCACCGAGCTCGACGGCTGAGGGGTCCTTGCGCTGTGAGCGCCCGGGTCGGACGCTCACAGCGCAAGGACCCCTCAGGGGCCCGCGCGGCCGCCCCTGCCGGGCCGGGCCCGGGGCCGGATAAAGTGCTCAGCGTGTGGACCGACAATCAGCGCGCGGAGCCGGGTGCCGAGGGGCCCGACGGTGCCCGGCGCCGGGCCACCATCCACGACGTCGCACGACTGGCCGGGGTGTCACGGCAGACGGTCTCCCGGGCGGTCAACGACAAGGGTGAGATCGACCCGGCCACCAAGGAGCGGGTCCTGGAGGCGGCCAGGCTCCTGGACTACCGGCCCAGCCGGTTCGCGCGCGGACTCGTCCAGAAGGGCGCCGTGACGGCGGGCCTGGTCATCCCCGACCTGCGCAACCCGTTCTTCCCCGAGGTCGCCGCCGGGGTGCTGGAGGCGGCCGAGCAGCGCGGCTGGCAGGTGGTCGTGTGGGACTCCCGGATCGACGAGGCCAGGGAGCGGCAGGCGCTCGACGTGCTCTCCCACCAGGCGGACGCCGTCGTGGGCTACTTCAAGGACCCGGACGACGTCCTCACCCGGCACCTCGGCGGCGTGCCGCTGGTGCTTCTGGAGCGCGGCCCGCAGCAGACCCGTTTCGCCGCCGTGGGCATCGACGCCGCCACCGGAGTCGAGCAGGGCCTGAACCACCTGTTCCGCGCGGGGCACCGCAGGATCGGCATGCTGGACGGCGTGCACGGGCCCGGCCCCCGCAGGCTGGCGTTCCTGGAGCAGGTGCGGCGCCTCGGACTGCCGGTCGACGAGGACTGGGTCGCGGTGTGCCCGGAGCACAGTGTGGCCGGCGGCGAGGCCGGTATGGAGCGGCTCCTGGCGGCGCGGCCCGAGATCACCGCGGTCTTCGGCTTCAACGACCTGATCGCGGTCGGGGCGATGCGCACCGCCCGCCGCCACGGCCGGAGCGTTCCGGACGATCTGGCGGTGCTGGGCTTCGACGGCCTCTCCCTGGGCGAGCTGGTGGAACCCGCCCTGACCACCCTGCACATCGACAAGCGGCAGCTCGGACGGCTGGCCGTGGAGCAGGTGGCCCGGCTGCGCGCGGGTGAGGAGCCGTTGCGGGGCGCGGACGCGTGGGTGGTGCCCGAACTGGTGGTCCGCTCCTCCGCCTGACCCGCCGGGGCAGGGCCCGGCAGATCGTTCCGTGCAGCTCCCTTGACACCGGTTTTCGAGCGTGCCGATACTCGACGGCAACGCTCACGTGAACGTTCACGAACCCCTGAGCCCCCCACCGCGAGACCGTCGGCCCGACCACCACGCGGCCCGCCGACATCGTTGTCTTCACTTCCCTTATCAAGGGAAGCCTCCCCCCATCCCCGCGAGATGCGAGTGCGCGCCCATGGATCAGCGAACGATGTCCCGCAGACGCCTGCTGGGGGCCTGTCTCGGGAGTGCGGGGGCGGGCCTGCTCGGACTGACCGGATGCGGGTCCGCGGAGGGATCGGCCTCCGCCGGCACCGACCACCTCGGCCTCTGGTATTGGAAGGGCTCGCTCAGCGACAAGCTGCTCGCCACCGCCAGGCGGGGCGTGCCGGGGGTGCCCGGACTGAAGGTGCGGGGTTCGCAGATACCCGACGGCGACATCGACTCCAAGGTGCGCACCAGCCTCGCCGCGCGCGCCTACGTGCCGGACGTGACGGTCGTGAACAACGACAACCTCGCCACGTTCTTCCCCGACGAGAACGAGTTCCTCGACCTGCGGGAACTCGGCGCGGAGTCCGTCCGCGACCAGTACCTCGAGTGGAAGTGGAAGGCCTGCTTCACCCCGACGGGCAGGATGATCGGCTTCCCCCTGGACGCCGGCCCCACCGCGCTCTACTACCGCAGGGACCTCTTCCGGGAGGCCGGACTGGCCTACGAACCGGAGGACGTCGCCGAGGAGATCCCCACCTGGGAGACGTTCATCGCCGCCGGGCGGACCCTGCGGGCGAAGGGGCCCGAAAAGCCTTACCTGGTGAGCAACATCGGCAATGTCTTCCAGCAGGTCCTGCTCCAGAGCTCCAGGCAGTTCGTGGACGCCGGCAACCGCTTCATCGGCGACCAGGAGCACATCCGGCGGGCCTGGGACCTGTCCGTGGACATCCTCCGCCAAGGGCTCAGCGCCAGGATCACGGACGGCACACCCGACTTCAACGCGGCCATGAGCGGAGGCCGGATCGCCACGATGACCACGGCGGTGTGGGCCACCAACGGCCTGAAGGACACCGCCCCGAAGACCTCCGGATCCTGGCGGCTGACCACCATGCCGGACGGCCCGGCCAACTACGGCGGCTCGTACATGACCCTGACCCGCTACTGCCGGGATCCCGAGGCGGGCTTCGCCTTCCTGAAGTGGCTGCTCAGCCCGGCGAACCAGCTCAAGAGCTACCAGGAGATGGCCCTGTTCCCCACCACCCCGGCCGCCTACGCCGACCCGGCGATGCACGAGCCCGACCCCTTCTTCGGCGGCCAGCGGCCCATCGACGTCTTCGGCCCGGCCGCCGAGAAGGCCCCCGTCGTCTACTTCAGCCCCTACGAGGAGTCCGCCAACACCCCGTTCTTCCAGGAGCTGACCAATGTGGAAACGCTCGGCAAGAACCCCGAACGGGCCTGGCGGGACGCCGTGAACACCGCCGAGACCACGCTGTCACGGGTGGGGGTGAGCTGACATGGCGACGGTTCTCGACCCGGCCGGCGCGCCGGCGGCGAACGAGAAGCGGCCGGCCGGCCGTACACAACCCACCACCCCGGGCGGCCGCCGGCGTCACGTCCCGCCGCTGCTCGCCATCTCCCCGTTCTACGTGCTGTTCGCCGTCTTCGGCGCCTTCCCGATCGTCTTCTCCGTCTACCTGTCCTTCCAGGACTGGGACGGCATCGGCGACATGCGCTACGTCGGGCTCAAGCAGTACGGCTGGCTGCTCCAGGACTCGGTGTTCTGGCACTCGGTGCTCAACACCTTCGAGATCTGGTTCCTGTCCACGGTGCCGATGCTGTTCCTGGCCCTGGTGCTGGCGTTCCTGCTGCACTCGCAGGTCCGCTTCGCCGGTGCCTACCGGGTGGCGTACTTCGTCCCCAACGTCACCTCGATGGTCGCCATGACCGTCGTGTTCGGCTCGGTCTTCGCCCAGGCGGGCCTCGCCAACTCGGCGCTGCGGGCGATCGGGCTGGACGGGGTCGGCTGGCTGTCCTCCGAGTGGGGCATCAAGTCGTCCGTCTCCATCATGATCATCTGGCGGTGGGTCGGCTACAACGCGCTGATCTTCCTGGCGGGCCTCCAGGCCATCCCCACCGAGCACTTCGAGGCCGCCCGCGTGGACGGCGCGAACAGCAGGCAGACCCTCTTCCGGGTCGTACTGCCCCAACTGCGGCCGGTGGTGCTCTTCGCCGCCGTCACCTCCACCATCAACGGCCTGCAGATCTTCACCGAGTCCCAGGTGCTCTTCCAGTCGACCGACGTCGGAACCACGGGCGGGCCGGGCCAGGAAGGGATGACCATCGTGCTCTATCTGTGGCAGAAGGCCTTCAAGGAGCACCAGTTCGGCTACGGCGCCGCCATGGGCTGGGTCCTCTTCGCGATCATCGCCGTCTTCACCGTCATCAACTGGCGCCTGGTCGCCGGCTCGGACGACGACCGCCGGCCCGGCATCGCCGGTCTGCTGCGCCGCAAGGGGGCTCGCCGTGGCCGCTGAACAGAGGTCGACCGGGAGCGCGGGCCTGGCCATCGGCTCCGGCAGCAGGCTCAGCCGCACATGCGTCCGGGCGGTGCTGCTGCTCGGTGTGCTGGTCTCGCTGTTCCCCTTCTACTGGCTGGTGGTGCTGGCTTCCGGCACCACGCAGGACATCTACCGCTACCCGCCCAAGCTGGTGCCGGGGCCGCATCTGCTGGACAACATGGGGCGGGTGCTCGACACCGTCGACTTCTTCGGCTCGCTGTTCAACACCGTCGTCGTCGCCGTGCTCGGGACCGTGCTGGTGCTGTTCTTCGACTCGCTGGCCGCGTTCGCCTTCGCCAAGTACGAGTTCCCGGCGAAGAAGTTCCTCTTCGGCATGCTGCTGGTGACGTACATGATCCCCGCGCAGCTCTCCCTGGTGCCGCAGTTCGTGACCATGGCCGAGTTCGGCTGGGCCGGATCCCTGAAGGCGCTGATCATTCCCGGCGCGGCGAACGCCTTCGGCATCTTCTGGATGCGGCAGTACGCCCAGAACTCGCTGCCGGACGAACTGCTGGACGCCGGGCGGATCGACGGCGCCGGCTTCTTCCGCCTCTACTGGACGGTGGTCCTGCCGCTGTTCCGGCCGGCCCTCGCCTTCCTCGGCATCTTCACGTTCATCGGCCTGTGGAACGACTACATCTGGCCCCTGGTCGTCATGATCGACCCCGACAAGGTCACCCTCCAGGTCGCCCTGGCGAATCTCAACATCCTCTACAACACCGACTACTCGCTGGTGATGGCCGGCGCGCTGATGAGCGTCATCCCGCTGATCGTCGTGTTCCTGATCGGGGCGCGGCACTTCCTGCGGGATCTGGCGGCGGGGGCGATGAAGATGTAGGGCGGCGGGTGTGCGGACCTCCGACCGCCGGCCGATCTCGATAAGGTGCGGAGAGGGGCTCCGGTTCGTGGGGCCCCGGTTCGTGAGGAGTGGCTGCATGGCGCAGGTCAGGCCCATGCGGGCGGATGCTCGGCGCAACTACGAGCGGTTGCTGAAGGTGGCCGCGGAGGCCTTCGCCGAGCACGGGGAGGGCGCGTCGCTCGATGACATCGCCAAGCGGGCCGGCGTCGGCTCCGGCACGCTCTACCGGCATTTCCCGACCCGGCACGCGCTGCTGGAGGCCGCGTACCTCGACCGCATCGAGGCGATCGCGGCCCGGGCCGACGAACTCGCGGCCGAACTGCCGCCGGGCGAGGCGCTGGGGGAGTGGCTGTACGAACTCGGCGCCGGGATGGTCCGGATGCGCGGGCTCAGGGCCCTGCTGGGCCCGGCCGTCACACAGACCGGCTCCACCGTGGCCACGGCCTGCGGCGACTCCGTGAAGAGCGCGGCGGGGCGCCTGGTCCGGGCAGCACAGGAGGAGGGCACGCTCCGGCGGGACGTCGAGCCGGTCGACGTACTGCGGCTGGCGCACGGCGTGTCGACGGCGGCGGAGCTGGCCGACGGGGAGGGCGAACACATCCGCCGCTATCTGACGTTGCTGACGGAGGGGCTGCGGCCCTGAGACCTCGGGGGGCGTCCCGTTTCGGCGGGCACGGCGTGGGTACTCCGGCCTGATTCCGTGCCTGACCAGCCAGGAGGCGAGGAGTATCGACGCCCCGAACCACAGGACAGCACACCGGTACGCCGACATCGACGGGACGCGCGTCTTCTACCGCGAGGCAGGTCCCCCGGGCGCCCCCGTCGTTCTGCTCCCGCACGGATACCCGTCCTCCTCGTTCCAGTACCGAGCCTTCCTGCCTGCCCTCGCCGACCGGTGGCGGCTCGTCGCACCCGACTTCCCCGGCTTCGGCTACAGCGACACCCCGGACCCGGGGGGCTTCTCGTACACCTTCGACGGGTACGCCGACTTCCTCCAGCGGTTCACCGACACGCTGGAGCTCCGGCGGTACGCCCTCTACCTGCACGACTACGGGTCGCAGATCGGACTGCGACTGGCGATGCGCGCCCCGGAGCGCGTGGCGGCCCTCGTCGTCCAGAACGGCGACATCTACGAGGACGAACTCGGCCCGAAGTACGGGGCGCTCAAGGAGTACTGGGCGAACCCGACGCCCGAAGGGCGGGCGCGGCTGTGGGAGGCCGTGACGGAGGAGGGGCTGCGCGAGGAGTTCGTCGGCGAGGTCGACGACCGGCTCGTCGAGAAGATCAGTCCCGATCTGTGGAAGCTGTCCTGGCCGCTGCTGTCCTCTCCGCGGCGCCGCGAGATCATGGTCGGTCTCATGGAGGGCCTCAGGGAGAACCTCGACTGGTTCCCGAGGTACCAGGAGTACCTGCGAAAGCACCGGCCCCCGACGCTGATCGCCTGGGGGCCCCAGGACGGCTACATGCCCGAGGGCGCCGCCCGCGCCTACCTGCGTGACCTGCCGGAGGCCGAACTGCACCTGCTCGACGGCGGGCACTGGCTGCTGGAGACGCACCTGGAGGAAGTCGTCGCCCTGGTGCGGGACTTCCTCAGCCAGGTGCATGTCCGGCAGCCGTCCCACTAGCGCTTCGTCGGGTGCCGGCTCCGGCCCCGGCTACAGAGACTGGGCCGCCGGCTTCACCATCCCCCTCACCGTGCGGGACTTCACGAAGTCGCCGATCGCCGTCATCTCCCACTCGCCGGAGAACTGGCGGATCAGCTTGGCCATCATCACGCCGGTCTGCGGCTCGGCGCTGGTGAGGTCGAAGCGGACCAGTTCCTCGCCGGTCGCGCCGTCCAGGAGGCGGCAGTAGGCCTTGGCGACCTCGGTGAACTTCTGGCCGGAGAAGGAGTTGACCGTGAAGACCAGGCCGGTGACCTCCTGGGGCAGTCGGCCGAGGTCGACCGTGATGACCTCGTCGTCACCGCCGCCCTCGCCCGTGAGGTTGTCGCCGGAGTGCCGGATCGCGCCGCCCACGATCTGGAGCTTGCCGAAGTAGCAGCTGTCGACGTGGTTGCGCTGCGGCCCGTAGGCGATGACCGAGGCGTCCAGGTCGATGTCCTTGCCGCGGTACGCCGGCTCCCAGCCGAGGCCCATCTTGACCGAGGAGAGCAGGGGGCGGCCGCCCTTGATCAGGGAGACGGTCTGGTTCTTCTGGAGGCTGACGCGCCCCTTGTCGAGGTTGATCTTCCCGGCGCCCGGCGCGGGCGGCGGGGGCGTGGCCGGAGCCGGGGGCGCCGCGGGTGTGGTGACGGGCGGGGCCGGCGGAGCCACCGGCGCCTGCGCCGGGGCCGGCGGCGGGGTCACCGGCTGCTGGGCCGGGGCGGCCGGCTCCTCCACCGAGACACCGAAGTCCGTGGCGATGCCCGCGAGGCCGTTGGCGTATCCCTGGCCGACGGCTCGGGCCTTCCACTGGCCGTTGCGCAGGTAGATCTCCACGATCACCAGGGCCGTCTCGTCACCGAGCTGCGGGGGCGTGAACGAGGCCAGGACGGAGCTGTCGTCCGCGTTGCGGATCGTGGCCGTCGGTTCGATGCCCCGGAAGGTCTGGCCCGCGGCGTCCGGGCTCGCCGTGACGACGATCTTCTCGATGCCCGGGGGGAGGGCCGAGGTGTCGACAATGATCGCGTCGGGCGCGGTGCCGCCGCCCGAGCGGTAGGTCACGCCCGGGCCGGACGGCTGGTTGTAGAAGATGAAGTCGTCGTCGGAGCGCACCTTGCCGTCGGCGGTGAGCAGCAGGCCCGATACGTCGAGCCGCACCGGGGCGGCGACGTCAACCGTCACGCGGGCGGCGGACAGGGGGATGTTCGAGCCGGGGGTCATAGCTGTCATGCCGGGTGAACGATCGAGGCGGTTTTGCCGTTCCCTTACCCTGCGGCCAATCGGGTCAGCGGCGGTTGCGGGGATGGTCGCGGGCCGTGCGTTCGTTGCCCCGCTTGTAGTTCCCGGTCCAGCGGGCCATGACGAGCTGGGGGTCGGAGGCCTCGACCTCGGCGATGAACTGCTCGGCCCGGGGGCCGTTCAGCGTGGTGGCGGGGCGGCCGTGGTGGGTGATGCGGACGGTTCCGCCCGCGTGCTGCTCGTAAGCGAATCCGTGGGGTCGTGGCATGCCGCGAGCGTACGGGGGCGGGGTCAGGCGCCCCACCGAATTTCGCCTGCCCCCGCCCGCAGCGGTCCGTTCCCTACGGCACGACCACGATCTTGCGGCCGACCCCTGACGCGAACTGCTCCAGCGCCTGCGGGTACCGCTCCAGCGGGATCCGGTCGCTGATGAAGACGTCGGGGTCGAGGACTCCGTTCGCGAACAGCTCGGCCGCGCGCTCGAAGCTGTGCAGCACCGCCATCGAGCCGGTGATGGTGATCTCCTGGTTGTAGATGCGGTACGGGTCGATCGTCACGCGGGTCGCGTAGTCGGCCACGCCGAACTGGAGGAACGTGCCGGCCTTCGCCACCCGGTCCAGGCCGTCCTGGATCGCCGCCGCGTTGCCCGTGGCGTCGACGACCAGGTCCCAGCCCTGCGGACGGTCGAGTTCGTCCGGGCCCGCGGCCGCAGCCGAGACGCCGAGGCGGCGGGCCGTCTCAAGGCGGGCCGGGTTCACGTCGACGACGTCCACGCTCGCCGCGCCCGTGCGCTTGGCCAGCTCCAGCATCATCAGGCCCATCGTGCCGGAGCCGTAGATCAGGACGTGCGCGCCGAGACGGGACCGGAGCACGTCGTAGCCGCGTACCGCGCAGGACAGCGGCTCCACCAGGGCCGCGTCCTGCGTGCGGACGTGCTCGGGGAGCTTCACGCAGTTCGCCACGGGGGCGAGGGCGTACTTCGCGGCCCCGCCCGCCGTCGTGACGCCGATCGCCGCCCAGCGTTCGCAGAGGTTGTTGTGGCCGGTGCGGCAGTAGCGGCACTCGTAGCAGTACAGGGACGGGTCCACCGCCACCCGGTCGCCGGCCGACAGTTCCGTGACCTGGGTGCCGACCCCGACCACCTCGCCCGCGAACTCGTGCCCGGGCACGATCGGCAGCTTGGGGGCGAACTCGCCCTGGAGGATGTGCAGGTCCGTGCCGCACAGCCCGCAGGCCGCGACCTCGACGACGACCTCGCGCGGCCCTGGCGTCGGGTCCGGGACCTCGGCGACGACGGCCCTGCCCACGGACTCGATGACGGCGGCCTTCATTTCACGGCTCCCAACGACAGGCCCTGGACGAGCTTGTCCTGGGCGGCGAACCCCGCGGCGAGCACCGGCAGGGAGATGACGAGCGACGCGGCGCACACCTTCGCCAGGAACAGGCCCTGGCTGGTGATGAAGCCGGTCAGGAAGACGGGGGCGGTCTCGGCGACCACGCCGGTCAGCACCCGTGCGAAGAGCAGTTCGTTCCAGCTGAAGATGAAGCAGATCAGGGCGGTCGCCGCGATGCCGGGCAGGGCGATCGGGGCCACCACGCGCGCGAGGACCGTCGGCAGCCGTGCCCCGTCCACCCGGGCCGCCTCGATCACCGCGACCGGGATCTCGGCGAGGAACGACTGCATCATCCACACCGCGATCGGCAGGTTCATGGAGGTGTAGAGGATGACCAGCAGCCAGATGTTGTCGAGCATCCCGGCGTTCTTGGCGAAAAGGTAGATCGGGAGCAGGCCCGCGACCGCGGGCAGCATCTTCGTGGAGAGGAAGAAGAACAGGACGTCCGTCCACTTGCGGACGCGGTTGATCGACAGCGCGTACGCCGCCGGGAAGGCCAGCAGCAGGACCAGCAGGGTCGAGGCCACGGACGCGACCGTTGAGTTGATCAGCGCCGGCCAGGGGCTCGCGCCGCCGCCCGCGCCGAAGAACTCGCGGTAACCGTCCAGGGTCAGGGCCGCCGCGAAGGACGGCGGGTTGGTCGCCGCGTCCTGCTCGGAGTGGAACGACGTCAGCGCCATCCACGCGATGGGCAGGAAGAACGCGATGCCGAGCAGCCAGGCCAGCAGGCCCAGGCCCGCACCCTTGCCTCGGACACGGCGGACACGCAGGGCGGTCGTGCTCATGCGCCGGACACCTCCTCGCGGAACAGGGACGACACCACGCGCAGGGCGAAGGTCGCGATGATGATCGAGCCGATGACCACCAGGACGCCCGCGGCCGAGGCGAGGCCGTTCTCGTGGGCCTGGTAGAAGCTCTGGTAGACGGTGTAGGGGAGGTTGGCGGTGCCCAGGCCGCCGGACGTGATGGTGAAGACCGCGTCGAAGTTCTGGACGATGTAGATCGAGCCCAGCAGGGCGCCCAGTTCGAGGTAGCGGCGCAGATGCGGGAGCGTCAGGTGGACGAAGATCTGCCAGTCGCTCGCGCCGTCGACCCGGGCCGCCTCGATCTGCTGGTGGTCGCGGCTCTGGAGGCCGGCCAGCAGGATCAGCATCATGAACGGCGTCCACTGCCAGACGAGCGACGCTTCGACCGCGAGCAGCGGGGTGTTCGAGATCCAGTCGGGCTGTGGGCCGCCCACATAGTGCAACAACCCGTTGAACAGGCCGTATTCGGGGTTGTAGAGCACATGCTTCCAGAGCAGGGCCGCCGCGACCGGTACCACCAGGAAGGGTGCGATCAGCAGCGTCCGCACGATGCCCCGGCCGCGGAACTTCCGGTCCAGCAGCAGCGCCAGGACGAGTCCCAGCACCAGGCTGGCCAGGACCACCGCCACCGTCAGCAGGACGGTCGTCCACACCGACTGGCGCAGGTCCGCGTCGGTGAGGACCTCCTGGTAGTTGTCGAGGCCCGTGAAGTGCCGGGCGTCGGGATAGAGGGAGTTCCAGTCGAAGAAGGAGATCACCAGCGTGGCCACGAACGGCAGCTGGGTGACGACGATCATGAAGATCAGGGCGGGGAGCAGCGGGGCGCGGGTGGCCCAGGCGCGCAGGCGGGCGGAGGGCCGGCGGACCGGGGTGGGTGTCTCGGGAGCGGCCACGGGGGCCGTTGTCGTGGCGGTCATCGTCCCTCGTACTCCTCGGAGATCTTCTCGGCGAGCGCCTGCGACTTCTTCAGGGCCGACTCGACGGACTGGCGTCCGGCGATGGCCGCGCTGATCTCCTGCGAGACCTTGGTGCCGAGGTCGGTGAACTCGGGGATGCCGACGAACTGGATGCCGGGCGCGGGCCGCGGCTGCACCCCGGGATCGTTGGGCCGGGCCCCCTCGATGGCCTCCTTGGTCATCTCCTGGAAGGCGGCGGCCTCCTTGCGGTAGTCGGCGTTGGCGTACGTCGACGCCCGCTTGCCGGCCGGGACGTCGGACCAGCCGATCCGGTCGCCGACCAGTTGCTCGTACTCCTTGCCGGACGCCCAGGAGACGAACTTCCAGGCGTCGTCGGAGTTGCGGGAGGCCTTCTGGATGCCCCAGGCCCAGGTGTAGAGCCAGCCGGCGGACTCGGTCTTCTCGACGGGGGCGGGGGCGTAGCCGACCTTGCCCTTGACCGGGGAGTTCGCCGCCTCCAGGGATCCGGCGGCGGAGGTGGCGTCGTACCACATGGCGACCTTGCCCTGGGTCATGTTGTTCAGGCACTCGGCGAAGCCGGCCTGGGCGGCGCCGGACTCGCCGTGCTCGCGGACCAGGTCGACATAGAACTTCGTCGCCTTCTCGAAGGCGGGGGAGTCGAGCCGCGCCTTCCAGTTCTTGTCGAACCAGGTGCCGCCGAAGGTGTTCACGACGGTGGTCAGGGGGGCCATCACCTCGCCCCAGCCGGGCAGGCCGCGCAGGCAGATGCCCTTCATGCCCGGTTCCGCGCCGTCCGCCTTGGCCGCGAGGTCCGCCACCTGCTGCCAGGTGGGGCGCGCGGGCATCGTCAGGCCCTTCTTCGCGAACACGTCCTTGCGGTACATCAGGAACGACGACTCGCCGTAGAAGGGCTGGCCGTAGAGCTTGCCGTCGTCCCCGGTGAGGGACTGGCGCATCGGCTTCAGGATGTCCTGCTCGTCGTAGGCCGGGTCCTTGGCCACATAGCCGTTCATCTCGCGCAGCCAGCCGTTGCGGGCGTAGATAGGTATCTCGTAGTTGGACAGCGTGGCGACGTCGTACTGGCCGGCCTGGTTGGCGAAGTCCTGGCTGATCTTGTCGCGGACGTCGTTCTCGGGCAGGACGGTGAAGTTGACCTTGATGCCGGTCTCTTTGGTGAAGTGCGCGCGGGTGAGCTTCTGGAGCTCGACCATCTGGGGGTTGTTGACCATCAGGACGTTGATGGCGTCGCCGCCGGATCCTGCCCCGCCCGCCCCGACCCAGCAGCCGGAGAGCAGCGGGGCGAGCAGCGTCCCTGCGGCGGCCGCGGCGAGCGTGGCTCGCGGTGGCCGTCGTCGGCTCTGGGTTCGCATGGATCGCTCCTGGATGTAAGGGGAGATATGGGGCATGGCAGGGCGTGGCTGAGCCCTGTGGGGACGGGGATCGGTGGGTCAGACTCGGATGACCTGTGGGCCGAGCAGTGAGTAGCGGTGGGCCTCGGCCGCCGGGAGGAGGGTGCTCGTCACGATCGTCTCCAGTGCGCCGACCTCGGCGAACCGGCAGAAGCTGACCGCTCCGAACTTGGTGTGCACGCCCGCGAAGACCGTGCGGCGGGCGGCCCGGACCGCCTGGGTCTTGACCTCGCTGACGGCCGGGTCGGGGGTGGTGAGGCCGTGTTCGCGGGAGATGCCGTTGGCGCCGATGTACGCCAGGTCGACGACGAAACCGGCCAGCATCTTCGTCGTCCAGTGGTCGACCGTGGCGAGGGTGCCGGAGCGGACCCGGCCGCCGAGCAGCAGCACGGACACGCTGTCGGTCTCGGCGAGGGCGCCGGCGACCGGCAGGGACGCGGTGACCACGGTCAGCGGCCGGTCCCGGGGGAGTGCCTCGGCGATGAGCTGGGGGGTGAAGCCCTCGTCGACGAAGACGGTCTCGGCGTCGCCGAGCAGTTCGGCGGCGGCGGTCGCGATGCGGCGCTTCTCGGGGACGTGACTGGTGGCGCGGAAGGCGAGCGTCGTCTCGAAGCCGGCGCTCTCCACCGGGTAGGCGCCGCCATGGGTGCGGCGGAGCAGGCCGTGGTCCTCCAGAACACGCAGGTCCCGTCGTACGGTCTCCTTGGCCACGCCCAGTTCGGCGGCGAGGGCGGTGACGTCGACGGAGCCGGCGCGCCGCGCGGCCAGCACGATCTCGCGCTGGCGTTCTTCCGCCGTCCTCGTGCTCATGCCGACACCTGCCTTCCGCTTCTGCTGCCCGTTCGGGCCCGGTGGGACCCGTGGGGGAATTTCTACAGCGGGGATGCGGCACTGACCAGGTCTGTTGCGGGTTCGATACTGCCCGCTTGTGCCCGTTCGACGTGGGGCCGGACCGTCGCGGACCTGCGTCGGCGATGACGGGGGCGTGAGAGCGGGCAGCGATGGTGCCCGAATACGGGGGCGGGCGGGCCCGTTCGGTGCCCGCCCGCCCTCTCGCGACGACTCTTTCCGGTCAGTACGGCCAGATCGGCGGGTCCGTCACGAAGTGGCCGCCGAGGTAGGCGTGCGCCTCGTTCTCCGGGTCCAGCTCGCCCTGCTCGGCGATGAGCTTCTCGGCCCACGGCTCGGAGTCGTCCCGCGGCTCGTAGCCGAGCGCCCGGGCGGTGGTGAGGTCCCACCACAGCCGGGTGTTCGCGGAGGAGCCGTGGACGACGGTGTGGCCGACGTGCTCGGCGGTCAGGGCCGCGTGGAAGAGGCGGGCACCGTCGGCGGGGCTCATCCACACCGAGAGCATGCGCACGCTGGTCGGCTCGGGGAAGCAGGAGCCGATCCGCACCGAGACCGTCTCCAGGCCGTGCTTGTCCCAGTAGAGCTGCGCGAGGTCCTCGCCGAAGCACTTGGACAGGCCGTAGAAGGTGTCCGGGCGGCGGGGGGTGTCGACCGGGATCAGGGGGTCGTCGCCCTGGGGGCGCGGGGTGTAGCCGACGGCGTGGTTGGAGGAGGCGAAGACGATCCGGCCGACGCCCTCCTCGCGAGCGGCCTCGTACAGGTGGTAGGTGCCCTCGATGTTCGCCTTGAGGATCTTCTCGAAGGGGGCTTCCAGGGAGATGCCCGCGAGGTGGATGATCGCGTCGACGCCGCGGACCGCCTCGCGCACGGCGTCCTTGTCCGAGAGATCGGCGGTGATCGCGTCCGGGGCGCCCTCGATCGGCCGCATGTCGAGCAGGCGCAGCTCGTAGCCGTAGTCCGGGAGCAGGCCCCGCATCAGGGTGCCGAGGCCACCGGCGGCGCCGGTGAGCAGGACGGTGCGGGGAGCGGGCATCCTCGGTCTCCTTGCATCTCCCACCGTGCACATGAGTGCACGGTATTCATATTCGTGGACACGCTAAGGATCTGGAGTGGAGCCCGTCAAGTATGCCGCGGAAAGAGCGAATCCGCTGGTGCGTGGCGGGTTCGCGCGCTTGACCGGCGTCGAGGCGGCGCCTTAGCGTGGGGTCGTTCAGAAATATAGACGGCAATCATGAATATGGAACCGGGAGAGCTCGTGACGTCAGCCCCTCTCGCCGCTCGACTCAACATCCCCAGCGGACCGCTGTTCTTCCCGGTCACCGCCTACGGCCCCGACGGCTCCGTGGACCTCGACACCTACCGCGCGCACGTGCGCCGCGGGGTCGAGGCCGGAGCGGCCGCCGTGTTCGCCTGCTGCGGCACCGGCGAGTTCCACGCGCTGACGCCCGAGGAGTTCGAGGAGTGCGTCCGGGCGGCCGTCGAGGCGGCCGAGGGACGGGTGCCGGTCGTCGCGGGCGCCGGGTACGGCACCGCGCTCGCCGTGCGCTACGCCCGGCTCGCCGAGGCGGCCGGGGCGGACGGGCTGCTCGCCATGCCGCCGTACCTCGTCGTCGCCGGGCAGGAAGGGCTGCTGCGGCACTACCGGGAGATCGCCGCCGCGACCTCCCTGCCCGTCGTCGTCTACCAGCGCGACAACGCGGTCTTCACGCCGGAGACCGTCGTCGAACTGGCCCGCACGGACGGGGTCATCGGCCTCAAGGACGGGCTCGGCGACCTCGACCTCATGCAGCGCATCATCAGCGCCGTACGCACCGAGGTCCCCGGCGACTTCCTCTACTTCAACGGCCTGCCGACGGCCGAGCAGACCCAGCTCGCCTACCGCGCCCTCGGCGTCACGCTCTACTCGTCCGCCGTGTTCTGCTTCGCGCCCGAGATCGCCCTCGCCTTCCACCAGGCGCTCCGCAGCGGCGACGACAGCGTGGTGGAGAAGCTGCTGGACGGCTTCTACCGCCCCTTCGTCGAGCTGCGCGCCCAGGGCCGCGGCTACGCCGTCGCCCTCGTGAAGGCCGGCGTACGGCTGCGCGGACTGGACGTGGGGGAGGTGCGGCCCCCGCTGCACGAGCCGACCGAGGATCATGTCAAGCAGCTCGCCGAAGTGATCGAGCGCGGCTACGCGCTGCTTGAGGAGGCCAAGTGAAGGCGTCGGCATTCGTCTACCCCTGGGACGTCAACGGGGACCCGGAGGCACCCGCGCGGATCGCCGCGCTCGGCGTGGAACAGGTGACGCTCGCCGCCGCCTACCACTCCACGCGCGCGCTCACGCCCCGCCACCCGCGCCACCGCATCGTCACCGCCGAGCACGCCGCCGTGCTGTACCCGGCGGGCGACCGCTGGGACGGGCGGGAGCTGCGCCCCTACGCGGCCGGTGACTGGGCCCCCGGGGACGCCTTCGGCGAGGCCGCCGGGGCGCTCGCGGACGCCGGCCTGGAGGTGCACACCTGGGTCGTCCTCGCGCACAACTCCCGCCTGGGCGCCGAGCACCCGGACACCTCGGTCGTCAACGCCTACGGCGACCGCTACCCCTGGGCGCCGTGCATCGCGCAGCCCGCCACGCGCGCGTACCTGACCGACCTGGCGGCGGAGGCGGCCGTACGGCCCGGGGCGCGCGGGACCGAGCTGGAGTCCCTCGGCTGGTACGGCCTCCAGCATCTGCACGCCCACGACAAGACCGGCGGCGTCGGCCTCGGCGACGCCGGGCAGTACCTGATGGCGTTGTGCTTCTGCCCGGCCTGCCGGGAGGGCTACGGCCGGCACGGACTGGACGCCGGCGAGCTGGCCGCCGCCGTACGGACCGCGCTGGAGCCGGTGTGGCAGGGGGTGACGCCCTCCGACGGAGGCTGGACGGGCGTCGAGAAGCTCCTCGGCGAGACGCTCGCGAACACCACGCGCGCGTACCGCGACGCGACCGCCCGCACGCTCCAGGAGGAGGCCGTGGCGGCGGTCCGGGCGGCCGCACCCGACGGCTTCCAGGTGCTGCTGCACGCGGACCCGGTGTCCTACCACGTCGGTGCCAACCCCGGGGTCGACCCGGCGCACATCCTGTCCGTCGCCGACGGGGTGGTCGTGCCCTGCGCGGGCGGCACCGGCACCCTGACGCCGTTCGCCCGGCAGGGCAAGGCGGGCGCGGTCATCGCCGCCAACTTCACCGTCGTCTCCGGCATGGGCGGCAGCCCCGGCACGCTCGCCGCCAACGCGGCCGAGGCGCGGCGGCTCGGCGCCACCGAACTGCGGCTCTACCACGCCGGGTTGGCGTCGGACAGCGATCTGGCGACCGTAGCGGAGGCACTGCGCACCCGGGCCGGATGAGGCGCGGGCTTCGCCGGCCGGGACGGGAGCGGGCCGATCAGCGCGCCCGCTCGACGCGCCGCTCGTCCCACACCGGCTCGGACGCCTCCCGCACCCGGCCGTCGGAGCCGAACACCAGGTAACGGTCGAAGGACCGGGCGAACCAGCGGTCGTGCGTGACCGCCAGGACCGTACCCTCGTACGCCTCCAGTGCCCCCTGGAGCGCCTCGGCGCTCTCCAGGTCGAGGTTGTCCGTCGGCTCGTCCAGAAGCAGCGCGGTGGACCCCGCGAGTTCCAGCAGCAGGATCTGCAAGCGTGCCTGCTGGCCCCCCGACAGGCGCTCGAAGCGCTGTTCGGCCTGCTGGGCCAGCCCGTACCGGCGCAGCACGGGCATGGCCCCGCTCCGGTCCTGGGAGTGCTCGCGCCACAGGATGTCCAGCAGCGTCCGCCCCAGCAGTTCGGGGTGGGCGTGGGTCTGGGCGAAGTGGCCCGGGACGACCCGCGCACCCAGTTTCCACTGTCCGGAGTGCGCCACCTCCTCACCCGCCAGCAGCCGCAGGAAGTGCGACTTCCCGGAACCGTTGGAACCGAGGACCGCGACCCGTTCGCCGAAGAAGACCTCCAGGTCGAAGGGTTTCATCAGCCCGCTCAGCTCCAGGTCCGTGCAGGTGATCGCGCGCACGCCGGTGCGTCCGCCGCGCAGCCGCATCCGGATGTCCTGTTCCTTGGGTGGTTCCGGCGGAGGTCCGGCCTCCTCGAACTTGCGCAACCGGGTCTGCGCGGCGGCGTACCGCGAGGCCATGTCATGGCTCACCGAGGCCGCCTGCTGGAGGCTGACCACCAGCTTCTTCAGCTGGGCGTGCTTCTCGGACCAGCGCCTGCGCAGCTCCTCGAAGCGGGCGAACCGCTCCCGGCGCGCCTCGTGGTACGTGGCGAAGCCGCTGCCGTGCACCCACACGTCGGCGCCGCCCGCGGCCGGCTCCACGCTGACGATCTTCTCCGCCGCTCGGGCGAGCAGTTCGCGGTCGTGGGAGATGAACAGCACGGTCTTACGGGTCTGCCGGATCTGTTCCTCGAGCCACTGCTTGCCCGGCACGTCCAGGTAGTTGTCCGGCTCGTCGAGGAGCAGCACCTCGTCGTGGCCGCGGAACAGGGCCTCCAGCACGAGCCGCTTCTGCTCCCCGCCGGAGAGCGTGCGCACCTGACGCCACTGGGCCTTCTCGTACGGGACACCGAGCGCGGCCGTGGTGCACATGTCCCAGACGGTCTCCGCCTCGTAGCCCTGGGCCTCGGCCCAGTCGGCGAGCGCCTGCGCGTACCGCATCTGCGCCGCCTCGTCGTCCACGGTCATGATCGCGTGCTCGGCCTCGTCGACCGCCTTCGCGGTCACCCGGATGCGCGGCGGTGCCACGGAGACCAGGAGGTCGCGCACGGTCGTCTCGTCCCGGACGCTGCCGACGAACTGTGGCATGACGCCCAGCCCGCCGCTGACGGTCAACGTGCCGCCGTGTGGGGCGAGTTCGCCTGCGATCAGTCGCAACAGCGTTGTTTTTCCTGCCCCGTTGGGGCCGACCAGCGCCATCGCCGAACCCTCCGCGACGCGAAAAGAGACGTCGCCGAGCAGAGCCCGTCCGTCCGGCAGGTAGTACTCGAGATGTGAAACTTCCAGATGCCCCATGATGAGGCATTCTCGCGGCTCTTCCCCTTCCGCGGCAACATCAACCAAGCCGGCGGCCATGCTGTCTTGTTTTGGTCGCCGGGAGAGGGGGAATCGGCCATTCCCTAGCGGGAATTTTTTGTCACAGACGTGGACTTCGGTCGTCGTCTAAGTTCTGGTGAACCGGGGGCAAGTTCTGACCCGGCGTCCAGTGACATTCGTGCCACGAGAAATGGGGAACCCATGGAGAAGACGCGGAAGGTCGAAAGCGCCAAGGACACCGAACTGACCCCGAAGCCGGTGCAGGAGCAGGACCGGGTGAGCGCGCGGGAGAGCATTGAGCTGCGCATCACGGACCTGAGCAGCCCGGCGATGGTGGCGGGTCTCGCCCGCCGCTGCTGATTTCACCACCGGGCATCCTGCGCGGGGAGTTCCTCTTCCCCGCGCAGGATGCGCGGAGGTTTTCCGGAACTAGGTCTCCGACTGTTCGAGGAGCGTCGCGCGTGGCACCCATTTCGCCCACATCCCTGCGTGTGCTGGACGGATCGACCGTCACCACGCTGGAGGACATCGATGGGCCGGTGGTCATCCGCGGCCTCCAGGACGAATGGCGGGCGCGAGAACTCTGGACTGTGGATCATTTCCGCCACCAGTACGGCGGACTTCGCGTTCCGGTGCGTGAGTACCCGGCCGGATCCGAGTACGAATATACGCTTTCCGAAGACGGACTCGCCGATTTCCTGGACTACTGGGAGAAATCCCGGGCGGATCATTCCCTAGCCCGGGACCGGCGGTATCTCGCCGAATGGAATTTCGTCCGCGACTGCCCCGGGCTCCTCGACGACTTCAGCATTCCGGCGATCTTCTCCGACGACTGGATCGAACGGCTCCCGGAACAGGTCCGCTTCGGAAGAATGTGGATCTTCTTCGGAGAGCCCGGCTGCTCGACCGGACTGCATTGCGACACCTTCTCCACGAGTGCCTGGCTGGCCGTCCTCGCCGGCAGCAAGGAACTGCGGCTGGTGACGCCCGAGGCGGGCAGGGCACTGCGGGCCGACGACAGCCTGTGGTCCGAGCGCACCCACGACGAGGTGCTGCGGAAGTCCGCCGGCCCCCTGTACGAGGTGACGCTGCGCGCCGGCGACACGCTCTACATCCCCGGCGACTGGTACCACGAGGTCCGCAACCCCGAGCGCAACCTCATGCTCACCGCCAACTTCGTCGAAGAGCGCAAACTCCTGTCCTTCCTCGCACAGTTCGAGACCCGTCTCACCGAGCCCCTCTCGGTCCTCCGGCAGGCTCGCAACGCCCAGATCCGCACGTGGGCGGGCGGCGACGGACGGCACGACGAACTGGCGCGGGAGGAGTTCCGTGCCCGGCAACTGGACTGGGTGCGCGCCATGACCAGCGACCTGCGCGAGTACGAGCGTGCCCTGCTGGAGTGGGACGCCCCGGGCGCCGGCGCGACGGAGGCGCCGAACGGTGCCCGCTGAACCCGCCGAGTGCGTAGCGGCGTTCGACTCCATGCCGGGCACGCTGGAACAGCCCGGCTGGTGCGACCACAGCGGGCTGCAACTCGCCGCCCTGACCACGCGTCCGCTCGTCGCGCCCGGTGCCACGGGGCCCGAGCCGATGGGAGCCAGGTCGGTCGACAGCTCCGCCGACGGACGCCGGCACGACTTCGCCGTCCGCCCGGGTGCCCGCTGGGCCGACGGCAGCCCGGTCACGGCCACCGACTACGCGCGGGCCCTGGACCGCGCGACCGCCTCGGCCACCGTCACCGGTTACTGGCTGCGCCACGTCGAGCAGGTCAGCGGCCGGGGAGACCACCTGCGCGTACGGCTCGCGCAACCCGATTTCGGCTTCCCGCTGCTGACCTCCCTCCCGGCACTCGCCCCTTACCGGGGCCGTACCGACGGCGTCGGCCGGTACCGGATCGTGCGCACCGCGCCGCGCACGATCGTCCTCGACCGGACCCCGCACACGCCGGGCGGCGCCCCCCGTGTGGTTCTGCGCCGGGTCAAGAGCCCTGAGCGCAATCTTGAGGGCTTCGCCGCAGGGCGGCTCCACGTCACGTCCGACACCGCCTTCCCGCTGCACCGTGTCGCCGAGTTCGCCGACCACCCGTCCCTTCGGGTACGGCAGCCCGGCATCATCGTGGCGCTGTGCTTCGAGGGAGACCTGCTGCGCCCGGAGGCCGAGCAAGACCGACACACCATCCGCGACGCACTCGCCGCACCCGGCACCGGCGCCCTGTTGCCCGCCCCGCTGCTTCCGCAGCACGGCTTCCTGCCCGTACGGGACTTCGACCGGGCCTTTCGCGACGCCGCGCGGCGCACGGCCCCCGCCCCCGCACCCATGCGGAGAGCCCTCGCCGGCCCCCGCTACCGGCTCGCCTACGACACGTACTACCCGAACCGCGAACTCGCCCGCGCCGTCGCACAGATGCTCGCCCGGGCGGATATCCCGGTCGATCTCGTCCCCGACCGTTACGAGCACCGTTCCCACGCCGCCGACCTGCGGCTCAACCTCTTCCGGGGCCTGCGCTCCGATCCCCTCGGCGTCCACCGGGGCCTGGTGTTCCTGGAGGCGCTGCGGACCCATGAGGCGCTGGAGTCCTACGTGAAGGTGCTCGAGCGCCACGACACCGCCCCGCAGACCCCCGGATCCCTGGACGAGGCCGTGGCGGAGCTGGACGGCATCCTCGCCCGCCACGCCCTGTGCGTCCCCCTCGCCGAGATCCCGGGCATCTTCCTCGCCCGGCAGCCGAAGGCCCCCTGGGAGTGGTCATGACGAACCGACCTGTGATCGACGGGCCGGTGGCCGGCGGGCACGAGAGCGACCGGCCGGCGGCCCGCGCACCGCAGGACACCGCGCCGTCCGCGCTGCGCCTGCGTTTCCCCGCCGGTGTCATGCTGCGCGCCGGCACGACCCTCGCCGCCGGGGACGCCGGGGAGCTCCTGGTGATCGGCGAACGCGGCTTCAGCGTCGAAGGGGCGGACCGCGCCCTGTGCGCGTGGGCGGGACGGCTCGCCGAGGGGATGCGCTGGCCCGCTCCCGAAGCGCTCACCCCCGGGCAGGAGGCCCTGCTGGCGGCGTTCGCCGCCCGCGACCTGCTCGTGCCGCTGCCGCGCACCGACACCGTCGACGCGTACACCAAACAGCGCCGCTGGCTCGCGCACACCGGCACGGACCCCGACGCGGCCCAGGAGCGGATCGCCCGGCACCAGGCGGTCGTCGTGGGCTGCGGCGGCACCGGTGCGATCGTCGCCACCCACCTGTGCGCCATGGGAGTGCGCCGACTGCTGCTGGTCGATCACGACGCGGTCGAAGTGACCAACTTCAACCGGCAGTTCACCTACCGGCAGGCCGACCTCGGCCGGCCCAAGGCGGAGGCCCTGCGGGACTTCCTGCTGGAACGCCACCCGGAGGCCGGGATCACCGCCGCGCGGGTCTTCGTCGACGAGGACACGATCACCGGGCTCGTCCCGCACGAACCCGGCGAGTGGACCCTGTTCTGCTGCGCGGACCGGCCGGTCGGCACCCTCGCCGCGCTCCTGGCCGGGTTCGCCCGTGACCGGGGCGGGTCGGTGCTCTTCGCGGCGGCGGGGCTCGACGAGGCCGCCGTCGGTCCCCTGCTGAGGCCGGACGACACCGCCGCGCACCAGGCCTTCGCCCAGGAGATGGAAGCGGTGGGCGCCGTCGCCCGGAGCGCGCTCGCCGACCCGGTGATGAGCGCCTCGGTCGCCCCCGTGAACACCGTGACGGCGGCCTGGATGGCCGGCGAGTGGCTGAACGGCGTGATCCTGGAGCGCCCCGTGCGCTCCCTGAACACCCGGTTCGTCGTGGACCTGGGGAACTCGTCGACGTATGAGGAGAGAACGTGGCGTTGAACAGCTCCCCGGCCGCACGGGCCGTGACCCTGGAGGTCCGGCACCGGCGGGAGAACGGCCCGCTGTCCGCACGGGCGCGGCACCTGCGTGAGGTCTTCGGGGTGGAGACCGCCGAGGAGACGGTGGCCCTCCAGCCGGTCACCGTCACGCCCCGCGGCATCACCCTCATCACCGGCTTCAGCGGCACCGGCAAGTCGAGCCTGCTGCGCGAACTGTGCCGCCGTACCGACGTGCGCACCGTCGCGGACCTGCCGCCGATCGGCCCCACGGACCGGGTCGTCGACCTCTTCGACAGCGACGTCGAGGAGACGGTCTCGTGGCTCGGCAGGTTCGGCCTCGGCGAACCACGGCTGATGATGTCCCGGCCGGAACACCTCTCCGACGGGCAGTACCACCGGCTCACCCTGGCCCGCCTCGCCCACGGCGGACCGGGGCTCATCGCGGTCGACGAGTTCTGCTCCAACCTCGACCGCACCACGGCCAAGGTCATCGCCCACAACTTCCAGCGGGCCTGCCGCTTCCTCGACCTCGACGCCGTCGTCGCCACCGCCCACGAGGACCTGGACGACTTCCTCTGCCCGGACGACCACATCCGCCTCGACTTCGACGGCACGGTCGGCAGGACCACCGGCACCCGTGTGCCGGGCGAGCGCATCGAGCACTGGATCGGCGAGGAGTTCACCGAGAGGGCGGGGGACCGGGCCGACTACGAAACCCTGGCCGGCTACCACTACCGCGCCGAGGACGAGCGGTGGATCGACTGGGAGAACCTGGTCACCGAGGTGCGCACCGTCCGCGTGCGCGGACTGCTCGTCGCGGTCAAGGTGTTCTGCCGCCCCTTCCCCCGCGAGTTCGAGGCGCTGCCCACCCTGCGCCGGATCAACGAGTCCGTCCTGTGCCAGGAGCGCGTCATCGTGCACCCCGCCTTCCGCGGGCTCTCCCTGAACGCGCGCATGTGGCCGGGCACGGAACCGGGCACCGCACCGCGACAGCGGATCCTCTTCGCCCAGTCGGCGCTGGGCCGGCTCTTCCCCTTCCACCTCCGCGCCGGCTACCGGCGTGTCGGGCACCCCTCGGAGACACCGGCCCAGGAACAGCTCGACCTCGCCGACGTGCTGCGCCGCCACGATCCCGGCATCAACCCGAACTCCACGAAAGCCATCACCGCCCTGCTGCGCAGCGCGCCGGACGACGTGCTGTCGGAGATCCGGGCCACGGCCGCCGCGGCCTTCGACCTCGCCACCCGGCGGCAGATCGTCTTCCTGGCGGACCTGGCCGGTGCCGACGTACGGCAGGAGGACCTCGCGTTCGTGAGCCGGGCCTCCGCCGACGCGGCGCGCACGGCGGATCCGGAATCCCTGGCAGTGATGGTGGAAACGGCAACCCCCTACCGGATGGCCGGCTTCGTCCGCGAGTGGGCCCCCGAGCACGGATGGCGGGTGGCAGCACATGGAAGCGATGACCACACCGGTACCCTCGCGGCCGCACACCGCTGACCAGGACGGTGCGCCCGGCACCCACCCGGACCTGGCGGCCCTGGGCGAGCGGTTGCGCGAGACGGAGGCCAGGACCGGGGTCCGGGTCGACCTCTTCGTCGAGCGGGTGCGCGGCACCGAGTGCTTCGTCCCGGACGACGCGACCGTCACCGGGGAGCCGTACGAGCAGGCCGGCTTCGCCGTGCGGATCCGCCACCGTGACGGTGAGGGGTACGTCGCCCTCAACAGCCTGTCCGGCGAAGCGTTCCGGCTCGGCGTCCGGGCTGCCGCCGACCGGGCCGGAGCCGAGCGGTTCGACACGGACGGCCTGGCGGCCACGGTGCTGCGGGCCGCAGGCCATCTGGAGTCGCGCGGCCCCGGCGTGGCGGTCGCCGCGCCGTCGGCGGAGCTGCTCCGTACGGCCCGCTCGTCGGCCCTGCGCGCCGCACGCGGCGCCGCCTCCCTCACCTCGGTGTCCGTCTCGTACTCCGGAGCCGCCCGGGACTTCCTCCGGCTCGGGCCCGGGATCGCGCACCTGGAGGAGACACAGCGATGGCACCTGGTGTCCTGCCGGGCCGTCGCGGACGGCACGGGCGGCCCGGTCGTCGGATACCGCAAGGCCGGAGTCCGCGACCTCGGCGCCTGGGAGTCCGGCCTCGACATCGTCCGGGTCGGGCGGGACGCGGGCCGCGCCGCCGTGGCCAAGACGACGGGCCGGCCGGTCACCGAGCGGAACGTCACGCTCGTCATCGCCGCCGGAGCCAGCGGCGTACTCGCCCACGAACTCCTCGGCCACCCGCTGGAGGGCGACGTCGCGGCCCGCCGGCTGGCCGGGGTGGCCTGGCGCGAGGGTGATCGGATCGGCCCGGCCGGGCTGCACGTGGCCGACGACCCGGGGCTGGCCGGCGGCTGGGGCGGCTTCGCGCACGACGACGAGGGCGCCCCGGCCCGCCTGCGGCGCCTGGTCCGGGACGGCACGGTGACGGGCTTCATCGACGGCGCCGGACGGCAACGCAGGCAGTCGTTCCGGCAGCCACCGCTGACCCGGATGAGCAACGTGTACGTCGATCGGGGGCCGGACGACCCGGCCGCGCTGACGGCTTCCGTCGGCCACGGCTTCCACGTCGCCCGGCTGGGCGGCGGACGGGTGCACGAGGACGGCACGTTCGCGTTCGGCGCGGTGGACGTCCGCCGTATCCGGGACGGTTCGGTCGCCGAGCCGGTGTCCGACGCCGTCGTCACCGGACACGTGGCGGCCGCCCTGACCGGAATCCGGGGCATCGGCGACGACTTCGCCATGGGGAGCCCCGCCGCCTGCGCCAAGTACGGCCAGGAAGTCCCCGTCGGGGACGGCGGGCCCACGCTGCTCGTCACCGGCCTGGACATCGAGCCCTCGCACGCCTCCCCGTAACGGCCCCGCCCCATCGCCCACCCGCCGCACGACCCAGTCGAGGAGACGACCAGGACATGATCACCGCAGACATCGCCATCGTGGGCAACGGTGTCCTCGCCCTGTCCACCGCGTTCGAACTGACGCGCCGGGACGACTCCCTCTCGGTCGCCGTCATCGGGCCGAAGGACCTGGAGGGCGGGGCCACTCCGGCGTCCGGCGCCATGCTCAACTGCTTCGCCGAGGTCACCAAGTACACGCTCGCCTCCGACGCGTCGCGTGCCAAGTTCGACATGTGCCGGGACTCGCTGACCCTCTGGCCCGAGTGGCTCGACCGGGTCTGCGAGGTGTCGGGGCACGACCGGCCGCACACGGTCTCCGGTACCGTCGTCGTCGAGAACGCGGTGTCCGGTGTCCTGGACTCGGAGAACTTCGACGCGATGCTGGACGCGGCCGCCAAGTACGGGGAGACGCACGAGCTCGTCGGCCCGCGCGGTATCGGCGGCCTGGACCCGACCCCGACCGCACGGCCCCTGCGTGCCCTGTTCCTCCCCGCGGAGGGCGCGGTCGACAGCGGTGCGGTGTCCGAGGCGCTCCGGGCGGCCCTCGTCGCGCGGGGCGTACGGTTCGTCGACCAGCCCGTCGGCGCGCTCGTCCGCGAGGACGACCGGGTGACCGGCGCGATGCTCGCGGACGGTTCCCGTGTTGCGGCGGGCACGGTCATGGTCGCCGCCGGGGCGTTCACGACACCCCTCCTCGACACCGTGCTCGGCCCGCACGACGTACAGCCCGTGTTCTCCGGCACCGGCATCGCCGCCGTCACCCACCGCTCCGGCGCCGAGCAGTTCGGCCATGTCGTGCGTACCGTCAACCGGGCCGGCTCCTGCGGGCTGCACGCCGTTCCCTTCCCCGGCGGGCGTGACTACATCGGTGCGACCAACGTGGTCTTCGCGACCCCGCGCACCCGTCCCTCGGCGGGCCTGAGCCACTTCCTACTGCAGTGCGCCATCGACCAGTTGAACAACGACTTCGCCTTCGCGCAGATCGACGAGTGGCGCGTGGGCAACCGCCCGGTGACCCTCGACACCTTCCCCCTGCTCGGCCCGGGCCCCCTGGAGGGACTGCACATCGCGACCGGAACGTACCGGGACGGCTTCCACAACAGCCCCCTGATCGCACGCATCATGGCCGACGGCATACTCGGCGGCGCGCAGCCGTACGAGCACCCCTTCCGCCCCGACCGCCGCCCGATCAGCGTGTTCACAGCGGCCGAGAGCGCGGGGGAGACGGCGTACCAGGGGGCGTGCACGGGGTTCGAGGCTTCCCTCGTCCTGCCCCGGCTGTGGCGGCACGACGCGGTTCCCGCGCTGTTCGCCTCCGGCGCGGTGCGTATGTACGAGGACCTCGACTCGTCCCACGGGCTGTCTCCCGATATCGTTCCGTTCCTGGTCGCGGGTGCCTTCAGTGAGGACGGCCCGGACCGGGACGCGTATCTGCGGGTGAAGTCGCTGCTCGCCGATCGGGGGGCCTCATCGGGACTGGAGACGGTGCGTTGACGACGGATTCGGGCGAACTCGCGCAGGACAGCACGAGGGAGCCCGACGACCCCGCGGCGTCCCTGCGCGTGGCACGGAGCGTGTCCCGCCCCTTCTACCTGTACGCGGTGCTCGCGAACTCCCTGTTCCAGCGTGGGGTGTTCGTTCTCTACCTGGTCCACCAGGGTTTCTCCGCCGCCCAGATCGCCCTGCTCCAGACCCTGCTGTACATCGTCAGCGCGCTGGCCGAGATCCCGACCGGGTTCATCGCGGACCGGGTGGGCCGCAGGGCGAGCATCGTCATCGGGCAGGCGCTGATCGGCGCCTGTCTCATCGGCCAGGTGACGCTGTCGGGATACGCGGCGTTCGTCGTGCTCTTCGCGCTGCAGGGCATCGGTATGGCCTGTGTCTCCGGCGCGGAGACCGCCCTGCTCTACGACCTCCTCAGGCGCCGCGGGGCCGAGACGCACTACGTGAAGGTCAAGTCCCGGTACGCGACGTTCGGCGCCACCACCATGGCCCTGGCCATCGCGCTGGGCGGCAGCCTCCAGCAGGTCTCCTGGGAGCTGGTGTACCTGGCCTCGGCGTGCGCACTGCTGCTCGCGGCCGCGGTGCTGCTGACCCGGGTCCCCGAGATCAGGGGACAGGACGCCGCCGCACTCGACGAGCCCGGGGAGGCGGACGACGAGGCGGGCCGGTCGTCCGCCGGCCCCGTGGCCTCGCCGGAACGGGCAGGCGCCCCCCTCTCCAAGGCGGCCGTGCTGCGCCACCTCACCCCCCGGCTGGCCTCGCTGGTCGTGGTGTCCGCTCTGATGCACGCCACGATGACCCCGTACTTCATCTTCACCCAGGAGACGCTGAGCCATCAGGGCATCGCCACGACGCTGGTCAGCGTGGTGATGGCGGCCGGTTACCTGATCGGCGGCTTCGCCCCGCTGCTGGCGGACCGGGCAGACCGGCGTCTGGGAGTGCAGCTGCTGGTTCCCCTGACCTTGCTGGTGCTCGTGGCCGCGCTCGGGTTCACCAGCCTCGGCCTGGCGTGGCTCACCGTCGGTGTGTTCCTGCTCGCCGTCGGTGCCCCGGACATCACCGCGGTGGTGGTGGACAACGTCTTCAACGAGGGGGTTCCCTCCCGTTACCGGGCGAGTCTGCTGTCCATCATCACGTTCGTGGAGTCCCTGCTGATCGGCTGCGGGTACCTCGTGCTGGGCTGGCTGGTGGACCGGGCGGGACCGAGCCACGGGCTCGCCTGGTACGCGCTCGTCCCCGCACTCGCTCTCGCGCTGAGTGTCCCGGCCCTGCGGAAGGGGACCTGGGTCAAGGGCGAGAAGACCGGCTGACGCCTGCCGAGGGCGGCCTGACGCCGGTGACGGGCGGTCGCAGCAGGGCCGCCGTCACCAGCAGGACCACGCCCAGCGCCACCAGCACCGGCCGGTGGCTCACCAGCTCGACCAGGGCCGCCCCGGCGGCCAGCCCGACCACGTTCGGCGCGTACACCAGCGTGCCGGCGGTGGCGGTGACCCGGCCCAGCAGCGCATCCGGCGTCTCGCGCTGCACGGACGTCAGCGTGGCGATCAGCACGGCGGGCAGCCCCGCCCCGATCGCCGCGCTGCCCACCAGCGCCGACGGGTCGGACGGCACCGCCCGCAGGGCCACCGCGAGCGCCAGCAGGGCGATGCCGAACGCCGCGAAGCGCCGCTCGCCCAGGCGGCGCAGGGCGGTGCCGGAGAGCAGTCCGACCGCGATCGACCCGGCGCCCTGCACGGCGTACAGCACACCGGCGTACGCGGGGGAGCGGCCGAGGTCGTCGACGACGGCGTAGAGCATCGCCCCGTTCAGGCCCGCGCACAGCATGGTGGCGCCGCCCGCCAGGACCAGGGGGCGCAGCACGGGGTGCGCCCACAGGTGGCGGACGCCCTCGGCGGTCCGCTCCCGGCGGCTGCCGGTGGGCGGCGCCGGCTTCTCCTCCCGTACCCGCAGCACCGCGTACAGGCCCGCTGCCAGGACGAACGTCGCCGCGTCCAGGAGGGCGACGCTCGCGCCGCCGAACGCCGCGTACAGGCCCGCGCCCGCCATCGGGGCCAGGAGCTTCATGCCCTCGTTGGCCGTCATGCGCAGGCCGTTGAAGTCGCCGAGCAGCGACGGGTCGACGGCGGTCGCGACCAGTGCCGATTCGGCCGCGTCGTGGACGACGCCCGCCGCGCCGTATACGAACAGCACGGCGTAGAGCAGCCAGAGATCACCCGGGGCGTCGACGGCCACGAGGGTGAGCAGGAGGGCGCCCAGCAGCAGGTTCAGGCCGATCAGCAGCGGTTTGCGGCGGACCCGGTCGGCGAGGGTGCCCAGCAGCGGGCCGGCCAGGGTCGGCAGCCACAGGGCGAGCACGCACAGCGCGGCCAGCCCGTCCGAGCCGGTCAGGTCCTTGACCCACACCCCGGACGCCAGCCACAGCGCCGAGGTGCCGAAGCCGGAGACCACCACGCCGGAGAGGTAGAGCCCGGCGTCGCGGTCGCGCAGGACACGCACCACGGGCCAGGTCGTTCTGTTCGTCATGCCTGGTCATCGTGGCTCTAAGGCCCGTGCGCGGGAATCGGGAAAGTGCCGTAGAAAACGGGCGGCCGGGCGATGAGTTCCGCGGTCGCCGTCGGTCTACCTCCCAGGAACGAAACCAGGAGGAACAGCGGATGACCGACACCACCCCGACCCTCGACCTCGGGCCGCAGACGGCGGCCCTGGCGCGTCTGGCCGAAGGCGTCACCGACGGGCAACTGGCGGACCCGACGCCCTGCCCGGAGTACGCGGTGCGCAACCTGCTGGGCCACCTGGTCGGGCTGACCGTCGCCTTCCGTGACGCCGGCCGCAAGGACCTGGGCGCCACGACCGACACCAGCCCGGGCTCCGCGCTCCCGGACATCGGGCCCGGCTGGCGCGAGGAGCTGCCCACGGTCCTCGCCGAACTGGCCGAGGCCTGGCGCGACCCGGCCGCCTGGACCGGCATGACCCGGGCCGGGGGCGTCGACCTGCCCGGCGAGATCGCGGGGCTCGTCGCCACCGACGAGCTGGTGATCCACGGCTGGGACCTGGCCCGCGCGACCGGCCGGCCGTACGCCCCCGACCCGGCGGCGCTCCAGACCTGCCACGACTTCCTCGCCGCGTCGGTCGACGACCCCAGCCGGGGCGAGATCTTCGGCCCCGTCGTCCCTGTCGGGCCGGACGCGCCCCTGCTGGACCGGGCGGTGGCCCTGAGCGGGCGGGATCCGGGATGGAAGCCCAGGTCGTAGAAGGCTGGAAGCCCAGGCAGTAGAGGGCTGGAAGCCGAGGCCGTAGAAAGCGATTGCTACTTCCTTCGTCAGAAGCATTGACGAAACAAACGCGCCCTCTTAACGTCATCGCGTCGTACTTCGTACGTCATATATGAGACGCGATACGCGAGATCCGATACGCGATCCCCAGGGACGCGAGATCCGAGAGGCGCGCATGACCTCTGTGCCCACGCCGATCCCCTCCCGCACGCAGTACGTGCTGGAGGGGATCAAACACCGCATCCTCACCGGGCAGTTGACGCCGGGCCAGGCGCTGGTCGAGACCGAGCTCGCCGCGCAGTTCGGGGTGTCGAAGACCCCGGTGCGCGAGGCGCTCAAGACCCTCGCCGGGACCGGGCTGGTCGTGATGAGCCAGTACAAGGGCGTCACGGTGCGCATGGTGGACGCGGACATGGCGCGCGAGGTCTACGACGTGCGGCTGCTGCTGGAGCCCGAGGCGCTGAAGCGGGCCGTGCACCGCGGGGCTTCCCTTGAGGCCGCCCGCTCCGCGCTGACCAGGGCCGACGCCGCCACCGACACCGCCGAACGCTCCCTGGCCAACCGGGAGTTCCACCGCGCCCTGTACCTGCCGTGCGGGAACCCGCTGCTCGGCCGGATGCTCGACGAGGTCCGCGACCAGGCCGCCCTCGTCTCCGCCGTCGCGTGGGCCGCCTCGCCCTCCTGGGAGCGGGAGGCCGGCGAGCACCGCGAGATCCTCCGGCTCGCCCTCGACGGCGACGCCGACGGCGCGGCCCGCGCCCTCCACTCCCACATCGCGTCCTTCGTGCAGCGTGCTTTCCCCCAGGCGGGACTGGAACAGGAAGGTCAGGAATGAGCAGCGTGGCGTTCGAGACCCAGCGGGCCGCCCTGGCCGACGTGGTGGCGATCCCGGTGACGCCGTTCGCCGAGGACGGCTCCGTCGAGCAGGACACCTACCGGGCCCTGCTGCGCCGCCTGCTCGACGGCGGCATCACGACCCTCACCCCGAACGGCAACACCGGCGAGTTCTACGCCCTGACCCCCGAAGAGCGGCGTCTGGTCACGGAGTTGACGATCGACGAGGCCGGGGAGCGGGCCGTCGTCCTGGTCGGCGTCGGGCACGACATCCCGACCGCCGTCGCCTCCGCCCGGCACGCCCGTGACCTCGGCGCCCGGATGGTGATGGTCCACCAGCCCGTCCACCCGTACGTCTCGCAGGCCGGCTGGGTCGACTACCACCGCGCCGTCGCCGAGGCCGTGCCCGAGCTGGGTGTCGTGCCGTACATCCGCAACGCACAGCTCACCGGCGCCCGCCTCGCGGAACTCGCCGACGCCTGCCCGAACGTCATCGGCGTGAAGTACGCCGTCCCGGACGCCGCCAAGTTCGCGGCCTTCGCCCGGGACGCCGGGCTGGAACGGTTCGTGTGGGTGGCCGGCCTGGCCGAGCCCTACGCGCCCTCCTACTTCTCCGCGGGCGCCACCGGCTTCACCTCCGGGCTCGTCAACGTCGCCCCGGCCGTCTCCGTGAACATGATCGAGGCGCTGCGCTCCGGCGACTACCCGGCCGCCATGAAGGTCTGGGAGCAGATCCGCCGCTTCGAGGAACTGCGCGCCGCGAACGGCTCCGCCAACAACGTCACCGTCGTCAAGGAGGCCCTCGCCTCCCTCGGGCTGTGCCGCCGCGAGGTCCGCCCGCCGAGCAGGCCGCTGCCCGAGGGCGAGCGCGCCGAGGTCGCCGCCATCGCCGCCGGGTGGTCGATATGAGCACACCGAAGAGGCGTCCGGAGGACCTGCGCAGCCACCAGTGGTACGGCACCGAAGGGCTGCGTACCTTCAGCCACCGCGCCCGTACCCGCCAGCTCGGCTACCTGCCCGAGGAGCACCTCGGCAAGCCCGTCATCGCGATCCTCAACACCTGGTCGGACATCAACCCCTGCCACGTGCACCTCAGGGACCGTGCCCAGGCGGTCAAGCGCGGTGTCTGGCAGGCGGGCGGTTTCCCGCTGGAGTTCCCGGTCTCGACCCTGAGCGAGACCTTCCAGAAGCCGACCCCCATGCTCTACCGCAACATGCTCGCCATGGAGACCGAGGAGCTGCTGCGGTCGTACCCGGTCGACGGGGCCGTCCTGATGGGCGGCTGCGACAAGTCCACGCCCGCCCTGCTCATGGGCGCGTCGAGCGCGGACCTGCCGGCGGTGTTCGTGCCGGCCGGGCCCATGCTGCCGGGCCACTGGCGCAACGAGGTCCTCGGTTCCGGCACCGACATGTGGAAGTACTGGGACGACAAGCGGGCCGGCGTCATCGGCGACTGCGAGATGCAGGAACTGGAGAGCGGCCTCGCCCGCTCGCCCGGTCACTGCATGACGATGGGCACGGCGTCCACCCTGACCGCCGCCGCCGAGGCCCTCGGCGTCACGGTCCCGGGCGCCTCCAGCATCCCGGCCGTCGACTCCGGGCACGACCGGATGGCCGCCAAGGCGGGCATGACGATCGTCGAACTGGTCCACAAGGACCGGAAGCTGAGCGACATCCTCACCGCCGACGCCTTCCACGACGCCGTGACGACCGTGCTCGGCCTCGGTGGCTCCACCAACGCCGTGATCCACCTGATCGCCATGGCCGGCCGCGCGGGCGTCCGGCTCACCCTCGACGACTTCGACCGCATCGCCCGCACGGTCCCGGTGCTGGCCAACGTACGGCCCGGCGGACAGACGTACCTGATGGAGGACTTCCACTTCGCGGGCGGCCTGCCCGGGTTCCTCTCCCGGATCACGGACCTGCTCCACCTGGACCGGCCGACCGTCTCGCACGACACGCTGCGGGAGCAGCTGGCCGGCGCGCAGGTGCACAACGACGAGGTCATCCGGACCCGGGACAACCCGGTCGCCGCCGAGGGCGGGGTCGCCGTGCTGCGCGGCAACCTCTGCCCGGACGGCGCCGTCATCAAGCACATCTCCGCCGAGCTGCACCTGCTCAAGCACACCGGACCCGCCGTCGTCTTCGACGACTACAAGACCATGCAGCGCACCATCAACGACCCGTCGCTCGGCATCACCCCCGACCACGTGCTCGTGCTGCGCAACGCCGGTCCCAAGGGCGGCCCGGGCATGCCCGAGTACGGGATGCTGCCCCTGCCCGACTACCTGCTCAAGCAGGGCGTCCGGGACATGGTCCGCATCTCCGACGCCCGCATGAGCGGCACGAGTTACGGCGCCTGTGTGCTGCACGTCGCTCCCGAGTCGTACGTGGGCGGACCGCTCGCCCTCGTCCGCACCGGCGACTCCATCACCCTGGACGTCGAGGCGCGCACCCTCCAACTCCATGTGGACGACGAGGAGCTTCAGCGGCGCAGAGCGGACTGGACACCGCCGCCCACCCGGTACGAGCGCGGCTACGGCGCGCTCTACAACGAGCAGATCACGCAGGCCGACACCGGCTGCGACTTCGAGTTCCTGGCCCGTCCGGGCAAGGTGCAGGACCCGTACGCGGGCTGAACCCACGCGCCACCCACGCACGACGGCACCACCCACGCACCTCAGCACGACCCGGCACGACCCTGCACAGGAAGAAAGCGCTTCCCGCGCACACGCACGACGTACCAAGACGTACTGAGATCGGAGAACAGTCATGGCCCAAGCCGCAGCCGTGGCGAAACCGCCCGCGCCACCCCGGCGGCGCCGTGCCTCCGCCACCCCGCGCAGGCTCCCCTACCTGCTGATCGCACCGGCCGCCCTGCTCATGCTGGGCTTCATCGCCTACCCGGTCATCAGCGTCTTCTACTACAGCCTGCAGAACTACAACCCCACCAAGCCCTGGCGGAACGGATACGCGGGCTTCGACAACTTCGTCCATGCCTTCACCGAGGACCCGGTCTTCTGGGACACCCTGGTCTTCAGCGCCAAGTGGGTCTTCGTCGAGGTCGGCCTCCAGCTGCTGTTCGGTCTCGCGCTGGCCCTCATCGTCAACCAGACCTTCGTGGGCCGGGGCCTGGGACGCGCGATGGTCTTCTCCCCGTGGGCCGTCTCCGGCGTCCTCACCTCCGCGATCTGGGTGCTGCTCTACAACTCCCAGACGGGCATCACCCGTTATCTCGCGGACATGGGCATCGGCTCCTACGGGACCAGCTGGCTGTCGGACACCTCCACCGTCTTCCCGGCGGCGATCGTCGCCGACCTGTGGCGCGGGGTGCCCTTCTTCGCGATCCTCATCCTCGCCGACCTCCAGTCCGTCTCGAAGGACCTCTACGAGGCCGCCGAGGTCGACGGGGCCAGCCGGATCAAGCAGTTCTGGCACATCACGCTGCCCCATCTGAAGGACGCCATCATCCTGTCCACGCTGCTGCGCGCGGTCTGGGAGTTCAACAACGTCGACCTGCTCTACACCCTGACCGGCGGCGGCCCCGCGGGTGAGACGACCACGCTGCCGCTGTACATCGCCAACACATCCGTCGACGCCCACAACTTCGGCTACGCGTCGGCCCTGACCACGGTGGCGTTCGTGATCCTGCTCTTCTGCTCGATGGTCTATCTGCGGCTGAGCAAGTTCGGAGGCGAGAGCAAGTGAGCGTCAAGGAAGCCACCAAGGCGGCGCCCGCACCGGCGCCCGCGGCCCCCGAACCGCCGCGTCCCGCCAAGGGCAAGCGCGCCTGGGACGAGGCGCCCCGCTGGCAGATCTACCTGCCCCTGGGGATCTACCTGGTCTTCACCCTCATCCCCTTCTACTGGATCCTGCTGTTCGCCCTGCGCCCGGCCGGCTCGACCTCGCTGGTGCCCTGGCCGATCACCTTCGACCACTTCGAGAAGGTGTGGACGGAGCGCAGCTTCGGCACCTACTTCGCCAACAGCGTGCTCGTCGGCGTCGCCACCCTGATCATGACGACCCTGGTCGCCCTGGCCGGCGGCTACGCCCTCGCCCGGTTCGACTTCAAGATCAAGCGGGCGTTCATGCTGGCCCTGCTGTGCTCCCAGTTCGTGCCGGGCGCGCTGCTGCTGGTCCCGCTGTTCGAGATCTTCGCCGAACTCCAGATGATCAACAGCCTCGGCAGTGTCATCCTCGCCGAGACGGTCTTCCAGCTACCGCTGTCGATGATCCTGATCAGCAACTTCATCAAGAACGTGCCGTACTCCCTGGAGGAGGCGGCCTGGGTGGACGGCTGCAACCGCATGACGGCCTTCCGGATCGTCGTGCTGCCGCTGCTGCGGCCGGGCCTGATCGCCGTCGGCTCCTTCGCCTTCGTGCACTCCTGGAACCACTTCCTGTTCGCCCTGATGTTCCTCAACAACCAGGACAAGCAGACCATCCCGGTCGGCCTGAACACCCTGATGAGCGCGGACAGCGTCGACCTGGGCGCCCTCGCCGCGGGCGGCATCATCGCGGCCGTGCCGGTCGTGCTCGTGTTCGCCTTCATCCAGAAGTGGCTGATCACCGGGTTCAGCGCGGGGGCGGTGAAGGGATGAGACTGCGCCAACTCGCCGTCGCGGCAGGGCTGGTGGGCGTGCTCTGCGTCCCCGCCCACGCGGAGGACCGTGACATCAGCCGCGGCACCCTGCCCGCGAACGACGGCTGGGCCTCCGCGGGCGAGGGCACCACCGGAGGCGCGGCCGCCGACGCCGGCCACGTCCACACCGTCACGGACCGCGCGGAACTCGTCCGCGCCCTCGACGGCGGCAGCGACACCCCGAAGATCATCAAGATCGCCGGGACCATCGACGCCAACACCGACGACGACGGCGACCGGCTCGACTGCTCCGACTACGCCACCGGCGGCTACAGCCTGAAGAAGTACCTCGCCGCCTACGACCCTCGCACCTGGGGCGCCGCCAAGCCCAGCGGCCCGCAGGAGGAGGCCCGCCAGGCCTCCGCCGCCCGGCAGGCCGAGCGGGTCGTGCTGCCCGTCGGGTCCAACACCACGATCGTCGGGCTCGGCGACTCGGCCGTCCTGAAGGGCGCGAGCCTCCAGGTACGGAACGCGGACAACGTGATCATCCGCAACCTCGACATCCGCGACGCCTACGACTGCTTCCCCGTCTGGCAGCCCAACACCGGCGGCCTCGGCGACTGGAAGACGGCGTACGACGCGATCTGGCTGGCAGGCGCCACCCATGTGTGGGTCGACCACGTGACGTTGAGCGACAAGGGCCACCCGGACGCCGAGGAGCCCACCCACTTCGCCCGCAACTACCTGCGCCACGACGGACTGCTGGACATCACCAACGGCTCGGACCTGGTGACCGTCTCCTGGAGCCGGTTCGCGGACCACGACAAGGCGATGCTCATCGGCAACGGCGACACCGCCACCGGCGACCGCGGGAAGCTCCGGGTCACGCTCCACCACAACGAGTTCGAGTCGGTCGTCCAGCGCGCCCCACGCGTCCGCTTCGGCCAGGTGCACCTCTACAACAACCGCTACGAGATCACCGGCGACGACTACCGCTACTCCCTCGGCGTCTCCACCGAGTCGAGGATCCACGCCGAGAACAACGCCTTCCACGCCCCCGGCCATGTGGAGGTCGCCGACCTGGTCAAGAGCTGGAACGGCAGCGCACTGCACCAGAGCGGCACGCTCTTCAACGGCTATCCGGTTGACCTGCTCATGATCTACAACGCCTACAACTCGGGCAGCGAGCGCGACCTGACGGGCGACGTCGGCTGGACGCCCAGCCTGCACGGGCGGATCGACAGCGCCGCCGCGGCCGACCGGGCCGTGGCCCGCGGCGCGGGTGCGGGGAGGATCCCGTGACCGGACGCATGATCGACTCCATGAACACACCTCTGCCTGTCGTCCTCGCCGGTGCCCGGGGCCACGGCCGCTGGCACGTCGAGAACATCCGCCGCCTCCAGGAGAAGGGCCTCGTACGGCTGGCCGGCGTCTGCGAACTGACGCCGCTGACCGAGGAGGAGCTCGACGGCCTGGGCACGCCCGAGCAGTCCGCCGACTTCGGCGCCCTGCTGGATTCCACCGGCGCCCGGATCGCCGTGATCTGCACACCCATCCCCACCCACACCGACCTCGCGCTCACGGCGGCCGAGCGGGGCGTGCACCTCCTGCTGGAGAAGCCGCCCGCCCCCTCGTACGCGGAGTTCCGCCGCATGGCCGACGGGGTCGCCGCGGCCGGTGTCGTCTGCCAGATCGGCTTCCAGTCACTGGGCTCGCACGCCGTGCCCGCCATCCGCGAGCTGATCGCCGAGGGCGCGATCGGGAAGCTGGCCGGGCTCGGCGGGGCCGGTGCCTGGGTGCGGAACGAGGACTACTTCCGGCGGGCGCCCTGGGCGGGCAAGCGGCGGCTGAACGGCGTCGACGTGATCGACGGGGCGCTGACCAACCCGCTCGCCCACGCCGTCGCCACCGCCCTCGCCCTGGGTGGCAGCACCCGCGCCGAGGATGTCACCGGCATCGAGACCGAACTGCTGCGTGCCAACGCCATCGAGTCCGACGACACCTCGTGCGTCCGGGTCAGCACCGCGCAGGGCCACCCGGTCACCGTCGCCGCGACCCTGTGCGCCGAGCAGGCGGACGAGCCGTACGTCCTGGTGCACGGCAGCACCGGCCGGATCACCTTCTGGTACAAGCAGGACCGCGTGCTGCTCCAGCGCGCGGGGCACGGCCCCGAGGAGTTCGAGCACGGCCGCACCGACCTGCTGGAGAACCTCGTCGCGCACCTCACCACCGGCGCGGACCTGCTGGTCCCGCCGGAGGAGACCGGCGCCTTCATGAAGGTCGTGGAGGCCATCCGCACCGCGCCCGACCCGGCGCCGCTGCCGGACACCGCCTGGCACCGGATCCCCGGCGAGAACCGCCGGGTGGTGCCCGGCATCGACGGGCTCGTCGCGGCCGCCGCCGACACCCTCTCCCTCTACTCCGAGCTGGGCGCCCCCTGGGCCTCGGAGCACCTGTCGAAAGAGGTGAGCACCAGATGACCAGCAGCAACGACACCGCGGTGCTGCGTGTCGCGGGACGGCCGGTCGGCCGGTACGTCACCCGGCCCGAGCTGCCGGCCCGGCTCTCCCCGCGCCCCTATCTGCACCCCGTCACCACCCTGGCCGGCACGGCGGTCACCGAGCTGACCCCCGCCGACCACGCACACCACCTCGGCGTCGGTGTCGCCGTTCCCGACGTCGAGGGGTTCAACTTCTGGGGCGGGCGCACCTACGTCCGCGACCAGGGCCCGACCGAGCTGGACAACCACGGCTCCCAGCGGCACGTCGCGTTCCAGCTCCGCGACCCGGACGGCTTCGTGGAGGAGCTGCGCTGGGTGGCGGCGGGCGGTGAGCTGCTGCGGGAGCGCCGTACGGTCGCGGCGACCGAACTCACCGACCAGGCCTGGGCGCTGGACCTCACCTTCTCCCTCACCAACGTCACCAAGGACCCGCTGTCGATCGGCAGCCCCGCGACCAACGGGCGACCGGGCGCGGCCTACGGCGGATTCTTCTGGCGGGCCCGCAAGGAGTCCGCCGCGCCGGAGGTCTTCTCGGCCGGGGCCGAGGGCGAGGAGCGGGTCCACGGCCGCCCCGCCGACTGGCTCGCCCTCAGGGGCGGCACCTGGACGCTGGTCTTCGCCGGCGCCACCGAACAGACCCGCCGCGACCCGTGGTTCGTGCGCACCGAGGAGTACCCGGGCGTCGGCTCCTCACTGGCGTACGGCGAGCGGCTGCCGATCCCGCCGGGCGAGACCGTCGTCCGCCGCGTGGTCACCGTCGTCGCCGACGGCCGCCTCGACCGGGACGCCGCGGCGGCCCTCGTCCGCAAGGCGGTGAGCCCGTGACCACCGAGACCTACCGCAACCCGGTCCTCGACGCCGACTGGTCCGACCCGGACGTCGTCCGCGTCGGCGAGGACTTCTACCTGACCGCCTCCAGCTTCGGCCGCGCCCCCGGACTGCCCTTACTCCACTCCCACGACCTGGTGAACTGGACGCTGGTCGGCCACGCGCTCGACCGTCTGGAACCGGCGGAGGAATTCAAGAAACCCCGCCACGACTGCGGCGTCTGGGCCCCGTCCCTCAGGTACCACGACGAACGCTTCTGGATCTTCTGGGGCGACCCCGACCAGGGCATCTTCCAGGTCAACGCCCCCGAGATCAGGGGCCCCTGGACCCGCCCGCACCTGGTGAAGGCCGGCAAGGGCCTGATCGACCCGTGTCCCCTGTGGGACGAGGACACCGGCGAGGCCTATCTGGTCCACGCCTGGGCCAAGTCCCGCTCGGGCATCAAGAACCGCCTCACCGGACACCGCATGCGCCCCGACGGCACCGAACTCCTCGACGAGGGCAAGGTGATCGTCGACGCCGACCGCATACCCGGCTGGTTCACCCTGGAAGGTCCCAAGCTCTACCGGCACGACGGCTGGTTCTGGATCTTCGCCCCCGCCGGGGGAGTGGAGACCGGCTGGCAGGGCGCCTTCCGCTCGCGCGGTTTCTTCGGGCCGTACGAGGAGCGGATCGTCCTGGAACAGAAGGACACCGAGGTCAACGGCCCCCACCAGGGCGGCTGGGTGCGCACCGCGTCCGGCGAGGACTGGTTCCTGCACTTCCAGCAGCGCGGCGCCTACGGCCGGGTCGTGCACCTCCAGCCGATGCGCTGGGGGGCGGACGGCTGGCCGGTGCTCGGCGACGACGGCGCCCCCGTCGCCGTGTACGGGAAGCCCGGCCTGCCGCCGCAGCCGCCCGCCGCGCCGGCCACCGACGACGACTTCCCCGGCGGACGGTACGGCCGACAGTGGCAGTGGACCGCCAACCCGGGCGACGGCTGGGCCACCCAGCACTCCGGGGACGGGCTCCGGCTGACCTGCGTCCGCTCGGCCGACGCGCACGACCTGCGCAAGCTGCCGAACGTGCTCACCCAGCGGCTGCCCGGCAAACCCTGCACGGTCGAGGTGGAACTGCGGCTCGACAGCGACGAACCCGGGGCCCGGGCCGGTCTCGCGGTCCTCGGGGACGCGTTCGGCTGGATCGGGCTCCAGCGGGGCGCGGACGGGACCGCGCACCTCGTGCACCGGTTCGCCGAGGCGGTCGCGGACGGCGAACGCGACGCCGCCCACCCGCGGCTCGCGCCCGGGGGCCGAGCCCGGCTGCGGATCGAGATCGGCGCGGGCGCCCGCTGCCGCTTCTCGGCCGACGTCGGCGACGGCTTCCGGCCGTCGGGCCCGGTCTTCACCGCCACCCCGTGGCGCTGGGTCGGCGCCCTGCTCGGCCTCGTCGCCCTCGCGCCCGCCGGCCAGGGACACGCCGGCGCGGCCACCTTCACCCAGTTCCGGATCAGCGCCTCGTAACACACCCGAAGTCGTACGCCTGTTGGGAGCCGCAATGACGCACTTCCGTAGCAAGCGCTTGTCGAGACCGGGACACGGCAAGGTCGTGGCCGCCGTGCTCGGCCTCGTCGCCGCGCTGAGCCTCGGGACCCTCGGGGACGCACAGGCGGCCCCGCAGTCCCGGGGCGTGCCCGCCGCGGACCGCTGGACCGACCGGCCGCACGGCTTCGCCTCCCTCGCCGGCGGCACCACCGGCGGCGCGGGCGGCAAGGTCGTCACCGTCACCGACCAGGCCGCGCTCGCCAAGTACGCGGCGGCCGAGGAGCCGTACGTCATCCGCGTCAAGGGCTCCCTGGACATGGACCCCTTCGGCACGGAGATACCCGTCGCCTCGGACAAGACCATCATCGGCGTGAGCGACACCGCCGAGATCGTGCACGGCGGCTTCACCCTCGACCCCGGCACGCACAACGTGATCATCCGCAACCTCGCCATCCGCGACACGGCCATCGAGGGCAACTGGGACTGCAAGGACACCGACTACGACGGCATCCGCCTCGACACCGCCCACCACGTGTGGATCGACCACATCCGCTTCTCGCGGATCTGCGACGGCCAGCTCGACATCCGCAAGGACAGCGAGTACGTCACCGTCTCCCACAACCAGTTCACGAACAACAACAAGACCTTCGGCATCGGCTGGACCCCGAACGTCAGGACCCAGATCACCGTCGACCACAACTGGTTCCGCGGCACCAAGCAGCGCAACCCGTCCGCCGACAACGTCGCCTACGCCCACCTCTACAACAACTACCTGTCCTCGCAGCTCTCCGACGGCGACCCCGTGTGGACGTACGGCAACTGGTCGCGCGGCCGGACGAAGATGGTCATCGAGAACAGCTTCTACGACGGCGTCCAGCACCCCTACCAGGCCGACGCCACCGCCGAGCTGGTGCAGCGCGGGTCGATCCTGCGGAACACCACCGGCCGGCACGAGGCGTGGGGCACGGCGTTCGACCCGCGCGCGTTCTACGACTACCGGCTCGACCCGGCCGCGGCCGTGCCCGCGCTGGTGAAGCGGTTCTCCGGACCGCAGAAGCGGATCGGCGGGCCTGTCACGCTGCACGTCCCGGGCGACTACCCGACCGTGCAGGCCGCCGTGGACGCGGTGCCCGACGGCAACGACACCGCGCTGACGATCGCCGTCGCGCCCGGCACGTACCGCGAGAAGGTGTTCATCCCCGCGAGCAAGCCGAATCTCGTGCTGCGGGGGACCGGACGGGACCGCTCCGACACCGTCATCGTCTTCGACACGCCCGCCGAGTACGGGGGTTCGAAGGGGAGCGCCACCGTCCGGATCGCCGCGAACGACGTCACCGCACGCAATCTCACCTTCAGCAACGACTTCGACGAGGCCGCGCACGAGCTGAAGGGCGAGCAGGCGCTGGCGATGAAGACGACGGGCGACCGGATCGTCTTCGAGGACACCGCCTTCCTGGGCAACCAGGACACCCTGATGACCGACAGCCCCAAGCTGACCATCCTCAGCCGGGTCTACGTCCGCGACTCCTACATCGAGGGCGACGTGGACTTCATCTACGGCCGGGCCACGACGGTGATCGAACGGTCGGTGATCCGGGCGCTGAGCCGGGGCTCGGACACGAACAACGGCTACATCACGGCGGCTTCGACCTGGAAGGGAAACCCGTACGGGTTCCTGATCACCCGGTCGAAGATCGTCAGTGACGCCCCCGCCGGGAGCTTCCACCTGGGCCGGCCCTGGCACCCGGGCGGCGAGCCCGACGCGATCGGCCAGGTGCTGATCCGCGACACCGAACTGCCCGCCGCGATCAAGTCCTCGCCGTGGACCGACATGGGCGGGTTCTCGTGGAAGGACGCGCGGTTCGCCGAATACCGCAACTTCGGCCCGGGCGCGACGGTCACCGCCGACCGTCCGCAGCTGAGTGACCAGGAGGCGCGGCCGCACACCGTGGCCGCCTACCTCAGGGGCACGGACGACTGGGCACCCCACGCCCGCCACTGACCCCCCACACCTTCAAGTTCCGCTGGATCCAGAAGAAGAGAGCCGACCAATGAAGATCAGCAATCGCAGAAGCAGGCGCGCCGCCACGGCCGTCGCCCTGGGGGCCGTACTCGCGCTGACCGTCACCGCCTGCGGCGACGACGGCAGCGGGGCGGGCGGCGACAAGGGCGCCGACGGCAGCGGCAAGGGCAAGATCGTCTTCTGGGACAACAACGGCGGTGTCCGTACCGAGGCCTGGAAGGAGATCATCGCCGACTTCGAGAAGGCGAACCCCGACATCAAGGTCGAGTACGTGGGGATCGCCTCCACCGAGTACCAGTCCAAGGTCGACACCGCCCTCCAGGGCGGCGGCCTGCCGGACGTCGGCGGTGTCGGCGCGGCGATGCTCGCCGGGTTCGCCGCACAGGGCGCGCTGGAACCGCTGGACGAGCGGCTCGCCAAGTCCTCGCTCAACGGCAAGCTCAACAAGGACATGGTCGAGTCGCTGAAGGCGGCCGGCGGTGGCGACGACAAGCTGTACTCGATCCCGACCTCCGCGAACAACGGTGTGCTGTACTACCGCACCGACCTGTTCAAGAAGGCGGGGCTCCAGGAGCCGACGACGTGGGACCGGTTCTTCGAGGCCGCGAACAAGCTCACGAGCAAGGGCAAGAACGAGTTCGGCTACACCATCCGCGGTGGCGCGGGCTCCATCGCCCAGGCGCTCGACGCGATGTACGGGCAGTCCGGGATCACCTCGTTCTGGGACTCCAGCGGTGAGAAGACCACGGTCAACGATCCCAAGAACGTGGCGGCGCTGGAGAAGTACGCGGCGCTGTACAAGAAGGTCACCCCCGCGGCCGACCTCAACAACGACTTCACCAAGATGGTCGCGCAGTGGGACTCCGGCACGATCGGGATGCTGAACCACAACCTCGGGTCGTACCAGGACCACGTGAAGGCGCTCGGGGTCGACAAGTTCCGGGGCATTCCGCAGCCGACCGGGCCCGGCGGTAAGCGGGTTCAGGTCTCCAACCCTGTGGACGGGCTGGGGCTGTTCAAGAGCGGCAAGAACAAGGACGCGGCCTGGAAGTTCATCGAGTTCGCCACGTCCAAGGCGGAGAACTCGAAGTTCAACGAGTCGGCGGGGCAGGTGCCGTCGAACACGGACGCGGCGAAGGACGCGTGGATTTCGAAGGCCGAGCCCACGAAGCTGGCCGCTGACGCGTTGTCGGACGGGTCGACGACGATTGTGCAGCTTCCGTACTACTTGCCGGACTGGAACACGATCTCCAAGGCCGACAATGAGCCGAACTTCCAGAAGGTGCTGCTCGGGAAGATGAGTGCGAAGGAATTCCTGGACACGTTGGCTGAGCAGCTGAATGCGGCTCAGGAGGAGTGGGACCAGCAGAAGGGTTGATTCTTGCTGGGTTTCGCCGTGGGACGGCCCGTGGTTCGCAGGGTGCGGGCCGTCCTGTGGCTTGTCGCGCAGTTCCCCGCGCCCCTGGGCGCATGTCCCCGCCGTCTTGTCGAAAGGAACTCCGCGTGTCTCTCAGTCGAAGACAAGTAGCTGTGGCGGGAATCGCCGCCGTGCCTCTCGCTCTGTCCGTCACAGGTACCGCGCAAGCCGGCGGTCACCGTCATCGCACCCTCTACATCGCCGGTGATTCCACCGCAGCCCAGAAGTATGCGAACGCCGCGCCCGAGACCGGGTGGGGTATGGCGCTTCCGTTCTTTCTCGGCAAGAACAGGCCGGTCGCCAATCACGCTGTGAACGGGCGGAGTTCGAAGAGCTTCGTCGACGAAGGACGGCTGGAGGTCATTCTCTCCGCGATCCAGCCCGGCGATTTCCTCCTCATCCAGTTCGGTCACAACGACCAGAAGGCGGAGGACCCCACTCGCTACACCGAGCCCTGGACGACGTATCAGGAGCATCTGCGGATGTACGTCGAGGGGGCCCGGGCCCGTGGGGCGCGGCCCGTGTTCGCCACATCCGTGGAGCGGCGGAGGTTCGACGCCGGCGGGAAGGCCGTGACGACGCACGGCGAGTACCCGGCGGCCATGCGGGCGCTCGCCGCCGAGGAGCGGGTCGCGTTGCTCGACATCCAGGCGCTGTCGCTCGCCCTGTGGCAGGAGCTCGGGGTCGAGGAGACGAAGAAGTACTTCAACTGGACCGCCACCGAGCAGGACAACACGCACTTCAATCCGCCGGGCGCCATCGCCGTGGCCCGGCTGGCGGCGAGGGAGCTGCTCCGGACCCGGGTGCTCGGGCCGCGCGATGTGCGCCGGCTGGACGAGCGGATTCCCGAGTCGTGGATCACCTGGCCGGAAGCCGCCGCGTAACACCCCCTGACGCAGTAGGAAGAGAGCCGCACCATGAACGTTCGCAAGTGTCATGATCATGCCAGAGTGAAGGTCGCTGCGGTGGTCGGGTGTGCCGCGCTCGTGATGTCCCTGAGCGGTACCGCCGCGCAGGCCGGGCCCCGGGACGTGGCCCGCCAGACGCTCGGGGCCAACGACGGGTGGGGTGCGTACGGCACCGGTACCTCGGGCGGTGCCGCGGCCGATGCCGCGCACGTCCACACCGTCACCACCTGGGAGCAGTTCAAGGCCGCCCTGAAGGAGGGCGGATCCGCACCGAAGATCATCAAGGTCAAGGGGATGATCGACGCCGTCTCCCAGGGCTGTGAGGCGTTCGAGGCCGAGGGGTACGACTTCCAGAAGTACCTCGCCGCCTACGACCCCGCCGTCTGGGGGCACGACAAGCCGGTCAGCGGTGAACAGGAGGACCTGCGGGCCGCCTCAGCCGCCCAGCAGGACAAGACCATCAAGGCGATCGTCCCCGCCAACACCACCATCATCGGCGTGGGCAAGAACTCCGGGATCCTCGGCGGCAGCCTCCAGATCAAGGGCGTCGACAACGTCATCGTCCGGAACCTGACCATCGAGGCCCCGGTCGACTGCTTCCCGCAGTGGGACCCGACCGACGACAACAAGACCGGTGCCTGGAACAGCGAGTACGACGGGGTGGTGGTCTACGGCTCCACCCATGTGTGGGTCGACCACAACACCCTGACCGACGGGCGCTACCCCGACAGCTCCCTGCCGTCCTACTTCGGCAAGACCTACCAGCAGCACGACGGGCTGCTCGACGTCGTCCGCGGCTCCGACCACGTGACCGTGTCCTGGAACTCGTTCAAGGACCACGACAAGACCATGCTGATCGGCAACAGCGACAGCGCCACCGCCGACGACACGGGCAAGCTGAAGGTCACGCTGCACCACAACCGCTTCGAGGGCATCGTCGAGCGGGCGCCGCGCGTGCGGTTCGGGCAGGTCGACTCGTACAACAACCACTTCGTGGTCACCAAGGGCCAGAAGTGGGGCTACGTCTACGGCATCGGCAAGGAGTCCCGGCTCGTCGCCGAGCACAACGCGTTCACGCTGGCGCAGGGCATCAGCCCGGCGAAGATCCTCAAGAAGTGGAACGAGGCGCCGGTCACCGCGAACGCGAACGTCGTCAACGGCAAGGCCGTCGACCTGATCGCCGTGCACAACGCCGAGATACCCGGCGAGACGCTCCAGTCGGGCGCCGGCTGGACGCCGACGCTGCGGGCCGGCGTCGACCCGGCGAAGGCGGTCCCGGGCATCGTCGGTGCCCGCGCGGGCGCCGGCCGCGTGTGCTGACCTGACCGGCCCGTGAACCGGCCGGGGCGGCCCGCATCGCACTCCCACCCCGGAGTGCGCCCGCCCCGGCCCCATCCCAGCTCACCACAGCCACCCCGCACCAGCCGCACCGCGAAGGAGCAGCCGTATGCTCTCGCAGCCCCATGTCTCCCTCTCCCGCCGCAAGTTCCTCCTCACGAGCGCCGCAGCGGGTGCCGTCGCCGGCCTCGCCGCCGTCCCCGCGCGGGCCGCCGGCGCCCGGCCGCGCCCGTTCGGCCGGTACGGCTCACCGGCCGCCCGCCTGACGCCCGGGACCCTGTACGTCCACCCGGGCGGCGCCGGTGACTTCACCACCGTCCGGGACGCCGTCGCCGCGGCGAACGGCAGCGGACACACCCTCGTCATCGCCCCGGGCACCTACCGGCAGACCGTCGCCGTCGACGCCGCCCGTACGGAGATGACCTGGATCGGGGCGAGCGAGAACGCCCGTGACGTCGTCATCGTGTACGACAACGCGGCGGGGACGCCCAAGCCCGGCGGCGGGACCTACGGCACCACCGGCTCCGCCACCACGACCGTGCAGGCCGACGGCTTCACCGCCCGCTGGATCACCTTCGCCAACGACTGGCTGCGCGCCGACCACCCCGGGATCACCGGCACCCAGGCCGTCGCCGTCAAGGTCCAGGGCGACCGGTCCGCCTTCCACCACTGCCGGTTCCTCGGCCACCAGGACACCCTGTACGCCGACTCGATGGCGCTGGGCACCTTCGCCCGCCAGTACTTCGCCCACTGCTACGCCGAGGGCGACGTCGACTTCGTCTTCGGGCGGGCGACCGCCGTCTTCGATCACTGCCGCTTCCGGACCCTGAACCGGACCGACCTGTCGGCCGCCCCTTACGGCTTCGTCTTCGCCCCGTCGACGGCCGGTGCCAACCCCCTCGGATACCTGGTGACCAGGAGCCGCGTCGACAGCGAGGCTCCCGACGGCCACTACAAGCTGGCCCGCCCCTGGGTTCCCAGCTCCGACACCACCGCCCGCCCCATGCTCACCGTCCGGGACACCTGGCTCGGCCCGGGCATCGACGCGGTCGCGCCCTACACCAACATGTCGAACGCCCACCCGTGGCAGTCGATGCGGTTCGCCGAGTACCGCAACACGGGACCGGGCGCCGCCGTCTCCGTTCCGGAGAACCGGCCCCAGCTCACCTCCGAGCAGGCCCGGTCGGCGACCCGCGCCGGATATCTCGGCGACTGGGAGCCGTGGAAGGAGGCGTGCTGAGTGCACCGGCGCACCCTTCTCACCGGACTCGCCGGTGGCCTGGTCGCCACCGGCGCCGCACCCGCCTTCGCCGGGGCCGGCCGTCACCGCGTCCTCCATGTCCGGCCCGGCGACTCGGTGCAGGCCGCCGTGGACGCCGTGGACGGTCAGGGCTGGACCGTCGTCGTGCACCCGGGGACGTACCGCGAGGTCGTCAGTGTCCCGGCGGAGAAGGCCGGACTGACCCTCAGGGGTGCCACCCGGGACCCGCGTGACGTCGTCATCGTCTACGACAATGCCAACGGCACACCCAGGCCGGACGGCTCGGGCACGTACGGCACGGCGGGCTCGGCGACCTTCACCTCGGCGGCCCCCGGGCTGACCGTCCGCGACCTGACCCTGGCCAACGACTGGCTGCGCGCCGACCACCCCGACATCACCGGCACACAGGCGGTCGCGGCGTACACGTACGGCGACCGCACCCGCTTCGAGGACGTCCGGCTCCTGGCCCACCAGGACACCCTCTTCGTGGAGACCGGCGCCCTGGACACCTTCGACCGGCAGTACTTCCGGCACTGCTACATCGAGGGCGACGTCGACTTCGTCTTCGGGCGGGCGACCGCCGTGTTCGAGCAGTGCCACTTCCGTACGCTGGCCCGGGACGTCGACTTCACACCCAAGGGCATGGTCTTCGCGCCCTCCACGGCCCGGGCGAACCCGTACGGCATCCTCGCCGTCCGCTGCCGGATCACCTCCGGCGCCGAGGACGGGGCGTACAAGCTGGCCCGGCCCTGGGTGCCGTCGTACGAGACCACGGCCTGGCCGTCGCTGGTGGTGCGGGAGACCCGGATCGGTCCGGGCATCGACGCTGTGGCCCCGTACACCAACATGCGCGAGGCCTATCCCTGGCAGTCGATGCGGTTCGCCGAGTACCACAACACCGGGCCGGGCGCCGCCGTCTCCGTGCCGGAGAACCGGCCCCAGCTCGGCCGCGCGCAGGTCGCGCTGCACACCAGGGAGACGTACCTCCGCGACTGGCGGCCCTATGCGTAGGGCCGCCGTGCTCCTCCTCGGTCTCTGTCTGCTCTGGCCGGCCTCGCCTGCCTCCGCCGCCGAACGCGCCCCCGTCGGCTGGGCCTCGGCCGGCTCCGGCACCAGCGGCGGGGCGGGCGGCCGGACCTGGACCGTGGACACCCGCGCCGAACTCGAGACCGCCCTCGCGAACGACGGCGATCCCACCGCGCCCAAGGTGATCCGGGTCGTCGGCGACGTCAACGGCCACGAGAGCGACGACGGTTCCCTGCTCGGCGAGCAGGACTACGCGCCCGGATACGACCTCGGCAAGTACATGTCCTGCTTCGGCGAGGACGGCGCGGTCTGGTCCGACACCCGCTTCGAGTACTGCAAGCAGCAGCGGCAGTTGCGCCAGACCGGGTCGAACAAGGAGAAGGCGCAGATCCAGCTCACCGTGCCGAGCAACACGACCCTCGTCGGCGTGGGCCGCGACGCCCGGCTGCTCGGGGTGTTCCTGACGGTCAACACCGGCAGCAACATCGTCGTGCGCAACCTGCATCTGGAGGCGCCCGTCGACCACTTCACGAGCTGGTCCCCGGGCGACGGCACCCACGGCAGCTGGAACGCCCGCTTCGACGCGCTCACCGTGATCACGGGCAAGAACATCTGGATCGACCACTGCACCTTCACCGACGGCCGTTTCCCCGACCGCGAGGCACCCCTGGGCTTCCATGGCGAGCGCGTGCAGCGGCACGACGGACTGCTGGACATCGAGGACGGCTCCGACTTCGTCACCGTCTCCGACAGCCGGTTCGTCGATCACGACAAGGCGATCCTGATCGGGTCGGGCGACGGACGCGGCGACCGGGACCGGGGGCACCTCAAGGTGACCTTCGTCCGCAACCTGTTCAGCGGCATCGTGCAGCGCGCCCCGCGCGTCCGCTTCGGGCAGGTGCACGTCGTCAACAACGTCCACCGGGGGCAGGCGCCTCTCTACGCCCTGGGCGTCGGTGTGGAGTCCGCGATCTTCTCCGAGCGCAACGTCTTCCGGTACCCCGGGGGACGGCCGACGCTCGCCGTCGCGGACTACGGGGGCGAACGGTTCCGCGACACCGGCTCCTGGTTCAACGGCCGGCCCGCCCGGCTCAACGCCGTGGCGAGCGGTCTCGGCCTCGGGACCGACGTCGGCTGGGATCCGGCCGACGTGTACGACTACCGCGCCCTGACGTCCCCGTCGGCGATCGAGCGATACGTGCTGCGGCACGCCGGAACAGGGAGGTCGTATGGGCACCCATGAGACGCTCGGCCGGCGGACGTTCGTGGTCGGGGCGAGCACGGCCCTGCTGGCCGGGGGAGCGGTGAGCGGGGCGGAGGCGGCGGTCGTGGACGGCCCGCTGCCCGACTTCCACCCGGCGCTGAAGGACGCCCTCACCTTCCCGCTCGCCTGGGGACGATCCCCGATCCGCGACTTCCGTACCTGGCGGCGTGCCGCCCGGGCCACGGTCGAGGAGCACCTGCTCGTCGAACGGCAGGACGGGACGCCGTACACACCGGAGATCGGCGGTCGTGCCCAAGGGGAGGGCTACACAAGGGAGTTGGTCACCGTCTCCCTCACCCGCCACGAACGCGTGCGCGGCGCCCTGCTCACCCCGCGCGGCCGCGGGCCCTTCCCCGCCGTGCTGCTCCTGCACGACCACGGGGCCAGGTTCGACATCGGGAAGGAGAAACTGATCCGGCCCTGGTACGACGACACGCGTCTCGCCTCCGCCCGGGCCTGGGCGGACAAGTACTTCAGCGGGCGGTTCGTCGGCGACGAACTGGCGCGGCGCGGCTATGTGGTGCTGTGCCTGGACGCGCCCGGCTGGGGCGACCGCGGGCCGCTCGCCTACGAGCAGCAGCAGGCCCTCGCCGCCAACTTCTACAACCTCGGCTCCTCGCTCGCCGGGCTCATGGCCCGCGAGGACCAGCGGGCCGCCGCCTTCCTGGCGGGACTCGACCGGGTGGACGCCCGGCGGGTCGCGGCCGTCGGCTTCTCGATGGGCGCCTACCGCGCCTGGCAGACCGCCGCCCTCAGCGACCACGTCGCGGCCGCCGCGAGTGTGTGCTGGATGACCGGCCTGAAGGAGATGATGGTGCCCGGCAACAACACGCTGCGCGGGCAGTCGGCTTACTACATGCTCCACCCGGGTCTCGCCCGGCACCTGGACATCCCCGACGTGGCGAGCATCGCCGCGCCCCGGCCGATGCTGTTCTTCAACGGCGGGCTCGACACGCTGTTCCCGGCCGAGGGCGTACGGGGCGCGTACGACAAGCTGCGTGCCGTCTGGCGGTCGCGCCACGCCGAGGACCGGATACGGACGAAGACGTGGCCGGAGCTCGGCCACGTCTTCACCCAGGAGATGCAGGACGAGGTCTTCAACTGGCTCGACGACGTCCTGTGAGACTCATCGCCGTACCGGCTTGATGCCCTCCAGCGTCGGCACCACCGGCTTGATGCCGCCGTCGGCCGCGAACTCCATGCGGTCGATGGTGGTCTCCCGGTGCATGCCGTCGCCGCCGGGCCTGCCGGGGCCGTTGAGGGCGAAGCGGTGGTAGACCATGTACCAGTCGTCGGTGCCCGGGGTGTTCACCACCGAGTGGTGACCGGTGCCGAGGATGCCGTACTCCGGCCGCTTCTGAAGGATCGTCCCGCGCTTGGTCCACGGGCCGAGCGGGGACGGACCCGTCGCGTACGCCACGTGGTAGTTCTCGCTGCGGGTGTCGTCCTCCGACCACATGAAGTAGTACGTGCCCTTCCGCTTGATCACGAAGGAACCCTCGCGGAAGTTGTCGGGGGTGATGTCCTGCACCTTCGACGCGTCGAAGGACACCATGTCGTCGTTGAGCGGTACGACGTACCCGCGTCCGTTGCCCCAGTACAGGTACGCCTGGCCGTCGTCGTCCGTGAAGACCGACGGGTCGATCATCTGGCCCTTGAGCGCCCCGCCCTTGGCGACCAGCGGCTTGCCGAGCGCGTCCTTGAAGGGGCCGGCGGGGGAGTCGGCCACCGCCACGCCGATCTGCTGCTCGGCGCAGAAGTAGAAGTAGTACCTGCCGTTGCGCTCGGCGATCGCGGGCGCCCAGGCGTACTTGTCGGCCCAGGTCACGTCAGGCCCGAGGTCGACGATGACGCCGTGGTCCTTCCAGTGGACCAGGTCCTTCGACGAGTACGCCTTGAACTTGGTGCCGCTCCAGCCCTGGAAGCCGTCCGTCGTCGGGTAGATCCAGTACCTGCCGTTGAGGTAGTGCACGTCCGGGTCGGCGTTCAGGCCGGGCAGCATGGGGCTGCGGGTGCGGACCGCCTCGACCGTCCAGGTGCGCTTGGTGCCGTCGGCCGCCGTCACGGTGTACTTCTGCGGCGTGCGGAAGTCGCGGCGCGTGCCGGACTTCGGGCTCAGCACGGCGCCCTCACCCACCCACAGTTTCGGGGCCAGACCACGCAGATCGGCATCCGGCTCCATCGGCAGGACGACCTTGGACGCGCCGTCCGTGACGATCGAGTAGCCCTTCTGGTGCTTCGCCGTCGCGTCCACGACCGAGGTGGGCGTGGCCGGGTACGCCGCCAGCAGCCGGTCGTACTCCTTCTGTGTCACCGGGAGCACCGTGCCGTGCCGGGGGCTCGCCGGGAGCTGGTAGTCCGTGGACGGGGTCCACTTGCCCGAGGCGAGGTCGGTGGTCTCGAACGGGATGTAGCCGCGTCCGCCGTACTCGTCGCTGAACAGGTACCACTTCTTCTCGGTGTTCGACTTGAACACCGTCGGGCCCTCACCGCGGTCCATCGCGCCCTTGCCGATGCAGTCGGCCACGAACTCGTACTTCGTCGAGGTCAGGGACGTCGACTTCTCACCGGTGATGAACTTCGAGCAGGGGCTGGAGGAGCTGGGGTCCCGCTCGTCCTTGGTGTAGCGGTAGTACTCGTCCTTGTACTTCACGACCGTGGAGTCGATCACCGAGTAGCCGGGGTCGTTCCAGATCTTCGGCTCGCTGAAGGTCCGGAAGTCCTTGGTCGTCGCGTACATCATCTTGTTGTACGTGTTGCCCTTGTGCTCCGGGTCGTCGTCGGCGTACAGCTTCGACGCCCAGAAGACGACGTACTCACCGAGCTCGTCGTCCCAGTAGGCCTCCGGGGCCCAGGTGTTGCCCGCGTTGTCCGGGGAGACCTTCACCAGGCGCTGGTCGGTCCAGTTGACCAGGTCGGTGGACTCCCAGACCATGATCGACTTGCTGCCGTGCCGCTGCACCTGGTCCCAGCTGCCACTGGAGTTCTGGTACATCCGCAGGTCGGTGGCGATCAGGAAGAACTTGTCGCCCTTGGGGGAGCGGATCACGAACGGGTCGCGCAGGCCCTTCTCGCCGATCGTCGACGTCAGGACCGGCTTGCCGGCGTTCAGCTCACGCCAGTGCAGCGCGTCGTTGCCCCGGCTGAGGGCGTAACGGATCTGCTCGCCGTCGGCGGTGCCCTCGCCCGTGAAGTAGGCGAAGAGATAGCCGGCGTACTTGGAGTGCTTCACGGGTGGTGCTCCGGAGTCCGCGGCGCCGGGGGGCGCCGTGAGAAGGGTCAGGAGGAGGCCGGTCAGGGCCAGGAACGGGAGCAGGAGCGTGCGGGGGCGCATGACACTTCCTGTCGGAGTCTGGGGGATTCTGTTGGGTAGCGGCCATCGGAGTTTCACCGGACGGGGACAGGGCGTCAACGGGTGTGCATGAGGCGGGTGGTTCCGAAACTTTCGCAAGCTCGGGCACGCCGGTGCACGTGACGGCGGCAACCCTTTCGCTGCGCGGCGGCGACTGCTGGTCGGAAACGGGACGGAGCGGGCCCCTCCCGACCGTTTCCGTCCCCGTTCCCCAGGAAAGGACCGCTTCGTGCTGCTCAGCGCAGGACGCCACCGCAGGACCCGTACGCTCGCCATCGCCGCCGCGGTGGTCTGCGCCTCGGGGGCGGGCGGCGTCTACCTCGGGCTCTCGGGAGGCGGCGCGCAGGCCGCCTCGTCGACGGTCACCGTCTCCACCGCGGCCCAGCTCGAAGCGGCCGTGAAGAACGCCACCGCGGGGATCACCATCCAGGTCCGCGGCGGCACCTACTATCCGGCCGCGACCCTCAAGTCCACGGCGAACGGCACCAGTTCGGCTCGCATCACCCTGCGGGCGTACGGCGGTGAGAAGGTCCGGATCGACGGTTCGAAACTGCCCGCCGGCTCCTGGCTGGCCGCCGTCCACGGCGACCACTGGACCGTCCAGGACCTCACCTTCGTCAACTCACCCGCCCAGGGCTTCGTCGCCACGTCCTCCGCCGGAGGCGTCTTCAAGAACCTCGTCACAGCGGACAACGGGGACTCCGGCTTCACCCTGCGCGGCGACGGCACGACCGGCAACCTCGTGCAGAACCTGGACAGCCACGGCAACTACGACCCGGCCGGCCACGGCCAGAACGCCGACGGCATCGCCGTCAAGTTCGGCTCCGGGACGGGCAACAGGATCACCGGCGCCCGGCTGTACGACAACTCCGACGACGGCCTCGACCTCTGGCAGTTCTCCTCACCGGTCACCATCGAGCACTCCTGGGCCTTCGGCAACGGCGAGAACCGCTGGAACGACCCCGCCTTCGAGGGCAACGGCAACGGTTTCAAACTGGGCGGCGGCGGAGCGTCGGTCGCCCATGTCGTCAACAACAACGCCGCCTGGGACAACACGCTGCACGGCTTCACCGAGAACTCCAACACCGGCGCCGTCGCCCTGAACCGCAACACCACGTATGCCAACGCCCACAACGGCTTCTCCTTCGCCACCGGCAAAGCCCGCCTCGGCAAGAACCTCGCCGTGAGCGACAAGGGCGGCCCCGCCGAGCTGGGCTCCGCGGCCGTCTCCGCCGGAAACAGCTGGGACAGCGGCGTCGCCACCCCGCCCTTCAGATCGACGGACGCGAGAAGCGCGTACGGAGCGCGCCGGGCGGACGGCTCCCTCCCGGCGACCACGTTCCTGACGACCGGCTCCACGGCCATCGGCTCGACGATGGACTAGGGCGTGTCCGTAAAGTCCCGTCGTCCGCCCGGAGGGCGGGCCCTGCGGCGTTCGGTGCGTGCTCTGGGTGCCCCCCGGCCGAAGGCTGGGGGAGTGCCGGGCGGACGCCCGCGTACTGGTTGTACGCGGGTGTTCGGCCGGTGCGGCGAGTGGGGGCACCTCCCACGCCCTTAAGGCAGTGGGGGAGCGTGCCGGGCGTCGCGGGGCAGGCGGGACTTTACGGACACGCCCTAGAGCATCCGCCGAGCGGGCGCACGCGACGACGCCCCCACCGGTGTGAACCGGCGGGGGCGTCCTGCCGTCTGGCCGAGGGGGGCTCGGCCAGGGCTGTTCGACCGTCCGGAGGGGGGCTCCGGAGGGTCGGGGTGCCGGGAAGTCCGACTGGGGCCCGGACATCCGGCATCCGGCCGGCCCGAGGGGGATTCGGGCCGGCCGGAGCTCACACGTGCTGCGGCATCACTGGTAGCTGATGTCCGAGGCCTTGAACTTGCAGGTCTTGCCGTCCGGCCCGGGAGGGGTCAGCTCCTTGGGCTCCTTGCCCGTGTTGTTGCCCTCGAAGCGCACACACGTCTTGATCTTCTTCTTGCTGTCGCCGTGGATGCGGATCTTCGACAGCGTGGCCGTGTCGCCGTAGTTGGCGTTCACGCCGACGATCGAGTTCATGGGCGCCGTGACGTCGATGTCGTTCAGCACGACCGTGCGCTTGTACTGCGTCTTGCAGTTGCCGCAGGAGCGCACCAGCTTCCCGGCGTTCTGCACCTGGAAGCCCGAGACGTTCAGCGTGCCGGCGCCGTTGAACTGGAGCACCTTGTCGTCGGCGTTCTTCGCGCCGCCGCCGATCACCTTGTACACGGCCGACGACGACTTGCCCTTGAAGCTGGCCGCGTCCTCGCCGACGTCCGTCCACCACACGTTCTGGAGCGTGCAACTGCCCTTGCAGTGCACACCGTCCGCGGCCGGGGTGCCGATGATGACGTTCTTGAGCGTCGCGCCGTCGGCCAGCTCGAAGAGGGGGGCCTGGCCCTCGTCCTGGCTGTCGCCGCCGAGCGCGCCGGAGCCGTAGAACATCTTCATCCCGCCGTCGCGGACACCGGAGACCGCGATGGTCTCCGACACGGGCGTCTTGCCCTTGTCCGTGGGCCAGGAGGACGCGGCGCCCGCGGTGGACAGCATCGACGTGGTGACGATCGCCGCTCCCGTGATGCCGAACGCCGATAACCCGGCGATCATGGCCCGCCGCTTGGTGAGCCGGCGGCGATGGCGGACGCGCTGTTCTGCTGGTGCAGTCATGTACCGATTCCTCAATGGGTGGTGACTCTTGCGTCTGGTGGTCGCCACCGGTGAGGAAAGGGTTGCCGTGCCTTCAGGAATTTTTCACGAGTCGTCGTCGGTGCCGTCCACGGCCGCGAAACCGCCGCCCACGGACAGCCGCTCCGCACCGGCCGCGGCCGTCACCGTGTACCGGTCGGCGCCGGCGTCACGGCCGCCTCGCTCGTGGTCGAACTGGCCCGCGAACACCCACTCGCCCGCCGGGACCTTGCGGCCCTCCTTCAGGGTCCAGGTGTAGACGAGGAAGCCGTCCCGCTCGCCGACCGTGAGCCTGAAGTCCTGCTCGGGCAGCGACCGCCAGGCGCCCGCGTCGGAGACCCCGCCGGTCTGGGCGACGCTCAACCGCACGGTCAGCGCGGTCAGTTCCTCGCGCGTCTTGATCGTGATGTTGCTCTGCGCCCAGAAGTCGTTGCTGTGCGGGTCCACCGAGCCGTCCGACCACAGCGGCCCGTCCTCCGTGGCGGCGGGCGGCCGCCCGGTGACGGAGGTGCTCGGCGTCCGCGAGGGCGGCGGGGCGGACTCGCGGCGCTCCGGCGGGGCGGACGGCGTGGGATCCACCGGCGGCGCCGGGGCCCGGCTCGTCGCCTCCGGCGACGGCGTGGGCGTCGGCGACGTCGCCACGTCCTGCTGCTGCGGGGCGGTCTCCTCCTTCACCGCGGACGCGACCGCGTAACCGCCCACCGCCAGCACGCCCGCCACCGCGGCCGTCGCACCGGCCACCCGCATCCACCCGAACACCGGCGGACGCGTCGCCCGGTGGCCGGCACCGGCCGGACCGGCCATACCGCGCTCGACCCGGGCCAGGATCTGCTCCCGGTCGGGCTGGTGCGTCCCGGCCGCCTCGTGCAGCCGGGCGCGCAGCTCCTCGTGCACGTCCCGCCGCATGGTCATCGGTCCCTTCCTCCGCCCTCACCGGTGCGCGCCCGCAAGCTTTCCACGACCGGCGAGCAACGGGGAGCGCCCACCGCCGCGTGCATCCGCTGCGGTACTCCCTGTGTGCCCAGCAACCGCTGGAGTTCGGCCATTCCCTTGGAGGTCTGGCTCTTCACCGTACCCACCGAGACGCCGAGGGCGAGCGCGGTGTCCTTCTCCGAGAGGTCGAACGCGTGCCGCAGCACCACACAGGCCCGCTTGCGGAACGGCAGCCTGCGCAACGCCTCCTGGACGTCGACCACGCCCGCGACGTCCGGGTTCTCGGTGTTCTCCTCGCGCTGCGACCAGAACAGGGCGATGCGCCGCCGCTCCCGCACGGCGCTGCGGATCCGGGTCCGGGCCAGGTTGGCGACCACACCCCGTGCGTACGCCGCCGGATGGTCGGCGGCGCGCACCCGGTCCCAGCGGTGCCACAGCGCCAGCAACGCGTCCGCCGCCAGGTCGTCGGCGGTGTCCGACTCGCCCGTCAGCAGGTAGGCCAGGCGGGACAGTTCGGCGTAGTGACGCTCGAAGAAGGCGTGGAACTCCACGGAGGCGGCGTCGTCGACGACTGTGCCCACGGGCGACCTCTCCTCGCAGCGGCTTCGGGCACCCCGGGCCGGGGTGCCTATGCGTGTCATGTAGATGACATGTGATCATCCGGGGGAGGTCCGGACGAGATCGGGAAGCGTAGCAGCGTTCTCAGGATGGTTCGTACGGAGCTTCGAACGGCGTATGGCAGGCCGGACTCTGATTCCGTAACACGAAGAAAACCTGAATGTGGTTCAACGCGGGAACAATCCAGCCAGCATCCGCACACCGATCACCCAGGCACCGAGGAGCACCAGTCATGTCCGAATCCCAGAAGGTGGCCGACCGGCCCGACGCCGCACCACCGGCGGTGAACAGCGTCGACCGGTTCTTCAAGATCTCCGAGCGGGGATCCACCTTCGGCCGTGAGATTCGCGGCGGCTTCGCCACCTTCTTCACGATGGCCTACATCCTTGTCCTGAATCCCATCATCCTGGGCAGCGCGAAGGACAAGTTCGGGCACCAGCTGGACGCCGTCCAGCTCACCACCGCCACCGCCCTGGTGGCCGCGGTCATGACGATCATCATGGGCGTGGGCGGCAATCTGCCCCTCGCGCTCGCCGCCGGACTCGGCCTGAACGCCGTGGTCGCCTTCCAGATCGCCCCGCTGATGAGCTGGGACGACGCGATGGGGCTGATCGTCCTCGAAGGCCTGCTGATCTGCGTGCTGGTGGTGACCGGCCTGCGCGAGGCCGTCATGCACGCCATACCCCAGCCGCTCAAGCAGGCGATCAGCGTCGGTATCGGCCTGTTCATCGCCTTCATCGGCTTCGTCGACGCCGGCTTCGTCAGCCGCATCCCGGACGCCGCGAACACCACCGTGCCGGTTCAGCTGGGCGGCACGGGAACGCTCACCGGGTGGCCGATTCTCGTCTTCTGCCTCGGCGTTCTGCTGACGATCGGCCTGCTCGCCCGCAAGGTCAAGGGCGCCATCCTGATCAGCATCGTCACCATGACGGCGCTGGCGATAGTGATCAACTCCATAGCCGACATCAAGAGCTGGGGCCTGACCACACCCTCCTGGCCCGACAAGCTCGTCGACGCCCCCGACTTCGGACTCGTCGGCGACTTCGACCTGTTCGGCGCCTTCAGCGCCCCCGGCGTCGGCGTCATCACCGTCGTGCTGCTGATCTTCACCCTGATCCTGTCGGACTTCTTCGACACCATGGGCACGGTCGTCGGCATCAGCGCCGAGGCGGGCCTGCTCGACGAGGAGGGCAAGGTCCCGAACCTCGGCCGGGTGCTGCTGATCGACGGCGCCGCGGCGGTCGCGGGCGGCGCGGCCTCGGCCTCCTCGGCGACCTCCTACATCGAGTCCGCGGCCGGCGTCGGCGAGGGCTCGCGCACCGGCTTCTCCAACCTGGTCACCGGCTCACTGTTCGGCCTCGCGCTGTTCCTGACCCCGCTGCTCACCATCGTCCCGCTCCAGGCGGCCGCCCCCGCCCTGGTCGCCGTCGGCTTCCTGATGATGACCCAGGTCAAGCACATCGACTGGGACCGCTACGACATCGCCATCCCCGCGTTCCTCACGATCGCCGTGATGCCGTTCACCTACTCCATCACCAACGGCATCGGCGCCGGCTTCCTCGCCTACGTCGTCATCAAGACCGTGCTCGGCAAGGCCAAGGAGGTCCACTGGCTGCTGTGGGGTACCTCGGCGCTGTTCCTCGTGTACTTCGCGATCGACCCGATCGAGCAGCTGCTGGGAGCGAAGTAACGATGACGGGCCGCTCCCGGGGGGAGGGGGGCGGCCCGTCTCGTCTCTACAGACGGCTTATCGGCAGCTGAGGTTCAGTCCTTGAGCGCGGCTTCCATCATCGCCTTGGCGACCGGCGCCGCCAGGCCGTTGCCGCTGACCTCCGAGCGAGCCGCGTTCGACTGCTCGACGACGACCGCCACGGCGACCTCCTTGCCCGACGAGTCGGACTTCCCGTACGAGGTGAACCAGGCGTACGGCACCTGGCTGTTGTTCTCGCCGTGCTGGGCCGTACCCGTCTTGCCGCCCACGGTCGCGCCCGGGACCTGGGCGTTCGTGCCCGTGCCCTGGTCCACGACCGTCTGCATCGCCGACTGCAACTGCTCGGCGGTCGAGGAACTGACGATCTCCTTCGAGCCCGCCTCGTCGTCGTAGTCCTGCAACACATCACCACCGCTGTTGGTGATCTGCGAAACCATATGCGGGGAAACCAGCTTGCCGCCGTTGGCTATGGCCGCCGACACCATGGCCATCTGGAGCGGCGTCGCGGTGACGTCGAACTGGCCGATGCCCGTCAGGGCCGTCTGCGACGGGTACATGTCCGACGGGTACACGCTCGTGTAGGCCCGCACCGGCACGTCCAGCTTGTCGTCGTTGAAGCCGAACTTCTCGGCCATCGCCTTCACCTTGTCCTGGCCCAGCTGTACGGCCATCTTCGCGAAGACGTTGTTGCACGAGTACTCCAGCGCCGTGCGGATGGTGGCGTTCGTGCAGGGCGCGTTCGGGTTCTCGTTCGTCAGCTCCCGCGTGGTGCCCGGCAGCGTGTACGGGTCGGGGCTGGCCGTCTTCTCGTCCACCGACGAGTACAGGCCGTCCTCCAGGGCGGCCGCCGCCACGACCAGCTTGAACGTCGAACCCGGCGGCAGCGGCTGCCGCAGCGCACGGTTGACCAGCGGCTTCTCCGGGTCCGCCGTGAGCTTCTTCCAGGCCGCCCCCGCGGTGTTGGCGTCGGTCAGCGACGAGGGGTCGTACGACGGGGACGACACGACCGCGAGGATCTTCCCGGTCTTCGGGTCGATGGCGACGGCCCCGCCCTTCTTGTCGCCGAGCGCGTCGAACGCCGCCTTCTGCACGTCCGGGTCGATCGTCGTGACCACGTTGCCCGGGTCGGCCCGCTGGTTGGTGATGGTGTCCATCACGGACTTCAGCCGGCTGTCCGTGCCGTTGAGCAGGTCGGTGTAGATGCCCTCCAGTTGGGTCGGCGCGTACGCCTGCGACGCGTAACCCGTCACCGCCGCGTACAGCTCGCCGTCCCTGTATGTGCGCTTGTACTTCAGGTCGCCGGTCGTCGTCGGGGCCGAGCCGGTGACCGACCGGCCGCCCACGATGATGTTCCCGAGCGGCGCCGAGTACGTCTCGATGGCGTTCCGCCGGTTGTCCTTGTCGTCTGCGAGCGCCTGGCCCTCGTAGAACTGCACCCAGGTCGCCCTGACCAGCAGAGCGAACACCAGCAGCAGCGCGAAGACCGATGCGCGCCTGATCGTCTTGTTCATCCCGGACTGAGGACGAACCACACCGGGCGGATCGTTCCCGCCCGTCCTGTTTTCTCATCCGGCGTTCAGGAAGCCCGCCTCGTACGCCGCGATGACCGCCTGCGTGCGGTCCCGGGTGCCCGTCTTGGCCAGCACCGCCGCCACGTGCGACTTCACCGTGGCGGGGCCCACCTCCATCCGGCGGGCGATCTCCGCGTTGGTCAGCCCCTCCGCCATGTGCCGCAGCACCTCCCGCTCGCGTCCCGTGAGCTTCGCCACCCACGCGGGCGGCGCCGGGTGCGCGCGTGCGTGCTCGGTCGCGAGGGTGCGGACGGCCGCCGGGAACAGCAGGCTGTCGCTGCGCGCCACCAGCCGGACCGTCTGCACGAGCGCGTCGGCGTCCGCCCGTTTCAGCAGGAACCCGGCGGCTCCGGCGCGCAGCGCGTCGTACACGTAGGAGTCGTTCTCGAAGGTCGTCACGACGACGATCCGGGGCGGCTCGTCCAGGGTGGCGAGGATCTGCTCGGTGGCCCGGATGCCGTCGATCTCCGGCATGCGGACGTCCATGAGGACGACGTCCGGCCGCAGGTCCCGTACGACCGACACGGCCTCGGCGCCGGTGGCCGCCTCGCCCACCACCTCCAGGTCCGGTTCGGCGGAGAGGATGGCCCGCAGGGCGGTGCGGACCATGCGCTCGTCGTCGGCGAGGACGACACGGATCGGCGTCGGGCGGGTCATGCGGTTCCTTTCATCGGCAGACGTACGTGCAGCCGCCAGGTCTCTCCGGCCGGTCCGGCCGTCATGGTCCCGCCGAGCAGCCTGACCCGGTCCGCGATGCCGCGCAGCCCGTGGCCGCCGCCGGGGCGGGAGGACGCGGGGCCGGTGACCGTCGCTGGTCCGGTGACCGTCGCGGGGCCGGTCACCGGATTTTCCACGGTGATCTCCAGCCACCCGTCCGCCGCCGCGATCCGGACGTCCACGGCGACCCGGTCGCCCGCGTGTTTGAGTGCGTTGCTCAGCCCCTCCTGCACGATCCGGTAGCCCTCGCGGGACAACAGCGGGGGGAGGGACTCCGGGTCGGCGTCGACCGTGGCCGTCACGCGCTGTCCGCCCGCCCGGGTGCGGCGCAGCAGACCGTCGAGGTCGGCCGCGAGGGTCGGCGCCGGGGCCGTGCCGGGGGCGCCGCCCTCGCGCAACACGCCCAGCACGGCGTCGAGTTCGCCGACGGTACGCCGGGTCGTGTCCTCGATCGCGGCGAGGGCCTCGCGGACGAACTCCGGGTCGGAGTCGAGGACGCGGCGCGCCGCGCTCGCCTGGAGGGTGACGGCGCTCAGCGCGTGGCCGACGGAGTCGTGCAGCTCCCGCGCCAGCCGGTTGCGCACGGCCAGGTCGGCGGCGCGTGCCTCGGCGGCCGCGAGCCGGCCCTCGGGAGACGGGCCGAGCAGCGCGGGCGCCCAGCGGGCCAGCAGCGCACCGCTGCCGGCGGCACAGCCGGCGAGGGCCACGAGCATCGCCGCGCCCGCGACCGGTGCGAGTGCCAACGCCCAGGCGTGGTCGAAGACTTCGGGCAGCCCGAGCCGGGTGCCGCCGAGTCCCGCGAAGACCGGCAGCAGGATCAGCACGGTGGCGAACGGCGGCACGGCCAGCGACATCCCGGCGATGATCCCGCCGAACCCGAGATGCAGCGTGAACCAGCTCGCCGTACGGCCCTTCTCGCCCCGCGTCCGGGCCGGTCCGAAGGCGAGCCGGTCCGCGTCGACACCGCACAGCCAGCGCGCGGCGGCGGCCTCCAGCGGCCGGGTCAGCGGGAACACGGACGTGACGGCGGCGAGCGGCAGCCCCACGCCGAAGGAGGCGAGCTGGAGCGGGAAGGACCCGAAGACGTTCGTGCTGCCGGTGGCCGGACCGATGATCACCGAGCCGACCAGGACGTACGGCATGGCGAGCGCGCCGCCGAGGATCAGATGCACCCAGCGCAGCCGGGCCCGCCGGCCGAACAGGGACCGGGCGGCCTGTCTCACGCGGTCCGCCGTGCGGCCCGGGCCGAGCGCTCGGCGAAGTAGTAGACGCCGATGGCGGCGACGAGGAATCCGACGAGCATCTGCCCAGCGTAGGCGAGGTTCATCAGCGGGGTGGGACGGTCGGCGATGTCCTCCACGCCGCCGAGAGAGGCGAGCGTCAGCCAGCCGCCCCAGCAGGCCACGGCGCCCGAGCCGACCCAGGCCAGGCCGAGCGGCACCGCCGCGGGCAGCGCCCGGCCGCGCCGGAAGGCCAGCAGGAAGCCGCCGGCGACGGCCGCGACGAGGAACGCCGCGTGGACGGCTTCCAGGACGTGGAAGTCACCGCCCCGGTCCGCCGCCCGGCCCTCGCTGAGTCCGGCGGTGACACCGCAGGCCCAGAGCACGTGGAGGGTGAGGGGCAGCAGGGCGAGTACGGCGGCCACGGCGGCGAGGGCCCGGTGCGCCGGCCCGACGACGCCGACGGGCAGTTCCCAGACCCGGCCCCGCCACAGATACCCCCAGCGGTCGCGGGCGTACAGCACGAACAGGCCGCCGAGGGCGAGCCCTTGGAGGATGAACCCCGTGTACACCACGGTGAACACCCACTCGTGGAGGAAGGGCTCATGGCCCTGGTCCGATACGGAACCGCCTCCGAACGCCCTCACGACGAGCTGCGCCGGGAACCCGGCCATGATCGGCGCGAGCAGCCCGGTGGCGACCCACACGGGGAACGCGAGCAGCCACGCGGGCACCCGCAGCCCCCACGGCCGGGTCAGCACCAGCGCCAGCACGATCACCGCGCTGTCCAGCAGCACGGACAGACCGTTGATCACGGCCATGCCCACCCGGTCGTCGAGCAGTCCGCTCCCCTCGGGGATGCCGACCTGGCTCCCGGCGATCCAGGCGGCCTTGAGCCCCAGGTACGGCACGCAGGAGAGGACGGCGACGGCACGGAGGATCCGCCGGGGCCCGCTGAGGCGGACGGCGGGGCCGGGAACGGGTGCGGGAGCGAGTGACTGCGTCATGCGCTCAGGCTCCCGCGAGGCAGGCCGACGGCACCTCCTGCACGACGACGATCCGCCTCCGCCGGACGGGGGAGAGGCGAGGGCAGCCGCTCAGCCCTCCAGGAGCAGGACCGTCTCCTCGATCTCGGCGCCCCGCGCGTTGGCATACCCGCTGGCCGTGGCGACGACACGGAACCCGCACTTCTCCAGTACCCGCAGCGAGCCCGCGTTGTCCGACGCCGCCCGGGCGTACAACGGGCGCTCGGGGACCTCTGTGACCAGCGCCCGCAGGGCCGCCGTGGCGATGCCCTTCCCCCAGTACGCGCGGTCGACCCAGTACGTCACCTCGCGTTCGCCCGGCACGCCGTACACCGCCGCGCTGCCGACCACGTCGCCGTCGGCCAGCACCGTGCGGACCACGGCGTCGGAGGACCGGATCTTGGCCCAGTGGGCGTCGAAGGCGTCCCGGTCGGCCGGTTCCCCGGGGGTGAAGGCCGCCATGTGGAGAGCCTCGGGGTCGTTCATCTGCCGGAAGAAGACCGGCAGATCGCTGTCGTGGACCTGGCGCAGCTCGACATTCATGTCTCAGAGCCTACGGGTGGCCAGTGTCAGCCGGTCCCGCGCGTCGAACAGCGCGTCCTTCACGAGCTGTTCGTGCGCCGGGGTCAGCCGGGCCACCGGCACCGAGCAGCTGATGGCGTCCCGCGCCGGCGTGCGGTACGGAATGGCCACCCCGAAGCAGCGCAGCCCCAGCGTGTTCTCCTCGCGGTCCACGGCGAAGCCCTGCTCCCGGACCTGGTGCAGCTCCTCGATGAGCTTCTCGCGGTCGGTGATCGTGTTCTCGGTCAGCGCGGGCAGCGTCTCCGGGAGCATCTTGCGGACCTGCTCGTCCGAGTAGGTGCTCAGCAGCGCCTTGCCGAGGGACGTGGAGTGCGCGGGCAGCCGGCGGCCGACCCGGGTGAAGGGGCGCAGGTAGTGCTGCGACTGGCGGGTGGCGAGGTAGACGACGTTCGTGCCGTCGAGGCGGGCGAGGTGGATCGTCTCGGTCGTGTCGTCCGAGAGCCGGTCCAGCGTCGGGCGGGCCGCCGCCACGACCTCGTCGCCGTCGATGTAGGAGGTGCCGACCAGCAGGGCCCGCACCCCGATGCCGTACCGCGTGCCCGTCGCGTCGGTCTCCACCCAGCCCAGCTCGACGAGCGTGCGGAGCAGCATGTAGAGACTGGACTTGGGGTAGCCGACGGCCTCCTGGACCGCCGCGAGCGAGTGCATACCGGGACGCCCGGCGAAGTATTCGAGCAGTTCAACCGTTCGTACCGCGGACTTGACCTGCGCCCCGCCGCCCGTCTCGCCAGCCGACATCGCCCTTGACCCCTTCGTTCGACGGGAAATAGTCTCCACAGCATATTCATCATCAGAGACAGCGTTCAGTATATCGAACGCCCCTGGTGGATGACCCAGTACTGCGGCATTACATGTGTGGAGGGACCCGCGGTGGCAGCAGCACCAGTCTGGAGTGTCGACCCCCGAACCGGGAAGCAGCGTGAACAGGTTGCGGTGGAGGCCACAGCCCAGGAGGTCGACGCCGCCGTCCGCGCCGCGCACGAGGCGCGCGGCTCACTCGCGGACCGTACCGTGCGCGCGGCCTTCCTGCGCAGCGCCGCCGAAGAGCTTCAGGCGGCCAAGGACGGTCTCGTCGAGACCGCCGACGCCGAGACCGCGCTCGGCCCGGTCCGGCTGACCGGTGAGCTCGCCCGCACCTGCTACCAGCTGCGGGCCTTCGCCGACATCGTCGACGAGGGCGCCTTCCTCGACGTCGTCATCAACCACCCCGACGACACCGCGACCCCGCCGATCCCGGACCTGCGCCGTTACAAGGTGCCCCTGGGCGTCGTCGCCGTCTACTCGGCGTCGAACTTCCCGTTCGCCTTCTCGGTCGCCGGCGGCGACACCGCGAGTGCCCTCGCGGCCGGCTGCCCCGTCGTCGTCAAGGCGCACCCGGACCACCCGGCCCTGTCCGAGTACGTCGCGAAGGTGCTGCGCCGCGCCGCCGCCCGGCACGACATCCCCGAGGGCGTCCTCGGGCTGGTGCACGGCTTCGAGGCGGGCATCGAGCTGATCAAGCACCCGCTGGTCTCGGCGGCCGGCTTCACCGGGTCCGTGCGGGGTGGGCGTGCGCTGTTCGATGCGGCTGCCGCGCGTCCCGTGCCGATCCCGTTCCACGGCGAGCTGGGCTCGCTGAACCCCGTCGTCGTCACCGAGGCCGCCGCCGCCGAACGGGCCGAGGCGATCGGTGCGGGCCTCGCCGGTTCGATGACGCTGGGTGTCGGCCAGTTCTGTGTGAAGCCGGGCCTCGTCCTGGCGCCGGCCGGCGCCGCCGGTGACGCCCTGCTGAAGTCGCTGACCGACGCGGTCAGCGACACCGACGCGGGGGTCCTGCTCGACCACCGCATGCGCGACAACTTCGTCGCCGGCGTCGCCGAGCGGGCCGAGCTGCCCGACGTCGACTCCCCGGTCACCCCGGGCGCGGGCGGCGAGCACACCGTCAGCGCGGGATTCCTGACCGTTCCGGCGAGCAGGCTGGCGGCGGAGGGGGAGCACGACCTGCTCCTGGAGGAGTGCTTCGGGCCGGTCACCGTGGTGGCCCGCTACGAGGACGAGACCGAGGTGAAGGCCGTGCTGTCGCGGCTGCCGGGCAACCTCACGGCGACGGTGCAGCTGTCCGACGAGGAGGCCGCCGGCCAGGGCCGGGGCGCGGAGCTTCTCCAGGAGCTGACGCCGCTGGCCGGGCGCGTGCTGGTGAACGGCTGGCCGACGGGGGTCGCCGTCGCGCCGGCTCAGCATCACGGCGGGCCGTACCCGGCGACGACGTCCACGTCCACGTCGGTGGGCGGGACGGCGATCGAGCGGTGGTTGCGGCCGGTTGTCTACCAGAACGCTCCGGAGGCGCTGCTTCCGGCCGAGCTGCGGGACGAGAATCCGTTGGGACTGCCGCGGCGGTTCAACGGGCAGCTGGAGCGTTGACGCCGTAGGGGTGCGGGTGGGCTGCGGGTTCGTTGTGGTTGATCGCGCAGTTCCCCGCGCCCCTGAGGGCCGGACCTGAAAGACTCGGTTGAATGGATCTCGAGATTCCCGAACTTCCGTTCCCCCTGCGCTCCTACGGGCCCGAGGCCCATTGGTCCTACGAGGACGGGGTGCTGACCGGGTGGGCCGGGGCTCGGCAGGATCGGTTCGTGCCGCCCACCGGGGAAGGGCTGGACCCCGCGTCCGACGCGCCTCGGCTGCTCGGGGCGCCCGAAGGGGACTTCCAGCTGATCGCCCGGGTCACCGTCGGGTTCGGTGCGGCCTTCGACGCCGGGGTGCTCTACGTCAATGTCGGCGAGCGCGCCTGGGCCAAGCTCTGCCTGGAGTACTCCCCGGACGTGCCCACCGTCTGCACGGTGGTCACCCGGGGCCACTCCGACGACGCCAACTCCTTCGCCGTCGACGGCAGTTCCGTCTGGCTCCGGGTGAGCCGCACCGGCCGCGCCTTCGCCTTCCACGCCTCCCGCGACGGTGAACGGTGGACGTTCGTCCGCCTCTTCACGCTGGGCGACGAGAAGGAGACGGGCGCGGCCCTGATCGGCTTCATGACCCAGTCGCCGATGGGGGAGGGCTGCGTGGTGACGTACGACCGCGTTGAGTTCAGGCCGCACTGGCCGAACGACCTGCGCGACGGCAGCTGAAGCCTGTCGGGGAACCACGTCCCGGCCGGGGGACGTCCTCCGCTGCATGATCAAGAACCGAGTGACCCCCGACAGAGTGATCCGTACCGCCTTGCCCGCCGAGGTGGCGGACGTCGTCGCGCTGCACGCGCGTGCCCGGGCGACGTACTACCCCGACGGGCTGCCACAGGACGGCACCGACTGGCTCGCCATCTGGGAGAGCGCCCTCGCGCGGCCGGAGGGGCGGGTGTTGTGCGTGGTGGAGGCAGGGCGCATCGTCGGCCTGGCCTCCTTCCGGACTCCCGAGGGCGCCCCGGCGGACACGGTGAAGCTGTTCCAGTTCCACGTCGACCCCGACCACTGGCGCGGCGGCATCGGCACCGCCCTGCACGCGGCCTGCGTCGAGGAGTGGCAGGCCGACGGCCGGCGGACCGCCGTTCTCGACGTGCATGTCGACAACCTGCGGGCGCAGGGGTTCTACCGGCGGCAGGGGTGGGTGCCGGAACCGGCCGAGCCCGGGGACCACCATCTGACGATGCGGCTCTCCCTGGCCGCGGAATGAAATCGGCTGCTTGAACGTTCACCAACTCGGCGGAGGGGGCCTCCGCACCCCGTACGAGCTGGAGAGAGCCGAAGACATGCGCGTCGAGATCTGGAGCGACATCGCCTGCCCCTGGTGCTACGTGGGCAAAGCCCGCTTCGAGAAGGCGCTGCGGGACTTCCCGCACCGTGACGACGTCGAGGTGGTGCACCGCTCCTTCGAGCTGGACCCGGGCCGCGCCAAGGACGACATCCAGCCCGTGATCACGATGCTCACCGGGAAGTACGGGATGAGCCGGGCGCAGGCCGAGGCCGGTGAGGACAACCTGGGCGCACAGGCCGCCGCCGAGGGGCTGGACTACCGCACCCGGGGGCGCGACCACGGCAGCACCTTCGACATGCACCGCCTGCTCCACTTCGCCAAGGAGCAGGGGCGCCAGGAGCAGCTCCTCGACCTGCTGTACCGGGCGAACTTCGCCGAGGAGCGCTCCGTGTTCAACGACGACGAGCGGCTGGTGGAGCTCGCCGTGTCCGCCGGGCTGGACGCGGAGGCCGTCCGCGCGGTGCTCGCCGATGCCGGGGCGTACGCCGATGACGTACGCGCCGACGAGCGCGAGGCCGCGCAGCTCGGCGCGAGCGGTGTGCCGTTCTTCGTGCTCGACCGCACGTACGGCGTCTCCGGTGCCCAGCCCGCGGAGGTCTTCGCCCAGGCGCTGACCCAGGCGTACGGCGAGCGCTCGCCGCTGAAGCTCGTGGACAGCGGGGACGCGGACGCGTGCGGCCCGGACGGCTGCGCGGTGCCCCAGCACTGAAACCGCAGGTCGGGGCGTATTTATAAGCGCTCCTTAGCGGCATCACGCAGAAATCGGCAATGGACGGGGAGATCCAGGGGACGCAGAGTGGTTCCATGGAGACCTTCGAGAACCTCGTCCGTGCCGAGTTCGCCCCGAAGCACACCTACCTCAACACCGCGAGCAACGGGCTCCTGCCCGCCCGTACCGTCACCGCCGTACAGCAGGCGGTGCGGATGCGCGCGGAGGGCACGCCCCTGGGTCCCCTGTACGAGGACGTCGAGGCCGCCCGCGCTTGTTTCGCCCGGCTGGCCGGCGTGCCGGCCGAGCGGGTCGCCACCGGCGCCTCGGTCGCCGAGTACGGCGGGCTGATCGCCGCCTCGCTGCCCGCGGGCGCCGAAGTCCTCACCGCGGAGGCCGACTTCGCCTCCCTGGTGAACCCCTTCCACGCGCGCGGCGACCTCAAGGTGCGCGCCGTTCCCCTGGAGCGGCTCGCCGAGTCCGTCCGCCCCGGCACTGCGCTCGTCGCGGTCAGCACCGCCCAGTCCGCCGACGGCCGGCTCGCCGACCTGCCGGCCGTGCGCGAGGCGGCCCGGGCGCACGGCGCCCGAACCTACGTCGACGCCTCCCAGTCGGCCGGCTGGCTGCCGATGGAGGCCGACGCCGACGACTTCCTGGCCGCCGTCGGCTTCAAGTGGCTGCTCGGGCCGCACGGGGCCGCGTTCTTCGTCACCCCGCAGGACTTCGGCGGACTCACGCCGCTGCTCGCCGGCTGGGTCGCCGGCGAGGTCCCCTGGGAGAGCTGCTACGGCCCGGTCGAGGAACTCGCCCACTCCGCACGGCGCTTCGACATCAGCCCCTCACTCTTCACCTACGCCGGGCTGCGCGCCTCCCTGGAGCTGCTGGAGGAGATCGGCGTCGACGTCGTGCACGCCCACGACGTCGCCCTCGCGGACCGCTTCCGCGTCGGGCTCGCCGAGCTGGGCCACGCGCCGGTGCCCGCGCCGGGCTCGGCGATCGTGTCCGTCCCGGGGCTCGGCCACCGGCAGCAAGAGCTGAGCCGCGCGGGCATCCAGGTGTCCGACCGGGCGGGGAACCTGCGGGCGGCGTTCCACCTCTACAACACCCCGGCGGACGTCGACCGTCTGCTGGAGGTCCTGGCCGCATGACAAAACCGGGCGGGGCCTCCCGTCCCACACGAGGAGGCCCCACCCGGCAGCTGTGTCATCCGGTCACTTCACCGGCGACCAGCGGTCACTTCACCGGCGCGCAGCGGTCACTTCACCGGCGACCAGCGGTCACCGCACCGGCGTGAAGTCCCGCGCCCCGATGCTGTGTTCTCCGGGGGCCAACCCCCGGACCCCCGGCCGGGGGGTCGTTCACCGCACCGGCGTGAAGTCCCGCGCCCCGATGAACTCCGGTCGTCGCACCGGCGCCGCGAACGGTTCCACCGCCGTGTTCTCCACGCTGTTGAACACGATGAACACGTTGCTGCGCGGGAACGGCGTGATGTTGTCGCCGGAGCCGTGCATGCAGTTGCAGTCGAACCACGTCGCCGAACCGGCCTTGCCCGTGAACAACTTGATGCCGTGCTGCGAGGCCAGCAGGGTCAGCGCGTCGTCCGACGGCGTGCCCGCGTCCTGCATCTGCAACGACTTCTTGTAGTTGTCCTTCGGCGTGGCCCCAGCGCACCCGAGAAACGTCTTGTGCGACCCCGGCATGATCATGAGCCCGCCGTTGGTGTCGTAGTTCTCGGTCAGCGCGATCGAGACCGACACCGTGCGCATCCGCGGCAGACCGTCCTCGGCGTGCCACGTCTCGAAGTCCGAGTGCCAGTAGAAGCCACTGGCCCCGAACCCCGGCTTGACGTTGATCCGCGACTGGTGGACGTAGACGTCCGAGCCGAGGATCTGCCGCGCCCGGCCGACGACCCGCTCGTCCCGCACCAGCTTGGCGAACACCTCGCTGATCTTGTGCACCTCGAAGACCGAGCGGATCTCCTTGGACAGCGGCTCGACGATCGACCGCTCGTCGGCACGGATGTCCGGGTCGTTCACCAGCCGGTTGAGCTCGTTCCGGTAGACGGCGACCTCGTCGTCGGTGATCAGCTCGTCGATGGCGAGGAAGCCGTCACGCTCGAAGGACAGCAGATCGGCCGGCGCGACCGGACCGGGCGCGTCGGGGGCGCCCCAGACGACCGGGTCCTGGCGCGGGGTGAGCACCTCGGTGGCGCCCCGACTGGGATAGAGGTCGGGGATACCGGTGGTGGTGTCGGTGATGGCGGTCATGAAACGTCACACCTCCTCGGTGAGCAGCGGGTAAACGCCGTTCTCGTCGTGGTCCTCCCGTCCGGTCACGGGCGGATTGAAGACGCAGAGGCAGCGGAAGTCCTTCTTGATCCGCAGCGTGTGCTTCTCGTGCCCGTCCAGGAGGTACATGGTCCCGGGCGTGATGGTGTACGACTTCCCGGTCTCGCGGTCGGTCAGCTCGGCCTCGCCCTCCACGCAGACGACGGCCTCGATGTGGTTCGCATACCACATCGACGTCTCCGTACCCGCGTACAGGATCGTCTCGTGCAGGGAGAAGCCGACCTTCTCCTTGGCGAGGACGATGCGTTTGCTCTCCCACGTGCCGGACGCCGACTTCACGTGCCGGTCGGTACCTTCGATCTCCTTGAACGAACGGACAATCACGGTGCTGCGATGCCTCCTAAATGGGTGGTGCCGGTTGCTCGGTCAGGCGGTCTCGCGGACGGCGCGGGCCAGTGTCGACAGGCCCTCGTCCAGTTCCTCGGGCGTGATGGTCAGGGCGGGGAGCAGTTTCACGACCTCGCTCTCCGGCCCGGACGTCTCGATGAGCAGGCCGAGTTCGAAGGCGCGCTTGGCGATCTTGCCCGCGCGGTCCTTGTCGTGGAACTCCATGCCCCACACCAGGCCGCGGCCCCGGTACTCCTTCACGTCGGCCAGGTTCTCCTCGGTGATGGAGATCAGCGCCTGCTCGACCTGCTCACCGCGCTTGCGGGTCTGCTTCTCCATCGCGGAGCCGTCGGCCCAGTACGCCTCCAGGGCCGCGGTCGCCGTGACGAAGGCGGGGTTGTTGCCGCGGAAGGTGCCGTTGTGCTCGCCGGGCTCCCACACGTCGAGCTCCGGCTTGAACAGGCACAGCGACATCGGCAGGCCGTAGCCGCTGATCGACTTCGAGACGGTGACGATGTCCGGCGTGATGCCCGCCTCCTCGAAGGAGAAGAAGGCGCCGGTGCGGCCGCAGCCCATCTGGATGTCGTCGACGATCAGCAGCATGTCCTGCCGCTCGCACAGCTCGGACAGGGCGCGCAGCCACTCGGGCCGGGCCACGTTGATGCCGCCCTCGCCCTGCACGGTCTCGACGATCACGGCGGCCGGCTTGTTCAGGCCGGAGCCCTGGTCCTCCAGCAGCCGCTCGAACCACAGGAAGTCCTCGACCGTGCCGTCGAAGTAGTTGTCGAACGGCATGGGCGTGCCGTGCACCAGCGGGATACCGGCACCGGCCCGCTTGAAGGCGTTGCCGGTCACGGCCAGCGAGCCCAGCGACATGCCGTGGAAGGCGTTGGTGAAGGACACGATGGACTCGCGCCCCTTCACCTTTCGCGCCAGCTTCAGCGCGGCCTCCACGGCGTTGGTGCCGGTCGGGCCGGGGAACATGACCTTGTACGGCAGGTCGCGCGGCCGCAGCAGCAGGTTCTGGAAGGCCTCCAGGAACGTGCGCTTGGCGGTGGTCGACATGTCGAGCCCGTGCGTGACGCCGTCCCGCTCCAGGTAGTCGATCAGGGCGCGTTTCAGGACGGGGTTGTTGTGCCCGTAGTTCAGTGACCCGGCTCCGGCGAAGAAGTCGAGGTACTCATGGCCGTCCTCGTCGTACATACGGCTGCCCACCGCACGGTCGAAGACGGTGGGCCAGCCGCGGCAGTAGCTGCGCACCTCGGACTCAACGGTCTCGAAGACACTCAGGTCGGGCTGGGTGATGGTCACGACGAATCGCTCCTCGGTACGTGGGGGAAGTCTGCGGGAGTCCGGCAGGAAGTCAGTGGGACAGCGGGCCGATGCGGTACAGGACCTCGGGGTCGTGCGGCCCGTCGGGGAACACGGCCGTGTCGAAGAGCACCTCGCGCTCCAGCCGGGCGCCGTGACGCTCGGCGAACGACGTGAACAGGCGCTCCGAGGCGGTGTTGCCCGGGGTGATGGTGGTCTCCACCGTCGTCACCCCGCGCTCGGCGACGGTCCGGGCGACCAGACCGTCGAGCAGCGTGGCGGCCAGCCCGCGCCCGCGGTGTGCCTCGTCCACCGCCACCTGCCAGACCAGCAGGGTGTGCGGGCTGTCCGGCCGCACGTACCCGGTGATGAAACCCATCGGCTCGCCGTGCTCGTCACGCGCCACGGCCGACGTGGCCGCGAAGTCGCGGCACCACAGCAGATAGCTGTAGGACGAGTTCAGGTCGAGAACCTTCGAGTCCTTCGCCATCCGCCAGAGCGCGGCTCCGTCAGCCACCGTTGGGCGGTCGATTTGCGGATCTGCTTGTACGGCAGTCATGCGAATTGAACTTACCCAGCGAAATTCAAAATTGCATCGCCGATAGGGGTTACGTATGAGCCAGGCCTGTGTTATCACGCGGGCGCGAGGGTTCGCGCAAAAGGGCAGAGGTATGCCCGATATTGTCCGGGTAATACCGGGCAAAGCAGTCACGGTGTGTAACGCGTCACAGCCGTGTAATCACCACGAGATCTGCCCGAATTCCTTCTCCAGGTGTCCTCAAAATCTTTGGGTTTAGGATCAGGAAAAGCGGGCAGAAGAATACGGGAAGCTGTTCTTGAAAGAATTCCTAATTGTGTGCCAGCTTACATGTGGGTCGTCCCGGAAACACGTTTAATTCAAGCCCCGGTCACTCCGTCGATACGTTCCCGCAGGAGATCGGCGTGACCGTTGTGCCGGGCGTACTCCTCGATCATGTGGATCAGCACCCAGCGCATGCTGACCTCCATCCCGGGCACCGGCCCCTCGGCGACCCGCCCGATGTGGTCCAGCGGCAGCCCCGCACACAGCTCCCGCCCCCGCTCGATCTCCCGCCGCCAGATCCCGAGCGCCTCGTCGATACCGCGCGACGGGTCCAGCGTGTAGCCGGTGCCGTCCTCGTACACCGGCGGCACGTCGAGCCCGGCGGCCACCCGCTGGAACCAGTTCCGCTCGACCTCGGCGAGGTGCTGCACCAGCCCGAGCAGCGTCAGCGTGGACGGCTCGGCCGCCGCGGTCCGCACCTGCGCGTCGTCCAGCCCGGCGCACTTCAGCGCCAGCGTGGCCCGGTGGAAGTCCAGCCAGCTCTCGAGCATGGCCCGTTCGTCACCGGTCAGATGCGGGACGGGACGGCCGTCGGGAAGGGTGATGGGGGTGTTGGTGGTCATGGGGGGAGCTTGGCACGGGCCACCGACAACGGGCGGGCCCCTAGGGGGTGTCCGCAAAGTCCCGCCTGCCCTGCGACGCCCGGCACGCTCCCCCACTGCCTTAAGGGCGTGGGAGGTGCCCCCACTCGCCGCACCGGTCGAACACCCGCGTACAACCAGTACGCGGGCGTCCGCCCGGCACTCCCCCAGCCTTCGGCCGGGGGGACCCCCAGAGCACGCACCGGACGCCGCCGGGCCCGCCCTCCGGGCGGACGACGGGACTTTGCGGACACCCCCTAGAAGGTTTCCCGCCACGCCTCCCCGGCCGCCCGCAGCGCCCCCTCCACGTCCACCGGCAGCCCCGCCTCCGAGAGCGCGGCGCCCAGCGCCGCCAGACTCGCCCGCACGGCCCCCGGCGTCGCATCGGGCCCGTAGTGGTTGACCCGGATCATCTCCTTGGCCAACGCACCCCCGCCGGCGGCGACCGGCACCGCCGGATCCGCCTCCAGCGCCCTGGCCACCAGCTCCGACGCCACCACCCCGGACGGCGCCCGGAGCGTCGTGGCGACGGGCGCCGCGTCCCGCGCCTCGTACACATACGGCTCCAGCCCGCCACCGAGCCCGACCGCCCCGGCCCGGGTGGCCGCCGCGGCCGACGCGTGCCGGGCCATCACCGCGTCGAGCCCCACCGCCTCGATCCGCTCCACACACGCCTCCAGCGCCAGCATCTCCAGCTGCGCCGGAGCGTGCAGCAGCGCCTTGCGGCCGCCGCCGATCCACCGTTCCTTCCAGTCGAGCAGCGACAGATACGACCGGCGCGGCGCCCGCGGGTTCGCCGCCATCCGGGCCCAGGCCCGCTCGCTCACCGACACGGCCGACACACCGGCCGGGCCGCCCATCGCCTTCTGCGCCCCGATCACGCACAGATCCACGCCCCACGCGTCCGGCAGCACCGGCTCGGCACCGATCGACGCCACCGCGTCCAGGTAGAACAGGGCCCCGTGCGCGCGCACCACCTCGCCGATCTCCGCGACCGGATTGGTGTTCCCGGTCGCCGCCTCCGCGTGCACCAGGGACACGAAGTCGATCTCCGGGTGCTCGGCGAAGGCCTGCCGGATCTGCTCGGCCGTGACCGCCGTGTGGAAGGGCACCGCCAGGTCGACCACCGTCGCCCCGCAGTCGCGCAGCCAGTCGCCGAAGGTCTGCCCGTACGGCCCCGTGATGACGTTCAGGGCCGTGGTGCCCGGACCGGCCGCGGCGCGGATCGCGCCCTCCAGCGGCAGCAGCGCCTCACCCTGCATGATCACGACGTCCTGCTCGGTGCTCAGCAGCCGCGCCACACGGTCCTCGATCGCGGCGAAACGGTCCGCCCCGAGCGGGGCCAGGTCCAGAAACGGATGCGTCACGGTGGCACTCTCTTCACGTGCGGGGACTACTCGCGGGAACAACGGGAACGAGCGTAACCGCCGCGCCCCAGCCCGCTACGACCGCGCCCCAGCCCCCTACGACCGGTGACTTCGCAGGCCCGACGCCCTCGCGGCCATCGGATTGTTTTGAGCCACTCAAACTTCTCCTTATGATCGGAACCCACAGTTCACTCACAGGAGGCTCGCCGTGAACACGCACCCCGGGCACCGGGCCCGCATCCTGGCCGCCACCACCGCGACGGCCGGGCTGCTGCTCGTGGCCGGCTGCACCTCCACCGACGACGGCGGCAGCGGCTCGAAGACGGCCGCGGGCGGCGTCGAAGTCGTCAAGGCGGGCAAGCTCACCACCTGCACCCACCTGCCGTATCCGCCGTTCCAGTCGGAGATCGACGGCAAGGTGCAGGGCTTCGACGTCGCGCTGATCGACCTGGTCGCCAAGGACCTGGGCGTGCAGCAGGACATCCTCGACACGCCCTTCGAGAACTTCAAGACCGGCGCGTTCCTCAACTCCGGCGAGTGCGACCTCGCCGCGGCCGGCATGACCATCACCGAGGAGCGCAAGAAGAACGTCGACTTCTCCGACCCGTACTTCAACGCCACCCAGGCCGTGCTGGTCGACAAGAAGAGCGGCATCTCCTCCTTCGCCGGCCTCAAGGGCAAGAAGCTCGGCGCCCAGGCACAGACGACCGGTGAGGACTACGCCAAGAGCAAGGGCCTCGACCCGGTCTCCTTCGAGTCCTCCGACGCCGTCCTCAACGGTCTGCGCACCGGCCAGGTCCAGGCCGTCGTCATCGACTACCCGGTCGTCCAGGGCTGGCTGAAGGACAAGGCCAACGCCGACGCCTTCGAGGTCGTCGACAACCTCGACACCGGTGAGCAGTACGGCTTCACGGTGAAGAAGGGCAACACCAAGCTCCGCGCCGCGATCAACAAGGCGCTCGAGGACGCCAAGGCCGACGGCACGTACAAGAAGCTGTACGAGCAGTGGATCGGCCCGTACGACGAGTCCGCCGCGTCGCCCGCCGCCTCATGACCGACACGGCCACGCCCGAAGTCCAGCCGAAGAAGAAGGGCCTCACCCGGCGGCAGAAGCGCGGCATCTCACGCGGCGTCCAGTACGCCGTCTTCGTCGCGGCCGTGATCGTCTTCGCGGTCTCGGCCGACTGGGACCGGCTCCAGAACCAGTTCGCGCAGGCGGACATCGCCGAGCGCATGTTCCCGGACGTCATCACGCTGGCGCTGAAGAACACCGTGCTCTACACGGTGACCGGCTTCGCCGTGGGGCTGGCCCTCGGCATGGTGATCGCGCTGATGCGGCTGTCCTCCGTGGGCCCGTACCGCTGGCTCGCCGGGATCTACATCGAGATCTTCCGCGGTCTGCCCGCCCTGCTGATCTTCATCTTCATCGGCGTCGCCGTGCCGCTGGCCTTCCCCGGCACCGAGATCATCGGCGGCACGTACGGGAAGGTCGCCCTCGCGCTCGGCCTGGTGGCCGCCGCCTACATGGCGGAGACGATCCGCGCCGGCATCCAGGCCGTGCCCAAGGGGCAGATGGAGGCGGCCCGTTCGCTCGGCTTCTCGCCCGCGCGGGCCATGATCTCCATCATCATCCCGCAGGCGTTCCGGATCATCCTCCCGCCGCTCACCAACGAACTGGTGCTGCTGTTCAAGGACTCCTCGCTGGTGCTGTTCCTCGGCGTCACCCTGGAGGAGCGCGAACTGTCCAAGTACGGCCGCGACCTGGCCAGCCAGACCGCCAACTCCACGCCGATCCTGGTCGCCGGACTCTGCTACCTGCTGGTCACGATCCCGCTCGGCTTCGTCGTACGCCGCATGGAGGCGAAGGCCCAGGAGGCCGTGAAATGAGCCGACCCGAGATCGAGGTACGCGCGCTGCACAAGTCGTTCGGCGCCAACGAGGTGCTGCGCGGCATCGACCTGGAGATCGGCCGGGGCGAGGTGGTCTGCGTCATCGGCCCGTCCGGCTCCGGCAAGTCGACACTGCTGCGCTGTGTGAACCTGCTGGAGGAGCCGACCAAGGGCCAGGTGTTCGTCGGCGGTACGGAACTGACCGACCCCGACGTCGACATCGACGCGGCACGCCGCCGTATCGGCATGGTCTTCCAGCAGTTCAACCTGTTCCCGCACCTGACGGTGACCGAGAACCTCACCCTGCCGCAGCGGCGGGTGCTGCGCCGTGACAAGGCGTCGGCCGCGAAGGTGGCCGCCGAGAACCTGGCGCGTGTGGGCCTGTCCGAGAAGGCGGCGGCCTACCCCTCCTCCCTCTCCGGCGGCCAGCAGCAGCGCGTCGCCATCGCCCGGGCCCTGGCCATGGGCCCCGAGGTGATGCTGTTCGACGAGCCGACCTCGGCGCTGGACCCCGAACTGGTCGGGGACGTCCTCGCGGTGATGCGCATGCTCGCCGACGAGGGCATGACGATGATGGTCGTCACCCACGAGATGACCTTCGCCCGCGAGGTCGCCGACCGGGTCGTCTTCATGGACGGCGGCGTGATCGTCGAGGACGGCACCCCCGAGCAGGTCATCGGCGACCCGCGCCACGACCGCACCCGCCACTTCCTCTCCCGCCTCCTCGACCCGGCGATGGCCGAGGTGGAGGAGGAGACCCCGGACCAGGTGGGCAAGGCCGACTAGCGCCTCACTAAGGTGCCGTACATGAGCGATCGCACGGTGCTGCACGTGAAGGGACGGGTGCTCGTCGGACCCGAGGAGGTCCGCGACGAGCTGTGGGTCGTCGACGGCCGGATCTCCTACGACCGTCCCGCCGGCGCCCGCGACATCCGTACCGTCAGGGGCTGGGCCCTGCCCGGCCTGGTCGACGCGCACTGCCACGTGGGACTCGACCGGCACGGCGCGGTCCCCAGGGACGTCGCCGAGAAGCAGGCGCTGACCGACCGGGACGCGGGCACGCTGCTGATCCGCGACGCGGGCTCGCCGTCCGACACCCGCTGGATCGACGACCGCGACGACCTGCCGAAGATCATCCGCGCCGGGCGGCACATCGCCCGCACCCGCCGCTACATCCGCAACTACGCCTGGGAGATCGAGCCGGACGACCTGGTCGCCTACGTCGCCCAGGAGGCGCGGCGCGGCGACGGCTGGGTCAAGCTGGTCGGCGACTGGATCGACCGCGACCTCGGCGACCTGTCGGCCTGCTGGCCGCGCGGGGCGGTGGAGGCGGCGATCGCCGAGGCGCACCGCCTGGGCGCCCGGGTCACCGCGCACTGCTTCTCGGAGGACTCCCTCCAGGACCTCGTCGAGGCGGGCATCGACTGCATCGAGCACGCGACGGGCCTGACCGAGGACCTCATCCCGCTGTTCGCCGAGCGGGGCGTCGCCATCGTCCCGACCCTGGTCAACATCGCGACCTTCCCGCAGCTCGCCGACGGCGGCGAGGCCCGGTTCCCGCGCTGGTCGGCCCATATGCGCCGGCTCCATGAACGCCGCTACGACACCGTGCGGAGCGCCTTCGACGCCGGGATCCCGGTCTTCGTCGGCACCGACGCGGGCGGCGGACTCGCCCACGGTCTCGCGGCGGCCGAGGTCGCCGAACTGGTCACCGCGGGCATCCCGCCCGTCGAGGCCCTGGCCGCGGGAACCTGGACGGCGCGGACCTGGCTCGGCCGCCCCGGCCTGGACGAGGGCGCCCCGGCCGACCTCGTCGTCTACGACGAGGACCCGCGGAAGGACGTGGGCGTGCTGGCGGCACCGCGCCGGGTGGTGCTGAACGGACGCGTGGTCGGGTAGCCGCGCCGCTGGAGCCGACCTCGGACTCCCGGGCCGGGACGGCGGGGCGGGGGGACCGCTGGAGCGTGGAGGTTTCCCCTTCGTCGGCGGCACGGGCCTGATGCTGCCGGGCGCGGGCCCGGCCACCGTCCGCGCCGCCGTCGGCCCGCTGCCCCGCTGGCCGGCCTCGGCCGCCGTGATCGGCGTGCTGGTCTTCGTCCCCCGGGTCGGCTTCTTCGCCTTCATGGCCGCCGGGCTCCGGGGCGTCGTCACCAGCGTCCTGCTGTCCCGCCGCCCCCAGGACGGCACACCGACCGGGACGGAGAGGGCCGGGACCGCCGCCGCCCGGCGGTGCGCCGTCAGCCCGCCAGCGCACGCTCCAGTGCCCGCAGGAACCCGTCCACCGTCCTCCGGTCCCGCACCGCCAGCCGCAGCCACTCCTCGTCCAGGCCGGGGAAGGTGTCCCCGCGCCGCACGGCGTAGCCGAGGTCCCGCAGGCGGCCGCGGACGGTCGCCGCGTGCGGGAGGCGGATCAGGACGAACGGACCCTCCGCGGGCGCGACCACCCGCAGCCCGGCCGGGGCGAAGCGGGCGAGGCCCGTCACCAGGTGGGCCCGGTCCGCGGCGACGCGGTGCGCCGCGTGGGCCGCCTCCGCCACCCCCCGTGGCCCCACGCACACCTGCGCCGCCGCCAGCGCCGGAGTCGAAACCGGCCACAGCGGTTGCGCCCGCTCCAGATCCTCGATGGTCTCCGGCGCCGCCAGTACGTACCCGATCCGCAGTCCGGCCAGCCCCCACGTCTTGGTCAGGCTGCGCAGCACCACGAGCCCGGGCACGTCGACGCGGTCCGCCAGGGCCTCCCGCTCGCCCGGCACCGCGTCCATGAACGCCTCGTCCACCACCAGCAGCCGCCCGGGCCGGGCGAGAGAGGCGATCACCTTCGCCGGGTGCAGCACCGACGTCGGGTTCGTCGGATTGCCGATCACCACCAGGTCAGCGGCCTCGGGGACGGCCGCCGGGTCCAGCCGGAAGCCGTCCTCCTCCCGCAGCAGCACCCGGTCGACCGTGTGCCCGGCGTCCCGCAGCGCGGCCTCCGGCTCCGTGAACTGCGGGTGGACCACGACCGGCCGCCGCACCTTCAGCGCCCGCGCCAGCAGCACGAACGCCTCCGCCGCCCCCGCCGTCAGCAGCACCCGCTCCACCGGCAGGCCGTGCCGCGCCGCCACCGCCGCGCGTGCGGCCCGCCCGTCCGGGTAGGCAGCCAGCCCGCCCAGCGACGCGGCGATGTGCTCCCGCAGCCACGCCGGAGGGGTGTCCGCGCGGACGTTCACGGCGAGGTCGACGAGCGAGCCGCCGTCGTCCCGGACCTCCGCGTCCCCGTGGTGCCGCAGGTCGTGCCCGCCGTCAGTGGACATGGGAGTGCGCCCCGTGGTGATGACCGTGGTGGTGGCCGTCGTCGTCCGGGTGGAAGTGCGGCTGCTGCGGCATCCCCACCTTGTCCTCGAAGCCCGGCAGCGCGACGCGGTACACGCACGAGTCGCAGTTCATCCGCAGATCACCCTCGACGGCCTCCGCGTACCGCTCCCACACCAGGTCCAGCAGCTCCGGCTCCGGCCCGATGACGTCGGCCGAACGCACCTCGACCTCCGGGTGCGCCGCCGCCCAGCCCTCCGTCTGGAGCCGCACCCGGTCCGGCAGGATGCCGGTGAACAGGAAGTAGGGGAGCACCACGATCCGGCGGGCGCCCAGCCGCGCGCACCGGTCGAGTCCGCTCGGCACGTCCGGCGCCGCCAGCGACACGAACGCCGTCTCGACCCCCGCGTACCCGCGCCCCTCCCACAGCAGCCGCGCCGCCTTGTACACCTCGGCGTTGGCGTCCGGGTCCGTCGACCCGCGCCCCACCAGCAGCACCGTCACATCGGCCCGGTCACCCGGCCTGCGCCCCGCGGCGCCGCCCAGCGCCTCGTCCAGCCGCCGCTCCAGCACGTTCAGCAGCGCCGGGTGCGGGCCCAGCGGACGCCCGTACGTGTACGAGATCCCCGGGTGCCGTTCCTTCTCGCGGGCCAGCGCCGCCGGGATGTCGCCCTTGGCGTGCCCGGCGGACACCAGCATCAGCGGTACGGCGGCGAAGCGCCGTACGCCCCGCTCCACCAGCTCGGCGACGGCCTCGCCCAGCGGCGGCGGGGACAGTTCGATGAAGCCGCCCGCGACGGGCACTTCCGGGTGGCGGGCCCCCAGCTCCCGCACGAAATCGCGGAACGCCTCGGCTCCGGCGTCGTCACGGGTGCCGTGGCCGGCGATGAGAAGGGCGGGCGGGGTGGTCACAGGTTCTCCTCGGCGGACGTGGGGTGGTGGACTGCGCGGTTCACTCGGGCTCCTCCTGCCAGCGGTAGCCGCGCGGCGTCACCATCCGCCCGGCGATCTCCCGGGTCGCGGTGTTGCCCACGGTGACGACGGTCATCATGTCGACCGTCGCCGGGTCGAGCGCGGTCAGCGTCGTGAGCCGGGCGGACTCGTCCGGCCGCGAGGCGTTGCGCACGACACCGACCGGCGTCGTCGGCGCCCGGTGCTCGGCGAGGATGCCCAGCGCCTTGGGAAGCTGCCAGTGGCGGCCGCGCGAACGCGGGTTGTAGAACGTCACCACGAGGTCGGCCTCGGCAGCCGCCCGTACCCGCCGCTCGATGACCTCCCACGGCGTGTGCAGGTCGGACAGGCTGATCGACACGTGGTCGTGCCCCAGCGGCGCGCCCAGGATCGCGCCGGCCGCGAGCGCCGCCGTCACGCCGGGCACGCCGGCCACGTCGATGTCGTCGGAGGCCTCGGCGAGCGCGGGGGATGCCATGGCGTACACGCCCGCGTCCCCGCTGCCGATCAGCGCGACGGCCTGCCCCTTGCGGGCCTCCTCGACGGCCGTGCGCGCCCGCTCCTCCTCGGCCCCCAGCCCTGATTCCAGGATCCGGGTGCCGGGCCGCAGCAGATCGCGGATCTGGTCGACGTACTGGTCGAGTCCGACGAGCACGGAAGCACGCCGGAGTTCCGCCTTCGCGCGCGGCGTGATCAGGTCCCGGGCACCCGGCCCGAGCCCGACCACCGCGAGCCGCCCGCGCCCCGGCCGCCGTACGACGGCACAGGTCGCCATGGCGGGGCGTGCGGCGGACTTCCGCTTGGGGACGAGGAGTTCGCCCCCGCGCAGCAGGGCGGCGGCCTCCGCGACGGAGGGCGTACCGACGGCGGCGAGCGGCGCGTCGGACGGGTTGGGCACGTCGACGGCGGCCAACTCACCGGCGGAGTACGTCACCAGGGGCACACCGAGCCGCCGTGCGGCCTCGACGAGGCCGGGCTCCCCGGTCTTGGCGTCGACGGTGGCGAGCTCGGCGACCGACGCCGCGGCCAGCCCGGCCTCCCGCAGGGCGTCCTCGATCAGCCCGAGTACCTCCTCGACGGGGGCGCCCTTCGACGCCCCGACCCCGACGACCAGCGACGGCGGGCGCAGTACCACCTCCCGCTCGGACGTCTCGACGAGCCGGTCGGTCAGCCGGATCGTGTACGACCCCTCGGCGGCCACCGGGAGCGGCGGCAGCGGCCAGGCCACCTCGGCCCGCAGCGCCACCGCCTCACCGTCCAGCAACGCCCGGGAGACCCCGGCGACATCGCCCTCCACGGGCAGGCCGAGGGTGTCGAGGCCGGGCAGGTCCACGGCGTCCGTGGCCGTCGTCACGACCGGCTCGGCGCCCAGCAACTCCCCGACCTCCCGGGCGAGTTCATTGGCCCCGCCCGCGTGCCCGCCCACCAGGGACACCGCGAACCGGCCGCCCTCGTCGACGCACACCACGCCCGGGTCGGCCGTCTTGCCGGCCAGCAGCGGAGCCACCAGCCGTACCACCGCCCCCGTCGCCAGGAAGCACACGAGCTGCTCGCACTGCGCGAACGCCGCCCGCACGGCGTCCCCGACGGGACCCTCGTACACGCGCGTGCGGTCCGGCCAGGCGGCGGCCAGCCGGTCCCGCGCAGCCGCTCCCGCCGCGGTGGCGGAAATGAGCCCGATCACTGTGCGACTCCCTCTTCGATTTCCTCGATGCCTGCGGCAGGCCGGACGATCATCTGCCGGCACCCCGTTCGCGCAGTGCCTTGCGGGCCTCGGGGTCGGCCTTGCGGTAACCGTGGAAGTGACCCGGATGGTAGAGGTGCGAGCGCGTGCCGTGCGCGTCGAGTGCCGGGCCGACCAGGAACAGCGTGTGCTTCCAGAGCTTGTGTTCCTTGACCGTCTCCTCCAGCGTGCCGATCGTGCACCTCACGATCAGCTCCTCGGGCCAGGTCGCCTGGTAGGCGACGACGACGGGGGTCGTCGCGGGATAGCCGCCCTCCAGCAGTTCCCGCACGAGCTGCCCGCTGCGGGCCGCGGAGAGGAAGATCGCCATGGTCGTGCCGTGCCGGGCGAACTCGCGGACCTCCTCCCCGGGCGGCATGGGCGTCTTGCCGCCGCCGAGCCGGGTCAGGACGACGGACTGCGCGACCTCGGGGATGGTCAGCTCGCGCCCCGCGAGCGCGGCGACGGCGGAGAAGGCGGACACTCCCGGCACGACCTCCGTCGCGATGCCGATCTCGGCGCACCGGTCGAGCTGCTCCTGGGTGCCGCCCCACAGGGCGGGGTCGCCGGAGTGGATCCTGGCGACGCGCAGGCCCTCCTCCCGGGCCCGGCGGTACACGGCCACGACGTCCTCCAGGGACAGGGCCGCCGAGTCGAGGACCTCCGCGTCCTCGCGCGCGTGCTGGAGGACCTCCGCCTGGACCAGGCTCGCCGCCCAGATCACGATGTCGGCCTCGGCGATGGCGCGCGCGGCACGGAACGTCAGCAGGTCGGCGGCGCCGGGGCCGGCACCGACGAAGGTCACCTTGCCGGTGGGGGCGTCGGCCATGGAGTTGGTCCTCTCGTACAGGGGGTTCCGACAGACGGGGTGACGGACGGGCGAGTCAGAGCTTTCCGCCCCGCCCGCCGTCGCGCCGCGCCGGAGAGATGAGCGTCGACAGGTAGGGCAGGGGAGTGCCGTCGAGTTCTGCGGCCGGCCGGATCGACTCCTCCGTCAGCCCCAGCGCCGACCCCCACACCGCGTCGCCGATCCGCCCGGTCTCCCGCAGCGCCTCGGCGACCTCGTGCGCCTGCCGGCCGAACTTGTAGGCGACGACCGTCCCGGGCCCGGCGAGGGCCTCCTTGAGCACCGTCGCCCCCGCCGTGACGGGCACGAGCGTGAGCGGCTCGGTCCCCTCGGTCAGCACGGCGCCCGACCGTGCGGCGAGGTCCTGCATGGCGGTGATCCCGGGCACGGTCTCGACGACGGTCCCCGGCACCAGCTCGGCGATGGTCTGCGCGAGATACGTGAATGTGGAGTACACGTTGGGATCCCCGATGGTCGCGAAGGCGACGGCACTATGCCCGCGCAGCAGCTCGGCGACCCGCTCGCCCGCCGCGTCCCAGGCCGCCTCGCGCCGAGCGCGGTCGCTCCGCTCGTTCAGCGCGAACACGACCCGGACGACCTTCTCCTCGGGCACGTAGTGCAACACGGTCGCCTCGGCCCGTCCTCGCTCGCCCGTGTCCATGACAGGCACGACGACGACCTCGGCTTCCCGCAGGGCGTTCACGCCCTTGACGGTCACCAGCTCCGGATCCCCGGGCCCGACCCCGACACCGACCAGCCTGCTGCTCATGACGTCCGGCACCTCTCCACGAACCGACGGGCGACACCGGGCTCCGCGGCCCAGTGCGTGTGCAGATAGCTCGCGTGCACACCGCGCCGCACGAACCCCTCGACGCGCCGCTGAGGGGTCCGCAGGCCCCAGGCGGGTTCGGCCCCCGCCCCGGGCTCCACGGCGGTCCGGTGGAACTCGTGCCCCCGCATCCGCGTCCCCGCCGCCGCGAGCACACTGTCGCCGACGGCCACGGCGTCCCGGTACCCCAGGGTCAGCCGTTCGGTCATCCGCGCCCCGGCGTCCAGCACCCCGCACATGGGCAGTCCGTCCAGCTCCCGGCACAGATACAGCAGTCCAGCACACTCGGCGGCCACCGGAGCGCCGCTCTCCGCCAGGTGGGCAACGGCCTTGCGCAGGGGCTCGTTGGCGGACAGCTCGGCGGCGTACACCTCGGGGAACCCGCCCCCGATCACCAACCCCCGCGTCCCTTCGGGCAGTTCCTCGTCCCGCAGCGGATCGAAGGGCACGACGTCGGCACCGGCGGCGGTGAGGAGCTCGGTGTGCTCGGCGTAGGAGAAGGTGAACGCGGGCCCACCGGCGACAGCGACCCTCGGCTTCGGCTGCTCGTCCGACCGCGTCGGGTGGTGGGTGGGCGAGGAAACAGCCTCAGCCGCATCCCAAGCCGCACCCGACAACCCCGCCGCACTCCGGGCCAACTCCATCAACCCGTCGAGGTCACAACCGTCGGAGACCTGCGCGGCCATCGCCGCGACGGCCTCCACCGACTCGGCCCGCCGCTCGGCGACCGGCACGAGCCCCAGATGCCGCGACGGCGTGTCCACCTGCGGAGCCCGCCGCAACACCCCGAGCACCGGCACCCCCGTCTGCTCCAGTGCCTCCCGCAGCATCACCTCGTGCCGGTCCGACGCGACCTTGTTCAGGATCACGCCCCCGACCCGCACCTCCGGATCCCAGGAGACGAAGCCGTGCACCAGCGCCGCCACCGACCGGGACTGCGACGACGCGTCGACGACCAGCACCACAGGCGCCCGCAACAGCTTCGCGACATGAGCCGTGGAGGCGAGCTCCCCCTCCCCGGCGGCCCCGTCGTAGAGCCCCATCACGCCCTCGACGACCGCGATGTCGCACCCGCGCGCCCCGTGCAGGAACAGCGGCCCGACCAGCTCCGGCCCGCACAGATACGCGTCGAGGTTGCGCCCCACCCGCCCGGTCGCGAGCGCGTGGTACCCGGGGTCGATGTAGTCCGGCCCGACCTTGTGCGGGGACACGGCGAGCCCCCGCGCGGCGAACGCGGCCATCAGCCCCGTGGCGACGGTGGTCTTGCCACTGCCCGACGAGGGCGCGGCGACGACCAGCCGGGGCACGGACGAGGACATCACCACTCGATGCCCCTCTGCCCCTTCTGCCCCGCGTCCATCGGGTGCTTCACCTTGGACATGTCGGTCACGAGGTCGGCGAAGTCCACGAGCTTCTCGGGAGCGTTGCGCCCCGTGATGACCACATGCTGGGTGCCGGGCCGGTTCCGCAGGACGTCCACGACCTCGTCGGTGTCGATCCACCCCCAGTGCATCGGGTAGGCGAACTCGTCCAGCACGTACAACCGGTACGTCTGAGCCGCCAGGTCCCGCTTGACCTGCTCCCAGCCCTCCCGGGCCTTCTCCTCGTTGTCCAGCTGTGCGTCGCGCTGCACCCAGGACCAGCCCTCGCCCATCTTGTGCCAGGCGACGGACCCGCCCTCACCGGAGGCACCGAGCACACGCAGCGCGTTCTCCTCGCCGACCTTCCACTTCGCCGACTTGACGAACTGGAACACCCCGATCGGCCAGCCCTGGTTCCAGGCCCGCAGCGCGAGCCCGAAGGCGGCCGTCGACTTGCCCTTGCCGACGCCCGTGTGCACGACCACGAGTGGCCGGTTCCGGCGCTGTCGGGTCGTCAGACCGTCGTCCGGAATGACACTCGGCTGTCCCTGCGGCATTACGCGGCCCTCCTCGAAGTCCCCTGTACATCCCTGACCAGCCCGGCGATCGAGTCGGCCCGCAGCTCGTCCAGCGTTACGGCGGTGCCGCCCAGCTCACCGGCGAGCTGCCCGGCGAGCCCGAGGCGCACCGGCCCGGCCTCGCAGTCCACGACGACGGACGCGACGCCCTCGGCCGCGAACAGCCGCGCCGCCCGCCCGGCCAGGGCGACCGGCTCCGGGCCCCCGGTGGCCCGCCCGTCCGTCACCAGCACGACCAGCGGCCGCCGCGCCGGATCCCGCAACCGCTCCACCCGCAACACGTCGTGCGCGCGCAGCAGCCCGGCGGCGAGCGGCGTACGCCCGCCCGTCGGCAGCGACTCCAGCCGGACCGCCGCCGCGTCCACGGACGAGGTCGGCGGCAGCGCGACGTCCGCGCCCGAACCCCGGAACGTCACCAGCCCCACCTTGTCCCGCCGCTGGTAGGCGTCCAGCAGCAGCGACAGCACGGCCCCCTTCACGGCACTCATCCGCTGCCGCGCCGCCATCGAGCCGGAGGCGTCCACGACGAACAGCACGAGATTGCCCTCGCGCCCCTCGCGGGTGGCCTGCCGCAGATCGTCCCGGCGCACCACCAGCCCCGGCCCGGACCGCCCGCGCGCCCGCTGGTGCGGGGCCGCTGCCTGCACGGTCGCCGCCAGGTGCAGCTTCGTGAGTGTGCCCCGGGGCCGCCGGGAGCCGGTCGTCCGCCCGTGCTCGGTCCGCGCCCGCGAACGCCGCCCGGCGGCGCCCTCGCCGATCCCGGGCACGCTCAGCACCTTGGTCCGGAACGGCTCGGCAGCCCGTACGGCCGACTGCTCACCGGCGCCCGACGGCTGCGGCTGCCCGCCCTCCCCGGCCTCGGGCGTCGCGCCGGTGTCATCGCCCTGCGACCCGTCGTCGGGCTCCGGCTGCCCGCCGCCCCCACCGGGCCCGTCCGGCCCCTGGTCCGGGTCCGGGTCGGGGTCCTGGTCCGGGTCGTCGTCCCCGGAGAACTCCTCCAGGGTTTCGTCCAGCTTGTCCTCGTCAAGTCCCGGCGCGTCGAAGGGGTTGCGCCGCCGGCGGTGCGGCAGCGCGAGCAGCGCGGCCTGCCGTACGTCCTCGGCGAGCACGTCCGTACGCCCCGCCCAGGCCGCCAGCGCCGTCGCCGTGCGCGCCATCACGATGTCGGCGCGCATGCCGTCGACCTCGAAGGCCGCGCAGGTCGCCGCGATCTGCCGCAGCGCCCCGTCGCCCAGCCGCACGGACGGCAGCAGCTCCCGTGCCGCCACGATCCGCGCCCGTACGTCGGCCTCCTCGTCCGCCCACCGGGCCGCGAAACCGGCCGGATCGGCGTCGTAGGCGAGCCGCCGCCGGACGACCTCGACCCGCTGGTCGGGTTCCCGCGAGGCCGCGACCTCGACGGTCAGCCCGAACCGGTCGAGCAACTGCGGCCGCAGCTCGCCCTCCTCGGGGTTCATGGTGCCGACCAGCAGGAAGCGGGCCGCGTGCCGTACGGAGACGCCCTCGCGCTCCACGTACGAGGCGCCCATCGCGGCCGCGTCCAGCAGCAGGTCGACCAGGTGGTCGTGGAGGAGGTTGACCTCGTCGACGTAGAGGATGCCGCGGTGCGCGGCGGCGAGCAGGCCCGGTTCGAAGGCCTTCACGCCCTCCGACAGCGCCCGCTCGATGTCCAGCGCGCCCACCAGCCGGTCCTCGGAGGCGCCGACGGGCAGCTCGACCATCCGGGCCGGCCGGGCCTGGCCGGCGGTCCCCGGAGCGTGCGGCCCGTCGGGGCAGGCGGGGTCGGGGGAGGCGGGGTCGCAGGAGAAGCGGCAGCCGGGGACGACGTCCACCTCCGGCATGAGCGCGGACAGCGCCCGCACGGCCGTCGACTTGGCGGTGCCCTTCTCACCGCGCACCAGCACACCGCCGACCGCCGGCGACACGGCGTTCAGCAGCAGCGCGAGCCGCAGGTCGTCCTGGCCCACCACGGCCGTGAACGGGAACGGGGTGCTCACTTGTCGTCACCTTCCAAGTCGCCTTCGAGCTCCAGGTACGTGGCACGCAGCCGGTCCAGCGTCTCCGCGTCCGGCTCCGCCCACAGTCCGCGGTCGGCGGCCTCCAGCAGCCGCTCGGTGATGCCGCGCAGCGCCCAGGGGTTGGACGTCTTCATGAACTCCCGGTTCTCCGGGTCGAAGACGTACTCGGCGCTGAGTTTCTCGTACATCCAGTCGTCCACGACCCCGGCCGTGGCGTCGTACCCGAACAGGTAGTCCACGGTCGCGGCCATCTCGAAGGCGCCCTTGTAGCCGTGCCGCCGCATGGCCGCCATCCAGCGCGGGTTGACCACCCGGGCACGGAACACCCGGTGCGTCTCCTCGCCCAGCGTGCGCGTCTTCACCTGGTCCGGAACGGCCGAGTCGCCGACGTACGCCTCGGGGCTCGCGCCCGTCAGATGGCGGACCATGGCGACCATGCCGCCGTGGTACTGGAAGTAGTCGTCGGCGTCGACGAGGTCGTGCTCGCGGGTGTCCACGTTCTTCGCGGCCACGGCGATCCGCTTGAACGCCGTCTCCATGTCCCCGCGCGCGGCCCGCCCGTCCAGCCCCCGCCCGTAGGCGTAGCCGCCCCACACCGCGTACACCTCGGCGAGGTCCGCGTCGGAGCGCCAGTTGCGGGCGTCGATCAGCGGCAGCAGACCCGCCCCGTACGCCCCCGGCTTGGAGCCGAAGATGCGGGCGGTCGCCCGGCGCCGGTCGCCGTGCCCGGCGGTGTCCTCGTCGGCGTGCGCCCGGACGTAGTTCAGCTCGGCGGGCTCGTCCAGCTCGGCGACCTTGCGGACGGCGTCGTCGATCAGCCCCACCACGTGCGGGAACGCGTCCCGGAAGAAGCCCGAGATACGGACCGTCACGTCGATGCGCGGCCGGCCCAGCTCCTCCGGGGGGATCACCTCGAAACCGGTCACCCGGCGCGAGGCGTCGTCCCACACCGGCCGGCAGCCCAGCAGCGCCAGGATCTCGGCGATGTCGTCACCCTGGGTGCGCATGGCCGAGGTGCCCCACACCGTCAGGCCGACGGACTTGGGATACGCGCCCGTGTCGGTCAGATACCGCTGCACCAGCGAGTCCGCGAGCGACTGCCCGACCTCCCAGCTCAGCCGGGACGGGATCGCCTTGGGGTCGACGGAGTAGAAGTTGCGTCCCGTCGGCAGGACGTTGACCAGGCCGCGGGTCGGCGAGCCGGAGGGACCGGCAGGGACGTAACCGCCGTCCAGCGCCCGCAGGATGTGCCCGATCTCGTCGGTGGTCCGGGCCAGCCGCGGCACGACTTCCGTGCAGGCGAACTCCAGCACCGCCACGGCGTCCGCGACGTCCCTGCCGAGCACCTCCCGGACCAGCGCCGGGACGTCGGCGACCGCCCAGCCGCGCTCCTCCATGCCCTCCGCGATCCGCCGGCAGAGCTGCTCCAGCAGGTCGATCGCGTCGGCGGCGGTGCGTGCCGGCCCCGCCACCAGGCCCGTCAGCTCCGCCGGCACCTTCACCGCAGCGCCCGGCTCGGCCAGCAGATCCTTCTCCACCAGCCCGAAGTGCTCCGCCAGCGCCGCCCTGAGCCCCGGCAGCGCGTCGGCCTGCCCGCCCCACACCTGCGAGGCGCGCAGCACCGCAAGCACGAGGTTGACGCGCGGTTCACCGACCGGGCCGCCGCCCAGGATGTGCAGGCCGTCCCGGATCTGCACATCCTTGATCTCGCACAGATAGCCGTCGATGTGCATGACGAACTCGTCGAACGCGTCGTCGTCCGGCTGCTCGTCGACATGCAGGTCGTGGTGGAGCTCGGCGGCCTTGACGAGGGTCCAGATCTGCGCGCGCACGGCCGGTGCCTTCGCCGGGTCCAGGTCGGAGACGAGCGCGTACTCGTCCAGGAGCTGCTCCAGCTTGGCCAGGTCGCCGTAGGTGTCGGCACGGGCCATCGGCGGCACCAGGTGGTCGACGACCGTGGCGTGCCCGCGCCGCTTGGCCTGGGTGCCCTCGCCCGGGTCGTTGACGATGAACGGGTAGACCAGCGGCAGCTCCCCGAGCACGGCGTCCGGGGCGCACCCGGCGCTGAGCCCGAGGCCCTTGCCGGGCAGCCACTCCAGCGTGCCGTGCTTGCCCATGTGCACGATCGCGTCCGCGCCGAAGCTGTTCTCCAGCCAGCGGTAGGCCGCCAGGTAGTGGTGGGACGGCGGCATGTCCGGGTCGTGGTAGATCGCGATGGGGTTCTCGCCGAAGCCACGCGGCGGCTGGATCATCACCACGACGTTCCCGAACTGCAGGGACGCCAGCACGATGTCGTCCCCGTCGACGTAGAGGCCGCCCGGCGGCTCGCCCCACGCCTCGGTCATGGCGTCCCTCAGCTCCGGGTCGAGCTGGTCGAACCAGGCCCGGTAGTCCGCCAGCGGCACCCGCGCGGGCGCGGCGGCCAGCTGCTCGTCCGTCAGCCACTCCACGTCGTGCCCGCCGGCCGCGATGAGCCGGTGGATCAGCTCGTCACCGCCCGCGGGGTACTCGGTGAGGCCGTACCCGGCGTCCCTGAGGGCGTCCAGCACCCGCACCGCCGAGGCCGGGGTGTCCAGCCCGACGGCGTTGCCGACCCGCGAGTGCTTGGTCGGGTACGCGGTGAAGACGAGCGCGAGCTTCTTCTCGGCGTTCGCCTTGTGCTTCAACCGCGCGTGCCGTACGGCGATCCCGGCGACCCGCGCGGCCCGCTCCGGGTCGGCGACGTACACGGGCACGTCGTCCGCGCCCTGCTCCTTGAAGGAGAACGGCACGGTGATCAGCCGCCCGTCGAACTCCGGGATCGCCACCTGCATCGCGGCGTCCATGGGGGACAGGGCGGCGTCGGAGCCCTCCCAGGCGCGCCGCGAGGACGTCAGGCACAGCCCTTGCAGCACGGGGATGTTCAGCTCGGCGAGGGCGCCGATGTCCCAGGACTCCTCGTCACCGCCCGCCGAGGCCTGCGAGGCGTGGGTGCCGCCGGCGGCGAGGACGGTGGCGACGAGGGCGTCCGCCCGCCCGAGGATCTCGTACAGCCCCGCGTCGGCCCCGCGCAGCGAACCGCAGTACACGGGAAGCGCGTTGGCGCCCCGCGCCTCGATCGCGTCGCACAGGGTGTCCACGAAGGCGGTGTTGCCGCTCAGTTCGTGCGCCCGGTAGAAGAGCACCCCGACGGTCGGCCGGCCCTCGGTCTGTGCGCGCTCGCCCCGGACGCCGTACTCCGGCATCCGCCGCGGCGCGGCGAAGCCCTCACCCGTGAGCAGCACGGTGTCGGACAGGAACCGCGCCAGCTCGGTGAGGTTGGCCGGCCCGCCCTCCACGAGGTACTTCAGCGCCTCCGCCACGACACCGGCCGGCACCGACGACTCGGCCATCAGCTCCGCGTCGGGAACCGCCTCTCCGCCGAGCAGCACGGTCGGGACGCCGGACGCCTTCAGCGCGGCGAGCCCGTCTTCCCAGGCCCGCTTGCCGCCGAGCAGCCGTACGACGGCGATGTCCACGCCGTCGAGCAGGGACGGAAGCTCCTCCTGGACGTCCACGCGGGTCGGGTTGCCGATCCGGTACGAGGCTCCGGCGGTGGCCCGGGCCGCCAGCAGGTCCGTGTCGGCGGTCGACAACAACAACACAGTGCTCATGCGGGCGCTCCCGGTGGAATGAAGGGCAGTCCTCGTGGCGCGCCCGACTCGATGAGCCGCCACAGCGCGTCCGTGTCCGCGTGCTGTTCGATCAGGTCGCCGAGCCGGTCGAGCTGCTCCTCGCGCAGCGCGGCGAACGAGGTGTCCGGCGCCGGCACGAAGCGGCGCCCCGCGGCGGCCGCCACCTCGCGCAGGAAGGCCCGCCGGAACCCGTCCGACTCCAGCGAGCCGTGCCAGTGCGTGCCCCAGGTCTGGCCGACCCGGCAGCCGTCCAGGAAGGGGTCCCCTCCGGTGACGTCGGCGACGCCATGATGGATCTCGTAGCCCGCCACGAGCTCCCCGAGGGCCTCGCCCTCCGGCCGCGTCAGGGTCTTCTCGCGGGCGAACCGCACCCGCACGGGCAGGATCCCGAGCCCCTCGACATGGCCCCGGCGGCTCTCCACGTCGTCCTCGATGTGCTCGCCGAGCATCTGGAAGCCGCCGCAGATCCCGAGGACGGGCCGCTGCTCGGCGGCCCTGCGCACGAGCGCGCCGGCCAGCCCGCGCTCCCGCAGCCACTCCAGCGCACGGACGGTCCCCCGGGTCCCGGGCACGATGACGAGGTCGGCGTCGGCGAGTTCCTCCGGCCGGTCCACGAACCGCACCACGACACCCGGTTCTGCGGCCAGCGCGTCCACGTCCGTGAAGTTGGACATGAGCGGAACGGCGCACACGGCGACGCGCAGCACGTCCGCGCCGACCGGCGGGGCCACGACGGACTCCCGGACCGTGCCCCGCAGGGAGACGCGCAGCCCGTCCTCCTCGTCGATCCCCAGCCCGTGCCGGAAGGGCAGAACGCCGTACGTAGGCCGCCCGGTGAGCCCCTGGAGCATGTCGAGACCCGGCTCCAGCAGGGACACATCCCCCCGGAACTTGTTGACGAGGAACCCGGCGACGCACTCCTGGTCCTCGCGCGACAGCAGCGCGACGGTCCCGAAGAACGAGGCGAAGACACCGCCCCGGTCGATGTCGCCGACGACGAGCACGGGAAGCCCGGCGTTGCGGGCGATCCCCATGTTGACGATGTCCGTCCGCCGCAGATTGATCTCGGCCGGACTGCCCGCCCCCTCACAGATCACCGCGTCATACGTGCCCCGCAACTGCTCCAGGCAGTCCAGCACGGTCCCGAGCAGCTTCTGCTGCCGTCCGCCGTGGTACCCGCGTGCGCTGAGCTCCCCGACCGGCTTGCCCAGCAGCACGACCTGGCTGCTGCTCTCGCCGCCGGGCTTGAGCAGCACCGGGTTCATCAGCGCGGTCGGCTCGACGCGGCAGGCCTGCGCCTGCATGGCCTGCGCCCGCCCGATCTCGGCGCCTTCCTTCGTCACGAAGGAGTTGAGGGACATGTTCTGCGCCTTGAACGGCGCGACCTTGACGCCCTGCCGCACCAGCCACCGGCAGATTCCGGCGGTCACGACGCTCTTGCCCGCGTCGGAGGTGGTACCGGCGACCAGAAGCCCACCGCCCGTCATGACGTACGCCCTTTCGCGATGCGGCGCGCGGCGACACAGACGCCGAGCGCGAGCCAGCCGACACGCCTGGACAGCCGTACGGCCCGTTCGATGTCCCGGGTGCCGACGCCACGCCCCGCCCCGTTGAGCACGGGCCGGTGCTCGACGCGCCCGCCGTACGACAAGGTCCCGCCCAGCCGCACCCCGAGCGCCCCCGCGAACGAGGCCTCCACCGGCCCGGCGTTGGGACTCGGGTGCTTGCCGGCGTCGGCGCGCCAGGCCCGCACTGCTCCCCGCGGATCGTCCCCTGCCAGGGCCGCGAGCACGGCGGTCAGCCGGGCCCCCGGCCAGCCCGCGAGATCGTCCAGCCGCGCGGAGGCCCACCCGTAGCGCCGGTACCGGGCCGACTTGTGCCCGACCATGGCGTCGAGGGTGTTGACGGCCCGGAACCCGAGGAGCCCCGGCACACCGCCGACGGCCCCCCACACGAGCGCCCCCACGACCGCGTCGGAGGTGTTCTCGGCGACGGACTCGACCACGGCGCGGGCGATCCCGTCGGCGTCGAGCGCCTGCGGATCCCGCCCGCACAGGTGCGGCAGCCGGGCCCGGGCCCCGTCGACGTCCCCCGCCTCCAGGGCACGCCCGATGGCCCGCGCCTCCCGTGCGAGCGAAGTCCCCCCGACCACGGCCCAGGTGGCGGCACCGGTCAGTGCGACGGAGGCGACGGCGGAGTCACGCACGGCCCGCGCGGCGACGCCCCCGAGCGCGACGGCTCCTCCGGCACACACCACGGTGTGCAGCGCGCCCCACCCCCGGTGGTCCCGCCACAACACCCTTTCCACGGCTCCCGCGGCCCGCCCGAACACGGCGACCGGATGCCCCCGGCGAGGATCGCCGAGCAGCAGGTCACCGATCAGACCGGCGGCGGCGCCGTACGCGAAGACGCGACCGGCACCCATGGGCTCAGCCGGTCACAGGAGCGGGCAGGGGTGGGGTGCTGAACCTCGATCGGCAGCCGCGCATGGCGATATGTCCTCACTCAGGGTGTCCACGCCCTGGTTCGACTAGACCGGCGGTGAGAGTTCCTGGCTCCCGGGGATCACTACCCCGGTGACAGTGGCGGGACCGCGCCGGACTTCCACCGGCTTCCTCTCCTGCCGCCGTTACTGGCCCCGGCAGTCCACCATGGCCGGGAACAGCCGTCAACTTGCCGTTGACCTGCGGGGGGAGACTGTGGAGAAGCCCACACCGCCCCCTGCCACACGACGACCGGGCGGGACAGGACCGAAGTCCTGTCCCGCCCGGCGGGAACCTCGTGCGGTCGGGCCGTCAGGCCACGATCAGATAGATCCCGTATCCCACAGCCGCCGCGCACGCGGCGAAGCACGCGTACGCGCCGGTGACCGCGAGGCCCGCGGATCCGCCCTGGGCCACCGCCCGTTCGCGGCGGGACAGGCCGGTGATGCCGAGGGTGAACAGGGCCACCAGGGCCACGGTGACCACGAGGCTGACGCCGAAGACGGAGCCGAGGGCCGCCCAGTCGATCTTCATATCGGAGACTCTTCCTTGTTACCGGTCGGCGGGGTCAGACCGTGGTGGTCGTCGAGGGCGTCCGCTCGGCGGCGGCCTGGGCCGGGAACGACGGCACCGGGTCCTCCGTCGCCGTGCCGGCCGGCGGCGGCGTCACCGCGGCCATCGCCGTGGTCACCACACCGGCGGGCTCCGCCTCGTCGGTGTCGTTGACGTTGGTGTGGTCGACGACCTCACGCCGCGAGATCTTCCAGATCGCCGCGCTGGAGGTGACGAGGAAGACGGCCACCACCGCGGTGCCCCAGCTGCCGAAGCCGGTGACGTACTCGGCGAGCGCGGCCACCAGGGCCGCCGCCGGCAGCGTCAGACCCCACGCGACGAACATCCGCGTCGCCGTCGACCAGCGGACGACACCGCCCTTGCGGCCGAGCCCCGCGCCCATCACCGAGCCGGAGACGGAGTGGGTGGTGGAGAGGGAGAAGCCGATGTGCGAGGAGGCCAGGATGACCGTGGCCGCGCTGGTCTGGGCGGCGAAGCCCTGCTGCGGCTGGAGGTCGGTCAGGCCCTTGCCCATGGTGCGGATGATGCGCCAGCCGCCGAGGTACGTGCCGAGCGCGATGGCGATGCCCGCCGACAGGATGACCCACATGGGCGGGTCGGAGTCGGGGGCGACGGCGCCGCCGGCGACCAGGGCGAGGGTGATGACACCCATCGTCTTCTGGGCGTCGTTGGTGCCGTGGGCCAGCGAGACCAGGCCCGCGGAGGCGATCTGGCCGGCCCGGTAGCCCTTCTCGGAGGCCTTGCCGTCGGCCTTCTTGCCGAGGGTGTACGTCAGCCGGGTCGCGAGCATCGCCGCGATGCCCGCGACCAGCGGGGCGGCGATCGCCGGGATCAGGACCTTGGTGACCAGCACGTCGCCGTGGACCGCGCCGACGCCCGCCGAGGCGATCGTGGCGCCGATCAGGCCGCCCATCAGGGCGTGCGAGGAACTCGACGGCAGGCCGACCAGCCAGGTCAGCAGGTTCCAGAGGATCGCGCCGACCAGGGCGGCGAAGATGACCTCGGGACGGATGCCCGACTCGTCGACGAGACCCTTGGAGATCGTGTTGGCGACTTCCACCGACAGGAAGGCGCCGACCAGGTTGAGGACGGCGGACATGGCGACGGCGACCTTGGGCTTCATGGCACCCGTGGAAATGGTCGTGGCCATCGCGTTCGCCGTGTCGTGGAAACCGTTCGTGAAATCGAACGCGAGTGCGGTTACTACCACAATCGCGAGGATCAGCGAGAAGCTTTCCATTTACCCAGGCAATCGTTCGAGGTCATTGGCTGGACGAACGTAGGTAACCCGAGTGAACGGAAGATGAACTGGGAGGGGCGCAGGGGTGTCCGCAATCGAGGGTTACCGTTCCGCCCTGCTGTCAGGGTCCCCGCGCCCCCAAGGGCTAGGCCCCGCGCGCGAACTGTTTCAGTCGATCGAGTGACCCGTCGAAGAGATTCTGATCACCCGGCAGGCTCGGCACGTCGAGAGCCCGCCTGGCAGGATCGCCGCATGGCTGAGCAGCGAGGTGACGGGCGGGGCACGGGGGACGTCCGGGGCGGCGGACAGGATGCGGGGGAGTCGCGGCGCAGGGGTGTCCGCCCCGAGGAGGCGCGCGCCTGGGAGGAACTCGTCGCGACGGCCCGCCGGACCGTCTCCGACGGACTCGTCGTCGGCACGTCCGGGAACGTCTCGGTGCGCGTCGGGGACACGGTCCTGGTCACGCCGTCGGGCGTCCCCTACGACCGACTGAGGACGGACGACGTGACCGGCGTCGACCTCGACGGCCGGCAGGTCCTCGGCGCACTCGTCCCGACCAGCGAGCTGCCCATGCACCTCGCGGTCTACCGCACGACCGGCGCCCGCGCCGTCGTCCACACCCACGCCGTGCACGCGACGGCCGTCTCGACGCTCGTGAGCGAGCTGCCGCTGATCCACTACATGGCCGCCGCGCTCGGCGGACCCGTCCGGGTTGCCCCATATGCCACGTACGGCACCGACGAGTTGGCCGAGAACATGCTCCGCGCCCTCGCCGACCGCTCCGGCTGCCTCCTCCAGAACCACGGCACCATCACCCACGGGACGACACTGGACCAGGCCTACGACCGCACCGCCCAGCTGGAATGGATGTGCCGCCTGTGGCTGACCGCCGCATCGGTACCGGGCCTGTCCCCGAGCCTGCTGTCCGGGGAGCAACTGGCGGAGGTCCAGGAACAGCTGCGCGGCTACGGCCAACGCCGTTGACCTTCCGGGCGCGAGCACGACACGTACGTCTGCCCGCTCTCCGGGCACAGCCCCCCGATGCCCCGGTGCGTGTACATGCTCTACGCGCCGGGGCGTACGCGGGGCTTCCCGGCCGAGTGTCCCCGCCCCGCCCCGCTTCCGTCGCCGTCACCCCGCCGCTGCCTCCCACTGGTCGCTCGCCCGGTCCGCCAGGACACTGGAGCCGTGCGCACTGTCAGAGCGACGGCCGCTGCCGTCACCGCCGTGATCGGAGTCGGCGCGGCCGCCGTGGCCGCCGGGCGGTTGGCCAGCGACGCCGCGCTCAAGGCGCCTCCCGGGCGGCCGCTGCCCACCGAACCCCGGCTCACCGTGCACGGCACCGCCGCGGGGCAGATCAGCCTCACCCGGGACCTGGCCGCCCTGCGGCCCGGCCGCTACGGCCTGTCCGGCAACGGCGCCCACGCGATCGTCGGCCCCGTCCTGGCCGGAGCCTCGGACACCGCCGACACCGTCGTGCGCCGCCTGGAGAGCGTCACGCACGGCACCCTGAAACCCGGCGACAAGGCCTGGCTCACCCCGAACGTCCACGTCGGCAACCCGAGCTCCGCCCTCGGCCTCGAACACGCCGACATCGACATCCCCGGCGAACTCGGCGCCCTGCCCGCGTGGTTCGTACCCGGGGCCCGGGACACCTGGGTGATCGCCGTGCACGGCCTCGGCACCACCCGGGAACTCGCCATGAACGTCATGGAGTTCCTGCACCGCAGCCACGTCCCGGTGCTCGCCCTCGCCTACCGCGGCGATCTGGGCGCACCCCGCCCGCCCGACGGCCTGAACCACTTCGGCGAGACCGAGTGGCGCGACCTCGACGCGGCGATCCGCTACGCCGTGCGCTACGGCGCCCGGCAGGTCGTCCTGCACGGCTGGTCCACCGGCGCCACCATGGCCCTGCGCGCCGCCGCCCACTCGGGACTGCGCGACCGCGTCTCCGGGCTCGTCCTGGACTCCCCGGTGCTCAGCTGGGAGACCACCCTGCGCGCCCTCGCCGCGGCCCGCCGCACCCCGGGTGCCCTGCTGCCCCTGGCGGTCCGCGCCGCACAGGGCCGCACCGGCCTGTACGGCGAGCGCGCCGGGAACACGGACTCCTCCGCCGGGCTCCGGATCCCGGCGCTCGTCTTCCACGGACCGGGCGACACGGTGGCCCCCTGGCAGCTCTCCCGCAGGCTCGCCGACGCCCGCCCCGACTTGGTCGCCCTCCGCACCGTCGGCAACGCGCCCCACGGAGCGATGTGGAACGCCGACCCGCAGGGCTACGAGGAGGCGCTGCGGCGTTTCCTGACACCTCTCATGTGACCCTGCCCTCGCATCTCATGTGACCCCTGCCCTCGCACACCCCCGTTCACGCCCCCTTCGCCCCGTCGCAACCACGTCCCGTCCCGCTCCCTGCCGACCGGTCGCGACGATTCCGTTTAGCGGCGTACCACTGGCCTGTTTGCGGCCCTCGACCGCTCACGGGACCCCGTGCGTTGGCCATCCCCGTCGCCCGCCGTGACATTCCGTTTGGGTTTTCGGACCGTCAACCGGAAGACTGCCCCCGTGACGTCCCGTATCCCGCGCGACTCCAGGCTTCGACTCGTCCGCCCGCGACCCCTGGCCGCCGCCCCCAGAGCGATGAACCAGCGGCGCTCGCGCCGCCCCGCACCGCGCCCCCCGGAGGGCACCCCGGCACCGGCGGAGCTGGCCAGAATGGCACGCTCAGGTCTTGCCGACGCGGCCCGCGTCGCCCGCTGGGCCGACACCGAACTCGGCCCCGGCCGGGGCAGCGCCACCGCCGACGGCAAGGCCACCCTCTCCGCCGCGACCGCCGAACGGGCCGCCCGCGAGTTGGGTCTGACTCCGGATCAGGTCAGAGCCGACTGGGACACCGCCCGCCTCGCCGGTCTCGTCGAGGTGCACGGCGACAGCGCCCGCCCCGGCTGGCGGCTGCGCGCCTGGGACCGCGACGACAGCGCCGTACTGCGCGGCTGGGTCGCCCTCTTCGACGCCTGGTCGCTCGCCTGTCCGCAACCCCGGGACCACGAGCCCGCCGCCGTCGCCGAGGTCGTCTCGGCCATGCCGCAGGTGCTCTCGTTCCTCCAGCTGTCCGCCGGCCCCGTCCCCGTGGAGCAGCTCCTCGACCTCCTGGAGCAGCGCGTCACCGAACTGCGCACCGCGCGCTGCGAGATCCCCTACGGCCCGCAGCCCGAGCCGCAGGCCGAGCCGGCGCCCACGGACGCCCCGCTCGCCCCGCTCCTCGACTGGGCCCTGCGCGCCCTCGCCTCCGTCGGCGCCCTCACCTACGGCGACGGCCAGGCCACGCTCACCCCGCTCGGCAGCTGGGCGGTCTGGGTCAAGCTGGAGCAGATCTGTGTCGCCGCGCAGAGCCCTGCCGGGAACATCGAGCAGGCGGCCGAGGACATGCTCCGCGGCTGCGCCCAGCTTCGCCCGAACGCGGCCCGCGCCGAGTACCGGGCCTGGCTCGCCGCCCGCACCGTCGGCAGCGCCGTCACCGAACTCCTGGCCGCCGCCCGCGGCGAGGACGCCCTGCTGCGCGGTCTCGCCTTCGAGGCGCTGCGCGTGGTCGGCGCCCCCGCCGAGCCGGACGTCCGCGCCGTGCTGGACGAGCCGACGCTCAGGCCGTACGCGCTGCTGTGGCTGGCCGAGCACGACGGGACCGACCCCGAGGACGCCCACGAGGTCCTCACCCGGGAGGAGGCGACCTGGCTGTGGGTGGACACCGCGGCCGCCGTCGCCGACCACGGCGAGGCCCCGCTGCTCGTGCGCCACCTGGAGTCCGCCGTGCAGCCGACCGTCCCGATGCTGCTCGACGAGGTGCGGGCCGTGGGACACCCGCGGACCGTGCAGGTCCTGGTCGCCCTCGCCGCGGCCCACCCGGACCCGGCCCTGGCCAAGGCCGTACGCCGCGCGGCGTTCCAAGTGCACACCGGAGGCAGCTAGCCGCACCCGCCGCCGTGGGCCGTCAGCCCGGTATCTCCGGCGCGTACGTCCCGAAACTCCACACATTGCCCTCGAGGTCCCGGGCCATGTAGTCCCGCGAGCCGTAGTCCTGGTCCGTCGGGGGCATCAGGATCTCCACGCCGTGGTCCAGGGCGCGGCGGTGGTGCGCGTCCACGTCGTCCACCACGACGTACACCCCGGTGGTACCCGCGTCCTTCATGGCCGCGTCGAAGACGCCGCCCCGGCCCTTGCTGCCGACCATCACCGCGCCGTTGCCCTGCACCAGCTCGGCGTGCAGCACCGCGCCGTCCTCGCCCTCGAACACCGACAGCTCCGTGAAGCCGAAGGCCTCCGTGAGCTGCCGGATCGCCGCTTTCGCGTCGGCGTACAGCAGCGTCGGACAGATGCTCGGGCGCCCGCCGGACGTGCCTGCCATACCGATCACTCCCTTGTGTCGGTCGCCGGAAATCCGATGCTCCGGCCCTGTTGCTCAGTCTCGCACCCACCACCGACAGCGACCCGGCGAGACGAGACCCGGCGAGACCAACCGAACACCCGCACGCAGAAAAAGTGCTTGCACCGCCCCGTTAGACTGTCCCCCATGGCCTTTCTCCTCGCGCATTAGACGGCGGGAACGTCCTCAGCCGCCCATCCCGCCCCCGTATCCGCCCTGGAGTCTGTCCGTGATCTCCGCCTCCGGTATCGAGCTGCGCGCCGGTGCCCGCGTCCTCATCGAAAACGCCACCTTCCGAGTCGCCAAGGGCGACCGCATCGGCCTCGTCGGCCGCAACGGCGCAGGGAAGACCACTCTCACCAAGTGCCTGGCGGGCGAGGGCATGCCCGCCGGCGGCACCATCACCCGCTCCGGCGAGGTCGGCTACCTCCCGCAGGACCCCCGCACCGGCGACCTCGACATCCTCGCCCGCGACCGCATCCTCTCCGCGCGCGGCCTCGACGTCCTGATCCGCAAGATGCGCGACAACGAGCAGCGCATCGCCAACGGCCAGGGGTCCACCCGCGAGAAGGCGCTCAAGCAGTACGAGCGCCAGGAGACGGAGTTCCTCACCAAGGGCGGGTACGCCGCCGAGGCCGAGGCCGCCACCATCGCCGCCGCGCTCAACCTTCCCGACCGGGTGCTCGGCCAGCCCCTGCACACACTCTCCGGTGGTCAGCGCCGCCGTATCGAGCTGGCCCGGATCCTGTTCTCCGACGCGGACACGCTGCTGCTCGACGAGCCCACGAACCACCTCGACGCCGACTCGATCATCTGGCTGCGCGACTACCTCAAGACCTACCGCGGCGGCTTCATCGTGATCTCCCACGACGTCGACCTGGTCGAGACGGTCGTCAACAAGGTGTTCTACCTGGACGCCAACCGCGCCCAGATCGACGTGTACAACATGGGCTGGAAGCTCTACCAGCAGCAGCGCGAGGCCGACGAGAAGCGCCGCAAGCGCGAGCGGCAGAACGCCGAGAAGAAGGCCTCCGCGCTGCATTCGCAGGCCGACAAGATGCGGGCCAAGGCCACCAAGACCGTCGCCGCGCAGAACATGGCCCGCCGAGCGGACAAGCTGCTGGCCGGCCTGGAGGCCGAGCGGAAGTCCGACAAGGTCGCCAAGCTGCGCTTCCCCGAGCCCGCGCCCTGCGGCAAGACCCCGCTGATGGCCGAGGGCCTGTCGAAGTCGTACGGCTCGCTGGAGATCTTCACCGACGTCGACCTGGCCATCGACAAGGGCAGCCGCGTCGTCATCCTCGGCCTCAACGGCGCCGGCAAGACCACCCTGCTGCGGCTGCTGGGCGGCGTGGAGCAGCCCGACACGGGCGCGGTCGTCCCCGGCCACGGTCTGAAGCTCGGCTACTACGCGCAGGAGCACGAGACCCTCGATCCGGAGCGCACGGTCCTGGAGAACATGCGCTCGGCCGCCCCCGACCTGGACCTGGTGGAGGTCCGCAAGACGCTCGGCTCGTTCCTGTTCTCCGGCGACGACGTCGACAAGCCCGCCGGTGTCCTCTCCGGCGGCGAGAAGACCCGCCTGGCGCTCGCCACCCTGGTCGTGTCCTCGGCGAACGTGCTGCTGCTCGACGAGCCGACCAACAACCTCGACCCGGCCAGCCGCGAGGAGATCCTCGGCGCGCTGCGCACGTACAAGGGCGCGGTCGTCCTCGTCACGCACGACGAGGGCGCGGTCGAGGCGCTCCAGCCGGAGCGGATCATCCTGCTGCCCGACGGCGTCGAGGACCTGTGGGGCGCCGACTACGCGGACCTCGTCGCCCTCGCTTGATCGAATGCGTGATCAACGGCGTATGGATCATTCGGCCTAGCGGTGATCCATCATCTGTGTGAGATCTCCTCGTACCGAGGTGTGTCCTACATCGATTTCGCGGCCGAGCCCCCGATTCTTCCGGGCTCGGCCGCGACGCCTTTCTGACCTGGCATTTCCCGTGGCAATCCGTTCGGGCGTACGGACGCCACTCTTCGGAATTTTGTATTCCACTTGTGGGGACGCGCTCCCGTCGTCACAACCTTGTCTCACGGACCTTGCCGAATGGGTGGCCATCAGGGCCCGGAGGGGTGATCATGAGGAGACCAGAGCGCACTTCCCATGAGGAGGCACGGGTGGCCGAGACTCTGAAGAAGGGCAGCCGGGTGACCGGCGCCGCGCGCGACAAGCTCGCGGCAGACCTGAAGAAGAAGTACGACGCCGGTGCGAGCATCCGGGCGTTGGCCGAGGAGACCGGCCGCTCGTATGGCTTCGTGCACCGCATGCTCAGTGAGTCGGGCGTCACGCTGCGAGGGCGTGGCGGGGCGACACGGGGTAAAAAGGCCACGGCCTGACCCCGGGTGGCCCCTTCGGCTTCGATGGTGGCCACCCGGTCGGTCGACTGATCGGCCGGGTGGTTACTGTGCAGTCACTTAGCTGACCGCACACATCGGAGGCGTCCCATGGCTTCGCCCGACAAGGACCTCGTTCCCGTACTCGACAAGGACGGCGTACGGCTCACCGTCGACGACGCGATCGCCACGGTGACGCTGACCAATCCGGCCAAGCGCAACGCGCAGAGCCCCGCTCTGTGGCGGGCGCTGACCGAGGCCGGGAGGCAGGTGCCGGGCTCCGTCCGCGTCGTGGTGCTGCGGGCCGAGGGCAAGTCCTTCTCGGCCGGTCTCGACCGGCAGGCGTTCACGCCCGAGGGCTTCGACGGGGAACCGTCGTTCATCGACCTCGCGCGTGGGAGCGACGCCGAGCTGGACGCGGCCATCGCCGAGTACCAGGAGGCGTTCACCTGGTGGCGGCGCAGCGACATCGTCTCCGTCGCCGCTGTCCAGGGGCACGCCATCGGGGCGGGCTTCCAGCTCGCCCTCGCCTGCGATCTGCGCGTCGTCGCGGACGACGTGCAGTTCGCCATGCGCGAGACCAGCCTCGGACTCGTGCCCGATCTGACGGGCACGCATCCGCTGGTGGGACTCGTCGGATACGCCCGCGCGCTGGAGATCTGCGTGACCGGGCGCTTCGTCACGGCCGAGGAGGCCGTGAACACCGGGCTGGCCAACGTGGCCGTGCCCGCGGACCAACTCGACGACACGGTCCGCGACCTCGCCTCGGCCGTGCTCGCCGCGCCCCGCGACGCGGTCGTCGAGACCAAGGCACTGCTGCGCGGCGCGCAGGACCGCACCTACGAGGACCAGCGCGGCGCGGAACGCCAGTCCCAGGCCCGCCGCCTGCGGGACCTCGCGGGCATCGGGGACTGATACCGGGCGGCTTCCCGGCGTCACCAGGGGAGTTGCCGCCGACTGAGCGCTGCCCGCGGCCCATGGCGGGCGCTGCCCGGTCGGCTGTTCCTGTGCGTCGGGGAGCCATGGCCGGCTGTGGGGTTCTTGCGGTCCGTGGCGGGTGCTGCCCGGTCAGGTGTTCGTGTGCGTCGGGGAGCCATGGCCGGCTGTGGGGTTCTTGCGGTCCGTGGCTGGGGTTGGCCGGTCAGGTGTTCGTGGGCGTTGGGGAACCATGGCCGGCTGTCGGGTTCTTGCGATCCGTGGCCTGCCGGCCGATCGGCTGTTCGTGTGCGTCGGGGAGCCATGGCCGCTGTGGGGTTCTTGCCGTCCGTGGCGGGTGCTGCCCGGTCAGGGTGTTCCTGTGTGTCAGGGCGCCACGGCCGGCTGTGGGGTGCCCGCGCCCCAGGTCGGGTGCCGTCCCTCAGCCGATCCCGCTCACCAGGACCGCCACCGTCGGGTGGTCCGACAGTGCCCTCCGCACCGCCGTGCGGACCTCGCGCGCCACGTCCCGGGAACGGTGGTCCTCGCGCGCCGCGATTTCCAGCCGGACGTGGCGGTGCGACAGCGCGGCCCCGCCCGGGAGTTCCTCGATGTGCACCGGGTGGCCCAGCGCGCCGGTCAGGTGAAGCACGCCCGGGACCTTGAGCGCGGCGGCGGCGACGCGGCCCTCGTCGTCGCCCTCGGCCCGCGCGGCGCGCGGCGGCTCGAGGAGGGGTGCGGCGGGCCCGGGTGGCTCCGCCTCCTCGTCCAGCAGGCCCGTCACACGCAGATCCACCTCCGTCACCGCCAGACCGAGCCGCTGCGTCGCGGCCGTCGCCAGCGTCGCCCGCAGCAGGGACGCCGTCGTCGGCAGCGGCTGCGAGGCCGTGGCCGCGAACTCCGCCGTCACCCGCAGCGGCCCGGGCGGCAGAGCGCTCGGCGGGGCCGGCACGGCCGGGATCCCGGTCGCCGCCGGATCGGCGAGCGCGACCCGGAGCGCTTCGAGGCGCACGCCCGGAGCGTCCCATGCCGCGCGCCGCAGCACCGCCTCGGCCGCCCGCTCGGCGATCCACGCACCGTCGCGCGCATCACCCAGCGGCAGAAGCCTGCCGAGGCCCAACTGTTGTCTCACTGCCTGTGTCCACCGGTCGGCCGTCATTCCTCCAGCCTGCCGCATCAAAGGCGCGCAACCACGCAACCGTGCTTACGGTGGTCGCAGGACGACAACCGAAAAGGACGAACGGCGATGACTGACATGACCGAGAACCGGGGCGGGGAGACCGAGACGTCGGCGGCGCGCCGGAGCCCGCTGACCAAGCGTGGCGGCGGAGACCCCGGCTCCCGGGGGCGGACGACTATCGCGGACGGCGTCGTGGAGAAGATCGCCGGGCTCGCCGCCCGCGATGTGGACGGCGTGCACGCCATGGGCAGCGGCCTGTCCCGCACGTTCGGAGCAGTGCGCGACCGCGTGCCCGGCGGCGCCAAGTCGGTGTCGCGCGGTGTGAAGGTCGAGGTCGGCGAGGTCCAGGCCGCCCTCGACCTGGAGATCGTGGTCGAGTACGGCGTGTCGATCGCCGATGTGGCCCGGGACGTACGGGAGAACGTCATCACCGCCGTCGAGCGGATGACGGGCCTCGAGGTCGTCGAGGTCAACATCGCGGTGAGCGACGTGAAACTGCCGGACGAGGAGGAAGAGGAACCGGAGCGCCGGATCCAGTGAGGCACCGGCCACCGGACATCGCAGCCAATGAAGAGCTGAGGAGCGCAGCATGAGCATGGCCGTCGTCGGCATGATCGCCGGCATGGCACTGGGATTCGCCGGGTACTTCGGCGGGTTCGGCGCCTTCCTGCTGGTGGCGGCGCTGGGCGCCGTCGGCTTCGTCGTCGGCCGGTTCCTGGAGGGGGACATGGACTTCGGCGACTTCTTCCGTCCCCGTGAACGGCGGCGGTGACGGCCGTGAGCGCAGGGGCCGGTGAGCTCGACAGACCCCTGACCGTCGTCCCGCCGGGCGAGCGGGGCGCGACCCGGATCGCCGACCGGGTCGTCGCGAAGATCGCTTCCCAGGCGGCCCGCGAGGCCGTCGGGACGCTGCCGCCCGACGCCGGCCGGCCGTCCGCCACCGTCGTGGTCCACCGCGAGGCCGCGCACGTCCGTGTGCACGTCGAACTCGACTACCCCTGCGACGTCGGCGCGCGCTGCCGCCAGGTGCGTCGTCACGTCGTCGAGCGGGTGGGCTCCCTGGTGGGAATGCAGGTGCCGGAGGTCGTCGTCCAGGTGGAGCGGCTGCACCTGGTCGCCGGGCCCGGCGCGGTACAGGGGAGGACGCGATGAGCGAACCCCGGGGCACCGAACCGCCCGAGCCCGAGGGCACCACACAGCGCCTGCCGGTCCTAGACGCGTCGCAGACCGGCACCGGACCCGACCGGTCCGCGCCGGCGGACGAGAACGGAACGCCGCCCGTACCCGACGGCGAGGGCGGCCGCGAAGGCCGCTTCTGGTCGGCACGCCGCGTCCCGGCGGGCATCGTCGCCCTGCTGCTCCTGGGACTCGCCGGACTGTTCCTCTACGACATCGCGTCCGTGCGCGCCGACCGGCCCGTCATGAGCTGGCGCCGGGAGCTGGCCCGGCAGCTCGCCGACCGGCCCCTCGACGACATCTGGGTGCTCGTCGGGGCCGGGGCCGCCGCCGCCCTAGGGCTCTGGCTGCTGGTCCTGGCCGTGACGCCCGGCCTGCGTGACGTGCTCCCGATGCGGCGCACGCACGCCGACGTACGCGCCGGACTGGACCGGGACGCCGCCGCGACCGCGTTGCGCGACCGTGCCATGGAGGTGGCCGGCGTGCAGTCGGTGCGGGTACGGGTGCGCCGGAGGCGGGCGCGCGTCCGCGCCATGTCGCACTTCCGTGAACTGGACGACGTTCGAACCGACTTGGACGCCGTGCTCACCGACGCGGTCCGCGGACTGGGCCTCTCCCGGCCGCCCGCGCTGTCGGTGCGCGTCCGGCGGCCCGGCCGGAAGGAGTGACAGCGATGCTCAGAGTCGTCAACCGCGTGTTCCTCGGGCTCGTGGGCCTCGTGCTGCTGGTGCTGGGCGGCTCCGTGCTGGCCGTCGGCCTCGGCGCTCCGGCACCCTCGTGGTGGATCCACGACAGCCGGCACGACGTGCTGCTGAGCAACGCCGAACGCACCCGCTGGCGGGACGACGGCTGGTGGTGGCCGACCGTCATCGCCGTACTCGCCGTCGCGATGCTGCTCGCCCTGTGGTGGCTGGTCTCGGTACTGCGCCGGCGCCGCCCGGCCGAGGTCCTCGTGGACACCGGCGACGGCGAGGGCGCCCTGCTGCGCGGCCGGGCCCTGGAGAACGTCCTCACCGAGGAGGCGTCCCGGGTCGACGGCGTCGACCGGGCCCATGCCCGTCTGACGGGCCGCCGCAGCGCCCCCGAGGCTCATGTACGGCTCGCACTGGACCCGCGCGTGGACCCGGGCACGGCCCTGCACGAACTGACGACCGGCGCCCTGACCCACGCCGGAACATCGGCGGGTCTCGCGTCACTGCCGGCGGAGGTACGGCTGCGGGGCGTCAAACACCGTGCGGGCAGAGTGAGCTGACGGCCCCGGCCGTACCCGGCGCTCAGAACCCGTGCCGTGCCCCGCCGTCCACCGGCACCATGACCCCGGTCAGATAGGAAGCCGCCGGAGACAGCAGGAACGCCGCCACCCGCCCGAACTCCTCCGGCGCTCCGTACCGCCGCAACGGAATGCGCGACTCCGACGCCGCCCTGGTCGCCTCGGGATCCGCCGACAGCGCGTCCAGCTCGCGCACGCGATCCGTGTCGATGCGCCCGGGAAGCACGCCGACCACCCGAATCCCCCGCGGCCCCAGTTCGTCCGACAGCGACTTGGCGAACCCGGCCAGCCCCGGCCGCAGCCCGTTCGAGATCGTCAGCCCCGGAATCGGCTCGTACACCGACCCCGACAGCACGAACCCGATGACACCCCCCGACTCCAACTCCGCCGACGCCGCGCGAGCCAGCCGCACCGCGCCGAGGAACACCGATTCGAACGCCGCCTGCCACTGGTCGTCCGTGTTGTCCGAGACGAACCCGGCCGGCGGCCCGCCCACGCTGACGAGGACACCGTTGAAGCGCCCGAAGTGCTCCCGCGCGGCCGCGATCAGCATGGCCGGCGCGTCGGGGTCGGCGTTGTCGACGGCCACCCCTACCGCGTTCGGGCCCAGCGCGGCCGCCGCCTCGGCGACGCTCTTCTCGTCCCGCCCCGAGACGACCACCTTCGCCCCGTCCGCGACGAGCTCGCGCGCGGTGGCGTTGCCGAGGCCCCGCGTGGCCCCGGTGACGACGTACACCCGGTCTTTCAGTCCAAGATCCATGGTCCCTATCCTGCCCCGTCCTCACCGAACAGGGCCATGGCGGTGTTCACCAGGCCGATGTGGCTGAACGCCTGGGGGAAGTTGCCGAGCTGCCGGCCGGTCACCGGGTCGAACTCCTCGGAGAGCAGCCCGACGTCGTTGGCGAGCCCCACCAGCCGCTCGAACAGCTCCCGGGCCTCCTTCGTGCGGCCCGTCATGTGCAGGGCGTCCGCGAGCCAGAACGAGCACACCAGGAAGGTGCCCTCGGAGCCGGGCAGTCCGTCGATCTCCGCCTGGTCCGAGTCGGTGGGGCTGTAGCGGTGCAGCAAGCCGCCGTGGTCCAGCTCCTTGCGCACCGCGTCGATGGTGCCGATCACCCGTGGATCGCCGGGCGGCAGGAAGCCGACGCGCGGGATGAGCAGCAGGGCGGCGTCCAGTTCGCGCGAGCCGTAGGACTGCGTGAACGTGTTGCGCTCGGGGTCGTAGCCCTTGTCGCAGACCTCGCGGTGCACCTCGTCGCGCAGCGCGCGCCAGCCGTCCAGGTCGCCGTCCAGCTCCGGATGGCGCTCCAGGGTGCGAACGGCACGGTCGGCGGCGACCCACACCATCACCTTCGAGTGCACGAACTGGCGCCGGCCGCCGCGCACCTCCCACAGTCCTTCGTCCGGCTGCTGCCAGTGGCTGCGCAGAAAGTCCATCAGGGCCGTCTGGAGCGCCCACACGTCCGGCTGGGCGGACAGGCCCGAGATGCGGGCCAGCGACAGGGAGTCCATGACCTCGCCGTAGACGTCCAGCTGAAGCTGTTTCACGGCGTCGTTCCCGATGCGTACAGGGGCGGACCCGGCGAAGCCGGACAGCCACGGCAGCTCGAACTCGGGCAGCCTTCTCTCGCCCGCCAGGCCGTACATGATCTGGAGGTCCGCCGGGTCGCCCGCCACCGCGCGCAGCAGCCAGTTCCGCCAGGCCTCGGCCTCCTCCTGGTAGCCGGCAGCCAGCAGCGCGCCCAGGGTGAGGGTGGAGTCGCGCAGCCAGCAGTAGCGGTAGTCCCAGTTGCGCACCCCGCCCGGCTCCTCGGGCAGGGAGGTGGTGGCGGCGGCGACGATGCCGCCGGTCGGGGCGTAGGTGAGCGCCTTGAGGGTGATCAGGGAGCGGACGACGGCGTCCCGGTACGGTCCGTCGTAGCGGCAGCGCGCCACCCAGGCCCGCCAGTCCTCGACGCTGTGGCGCAGCGACTCGTACGGGTCGACGAGCGGCGGGCGCTGCTCGTGGGAGGGGTGCCAGGTGAGGACGAACGCGACTTTCTCCCCCTTCCGGACGGTGAACTCCGCGTGCGTCCCGAAGTCCTCGCCCCAGCTGCGCACCTCCGGCTCGCTGCGCAGCCAGGCCGAGTCGGGTCCGGCGACGGCGACGCGGTGCCCGTCGGCCCGGCGTACCCAGGGGATGATCGAGCCGTAGTCGAAGCGCAGCTTGAGGACGCTGTGGAGCGTCACCTCGCCGTCCAGGCCCTCGACGACGCGCACGAGGTCGGGGGCCTGGTCGCGCTGCGGCATCAGGTCGGTGACGCGTACCGTCCCCTGCCCGGTCTCCCACTCGGTGTCCAGGACGAGGGTGTCGCGCCGGTAGGCGCGCCGGGTGCACCGGTCCGCCCCCACGGGGGCGATGCGCCAGAAGCCGTTGTCCTCGTCGCCGAGCAGCTTGGCGAAGCAGGCGGCCGAGTCGAAGCGGGGCAGGCAGAGCCAGTCCACGGATCCGTCGGTGCCGACCAGGGCGGCGGTCTGTTCGTCGCCGATGAGCGCGTAATCCTCGATGCTCGGGTCCACGGAGTGCGGGTTCCCGGCAAGTCGGCGCGGCAATCAGGGCGAGGGCCGGGGGAGTGACGTGCCGTCGGCGACCGGGGCGCCCGTGCCCGAGAAGATCACCCCCGGGTCCGACGGGGCCTGGTTGAGCACCCACAGGCCGATCAGGGTGGCCAGCGTGAAGACGACGGTGATGAGCACGGCGAGCACGAGGCGCCGCCGGCGCTCGCGCCGCAGCCATTCACCGCGTGCCGTGCGGTACGCGTCGGGGTCGGGGAGCACCCCGCCCGCCAGGACCCGGAGCGCCTCGCGGAGCTCCTCCTCGGTGCGGCCGTGACCGGCCCGGTCCGGACCGGTGCCGCGCGACGGAGTCTTGTCTCGATGTGTCATCGCCGGGCCTCCATCGCCTGGGTCAGGGCGGCGATGCCGCGTGCCGTGTGTGTCTTGACCGAACCTCCGGATATGCCCATCGCGGCGGCTATCTCGCTCTCCTTGAGACCGAGCCAGTGCCGCAGCACCAGAGCCTCGCGCTGCCGGGGCGGCAACTGCTGGAGCGCGTCGATCAGCACGCGCTGGTCGTCCCGCAGCAGCGCGGCGTGCTCGGCGGAGGCGACCGTGTCGTCCGGCGGGGTCTCCTCATGTCTGCGGGCGACTTGAAGGTGCCGGATCCGCATCCGCGTCAGATTGCAGACGGTGGAGCGCAGATACGCCTCCGCCGCGGCCGCGTCCCGCAGCCGCCGCCACTTGCGGTAGATCTGGTAGTACGCCTCGGCCACCACGTTCTCCGGATCGTCGGCGCCGAGCAGGACGGCGAGGCGCAGCATCGAGGAGTAGTGCAGCTCGAAGAGGTGGGCGACACCTGCCTCGCGCTCCGGGTCGGTGGAGTCGCCGGCCGGGGGAGCGAGGGGCTCGGCCGGTGCCGCTGCTGGTGCTGGTGCTGGTGGCAGTGTGGGGTTCTGTCTGCGTCTCACGGGTTCTTCGCTCCGGTCTCCGGGCGTCGCCGGACGGTCAGGCGGGACGGCAGGTCGGTCGTGTCGGCGCCGCGCGGGACACCGAGGCGGGTCAGCACGGCGGTGCCGGCCGCCGCGACGGTCAGGTTGAGCAGCAGGGCGGCGAGTCCGGCGTAGATCTCCAGCGGTCCGGCGCCGGTACCGAGCGGCACGATCGAGGAGAACCCCTCGCGCACCACCAGGTACGTCCCCGACGCCATGCCCACGGCCCACCCGGCGAGCAGCGCCCGCGGGTGCAGCCACCCGGTGAACAGCCCGACGGCGACGGCCGGGAAGATCTGCAGGATCCACACGCCGCCGAGCAGCTGGAGGTTGACGGCGTCCTGGTCGCGCAGCCCGAACACGAACGCCACGGCCCCCACCTTCGCGGTGAGCGACACCGCCTTGGCGATGCGCACCTGACGCTTCGGCGTGGCCGTCGGATGGACGTACTCGACGTATACGTTGCGGACGAAACTCGTGGCCGCGGCGATCGACATCACCGCCGCCGGGACGAGCGCCCCCACGGCGATCGCGGCGAACACCAGGCCGGCCAGCGGCGCCGGCATCAGCCGGTCCACCAGCATCGGCACGGCCGCCTCGGCACCGCCGCGCGGCGCCCGCACCCCCGCGGCGAGGGCGGCGATGCCGAGGAACCCGAACAGCGCGAGCAGCCCGGTCCAGGCGGGCAGCGCCACCGAGACCTTGCGCAGGGTGCGGGGTCCGTCGGCGGCGAAGCCGGCGGTGAGCACGTGCGGGTACATCAGCAGGGCGAGGGCGGAGCCGAGTGCGAGCGTGGCGTAGGCCGGCTGCTGCGCGGGGGACAGGAGCAGCGCCGGGCTGCCCAGCCGCTGCTCCGCGCCCTCGAAGACCGGGCCCGGGCCGCCCAGCCGGGCGAGGACCAGCCAGGTCACCGCGGTGAGCGAGACGAACACCGCCACCGCCTTCAGCGCCGAGATGACCGCCGGCGCCCGCAGCCCGTGCCGGTACGTGGCCACCGCGAGCCCCGCGAACAGCGCGACCAGCACCAGGTCCCCGGCAGCGCCCCGCGGGTACACGCCCCCGGCCGTCAGGACCGCCCTGATGCCCAGCAGTTGCAGCGCCAGGTACGGCATCGTGGCGAGGATCCCGGTCAGCGCCACCACCAGGGCCAGCGGCGGTGACCCGTACCGGCCGCGCACGAAGTCGGCGGCGGTGATGTAGCCGTGCCGCCGGGCCACGCTCCACAGCCGGCTCAGCAGCACGAAGGCGAGCGGGCAGACGATCACCGTGTACGGCACGGCGAAGAAGGCGGGCGCGCCGTTGCCGTAGGCCAGTCCGGGCACGGCGGTGAAGGTGTACGCGGTGAAGATCGTGCCGCCCAGCAGCAGCCAGGTCCAGCCGGGGCCGAGGGAGCGGTCGGCCAGGGCCCAGCCCTCCAGGGAGGGCAGCCGGTCGACCGGACGCAGCCGCCGCGCGGTGACCGCGAGCAGCGACGCCCCGCCGATCACGGCGAGGAACGTCGCGGTCATGGCGCCGTCAGCCATGGGTCACCGTCCTTGGTGTGCCTGTGCCCTCGCGCGAGAGTTGCGCGGACGGCCCGTCCGGAGGACAGGAAACCGGCGGGAAATCTTTCTCGAACGCCCTGTCAACCACTTCCGGCGAGTGCGCAACTCTTGCACAGACCGACAGCGAGCGGGAGAGGAGCACAGGTCATGGCACGCACCGGGCACCCCCGGCTACGGCGCGTCGCCGTCGCCCTGCTGCTGCTCGCACCCGCGGCCGGGTTGCTGTGGGTCCCGCTGTACGCCGGTGCCGGTCCGCGGCTCGCGGGGACGCCGTTCTTCTACTGGTACCAGCTCGCGTGGGTACCGGGCTGCGGCCTGTGCCTGCTCGCCGCGTACGCGCTGACGGACCGACACCGCTGATCCGCACTCCCCGTTGTGCACACCCGTCGAGGTGAGGAGCCGCCATGCCCGTATCAGCCCTGCCCGAATCCGAACCAGAAGTGCCGGAAAAGTCCAGAATGCGGCCGATTCTGCTCTGGGCCGCCGTCTCCCTCCTCGGCGCGGTCGCCTGGGGCGTCCTCGCCCTGGCGCGTGGCGAGCGGATCTCCGCGGTCTGGCTGGTGATCGCCGCGCTCGGGTCGTACGCCATCGCCTACCGCTTCTACTCCCGGTTCATCGCCCGCCGCGTCCTGGAGCCGGACGACCGCAGGGCCACCCCCGCCGAACGCCTCGAGGACGGTGTCGACTACCACCCCACCGACCGCCGGGTGCTGCTCGGGCACCACTTCGCCGCCATCGCCGGCGCCGGACCACTGGTGGGGCCGGTGCTCGCGGCCCAGATGGGCTACCTGCCGGGGACTCTGTGGATCGTGGCGGGGGTGATCTTCGCGGGCGCGGTGCAGGACATGGTCGTGCTGTTCCTGTCGATGCGGCGGGACGGCACGTCGCTCGGGCAGATGGCCCGCGACGAGATCGGCCGGGCCGGCGGGGCCGCCGCCCTGATCGCCGTGTTCGCCATCATGATCATCCTGCTGGGGGTTTTGGCGCTGGTCGTCGTCAACGCCCTCGCCCACAGCCCCTGGGGCACCTTCTCCGTCGCGATGACCATCCCCATCGCCCTGTTCATGGGCTTCTGGCTGCACGTCATCCGCCCGGGCCGGGTCGTCGAGACCAGCCTGATCGGCGTGGTCCTGCTGCTGCTCGCCATCGTCGGCGGCAGCTGGATCCAGGAGTCCTCGCTGGCCTCCGCCTTCACGCTCAGTCCCACGACCCTGGTGTTCTGCCTCGTCGGCTACGGCTTCGTCGCCTCCGTCCTGCCGGTGTGGATGCTGCTCGCGCCGCGCGACTACCTCTCCACCTTCATGAAGATCGGCACCATCGCCCTGCTCGCGGTCGGCGTGGTCGTCGCGGCGCCGGTCCTGCGCACGGACGCGGTGAGCGACTTCGCCTCGTCGGGTGCCGGGCCCGTCTTCGCCGGGGCCCTGTTCCCCTTCCTCTTCATCACCATCGCCTGCGGCGCGCTGTCCGGCTTCCACGCGCTGGTCTCCTCCGGGACCACCCCGAAGCTGATCCGCAAGGAGTCCCAGGTCCGGATGATCGGCTACGGCGCCATGCTGATGGAGTCGTTCGTCGCGATCATGGCGCTGATCGCCGCGGCGACCCTGGAACCCGGCCTCTACTACGCCATGAACGCCCCGGCGGCCCTCCTCGGTACGACGGCCGAGTCGGCCTCCCACGCCGTCGCCGGCCTCGGCTTCACCATCACCCCCGACCAGCTCACCCAGGCCGCCAAGGCCGTGGAGGAGCAGACGCTGATCGCCCGCTCCGGAGGAGCCCCGACCCTGGCCGTCGGCATGTCGGAGATCTTCTCCGGGGTCTTCGGCGGCGCCGGGATGAAGGCCTTCTGGTACCACTTCGCCATCATGTTCGAAGCGCTGTTCATCCTGACCACGGTGGACGCGGGCACCCGCGTCGGCCGCTTCATGCTCCAGGACATGCTCGGCAACGTGTGGAAGCCGGCCGGCCGGGTCAACTGGAAGCCGGGCATCTGGGTGTGCAGCGCCCTCGTCGTGGCGGCCTGGGGCTACTTCCTCCACACCGGCGCCACCGACCCGCTCGGCGGGATCAACCAGCTCTTCCCGCTCTTCGGGATCGCGAACCAGCTCCTCGCCGCGATCGCCCTGGCCGTCTGCACCACGATCCTGATCAAGTCCGGCCGGCTGCGCTGGGCGTGGGTCACGGGCGTCCCGCTCGCCTGGGTCGTCGCGATCACCTTCACCGCCGGCTGGCAGAAGATCTTCTCCGCCGACCCGAAGATCGGCTTCTTCGCGCAGCGCGCGCGGTACGCCGACGCCCTCGACGCCGGTCAGGTCCTGCCGCCCGCCAAGAACCTCGACGACATGCACACCGTGGTCACCAACTCCACGGTCGACGGTGTGCTGATCGCCCTGTTCCTGCTGCTGGTCGCCGTCGTGATCGGCAACGCCGCGGTGGTCTGCGTACGGGCGATACGGGCCCCGGGCTCGACTCCGGTCACCGAGGCGCCGTACGTCGAGTCCCGACTCGACGTGCCGGACGAGCCGTTGGCGGGAGCCCGGACGTGAGGGTGGTGCGCTGGGCACGGGCGGTGCGCTGGTACGTGCGGGAACTGGCCGAGGTGCTGAACCGGTCGCACCGGGAGGAGTGCCGGCAGGGACGCTGCTGCTGACGCGGCCGGGGGCGACCGGCGGGGGTCACACCGCCGCCGGCTCCGCCTTGCTCGCGTCGGCTTCTCCGGCCGCCGCCTGCGCCCGGTCCCGGGCCTCGCGGCGGGCCAGGACCACCCAGCCGACCGGGACGGCGGCGGAGAACAGCCACCACTGGACGGCGTACGCGTAGTTCAGCGCCGCGTCCTCCTTGCCGGGGTCGCCGAGCAGCTCGGGGGTGTCGCCCTTGGGCTCGGGAGCCGTCTGCGCGATGTAGCCACCGAGCACCCGCGCGTCCAGGCGCCGGGCCTCCTGCTCGCTGTTGATCAGCATGATCTGCCGGTCCGGCAGGCCCTTGAGGTTCTTGATGCCGCTCGCCGCGGTCGTCTCACTCGGCATCAGCCGCCCCTCGACGGTCACCTCGCCGCTCGGCGGTGCGGGGACCTTCGGGAACGTGGTCTGGCTCGGGCCGTCCGAGGGGATCCAGCCCCGGTTGACCAGCAGAACCTTGCCGTCGTCGAGGACGAACGGGGTCAGGACGTGGTAGCCGACCTCGTCGTCGGAGTTGGTGCGGCGGCGGACGACGACCTCGTCCTCCGCGTCGAAGCGGCCCTTCGCGGTCACGGTCCGGTACCGCTCGGCGCTGGTGACGGTGTGCCCGGGCGCGGTCAGCTTCTCCACGGGTACCGGCTCGGCCGCCAGCGCGTCGGTGACCAGCTGGTTCCGGGCGGTGCGCTCCTCGTAGCGATGCATCTGCCAGATGCCCAGCCTGATCATCGTGGGGATGAGAAGCAGGGCGATCAGTGTGAGGATCACCCACTGCCGGGACATCAGGAAGCGGTACACCCCACGACCGTACAACTCGGTCGTGGGGTGCATTCAGCCGGGTACGGGTTCAGACCTTGTCGACAATTCCCACCTTTCCCTCCGCCCGGGCGCAGTGGGCACCGCAGTACCACTGGCCGTCGACCTCGACGCCCTGGCCGATGATCTGTACCCGGCAGTGCTCGCAGATGGGGGCCATGCGGTGGATCGCGCAGGCGAAGCAGTCGAAGACGTGCACCGCCCCCTGCGCATGCACCTCGAAGGTCATTCCGTACTGATTGCCACATACCTCACAGGTCGCCATGCGCCACAGGGTGAGCCGTCGCCCCGGCCCGGGCGAGCGGCCGCCGGGCGAGTCGCCCGCCAATCACCCGTCCGTACGGTCGCCCTGCGACACCGCTCCGCCTGTGGCCGCCCCGGCGGCACCGATCCGCGTACGGTCACTCCTCCGACGCCGATCCGCGTACGGTCACCCCTCCGAGGCCGGCTCCACATCCCCGAGGAGTTGCCCGAACGCCGCCTCGTCCACGATCGGTGTGCCGAACTGCCGGGCCTTGACCACCTTGGACGTGCCCGAGTCCGGGTCGTTCGTGACGAGCAGGCTGGTCAGCCGGGACAGGCTGGTGGCCACGTGCAACCCGGCTTCGGTCGCCCGGTCCTCCAACAGCTCCCGCTCGGTCGAGGTGTCACCCGAAAAGGCGACCCGCATGCCCTGCTTGAGCCGCCCGCCCGCCTCGTAGCGCCCCGGGTTGGGGTAGGGGCAGGCGGGGCGCTTCCGGGAGGGGCGCCAACCGGTCTGGCGGTAGCCGCCGTAGCCTCGCGGGCCCGCCTGCTGTCCGATGCGGGGCGTGGCAGGGCGGTCCGACCACTCCGTCAGCGGCCGGCACTCGTGCAGCGGCAGCCGTACGCCGTTCGCCGCCGCGGCCCTGAGGCTGGGCCGGAACGCCTCCGCCAGCACGCGCGCGTCGTCCAGCGCGTGGTGCGCCCGCCGCTGGACGACGCCGAAGTGCGCGGCGAGGGACTCCAGCTTGTGGTTGGGCAGCGGAAGGCCGAGCTCCTTGGAGAGCGCGATGGTGCACAGCCGCTGCCGCACGGGCGCCTCGCACTTCGCGCGCGCGTACTCCCGGGCGATCATCTGCCAGTCGAAGACGGCGTTGTGCGCGACGAGCACCCGCCCCTGAAGCCGGGCCGTGAACTCCTCGGCGATGTCCGGGAAGAGGGGCGCGCCCTCGAGCGCCTCGCTCGTCAGTCCGTGGATCCACACGGGGCCGGGGTCACGCTCGGGGTTGACCGTCGTGTACCAGTGGTCCTCGACCTCGCCGCGCGCGTCCAGCCGGTAGACGGCCGCGGAGATGATGCGGTCGTCCCGGGCCAGGCCCGTGGTCTCCACGTCAACGACCGCGTACCCCTTGGGATACGCGGCCGGCCACGACGTGGGAGAGAACGCCGCGGTCGTCAGGTCTTCCAGCATGGTCACTGAGGATACGGGCCGGGACTGACAGCCCGGTCCGTCAGGTGCCGTGCCGCGTCCACCGTGGCCGGGCAAGACGACCCTGGGGATTCCGCTCCCAATTCTCCGGGCATCCCGAATGCAGTTGACGGGACATCTGCTGAGGCGGGTGGAGGGCGAAGGGGCTGCGGAGCAGGGAACGGGGCCGGATGTGCCGCATGTCTCCTGTGCCATTCTTGCCCGTGCCGCGCAGTGGCCGAAGGGGGACGAGCGGGCCGATGGGGGAGAACAGGCAGGCGCTGATCGTCGCCGTTCCGCAGTACGAACTCTCGGAGCGCTTCCACGACCTGACGGAGACGGTGGGACGTGACGTCGAGCTGATGACCGGGGCGCTGCGCTCCTCCGGGTACAGCGTCGAACGGATCGGGGCGACCCCCGACGAGCCCGCCCTGCGCTCCCGGATCCGCAGTGCGATCAGCAGGGTCTGCGCCACCGCGCCCGAAGACGGCACGGTCCTCATCCACTTCACCGGACACGGGCTGTCCGTGGAGGGCGCGGACTACCTCGTGCCTGCGGACGCCCAACTCACTTGGGCCACCACACCGCCGCAGGTGGCGCTGGACAGCCTCATCGGCCTCGACCTCGCCCAACTGCTCCAGGGGTGCCGTGCCGGTACGGTCCTGCTGACCGTCGACGCCTGTCGCGAGGAAGCCGCCTCGGGCGGCACGTCGTACGGCGGGCCGGCGACGAACTTCCCGGCCGGGCGGGAACGGGTGGCCGTGCTCTTCGGCTGCGGCCCCGGCCAGACCTGCGGCTCCGACAAGGAACTCGGCAGCCACTTCACCCGCGCGCTCGCCGACGCTCTTCAGGCGGACACCGCGCCCCGCACGGTCGCCGACGTCATCGCCCACACCGTCCGCAGGACCGCCGAGTTCGCCCGCGCCGCCCGCCAGCGGCAGACACCGACCGCCCACTACGCGCCCAGCGGCCCGGAGGCGATCCGAAAGGTCGAACTCTGCGCCGGCCGCACCCTCCACGAGGAGTGGGCAGCGGCAGTCCGCGACCCCGAACTCTGGTCGGCCGTCGAGGGTGGCGGTGACGCGCGACGCGACGAACTCCAACGCGTCCTCGTGCGGTTGACGGCAGAGTGCGCCAAGTGGCGCAGCACCGCGTTCGCGACAGTCCCCGACCCCTGGGCGGACGACGACTACCCGGTGCGCGTGCTGGCCCGCGGGCTCAGACCCCTGCTCGCACCCTCACAGACACAGGGCGGCCCGCTCCTGGACCCGGGCGAGTTCGCGGTGCTCGCGGCCGCACCCTTCGTCCGCGAGGCCGTGTACGCCATGGGCGTCAAGGAGACGACGGCGGTCGAGCCCTTCCGGCTCGATCCGGAAACCGGCTCCTTGGGGCGTGATCCGGAACGCGTCGACCTGGAGCACACCTTCGCCGCGCACGCCCTGCTCTGGCGCAAGGGCCGCGAGCTGGCCGGACGCGGCCGGGCCGAGGACGCCGCGGCCGTCGCCGCCTGGCTGCTGCACCGGCACGTCGGAGGCAAGGAGCAACTGTGGGACACGTACGCGCCCCAGCTGCTCGCTCCGCTCGCGAAGGCGCTGATCGGTCCTGACACCGCACCGGCCCGGACCGAGGAGCTGACCGACGAACTCGTACGGGTCTGCCGGCAGATCGCGGTCGCCCCCACCGAGCCGAACCAGGGCGAGCGGGACCGCACCGACACCCACTGGCGCCTGGAGGAACTCGCCCGCGCGGACGGCACGACGGAGCGCTGGCGCCCCCGTGAGCTGACCTGGCTGCTCGGCGTCGCTGGCCTGCTCGGCGGCGACCTGAGGCAACTGCCCGGTGTCCTGGTGGACAACATCGGGGTCGCCGACGGGCTGCGGCCCGGCGAAGCCGTGGCGAGTGTGCGGGAGTTGCGCTGGGCGCGGGACCGGCTGAGCAAGACACTCGACCTGGACCTGCCCTGCCCGCACCCCGCGGTGCACGCCGCTCTGGAGACGCTGGCCGCCTGGGCCGACGACGCCGTACAGAACGTGCGCCGGCACCTCACCTCCGCCCAGCCCGCCGCGCTCCTCGCCCACGTGCCCGACCGAATCACCTGCCGTCGGCTGCGCCCGCGGTACGACAGCGCCGTCAAGGGCGACGCCTACGGTGTCCCGCTGATGCGGTTCAGCCTCGCCGAGGACGAGATGCGCGAACTGCTCATGGGCACCCATCTGTACGGCGACCCGGTCCTCGCGCTCCGGGAGATGTACCAGAACGCCCTGGACGCCTGCCGCTACCGGCAGGCCCGGCTGCGCTACGGAAAGGCCGACGGGCACGTCCCGTACACCTGGCAGGGCGAGATCGTCTTACGGCAGGGCACGGACGCGGAGGGCCGCTCCTACGTGGAGTGCGAGGACAACGGCGTCGGCATGGATCACAAGAGCCTGCGGGGCACCTTCTCGCGGGCCGGCCGCCGCTTCGAGCAGTCCCGCGAGTACCGCAGGGAACAGGCCCGCTGGCGCCGCGCGGACCCGGACCTGCGGATCTATCCCAACAGCCGTTTCGGCGTGGGTGTGTTCAGCTACTTCATGCTGGCCGACGAGATCAGCATCTGGACCCGGGCGACGGACGAGTACGGGCGCGCGGAGGCGGACGGCGGGCTTCGCGTGGACGTGGCCTCGACCGGCAGTCTGTTCCGTATCCGGCGGCGCGAGGGGGCGCAGCCCGGGGGTGGCACCCGAGTGCGGCTGTACCTCCAGTCGGGCGACATCGACGTGGCGCAGGAGCTGGCCAAGCGGGTATGGCGGTCCGAGTTCGCGATGCGGGTGGAGCGGGACGGGGAGGCCGTGCGCACGTGGGAACCAGGAGCGCTGTACTACTTCGGTGATGCCCGGCGCCCGCTTCCCGCAGGTCCTGATGCGTGGTGGGTGGACGGAAAGGGATGCCTCCTGGCCGACGGCATCCTCGTGGACCCGGCGTCCATGGTCCAGGAGGACAGCAGCGCTGCCGCCTGGCTCCGCACCGGCGCCGGCAAGCTGGAGCGGCTCGACAGTGCCGGTAAGGACTGGCACGACCTGGGCGGGCATCCCTTCGGCTTCGTGATGGACCTGCGCGAGACGCACGCTCCGGACATCAGCACCGACAGGACCAGGATCCTCTCGTACGACCGGGCGTGGGTGGACGAGCAACTCCTCGACGCCGCCCGTGCGTTCGGGGCGCCGGAGTGGCTGACGCTGGAGTGGCTCTGGGCGTTCGCCCGCCTGCACCCGGCTGGGGCGGTCCGGGTGACGGCGCGGCTGCTGGCGGCCGAAACACATCTGACCAGCCGAACCGGCTGGGACCGGGCGACGGTCCTCGACTTCCGCAGGGTGGGGTGCTTCCCGTTGGACGTGGGGCTGGTGCCGCTGAAGGACTTCGGGACGGTTGTCCTGCCGGACGAAGCCGGGGTGCTGTCCTGGCGGGCGGCGGTTCTGCGCAGCGTCGGAATCGAACTGGGCGAGCGGGCCTGGGAGAGACTGGCGTTGCCGGAGTCGGTGGACGGCTATCCCGCTCCCGAGTCCTGGGAAGCCGGTGTCAGCCCGCGGGAGATGCGGCTGCCCGATGCCACGAGGCAGGCGGCTCTGCCGCAGTCGCCGGAGGAGAGCATCACTCTGGGAGAACTCATGAGGCGGTTGCGCCGGTACGCCATCGCCGGCCTGGACGTGCCCGCCGTCACCGGACTCGACGCGGCGCACCGGATACTGCTCGACGCCACGGACCGCCGGATCCTCCTCGGCCGTGAAGCCTATGACGCGTTGCTGCGCGAGGACTACGCACGCCACTTCGCCAACGATGTGGTCGCGGTGCTCCGGAGGTTCAGTGTCGTGGAGGGCCTGCCCCTCCGGGAGGCCCTGGACCGGGCCAGGCGGTTCGCCGCGGCCGGATTCCCCCTGCACGTGCCGGACGACACCGATGCCGTCCCCGCCGACGCCATCGCCACCCACGAGGAGCTCAACGTGCTGGCCTGGCACCCCCGGTTCACGGCCCCGGGGGAGCGGAAGGCGGGGACGCCGCCGGCTCAGGAGAAGTACGAGGACATCCTGCGTCGGTATGCGTGGCTCGGCTGGGCGGCGGAAGGACCGGCCCCCGCGGAAGCTCCCGCCGCAACGTCCTCCAAATTCGACGTACCCAGGTCCTGGACGCCGGAGCAGCGCACCGAGTTCACCATGAGCCTCGGCATCGCCACATACAGCGCCGATCTGGACCTGTCGCCCCGGCAGATGGCCAGGGCATCGGGGATGCTGGGGATCCCGGTGGCCCAGGTGCCCGAACGGTTCGCGGATGTCCTCGCGGCGCAGCAGCTGCGCGTCCCCCCTCCTGGGGAACTGGCCGACCGCGTCTTCACCAGGCTGGACAGTGACCTCCTCGGCGCCGTTGTCGACCACAGGTTCACCGAGGACTGGCCGTACGACCCGACCGGATGTCCCGCGCCCCTGCTGGAGACGGCGCAGGCCGTGCGGAAGGTCCGGGCCGACGGCGCGCTGGTGGCGGAACGGCTCACGGAACTCGCCGAGGCGGGCTTCGTGGACGAACGCGCGCCGGCGCTCGTGGAGCGGTGGCGTGCCGTCTCGGCCGGTGACTGGGACCTGCTCATGTGCTCCAGGCGAGACGTGGTGTCACGCCGCGGGTACTACGACTCGGAGGGATCGCTGGAGTTGACGAACATGGGCAACGCGGTCCGCGGCGTCGCCCTGCGCCAGGGCGTCGACGTCTTCTTCGTTCTCTATGCCGCGGCGATGGCCCGCAGCACGCTCGGCTCCGCGATCGAACGGCTCACCGCGCTCGGCCCGCTGGTCGGGCTCGACGTCTCGGCGCTGGACCGGCCGGCCGATGGGGCACCCGCTGATCTGCGTCCCACCGCAGCTGACGTCCTGGCCTCCAGCACGCCGCAGCGGACGGAGCGGGAGAATGCCTTCCAGTCCTGGCGGGGTGTCTACGTCCCGCGCTGGCGCCCCCGTCCGAGCCCCGCCGTCCTCGTGTCCCACGCCCGGGCCAGCGACGCGACCCTCGGCGATAGCGTGGCCGTCCTGGTCCGCTACGCCCCCTTCGGTGCCCCTTGGCGAGAGCCGGCCGACGGCGCTGACGGCGGATCCGACGCCTGGCGCGAGCACCGGCCCACCGAGCACGACAGCGCGCTGTTCCGGCCGGACCTCGTCGGCGACCGACCCGTCGGCCCGCTCGAACTGCTGCGTGTCGCGGCCCGCTTCGGCTGGGCGTTGACCAAGGCCTGGGACCGGCTCGCGCTCTACCGTCCCTTCGGTCTGCGCCTCCTGGTGGAACGGCCGGGACCGGACGCGGACACGGTGCCGACCTGGCAGGACCTGATCATGCTCACCGAGCAGTACACGGGACGGGCGCCCGCGCTGAGCGGTGAGGTGACGGCCGACCGCATCGCCGTGGCCGCGCGAGAGTTCGGGCAGCCGACCCGCGGGGTGTACGACCGGCTCGCCCGGTACGCGCCGCTGTTCGGCCTCGTCCTGCCGCCGGACTGTCCCGCCGAGCCGGCCCCGACGCCGCAGGCGGAGCCTTACCGGGCTCGATGACAACCGTCAGGCCGGTCAGGCCGTTGACCCAACCCTGTGAGGAGCCATGCCCGATCACGTTCCGACCGAGTTCCGTGAACAAGAGGTCGCAGTCGACCCGGAGGAGCCGTTCACCGTCGCACGGTCCGAGGACGGCCGCTGGTACACCGTGACGGGACTCTGCCCGACGTGCAGAGCGGCAACCGTCTTCCGGGTGGCGTACGGAGTGCTGGGCCCGCCCAAGCGGCTGTGGCGCCGGGACCGGAGCGAGCCCGAACCCCTCACGGGCTCCATCCCGGTCTACTGCGCCTGCGGTTACCCCCACCCGGAACGGCCGCCGGAGTCGCCCGACTCGGGCTGCGGGGCCTTCTGGGACGTTCCGGTGCCGCCGCCCGCGCACGCGGCGGCGTCGTGAGCGACCTCGCCAGGAAACGGTTCGCCCAGCTCGGGCAGCAGCTCCAGTACGACCAGCTCGGCGCCGTACGCCGGCAGGCCGAGGGCTGGCGCAACGGGCTGACCGGGCTCACGGGGCTGGTGGGCGTGGTCTTCGTCCTGAAGGGCCGCGAGAGCGTCGCGGGCATGCCGGGCGCCTGGCGCTGGACCACGGCACTGCTGCTGGTGCTGGCCTTCGTGCTGCTGCTCTCCGGTGCGCTGGGAGCCGTGCGGGCCGCCCACGGTCCGCTCGGACGGCAGACCTGGCTGAGCGGTGACCGGCTGCTCGCCGCCGTCCTGGACGAGGTCGTGCGCACGCAGGCCGCCCTGATCCGGGCGCGGCGGCTGTCCGTTGCCGGGCTGTGCGCGATCGTCGCCGCGATCGCGGTGTCCTGGCTCGTGCCCGTTGATGATCCCGCGAACTCCCAGCAGGGCGGGCCGTACGTCGTGGTGACCACAGAGGGCGGCGTGCGGTGCGGGGAGCTGGTGATGAGCGACGCCACGGCGGTGACCATCAAACCGAGGAAGGGAGACGAGTACAGCAGGATCCCGATCGGCACGGTCCGGTCGGTCACGCCGACGCGGCGGTGCTGACGGCGCGGCGATTGGCGGAGATCGCCAAGAAGCAAGCGCGTACCGTCGGTAATACTTGTCGGTAACAACGTCTAGCCGGGGCGGAGCGGCGGTCCTACGGTTCAGGCATGCCGAACCTGCCCGATGTCGTGCTGTGGTCGATACCCGCCTTTGTGCTGCTCACCGTGGTCGAGATGGTGAGCTGCCGTCTCCACCCCGACGAGGACGCGGCGGGCTACGAGGCGAAGGACGCCGCGACGAGCATCGGCATGGGGCTCGGCAGCCTCGCCTTCGACTTCCTCTGGAAGATCCCTATCGTCGCCCTCTACACGGCCCTCTACGAACTCACGCCCCTGCGCGTGCCCGTGCTGTGGTGGACCGTCCCGCTGATGCTGCTCGCGCAGGACTTCTTCTACTACTGGTCCCACCGCGGCCACCACGTCATCCGCATCCTGTGGGCCTGCCACGTGGTCCACCACTCCAGCCGGAAGTTCAACTTCACCACCGCGCTGCGCCAGCCCTGGACGTCCCTGACCGTGTGGCCGTTCTACGTCCCCCTCATCGCCGCCGGAGTGCACCCGGCCGCGCTCGCCTTCTGTTCCTCCGCGAACCTCGTCTACCAGTTCTGGATCCACACCGAGCGGATCGACAAGATGCCCCGGTGGTTCGAGTTCGTCTTCAACACCCCGTCGCACCACCGTGTGCACCACGCCTCCCAAGGCGGTTACCTGGACCGCAACTTCGGCGGCATCCTCATCGTGTGGGACCGGCTGTTCGGGTCCTTCGTCGCCGAGACCGTGCGGCCCGTGTACGGACTGACCAAGAACATCGACACGTACAACCCGCTCAAGGTGGCGACGCACGAGTACGTGTCCATCGCGAAGGACCTGAAGGCGGCGCGCGACTGGCGCGAGCGCGCGGGGCGGGTGTTCCGGGGGCCGGGGTGGGGGCCCGCGCCGGCCGCGGCACCGGTGTCCACCGCCGGCACGCCTGCCGAGAGCACGTCGGCGTGAGCCACTCCCGATTCCTCCTCGGCGCCTTCGGTCTCGCCGTCGTCGTCGACCTCGGTTCCCTAGCGGCCGGCTTCGACGCCGGGCACGCCGTCGCCAAGCCGCTGCTGATGCCGCTCCTGGCGCTCTGGGCCGTCCTGCGCCGGGCGCCCCGGCCGCTCGTGGCCGCCCTGCTGTTCGGCTGGGGCGGTGACGTGCTGCTGCTGTCCGACGCCGAGCCGGCCTTCCTCGCCGGCATGGGCTGCTTCGCGGCGGGACACGTCTGCTACCTCGTCCTCTTCCGGGCGCACGGCAGCCGGTACGCGGTCCCACGCGCGCGTGCGGCCCTGCTCGCCCTGGGCTACGCCACCGCCCTGGTCATCACCGTCGCGCTGCTGTGGCCGGACCTGCCCGCGGACCAGCGCCTGCCCGTCGCCGGATACAGCCTCCTGCTCACGGCCATGGCGTACAGAGCCGCCATCCGGCTCGGCCTCTTCGCCGGGCTCGGCGGTGCGCTCTTCCTGCTCTCCGACACGCTCATCGCCACCGGCGTCGCCGACTGGCCGCAGCCGCCCCTGCCGGACTTCTGGATCATGCTCACGTACATCGCCGCACAGGCCCTCCTCGCCGGCGGCGCGATCGAGGCACTGAACGCGCGCAGGGCGCCGGCCGCGACGTACGGAGAGATGCGCGCCGTCTGATGCTCATCGGCGGATGGGGAACGGCACCCGTGGGTTCGGGAGCGTCACCAGCGGATGGGGAGCGGCAGGGCCGTCAGCAGTCCGGACGAGGCGACCACCAGGCCCAGCGCGACCACCTCCGCCCGCGCCGGCGCACAGGCGGTCAACGGGTCAGCCGCCCGGCGCAGCCGCTGCCGTGCCCACAGGGCGAGGGCGGCCACGGCGGCCACGAGGAGGACCTTGGCGAGCAGGACGCGCCCGTACGCCGTCGCCGTCAGTTGCTCCAGGACCGTCTCCGGTGGCATCCGGCGCAGTGAACTCCACACGCCCGTCGCCGTGATGGCGGCGAGCAGAACGGCCGCCACGCGCGCGTAGAGGCCCAGCAGGGCGGCGCCCGCCCCCGTGCCGTACCGCCCGCGCCACAGCCGCAGGGTCCGCAGCGCGTGCAGCAGACCGCCCGTCCACAGCGCCGCACAGGTCAGGTGGACGAGGGTCAGCCCGGAGCCGGTCAGCGGGGCGTGCTCGGTCGCGGGGTGCGCGCGCAGGGCCTCGGCGACGACCACGGCGGCCAGCGGCCACAGCTGCGTGGCCGGCCGGCGCGACACGGCACACAGCCCCGCCACGAGGAACGCGTTGACCTCCAGCAGGGCGAGCTTGCCGTCCCGGGACGCGTAGAGCCCGCCCACGTCGATGTCCGACAGGCCGTCGGGGACGAGATTGCCCGTGGCCACGACCGAGGCGAGCCCGAGAGCGGCGGAGAAACCGGCGGCGGCCGCCCACGGTGACCAGCTACGGGGCGCGACCGGACGGCCGGTGGCCCTCCCCGTGCCCGGCACGGAACGCGCCAGCCGGTCCACGAACAACTCGCCGATCGGTACGCACAGGGCCGCGAACAGCACGGTGCGCAGCAGCGCTATGCCGCCGACGCCGGGCACGGAGGCCTCCCCGGTGCCGTGCAGCGCGGTGGACGGGCCGAGCAGCGGGATCAGCGCGGCCAGCGCCACCAGCACCAGGACGGCGACGGGTCTTGTCAAGGTCACCCCGAGATCTTCACCAGCCTTCACATGGCTGGCAAATCCGCGAGAGCGAACTCAGGAGACCTTCGACGCGGCCGACCACCACAACCGGACTTCCCTGCGCACGTCCGTCGGCCGCAGCTCCCATCCCTGCGCGAGCGCCACCTCGGCGACGTACCAGCCGCCCACACCGCGGTAGTCGCGCAGGCTTATCGCACACTCCACGGGCGGTCGCGGCTTCTTCGGGTCGACCGGGGCAGAGGCCCGGGCGGTCCACTTCGCGACCGCCTTGTCCACGCGCGCCTTGTAGAACCCGGTGTCACCCTCATGGCGCAGCTCCGGCCAGGACACGCACCAGGAGGCCAGGCGCGCGACCCGGTTCAGCATCACGTCCATGGCGCCGAGGTAGCCGCGTTCGAGGGTGTTGCTGAACGCCGTGATCACCTCGGCGAACATCCCGACGACGATGAACGCCGCCGCGATGGCCCCCCACAGCACGCACACCACCGGGAACCACACGATGCTCCCCGCGAACCGCAGGGCCAACTGCCACTGCGGTCTTACCGGTTCGGCGGTCCAGGTCGAGGGGGCTTCATACACGTCCATGACAAGGAATCCTGCCGCAGGGACGCGGCGGGCCGGGCGGGTATCCCCGCCCGGCCCGGACTACCTCCACACGAGCTCTACTTGGTCACCGCGTCCAGCGCGTCCGCGATGCCCCACCCGTAGAAGCCGTTGCGGTTCTTCGAACCCTCGCACACCGCGTCGATCTTGCCGTCGGCGTCGATGTCGTACGGGTCCGTGCAGGCCTTGGCGTCGGCCTGCGCGTACAGCAGGGCCTTCACCAGGGCCGGAGAGGCGTACGGGTGCGTCGACTTGATGAGCGCCGCGACGCCCGCGACGTGCGGGGACGCCATCGACGTACCCGCCATGTAGCCCCACTTGCCGCCCGGCAGCGTGCCCAGGATCAGACCGCTCGTGGCGGGCGGCTCCGGCTTCTGGTAGGCGGTCGAGTCGCCGCCCGGGGCGGCTATGTCGGCGACGCCGAGGCCGTAGTTGGAGAAGGACGACTTGAGGCCCTTCGCACCCGTCGAGGCGACCGTGACGACACCCGGCAGCTGGGTCGGGATGTCGAGGCACTCGGACGGGTCGACGACCCGCTCACCCGGCGTGGTGTCGTTCGGGGACGACGGGTCGGTGATCTCGTCGGCCGCGAGGTCGTAGTTCTCGTTGCCGGCCGCCGCGACGTTGACCGCGCCCTTCTTCTCCGCGTACCGCGACGCCCGCGTGACCGCGTCCAGCAGCGCCTTCTGGTCCGGGTCGTTCTTGCAGTTGAAGTACCACGGGTCGGTGTAATAGCTGTTGTTCGTCACGTCGACGCCGTGCTCGGCCGCCCAGACGAAGCCGCAGACGACGGCCTCCGTGTAGAAGAAGCCGTCCGGGTTGGACACCTTGATGCCGGAGACCTTCACCCCGGGGGCGACGCCGGTCATGCCGACACCGTTCTTCGCGGCCGCGATCTCACCCGCCACGTGCGTGCCGTGCGGGCTCTCCGAGGCGCCGGGCCGCCAGGCCCCGTCGGCCGTGTCCGGCTTGCCCGACACACAGTTGACCGACGCGCCGCGGTCGAAGTTGGGCGCGATGTCGGGGTGGGTGTCGTCGACACCGGTGTCGATCACGGCGACCGTGACCTTCGAGCTGCCCAGCGACTTCTCGTGCGCCTTGTCCGCCTTGATGGCGGGCAGGTCCCACTGCTGGGGCTCCAGCGGGTCCTGTCCGGCGGGGGCCTCCGCCCTGGCGACCTCGGCCGCGCTCAGCGCCTTCGGCGTGCCCAGGTCGGCCGTCACGGCCGTGGGCAGCGGCGCGGTGCGGGTGGCGCCGGCCGACTGCACGCCGCGCACCTTGCGGATCGTCTTGGCGAAGTCGGCGTCGGAGGAGTGGACGACGATGACGCCTATCTGGTCGTACGACGTCACGATCGTGCCGCCGGCCTTGCCGACGGCCTTCTTCACGTACGCCGAAGTGCCGTGCCCCGGTTTGACGTTGACGACGTAGCTGAGCGGGGTCGCGTCGGCCGTGACCGCCGCGGGCGCCTCGTCGGCGGCCGTGGCCGTGGTGTTCGGCAGGAACGCGAGGGCCGTGGCCACGGCCATCCCGGCCGGGATCGCGACGGCGCGGCGATAGCGCGCGTGCGGCGCTGTCATGGTGTCTCCAGTTCGTTCGCGGTACGAGCGGGCTGTGCGGGAGGTCTGGGAAACGCGCGTCACTCGACCGCGCGCAGCGCGTTGACGATGCCGTACCCGTAGAAGCCATTGACGCGCTTGCCGCCCTCGCACACCGCGTCCTGCGTGCCGTCACCGTCCTGGTCGTACGACTCGGGGCAGGCGGTCCGGTCGGCCTGCGCCTTGAGCATGGCCTGGAGCTGCGCCGGGGACGCCCAGGGGTGCTTGGACTTCAGCAGCGCGGCCACACCGGAGGCGTGCGGGGAGGCCATCGAGGTGCCCTGGAGGAAGCCCCACGCGCCGTTCGGCATGGTCGACAGGATGCGGCCGTCCTTCGAGGGCGTGTCCGGTATCTGGTAGCGCCGGTCACCGCCCGGCGCCGCGACGTCGACGACGCCCTTGCCGTACGTCGAGAAGTACGACTTCTCGTTGTCGACGCCCGTCGAGCTCACCGTGACGACACCCGGCAGCTGGGTCGGTATGTCGAAGCACTCGTGCGGGTCGATGGTGCGCTCGACGGGCGTGGTGTCGTTCGGGCTGGAGGCGTCGGCGATCGCGTCCGCGTCCAGGTCGTGGTTGGAGTTGCCCGCCGCGGCGACGTGGAGCGTGCCCTTCTTCTGCGCGTACAGCTGCGCCCTGTTGACCGCGTCGACGATGGCTCGCTGGTCCGGGTCGTCCATGCAGTTGTACAGCCACGGGTCGACGTAGTAGCTGTTGTTCGTGATCTCGACGCCGTGGTCGGCGGCGAACACGAACGCGCACACCACGCTCTCCGGGTAGAAGAGGCCGTTCGCCCGGTCGGTCACGTTGATGCTGGAGACCTTCACACCGGGTGCGACGCCTGCCACGCCGATTCCGTTGCGCGCGGCGGCGATCTCACCGGCCACGTGCGTGCCGTGGTAGTCCTCCGGGGTGTACGGCCGCCAGGCGCCCTCGCTGGTGTCGGGCTTGCCGCCGGCGCAGTTCGCGGACTGGGAGGCGGAGAAGTTCGGGGCGATGTCGGGGTGGGTGTCGTCCACGCCGGTGTCGATCACGGCGACGGTCACCTTGCGGCTGCCCGGGTTGATCTTCGCGGCCTTGTCGGCGCCGATCGTGCGCAGATCCCACTGGTCGGCCTCGAGGGGCTCGCTCTCGGGCGTCTTCGCCGAGGCGGCCTCGGTGCGCTCGGCCTGGGCGGCCGTCAGGTACTCGACCGCGCCCTCTTCCTTGGTCCCCGCGGCGGCCAGCGGCGCCGTCCGCGTCGCACCCGCCGACTGGACCCCGCGCACCGTGCGGACGGTCTTGGCGAAGTCGGGGTTCGAGGAGTGGGCGACGATCACGCCGATTCGGCCGTACGTGGCCACGACCGTGCCGCCGGCCGCGCCGATCGCCTTCTCCACCGACGCGATCGTGCGACGGTCCACCTTGGTGTTGACGACGTACGCCAGCTTCGGCGCGTCCGCCGTCCGCGCGGCCGACTCGGCGCGCGGGGCCGCCGACGCGGCAGCGGGCAGGAAACCCAGCGAGGCCGTCAGTGACAGTACGACGGGCACGGCGAGAGCGAGCCGGCGTCTGGAACGCAGATGAGACATGGGGTCTCCACATCCTCCGGAAACGAAACCGGCCCGAGGCACAGGTGGTGCTCGGGCAGGTACATGACGAGGTGGTGCAGGGTGAAGCTATCCCGCGCTCTCGCTGGCCAGCAACGTTTTGCCGAAACGACTTCGGAAAGAACGCCGGGCAGTTGAACCGGTTCTCGCGAGCCGCCGTGACGTTGGACAAGGAGCGCGAGGACACTCGCCTCCGTCCCTGATCAAAACCGCTTCCGTCATCGCGAGGAGACGCTCCGTGGCCACCGACGCACCGCCCCCCTCGAAAGAGCAACACAAACTCCCCTCACCCGAGGAGTTCACCGAGGTGCAGGAGAGCGCGGAGTTCGGTGAACTGCGCCGCTCCTACCGCTCCTTCGCCTTCCCGCTGACCATCGCCTTCATCGCCTGGTACCTGCTGTACGTCCTGCTGTCGAACTACGCGGGCGGCTTCATGGGCACCAAGCTGTTCGGCAACATCAACGTCGCCCTCGTCTTCGGCGTCGCCCAGTTCCTCACCACGTTCCTCATCGCCTGGTGGTACTCGAAGCACGCCGCCGCGAACCTCGACCCCAAGGCCGAGGCGATCAAGTCCCGGATGGAGGGCGGCGCATGAGCCCCGCACAGCAGACCCTTCTCGCCGCGAACGAGGCCAGCCAGCACCGCCCGCTGATCATCACCCTGTTCGCGTTGTTCGTCCTCGCCACCCTCGGCATCACCATCTGGGCGGGCCGCCAGACCAAGGACGCCGCCGACTTCTACGCGGGCGGACGCCAGTTCAGCGCCTTCCAGAACGGCCTCGCCGTCTCCGGCGACTACATGTCGGCCGCGTCGTTCCTCGGCATCGCGGGCGCGATCGCCATCTTCGGCTACGACGGCTTCCTCTACTCCATCGGCTTCCTGGTCGCCTGGCTGGTCGCCCTGCTCCTGGTGGCCGAGCCGCTGCGCAACTCCGGCCGCTACACCATGGGCGACGTGCTCGCGTACCGCATGCGCCAGCGCCCGGTGCGCACCGCCGCCGGTACGTCCACGATCGTCGTGTCGATCTTCTACCTGCTGGCCCAGATGGCCGGCGCCGGCGTCCTCGTCTCGCTGCTGCTCGGCATCACCTCCGACGCCGGCAAGATCCTCATCGTCGCCCTCGTCGGCGTCCTGATGATCGTCTACGTCTCCATCGGCGGCATGAAGGGCACCACCTGGGTCCAGATGATCAAGGCCGTGCTGCTCATCGGCGGCACCATCCTGATCACCTTCCTGGTGCTGCTGAAGTTCAACTTCAACATCTCCGACCTGCTCGGCACGGCCGCCGAGAAGAGCGGCAAGGGCGCCGCCTTCCTGGAGCCCGGCCTCCAGTACGGCGCGACCGGCACCTCCAAGCTGGACTTCATCTCCCTCGGCATCGCCCTGGTGCTCGGCACCGCCGGCCTGCCGCACATCCTGATCCGCTTCTACACGGTGCCGGACGCCAAGGCCGCCCGTAAGTCCGTGAACTGGGCCATCGGCATCATCGGCGGCTTCTACCTGATGACGATCGCGCTCGGCTTCGGCGCCGCCGCGCTCATCTCGCAGGAAGAGATCATCGCGTCCAACCCGTCCGGCAACACGGCGGCACCCCTGCTCGCCCTGCACCTCGGCGGCGTCGACTCGACCTGGGGCGCGATCCTGCTCGCCACGATCTCGGCGGTGGCCTTCGCGACGATCCTCGCCGTCGTCGCCGGCCTCACCCTCGCCTCGTCGTCCTCCTTCGCCCACGACATCTACGCCAACGTCATCCGCAAGGGGAAGGCCTCCGGCGCCGAGGAGGTCCGCGCGGCCCGCTGGGCGACCGTCTTCATCGGCGTCGTCTCCATCGGCCTCGGCGCCCTCGCCCGCGACCTGAACGTGGCCGGCCTGGTCGCGCTCGCCTTCGCGGTCGCGGCCTCCGCCAACCTGCCGACGATCCTCTACAGCTTGTTCTGGAAGCGGTTCACCACCCAGGGCGCCCTGTGGTCGATCTACGGCGGTCTGATCGTCGCCGTCGGCCTGGTGCTGTTCTCGCCCGTCGTCTCCGGCGACCCCAAGGCGATGTTCCCCGAGGTCGACTTCGCCTGGTTCCCGCTGAAGAACCCGGGCATCATCTCCATCCCGTTCGGCTTCCTCATGGGCTGGCTCGGCACGGTCCTGTCCAAGGAAGAGCCGGACGCCAAGAAGTTCGCCGAGCTGGAGGTCCGGTCGCTGACCGGCACCGGCGCCCACTAGGGGGTGTCCGTAAAGTCCCGTCGTCCGCCCGGAGGGCGGGCCTCGCGGCGTCCGGTGCGTGCTCTCGGCGTGCCGGGCGGACGCCCGCGTACTGGTTGTACGCGGGTGTTCGGCCGGTGCGGCGAGTGGGGGCACCTCCCACGCCCTTAAGGCAGTGGGGGAGCGTGCCGGGCGTCGCGAGGCAGGCGGGACTTTGCGGACACCCCCTAGCACGAACTCCCTCGCGCGGCCGCGTCGTAGGAACCTCCAGGTCCCTGCGACGCGGCCGCGTCCCGCGTCGTGGGATCGGGCCTGTGGTGATGTCAGTGGTGTCACGTAGGCTCGCAGGTGCCGGGGAAACATGGCTCCGGGCACGATCCGCGTCGAGGGAGGGGGCCCACGTGCTCATCGACACCTACGGCCGAGTGGCCACCGACCTGAGGGTCTCGCTGACCGACCGGTGCAATCTGCGCTGCACGTACTGCATGCCCGAGGAGGGTTTGCAGTGGCTGGCCAAGCCGGACCTGCTCACGGACGACGAGATCGTCCGCCTGATCGACATCGCGGTCACCTCCCTCGGTATCGAGGAGGTCCGCTTCACCGGTGGCGAGCCCCTGCTGCGCCCGGGCCTGGTCGGCATCGTCGAGCGCGTCGCGGCCCTCGAACCTCGCCCCCAGATGTCCCTCACCACCAACGGCATCGGCCTCAAGCGCACGGCGGCCGCCCTGAAGGCGGCGGGCCTGGACCGGGTCAACGTCTCCCTCGACACGCTCCGCCCGGACGTCTTCAAGACCCTCACCCGCCGCGACCGCCACAAGGACGTCATCGAAGGCCTGCACGCCGCGCGCGACGCGGGCCTCACGCCGGTCAAGGTCAACTCGGTCCTGATGCCGGGCCTCAACGACGACGAGGCCCCCGACCTCCTCGCCTGGGCCGTGGAGCACGACTACGAGCTGCGCTTCATCGAGCAGATGCCCCTGGACGCCCAGCACGGCTGGAAGCGCGACGGCATGATCACGGCGGGCGACATCCTGACCTCCCTGCGCACGCGCTTCGAGCTGACCGCCGAGGGCGAGGAGGCGCGCGGCTCGGCACCGGCGGAGCGCTGGCTCGTCGACGGCGGGCCGCATGTCGTCGGCGTGATCGCCTCGGTCACCCGCCCGTTCTGCGCGGCCTGCGACCGCACTCGCCTCACGGCCGACGGACAGGTACGCACGTGCCTGTTCGCCCAGGAGGAGACCGACCTGCGCGCCGCCCTGCGCTCGGACGCCCCGGACGAGGAGATCGCCCGCATCTGGCGCCTGGCGATGTGGGGCAAGAAGGCGGGAGCGGGCCTGGACGACCCGACCTTCGTGCAGCCGGACCGGCCCATGTCGGCGATCGGTGGTTAGAGGTACTCAGGCGCGAGGCCTCAGCCTTCGGTCGCTTCCCACTCCTTGAGAAGCACCACGTCCTTCAAGAAACCCCGCACCCCGAGGAACTGCGACAGATGCTCGCGATGCTCTTCGCACGCGAGCCACGTCTTGCGCCGCTCCGGCGTATGGATCTTCGGGTTGTTCCACGCCAGCACCCACACGGCATCCGCACGGCAGCCCTTCGCGGAACAGATGGGCGTCTCGTCACTCACTGCTTTGTCTCACCACTGCACACAGAAAAGGCGACGCCGAGCAGCCACGGGGGGAGCTGCCCGGCGTCGGTCCGTCGCTCCGACGGGGGATGCGGAGCGCGTACGAAGTATGTCACGGGTAACCCCGGGCCCGGCACCTGAACAGCATGATTGATCTGAGCTTTTCTTGAGCTTGGCGGGAAGATGACTTCCGTTTGTGATCGCCCCCAAGCGCCCCTACCGCTCCTGCGACTCGGTCCGTGCCCCCGGCACCGTCCCGGACACGGCGTCTTCCGCGACGGATTCCTCGGGAGAGTCCTGCGTCCCCGGCGGCGCGATCATCGGCCGCACCGGCGGCACCACGAACGTCGACGGCAGAGACGGCGCGTTTTCACGCCCGGCGTTCGCGATCACCACCGCGATGTACGGCAGCACCAGCCCGAGCACCAACGCCACGGCGGCGACGTGCCGTTCGACGTTCCAGAGCGTGGCCGCGAGGATCACGGAGATCGTGCGGACCGTCATCGAGATCACGTACCGGCGCTGCCGCCCGCGGACGTCCTCCTGGAGTCCGGCCCGGGCGCCGGTGATCCGGAACACCTGGGCATGTCCGTCGCCATGCTGCTTCCGCATCGCATTCCACCATCCGCCCGTATCGGATCTCCCCGCCCCGTAGCCGTCCTCGGCCGGCCGGGGAACCTGGCCGGGACAGCTTCCACGTTACGCCGCGCCTGCGTCGGCTACGAGACCGGGGCCGCTCCGGCCCGGGCGAACGGACTGGTCCGTGCCGCGTACGGCCACGCCCGGCATGCGGCGTAGGGCACCTGGGCCGACACTGGGCGTAGTGCTCACGTCGAGCCGTACGAGGAGGCAGCGATGGGCTGGTTGTGGGCGATCATCGTGGGACTGGTACTCGGTCTGCTCGCCAAGGCGATCATTCCGGGCAAGCAGCACGTCCCCCTGTGGCTGACCGTCATCCTGGGCATGATCGGCGCCATCGCCGGCAACGCCATCGCCCGGGCGGCCGGTGTCGACGCCACAGCGGGCATCGACTGGTGGCGGCACGTGTTCCAGCTGGTGATGGCGGTCATCCTCGTCGGTCTCGGCGACCGGGCCTGGACGGCGGCCAGGGGAAGCAGACGAAGGGCATAACGGGCACACGGCGAAGGGGGCGGTCTCCGTCCCCGGCGACCGCCCCCTTCGCCCGCGCACTCAGGCGCCGGTGACCTCCACCGCCGCCAGGTTCTTCTTGCCCCGGCGCAGCACCAGCCAGCGGCCGTGCAGCAGGTCCTCCTTGGCGGGGACCGCGTCCTCGCCGGCGACCTTGACGTTGTTCACGTAGGCGCCGCCCTCCTTGACCGTGCGCCGCGCGGCCGACTTGCTGGCCACCAGGCCGACCTCGGCGAACAGGTCGACGACCGGTCCGAGCTCGGCGACCTGGATGTGCGGCACCTCCGACAGGGCCGCGGCCAGTGTCCGCTCGTCGAGCTCCGCCAGCTCGCCCTGCCCGAAGAGGGCCTTGGACGCGGCGATCACGGCGGCCGTCTGGTCGGCGCCGTGCACCAGCGTGGTCAGCTCCTCGGCCAGCGCACGCTGCGCGGCACGGGCCTGCGGACGCTCCTCGGTCTGCTTCTCCAGCTCCTCGAGCTCCGCACGGGAGCGGAAGGACAGGATGCGCATGTACTTCGAGACGTCCCGGTCGTCCACGTTCAGCCAGAACTGGTAGAACGCGTACGGCGTCGTCATCTCCGGGTCGAGCCAGACGGCGCCGCCCTCGGTCTTGCCGAACTTGGTGCCGTCCGCCTTGGTCATCAGCGGCGTCGCCATGGCGTGCACCGTGGCGTCCGGCTCCAGCCGGTGGATCAGGTCCAGGCCCGCCGTGAGGTTGCCCCACTGGTCGCTGCCGCCCTGCTGGAGGGTGCAGCCGTACCTCCGGTAGAGCTGGAGGAAGTCCATGCCCTGGAGGAGCTGGTAGCTGAACTCCGTGTAGCTGATGCCCTCGGAGGACTCCAGGCGCCGGGCGACGGAGTCCTTGGTCAGCATCTTGTTGACGCGGAAGTGCTTGCCGATGTCCCGGAGGAACTCGATCGCGGAGAGGTTCTCCGTCCAGTCGAGGTTGTTGACCATGACGGCCGCGTTCTCGCCCTCGAAGTCCAGGAACGGCTCGATCTGGGAGCGCAGCTTGCCGACCCAGCCGCCGACCGTCTCCGGGTCGTTCAGCGTGCGCTCCGCGGTCGGACGCGGGTCGCCGATCAGGCCCGTGGCACCGCCGACCAGCGCCAGCGGCCGGTGACCGGCCTGCTGGAGCCGCCGCACGGTCAGCACCTGCACCAGGTGCCCCACGTGCAGCGACGGCGCCGTCGGGTCGAAGCCGCAATAGAACGTGACGGGACCGTCCGCGAGCGCCTTGCGCAAAGCGTCCTCGTCAGTGGACAGGGCGAACAGCCCGCGCCACTTCAGCTCGTCGACGATGTCCGTCACGGTTCTCGCGTCTCCTTGATGATCTTCGGGCAGTCGGGTGACAGCCGACTACGAGGTTATACGCCCTGACTGACAGAGCTCATATTGAAATCGGGGACGCGCAGCGCGGGCATCGCGGCCCTGGTGAACCAGTCGCTCCACTCCCTGGGCAGCGTCTTCTCGGTGCGCCCGGCCTCCGTGGCCCGCCCCAGCAGCCCCACCGGCGACTCGTTGAACCGGAAGTTGTTCACCTCGCCCGTCACCTCGCCGTTCTCGACCAGGTAGACGCCGTCCCGGGTCAGGCCGGTGAGCAGCAGCGTCGCCGGATCGACCTCCCGGATGTACCACAGGCACGTCAGCAGCAGCCCCCGCTCGGTGCTCGCGACCATCTCCTCCAGGGAGCGGTCCTCGCCCCCGTCCAGGACGATGTTGTCGATGCCCGGCGCCACGGGCAGCCCGGTCAGGCCGGCGCTGTGGCGACTGGTCGTCAGATGCCGCAGCTCGCCCCGGCTCATCCACTCGGTGGCCGCCAGCGGCAGCCCGTTGTCGAACACCGACTGGTCGCCCCCCGAGGAGTGGGCGATCACGAAGGGCGCCGACTCCAGACCGGGCTCGTTCGGGTCGCTGCGCAGCGTCAGCGGCAGGTCGGTCAGCTTCTCGCCGACCCGCGTACCGCCGCCCGGCTTGGAGAACACCGTGCGGCCCTCCACCGCGTCCCGGCCCGACGCCGACCACATCTGGTAGATCAGCAGGTCCGCCACGGCCGTCGGCGGCAGCAGCGTCTCGTACCGGCCGGCGGGCAGCTCCACGCGCCGCTCCGCCCACCCGAGGCGCACCGCCAGCTCCGCGTCCAGCGCCGCCGGGTCGACGTCCTTGAAGTCCCGGGTGGAGCGACCGGCCCAGGCGGACCGGGTCCGGTCCGGCGACTTGGCGTTCAGCTCCAGCGTGCCGTTCGGCTGGTCGTGCCGCAGCCGCAGTCCCGTGGACGTCCCCACGTACGTCGACACCAGTTCGTGATTGGCGAAGCCGTACAGCTCCCGGCCGCCCGCACGCGCGCGTGCGAAGGCCTCGCCGAGCGCCGGAGCGAAGTCGGCGAACGCGGCGGAGGAGGTCTCGGCGGGCGCCTCCATGTACTCCGGCGCCTGCGTGACGCCCGTGACCAGCGGCTGCGCGTCCTCGGCGGGCCCGGCGCCGCGCGCGGCGGCCTCGGCGGCCCGCACCAGCGGCTCCAGCTCGTCGGCCGTCACGGCGGACCGTGACACGACCCCCGAGGCCGTGCCCTCCTTGCCGTCGACCGTCGCGATGACGGTGAGCGTGCGTCCGCGCGTGACACCGTTCGTGGTCAGCGCGTTGCCCGCCCAGCGCAGGTTGGCGGTGGACTGCTCGTCCGCGATGACGACACAGCCGTCCGCCCGGGACAGTTCGAGGGCGCGCTCGACGACCTCGTGCGGCTTGCTGGTTCGCGCGCTCATCGACCGGCCTCCTGGGTCGTGTTCAGAATGTTGACGCCCTTGAACAGGGCCGACGGGCAGCCGTGCGACACGGCGGCGACCTGGCCCGGCTGGGCCTTGCCGCAGTTGAAGGCGCCGCCCAGGACGTAGGTCTGCGGACCGCCGACGGCGGCCATCGAGCCCCAGAAGTCGGTCGTCGTCGCCTGGTAGGCCACGTCACGCAGCTGCCCGGCCAGCCGCCCGTTCTCGATCCGGTAGAAACGCTGCCCGGTGAACTGGAAGTTGTACCTCTGCATGTCGATCGACCAGGACCGGTCGCCGACGACGTAGATGCCCCGCTCCACGCCCCCGATCAGGTCCTCGGTGGACATCCCGGCCGGGTCCGGCCGCAACGACACGTTGGCCATGCGCTGCACCGGCACGTGCCCGGGGGAGTCGGCGTAGGCGCAGCCGTTGGACCGCTCGAAGCCGGTCAGCCTCGCGATCCGCCGGTCGAGCTGGTAGCCGACGAGCGTGCCGTCCTTCACCAGGTCCCAGGACTGGCCCTCCACGCCCTCGTCGTCGTACCCGATGGTGGCGAGCCCGTGCTCGGCGGTGCGGTCGCCCGTGACGTTCATCAGCTCCGAGCCGTAGCGCAGCTTGTTCAGCTGGTCGAAGGTGGCGAAGGAGGTGCCCGCGTAGGCGGCCTCGTAGCCGAGGGCCCGGTCCAGCTCGGTGGCGTGCCCGATGGACTCGTGGATGGTCAGCCACAGGTTGGACGGGTCGACGACCAGGTCGTACAGGCCCGCCTCGACACTCGGCGCGCGCATCTTCTCGGCGAGCAGCTCCGGGATCTGCTCCAGCTCGCTCTCCCAGTCCCAGCCGGTGCCCCGCAGGTACTCCCAGCCGCGTCCCACGGGCGGCGCGAGGGTGCGCATCGAGTCGAACTCGCCGCTCGACTCGTCCACCGACACGGCGTTGAACACCGGGTGCAGCCGCACCCGCTGCTGTGTGGTCACGGTCCCGGCGGTGTCGGCGTAGAACTTGTTCTCGTGGACGGTGAGCAGCGAGGCGTCCACATGGTCGACCCCGTCGGCCGCCAGCAGCCGTGCGCTCCACTCCGCGATCAGCCCGGCCTTCTCCTCGTCGGGCACGGTGAACGGATCGATCTCGTACGACGAGACCCACGTCTTGTCTGCGTGCACCGGCTCGTCGGCCAGCTCCACGCGCTCGTCCGATCCGGCCGCCTTGATCACCTGCGCGGAGAGCCTGGCCATCGCCACGGCCTGGGAGGCCACCTTGGCGGCGGCGTCGAGGGTGAGGTCGACACCGGACGCGAACCCCCACGTACCGCCGTGCACGACGCGCACCGCGTACCCGAGGTCGGTGGTGTCCGAGGACCCGGCCGGCTTGGCGTCCCGGAACCGCCAGGAGGCGTTGCGCACCCGCTCGAACCGGAAGTCCGCGTGCTCGGCGCCCAGCGCACGCGCGCGTGCGAGGGCCGCGTCGGCGAGGGCGCGTAGGGGGAGGGCCGTGAAGGCCTCGTCGATGGTATGAGGCACCGCCGTCTCTTTCTGTCGAGGTGACCGTGGTTGCCGTACGTCGTGACTGCTCCGATCATGTCGTCTCATCCCGCGCGCGGGCCACGAGTTTCCGACCCGGGCGGGTGGCTTTCTGTAGGGACCCGACAGTGAGTCCCGTACGCCACTGTCGGTGCCCGATTGTCCGCGAGCGTGTCCGGACCGATAGGTTTTCGAGGAAGCCGCCTGTCATCGCCGCCTGTCGTCCAGGCGCCCGGGCGGGGTATCAGACCGCTACCGAAAGGGTGATCCGTTGAGCCGCTCGGTTCTCGTCACCGGAGGCAACCGGGGCATCGGCCTCGCCATCGCCCGCGCTTTCGCCGATGCCGGCGACAAGGTCGCCATCACGTACCGCTCGGGTGAGCCGCCCGCGGGTTTCCTGGCCGTCAAGTGCGACATCACCGACGCCGAGCAGGTGGAGCAGGCCTACAAGGAGATCGAGGAGGCCCACGGCCCCGTCGAGGTCCTCGTCGCCAACGCCGGCGTCACCAAGGACCAGCTCCTGATGCGCATGTCCGAGGAGGACTTCACGTCCGTCCTCGACACCAACCTCACCGGCACCTTCCGCGTGGTCAAGCGCGCCAACCGCGGCATGCTGCGCGCCAAGAAGGGCCGCGTCGTCCTGATCTCGTCGGTCGTCGGGCTGCTCGGCTCCGCGGGACAGGCCAACTACGCCGCCTCCAAGGCCGGCCTCGTCGGCTTCGCGCGCTCCCTCGCCCGTGAGCTGGGCTCGCGCAACATCACCTTCAACGTCGTCGCGCCCGGCTTCGTCGAGACCGACATGACCGCGGTGCTCTCCGACGAGCAGCGCGCCGGCATCGTGAAGCAGGTCCCGCTCGGCCGGTACGCGCAGCCGGAGGAGATCGCCGCGACGGTGCGGTTCCTCGCCTCGGACGACGCCTCGTACATCACTGGAGCCGTCATTCCCGTTGACGGCGGACTGGGAATGGGTCACTGATCACCATGAGCGGAATTCTCGAGGGCAAGCGCGTCCTGATCACCGGTGTGCTGACGGAGGCCTCCATCGCCTTCCACACCGCCAAGCTGGCCCAGGAGCAGGGCGCCGAGGTCATCCTCACGGCGTTCCCGCGGCCCACGCTGACCGAGCGCATCGCCAAGAAGCTCCCCAAGCCCGTCAAGGTCATCGAGCTCGACGTGACCAACGACGAGCACCTCGGGCGCCTGGCCGACATCGTCGGCGAGGAGCTCGGCGGCCTCGACGGTGTCGTGCACTCCATCGGCTTCGCCCCGCAGGACGCCCTCGGCGGCAACTTCCTGAACACGCCGTTCGAGTCGGTCGCCACCGCCATGCACGTCTCGGCGTACTCCCTGAAGTCGCTGACCATGGCCTGCCTGCCGCTGATGCAGAACGGCGGCTCGGTCGTCGGTCTGACCTTCGACGCGCAGTTCGCCTGGCCGCAGTACGACTGGATGGGCCCGGCCAAGGCCGCCCTGGAGGCCACCAGCCGCTACATGGCCCGCGACCTGGGCAAGCAGAACATCCGCTGCAACCTGGTCTCGGCCGGCCCGCTCGGCTCCATGGCCGCCAAGTCCATCCCGGGCTTCAGCGAGCTGGCGTCCGTGTGGGACTCCCGCTCCCCGCTGGAGTGGGACCTGAAGGACCCCGAGCCGGCCGGCCGCGGCGTCGTCGCGCTGCTGAGCGACTGGTTCCCGAAGACCACCGGCGAGATCATCCACGTGGACGGCGGTCTGCACGCCATCGGAGCCTGATCTCCCGTACGCCGTAGGCGCCCCGTTCCCCGCAGCGCGCGGGGAGCGGGGCGTCACCCGTTCGGCTCATCCGGCCGGGCGGGAGAGGCTCACAACCGGGCACCCTGGAGTACGCGGTCACCACGCGATCCCCTCCCCAGCACGGCCGAGGAGGTCCCCTTGTGCGCTTGTCCCGCCGAACGGCCTCACTGTCCCTCGCCGTCGCTCTCGTGATGACCCTGGCGTACGAGGCGGTGCCCCACGCGCGCGTGCCCGCCGCCGAGCAGGAGTCGGCGGAGCCGTTCGGCGCGGCGTGCCGGACCCGCGTCACCGGCTCCCGGGTGACCGCGTACTGCCACAACCCCTACCCGGAGGTGGACCGCGTGAGCCTGCACGTCGAATGCGCCCGCTGGTGGGACATCGACACCGACAGCTCCCCGGTGGAGGCCGGGCCCGCCCAGACCGTGCGGCTGACCGGACGCTGCTGGAAGGAGGTCGGCGAGGTGTGGATCAGTCACCGGCGGGCGAGCTGACCCCGCCCAGGCGGCACAGGAACGGGTAGCGGGCGGCCTCGGCGGCCGCCTGCGCCGCGTCCCCCGCGCGGATCGCGTCGAGCAGCCGTCCGTGCTCCATGTACGTCTCCGGCGTCAGCTCCCCGCCGACGTCCTCGCGCAGCCAGTCCCGCAGCACCTCGCCCAGGTCCGCGTACATGGCGGTCATCACGTCGTTGTGGGAGGCGGACACCACGGCCAGGTGGAAGGTCGCGTCCGCGGTCACGAACGCCTCCGCGTCACCCGACTCCCAGGCCTCCTCACGCCGCAGCAGCAGCGAGTCGAGCTGCTTGAGGTCCTTCTCCGTACGCCGCTCCGCGGCCAGCCTGGCGGCGGACGACTCCAGCGTGGACCGCAGCTCGGCGATGTGCCGGGGGTCGGCACCGGCGAACCGCCGCTGCATCACCCCCGCCAGCTCACTCGTCGCCACGACGTACGTGCCCGAGCCCTGGCGGATGTCCAGCAGGCCGTTGTGCGCGAGGGCGCGGACGGCCTCACGGACCGTGTTGCGGGCGACTCCGAGCTGTTCGACCAGTTCGGGCTCGGTCGGGATGCGGGAGCCGACCGGCCACTCGCCGGAGGTGATCTGGGCCCGCAGGGCGGCGATGACCTGCTCGGAGAGCGCCGAACGTCGGGGATGGCTCAGGGGCATGGCACACCTTCGCACGACCGGGGCGCCGAAGGGCAGCCGGAGACGGGACGGACTGGACAGTCAATCATCCTATGATTCTATGATGGGCCTCATGCCTAGCGAGGAAACCCGGACGAAGACGCCCCCGACCGTACGCAGCTCGGCCGCGCACGAGGCCCGGGAACCCGGCGGTACCTCCACGCGCGCGTGGACGACGCGGTTGCTCGTCCTGGGCATCGTGCTGTCCGCGCTGAACCTCCGCCCAGCCATCACCAGCCTCGGCGCCCTCCTGGAGGAGGTCCGCGACGGGCTCGGCATGAGCGGCAGCGTGGCCGGGCTGCTCACCTCCGTGCCGCCGCTGTGCTTCGCCGTCTTCGGCGTCATGGCCCCGCGGCTCGCCCGCCGCTTCGGAGCCGGCGCCGTGGTGTGCGCCGGCATGGCCGCCATCGCCGCCGGCCTGGCGATCCGGCCGTACGCCGGGGGCACGCCCGGCTTCCTGGCCGCCACCGCCCTCGCCCTCATGGGCATCGCGGTCAGCAACGTCCTGATGCCGGTCATCGTCAAGCACTGGTTCCCCGACCGCGTCGGCTCCATGACCGGCCTGTACTCCATGGCGCTCGCCCTGGGCACGGCCCTCGCGGCCGCGGTCACGGTGCCCCTGACCGACGCCCTGGGCGGCAGCTGGCAGTCGGGCCTCGGCCTGTGGGCGGGTCTGGCCGTGGCGGCGGTCCTGCCCTGGCTGCCGTTCGTACGGGGGCGCGGGGCGGGGACTGCGGCGTCCGGGCCGGGGGAGCGGACCGGAGGCGCGGCCGGGCCGGGGGAGCGGGCCGGAGGCGCGGCCGGGCCGGGGGAGCGGGCCGGAGGCGCGGCCGGGCCGGGGGAGCGGGGCCGGGGCAAGGAGACCGGGTCGGGGAAGCGGACCGTGGGCCCGGAGATCGGTCCGGGGGAGGGTAGCCGGGTCACGGAGACGGGGTTGAGGGACCGGGTCACGGAGACGGGGTTGAGGGACCGGGTCACGGAGACGGGGCTGGGGGACCGGGCCGTGAGCCCGGAGACCGTGTCCGGGCACCGGACCATGGGCCCGAAGACGGAGCCGGGGAACCAGGCCGCGAGCCCGGAGGCCGACGGCGACCGGCCGGAGCGGGACCGGGCAACGCGGTACCGGCAGACGCGGGACGGGCAGACGCCGGGCTCGGCTCCCGCCGGATCCGCCGCCGGGGAGGCACCGCCGCTGCGGATCACCCGGAGCCGCACCGCCTGGGCCCTGGCCGTCTTCTTCGGGCTCCAGGCCACCGCCGCCTACATCACCATGGGCTGGATGGCGCAGATCTTCCGGGACGCCGGTGTGCCCGCGGGCACCGCGGGGCTGCTGCTCGCCCTCACCATGGTGATGGGCGTGCCCCTGGCCTTCGTCATACCGCGCCTGGCCACACGGCTGCCGCATCAGGGCCCGATCGTGCTCGCCCTGGGCGTCTGCGGCCTGGCCGGCTATGCCGGGCTGTACCTCGCGCCGGCCGCCGGCGCCTGGGCCTGGGCCGTTCTGCTCGGCGTCGCCAACTGCGCCTTCCCGCTCGCGCTCACCATGGTCGGCATGCGGGCCAGGACCGGCCCGGGCGTGGCACAGCTGTCGGCGTTCGCGCAGAGCACCGGCTATCTGATCTCCATCCCGGGGCCGCTCCTGGTGGGCGTCCTCTACCAGCACAGCGGCGGCTGGGGCCTGCCGATCGCCCTGATGAGCGCCCTGATGATCCCGCAGATGGCGATCGGATTCCTGGCGGGCCGGGACCGTACGGTGGAGGACGAGGCGGGCCGCTGAGCCCCTCCTCGGGGCGATCGGGGGCACCCCCGGGCGTCAGGCGCCCGGGGCGGGTGCGAGACTTGCCCCATGCCAGTGCTCGACCCGAATCCCCAGCACGGTCAGAAGAAGATGCTGCTCGTCTTCGGAGCCTTCTTCGCGATCTTCATCGTCATCGGCATCATCGCGACCATCGCCTCGCCATGACAGGCCCGAGCCCGGCCCATGGTGGGGCTGGCCCCCCTGTCCCCTAGGGGGCGAGGGTCAGGGTCAAGTGGGTGGATCACCGGATGGGCTGACGGCCGGACATTCCGTAACTTCGACGTGTGACCGCGAGACGCGGGCCACGGACCGTTCGGAGAGCGGAGGCACCCATGTCGGCTCCTGTGCACACCCGGCCCCGTCCGGCGACCCGGATGGGCGCCGACAGCCGGCTGCCCTGGTGGGCCCTCGCCCTGCCCACGCTCGCCTTCGCCGCGCTGCTCGTGCTGATCCTGAACCCCTCCGACGCCCAGGCGGCCACCGGTGACCCCCTGATCACCCACCTCTTCGAGCGGCTCCAGCAGCTGATGTCCCGCTGAGCACGGCTGAAGACGGTGGTCAACTCCCTGCGCCCCATGGCCTGTTTCGTGCGAAGCTGGATCTTATGAGCGTCGCAGAACCCCGCAGGATTGTCCTCTTCCGCCATGCGAAAGCCGACTGGCCACAGGTGAGCGATCACGAGCGTCCGCTCGCCGACCGGGGCAGAAAGGAAGCGGCGGAGGCCGGGCGCAGGCTGGCCGACACCGGCGTCCCCTTCGACCTGGCCCTCTGCTCCACCGCGGTCCGGACCCGGGAGACCTGGAAGCTCGCTGTCCAGGAGTTCCCGCAGCGGCCGAAAACCATCTACGAAGAGCGGATCTACGAGGCCTCGCCGGGCGAACTGATCGCCGTGCTCAACGAGACCCCCGACGACGTGCAGAACATCCTCGTGATCGGCCACAACCCTGGCATCCAGGGCCTCGCCGACATCCTGGGGGGCACGGCCGAGGGCGACGCGCGCGACCGGATGAGCCGCCGCGGCTTCCCGGCCGCCGCCTTCGCCGTCCTGTCCTTCAGCGGCTCGTGGAAGAGCGTGGAGCCGGGCGTGGGCACGCTGCTGGACTACTGGGCGCCGACCGAGTGACCGACTCCGGGTGACCGTGGGCCCGGCACCGGCGCGGTGCCGGGCTCTCCCGGCTGGTCCGGACCGTGCGCAGGGGCCGCGCTGTGCCTCTGGTCCAGACCGTGCTGCCGTCCGGGACCGTTGCGGCTTCAGACCGTGTCGACGGTGTCCGCTGCCTCGACCTCTTCGCGCGTGATACCCAGCAGGTACAGCACGGTGTCCAGGAAGGGGAAGTTCACCGCGGTGTGCGCGGCCTGGCGCACCACCGGCTTGGCGTTGAAGGCGACGCCCAGACCGGCCGCGTTCAGCATGTCCAGGTCATTGGCACCGTCACCGATCGCCACGGTCTGCGACAGCGGCACACCCGCTTCGGCGGCGAACCGGCGCAGCAGCCGGGCCTTGCCGGCACGGTCGACGATCTCGCCCGTGACCTTGCCCGTCAGCTTCCCGTCGACGATCTCCAGCGTGTTGGCGTGGGCGAAGTCCAGCCCGAGCCGTTCCTTCAGATCGTCGGTGACCTGGGTGAAACCGCCGGAGACGACGCCGACTTGGTAGCCGAGCCGCTTCAGCGTACGGATCAGGGTGCGGGCGCCCGGCGTCAGCCGCACCTCGCTGCGCACCTTGTCCACGACCGAGGCGTCCAGCCCCTCCAGCAGCGCCACGCGCGCGTGCAGGGACTGTTCGAAGTCCAGCTCGCCGCGCATCGCGGCCGCCGTCACCTCGGCGACCTGGTCCTCGCAGCCGGCGTGCGCGGCGAACAGCTCGATGACCTCGTCCTGGATGAGCGTCGAGTCGACGTCCATGACGACCAGGCGCTGCGCGCGCCGGTACAGCCCGGCGGCGACGACCGCCACGTCGATGCCCAGCTTCGCCGCGTCGGGCGCCAGGGCGGTGCGCAGCGGTTCGGTCTCCACGCCGGACACGGCGAACTCGACGGCGGTCACGGGGTACTTGGCGAGCCGGAAGATACGGTCGATGTTGCCGCCGGTCTTCGTGATCCGCGCGGCGATCGCAGCCGTCGCCTCGGCGGTGAGCGGATGCCCGAGCACGGTGACCAGGGAGCGGCCCAGCCCGCGCGGCCGGTTGTCGCCGAGGCCGGAGATGATCTCCGCCTGCATCTTCATCGACTCGGCCCAGCTGTGGACGGTCGCCCGCAGATCGCCCTCGAGCCCCTTGGGCGGCTCGGTCACGAGCGCGCACAGCACCATTCGGCCACGGGTGACGACCTGCTCGATGTCGACGACGTCGACGGAGTAGGCGGCGAGGGTGTCGAAGAGGCCGGCCGTGATGCCCGGGCTGTCCTTGCCGAAGATCTTGACAAGGAGGGTGGGGACGTCGGAGGGCGAGGTCTGCAAAGCGCTCATGGTGGTTCCACCGTATCCGGCGGGCAGGTCGTACCGCCCGTGAGGTCCGTCTGGCGGACAGCGAACAGTGGGTGTCGTGTGGGTGGCGCGAACCTTGCCTTCGAGTGCGGCGTCCCTGTCCCCCCTGGGATCACTTGCCGCCACGCGGTTTCCGCGGCGGCGGGGGAGGAGGCGGCGGAGGCGGCGGCCCGTCGTCCGGCCGGGCCGGCGGCCGGTTGCCGCCCTTGGGGCCGGGCGGCTGCCGGGGGCCGCGCGGAGGCGGCCCCACCGGCCGAGCCACCGTGGGCGCGCCGTACACGTCACCGTCCCGGTGCGTAGCCGGGTCGCCGCCGGCCTCGTGCGGCGGGCGCCGGCTCTCCCCCCGCTGCCGGCCCTCACCGGCCTGCCGCCCGGGCTCCGCCTTCCCATCGGACGGCCCTACCTCACCGACAGGCCGCGCGTCCTCCGGCTCTCGCAGCTCATCCGGTACCCGGAGATACGGATTGGTGGCCGGGTTCGGTGGCCGGTACGGCGTTCCCGGCACGTACGGCCCGGCCTCCTCCCCGTACGACGATGCCCGGCCGACGCCGGACCCGCCCCGGACGCCGGACCGCCCGGCACCGGCGTTGCTTCCGGCCTGCCCCGTATCGGCCGAGGGCACGGCCTGCCCGGCACCGGCGTCGCCTCCGGCCTGCCCGGTACCGGCTCCCGCTCCCCCCTGCCCGGCACCGGCGTCGCGTCCGGCCTGCCCCATATCGGCCGAGGGCACGGCCTGCCCGGCACGGACGTCGCGTCCGGTCTGCCCCGTATCGGCCCACGGCCCGGCCTGCCCGGCACCCGCCACGTACCCCACCTGTCCCACACCGCCCCCTGCCGCAGCCGGCCCGGCCCCCGGCCCGTACCCGGCCCACCCGGCCCCCGACTGACTCCCCGCCCCACCGGCCCCCGCCCCACCGGCCCCGGGCGCACCGGCCCCGGTCACACCGCCGCCCGCCACCCCCTGCCCCCGAGCCAAAGCCGTCGCCCACCGCCCGGCGGCCCCGCTCGCCCACGCGAGCAGCGCCCCCACCGCCCCGGCCCCCGCACCCCACACCGCGCCCAGCAGCAGAGCCATGCCGAGGTGCCCGTGCAGTTCGATGCCCGCGCCGACGGCGTCGAAGCCGAGCACGGACAGGGAGGCCGCCACGGACACGTCCGTCAGCCGGACGAGCAACGGCAGGGACAGCGCGGTCGCGACCGCCAACCCCAGCGCACACCGCCCCGCGAAACCGAGGGCACCCGAACCCCGTACATCCCCAGGCCCTCCTGACCCGCCCCCCACCGGCGTCCGCACCGCCGCCAGCACCCCCGCCAGCAGCATCATCAACGCCGCCGCCACCCCCAGCAGCCACACCCGCCCGTCCAGCTCGGCCAGCCGCCCCAGCGTCACCGGCTGGTCGGAGCGGACCGCGAGCAGGTCGTCCAGCGGGTCCGGCAGGAGACGGGCCAGTTCACCCGTGGCCCGGCCGTCCCACGGCACGAGCAGGCCGATCGGGACGCCCAGCCACACCCCGTTCGGCGCCCCCAGCAGCGCCGCGCCGGCGATGCGGCGCGGGTGGTCGTCACCGGTCGCCGCGTACGCCGCCGCCGCGAGCCCCGCCGCCACCGCCACCAGCAGCACGGACACCACCGCGGAAACGGCGGGCCGTACGACCCGGTGCACGGCCTCCCAGCCCCGCGGCAGCGGCGTGCGGCGCGAGGCCAGCAGGGCGATGAGGAGAATCCCGGCCGACCAGCCGAGCCCACCGAGCAGCGTGGGCGCGGTGTCGACCGTGAAACCGACCGCCGCCTGCGCGTCGACCAGGTCGCCGAGCCGGTCCGGCAGCAACCCCCCGACGTCCCCCAGCCCGGGAATCTCCAGGCCGTCTCCGCCTCCACCGCCCCCGCCCGCCAGGTCGTCCAAGCCCAGCGCGCCGCCGTCGATCGTGATGACGTCGTGACCCGCCCAGGCGAGCCCGCCCAGCATCGCCACGAACAGCGCGACCACCGCACCCGCGCGTGCGAGGAGTTCGGCCGGCGATATCACAACTCCCGCCGCACGCAAGGACCTCAGGAAGAAGTACGACAGCAGCAAGGCCCCGACCAGGCTCACCCCCAGTGGCGTGATCTCGATGGCCGTCTCCGCCTGCGCGCCCGTGAGACCGAACGCCGACACATCACCGGACGGCGTGACCGAACCACCCGCCCCAAGGGCCACCACCGCCGCGGTCATCGGCCCCAACGAGCCCGCCGTATCCGCCTCCAGCAGCCGCAGACCCAGCGCCGCCGTACCCGCCATCCCGATCAACGCCCAGCTCACGGCGGCGACGGCGGACATCAGCACGTCCGTCCACGGCACGCGCGTGCCGTCCCTCGCCGTCCCGACCCCTGTACCGGCACTCATGGCAGACCCCCCGATCCGCTGAGCGGCGGGGACCACCGCGCATGTCCCCCTCGCGTCGAAATACCACTCTCCGGCCCGTTTTCAACCCCGTCAACGGAAACGGCTGATGCGTCCGAACGCGGTCTTGCCGAGGCCCGACTTTCGGTCAGGCGGCCGCTACTGAAATAGTTCCACCCGATGTTCGACATCCCTAGACTCCCCATGTCGGGGGTAACTCGGGGGACAACTCAGTGGGGCATGGAGTGCCGGAACTCGTACTGGAATCAAACGGACGTACCTGGACGCTCGATCCGTCCAGGGCATACACCCTCGGACGTGATCCGCAGGGGGACGTCGTCTTCGACGACGCCAGGGTCTCCTGGCGTCACGCCACGGTCAGCTTCAACGGCCGCAGTTGGGTCATCGAGGACCATGGCAGCACCAACGGCACGTTCGTGCAGGGGCAGCGGATCCATCAGATGGAGCTCGGCTCCGGATCGGCGGTGCACCTGGGCAACGCGACCGACGGCCCGCGCCTGAACCTGTCGGACGTCGCGGCCGGCGTCGCCACGCCGCAGGCCCAGCCCCAGCAGCAGCCGTACGCGGCGCAGGGCGCGAGCCCCGGCTGGGCCCAGCAGGCACCCGCCCAGCAGGCGCCCCACCAGCAGCCCCAGGCCCCGCAACAGCAGGCCCAGGCCGGCTGGCAACAGCCGCAGCAGCAGCCCGCGGCGCACATCCCGCCGCAGCAGCAGGGCCCCGGCGGCGTCGCGGGGGCGCCGCCGGTCTACGGCGACCGCAGCCCGACCACGTTCCACCAGTTCTCCCTCGGCCGCGTGATGCGCATCGGCCGTGCCCTGGAGAACGAGCTGGTCGTCTCGGACCTCCAGGTCTCCCGGCACCACGCCGAGTTCCACTCGACGCCCGACGGCCGCATGGAGATCCGCGACCTGGGCTCGCACAACGGCACGTACGTCAACGGCCAGCCGATCCCCAAGGGCGGCACGCAGCTGCTCGGCCCGGCCGATGTCGTCGGCGTCGGCCACTCGACGTTCCGGATCGTCGGCGACCGGCTCGAGGAGTTCGTCGACACCGGTGAGGTGTCCTTCTCGGCCCGCCACCTGACCGTCACGGTCGACGGCGGCAAGCAGATCCTCAAGGACGTCTCCTTCGGCGTCCCGGAGAAGTCGCTGATCGCGGTCATCGGCCCGTCCGGCTCCGGCAAGTCCACCCTGCTCAAGGCGCTCACCGGTTACCGCCCGGCCGACCAGGGCGAGGTCCTCTACGACAACCGCAACCTCTACAAGCAGTTCGCCGAGCTGCGCCAGCGCATCGGTCTGGTCCCGCAGGACGACATCCTGCACAAGGAGCTGACCGTCAAGAAGGCCCTCAAGTACGCGGCCAAGCTCCGCTTCCCGGCCGACACCACAGCCGCCGAGCGCGACGCCCGTATCGACGAGGTGCTGCGCGAGCTGAAGCTGGACATCCACAAGGAGAAGAAGGTCACCTCCCTCTCCGGCGGCCAGCGCAAGCGCGTCTCCGTGGCCCTGGAGCTGCTCACCAAGCCGTCGCTGATCTTCCTGGACGAGCCGACCTCCGGGCTCGACCCGGGCATGGACCGCGACGTCATGCAGTTGCTGCGCGGCCTGGCGGACGACGGCCGTACGGTCCTCGTCGTCACCCACTCCGTGGCGGAGCTGGCGATCTGCGACAAGCTGCTGGTGATGGCGCCGGGCGGCTCGGTCGCCTACTTCGGCCCGCCCGAGGAGGCGCTGAACTTCTTCGGCTACGACACCTGGGCCGATGTCTTCTCCGCTTTCGAGAACTACCGCGACTACGACTGGGCGGGCCGCTGGAAGGGCTCGCAGCACTACCAGATGTACGCCGCGGACATCGACGCCGTTGCGCCGCAGTCCGTACAGGTCGCGCCGATGCAGGCGATGAAGCCGCCGAAGCCGCAGGGCTGGATGTCCCAGTTCGTCACGCTCGTGCGGCGCTACGTCTCGGTGATCGCGTCCGACAAGGGCTTCCTCGCCCTGATGGTGATCCTGCCGGCCGTGCTCGGCGCGGTGAGCCTGCTCATCGACGCGGACCGGGGTCTGCTGCCCAACCCGCCCAACCCGCAGACCGGCCGGATCATCCCGAACGGCACCGCCACCACGGTCCTGCTGATCCTCGCCGTCGGCGCCTGTTTCGCGGGCGCGGCGAACTCGGTCCGCGAGCTGATCAAGGAACGGGTCATCTACGAGCGGGAGCGCGCGACCGGCCTGTCGCGCTCGGCGTACCTGATGTCGAAGGTGTTCGTGCTCGGCATGATCACCGTCCTCCAGGGCCTGCTGGTCGGCGTCATCGGCTTCTCCAGCCGGGAGATCCCCGAGGAGGGCCTGGTCCTCGGCAGCGCGACCCTCGTCGAGCTCTCCATCCCGATCATGGCGCTGGGCTTCACCTCGATGATGTTCGGCCTGATCATCTCGTCGCTGGTCAAGACCGCCGAGAAGACCATGCCGCTGCTGGTGATGTTCGCGATCATCCAGGTCGTCTTCACGGGCTGCCTGTTCGCGCTGCACGGCTCGATCGGCGTCAACCAGTTCTCGTTCCTGATGCCGTCGCGCTGGGCGGTCGCCGCCTCCGGTGCCACGCTGGACTTCAACAAGATCAGCCCGCCCGAGACGGCCGGCGACACCGACCCGCTGTGGGAGCACACGGTCGGGGCCTGGGCCATGGACATGGGCGCGCTCCTCGCCCTCGGCGTGATCTGCGGCTTCTTCGTGGCCCGGTTCCTGCGCCGCCACGAGCCCGAGGTCATGCGCAAGTAGTCACCGCCGCACCACGCCCGAAGGGCGGCACTCCGTCAGGAGAGTGCCGCCCTTCGGCGTTCGGTCCAGCGAGCAGAGGTCCGCGCCAGCCTCAGTACGCGCTGTCGACGTTGTCCATCGAGCCGTACTTGTCGGCCGCGTAGTTGCAGGCGGCGGTGATGTTGGCTACCGGGTCGTAGATGTCCCAGGAGGTGCCGGGGACGTGCCAGTGCTTGAAGGTCGGCGGGATGACCTGCAGCAGGCCCTTCGACGGGATGCCGTTGATGGCGTTGATGTCCCAGTTGTTGATCGCCTTCGGGTTGCCCGAGGACTCCCGGATGATGTTGCGCTTGATGCCGTCGTAGGAGCCCGGGATCCCGTGCTTCTTCATGACGTCGAGCGACTCGCGGATCCAGCCGTCGAGGTTGTTCGGGTAGCTCTTGACGGCGGCCTTCTTGACCTGGGCGCGCTTGGCATCCCGGCTCGCGGCCTCCTTGGCCTTGCGCGCGGCCTCGGCCTTCTTCTTCGCCGCCTCGGCGGCGGCCTTCTTCTTGGCGGCGGCCGCGGCGTCGGCCTTCTTCTTCGCCGCGATCTGCTCGGCCTTCAGGCTGGCGCCGGCCATCTGGTCGGTGACGCTCGCCTTGACGTCCTTGATCTGCTCGGTGCTGAACGCCACCGCAGCCGGCTGAGCGGCCTCGGTCGTGGTCTTGGTCGACGCACCGCTCGGCACCGCGGAGAAACCGATGGCGGCGGCGCCGAGGGTGGCGACACCCGCCATGGCGATCTTGTGGTGACGGGTCAGGGTACGACTGCGGCCACGGCTGAAGATGTTCTTGGGCATGGTGGTGGGACCTCTTCGAATAGCGCGGGAGTCGCTCGGCGTCCGGCGTTGGACTCGGTGTGTTTCCGACACGAACGCCGCGGAGGTGAACCCACGGCGCTGAGCGACGGCAGCCATTCTTAGCGGCCGCAAAATGGCGTGGCAAAGGTGTGACGTACGAAGCCCGATAGTGGATCAGGGAAGGGCAAATCGGGGCAGATTGGACTGTATGGGCCGCTCAAAAGGTGGGGCTTTGTCTCCTATGCACTTTCGTACGTGACGTGGGTCCTATGCGAGGGCTCACATCGGGCGGCATGCGTTCTCACGACACGTTGCACGAGCGATGCTGAGTGTGAGGGCCTTTCACGGCAGGAGGAGGTGCACATCCCCGAACTCGTGCCACAGGTACCGGCCCTGGAGCGCGGCCTGGTAGCCACGCTCGATCGCCACCCGCCCCGCGACCGCCTCCAGCATCAGCAGATGCGAGGCCTCCGGCTCGTGCAGCCCGGTCAGCAGCCCGTCCACCACCCGCACCCCGCGCTCCGGCGTGACGACGAGATCCGTCCATCCCGCACGCGCGCGTACGAGACCGTCGATCCCCGCACGCGCGCGCACGGGCCCCTCAGCCCCCACCGCCGACTCCACGGCCCGCACCGCCGTCGTCCCGACCGCCACGACCCGGCCGCCGCCGGCCTTCGCGGCGTTGATCAGCCGCGCCGACGCCTCGGGCACCGCGAAACGCTCCGGATACGGCGGCTCGTGCACCTCCGCCGACGCCACTCCTGTGTGCAGCGTGACCGGCGCGAACCGCACGCCCCGGCTCACCAGCTCCGCCACCACCCGCGCCGTGAAGGGCCGCGCCGCACTCGGCATCTCCGCACTGCCCGCCCCGTCCGCGGACGGCAGCGCGAACACCGTCTGATAGACGGACAACGGCTGGTCGCGCTCCGTGTAGGAGTAGCGAATGGGCCGCCCGTGCTCCCGCAGCAGCCCCGGCACGCCAGGCCCGGTGACCCGCGCCCACCACAGCCGCCCGCTCCGCCCGCTCAGCGGCTCCTCCAGAACCAGCCCCCCACCTCCCGGCAGGCGCACCTCCGTACCCGCGGGCCCTCCCGCACGCGCACGTGTGGTGCCCCGCCCGTCGGGCTCCCGCAGTTCCACCGCCCAGCGGCCGTCGTCCCCCCGGGTGGAGAAGTGCACCACCACGCGCGCGTGCCCGATCCACCCGTCGACGGCCGCCGCCAGCGTGGCCGAGGTGTTGACCACGAGCAGATCCCCCGCCCGCAACAGCCGCGGCAGCTCCCTGAACGTGTGATGCGCCACCTCCGCACCCCGCGACACCAGCATCCGCACGGCGGCCCGGTCCAGCCCCGGCCCCCGCTGCTCGACCGGCATGCGGGCCGACAGCTCCTCCGGTACCCGTAGGGCCGGCGTCACAGGACCCCGTCCACCAGAGCCGGAGCCCCGTACCGCCCGCTCGCCGGCCGCTCGTCCAGCAGCCGCAGGAACCCCGGCACCACAGCCGCAGGCGCCGGCCGCTGATCGTGATCGTCCGGTACGGCCGCCGCATACAAGTCCGTGGCCATGTCCCCGGGATCCACCGCCCAGATCCGCAGCTCCGGCTCCTCCACGGCGAGCACCGCCATCAGATGGTCCAGCGCCGCCTTGGACGCCCCGTAGCCGCCCCAGGTCTCGTACGCCTCGGCGGCCGCGTCGGAGCTGACCGCGATGACGGTGCCGGCCCGCGAGGCCCGCAGCAGCGGCAGCGCCTCCTGGACCAGGCCCAGCCCCGCCACCAGGTTCACCTCCAGCGCCCGCCGCAGTCCCGCCAGGGTCAGCTCCTCCAGCCGCACCAGCGGCTCGGCGCCCAGCGCGCTCGCGTTGTGCACCAGCAGGTCGACGCCGCCGAGCCGCCACGCCGCCGACACCAGTGCCGCACGGTGCGCGGCGTCCGTGACGTCCCCCGGCAGGGAGGTCACGCGCGTGCCGTGCGCGGAGACGGCCTCTGCCGCGTCCCCCAGTGCCTCGGCGCCCCGGGCATCGAGCACCAGATCCCAGCCCCGCCCGGCCAGTGCCTCCGCGAGTGCCCGGCCCAGGCCCTTCGAGGCCCCTGTGATGATCGCAACCGGCATGATCCGCTCCCTCGTCGTGGCGTGTGCACTCAACGTAGGAACGCGGCCACCCCCACCGCCTCGGACGCGGGCCGCAGACCACCGGGTCCCTTCGCCCTACGCCACCGGCCCCGCGCCCCCGGCCGTACGCCCCCTGCCGGCATCCTCGGCCCTGCGACCTAGGCCCACCGGACCGGGAGCCCGCCGCCGGCGGTCCGATCCGCGCCGTCACAGCCCGCCGGTACCGTGAGGACATGAGTCACGGTCCCCGGTCCGGCCTCGCCGCGGTGAGCTCCGCGTTGCTGGCCATGAGCAGGCATCTCGAGGTGCGCGACGTCCTCAAGACGATCGTCGCCTCGGCCCGCGAGCTGCTCGACGCGCAGTACGCCGCGCTCGGCGTCCCGGACGACCACGGCGGCTTCGCCCAGTTCGTGGTCGACGGCGTCAGCGAGGAACAGTGGAAGGCCATCGGCCCGCTCCCGCGCCAGCACGGCATCCTCGCCGCGATGCTCCACGAGGCCCGGGCCGAGCGCCTCGCCGACGTCCGCAAGGACCCCCGCTTCGAGGGCTGGCCGAGCGCCCACCCCGACCTGGTCGACTTCCTGGGCCTGCCGATCCGCGACGGCGACGAGGTCATCGGCGCGCTGTTCCTGGCAAACAAGAACTGCCCCAAGCCGGAAGGCGGTTGCGGCTTCACGCAGGACGACGAGGAACTGCTCGGCATCCTCGCCCAGCACGCGGCGATCGCCCTCACCAACGCCCGCCTCTACGAACGCAGCCGCGAACTCACCATCGCCGAGGAACGCTCCCGCCTCGCCCACGAACTGCACGACGCGGTCAGCCAGAAGCTCTTCTCCCTCCGCCTGACAGCCCAGGCCGCGGCCCGCCTGGTGGACCGGGACCCCTCCCGCGCCAAGGGCGAACTCCAGCAGGTGGCGGCCCTCGCCGCCGAGGCCGCCGACGAACTGCGCTCCGCCGTCGTCGAGTTGCGCCCCGCCGCCCTAGACGAGGACGGCCTCGTCGCCACCCTCCGGACGCAGATCCAGGTCCTCGACCGCGCCCACTCCGCCCGCGTCACCTTCACCGCCCGCGGTGTGAAGGCCCTGCCCGCGTCCCAGGAGGAGGCCGTGCTGCGGGTAGCCCAGGAGGCCCTGCACAACGCCCTGCGCCACTCCGGCGCCGAGCACGTCGACGTGACCCTGGACCGTCACAGCGGCGGAGCGGTCCTGCGGGTCACGGACGACGGCAGCGGATTTGACCCGATGGCGGTCCGCCGCGCGGGGCGCCATCTGGGCCTGGTCTCGATGCGGGACCGGGCGAGCGGGGCGGGCGGCACGCTGACCGTGGAATCGGCGCCCGGCAAGGGCACCACGATCGAGATGGAGGTCCCCGGTGGCTGACGCAATCAAGGTGCTGATCGTCGACGACCACCAGGTCGTCCGCCGGGGCCTGCGCACGTTCCTGGAGGTACAGGACGACATAGAGGTCGTCGGCGAGGCGGCCGACGGCGCCGAAGGAGTCGACCGCGCGGAGGAGCTGCGGCCCGACGTCATCCTCATGGACGTCAAGATGCCGGGCATGGACGGCGTCGACGCCCTGCGCAGACTCCGCGAACTGGACAACCCCGCGCGCGTGCTGATCGTCACCAGCTTCACCGAGCAGCGCACGGTGGTCCCGGCCCTGCGCGCGGGCGCCGCCGGCTACGTCTACAAGGACGTCGACCCCGACGCCCTCGCCGGAGCGATCCGCTCCGTCCACGCCGGGCACATCCTCCTCCAGCCGGAGGTCGCCGACGCCCTGCTGTCCCAGGAGGAGGCCAACTCCGGGCCCGGCAGGGCCGGTTCGCTCACCGACCGGGAGCGTGAGGTGCTCGGCCTGATAGCGGACGGCCGCTCCAACCGGGAGATCGCCCGCGCCCTCGTCCTCTCCGAGAAGACCGTCAAGACCCACGTCTCGAACATTCTGATGAAACTCGACCTGTCCGACCGAACGCAGGCCGCCCTGTGGGCCGTTCGCCATGGCGTGACCGGCTGACGCGCTCATCCCACGGCAACACGGAGAGTTCCATTCCGGGCTGAGATTCATACTGTCGTGGGAACGTCCCTCACATGGCGCAACCTCGGTGGATCTCCGCCGTTCTCCAGTGCGTGCTGCGGCGCCTGCCGCGGCGATCGCAAGGAGGGCTCAGAAGTGAAGAACCTGAAGAAGGCCGCTGCCGTGACGATGGTGACGGGTGGCCTGCTGGCCGCGGGCGCGGGCATCGCCTCCGCCACCAGCGCGCACGCCGACGGCCAGGCCGTGGGCTCCCCGGGCGTCGGCTCGGGCAACGTCGTCCAGGCCCCGGTGCACGTCCCGGTCAACGTGTCCGGCAACAGCGTGAACGTCGTGGGCGTCCTGAACCCCGCCTTCGGCAACCTGGCCGTCAACCACTGACACCCCACCTCCGTCTCCGAGCCGGAGGTGACACCGGCCTCCCGGGTTTCCCCGGGAGGCCGGTCCGCTCAGCTGCGGGCAGTCGTGCCGCTGGGGCGGCACGGGTGGGCGCAGCGGCACCCCGCAGCGCCGGGTTGCGCACCCACCCAGCCCCAGCACAGACGCCGAGCACCATCACGACCGACAGTCACCGCACCGCACCCCGCTCAGCACCAACACCGAGCACCAGAACAACCCCAGGTCACCGCACCCCCCGCTCCCGCTCCTCCACAACGGAGTTGTACGCCGCGACCTGCGCCCGCCGAGCCGTCCGCTCCACCGCCCGCAACGCCTCCCGCCGCGCAGAGATCTCCGACGCACTCACCGCACCCCCGGCCCCACTCTCCGTCGCCACAGCGATGAGCGTCCCCACCCGCTGCGCCAACTCCAGCACCCGCACCGCGCGCGGCGGATACCCCGGCGCCAGCACCTCCCGCCCCCGCTCGGCCCGAGCCCGGTACGCGTCGACAGCCGCCTCCGCAACCGGCCCGGATCCGGCCACATCCAGCCGCGTCAGCACCTCGGTCGCCTCCCGGAGGGCCTCCGCGAGCTCCCGCTCCGCCTCACCCAGCGACGGCACATCCGCCGGCGGCGCCTCCCGCACGGGCAGCACGTGCCACACGACCTCGACCTGCACACCCTCGGGCCCGGCCTCGTACACGTCCGGCACCAACCCCAAGGCGGCCCCGTAACAGACCACGGCCTCCTCGGCCTCCAGCGCCCGCGCGTTGAACTCCGGCGGCCCGCTCAGCCCCAGCGGATGCCCCGGCGCGGGCAGCGCCACCCGCAGCCCGGTCACCCCGAGCGTCCGCAGCCGTCCCAGGGCGAGCGTCAGCCCGACCTGGCCCGACTCACCCGGCAGTCCCTCCACCCGATGCACCGCGTCCTCGCCGACGATGGCGAGCACGGCGTCATCCGGCGAGACAAGTCCGGCCAAAAGTGCATTTCCCCATGCAGCGAGACGTCCAGCGCGAGGTTCCGTGAGCATGTCCCCACCCTAGGACCCTCCAAGGACCGGACCGAGGGAATGTCCGGGCCGACCGGTGGCGTAGATTTCATGGAGGGCTGCGCCCACCGGCGCGGCGGACCGAGCCACAGGCTTACGCGACAGCCGAGACCGGCCACACTGCAAGGGGAGACAACGCGCTCATGAGCGATGTTCTGGAGCTTCAGGACGTATCTGTGGTCCGCGAGGGCCGGGCTCTGGTGGACCAGGTCTCCTGGTCGGTCAAGGAGGGCGAGCGCTGGGTCATCCTGGGCCCGAACGGCGCCGGCAAGACCACCCTCCTCAACCTCGCTTCCACCTACCTCTTCCCCAGCGCGGGCACCGCCGCCATCCTCGGCGAGACCCTCGGCAAGCCCGGCACCGACGTCTTCGAGCTGCGCCCGCGCATCGGCATGGCCGGCATCGCCATGGCCGACAAGCTCCCCAAGCGCCAGACGGTCCTGGAGACCGTACTGACCGCGGCCTACGGCATGACCGCCACCTGGCACGAGGACTACGAGGAGATCGACGAGAAGCGCGCCCGCGCCTTCCTCGACCGCCTCGGCATGAGCGAGTACCTGGAGCGCAAGTTCGGCACGCTCTCCGAGGGCGAGCGCAAGCGCACCCTCATCGCCCGCGCCCTGATGACCGACCCCGAACTGCTGCTCCTCGACGAGCCCGCCGCCGGCCTCGACCTCGGCGGCCGCGAGGACCTCGTCCGCCGTCTCGGACGTCTCGCCCGCGACCCGATCGCCCCCTCGATGCTCATGGTCACCCACCACGTCGAGGAGATCCCCCCGGGCTTCACGCATGTCCTCATGATCCGCCAGGGCAAGGTCCTCGCCGCCGGCCCGCTGGAGCTCGAACTCACCTCCCGCAACCTCTCCCTCTGCTTCGGCCTCCCGCTCGTTGTCGAACAGGCAGGCGAGCGCTGGACGGCACAGGGCCTCCCGCTGTCCTGACCCGTACCCCTCAGCCCGCAAATCCCAAAGTAAGAACGGCATTTCACACGCCGGGCGCCCTGTCGGCGACAGGGCCGTCGGACCTACCATGACCATGTGGAAATCGACGCATGGCTGTGGTGGCTGATCGGCGCGACAGCGCTCGGCATCGCGCTCGTGGTCACCGCGATGCCCGAACTCGGCATGCTCGCGGTGGGCGCCATCGGCGCCGCGGTGGTCAGCGGCGTCTTCGGCGGCGGAGCCGTCGCCCAAGTCGTCGTCTTCGCCGTCATCTCGACCGCGGGCATCGCCGTCGTACGGCCCATCGCGAACCGGCATCGCTCCCAGCGACCCCAACTCGCCACCGGTGTGGACGCGTTGAAGGGCAGACAAGCCGTCGTCCTGGAACGTGTCGACGCCTCCGGCGGCCGGATCAAACTGGCCGGAGAGGTCTGGTCGGCCCGCGCCCTCGACACCGACCGCGCCTACGAAGTAGGCCAGGACGTAGACGTCGTGGACATCGAAGGAGCCACCGCGATCGTCATGTGACCTCGAAGGACGTAACTGGAGTGAACTCCTCGCCAGCTACGCGACGGTCTGACAGACTCGACCAGCAAGATCTTCGACAACCATAAGATCTGCCGAAGGCGCCGAAGCGGAGAAGGGATACGGGGAACGACGATGGAACCGGTCATCATCGTCCTGATCATTCTGGTGGTGTTGGTCTTCATCGCCCTGATCAAGACGATCCAAGTCATCCCACAGGCCAGCGCGGCCATCGTCGAGCGCTTCGGCCGCTACACGCGGACGCTGAACGCCGGCCTCAACATCGTCGTCCCGTTCATCGACACCATCCGCAACCGCATCGACCTGCGCGAACAGGTCGTCCCCTTCCCGCCGCAGCCGGTGATCACCCAGGACAACCTGGTGGTCAACATCGACACGGTCATCTACTACCAGGTGACCGACGCCCGCGCCGCGACGTACGAAGTCGCCAGCTACATCCAGGCGATCGAGCAGCTCACGGTCACCACGCTCCGCAACATCATCGGTGGCATGGACCTGGAGCGGACCCTGACCTCCCGCGAGGAGATCAACGCGGCCCTGCGCGGCGTCCTCGACGAGGCCACCGGCAAGTGGGGCATCCGCGTCAACCGCGTCGAACTCAAGGCGATCGAGCCGCCCACCTCCATCCAGGACTCGATGGAGAAGCAGATGCGCGCCGACCGCGACAAGCGCGCCGCCATCCTCCAGGCCGAAGGTGTCCGGCAGTCCGAGATCCTGCGCGCCGAAGGTGAGAAGCAGTCCCAGATCCTGCGCGCCGAAGGTGAGGCCAAGGCCGCCGCCCTGCGCGCCGAGGGCGAGGCCCAGGCCGTCCGTACGGTCTTCGAGGCCATCCACGCCGGCGACCCGGACCAGAAGCTGCTCTCCTACCAGTACCTCCAGATGCTCCCCAAGATCGCCGAAGGCGACGCCAACAAGCTCTGGATCGTCCCCAGCGAAATCGGCGACGCACTCAAGGGCCTCTCCGGTGCCATGGGCAACTTCGGCGGCCTGGGCGGCGGTTCCGGCGGCAACTCAGGCGCGTCCGGAGGCGGCGTCCCCGCCCAGGAACGCCGCGAGAAGCCGTCCCTCGACTGACCCGGCACCGCATCGCATGAAGGGGCCCGCTTCCCCGAAGGAAGCGGGCCCCTTCATGCGACAGCCGGGCTAGGCCGCAGGCTGGGCCAGCCACTCCGGCAGCGCGTCGAAGTCGTCCTGCCCCAGCGCCAGCAGCATCGCGTCCGCCGGAGTCGGCTCGAACGGCTGCCGCAGCAGCGGCATCCCCGCCTCCTCCGGAGTCCGGTTGGCCTTGCGGTGGTTGTCCTGCGCGCATGAGGCCACCGTGTTCAGCCAGGTGTCCTGACCGCCCTGCGACCGCGGCACCACGTGGTCGACGGTCGTCGCCCGCCTCCCGCAGTACGCGCACCTGTGCCGGTCCCGGACCAGCACACCCCGCCTCGACCACGGCGCTCGTCTTCGGAACGGCACCCGTACGTACTGGCAGAGCCTGATCACACGAGGCGCCGGTATGTCGACCGCGGCTCCCCGCATCCGCAGTTCGGGGTGGGCCTGCTCGACGACGGCCTTGTCCTGAAGCACCAGAACGACGGCTCGGTTAAGCGTCACCGTCGACAGCGGCTCGAAGCTCGCGTTGAGTACCAGCGTGTCCCGCATACCAGCCCACCTCCCGTGTGCACCGGCCCACCCTCTGGCGGGCTGGGATCAACTCTGGCCGGGCACGCCGAGATGGACAACGCAATATCTGCTGCTCCCACGGGGGGTGACCCCCGCGACCCCCGGCAACAAAAATGCCCGCTCCTGATCAATTCCAAGACCAGGAGCGGGCAAACGTTCCGTGAACGCCGGGATCGCGGGGCGGCTCACTCAGCTTTCGGCGGGCACCTCGTACTCACCGATCAGCTGGGCCCGCCCGATCGTGTGGAACCGCAGGTTGAAGCCCACGACGGCCGGCGAAGCCTCCGCGTCCGGACCGAGCTTCTCCTGGTCCACGGCATACACCGTGAACACGTACCGGTGCGGCCCGTCCCCGGGCGGCGGCGCGGCACCGCCGAACTCCTTGCCGCCGTAGTCGTTACGAGCGTGGATCGCACCCTCGGGCAGACCCTCGAACTTGCCGCTGCCCGCACCCGCCGGCAGCTTCGTCACCGACGCCGGGATGTCGAACAGCACCCAGTGCCAGAACCCGCTCCCCGTCGGGGCATCGGGGTCGTAGCAGGTCACGGCGAAGCTCTTGGTCTCGGGCGGGAAGCCCTCCCACCGCAGCTGCGGCGAGGTGTTGTCGGCCGCGTGGACCTGAGCGTCCTTGAGCGTCGCCCCCTCCTGGACGTCCTCGCTCGTCACCGTGAACGACGGCACGGGCGGATGGAAGTCGTGGGGGAGCGGCCGCCGCTTGAGCTCGGTCACCTCGGTACCTCCTGGATCGGTTCTTGCAGTCGATACCGAGCCTAGGGCCTTCCCTAGAACCAGTTGCGCTTGCTGCCGACCTCGGAGAGCCACTGGTTGAGGTACGCCGTCCAGTCGGTCCCCTGGTAGTCGTTGAGACCCACCTGGAACGAGCGGAAGGTGTCACTGCCCTCGCTGAACAGACCCGGCTTCTTGTCCATCTCGAGCACCACGTCCATGGCGTTCTGGTCGGCCACGAAGCTCAGCTCGACCTGGTTCAGCCCCCGGTACTGCTGCGGCGGGTGGAACTCGATCTCCTGGTAGAACGGCAGCTTCTGCCGCGTACCCCGGATGACACCGCGCTCCATGTCCGCGTTCTTGAACCGGAAGCCCAGCTGGATGAACGCGTCCAGGATCGCCTTCTGCGCCGGCAGCGGGTGCACGTTGATCGGGTCCAGGTCACCGGAGTCCACCGCCCGCGCGATCTCCAGTTCCGTGGAGACCCCGATGTGCATCGAGCGCAGCTCCTGCCCGTCGATCGTCGTGATCGGCGTCTCCCACGGAATCTCCAGCCCGAACTGGACCGCGTGCACCGCGTTCGCCTGGAGCTCGAACGCCCCGCCCAGCCGGGACTTCGTGAACTCGATGTCCTGCTTGTACTCCTGGTCGCCGCTCTCGACCTCAACCTTGGCCTGGAGCCCGACCGACAGCCCCTCGATCTGCTGGTTCACGGACCCGCCCTGAATCCGCACCTCACCCTGGACGACACCGCCCGGCACGACGTTGACCTCGTGCAGCACCGTCTCGACGGAAGCCCCGCCGGCCCCCAGGCTCGCGAGCAGCTTCTTGAACGCCATGTCTCTCCCTCTCGCCCACTACGGGTGGATCCTTGATCCATACAAACGCGATCCGGCCGTGGCCGGTTCCATGCCCTCACCCTGGCAAGGCCGGCGCCCTGAGGCCACCCCACCGCACCACCCGTCTCCAGTACCCTCGGAGGGCATGATCGCGACCCCCGACCGTACGCCCCTGTCCAGGGAGTTCTTCGACCGACCCGTCCTCGATGTCGCCCCCGACCTCCTCGGCCGCATCCTGGTACGCACCACCCCGGACGGTCCGATCGCCCTCCGCCTGACGGAGGTCGAGGCCTACGACGGTGCCGACGACCCCGGCTCCCACGCTTATCGCGGCCGCACGGCCCGCAACGGCGTGATGTTCGGTCCCCCCGGGCACGTCTACGTCTACTTCACGTACGGCATGTGGTTCTGCATGAACCTGGTGTGCGGCCCCGAGGGCAAGGCGAGCGCGGTCCTGCTCCGGGCCGGCGAGATCATCGAGGGCGCCGAGCTGGCCCGCACCCGCCGACTCTCGGCCCGCAACGACAAGGAACTGGCCAAAGGCCCGGCCCGTCTGGCCACGGCCCTGAACGTGGACCGCTCCCTGGACGGCACGGACGCCTGCACCTCCGACGCCACCCCCCTGAGGATGCTCACGGGCACGCCCGTACCCCGTGACCAGGTACGCAACGGCCCACGCACCGGAGTCGCGGGCGACGGGGGCAACGGCGACATCCACCCCTGGCGCTTCTGGGTCGCCAACGACCCGACGGTGAGCCCCTATCGGGCCCATGTCCCGAGGCGCCGCCGAAGTTGACGCGTCCCCGCAGGATGCGTAATGTAGCCCGAGCCGCTTGACCCGGGTACGGCATTCGCCAGCAGCCGGAAGCGGCCAACCCACTACCTAGCGACTCCCCTCAGCAGGGGCGAATTCGGCGTGCCCGCATGCCTGAATTCGGCGCCGACGGACTCGATTATGAGTTGGACGGCGAATCGGTTAACGTAGTGAATGTCGAAAGGCCGACGAGCGAAAGCCAAGGCCGCCCGGCAAATCCCGCCGACAGGGAATCGGATCGAGAAAAAGATCTGATAGAGTCGGAAACGCAAGACCGAAGGGAAGCGCCCGGAGGAAAGCCCGAGAGGGTGAGTACAAAGGAAGCGACCGTTCCTTGAGAACTCAACAGCGTGCCAAAAGTCAACGCCAGATATGTTGATACCCCGTCTCCAGCATCAGCTGGGGCGAGGTTCCTTTGAAAAAACACAGCGAGGACGCTGTGAACGGTCGGGCCTATTCCGCCTGACCGTTCCGCTCTCGTGGTGTCGACCGGATTACCGGTAAACATTCACGGAGAGTTTGATCCTGGCTCAGGACGAACGCTGGCGGCGTGCTTAACACATGCAAGTCGAACGATGAACCACTTCGGTGGGGATTAGTGGCGAACGGGTGAGTAACACGTGGGCAATCTGCCCTGCACTCTGGGACAAGCCCTGGAAACGGGGTCTAATACCGGATACTGACCACCTTGGGCATCCAAGGTGTTCGAAAGCTCCGGCGGTGCAGGATGAGCCCGCGGCCTATCAGCTTGTTGGTGAGGTAATGGCTCACCAAGGCGACGACGGGTAGCCGGCCTGAGAGGGCGACCGGCCACACTGGGACTGAGACACGGCCCAGACTCCTACGGGAGGCAGCAGTGGGGAATATTGCACAATGGGCGAAAGCCTGATGCAGCGACGCCGCGTGAGGGATGACGGCCTTCGGGTTGTAAACCTCTTTCAGCAGGGAAGAAGCGAAAGTGACGGTACCTGCAGAAGAAGCGCCGGCTAACTACGTGCCAGCAGCCGCGGTAATACGTAGGGCGCGAGCGTTGTCCGGAATTATTGGGCGTAAAGAGCTCGTAGGCGGCTTGTCACGTCGGTTGTGAAAGCCCGGGGCTTAACCCCGGGTCTGCAGTCGATACGGGCAGGCTAGAGTTCGGTAGGGGAGATCGGAATTCCTGGTGTAGCGGTGAAATGCGCAGATATCAGGAGGAACACCGGTGGCGAAGGCGGATCTCTGGGCCGATACTGACGCTGAGGAGCGAAAGCGTGGGGAGCGAACAGGATTAGATACCCTGGTAGTCCACGCCGTAAACGGTGGGCACTAGGTGTGGGCAACATTCCACGTTGTCCGTGCCGCAGCTAACGCATTAAGTGCCCCGCCTGGGGAGTACGGCCGCAAGGCTAAAACTCAAAGGAATTGACGGGGGCCCGCACAAGCGGCGGAGCATGTGGCTTAATTCGACGCAACGCGAAGAACCTTACCAAGGCTTGACATACACCGGAAACGTCCAGAGATGGGCGCCCCCTTGTGGTCGGTGTACAGGTGGTGCATGGCTGTCGTCAGCTCGTGTCGTGAGATGTTGGGTTAAGTCCCGCAACGAGCGCAACCCTTGTCCCGTGTTGCCAGCAAGCCCTTCGGGGTGTTGGGGACTCACGGGAGACCGCCGGGGTCAACTCGGAGGAAGGTGGGGACGACGTCAAGTCATCATGCCCCTTATGTCTTGGGCTGCACACGTGCTACAATGGCCGGTACAATGAGCTGCGATACCGCGAGGTGGAGCGAATCTCAAAAAGCCGGTCTCAGTTCGGATTGGGGTCTGCAACTCGACCCCATGAAGTCGGAGTCGCTAGTAATCGCAGATCAGCATTGCTGCGGTGAATACGTTCCCGGGCCTTGTACACACCGCCCGTCACGTCACGAAAGTCGGTAACACCCGAAGCCGGTGGCCCAACCCCCTTGTGGGGAGGGAGCTGTCGAAGGTGGGACTGGCGATTGGGACGAAGTCGTAACAAGGTAGCCGTACCGGAAGGTGCGGCTGGATCACCTCCTTTCTAAGGAGCACTTCTTACCGATCCCCTCGGGGTGAGGTCAGAGGCCAGTACATCAGCGAATGTCTGATGCTGGTTGCTCATGGGTGGAACGTTGACTATTCGGCATCTTCAGCCAACTCGGGCTGCTAGTACTGCTCTTCGGAGCGTGGAACGCGGACCACGAGAGGCCAGGGGTGTCGGGCACGCTGTTGGGTGTCTGAGGGAATGGATTTTTCCTCAGTCGCCGGCCCCAGTGAACTCGGATCGAAGGTCCGGGGTGATGGGTGGCTGGTCGTTGTTTGAGAACTGCACAGTGGACGCGAGCATCTGTGGCCAAGTTTTAAGGGCGCACGGTGGATGCCTTGGCACCAGGAACCGATGAAGGACGTGGGAGGCCACGATAGGCCCCGGGGAGTCGTCAACCAGGCTTTGATCCGGGGGTGTCCGAATGGGGAAACCCGGCAGTCGTCATGGGCTGTCACCCTTGCCTGAACACATAGGACAAGTGGAGGGAACGCGGGGAAGTGAAACATCTCAGTACCCGCAGGAAGAGAAAACAACCGTGATTCCGGGAGTAGTGGCGAGCGAAACCGGATGAGGCCAAACCGTATGCGTGTGAGACCCGGCAGGGGTTGCGTATACGGGGTTGTGGGATCTCTCTTTCATGGTCTGCCGGCCATGAGACGAGTCAGAAACCGTTGATGTAGGCGAAGGACATGCGAAAGGTCCGGCGTAGAGGGTAAGACCCCCGTAGTCGAAACATCAGCGGCTCGTTTGAGAGACACCCAAGTAGCACGGGGCCCGAGAAATCCCGTGTGAATCTGGCGGGACCACCCGCTAAGCCTAAATATTCCCTGGTGACCGATAGCGGATAGTACCGTGAGGGAATGGTGAAAAGTACCGCGGGAGCGGAGTGAAATAGTACCTGAAACCGTGTGCCTACAAGCCGTGGGAGCGTCGGGCAAGCACTTGTGCTTGCCTCGTGACTGCGTGCCTTTTGAAGAATGAGCCTGCGAGTTTGCGGTGTGTTGCGAGGTTAACCCGAGTGGGGAAGCCGTAGCGAAAGCGAGTCCGAATAGGGCGGTGGAGTAGCACGCTCAAGACCCGAAGCGGAGTGATCTAGCCATGGGCAGGTTGAAGCGGAGGTAAGACTTCGTGGAGGACCGAACCCACCAGGGTTGAAAACCTGGGGGATGACCTGTGGTTAGGGGTGAAAGGCCAATCAAACTCCGTGATAGCTGGTTCTCCCCGAAATGCATTTAGGTGCAGCGTCGTGTGTTTCTTGCCGGAGGTAGAGCACTGGATAGGCGATGGGCCCTACCGGGTTACTGACCTTAGCCAAACTCCGAATGCCGGTAAGTGAGAGCGCGGCAGTGAGACTGTGGGGGATAAGCTCCATGGTCGAGAGGGAAACAGCCCAGAGCATCGACTAAGGCCCCTAAGCGTACGCTAAGTGGGAAAGGATGTGGAGTCGCAGAGACAACCAGGAGGTTGGCTTAGAAGCAGCCACCCTTGAAAGAGTGCGTAATAGCTCACTGGTCTAGTGATTCCGCGCCGACAATGTAGCGGGGCTCAAGCGTACCGCCGAAGTCGTGTCATTGCAGCTATAGCCCCAACGGGTGCTGTGATGGGTAGGGGAGCGTCGTGTGCCGGGTGAAGCAGCCGCGTAAGCGAGTTGTGGACGGTTCACGAGTGAGAATGCAGGCATGAGTAGCGATTCACACGTGAGAAACGTGTGCGCCGATTGACTAAGGGTTCCTGGGTCAAGCTGATCTGCCCAGGGTAAGTCGGGACCTAAGGCGAGGCCGACAGGCGTAGTCGATGGATAACCGGTTGATATTCCGGTACCCGCTGTGAAGCGTCAAACATCGAGCATCGTGATGCTAAGGCCGTGAAGCCGTTCCGGACCCTTCGGGGAAAGGAAAGTGGTGGAGCCGCCGAACCAAGCGGTTAGTAGGTGAGTGATGGGGTGACGCAGGAAGGTAGTCCAGCCCGGGCGGTGGTTGTCCCGGGGTAAGGGTGTAGCCCGTCATCTAGGTAAATCCGGATGACTTGAGGGTGAGACCTGATGCCGAGCCGATTGTGGTGAAGTGGATGATCCTATGCTGTCGAGAAAAGCCTCTAGCGAGTTTCATGGCGGCCCGTACCCTAAACCGACTCAGGTGGTCAGGTAGAGAATACCGAGGCGTTCGGGTGAACTATGGTTAAGGAACTCGGCAAAATGCCCCCGTAACTTCGGGAGAAGGGGGGCCATCACTGGTGATCCGTTTTACACGGTGAGCTGGGGGTGGCCGCAGAGACCAGCGAGAAGCGACTGTTTACTAAAAACACAGGTCCGTGCGAAGCCGTAAGGCGATGTATACGGACTGACGCCTGCCCGGTGCTGGAACGTTAAGGGGACCGGTTAGTCACTCTTCGGGGTGGCGAAGCTGAGAACTTAAGCGCCAGTAAACGGCGGTGGTAACTATAACCATCCTAAGGTAGCGAAATTCCTTGTCGGGTAAGTTCCGACCTGCACGAATGGCGTAACGACTTCTCGACTGTCTCAACCATAGGCCCGGTGAAATTGCACTACGAGTAAAGATGCTCGTTTCGCGCAGCAGGACGGAAAGACCCCGGGACCTTTACTACAGTTTGATATTGGTGTTCGGTTCGGCTTGTGTAGGATAGCTGGGAGACTGTGAAGCGCTAACGCCAGTTAGTGTGGAGTCGTCGTTGAAATACCAGTCTGGTCGTGCTGGATGTCTAACCTGGGTCCGTGATCCGGATCAGGGACAGTGTCTGATGGGTAGTTTAACTGGGGCGGTTGCCTCCTAAAGAGTAACGGAGGCGCCCAAAGGTTCCCTCAGCCTGGTTGGCAATCAGGTGTTGAGTGTAAGTGCACAAGGGAGCTTGACTGTGAGACCGACGGGTCGAGCAGGGACGAAAGTCGGGACTAGTGATCCGGCGGTGGCTTGTGGAAGCGCCGTCGCTCAACGGATAAAAGGTACCCCGGGGATAACAGGCTGATCTTCCCCAAGAGTCCATATCGACGGGATGGTTTGGCACCTCGATGTCGGCTCGTCGCATCCTGGGGCTGGAGTCGGTCCCAAGGGTTGGGCTGTTCGCCCATTAAAGCGGTACGCGAGCTGGGTTTAGAACGTCGTGAGACAGTTCGGTCCCTATCCGCTGTGCGCGTAGGAGTCTTGAGAAGGGCTGTCCCTAGTACGAGAGGACCGGGACGGACGAACCTCTGGTGTGCCAGTTGTTCTGCCAAGGGCATGGCTGGTTGGCTACGTTCGGGAGGGATAACCGCTGAAAGCATCTAAGCGGGAAGCCTGCTTCGAGATGAGGACTCCCACCTCCTAGAGAGGGTAAGGCTCCCAGTAGACGACTGGGTTGATAGGCCGGATATGGAAGCACGGTAACGTGTGGAGTTGACCGGTACTAATAGGCCGAGGGCTTGTCCTCAGTTGCTCGCGTCCACTGTGTTAGTTCTGAGACAACGAACAGTTGTCGGCTTTGAGCAGAACAAATAATTGAAGAGTGTGCTTGTTCGCTCGAAACCATTAGGGTTTCGGTGGTTATAGCGTAGGGGAAACGCCCGGTTACATTCCGAACCCGGAAGCTAAGCCTTACAGCGCCGATGGTACTGCAGGGGGGACCCTGTGGGAGAGTAGGACGCCGCCGAACAATCTTTGGAAGGACCCCTGGTCCCAGCGTTCAGCTGGGACCAGGGGTCCTTTTTGTTTTTGCACTGCGCGCTGGGCACCCGGCTGCGCGAGAATGACTTGCAGTACCGAAGACAGGAGTCACCATGTCCACCAACTCTCCCGACGACCGACCGGAGCGCGACCAGCAGCGACGGGAGGGGGACCGGAGCGACCGCGGCGGTCAGCGCGGGGACCGTGGAGACCGTGGTGGCTTCCGCGGTCGGGACGACCGTGGCGGCCGGAGCGACCGAGGTGAGCGAAGCGACCGCGGGGAGCGTGGTGGCTTCCGGCGTGACGACAACCGCGGTGGTGGCTACGGCCGGCGCGACGACCGTGACCGAGGGCCGCGCAGGGACGATCGTGATCGGGGAGATTCCCGGCGAGACGACCGTGGTGACCGTCCCTCCTTCCGGCGTGATGACCGCGGGGAGCGTCCCCCGTTCCGGCGTGACGACCGCGGTGACCGTCCCTCCTTCCGGCGTGACGACCGTGGGGAGCGTCCCCCGTTCCGGCGTGACGACCGTGGTGACCGTCCCTCCTTCCGGCGTGACGACCGTGGCGAGCGTCCCGCGTTCCGCCGTGACGACCGTGGTGAGCGGCGGGACGACCGGGGAGACAGGGGCGGCGACCGGGGCGGTTTCCGGCGTGACGACAACCGTGGTGGCGGTTACGGCCGGCGCGACGACCGCCGGGGCGATGTCCGACGCGGAGACGACGACCGTGGACAGCGCGGTGGATTCCGACGGGACGACCGTCGGGACGACAGGCGCGACGACCGTCGCGATGACAGGCGTGAGGGCGACCGCGGCGGATTCCCCCGCCGTGACGACCGCGGAGAGCGCCGGGACGCCCCAGGCCGTGGTTTCCGCGGTGATGACCGGGACCGCGGCTTCCGGCGCGACGGCGACCGCGGCGGGTTCCGGGGACGTGACGACCGACGGGATGACCGACGCGACGACCGACGGGATGACCGACGCGACGACCGACGGGATGACCGACGGGATGACCGTCGTGGGGACGACCGTGGGGACCGTGGCGGTTTCCGGCGTGATGATGCCCCTCGTGGTGGGCGTGGGAGTTTCCGGCGGGACGACACCCGCGGCGAGCGCGACACTCGCGATACGCGCGGCGACCGCGGCGGCGAGCGCGGCGGCTTCCGTGGCCGCGACGACCGTGGCGGGCGAGGGCCGCGTCGCGACGATCGCGGTGGGCGGCCCGGGGGCTTCCGGGGCCGTGACGACCGGCGCGACGACCGTCGGGACGACCGTCGTGGCGGCGGCCGGTTCCGTGACGAGCGCGAGCGGGACAGGGAGCCGATCAAGCGGCTGCCGATCCCCGAGGACGTCACGGGCGAAGAGATCGACAAGGACGTGCGGCAGGAGCTCCAGAGCCTGCCGAAGACGCTTGCGGACGATGTCGCGAAGAACCTGGTGATGGTCGCGCGGCTCCTCGACGAGGACCCCGAGGGCGCGTACGGCTACTCCAGGGTGGCGCTGCGGCTGGCGTCGCGTGTCGCCGCCGTGCGGGAGGCGGCCGGGTTCGCGTCGTACGCCAGCCAGAAGTACGGCGAGGCGCTGGCCGAGTTCCGGGCCGCCAAGCGGATGACCGGGAACATCGATCTGTGGCCTGTCATGGCCGACTGCGAGCGTGGGCTGGGGCGGCCGGAGAAGGCGCTGGACATGGCCGGGGCGCCCGAGGTGCACAAGCTCGACAAGGCCGGGCAGGTCGAGATGCGGCTCGTCGCGGCCGGTGCGCGGCGGGACATGGGGCAGCTGGACGCGGCCATCGTGACGCTGCAGAGTTCGGAGCTGGCCTCCAACTCCGTGCAGCCGTGGACCGCACGGCTGCGGTACGCCTACGCGGACGCGCTGCTGGCGGCCGGGCGGGAAGGCGAGGCGCGGGAGTGGTTCGCGAAGGCCGTGGAGGCCGACCGGGACGGCAGCACGGACGCCTCGGACCGGCTCGCCGAGCTGGACGGGGTGGAGTTCGTGGACGCCCTGGGCGAGGACGAGGATGAGGGCGGCGAGGCCTCCGTGGAGGAGAAGGACTGACGTCGCGTAGAGGCAGAGGGGGCGGATTCCGGTCGGGATCCGCCCCTTTCGTGTGCCAGAACCAGCGCGTCAGAGGTCCAGCGCGCGCAGGACCAGGCCGGAGGCCGGCTTCGGGCCGAACGACGTCGACTTGCGTGGCATGGTGACGCCCTGCCGGGCCAGGTCGCGGACGACCTCCTCGCGGACCGCGTGCATCAGAACGGCCGTACCGCCGTCGCGTTCCGCCTTCGCCACCGTGGCGGCCGCGTCGTGGATGTAGGTGATGTGCGCGGGGGAGTCCTCGGGGATGTCCCAGACGTGGTCGAGGAGCGTGGCGTGCAGGACCGTCGCGTCGAGCGTTCGCCAGGCGGTGGGGCGGTCGGCGGGGACCGTGCGGGCCAGGAGATCCTGGTCCGGGTGGTCGACGAGGTGGAAGGAACCGTCGCCGGCGAGCAGGAACGCGTTGCCCGCGCAGGCCGCGTCCGCCAGTGCCTCCAGGGCCTCGGCCAGCGGGAGTTCGAGGCGGCGGACGCGGAAGCGGCCGTCCAGGGCGGCCACGGCGTCGCCGACCGGCAGGTCGTGGAGGAGGCGGTGGATGGCGCGGACGCGGAGGGGGTAGCGGGCCGTGTCGACCAGGAGGACCAGGCCGTGGTCCCACGGGCTGGGGGAGGGGTGTTCCGCGCGGAGGCGGCGGTAGGTCGCCCAGCGGTGGTGGCCGTCGGCGATGAGGGCCTGGTGACGGGCCAGGCCGGCCTGGATCGTGGCCAGGTCGGCGGGGGCTGTGACCGACCACAGGCGGTGGCTGAAGCCGTCCTCCGTGGTGGTCGCGAGGAGCGGTGGCTGTTCGGCGGTGCGCTCGATCAGGTCCGCCGTGGCGGTCGTCGAGTCGTCGCCGCGGTAGGTCAGCAGGAGGGGTTCGAGGTTCGCGGAGGTGGCCCGCATCAGGGCCGCGCGGTCGGCGACGATGTGCGGCATGACGTCCTCGTGCGGCAGCACCACCTGCTCGGCCGGGTCCGACACGCGCAGGGCGCCGATGACGCCGCGTTGCAGCATGCCGTTGCTGTCCCGCTGCTCGTAGACGTACAGGCCGGGATCGGGGTCGGTGGTCAGGACGCCCTCGGACAGCCAGCGGCGCAGGGTCTTGGCGGCCTGGTCGTTGCGGGCGCCGGGGGTGGCGGCCTGGGGGAGGATCAGCCGGACGATGTTGTGCGGGTCGGCGGACTCGAGATGGTGCACTCCGTCGGGGCGGACGACGACGTCGTACGGCGGGGACGTCACTGCGGCCAGGCTGCCGACCCGGTCGGGGTCGTATCGAAGGCCTCGGAACGGGGTGAGTTCCAGGCCTCGGCGCTCTGTTGCTTCCGAGTGACCTGCTGTGTTCATCCCGGCATCGTACGGGTGTCAGTGGCATGGGGGATGATCGGGGGAAAGCCGTCGAACGAGGAGCGATGCGGGATGAGCCGAAGCGTCAGGACGAGGCCCGAGGGCAGTGGGCAGGCCCTGAGCGAGGCGTACGACACGGCGCTGCTCGACCTGGACGGTGTCGTGTACGCGGGCGGGAGCGCGATCGCGCACGCGGTCGAGTCGCTGGCCACGGCCCGGGCGGGCGGGATGCGTCTGGCGTACGTCACCAACAACGCGCTGCGGACTCCGGACACGGTCGCCGAGCATCTGACCGAGCTGGGCATACCGACAGGCGCGGACGATGTCATCACCTCGGCGCAGGCGGTCGCGCGGCTGATCAGTGAGCAGGTGCCGCAGGGCGCCCGTGTGCTGGTGATCGGCGGTGACGGGCTGCGCGTGGCGCTGCGCGAGCGCGGGCTCGTGCCCGTCGAGTCGGCGGACGACGATCCGGCGGCGGTGGTGCAGGGATACGGCGGTCCGGAGCTGCCGTGGGGCCGTTTCGCGGAGGCCAGTTACGCCGTCGCGCGCGGTGTGCCCTGGTTCGCCTCGAACACCGACTTGACGATTCCGAGCGGGCGGGGGATCGCGCCGGGCAACGGCGCTGCGGTGGAGGTCGTGCGGATCGCCACGGGCGCCGAGCCTCAGGTCGCGGGCAAGCCGCTGCCGCCGATGCACCGGGAGACCATCCTGCGGACCGGGGCCGAGCGGCCGCTGGTGGTGGGGGACCGGCTGGACACGGACATCGAGGGCGCGTTCAACGGGGACGTCGACTCGCTGCTCGTGCTGACCGGCGTGACCGACGGCGCCCAGTTGCTGGCCGCGCCGCCGCAGCACCGGCCGACGTACGTGGACGCCGATCTGCGGGGGATGCTCGGCGGTCAGCCGGAGGTCGCCGCGGCGGACGACGGCGGGTTCCGGTGCGGTGGCTGGACGGCGAGGGCCGGTGCGGACCGGCTGGAGCTCGACGGGGACGGCGAGGCGCTGGACGGGCTGCGCGCGTTGTGCGCCGCGGCGTGGACGGCCGCCGGTGCGGGTGTGTGCGAGCTCGACGGGGGGAAGTCGCTGGCGAGGCTTGGTCTTTGAGTGACGGTTGGATCCGTGGTTCGCGGGCACGCTCCGGCCGGGCGTGCGTGGCGGCGGCCGGGCTCCGGATCGAGGTCGAATGGCAGGGTAGGCTAACCTAACCTGCGTGTTGGTCGACAGTCCCCCTGAACAGCGCGCGGAGACCGCCCCCGCGCCCCCGACCCGACGGGCGATACGGGCCTTTGGGCTCCTCCTGGCCGTCGCGATCCTGGTGCTCGTCGCGCTGGCGAGTATCGCGATCGGAGCGAAAGAGCTGTCCCTCGGGCAGGTCTGGCACGGCTTGTTCGAGGACTCGGGGACGTACGGCGACGTCGTCGTCGCGGAGCGGCTGTCGCGGACCGTGCTCGGGCTGCTCGCCGGCGCCGCCCTCGGCCTGGCCGGAGCGGTTCTCCAGGCGCTCACGCGCAACCCGCTGGCCGACCCCGGACTGCTCGGCATCAACGCGGGCGCGTCCGCCGCGGTCGTCACGGCCGTCACGTTCCTCGGGATCACCTCGCTCAGCGGCTACGTCTGGTTCGCGTTCTTCGGCGCGGCCGCGGTCGGGGCGCTGGTGTGGTTCCTCGGCGGCAGCCGGGGCGCGACGCCGGTGCGGCTCGCGCTCGCCGGTACGGCGATCAGCGCCGCGCTCTACGGCTACCTCCAGGCCGTGATGATCATGGACGACGCGGCGCTCGGCAAGATGCGGTTCTGGACGGTCGGTTCGCTGTCCGCGGCGAACGAATCGACCATCCGGCAGGTCCTGCCGTTCCTGCTGGCCGGCATGGTCCTGGCGCTGGCCCTGTCCCGGCCGCTCAACGCCATGGCCATGGGCGACGACACCGCCAAGGCGCTCGGCGCCAACCTGAACCGGACGCGGGCGCTGTCCATGCTGGCCGCGACCGTGCTGTGCGGGGCGGCGACCGCGGCCTGCGGGCCGATCGTGTTCGTCGGGCTGATGGTTCCGCACGTCGTGCGGTCCTTCACCGGGCCCGACCTGCGCTGGATCCTGCCGTACGCGGCGATCCTGTCGCCCGTGCTGCTGCTCGGCGCCGACGTCATCGGCCGGATCGTGGCCCGGCCCGCGGAACTCCAGGTGGGCATCATCACCGCGATCCTCGGCGGTCCGGTGTTCATCTATCTCGTACGACGGCGGAGGACGGCTCAGCTGTGAAGACCACCAACCGTACTGTGAGGACCCCGGGCGGGCTCTCCGTGCGCCTGGACGTGCGGGCCTTCACCGTCGTGTTCCTGCTGCTGGTCGCGGCGCTCACGGCGAGCGTCGTGCTCATCGGCACCGGCGACTTCCCGATCCCGGCCGCCGACGTGCTGCGGACGCTGTTCGGCGAGGGCAACGCGGGCCAGGAGTTCATCGTCAACGAACTACGGCTGCCACGGGTCCTGGTCGGGTTGCTGGTCGGCGCCTCACTCGGACTCGGCGGCGCGCTGTTCCAGTCCATCTCCCGCAATCCGCTGGGCAGTCCGGACGTGCTGGGCCTCGGGCAGGGGGCGACGGCCGGCGCGCTCACGGTGATCGTGCTGTTCTCCGGGAGCGCGAACCAGGTCGCCGCCGGCGCGCTGGTGGGCGGCCTGGTGACCGGCCTCGCCATCTACGTGCTCGCCTGGAAGCGGGGCGTGCACGGCTACCGGCTGGTGCTGGTGGGTATCGGCGTCTCCGCGATCGTCACGGCGGTCAACGGCTATCTGCTCACCAAGTCCGACATCGTGGACGCGGCGCGCGCGGTCGTGTGGATGACCGGGTCCCTCGACGGCCGTGACTGGGCCCAGGTCTGGCCGCTCCTCGGGCTGTGCGCCGTGCTCGTGCCGCTGGTCCTGTGCAACGGGCGCGGACTGCGGATGATGGAGATGGGCGACGACGTGTCGTACGCCCTCGGGGTGCGGGTGGAGCGCGTGCGGCTGCTGCTGATGGTGGCGGCCGTGCTGCTGACCGCGTCCGCGACCGCCGCCGCCGGTCCCGTCAGCTTCGTCGCGCTCACCGCGCCGCAGCTGGCCCGGCGCCTGACCCGTGCGCCCGGCCCGAACCTGCTGGCCTCCCTGAGCATGGGCGCCGCCCTGCTGGTCATCGCCGACTGGCTCTCGCAGCGGGCGTTCGGCGCCGAGCAGTTGCCCGTGGGTGTGGTCACCGGCGTGCTCGGCGGCGTCTACCTGCTGTGGCTGCTGGTCACCGAACGCAAGGCGGGCCGGATATGAGCAAGAACCGAAGGAGCACCGTGAACCGTCTGTCCGCCGAGAACGTCACCCTCGCCTACGACCAGCGGGTGATCGCCGAGCAACTGTCGGTGGAGATACCCGACAACTCCTTCACCGTGATCGTCGGCCCCAACGCGTGCGGCAAGTCGACGCTCCTGCGGGCGCTGTCGCGGATGCTCAAGCCCAGCGAGGGCCGGGTGCTGCTCGACGGCCAGACCATCCAGTCGATGCCCGCGAAGAAGGTCGCGCGGACCCTCGGTCTGCTGCCCCAGTCGTCCATCGCGCCCGACGGCATCACCGTCGGCGACCTGGTGGGCCGGGGCCGGTACCCGCACCAGGGCATCCTGCGCCAGTGGTCGACCGAGGACGAGCGGGTCGTCCAGGAGTCGATGCGGCAGACCGGCGTCGCCGAGCTGGCCGACCGGTACGTCGACGAGCTCTCGGGCGGTCAGCGCCAGCGCGTGTGGATCGCCATGGCACTCGCCCAGCAGACACCGCTGCTACTGCTCGACGAGCCGACGACGTTCCTGGACATCCAGCACCAGATCGACGTCCTGGACCTGTGTGCGGAGCTGCACGAGGAGCAGGGGCGCACGCTCGTCGCCGTGCTGCACGACCTGAACCACGCCGCCCGCTACGCCACGCACCTCATCGCCCTGCGCGAGGGTCGGATCATCGCCGAGGGCGCGCCGAAGGACATCGTCACGGCCGGCCTGGTCGAGGAGGTCTTCGGACTGCGCTGCCAGGTCATCGACGACCCGGAGACGGGCACGCCGCTGGTCGTTCCGGCGGCGCGGAAGGCACGCGTCGGAGCAGGGGCCGGGGCCGGGAAGGCGGCCGCTACAGAAGCTTCCTGAGCTGGAGCAGGTCCCGCACGCCCGCGTTCAGTTTCACCCGGCCCGAGCCCCAGGCCTTGGCGAAGCTCAGTTCGCCGTCGACCAGGGCGACCAGGTCGTCTCCGGTCATGGCCAGCCTGATCTCGGCCTTGTCGGGCGGCGGCCCCTGGATCGTGTCGCGCACGACGATCCGCCCGCCCTGCATACGGCCGACGAAGGTGACGTCCAGGTCCGTGATGTGGCAGCTCACCGAACGGTCCAGGGCCGCGGCGTCGCGGACGTCCCCTTCGGCGCGCTGCATGTTGTCGGAAAGCTTGTCGAGTGCGCTGCGGCACTCCTCGATCGTGGCCATCGCGGTCGACGGTACCGCAGCGGTTCGCGGTAGCGTCGGGGCATGGACGACGCAGTACCCGAGACCCCGGCGGTGGCGGAGGACGATCCCGCTCCCGAACCCGGGTACGACCCCGCCTCTCCCGCCCCGCTGAACGTGCCCCGCACGCCCACCGGTGACGCCGACGTGGACGCGGCCCTGGACCGGCTCGGCGACGCGGACCACCTCGCCACGGACGGACACGTCGAGGTGTACGAGGATGTACACCGGGGGCTGCGCGACGCGCTCACCGCGCTCGACGCCCGCCCGGGACCTCCGGCGCCCCCATCGACGCACGGACAGGGGAGCTGAACCGAACGTGGCAGGAGTCGCACGCCGCCGTCTCGACGCGGAGCTGGTCCGCCGGAAGCTCGCGCGCTCGCGTGAGCACGCCGGCCAGCTCATCGCCGCCGGGCGGGTCTCCGTCGGCAAGACCGTCGCGACCAAACCCGCCACGCAGGTGGAGACCGCGGCCGCGATCGTCGTGGCGGCCGACGAGAACGACCCCGACTACGTGTCGCGCGGCGGCCACAAGCTCGCCGGCGCGCTGACGGCGTTCCTGCCGCAGGGCCTGGTCGTCGAGGGGCGCAGGGCGCTCGACGCCGGGGCGTCCACCGGCGGTTTCACCGATGTCCTGCTGCGGGCGGGCGCCGCCCACGTCGTCGCCGTGGACGTCGGATACGGACAACTCGCATGGTCTCTTCAAAAGGATGAACGCGTCACCGTCAAGGACCGTACGAACGTTCGCGAATTGACACTTGAAGAGATCGATGGGGAGCCTGTGGATCTTGTCGTGGGGGATCTGTCCTTCATCCCGCTCGGGCTGGTCCTGCCAGCCCTGGTGCGGTGCGTGAAGCCGGACGCGGACCTGGTGATGATGGTCAAGCCGCAGTTCGAGGTGGGGAAGGAGCGGCTGGGCAGCGGGGGAGTCGTACGCAGCCCCCAGCTGCGGGCCGAAGCGGTGACGGGGGTGGCCGGTAAGGCCTGGGGACTGGGGCTCGGGGTGAAGGGCGTGACGGCCAGTCCGCTGCCCGGGCCGTCGGGGAATGTCGAATACTTTTTGTGGCTGCGGGCCGGGGCACCGGAACTGGACCCGGCCGATGTCGACCGTGCAGTGGCGGAGGGGCCCCGTTGACCGATAACCGAGCTCGTACTGTTTTCCTGCTCGCCCACACGGGGCGGCCCGCCGCCGTGCGCAGTGCCGAGCTCGTGGTGAAGGGGCTGCTGCGCTCAGGTCTTGGCGTGCGCGTCCTGGAGGCCGAGGCGCGTGACCTGCCGCTGCCGGACGAGGTGGAGCTGGTCAAGGAGGCCACTCCGCAGTGCCTCGACGGGTGCGAGCTGCTCATCGTGCTGGGCGGTGACGGCACGCTGCTGCGCGGTGCCGAGTTCGCGCGGGCGTCGGGCGTGCCGATGCTCGGTGTCAACCTCGGGCGGGTCGGGTTCCTCGCGGAGGCCGAGCGGGACGACCTCGACAAGGTCGTCGACCGGGTGGTGACCAAGGCGTACGAGGTCGAGGAGCGGATGACCGTCGACGTCGTGGTGCACCGCAACGGGGACATCGTGCACACGGACTGGGCGCTGAACGAGGCGGCCGTGCAGAAGGTGTCCGCCGAGCGGATGCTGGAGGTCGTCCTGGAGATCGACGGGCGGCCGGTGACGGGGTTCGGCTGTGACGGGATCGTGTGCGCGACGCCCACGGGGTCGACCGCGTACGCGTTCTCCGCGGGCGGGCCGGTGGTGTGGCCGGAGGTCGAGGCGCTGTTGATGGTGCCGATCTCGGCGCATGCCTTGTTCGCGAAGCCGTTGGTGACATCGCCGGATTCTGTGTTGGCTGTGGAGGTTCTGCCACACATTCCGCCGGGGGTTCTGTGGTGTGACGGACGGCGGACGGTGGAGTTGCCGCCCGGCGCCAGGGTGGAGGTGCGGCGGGGGGCTGTGCCGGTGCGGCTGGCTCGGCTGCATCATGCGTCGTTCACGGATCGGCTGGTGGCCAAGTTTGCGCTGCCTGTTTCCGGGTGGCGGGGGGCTCCTCACTAGCGGTTTGTGGGGGATGGTTGCTCGTCGTCGGCGGGTGCGGGTCCGCTGTGGCTGGTCGCGCCCACGCGGCGGAGCCGCATATTGATACAGCCCCGCGCCCCTTGAGGTCCGTATCCACCCGCGTGGGTGACAGAGGCGGGCCAGTCGCAATTGCTTGCCTGGACCTCGTAAGGTCGTGTCCGTGTTGGAGGAGATGCGGATACGGTCGCTCGGTGTGATCGACGACGCTGTTGTCGAGCTGTCGCCCGGGTTCACCGCGGTCACCGGTGAGACGGGTGCGGGCAAGACCATGGTGGTCACCAGCCTCGGGTTGCTGCTGGGCGGGCGCGCGGATCCGGCGCTCGTGCGGATCGGGGCCGGGAAAGCGGTCGTGGAGGGGCGGATCACCGTCCCCGACGACGCCACGGCCGCCGTACGCGCCGAGGAGGCCGGGGCCGAGCTCGACGACGGGGCGCTGCTGATCAGCCGTACCGTTTCCGCCGAGGGGCGCTCGCGGGCGCACCTGGGCGGGCGCAGTGTGCCCGTGGGGGTGCTCGCCGAGCTCGCCGACGAGCTGGTGGCCGTGCACGGGCAGACCGACCAGCAAGGGCTGCTCAAGCTGTCCCGGCAGCGGCAGGCGCTCGACCGGTACGCGGGCGACGCGGTCGCCGTGCCGCTGGTCAAGTACGGCGAGGCGTACAAGCGGCTGCGGGCCGTCTCCGCCGAGCTCGACGAGATCACCACGCGTGCGCGTGAACGGGCCCAGGAGGCCGACATGCTGCGCTACGGGCTCGACGAGATCGCCGCCGTCGAGCCCCGGGCCGGTGAGGACGTGGAGCTCGCCGAGGAGGCCGAGCGGCTCGGGCACGCCGAGGCGCTGGCGTCCGCCGCCGCGGTCGCGCACGCGGCGCTCGCGGGCAATCCGGAGGATCCCGAGGGCGTCGACGCCGGGACGCTCGTCGCGGGCGCGCAGCGGGCCCTGGACGCCGTACGGTCGCACGACCCGGCGCTGGCCGCGCTCGCCGACCGCATCGGGGAGATCGGGATCCTGCTGCGGGACGCGGCCGGGGACCTGGCCGGATATGCCGACGACCTGGACGCCGATCCCCTGCGGCTGGCGGCCGTCGAGGAGCGGCGGGCCGCGCTGACCGGGCTGACGCGGAAGTACGGCGAGGACATCGCCGCCGTGCTGGCCTGGGCCGAGCGGAGTGCCGCGCGGCTGACCGAACTCGACGGCGACGACGAGCGGATCGGGGAACTGACCGCCGAGCGGGACGCGCTGCGGGCCGAACTGGGCGGACTCGCACAGGCGTTGACGGACGCGCGGACGGAGGCCGCCGATCGGTTCGCGGCTGCCGTGACCGCCGAGCTGGCCTCGCTGGCCATGCCGCACGCGCGCGTGTCCTTCGACATCCGGCAGACCGAGGACCCGGAGGGCGTCGAGGTCGGCGGGCGGCCCGTCGCCTACGGGCCCGCGGGTGCCGACGAGGTCGAGCTGCTGCTGGCCCCGCACCCGGGGGCGCCCGCGCGGCCGATCGCCAAGGGCGCGTCCGGTGGTGAGCTGTCCCGTGTGATGCTGGCGGTGGAGGTCGTGTTCGCGGGAACGGATCCCGTGCCGACGTATCTCTTCGACGAGGTCGACGCCGGTGTCGGCGGCAAGGCGGCGGTCGAGATCGGCCGGCGGCTCGCGCGTCTGGCGAAGACCGCGCAGGTCGTCGTCGTGACCCATCTCCCGCAGGTCGCCGCCTTCGCCGACCGGCAGTTGCTGGTCGAGAAGACGAACGACGGGTCGGTCACCCGTTCCGGTGTGAAGGTGCTGGAAGGCGAGGAGCGGGTCCGGGAGCTGTCCCGGATGCTCGCCGGCCAGGAGGACTCGGAGACGGCCCGGGCGCACGCGGAGGAGCTGCTGGCGACGGCTCGGGCGGATCTGTAGGGGAGGAGCGGTCACGTCTGCCGAGGGCAGCGCCGATCTTCACTCGTGTGGGTGACTCGGCCCGGCGCATCCCCCGGATGCCGCGCCCCCACTGTCGCGCCGCCGGGCTTCGAGCGTTCCCGGAACCCGCATATGTCCTGGCATCCTTGGCGGAGTACGCGCGGGGATCCTGCGCGGTGACCGCCCGACCCGAACCAGGAGCCCGGCCACGTGACCCCCGTGAGCAGCCACTCACCGCATGGCCAGTCGCCGTTGCGCACCGTGCAGGTGCTGGGCGGAGGCAACGCGGCCAGCAGTGCGCATGTGCGTTCCTTGGCCGCGGGGCTGGTCGCGAGGGGCGTGAAAGTCACGGTGTGCGCCCCCTGTGAGGCGGATCGCTCCTACGACTTCAGCGGCGTCGGGGCCGACCACGTGCACGTGCCGCGCAGCAGTGACCCGGTGTCGGTGGCGGCCCTGCGGGCGGCCTGCGCCGACGCCGATCTGGTGCACGCGCACGGGCTGCACGCCTCGTTCCGTACCGTGCTCGCTCTCAGCGGGCGGCGCGTGCGGACTCCGCTCGTCGTGACGTGGCACGACCGGGCGCACGCCGACGGGGCCCGCGCCCAGCTGCTGCGGGTCCTGGAGCGGCGGGTCGTGAAGGCGGCCACCGTGGTGCTGGGGACGACCTCGGCGCTCGTGGACCGGGCGCGGCGGACCGGGGCGCGGGACGCGCGGCTCGCGGCCGTCGCGCTGCCCGGCCCCCGCAGGCCCGCGGAGCCCGACGACCCCGACCGGCTGCGGCCCAAGGTGCGCGCCGAACTCGGCGCGATCGGACGGCCGTTGCTGATGGCCGTCGGCTCCCTGGAGCGGCACCGCGGGTACGACGTGCTGCTGGACGCCGCGCGCGCGTGGCGGCGGCTCGATCCCGTGCCCCTGGTCGTGATCGCGGGCGAGGGGTCGCTGCGCGGCGAACTCCAGGAGCGGATCGAGGGCGAGGGGCTGCCCGTCCGGCTCATCGGGCGGCGCGACGACATCACCGACCTGCTCTCCGCCGCCGACCTCGCCCTGCTGCCGAGCCGATGGGAGGAGGCCCGTTCCGTCCTCGCCCAGGAGGCCCTCCACGCGCGCGTGCCGCTCGTCGCCACCGACGTCGGCGGCATCCCCGAACTCGTCGGCGACGCGGCCGCACTCGTCCCGCCCGGCGACGCCGAGTCGCTCGCCGGCACCGTCGTACGCCTGCTCGGCGACCCCGAGGGCCGGGAGCTGCTGAAGGTCAAGGGCGCCCGGCAGGCGGCGACCTGGCCGAGCGAGGACGAGACGGTCGCCCAAGTCCTCAGTGTCTACGACGAGTTGACCCAGCTCCGGCCCCTCGCCTAGGGCGTGTCCGTAAAGTCCCGTCGTCCGCCCGGAGGGCGGGCCCCGCGGCGTTCGGTGCGTGCTCTCGGCGTGCCGGGCGGACGCCCGCGTACTGGTTGTACGTGGGTGTTCGGCCGGTGCGGCGAGAGTGCGTGCCGGGCGTCGCGGGGCAGGCGGGACTTTGCGGACACGCCCTAGGGCACCTCGGGGCTCCGGAGAACGTGCCTGCGGGCCCGCAGGGCCAGGCTCAGGGCCAGTACCGTCTGCGGGTCGTCGAGGTCCGTGCCCAGCAACTCCCCGATGCGCGCCAGGCGGTTGTACAGGGTCTGCCGGTTGAGGTGGAGTTCCCGGGCCGTCTCCGCCTTGCGGCCCGCGTGGGCGAGGTAGGTCGACAAGGTGGGCAGCAGCGGCGGCCGGGAGCGCCGGTCGTGTTCCAGGAGCGGGCCGAGGGCCCGGCCGACGAAGGCGGCCAGGTCCGGATGGCCGCGCAGCCGCCACACCAGCAGATCGATGTCCAGGCGCCGGGCGTCGTACCAGGGCCGGTCCGGCAGGCCCTGGGCCGCCGTGGCCGTCTCGGCGGCGTGCCGCAGGCCCGAGGCCGCAGCCGTCCAGCCGCCGGCCATGCCCACGACCACCACGGGAGGCTGCCCGCCCGGCCGCAGCATCCCGGCTCGCTCCACACCGGCCCGCAGCGCCACCGCGACCCGGTCCGCGACCGTCGCCCGCTCCGGCTCCGAGCGCAGCCCCAGCAGGACCAGCAGCCGGCCCTCGACCGGCCGTACCCCGAGCAGCGCCGGCACGCCCACGGAGGCCAGTTCCTCGGACACCGCCCGGGCCAGCACCGCCCAGCCTCCCCCCTGCGACAGGGCGTCCCCGAGCCGCATGACGACCGGCAGCAGCGGGCCGTCACCCGGGCGGAAGCCCAGCACGCGCGCCTGTGCCGGGGCGTCCTCCGCCGTGACCCGGCCCTCGGCGAGGTCCGTGAGGAAGTCGCCGCGTCCGCGCGCCGCGAGCTCCTCCTCCTGCCGTGCCTGCATCAGCACCACGGCCAGGATGCCCGCGGCCCGCTCCGCCGCCATCCGGTGCACCGGCGCCAGGGAAGCCCGCACCGGAAGCAGGACGAGGCGGGCGCGGACGCCCCCGCTGCCGGGCCCGCCGCCCGGCACGTCCACCAGGACCGAGCCCGCGAGCGGCGGCTCGTCCTTCTGCCGGCCGCGCAGCCCCTCCCACACCTGGAGCGGATCCGCACCCTGGGGACCGGCCCCGGCTGCGTACAGCAACTGCCCGTCCGCCGTCTCCAGGAAGACGGGGTTGCCGCCGAAGTCGGCCAGGATGCCGAGGACCTGGGGCACCCCGCCGCCGCCCAGCAGGGCCTGGGTACACCGCTGGTGCACCTCTTCGGCCTGCTGGAGCAGCGCGTAGTGGCCGTTGACGATCTCGGTGTGGATCTCCTCCGTGACCGTGACGAACGGCACCTCGCGGTGGAGCTGGACGAGCGGCAATCCGGCCGAACGTGCCGTGTCGACCAGGGCGGCGGGCAGCCGTGTGAAGCGCGGGCCGAGCTCCACGACCAGGGCCGCGATGCCGCGCTCGGCCAGCGTGCGCACGAACGCCCGCTGTTCGGCCGGGCGGGTGCCGAGGCCGTAGCCCGTGGTCAGCAGCAGCTCGCCGCCCTTGAGCAGCGAGGCGATGTGCGGCACCTCCCCGGCGTGCACCCAGCGCACGGTCCGCCCGAGCCGGTCGGCGCCCGCCAGCACCTCGGGCAGCCCGCTGCGCAGACCCGGCAGCTCCAGTGCCCGCTGCACGGTGATCCCGGCGGCCTGGGTGCCGTAGCCGCTGTCCGTCCCGGTCTCCATGAGCCGGACGCTACCTGCGCGGGTGCCTCCGGGACATCTCCGGCGGGGCACCGGGACGATCAACTCCGGGAGTCCGCAGCGGATCTCTCCGGATTACGGCGTGATCGACCGGGTACGGGCGCGGTCATGGACATCAGCGTGGTCGCCGTAGGGCGGGAGGACGACAGTCCGGTCGAGGAGCCGCTGCGGGTGGCGGTGCTCGCCGACCGGCTCGGTTACCGGGAGGTGTGGGCGGGCGAGGGGCCGACGTGGGACTCGTTCGTCCTGGCGACGGCGATCGGCGCGGCCACCGGGCAGGCGACGCTGACGGCCGGGCCCGTGCCGGTGTCGGTGCGCGACCCGCTCACCATCGTCCGGGGCGCCGCGTCCACCGCGGCCGTCACCGGCCGGCCGGTCGGCGTGGCCCTGGGCACGTCCAGCAAGCGGGTCGTCGAGGGCGTGCACGGCCGGCCGCGGACCCGGCCCGCCGCCGCCCTCGCGGAGTCGGCGGCGGCCGTGCGCGCGCTGATGCACGGCGCGCCGGGCGAGCCGATCGTTCCCGGGAGCGGCTTCCCGCGCCGGCTGCCGCCGCCCGGAGGCGAGGTCACCGTCGCAGCGTTCGGCGAGCGCGCGATCGCCGCCGCGGTGGAGCACGCCGACCGGATGCTGCTCGACCTCGTCTCCCCCGAGCAGGTCCGCGTGCTGCGGACCCGGATGCTCGCCGCCGCCGAGCGGGCCGGGCGTACGCCGCCGCGGCTGGCCGCCTGGCTGCCCGCCGCCGTGGACCCGGAACCGGAGACGCTCACGCAGGTCCTGCGCAGCGTCGTCGGCTATCTCGCCGTGCCGGGCTACAGCGACATGTTCGTCGAGGCGGGGCTCGCCGCGGTCGTCGAACTGGCCGCCAAGGGAGCCGACCCGGAGACCCTGCTGCGGGCCCTGCCGCCCGAGGCCGCGAACACGGTCGCCCTCGTCGGCGATGCCGGCACCGTCCGCGCCCGCATGGACGCCTACGCCGAGGCCGGCCTCGACGAGATCGCCCTGGTCCCGGCCACGGCGGGTGACCCGGCGGGGGAGCGGACGCTCACGGCCCTCAGGCCGGCGTGATGTTGTGGTTGAAGCGGAACACATTGTCCGGGTCGTGACGCCGCTTCAGCTCCGCAAGCCGGCGGGTGTTCTCGACGCCCAGACCGGCGACCACCCGCTCGGTGCCCTCGTCGCCGATGAAGTTCAGGTAGACCGCGCCGGTGCTCCACGGCCGTACGTCGGCGCGCACGTCCCGCACCCACCGCACGCACCGTTCGTCGTCCGCGGGGTCCGCCCAGATGCCGAAGGGATGCACCGCCCAGGGCGCGTCCCGGTAGGGCACCGGATACTCGCCCGGGCCGCCGGCGATCGCCCCGCCCTGAGGGAACAGCACGTGCTGGGTGCCGGTCGGCACCGGCATGGGCCCGGCCCGGGCGCAGAAGACGTCCACGAAGTCGTCGGGCGCGCCCGTCAGGTACTCCGCCGACCAGTAGTTCCGCATCCCCGGCGGGTCGTCGATCATGCACTGGACGTCGGCGTACGGCATCGCGCCGACGATCTCGGCCTCGTGCGGCAGCGCCAGCAGGGGCTGGGCGACCTTGCGCATGTCGTCCTCGCCGCCGGCGTACGTCAGCAGCAGGCCGCACACGAGCCTGCCCACGAGGTGCTCGGGGACGAACTCCTCCGGCTGACCGGTGAAGTAGAGGACGCCGCCGCCCGCCTCGTCGGGCCCGTTCGTGATCAGCTCGCGGTACGTGCGGACCACCTCGGGGCCGTGTTCCGGCAGGTACAGCACCATCGCGATGGAGAACTCGGGCAGTTCGTGCAGCCGCAGCGTCATCGCCGTGGCGATGCCGAAGTTCCCGCCGCCGCCGTGCAGGGCCCAGAACAGGTCCGGATTCTCGTCGGCACTGGCGTGGACACGGGAGCCGTCGGCGGTGACGAGTTCGACACCGAGCAGGTTGTCGACGGCGAGCCCGCAGCAGCGGTCGAGCCAGCCGGTGCCGCCGCCCAGCACGAAGCCGCCGACGCCGGTGGTCGAGGCACGGCCGCCGGTCGTCGCCAGTCCGTACGGCTCGGTGGCCCGGTCCAGATGGCTCATCGTGGCCCCGCCGGCGACCCGGACGGCCTGGGCCGCCGGATCCACGGTCACCTCGTGCATCCGGCGCAGATCGACCACCACGCCGCCGTCGCACAGGGCCATGCCCGCCACGCTGTGGCCGCCGCCACGAACGGCGACGGGCAGATCCAGCTCCCTGGCGAACCGCACGGCCCGCACGACGTCGTCCTCGTCGGCGCACTGTGCGAGCACGGCGGGCCGCCGGTCGATCATGGCGTTGAAGACGGCCCGGGCGTCGTCGTAGCCCGGGTCGCCCGGAGCGAACACGTCGCCGGTCAGATCCTCGCGCAGCGCGGAGAGGGCCGCGCCCGCCTTCGAGAGGGGAAGCCATGGCCGCCCCCTTCCGAAAGGGGGAAAACGTCCGGTTCCAGCCTAGGTGGCCGGGCCCGGTCGGGCCCGTTCAGCCCCCGTAGGCCCCGGAAGCCGTCAGACGCAGCGCCGTGTCGATGAGCGGCACGTGGCTGAACGCCTGCGGGAAGTTGCCCACCTGGCGCTGGAGGTGCGGGTCCCACTCCTCCGCCAGCAGGCCGAGGTCGTTGCGCAGCGACAGCAGCTTCTCGAACAGCTTGCGGGCCTCGTCCACGCGGCCGATCATCGCCAGGTCGTCGGCCATCCAGAACGAGCAGGCGAGGAACGCGCCCTCGTCGCCCGGCAGGCCGTCGACGCCCTCGTTGTCGCCCTGCGTCGGGTAGCGCAGGATGAAGCCGTCCGGCGTGGACAGCTCCCGCTGGATCGCCTCGATGGTGCCGATGACGCGCTTGTCGTCCGGCGGCAGGAAGCCCATCTGCGGGATCAGCAGCAGCGACGCGTCCAGCTCCTTCGAGCCGTACGACTGCGTGAAGGTGTTGCGTTCCTTGTCGTAGCCCTTCTCGCACACGTCACGGTGGATGTCGTCGCGCAGTTCCTTCCACCGCTCCAGCGGGCCGTCGGCGTCGCCGGACTCGATCAGCTTGATCGTGCGGTCGACGGCGACCCAGGCCATCACCTTGGAGTGCACGAAGTGGCGGCGCGGGCCGCGCACCTCCCAGATGCCCTCGTCCGGGTCCTGCCAGTGGTCCTCCAGGTAGCGGATCAGCTTGAGCTGGAGCAGCGAGGCGTAGTCGTTGCGCGCCAGACCCGTCATGTGGGCCAGGTGCAGGGCCTCGGTGACCTCGCCGTAGACGTCCAGCTGGAGCTGGTGCGCGGCGCCGTTGCCGACCCGGACCGGGGTGGAGTTCTCGTAGCCCGGCAGCCAGTCCAGCTCCGCCTCGCCGAGCTCGCGCTCGCCGGCGATGCCGTACATGATCTGGAGGTTCTCCGGGTCGCCGGCCACGGCCCGCAGCAGCCACTCGCGCCAGGCGCGGGCCTCCTCGCGGTAGCCCGTGCGCAGCAGCGAGGACAGGGTGATCGCCGCGTCCCGGAGCCACGTGTAGCGGTAGTCCCAGTTGCGGACGCCGCCGATGTCCTCCGGCAGGGAGGTGGTCGGCGCGGCGACGATGCCGCCGGTCGGGGCGTACGTCAGGGCCTTCAGCGTGATCAGCGAGCGGACGACGGCCTCCCGGTAGGGGCCGTGGTACGTGCAGTGGTCGACCCATTCGCGCCAGAAGTCCTCCGTCGCCTCCAGCGACTGCTCCGGCTCGGGCAGCGGCGGCGGCTCCTTGTGCGAGGGCTGCCAGGAGATCGTGAACGCGATCCGGTCACCCGGGGCGACCGTGAAATCCGCGTAGGTCGTCAGCGACTTGCCGTACGTCTCGGCGGATGTGTCGAACCACACGGAGTCGGGGCCCGCCACGGCCACCGTGCGCCCCTCGTGCTTGTGCACCCACGGCACCACCCGCCCGTAGGAGAACCGCATCCGCAGCGCCGAGCGCATCGGCACACGGCCCGAGACGCCCTCCACGATCCGGATCAGCTGCGGGGCGCCGTCACGTGGCGGCATGAAATCGGTCACCCGGACCGTGCCCCGCTGGGTGTCCCACTCGGATTCCAGGATCAGCGAGTCACCGCGGTAGCTGCGCCGGGCCGCGGTGGGCGGCTGCTGGTCGGAGGCGTACGCGGGCCCGAGCCGCCAGAAGCCGTGCTCCTCGTTGCCCAGCAGGCCGGCGAAGATGGCGTGCGAGTCGAAGCGGGGCAGGCACAGCCAGTCCACCGTGCCGTCCCGGCAGACCAGGGCAGCGGTCTGCATGTCTCCGATGAGTGCGTAGTCTTCGATGCGCCCGGCCACGTGCAACTCCAGTCGAACGGCCACGTCACCCCGCAAGGGGGCTGTCGCTAGTGCGGTCAAGGGGGATTTTCAGCAAGTCTTGCAATGCGTCGTTGAGCGATGAAGCAAAACAGGTCACTCAGCCGTGATGCAAAGCGCCAATTGTTCCTCAACGAACTGACGAGCTCACGTTGTTCCGGTACTTACGGGCGGGGGGTGGTGCCGTTGGGCCGGCGGGCTCGGCAGCGAGTGTCCGAGCAGGATACGACGCACGCCGATGTTCCGGGTGCCCGTCCTGGCAAGGCGAGTACGCCGAAGGAGTGAGCAACGGGTGAGAGACCGGTGAGGGCGACCATTTCCGTGTCGGCGCGTGCGCGGAGCGTGGCCGGAAGCCATCGCCCCGCGGCGCTGATACGCTGGTAGCCCGTGGACCGGTGGGCAGCAAACCCCCGAACCGCAGCGACGGCGACCCCCCGGAAACCTCCGGCAGGCAGCCGTACCGCACCCCCAGACCGCGACCACGGGAGCCCCGTCTTGGCCATGCCGCCCTCCGCTTTTCGTAATTCGACGACCAAGCACATCTTCGTCACCGGGGGTGTCGCCTCCTCGCTCGGCAAGGGCCTGACGGCCTCCAGCCTCGGCATGCTGCTCAAGGCCCGGGGCCTGCGCGTCGTGATGCAGAAGCTCGACCCGTACCTGAACGTCGACCCCGGCACGATGAACCCCTTCCAGCACGGTGAGGTGTTCGTCACCAACGACGGCGCCGAGACCGACCTGGACATCGGCCACTACGAGCGCTTCCTCGACCGCGACCTGGACGGTTCGGCGAACGTCACCACCGGCCAGGTGTACTCCACCGTGATCGCCAAGGAGCGGCGCGGCGAGTACCTGGGTGACACCGTGCAGGTCATCCCGCACATCACGAACGAGATCAAGCACCGCATCCGCCGCATGGCGACGGACGAGGTCGACGTCGTGATCACGGAGGTCGGCGGCACGGTCGGCGACATCGAGTCGCTGCCGTTCCTGGAGACCGTCCGCCAGGTCCGTCACGAGGTCGGCCGTGACAACGTCTTCGTCGTCCATATCTCGCTCCTGCCGTACATCGGCCCCTCGGGTGAGCTGAAGACGAAGCCCACCCAGCACTCGGTTGCGGCTCTGCGCAACATCGGTATCCAGCCGGACGCGATCGTGCTGCGCTGCGACCGCGAGGTCCCGACCGCGATCAAGCGGAAGATCTCGCTGATGTGCGACGTCGACGAGGCCGCCGTCGTCGCCTGTCCCGACGCCCGCTCGATCTACGACATCCCGAAGACCGTGCACGGCGAGGGCCTGGACGCCTACGTCGTCCGCAAGCTCGACCTGCCGTTCCGCGACGTCGACTGGACGACCTGGGACGACCTGCTCGACCGCGTCCACAACCCCGACCACGAGATCACCCTCGCCCTGGTCGGCAAGTACATCGACCTGCCCGACGCCTACCTGTCGGTCACCGAGGCGCTGCGCGCCGGCGGCTTCGCCAACCGCGCCCGCGTCAAGATCAAGTGGGTCACCTCCGACGACTGCAAGACCCCGGCGGGCGCCGCGGCGCAGCTCGGCGACGTCGACGGCATCTGCATCCCCGGTGGCTTCGGCGACCGCGGTGTGCTCGGCAAGGTCGGCGCGATCAAGTACGCCCGCGAGAACAAGATCCCGCTGCTCGGCCTCTGCCTCGGCCTGCAGTGCATCGTGATCGAGGCCGCGCGGAGCCTGGCCGACATCGGCGACGCCAACTCCACCGAGTTCGACCCGGCCACCGCCCACCCGGTCATCTCCACGATGGCCGAGCAGCTCGACATCGTCGCAGGTGAGGGTGACATGGGCGGCACCATGCGGCTCGGCATGTACCCGGCGAAGCTGGCCGAGGGCTCGATCGTGCGCGAGGTGTACGACGGCAAGGAGTACGTCGAGGAGCGCCACCGGCACCGCTACGAGGTGAACAACGCCTACCGCGCCGAGCTGGAGAAGCGGGCGGGCATCCTGTTCTCCGGCACGTCGCCGGACGGCAAGCTCGTCGAGTACGTCGAGTACCCGCGCGAGGTCCACCCGTACCTGGTCGCCACCCAGGCACACCCGGAGCTGCGCTCGCGCCCGACGCGCCCGCATCCGCTGTTCGCCGGGCTCGTCAAGGCCGCGGTCGAGCGGAAGACTTCGAAGTAACACACCAGTTGTACGGTGGCCGGGGTGCATCCCTTCAAAGGGTGTGCACCCCGGTTTCTTTTCGGCACGTCGGGCCCGGCACGCGGAGTCGCGCCGGGCACGTGGGAGGACAGGCATGACGATCAAGGACACCCCGGAGGAATGGGAGATCCGGGCGACGGACACCCCCTTCGTGGGGAACAAGACCTCCGTCCGCACCGACGACGTGGTCATGCCCGACGGCACCGTGGTCGGCCGCGACTACCAGGTCCACCCCGGTTCCGTGGCCGTCCTCGCCCTCGACGAGGCCGACCGCGTGCTGGTCCTGCGCCAGTACCGCCACCCCGTGCGCCACAAGCTGTGGGAGATCCCGGCCGGTCTGCTCGACGTCCCCGGCGAGAACCCGCTGCACGCCGCGCAGCGCGAGCTGTACGAGGAGGCGCACGTCAAGGCCGAGGACTGGCGGGTGCTGACCGACGTCTACACGACCCCCGGCGGCTGCGACGAGGCCGTCCGGATCTTCCTCGCCCGCGGTCTGTCCGAGGCCGAGGGCGAGCGTTTCGCCGTCGAGGAGGAAGAGGCCGACATGGAGCTCGACCGGGTGCCGGTCGAGCACCTCGTCCGGGGCGTGCTGGCCGGGGAACTGCACAACAACTGCCTCGTCGTGGGCGTCCTCTCCCTGGTCGCCGCGCGCGCCGGCGACGGCCTGGACACACTGCGCCCGGCCCAGGCGCCGTGGCCGGCGCGTCCGTTCGAGGCGTGAACCCTCCGGGGGCGGAGCCGGATCAGGGTAGTGGTTGCGGCGTCCCGTCGCACCGGGCGACGCGACACCTCCGCCCTCCCGTCGCAGGGGGCGGTCTTCCCAGCGGCAAGAAGGCCCGCTGGTGGTTGCCTGTGAGCAGCTCCGGCAGTGGTGTGAAGATCGGCTGATCCGATCGGGGGACCTGCCCGCCGTGCCCGTCGTGCTTCGGCCGGGGCGTTGCAGAGCGTGAACTAGGCTCTGTTCACGCCCGGACCGGAGTCCCGGCGGGCTTGTGCGTGTGGTGGGACGGGAGTGTGGCCCGTGACGGATCAGGTCGTGGAGACAGGCGACGTGCGGCTGACCGGACACGCTTCCGGGGAGAGCCGATTCCTGGGCCGCACACGCGAGTTGAAGGAACTGCGCGCCGACATCGAGCGCGCCGGGCTCGACACCCTCGCCGGCCGCAAGCCGCCCCACGCGCGCGTGCTGCTCATCGCCGGCCGGCCCGGCTCGGGGCGCACCGCACTCGCCGAGGAACTTGCACGGCAGGTCGCGGACCGTTACCCGGACGGGGTGCTGCGCGCCCGCCTGAGCGACCCCGACGGCACTCCCGTACCGGTCGAGCGCACCGCCCGGGACCTGCTCGCCGCCCTGGGCCAGGAGGCCCCGGCCGGCGCCTGTGAAGACGACCTCACCGACGCCCTGCGCACCGCCCTGGCCGACCGCAGGGCGCTGCTCCTGCTGGACGACGCGGCCGATGCCGAGCAGGTCGACGCCCTGCTGCCCGGCACCCCGGACTGCCTGGTCGTCGCGGTCTCCGGGGGGCCGCTGACCGGCATCTCGGACGTCCGCCCGTGCACCCTGGGCGGCCTGGACGCCAAGTCCGGGGTGGACCTGCTGTCCCGGCACACCGGCTCGGTCCGCATCACCGTCGACCCCCGGGCCGCGGAAGGCCTCGCCGAGGAGTGCCAGGGGCAGCCGGCCGCGCTGATGCTGGCGGGTGGCTGGCTCGCCGCCCGCCCCCAGGCGGCCGTCTCCGACCTCGCCAAGCAACTGCGCGCCGAAGACGCCGAGGGGAACGCGCTGAACCGGGTCTTCCGGCTCGCCTACGCCGCCCTGCCCGCCACCGCCGCCCGGGTGCTGCGCCTGCTCGCCCTCGCCCCGTCCGGACTCGTCGATCCGCAGACCGCCTCCGCCCTCGCCGGCTGCTCGGTCGCCGGCGCCCGCACCACCCTGGACGACTTCGTCGCCCTGGGCTTCCTGCACGCGGTGGACTCGCCGCTTCCGCAGTACGAGGTGCCGGGCTGTCTGCACGCGGAGCTCCGCGTCCTCGCCGAGCGCCACGAGCGCCCGGCCGAGCTCCAGCTGGCCCGCGCCCGCATGCTGGAGCGGACCGTACGACTGCTCCAGGCCTGCCGGGCGATCACCGAGACCGACAGCCCCCAGGCACGCCAGAAGCTCCTCGACCTGCCGCGAGCCCTGCGCTTCTCCACGCCCCGGGCGGCCGCCGAGTGGCTGCGCGTGACCCGGCCCGCCCTGCTGGCCTCGGCCCGGCTCGCGGTCGCCGACGGGCAGCTGGACACCCTGGCCCGGCGGCTGATGTCCCAGCTGGTGCGGGCCATGGTGGCGCATGTCGGCACCCAGGCGGCGGCGCCCGACCTCTACGACATCCACAGCCTGGTCCTCGACGTGGCCGAGCGCCGGAACCTCCACCGTGAGCGGGCCGCCGCCCTGCTCAACCTCGGCGACCTCGACGCCCGGACCGGCCGCACGGCCGACGCGCTGGCCCGCTACCGGGCCGCGCTGGACGCCGGACGCGAGGTGAACGATCCATACGCGACCGGCCGCGCGATGGAATCCGTAGGCGGTGCGCATCTGGAGCTCGGCGACTTCGACCGGGCCGCCGACTGGTTCGGCCGGGCCCTGGTCGAGCGGCTCGCCCGGGACGAGCGCGCCGACGCCGCCCGGCTGTACGGGCGGATCGCCGCCGCCCACACCTACGCGGGCCGCTACGGCGAGGCCGTGCGGAACTGGCGCGCGGCGATCGCCGGGCACCGCAAGAGCGGCGACGTGGCCGCCCAGGCGCGGGCGCTGAGCGAGCTGGCGCGGGTCCAGGAGTACGCGGGCCGGCCCGAGGAGTCGCTGCGCACCTGCCGGGAGGCCGTGGAGTGGGCACGGCGGGCCGAGGACACGCGTTTGCAGGCCGCGCTGCACCTGCGGGTCGCCGACACCCTCGAGCACCTCGGCGACCCCGCGTCGGCCCGGCTGCACCGGGGCGCCGCAGAGCGGATTCTCGGCGAGCACCAGGAGGACGAGGAAGAGCCCGTAGCGGCCTCGAACGGCGACTCACACCGGAAACCGGAACCTGACGCCTGCGAAATCCGTAGCGCATCCGCTGAAGATTGATGCAATGAAAGGCTAGACACCGGGAACACCTTCATTAGACTGGCTCTGCCGCACGTTCTCCTGCGGTCTCTCCCGGTGTGCCCGTGCGCGCCCGGGTATGTCTAGTAATGCACCCATACCCTATGAGCCAAGGACCGTGATCGACGTGAAGGTCGGCATCCCCCGCGAGGTCAAGAACAACGAGTTCCGGGTGGCCATCACCCCCGCCGGCGTGCACGAGCTGGTGCGTCATGGCCACCAGGTCGTCATCGAGCGCGGCGCCGGCGTCGGCTCCTCGATCCTGGACGAGGAGTACGTGGCCGCCGGTGCGCGGATCCTGGACACCGCCGACGAGGTCTGGGCCGCCGCCGACCTGCTGCTGAAGGTCAAGGAGCCCATCGCCGAGGAGTACCACCGCCTCCGCAAGGACCAGACGCTCTTCACCTACCTGCACCTGGCCGCCTCCAAGGAGTGCACGGACGCCCTGCTGGAGTCCGGCACCACGGCGATCGCCTACGAGACGGTCGAGCTGCCCAGCCGCGCGCTCCCGCTGCTCGCCCCGATGTCCGAGGTCGCGGGCCGGCTGGCCCCGCAGGTCGGCGCCTACCACCTGATGCGCGCCAACGGCGGCCGCGGCGTGCTGCCCGGCGGCGTCCCCGGCGTCCTGGCCGGCCGGGCCGTCGTCATCGGCGGCGGTGTCTCCGGCTGGCAGGCGGCGCAGATCGCCATCGGCCTGGGCTTCCACGTGACCCTGCTCGACAAGGACGTCAACAAGCTCCGCGAAGCGGACAAGATCTTCGGCACGAAGATCCAGACCGTCGTCTCCAACGCCCTGGAGCTGGAGAAGGCCTGCCTGGAGGCCGACCTCGTCATCGGTGCCGTCCTGGTCCCCGGCGCCAAGGCCCCCAAGCTGGTCACCAACGAGCTCGTCTCGCGGATGAAGCCCGGAAGTGTCCTTGTCGACATCGCGATCGACCAGGGCGGCTGCTTCGAGGACTCCCGTCCGACCACCCACGCCGAGCCGACCTTCCAGGTCCACAACTCGGTCTTCTACTGCGTCGCCAACATGCCCGGCGCGGTGCCGAACACCTCCACCTACGCGCTGACCAACGCCACGCTGCCCTACATCGTGGAGCTCGCCGACCACGGCTGGGCGGACGCGCTGCGCCGCGACCCGGCACTGGCGAAGGGTCTCAACACCCATGACGGCAAGGTCGTTTACAAGGAGGTCGCCGAGGCGCACGACGTGGAGCACGTCGAGCTGTCCTCGCTGCTCGGCTGAGCCCGCCGGCCGGTAAGTCGGCTAAGTCACCAACAAGCAAAGGCGATACGTCAACACAGATCGTCAACGCCGCGCACCCGGCCGGACCTTGCCCGACAAGGTCCGGCCGGATGTGTGTATGGTCACTTCGCGATTCTCGGGTAACTCGCCTCGAACGTAACCCTTCAACCGATTCGCACACCGGTGAAACCTGCCGTGCGACGGCCGTACGCCCTTGACAGCGGGATGTTTCATTGCCGACACATCGGGCCGGGTCCGGCGGATTGTGTTGCTGCGGACGCCCGACACGCCATAGAGTCGCCAACCGTCGGCATGGTGCCACGCTGACCTGTCTAGAAGTTTCCTGGTCACCAAGGAGGTAAGACGACTTGTGAATGAGTCGACATTTACTCCCGGGGGTGGTCAACCAGGAATGCCTGCACGGGACCAGGGTCCCGCGGGGTTCGCTGCTGTCGGCTCCGTCGCTGTGCGCACCTTCGCAGCCCACCAGAGTCAGCAGGCGACTCACACAGCACACCAGAAGATGGATGGCCATCACGTGAACGCCATGGCCGGCGACGGAAGTGGCGCGCCCCACAACCACTTCGCCGACTACGACGAACTGCCCGAGGGGCACTTCTACGACCCCGACGCGGAGTACGAGCCCGATCCCGAGTACGCGGCCACTCTCGCGCCCGACGCGGCCAGACAGCGCCGGGAGCGCATCGGCCCGACCGGACGCCCGCTGCCGTACTTCCCGATCCCGGGCCCGCTGACCGACCACGGACCCGCGAAGATCATCGCGATGTGCAACCAGAAGGGCGGCGTCGGCAAGACCACGTCGACCATCAACCTGGGTGCCGCGCTCGCGGAGTACGGACGCCGTGTCCTGCTCGTGGACTTCGACCCGCAGGGCGCGCTGTCGGTCGGACTCGGCGTCAACCCCATGGAACTCGACCTCACCGTCTACAACCTGCTCATGGAGCGGGGGATGGCGGCCGACGAGGTGCTGCTGAAGACGGCGGTCCCCAACATGGACCTGCTGCCCAGCAACATCGACCTGTCGGCGGCCGAGGTCCAGCTCGTCTCCGAGGTCGCCCGCGAGTCGACCCTGCAACGCGCCCTGAAGCCGCTGCTGGACGACTACGACTTCATCGTCATCGACTGCCAGCCCTCGCTCGGCCTGCTCACGGTGAACGCCCTGACGGCCGCGCACAAGGTGATCGTGCCGCTGGAGTGCGAGTTCTTCGCACTGCGCGGTGTGGCCCTGCTGACCGAGACCATCGAGAAGGTCCAGGAGCGGCTCAACCCCGACCTGGAGCTCGACGGGATCCTCGCCACGATGTACGACTCGCGCACGGTGCACAGCCGTGAGGTGCTCGCGCGTGTCGTCGAGGCGTTCGACGACCACGTCTACCACACGGTCATCGGGCGCACGGTCCGGTTCCCGGAGACCACGGTCGCCGGTGAGCCGATCACCACGTACGCCTCCAACTCCGTCGGCGCCGCCGCCTACCGCCAGCTCGCCAGGGAGGTGCTCGCCCGGTGTCACGCCGAGTGAGTCTGCCGGGGGCCGACGAACTCTTCCGTACGACAGGGGGGATGGGGCTTCAGTCGTCCACGCCCAGGCGTCAGGCCAACGGCGACGCCCGGGTGCCCGCTCCGGCGGGGGAGGGCGACGCGGCGGCGGCCGGCGCGGAGGACGTGCCGCAGTCGGTGCCCGCGCAGGGCGGTGACGGCGAGGGCGCGGAGCATGTCGCGGCGGACTCGGAGTCGGCCGAGGCCGGGGAGTCCCGCAGCCGCTCCGGCTCCGCCCGGCGGCAGGCGGCGCAGGAAGGTTCTGCCGCGGGTGCGGCCGGTGCCGCCGCGGCGGCACCCCGCAAGCGCGGGCGGGCCGCCGCGCGCCGTCCCAGCGGCCGTGAGCGGCACGACGAGAAGATCACGGTGTACGTGTCGGCCGAGGAGCTCATGGACCTGGAGCACGCCCGCCTCGTGCTCCGCGGCGAGCACGGCCTGGCCGTCGACCGCGGCCGTATCGTCCGTGAGGCGGTCGCCGTGGTCCTCGCCGACCTGGAGACCCGCGGGGACGCCAGCATCCTCGTACGACGGCTGCGCGGGCGGTAGCGGTAGCCTGCGGGGGCCATGACCTCGAACGCTTCCCCACCGCCCGTCGGCGGCCCGTCCGGCCGCCGGCGCGCGTTGGGGCGTGGGCCAGGGGCTCCGCCGGTTGAGCCGACGGATGTGGCCGAGCCCGGTGAGCCGCCCGAGGACACCGCCGAGTCGGGCCTGACGCCCGAGGAGACGGAGGCTACCGAGTCTGGCGCGACCCCCGAGGTGACCGAGGCTGCCGCGTCGGGCGTCCGGTTCGAGGAGGAAGCGGCCGGCGCGCTGGCGTTGGTTGCCGAGGAGCCGCCCGGCGGTGTGGAGCGGCAGGTCCCTGTCGATGCGGAGGCCGGCAGGCCCCGTCCGGAGCGTGCGACCGGGCCTGCCCGGGCGGAGTCCGAGGCTGTCGCTGCTTCCGTGGTGGGCCGTGAGGGCGTTTCCCCGGAGGGAGACGAGGCGTCCGGGCCCGGGCCCGAGGCAGGTCGCCCGGCGGCGGGGCGTCAGCGTCCCGCCCTCGGGCCGGTGGCTGCGGCCGAGACCGCCGCGCCGGCCGCCGAGTCCGTCGCGACCGGGTCCCGGCGCGAGGGGTTCGCTTCCGCCCCCGGGGCCGATACCGACGCCGAGGTCGCCGTTGCGGAGTCGGGAGCCGGGGCTGTTCCTGCGCAGGCCCTGGTCGAAGCCGGGGCGGCCCCCGGAGCGCAGGCACCGCAGGACCGCGGCGAGTCGGGGGAGACCGCCCAGCCCTCGGCCGGAGGTGCCGGTGGCGACGACGGGGTCTTCAAGGTCCGGCTCGCCAACTTCGAGGGGCCCTTCGACCTGCTGCTTCAGCTGATCTCCCGGCACAAGCTGGACGTCACGGAGGTCGCGCTGTCGAAGGTGACCGACGAGTTCATGGCGTACATCCGGGCGATGGGGCCGGACTGGGACCTGGACGAGACGACCGAGTTCCTCGTCGTCGCGGCCACGCTGCTCGATCTGAAGGCGGCACGGCTGCTGCCCGCCGCCGAGGTGGAGGACGAGGCCGACCTCGCGCTGCTCGAAGCCCGGGACCTGCTGTTCGCCCGGCTGCTCCAGTACCGCGCGTACAAGCAGATCGCCGACATCTTCAGCGGGCGGCTCGACGACGAGGCCCGGCGCTATCCGCGTACCGTCGGGCTGGAGCCCCACCATGCCGAGCTGCTGCCCGAAGTGGTCATCAGCATCGGCGCGGAAGGGTTCGCCAGGCTCGCCGTGAAGGCGATGCAGCCCAAGCCCAAGCCGCAGGTGTACGTCGACCACATCCACGCCCCGCTGGTCAGCGTGCAGGAGCAGGCCGCGATCGTCGTCGCGCGGCTCCGGGAGCTCGGCGAGGCCGGTTTCCGGGAGCTCGTGGCGGACACCGACGACACCTTGACCGTCGTGGCCCGGTTCCTGGCGCTGCTGGAGCTGTACCGCGAGAAGGCCGTCGAGCTGGAGCAGGAGACCGCGCTCGGCGAGTTGCTCGTGCGGTGGACCGGCGGGGACGGGGACGAGACACCGGCTGTCACCGACGAGTTCGACCGGCCGCCCGAGCCGCCGAAGGAGGAGAAGAAGGCATGAGCCAGGAAACCACCGAGGTCCCGGCCGGGCTGGGTGCCGTCGCCGGCCTCGATCTCAAGCCCGCTCTGGAGGCCGTCCTCATGGTCGTGGACGAGCCCGCGACCGAGGAGCACCTCGCGAAGATACTGGAGCGGCCGAAGCGCCAGATCGCGGACGCGCTGCGCGAGCTGGCCGACGAGTACACCGTCCAGGGACGCGGCTTCGAGCTGAGGTTCGTGGCGCACGGCTGGCGGTTCTACACCCGCGCCGAGTACGCGCCCGCCGTCGAGCGTTTCGTGCTGGACGGCCAGCAGGCCCGCCTCACCCAGGCCGCCCTGGAGACCCTGGCCGTCGTCGCCTACCGGCAGCCGGTCAGCCGCAGCCGGGTCTCCGCCGTACGCGGAGTCAACTGCGACGGCGTCATGCGCACCCTCCTCCAGCGCGGTCTGATCGAGGAGGCGGGCACGGAACCCGAAACAGGTGCGATCCTGTACACGACGACGAACTACTTTCTGGAGCGGATGGGCCTGCGCGGTCTGGACGAGCTCCCGGAACTCGCGCCCTTCCTCCCGGAGGCGGAGGCGATCGAGGCCGAGACCCAGGAAGGCGTACCGTCGTTCGACCCGGACGCGCCTGATGACGACGTGCCGGGCCGCCCGGTCACCCCGGGTACCGACGACGAAGACGACCAGACGGACATTTGATGCGAAGCAGCGGCAGCGGCAAGAGCGGCGGGCGCGGTAACCACCGCGGCGCCGGCAACGACAGGGACCAGAAGCAGGGGCAGGGCCGCCCCCGCAAGCCCCGCCCGGAGGAGCGCCGCTACGACGTGGGCCCCGGAGCGACCAAGGACGGCCCCAAGGCCGGACGTGGCGGCGCCGCGCGCGGCGGAGCCAAGGGCGGGCCCAAGCAGCCCCAGAAGGGCGGTCGTACGGCCCCGGCGCGCCCCCGCGAGTACGAGGCGAAGATCGAGGAGCGCAACCGCGACCGGTACGCCGAGAAGAAGGACGTCAAGCTCCCGAAGACCTTCCCGGGCGCCGAGCAGGAGGGCGAGCGCATCCAGAAGGTGCTCGCCCGCGCGGGCTTCGGCTCCCGGCGCGCCTGCGAGGAGCTGATCGACGAGGCCCGCGTCGAGGTCAACGGCGAGATCGTGCTGGAGCAGGGGCGGCGGGTCGACCCGGAGAAGGACGAGATCAAGGTCGACGGCCTGACCGTCGCCACGCAGAGCTACCAGTTCTTCGCGCTGAACAAGCCCGCCGGGGTCGTCTCCACCATGGAGGACCCGGAGGGGCGGCAGTGCCTCGGTGACTACGTCACCAACCGCGAGACCCGGCTCTTCCACGTCGGCCGGCTCGACACCGAGACCGAGGGTGTCATCCTGCTCACCAACCACGGCGAGCTGGCCCACCGGCTGACCCACCCCAGGTACGGCGTGAAGAAGACCTACCTCGCGCACATCGTCGGCCCGATCCCGCGCGACCTGGGCAAGCAGCTCAAGGACGGCATCCAGCTCGAGGACGGCTACGCGCGCGCGGACCACTTCCGGGTCGTCCAGCAGACCGGCAAGAACTACCTCGTCGAGGTCACTCTCCACGAGGGCCGCAAGCACATCGTGCGCCGGATGCTCGCGGAGGCCGGTTACCCGGTCGACAAGCTGGTCCGCACCGCCTTCGGCCCGATCACCCTCGGCGACCAGAAGTCCGGCTGGCTGCGGCGGTTGTCCAACACGGAGGTCGGCATGCTGATGCAGGAAGTCGATCTCTAGGCTTACGCGCACAGCCCGGGTGCCGCGAGCTCCCCGTGCCTTCCGGGCGCGGGGACGGAAGGACTTCTGACATGGCCACGCTCGTCTACAAGCAAGCCGCCACCGGAGCGCTGACGGGCCTCGCACTGGGGGACGCGCTGGGGTATCCGACCGAGTTCAGCGACGTGCCGACGATCGTCGCCAAGCACGGACCGTGGCGCGAGCTGGCGCTGCCGAAGAAGGCTTATGTCTCCGACGACACCCAGATGACGCTGGCACTCGGACGGGCGGTGCGCACGGCGATGGACCGGGGGCTGCTCACGCCGTTGCGACTGGTCCGTCCCCTGCGTGAGGAGTTCGTGGACTGGTACCAGTCTCCGGAGAACAACCGGGCTCCGGGGCGCACCTGCCTGAAGGCCTGCTCGCTGCTGAAGGACGAATCCCGCCCCTGGCAGGACGCCAGCCAGATCCACTCCAAGGGCTGTGGCGCCAACATGCGTGTCGCGCCCCTGGGGCTGGTCCCCGGCTTGAGCGATGAACAGCGCGCGGGCGCCGCCCAGTTGCAGTCCGCCCTCACCCACGGGCACCCGACGGCGCTGGCGGCCTCCGACCTGACCGCGCACGCCGTACGGCTGCTCGCGCAGGGAGCCGAGCCGGCCGGGCTGATCGGCGTGCTCCGCTCGTACGCCCTGGAGAACCGCAGCCACTACCACGAGCGCTGGCTCGGCGACCTGTGGCGCCGGGCCCAGGACCCGAGCCCCGAGCAGTTCATCGCGCGCGGCTGGGACGAGTGCCTGGCGATCCTCGACCGGCTGGAGCACGCCGTGCGCACCGTCTCGCCGGAGACCGACCCCTGCCTGGCCACCGGCGAGGGCTGGATCGCCGAAGAGGCCCTGGCGACCGGCCTGCTGTGCTTCCTGCTCTTCGCCGACGAGCCGCTCACGGCCCTGCGCCGCGCCGCCTGCACCGCGGGCGACTCGGACTCCATCGCCTGCCTGGCCGGCGCCTTCGCCGGCGCGTACCTGGGTGCGGAGGCGTGGCCGGACGAGTGGGCCGACCGCGTCGAGTACCGGAGCGACCTGCTGACCCTCGGCGCGCTCTGGGACGCGTGACGGCTGACCGACGTTCCGGACATGGGCCTGGCGCCCGTGGTGGCCGTGTGGGGCGTACCCGGAACCCTCACGCCAGCCGGACCGAGTCTCCCTCCACCGTGATCTGCTCGGCCGGCAGCGGTCGCGTCGCCGGGCCGTGGGCCACCGAGCCGTCGGCGATGCGGAACTTGCTGCCGTGGCAGACGCAGTTGATGGTGCCGTCGGAGACGGACGCCACCGTGCAGCGCTGGTGCGTGCAGATCGCCGAGAACGCCTTGAACCGGCCCTGCTCGGGCTGGGTGACCACGACCTCCTCGTCCTTGAAGATCTTGCCGCCGCCGACCGGGATCTCGTCGGTGGAGCCCAGCTCCTGACCGGCGGGGGCGCTCGTCCCCGTTCCCTGGTCGGTGGTGGCCGTCGGGGCGGAGCCGTTGTCGTCGCCGCCTCCGCCGCAGGCGGCGACGAGCGCCGCCGCGCCTGTCGCGCCCGTCGCGAGGAGGACCGTGCGGCGTGTGGTGCTGGTGGTCATGTCGTCACTCCGTGGATGGCGAGGGGATGCGGTGGATACCGAGACCCCGAATAGGGATAAATCGGAAATAGTTGCATCCTGGCACTCGACGTGCCCGAGGAGAAGCAGCCCGGGCGTCTCACCGGGCGGGCGCCGCGCACCCCGCCCTCGCGGGCTGACTAGGCTTGACACACAGCGACACGCAGTCACACGCACGTCAGCAAGGAGCATCGCCGTGGCGGTACGAGCGGTCCGGGGCGCCGTCCAACTCGAACGGGACGAGGCCGGGCACATGGACGAGCAGGTGGGGGCCCTGCTCTCGGCCATCCTGGAGCGCAACGACCTCACCGCCGAGGACCTGATCAGCATCTGGTTCACGGCCACGCCCGACCTGCACAGCGACTTCCCGGCGGCCGCCGCCCGCAAGCTCGGCATCGTCGACGTCCCGCTGATCTGCGCGCAGGAACTGGACGTCGAGGGCGCCATGCCGCGCGTCGTCCGCGTCCTGGCCCACATCGAGTCCGACAAGCCCCGTGCCGGCATCGCGCACGTCTACCTCGGCGCCGCGGGCGCCCTGCGCAAGGACATCGCCCAGTGAGGACCGCACTCGTCATCGGAACCGGGCTGATCGGCACGTCCGCCGCCCTGGCCCTGTCCCAGCGGGGCGTCACCGTGCACCTCGCCGACCACGACGCGGAGCAGGCCCGTACGGCGGCCGCGCTCGGCGCCGGCACGGACGAGGCGCCGGACGGGCCCGTCGACCTCGCGATCGTCGCCGCCCCGCCCGCGCACGTGGCCGACGTACTCGCCGACGCCATGCGCCGCGGTGTGGCGCGCGGCTACCTCGACGTGGCCAGCGTCAAGGGCGGGCCGCGCCGGGAGCTGGAGGCACGCGGGCTCGACCTGACGGCGTACCTCGGCACGCACCCCATGTCCGGCCGGGAGAAGTCCGGCCCGCTCGCCGCCACCGGCGACCTCTTCGAGGGCCGCCCCTGGGTGCTGACCCCGACCCGGGACACCGACACCGAGGTGCTGAACCTCGCCCTGGAGCTGGTCTCGCACTGCCGTGCCGTGCCGGTCGTCATGGACGCCGACGCCCACGACCGTGCCGTCGCCCTCGTCTCCCACATGCCCCACCTGGTCTCCAGCCTGGTCGCCGCGCGCCTGGAGCACGCCGAGGAGGCCGCCGTACGGCTGTGCGGGCAGGGCATCCGGGACGTGACCCGGATCGCCGCCTCCGATCCCGGCATGTGGATCGACATCCTCTCCGCGAACCCCGGGCCGGTCGCCGACCTGCTCACGGACGTCGCCGCCGACCTGGAGGAGACCGTGCGGGCCCTGCGCGCCCTCCAGTCGTCCGACGACGACAAGCGCCGTGACGGCACCACCGGCATCGAGGACGTCCTGCGGCGCGGCAACGCCGGGCAGGTCCGCGTCCCCGGCAAGCACGGATCCGCCCCGCGGGCCTACGAGGTCGTGGCCGTGCTCATCGACGACCAGCCGGGACAGCTCGCCCGGATCTTCGCGGACGCGGGCAGGGCCGGCGTCAACATCGAGGACGTGCGCATCGAGCACGCGACCGGACAGCAGGCCGGTCTGGTGCAGCTGATGGTGGAGCCGAAGGCGGCACCCGTGCTGAGTGCCGCGCTGCGGGACCGTGGCTGGGCGATCCGGCAGTAGGGCATGCTGGAGGTGGCTGACCGACGCGCGGCCGGACGAGTGACCCGCACCCAGTAACCTTGTGCGGGGCAGTCACGCCCTCACCCCCGCCAGCCCGGTTCAGGAAGGTCCCCCACTGTGGAAAGCGCCACGCCAGTGATCGTCGCCATCGACGGCCCGTCCGGCACGGGCAAGTCGAGCACCTCGAAGGCCGTGGCGGCACAGCTCGGACTGAGCTACCTGGACACCGGCGCCCAGTACCGGGCGATCACCTGGTGGATGGTCAACAACGGCATCGACACCGACGACCCCGCCGCGATCGCCGCCGCGGCCGGCAAGCCGGAGATCGTCTCCGGCACCGACCCGCAGGGGCCCACCATCACCGTCGACGGCGTCGACGTGGCCGGCCCGATCCGCACCCAGGAGGTCACCTCCAAGGTCAGCGCCGTCAGCGCGGTACCCGAGGTGCGCGCCCGGATCACCGAGCTCCAGCGCTCGATCGCGGCCTCCGCGGCGCACGGCATCGTGGTCGAGGGCCGCGACATCGGCACGACCGTGCTGCCCGACGCCCACCTGAAGATCTTCCTCACCGCGTCCCCGGAGGCGCGCGCCGCCCGCCGCAGCGGCGAGCTGAAGGGCGTCGACGTGCACTCCACCCGCGAGGCCCTGATCAAGCGGGACGCGGCCGACTCCAGCCGCAAGACCTCGCCGCTCGCCAAGGCGGACGACGCGGTCGAGGTGGACACCACCGAGCTCACGCTGGCCCAGGTCATCGAGTGCGTCGTCACCCTCGTCGAGGAGAAGCGGGCCGGGAAGTGACCGACCGACTGCCTTCCCCGCGGGGCGCCGACGTCGGGCGGCGCATCGGCGTCGGCCTGATGTACGGGCTGTGGAAGCCGCGCGTGCTCGGCGCCTGGCGGGTGCCCACGACCGGCCCGGTGATCCTCGCCGTCAACCACTCCCACATGATCGACGGCCCGATGGTCATGGGTGTGGCGCCCCGGCCGACGCACTTCCTGATCAAGAAGGAGGCGTTCCTCGGCCCGCTCGACCCCTTCCTGACCGGCATCGGCCAGGTGAAGGTCGACCGCGACACCACCGACCGCACGGCGATCACCCGGGCGCTCGGCGTGCTGGAGAACGGCGGCGTGCTCGGCATCTTCCCTGAGGGCACCCGGGGCGAGGGCGACTTCGCCTCGCTGCGCGCCGGGCTCGCGTACTTCGCGGTGCGCAGCGGCGCCCCGATCGTGCCGGTCGCGGTGCTGGGAAGTTCCGACAAGCGGGGACGGTTGATAAAGGAGCTGCCTCCGCTGCGGTCCCGCGTCGACGTCGTCTTCGGGGAGCCCTTCGAGGCGGGCGACGGCAGCGGGCGCCGTACGCGCACGGCGCTGGACGAGGCGACCGGGCGCATCCAGAAGCAGCTCGCCACCCACCTGGAAAACGCCAGGCGCTTCACCGGGCGCTAGACGACACTGAGTAGTGGATCAGCCCGCGAGACAGCGGGTACTCCACCGACCACCACGATGAACGACGAGGTACGGACTTCATGAACGACCAGACCCAGCCCGACGGCTCGGACGCGTACGAAGGCGCGCCCGAGCACGACCACGGGGCGCTCGGCGACGCCGAGTACGCGGAGTTCATGGAGCTCGCCGTGGAGGAGGGCTTCGACCTCGAGGACGTCGAGGGCGCGATCGAGGAGGCCGGGCACGGCCCGCTGCCCGTCCTCGCCGTGGTCGGCCGTCCCAATGTCGGCAAGTCGACCCTGGTGAACCGCATCATCGGCCGCCGCGAGGCCGTCGTCGAGGACAAGCCCGGTGTCACCCGCGACCGTGTGACCTACGAGGCGGAGTGGGCGGGCCGCCGCTTCAAGGTCGTCGACACCGGCGGCTGGGAGCAGGACGTCCTCGGCATCGACGCCTCCGTGGCCGCCCAGGCCGAGTACGCCATCGAAGCGGCCGACGCGGTGGTCTTCGTCGTCGACGCCAAGGTCGGCGCCACCGACACCGACGAGGCCGTCGTCCGGCTCCTGCGCAAGGCCGGCAAGCCGGTCGTGCTGTGCGCCAACAAGGTGGACGGCCCGAGCGGCGAGGCCGACGCGGCCTACCTGTGGTCGCTGGGCCTGGGGGAGCCGTACCCGGTCTCCGCGCTGCACGGCCGGGGCACCGGCGACATGCTCGACCAGGTCCTGGAGGTGCTGCCGGAGGCGCCGCGCGAGACGTTCGGCGGGGGCGGCATCGGCGGGCCTCGCCGCATCGCCCTGATCGGCCGCCCGAACGTGGGCAAGTCCTCGCTGCTGAACAAGGTGGCGGGCGAGGAGCGCGTCGTCGTCAACGAGCTGGCGGGCACCACCCGTGACCCGGTCGACGAGCTGATCGAACTCGGCGGCGTCACCTGGAAGTTCGTCGACACGGCGGGCATCCGCAAGCGCGTCCACCTTCAGCAGGGCGCCGACTACTACGCCTCGCTGCGCACCGCAGCCGCCGTCGAGAAGGCGGAGGTCGCGGTCATCCTCATCGACGCCTCCGAGTCCATCTCGGTGCAGGACCAGCGGATCGTCACCATGGCCGTCGAGGCGGGCCGTGCGATCGTCCTCGCCTTCAACAAGTGGGACACCCTCGACGAGGAGCGCCGCTACTACCTGGAGCGGGAGATCGAGACCGAGCTGGGCCAGGTGGCGTGGGCCCCGCGCGTCAACGTCTCGGCGCGCACCGGCCGCCACATGGAGAAGCTGGTCCCGGCGATCGAGACGGCCCTGGCGGGCTGGGAGACCCGGGTCCCGACCGGCAGGCTGAACGCGTTCCTCGGCGAGCTGGTCGCCGCCCACCCGCACCCGGTGCGGGGCGGCAAGCAGCCGCGCATCCTGTTCGGCACCCAGGCGGGCACCAAGCCGCCGCGGTTCGTGCTGTTCGCCTCCGGCTTCATCGAGGCGGGTTACCGGCGCTTCATCGAGCGTCGCCTGCGCGAGGAGTTCAGCTTCGAGGGGACGCCGATCCACATCTCGGTGCGGGTGCGCGAGAAGCGCGGCGCGAAGAGGAAGTAGCACGAAGCAACGGAAGGGCGGCCCCAGCCGGGGCCGCCCTTCCGCTGTGCGGTGCTCGCTTCAGACGCCGCTCCGCCGACCCGGCGGCAGTGCGGCCGGCACGTGGTGCATCCCCGTGCCGTGCGAGCCGATGGTCCCGACGCGCTGCCATTGCGGCTGCTGTCCGGTGGCATGGCGGGCGCTCTGGGCGCCCGCGCTGTAGGCACTGTACGAGCTGCTGTGCGAACTGCCGTACGAGCCCGTACTGTGCGGGATGTTCCCGAAGGCGGTGAAGCCGAGTTTCTCCTCGCCACTGCGGTCGCCGGGAAGTGCGCGGAAGGACTTGACGTACTCGGCGTAGAGCGCGTCGTAGATCGGCGTGGCCGATGGGCCGCCCTGGGAGTCCTGAGCCGAGCGTGCGGAGGGGATCGACGAGTAGGACTGGCGGCGGGGAACGTCGTATGCGTGCACGTATGTCCAAACGACCCCGCGGGTCAAGGGATGCGGCCCGGGTGCGGCTTTTGCGGGGGTGCGGGCTGCCCGGGTGACGCGCCGCTCAGGTGCCGGCCAGCGGCAGCGCCGCGGCGACCAGCTTTCCGTTCGCCGCCGCCTTGTCCAGCGCGTCCCGCATCAGGTCCTCGCGCGGCTGGCGGCCGATCGAGCCGACCGGCGCGGCGAACATCAGCACCTGCTGGTGCTTGTTGGCGGCCGCGCGCCAGCCCTCGGTGACCTGGAGCGGCTGGTGCGCCTGCCACCAGGCGACCGGCTGGCCGCCGTTGCTCCCCGGCTGGAGCACCGCGTGCAGCCGGCCCACGGCGAGCAGCACGGACCAGCCGTGCAGCACGGGCGGTACGGCGGACAGCTCGGTCAGTGGCATGAAGCCCTGCTCGATGAGCAGCGGCAGGAAATCGTCGCCGGAGCCGGTGGTGCCGGGCCGGGCGATGGGCGCGGTCGGCTCCACCACCAGGGCCGGGTGCAGCTCCCCGGCGATCAGCACGAGCCCGCTGGTCACGCCGAGCACCGCCTGCTCGGGCACCACCTTGTCGGGCTCCAGGTCGACGGTGTCGCCGGCGATGGACTTCACGGCGCCCCGGAGCTGTTCCTCGGTGACCTGGACGACCTGCGAGGGCAGGCAGCCGGCGTGGGCGAAGGCGAGGACGGCGGTCTCGTCCCCGATGAACAGGACGGTGCTGGTGCGCTCCTGCTCGGAGTTGCCCGGAGTGCGGCAGGACGTGCAGTCGTAACTGCCCGGGGCGGTCTCTCCGGCGAGCAGGCGGTCGGCTTCTTCGTCGCCGATCTCGGCGCGTACCTCGTCGCTGACGTCGAGCATGCGCGGCACGGGTGGCTCCCTCGGGGATGCGGTGCGTGGCAAGGCCGGGTGGCTCCCGGCCCGTGGTCCGGGTGGGCCCCGGCTCATGAAGAAGACAACGGGTGATCTGTGGCGGGAGTCACGCCCCAGAGCGAACGGAATCGAACCATCCAGCGCACAGGGTCACGCTCGGCGCGGAATCGTGTACTCACCGTCAAGTCACCGCTCGATAAAGGGTGTTGAAGGGGTGAGGTGGGTCACAGGTCGTCAGGCGGGTTGGTCGACATATCAGGAAATCCGGGAATGAAGTGGGTGTCCGGAAATGGCCGTTACCCGAGGTATCGGGGAACTGGCCTGGCAAGACGGGCGACCTGTTGATGACGGACCGTCAACCTCTTTAGATTCCTCGGCCGTGTGCAGCGAGCACCGCTCGGGTACGTCCGCCGGCCGCGTGATTCTCCGGAACCACGCGCAGCACCACACCGGCGGGCGGGGCGAGCGCGACCCACGCGCCCCATGGCGCGGGGAGTGGCGTTCCGCCTTGGGGGACCCCGGGTGTTTCGAGAGGGAACCACATGTCCGAATGTGCCGATACCACGTGCGACAACGCTCGGAAGAACCAGGTTCGTACGACGGCGGTCCTCGCCGGCGCGGCACTGCTCGCGCCCCTCGGACTGCTCGCCGCGACCGGAAACGCCGCGGCGGCTGACAGCGGAGTGTGGGACCGCATCGCCCAGTGCGAGAGCGGCGGCAACTGGCACATCAACACCGGCAACGGCTACTACGGCGGACTCCAGTTCGCCGCCTCCACCTGGCGTGCCTACGGCGGCACGGCCTACGCGCCCACCGCCGACCAGGCGAGCAAGTCCCAGCAGATCGCCGTCGCCACCAAGGTCCAGCGCGCCCAGGGATGGGGCGCCTGGCCGACCTGCTCGGCACGCGCCGGGGCGAGCGGCAGCGCACCCGCGGCGTCCGCGGCCGACCCGGTCACCTCCACCGAGGCCGCTCCGGCGAAGCCCTCGAAGACGCCGGCGCGTTCCACGGCACACCCGGACCGCGGCTCCTCCCGCGGCGACTACACCGTCCGCGAGGGCGACACGCTGAGCGGCGTCGCCGCCCGGCACGGAACCACCTGGCAGCACCTCTACGCCGCCAACAAGGCCGCCATCGGCGGCGATCCCGACGTGATCGTGCCCGGCCTGCGCCTCGACATCTGAGCCGCTCCCGCCCGCCGGGACACGCGGGCCCCGTCCGGCCGGCCGGACGGGGCCTCGGCGCGTCTGCGGCTCACGGTCCGAGCTCGCTCGCCTCCCCGGCGAACACGACGGCCCCGCGGCGCAGTTCGTACACCAGGACCGGCCGGCCCCGCAGGGCGGGCGGCAGGCGCTGCTCGGCGACCACCACGCACGCGTCGAGCGCGCTCAGCAGCCCGTAGGTGCGGGCCGCGACCGACGGCGCCATACCTTGGGCGGGCTCGTCGACGAGCACCACGCGCGCGCGTGCCAGCAGGGCCCGGGACAGGGCGAGCATGCGCTGCTCCCCGCCGGAGAGGGTGCCGGCCCGCCGCTCCAGCAGGGGCCGCAGCTGCGGGTAGGCGTCGAGGGCCGGGCCGTGGTCCGGTGCGGCGAGTTCGAGGTTCTCGCGCACGGTGAGGGAGCCGAACACGGCCTGCCGTTCCGGCACCAGGCACAGCCCGCGCCGGGCCCGCTCGTACGCCGGTACGCGGGTCACGTCGGCGCCGTCCCACACCACGGCGCCGCCCGACAGGGGCACCGTTCCGGCCAGGGCGCGCAGGGCCGTGCTGCGGCCGGAGCCGTTGCGGCCCAGCAGCACGGTCAGGCCCGGGCCGGGGGCGGCGAGGGTGACGCCGTGCAGGGCCTCCAGCGGGCCGTAGCGCACGCGCGCGTGGCGCAGGGAAACGGTGGTCATCGCCCGGCCGCCGATCCCAGGGTGTCCAGAACCCGCCCGGGCGGGCCGGAGGCGACGATCCGGCCCGCCGTCATCACGTGCACGACGTCGGCGAGACCGGCGACCAGGTCCAGGTCGTGCTCGACGACGAGCAGGGCCGTGCCGTCGGCGGCCAGGGCCGTCAGGACCCGGGCGAGAGCGGCCACTTCGGCGGTGTCGAGGCCGGCGGCGGGCTCGTCGAGCAGCAGGACGCGCGGGGCGCCCGCGAGGGCCCGGGCCAGTTCGACGCGGCGCAGCGTCCCCGTGGGCAGCCCGGCGGCGGGCTGTGCCCGTACCGGCCCGTCCAGACCGAGCAGCCTGAGCGTCCGCTCCACCGCGCCCGGGTCGGTCACCCGGCCCTGTTCGGCGCCCACCCGGACGTTCTCGGCCACCGTCAGCGACGGGAAGACGGCCAGTTGCTGGAAGGTCCGCGCGACACCGAGCCGGGTGCGGGCGTGCGCGGGCAGTGCGGTGATGTCCCGCCCGCCGAGGCGCACCGACCCGCGCGCGGGCCGCAGCGTCCCGGCCAGACAGTGGAACAGGGTGCTCTTTCCGGCCCCGTTGGGGCCCACGACCGCGGTGATCCGCCCGGGGAACACGTCCAGGCCGACCCCGTCGAGGGCGGTGAAGCCGCCGTAGTGGGCGTGGAGACGGCGGGCGGTGAGGACGGGGGAGGAGGGGGCCGTGGTCCGGGCGGTGGGCGGTCGGGCCGCTTGCGGAGGCGCTGCCGCGCGCGGCCGGGGTTTCCTGAAGGGCCCGGCGGCCGCCTCGCCCGCTGCCGGGGGCGCTGGAGTGGAAGGGGGCCGGGCAGTGCCGGGGTGCGCCTCGCCGGGCGAGCCATGGCGGTCCGCCGGGGCGGGCCCCGGCGTCCCGTCCGCCGAAGCCCCCGGGTGACGGGCGGCGGGGGCCGAGGGGTCGTGGACCGGCGGCTGAGGCGCCTCGCGGCTCGCGGGCCCGGCGCCCGGAGTCGCTCGCCGTCCGTCCGCGGTGGTGGCGCGGGGTGCCGTTCCGCTCTCGTCTCCCGGAAGGCCGGTACGCCCGTCCACTCCCGTGCCCTCGGCCTCCCGCACGACGCGGGTCGCCGTCGCGCCCGTGGGCACCGGTGCAGCCCGGCCCGCCCGCGGCTCCGCCGGGCGCAGCAGCTCGCGAGCCCGGGCTCCCGCCGACGTCAGAGCAGATCCGCGGCTCGGGCGCAGGCGTTCCACCGTCGTCCGCAGGGCCTCGTACGGGCCGCCGGGGAAGCGGCCCACGAGGACCGCCAGGACGCCGATCACGGCCGCCGCCACGCCGCCGCGCGTGCCCGCGTCCAGGCCGACCAGGAGGGCCGCGGCGGCGAGCGCACCGAGGGTGCTGTCGGCGCCCAGCACCACGACCGCGGCGAACCACAGCAGACCACGCACCGGGTCGTAGGCGGCGGGGTCGAAGGCGCGCAGACCCATGCCGAGCATGCCGCCGCCCAGCGCGGCGAGCGCGGCGCCCGCGACGAAGGCGAGCAGCTTGAGGGACGGCACCCGCACGCCCGCCGCCTGCGCCCCCGCCTCGTGGTCCCGCATGGCCGCGAGGGCCCGGCCCGTCCGCCCCCGGCGCAGCCCGTGCGCCGCCAGCAGCGCCACCACCAGCAGGAGCAACTCCAGGACGTAGTACGCGCGGTCCCCTTCGAAACCCGCCGGGCGGCCCAGGGACAGGCCCGACGTGGCGTACGGCTGGGCGAAGACGAAGCGGCTCACGCCCACGCCGACGGCGAACGTCGCCAGCGCCAGCGCCAGACCCCGGCGGCCGATCGCCGGCCAGCCCGTGAGCAGGCCGAGCGGTGCCACCAGGACGACCGCCACCGCGAGGGCCGCCAGCTCCGGCACGGCCGGCAGGCCCGGGAAGCGGCCCGCCGCCAGCAGCGCGGTGAACAGGGCGCCCAGACCCGCGTACGCCGCCTGCCCCAGCGAGATCTGGCCGCCGCGGCCGGTGACCACCACCAGGGACAGCAGCACGACGGCCAGTGCCGGCACCTGGATCGACGTGTGCAGGTCCCGGCCGGCCAGGCCCAGCGGCAGCAGGAACAGCACGGCCGCCACGATCCACGCGCCGGGCGGTGTCGGAACCCGCGCGGTGGCCGTGCGCGGCAACGCGTCACGCGTGCCCACACCCGGCAGGACCAGGGCCGCGACCAGCAGGGCGACGACGAACAGGTTCGTGCCGGTGGCCTGGAGCAGCGGCGCCTCCCACCCGGACGGGTGCAGCCGCGTGAGCTGGCTCTGCGCCACCCCGACGCCCAGCGCCACCACGACCGCGACCGGCAGGCTCCGCATCCGCGCGGCCACCGCGACCGCCACGACCTCCATCACGAGCAGCGGCAGCCCGTACGGGTCGAGCCGCACGAACGGCGCCAGCAGCACGCCGGTCAGCCCCGCCGTGAAGGAGCCGAACGCCCAGCCCGCCGCAGCGACCCGGTCCGCGTCGATGCCTCCCAGCACGGCGAGCCGCCGGTCGTCGACCACGGCCCGCAGCTCCCGCCCGAACCGCGTCCAGCGGACCACCGTGGCGACCCCCGCGGCCAGCACCAGCACCACCGCGAGCTGCCCCCACGGCTCGTCCGGCACCAGCTCCGGCGCGTCCTCCCGCGCCCCCTGCCCCCAACAGCAGCGCCGCCCCGCCCACCAGCAGCACGAACACCCCGATGGACGCCACCAGCGTCTGCGCCGGGTCACCGCCGAGAACCGCCAGCGGCCGGAAGACGAACCGTTCCAGTACGACACCCAGCCCCGGCGCCAGCACCAGCAGTGTCACCGCGGCCCCGAGCCACAGCGGCCAGCCCCACTCGGCCACGCACTGCCGCAGCGCGTAGGCGCACACCATCGCGATCGCGCCGTGCGCGAAGTTCAGCACGCCGGTCGCGCGGTACGTCACGATCAGGCCGATCCCGGTCAGCGCCGCCGCGCTGCCGACCGCCAGACCGGCCAGAGTGAGGTCGTACGTCAGCGAGGACATCGGCCGGGCTCAGTCGGTCTCTTCGGCGGGCTCGCAGATCGGGCACGGGCCCAGCTCGCCGCTCGCCACCAGCTTGGAGTCCACCGGAACCGCCTCCGCCTTCCCCGCGACCAGCGGGCAGTCCGCGCGGTGCCACAGCGTGCCGCCCGGCACCATCAGCAGCTCGCCGCTGACCGCGAGGGGTGCGAGTACGGCCTGTCCGGTCTGGTCCGCATCGGCCGGCTCGGCCGCCACCAGCAGGCCGTACAGCTCCTCCACGCGCGCGGCGGCGATCGAGCTCCGGCCGTGGGCCAGCAGCACCGCCCCCGCGATGATCAGGGCCGCGCCGGGGACCGTGCAGGAGGCGAGGTAGGGAAGCTGCCGTTCGGCGAAGCGCTCCCCGGAGACGCCGTACCAGCCGACGACGCACAGCACCGCGCCGGCGGCCAGCGCCGCCCAGCCGGCCCAGAGGACGGGACGCACGGTCCGCAGTCGGCTTGTCCGCATCGCTGGCTCCCACACGTCGGTTGTCCGGGCACGCGCCTGCTGCCTGTTCAAGTCCGCCGATCGCTTGCACTATGCCCCTTGGAAGCTGACCCTGAAAGCACCGGGCGCACATGGCCCGGACCGACACCCGGTGGTGAGCCAGATGGTTCTCGGCAGCGACCTCAGGCGGGGGAACGCGACACGGGGCCCACGAGCCGCGGGACGGGGTACGGCGATCACGGCCGCCCTGGTACTGGCCCTCGCCCCGGCCCTCGCGGCATGCACCGACGACGACGGCGGCGGCAGCGAGGCCACGCCGCCCCAGCCGACCGTGGACCGGACCGCGAGCGCACCGGCCAGCGCGCCGGCGGACCGGGCCGCGGCCGAGGCGGAGATCAGGCAGAACTGGCAGAAGTTCTTCGACCCGAAGACCTCGACCCAGGACAAGCAGGCCGTCCTGGAGAACGGCGACCGGATGGGCCCCGTCCTTGAGGCCTTCAGCGGCGACGAGCGCGGCGGCCAGGTCCAGGCGAAGGTCACCAGGATCGAGTTCACCTCGGCCACCGAGGCCGACGTGACGTACACGCTCACCCTGAAGGGCGCCACCGCCCTGCCGGACGCCTCCGGTACGGCCGTCGAGCAGGACGGCACCTGGAAGGTGTCCGCCAAGGCGCTGTGCGCACTGGTGCAACTGAGCGGCAATGCGTCGCCGGTCCCGGGCTGTTGAGGCCCTCGCCGCGGTGCTGCTGCTCGCCCTGAGCGCGGCCTGCGGCAGCCGGCTCCCGGAGAGCGACTTCGAGCACGACGACCGCACCTCCGCGCCCCGCGACACCGCGCCCCTGAGGGTCGGCATCATCGCCAGCGCCACCAGCCCGGTCGGCGGCGCCGCCTTCACCGGCCCGCGCGACGGCGCCAAGGCGTGGTTCGACCGGCTCAACGCGCGCGGGGGAATCGACGGCCGCCGCGTGGAGGTGCGCCTGTGCGACGACGGCGGCAGCGGCGTCGGCAACAACGAGTGCGTGCACCGGCTGGTCGAGGAGGACGAGGTGGTCGCCCTGGTCGCCACCACCGCCTTCGACTACGCGGGCGCCTCCCGCGTCTCACGCGCGCGCGTGCCCGACATCGGCGGCCAGCCCATCGGCAGCGCCTACGACACCTACCCGCACCTCTACGGCATCTACGGCAGCCGCGCGCCGCGCGACGGCACCACCGGCTGGGACGGCAAGCTGTACGGCGGCACCGAGGTCTACCGCTACTTCAAGCGCGAGCACGGCGCCCGGACCGCCGCCGTCGTCTCCTACAACCAGTCCGCCTCCGCCGCCTACGCCCGGCTGGTCGAACGGGGCCTGCGCGCCGAGGGCTACAAGGTCGTCACCGAGCAGGTCGACTTCGCCCTGCCCAACTTCCGCGCCGTCGCGGCCGACCTGAAGGAACAGGGCGCCGACCTCGTCTTCGACGCCATCGACAGCCACGGCAACGCCCGGCTGTGCCGGGCCATGGACGAGGCCGGCGCCGACGTCACCGCCAAGGTGACCAACGTGCAGAACTGGACGTCCACCGTCGCCGACGCCTACAAGGACGCCCCGCGCTGCCGCAACGCCCTCTGGGCGACCGGCTCCAGCCGCAACTTCGACGACACCGGCCACCCGGCCGTACGGGAGTTCCGCGAGGCGACGAAGGGACTGACGACGCATTCGCAGTGGCAGCTTGAGGGCTGGGCGGCCGCGCGGTGGTTCACGGACGCCGCCGAGTCCTGCGCGAGGACGGGCATCACGCGCGCGTGCGTCGACGCCTACATGAACCGCGGCGAGGGGTACACCGCGGGCGGACTGCTCCTGCCCGTCGAGTTCGAGCGGCGCCCCGAGCCGCCGAGGACCAGCCGGACCTGCCTGTCGGTGGCCCGCTGGCAGGACGGGGAGGGCTGGGTCACCCAGGGGGACATGAACCGCACCTGCTTCGACGTCCCCCAGCTCGCCTACGCGCCTTGAGGACAGTGGCTGTCCGCAAGGGCTGGCAGACTCGCCCCCATGTTGGAGACCTCGGCACGCCTGCTGCGCCTGCTGTCCCTGCTCCAGGCCCACCGCGAGTGGTCCGGCCCCGACCTGGCGCAGCGGCTCGGCGTCAGCGCCCGCACCCTGCGCCGGGACGTGGACCGGCTGCGCGAACTCGGCTACCCGGTCAACGCCAGCCCCGGCACGGGCGGCGGCTACCAGCTCGGGGCGGGCGCCGAACTGCCGCCGCTGCTGCTGGACGACGACGAGGCCGTCGCCGTGGCGATCGGGCTGCGCACGGCGGCCGGGCAGGGCATCGAGGGCATCGGCGAGACCTCGGTACGGGCCCTCGCCAAACTGGAACAGGTCCTGCCGAACCGGCTGCGGCGCCGCGTGGGCGCCCTCAACGCCTTCACCGTGCCGATGCTGCGCGGCCCCCTGCCCGACGCCGTCGACCCGGCCGTACTGACCGAGCTCGCCCACCTCTGCCGGGACGCCGAGCGCCTGCGCTTCGAGTACCGCGGCCACGACGGCACCACCAGCCGCCGCAGTGTCGAACCGCACCGCCTGGTGTGCACCGAGCGCCGCTGGTACCTGGTCGCGTGGGACCTCGACCGGGAGGACTGGCGCACGTTCCGCGTGGACCGCATCACGCCCAGGCCGCCGCACGGCCCGCGCTTCGAGCCGCGCGAGGCGCCCGCCGAGGACCTCGCCGCCTACGTCTCCCAGGGTGTCTCCACCCGCGTGTACGCCACCCACGCCGTCGTGCGGCTCCTGGTGCCCCTGGAGGAGGCCGCCGCGCAGATCTCGCCCAGCGCCGGGGTGCTGGAGGAGGAGGGCCCGGACAGCTGCCTGCTGCGCTGCGGCGCCGGGAGCCTCGACGTGATGGTGATCCATGTGATGATGCTGGGCTTCGAGTTCGAGGTGCTCGAACCCGACGGGCTGATCGAGGCGATCAGGAGGACTCGCGACCGGCTTGATGGGGCTTTGGCTCGGGCTGGGCAGTCACCGCCGCGTACTGGGGGTGGTGCAGGTCGAACGCCGGCGACTCCGACCGGATCCGGGGCAGCGTCGTGAAGTTGTGCCGGGGCGGCGGGCAGGAGGTCGCCCACTCCAGGGAACGGCCGTAGCCCCAGGGGTCGTCGACCTCGACCTTCTCGCCGTACTTGGCGGTCTTCCACACGTTGTAGAGGAACGGCAGCGTCGACATGCCGAGCAGGAACGCGCCGATCGTCGACACGGTGTTGAGCGCCGTGAACCCGTCCGCCGCGAGATAGTCCGCGTACCGGCGGGGCATGCCCTCGGCGCCCAGCCAGTGCTGCACCAGGAACGTGGTGTGGAAGCCGGTGAAGAGCGTCCAGAACTGGATCTTGCCGAGCCGCTCGTCGAGCATCTTCCCGGTGAACTTCGGCCACCAGAAGAAGAAGCCGGCGAAGATCGCGAAGACGACGGTGCCGAAGACGACGTAGTGGAAGTGCGCCACCACGAAGTACGTGTCCGTCACATGGAAGTCCATCGGCGGCGACGCCAGGATCACCCCGGTCAGCCCGCCGAACAGGAACGTCACCAGGAAGCCCGTCGCCCACAGCATCGGTGTCTCGAAGGACAGCGAGCCCTTGAGCATGGTGCCGGCCCAGTTGAAGAACTTCACACCCGTCGGCACGGCGATCAGGAAGCTCATGAAGGAGAAGAACGGCAGCAGCACCGCGCCCGTCGCGAACATGTGGTGCGCCCACACGACCATCGACAGCCCGGTGATCGCCATCGTCGCACCGACCAGCGTCAGATAGCCGAACAGCGGCTTGCGGCTGAAGACCGGGATGATCTCCGTGATGATCCCGAAGAACGGCAGCGCGATGATGTACACCTCGGGATGCCCGAAGAACCAGAACAGGTGCTGCCACAGGATCGCCCCACCGTTGGCCGCGTTGAACACCTGCGAGCCGAACCGCCGGTCCGCCTCCAGCACCAGCAGCGCCGCCGCCAGCACCGGGAAGGCCATCAGGATCATGATCGACGTGAACAGCGTGTTCCAGACGAAGATCGGCATCCGGAACATCGTCATGCCGGGCGCGCGCATCCCGATGATGGTGGTGACGAAGTTGACCGCGCCGAGGATCGTGCCGAAGCCGGACAGCGCCAGGCCCATGATCCACAGATCGGCCCCGACCCCCGGCGTGCGCTCCGCGCTGTTGAGCGGGGCGTAGGCGGTCCAGCCGAAGTCCGCCGGCCCGGAGGGCACCAGCAGCGAGCCGAGCACGATCAGGCCGCCGAACAGGAACAGCCAGTACGAGAGCATGTTCAGCCGCGGGAAGGCGACGTCGGGCGCGCCGATCTGCAACGGCATCAGCTCGTTCGCGAAACCCGCGAAGGTCGGCGTCGCGAACAGCAGCAGCATGATCGTGCCGTGCAGCGTGAAGGCCTGGTTGAACTGCTCGTTGGTGATGATCTGGAGTCCGGGACGGGCCAGCTCGGCGCGCATCAGCAGCGCCATCACTCCCGCGATCAGGAAGAACACGAAGGACGTGATCAGGTAGAGGTGACCGATCTTCTTGTGGTCCGTCGTGGTCAGCCAGTCGACCACCACCCGCCCGTGCTTCTTCCTCGGCACGGGCGGCGCCGTCGCCTGTACGGTCTGCGTCCCCATCGCTCGCTCGCCCCTTCGCTCATCGCGTCCCGGGCCCGCCGAAGCCCGCGCCGCATGTACCCGCGAGCTCACGCCATGATGCTCGCGTCACCGAGCGCACCGACAGGGGGCGTACCGGCCTCTGTGCGGCGAAGCCGTGCATTTCCTGTGCGGCGGCGGCTGAGCCGGCCCGGTGCGGCGCCGGAATGGAATGGGGCCCCGAGGTCACTTCTCCCGGAACTTTCCGCCGGGCTTTTCCATGGGCTCATGTGACACGCGGAAATTGCGATCGAATACCTGCGGAAGGCCTACGAAACCGCTCGTCCGTGTGACGGACAGCGCCCGAAACAGCTGTCGTGATCTTGTGACAGAAGCGTGACAGGGGAGGGACGGGGACAGGGGTTACCGGCCCGGACTTCCATGGTCGCCGGGCACGGCATAGCGTGGCGGCATGGCACCGATTCCGACACCTTCCGCGGAACCCGACGACACCCCGGACACCTATGTCGGCCTGGAGGCCGGCCGGGCCGAACACCTCGCGCGTGAGCGCGGCTGGTCGACGGTGCGCGCGCTGCCGCCGGGGGCGATCATCACGATGGAGTACCGCGTGGGCCGGCTGAACTTCGAGGTGAAGGGCGGCCGGGTGGCGCGGGCCTGGAAGGGCTGAGACATCGCGAAGGCCCCGGTTCCGCTCCGGAACCGGGGCCTTCGCCGTGCCGGGACGGGTGTGCGCACCGGTCCCGCCGTCCGTCCTGGTCAGCCGCCCGTCAGGGGGCGGGCCGAGGAGGCCGAGCCGCGGGGGTGCCGCTCCCCGTGCGGCGGGCGGCGGCTGCCCGTGGGGGTGATCGGCGTGCGCTCCGAGCGGGCCGTGTGCGGTCCCGGCGCCAGGTAGACCGGGGCCCGGGGCGCGCCGGCCGCGACGTCGTCCCGGTCGCCGGGCAGCGGCGTGACCACCACGTGCGGCGCGCTGACCGGGACGGCGGCCGACGCCGTACCGCTCCGGCGGGCCCGCACGCGGTCGCGCAGGTCGAAGATCCTGGCCTCGGAACGGGCGATCAGCGGCTCGAACCACGGCAGGGCGAGCAGGATCAGCAGCCCCGCGACCCAGCCCAGGAGCACATCGCTCAGCCAGTGCGTACCGAGGTAGACGGTGGCCATCCCGACGCCGAGCGAGGTCACCGCGGACACGGCGGACAGCCAGCGGCGCGCTCTCGGGGTGGAGGCCATATAGGCCAGGATTCCCCAGGTCACCACGGCGTTGGCGGTGTGACCGCTCGGAAATATATCGCCGCCGCGCCACATCTCGTTCGAGCCGATCACGGTCGCGTAGTGCGGTCCCAGCCGGCCCATGCCGTACTTGGCGGCGCCGACCGTGATGTTCAGCAGGAGCAGCGAGACGCCGAGGGCGAGCAGCGGACGCAGGGTGTGCTGCCGCCAGGAGCGCCAGCCCAGCCAGGCCGCGACCATCACCGCGGTCGGACCGCGCTGGCCGAGCACCACGTAGTAGTCGACGAACCAGTGGATCTCCGACCACTGCTGGTACGGCCGGAAGAACATGACCTGCCAGTCGAGCCGGACGAGCCAGGACGTGATGATCACGGCCCACACGATCGCGCCGTAGAAGGCCAGGGTCGCCGCGAGGAGCACGATGCGGTGCCTGCTCATCTTCGGCACATCGAGGTGGGCCGGTCGTTCCGGCTCACGGTCCAGCCGGGCGAACACCCGGTCCAGACGGGTGAGCTTCGGTTCGGTACGCACCCAATCGACGTTACAGCGAGTGAGCTCGGATCCCTGGCGAATCAACGGCTTTGTGATGACGATGTGATGTGGGATTCCTCTCAGGAGGAGGTTTATTTCCAGCGAATCCCTAATCGCCGCGCGCTGCGGCCTTCAATTCCTTTGATCATTCCGGATGGGGGTTTTATTGCGCTTTTGAATTCGTTCACCGGGGCATCGTGCGCAATTCTCCCGGCGCTCACAGCGGGTCAGGGCGGACCGGAGCCGTTCAGCCAGAACGCCCCGTACACCGCCGAGGCGACCGCCACCGGTCCGAGGACCAGCGCTGACCTGCGCAGATGCGGTCGGGCCAGGGCCAGGGCGAGGGGCAGCAGCAGCGGGAAGGCGGGCATCAGCAGGCGCGGCTTCGAGCCGAAGTAGCTCGACGCGCACAGGGCGAGCGCGGTCACCACTCCGGTGTAGACCAGCAGCGGGAGCGGCTGGCGCTGACGTACGCCGACCACATACAGCCATACGACTGACGCGACCCCGGCGATCAGCCCGGCACCGGCCAGGGCCGAGGGAAACGACGTGAACTTTTCGGCGACGAACCGGGCGAAGGCGTACCCCCCGTCGAACCCGTTGCGCCAGCCCGCCTGCACGTCGAGATAGCCGAGCGGGCCCTTGCCGGTGCGGTGGCCGACCCACAGCACGTATCCGGCGGTACCCAGGGGGGCCAGCAGCATGCCGAGGGCGCGGCGGGTGCGCGGGCCGGCGCCGTCGGTGTCGCCCCGCTCCTGTGCGGAAGGACCGGCACGCCGTTCCCGTGCGAAGGCGGCGATGCCCGCCACCCACACGGCGGCCACCACGGCCACCCCGACCGGACGGGTCAGCCCCGCCAGCAGGGCCAGCGTGCCCGCGGTCACCCAGCGGCCGGTCAGAACCGCGTACAGCGACCACGCGGCGAGTGCCGTGAACAGCGATTCGCTGTACGCCATCGACTGCACGATCCCGACCGGGAGCACGGCCCACAGCAGCACCGCGCACACCCCGGCCCGGCGCCCGTACACGTGGTCCGCGACCGCGAAGATCCCCCACGCCGCGGCGACGGAGGCGACCAGGCTGACGAGGAAGCCGCCGTCCGCGTACGACAGCGGGGACACCGCCGCCACCAGCCGCTCCAGCCAGGGCAGCAGCGGGAAGAACGCGAGGTTAGAGTGCACGTCCCCGTTCGCCAGGCGCACCTCGTAGCCGTAGCCGAGTTCGGCGACCCTGGTGTACCAGAGCGCGTCCCAGCGAGCGGTCAGCAGCGTGTACGCGCTCTTGTCGCGCGCCGCGCTCCACAGGGCCAGGGTGATGAGGCCCAGGCCGCGGACGGCCGCGTACCCGAGGAGCGCCGGGGCCGCCCGGCGCAGCGCCCCGGCGCGGGACGGGGCCGCGCGCGTCTCAAGATCGGTCACGGGCCCGATTATCGACCCGGGCCGGAACCGGCCGGCCGCCCGGGGCGTGGACGACGGTGGGGGGAGTGGCGTACGCCACACCTTTCCGCCGGACGTGTGAGAGGTCCGCCACTCGGCTCCCGCGCGGACTCGCGTACTCTGACGTGTCACTCGCTGTTCGTTTGCGCGGGCCGGAGACCACCGCTCCTCTCCGGCCGAGTCGCGGGGGCGTCCCCCACCCCGTGAGCCCGCCGATCGCGAGGGAACATCTGGGAGGTACGTACATGTCCGGGACGACCACGGCCGCCGCACTGCGCCGTCGGGCGGCCGGGGCCGGTGCCAACCGCTGGGTGGTTCTCGTCGTCCTCTGCGTCAGCCTGCTGCTGGTCGCCGTCGACGCCACCGTGCTGCACGTGGCGGTCCCCGCCGTCACCGAGGACCTGAAGCCCGGCGGGATAGAGCTGCTCTGGATCGTCGACATCTACCCGCTGGTCTGCGCCTCGCTGCTCATCCTGTTCGGCACGCTGGGCGACCGCGTCGGCCGCAGAAGGGTCCTGCTCCTCGGGTACGCGCTGTTCGGCGTCGCCTCCGGCCTCGCGGCCCTGGCGGACAACGCCCAGGTACTGATCCTGGCGCGGGCGCTGCTCGGCGTGGGCGGCGCGATGATCATGCCGGCGACCCTGTCGATCCTGCGGCAGGTCTTCCCGGACCGGCGCGAGCGGGCGCTCGCGATCGGCATCTGGAGCGCTGTGGCCGCGGTGGGCGCGGCGGTCGGGCCGCTGCTCGGCGGCTTCCTGCTGGAGCACTTCTGGTGGGGCTCGGTGTTCCTCGTCAACATCCCGTTGATGCTGGTCAGCCTCCCGGTGGGGCGACTGCTGCTGCCCGAGTCGAAGGGTGACGGCGAAGGGCCCTGGGACGTGGTCGGCGCGCTGATGGCGGCCATCGGGCTGTTCGGTGTGGTGCTGGGCGTCAAGCGGCTCGGCGGCGGGGAGTCGGTGGGGAGCCTGCTCACCGTGCTGCCGCTGGTCGTGGGCGCGGCGCTGCTGGTCGCCTTCGTACGGCGGCAGCGGCGGCGGGCGCAGCCGCTGGTCGACCTCAAGATGTTCGCGCGGCCGGCGTTCAGCACGTCCGTCGGGTGCATCGTGCTGGCGATGCTCGCGCTGGTCGGTCTCGAACTGATCGCCGCGCAGTACCTCCAGCTCGTCCTCGGGCTGTCGCCGCTGGAGACGGGGCTGCGGCTGCTGCCGCTGACGTTCGCGGCGATGGCGGCCGGGCTGGCCGGAGCGAGGATGCTGCGGCGGTTCGGGCCGCGGCGGATGGTGTGCTCCGGATTCTTGCTGACGGCGTTCGCGGTGGTGCTGCTGACGGCGCTGGGCCGGACGGACGACTGCGCGCTGATGCTGACCGGGTTCGTACTGCTCGGCTTCGGGCTGGAGACGACGCTGTTCGGGGCGTACGAGTCGATGCTGAGCGAGGCGCCACAGGAGCAGGCCGGTGGGGCGGCGGCGATCGGGGAGACGTCGTACCAGCTGGGGGCGGGGATCGGGATCGCCCTGCTCGGCACGGTGATGAACGCGGCGTACGCGCCCGGACTGTCGGACGTGCCGGGTGTGCCGGAGCCGGCGTCCTCTGCTGCGGGGCATTCGCTCGGGGAGGCGTACGAGGTCGCCGCGCAGCTCGGCGGGGTCGCCGGGATCGCTCTGCGTCATGCCGCGCGGGACGCGTTCGTGCACGGGCTGCATGTGACGTTGCTGGTGAGTGCGGGGTTGTTGCTGCTCGGCGCGGTGATGGCGTTGCGGTTGCCGCGGGCCATGCAGTGTGACGGCGCCGGCGCGGTGGAGTTGCCCGCGCCCAGGGACGCCGCGGAGTCGCGCGTCTCGGTGTGACGCCTTTTCGCCCACCTACGCGCCACCCGTATCTGCCGATGAGGGGTGGGCGACCTTCCGGTTGGCAGCTACGGGTGGTGCGTGGGTGGGCGAACACCGTAGCGTCTTGGTTAGCGCTGCTAGTTAAAGAGTTTCGGAGGGTGTCCGCATGTCCGAGTCGTCCAAGCTTCCTCCCTTCGACCCAGCCGACCCCCTCGGTCTCGACGACCTCCTGGAGCCGGAGGATCTCGGGATCAGGGACACCGTGCGGGCCTGGGCCGCGGACCGGGTGCTGCCGTATGTCGCCGAGTGGTACGAGCAGGGGGAGCTGCCGGGGATCCGGGAGCTGGCCCGGGAGCTGGGGAGCATCGGTGCCCTCGGGATGTCGCTGGAGGGGTACGGGTGCGCCGGGGCGTCCGCCGTGCAGTACGGGCTCGCCTGTCTGGAGCTGGAGGCCGCCGACTCCGGGATCCGGTCCCTCGTCTCCGTGCAGGGCTCCCTCGCCATGTACGCCATCCACCGCTTCGGCAGCGAAGCGCAGAAGCAGCAGTGGCTGCCCCGGATGGCCTCCGGCGAGGTCATCGGTTGCTTCGGGCTGACCGAGCCCGACCACGGATCCGATCCGGCCGCCATGCGGACGTACGCCAAGCGCGACGGCACCGACTGGGTCCTCAACGGCCGCAAGATGTGGATCACCAACGGGTCGGTCGCCGGCGTCGCCGTCGTGTGGGCGCAGACCGAGGACGGGATCCGCGGGTTCGCCGTGCCGACGGACAGCGCCGGTTTCTCCGCCCCCGAGATCAAGCACAAGTGGTCCCTCAGGGCCTCCGTCACCAGTGAACTCGTCCTCGACGACGTACGGCTGCCCGCCGAAGCCGTACTGCCGGAGGTCACCGGCCTGCGCGGGCCGCTCAGCTGTCTCTCGCACGCCCGGTACGGCATCGTCTGGGGCGCCATGGGCGCGGCCCGCAGTTGTTTCGAGGCCGCGGTCGGCTACGCGAAGTCGCGGGAGCAGTTCGGGCGGCCCATCGGCGGCTTCCAGCTCACCCAGGCCAAACTCGCCGACATGGCGGTCGAACTGCACAAGGGAATTCTGCTCGCCCATCATCTGGGGCGGCGTATGGACGCCGGCCGCCTGCGTCCCGAGCAGGTCAGCTTCGGCAAGCTCAACAACGTACGAGAGGCGATCGAGATCTGCCGCACGGCCCGCACCATTCTCGGGGCCAACGGGATCTCGCTCGAATATCCCGTGATGCGGCACGCGACCAACCTCGAGTCGGTGCTCACCTACGAGGGCACCGTCGAGATGCACCAGCTCGTGCTGGGCAAGGCGCTCACCGGACTCGACGCCTTCCGGTGAACCCTGCGCGGGGGCAGGGCCGGTGAGCGGCCCTGCCTCAGCTCTGGTTGAAGAAGCCGTCCGTGCGGCGTCCGGCCGGGTCGCCGTTGACGATCTCCGTGTTGGCGGGGGTCAGCAGGAACACGCGGGTCGACACCCGCTCGATCGAACCGCGCAGGCCGAAGATCAGCCCGGCCGCGAAGTCGACCACGCGCTTGGCGTCGGCGGCGTCCATGGCCGTGAGGTTCATGATGACCGGTACGCCCTCGCGGAACAGCTCGCCGATGGCGCGGGCGTCCCGGAAGCTGTCCGGTGTCACCGTGCCGATGCGGCGGCCCTTCTCCTCGGCGACGTCCGAGGCCACCTTGACACGCGGATCGGTGACCCAGGGCTCCCCGGGCTCGGTCCCGTCGGAGTAGTCGTCGTCGTAGTAACGCTCGTCTTCGTTGTCGTCGACGAGGCCAAGCCAGGCACTTGCCTTGCGTACCGATCCCATGGACGCCTCCTCTCACAGCGGTCTTTCTTGCTTTCCGCATCCCTATGGTCGTCCATGATGCGGATGGCGCGCCAAGTGGATAGACGCCGCACGGGGGGTTTGTGACGGTACTGGTGCACAGCGAATCCGTCGAGAGTCCGTGTTTCCCAAGGGTCTTGTCGTAAACGGCTGCTGACTGTGAGTGAAATATGATTCTTCGCGGCGTACGGGTGATGAGCGGTGCGTACGGGTGAACGCGATGGCCGATACCATGCGGCGCCAAACATCGTACGGAGAACCGGGGGGACGTCGTGTTCGGAATGGTCAGGCCCTGTCGGCACCGGCTCGGTGAGAGCCTCACGGCCCAGTGGATGGCGCATTTGTGCGGTCTGTGTCTCGCGCTGCGCGGGGACCACGGTCAGCTCGCGCGCATCGTCACGAACTATGACGGGCTTCTCGTCTCCGTGTTGACGGAGGCTCAGGTGGCGCGGACGCCCGGCGCGTCGAGTGGTGTGGGGCGGCGCACGGCGGGTCCGTGCCCGCTGCGCGGGATGCGCACCGCGTCCGTCGCGCACGGTGAGGGAGCGCGGCTCGCGGCGGCCGTGTCGCTGGTGCTCGCCTCCGCCAAGGTGCGCGACCACGTCGCCGACGGCGACGGACTGCTCGCCCGCGCGCCGGTCGCACGCGCCGCACGCCGGGTCGCCGCGGGCTGGGACCGTGCCGGGGCGCGCACCGGCTCCGCCGTCGGGTTCGACACGGCCGTCCTGGTCGACGCCGTGGACCGGCAGGGCGGCATCGAGGCACTCGCCGGGCCGGGCACGCCGATCCTGACGGTCACCGAACCGACCGAGACCGCGACCGCCGCCGCCTTCGCGCACACGGCGGTCATCGCCGGCCGGCCGCACAACGCCGGACCGCTCGCCGAGGCCGGACGCCTCTTCGGACGGCTGGCCCACCTGCTGGACGCCGTGGAGGATCTGAACTCTGACGCCGCGTCAGGCGCCTGGAATCCGATCGCCGCGACCGGCACCTCACTCGCGGAGGCCCGGCGGCTCGCCGACGACGCGGTGCACGGGGTGCGGCTCGCACTGCGCGAGGCCGAGTTCACCGACGCGAAGCTCGTGCATCTGCTGCTCGTGCACGAACTGCGGCGCTCGGTGGACCGGGCGTTCGGCACGGTGCCGGTGTGCGCCTCACACCAGGGCGGCCCGTACGGGCAGCAGCCGCCTCAGGGGCCGCACGGTGCTCCGCAGAACCCGTACGCCGGCGGTGGCGGAAACCCGTACGCGGGTCATGGAGGAAACCCGTACGCAGGTGGGGGAGGAGGGTACGGCGGCGGCGGCGGTTTCGGTGGCGGCGTGCCGGCGCCCCAGCCGCCCCGGGGGCGACGCGGGTTCTGGGCCGGCTGCGGGATGTTCTGGCTGCTGTGCTGCACCTGCAAGCTGTGCTGCGCCAAGGAGTACGAGGGGCCGTGGTCCCGCAAGAAGCGTGAAGGCTGCTGCCGGGATTGCGACTGCGACGGGTGCGACTGCTGCTGCCCCTGAGGCGGCTGACTCTTGCCGTATCCCTTGCGCGCTGCTGCGGAAGGGGTGCGATCGCCCGTCATGTCGCGGCCTTGTGACAGCCCTTCAAAAGGCCGCGGCCGAAAGGCCCTCTTGCGCCTACCGGCCGTTCGGCCGAATACTCCCCCCAGCGCTTGTCAGGGGCACGGCGGGTTCGGAATCCGAACAAGCCGGTCCCGGACTGCGCCTCACGGGCCCGAAACCCCACGAGGGCCCCCTACTTCCTTTGTGGAGGAACGAAAAGTGAGGATCAAGCGCACCACCCCCCGCAGCGGCATTACGAGACGGACCCGGCTGATCGCCGTTTCCACCGGCCTCGTGGCCGCCGCCGCGATCGCGATCCCCAGCGCGAACGCGTCCGACACCCCCGCCACCTTCAGCGCCACCGAGCTCAAGAGCGCCAGCAGCTCCCTCCTGAAGGCCGACATCCCGGGCACCGCCTGGGCCGTCGACAGCAAGACCAACCGCGTGCTCCTGACCGTCGACAGCACGGTCACCCAGGCCGAGATAGCGAAGATCAAGCAGCAGGCCGGCGCCAACGCCGACGCGCTCACGATCAAGCGCACCCCCGGCAAGTTCAACAAGCTGATCCAGGGCGGCGACGCCATCTATGCGAGTAGCTGGCGCTGCTCCCTCGGCTTCAACGTCCGTGCCAGCAACGGCACCGAGTACTTCCTGACCGCCGGTCACTGCACCGACGGCGCGGGCACCTGGTACTCCAACTCCGGCCGCACCACGGTCATCGGCTCGACCGCCGGCTCCAGCTTCCCGGGCAACGACTACGGCCTCGTCCGCTACAGCGGCTCCGTCAGCCGTCCCGGCACCGCGAACGGCGTGGACATCACGCGCGCGGCCACCCCGAGCGTGGGCACCACCGTCATCCGCGACGGCTCCACGACCGGTACGCGCAGCGGCCGTGTCACCGCCCTCAACGCCACCGTCAACTACGGCGGCGGGGACATCGTCTCCGGCCTGATCCAGACCACCGTCTGCGCGGAGCCCGGTGACTCCGGCGGGTCGCTCTACGGCAGCAACGGTGTCGCCTACGGCCTGACCTCCGGCGGCAGCGGCAACTGCTCCTCCGGTGGTACGACGTTCTTCCAGCCCGTCACGGAGGCCCTGAGTGCCTACGGGGTCAGCGTGTACTAGACCGGGCGGTCCCGGTCGGTAGCAGGCTGAGTCTCTGTGCCCCCGCACGCACTGCGTGCGGGGGTTTCCCCTTTTTTAGGCGGTATCACGTGAGTTGATGGGGTGCGGGGGCTTTGAGTGGGGTTGCCGCAGGCTGGCCAGACGGGCGATTTTCAGCCACTGCCAGACCTCACAGAGTGGGCACACGTTACTCACGCGTAGTGTTTGCAGTGTGAACGCGCGTGAAGCGGGTGTGAGTTGGTCCGATTTGACCGTGGACGGTCAAAATGAGGGGGCGTGTGTTCCGTAATCTACGCGCGTCCTGAACTCGACCTTGTGTGCTCCCCGTTGTCCTCGGAATAGTGGGCGCTCGTCAACAAAGCCTTCCGGTTCGCGAGGTCCCCACAACCTCTCGGGCCGACCCCCCACAGGAGGACGCGAGTTGAAGCACCGACGCATACCCAAGCGGCGTGCAGCCGTGGCAGGTGGCGGTATCGCCGCACTGGTCGCCGCGGGAGTCACCTTCCAGACTGCGAACGCGAGCGAGACCCCGGAGGCCTCCGCACCCCGGACCCTGTCGGTCACGGCGGCCGGAAAGCTCGCCTCGACGCTGGCCGAGGACCTCGGCGCCGACGCGGCGGGCACGTACTACGACACGAAGAGCAAGAAGCTCGTGGTGAACGTGCTCGACGAGGCCGCGGCCGAAGCCGTCGAGAAGGCCGGAGCCAAGGCGAGAGTCGTGGCGAACTCTCTCGCCGAACTCAAGAGCGCCCGCGGCACGCTGAAGCAGGACGCGACGATTCCGGGCACCTCCTGGGTGACCGACCCGACGACCAACAAGGTCGTCGTCACCGCCGACCGCACGGTGTCCAAGGCCGAGTGGGCGAAGCTCACGAAGGTCGTCGACGGGCTCGGTGCGAAGGCCGAACTCAAGCGGACGAAGGGCGAGTACAAGCCCTTCATCGCCGGTGGTGACGCGATCACCGGCGGCAGCGGCCGCTGCTCGCTCGGCTTCAACGTCGTCAAGGGCGGCGAGCCGTTCTTCCTGACCGCCGGGCACTGCACCGAGGGCATCTCGACGTGGTCGGACTCCAGCGGCAAGGAGATCGGCACCAACGCGGACTCCAGCTTCCCGGGTGACGACTACGGGCTGGTCAAGTACACCGCGGAGGTGGCTCACCCGAGTGAGGTGAACCTCTACAACGGCTCGACGCAGAAGATCACGGGCGCCGCCGAGGCGACGGTCGGCATGGAGGTCACGCGGAGCGGCTCGACCACCCAGGTGCACGACGGGAAGGTCACGGGGCTGGACGCCACCGTGAACTACGGCAACGGCGACATCGTGAACGGTCTGGTCCAGACCGACGTGTGCGCGGAGCCCGGTGACAGTGGTGGCTCGCTCTTCTCGGGGAGCAACGCGATCGGGCTGACGTCCGGTGGCAGTGGTGACTGCACGTCCGGTGGGGAGACGTTCTTCCAGCCTGTGACGGAGGCGCTGTCGGCTACCGGGACCGAGATCGGCTGAGCTCTGGTTCTGGGTTTGTGAAGTCCCGCCCCTTGTGTGAGGGGCGGGACTTTGCGTTTGCCGCCGGCCTCCGGTGGTCGGGCGGGGTGCCTGCGGTGGCCTGGGCCGGTGTGGTGGGGGTTCGCGTAGCGCCTTCGCGGGGCTACTGCGCCTTGCGGTGGGTCGCGGATGCCGCCACCGTGATCGCCGCTCCCACCACTGCCCATGCCGCCAGTACCAGGATGGGAGTGGTCAGGGCGTTGTTCTCGAAGTAGGCGATCGAGCGCGTCGACCAGGTGCCGGCGCCCGGGGGCAGGGCCGGGCCGATGGCCTTCCAGAAGGGTGGGAGGAGGGGTGGGGGCAGGGCGCCGCCCGCGCTGGGGTTGCCCAGGATCACCACCAGCAGGATGACCAGGCCGATGCCGATCGTGCCGAAGACGCCCTGGAGGGCCAGGGTGGCCGCGCCCACGGCGAAAATGATCAAGGTGCCCAGGCCCCAGAGGGCTGCTGTGCTGCCGGGGAGGGCGTCGAGGACCGGGCCGGCGATGAGGGCTCCGCCGAGGCCGCCGAGGATCGCGACCAGGGCCATGACCGCCAGGCGGATCGCGGCGCGCTGGGGGTTCGACGGCTTGGCTCCCGCGCTGATGGCCAGGGCCGCGGCGCCCAGGTAGCCGCCCACGCACCAGCCGACCACCAGGTAGAAGGACGAGAGCCCGTTGGGGTCGTGGGCGGCCGACGGGATGACGTCGACCGTCCGTAACGTGCGTTTGTCCGATCTCTCCAGGGTGGTGACGAGGGTGGTCAGGGTGGTGGAGAGGACCCTGCCGCCGCCGGAGGCGACCAGGAGGGTGTCGGTGCCGGTGGGGTCGATGATCAGGGCGCCGTCGATGTCCCGGTTCGTGATCTCGCTCCGGGCCGTGGACTCGTCGGGCAGTGCGCGGGGGTCCAGGGGAGAGCCGGGCAGGCGGTCCAGTCGGGTCACCGCCTGATCGGACGCGGCTCCGGGGGCGACCACCGCGAAGGGCACGTCCTTCGGCTTCGGGTCGTGCAGCGCTCCCACGTAGGAGGCGATGAACAGGAGCTGGAGTGCGATCACGCCGACGATGAGCAGGGTGGCCCGCGGGGTGACGGCGTCTCTCACCTCGTCGCGGAACGAGCGGTGCGGCATGCCTCCACGGTCGGGGGCGTTCCGGTGTTTCCGCAGGTGGGGCGGGGCCGAACGGATGTCGCACATGCATTCGAGAATTGGTCTATGGTGGGGGTGAGGTAGCTGGGAACAGATGTTCGAGAGCCGGTGTGGTTCACGAGTGCGGGAGGTGCGTGTGCCGGGGTTCACGCATCTGCACACCGTCTCCGGATTCTCGTTGCGGTATGGAGCCTCGCACCCGGAGCGGCTGGCCGAGCGTGCCTCCGAGCGGGGCATGGACGCCCTGGCTCTCACCGATCGCGACACGCTCGCCGGTGCCGTCCGGTTCGCCAAGGCCTGTGCGAAGGCGGGGGTCCGTCCGGTGTTCGGGGCGGATCTGGCGGTGGCGGGAGCGGAGCCCCCCGAGCCCGGGGCCGGGCGGGGGCGGCGCCGGACTCCCGTGCGCGGTGGCGCCTTCGTCGACGAGTCGGCTCCCCGCGTGACCTTTCTCGCCCGGGACGGTGCCCGTGGGTGGGCCGGGCTGTGCCGGCTCGTCTCCGCGGTGCATGAGGGGGAAGGGGCGCCCCTGCTGCCCTGGGAGCGCAATCACGCCGAGGGTGTGACCGTGCTGCTCGGGCCCGACTCGGATGTGGGGCGTGCCCTGGCCGCCGGGCGTCCCGACCGTGCGGCGCGGCTGCTCGTGCCCTGGCGGGAGGTCTACGGCGACGCCCTGCGGCTGGAGGCCGTCTGGCATGGCCGGAAAGGCACGGGTCCCGGCTCCCTGCGGCTGGCCGCCCGGACCGTCGGGTTCGCCGCCGAGCAGCGGATCCGCCCCGTGCTCAGCAACGCCGTACGGTACGCCGACCCGGGGCTGGGGCCGGTCGCCGACGTGCTGGACGCCGCGCGCCGGTTGGTGCCCGTCGACCCGACCAAGGAGCTGGACTCCGGCGAGGCCTGGCTCAAGGGCGCGGGGGCCATGCTGCATGCCGCCGAGCGGATCGTGGAGGCCGCGGGGTTCCGGCGTGACACCGCTCATCGGCTGATGGAGCAGACCGAGGCCACGGCCGTCGAGTGCCTGGTCGATCCCGAGGACGACCTCGGGATCGGTACCGTCCACTTCCCCGAGCCGCATCTGGTCGGCGCCGACCGCCGTACCGCCCAGCGGACGCTGGCCTCGCGGGCGGCGGCGGGGATGGTGCTGCGCGGGTACGACCGGCGGCGGGAGTACTGGGAGCGGATGCACCACGAGCTGGACATCATCGCTCACCACGGCTTTGCTTCTTATTTTCTGACCGTTGCCCAAGTGGTCGACGACGTACGGGAGATGGGCATCCGGGTCGCCGCCCGGGGGTCCGGTGCGGGGTCGCTCGTCAACCATCTGCTCGGGATCGCGCACGCCGATCCCATCGAGCACCGGCTGCTGATGGAGCGGTTCCTGTCGAAGGAGCGGGTCGTGCTGCCCGACATCGACATCGACGTGGAGTCCGCGCGCCGGCTGGAGGTCTACCGCGCGATCATCAGCCGGTTCGGCACCGAGCGGGTCGCGACGGTCGCGATGCCGGAGACGTATCGCGTGCGGCACGCGATCCGTGATGTGGGGGCCGCCCTGTCGATGGATCCGGCCGAGATCGACCGTGTGGCCAAGTCCTTTCCCCATATCCGGGCGCGGGACGCCCGCGCCGCGCTGGAGGAGCTGCCCGAGCTGCGGGCGCTGGCGGGGGAGAAGGAGAGGTACGGGAGGCTGTGGGAGCTGGTCGAGGCGCTGGACGCGCTGCCGCGCGGAGTGGCCATGCATCCGTGCGGGGTGCTGCTGTCCGACGCTTCCCTGCTGGCCCGTACGCCGGTCATGCCGACCAGCGGCGAGGGCTTTCCGATGTCGCAGTTCGACAAGGACGACGTCGAGGACCTCGGGCTGCTCAAGCTGGACGTGCTGGGGGTGCGGATGCAGTCGGCGATGGCGCACGCCGTGGCGGAAGTGGAGCGGGTGTCGGGCGTCAGGGTCGATCTGGACGCCCTGCCGCCGGGGGATCCGGAGACGTACCGGCTGGTCCGGTCCACCGAGACGCTCGGCTGCTTCCAGATCGAGTCGCCGGGGCAGCGGGACCTGGTCGGGCGGCTCCAGCCGGCCGGCTTCCACGACCTGGTCGTCGACATCTCGCTGTTCCGGCCCGGGCCGGTCGCCGCCGACATGGTGCGGCCGTTCATCGAGGCGCGGCACGGGCGGGCGCCGATCCGCTATCCGCACCCGGATCTTGAGGAGCCGCTGAAGGAGACGTACGGGGTCGTCGTCTTCCACGAGCAGATCATCGACATCGTCGACATCATGACCGGCTGCGGGCGCGGTGAGGCGGACCGGGTGCGGCGCGGGCTGTCGGATCCGGAGTCGCAGGAGCGGATCAAGGTGTGGTTCGCGCAGCACGCGGCGGCGAACGGGTATGACGCGGAAACGATTCAGCGGACGTGGGAGATCATCGAGGCCTTCGGGTCGTACGGCTTCTGCAAGGCCCACGCGGTCGCCTTCGCCGTACCGACCTACCAGTCGGCGTGGCTGAAAGCGCATCACCCGGCCGCCTTCTACGCGGGGTTGCTCACGCACGACCCCGGCATGTATCCGAAGCGGCTGCTGCTGGCGGACGCGCGGCGGCGCGGGGTTCCGGTGCTGCCGTTGGATGTGAACACGTCGGGCGTCGCACACCGTATCGAACTGGTGTCCGGTAAATGGGGTCTGCGGCTGGCGCTCTCCGATGTGCACGGCATCAGTGAGGCCGAGGCGGCGCGGATCGCCGAAGGGCAGCCGTACGCCTCGCTGGTCGACTTCTGGGAGCGGGGCCGGCCCAGCCGTCCGCTGGCCCAGCGGCTCGCGCAGGTGGGAGCGCTGGACGCGTTCGGCGCCAACCGCCGTGATCTGCAACTGCATCTGACCGAGCTGCACCGGGGCGCGCGGGGCGCGGGCGGTGGCCAGCTCCCACTGGCCGGCGGGCGGAAGACCGCCCCGGCCGGACTGCCCGACCTCACCTCCTCGGAGCGGCTCAGCGCCGAGCTGGGCGTGCTGTCCATGGACGCCTCGCGCAATCTGATGGACGATCACCGGGCGTTCCTCGACGAGTTGGGCGTGGTGTCGGCGCGGCGGCTGCGCGAGGCCCGGCACGGGGAGACGGTGCTGGTCGCGGGCGCCAAGGCGGCCACCCAGACGCCGCCGATCCGGTCCGGCAAGCGGGTCATCTTCAGCACCCTGGACGACGGCACGGGCCTGGTCGACCTCGCCTTCTTCGACGACTCCCACGACGCCTGCGCCCACACCGTCTTCCACTCCTGGCTGCTGCTGGTGCGCGGGGTGGTGCAGCGGCGCGGCCCGCGCAGCCTCAGCGTCGTGGGCGCAGCCGCCTGGAACCTCGCGGAGCTGCTGGAGGTGCGCCGGGAGGAGGGGCTGGAGGGAGTCGCGGCCCGGCTGGCCGGCGCCGGTGATTCCGGCGGCCCCGGCGAGGACGGTGAGGGGGCCGCGCGCCGGCGGCTCGCCGGTTCGGAGGGGGCGCCCGCACCCACGGGTTCGGCGGCCCAGGATCCGATGGAGCAGCGGAAGGTCCGCATGTCCACGGGGTACGAGATGCACCCCTGGGCCGATCTGCGTCCCGCGGGCGAAGGGTCCGCGGTGGGAAGAAAGTTGTGGCACCAGAGTCCGGGGAGTGCGGGATGACCATCCTCTGCGTACGTTTCCAGCTGCCTCCGACGCGCGAGGCCGACCTGCCCCGACTGCTCGGGATGCTCGAGGAGTTCACCCCCGTCGTCCAGGCCCTGCCACCGGACGGGGCACTGGCCGATCTGCGGGGTGCCGAGCGGTACTTCGGGCGGGGCGCCGTCGAACTGGCCTCGGTGATCCGGGTGCGGTCGCTCGCGCTGTACGGGGTCGACTGCGTGATCGGTGCCGGGCCCGGGCCGATGCTGGCCCGCGTGGCGCTGCGCGACGCCGTGCCCGGGGTGACGTGTGCGGTGCCCGAGGGGCAGGAGGCCATCGCGGAGTTCCTCGCGGACAAGCCCGTCGCCGCGCTGCCCGGCGTGGGCGCCGCGACCGCCCGTACGCTGGGCGACTACGGCCTCGACACCCTCGGCCGGGTCGCCGCCGCGCCGCTGTCCACGCTCCAGCGGCTGATCGGCGCGAAGGCCGGCCGAGAACTGCACGAGAAGGCGAACGGCGTCGACCGCGGCCGGGTCGTACCGAACGCCGTCTCCCGCTCCCTCGCCACGGAACGCCCCTTCGACCGCGACGAACTGGACCCGGACCGCCACCGCCGCGCCCTGCTGTCGGCCGCCGAGGATATCGGCGCCCGGTTGCGCGCCCTGGAGAAGGTCTGCCGCACGCTCACCCTCACCGTGCGCTACGCCGACCGCTCGGCGACTACCCGCAGCCGCACGCTGACCGAGCCGACCGCGCACTCGCCGGACCTGACCAGGGCCGCGTACGGCATGTACGAGGCACTCGGCCTGCAACGCGCCCGGGTCCGCGCGATCGCCCTGCGCGCCGAGGGGCTCGACCCCGCCGACCAGGCCTCCCACCAGCTGACCTTCGACCCGGTGGACGAGAAGATCCGCCGCATCGAGGAGGTCGCGGACCGAGCACGGGTGAAGTTCGGCCCGCGGGCGGTGATGCCCGGGGGACTAGCGGGACTGGCGGCGTAGATCCTTCTGCGTGACGTCAGTTGGCCCACGGCGGCACGACGCGGGTGCCGTCGGCGAGTCGTGCCTCCAGGCCGACGGAGGTGGTCACCCAGGAGTACGCGGTCCGGTCGGTGGGGTTCTCGACGGTCAGGGTGGCGCCGGGGTTGATGATCACCGTGTCGCCCGCCGCGATCCGCTCGGTGCGGCCGTCGAGGGTGATCAGCAGCTCGCCGTCGAGCAGATGGAAGATCTCCTCCCGGCTGACCGTGTGCGCGGGCGCCTTGAGACCGGCGGGGATCTCGCCGCGCCAGGCGCACAGCTCCTTGCTCCCGCTGCGCGGTGTGGCGTACGAGACGAAGCGGGCGCCGTGGATCTCGTGAGTGACGGCTTCGGACGATCGGACGACGGGCATGAGGGCCTCCCAAGTAGTCAAGTAGCTTGACTACATAGTCAAGCTACTTGACCACCTCGTCAAGGGTGTTTCAATGCATGCGTGCAGAACTCCGAGGCCATGGCCCTCTCCGCCGCCCTGCTCGCCGCCGCCGGCGGGCTCACGCAACGCATCCACGAGGGCGTGGTCGCTCGCGGCTTCGAGGGGCTGCGGCCCGCGCACGGCTTCGCTTTCGCCCGGCTCGCCCCGGACGGCGCGACGGTCACCGACCTGGCCGCCCACCTCGGGGTGACCAAGCAGGCCGCCAGCCAGCTCGTGGACGAGATGGTGCGCAAGGGATACGCCGAGCGGCGGCCGCACCCCGACGACGCGCGGGCGCGGCTGGTCGTGCTGACCGTGCGGGGGTGGGAGTGCACGCGGGCGGCGGAGGAGGCGGCCGCGGAAGCCGTGCGGGAATGGGGGGACACGCTGGGGGAGAGGGAAGTGCGGGCGCTCGGGGAGCAGTTGCTGCGGATCGCTCCGCACGGGTCCATCCGGCCCGCCTGGTGAAGGGGCGTCAGGCGGGCCCACGCTGCCGGTTACCACTGGAAGTTTTTACTGACGCGTAACTTCCCAGTTGGACTACTCGCTCGTAACTTGACGAGTGAACAGCATCCCGTGATCCGGATCACAGGGCGTCGTGCCGTCGCACCTCCCTTGAGCCGCAAGGAGATCACTCGATGCTGCCCTGGAAACGAGTGCTCAGACCCCTGGCCGCGCTGCTGCTGACCGCCGCGGCCGTCACCGCCCCCGCCACCACCGCCCAAGCCACCGCCCGGACCGCCGGTGCCCCGAGCTCCGGCTGGAACGACTACTCCTGCAAGCCGTCCGCCGCCCATCCCCGCCCCGTCGTCCTCGTCCACGGCACCCTCGGGAACTCCGTCGACAACTGGCTGGGCCTCGCCCCCTATCTGAAGGTCCGCGGCTACTGCGTCTTCTCCCTCGACTACGGCCAACTCGAGGGCGTCCCCTTCTTCCACGGCCTCGGACCCGTCGAGAAGTCGGCCGGGCAGCTCAAGGACTTCGTCGACAAGGTGCTCGCCGCCACCGGCGCGGCCGAGGCCGACGTCGTCGGACACTCGCAGGGCGGCATGATGCCCCGCTACTACCTGCGCTTCCTCGGCGGAGCCGCCAAGGTGAACGCCCTGGTCGGCATCGCGCCCAGCAACCACGGCACCACGCTGAACGGCTTCACCAACCTGCTGCCGTACTTCCCGGGCGCCGGGGACCTGTTGGCGAAGAACACTCCCGCCCTCGCCGACCAGGTCGCCGGCTCCGACTTCCTCGACCGGCTCAACGCGGGCGGCGACACCGTGCCAGGCGTCCGCTACACCGTCATCGCCACCAAGTACGACCAGGTGGTCACGCCGTGGCGCAGCCAGTACCTGAGCGGGCCGGACGTGCGCAACGTCCTGCTCCAGGACCTGTGCCCGGCCGACCTGTCCGAGCACGTGGCCGTCGGGCTGCTGGACAGGGTCGCCTTCCACGAGGTGGCCAACGCCCTCGACCCGGCGCGGGCCAGGCCCACGACCTGCGCGTCGGCGTTCGACTGACACGTGTACACGTACAGGGAAACACTTCGGGGCCTGTCCGGCCTGAGCCGCCGGACAGGCCCCGAGTCCTGGGTCAGCGCCCGTGGCGACTTCCGCTCACCGTCCGGCGCCGGGCCGACAGGAACAGGGCCGACGAGCCGAGCGCCAGCGCGGCCGCCCCGCCGATCGCGAGGTACGGGGTGCCGCTGTCGCCGCCGGTCTCGGCGAGGTTCTCCGTGGCGCCGGCCGCCTTCGGCCGGTTGGGAGCGGCCTCGGCCTGCGTGGGCCGGCTCGGGGCGGCTTCGGCCTGTGTGGGCCGGTCCGGGCCGGGGCTCTCCGGGGCCGCGGCCGGCTCGGCCGAGGTGCTGGGGTCGTCGTCGCCGTGCCCGTCGTGCTCGATCGTCGACTTGTCGTTGCCCGCCTCGATCTGCTCCTTGGTGGGAGCGGAGGCCGTCGGGGCCGGGGCGGTGCCGCCGGCCGCGCTGTCACCGCCGCCGAAGCTGACGTCCGAGCAGGAGTAGAACGCCTCCGGGCTGTCCGACCGCTGCCAGACCGCGTACAGCAGATGCCTGCCGGACCGCTCGGGCAGGCTGCCGGAGAAGGTATAGAAGCCGCCCGACGCGGCCGGGTCGGTGGCCGTCGCGACCGGGCGCCCCAGGTCCAGATCGTTCCAGGCGAGCGGCTTGGCCGGGTCGTAGCCGGGCTTGGTGATGTACACCTTGAAGGTGCCCTTGTGAGGGGCCGTCACGCGGTACCTGAAGGTGTGCGAGCCGCCGCGCACCCCGGTCGCCGGCCAGTCGGCGCGGGCCAGGTCGAGCCCCTTGAACTGCTCGTTGTTCGCACTGCACAGCTTGCCGTCCGGGATGAGCTGCCGGTGCCGACCGCCCGCGTCCCCGATGCGGATGCCGTTCCAGTCGTAGAGGGCCTGCGTACCACCCGCCGCGACCGCCGCCTTGCACGCGGCCGACTCGGGGCTCTCCGGGCCCTCGGCGTAGCACTGCGAGACCCGGCTGACCGGGTCGCCCATCGAACCGTGCGCCGCCGCCGGCGTGGCGGTCAGCCCGGTCAGGGCGAGCGGGAGGGCGCCGAGGGCGGCGACGGTGACTGCCGTGCGGCGTGCGGGCATGCGGGAACTCCTCGAAACGGTACGTGGGGACAGGCCGGGCCGGGGTGGGCCGGATCCCGTGGGGGCGATCCGAAGCTAGCCCCTGAGAACCGCAAAATCGCCTGCTGAAGGCGGGTGAGGGAGATCCTTATGGCCGCGTTAAGGGAGTGCTCAGACTGGCATCAGGTAGGTACCGTGCGGGACATGGAGGACGAGGAGATCCGGCCGGCCGGCGCGGCCGACGTACCGGTCGTCAAGGACGTGATCGACGCGGCCTTCCGCCCCTACATCGAGCGCATCGGGCGGGTGCCGCAGCCCATGGAGGAGGACCACGCGGCGAACGTGGCCGCGGGCAAGGTGTACGTGACGGGCGAGCCCGTGACCGGCCTCGTCGTGGTCGAGGCGTTCGAGGACCATCTCTTCCTCGACATCATCGCCGTCCACCCCACCGCGCACGGCGGGGGAGTGGGGCGACGGCTGCTGCGCTTCGTGGACGCGCACGCGCGTGCGCTGGCGCTGCCCGAGGTCAGGCTCTACACGAACGCGCTGATGTGGGAGAACCAGAAGATCTATCCGAAGTACGGCTATGAGTTGGTGGAGCGACGACTGGACGGGCCCTACGACCGCGTCCACTACCGTAAGCGGCTGTTCTGAACGGGTCTCGTGATCGGTACCGGCCGCTCAGGCGTCCGGCCACCACGTGCGTGCGATGTCCTTGCGGACTTCCGGGCGTCCCGCGGGACGCTCGTCGGCCTCCTCGCGGGCCCGGCGGACGTCCGTCTTCTTCAGGGGCTTCTGCACGGTCACACGGCGCATGGCTGCCTCCTTAAGGGTCTACCGGGTTCCGCGTTCTCACGGAGGTAGACCTTTCGGGGGAGAGTTCCTCATCGCTCCTGGTCTGTCAGTGGCGGCTGTCACGATTCGAGTGTCAGTGGCGGGTGTCACTCTTGGGCACATGGCGAACGACAGTGACGCAACGACCTCGGGGAACACCGGCGCCGACATGGACTGGGACGCGCGGGCCGCCGGCTTCGACGAGGAGCCGGACCACGGACTGCGCGACCCGGAGGTGCGCCGGGCCTGGGCCGCGCGGCTGCGCTCCTGGCTGCCCGGGCGGGCCGGTGACGTCCTGGATCTCGGCTGCGGCACCGGCAGTCTGTCGCTCCTCGCGTCCGAGCAGGGGCACAGAGTGACGGGTGTGGATCTCTCCCGGCGATGGTGACGCTCGCCCGGCAGAAACTGGCCGGGCGTGACGCGGCGTTCCTCATCGGTGACGCGGCGGCACCACCGGTCGGGGAGCAGCGCTTCGACGCCGTGCTCGTCCGGCATGTCCTGTGGGCCCTGCCCGACCCCGGCCGCGCTCTGCGGCACTGGGCCGGGCTGCTGCGGCCGGGAGGGCGGCTCGTGCTGGTCGAGGGCGTGTGGGGGACGGCCGGGCCGGTCGGGATACCGGCGGAGCGGCTCACCGGCCTTCTCACGCCGATCGCCGGGCAGGTGAGGGTGGAGCGGCTGTCCGGCGATCCCCTGCTGTGGGGCGGGGAGGTGACGGACGAGCGGTACGCGGTGGTGGCCGTGACGGCGTGAAGGGGGAGGGTTCAGGCCAGGAGCGCGGTGAAATCGCCGCCGCGGGCCAGTGCCTCCAGTTCGTCGAGCGCGGCGAGCGCGGCTGCTGCTGCCTCGGGGTCCGTCTTGTCGATGCCGCTGTCGGCGAACTCGTCCTCGTCCAGGCGCCGTACGTCCGTGCCGTCCGCGGAGACCCACAGGTCCAGGTCGAGGTCCTCCACGACCAGCTCGGGGCCGGAGCGCGCGGCGGGGCGGGTGATGTCGCAGTACCAGCCCTTCAGCGCGCCCGTGGCGGAGCGGACCTCCTTCACCGCGTACCAGCGGTCACGCCAGTAGTACTCCGTGAAGACGTCCCCCGGCTCGAAGCGGACGAAGCCGAAGTCGCGGACGCCGCTGCCCGCCCACGGGGCGCGGACCGCGACACGGGTGCCGTCGTCCGTCAGGAGCTCACCGGCGTACCGGATCTTCGTACGGCCCGCCTTGACGAGCACGACGTCCAGCCGGCCGGACCCGTCAGCCGAGTTCGCGGACATAGCGCACTTCCTTCGCACAGATCTCGTAGCCGAACCACTTGTTGATGGCGATCATCGGCTCGTTGCCGGTGTCGTTACCCGTGAACGCCTCCGTGTACCCGGCGGCACGGGCCCGGTGCAGGGAGTCGTTCTTGGCGAGCTTCGCCAGGCCCCGGCCGCGGAAGGCGCGGGCGGTGCCGGTCATGGCGGTCCCGTAGCGGCTGCCGTCCGTGTGCGCCACGCTGAAGGCGGCGGGGCGGCCGTCGACGACCGCCACCGTGGTCAGCTCGCGGTTGAGGAGCGGGTGCTTCCAGTTCTGTTCCAGCCAGGCCTCGTAGTCCGTGAACTCGGCCTCGATGTCCCCCGGTTCGTCCGACACCGTCTCGGCGTCCAGTTCGAACATCGGGCGCGGGTCGTCCGCGAAGTCTGCGGCCGTGCGCAGCTCGACACCGGCCGGCGGGTCCTCGCGCGGCGGCAGCGTGCCGCCCGCCAGGTCGAGGCGCAGGAAGTAGGCGGAGCGGCTGGCCCGGAAGCCGTGCCGCTCGGCGAAGGCGAGGTTGTCCGGCTCGTCCAGCACCCAGGCGAACAGCTTCCGCACGCCCAGCCCCGCCAGGCGCTCCTCGGCGGTGCGCAGCAGGAGCGAACCGGCGCCGCGCCGCGTGCGGTCGGGGCGCACGTAGATGTTGGCGGAGCCCTGGCCGGGCTCCGGGCTCTCGTGGGCGACGCTGATCTGGGCCGTGCCGATGATCTCGCCGTCCTCCTCGGCGACGAGCTGCCCGAAGTGGGCGTCCGGGTGGGCGCCGGTCAGGGTGTGCACCACGGACTCGGGCGTGGACAGCATGTAGGGCAGGGCGAGGCGGCGGGTCCGGGAGAACCCCTCGGCGTCGGCTCGGACATCGGGTCGCAGGTCGCGCACGATCACGGTCATGGAGGCGCACGTTACGCGGGGGCGCACGCCGGGTGCCTCCCATTTTCCGTCGGGTACGGGACAATCGGCCTGTGACCTTGAAGATCGACATCGACGACAGTGCTCCGCCGTACGAGCAGGTGCGGGCGCGGATCTCCGAGCAGGCGCGTTCGGGGGAGCTGCCGGTGGGATACCGGCTGCCGACCGTGCGGGGGCTGGCCGAGTCGCTGGGGCTCGCCGCGAACACGGTCGCCAAGGCGTACCGGGCGCTGGAGGCGGACGGCGTGATCGAGACGCGCGGGCGCCACGGCACGTTCGTGGCCGCCGCCGGCTCGGCGGCGGACCGGGAGCTGGCGGTCGCCGCCCAGGCGTACGTGGAGCGGGCTCGAAGGCTCGGGCAGGGGGAGGACGCGGCACTCGCCGCGGTACGGGACGCCCTGCGGGCGGCTTACGGGGAGTAAGGCTCAGAGGGGGGCCGCACGGGCCCGCACAGCGGCACCGCACGGGACTTCGCGGACACCTCTAGGGGGTCAGGGCGTTGCTCAGCCGGCCCGCGTCAGACGCTCAGGTGTCCGTGTGATCTCCAGGCCCGCCGATCTCCCCAGCCGCGCGAACGTCATCGCGTCCTCCACCGCCGCACCCCCCGGGTCGTTGTTGAAGTAGGCGTAGACGTCCTCGCCGGCGGGCCAGGTCGTGGCGATGCGGTCGAGCCAGGTGGCCAGCGAGCGGCGGCCGTAGTGCGGCCAGGGCCGGGCGCGGCCCTGGTGGAAGCGGACGTAGCCCCAGCCGGTGGTGCGCCACAGCGGGGTCGCGGGGCGGGCCAGGGCGTCGGCCCAGCACAGGGCCGCCTGCCGGGACTCGAGGACCGTGCGCACCTCCGGCGTCCACCAGGACTCGTGGCGGGGCTCGACCGCGACCCGGGTCGAGGCGGGGAAGCAGGCCAGGCAGGCGTCCAGCAGGCCGGGATCGGCGCGCAGGTTCGGCGGGAGCTGGAGCAGGACCGGGCCGAGCCGGTCACCCAGGCCCGCCGCGTGGCTCATCAGGCGGCCGACCGGCTCCTCGGGGTCCTTGAGCCGTTTGATGTGGGTCAGATAGCGGCTCGCCTTGACCGCGACCACGAAGTCCGCGGGCACCCGACCGCGCCAGTCCTCGAACGTCTCCCGCGCCGGCAGCCGGTAGAAGGCGTTGTTGATCTCGACGGTGGCGAAGTGCCCCGCGTACTCCTCCAGCCAGAGCCGCATCGGCAGCCCGGACGGGTACAGGACGTCCCGCCAGTCCTTGTACTGCCACCCGGACGTGCCGACGAACAGGGTCATAGACCCATCAAAACACCGGCGCGCGTGGACCTCCTACAGATACAGCCCCGCGTCGGCGTCCCCACGCGGCTCCGGCAGGGCCGTCGGGGAAGTGCCCCGGCGCAGCGCGTACAGCTCGGCCAGCGTCGCGCCCTCGCGGCCGATGCCGTCCTCGCGGCCCAGCCAGCCCACCGCCTCCGAGCGGGTCAGCGGACCCACCTCGATCCGGGCGAGACAGCGGCCGGGCCGGACGACGGCGGGGTGCAGACGCTCCAGGTCCTCGTTGGTCGTGACCCCGACCAGGACGTTGCGGCCCTGGCCGAGCAGCCCGTCCGTCAGGTTCAGCAGCCGCGACAGCGCCTGGCCCGCCGTGTGCTTGGCCTCGCCGCGGATCAGCTCGTCGCAGTCCTCCAGGAGCAGCAGCCGCCAGCGGCCCTTGCCCGCCGCGTCCTCCTCACCGATCGCGATGTCCATCAGATAGCCGACGTCACTGAACAGCCGCTCGGGGTCCAGGACGCAGTCCACCTGGCACCAGTCCCGCCACGAACGGGCGAGGGTGCGCAGCGCCGACGTCTTGCCGGTGCCCGGCGGGCCGTGCAGGAGGAGGAGCCGGCCCGAGATGTCCTCGGGGGTCGTCTTCATCAGGCGGTCCATCGCGTCCGCCACCGGCGCCGTGTAGTTGGGCCGGACCTCGTCCCAGGTGCCCGCCGAGATCTGGCGCGTGGTGCGGTGCGGGCCGCGGCGCGGGGAGACGTACCAGAAGCCCATCGTGACGTTCTCCGGCTGCGGTTCCGGTTCGTCCGCCGCGCCGTCCGTGGCCTGGTCGAGGACCTTCTTCGCCAGCTCGGCACTGGTCGCCGTGACCGTGACGTCGGCGCCCCGGTTCCAGCGGGAGATCAGCAGCGTCCAGCCGTCGCCCTCCGCGAGCGTCGCGCTGCGGTCGTCGTCCCGGGCGGCCCGCAGCACGCGGGCACCGGACGGCATCAGCGTCGCCCCGGAGCGTACGCGGTCGATGTTCACCGCGTGGGAGTACGGCTGCTCGCCCGTCGCGAAGCGGCCGAGGAACAGCGCGTCGACGACATCGGACGGGGAGTCGGAGTCGTCGACGTTGAGCCGGATCGGCAGCGCCTCGTGCGGGTTTCCAGACATGCCGCCATGATCCGGCACGAGGACGCCGCGTGCACCCGGTTTCCCGGTGCGCACGCGGCGTTTTCCCAGGTGCGGGTCAGGCCCCGAGGCGGGAGACCAGCCGGCGGGCCTGGCGTGTCCTGCGGACCACGGCGTACCCCTTGGTGAGGGCACGGTCCCTGGCGAACGTACGGGCGATCGCACGGCCTTCGACCACCCGCTCGAACTCGTCGGTGCCCGTGCTGCGGCGCACCGTCACCCGCCGCAGGGCGTACGGCCCCTGCGCCCGGCGCGCGAGGCCGTTGCCGACGGCGAGTGCCTGGGCGTACCCCGTCTCGCGCACCGCCTGCCGGACCCGGCGGCTGGAGTAGCCGTAGGGATAGGCGAACGAGGCCGGTACGGTGCCCAGTTGGTCCGCGACGATCTCCTTGCAGTGGATCAGCTCGAACCGCAGTGTGGCGTCGGAGACCTGGTCGAGCTGCGGGTGGCTGTGGCTGTGCCCGCCGATCTCGACGCCCGCCGCCGCGAGCTCGCGGACCTGGTCCCAGTCCAGCATGGTGTCCAGGCCGCCGCCGGTGTCGTAGGGCCCCCGGATCCATCCGGTCGAGACGAACAGGGTGGCCGGGAAGCCGTGCTTGGCGAGCACGGGCAGGGCGTGCCGGTGCACACCCTCGTAGCCGTCGTCGAACGTGATGAGGACCGGCCGCCCCGGCAGCGCGCCGCCGGAGCGCCAGCACGCCGCCAGCTCGGCGGTGGTGACGGGGGTGAGACCCCGGTCCGCGAGCACCGCCATCTGCTGGGCGAACGCCTCAGGCGTCACGGACAGATCGCGGGTCGCGTCGTTCGGATCGGTCGCGACCGCGTGGTACATGAGGATAGGTACGCGCACGTCGCTCACGGACCCGCCCCTTCCAGCGCCGCCCCCTCGGCAGGCGCGCGCGGGCCCGCGGCTCCGGCGGCCGGCACCTCGGGCACCGAGAACGTGGTCCCGCCCCGGCGGGCCCGCACGCTGCCCACCACGTATCCGCCCGCCGCCGTCAGCACCCCGGCGACGATCGCCCCCGCCCGCCCGGCACCGCCCGGGCGGGCCAGCAGCGCGTCCCGCAGCCCCCGGGCCACCCCGGCCGGCAGCACCCGGGTGGCGTACCGGCGTTCGGACTCCAGTCCCTTGCCGGCGCCGACGCTCCGGGCCACCAGGGCCTTGGACAGGCCCTCGGCGTACGCGCGCGTGCGGAAGTAGCGGAAGTGCTCGCGGGCCTCGGGCACCCGGTGATGGATCACCGCCCGGTCGTCGATCAGCAGCACCGCGTCGGGCCGGGCCCGGCTGAGGCGGATGCACAGTTCCGTCTCCTCGCAGCCCAGCGGGCGTTTGTCGCCGTCCCGGCCGATGCCGGTGGCGAAGCCGCCCGCCGCGTCGAAGGCACTGCGGCGGAACGAGGCGTTGCCACCGAGCACGTTGCGCACCCGGACCCGGCCCCGCGGCAGGCCCCGGTAGGTGCAGCCCACCACCCAGTCGAACTCCTCGGGGAACCAGTCGGGCCGCCGCCCCGACGCCCAGACCGGCTCCGTGCGCCCGCCGACCGCCATCACGCGCGGGTCGGCGTACGCCTCGGCGAAGTGCAGCAGCCAGTCGCGCTCGGCCACGGCGTCGTCGTCGAGGAAGGCGACGACCTCGCCGCGCGCGGCCGCGATTCCGGTGTTGCGGCCGGCGGACAGGCCGCGGGGGCCCGCGTTGGCGAGCACCCGCACGTCGTCGGCTTCCTTGTACTCCTTGCCGAGACGGTCCAGAAGGGCCTGGTTGTGGTCGACGACCAGCAGCGTCTCCAGGGCCGGCCGTGACTGCGCCCGTACCGAGGAGACCGCCGCGAGGATGTCCTCCCAGCGGTCCTCGGTGTACGCGCAGATCACGACGGAGATGCCGGGACCGCTCAAGACACCTCTCCCCGGACCGAGTCGAGCATCGGCGACTGGGACGAACGGCGGCGCAGCGCCCGGCGGTTGGAGCGCTCCTGGAGGATCACCCTGAGCACGCGCAGCCCGTCGCGCACGGCCCGCAGGTTGCTGGTCCCGTGGATGCGCAGGTACTCGTGGCTCGGGATCTCCTGCACCTTGAGCCCGGCCTTGACGACCCGGATGTTCATCAGCGTCTCGACCTCGAAGCCGGTGCAGTCGAGGTCGATCTTGTCGAGGCAGTGCCGCCAGAACGCGTTGTAGCCGTAGCACAGGTCGGTGTAGCGGGCGCCGAACTTGCGGTTGACGACCGTGCACAGCGCCCAGTTGCCGAGCTTGCGGATGAAGGTCATGTCGTCCGTGCCGCCGCCGTTGGCGAAGCGGGAGCCCTTGGCGAAGTCCGCGCCGGAGACCAGGGCGGAGACGTACGACACGATCTCGTTGCCGTCCGCCGAGCCGTCCGCGTCGACCATCACGATGATGTCGCCGGTGCACGCCTGGAACCCGGTGATCAGGGCGTCGCCCTTGCCCTTGCCGCGCTGCTCGACGACCTTGACGTCGGGCCACAGCTCACGGGCCACCTGGACGGTGTCGTCGGTGGAGTTGCCGTCGACCAGGACCACTTCGTGGATCCAGTCGGGCAGGGTCTTGAAGACGTACGGAAGGTTCTCCGCCTCGTTCATGGCCGGGATGACCACGCTCACCGGTGGCGCTATGGCCAGGTGAGAGGAGACGGGCCGGTACTTCCCGGCGGTCGGCGGATGCTGCTCCGCCGCGGCCGGTTGCAGAACTGAGCTCACGAGTCTGGTCCCTCTCGTCCGGTGGACCGCCCCCCCAGGGCAGTCCGGATCCAATCCGGTTCGAAAGGGGGGTTCTCACCCGTGGCACGCCGAGATGGAGCTTCGGGCACGCCGGGTGAGCTGGCAAAGCTGGTCGACGGCGGAAAAACGGCAGCCGACCGCGCGGCACGGCCCGGAGACAGTTGCGGTCACCGAGCACGGCACCCCCCTACCGCGCCCCGCGTCGGTTCGTCGCGGTCCTTGAGCCCTCCCCTAGAGCCGCGTGCTGACGGACCGATGCGGGTGAGATGTATGACGGTATTGACGATTGAACCCGTATGGCAAGACCTGGAACGGCCTCTCACGTTTTTGATGGTTTGGGCGTTGCGGGATGTGCTTCGTGGGTCGCAAGTTGAGAGGTTCCGGTGACGGAAACAACCGTTCCCCGGAGGCGTGTCGAGCCTCCGGGGAACGGTTGTTCAGGTGCTGGTGTCCGTGCTGGTGTCCGTTCCGGTTACGGAACGAGCTTCAGCAGCCGGTTCGGGGAGCCCGAACCCGCGCTGGTGACCTTGCCGGTGGTGGCGCCGCCGACCAGGGCCGAGGCGACCTGGGCCGGGGTGGAGGAGGTGTGGCCCGCCAGGTAGACCGCCGCCGCGCCCGCGACGTGCGGGGTCGCCATCGAGGTGCCGGAGATGGTGTTGGTCGCGGTGTCGCTGGTGTGCCAGCCGGCCGTGATGGAGGAGCCGGGCGCGAAGATGTCCAGGGCAGAGCCGTAGTTGGAGTAGCTCGCCTTGGCGTCGGTGCTGGTGGTGGCGCCGACGGTGATCGCCTCGGCGACCCGGGCCGGGGAGGAAGAGGAGGCGGTGGTGCTGCTGTTGCCCGCGGCGACGGCGTAGGTGACGCCGCTGGCTATGGAGTTGCGGACCGCCGTGTCCAGGGCGGCGGAGGCGCCGCCGCCGAGCGACATGTTGGCGACCGAGGGGCCGGAGTGGTTCTTCGTCACCCAGTCGATGCCCGCGATCACGCCGGCCGTGGTGCCGGAGCCGCTGTTGTTCAGCACCCGCACCCCCACGATTTTCGCCTTCTTGGCGACGCCGTAGGTCGAGCCCGCGATCGTGGTGGCCACGTGGGTGCCGTGGCCGTTGCCGTCGGAGGCGTTGGTGTCGCCGTCGACGGCGTCGTAACCGTGCGCGGCGCGGCCGCTGATCTGCTGGTGCGTGATGCGCACACCGGTGTCGATCACATAGACCGTCACACCGCTGCCCGCGCTGTCCGGGTAGGTGTAGCTGCCGGAGAGCGGGAGCGAGGTCTGGTCGATGCGGTCCAGGCCCCAGGGGGCGTTGGTCTGGGTGGCGGAGAGCCGCACGCGCTGGTTCTGCTCGACCGAGGCCACCGCCGGGTCGGCGGCGAGGCGCCTGGCCTCGGTGGCGGAGAGGGTGGCGGAGTAGCCGTTCAGCGCTTTGCCGAACGTCTTGTGCACGGACCCGCCGTACTCCTCGACGAGGTCCTTGCCCGCGGCCGAGGACGCCTTCACGCCCGCGCTCTTCTTGAGCGTGACGATGTAGCTGTCCTTGATCGCGGCCGGAGAGTCCGCGGCGAGCACCCGGCCCTCGGCGGGGGCGGCGGCCTGGGCGGGGAGGGCGGTGAGCCCGCCCACGAGGGCGGTGGCCGCCGACAGGGTGATCGCGGCGAACCCGAGTCTCTTGCTACGCAGTTGTGCCATTACGAGGGAGTCCTCCTCTAGGCGGCGCGCGCCTGGGTGGGGCGCGCGTCATGTGGGGGATGTGCGCGTGCTCGCGCACACGGCCGGGAGCGTCGCGTTCCGCTCTCGGCCGGAGTAAAGCGTCGACCATCTACCGGCGTAGAACAAGGGAGTTGAGCACTAGTCAACAAATCTGTCATGGGCACGTAACAAGAGGCACTCGGGGCGTAACAAAACGTGAGGTGAATGCGCCGTGTGCGCCCCCCAAACGACCGAAAAGGCTTGGCATGGACACTTCCTATCAACACGCGTAGCTGCTACGACAGTTGTGGCAGAGATCCTGCTAAGGGAGGTTCCATGAGACGTTCCCGACTTGTCGTCTTCGTGAGCTCGCTCCTCCTCGCCGCCGGCACCGCCCTCACCGGGGCAGCCACGGCGCAGGCGTCCTCACTCGCCGCAACTGGCGGCTATGCAGCGCTCGGTGACTCCTACTCCTCCGGAGTGGGCGCCGGCAGCTACATCAGCTCAAGCGGCGACTGCAAACGCAGCACGAAGGCCTACCCCTACCTCTGGGCCGCCGCCCATTCACCCTCGACCTTCGATTTCACGGCCTGCTCCGGCGCCCGAACGGGTGATGTTCTGTCCGGACAGCTCGGCCCGCTGAGCAGCGCCACCGGCCTCGTCTCCATCACCGTCGGCGGCAACGACGCCGGATTCGCCGATGTCATGACGACCTGTGTGACCCAGTCCGACAGCGCCTGCATCTCCCGCATCGACACCGCACGGGCGTACGTCGACTCCACGCTGCCCGGCAGGCTCGACAGCGTGTACTCGGCGATCCGCTCCAAGGCACCCAACGCCCACGTCGTCGTGCTCGGCTACCCCCGCTTCTACAAGCTCGGCACCACCTGCCTCGGCCTCTCCGAGGCCAAGCGCAAGGCCATCAACGACGCCTCCGACCACCTCAACACCACCATCGCCAAGCGCGCCGCCAACCACGGATTCACCTTCGGCGACGCACGACCGACCTTCACCGGCCACGAGATCTGTTCCGGCGACTCCTGGCTGCACAGCGTCAACTGGCTCAACATCGGCGAGTCGTACCACCCGAAGGCACCCGGCCAGTCGGGCGGCTATCTGCCCGTGCTCAACGCCAACGACTGACCGCTCAGCCGGAGTCCGTGTCCGACTCCCCGTCCGAACCCCCGTCCGAACCCGTGTCCGAAGGAGAAGGGGAGGCCCCGCCCGTCGGGGTCTCCGTCTCACACGTGATCGAGAACGGCACCGACTCGGACGTCGTCCGCACCGGCTCCCGCACCTCGACACCGATCTCGTTCTCGAACGTCCCGGTCTCCGCGTCCGTCGTCACGGTCACCGCGTCCTGCTTCGTACGGCCGTCGCCCTCCGGGAACGACAGCGTCTTCCAGCCACCGTCCAGCACCGAGCCGTCCTGCGTCACCCAGCGGTAGCTCACCTCGGCCGGCAGCCGTTCCACCGTGAACGTCGCCGTGAACCTCGGCGCCTGGGCGCTCGGCGGCGGACACGGGCCCGCGTAGTCCGTGCGTGTGCCGTCCAGCCCGACCCGCACCGACTGCGGCGGCGGACTGCTCTCCTCGCTCTCGCTCTCGCTCGGCGTCGGGGAAGGACTGGACTTCCCGCTCCCGGTGTTCCGCGGCGGATCCTTGGTCTCCGCGGGCGTACTCGCCCCGGCACCCCGGTCGCCGTTCCCGTCGCCGTCCCCGCGGTTCAGCAGCGCGTACGTCAGCCCGCCCACCGCGAGCGCCAGCGCGACCACGCCCGCGACCAGAACCCGGCCGGCCCGGCGATCGCGGTCCCTGCCGGTCGCCGTCGTCGTCGCACCGGAACCGGACGGCGCCGGCTGCCCCGGGAAGGGCATCGGAGGCGTGGGAGAGGGCTCCGGGTGGGCCCCCACCGTCGGCGGGTACGGCACCGCCCGTACGGTGTCCGCGCGCGGCGAGCCGCCCGCGCCGATGACCCGCAGGTCCTGCTCGGCCTGCCCGGCCGGCAGCCGCTGCGCGGGATCCTTGCGCAGCAGCCCCTCGATGACCGGGGCCAGCGGACCGGCCCGGCGCGGCGGCGGCAGCTCCTCGTCGACGATCGCGCGCAGCGTGCTCAGCGGGGTGTCCTGACGGAACGGCGACTGGCCCTCGACCGCCGCGTACAGCAGGACACCGAGCGACCACAGGTCGGACTCCGGGCCCGGTGTGCGGCCGAGCGCCCGCTCCGGGGCGAGGAACTCGGGCGAGCCGATGACCTCCCCGGTCATGGTCAGCGCGGAGCTGCCCTCGACCATGGCGATGCCGAAGTCGGTGAGCACGATCCGGCCGTCGTTCGCGATCAGCACATTGGCCGGTTTCACATCCCGGTGCAGCACCCCGGCCTCGTGCGCGGCCCGCAGCGCGGCCAGCACCTCGGCGCCGATGTGCGCGGCACGCTGCGGCGGCATCGGGCCCTCGGCGTCCAGGACCTCCGCCAGGGAGAGCCCGCGCACCAGCTCCATGACGATCCACGGCCGGCCGCCGTCCGTCGCCACGTCGTACACCGTGACCACGTTCCGGTTGGCGACCCGGGCCGCCGCCCACGCCTCGCGCTCCAGCCGGGCGTACATCCGCCGCACGTCGTCGCCCCCCAGCCCGGCCGGGGCGCGCACCTCCTTGACGGCGACCTCGCGGTGCAGCACCTCGTCGCGGGCGCGCCACACCGTCCCCATACCGCCCTCGCCGAGCGGTGCCAGGAGCCGGTAGCGGCCCGCGATCACACGCTCATGGCCCGGTTCTTCGGACACGGCGCCCCCATTCGCAGCCGGGCGAAATCTCCACGAGGTCTGTTTTCCCCATGACGTCGGATTTCCTCACGAACGTAACTCAGCCCAGCGCGGATGCCGCCCCCTTGAACACCAGTCCGGCCCCGAGCGCCACCACGGCGAAGGCCGAGCCGAGCGGGGCGGTCCGGCGCACCAGGGTCGCCAGTGGGCCCGCCGTCCAGCGGGGGCGCCGGTCCAGGAGCCGGGTCATGCCGCTGCCCGCCTTGACGACGGCGTACCCGGCCGCCGTGAGGGTGAGCGCGAGCCCGACGCCGTACGCGACGACGAGCAGCAGACCGAACCACGCCTGCCCGAGGGCGGCGGCGCCGACGAGCACCACCACGGCGGACGGGCTGGGCACGAGCCCGCCCGCGAAGCCCATGAGGATCGTGCCGCGGAGGGTGGGGGCGACGGGGTGGGAGTGGGTGAACCCGCCGTGGGTGTGCTCGATCGTGTGGGGGTGGGAGTGGGGATGGGTGTGGTCGTGCGGGTGGTCGTGGTGCTTGTCGTGCGGGTGGTCGTGGTCGTGGTCGTGAGGGTGGTCGTGCGTGTGGCTGTGGCTCTCGTCGTCGTGTGTGTGGGTGTGGCCGCCATGGCCGTGGTGGTGCGTGGGCGCGCGGTTGCGCAGGGCGCGGCGGACCAGGCTCGCGCCCGCCAGGGTCACCAGGATCCCGCTGGCGACGCCGAGCCAGGCGATCACCGAGGGGGCCGCCGCCGAACCGGCCGTGACCAGGAGGCCCAGGGCGATCACGCCCAGGGTGTGGGTGACCGTCACCGAAGCGGCCATGGGCAGGACGTCCTTCATCCGGGCCTGGCCGCCCCGGGCCGCCGCCGTCGCGGCCATGATGGTCTTGCCGTGGCCCGGGGCAAGCGCGTGCATCGCGCCGAGGACGACGGCGATGAGCAGGGCCAGCGCGGCGAAGCCCGCGGTGAGGTCGTGCCGGGCGACCAGGTCGTCCAGGGCCCGCGTCCAGCGGTCGGCGCCGCGCGGCAGCACGGAGGCGGCGGGGGCGTCCGACTCCTCCTCGGCCAGGGCCGCACCGCCGGGCCGCACGCGCAGGGCGGCGGTCGCGGTGTCGGCCGGGGAGGAGAGCAACTCCTCGGGGTAGCGGGTCAGTTCGGCCGAGATCGACTTCTCCGGTACGTCCGACTCCGTGAGCGTCATGCGGTCGCCCCGTGCCGTGATCTCCCGCCAGCCCGGGCCGGAGGAGGCGCCCGCGCCCCGGAAGCCGAGCGACACGGTCCTGTCGGACTCGCCGGACGGGAGGGGGGCGGTCAGTTCGCATTCCACGCGGAGGGTGTCGAGCCCCGCCTGCCCGGGCCGCACGCGCGCGTGGCTGCGCTCGGCGATGAGCGGGGTGCCGCGGCCGTCGACGGTGACCCTGCTGTCCGCGGCGGCCGCGGCGCACCGCTCGCGGGCCCACAGGGTGATGCCCAGCCGCTCGATGTCCGGTCCCGCCTGGGTCGCCGGGATCTCGGCGAGGTCCTCGACGTGGTGGACCCGCAGTTCGCCGGGGGCGGCGACCAGACCGTCGTAGCGGTTGACTGTGAAGTTGCCCAGCGGGTGGGCGCTCGCCGCGCCGGCGGGCAGCAGGGTGAGCGCGCAGGCGGCCGTGAGGACGGCGGCGCCGGACGCGAACAGGCGGCGCGGGGTCACCGGCTCCCCTCCAGGTCCTTGAGTGTCGTACGGGCCTCGCGGGCGCCGAGGGGCGAGAAGCCGGGGTTCAGGTCGAGCGCGGCCTTCAGGTGGTCGCGGGCCTCGCGTTCGTTCCCGGTGGCACGTTCGATGATGCCCCGGTGGTAGAGGAAGCCGGCGTTGCGGTAGCCGGTGGCGGTGGCGCGGCGGGCGTACGGCAGGGCTTCCTCGTCGCGGCCGTTGACGTGCAGGGCCCAGGCGAGGGCGTCGGCGGTGTGCACGCTGTGCCGGCGGTTCCACTCGGCGCGGGCGGCGCGCAGGGCCTCCTTCTTATCGCCGTGGTCGGCGGCGGCCATGGCCGAGTCGAGGTCGGCGTTGACACCGCCCGCGCGGGCGAGGGACGTCCAGGCGTCGACGAGGGCGTACTGGTCGCCCGCCTTCGCCCGGTCGCCGTCGGCGCCGCGGTCCTCGTACAGCTCCCCGAGGGCGACGAGCGGGCCGGGCAGCGGGAAGCGGGCGACGACCTGTTCCAGTCCCTCGACGGCGGCCCCCCGGTCGCCGTTCGCGGCCTGGGCACGGGCACGGCCCTCCAGGGCGGGGAGGTAGTCCTCGTCGGCGGCGAGGGCACGGGCGTAGTGGCCGAGGGCCGTCTTGTACTCGCCCTGGTTCCAGGCGAGTTGCCCGAGGGAGGTGGCGACGTACGCGGTGTCGGCGGGCGAGTCGGCGGCTTCCAGGGCGCGCTCCAGCACGTCACGCGCCGTACGGACGTCGCCGCGCAGTTCCTTCACGTACGCGTACCGCGTGAAGACGGGCACCCCGGGCCGCCTGCCGTCGGCGGTGCGGGCGGCCTCGGCGGCGTCCTCGTACCGGCCGAGTTCGACGAGGGCGTCGATACGGGTGCACAGGGCGCGTTCGTTGTAGGGGTTCTCCTTCAGGGCGCGGTCGGCGTCCTTCAGCGCGCCGGTGAAGTCGTGCCGGGCGGCGGCGAGGGCGGCCCGGCCTGCGAGAGCCTGGTCGTTGCCCGGGTCCAGCTCCAGGGACCGCTTCAGCGCCCGCTCGGCCTGCGGATAGCGCGAGGGGTCGCCGTTCGTCCGGGCCTGTTCGACGTAGGCGATCCCGAGGGTGGCCCAGCTGCCGAAGTCCCTCGGCTGGGCGCGAAGATGCTTCTGGAGGGACCCGATCCCCGAGTCGAGATCACCGCGGGCCAGCACGCCGGGCGCCAGGGCCCCACCGGCGGACACGGCCTCGACCCCGGCCCCCGCGCGGCCGTCCCCCACACTCCCGAAGGCGACGGCCCCGCCCGTCAGCGCGACGGCCAGCAGCGCGGCACACCCGGCCAGATGCGCGGCCCGCCAGCGCCGCCCGCCATCGGCGGCCCGCCGCACCGCGGCCACGCGCTCGCCGGCGCCGGGGTCGTTCTCGGGGCGAGGACCGGAGCCGCCGTGCCCGTCAGGATCGCCTTCGGCGGCGGATCCGTTCCCGGCGCGGGGACGGTCGTGGTCGTGGGTGCCGGGCGTGCCTTCGGTGCCGGTGCCGTTCGCGGCGTGGGTGCCGGGAGAGTCCGCGCCTCCCGTGCTCACAGCTCCGGGAACCGGGTCGGTGTCGTGCCCGCCCTCTGCCACGCCGGCTGAGTCCGGGCGCAGCCCGTCGCCCGCTTCGGCAGCCGCGCCCCCGCCCTGGTCGGGGCGCGGGTGGTCGTCGTCGCGCCTCTCCGGTGCGCTGTCGGTCGTACGCGGAGGCATGACCTCTCCTCAGTCGGCTGTGCGGGTGCGGGTGTGGTGAGGGAGAGGCGCGGCCCGTGCCGTGGGGGACGGGGGACGGGCCGCGCCGGTCGGTGGGTACGGAGCGGGTCAGTACGCCCGGTTCCGCATGCGGCGCCACCACATGAGGGCCGCGCCGATCAGGACGATGCCGCCCGCCCCGGCCCCGGCGGACGCGGCGATCAGGCGCATGTCGTCCGAGCCCTGGGTGCCCGCCGGCTGGAGCGCGTCGCCGAGCTGGCTGCGGACGTCGTTGCCGCCGTCCACGCCCTTGGCGAGCGGGCCGCGCGAACCCTCCGTCGGCAGCGCGACGTACGGGAAGGCCTTCTCGAACTTCTTGTCGTTCTTGTCGACCGCGTCACCCAGGTCGTTCTTCGCGCCCAGCAGCTCGCCCTCGACGACCTGGAGCGAGGCGTCGATCACGTCGTCCGTCAGGCGACGGCCGTTCGGGAAGCCCGCGGTGTCGCCGTCCAGGACGCCCAGCCGCTTGGGCTTGGCTGCCGGCTTGATGGAGGTGTTCAGGCGGAGCTGCTCCGACGGCGTCACGTGCGGCGGCTGGTTGAGGTCCTTGACGCCCTTGAGGAACACGTCGACCAGGTCGTTGCGCGGCTCGGCGGGCGCCGGGATCTTGTAGATCGCCTCGATGAGCTTGGGCAGCTCCGGGTTGGTGACGTTCTTCAGGAACTGGGCGTCGTCCCGCGGCGCGGACGCGTTGAACTTGTCCTTGTCCTTCAGCGGGTTGACGACCTCGTTGACCAGCGGGTTGCCGAGGCGCGAGACCTGCGCGAAGTAGCCCTGGGCGTTCTTGCGCTGCGTCGTCGACCAGATGCCGACGACCGGCTGGTCGTGCGACTGGGTGATGAAGCTGTTGGGGACCTGGAGGGCGATCGAGTTGACGTTGTAGCCCTTGAGCGTGTCGTTGCCGACCTCGGAGAGGTTCCCGCCGTACAGCAGGTCGAAGACGCGCAGGTCCAGGAAGAACGGGTCGTCGGCCTGCCCGGCGAACGTCTGGGCGCCCCCGGCGAGCTTGTGGATCGCCTGCTTGCGCAGCGTGGTGTAGTCCGGCATCGACGCCTTGCCGACGTTCGACGGCGCCACCGGGACGTCGTCGGCGACCTTGGTCTTCGACACGGCCTTCAGGTTCTTCAGCTTGATCAGTTCGAGGTCGTACGTCTGCGTGATGTTGAGGTCGGGGTCGTCGAGGCTCTCGACCGGGCCCGTGTTGTAGAGGAACGTCTTGTCGTTCTTCGTGTGCGTCTTGAACGTGTACCGGAAGAGCAGGTCTTCCTTCGCGTCACCGTTGCTGTCGATGCGCAGGTCGTACTGGGCGTCCTCGGCGAAGGTGAAGAAGTTGGGCCCGCCGGCCGGTTCCTCGAAGGGGATCCAGTTCGCGACGATGGTCGTCGTGTCCGGCTTGTCCGGGCTGACGAACGCGTACACGTCGGTGTTGTCGTACTGCGGGGTCCCCGAGATCAGGGGGGCTTCGCGGTGACTGGAGGCGGAGGCCGCCTCAGGTTCCAGCGCGGTCACACCGGCGGCTGCGAGCCCGCCGGCGGCCAGCGCACCACAGATCGCGGTCGCGATGCTCCTGCGTCCCGCACCGGTCCTGGAGAAAGGTGTCATGCCGTCCGTCCTCAGTGCCAACTTGCCTGACACACGCCATTCGGAGCGGTCGGCCAAGCGGATTGGTGGAATCTCAAACGTTCTTACGGCGCGTCGGGAAAGTTGTTTCATCGCCGGGCGACCCGCGTTTTCGGCGCGCTGATCCGTAACCCCATCCGGAGGTGTGTGCGTTGCGAATGCCTCGTATGAGGGGACAGGCTCCATGCGGCCTGGGAGAGGGGGACCGAGTGGAGGCGGACGAGCTGCTGCTGCGCGTGGCGGGCGGCGACCAGCAGGCCTTCGAGGATCTGTACGGGCTGGTGTCCGGCCCGGTGTTCGGGCTCGTACGGCGAGTGGTGCGCGACCCCGCCCAGTCGGAGGAGGTGGCGCAGGAGGTGCTGCTCGAACTGTGGCGTTCGGCCGCGAAGTTCGACCCCGGCCGGGGCAGCGCGATGTCGTGGATCCTCACCCTCGCCCACCGCCGTGCCGTCGACCGGGTGCGCAGCGCCCGTGCGGCCGGCGAGCGTGAGCAGCGGGAGGCCTGGCGCGCCCACCACCCGGCCTTCGACCAGGTCACCGAGGAGGTCGAGGCGGGACTCGAACGCGAGTGGGTACGGGTCTGCCTGGACCGGCTCACCGACCTCCAGCGCCAGTCCGTCACACTCGCCTACTACGAGGGCTACACCTACCGTGAGGTGGCCGAGCGGCTGTCCCTGCCGCTGGGCACCGTCAAGACGCGGATGCGCGACGGGCTGACCCGGATGCGCGAGTGCCTGGGAGGCGTGGCATGAGTCTGTTCCGCCGCGAGGACCCGCACTCGCTCGCCGCGCCCTACGCGCTCGACGCCCTGGAACCCCCGGAGCGGGTCCGCTTCGAAAAGCACCTGAGGGACTGCGGCCGCTGCGCCGCAGAGGTGCGCGCCCTGTCCGAGGACGCCGTCCGGCTCGCCTGGTCCGCGGCCGCCCCGCCCCCCGCCGCCCTGCGCGACCGGGTCATGGCCGCCGTACGGACGACTCCGCAGGACCCGGCGCCGCAGGACGCGGCACGCGAGCCGGTACGCGCGCGTGCGCCGCAGCTGCCGCCGCACGTGTGGGGCACCCGGCCGCCGCCGCGGCAGCGGGTGCGGCGCCGGATCCCGCTGTTCGTGCCCTTCGCCACGGCCACCGCCGCGGCGGCCCTCGTCGTCGCCTCGCTGTTCGCGGTGCAGGCCAACCGGACGCAGGATCAGCTGACCGCCGAGCGGGACCGGTCACGTGAGATCGCCCACGTTCTCGCGGCTCCGGACGCCCGTGCGAGCAGCGGCCGGGACGGGCGGGGCCGAACCATCGGAGTGATCGCTTCCGCCACGGAGGGGAGTGCGGTGGTCACCCTCGGCGGATACGGTGCCCCGCCGGGCGGCCGAGTGCACCAGTTGTGGCTCATGCGCCCGGGCGCGCAACCACGCTCCCTGGGCCTCTTCGAGGGCGACACGCCCCTGGTCGCGACGGGTCTCGGAACCTCCGCGACGTCACTGGCCGTAACCGTCGAGCCCGGCGGCGGATCGCCGCAGCCCACCAGCCAGCCGATCGTCCAACTCGCCCTGAAATCTGTTGGATTCGGAGAGTAATCGGAGATACATCGTCAACCCCCTTATGGGGAAGGTGAATCCTGTGACCGCGATACACGAGTGCCCGGACGGGGCGATAGGGTTAACCTGCCCGGGCCGGGTGGACTCGTACGGGTGGGGAGTGACATGGAACAGATAACAGTGCGCAGCAGGGCGAGGGTCCCTGCGATCACCTGCGGGAGCAGCGCGACCAGTTCGCGCCTCGACCGCCACCTGTCGGTGCTGGGTGGCCCTGCCGTCCCGCAGCGGGAGACGGTCGAGGCGACCTCGCTGATGCGTGAACTGACCGCGCGTCAACCGCAGGACCGCAGTGGCAGGGGAGCGCGCGTGCGCCGCGTCTCGCTCTTCGCACCGCTGCGCAGGCTGCGCCGCTCGCTGTTCGGCGGCAAGTAGGGACCCGCGCTCGGGCGGTCACACCGCCCCTGGTGCGACGCTGCGCACTCGTCGTCCGTCATCCCCACGGCACGCAGCAGCGCCAGGTGTGTACCCGAGCGCGGCCCGCCCCCAGTCGGTGCCGCATCCCCGCCCGGCGGTGACCGGGGGCATCGTCCGGCTTCGGTGTTCCGGCCGCCCCTTCACCGCTCCCCGTGTGCGTACTGACGCACGGCCAGCGGCACGAACACCCCGAGCAGCACGGCGCACCACAGCAGCGCCCCCGCGACGGGGTGAGCCACCGGCCAGGCCGCTCCGTCGGGCACCGGGGCGTTGCCGAACAAGTCCCGCAGAGCCGTCGCCACCGCGCTGATCGGATTCCACTCGGCGACCGTCCGCAGCCACCCCGGCAGCCCGCTCGTCGGGATGTAAGCGTTGGACAGCAGCGGCAGCAGGAAGGTCGCCCCGCCCAGCTGACCGGCCGCCTCCTCGTTCCGCGTGAGCAGGCCGAGGTAGATCCCGGCCCAGGTGCAGGCGAAGCGGAACAGCATCAGCAGCCCGACGGCCCCGACCGCCGCGAGCGGACCGCCCTCGATCCGCCAGCCCACCGCGAGCCCCACCAGCAGGAACGGCACCGTCCCGACGGCCGTGACCACCACGTCCGCGGCGGCCTGCCCCAGCGGTACGGCCGCCCGGCTCATCGGCAGCGTACGGAAGCGGTTCGCCACACCCCGGTGCGTGTCCTGGGCCGCCTGGAACATGCCGGTCATGATCCCGCCCGCGGCGGTCGCCACCAGCAGGCCCGGCACGAGGAACGACCGGTACGCCTCGCCCGGCATCGCCAGGGCGCTGCCGAAGACGTAGCCGAAGAACAGCAGCATGCTGATGGGCATCGTCTGGGTGAGGATCAGCAGTCCCGGGTTGTTCCGCATCCGCAGCAGCTGGCGGCCCAGCATCGCGGTCCCGTCGTACGCCAGCATGCTCATGCGGCACGCTCCTTCTCGCCGGTCGTGGTCGTGGTGTCCGTGAGGCGCAGGAAGACGTCGTCGAGGGTCGGGGGCCGCAGGCTCACGTCGAGCAGCGGCACGCCCGCCGAGTCCAGCGTGCGGACGAGCAGCGGGAGGGTGAGCGTCGGGTCCTTGGCGACCGCGCCGACGGCGTTGCGCGCGTGGTCGAACGACGGCTGCGCGCCCGTGAGCCGGTCGAGGACGGCCGCCGCCTTCGTGAGCGCGCCCGCGTCCGGCACGACGACCTCGGCGTGTGCCCCGACGAGCGCCTTGAGCTGCGCCGGTGACCCGGTGTGCGCGACCCGGCCGCGGTCCACCAGGGCGATGTCGTCGGCGAGTTGGTCGGCCTCCTCCAGGTACTGGGTGGTGAGGAGCACGGTCGTGCCCTCGGCGGTCAGGTCGCGCACCGCGTTCCATATGAGGTTGCGGCTGGCCGGGTCCAGGCCGGTCGTCGGCTCGTCCAGGAACAGCACCTCGGGGCGGCGGATGAGGCTCGCCGCCAGGTCCAGCCGGCGCCGCATGCCGCCGGAGTAGGTGGAGGCGGGCCGGTCGGCGGCCTCGGCCAGCCCGAAGCGGTCGAGGAGTTCCGTGGTCCGGCCGGCGGGGCCGCGCACCCGGTGCAGCCGGCCGAACAGCAGCAGGTTCTGACGTCCGGTGAGGTCCCCGTCGATCGACGTGTCCTGTCCGGTGACACCGATCCGGCTCCGTACGGCGGCGGCCTCCCGGACGAGGTCGTGCCCGGCGACCCGCGCGGAGCCCGCGTCCGGCCGCAGCAGCGTGGTCAGCAGCCGTATGGCCGTGGTCTTGCCCGCCCCGTTCGGCCCCAGGACCCCGCACACCGTCCCCTCGGCCACCGCGAGATCCAGCCCGCGCAGGGCACGGACCTCACCGAACCGCTTCTCCAGACCCTCACTAAGTACAGCGTACGTAGAAGTCATGGCATGACCATAGCGCACTACGTACGGTGTACGTAACTAGGATGGAGGTCGAGGTGATGATCGATGGCGGGCCGAGCGGCCGTACCCGAAGTGATCTGGGCGCGCCCCGAGCGCACCGGCCGTGGGCCGAAACCGGCGTTCACCCGCGCCGACATCGCGGCGGCGGCGGTGCGGATCGCCGACGCGGAGGGCCTGGACGCGGTGTCCATGCGGCATGTCGCGGCGGAACTGGGCTGCGGCACGATGTCGCTGTACAACTACGTCCCCCGCAAGGAGGACCTGTACGAGCTGATGGTGGACGCCGTCGGTGCCGAGCACGAGTTGTTCGAGCCCACGGGCGACTGGCGCGCCGACATGCTCCGCAACGCGGAGGAGACGCGGGCCATCATGTACCGCCACACCTGGGTGCCGCGCCTGATGTCAGGGTTGTTCGGCTTCAGTCCCAACACCCTGCGCTACCTGGAGCACTGCCTGGCCTGCCTCGAACCGCTCGACGTCCCGGCCGGCACGAAGACGGAGCTGATCGCCCTGCTGAACGGGGTCGTGACGACGTACGCCGCGAACGACATCGCGACCATCGAGCGCACCCGCTCCATGCCGTGGTCCGAGGAGGAGGAGAACGCCGTCCGGATGGCCTATCTGGGCAGCCAGGTGGCCACCGGCGCGTATCCGCGCCTGGCCGCGGCCTTCATGGAGCAGAGCGGGCCCGTCGATCTGGAGGCGGTGTTCCGACGGGCCCTCGAACGCCTGCTGGACGCCTACGACCCCGGCCTGCGCTAGAAGTCGCTAGAGCAGGGCGAGCTGCCCCTCCGGCCCCTCCTCCGGGCCGGCCAGCACCGAGGCCGGGCGGTGGGCCGTCGCGGGTACCGGCAGGACGCCGGCCTCGCGCAGCTCGGTCGTCGTGACCGGGTCGGGGATCGCCGGTTCGTCCAGCGGGCGGAGTTCGGACAGCAGGGCCAGGACCGTGATCAGTTCCAGCAGCTCCGACGTCCAGGTCTGGGGCCATGTGGCGGGGCGGATCGCGGCGAGTGTGCCCGGCTCGGCCTCGGTGACGCGCGCCGTGAACCACTGTTCCAGGACGCGCACCCCGCCCACCTCGAAGTCCCAGGCCTCCGGCGGCACCGGCGAGATGCGGCCCTCGTCCAGCAGGAGAGCCTCCTCGTCCCTGTCGTAGCGCAAGGTCAGGGGGCGGGAGGGCAGCGGGGCGCGGACGTAGGGGCGGCGGCCGCCGGGGAGCCTGGGGCGCTCGCCGTCGCGGCGCATCAGCCACAGCAGCCGGTGGCCCAGCTCCAGGCCCCGCGCCCAGGCGTCGGCGTCCCCGGTGAGGGGGACGGACAGGTCCGGGCGGGCCGTCGCCGTGATCCAGGCCAGCACGTCCAGCGGTGTGGGGGAGCCGCCCAGGCGAGTGGCCAGGTGGGCGAGCAGGCCGGGGGCCAGGTTCGGCTCCTGCCCGTCCGGCCGCCGGAACAGCGGGCGGATCCGGCCGGGGCGCAGCAGCGGGAGCAGCGAGGTGACGAGCAGGTTCGGGGCTCCGCGGACACCTGCTGGGGCTGCGGGCGCCTCCAGCACGAAGACCTGCCGTTCGTCCGCCACCCGCCACAGTTCCGGGCGGGCCGCGTCGATCAGCCGCTGGTCGGGGATCAGCCACTGCTCGTCGAAGGGGGCGTACAGCACGCGCACCGGCTCCGGGCACGGCCCCGAGGCGCGCGCCAGCTTCTGTGTGCCGCTGCCGGCCTGGCCGGGCAACTGGCCGACCGCCGTGTGCGGCGTGCGGGAGCGGGTCGGCTCGAACAGGGCCTCGCGGTCGGGTCCCTCGGCCTTCATCAGGGCGTCCCAGCGGGCTTTGAGGGACGCCGCGTCGGGGCCCGCCGGCCACCCCCGGCCGAGCCGCGGCGGTGCGACGGACCACGGCATGAGGTCCGCGAGCAGCGGAGCGTCGTCGTGCGTCACGCAGGGCATCGTACGGTGTGGCTCCGACACCCGGGTCAGGTCGCCTCAAGGGTCACCGTGAAGGAGAAGCGGTCCCCCCGGTACTGGATGACGGCCACGTCCAAGGGCCGCCCGCCGGCGTCGTACGTGACGCCCGTGTAGTGCAGGATCGGGCTGAGCAGCGGCACTTGGAGCAGTTTCGCGGTCTCCGGGTCGGCCAATCGGGCCTCCACCGTGTCCGTGATGCGGCTGATGTCCGCCCCGACGACATCCCGCAGCACCTTGGTCATGGGCCACCGGACCAGGTCGTCCAGGTCGATGTGCGCGGCCAGTTCGGGACGTACGTAGTTGCGGGCGTGGTTGGTCGGCTCACCGGCCTTCTCGTCGCTGCGCAGCCGGTGGTACGTCGCCACCTCGGGCAGCTCCGGGAAGAACTCGGTGAGTTCGGCCGGCACCGGGGCGGTGCCGTGGTCCAGCAGCGCGGTCGTCATGCCGGACTGCTGGGCCACGATCGCGTCCACCGAGCCGAGCAGACGGACCGGGGAACCCCGGCGCGCGTGCGGCTCGATGAACGTGCCGCGCCGGCGGTGACGCGAGATGAGCCCCTCGTCCTCCAACTCCTTCAGCGCCTGCCGCATGGTCAGCACGCTCACCCCGTAGTGCCCGGCGAGCTGCTCCTCGGTGGGCAGGCGCAGCGGGTCCCGGGGCGAGCGGCCGAGGATCGAGGCGCGCAGCGACTGTGACACCTGATACCAGAGCGGCAGCTTGCGGTTCAGGACGATCGAGTCCGGAGCGAAGGAGGTCACGGGCCATCCGTACCGGTCGGGGCTGTTCAGTGCAAGGGACGGAAGTGCCGCTCCAGGCCCTGCCAGACGTCGTCGTAGCGCTGCTGGAGGTGTTCGGCGCGGGCCGCCTGCGGGGTGAGGGCGATCGGCCAGCGCGTCTCGAACATGAACGCCAGGCCGTCGTCGATCTTCTGGGGCTTCAGCTCGGCGGCGCTCGCCCGGTCGAAGGTCTCCCGGTCGGGGCCGTGCGCCGACATCATGTTGTGCAGCGAGCCGCCGCCCGGCACGAACCCTTCGGCCTTCGCGTCGTACGCGCCCTCGATGAGTCCCATGTACTCGGTCATCACGTTCCGGTGGAAGTACGGCGGCCGGAACGTGTCCTCGCCCACCAGCCAGCGCGGGGCGAACACCACGAAGTCGACCCCGGCCAGCCCCGGGGTGTCCGACGGGGACGTCAGCACCGTGAAGATCGACGGGTCCGGGTGGTCGTACGTGATGGTGCCGAGCGCATTGAAACGGCGGAGGTCGTAGACGTACGGCACATGGTTGCCGTGCCAGGCGACGACATCGAGCGGGGAGTGGTCGTAGGTGGCCGTCCACAGGTTGCCGCAGAACTTGTTCACCACCTCCACCGGGCCCTCGACGTCCTCGTACACGGCCACCGGGGCGCGGAAGTCCCGGGGGTTGGCGAGGCCGTTCGCGCCGATCGGGCCCAGGTCGGGGAGGTGGAAGGGCGCGCCGTAGTTCTCGCACACATAGCCGCGGGCGGACTCGTCGAGCAGTTCCACACGGAAGCGGACACCACGTGGAATCAGCGCCACATGGCCCGGCTCCACATGGAGCAGACCGAACTCCGTGCGCAGCAGCAGCCCGCCGCGCTCCGGGACGATCAGCAGCTCGCCGTCGGCGTCGCTGAACACCCGGTCCATCGAGGCGTTGGCGGTGTAGAGGTGGACGGCGATGCCGGTCCGCTGGGTGACGTCGCCGTTGCCGCCCAGGGTCCACAGGCCGGCCAGGAAGTCGGTCTCCGGTGCCGGGTCGGGGAGGGGGTTCCAGCGCAGGCGGTTGGGGTCGGGCACGGTCTGGGTGAAGGGGGCGGTGCGGATCGAGCCGTTGTGCGTGCGGGTGAAGGCCGGGTGCGCGGCCGACGGGCGGATCCGGTACAGCCACGAGCGGCGGTTGTGGGCCCGGGGCTCGGTGAAGGCCGTACCGCTCAGCTGTTCCGCGTACAGCCCGAGCGGGGCCCGCTGGGGCGAGTTGCGCCCCTCCGGCAGTGCGCCCGGTACGGCCTCGGAGCTGTGCTCGTTGCCGAAGCCGGAGAGATAGGTCAGCCCTTCGGCGGTCTTCCGCGCTCCCCCACGCTCGAACCCGCTCGCGCGGGAGGTACCCCCATCGCTCATGATCGCTGCTCCCTTGTGTCTGATTCCTATGCAGTACCGTAGGATTGCGTTTTCCCCGGCGCAAGGGGGACACGTGCCCTACAGGCCGTACTTCCGGCGGATGACCGGGACCAGACTTCAGGACGATCCGCAGTACCGGACGCGTGTTCTACGCTCCCCGACATGTCGTGTACACGGGGACCTTTGGCCGTGCTCGCGGTCTGTGTCCTCCTCGTGGCCGGATCCGCGGGCTGCGGCTCCAGTGCCGAGCGGGAGCGGGGCGGCGGGGCGTCGCCCACGCCCGTGGGCAGGCTGCTGGATGACCGGGACAAGGAGGGGCGGCCCTACCGGGAGGTGGGGCAGGAGGACGCCCCCGGCGTCGGCATCGAGGTGCAGCCCGGCGTGGCCGACGGCTGGGACGTACGCCTGACCTTGCGGAACTTCCGTTTCTCGCCGGCCGGCGCGGCCGGCGTGGTCGCCGGACGCGGCCTCGCGCACCTCTACGTGGACGGCCGCCTCGTCGCCCGGCTCCGCGCCCCCGGGTACCGCCTCGCCGGCCGGCTCGTACCGCGCGGCACGCACCAGGTGACGGCCCGCCTCTACGCCGACGACGGCACCGTGTGGGTGGTGGACGGCGAACCCGTGGAGAGTACGGCCGACATCACCGCGTCGGAGCCGGGCCCGGGCACGACGCCGAGCGCGAACGCGCGGCGGAAGGCGCGGGCCCGTGCAACGACCCGGTCACCTGCCGGGGGGCGAGGTTCACCGGACCGCGCCGGAAGGGCATCATGAAGCCCGTGCCCCACGCGACATCGCTCCGCCGCGCGCCCGTGCAGCGGCGCAGCGCCGAACGCCTGACCAGGATCCTCGACGCCTGCGCCGGCCTCCTCGACGAGGTCGGCTACGACGCCCTGAGCACCCGTGCCGTCGCCCAGCGGGCCGGTGTCCCCATCGGCTCGGTCTACCGCTTCTTCGGCAACAAGCGCCAGATGGTCGACGCGCTGGCCCAGCGCAACCTCGAGCACTACTCGGAGCGGATCGTCCAGCGCCTGCGGGAGGCGGGCGACGGGGGCTGGCGCGAGGCCATGGACGCCGTGCTCGACGAGTACCTGGAGATGAAGCGCACCGCGCCCGGCTTCTCCCTCGTCGACTTCGGCAACCAGATCCCGGTCGGCGCCCGCCAGGCCGAACCCAACCACCGCGTCGCCGACCGGCTCACCGAGCTCCTCTCCGGCTATCTCGGCCGTGAGCCCGACGAGGATCTGCGCCGGGTCTTCCTCATCGCCGTGGAGACCGCCGACACCCTCGTGCACTTGGCCTTCCGGGTCGCGCCGGACGGGGACCAGAAGATCATCGAGGAGATGCGGGAGATGCTGCGGGCGTATCTGGCCCGGGTGCTCGACTGACTCGTGGCGGCCAGGGCCTCCCCTCCGTGCATACCGGTCGGTATGCTCGGTCGCGTCCGCGCGTCACCGTAGCCGCCGCCCCTGGAGGACCCGTGTCCCGCACCGCCCTGCGTATCTGTCCCCTGTGCGAGGCCACCTGCGGCCTGACCCTCACCATCGAGGGGACGCGCGTCACCCGTGCCCGAGGTGACCGCGACGACGTCTTCAGCAAGGGATTCATCTGCCCCAAGGGCGCCTCCTTCGGGGCCGTCGACGCCGACCCCGACCGGCTGCGCACCCCGCTCGTGCGCCGGGACGGCGAGCTGCGCGAGGCCACCTGGGAGGAGGCCTTCGACGCGGTCGCCGCCGGCATCCGGCCCGTCGTCGAGCGGTACGGCCCGAACTCCGTCGGCGTCGTCCTCGGCAACCCCAACGTGCACACCATGGCCGGCGCCCTCTACCCGGCGCTGCTGCTCGCCGGGCTCGGCACGCGCAGCGTCTTCACCGCCTCCACGGTGGACCAGATGCCCAAGCACGTCTCCAGCGGACTGCTCTTCGGCGACGCGCACGCCATCCCCGTGCCCGACCTGGATCACACCGACCATCTGCTCCTGATCGGCGCCAACCCGCTGGAATCCAACGGCAGTCTGTGCACGGCCCCCGACTTCCCCGGCAAACTCAAGGCGCTCAAGGCCCGCGGCGGCACGCTCGTCGTGATCGACCCGCGGCGCACCCGCACCGCGAAGCTCGCCGACCGGCACATCGCCGTGCGGCCCGGCACCGACGCGCTGCTGCTGGCGGCGATGGCCCAGGTGCTCTTCGACGAGGGCCTCACCGAACCCACCCCGCACGTCCAGGGCGTCGAGGAAGTGGCCGACGCCCTGCGGGAGTTCACCCCCGAAGCCGTCGCCGCCGCCTGCGACGTCGAGGCCGACGTCATCCGCGCCCTCGCCCGCGAGCTCGCCGCCGCCCCCACCGCCGCCGTCTACGGGCGCATCGGCAGCTGCACCGTCCCGCACGGCACCCTGGCCAGCTGGCTCGTCGACGTCCTGAACATCCTCACCGGCAACCTCGACCGGCCCGGCGGGGCGCTCTTCCCGCAGGCCGCCACCGACAAGACCCCGCGCCCCGCCGGACCGGGCCGCGGCTTCGCCCTCGGGCGCTGGCACTCCCGCGTGAGCCGGCACCCGGAGGCCAAGGGCGAACTGCCCCTCTCCGCCCTCGCGGAGGAGATCGACACCGCCACCGAGGAGGGCGAACCGGTGCGCGCGCTGCTGGTCGTCGCCGCCAACCCCGTGCTCTCCGCGCCCGACGGCGACCGGCTCGACAAGGCGCTCGAATCGCTCGACTTCATGGTCAGCGTCGACCCGTACCTCAACGAGACCGCACGCCACGCCGACGTCGTCCTGCCCCCGCCCCCGCCCTCCCAGAGCCCGCACCACGACTTCGCCTTCAACACCTTCGCCGTCCGCAACCAGGTTCGCTACACCCGTCCCGCGATCCCGCTGGAGCCGGGCCGGATGGCCGAGACGGAGATCCTGGCGCGGCTGATCCTCGCCGTGACGGGCATGCACGGGGCCGATCCCGCCGCCGTCGACCAGATGGTCATCGACCAGACCCTCGGCAAGGCGGTCGAGGAACCGCACTCGCCCGTGCACGGCCGTGACCCCCGCGAACTCGCCACGCTGCTCACCGGCGACACCGGCCCCGAGCGGCGGCTGGACATGATGCTGCGTCTCGGCCCCTACGGCGACGGCTTCGGCGTACGACCGGACGGACTGAGCCTTCAGAAGCTGCTCGCGCACCCGCACGGCATCGACCTCGGTCCGCTGCGGCCCCGGCTCCCGCAGCCGCTGAAGACCAGGAGCGGCAAGGTGGAACTGCTGCCGCAGCCGATCGCGGACGACCTGCCCCGCCTGAAGCGCGCCCTGGAGGAGCGCCCCGGCGGACTCGTCCTGGTCGGCCGCCGCCACCTGCGCTCGAACAACAGCTGGATGCACAACGTGCCGGCCCTCACCGGCGGATCCAACCGCTGCACCCTGCACATCCACCCCGAGGACGCCGAACGGCTGGGCGTGCGCGACGGGGCGCCGGTGCGCGTGAAGGGCGCCGGGGGAGAGGTGACCGCACCGGCCGAGGTCACCGACGACGTGCGCCGGGGCGTGGTGAGCCTGCCGCACGGCTGGGGCCACAGCCGCCCCGGCACCCGTCTCAGCCATGCCGCGACCGACCCCGGCGTCAACGTCAACCAGCTCCTCGACGGCCGCCTGCTCGACCCGCTGTCCGGCAACGCGGTCCTCAACGGAGTGCCCGTCGAGGTCGCCCCCGAGACTGCCCCCGGATGCGCATCCGTGACCGAAAAGCTCACCGCTCTGACCTGAGCAAAGCTGTGACCAGCAGTTTTGCGCTTATTGCTCGCACGTCAACGTCTTGTTAACGCTGCTTGAACGCACCTAACGTCTCGGACACCGCCGGCCCTGGTGGGATGTTCAAGGGCGAACGTTAGGTATCCACTCATGCTGACCATCCTCGGCTTCGCCATGATCGCGACCTTCCTGGTCCTGATCATGATGAAGAAGATGTCGCCGATCGCGGCGCTCGTGCTGATTCCCGCGCTGTTCTGCGTGTTCGTCGGCAAGGGCGCCAACCTCGGCGACTACGTCCTCGACGGCGTGACCGACCTCGCCCCCACTGCGGCGATGCTCATGTTCGCGATCGTCTACTTCGGTGTGATGATCGATGTCGGTCTCTTCGACCCGGTCGTCCGCGGCATCCTCAAATTCTGCAAAGCCGACCCGATGCGGATCGTCGTCGGCACCGCCGTGCTCGCCGCGATCGTGTCGCTGGACGGCGACGGCTCCACCACCTTCATGATCACCGTCTCGGCGATGTACCCGCTGTACAAGCGCCTGAAGATGAGCCTGGTCGTGATGACCGGTGTCGCCGCCATGGCCAACGGCGTGATGAACACCCTCCCCTGGGGCGGCCCGACCGCCCGCGCCGCGACCGCGCTCAAGCTGGACGCCAGCGACATCTTCGTCCCGATGATCCCGGCGCTCCTGGTGGGCCTGCTCTTCGTCTTCGTCCTCTCCTACGTCCTCGGTGTGCGTGAGCGCCGGCGGCTGGGCGTGCTGACGCTGGACGAGGTGCTGGTGGAGGAGAAGGTCGAGGAGAAGGAGACCGAGACGGTCCTCGTGGGCGCCGGCGGCTCCGGCGACGGCAAGGTCTCCATGCGCAAGGGCGTCGCGGGCGGCGCGGGTTCCGGCACGGACGCCGACGAGCAGGACGACGACTTCCAGGGCCTCGACCCCCACCGCGCCACGCTGCGCCCCAAGCTGTACTGGTTCAACGCGCTGCTCACGGTCGGCCTGCTCACCGCCATGATCATGGAGGTGCTGCCGATCCCGGTGCTGTTCCTGCTCGGCGCCGCACTCGTGCTCACCGTCAACTTCCCGCACATCCCGGACCAGAAGGCCCGCATCGCCGCCCACGCCGAGAACGTCCTGAACGTCTCCGGCATGGTCTTCGCCGCCGCCGTCTTCACCGGCGTCCTCCAGGGCACCGGCATGGTCGACAACATGGCCAAGTGGATGGTGGACGTCATCCCCGCCAGCATGGGCCCGCACATGGCCCTGGTCACCGGCATCCTCAGCCTTCCGCTGACGTACTTCATGTCGAACGACGGCTTCTACTTCGGTGTCCTGCCGGTCCTCGCCGAGGCGGGCGCCGCGCACGGTGTCTCCCCGCTGGAGATGGCCCGCGCCTCCCTCGTCGGCCAGCCGCTGCACATGTCGAGCCCGCTGGTCCCGGCCGTGTACGTCCTGGTCGGCATGGCCAAGGTCGAGTTCGGCGACCACACGAAGTTCGTCGTGAAGTGGGCCGCCCTCACCTGTCTGGTCATCCTCGGGGCGGGCATGCTCTTCGGGATCATCTGACCCCCGTGGACATCCGATCCGTGTGGAGGACATCGTGAGGCCCGGTGGGAACCGCGGCTGGCTGCTCCGCCTCGTCATCGCCTTCAGCTTCGCGCAGGGGGCGGTGTCGATGGCCCGGCCCGCCGTCTCCTACCGGGCCCTCGCGCTGGGCGCGGACGAGCGCGCGGTCGGTGTGATCGCGGGTGTGTACGCGCTGCTGCCGCTGTTCGCCGCCGTCCCCCTGGGCCGCCGCACCGACCACGGCCGCTGCGCGCCCCTGCTGCCCATCGGCGTGGTCCTCATATCCGGCGGCTGCGCGCTCAGCGGCGTCGCGAACTCCCTGTGGGTGATGGCCCTGTGGAGCGGCGTGATGGGCCTCGGTCACCTCTGCTTCGTCATCGGCTCCCAGTCCCTCGTCGCCCGCCAGTCCGCGCCGCACGAACAGGACCGCAACTTCGGCCACTTCACCATCGGTGCCGCGCTCGGCCAGCTCGTCGGCCCCATCGCCGCGGGCGCGGTGATCAGCGGCGACGACATGACGGGCACCAGCGCGCTCGCCCTGATCGCGGCGGGTGCGATCGGGGCGGTCGCGTTCACCTCGCTGTGGCGCATCGAGCACCGCCGCACGGCGGCCACGTCCCGCGCCGAGAAGGGCGACCGTGTCCCGGTCGGGCGCATCCTGCGCACCCGGGGCGTGCCGGCAGGCATCCTCATCAGCCTCGCCGTGCTGTCCGCGACCGACATCCTCACCGCCTACCTTCCGGTGGTCGGCGAGCACCGGGGCATCGCGCCGTCCGTGATCGGCGTCCTGCTCAGCCTGCGCGCGGCGGCCACCATCGCCTGCCGTCTGGTGCTGACGCCCCTGCTGCGGCTGCTCGGCCGCACCGTGCTGCTCACGGTGACCTGTCTGCTGGCGGCCCTGCTGTGCGCGGGCATCGCCCTGCCGATGCCGGTGTGGACGCTCGGCCTGCTGCTGGTGCTGCTCGGCTTCTGCCTCGGTGTGGGGCAGCCGCTGTCCATGACGACGGTCGTCCAGGCCGCGCCCGACGAGGCCCGATCCACGGCCCTGGCGCTGCGCCTGACCGGCAACCGGCTCGGCCAGGTGGCCGCGCCCGCCGCGGCCGGGCTGATCGCCGGGGTCGCGGGGGTGGCGGCTCCGTTCGTGACGCTCGGGGTGCTGTTGCTGCTGTCCTCAGGCGTCGCCGTGCGGTCACCGAGGGAGCCGAAGGACACGGACGAGGCCCGCCGACCGCGGGCACGGCTGCGCCGGAAGAGCGATATCTGACGCGTCGCAGGGCGCAGTTGCCGCCCTTCGACCGTCTTGTGACAGAGAGTCAGGTGACGAGGTATTTGTATGACAATCATCTGACTTGGAGGCATGTTCATGCCCGTCGTACCTCCCGCGTGCCGTGCCGGCACCCGCACCGCCGTCCTCGCCGCCCTCACCCTCGCAGGGACCACCCTGAGCGGGGTACCCGCTGTCGCCGCTCCGGGGGACAACGGGGACGTCAAGATCCACGCGACCGAGACGGCCGCCAGTGATCGACGCAACGATCCGAAAGTCTGCGACTTCTACCTCGCGGCGTTCGACTTCGAGGCAGGTGAGACGGTCAACTGGACCATCCTGACCCTCCCCGAGGTGCCGGCCAAGAGCGGTTCCGTCACCCTCGACGCGGCCGGCGCGGGCCGCAGTCCGCGCATCGACCTGCCCAATGGGCAGTACAAGCTGACGTGGCTCACCGACCGGGCCCACGGTGTGGGCAAGTTCAAGGTGTTCCAGGTCGACTGCCCGGCCTCCAAGGCCACGCCCACCGCCATCACCCCCAACGGCGGCCCGCCGGCGGGTGGCGGCGGAATCGCCCGTGCCGAGGCATTCACGCCGGTCGCCGGCGCAGCCGCCGTCGGGCTGGCCGCCGTCGCCGGGACGGTCTGGTTCCGGCTCCGTCGCCGCCCCGATGGCGCGGCGTAGGCCGCGTTCCGCGTATCGCGCCGCTCCGGTGGAGCGGCGTGGGGCCGGAGAGGCCATGGGTGCGGGGTCGGTGGGGTGGGGTGGAGGAGGGGCTGGTCCTGACACCGCCTCGGTGGGTCGGCGTGGGACCGGATACCGGTCTGAATCCGGCTCGGCGGTTCGGCGTGGGGCCGGATACCGGTCCGAGTCCGGCTCGGTGGGTCGGCGTGGAGCCGGCAGGCGGTCTGAGACCGGCTCGGCGGCCCGGCGTGGGGCGGGGTCCGGTTATGCCGTTGTGCCGACGGTCAGGCGTGGTGGTGGGGCGGGTTACGGCGGTGCTCCGGTGGGGCGGCGTGGGGTCGCGGCGGCTCCTGCCGCTGATCCGAGGACACGGCGTGGGCCCGGGCCTGGTTCCGGTGCTGCTCGCGTGGTGCGGCGGGGACCGGGCTACGGGGGCGGGGCGGCTCGGCGTGGGGCCGGAACCGGTGTCGTCGCTGTTCCGGCGGGGCGTCGTAGGGCTGGTTCCGGACACGTCCCCGCTCCGGTGGCGCGGCGCCGACGGTCCCGCAAGCCCTGGTACCGGACGCGCGCCTACCGCCTGACGCGGACGATCGTGGTGACCGTCTTCCTGCTCGTGTGCGGTGTCTTCCTGGACCGGGGTGGAGAGCCGGGCAGGGCGGCCACGGCCCTCCCGCCGGGCTCCGCCGAGGCTGCCGCTGCCGTGCCGGGCGACTCGGGTGTCCCCGCCGCTGCCGTGCCGGGCGGCTCGGACCACGCCCCGGCCACCCGGCCCCACCCCTCCCGGGAACCCGGCCCGCCCGTCGGCCCCTCCCGGGAGCCCGGCCCGCACACCGGCGCGTCCCGGGCACCCGCATCCCCTACGGCCGCGGCCCCCACCCCCCGATCCGACGCCCCCGGGCCCCACACCTCCGGGCGCCGGGCTCCCGGATCCCCCACCCCCGAGCCCTCCACCGACGCCCCCGGGGCACGGCGACAGCGGCCCGCCGCCGACCCCGACCCGAACCGCACCTCCACCTCACGACCGCCCCGCCCCCCGGCGTCCCCCAGCCCCCTGCCCCCCTCCCGAGCCACCCGCCTGCTCATCCCCTACCTCCGTGTCGACGCCCCGGTCATGGACCTGGGCCTCGACCGCGAACGCCGCCTCACCGCACCCCCGGAGGGCGACCCGAAGCTCGTCGGCTGGTACAAGCAGGGCGCCTCGCCGGGTGAGCGGGGCACCGCCGTGGCCGTCGGGCATCTCGACACCGACAGCGGTCCCGCCGTCTTCGCGGGGCTGACCGAGCTGAAGCCGGGCCGCACCGTCGAGGCCCGCCGCGCCGACGGGCGGATCGCCGTCTACACCGTCGACAAGATCAAGTCGTACGAGAAGGCGCACTTTCCCAGCCAGGAGGTGTACGGCGCCCGGGGGCGCCCCGAGCTGCGCCTGATCACCTGCGGCGGCAGCTACGACCGCAGGAAGGGCTACTCCGGGAACGTCGTGGTCTTCGCCCACCTCACCGGCATCCGCTGACCCCGGGCGGCCCGGGCCGTGGCCGAATCAGGCCGTCCGCCTTCTCACCAGCTGGACCGGAACCCCCGATCGTGCCCCGTGTCTTCCCCAGGCCGCACACATTCCGTTAACTTCCGTGACCCACAGCCCCGTACGACCCGCACGGGGCTTCCGACCGCGGAGCACCAGCGCCCTGATGACCCCTCGGGGGCACCTCATGACACGCGCCATCTCCCTGCACGACGTGAGCAAGGCCTACACGCGAGGCGCCCGCGTGGTGGACCGGCTGTCGCTGGACATCACGCCGGGCGAGTTCCTCGTGCTGCTCGGCCCGTCCGGCTGCGGCAAATCGACCGTGCTCCGGATGATCGCCGGCCTGGAGGAGATCGACGAGGGCGAGCTGCTGCTCGACGGCGAGTACGCCAACGACCTGCCGCCGTCCGGGCGGGACATGGCGATGGTCTTCCAGAACTTCGCCCTCTACCCGAACATGACCAGCCGCGCCAACATCGGTTTCCCGCTGCGTATCGAGGCCCCGGGCACGGACCCCGGGCCGCGCGTGGACGCCACCGCCCGGATGCTGGGCATCGAGGACCTCCTCGACCGCCTGCCCGCCCAGCTCTCCGGCGGTGAACGCCAGCGGGTCGCCATGGGCCGGGCCATCGCCCGCCACCCCTCCGCCTTCCTGATGGACGAGCCGCTGTCCAACCTCGACGCCAAGCTCCGCACCCACCTGCGGGCCGAGATCTCCCAGCTCACCCGCGAACTGGGCGTCACCACCGTCTACGTCACCCACGACCAGTCCGAGGCCATGTCGCTCGGCGACCGCGTCGCAGTGCTGCGCGGCGGCGTGCTCCAGCAGGTCGACAGCCCGCGTGTCGTCTACGCGCTGCCCAGCAACGTGTTCGTCGCCGCCTTCATCGGCACCCCGCGGATCAACCTCCTGCGCGGCCTGGTGCGCGCCCCGCTGGACGGCGCGATGACCATCAGCCTGGGCAAGCAGTTCCTGCGCCTGCCCGAGCCGCTCTCCCTGGACCACCAGTTGCTCCGGGTCCAGCAGGGCCGCGAGGTCATCGTGGGTCTGCGCTCGGAGGCCGTCCGGATCGCCAAGCACTCCGCGGCCCGCCCCGGCGAGGTGCCGATCACCGGACTGGTCGAGCACGTGGAGTTCCAGGGGCACGAGATCCTCGTCCACTTCAACACCGGCTCCAGCCCCGCGGTCGTCACCGAACTGGAGGCCTCGCGCCCGCGCCCGGGCCGCCCCGCCCGGCGCCGCCGCCGCGAGGGCTCGGTCATCGGCCGTCTGCGGGAGCGGTCCGCCGCCGGGCGCGCGGGCCCCGTCGTGGCCCTGGACCACCCCGCGGACGCGCGACCCGGCCTCGCGACCGCCGAACCCCGCCTGCCCGGCGACCTCATCGTGCGCACTACCCCGGACCTGGCCCTCCGCCACGGCATGCAGGTGCCGCTGCTCGTCGACCTCGCCCACCTCTTCGTCTTCGACCAGCACGGCGACCGCATCTGCCCGCACCCGGCACGCCTGCCCGATCTGGAGGAGTGAGGAGCCGCACACCCGGGCGGGGCCCGCTCCGTGCTGTGATGACCGGGATCACCGGACACACGGGATCACGGGATCACCGGGACGTCTGGCGCCGGAAAACTATCGTCGCTAGTTTATGTGCCGGACGACGACGCCCCGCCCCGGAGGAAGTGCGATGAAGGCATACGACGGCATGTACATCGGGGGCGCCTGGCGCCCCGCCGCCGGCCAGGACGTGATCGAGGTCGTGAACCCGGTCGACGAGCAGGTCATCGGCACGGTCCCGGCCGGCACAGCGGAGGATGTCGACACCGCCGTACGGGCCGCACGCGCCGCCCTGCCGGAGTGGGCCGCGACCCCGCCCGCCGAGCGCGCGGCGCGCCTGGCCGCCCTCCGGGACGTGCTCGCGGCCCGCGCGGACGAGATCGCCGAGACCGTGACGGCCGAGCTCGGCGCGCCCCTGAAGTTCTCGCAGGCCGTCCATGCGGCCGTGCCGATCGCGGTCGCGGGCTCCTACGCCGAGCTGGCGGCGACGTATGCCTTCGAGGAGAAGACCGGCAACTCGGTCGTGCACCACGAGCCGGTCGGCGTGGTGGCCGCGATCACGCCCTGGAACTACCCGCTGCACCAGATCGTCGCCAAGGTCGCCCCGGCCCTCGCGGCGGGCTGCACGATCGTCGTGAAGCCCGCCGAGGACACCCCGCTGGTCGCCCGCCTGTTCGCGGACGCCGTGCACGAGGCCGGAATCCCGGCGGGCGTCTTCAACCTGGTCACCGGCCTCGGCCCGGTCGCCGGCCAGGCCCTCGCCGAGCACCCCGGTGTCGACCTGGTCTCCTTCACCGGCTCCACCGCCGTCGGCCGCCGGATCGCCGCGATCGCCGCCGGGCAGATCAAGAAGGTCGCCCTCGAACTCGGCGGCAAGTCCGCCAACGTCATCCTCCCGACCGCCGATCTCGCCAAGGCGGTCAACGTCGGCGTCGCCAACGTCATGTCCAACTCCGGGCAGACGTGCAGCGCGTGGACGCGGATGCTGGTCCACCGCGACCGGTACGACGAGGCGGTCGGGCTCGCCGCCACCGCCGCCGCCAAGTACGGCGAGCGCATCGGCCCGGTCGTCAACGCCAAGCAGCAGGCCCGGGTGCGCGGCTACATCGAGAAGGGCGTCGCGGAAGGCGCCCGCCTGGTCGCCGGCGGACCCGAAGCCCCGCGGGAGAAGGGCTACTTCGTCAGCCCGACCGTCTTCGCCGACGTCACTCCGGACATGACCATCGCGCAGGAGGAGATCTTCGGCCCCGTCCTGTCGATCCTCCGCTACGACGACGAGGAGGACGCCCTGCGGATCGCCAACGGCACGGTCTACGGTCTGGCCGGCGCGGTCTGGGCCGGGGACGAGGCCGAGGCGGTGGCCTTCGCCCGCCGCATGGAGACCGGCCAGGTCGACATCAACGGCGGCCGCTTCAACCCCCTCGCCCCCTTCGGCGGCTACAAGCAGTCGGGCGTGGGCCGCGAACTGGGCGTGCACGGCCTGGCCGAGTACCTCCAGACCAAGTCCCTCCAGTTCTAGTCAGGGGAGTCCCTTCCGTCATGGCTGTCCGCGCCGCCGTCCTGCCCGCCGTCGGCTCCCCGCTGGAGATCACCGGCATCGAGCTGCCCGACCCCGGACCGGGCCAGGTCCACGTCCGGCTCGCCGCCGCCGGGGTCTGCCACTCCGACCTGTCCCTGTCCAACGGCACCATGCGCGTCCCGGTCCCGGCCGTCCTCGGCCACGAGGGCGCCGGCACGGTCGTCGCCGTCGGCGAGGGTGTCACCCACGTCGCGCCCGGCGACGGGGTCGTCCTCAACTGGGCCCCGTCCTGCGGCTCCTGCCACGCCTGCTCGCTCGGCGAGGTCTGGCTGTGCGCCAACGCCCTCGACGGCGCCGCCGACGTCTACGCCCGCACCACCGAGGGCACCGACCTCCACCCCGGCCTGAACGTCGCCGCGTTCGCCGAGGAGACCGTCGTCTCCGCCGCCTGCGTCCTGCCCGCGCCGGAGGGCATCCCGCTCACCGACGCCGCCCTCCTGGGCTGTGCCGTCCTCACCGGCTACGGTGCCGTCCACCACTCGGCCCGCGTCCGGCAGGGCGAGACGGTCGCGGTGTTCGGTGTCGGGGGAGTGGGGCTCGCCGCCCTCCAGGCCGCCCGGATCGCGGGCGCCTCGAAGATCGTCGCGGTGGACGTGTCCGCCGAGAAGGAGGAACTGGCCCGGGCGGCCGGCGCCACCGACTACGTCCTCGCCTCCGAGAACACCGCCCGCGAGATCCGCGCACTCACCGGCAAACAGGGCGTCGACGTCGCCGTGGAGTGCGCCGGCCGCGCGGTCTCCATCCGCACGGCCTGGGACTCCACCCGCCGCGGCGGCCGCACCACGGTCGTCGGCATCGGCGGCAAGGACCAGCAGGTCACCTTCAACGCCCTGGAGATCTTCCACTGGGGCCGCACCCTGACCGGCTGCGTCTACGGCAACTCCGACCCGGCCGTCGACCTTCCGGTCCTGGCCGAGCACGTCCGCGCGGGCCGCCTCGACCTGAGCGCCCTGGTGACGGAACGCATCTCCCTCGACGGGATCCCGGCGGCATTCGAGAACATGCTGGCGGGCAAGGGCGGCCGGGCACTGGTCGTCTTCTAGCCCGTATCCCCGGTACCCCGGCCTCCGCGCGAGGCCGGGGTCCGCGGCGTGCCCGGCCCCATGATCAGTGGTGCTTACAGACAAAAGTCCTGGTGCACGACCCGTTGACGTCCATACCGTCCGGTCAGTACGTTCCCCGGAACCCGAGCCACCCCCCGGTTTCGTCCCCGCACCCACCGGAGCGTGCACCACATGGACACGGCCCCTTCCGCTCAGCCGCCCGCCTCGACCGCGCCCGCCGTGGGCAACCGCCGCCGCGTAGCCACCGCCGCGGCCCTCGCCTCGGCCGTCGAGTGGTACGACTACTTCGTCTTCGGCATCGCCGCCGCCCTCGTCCTCGGCGACCTCTACTTCCCCGCCGGCAGTCCCACCGCCGGCGTCATGGCCTCCTTCGCCACGTTCGCCGTCGGCTTCCTCGCCCGCCCCCTCGGCGGCATCGTCGCCGGCCACCTCGGCGACAAGCGCGGCCGCAAGCCGATGCTGGTCCTCGCGCTCACGCTGATGGGCGTGGCCACCACCGGCATCGGCCTGCTGCCGACGTACGACACGATCGGCGTCGCCGCCCCGATCCTGCTCGTCCTGCTCCGCATCGCCCAGGGCGTCGCCGTCGGCGCCCAGTGGGGCGGCGCGATGCTCCTGGCCACCGAGTACGCCCCGGAGGGCAAGCGCGGCGTCTACGGCAGCGTCGTCCAGCTCGGCGTCCCCATCGGCGTGGTGACCGCCAACACGGTCTTCCTGGCCGCCGGCGCCCTCACCACCGACTCGGCGTTCGCGGCCTGGGGCTGGCGCGTGCCGTTCCTGGTCGGCCTGCTCGTGCTCGGCCTCGCCTGGTACATCCACACCCGCGTCGAGGAGACCCCGGCGTTCAAGGAGGCCGAACGCGCCCTCGCGGAGCAGGAGAAGTCCGAGCAGAGCTCGCCGCTGCGCACGATCCTGCGCGGCCACCTCGGCACGGTGCTCCTCGCCGGCGGCTCCTTCGCCGTGAACACCGCGACCTTCTACATCCTCATCACCGGCGTCCTCGACTACACGACCCGCGAGCTGGACATGGAGAAGGGCCCGGTGCTCATGGTCTCGCTCTGCGTCAGCCTCACCCAGCTCGTGCTGATCCCGGCCGCCGCCGCCCTCTCCGACCGCATCGGCCGCATCCGGATCTACGCCTTCGGGGCCGCCGGCATCGCGCTGTGGGCCGTACCGCTCTTCCTGCTGATCGACACCGGCTCGCTGCTGTGGCTCGCGGTCGGCACCTTCGTCGCCAGCTGCTTCCTGAGCATCATGTACGGCCCCCAGGCCGCCCTGTTCGCCGAGCTGTTCACGCCCGAGATGCGCTACACCGGCGCCTCCCTCGGCTACCAGATCGCGGCCGTCGCCGGCGGCGGCCTCGCCCCCTTCGTCATGGTGCTGCTGCTGGAGGCGACGGGCACCTCGATGGCGGTGTCCGGCTACATCATCGCGCTCTCGGTGATCGCCCTGGTGTCGATCAAGGTCCTCGCGGACCGGGCGCGTGCGGCGGAACCGGAGGCCGCGCCCGAGGCCAAGGCGGAAGCCGAGTCAGCGGGCTGAGTCCGCAGTCCGCTCGGGCCGGGGTTCCGCATCCGCTCCCGGATCCCCGGCCCGAGCCGCCGCCCGCGAACGCGACCGCGACCGGGACACCGCGACACCCGCCAGGCACAGCGCACCGCCGACCAGGGTGAGCAGCCCCGGCACCTCGCCGAGGAACAGCCAGGACATCAGCACGACCAGCGCGGGCGCCGCGTACGTCGTCGCGCCCATCCGGCTCGCGGTCGTCCGGGACAGGGCGTACGCCCACGTCGTGAAGGCGAGGGCGGTGGGGAAGACGCCCAGGTACACCATGTTGAGTGTCGCGGAGGCCGGTGCTTCGGCGGCCTCCTGGACGAGCTGTCCGGCGAACGGCAGGCACACCACGGCGCCGACCAGGCAGCCGAAGGTCGTCACCTGCAACGGACTGGCCGTGCCCAGTGCCGGCTTCTGCGCGACGACACCGGCGGCGTACGTGACCGCCGCCAGCAGGCACAGCACCACCCCGAGCACCGAGGAACCGCCCCCGCCGGACATCGAAAGACCCACGGTCACCGCACCGGCGAACGACACCGCCATCCCCGCCAGCAGCCGCGGCGGCATCGGATCACCCAGCAACCGGGCACCGAGCAGCGCGATGAGGATCGGCCCGGTGTTCACCACCAGGGCGGCCGTACCCGCGTCGACCAGTTGCTCGCCCCAGTTCAGGGCGACCATGTACACGCCGAACCACAGCAGGCCCGATATGGCGATCCCCCGCCAGGCCGAGCGCGGCGGCCACCCCTCCCGCCGCAGCAGGCAGATCACCCCCAGCGTCAGCGCCCCGGCCAGCAGCCGCCCGAGCGCCAGTGCCCCCGGCGAGTACGCCTCGCCCGCACTGCGGATCGAGACGAAGGCGGACGCCCACAGAACGACGGTCACCGTGGCCGCCGCGGCGGCCAGCAGCTCCGCGCGGCGGGCGGGGCGGGACGGGGTGTTGTTCATCATGCTCCCGAGGCTAGGTGGGGAAAGGGAACGGAGGCTCGCGAATTTCGGACGGGGCTTCAGCAGGTGGTGGGCTTGTCGGGGGAGGCTCGGGGTCAGCGCAGCGCCGCGGCCTCCACGCCCAGCAGATCGAACAGGGCCCGTTCACCGGCAGCCGTCACCTTCACGGCCCGCTCGGAGCCGATCCGCACGCACCACCCCGTCTCCAGGGCGTGCCGGCACAGGGCCGCGCCCGCGACACCCGCGAGATGAGGCCGGCGTTCGGTCCAGTCGAGACAGGCACGGGCCAGCGGGCGCCGGCCGCGCCGGTCGAGACCGATACCGGCCGACTCGAACCACGCCAGCCCGGCGTCGGTGAGCGCGAACCCGGTCTCCTGTTGCAGCAGCCCGCGCGCCGTCAGCGCGTCCGTGACAGCGATGCCGAGCCGCCCGGCGAGATGGTCGTAGCAGGTGCGGCCCCGGGCCATCGCCGAACCGGCGCTCGACTCCCGCAGGTTCCGCGGCCGTACGGCCGTACCCGGCGCGACCTGCGCCGCCAGGTCCTCCACGAGCTGCGCGACCCGCGCGTCGGCCAGCCGGACGTACCGGTGCCGGCCCTGCCGCTCCTCGGCGAGCAGCCCGCCCGCGACGAGCCTGCCGAGGTGCTCGCTCAGCGTCGACGCGGCGACACCCGCGTGCCGCGCCAGCTCGCCCGCGGTCCAGGCCCGGCCGTCGAGCAGCGCCAGCAGGCACGCGGCCCGGGTCTCGTCCGCGAACAGCGCGGCGAGCCGTGCCAGGCTCGTGGCCTGCGGGTCCCTCGTCGTCATGCCCCCAGCATGGAACACCAACACTTCGGCCGGCGCCGAAGTGTCCCGCCGAGAGGTGCTACGCGGTCCGCCGCACCTGCTCGTACTGCCGTGCCAGCCCGTCCAGCAGGGCCGTCAGGCCGGTCTCGAAGGCCCGCTCGTCGATCTTCTCCTGCTGCTCGGCGAGGCGGTGGGCCTGCTGGAGATGGGGGTAGTCGGCGGGGTCGTAGGCGCTCGCGTCGTCCACGAATCCCCCGGCGAAGGAGCCGAGCGCGGAGCCCATCACGAAGTAGCGCATCAGCGCGCCGATGGAGGTGGCCTGCGCCGGCGGCCAGCCCGCCTCGACCATCGCGCCGTAGACCGCGTCCGCGAGGCGCAGCCCTGCCGGGCGGCGGCCGGGGCCGCGGGCCAGCACCGGGACGATGTTCGGGTGGTCGCGCAGCGCGGCCCGGTAGGAGACGGCCCAGTCGTGCAGCGCGGTCCGCCAGTCCCGGCCGTCCTGGAACATCGTCAGGTCCACTTGGCCGCTCACCGAGTCGGCGACCGCCTCCAGGATCTCGTCCTTGGTGCGGAAGTGGTTGTAGAGCGAGGGCCCGCTGACCCCGAGTTCGGCGGCGAGCCGGCGGGTGGAGACGGCCGCGAGGCCCTCCGCGTCCACGAGCGCGCGGGCCGTCTCGACGATCCGGTCGGTGCTGAGCAAGGGCTTGCGCGGTCGGGCCATGGCGCACATAGTAGGGCTGCCGATCGAAACTAGCAGTGCTAATTTAAATGTACGGCTTTCAAGTGGAGTGACCTGTGGTGAACCTGGAGCTCAGCGAGGAGCAGACCGCCGTACGGCAGCTCGCCCGGGACTTCGTCGAGCGCGAGATCGCCCCGAACGCGATCGCCTGGGACCGTGCCGAGGAGGTCGACCGCGGGATCGTCAAGAAGCTCGGCGAGGTCGGCTTCCTGGGGCTGACGGTCGACGAGGAGTACGGCGGCTCGGGCGGCGACCACCTCGCGTACTGCCTGGTCACGGAGGAACTCGGCCGGGGCGACTCGTCCGTGCGCGGGATCGTCTCCGTCTCGCTGGGGCTCGTCGCGAAGACCGTCGCCGCCTGGGGCAGCGAGGAGCAGAAGCGGCGGTGGCTGCCGGGGCTCACCTCCGGTGAGTCGGTCGGCTGCTTCGGCCTCACCGAGCCGGGCACGGGCTCGGACGCGGGCAACCTCGCGACGCGGGCGGTGCGGGACGGTGACGACTACGTCATCAACGGCACCAAGATGTTCATCACCAACGGCACCTGGGCCGACGTCGTCCTGCTCTTCGCCCGCTCCACGGACGCCCCCGGCCACAAGGGCGTCTCCGCCTTCCTGGTCCCCACGGGCACGCCCGGCCTGACGCGCCGCACGATCCACGGGAAGCTGGGGCTGCGCGGCCAGGCCACCGCCGAGATCGTGCTGGAGGACGTGCGGGTGCCCGCCTCGGCGCTGCTGGGGGAGGAGGGCAAGGGCTTCTCGATCGCCATGTCCGCCCTCGCCAAGGGCCGGATGTCGGTCGCCGCGGGCTGCGTCGGCATAGCCCAGGCCGCGCTGGACGCGGCCGTGCGGTACGCGGGCGAGCGCGAGCAGTTCGGGAAGACCATCGCCCGCCACCAACTGGTCCAGGAACTGATCAGCGACATCGCCGTGGACGTCGACGCCGCCCGGCTGCTGACCTGGCGGGTCGCCGATCTGATCGACCGGGGCCGGCCGTTCGCCGTCGAGTCGTCCAAGGCCAAGCTGTTCGCCTCGGAGGCGGCCGTCCGCGCCGCCAACAACGCGCTCCAGGTCTTCGGCGGCTACGGCTACATCGACGAGTACCCCGCGGGCAAGCTGCTGCGGGACGCCCGCGTGATGACCCTCTACGAGGGCACGAGCCAGATCCAGAAGCTGGTCATCGGGCGTGCGCTGACGGGCGTTTCGGCGTTCTGAGTACGCCCCTGAGTATGTCGGCGGATGTGGCGCGGGCCACGTCCGCCGAAGCTTGCCCCATGAGTGACACACCGGGCAGCAAGCAGCAGAACACGGCCGCCTTCTACGGCCAGGCCGTCGCCTCCTTCGCCGTCGCCATGGCGGCCACCGCCATCGGCATCTACCAGCTCAGCGCCGACGCCTGGGTGCGGGGCTTCCTCGCCATCGCCGTCCTGTACCTGGTCACCTCCTCCTTCACCCTCGCCAAGGTGATCCGGGACCGGCAGGAGGGGCCGGCGCAGGGTGCGGCGCCCGCGTACGCCCCGTTCGAGAAGCGCTGAGCTGCCACACTAAGCGCCCGCTCACCTTCGGCGGTATGGTGTTGTCCCTGTCGGTGAGAGGGGCGAGTGATGAGTACGGCGGAGGAGACGGCCGGCGGCGAGGCGCAGGCGTGGGGCGAGGTCACGCCCGACGCGGCGCGACGGCTGCTGATCGCCGCGGTGGAGGCCTTCGCCGAGCGCGGGTACCACGCCACGACGACCCGGGACATCGCGGGCCGGGCCGGGATGAGCCCGGCCGCGCTCTACATCCACTACAAGACCAAGGAAGAACTGCTGCACCGCATCAGCAGGATCGGCCACGAGAAGGCCCTGGAGATCCTGCGGACGGCGGCGCGGCGGGAGGGCACCGCCCGCGAGCGCCTGGCCGGTGCGGTCAGCTCCTTCGTCCGCTGGCACGCCGGCGGACGCACCACCGCCCGGGTCGTCCAGTACGAGCTGGACTCGCTCGGTCCGGACGCCCGTGACGAGATCCTCGCGCTGCGTCGGCAGTGCGACGCCGAGGTGCGGGCGATCATCGAGGACGGCGTGGCGGCCGGTGAGTTCGACGTCGTGGACGTGAAGGGCACGACCCTGGCCGTTCTCTCGCTCTGCATCGACGTCGCCCGTTGGTTCAATGTCAACGGGCCGTGGACGCCGGACGAGGTCGGCGCGCTGTACGCCGACCTCGTGCTGCGGATGGTGGGGGCCGGGGGAGAGGAAGCCCGCCGGTAGCCCGCCGGGGCCAGAGGATGGTCCGCCGGGGTCAGAAGTAGTAGCGGGCGACGGACTCGGCGACGCACACGGGCTTGTCGCCGCCCTCGCGCTCCACGGTGAAGGCGACGGTCACCTGGACGCCGCCGGACACGTCGTCGACGCCGGTGATCGTCGCGGTGGCGCGCAGCCGGGAGCCGACGGGGACGGGGGAGGGGAAACGGACCTTGTTCGTCCCGTAGTTGACACCCATCTTCACGCCCTCGACGGAGATCAGCTGCGGCCCGAAGAGGGGGAGCAGCGACAGCGTGAGATAGCCGTGGGCGATGGTGGTGCCGAAGGGGCCCGCCGCGGCCTTCTCCGGGTCGACGTGGATCCACTGGTGGTCGCCGGTGGCCTCCGCGAAGAGGTCGATCCGCTTCTGGTCGATGTCGAGCCAGTCGGTGTACCCCAGTTGCTCGCCCACCGCCGACTTCAGGTCGTCGACGGACGTGAAGATCCTCGGCTGTGCCATGTCCCGGCCTCTCGCGTCAGGAAGTCTGCGTGCGCTCGTATCTCTAAGCGACTGCTTAGCATGGTCGGCTGCGGGGGCCGTGTCAACGGGCTCGGGAGGGTCGATCGGTAGGGTTCGAGGGGTGCCCCAGATTTCAGAGAAGATCCACGAGCTCACGGTCGGCCAGCTGTCGGCGCGCAGCGGGGCCGCCGTCTCCGCCCTGCACTTCTACGAGTCCAAGGGCCTGATCAGCAGTCGCCGCACGTCGGGCAACCAGCGCCGCTACTCGCGTGACACGCTGCGCCGGGTCGCCTTCATCCGGGCCGCGCAACGGGTCGGCATCCCGCTGGCGACGATCCGCGAGGCGCTGGCGGAGCTTCCCGAGGAGCGGACGCCGACCCGGGAGGACTGGGCGCGGCTCTCGGAGGCCTGGCGCTCGGAGCTGGACGAACGCATCAAGCAGCTCAACCGCCTCCGCGACCACCTCACGGACTGCATCGGCTGCGGCTGCCTCTCCCTCGACACCTGCGTCCTCTCCAACCCGGGCGACGTCTTCGGCGAACGCCGAGCGGGCTCGCGCCTGATGGTGGACAAGGGCCGCACGTCCGCTTAGCTGCGGGCAGTCGTGCCTCCCTCAGTGCCTTAAGGGCCTGGGAGGTACCTCCAGGGCGGCGCCCGTCCCAAAGAAGCGGCACCCCGCTACGCCGGGCTGCGGGCCCGCCCGGCCTCAGCAGCGATGCTGAGCACCTCGGTGGCCTGCCTCGTACTCCACCAACCCCGCCGTGACCAACTCCGCGTTGGACCCGGCCGGTCGTCCAGACGGCAGACGCAGCACATCCTCCACCCCGATCCGCGTCGCCAAGCCCAGCTCGCCCGCAAGCCGCAGCACCGGCCACGCGCCCCCGTCCTCCCCGTGCAGCAGCACAGGACGCCCGTGCGCGGCACCCAGGTCGGACAACAATCCCTGCGCGGAATCCACCGCACTCGAAGGCCCGGTATCCGTCACCTCGGCCAGCACCCGCAGCACCTTCGGCCCCGACGCCGAGGCGGCGAACCGCTCCGCACCGTCCGTCCCGGACCAGATGCCGGCCTCCACACCCACCCCCAGATCCAGGAGCAGGGCGGCGACCTCCTCCGCACCGGGCTCATGCCAGTTGACCGAGGCGTGGTCGGGCAGGACGGTCCAGCCCCGTATCCGCTCCAGCCTGGCGGCAGGGTCCGGCTCGGCCCATGCCCCCGTGGTCACACCCACCGGCACCGGCACCCGCGCCCGGATCGCCGACAACGTCTCCGCGAGCACGCGCGGCGACAACGTGTCCCGCCCGCACGGTGTCTTGGGATGGACATGGATGTCCGTGGCCCCGGCCGCGACGGCGTCGGCGGCCGAGTCGGCCATGGACTCGGGCGTCAGCGGCACCGCCGTACCGTCGGCGGCGGTCCGCGGACCGTTCAGACACACTTGCACCATGTCCCGATGGTGCCAGTCACCACTGACAGCCGGCCCCGGCGACGACAGTGGGGGTGCGGCATCCCCGGCGCACCCCCCGCGCACCCGCATTCGTCAAGCCGACACCAACACCCTCGCCCGCCTGGCGTCCGCCAGAGCCTCGGGCGTGAGCACCGGACGCGGCACCAGAATCCCGCAGTCCGTGCAGACCGGACCCGCCGAAGGCTCGTGGTCCAGGTCGTACTTCCAGGCGAGTTGCACCCCGCCACACACCGGGCACATCGAGCCCGGTTCGCGCTCCAGCGCGGCGATCAGCCGGCGCAGCACCTCGGCCAGTGGTTCACGGGGATGGACCGCCGGATCGTCGCACCACGCCACGCCGAAACCGCCCCAGGTCAGCCGGTGCCAGTCGTCCACCGTGCCCGGCCTGCGCAGTCCGTCGTGCTTCTCCTTCTTGCGGCGCTCGGCGAACTCGACCTCGTAGGCCAGCCAGACCGCCCGCGCCTCCTCCAGTTCGTCCAGTGCGGCCACGAGCCGCGCTGGATCGGGGGACCGGTCCTCGGGACCGAACCCTGCCCGGGAACACAGATGGTCCCAGGTCGCCCTGTGCCCGTAAGGGGCGAACCTCTCAAGGCACTTGCGCAGCGAATAGCGCCGCAGTGCCAGATCGCACCGCGGATCGCGGACCTGTCTCGCCAGACTCCGGAAACCGGCCATCGTCCTGCACCTCCGTCACACCTGCACCTGTAATCCGGTCACTTCGGCGTCGTCGTAAGGACGTCGCCGAATAGACGTATCGACAAGCGAATCGGCTCCATCCGATTTCAAATGGCCTCCATAAGCCGTCCGACGAGGCCCTGAGTCGACTGCCGTGTCTTGTGTGCCTGTTGTGCTGACTCCAAAAAGTGACGCTTGCTCATCTTCAATCCCGGGGATACCGGCGGTAACATCCCCGCCCATCCCCATCGGGAGGAGCCCCCCACATGCCACGGCGTAACCCACGCACCGTTCTCGACAGAATGAGAACTCCCCGCGGAATCCCCGGGTTCCTGAAGACCGCATCGGTATGCGCGCTGATCGCAGGTCTTTTGTCGCCGTTGTCACAGGCGGCCGCCTCGGAGACGGAGACCGCGCAGACCACGGCGGCGGGGAACGACTACTGCGGCAACCAGTGTTCGGACATCCTCCCGCCCGGCCAGAACGGCAACGCCACCCTCGCGCAGATCCTCCTGAACCAGGCCTTCGGCACCCAGCCCGAACACGCAGAGGACCAGCTCGGGCCGTATGCCGACCTCGCCAAGGGGTACACCGGCCTCACCAACGACAAGATCAACAACTTCTTCAACGACGCGTCCTTCGGGGTCCCGGCGGACCAGGTCGCCTCCACCGTCAAACCCGCCGGACGCGGTGACGTGACGATCGTCCGGGACAAGAAGACCGGTGTGCCGCACATCACCGGTACCACCAGATACGGCACGGAGTTCGGTGCCGGCTACGCGGCCGCCCAGGACCGGCTGTGGCTGATGGACGTCTTCCGACACGTCGGGCGTGGTCAGCTCACCTCCTTCGCGGGCGGCGCGCCCTCCAACCAGGGCCTGGAACAGCAGTTCTGGCGGCACGCCCCCTACTCCGAGGCCGATCTCCAGGCGCAGATCGACAACGCCGTCGCCACCAACGGCGAGCGCGGCAAGCTGGCGCTCGCCGACGTCAAGGCCTACCTCGACGGCATCAACGCCTACATCGACGCCTCCGACAGCGGCCGGTACTTCCCCGGGGAGTACGTCCTCACCGGGCACAAGGACTCGGTCACCAACGCCGGGAAGATCGAGCACTTCAAGATCACTGACATGGTCGCCCTGGCGTCCGTCATCGGCGCGCTGTTCGGCTCCGGCGGAGGCGGCGAGGTCAACAACGCCCTCTCGCTCCTGGCCGCCCAGGAGAAGTACGGCGTCGCCGAGGGCACCAAGGTGTGGGAGTCCTTCCGCGAGCGCAACGACCCGGAGGCCGTCCTCACCCAGCACGACGGCAGCTTCCCGTACGCGACCAAACCGGCCGACCCGCAGGGCCGGGCCCTGCCCGACGCCGGCTCGGTGACCCAGGAACCGCTGGTCCACGACCGTACGGGCAGCGCGGCCGGCTCGAGCGCCACCGGCGCCTCCAGGGAGGCGGCCAAGACGGCCCTGTCGTCCGCCAAGCGCGGCATGTCCAACGCCCTCGTGGTGGGCGGCGAGCACACCGCCAGCGGCCACCCGGTCGCCGTGTTCGGCCCGCAGACCGGCTACTTCGCGCCCCAGCTGCTCCTCCTTCAGGAGCTCCAGGGGCCGGGCATCAGCGCCCGCGGCGCCTCCTTCGCGGGCCTGAGCATGTACGTCGAACTCGGCCGCGGCCAGGACTACTCGTGGAGCGCCACGACCTCCGGCCAGGACATCATCGACACGTACGCCGTCGAGCTGTGCCAGGACGACTACCACTACCTGTACCGCGGCACCTGCACGCCGATGGAGAAAGTCGAACGGAAGAACGCCTGGAAGCCGACGGTCGCCGACGGCACCGCGGCCGGCTCGTACACGATGCGCGTCTGGCGCACCAAGTACGGACCCGTCGAGTACCGCGCGACGGTCGGCGGCAAGAAGGTCGCCTACACCTCCCTGCGCTCGTCCTTCATGCACGAGGCCGACTCCATCATCGGCTTCCAGATGCTGAACGACCCGGACCACGTGAAGGGCCCGGAGTCCTTCCAGAAGGCGGTGCAGCACATCAACTACACCTTCAACTGGTTCTACGTCGACTCCGAGCACACCGCGTACTACAACAGCGGCGACAACCCGGTGCGCGCGAACGGCGTCGACCCCGAGTTCCCGGCCTGGGCCCGGCCGGCACACGAGTGGCGGGGCTGGGACCCGGCGACCAACACGGCCGACTACACCCCGCCCTCCGCCCACCCCAACTCCATCGACCAGGACTACTACATCTCCTGGAACAACAAGCAGGCCAAGGACTACACGGCCGCGCCCTGGGGCAACGGCTCCGTGCACCGCGGCAACCTCCTCGAGGACCGGGTGAAGAAGCTGGTCAGGCAGGGCGGGGTCACCCGGGCCTCGCTGGTGAAGGCGATGGCGGATGCCGGGGTCGCCGATCTGCGGGCGCAGGACGTCCTGCCCAAGCTGCTGAAGGTCGTCAACAGTTCGCCCGTCACCGACCCCACCGCGGCAGCCGCCGTCGGCAAGCTCCAGGCGTGGGTCGCCGCGGGCGGCAAGCGCACGGAGACGTCGGCCGGTTCCAAGAAGTACGCCGACGCCGACGCGATCCGCATCCTGGACGCCTGGTGGCCGCTGCTGGTCAAGGCCGAGTTCGAACCGGGACTCGGCAGCGAGCTGTTCTCGGCGATGACCGCCAACCTTCCCGTCGACGAGTCCCCGTCCGCCGCCCACGGCCCGACCGGGTCGCACGCCGGAAGCTCCTTCCAGTACGGCTGGTGGAGCTACGTCGACAAGGACATCCGGGCCGTGCTCGGCGAGCAGGTGCGGGGGCCGCTGGCCCGCGAGTACTGCGGGGGCGGAGAGCTCGGCGCCTGCCGTGACACCCTCGTCAGCACCCTGAAGGAGGCGGCCGGCAAGACCGCGGCCCAGGTCTACCCGGGCGACGACGTGTGCTCGGCGGGCGACCAGTGGTGCGCCGACTCGATCAACCACCGCACCCTCGGCGGTATCAAGCACGGCAAGATCAGCTGGCAGAACCGGCCGACCTACCAGCAGGTCGTGGAGTTCACCTCACATCGGTGAGGCACGGTCCGGCGGCGGGTCAGCGGATGCGGCCCGCCGCCAGCACCAGCCGGGCCAGCTCCTCGTGCAGGATGTCGCTGTGCGCGCCGGCGGGCGGGCCACCGCGTCTGACCACCGCCGCCGCGTCGACGTTCACGCACCCCGAGGCGGGCAGCTTCGCCCGCAGCGCCTCGGCGAGGGTGTACACGCGCGTGCCCGGCACCGCCCGCACCCCGCCGTAGCCCATCGCACCCCACTTGGCGCCCAGGGCCCGCCCGATGCCGAGGTCCGCGACCGAGCGGCTGTCGCCCGCCATGCGCGAGGCCAGCGGATACATCGTGCCCAGGGCCGTGTCGTGCCGGGAGTGGCAGCACACCAGGGGACCGTCGACGCGGTTCTGCTGCCCCTGGAGCACCCCTCCGGCGCGCGCGTCGTGCGGCAGCCGGGCCGCGAACGCGTAGTGGGAGAACGCCCCTTGGAGCAGCGTCACCGACTTCACCGTGCGCACGCCCTCGGGGAGGCCGCGCAGCGCGAACGAGACCAGCCGCGCGCCGAAGCTGTGCCCGACGAGGTGCACGCGCACGCCCGGCGCCGCCTTCGCGAGCTGCCCGACGACCCGGCCGAGACCGCGCTCGCCGACCGTTCCCGCGCGCCGCTTCATCGCGTAGTACGTCGCCTGCCGCAACAGCTCGTGCGCCCCCTCCCAGGGGTTGGGGAGACCGAACTCCTGCCGCGCGCCGGACGCTTGGAGGCCGGCCAGTGCCCGGGCGAACTCCTCGCAGGCCGCCGCCGAGGAGCCGGCGAACATCTCCGGCTCGCTCTGCGGCACGCCCTCCGCCACCGTGTCCGCCGCGAACAGCGCCTGCGGCCCGGGCGCCACCACCTCCACCAGCAGCCGCACCAGCCGCCCGAACTCCTCCAGTTCGGCCTCCTCCGGCGGCTGCTGCTCCAGCAGCCGGGCGATCTGGTCGACCAGGATCGCCCGGCCCGGGAAGGACTCCAGAAGCGCGTGCCGCGTGTCCTTGTCGAGCACCGGGCGCCGGGGTGTTTCGGCGGCAACGGCCCGCGGGAAGTCCGGGATCGGTTCGTCGGAGAACCGCATGGCGGGCCACAGCACCCCGACGTACCCGATCCGGGCCGTCGGGGCCAGCCGCGGGACGGGCGCCAGGAACCGGTCGTAGAGCCGGGTCGCACCCGAGCGGTCGTTGTTCCAGCCGTGCGCGAAGACGACCAGGTCGCGCACCTTCCGTTCGGTCACCCCGGCGAGCAGCCGGTCGCGCTGACGGCCCGCCGGGTCCCCGTCCGCGTCGAAGGTCAGCTCCCAGTAGGGAGTCACGCTCATCGCCTGATCCGCCATGACAGGCCCCCTGTTCCCCCGGGTGACGCGCGCGTTGTGGCGCATCGTCCTGCCAACGGGGGAGCTTGGCCATACGTCACGGGCGCATTGGGCGCGCGATGACGAACTCAGCGGTAGAGGAGGTACTTCCGCCGTGTCCGCCGGAACGCCGCCAGCTCCTCCTGCCACCCCGCCACGACCTCGTCGGTGTCCGCGCCCGCGTCGATCATCGTGCGCACGCGCGCGTAGCCGGTGAGTTTGTCGATCCAGTTGTCGGGGCGCCAGGCGAACCCGCTCCACACCTTCCTGGCGGTCACGAGCAGGGCGATCCCCGTCCGTACGGGGTCGAAGGCGTTCCGGTCGTGCACATGGATCTGCACACCGCCGATCGTCCTGCCCTGGAACTTGGAGAAGGTGGGCGCGAAGTACGCCTCCCTGAACCGCACACCGGGCAGGGCGAGTTCGTTCGCGGCCGCGGCCCAGCGCCGGTCGACGCCCTCCGCGCCGAGCAGCTCGAACGGCCGGGTCGTGCCGCGCCCCTCCGACAGGTTCGTGCCCTCGAACAGACACGTCCCCGAGTACACCAAGGCCGTCTCCGGCGTCGGCATGTTCGGGCTGGGCGGCACCCAGGGCAGCCCGGAGGCGTCGTAGAAGTCCGAGCGCTTCCAGCCCGACATCGGCACGGTCTCCAGCGGTACGGGATCGGTCAGGAACTCCTCGTTGAACAGCCGCGCCAGCTCCGCGACGGTCATCCCGTGGGCCTGGGAGATCGGCTGCCGACCGACGAACGTGGCGAACTCCTTGTGCAGGACGGGTCCGAGGGCCGCCCGCCCGGTCACCGGGTTGGGCCGGTCCAGAACCACGAACCGCTTGCCGGCGAGCCGCGCGGCCTCCATGCAGTCGTACAGGGTCCAGATGTACGTGTAGAAGCGGGCGCCGACGTCCTGGATGTCGAAGACGACCGTGTCCACGCCGGACGCGGTGAAGATGTCGGCGAGCGGCCGGCCGCTCTTGAGGTACGTGTCGTAGACGGGCAGGCCGGTCGCCGGGTCGTCGTAACGGCCCTCGGAACCGCCGGCCTGGGCGGTGCCGCGGAAGCCGTGTTCAGGGCCGAAGACGGCCCTCAGATCCACTCGGGTGTCCGCGTGCATGACGTCGACGATGTGGCGGACGTCGCGGGTGATGCCGGTGGGGTTGGTGACGATGCCGACCTTCTGGCCGTCGAGCGGGGTGTAGCCGTCGTGGGCGAGTCGTTCGAAGCCGGTGCGGAGTTGTCTGGGGCGCTGGGCGGCGGTTGCGGTGGGTGTGGCCGAGACGGCTGCCGCCGTGGCCGCCGTGAGTAAGGCTCGTCTTGAGGGGCGCATGGGGTGGGTGGCCTCCGTGATCCGTTATGTGCCACTTTCGTGGTGGCTGGTCGCGCAGTTCCCCGCGCCCCTAAGGGTGTTGCGGTTGCCCCTTCCTTGAAACATACCGACCGGTTAGTCTGGCGCCATAGCTGAGCCGCGTCTAAGGAGACCGATGGTGGGAGCCTTTCAAGGGGCTGGAGTCGTTGTCACGGGGGCAGGCGGCGGAATCGGAGCCGCACTCGCCCGGCGCTTCGCCGCCGAGGGAGCCCGGGTCGTCGTCAATGACCTGGACGCCGAGCGGGCCAAGCACGTCGCGGAGGAGGTCGGGGGTGTCGCCGTGCCCGGTGACGCCTCGGCGATCGTCGCCGACGCCCGCGGCGCGCTCGACGGGAGCGTCGACATCTACTGCGCCAACGCCGGCGTCGCCTTCGACGGCGTCGATACCGGTCAGGCGCTGGACGAAAAGGCCTGGGCGACCTCCTGGGACGTGAACGTCATGGCGCACGTCCGGGCCGCTCACGAGCTGCTGCCCGCCTGGCTGGAGCGGGGCAGCGGACGTTTCGTCTCCACCGTCTCCGCCGCCGGGCTGCTCACCATGATCGGCGCGGCGCCCTACGCAGTCACCAAGCACGGCGCGCTCGCCTTCGCCGAGTGGCTGTCGCTGACGTACCGGCACCGGGGCGTGAAGGTCCACGCCATCTGCCCGCAGGGCGTACGCACCGACATGCTGGCCGCCACCGGCAGCGCGGGCGACCTGGTGCTCCAGCCGACCGCGATCGAGCCCGAGGCCGTGGCGGACGCCCTGGTCAAGGGCATCGAGGAGGACCGCTTCCTGATCCTGCCGCACCCCGAGGTCGCCGCGTACTATCAGGCCCGGGCCGGTGACCCCGACCGCTGGCTGACCGGCATGAACCGCATCCAGCAGCAGTGGGAGGAGAACCGGTGACCGAGTCCCGCTACGCGGCCAAACCCTGGCTGGACCTGCTGAACGACGTCCAGAAGGGCGCGATAAGCCCCGCCGACTCCCTCGTGCACGCGCTGCGCGGGGCCGTGGACGAGACGCCGGACAGCGACTTCCTGGCCTACTTCGACGGCCGCCTGACCTACCGGGACGTCGACGAGCTCAGCGACTCCGTCGCCGGCCATCTCGCGGCGCGCGGCCTGGAGCGCGGCGACCGGGTCGCGGTGCTGCTCCAGAACTCCCCGCACTTCGTCCTCGCCGTGCTGGGCGCCTGGAAGGCGGGCGCGGTCGTCGTGCCGGTCAACCCGATGTACAAGTCGGGCGAGGTGGCCCACGTCCTGCGGGACGGCGAGGTCGCCGCGCTGATCTGCTCGGACCGGGCGTGGGAGTCGTATCTGCGCGAGACCGCGGCGGACTCGACCGTGCGGATCGTGCTCACCGGATGCGAGCTGGACTTCCAGACGCGGGACGACGCGCGCGTGCTGACCTTCGAGCGGCTGCCGCAGGCCCCGGACGCCGACGATCTGGTCGCCGTGGCACGGGCCGGGCACAAGGCGCCCGGGGACCGGGACCCCGCTCCCTCCGACATCGCGCTGATCAGCTACACGTCGGGCACCAGCGGCACGCCCAAGGGCGCGACCAACACGCACGGCAACATCATGTACAACGCCGAGCGGCAGCGGACCGGCCTGGGACTGCCCGAGCGGCCCGTCTACTTCGCGCTGGCACCGTTGTTCCACATCACCGGCATGGTCTGTCAGTTCGGCGCCTGTCTGAGCAGCGCCGGCACGCTCGTACTGGCCTACCGCTTCGAGGCCGGCGTCGTGCTCGACGCGTTCTCCGAGCACCGGCCGCACTACACCGTCGGCCCGTCCACGGCCTTCATGGCGCTGGCCGCCCATCCGGCCGTCACCCGCGACCACTTCTCCTCCTTCCGGGTGATCTCCTCCGGCGGCGCCCCGCTGCCGCCCGCGCTGGTGGAGAAGTTCCGGGCCGGCTTCGGGCCGTACATCCGCAACGGGTACGGACTGACCGAATGCACCGCGCCGTGCGCCTCCGTGCCGCCCGGTCTTCAGGCGCCCGTCGACCCGGTCTCCGGGACCCTCGCGGTCGGCCTGCCCGGCCCCGACACGGTCGTACGGATCGTCGACGACAAGGGCGACGAGGTGCCGTTCGGCGAGCAGGGCGAGATCGTCGTCCGGGGGCCGCAGGTCGTGCCCGGCTACTGGCGGCGCCCCGACGCCACCGCCGAGACGTTCCCCGGGGCCGAACTGCGCACCGGCGACATCGGCTTCATGGACGAGCAGGGCTGGCTGTACGTCGTCGACCGCAAGAAGGACATGATCAACGCGTCCGGCTTCAAGGTGTGGCCGCGCGAGGTCGAGGACGTGCTCTACACACACCCGGCGGTGCGCGAGGCGGCTGTCGTCGGCGTGCCCGACGGGTATCGCGGGGAGACCGTCAAGGCGTACATCAGCCTGCGTCCGGACGCCGACACGGACCCCGATGCACTCGCCGCCTACTGCAAGGAGAGACTGGCCGCCTACAAATATCCGCGACAGGTGGAGATCCTGCCGGACTTGCCGAAGACGGCCAGTGGGAAGATCCTCCGTCGGGAGCTTCGTTCCCGGACGCAAGGCAACTGACAGCAGTACGGAAAGGCAGGTGGCGGCAGTGCCCAGGACCACGGACCCGGACGGCACCCCCGTACCTCAGCGGCTCCTGGCCGCCGCCACCCGGCTCTTCGCCGAGCAGGGCTACGACCGCACCTCGGTGCAGGAGATCGTCGAGGCGGCCGGCGTCACCAAAGGCGCGCTGTACCACTACTTCGGCTCCAAGGACGACCTCCTGCACGAGGTGTACGCGCGCGTGCTGCGCATCCAGCAGGAAAGACTCGACGCCGTCGCGGGCTCCGACGAGCCGGTGGAGAAGCGGCTGCGGGCCGCGGCCGCGGACGTCGTGGTGACGACCATCGACAACCTCGACGACGCGATGATCTTCTGGCGGTCCATGCACCACCTGAGCCCCGAGAAGGACAAGCAGGTCCGCGCCGAGCGCCGCCGCTACCACGAGCGCTTCCGCGCGCTGGTCGAGGAGGGCCAGCAGTCGGGCGTCTTCTCCAAGGCGACCCCGGCGGACCTGGTGGTCGACTACCACTTCGGGTCCGTCCACCACCTGTCGACGTGGTACCGCCCCGAGGGCCCGATGAGCCCCCAGCAGGTGGCCGACCACCTGGCGGACCTGCTGCTGCGAGCCCTGCGCCCGTAACCGCGCAACCCAGCCCGTCCGGCGTTTGAGGACGAGGCCGTTCAGGCCGAAGGGGGTCCAGGGGGCGCAGCCCCCTGGCGGGGTCGAAGGGGCGGAGCCCCTGGAGATGGGACGGGTAGGGGCGGCGGGGGCGAGAAACCCCGCCGCCCCGCCGCGTCACACGTACCGCTTCAACTCCCGCCGCGCCAGCGACCGCTGATGCACCTCGTCCGGCCCGTCCGCGATCATCAGCGTCCGCGCCGCCGCGTACAGCTCCGCCAACGGGAAGTCCTGGCTCACACCCCCCGCACCGTGCAACTGGATCGCCCGGTCGAGAATGTCCACCACCGCGCGTGGCGTAGCGATCTTGATCGACTGGATCTCGGTGTGCGCCCCCTTGTTGCCCACCGTGTCCATCAGCCACGCGGTCTTCAGCACCAGCAGCCGCAACTGCTCCACGGTCACCCGCGCATCCGCGATCCAGTTGTGCACCACACCTTGCTGCGCCAGCGCCTTCCCGAAGGCCGTACGGGACACCGCCCGCCGGCACATCAGCTCGATCGCCCGCTCCGCCATCCCGATCAGCCGCATGCAGTGGTGGATCCGGCCGGGACCCAGCCGCGCCTGTGCGATGGCGAAGCCGCCGCCCTCCTCGCCGATGAGGTTCGACGCCGGCACGCGCGCGTGGTCGAAGATCACCTCGGCATGGCCGCCGTGGGAGTGGTCCTCGTAGCCGAAGACCTGCATCGCGCGCTCGATCGTCACGCCCGGCGTGTCCCGGGGGACCAGGATCATCGACTGCTGACGGCGGATGTCCGAACCCTCCGGGTCCGTCTTGCCCATCACGATGAAGATCTTGCAGTCCGGGTGCAGCGCCCCGGAGATGTACCACTTGCGGCCGGTGACGACGTACTCGTCGCCGTCCCGCTCGATGTGCGTGGTGATGTTGGTGGCGTCCGAGGAGGCCACATCGGGCTCGGTCATCGCGAACGCCGAGCGGATCTCGCCCGCGAGCAGCGGCTCCAGCCACTGCTTGCGCTGCTGCTCGTCCCCGAACTGGGTGAGCACCTCCATGTTGCCCGTGTCGGGTGCCGCGCAGTTCGTCACCGTCGGGGCGATGTGCGGGGAGCGCCCCATGATCTCGGCGAGCGGCGCGTACTGGAGGTTGGTGAGCCCGGCACCGTACTCGGAGTCCGGCAGGAAGAGGTTCCACAGGCCCTGCCTGCGCGCCTCGGCCTTCAGCTCCTCGACCACCGCCGGGGTCTCCCACGGCGAGGCGAGCTGCGCCCGCTGCTCCTCCGCGACGGCCTCGGCCGGATAGACGTACTCGTCCATGAAGGCCAGCAGTTTGCCGCGCAGCTCCTCGGTGCGCGCGTCGAACGCGAAGTCCATGTCCGTCAGCCTTCCTGAAGGGTGGTGAGACCGTGCTCGATGAAGACGGGGACCAGGTCGCCGATGCGGTCGAAGCCGCGCCCGACCGTCTGGCCCAGGGTGTAGCGGTAGTGGATGCCCTCCAGAATCACGGCGAGCTTGAACCAGGCGAACGCCGTGTACCAGGAGACCGCGGAGACGTCGCGCCCCGAGCGGGCGGCGTACCGCTCGATCAGTTCGGCCGGGTCCGGGTGCCCCGGCGCCTCCGCCGTCGTGGAGACGGGGGAGTCAGGGGCGTCGAGCGGCAGGCTGTACATCGCCAGCAGGCCCAGGTCGGTGAGCGGGTCGCCCAGGGTTGACATCTCCCAGTCGAGGATCGCCTTGATGCGGTCGTCCTCGCCGATCAGGACGTTGTCCAGCCGGTAGTCGCCGTGCACCACGGCCGGGGCGGGGGAGGCGGGCAGCCGCCGTCCGAGCGTCGCGTGCAGCTCGTCGATCCCGGCAAGCTCGCGGTTGCGCGAGGCGTCCAGCTGCTTGCCCCAGCGCCGCAGCTGCCGGTCCAGGAAGCCCTCGGGCCGGCCGAAGTCGGCGAGCCCCACCTCGCCCGGGTCCACCGCGTGCAGCTCCACCAGCGCGTCCACCAGGTTCAGCACCGCGCCCCGGGTCCGCTCCGGACCGAGCGGGGCGAGCTGGTCGGCCGTGCGGTACGGGGTGCCCTCGGCGAACTCCATGACGTAGAACGGCGAGCCGAGCACCTCCTCGTCCTCGCACAGCAACACCGGCCGCGGAACCGGCACGGCGGTCGGGTGCAGCGCGCTGATCACGCGGTGCTCGCGCTTCATGTCGTGCGCGGTGGCCAGGACATGGCCGAGCGGGGGCCGCCGTACGACCCACCGGGAGGTGCCGTCGGAGACGGCGTAGGTGAGGTTCGACCGTCCGCCCTCGATCAGCCGGCCGGACAGGGCGCCGCTCACCAGGCCGGGCCGCTCGCGGTCGAGCAGGCCGCGCAGCCGGTCCAGGTCGAGTCCGGGCGGGTGGTCGGGGCTCATGCGTCGCTCCTACGGGCAGGTGAACAGTTCCCGACTCATGATGCCGACCGGTCGGTATGTCGTCCAGAGCGGGGCCGAAACGTGATCGGAGCCACGATAGGCCGACAACTCCCGCCGCGGGGCGCCGGGGAGGCCCCGGCCGGTTCGTTCAGGCCATCCGGCTTGCGTGCCGCGCGGGGAGCACGGAGGGTCGGAGCCATGAAGGCCATCAGCTACTCACGGTACGGCGGACCCGAGGTGCTGGCGTTCGGCGAGGTCCGCGATCCCAAGGTCGGCCCGGACTCGGTGCTGGTGAAGGTGCGGGCTGCGTCCGTGAACCCCGTCGACTGGAAGGCCCGCGAGGGCTACCTCGAAGGGCTCCTCGAAGCCGCCTTCCCCGTGGTGCCCGGCTGGGACGTCTCGGGCGTCGTCGTACGGCCCGGCGTGGCCGTGTCGGAGTTCGACGTCGGCGACGAGGTCATCGGGTACGTACGCGAGGACTTCCTCTCCCGCGGCACTTTCGCCGAGTACGTGGCCGCGCCCCTGCGCACCCTCGCACGCAAGCCGCGCAACCTCTCCTTCGAGGAGGCGGCCGGACTGCCGCTGGTCGGGCTCACCGCCTACCAGGTGCTGGTCAAGGTGCTCGAGGTGAAACGGGGCGAGACGGTGCTGGTGCACGCCGCGGCCGGCGGGGTCGGCTCCATCGCCGTGCAGCTCGCCGCCCACCTCGGCGCCCGGGTGATCGGCACGGCGAGCGAGCCCAACCACGACTTCGTGCGCGGCCTCGGCGGGGAGCCGGTGGTGTACGGCGAGGGCCTGGGCGAGCGCGTGCGCGGGCTGGCGCCCGAAGGGGTGGACGCGGTGTTCGACACGGTCGGCGGGGACGCGCTGAAGGTCTCGGCCAACCTGCTGGCCCCCGAAGGCCGCCTGGTGTCGATCGCCGACGTCGGCGTCGTGACCTACGGCGGCCGCTACTACTTCGTCCGCCCCGACCCCGAGGACCTCCAGCGCCTGTCCGATCTGGCGGAACAGGGCGTGGTGCGCGTGCACGTCTCCGAGACGTTCCCACTGGAACGGGCGGCGGACGCGTACCGGCTCAACGAGGAGGGCCGGACCCGCGGCAAGATCGTCGTGACGGTGGACTGGGATCCGGAGGACATGTAGCCGGCGGCCGCACCCTGGCGACCGGCGTCCTGCCCTCTGGCATCTCCTGCCGTGCGGTGCCCCGGCGTGCGGCGTCGTCCTGGGGTCCGGGGCGGGATGCCCCTGCGGCCCGCCGCCCCCCGGCAGTGTCCCGTCCCTAGAGCACGAGCGCCGCCCCGCACACCGCCAACGCCATCGTGCACAGCACCGCGGCCGTGGCGCGCCGGGGCTCGAACGCGGCAGGGGTCGCGGTGGCGGAGAGGGCGCGGATACGTCGGTGGGCGATGCTCAGGAAGCCCAGCCACAGGACGCAGCACAGCGCGCACGCGACGAGCCCGGGCGCCGACGCCCCGCCGTGCAGCGCGGTCTTCACGGCGAGCACGGTGGAGGCCGTGGCCGACAGCGTCGTACGCCGCCACGCGAGCCGGGTCCGCTCGGGTTGCAGCCCGGGGTCGCGGTCGGGGTCCTGCCGCCGGGCCGCCGGCGCGTTCACCCCTCCCATCCCACGAGCACCACGACGACCATGGCGAGGGCGACGATCGCGACGACGAGGCTCAGCACCGCCGGGAACCGGGACACCGGCAGGTCCTCGCCCCGGCGCATGGCCCGCTCGCAGCGCACCCAGTGGTTGACCGCCCGCAGCGAGCACAGCACGCCCGCGGCCAGCAGCGCGAGCGCCAGCCCCACGCGCCAGCCCCAGCGCAGGTCCGGAAGGAACTGGTCCACGGCGAAGCCACCGCCGATCAGCGCGAGCGCGGTGCGCAGCCAGGCCAGGAAGGTGCGTTCGTTCGCCAGCGAGAACCGGTAGTCGGGCGTGTCGCCGTCCTTCCGCACCTGCGCGGGAGCGAACCACAACCGGACGTTCCGTACGAACTCGATCACGTGCGCGACCCTACCGGGGACGACAGCCCGCTCAGCCCCTCGACCGAAACGCCCTGAGCCGCTCGTACGCCGCCAGCCCGTCCGGCACCCACTCCCAGTCGCCCAGGCGCCGCCGCACCTCGTCCTCGGGCAGGAAGTCATGCCAGGCCACCTCCTCGGCCTGCGGCTGGACCGGAAGGTCGCAGCGGACCTCGTACACCGCCGACCACCAGGTCTGGCCTGCGCCGTTGTCGTAGAGGAACTTGAAGAGGTACCGCGGGAGCGGCAGACCCGTGACGCCCAGTTCCTCCTCGGCCTCGCGCAGGGCCGCCGTGTCATAGGTCTCGCCCGCGCCGACCACCCCGCCGACGAACATGTCGTACAGGGAGGGGAAGACCAGCTTGGTCGGCGTCCGCCGGTGCACGAAGATCCGCCCCGCGGCGTCCCGGGCCTGGACGAACACACAGCGGTGCCGCAGACCCCTGGCGTAGGCCTCGCCCCGCGGCGACTGCCCGGTGACCCGGTCGTTCTCGTCGACGATGTCGAGGATCTCGTCAGCGGCACTCACGCCCTCGCCCCCAGCACTCATGCCCTCATCCAAGCAGGGCGCGAGACATCACTGCGGCTGCGGCTGGAGCCGCCCCACGCGTGCCCGCTCCACCGTCCCCGTCGGCATGGCCGGATGCAGGCCCAGCAGCATGATCCCGGCCACCACGGCCAGGAGACCGCCCGCCTCCCAGCTCAACGCCACCGCGTCGGTCCGCAGCCGGTCGCCCAGGAAGCCGACGCCGCAGATGATCCCGGCGATCGGCTGGGCCGCTGTCAGCGCGGGCAGCGACTTGCGCAGGGACGCGGTCTCGAAGGCGCTCTGCACGAGGAGCAGCCCCGTGACGCCCAGCGCGAGGACGGCGTACGGCTGCCAGCCGGTCAGCAGCCCGGCGAAGCCGCCCTCGGCGAACTTCTCCCCGCTCACCCGGGTCAGCGCGTCCTGCACGCCGTACAGCAGCCCGGCGGCCAAGGCCAGCAGCACCGGCCCTGAGCCCAGCCGGGAGCGCTTCGCGTGCGCGGTGAGCAGCAGGGCGACCCCGATCATGGCCCCGATGATCAGCCACTGCCGCATCGGATCGGCCGTCGCGGCACCGCCGTGTGGCTCGCCCGCCACGATGAACGTGGTCACACCGCCCGCCAGCAGCAGAAGTCCCGCCCAGCCCTGGCGGCCGAGCGGCTGCCGGGTCTGCCGCCGGGACAGCGCGAGCGCGAAGAGCAGGTTCGTCGCGAGCAGCGGCTCCACCAGCGACAGCTCGCCCTGGCCCAGCGCGGCGGCGCCCAGCGCCGTACCGGCCACCATCAGCCCGATGCCGCCGAGCCAGCGCGGCACCTTCACCAGGTCGATCAGCAGCCGGAAGGACAGGAAGTCGTTGAGCGGGGCGCGCTGGGCCGCGTTCTGCTGAAGCACGAAGCCGAAGCCCAGACAGCAGGCGGCGCTCACGGCGAGCACCAGGACAAGAACCGACACGCGGTGTACCTCGATCATCAGGTCGGGTTCACGATGGCGTAGGGGCCGACTGTACCGGCCGGCTCCGCCCGGCGCGCCCGTACGTCGTCCCATCCTGAGCGGTGGTGACCTCCCAGCACTATGACGCACGCCACAAAGGGCGAAACGGATAAATCGGATGGCCGCCCCGCGTTTCCCCAGCTCCACTTTGATCACAAAACCCTCACGAGTAACAGCAGTTGACGCGTGTAACGCCCTGGTGGCCCTTGACGTCAACCGTTGGCTGGGGGTTGGCTGTGCGTGATCAGTTCATGGCGAAGCGCACACACGCGCTCCATCGACCGCCGTGAGCCGAAACACAAGAAGAGCGCGTGAGGAAGTTCCGCGGTGCCCCCACCCCCGCCTCCCCTCGGCCGTGGCCGCAGACGTGCGTCTCAGGCCTTCGACGAGGCCCTCGACGACGCCGACCTCGTGGCCGCGCGCGCCGCGCTGGCGCAGGGCCGCTGGCAGAACGCCCGCTCCCTGCTGGTGCACACCGCGGACGACTGGGACCGGCGCGGCCACCGCGTCACGGTCCTCGCACGGGAGCCCTACTGCGCCGCATGGGCCCGTGAGTGGCTGCTCGCCGAACCCGAGTCCGCCGACGCCGCCGTCCTGCTCGCCCTCGCACAGGTCCGGCGCGCCCTGCACGGCAAGGGAAAGCCGGTCCGGGCCCGCGAGGCCTGCGCGACCGCCGCCGCCCGCACCCCCGCCGACCCCACCCCCTGGCTCGGCCTGCTCCTGCTGGAGTGCGCGGTCGGCACCGACCAGGACGTGGTCCGGACCTTCGAGCAGGTCCGCGCCCGGTACGCCGACCACCACCACGCCCACCACCTGATGGTCGCCCGGCTCGCCGGACGCCGCACGGAGGCCGGCCCGGACCCGCTGCACGAGGTCTACGACTTCGCCGGCTGGGCCGCCGAACAGGCCCCCGCCGACTCCCCGCTCGCGATCCTGCCGGTCATCGCGCACGCCGAGCGCTACCGCGCGCTGGCCGCCGCCGGGCACGAACCCGCCGACCCGGCCGCCTCGGGCCACTGGACGGGCCGCCGCGCCCGGCAGGTGATGAAAGCCGCCTTCGACTGGTGGCTGGAGTGGGAGCTGGAGGGCCATCCGCGCCGGCTGATCGACCTCAACTTCCTCGCCCACGCCAAGTTCTGCGAGGGGCGGGGCGCCGAGGCCGCCGCCCTGTTCCACCGGATCGGCCGGCACGCCACCCCGGCGCCCTGGTCGTACCCGGACCGCGACCCGCACACCGCCTTCGCCGCCGCCCGCGCCGCCGCGCTGGGCACGGCCTGACACCCCCCGGAAATCCACAAGTGAGGACGCTCTCCCGATGACCACGGACAGTTCGAGCACGAGCACATCCGCAGCCGGCGGCATCAGTACGTTCAAGGGCCAGGAGCGCGCCCTGCGCGCCGACCGGCTCGGCACCGGGGGACTGCTGCTCTCCGTCCTCGCCGCGACCGCCCCGCTCATGGTGGTCGCGGGTGTCATGCCCACTACATTCGCGGTGATGGGCATCGTCGGCCAGCCGCTGCTCTTCGTCGTCCTCGGCGTCGTCCTGATCCTGTTCAGTATCGGCTACGCCGAGATGAGCCGTCACGTCCACAACGCCGGCGCCTTCTACGCGTACATCTCCCGCGGCCTCGGCGGCACCGCCGGCGCGGGCGCCGCCCTGGTCGCCCTCGTCGCCTACAACGCGCTCCAGATCGGCATCTACGGCATCTTCGGCTTCGAGGTCTCCGGGCTCCTCGCCACCTACGCCGAGGTGGAGATCGCCTGGTGGATACCGGCGCTCGTGGCCGCGCTCGCCGTCGGTCTGCTGGGCTGGCTGAAGATCGACGTCAACGCGCGCGTGCTCGGCGTGCTGCTCGTCATCGAGGTGCTCCTCGTCGTGATCTTCGACGTCGCCGCCCTCGCCGACCCCGGCAAGGAAGGCCTCTCGCTGCACGCCTTCAACCCCGACACCCTCACCGGCGCGGGCGTCGGCACCGCACTGTGCTTCTGCATCGCCGCGTTCCTCGGCTTCGAGCAGGCACCCGTGTACGCCGAGGAGACCAGCCGTCCGCACGTCCTGGTGCCGCGCGTGATGTTCCTCGCCGTCGGCGGGGTCGCCGTCTTCTTCGCGCTGAGCAGCTGGGCCCTCACCGTCGCCACCGGCCCCGCCGCGATCGTCGGCACCGCCCAGAAGCAGAGCGCCGGGCTGCTGTTCTTCCTCACCGAGTCCCGCCTCGGCGGCACCTTCACGGACGTCCTGCACGTCCTGTTCGTCACCGGCATGTTCGCCGCCCTGCTCAGCTTCCACAACGTCGTCGCCCGGTACGCCTTCGCCATGGGCCGCGAAGGCCTGCTGCCCGCCGCCTTCGGCCGCACCAGCGGCACCAGCGGCGCTCCCGGCACCGGCTCGCTGCTCCAGACCGTCGTGGCCGTGGTGGTCGTGGCCGCCTTCGCGATCGCCGACGACAAGCCGGCCGGCGACCCGACCGCGCCCGTCCTGCAGCTGTTCACCTGGTTCGGCAACATCGGCGCCCTCGGCGTGATCGTGCTGATGGCGGCGGCCTCCCTGTCGGTCGTCGTCTTCTTCGTCCGCCGGGGTGCCGCGGGCGCCCAGGCCTGGCGGCTGGTCACCTCCGCGCTGGCGGGCCTCGCCCTGCTCGTGATCGCCGGCTACACGGTGAAGGACTTCGAGGTCCTCGTCGGCGCCGGCCCTGACTCCTCGCTGAGCTGGATACTGCCCGGCATCATCGGCCTCGCCCTGGCCGCCGGCCTGGTCCTGGGCCTGGTGCTGCGCGCCCGCGCCCCCGAGAAGCACGCCCGGATCGGGCTCGGCAACGAGGCGTTCCAGCTGGACAAGGCGGCGTCGTCCTGACCCCGGCCGCGTAAGAAGTGGTTACGGAACTCTGACGAGCACCCGCGATCCCTGTCCTGACGGGGTCGCGGGTGTTCGAATGAGAACGTGAACGAGGACGTACATGAGGGCATGAACGACGGACCCCCCGGACAACGGGGCACCCCGGTCGGCCGCCGCGTCTTCCTCGGCACCCTCGGTCTGGGCGCCCTCGGTGTGGTTGCCGCGCCCCGGCTCCAACGCGGCCTGGAGGGCTTCCTCGGCGGCGCCGCCGACAAGGACCCCACCGGCCTGGCCGGACTGCTCCCGAACGGCGGCGGCTTCCGCTACTACTCGGTCGCCTCGTCCGTTCCCCGCAAGAACGCCGACAGTTACCGCCTCACGATCGACGGCCTGGTCGACCACCCCACGACCTACACCCTGGCCGACCTCAAGGCCCTGCCGCAGACCCGCCTGGTCCGCGACGTCCAGTGCGTCACCGGCTGGCGCGTCCCCGACACCCCCTTCGGGGGCGTACGCCTGTCGCGCCTCCTCGACACCGCCAGGGTCCGCCCCACCGCGAGGGCCATCCGCTTCACCTGCTTCGACGGCACGTACACCGAGAGCCTCACCCTCGCCCAGGCCCGCCGCGCGGACGTCCTGGTCGCCCTGCGCATGCAGGACAAGGACCTCGGCCACTCCCACGGCGGCCCGGTCCGCCTCTACGTGGCGCCCATGTACTTCTACAAGTCCGCCAAGTGGCTCTCCGGCATCACCGTCACCGACGAGGTCCGGCCGGGCTACTGGGAGGAGCGCGGCTACGACGTCGACGCCTGGGTGGGCCGCTCGAACGGACGTGACGATGAGCCCACGACCTGACACCGCGGTCGCTGTCAGGCGCTTCAGCCGGGCCGAGCGCTGGGTACACCGCACGACGGCCGCGCTCATGGGCGTCTGCGTCCTGACGGCGGCCTGCCTCTACGTCCCCCAGCTCGCCGAACTCGTAGGCCGCCGCGCCCTCGTCGTCACCCTGCACAAGTGGACCGGCCTGGCCCTGCCCGTCCCGGTCCTGGCGGGCCTCGCCTCCCGCGCCCTCCGTACCGACCTGGGCCACCTCAACCGCTTCGGCCCGCACGACCGCACCTGGCTGCGCGCCGCCCTGCACCGCGACAAGCGGCACGGGTCCCGCCCCGCGGGCAAGTTCAACGCCGGCCAGAAGCTCTACGCGTCCTGGATCGCCGGCGCCACCCTCGTCATGCTCGGCACCGGCCTGATGATGTGGTTCACCCACCTCACCCCCCTCCTGTGGCGCACCAGCGCGACGTTCGTCCACGACTGGCTGGCCCTCACCATCGGCATAGTCCTGGCCGGCCACATAGGCATGGCCCTGGCCGACCCGGAGTCCAGGAGAGGCATGCGCACGGGCTCGGTGAGCAGAGAGTGGGCGGACCAACAGCACCCTCTATGGCGCCAGTAGGTTTCTTTCAGGGGCGCGGGGAACTGCGCGAACAACCCCCACTCACCCGCACCCGCCCAACCACCACACCCCCTACGGCGCTGAGGCCCCAGGGGCGCGGGGAACTGCGCGAACAACCACGACGCACCCGCAGCCGCACGACAACGCACAGCCCTATGGCGCGGGGGCGAAATCCAACAGCACCTTGCAAGACCGACTCCGATCAGCAGCCAGGGCAAAGGCGGACTCGGCATCCCCCACAGGCACCACCGCACTCACCAGCCCGTCGAATGCCGGCTCCACCGCAAGCAGCGCCAACGCCTCATCGAACTCGGCATCGAACCGGAACGCCCCCCGCAGCTCGATCTCCCGACTCACCACCAGGTTCCCCGCAAACGCACTGCGCCCCGCCGGCAACATCCCCAACTGCACGACGACCCCGCCCCGCCGCACACGCCGCAGACACGTGTCGAGCCCCGCAGCCACTCCGGACGCCTCGATCGCGACGTCCACTTCGGAAGGCCAACCCGGGTCGTCAGGATCATCGGCCCCTACGAGAGTCCCGGCACCGGCGATCCGGGCATACTCCAGTGCCTCGGGCAACAGATCCGTGACGGTCACCCGCACCGCCCCGGCCGCCTTCGCCGCCGCGACCACGAGACACCCGATGGGCCCGGCACCGGTCACCAGGACGTGCCGCCCGGCCACGTCCCCGGCCCGCCGCACCGCGTGCAGGGCGACGGACAACGGCTCGGCGAGCGCGGCCCGGCGCAGCTCCAGACCCTCCGGCAAGGCCCGCACCTGCTCGCAGGGCACGGCCACGTGCGCCGCGAACCCTCCCTGCACATGCGGAAATCGCGCCGCACTGCCCAGGTACCGGGTGTCCCGGCAGATGTTCCGCCGACCGTCCGAGCACTCCGGACACAGCCCGCACGGCGTCGCCGGATGAACCGCGACGGCGGCACCCGGTGCCGGCCCCGACGCGCCGGCACCGTACTCGACCACCGTCCCGACAACCTCGTGCCCGAGCACCATCGGCTCCCGGAGCCGGAAGTCCCCGACCCCGCCGTGCCGCCAGTAGTGCAGATCGGACCCGCACACCCCGCCGTACCGCACGGCGACCAGCGCCTGCCCCGGCCCGGGCTCGGGAACCGGCAACTCCGCCACGCGCAGGTCACCCTGACCGTGGATCACACAACCCAGCATCACAGCCTCCCGGCAGGTGGTCACAACACGCTCGTCATACCGCCGTCGACATACAGCACCTGCCCGCTGACGAAGTCGGCCGCGGGAGAGGCGAGGAACAGCACCCCGCCCACCAGGTCCTGGGTGCGGCCCCAGCGGCCGGCCGGGGTGCGCCTCCGCACCCAGGCACTGAACTCCTCGTCCTCGACCAGCGGCCGCGTCAGCTCCGTCTCGATGTAGCCCGGGCCGAGCCCGTTGACCTGCACACCGCTCGGGCCCCAGTCCGCGCACATGCCCTTGGTGAGCATCTTCAGCGCGCCCTTGGTGGCGGCGTACGGCGCGATCCCGGGCCGTGCCACCTCGCTCTGCAACGAGCAGATGTTGATGATCTTGCCGTGGCCGCGTTCCGTCATCCGGCGCGCCGCCTCCCGGCCGACCAGGAAGGCACTGGTCAGGTTGGTGTCCAGGATCCGGTGCCAGTCGGAGTCGGTGAACTCCAGCAGCGGGGCGCGCAGTTGCATGCCCGCGTTGTTGACGAGGATGTCGAGCGGGCCCACCCGCTCCTCGACCTCGGCGACCCCCGAGGCCACCGATGATCCGTCCGTCACGTCGAACGCCGCCGTGTGCACCCGGTCGCCGGGCAACCCGGCGGCGGCCTCGGCGAGCCGGTCCTTGTCGCGTCCGTTCAGGACGACCGTGCAGCCGGCCTCCGCCAAGCCACGGGCGAGCGCGAGTCCGATGCCCCGGCTGGAGCCGGTCACCAGGGCCGTACGGCCGCTGATGTCGAAGAGAGGGTGAGCCGTCATGGCCGTGGCACTCCTAGATCACGAGGGACAACAGCAGGACGATGCCGCCGGCGACCACCGAGATGATCGTCTCCATGACGGACCAGGTCTTGATGTTCTGGCCGACACTCAGCCCGAAGTACTCCTTCACCATCCAGAACCCGGCGTCGTTCACATGGCTGAAGAACAGCGAGCCGGCGCCGATGGCGAGGACCAGCAGGGCCGCGTGCGTGGTCGACATGTCGGCCGCGAGCGGGGCGACCAGACCGGCCGCCGAGACCGTCGCCACCGTCGCCGAACCGGTCGCCAGCCGGATCGCCACCGCGATCAGCCAGGCCAGCAGCAGCGCGGGAATCGACCAGTCCTCGGAGATGTCCAGGACCATCTGGCCCACCCCGGTGTCGATCAGCGTCTGCTTGAAGCCGCCGCCCGCGCCGACGATCAGCAGGATGCCCGCGATCGGCGCGAGGCTCTTCTCGACGAGCGGCGAGATGCGCTCCTTGGAGAACCCGGCGGGCCGCAGCAGCGTGAAGATGCCGACCAGCACGGAGGCGAGCAGCGCGATCATCGGGGCGCCGATCACGTCGAAGACGCGCTGGACCGGGTTCTCCGGGTCGTCCACGACGATGTCGACCAGCGCCTTGGCGAGCATGAGGATCACCGGCAGCAGGACCGTGAACAGCGTGGCGCCAAATCCGGGACGCTTCTCCAGGTCCTCCGAAGCGCGCTGCGGAATCATGCGGTCCGGGGCGGGGACGTCCACCCAGCGGGCCGCGTACCGCGAGAACAGCGGGCCGGCGATGATCACCGTGGGTATGGCGACGAGGACACCGAGCGCCAGCGTCACCCCGAGGTCGGCCTTGACGGCGTCGATCGCGACCAGCGGACCGGGGTGCGGCGGCACCAGGCCGTGCATCACGGACAGGCCGGCGAGCGCCGGGATGCCGATGCGCATCAGCGAGTAGTTGCCGCGCTTGGCGACCATCAGCACCACCGGGATCAGCAGCACGATGCCGACCTCGAAGAACAGCGGCAGTCCGATCACCGAGGCGATGAGCACCATCGCCCACGGCATCGACCGCCCGCCGGCCTTCGCGAGGATGGTGTCGACGATCTGGTCGGCGCCCCCGGAGTCGGCGAGCATCTTGCCGAGCATCGCACCGAGGGCGATCAGCACGCCGACGCCTGCGACCGTGGTGCCGAGGCCGGTGCTGAAGCTGGTGAGGACCTTGTCCAGCGGCGCCCCGGCGATCGCGCCGAGCGCCAGCGACCCGATGGTCAGCGCCAGGAACGCGTGCAGCTTGGACTTGGTGATGAGCAGGACGATGACGGCGATGCCCGCCAGGACGGCGATGCCCAGCTGAGCGTGGCCGGCCGAGGTGATCGGCTCGGGTGCGTCCGCTGCCAGCATCTCGACGCTGAGTCTGGTCACGGGTGGGTTCCCTTGCGTTGGAGGGGACTGGGGGAGGGGGAAGGTCAGGGGTTACTGGACGGGCTCGGGGAGGTCTTCCAGGGCGAGTGCCGCCCGCTCGGTGATCTCCTCCGGGCCGCCCGAGACGTCCACGTCGACCCCGGCCTCGTCCGCCTGGAGCGGCTGGAGCGTGGCGAACTGGGAGTCGAGCAGCGCCGTGGGCATGAAGTGCCCCTGCCGGTGCGACATCCGGTCCTCGATGAGCGCGCGGTCACCCGTGAGGTGCACGAAGACCACGCCGGGCGCGGCGGCCCGCAGCCGGTCGCGGTACGACCGCTTCAGCGCCGAGCAGCTGACCACCCCGCCGAGGCCTGCCCGCCCGTGCGCCCACTCGCCGATGGCGTCCAGCCAGGGCCGGCGGTCCTCGTCGGTGAGCGGGGTACCGGCCGACATCTTGGCGATGTTGGCCTGCGGGTGGAAGTCGTCGCCCTCGGCGTACGGAACGCCGAGCCGGGCCGCGAGCAGGGGACCGATGGTGGTCTTGCCGGTGCCGGCGACGCCCATGACCACGACGACGTGGGGGGTGTTCATCGCTGCCTCACTGTCTGCTGTCTCCGTCGACACGTGATGTCGACGCAACTGAAACCCATTAGGTACGACAAATTCAAGAGGTCGTGATGAATAAGTCTGACTTTTTGTCTCCGTGATCTACCCCGTACGCTGAGTGCATGACCACACCGGGCCGGGGGCTGCACGGCCATGTTCTGGACACCCTCGGCCCCGAGATCACAGCGGGCGAATACCCGCCGGGCAGTGTTCTGCGCACGGACGAGCTCGCCCAGCGTTTCGACGTGTCACGCTCGGTGATGCGCGAGGCGGTCCGCGTTCTGGAGTCCATGCACCTGGTCGAGTCCCGCCGCCGCGTGGGCGTGACCGTACGCCCGACGTCGGAGTGGAACGTCTACGACCCGCAGGTCATCCGCTGGCGCCTGGCCGGCAAGGACCGTGCCCGGCAGCTGCGCTCCCTCACGGTGCTGCGCTCGGCGATCGAACCGGTCGCCGCGGGCCTCGCCGCCCGGCACGCCACAGCCGACCAGTGCGCCGAACTCACCCAGTGCGCCCTCGGCATGGTCGCCAACTCACGCGGTCACAAACTGGAGGAGTACCTCGTCCACGACATGGCCTTCCACCGCGTCGTCCTGGACGCCTCCGGCAACGAGATGTTCGCCCGCCTCGGCGATGTCGTCGCCGAGGTCCTGGCCGGCCGCACGCACCACGACGTGATGTTCGAGGACCCAGACCCGGCCGCCGTCACCCTGCACGTCCAGGTCGCCGAGGCGGTCCGCGCGGGCGACGCGGTCCGCGCGGAGGAACTGACCCGAGAGATCACGGTCGGCGCCCTCCAGGAACTCGACATCCTGGCGCCGTAGCGCCCGCTACGGCAGAAACTCCCCGTCGACGTACACCCAGGCCCCGTCGACCCGCTCGAACCGGCTCCTCTCGTGCAGCGAGCCGCCCCGGTACGACGCCCGGAACTCCACGGTCCCGGAGGAGTGGAACGCCGACCCGTCACTCGTGTCCAGGATCTCCAGCCCGGTCCACCGCATCCCCGGGTCCAGCTCCAGCGTCCCGGGCCGCGTCCGCGGATGCCACGTCCGCAGCAGATACGCGACGTCGCCCTTCACGAAGGCGCAGTACCGCGACCGCATCAGCGCCTCGGCGGTCGGTGCGGCGGTGGTTCCGGAGTGGTAGCGGCCGCAGCAGTCGCCGTAGGCCTCCGGGAGGCCGCAGGGGCAGGAACGCATGGTCATACCGGTCATTGTCCTAGACGGCCGCACCCGTCCCGGACGAGGGCAGCGGCGGCAGCGCCGTCCCGTACACCCATGCGTCGAACAGCTCGTCCAGCGGCTCGTCCGCGAACCGCGCCACATGCGCGGTGAAGGCCGCCGTGGTCACCGCCCCGCCCCGGTGCAGGCCCGCCCACCCGCGCAGCATGCGGAAGAACGCGTCGTCGCCGAGGGCGCACCGCACCGCGTGCAGGGTGAGCCCGCCGCGCTGGTAGAGACGGTCGTCGAACATCGACTTCCGCCCCGGATCGGCGAGCCGGAGGTCCTGCGGCAGCGCGGACAGCGACCGGTGTGCGGCGGCGGCCAGTTGCTGGGCACCGCGGCCTCCCGAGCGCTCCGACCAAAGCCACTCGGCGTACTTCGCGAACCCCTCGTTCAGCCAGATCTGCCGCCAGTCGGCGATGGACACGCTGTTGCCGAACCACTGGTGCGCCAGCTCGTGCGCGACCAGCCGCTCCGAACCCCGCGCCCCGTCCACATGGTTGGACCCGAACAGCGACAACCCCTGCGCCTCGACGGGGACGTCGAGCTCCTCCTCGGTCACGACGACCGCGTACTCGTCGAACGGGTACGGCCCGAACAATTCCTGGAACAGCTCCATCATCGCGGGCTGCCGTGCGAAGTCCCGGGAGAATTGGGGGAGCAGGTGCGCCGGAATGTGCCCGTGCTGCGGCACCCCGCCCGGGCCCGGGTCGCCCAGCAGTACGGTCTGGTACTTCCCGATCGACAGCCCCACCAGATAGCTGGAGGTCGGCGCCGCCTGCTCGTACACCCAGGTGGTCGTCGAGGCCTTCGTCGTGCGGGTGAGCAGACGTCCACCGGCCACCACCGCGTAGGCCGACGGCGTCGTGACCGAGATCTGGTACGAAGCCTTGTCGGCGGGCCGGTCGTTGCACGGGTACCACGACGGCGCCCCGACCGGCTGGCTCGCCACCAGCGCCCCGTCCTCCAACTCCTCCCAGCCGAGGCCGCCCCAGGGGCTGCTCACCGGCCGGGGGTTCCCCGACCACTGCACCTCGACGGTGAACGCGGCACCGGTGCGCAGCGGCTTCGGGGGGCGGACGCGCAGCTTGCCGCCCCGGTGCGTGTAGTGCGCCGCACGGCCGTCGACCCGCACCCGGCCCACCCGGAAATCAGCGAGGTTCAGCTGGAACTCGGTGAGCTGGCCACGGCCCGCGATGGCATTGATCCGCGCCGTTCCCGACAGCCGGTTCGGCGCGGGGCGGTAATCCAGCGTGAGCTCGTACCGGTGCACCCGGTACCGGCGGTCACCGTTGCCCGGGAAGTACGGGTCCTGACCCACTGACTGCTGAACCGCCACTGTTGCGTCCGCTCCCTGCACTGCGCTCGTACGACGTCCGTCGGCCCCCGGCCCCGCGGGGGTCCCGCCTAGCGACGCCATGCCTCGATCGGGTTGCCCAGCCAGCGCGTGTCGTCGGGCACGGACTCCGCGGCCATCACCAGGGACGCCGGACCCAGCGTGGTGCGGGCCCCGACGGCGCTGCCTGGCAGGACGATCCCGCCCGGGCCCAGAGTGGCGCCCTCACGGAGGACCACAGTATCCGTCCGCAAGATCCGGTCGTGGAAGAGGTGGGTCTGGAGCACACAGCCCCGGTTCACGGTCGCCCCCTCGCCGAGCGTCACCAGGTCGGTCTCCGGCAGCCAGTAGCTCTCCACCCACACGCCCCGGCCGATCCGGGCACCGAGCCCACGCAGCCACAGCGTCATCAGCGGCGTACCGGGCACGCGCCCGGCCAGCCACGGCACCGCCACCACCTCGACGAACGTGTCGGCCAGCTCGTTGCGCCACACGAAGGAGCTCCACAGCGGGTGCTCACCACTGCGGTGCCGCCCCACGAGCAGCCACTTGGCGACCACGGACAGAGCACATCCCGCAGCCCCCACCGCCAGCAGCACGACCCCGGCCAACGGCCACGCCCAGCCACCCAGCGAGCTCAGCGCCGCCACCGTCAGCGCCGCCAGCGCGGCCGAGCACAGCACCGGAACGATCCGGCACAACTCCACCAGGCCTCGCGCCCACAGCAGCCGAGCGGGCGGCTCGTACGTCCGGCTCTGGTCGCCGCCGCCCGCGTTGCGCGGCAGCTTCACCGGCGGCAGCCCCAGGTACGAGCTGCCCTTCTTCGCCTTCTTCGGCGTCGCCGACAGCACCCCGACCAGCCCGCCGTCCGGCACGCTGCGCCCCGGCGCGGTCATCCCCGAGTTCCCGAGGAACGCCCGGCGCCCGATCTGCGCGCGCCCGATCCGCATCCAGCCGCCGCCCAGCTCGTACGGCGCGGTCAGCGTGTCGTCCGCGAGGAACGCGCCGTCGCCCACCGTGGTCAGGCTGGGCAGCGCGAGCACCGTCGACACCTCCGCGCCCCGCCCGATCCGCATCCCGAGCAGCCGCAGCCACACCGGCGTGACCAGCCCTGCGTACAGCGGGAACAGCATCTCCCGGGACTGGTCCATCAGTTGCGTGACCGTCCAGGCCTGCCAGCCGACCCTGCTGTGCGTCGGGTGCGTGCCCTCGCGCAGCCGGAGGCTCAGCAGCCGTACGGCGACGAGCAGCAGCAGCGCGTACACCGCGCCGAAGACCAGGGTCGCCGGAACCAGCGCGAGCGCCGCGCCCCGCAGCGCCTCACCGAGCCCGGCGCCGGGCGCCACGAACAGGCTGACGGTGAGGAGCGCGGCGAGTCCGGCGAGAAGGGGCAGAGCGCTCAGCCCGAACCCGGAGATGCCGTACATCGCCCGCCAGAACACGCCCTTCTCCGGCCGCTCCTTGGGCCAGTTCCGCTTGGCCTTGCCGAGCTTCACGGCGGGCGCCCCGGCCCAGCGCTGCCCGGTGGGCACCTGCCCGGCGACGGCGGAACCGGGCGCGACCTCGGCCCGCTTGCCCACGCGCGCACCCGGGAACAGCATGCTGCGCGTCCCGACCACCGCACCGGCACCCACCTTGACCGGCCCGATCTCCAGCCGGTCACCGTCCAGCCAGTAGCCCGACAGGTCCACCTCGGACTCCACGGCGGCACCCCGCCCGAGCTTGAGCATCCCGGTCACCGGCGGCAGCGAGTGCAGATCCACGTCGGACCCGACCCGGGCGCCGAGAGCCCGGGCGTACCGCTCCAGCCAGGAACCGGTGAGCGAGGCCGCGCCACTGAACTCGGCGAGCCGCTCGGCCGTCCACAGCCGCAGATGCACACTCCCGCCGCGTGCGTAGCGACCCGGCGTCACCCCGCGCAGCAACAGCCGAGCCCCACCGGCGGCGATGGCCAGCCGTCCCGGCGGACTGAAGAACAGCAACGCCCCGGCACCCACGACCCACCAGGGAGCACTCGGCAGCCAGGAGTACGCCCCCAGCACGTTCCCGAGGGCGGCCAGCGGCACCATCCAGCGCAGCCCGAGCAGTGTGAACAGCGGAAGGAGCAGCAGCAGTTGCAGCACCCCGGCCCGCGCCGGCACCGGCTCGACCACCCGCCGGGAGCCGTCGCCCTGCGCGGACTCCTCCAGGTGCCGGGCCAGCTTGCGCAGCGTCGGATGCTGGTAGAGGTCCAGCACCGCCGCGCTCGGGTAGCGGGTGCGCAGCTTCGTCGTGAGCTGGGCGGCGGCCAGGCTGCTCCCGCCGATGGCGAAGAAGTCGTCCGAGGCGCTGCCCACCGGGATGCCGAGCACCTCGCCCCACTGCTCCGCGAGCCACGCCTCGGTCCCGTACAGCTCCTCGGCGGGGCCACCGCTGACCAGGCCCTCCAGCGGCCACGGCAGCGCGTTCCGGTCGACCTTGCCGGACGTACGGGTGGGCAGCTCGTCGACCGGTGCGAGCAGCGGCACGAGAGCGGCGGGCAGTTCGGCACGCAGCTTCTCGACGGCGGCGGCCTGATCCCACCCTTCCTGGATGACGACGTACCCGACGAGGAGCTGATTCCCGCTGCGAGCGGTACGCACGGCGGCGGCCGCGCCGGCCACACCGGGAAGCGCCTGCAAGGCGGCGTCCACCTCACCGAGCTCGATCCGCCGCCCCCCGAGCTTGATCTGCTCGTCGGCCCGCCCGAGGAAGACCAGCCCCTCCGGCTCGGCCTTCACCAGGTCCCCGCTGCGGTACGCGCGTTCCCAGCCGAGCGACTCCAAGGGCGCGTACTTCTCCGCGTCCTTCTCGTCGTCGAGATACCGGGCGAGCCCGACCCCGCCGATCACGAGCTGACCGCTGCCGCCCATCGGCACGAGCTCCCCGGCCTCGTCCACGACGGCCAGTTCCCAGCCGTCCAGCGGCAGCCCGATCCGGATCGGCTCCGCGCCGCTCATCAGCGACGCGCACGCCACGACGGTGGCTTCGGTCGGCCCGTAGGTGTTCCACACCTCGCGCCCCTCCGTCACCAGCCGCTGCGCAAGCTCGGGCGGGCACGCCTCACCGCCGAAGATCAGCAGCCGTACGTCGTTGAGGGTCTCGGGCTCCCACAGCGCGGCGAGCGTCGGCACGGTGGACACGACCGTGATCTCCTGCTCGACCAGCCAGGGCCCGAGATCGGCGCCGCTGCGCACCTGCGAGCGCGGCACGGGCACCAGACAGGCCCCGTACCGCCAGGCCAGCCACATCTCCTCGCAGGACGCGTCGAAGGCCACGGACAGCCCGGCCATGACCCGGTCACCCGGCCCGATCGGCTCCTCGGTGAGGAACAACCCGGCCTCGGCGTCCACGAAGGCGGCGGCACTGCGATGGCTCACGGCGACGCCCTTGGGGTTCCCGGTGGAGCCGGAGGTGAAGATGATCCACGCGTCGTGCCCGGCACCGGGCCGGGCGGCGGTGTGACCGGCGGCACCTTGGACGGTCAGCTCGTGACCGGCCCCGACGACCGCCCGCACCCCGGCCTCGCCGAAGACCAGATCGGCCCGCTCGTCGGGGTCTTCGGCGTCCACGGGTACGTACGCGGCACCGGCGGCCAGCACCGCGAGGATGGCCACGTACAGGTCGTTGGTGCCCGAAGGGACCCGGACACCGACGCGGTCCCCGAGCCCGACGTCCACGGCGGCCAGCCGCTGCCGCAGGCGCTCCACCTCGACCGCCAGCGCGCGGTAGGTGAGCAGCCGGTGACCGTCGTCGAGCGCGGGCTCGTCGGGGTACGAACGTACGGACGCCTCGAAGATGTCGACCAGGGTGCGGGGGGAGGCCGCCGGACCGGCGGAGAAACGGGCCACGTCGCTCGGGGCTGTGCTCAGCTCCCGGTCCAGCACGGTGAGGTCAGGGCTGTCGTGCAGGGCGGCCATCGGATCCTCGAGTCTCGAACCCGGACCATCCGGGGCGCCGGTGGGCCCGCAGGTCTGCCTGGGGATGTTCCGTTCCGGTGCGAACAAGCCCAATACTCTAGTGGTCGGGTGACTTCGCCCTGTCATGTCCGCCACTCGCAGGCAAACGCGAGACACCCGGGAGGTCCGGCGCCCCGGCTCCCACCTGTGCTTCTGCCGGCCTGGCGAGATGTCGCCCACATTCCCCCGGTGGGAGGCCTTCCTCCCCGGAAACGACGAAAAGCCCCTCGACGAGAGGGGCTTTTCGATCTGTGTCCGAGGGGGGACTTGAACCCCCACGCCCGATAAAGGGCACTAGCACCTCAAGCTAGCGCGTCTGCCATTCCGCCACCCGGACAAGGTGTCTGTCGCGCGGGTTCTCCCCGTGGCGACGACGTAAACATTACCAGGCTCTCAGGGGTGGCCGATCACCCCCCGCCCGCACCCGGCCGGGCGTGAACGGCGTGTGACGGGCCGGGACCGGTCTTGGGGTGCGGGCCGGGGAGAGGGAGTATGAGGGGGACCCACCAGCAGTGACACCGGGAGGAAGCACGTGAGCGAGACGGACACGGCCAGGAACGTCACCGGCGAGGACGAGGTCGTGGACCTCTGCCGCGAGCTGATCCAGATCGACACCAGCAACTACGGCGACCACTCGGGTCCGGGCGAGCGCAAGGCGGCGGAGTACGTCGCCGAGAAGCTCGCCGAGGTGGGGCTCGAACCGCAGATCTTCGAGTCGCACCCGGGGCGCGCCTCCACGGTGGCCCGGATCGAGGGCGAGGACCGGTCCCGGCCCGCGCTCCTCATCCACGGCCACACGGACGTCGTGCCGGCCAACGCGGACGACTGGACCCATCACCCCTTCTCCGGCGAGATCGCCGACGGCTGCGTGTGGGGCCGCGGTGCCGTCGACATGAAGGACATGGACGCGATGACTCTCGCGGTCGTCCGGGACCGGATGCGCAGCGGGCGCAAGCCTCCGCGCGACATCGTCCTCGCGTTCCTCGCGGACGAGGAGGCGGGCGGCACGTACGGGGCCCGCTACCTCGTCGACAACCACCGGGACCTCTTCGAGGGCGTCACCGAGGCGATCAGCGAGGTGGGCGGATTCTCCTTCACGGTGAGCGAGGAGCGGCGGCTGTACCTGATCCAGACGGCCGAGAAGGGCATGCACTGGATGAAGCTGACCGTGGCCGGCACGGCCGGGCACGGGTCGATGATCCACCGGGACAACGCGATCACCGAGCTGTCGGAGGCCGTCGCGCGGCTGGGGCGGCACACGTTCCCGGTGCGGGTCACCAAGACCACCCGCGCCTTCCTCGACGAGCTCGGTGACGCGCTCGGCATCGAGCTCGACCCGGAGGACATGGAGTCGACCCTCGTGAGGCTCGGCGGCATCGCCAAGTTCATCGGCGCGACGCTGAGCAACACGGCCAACCCCACGCAGCTCGGTGCCGGCTACAAGGTCAACGTCATCCCGGGCGAGGCGACCGCCCACGTCGACGGACGGTTCCTGCCCGGGCACGAGGACGAGTTCCTCGCCGACCTCGACCGCATCCTCGGCCCCAAGGTGCGGCGCGAGGACATCCACGCGGACAAGGCCGTCGAGACCACCTTCGACGGGGCGCTCGTGGAGGCGATGCAGTCCTCGCTGCTGGCCGAGGACCCGACCGCCAAGGCGATCCCCTACATGCTCTCCGGCGGGACGGACGCGAAGTCCTTCGACGACCTGGGCATCCGGGGCTTCGGCTTCGCGCCGCTGAAGCTGCCGCCCGAGCTGGACTTCGCCGGCATGTTCCACGGCGTGGACGAGCGGGTGCCGGTGGAGGGCCTCAAGTTCGGCGCGCGGGTGCTCGACCGGTTCATCGGCGCGTCCTGAAACATCTTCATACGAGCGTCCTGAAACAGCCCATACGAAACAGCGCTATTCGGTCGGATGTGCGAGATCGACTGGGAAGGGTGAATGCGACCATAAGCTCGTAGCCTCATTACTCCCTCCTCGTTACAGGTAATGCGATCGCAAGATAGGTCGCTTTGCCAACTAGGAGGAATAATGATCAAGAAGGTCGTCGCTGCTGCGGCTGCCACCGGTGGTCTGGTTCTCGCGAGCGCGGGCCTGGCCGTCGCCGACTCGGGTGCCCAGGGTGCTGCCGTGCACTCCCCGGGCGTCCTGTCCGGCAACGTTGTTCAGGTGCCCGTTCACGTCCCGGTGAACGTCTGCGGCAACACGGTCTCCGTGATCGGGCTGCTGAACCCCGCCTTCGGCAACACCTGCGTCAACAAGTGACGCTCCCCCTTCTTTGAGGGGAGTTCTGAGCCATCGGTCCCGGAGTGCATGCCATGCACTCCGGGACCGAACGCTTCTTTCGAGGAATTCGAGAAGAATTCGAGACAGGCCGAAGGCAGGTATTCAGGAATGCGACAGGTCACCCGCAAGGGTCTGATGACCGTGGCGGCCGCGACCGGCGTGATCGCCGCCGCGGGCGGCTCCGCTCACGCCGACTCGGGCGCGCAGGGCTCCAGTTCGGGCTCGCCCGGCGTGCTGTCCGGGAACACGGTGCAAGCGCCGGTGCACGCGCCGGTCAACGTCTGCGGGAACACGGTCAATGTGATCGGTATCCTCAACCCGTCGGTGGGCAACTCGTGCGCCAACCAGGGCGGAGGATCGTCGTCGGGGGGATACGGCGATTCAGGCGGTCACGGCGGCTCGCACGCCGGCGGCCATGCCGGTGACTCGCCGGGCATCGGCTCGGGCAACCACGTCGAGGCGCCGATCCACGTGCCGGTGAACGTCTGCGGCAACAGCGTCGACGTCGTCGGCGTGGGCAACTCCAGCACGGGCAACGACTGCGCGAACGGCGGCTCCGGCGGGCACCACGGCAACCCGCCCGGCGGCGGCAACGAAAACCCGGGGCAGCCGGGCGATCCCGGAAACCCGGGTGATCCCGGGAACCCGGGCCACCCCGGAAACCCGGGTGACCCCGGGAACCCGGGCCACCCCGGAAACCCCGGTGATCCGGGCGACCCCGGCACCCCCGGTAACCCTGGCGACCCCGGCTCCCCGGGCGCGACGCCCGGCGCGGACAGCGAGACGCCGGGCGGCTCCTCGCACGGCAACCAGCCGGGCGGCCAGTTCGTCACCCAGCCCAAGGGCGACGCGCAGCTCGCCAGCACCGGCAGCGACCTGCCGCTCGGCCTCGCCCTGCCGGCCGGCGCCGGCGCGCTGCTGGCGGGCTCGATCCTCTACCGCAAGGCGCGCACCTCGGCCTGACAGCCCCGGACAGGCCAGACAGCCCCCGGAAAACGGAGCGGGCCCCGTCGATGCGGGGCCCGCTCCCGTGTGACTTCTCCAGTGCCCGTCTCAGCTCACCACGTGGCCCGCACCTGACGGATGATCCGCCGGCGCAACCGCACCTTGCGGCTGCCGTCGCGCAGCAGGCTCAGACGGTGCAACTCCCAGTGTCCGTACTCGGCATGGTCCGTCAGCAGACGTGCCGTCTCCTTGCGGGAGACCCCGCGCGGTACGTACACGTCGACAAATTCGTATTCCGGCATCGCATCTATTGTGCGGGCTGGGGCCTGGTACGGATAGCGTCTGCACTATGTCTGATGCTGCGCAGCCCACCGCTGCAGAGGTACGCGCCGCCGCCGAGGCGGTCAAGACCGCGCTCGACCGCCACCTGGCCGCGGTCGAACGCAGGTCGGGGGAGGACGACCCGGCCGTCTACGAGGCGTTCAACCAGCTGGCCGCGGCCGCAGAGGTGTACGACGAACTGCTCTACGACCGTTATGACGAGGTCACACCCTTCGAGATCCCCGGTACGGAGGACGCGCTGCCCCCGTACACCGGGCCCGAGGAACCGAACGCGCTGAGCGTACTGATCCGCCGCGACTACGCGGTGGGGGAGCCGCAGCGGCTGCTCGCGCAGGCGCAGCGGATCGAGTCGGCGGACGGCGAGAACGGCCCGGCCGCCTCCGGGACGATCCATGGTGCGCTCGGCCTCCTCTTCGGCGAGTTCGAACCCGACGAGATCGCCTCCCGGCACAAGGAGTTCGGACTGGAGGAGGGCGACTCCACCCTGTGGGTGACGGCGGCGGAGGAGCCGGCCGACCCCGGCGAGTGGCTGGAGGCGCCGTTCGAGCAGGTCGATCCGCAGAGCGTCGTCTGCCGCTTCGACGTCAGTGCCGTCTTCGACGACGAGATCGGCATCGACGACGACGATGACGACGACGCGGAGGAGCTGGAGGAGGACCTCGACACCGATCTGGACGAGGACGAGGACCTGGAGCCGCTGGACGCGGACCGCCGCTGAGCGCACGCGTCGGCCACCCGACGGCGGTGGTCACGGGGGACGGCCCCGTGACCACCGCCGTCGTCGTCAGCCGCTGATCTGCGGAGCGAGCAGCACCGGAAGCCGGGTCGTGCGGGGCTTCGCCGGAACCTCGGCCACGGCCCTGGCCAACGCCTTTTCCACACCGTGCACGACGGACAGATGGCGGTCGGCCCGCCCGAACGCCGTGTACACCCACGGCCGGCTGAGGGCCTGCGCGGCATCGCCGGGCAGCACCACGACCACCGCGGGCCACCGGCTCCCGACAGCCTGGTGCGCGGTGAGCGCCCAGCCGTGCCGCACGGACTGCTCCACCCGCTCCTTCGGTACGACGACGTCCTCGCCCTCGCACGACAGGTGCAGCCCCTCGGCATCCGCCTTCACCACGCGGCCCGGCAGCGCACGGCCCGGCACGGGGGAGTGGACGATCCGGTCACCGGGGTCGAAGCCGCCGAAGCGGCCCGGACCCGGATTGAGCCGCTCCTTCAACGCCGCGTTGAGCGCGCGCGTGCCGACGGCGCCGCCGTGCCCCGGTGTGATCACCTGCGTCTCCTCGGCCGGAACGCCGATCGCCCGCGGCACCGAGTCCACGACGAGCTGCACCGTGCGGTGCACGGCCTCGCCCGCGTCCCGCACCGGCACGATCACGACCTCCTTGCCGGGGGCCTCGACCTGGTTCAGCTCGCCGATGCCGATACCGGAGACCAGCTCGCCCAGCGGCCCGGGATCCGGCTGCCGCGAGGCGACCTGCGGGCAGATCCGCGCCGCGAGCAGATCCGCGAACACCCTGCCCGGACTCACGGACCACAGCACGCCCGGGTCCCCGGCCAGCACCAGCCGCGCCCCGTCGGGCAGCGACTCCGTCAGCAGCGCGGCCGTCTCGACATCCAGCTGCGGCGCGTCGAGCACGACCAGCAGATCCAGATCCAGCGCCCCGTCGGCGTCCCGGCCAGGTCCTTCGGCACCGGAGAGCAGTCCGGCGACGGTGGCGACGGGGGAGCGGTCACCGGGTGACCGAGTGTCGGTGGACGGGGTGCCGGAACCGGTCTCGGACCGGTGCAGCAGGGCCGCGAAGCGGGTGCGGCCGATCGGGCCGTGGGTGGCGGCCCAGGCGCGCAGGCCGAGGGTGTGCGCGGCGGTCAGCAGTGCCGCGGGCTCGGTCAGGGAGGCCTCGCCGCCGGTGTGCAGGACCAGGCCATGGGCGGCGACCGCACGGAGCAGCTCACCCGTCGAACCCTGGGCCGCGGCGGCGGCCCGCTCCCAGTCCTCGGCCGAACCGTCCTGCTTGGGCGCCGAGTTCACGAGCCGGGCCAGGCCGTCGGCCAGGCTCTCCTCCGCGAGCGCGTACCGCTCGAGGCCGACCAGGACACGGACCGGACGCTCCTCGTCCTCCTCCGTGCCCTCCTCCTCGGTCCGGGCCGGCGCGGCACCGGTGTCCTCCAGGGCGTCCTGGAAGACCAGGGCATCACCCTCCGCGATCGCGTCCTGCACGGCGCTGTCGGGGTCCGGCACGCCCCGCTGGGCCAGGGCCGCGAGGAGCGCCGGCATCTCCAGGGCGGTGTGCCCGGCCAGCGCCGCCTGTTCGAGGAGCCAGACGGTGACGGCCCGGCCCCGCCGCTCGTCGTCCGGACCGCACTCGGCGCCGAGCAGGGCCCGCGCGAACCCGTCGGCCTGCTCGGGCCGCACGGCGGCGACCCGCAACAACTGCCAGGGGTCCGCGCGCAGCAGTTCGTCCGCGCCCTCGCCCAGTGCCGCGGCCACCTGCGGCGCGAGCGCCTCGGGAGCACCGCCCGCGCCGAGCACCTGCCGTACGGCCTGCACCGCCGACGGTGCGGGAGCCGTCGACGCGGCGACGGACTCGGCGGCCACCGGCTGCGGCCGTCGTACCGGCTCCGGGGCGGAGCGCCGGGGGGCGGGCTCCGGGTCTTCGAAGACCGTGGCGACCGGCTTCTCGCCGCTCTCCACGGCCCGTACGGCCGCGAGCAGATCGGCGGCCTTGCCGCTCAGCTTGGTGCCGGCCTCGATCGGCGTCTTCTTCTCGGCCTTGCGCTGCTCGATACGCTCCCGCTCGGCGCGCTGGGCCCGCAGCTCGGCCTCGGCCGCGGACAGCTCACCGGAAGCGGCCGCGTCCCCTTCGGTCCCCTCGGCTGCGGGTGCCTCACCCGAAGGGGTTGCCTCACCTTCGGTCACCTCGGCCTCGGGCACCTCACCGGAACCGGCCGCGTCCTCCTCGGCGGCCCCGGTCTGCGCACCACCGGTCGGCGTCCCCGGCTCGGCGTCCTCCGTGGTCTCCGGCTCCGTGCTCACAGCGTGCTCCAGTCGTGATCGGGATAGCGGTGCACGGGCGCCGACACGTCGTCGAGCGCCCGGCAGATCTCGTCAGGAAGACTAAGGGTCTCCACTGACAATGCCGCCGTGAGCTGCTGCGCGTTGCGCGCGCCGACGACCGGCGCGGTCACCCCCGGCCGGTCGCGGACCCAGGCCAGCGCCACCTGGAGCGGCGTCACCGCGAGACCGTCGGCCGCGGTCGTCACGGCGTCCACGATGCGCCTCGCCGTGTCGTCCAGATAGGGCGCGACGAACGGCGCGAGGTGCTCCGAGGCACCGCGCGAGTCCGGCGGCGTCGTGTCGCCCCGGTACTTGCCCGTGAGCACCCCGCGCCCCAGCGGCGAGGACGGCAGCAGCCCGATGCCCAGGTCCAGCGCCGCAGGCAGCACCTCGCGCTCGACGCCCCGCTGGAGCAGCGAGTACTCCAGCTGCGTGGCCGCCAGCCGGGTCCGGGTGCCGGGGGCCGCCAGCTGCCAGGTCGCGGCCTTGGCCAGCTGCCAGCCGCAGAAGTTGGAGACGGCGGCGTAGCGGGCACGCCCGCTCGCGACCGCGAGGTCGAGGGCGTGGAGGGTCTCCTCCAGCGGGGTGTCCGGGTCGAAGGCGTGCACGTGCCACAGGTCGACGTAGTCGGTGCCGAGCCGGGAGAGCGAGGCGTCCAGCGCGGAGAGCAGATGGCCGCGGGAGGTGTCGAAGCGGCGGTCGGGGTCCGGCACGCTGCCGGCCTTGGTCGAGATGACCAGGTCCCGGCGGGCCACCAGGCCGTCCATGAGCCTGCCGAGCAGGTACTCGGCCTCTCCGTCGCCGTACACGTCCGCGGTGTCGACGAGGGTCCCGCCCGCTTCCCAGAACGTCTTCATCAGGTCCGCGGCGTCGTGCTCGTCGGTGCCCCGTCCCCAGGTCAGGGTGCCGAGCCCGATCCGGGACACACGCAGGCCGGTGCGGCCGAGATGCCTCTGCTCCATGAACGCCGAGATTACTGGCCAGAGCCTTCCGTGTGGGGGGCTGTGGACGGCCGATTTCCGGGGGCCGGCCGCGAGTTGTCCGGCACGACCGCCCACGGCTAGGCCCCCACCGAGCCGCGCGCTAAGGTCTCCGCACGTGCACGTTACTGATCGGTAAGGGGATTCGGCATGCAGCTCGGTATCAACCTCGGCTACTGGGGTGCCGGAATGGACGCGGACAATCTGGCCGTCGCCCAGGAGGCCGACCGGCTCGGATACGCCGTCTGCTGGGCCGCCGAGGCCTACGGCTCCGACGCCGCCACCGTACTGACCTGGGTCGCCGCCCAGACCGAACGCATCGACGTCGGCTCCGCCATCTTCCAGATCCCGGCCCGCCAGCCCGCGATGACCGCCATGACGGCGGCCACCCTCGACTCGCTCTCCGGCGGCCGCTTCCGCCTCGGCCTCGGCGTCTCCGGCCCGCAGGTCTCCGAGGGCTGGTACGGCGTCAAGTTCGACAAGCCGCTGGCACGCACGCGTGAGTACGTCGAGATCGTCCGCAAGGCCATGACGCGCGAGCGCCTGTCCTACGAGGGGCAGCACTGGACGCTCCCCCTGCCCGGCGGCCCGGGCAAGCCCATCAAGCTGACCGTGCACCCGCAGCGCGAGCACATCCCGCTGTACATCGCCGCGATCGGCCCGAAGAACCTGGAGCAGACCGGCGAGATCGCCGACGGGGCGCTCCTCATCTTCCCGTCGGCCGACCACCTCGAGGAAACCACGATCAAGTACCTCCGCGCCGGGCGCGAGAAGGCCGGCAAGACGCTCGACGGGTTCGACGTCTGCCCGACCGTCCCGCTCGCCGTCGGTGACGACAAGGACGTCGCCGCGCTCGCCGACACCTTCCGCCCCTACACCGCGCTGTACGTCGGCGGCATGGGAAGCCCCAAGCAGAACTTCTACAACCAGCTCGCCCAGCGCATGGGGTACGAGAAGGAGGCCGCCGAGATCCAGGGCAAGTACCTGTCCGGCGACAAGCAGGGCGCCGCGGCCGCCGTACCGCACGAGCTGATCGACAAGACCACGCTGCTCGGTTCCGTCGACCGGATCGCGGACCGGATGAAGGCCTACGCGGAGGCCGGCGTCACCACCCTGAGCCTCGCCCCGGCGGGCTTCACGCTCGACGAGCGGCTCGCGTCCCTCCGCGCCGGCACGCAGGCCCTGGAGCGCGCCGGGCTCGCCTGACCCGGCGGAGTTGTCTGCGGCCGTGGTGGGGGCTCGGGGGTCTTCCCCGCCACGGCCGTCACGCGGAACAACGCCGTGCGCCCCCCGGCGGTTACGCCGGGATCCGCCTCGCTCCGGTGGCACGACCGCCCGCGGCGATGCCGGTCTTGCGTGTCCTCCATTCGGCGGACTTGTCCGACGTACCTGTTGCACCACCTGCCACCCCGCACTTGACTCGTTCTCGGCGGAATCCTGCGGAGTCACGCAGCACGCGCACGAGCGCGGGAGAGGTGCTCACCATGCTTTCGGCCAAGAGTGTGTTCCAGGAGATCCTCGCCAACGACGAGTCCTTCGCCCTGTTCTGCTCCATCGCCGCGAGCGGTGAGTCCCAGGGAGGCTGGGAGAACGCCCGGATCGCCGCGCTCGTCCCCGACAGCGAGCGGGAACTCGCCCCCAAGATCACCCGGCACGGCGCCGACGAGGACAAGCACGGCCGGATCTTCAACGCCCTGATGAAGAAGCGCGGCCTCGACCCCGTCCCGGTCCCGCCGGAGACCGACTACACCATGCTCCTGGAGAAGAACGGCATCGGCCTCGCGCACGAGCACCTCAAGCGCGACGAGCGGCTCACGGTCCAGGACATCGTCACGTACCTCTCGCACAGCAGGGTCACCGAACAGCGCGCCTCCGAGCAGATGGACCTGCTCCGCAAGTACTTCGCCGACGACCCCGACATCGGCCGGGCGGTCCGGCAGATCTCCGACGACGAGGACAACCACCTCGCCTACTGCCACGAGGAACTGCTGCGCTTCGCCCACGCGGGCCACGGCCGGGTCATCCAGCGGACCCTGCGCGAGTGCGCGCTGGCCGAGATCCGGATCTACCGGGACGTCAGCCTCGCGGTCATGGCGAACATGGGCCGCATCCTCGGCTGGTCCAGGCCCAAGTCGGCGGTGCTCGCGGCGGGCATCCACGCGATGTACGCGTACGAACGGCTGGGCGGCTGGCGCCGGATGGTGTCGCTGAGGATGCCCGAGCGCCGCGACGCCCTCGGCGGACCCGCGTCCGCGGCACCCGAGTTCGCCTGACAGGCCCGGTCTACAACCAGCCCCGGCGCTTGAACAGCCGGAACACCAGCACCTCGAGAACCGCCATCACCACGATCAGCACCGGGTAGGACCACTCCCAGCGCAGCTCGGGCATGTGCTCGAAGTTCATGCCGTAGATCCCCGCGATCATCGTCGGGATCGCGGCCATGGCCGCCCACGCGGAGATCTTCCGCATGTCGTCGTTCTGCCGGACGCTCATCTGCGCCAGATGCGCGGAGAGGATGTCCGACACCAGCCGGTCCAGGTTCTCCACGGACTCGTTCACGCGCGTGAGGTGGTCGCTCACGTCCCGGAAGAACGGCCGCGCCCGGTCGTCCACGAACGGCACCGCCACACCGGACGGCGCCGTGCCCGCCAGCCGGCTCATCGGCAGGGCCAGCGGCCCGGTCGCCCGGCGGAACTCCAGGACCTGCCGTTTGAAGTTGTAGATCCGGGACGCGGTGTGCCGCGAGCCGCCGTCGTCCGGGGAGAAGACCTCCGCCTCCAGCCCCTCCAGGTCGGCCTGCAGCTCCATCGCGACGTCCAGGTAGTGGTCGACGGCGGCGTCGGCGACCGCGTAGAGCACGGAGGTGGGGCCGTTGCCCAGCAGCTCCGGCTCGTGCTCCAGCCGCTGCCGTACGGCCTTGAGCGGGCCGCCCTCGCCGTGCCGGACGGTCACGACGAACGAGTCGCCCAGGAAGATCATGAGCTCGCCGGCCGAGACGGTGTCGCTCTGCGGCTCGTACGTCACCGGCTTGAGCACCACGAAGAGCGAGTCGTCGTACACCTCCAGCTTGGGCCGCTGGTGGGCCTTGAGGGCGTCCTCGACGGCCAGTGGGTGCAGCCCGAACTCCTGGGTCACATGGTCGAATTCGCGCTCCGTCGGCTCGTGCAGCCCGATCCACACGAAACCGCCCGCCGCACGGGCCTCACCCAGGGCGTCGGAGAAGTCCTCCGGCCCCTCCGACCGATGTCCGTCGCGGTAGATGGCACAGTCGACGATCACGAAGAGACTCTCCCGTCACTCGAAGGACACCGTACGCGCGCGTGCGCCTACGCTGGACCGCATGCCCACGTTGATCCTGGTCCGGCACGGACGTTCCACCGCCAACACCGAGGGACTGCTCGCCGGCTGGACGCCCGGTGTCGCCCTCGACGAACGCGGCGCGGCACAGGCCGCCGCGCTGCCCGGGCGGCTCGCCGAGCTGCCCCTCGCCGAGATCGTCACCAGCCCGCTCCAGCGCTGTCAGGAGACGCTCCGGCCCTTGCTCCAGGCCCGGCCGGAACTCGCCCCGCACACCGACGAGCGCATCGGCGAGTGCCACTACGGCGACTGGTCGGGACGCAAGCTCGACGAGCTGAAGGACCAGCCCCTGATGGAGGTCGTGCAGGCGCACCCCTCCGCGGCGGCGTTCCCCGGCGGGGAGTCGATGCGGGCCATGCAGACACGCGCCGCCGAGGCCGTACGCGAGTGGAACGCGCGCGTGGAGCGCGACCACGGCGCCGACGCCGTCTACCTCATGTGCTCGCACGGCGACATCATCAAGTCGCTCGTCGCGGACGCACTCGGACTTCATCTGGACCTCTTCCAGCGGATTTCCGTTGAACCGTGTTCCATCACCGCGATCCGCTACACACGACTGCGGCCGTTTCTCGTCCGCCTCGGCGACACGGGCGACTTCACGTCCCTGGTGCCGCGCGAGGAACCGCCGGGCGACGAGGCCCCCGTCGGGGGTGGTGCGGGCGCACCGTGATCGTCGGCCGCAGTAGGGTGAAGCGGTCGCAGCAGTGCCGTGGCCACACGGCCCCCACGATTCCAATGGAGACAGGACGTGTCCCGTCAGGTGTTCCTCTACGACCATCCGGAGCGTTTCGTGGCCGGCACGGTCGGACTGCCCGGGCGCCGTTCGTTCTTCCTCCAGGCCACCGCCGGCTCCCGGGTGACCAGCGTGGCCCTGGAGAAGACCCAGGTCGCCGCACTCGCCGAACGCATGGACGAACTGCTCGACGAGGTCGTACGCCGTAGCGGAGGCAGCGCCGCCGTCCCCGCCGTCGCACCGTCGGAGATCACCGACACCGCTCCGCTGGACACCCCCATCGAGGAGGAGTTCCGGGTCGGCACCATGGCGCTCGCCTGGGACGGTGAGGAGCAGCTGATGATCGTCGAGGCGCAGGCGCTCGTCGAGCTCGACGCCGACACCGAGGAGGACCTCGCCGAGGCCGAGGAACGGCTGCTCCAGGACGAGGAGAACGGGCCCCCGATGCTGCGGGTACGGCTCACCGGAGCGCAGGCGAGGGCCTTCGCCAAGCGCGCCCTCGACATCGTCAACGCCGGGCGGCCGCCGTGCCCGCTGTGCAGCCTCCCGCTCGACCCGGAAGGACACGTATGTCCGCGCCAGAACGGATACCGCCGCGGAGCGTGACACCTCCTCCCGACGCCGACGAACTGCTCGCCCGGGGCGAACTCACCGTGCGCGGACGCATCCGTGAGGCGTCCAACGCGGCCCTGTACTGCACGGTGTCCCACGACGGCCGGGACGCCGCCTGCATCTACAAGCCGGTCGCCGGGGAGAGGCCCCTGTGGGACTTCCCCGACGGGACGCTCGCCCAGCGCGAGGTCGCCGCGTACGAGGTCTCCGAGGCGACCGGCTGGGGCCTGGTCCCGCCCACGGTGCTGCGCGACGGCCCCTACGGAGAGGGCATGTGCCAGCTCTGGGTCGAGGCGGCGCCGGAGGCGGAGCTGCTCGCGCTGGTCGACGGTGAGGAACCGGAGCCGGGCTGGAAGGCGATCGGCTTCGCCGAGGTCGGCGAGGGCCGCACCGCGCTCCTCGTGCACGCGGACGACGAGCGGCTGCGGCGGCTCGCGGTGCTGGACGCCGTGCTCAACAACGCCGACCGCAAGGGCGGGCACCTGCTGCCCACCGGCGAGGGGCGGCTGTACGGGATCGACCACGGGGTCACCTTCAACGTCGAGAACAAGTTGCGGACCCTGCTGTGGGGGTGGGCGGGGGAGACCCTCACGCGGGAGGCCGTCGACGTCCTCGAAGGCCTCAGGAAGGACCTGGAGGAGGGCGGTGTCCTCGCCGCCCGGCTCCAGCCGCTGATCACCGGCGCGGAGATCGACGCCACACGCGCGCGGGTCGGCGCGCTGCTCGCCTCGGGGAAGCATCCGGAGCCGAGCGGGGAGTGGCCTGCGATCCCCTGGCCACCCGTGTAGCAGCACAGCCGCCGGTTCGCCGCAAGAGCGCCTTCTCGGCCGTCCGGCCGCTCCCATTCGTATATGGAACTTCAGTCCGGTTAGGCTCAAGGCATGCATGCCTGGCCCGCTTCCGAGGTCCCCGCCCTGCCTGGTCAGGGCCGCGACCTGAGGATCCACGACACCGCCACCGGCGGTCTGGTCATCCTCGACCCCGGTCCCGTCGCCCGTATCTACGTCTGTGGCATCACCCCGTATGACGCCACACACATAGGTCACGCGGCGACCTACAACGCGTTCGACCTCGTGCAGCGCGTGTGGCTCGACACCAAGCGGCAGGTTCATTACGTCCAGAACGTCACCGACGTCGACGACCCGCTCCTGGAGCGGGCGCAGCGCGACGGCATCGACTGGGCCGCGCTCGCCGACCAGGAGACGGCCCTCTTCCGCGAGGACATGACGGCCCTGCGGATGCTGCCGCCGCGGCAGTACATAGGCGCCGTCGAGGCGATACCCGGGATCGTCCCGCTCGTCGAGCGGCTGCGGGACATGGGCGCGGCGTACGAGCTCGAAGGCGACGTGTACTTCTCCGTCGAGTCCGACCCGCACTTCGGCAAGGTCTCCGGGCTGGACGCCGCGGCGATGCGGCTGCTGTCCGCCGAGCGCGGCGGCGACCCGGACCGGCCGGGCAAGAAGAACCCGCTCGACCCGATGCTGTGGATGGCGGCCCGGGAGGGCGAGCCCAGCTGGGACGGCGGTTCGCTCGGGCGCGGACGGCCCGGCTGGCACATCGAGTGCGTGGCCATCGCCCTCGACCACCTCGGCATGGGCTTCGACATCCAGGGCGGCGGCTCCGACCTGGCCTTCCCGCACCACGAGATGGGCGCCTCGCACGCCCAGGCCCTCACCGGCGAGTTCCCCATGGCCAAGGCGTACGTGCACGCCGGCATGGTCGCCCTCGACGGCGAGAAGATGTCCAAGTCCAAGGGCAACCTGGTCTTCGTCTCCAAGCTCCGGCGCGACGGCGTCGACCCGGCCGCCATCCGGCTCGCGCTGCTCTCCCACCACTACCGCGCCGACTGGGAGTGGACCGACCAGGTCCTCCAGGACGCCGTCACCCGGCTCGGCCGCTGGCGGGCCGCCGTGTCCCGGCCCGACGGACCGCCGGCGGAGGCGCTCGTGGAGGAGATCCGCGAGGCCCTCGCGAACGACCTGGACGCCCCGGCCGCACTCACCGCGGTCGACCGCTGGACCGCTCGGCAGGAGCAGCACGGCGGCACGGACGAGGGCGCCCCCGGGGTGGTCTCCCGCGCGGTGGACGCGCTGCTCGGCGTCGCGCTGTAACCGGCAACGGACAGAGGGGGCGCCTCCCGAGCGGGAGACGCCCCCTTGGCGTGCGGGTGTCGGGGTGTGGCGCGGGCGTGTGGTGAGGCCGGTGACCCCGGCAGGCCGGGCGCGTCCCTCGCCGCCCGGCACGGGCGCTCCGCGACAGACGAGGCCGCCCTCAGTCCTCCGACGACTCCTCGTCGTCCGTGCCCGGCTTGGGCGGCTTCGGCGGGCGTGTGCGGCCGCTGGGGTTGTCCCGCAGGTACGACGTGCTGTCGCTGCCGTCCGCGGTGGCGTGGCCGCCGGAGGAGGGCGGTCCGCCGCCGTCGCGGCGGCGGAGGTAGCGCTCGAACTCCCGGGCGATCGCCTCGCCCGACGCCTCCGGCAGCTCGGCGGTGTCCCGGGCCTCCTCCAGTGACTGGACGTACTCGGCGACCTCGCTGTCCTCGGCGGCAAGCTGGTCCACGCCGACCTGCCAGGCGCGCGCGTCCTCGGGCAGCTCGCCCAGCGGGATGCGCACGTCGATCAGGTCCTCCAGGCGGTTGAGGAGGGCCAGCGTGGCCTTCGGGTTCGGCGGCTGCGAGACGTAGTGCGGTACGGCCGCCCACAGGGACACCGCCGGTACCCCCGCGTGCGTGCAGGCCTCCTGGAGGACGCCGACGATGCCCGTGGGCCCCTCGTACTTGGTCTCCTCCAGGTCCATGCGGCGGGCCAGGTCCGGGTCGGACGTCGTCCCGCTGATCGGAACCGGACGGGTGTGCGGGGTGTCACCGAGCAGGGCGCCCAGGACGACCACCAGTTCCACGCCGAGTTCGTGCGCGAAGCCGAGCAGTTCGTTGCAGAACGACCGCCATCGCATGGACGGCTCGATGCCCCGGACGAGGACCAGGTCGCGTGGCTTGTCCCCGCCGACCCGGACCACCGACAGCCTTGTCGTCGGCCACGTGATCTTGCGGACGCCGGCTTCCAGGAACACCGTGGGGCGGTTGACCTGGAAGTCGTAGTAGTCCTCGGCGTCCAGTGCCGCGAAGACCTCGCCCTTCCACTCCCTGTCCAGATGCGCGACCGCGGTGGAGGCGGCGTCGCCGGCATCGTTCCAGCCTTCGAACGCGGCCACCATGACCGGGTCGATCAGCTCGGGAACCCCCTCGAGCTCGATCACCCAGCGCCTCCTTCCGACGTGCCCTCGCGTACCCCCCAACCTTACGGCGTGCCAAGGGGGCGCCCGCAGCCCCCTCGCAGGGGGAGTGACCCCATCACTGCCCCGCGATCCACCCCTGAACACCCGGATTCGTCCGAGCTGTCCGTGAGGCCCTGGTCACAGCGTGGAGCGCAGCCACTGCTCCACGCTCGCGATGTGCACCGTCGCCCAGGAACGCGCCGCCTCGGCGTCCCGGTCCCGCAGGGCCGCGAGGATCGCCCGGTGCTCGCGCAGGGTGCGGCCGACCGCGTCCTCCTGGGTCAGGCCGCGCCAGATCCGGGCCCGGGTGGTCGGGCCCGACAGCCCGTCGAGCAGCGAGCACAGCACGGAGTTGCCCGAACTCTGCACGATGCCCCGGTGGAACTCCAGATCGCAGGCGACGAGGTCCTCCACGGACGGGTCGTCGCCGAGCTTGTCGAGCTGGGCCGTCAGCGCGTCCAGTTGCTGCTCACTGATGCGCAGGGCCGCCATGGCCGTCGCGGCCGGCTCCAGGATGCGGCGTACGGCCAGGAACTCCAGGACCGTGTCGTCGCGGTGGAAGTCCACGACGAAGCTCATCGCCTCCAGCAGGAGTTGCGGATCGAGGCTGGTGACGTACGTGCCGTCGCCCTGCCGGACGTCCAGGATGCGGATGAGGGACAGCGCGCGTACGGCCTCCCGCAGGGAGTTGCGGGACAGGCCGAGGTCGGCGGCGAGTTCGCTCTCCTTGGGCAGCCGGTCGCCCGGCCGCAGCGCGCCGGAGACGATCATGCCCTTGATCTTCTCGATCGCCTCGTCGGTGACTGCCATGGCCGGCCTCCCTGTCGCTCAAGACCTCCGACGTATCAGGTCATTATGGGGGTTGGGAACGCGGAAGGGGCGGCTCCGTCGGCGTGGAGCCGCCCCTCCCGGCTACGGGATCCCCGGGTCGTGCCTACTTCTTGTCGAGGAGGTCCTGCACCTTGGCGCGGACGTCGTCCGTGGCCAGGCCGCGGATCGTCAGCGTCGTGCGGCGGCGCAGCACGTCGTCCTGCGTCTCGGCCCACTCGTGGTCCCGGGCCCACACGACCTGCGCCCAGATCTCCGGGGCGTCGGGGTGGACGCGCTCGGCGAGCTCGGGGCTCTCGTTGGCCAGGCGCGCGATGTCGAAGGCCAGCGAGCCGTAGTGCGTGGCCAGGTGCCTGGCCGTGTCGGCCGCCATGCGCGGGCCGGGCGCCGGGCGGTCGGTCAGCAGCCGGTGGGCGACCGCGCGCGGGTTGGCGATGCCGGGCAGCGGCAGCTTCTTCGGCAGGGAGCTGATCGGCTCGAAGTCGTCGCCGAGCGGGTGGCCCGGCAGCGCCTCCAGCTTCTGCATGATCGTCCGGCCGATGTGGCGGAAGGTGGTCCACTTGCCGCCCGCGACGGACAGCATGCCGCCCTTGCCCTCGGTGACCACTGTCTCGCGCTTGGCCTTCGCGGTGTCGCCGGGGCCGCCCGGCAGCACGCGCAGGCCGGCGAAGGCGTAGGTGATGAGGTCGCGGCTCAGCTGCTGGTCGCGGACGGAGAAGGCGGCCTCGTCGAGGATCTGGGATATGTCCTTCTCGGTGACCGCGACGTCCGCCGGGTCGCCCTCGAACTCCTCGTCGGTGGTGCCCAGGAGCAGCATGTCCTCCCAGGGAAGGGCGAAGGTGATGCGGTACTTGTCGATCGGGGTCGCGAGCGCGGCCTTCCAGTGGGAGGTGCGCTTCAGGACCAGGTGCGCGCCCTTCGACAGGCGGATGGAGGGCGCCGCGTTCGGGTCCTCCAGCTTCCGCAGGTGGTCGACCCACGGGCCGGTCGCGTTCAGCACCAGCCGGGCGTTGACGCCGAACTCGTCGCCGGACAGCCGGTCCTTGAGCTCGGCGCCCGTGACGCGGCCCTGGGTGAAGCGCAGGCCGGTCACTTCGGCGTGGTTGAGGACGACCGCGCCCGCCTCGACGGCCCCGCGGACCGTCATCAGCGCCATGCGGGCGTCGTTCATCTGGTCGTCGCCGTACACGGCCACGGCCTTGAGGTTCTCGGTGCGCAGCTCGGGCACGTCCTGTGCCGCCTTGGCGGGGGAGAGCAGGTGCCCGACGCCGTCACCGAAAGCGGAGAGCGCGGAGTAGGCGAAGACGCCCGCCCCGAGCTTCGCCGCGCCGTGCGGCCCGCCCTTGTACACGGGGAGGTAGAAGGTGAGCGGGTTCGCCAGGTGGGGAGCCACCTGCCGGGAGACCGCACGGCGCTCGAAGTGGTTCTCCGCCACCAGCTTCACCGCGCCGGTCTGCAGGTAGCGCAGACCGCCGTGGAGCAGCTTGGAGGAGGCGGAGGACGTGGCACCGGCGAAGTCGCCGGCGTCGACCAGAGCCACCCTGAGGCCGGACTGCGCGGCGTGCCAGGCGGTGGAGATGCCCAGGATGCCGCCGCCGATCACGAGGAGGTCGTACGACGCCTTGGCGAGCTGCTCCCTGGTCTCGGCTCGGCTCGGGTTCGAGCCGGAGGCCGGGTGGGTCCCCAGGGCAGGCACGGACTGCAGGGTGGACTGACTGGTCATGCGGTTTCTTACTCCTCGTCCTCGAGCCAGCCCATGGTCCGCTCGACGGCCTTGAGCCAGCTCTTGTACTCACGGGCGCGGGTGTCCGCGTCCATGCGGGGGGTCCACTCGGCGGCCCGGCGCCAGTTGGCGCGCAGGTCGTCGGTGCTGTTCCAGAAGCCGACGGCGAGACCGGCGGCGTAGGCGGCGCCGAGGCAGGTGGTCTCGGCGACCATCGGGCGCACCACGGGGGCGTCCACGAAGTCGGCGAGGGTCTGCATCAGCAGGTTGTTGGAGGTCATGCCGCCGTCGACCTTCAGGGCGGCCAGCTCGACGCCGGAGTCCTTCGTCATGGCGTCGGCGATCTCCCGCGTCTGCCAGGCGGTGGCCTCCAGGACGGCACGCGCCAGGTGCGCCTTGGTGACGTACCGGGTCAGGCCGGCGATCACACCGCGGGCGTCGGAGCGCCAGTACGGGGCGAACAGGCCGGAGAAGGCCGGGACGAAGTAGGCACCGCCGTTGTCCTCCACCGACAGCGCGAGCGTCTCGATCTCGGCGGCCGTGGAGATCAGGCCCATCTGGTCGCGCATCCACTGCACCAGCGAACCGGTGACGGCGATCGAGCCCTCCAGGGCGTAGACCGTGTCCTGGTCGCCGATCTTGTAGCCGACGGTGGTCAGCAGCCCGCTGTACGAGTTGATGATCTTGTCACCGGTGTTCATCACCATGAAGGTGCCGGTGCCGTAGGTCGACTTGGTCTCGCCCTCGGCGAAACAGGTCTGGCCGAAGAGGGCCGCCTGCTGGTCGCCGAGCGCGGAGGCGACGGGGATGCCGCCGAGCAGGTCGCCCAGCTTGCCGCCGGTGATCTCGCCGTAGACCTCGGCGGAGGAGCGGATCTCGGGCAGGATCTGCTTCGGGACGCCGATCGACTCGCAGATCTTGTCGTCCCACTCCATGGTGTGGAGGTTCATCAGCATCGTGCGGGATGCGTTGGTGACGTCCGTGACGTGCTTGCCGCCGTCGGTACCGCCGGTCAGGTTCCAGATGACCCAGCTGTCCATGGTGCCGAAGAGAATGTCGCCCGCCTCGGCGCGCTCCTTGAGCCCGTCGACGTTGTCGAGCAGCCAGCGGGCCTTCGGACCGGCGAAGTAGGAGGCGAGAGGGAGGCCCGTCTCACGGCGGAAGCGGTCCTGGCCCACGTTGCGGCCGAGCTCGCGGCAGAGGGCGTCGGTGCGGGTGTCCTGCCAGACGATGGCGTTGTGGACGGGCTCACCGGTGTTCCTGTCCCACAGCACGGTCGTCTCGCGCTGGTTGGTGATGCCGATGGCCTTGATGTCGTCACGGGTGATGCCGGCCTTCTCGATGGCCCCGGCGACGACCTCCTGGACGTTGGTCCAGATCTCGGTGGCGTTGTGCTCGACCCAGCCCGGCTTCGGGAAGATCTGCTCGTGTTCCTTCTGGTCGACGGAGACGATCCGGCCGTCGCGGTCGAAGACGATGCAGCGGGAAGAGGTGGTGCCCTGGTCGATGGCGGCGATGAAGGGGCCGGCGGTGTGCGCGTCGGTCACTGTGAGCTCCTGGTAATTCCGGGTTTATGGGGCTTTACGTACGGCGCGTGCTGGAAGTTTCGCAACGGGGGCGAGGATTGCTTCTAAGCGAACGCGACGTTGTAGATGCCTGCCGCGATGGCGCCGCCGATCAGCGGACCCACCACGGGGACCCAGGCGTAGCCCCAGTCGGAGCCGCCCTTGTTGGGCAGCGGCAGCAGGGCGTGCACGATGCGCGGACCGAGGTCACGGGCCGGGTTGATCGCGTACCCCGTCGGGCCGCCGAGGGAGAGGCCGATGGAGACCACCACGAGCGCGGTGATCAGGGCGCCCAGGGTGCCCAGGCCGTTGCCCTTGTCGTTCAGGCCCTGGGTGAGCACGGCGAGCACCAGCACGACGGTGCCGATGATCTCCGTGGCGACGTTCTGCCAGGCGACCCGGACCTCGGGGCCGGTGGAGAAGACGCCCAGCACGGGGCCGGCGCCCTTCTCCTGGGCCTCGACGGCCTTGGCCGTGGTGGCCTGCGCGCCCGGACCGCCGACGATCTCGCGGTCGGTGAGGTGGGCGTGGAACTGGCCGTAGTAGGCGATCCAGACCAGGGCGGCACCGATCATGGCGCCGAGGATCTGTCCGGCCCAGTAGACCGGGACGTTCTTCCAGTCGCCGTCCTTGATCGCGATCGCCAGCGTCACGGCCGGGTTCAGATGGGCGCCGGACAGCGGCGCCGTGGTGTAGACCGCCGTGAGCACCGCGAAGCCCCACCCGAAGGTGATGGCGAGCCAGCCGGCGTTGCGGGCCTTGGATGCCTTCAGCGTGACGGCGGCGCAGACTCCGCCGCCGAGGAGGATGAGTATGGCGGTACCGATGGTCTCGCCGATGAAGATGTCGGAGCTGGACACCCGCGACTCCTTTGTCCTTCGTCCAGGGGTGAAGTTCTAATACCGGCCTGGCGTTGTCACACTCTAGCGCGTATTGCCGGTAGCTGTTCGACAATGTCGACCGATGGACGGGAGTCTTGCTTCGGCGTTACGAGCACGTCAAGGGCTGTGTTGTCGAAAACACGATCGTTACTGATCGCTGCGGCTCGTGGATCTCCGGCGGCAGGTGAGCGTGGGCATGCCGAAGGGCCGGAACGCCCTGCGGCGCCCCGGCCCACTCGTGTCCCGTCAGAACCGCCCGGCGCCCAGGTCCCGCGACACCGCGCGGGCGCAGTCCCGGACCGCCGCGATCAGCTCGGGGCGCAGCGCCCGCTCTTCGTCGGGCCGGCACAGCCGCTCCACGGCGCCCGTGATGCCTACCGCGCCGACCGGCATGCGCCGCCGGTCGTGGATGGGCGCGGCGAGGGAGGCGACGCCCTCCCAGGTCTCCTCGACGTCCGCCGCGTAACCACGCGCGCGTGTGACGTCGAGGATGTGCTCGAAGGCCTCCGGCTCGCACACGGTCCGGTCGGTGAACGCCTTGCGGTCGGCCTCCAGGGCCTCGCTGTGCGCCACGGGGTCGTAGGCGGAGAGCACCTTGCCCAGCGCCGTGGAGTGCAGCGGCTGCATGGCCCCGATCTCCAGGACCTGCCGGCTGTCGTCGGGCCGGAAGACGTGGTGCACGATCAGCACGCCCTGCTGGTGCAGGACACCCAGGTAGACGCTCTCGCCGCTGGACCGGGCCAGGTCGTCGGCCCACACCAGGGCGCGCGCCCGCAGCTCGTGCACATCGAGGTAGGTGGTCCCCAGGCGCAGCAGCTCCGCGCCGAGCTGGTAGCGCCCGGAGGCGTCGTCCTGCTCCACGAAGCCCTCCTGCTGGAGGGTGCGCAGTATGCCGTGGGCGGTGCCTTTGGCCAGGCCCAGCGACGAGGCGATGTCCGACAGGCCGAGCCGCCGCTCGCCGCCCGCGAGCAGGCGCAGCATCGCGGCCGCCCGTTCGAGCGACTGGATGTTCCGTGCCATCGCCGTACTGCCTCCGTCCCCTTCGACCGCCGACCAGCGGCGCCCGCAGCCTTTGTTCGGCAATGCCGAACACTACCGGTCGTTGCCGACCTCTCGCTAATGGCGGGTCACCATTTGTTGCGCCGGCGGGTCGCCGCGTGGTGCACCGGCGACGCGCCGGGGTGCGTCACAAGTGGCTCATCAGTGACACAACCGCCGTCCGGGACGCCATGCGCGTCCGCCCCGTGGACGCCCTGCCCATCCCGGGCCGCTCCCGGTTACGCTGGCGCCGTGCGCCTTTCCCCCGGATGCCCCCCGCGTGTCCGGGCAGCCGCATAGCCGACAGCCGTCGCACTCGAGGGAGCCCTTTACATGGCCTCGTTGCCACCGACCCCTTCCGCAGACAGCCGGACCCGCGTGTCCGCCCTCCGAGAGGCCCTGGCCACCCGCGTGGTCGTGGCCGACGGAGCCATGGGCACCATGCTCCAGGCCCAGGACCCGACGCTCGAGGACTTCGAGAATCTCGAAGGCTGTAACGAGATCCTCAACGTGACCCGGCCGGACATCGTCCGTTCCGTCCACGACGCGTACTTCGCGGTCGGCGTCGACTGCGTCGAGACCAACACGTTCGGCGCCAACCACACGGCCGCGGCCGAGTACGAGATCTCCGACCGGGTGCACGAGCTGTCCGAGGCGGGTGCCCGGATCGCCCGCGAGGTGGCCGACGAGTACGCCGCCGGAGACGGCCGGCAGCGCTGGGTGCTCGGCTCGATCGGCCCTGGCACCAAGCTGCCCACGCTCGGCCACGTCACCTACAGCCTCATCCGCGACGGCTACCAGGCCAACGCCGAGGGCCTGCTCGCCGGCGGCGCGGACGCGCTGCTCGTGGAGACCACGCAGGACCTGCTCCAGACGAAGGCCTCCATCCTCGGCGCCCGCCGGGCCATGGAGGCCACCGGCGTCGAGGTGCCCCTGCTGTGCTCGATGGCCTTCGAGACCACCGGCACCATGCTGCTGGGCTCCGAGATCGGCGCGGCGCTGACCGCGCTGGAGCCGCTCGGCATCGACATGATCGGGCTGAACTGCTCCACCGGCCCGGCCGAGATGAGCGAGCACCTGCGCTATCTGACGCGCCACTCGCGCATCCCGCTGCTGTGCATGCCGAACGCCGGCCTGCCGATCCTCACCAAGGACGGCGCCCACTTCCCGCTCGACCCCGAGGGCCTGGCCGACGCCCAGCAGAACTTCGTCCGCGACTACGGCCTGTCCCTGGTCGGCGGCTGCTGCGGCACCACCCCCGAGCACCTGCGCCAGCTCGTCGAGCGCGTCCGGGAGGCCACCCCGACCGAGCGCAGCCCGCAGCCCGAGCCGGGTGCGGCGTCGCTGTACCAGTCGGTGCCGTTCCGGCAGGACACCGCGTACCTGGCGATCGGTGAGCGGACGAACGCCAACGGGTCGAAGAAGTTCCGTGAGGCCATGCTGGAGGGCCGCTGGGACGACTGTGTGGAGATGGCCCGGGAGCAGATCCGTGAGGGCGCGCACATGCTCGATCTGTGCGTGGACTATGTCGGCCGGGACGGTGTGGCCGACATGGAGGAGCTGGCCGGGCGTTTCGCCACCGCTTCGACGCTGCCGATCGTGCTGGACTCCACCGAGGTGGAGGTGATCCGAGCCGGTCTGGAGAAGCTCGGCGGCCGGGCGGTGATCAACTCGGTGAACTACGAGGACGGTGACGGTCCGGAGTCGCGCTTCGCGAAGGTCACGCAGCTGGCGCGGGAGCATGGTGCCGCGCTGATCGCGTTGACGATCGACGAGGAGGGCCAGGCCCGCACGGCCGAGAAGAAGGTCGAGATCGCCGAGCGGCTGATCGAGGACCTGACCGGGAACTGGGGCATCCACGAGGAGGACATCCTCGTGGACTGTCTGACGTTCACGATCTGCACCGGTCAGGAGGAGTCCCGCAAGGACGGCATCGCCACGATCGAGGGCATCCGCGAGTTGAAGCGGCGTCATCCGAAGGTGCAGACGACGCTGGGTCTGTCGAACATCTCCTTCGGTCTGAACCCGGCCGCGCGGATGCTGCTGAACTCGGTGTTCCTGGACGAGTGTGTGAAGGCGGGCCTCGACTCGGCGATCGTGCACGCGAGCAAGATCCTGCCGATCGCCCGTTTCAGCGAGGAGGAGGTCCAGACGGCTCTGGACCTGATCTACGACCGCCGCGCCGAGGGCTACGACCCGCTGCAGAAGCTCATGCAGCTGTTCGAGGGTGCGACGGCCAAGTCCCTCAAGGCCGGCAAGGCCGAGGAACTGGCCGCGCTGCCGCTGGACGAGCGCCTCAAGCGGCGCATCATCGACGGCGAGCGCAACGGCCTCGAAGCCGACCTGGACGAGGCGCTCGAGTCCCGGCCGGCCCTGGACATCGTCAACGAGACGCTGCTGGAGGGCATGAAGGTCGTCGGTGAGCTGTTCGGCTCCGGTCAGATGCAGCTGCCGTTCGTGCTCCAGTCGGCCGAGGTGATGAAGACGGCCGTGGCCCATCTCGAACCGCACATGGAGAAGGTCGAGGGCGACGAGGCCGGCAAGGGCACGATCGTGCTGGCCACCGTGCGCGGCGATGTGCACGACATTGGCAAGAACCTGGTCGACATCATCCTGACGAACAACGGCTACAACGTCGTCAACCTCGGCATCAAGCAGCCGGTCTCGGCGATCCTTGAGGCCGCCGAGGAGCACAGGGCCGATGTGATCGGCATGTCCGGGCTGCTGGTCAAGTCCACGGTGATCATGAAGGAGAACCTGGAGGAGCTGAACCAGCGCGACCTGGCGGCGAAGTACCCGGTCATCCTGGGCGGTGCCGCCCTCACCCGCGCCTATGTCGAGCAGGACCTGCACGAGATCTACCAGGGCGAGGTCCGCTACGCCCGCGACGCCTTCGAGGGACTGCGCCTGATGGACGCCCTGATCGGCGTCAAGCGGGGTGTGCCCGGCGCGAAGCTGCCCGAGCTGAAGCAGCGCCGGGTCCGGGCCACCGCCCAGGCCGCCGTGGAGGAGCGCCCCGAGGAGGGGCACGTCCGCTCCGACGTCGCCATCGACAACCCCGTGCCCGAGCCGCCCTTCCGCGGGACCCGCGTGATCAAGGGCATCCAGCTCAAGGAGTACGCGAGCTGGCTCGACGAGGGCGCCCTGTTCAAGGGCCAGTGGGGCCTCAAGCAGGCCCGCACCGGCGAGGGCCCGTCGTACGAGGAACTGGTCGAGACCGAGGGCCGGCCCCGGCTGCGCGGGCTGCTGGACAAGCTCCAGACGGAGAACCTGCTGGAGGCGGCCGTGGTCTACGGCTACTTCCCGTGCGTCTCCAAGGACGACGACCTGATCATCCTGGACGAGCAGGGCAACGAGCGCACCCGCTTCACCTTCCCGCGCCAGCGCCGCGGCCGGCGCCTGTGCCTGGCCGACTTCTTCCGCCCGGAGGAGTCCGGCGAGACGGACGTCGTGGGCCTCCAGGTCGTCACCGTCGGCTCGCGCATCGGCGAGGAGACCGCGCGTCTGTTCGAGTCCAACGCCTACCGCGACTACCTCGAACTGCACGGCCTGTCCGTGCAGTTGGCCGAGGCGCTCGCCGAGTACTGGCACGCGCGCGTGCGCTCCGAACTCGGCTTCGCCGGTGAGGACCCGGACGAGATGCAGGGCATGTTCGAGCTGAAGTACCGGGGCGCCCGCTTCTCCCTCGGCTACGGCGCCTGCCCCAACCTGGAGGACCGCGCCAAGATCGCGGACCTGCTCCAGCCGGAGCGCATCGGCGTCCACCTGTCCGAGGAGTTCCAGCTCCACCCCGAGCAGTCCACGGACGCCATCGTGATCCACCACCCGGAGGCGAAGTACTTCAACGCCCGCTGAGCCGCCCCACCGGGCACATTCCACGGCAGCCCCCGGCGTACGCACTGTGTGCCCGGGGGCACAGCGGTTAAACGAGGCACTTCCTCCGCACACGACGTAGACTGGTCGGTCCACTGCAGGCCGGTTCCCACGTGGGAACCGGCCTGATCGTCCCTCAAGGAGGTAGGTGGATGACCAGTACGGTCCCCGCGCTCGGTACACGTACGGCCGAAGGCTCGGCCCTGCAGGCCGTGCTCCTCGACATGGACGGCACCCTGGTGGACACGGAGGGCTTCTGGTGGGACGTCGAGGTCGAGGTCTTCGCCTCCCTCGGCCACGTGCTCGACGAGTCCTGGCGCCACGTCGTCGTCGGCGGCCCCATGACCCGCAGCGCGGGGTTCCTTATCGAGGCCACCGGCGCGGACATCGCGCTCGACGAGCTCACGGTGCTCCTGAACGACGGCTTCGAGGACCGCATCGGCCGCACCCTGCCGCTGATGCCCGGCGCCGGCCGGCTGCTGGCCGAGCTGTACGAGTACGAGATCCCCACGGCCCTGGTCTCCGCCTCGCACCGGCGCATCATCGACCGGGTGCTGACGTCCCTGGGTGCGCACCACTTCGCCCTGACGGTGGCCGGCGACGAGGTCCCGCGGACCAAGCCCCACCCCGACCCGTACCTCGCGGCCGCCGCCGGACTCGGCGCCGAACCCGCCCGGTGCGCCGTCATCGAGGACACGGCGACCGGGGTCGCCGCCGCCGAGGCCGCGGGCTGCCAGGTCGTCGCGGTGCCCTCCGTGGCCCCCATCGCCCCGGCCCTGAGGCGTACGGTCGTCACCTCTCTCGAAGAGGTCGACCTGACATTTCTGCACGGCCTGATGACGGAAATGCGCTAGGTGTTCACCCAGCGTGCAACGGTGTTAGGGCGGTAATTCCGAAGGTGAATTCGAACTCCGCGGAGGATCGAATTTCCGTACCTTCGAACCCGTTTACGGGTGTGACGTTCCCCACGCAGGCCGGGGTCGACGCCAAGTCCGGCGTGTGCTGCGCACCCCCTGTGGGGGGCCGTCGGCGTGCCCTTGTGTCCCGATTGATGGAACGCTGCACCAAAGCTTCCGCTGTCGGGTTTTCGGTGCGTCCACGCCCGGTTCCGCAGCGTGATGGGTGCTCAACTCCGGTGGCGGCGAACCCTCCTGCCGACCGCGACTAATCTCGTTGCGAGAACCTCGCCCCACCCCCGTGATCCGCTGCGCCACCCCTGCATGCCGGGTACACGGAGTCGACAGCTCTGGAGAAACTCGAGCATGAACCGCAAGACTTTGGTGCTGCCGGCCGTGATCGGCCTGCTCGCGCCGGTGCTCGCCGCCTGTGGCGGGTCCGACAGCGGGAGCGACAACGGCGGCGCGATCGTCGTCGGCACCACGGACCGGTTCACCGCCTCGAAGGACGCCCCCGCGCCCCTCGATCCGGCGTACGCCTACGACGTCGGCACCTGGAACATCCTGCGCCAGACCGTGCAGACCCTGATGATCCAGCCGCGCGGCGAGGGCGAGCCGGTACCGGAGGCCGCCGAGCGCTGCGGCTTCACCGACACCGGCAACGAGCGCTACGCCTGCACCCTGCGCGACGGCCTGAAGTTCGCGAACGGCGACCCCGTCACCGCGGCCGACGTCAAGTACTCGATCGACCGGGCCCGTTCCCTCAAGGCCGACAGCGGAGTGTTCGCGCTGCTGTCCACCATCGACACCGTCGAGACGCAGGGCGACCACGAGGTCATCTTCCACCTCAAGACCGCCGACGCGACCTTCCCGTACAAGCTGTCGACACCGGTCGCCGGCATCGTCGACCCCGACGAGTACCCGAAGAACAAGCTGCGTGACGGCTTCGACCTCCAGGGCTCCGGCCCGTACACCTTCAAGGCCGACGTCGAGGACGGCGAGCTGAACAAGGCCGAGTTCACCCGGAACCCCGATTACAAGGGGAGCCTGAAGGTGAACAACGGCAAGATCGACATGGTCTCCTTCAAGGACGCCGGCGCCATGGGCGAGGCGCTGAACAAGGGCGACATCGACCTGATGACCCGCGCCATGTCGCCCGACCAGATCCGCAAGCTCTCGGGCGACGCGGACACCGGCGTCGACCTCGTCGAGATGCCCGGCCTGGAGATCCGCTACCTGGGCTTCAACACCGACGCCCCGACCGTGAAGTCCAAGGCCGTACGCCAGGCGATGGCCCAGATCGTCAACCGCAGCGAGCTGGTCTCCAAGGTCTACGGCTCCCAGGCCGAGCCGCTGTACTCGCTGGTCCCGGCCAGCGTCACGGGTCACTCCAACTCGTTCTTCAACAAGTACGGCGACCCGAACGTCACCAAGGCCCGCTCCCTGCTCAACCAGGCGAACATCACCACCCCGGTGAAGCTGACGCTGCACTACACCACCGACCACTACGGACCGGCCACCAAGAAGGAGTTCGAGGTCCTGCGCGACCAGCTGAACTCCAGCGGCCTGTTCGAGGTCGGCATCAAGGGCACGCCGTGGGACACGTTCCGCCCGGCCGAGAAGAAGGGCGAGTACGACGTCTACGGCATGGGCTGGTTCCCGGACTTCCCGGACGCCGACAACTTCCTCGCGCCGTTCCTGGACAAGGACAACACCCTTGGCTCGCCGTACGACAACAACCAGATCCGCAACACCCTGATCCCGGAGTCCCGCCGTGAGGCGGACCGGCTGTCCGCCGCCTCCAGCCTGACGGACATTCAGGACATCGTCGCCTCCGACGTGCCTGTGCTCCCGCTGTGGCAGGGCAAGCAGTACGTCGCCGCGCGCGACGACATCACGGGTACCGCGTACGCCCTCAACTCCTCGTCGACGCTCCAGTTGTGGGAGCTCGGCCGGGGCGTGAGTGGCTGACGGACCCGCTGGGACCCCGGGGCCGGTGACCGCGGCCCCCGGGGACCCGTGCCCCGGAGCCAGGGACATGCTCCGGGTGTTCTCGAGAACCGACGACAAGGCACACACGTGAACATACGCAACCAGTGGCCGGTCCTGCCCATCGTGGCGGGGCTCGCCTCCGGCCTGCTGACCGGCTGTGGCACGGAGACCGGGGACTCCGCGGGGGACGGCTCCAACGTGGTGGTGGGGATGTCCGACGACGTCCTGGCCACCGATCCGGCCTCCGGCTACGACCCCGGCTCCTGGCTGTTGTTCAACAACGTCTTCCAGTCGCTGCTCAGCTTCCCCAAGGGCGCAACGGAACCACAGCCGGAGGCCGCCGAGAGCTGCTCCTTCACCGACACGCAGACCACGGTCTACAAGTGCACGCTGAAGGACGGCCTCAAGTTCAGCAACGGTGACGCGCTCACCTCCGAGGACGTCAAGTTCTCCTTCGACCGCATGCTGAAGATCAACGACCCGGACGGCCCCGCGGTCATGTTCCCCACGCTGGACGAGGTCGAGACGCCGGACGAGAAGACGGTCGTCTTCCGGCTCAACACGGCCGACGCCACCTTCCCGAGCAAGATCGCCTCGGGTGCCGGCTCCATCGTCGACCACCGTGAGTACGACGCGGACGGGCTGCGCAAGGACGGCAAGGCCGTCGGGTCCGGCCCCTACCAGCTCGACTCGTTCGACGACGAGCAGGCCGTCTTCTCCGTCAACGAGAACTACAAGGGCACCGCCGAGGTGAAGAACACCGGCGTGACGCTCAAGTTCTTCGACGGCGACCAGACCGCCCTCAAGCAGGCCATCCAGAACGAGGAAGTCGACATCGCCTACCGCGGCCTCACCGCCGGCGACGTCGCCGACATGGAGAAGGCCGACGACGGCACCGGCGTCGAGGTCATCGAGGGCAGCAGCGCCGAGGTCCAGCACCTGGTGTTCAACATGGACGACCCGGTCGCCGGAAAGCTCGGCGTCCGCAAGGCCATCGCGCATCTGCTCGACCGCGAAGCCCTCATCAAGGACGTCTACCAGGGCACCGCGACCCCGCTGTACTCGATCATCCCGGCGGGTATCGCCGGCCACAACACGGCCTTCTTCGACACCTACGGCGCCCGCCCCTCCAAGGCCAAGGCCCAGGCCGCGCTGCGCGAGGACGGCATCACCGGCAAGGTGAAGCTGACCCTGTGGTCCACGCCGTCCCGCTACGGCCCCGCCACCGACCAGGAGTTGACCGCCATCGCCGGCCAGCTCAACGCCAGCGGCCTGTTCGACGCCGAGGTCAAGTCCGTCCCCTTCGGCCAGTACGAGAAGGACATCGCCGCCGGCAAGTACGGCGTGTACGTGAAGGGCTGGGTGCCGGACTACCCGGACGCCGACAACTTCACGGCCCCCTTCTTCGGCGAGGGCAACGTGCTGAGCAACAACTACGACAACGGCACCATCACCGGCACGCTCATCCCGCGCACCGCCGCCCTCACCAACCGGGCCGCCACCGACAAGGAGTTCGGGGAGCTCCAGGACATCGTCGCCGACGAACTGCCCGTCCTGCCGGTGTGGCAGGCCAAGCAGTACGCGGTCGTCCGCGACGGCGTCTACGGACTGGAGTACTGCCTCGACGCGTCCACCGTGTTCCGCTTCTGGGAGCTGAGCAAGGACGCCTGACGCACCCGCGCGAAAGAGGGCGCTCCCTGCTCTGCAGGGGGCGCCCTCTTCGTGTTCCGGCGGTGAGGAGGCCTACTGCGCGCCGGGGCGCACCAGACCGCTCTCGTAGGCGTACACCGCGGCCTGCACGCGGTCGCGCAGGCCCAGCTTGGTGAGCACATGCCCGACGTGCGTCTTGACGGTGGTCTCGCTGACGAACAGGTCGGCGGCGATCTCGGCGTTGGACAGCCCGCGCGCCACCAGCTTCAGCACCTCGACCTCGCGGTCGGTGAGCGTGTGCAGCGTGTCCGGCACGGGCTCCTCGCCCGACGGCAGATGCGTGGCGTACTTGTCGAGCAGCCGCCTGGTGATGCTCGGCGCGAGCATCGCCTCCCCCGCGGCCACGACCCGGATCGCCTGCACCAGCTCGTTGGCCGGGGCGTCCTTGAGCAGGAAGCCGCTGGCACCGGCCCGCAGGGCCTCGACCACGTACTCGTCGAGGTCGAAGGTGGTCAGCACCAGGACCTTCGCCGGACCGTCCCGGCCGGGGCCGGTGATCTGCCGGGTCGCCTCCACGCCGTCCATCCGCGGCATGCGGATGTCCATCAGGACCACGTCGGGCTGTAGCGCCCGCACCTGGTCGAGCGCCTGGAGGCCGTCTCCGGCCTCGCCGACGACCGCGAGGTCCTGCTCGGCCTCCAGGATCATCCGGAAGCCCGTACGGAGCAGGGGCTGGTCGTCGACCAGTAGGACGCGGATGGCCACGTAAGTCTCCTTCGCTAGTCCGGCCCCATTCTGCCCTGCGCGAGGCCGCCGGACTCAGCCGCCCTGGCCGGTCTCCCGCAACGGCAGCGGATACGGCGGGGGAGTGCCGCCGAACTCCGGACAGTGGGCCTGGTGATCGCACCAGCCGCACAGCTTCGTGGGGCGCGGCCGCCAGTCGCCCGTCTCGGTCGCCAGCCGGATCGCCTCCCACAGCGCCAGCAGCTTGCGCTCGACCCGCTCCAGGTCGGCGAGGACGGGGTCGTACGTCAGCACCTGACCACTGCCGAGGTAGACCAGCTGGAGCCGCCGCGGGACCACGTTCTTCAGCCGCCAGACGACGAGGGCGTAGAACTTCATCTGGAACAGGGCGCCCTCGGAGTACTCGGGCCTGGGGGCCTTCCCCGTCTTGTAGTCGACGATCCGCACCTCGCCCGTGGGCGCCACGTCGACCCGGTCGATGATCCCGCGCAGCCGCAGCCCGGACTCCAGCTCGGCCTCGACGAACAGCTCCCGCTCGGCCGGCTCCAGCCGGCTGGGGTCCTCCAGGCTGAACCAGCGCTCGACGAGCTGCTCGGCCTCGCCCAGCCAGCGCGCCAGCCGCTCGCCCTGCGGATCGTCGGCGAACAGCTCCACGACCTCCGGCCGCGTCTCCCGCAGCCGGTCCCACTGGCCCGGGATCAGCGACTTCGCCCGCGGTGCCGTGCGCTCGGCCGCCGGGGCGTCGAAGAGCCGCTCCAGGACCGCGTGCACCAGCGTGCCCCTGGTCGCCGCCTCGCTCGGCTTCTCCGGCAGCCGGTCGATGACCCGGAAACGGTAGAGCAGCGGGCACTGCATGAAGTCACTGGCACGCGAGGGGGACAGCGAGGCGGGCGGTATGGCGGTGGGCGCGGTCTCGGTCGCCGTCTCCACCGCCGTCTCGATGACCGCCTCCACGGACCCGGCCGGGACCGGCGGATCCACCGCCGCGGCAGGGCTGCTGTCGGGCTGTGCCGCGCCCTCGGTGCTCGTCTCCATGCCTCAGACCATACGGCCCGCCACTGACAGTGACCCAGCCGCGGTCGCGCCGCGGGCAGGAGCGAGGAGGCGGGGCGGAGGAAACTCAGGGGTGCCGGGGCGGAACGCACCTCGACGGACGCATACCATCGACTCGAGACCCTCCCGTCCGGCAGGCGCGGGAGAAGCAGCGAACGAGGGGACACCGGTGGACGAGAGCGGCGGGCGCGGGCAGCCGCGGTCCGGCAACGAGGAGTCGGCCGATCACGCAGGGCCTCCGGCCCGGGCCACCGACCCCACCTCCGCCGACGAACGGTCCACGGACGTACGGCGGTTCACCTCCACGAGCGACGACGACGCCCCTGCCGCGACGCCGCCGCCCCGGCCGGACGACCGTCCGTCCCCACAGACACCCGGACCGACGGCCGACGCGGCAGCGCCTGAGACCCCCGGCCCCGTCCGCCCGGCCGCCCCGCGTCCGGGAGACCCGGCCCCCGGCCAGAACGCAGCCGCCACGACCGACGGCCCCCCGGACCGGCAATCCCCGGAAGCCTCCCACCAGGAGCACCCGGACAGCCCCGAGACGGATGCCCTGCGCAAGGCCCCGGCTCACGGCGAGAGCCAGGGCAGCCGCCGTTCGGAGGCTGACGCGCACGCGGACGGCTCCGCGGGCGATGCCCTGCGCAAGGCCCCCGCCCACGGCGGGCACGACGGCAGCCGCCCGCCGGAGGCCGACGCGCACCCCGACCGTGCCTTCGCCACCGGCCCGCACACGGACTCTGCCGCGGGCGGGCACGACGGCAGCCGTCCGCCGGAGGCCGACGCGCACCCCGACCGTGCCTTCGCCACCGGCCCGCACATGGACTCTGCCGCGGGCGAGCCTGATGCGAACGGCCAGCACGCCGCCTCCGGCCCCGGTGCCCGTCACCTCGCGCACTCGGCGGACGGCAAGGGCCCCGCGCCCCAGCGCCCCCCGGAGCCGCGAGGCGGACTGTTGATGGGGCGGCCGTTCGGCGTGCCCGTCTACGTCGCGCCCAGCTGGTTCCTCGTCGCCGCGCTGATCACCTGGGTGTTCGGCGGACAGCTCGAGCGCGTGCTGCCCGAGCTCGGCGCCTCCCGCTACCTGGTCTCCCTGTTCTTCGCGGTCGCCTTCTACGCGTCCGTACTGGTGCACGAACTGGCCCACACGGTCGCCGCCCTCCGCTTCAAGCTCCCGGTCCGCCGTATCCAGCTCCAGTTCTTCGGCGGCGTCTCCGAGATCGAGAAGGAGGCCGAGACCCCCGGACGGGAGTTCGTGCTCGCCTTCGTCGGGCCGCTGCTCTCCCTCGTCCTGGCCGGCGTCTTCTACGGCGCCGTACAGACCGTGGAACCCGGGACCGTCCCGGGCGTCCTGCTGGCCGGTCTGATGATCTCCAACCTCATCGTGGCCGCGTTCAACCTCCTGCCCGGCCTGCCCCTGGACGGCGGCCGCATGCTCCGTGCGGTCGTCTGGAAGATCACCGGCAAGCCGATGACCGGCACCGTCGCCGCCGCCTGGGTCGGCCGCGCCCTCGCCGTCTCCGTCCTGATCGGCCTGCCCCTGCTGACGCAGTCCGGCGCCCTCGGCACCGAGGCCGTGGACAACGTCGGCATGGACACCGTCCTGGACGCCCTGCTCGCCGCCATCCTTGCCGCGATCATCTGGACCGGCGCCGGCAACAGCCTGCGCATGGCCCGCCTGCGCGAGCACCTCCCCGAACTGCGCGCCCGTGCGCTCACCCGCCGTGCCGTCCCGGTCGAGACCGACACCCCGCTCTCGGAGGCCCTGCGCCGCGCCAACGCCGCCGGCGCCCGCGCCCTGGTCGTCGTCGACGCCCACGGCAACCCCGTCTCCCTTGTCCGCGAGGCCGCCATCGTCGGCGTACCCGAACACCGCCGCCCCTGGGTCGCGGTCAGCGGCCTCGCCCAGGACCTGACCGACGGCATGCGCGTCTCGGCGGAACTGTCCGGCGAGGAGCTCCTGGACGCCCTGCGCGCCACCCCGGCGACCGAGTACCTGGTGGTCGAGGAGACCGGCGAGATCTACGGCGTCCTGTCCGCGGCCGATGTGGAGCGGGCCTTCGTGAAGGCCATGGCCCGTCCCTCCTAGGGCCTGTCGTTTGGATCAGGTCGCGGGGAATCGGCGGCATCTCTTCAGCGCCGGTGAGCGGGGGCTGGTGCGTGCAGCTGCAAGGCGGAGGAGGGAGTCAACGCGGAGCGTTGGCGACTGACGACAACGCCGCAGATGCGCGTGCCAGGCCCCGCGTCTGCGACCTGATCCAAACGACAGGCCCTAGTGGCCGGACCGTGGTCGGAGGCCCTCTCAGGTGCCGGTAGGCTGGTCACATGTCCGAACCGACCGGTGCCGCCCGCAGGCGCGGGCCCTTCAAGGTCGGGGACCAGGTACAGCTGACCGACCCCAAGGGCCGCCACTACACGTTCACGCTCGAGGCCGGGAAGAACTTCCACACCCACAAGGGTTCCTTCCCCCACGACGAACTGATCGGCGCTCCCGAGGGCAGCGTTGTCCGCACCACAGGAAACGTCGCCTACCTCGCGCTGCGCCCCCTGCTCCCCGACTACGTCCTGTCCATGCCCCGCGGCGCCGCCGTGGTCTACCCCAAGGACGCGGGGCAGATCCTGGCGTTCGCCGACATCTTCCCCGGCGCCCGCGTCGTGGAGGCCGGGGTCGGCTCCGGCTCGCTCAGCAGCTTCCTGCTGCGCGCCATCGGCGACCAGGGCATGCTGCACAGCTACGAGCGCCGCGCGGACTTCGCCGAGATCGCCCAGGCGAACGTGGAGCGCTACTTCGGCGGCCCGCACCCCGCCTGGCAGCTCACCGTCGGCGACCTCCAGGACAACCTGTCCGACGCCGACGTCGACCGCGTCATCCTCGACATGCTCGCCCCCTGGGAGTGCCTGGAGGCCGTGTCCAAGGCGCTGGTCCCCGGCGGCATCCTGTGCTGCTACGTGGCGACCACCACCCAGCTCGCCCGGACCGTCGAGTCCATCCGCGAGATCGGCTGCTTCAACGAGCCGACCTCCTGGGAGACGATGATCCGCAACTGGCACATCGAGGGCCTGGCCGTCCGCCCGGACCACCGGATGATCGGCCACACCGGCTTCCTGCTCACCGCCCGCCGCCTCGCCGACGGTGTCGAGCCGCCCATGCGCCGCCGCCGCCCCGCCAAGGGCGCCTACGGCGAGGACTACGCCGGCCCCAACGCCGACGGCGGCACCGGCCGCTGAGACGGCCCGCCGCCCCGCACAACGCACAGGCGCCGTGGCGGAGTTCCCGGACCCGGTCCGAACTCCGCCACGGCGCCTCACTGTTGTCCGGGGTGGCCGTGGCGAGTGAACCAGCGCGTGTGTGTCTTGACCTGAAACAGGCCCCCCACGGCCCGCCCTTCCGACGTGCCACGGGCCGGCAGCGGCCCCGCGCCGGCAGGCGCTCGCTGACACAGCGGCAGGGACCGTAACCCTTCTGACTTCCCCGGCACGGGACGTGCACACCCCGCCGTTCCCTCGCCGTGTGACGTGTGGCACCATGCTGGCCACCCCACCACCGGCACAGCCCTCAGGAGACACTCCTAGTGCAGCCTTCCGCCGTCCCGGAGCTCGCCCACACCCACACCCGACCCATCCACTGGCTCGCCACCGCGACGGCCGTCGCCGGTGTCGTGGCCCTCTCCTCGGTCCTCCAGCCCGGCGCGGCGACGGCCGCTCAGCCGTCCGCCCCCGAGACCAGAAGCGCGCCGGCGAGCGCGGCCGCGCCCGACCCGGCCGCGGTGGAGTTCCCCCTCGAGTGCGGCCCGGTGAAGGCCGTGGTGAAGAAGAAGGCCTCCGGCGACCTCGACGGCGACGGACAGCCCGAGACGGTGGCCGTGGTCCACTGCGACTCCCCGATGGGCACCCCGCCGGACGGCGTGTACGTCCTCACCCGGGGCGCCGACGGCGGCGCACCGCGCGTGGTGGCGACCCTGCTCGACCCCAAGGACGGCACCACCGTCAGCGACTTCGCCGTACGCGACGGCGCCGTCACGGCCGCGCTGCTCGGCTACTCGTCGCCCGATGTGCCCCGTTGCTGCCCTGATGTGCACAGCGACGCGAAATGGCGTTGGCAGAACGGCGCGTTCGTGCGCTCGGCACCGGCCGGTGCCCGCAGCGTGTGAGGACCGTGCGCATCATGTGTGAGATATCAGACAGTAGTAACCGAACGTAGAGAAGTAGTCACTCCGCGTCTGGTCCGTAGACTTCAGCCCTGTCCGAAACTCGACGTACGTGGATGCAGTCGCCCGGACACTCCTTCGCCGAGTCGATCACGTCCGTGAGAAGCGGCAGGGGAACGGGCGTTGTCGCGCCCTTGTCCTGGAGCAACTCGTCGTCGGCGCTCTTCACATAGGCCAGACCGTCGATGTCCAGCTCGAACACCTCGGGCGCGTACTGGGCGCAGATGCCGTCACCGGTACACAGATCCTGGTCGATCCAGACCTCCAGTGCCTCGCCCTCGACTCCGGCCTCCTGCTGCACGCTCATGTCTCCTGCCGTTTCATACGTCGAGCCGTATCGGGAATCCGGCCAGCTCTGACGGGTGTTGAACGCTTCGACCCTACCTCCGGCTGGGTTCCAATCATGTTCGCTGGGTATTCCCCTGGCGTGAGGGAGAGCGCAAGGGTGAAGATCGGACACACCCCGACCGTCTTTGTGATCTAGGGGTTTCAATCGACACCCGCCCAGGTAGGGTCTGGAAGCGTCCAGCTCCCCTTGGAGGAGGTGAGGACCGTGGCAGCCCACGACGACGACATGAACCGCGGCATCCGCCCGGGACGCGGGTCCGACGACCCGGCCGGGCAGATTGCCTACCTTGAGCAGGAGATCGCCGTCCTGCGACGCAAGCTCGCCGACTCTCCGCGGCACACGAGGATTCTCGAAGAGCGGATCGTCGAGCTGCAGACCAATCTGGCCGGCGTGTCCGCACAGAACGAGCGACTCGCCAACACGCTCCGTGAGGCCCGTGACCAGATCGTGGCCCTCAAGGAGGAAGTCGACCGGCTCGCGCAGCCGCCGGCCGGCTTCGGTGTCTTCCTGACGGCGAACGAGGACGGCACCGCCGACATCTTCACCGGCGGCCGCAAGCTCAGGGTGAACGTCAGCCCCAGCGTCGAGCTCGACGAGCTCCGGCGCGGCCAGGAAGTGATGCTCAACGAAGCGCTCAACGTGGTCGAGGCCATGGAGTACGAGCGCGTCGGTGAAATCGTCACCCTCAAGGAGATCCTCGAGGACGGCGAGCGGGCCCTGGTGCTCGGGCACACCGACGAGGAGCGGGTGGTACGGCTCGCCGAGCCGCTGCTGGACGTCACCATCCGCGCCGGCGACGCCCTCCTGCTCGAACCGCGCTCCGGCTACGTCTACGAGGTCGTGCCGAAGAGTGAGGTCGAGGAGCTCGTCCTCGAAGAGGTCCCCGACATCGGCTACGAGCAGATCGGCGGCCTCGGCGGCCAGATCGAGGCCATCCGCGACGCGGTCGAGCTCCCGTATCTGTACCCGGACCTGTTCAAGGAGCACGAACTGCGGCCGCCGAAGGGTGTCCTGCTGTACGGGCCCCCTGGATGCGGTAAGACCCTGATCGCCAAGGCCGTGGCCAACTCGCTGGCCAAGAAGGTCGCCGAGGTGACCGGCCAGGCCCAGGGCAAGAGCTTCTTCCTCAACATCAAGGGCCCCGAGCTCCTGAACAAGTACGTCGGTGAGACGGAGCGGCAGATCCGCCTCGTCTTCCAGCGGGCCCGTGAGAAGGCCAGCGAGGGCACCCCCGTCATCGTCTTCTTCGACGAGATGGAGTCCCTCTTCCGCACCCGTGGCTCCGGTGTCAGCTCGGACGTGGAGAACACCATCGTCCCGCAGCTGCTCGCCGAGATCGACGGTGTGGAGGGCCTGCAGAACGTGGTCGTGATCGGTGCCTCCAACCGTGAGGACATGATCGACCCCGCCATCCTGCGGCCCGGCCGGCTGGACGTGAAGATCAAGATCGAGCGTCCGGACGCCGAGGCGGCCAAGGACATCTTCGGCAAGTACCTCACCGAGCGCCTCCCGCTGCACGGCGACGACCTCGCCGAGCACGGCGGCTCCAAGGCCTCCACGGTCCAGAGCATGATCCAGACGGCCGTCGAACAGATGTACGCCGAATCCGAGGAGAACCGCTTCCTGGAGGTCACCTACGCCAACGGTGACAAGGAAGTCCTCTACTTCAAGGACTTCAACTCCGGCGCCATGATCGAGAACATCGTGGGCCGCGCCAAGAAGATGGCGATCAAGGACTTCCTCGAGAAGAACCAGAAGGGACTCAGGGTCTCCCACCTCCTCCAGGCCTGCGTGGACGAGTTCAAGGAGAACGAGGACCTGCCGAACACCACCAACCCGGACGACTGGGCCCGAATCTCCGGCAAGAAGGGCGAGCGGATCGTGTACATCCGTACGCTCATCACCGGAAAGCAGGGCGCGGACACCGGACGCTCCATCGACACGGTGGCGAACACCGGTCAGTACCTGTAAAAGGCAGGGCGGCTGCGGGTGCCCTCGGCGGGTACCCGCAGCCGACTGTTTTTCAGGCCACGGCTGGAGCAACGCAATGACGCAAATGATCTCCCCACCAGCGCAAAGGCGTTCTAGGCTCTTGCGTACCGCCAAGTCGCGCAGTGCGGGGACGGGCACCGCACACGCAACCGAGCGCCAGCGGTATCTGAGTGGCGCCCACGACCGAGGGCGCCGCCGGGCAAGGAGGGCCGCATGACCGTACGGCGAGTAATGGGCATCGAGACGGAGTACGGGATCTCCGTCCCCGGCCACCCCAACGCCAATGCCATGCTCACCTCGTCCCAGATCGTGAACGCCTACGCGGCGGCGATGCACCGGGCCCGCCGGGCCCGCTGGGACTTCGAGGAGGAGAACCCGCTGCGGGACGCCCGAGGCTTCGACCTCGCCCGCGAGGCCGCCGACTCCAGCCAGCTCACCGACGAGGACATCGGCCTGGCCAATGTGATCCTCACCAACGGCGCACGGCTCTACGTCGACCACGCGCACCCCGAGTACAGCGCCCCCGAGGTCACCAACCCGCGGGACGCCGTCCTCTGGGACAAGGCCGGCGAGCGGATCATGGCGGAGGCCGCGGAACGGGCCGCCCAGCTGCCCGGTGCCCAGCCGATCCACCTGTACAAGAACAACACCGACAACAAGGGCGCGTCCTACGGCACGCACGAGAACTACCTGATGAAGCGGGAGACCCCCTTCTCGGACATCGTGCGCCACCTCACGCCGTTCTTCGTCTCCCGCCAGGTCTTCACCGGCGCCGGCCGCGTCGGCATCGGGCAGGACGGGCACGAGCACGGCTTCCAGCTCAGCCAGCGAGCCGACTACTTCGAGGTCGAGGTCGGCCTGGAGACGACGCTCAAGCGCCCGATCATCAACACCCGCGACGAGCCGCACGCCGACGCCGAGAAGTACCGCCGTCTGCACGTGATCATCGGCGACGCGAACCTGTCGGAGATCTCGACGTACCTCAAGCTGGGGACGACCTCCCTGGTCCTGTCGATGATCGAGGACGGCTTCATCGCCGTCGACCTGGCCGTCGACCAGCCCGTCCGCACCCTCCACCAGGTCTCGCACGACCCGTCCCTGAAGCGCCTGATCACGCTGCGCAGCGGCCGTACGCTCACGGCGGTCCAGCTTCAGATGGAGTACTACGAGCTCGCACGCAAGTACGTGGAGGAGCGGTTCGGGGCCGACGCCGACGACCAGACCAAGGACGTCCTGTCCCGCTGGGAGGACACCCTCACCCGCCTGGAGCACGACCCGATGAGCCTGGCCGGCGAGCTGGACTGGGTCGCCAAGCGGGAGCTGATGGAGGGCTACCGGCGCCGGGACAACCTGGAGTGGGACGCGGCGCGGCTGCACCTGGTCGACCTCCAGTACGCCGACGTACGGCCCGAGAAGGGCCTGTACAACCGTCTGGTGGCCCGCGGTCGCATGAAGCGACTGCTGGACGAGGCGGACGTCGAGCGGGCCCGTACGGCGCCGCCGGAGGACACCCGCGCGTACTTCCGCGGCCGCTGCCTGGAGCAGTACGCGGACGACGTGGCGGCGGCCTCCTGGGACTCGGTGATCTTCGACCTGCCGGGCCGGGACTCCCTCCAGCGGGTTCCAACCCTGGAACCGCTTCGCGGAACGCGTAATCACGTCAAGGAGCTGCTGGATCGCTGCCGCACGGCGGAAGACCTGGTCAGGGTCCTTTCGGGCGGGTGAGCGCGTTCAGCGGGTACTCGGGTGGGGCCCGCCGGACAGGGTGGAAAATCCCAGGTCCGGGAATCATCGAGGTGGTCCCCGTACGTTGGAGCAACTGCGGGGCCATTGTCAGACCCGGCGAGTAGGGTCTGATCTTGACCGAGCAACTGTGTCGGGCGAACCGAGCGGGGTGAGGGATATGGCGACCAAGGACACCGGCGGCGGACAGCAGAAGGCCACCCGGTCCACCGAGGAGGTCGAGGAGCAGGCGGCAGAGGCGCAGGCTTCCGAGGACCTCAAGGAGCGACAGGAGAAGCTGAGCGACGACGTGGACTCGGTTCTGGACGAGATCGACGACGTCCTCGAGGAGAACGCCGAGGACTTCGTGCGGTCCTTCGTTCAAAAGGGTGGCCAGTAAGGCGCCTGAGCCTTCATCCCGAAGGCGAACGGGGTGCGTGGTGACGGACGAGCCGGGCGCGGAGCGCTGTGCGCGGGGCAGAGCATGACGTGATGCCCTCGCGTGCGGCGCTCCGGGCGTCGGTGGCGTCCGGAGCCCGGTGGCCCGCCCGATGCGCGCGGCGGGCAAGTGCGGCGTCGCTCCGGCGGAGTTGGTTCCGCCGGGCATGTGGATCACCGCCGAAGGACGGGTAGGGTCCGAGGCATACCGTGCCCCCGGTCGCAACCGGGCCGGGGTTGTTCCAAGGATCGGCCCGACGTCACAGGGCGGGCTGTCGCTTACGTGGAAGGAATCGCGTGGAAGCCAACACTCGTAGCACCGGGCGTCTGCCGGCTGCCTTCCTGACGCCGGGGTCTGCCTCCTTCATGGACTTCCTGTCCGATCATCAGCCCGAACTGCTGCCGGGCAACAAGAAGTTGCCCCCGGTGCAGGGCGCGATCGAGGCGCCGCACGGCACGACGATCGTGGCCGTGACGTTCCCCGGCGGCGTCGTCCTCGCCGGTGACCGGCGGGCCACCATGGGCAACGTCATCGCGCAGCGGGACATCGAGAAGGTCTTCCCGGCCGACGAGTACTCGGCCGTGGGCATCGCCGGTACGGCGGGTCTGGCCGTGGAGATGGTGAAGCTGTTCCAGCTGGAGCTGGAGCACTTCGAGAAGGTCGAGGGCGCGCAGCTGTCGCTGGAGGGCAAGGCGAACCGGCTGTCGACGATGATCCGGTCCAACCTCGGCATGGCCATGCAGGGCCTGGCCGTCGTGCCGCTGTTCGCCGGGTACGACGTGGACCGGGAGAAGGGGCGGATCTTCTCCTACGACGTCACGGGCGGGCGCTCCGAGGAACAGGGTTACGCGGCCACGGGTTCCGGTTCGATCTTCGCTCGCGGCGCGATGAAGAAGCTCTTCCGGGAGGACCTGAGCGAGGCCGAGGCCACGACGCTGGTGGTCCAGGCGCTCTACGACGCGGCAGACGACGACTCGGCGACCGGTGGTCCCGATGTCGCCCGCCGGATCTATCCCATCGTCACCGTGATCACCGAGGACGGTTTCCGCCGCCTCTCCGAGAACGAGTCGTCCGAGATCGCGCGCTCGATTCTGGAGCGGCGTCTGGAGCAGCCCGACGGTCCGCGGGCCGCGCTGCTGTGAGCGGCCGGCTGTCTTCATGAGCGTGGTCCAGTGAACCGACGGAATCTTCAAGAGAGGGACGGATAACCGGTGTCGACGCCGTTCTATGTCTCACCCCAGCAGCAGATGGCCGACCGGGCGGAATACGCCCGCAAGGGCATCGCCCGTGGTCGCAGCCTGGTCGTGCTGCAGTACGCCGACGGCATCGTGTTCGTCGGAGAGAACCCGTCCCGCGCGCTGCACAAGTTCAGCGAGATCTACGACCGGATCGGCTTCGCCGCCGCCGGCAAGTACAACGAGTACGAGAACCTGCGGATCGGTGGTGTCCGTTACGCCGACCTGCGGGGTTACACCTACGACCGGGACGATGTGACGGCCCGGGGCCTGGCGAACGTGTACGCGCAGACGCTGGGCACGATCTTCTCGAGTGTCGGGGAGAAGCCGTACGAGGTGGAGCTGGTCGTCGCCGAGGTCGGGGAGACGCCCGAGCAGGACCAGATCTACCGGCTGCCCCATGACGGGTCCATCGTGGACGAGCACGGCGCGGTCGCGGTGGGCGGCAACGCCGAGCAGATCAGCAGCTACCTGGACCAGCGCCACCGGGACGGCATGACGCTGGCCGAGGCGCTGAAGCTGGCGGTGCAGTCCCTGTCCCGTGACACCAACGGCAGCGAGCGGGAGATTCCCGCGGAGCGGCTGGAAGTGGCGGTGCTGGACCGTACGCGGCCGCAGAAGCGCAAGTTCAAGCGGATCAGCGGGCGCCAGCTGAGCCGGCTGCTGGAGGCGGACGGGGCGACCACGGCGTCCGAGGCCGAGGCGGACGCGAACGCCGAAGCCGAGGCGGAGGCGTCCGGGGACAACGAGTAATCGTTCACTGCCGCGCGCCCTGGCCGTTTCGGCGGCCAGGGCGCGCGGCTGCCTCCGGCGGTTGAGCCGGGGTGTCTGCGGCGGCCTGTGCGGCTTCGGTGGGGTGCGGGCGCGTCGTGGCCGCTCTGGCTGCGGGCAGTCGTGCCGCTAGGGGCGGCACGGGTGGGCGCAGCGGCACCCCGCTCCGCCGGGTTGCGGGCACACCCGGCCCCAGCAGCCGCTGCCGGCACCCCGCTCCGCCGGGTTGCGGACCCACCCCGCCCCGGCGGCGACGCCGAGCAGCTACGGCAGGCCCGGTGGTGCCGTGGAGCCCCGTACCACCAGCCGCACCGGGATGTCCCCGCTCTCGGGCTCACGGCCCTCCAGGACGGCCAGCAGCGCCCGCATGCCCCGTTCGCCGAACAGCTCGGCGTCCAGGCGGACCGTCGTCAGTTCAGGGTCGATCGCCGTGGCCAGGGCCAGATCGTCCAGGCCGGTGACCGACAGGTCGTCCGGCACGCGCAGGCCAAGTCGGCGAGCTGCCTTGTACGTGCCGGCGGCCAGCTGGTCGTCGTCGCAGATCACGGCCGTAGGGCGGGGGCCCGGCCCGGAGAGGGCGGCTTCGGCCGCGGCCACCGCGCCCTCGATGGAGATCGGTGAGCGGGCCGTGCGGACGGACGTACCGGGCACCTCACCCAGACGAGCCGCCAGCTCTTGGGCGCGTACCTCGAAGGTCCAGGACGGTACGTCCGCCGCGAGGTGGAGGAACCGCCGGTGGCCGAGGGACAGCAGATGCTCCGCGGCCTGGCGGACACCGTCGGCGATGTCCAGGTTCACCGTCGCCGCCCCCAGGCTCTCCGCCGGGTCGCTGTCCAGCATCACCAGCGGCAGCGCCTCCCCGCGGATCGCCGTCACGGCGTCCGAGGCCATCGAGGACGCGATGACGCCGTCCAGGGCGGCCTGGGCGGAGGCGAAGGGGTCCGGGGCCGGGCCGATGCCCTCGGGGGAGGGGTAGAGGACCACTCCGAAGCCGTGTTCGGCGGCGACGCGGGTGGCGCCCGTGTAGACGCCGGCGAAGAACTCCGTGGTCAGGGCCGGGACCACCAGGAGGACCGTGCGGGTGCGGCCCAGACGCAGGTTGCGGGCGGCCAGGTTCGGGCGGTAGCCCAGGTCGCGCGCGGCCTCGCGGACCCGCTGAGCCGTCGTCTCCGAGACGCGCCCGCGCCACTTGTCCCCGAGGACCAGGGAAACCGCCGCCTGGGACACGCCGGCGGCCTGGGCGACGTCCCGGCTCGTGGGTCGGGTGCTGCCTCGTGCCACCGTCGGGCTGCTCCTTCGTCTGGACTCGTGAACAGCGGCCATGGTACGTATGGAACTCGACGTTATACGTAAAACCTAGGGCGGGGACATGGCCACGGGATACCTGGAGATCCTTCGGGCGCGACACGCCGCCCGGCTGCTCGTCGGCACGCTGGTCGGCCGGCTGCCCAATGCCACGGCCGCCATCGCGATCCTGCTGTTCGTGCGGGCCGAAGGCGGTTCGTACAGCGTCGCGGGGGCGCTGGTGGGTGTGTACGGCGTCGCCAACGCCGTGGGCCAGCCGGTGCTGGGCCGGCTCGTGGATTTGCGCGGGCAGCCGCGTGTGCAGCTGCCCGCGGCCGTCCTGTCCGGGCTCGCCATGGCCGTCTTCGCCTTCGGCGGGATCGGGTCGCTGCCCCTCGCGTATGCCGCCGTCGCCGCCGCCGGGCTCTTCACGCCGCCTCTCGAAGGCGGACTGCGGGCCCTGTGGTCGTCCGTCCTCCGCAAGGAGGAACACGTGCACACCGCGTACGCCATGGACGCCGTGGCCCAGGAGGTGATGTTCACCGTCGGGCCGCTGCTCGTGACGCTGTGCGTGTCCCTGTGGTCCGCCCAGGCCGCGCTGCTGGTGCTGAACGTGGTCGGGGTGCTGGGGGCGCTGTCCGTGGTGGTGTCGCCGCCCTCGCGCGCGTGGCGGTCGGCGCCGCGCGAGGCGCACTGGCTCGGCGCGCTGCGCTCGGCGGGGCTGCTGGCGCTGCTGGCGGCGTTCCTGTTCATAGGGATCGCGCTCGGCTCCATCACCGTCGCCTCGGTGCCCTACGCGGACGACCACGGCGGTGACGTCGTGTACGGCTGGCTGATGGCGGCTCTGGGCTTCGGGGCGCTGGTCGGAGGCACCGTCTACGGGGCCCGGCAGTGGGCCGGTGAGCCCGCGCGGCGACTGCGGGTGCTGGTGGCCCTTCTGGTGGTGTGTTATCTGCCGCTGATGCTCATGCCGGACGCGGTGCCCATGGTGGCGCTGACCGCGCTCGCCGGGGTCTTCCTCGCGCCCGCCATCGCCTGCGCGTTCGTCCTGGTCGACCGGCACGCGCCGCGCGGCACGGTCACCGAGGCGTTCTCCTGGCTGGTGACGACGTTCACCGTGGGCCACTCGGTCGGAGCGGGCGTCGCGGGGCCCGTCGTGGAGACGGGAGGAACCCTGTGGGGCTTCGCCCTGCCGGGTGTCGCGGGTGGTGTCTCCCTGCTGGTTTTGACCGCCACAGGGCGGGTACTCGCAGCTCCCGGTGGGGGAGCGGTGGTTGCCGCTGGTTCGGAAAATGATCCAAACCGTGCCGTCGAACCCCGTTTCAGTTCAGGGGATCGGGCGTAATGTTCCCTCATGGACCGCCGCATTTTCGGGCTGGAGAACGAGTACGGCGTCACGTGCACGTTCAGGGGACAGCGCCGCCTGTCTCCTGACGAGGTGGCGCGGTACCTCTTCCGCCGTGTCGTGTCATGGGGCCGCAGCAGCAATGTCTTTCTGCGAAACGGCGCCCGCCTCTATCTCGACGTGGGTTCACATCCGGAATACGCCACACCCGAATGTGACAACGTGACCGAACTGGTCACCCACGACAAAGCGGGCGAGCGCATTCTCGAAGGACTCCTGGTGGACGCCGAACGACGCCTGCACGAGGAGGGAATCGCGGGCGACGTCTACCTCTTCAAGAACAACACCGATTCGGCGGGCAACTCCTACGGCTGCCACGAGAACTATCTGGTCGCCCGGCACGGGGAGTTCTCCCGGCTCGCGGACATTCTGATTCCGTTCCTGGTCACACGGCAGTTGCTGTGCGGCGCGGGCAAGGTGCTCCAGACGCCGCGCGGTGCCGTGTACTGCGTGAGCCAGCGGGCCGAGCACATCTGGGAGGGCGTCTCCTCGGCGACGACCCGCTCCCGGCCGATCATCAACACGCGTGACGAACCGCACGCGGACGCCGAGCGCTACCGTCGCCTGCACGTCATCGTGGGCGACTCCAACATGTCCGAGACGACCATGCTCCTCAAGGTCGGCGCCACCGACCTGGTGCTGCGCATGATCGAGGCGGGCACGGTGATGCGGGACCTCACCCTGGAGAACCCCATCCGGGCGATCCGCGAGGTCAGCCACGACATCACCGGCCGCCGCAAGGTCCGCCTGGCCAGCGGACGCGAGGCCTCCGCCCTGGAGGTGCAGCGCGAGTACTACGAGAAGGCCCTGGACTTCTGCGACCGCCGGGGCATCCGCACCGGCACCGTGGAGCAGGTCCTGGAGCTGTGGGGCCGCACGCTGGACGCGATCGAGAGCGAGGACCTCGACCGCATCGGCACCGAGATCGACTGGGTCATGAAGTACAAGCTCCTCGAGCGGTACCGGGCCAAGCACAACATGACCATGTCGCATCCGCGCGTCGCGCAGATAGACCTCGCCTACCACGACATCCACCGCCGTCGCGGCCTGTACTACCTTCTCGAGAAGAAGGGTCAGGCAGCGCGCATCTGCAACGACTTGAAGATCTTCGAGGGCAAGTCGGTACCGCCGCAGACCACTCGGGCCAGGCTGCGCGGCGACTTCATCCGGCGCGCGCAGGAACAGCGCCGTGACTTCACGGTCGACTGGGTGCACCTCAAGCTCAACGACCAGGCTCAGCGCACCGTGTTGTGCAAGGACCCGTTCCGTTCCGTGGACGACCGAGTGGAGAAGCTGATCGCCGGAATGTGAGGAAATGCGCCGGCGGGGAAATCGCCGGAACGCCACACGGGCGCCGTACGTTACAAGTACGGCGCCCTGCTCACGCCGTAGAGTTGCGCGCACGCCATCAACGAGATCGACCGATTACGAGGCCCCCACAGTGCGCCGACGCTCACTTCTCATCTCCGTACCCGCTGGACTTGCCACGCTCGCCGCATGCGGCGACGACAAATCCGACTCGAGCAAGGCCAGCGACAGCCCGTCGCCCTCGGCGTCGGCTCCGTCCGCCGCCCCGCCGCCGAAGATCGTCGACGGCCCGCTGCCGGCGGTCACCTCGGGCACGAAGTTCGACGAGAAGCCGACGATCGCCAAGGGCAGCGGAGAGCCGTCGAAGCAGCTCGCGGTGAAGACCCTGGTCGCGGGCAGCGGCAAGGCCATCGCGGAGAACGACTTCGTCGTCGCGAACTACCTGGGCCAGGTCTGGAACACCGCCAAGGTCTTCGACAACTCCTACGACCGCAAGGCCCGCCTGGCCATCCAGCTCACCCAGGGCCAGATCATCGACGGCTGGCGGTACGCGCTGGCCGGCAAGAAGGCCGGCAGCCGTGTCGAGATGGCCGTCCCGCCCACCTGGGGCTACGGCTCGCAGGGCAACCCGCAGGCGGGCATCAAGGGCACCGACACCCTGGTCTTCGTCGTCGACGTGCAGGACACGTTCAACGCCAAGAGTTCCGCCAAGGGCAAGGAGGTCCCGCAGGACGACGCGGACCTGCCCAAGGTCGGCACCGACACCGACGGCAAGGCGCCGTCCATCGAGGTGCCCAAGTCGGCCGCGCCGAAGAAGCTCGTCGCGGAGTACGTCCTGGAGGGTGACGGCGAGGAGGTCGCCGCCGACAACAGCGTCCTCGTGCAGTACAAGGGCGTGCTGTGGGACGGCGGCAAGGAGTTCGACTCGTCGTACGCCAACAAGCAGCTCGTGTCGTTCTCGCTCCAGCAGGTCGTCAAGGGCTGGGCGCAGGGCCTGACCGGCAAGAAGGTCGGCAGCCGCGTCCTCATCGTCATCCCGCCGGAACTGGGCTACGGGGACAACCCGCCGCAGGGCAGTGGCATCAAGAAGGACTCCACGCTGGTCTTTTCGGTGGACATCCTCGCGAAGCTGTGACGCGCCCGGGATGTAAGACTGTGCGTGTTCGCCTTTCCGTAGACAAGCAGGAGCTAGAGACGTGAGCATCGACAAGCCCGAGATCGACTTCCCGGGCGGCGAGCCCCCGGCGGACCTCGAGATCAAGGACATCTGGGAAGGCGACGGCCCGGTCGCGCAGGCGGGCCAGACCGTCACCGTGCACTACGTCGGTGTCTCCTTCAGCACCGGCGAGGAGTTCGACGCCAGCTGGAACCGCGGCACCCCGTTCCGCTTCCCGCTGGGCGGCGGCCGGGTCATCAAGGGCTGGGACCAGGGCGTGCAGGGCATGAAGGTCGGCGGCCGCCGCCAGCTGACCATCCCCGCCCACCTCGCCTACGGCAACCAGAGCCCGACCCCGGCGATCAAGCCCGGCGAGACGCTGATCTTCGTGGTCGACCTGCTCGGAGTCTGAGCAAGATCCGAACAGACTCGATCACGTGGGGCCCATGCCTGTTCGGGCATGGGCCCTCGGCTTTTGCCGGGCCACCGTGTGGCGGTACGGTCATCGCTCGTAAGCACCATAGGGAGGCGAAGCGCTTCGATGGCCATTGCCAAGGCCGAGCGTCTGATGAACCTGGCGCTGTGTCTGCTCGGGACGCGGCGGCCGCTCAGCAAGCGTGAGCTGCGCGACTCCATCGAGGCCTACGTCGAGGCCTTCGGCCCCGGCAACGGCCCGGGCGGCAACGACGACTCCTTCAACCGCATGTTCGAGCGCGACAAGGACGACCTGCGCGAACTCGGACTGGTCATCGAGACCGTCGAGAGCCTCGACGGTGAGATCGGCTATCTGGCCCGCCGCGACAGCAACCGCCTCCCGCCCATCACCCTGGACGCCGAGGAGGCCGCCGCACTCGGGCTCGCCGCCAAGGTGTGGCAGCAGGCCCGGCTCGCCGGCGCCGCCAGCGGCGCCCTCCAGAAGCTGCGCGCGGCGGGACTCCCCGAGGACGTCGACCCGTACGGGTCACACGGAGCCCTGGAACCGCGCATCCCCGTGCACGAGGCGGCGTTCGAGCCGCTGATGCTCGCCTGCCGGGACCGCAGGCCCGTCGTGTTCGACTACCGCAAGGCCACCGCCGCCCACCCCGAGCAGCGGCATGTGGAGCCATGGGCGCTGGAGTGCTGGCGGGGCCACTGGTACCTGGCGGGCTGGGACCGCGACCGAGGCGCCGAGCGGGTCTTCCGGCTGTCCCGGATCACCGGCAAGGTCCGCTCGCGCGGCGGCCGGTACACCGCCGACGTGCCGGACGTCGTCACCGTCCGTGAGACCGTCGCGAGCTGGGCCGGGGAGATCACCGACCGTTCGGCGCGGATCCGGCTGCGCTCGGACGCGGGGTACCCCCTTCGGGCGAAGGCCACCTCCGTACGGGAACTCGGTGACGGCTGGGACGAGTTGGAGATTCCGTACGGCCACGGGCTGGACGCCTGGCTGGTGGAGTTCGGGCCGGACGTGGTCGTCCTGGAGCCAGCGGAGCTGCGGGCCGACGTGGTGGACCGGCTACGGGCCGTGGCCAAGGGCTGAGGGGGAGCGGACGAGACAGTGGCAGGCAAACCGGTCAGGCCCGTGAACGCCATCGACCAGACCAGACGGATGCTCTCCCTGGTGACGTATCTGAGGGAGCGCCCCGGAGCCCGGGTCGAGGACGTCGCGCGCGCCTTCGGCATCACCGAGGACGAGCTGGTCTCCGACCTCGACGTGCTGCCCATGTGCGGCACCAGCTTCCGCGGTGGCGACCTGCTCGACATCGACACCGACGGCGAGCGCATCTGGTGGCACAACCCGGCCGCCCTGGCGGCAGAGGCGGCCGAGCCGCTCAGGCTCGCCGCCGACGAGGCCACCGCCCTGCTCGTCGCCGCCCGGGCCGTGTCCACGCTGCCCGGACTGCGCGAGAGCGACCGGCAGGCGCTGCTGCGGGCGACGGCCAAGGTGGAGGCCGCGGCCGGCGAGGCGGCGGGCGCCAGCTCGCGGCTGTCGGTGACCTTCGAGTCCGAGGGCGGGGTCTTCGCGGACGTCGACCGGGCGATCGCCGAGCGCCGCCGGCTGTGGATCCGGTACTACTCGCCCGCGCGCGACGAGGTCACCGAGCGGGAGATCGACCCGATCCGCCTGGTCAGCGTCGGGCACACGTATGTCGAGGCCTGGTGCCGCCGCTCGGAGGCGCGCCGCACCTTCCGGCTGGACCGGGTCGCCGAGATCAAGATCCTCGACGAGCCGTCGGCACCGCCGGAGATCGAGCTGCGGGATCTGTCCGAGGCGCTGGTGCAGCCCGCGGCCGAGGACCCGGAGGTCGTGGTCGAGGTCGGGCCCGGCGGCCGCTGGGTCGCCGAGTACTACCCGCACGACAGCGCGGATGAGCTCCCGGACGGCGGGCTGCGTATCACTCTGCGGACCCCCGAGCCGGCGTCGCTGCGGCGCCTGGCGTTGCGGCTCGGGCGCGACGGCCGGATCGTGTCGCCGCCCGAGCTGGCGGACAGCGCCCGGCAGGCCGCCCGCGAGGCGCTGGCGGCGTACGACGGGATCGAGGCGCTGGCGGCGGCCGACGTGGTGGAGGAGGCCGAGGCGCGCGGGCTGCACGCGGTGGCGGACGGGCCGGACGGCAGGCGCGCGTGAGCCGCGGGTGCCCAGGGCGCCGGCGGCCGGCTGCCGGGGGGTGTCCGCACAGTCCCGCCGTCCGCCCGCAGGGCGGGCCCCGCGGAGTTCGGTGCGTGTTCTGGGGGTGCCCCCGGCCGAAGGCTGGGGGAGTGCCGGGCGGACGCCCGCGTACTGGTTGCACACCGGCGTTCGCCCGGTGCGGCGAATGGGGGTCCCTCCTCCTCGAAGAGCTTGGGGGAGACTGCCGGGCGTCGCGGGGCAGGCGGGACTTCGCGGACGCCCCCTACGGCCGTCCTCCGGCACCGCCGCGGTGCCGGGGCGCGGAGCTGGTCGATGCCGGGGGCGAGCCGGCCCACCCCTTCGCCACCCGGGTGCCCCGAAGGCGAACGACCCGAGAAAGAGGAGCCAGGGCTGTGAGCGAGTCGGTGACGTCCGGTGCGATGGGCATGACGGTGGAGTCCGCGTTCGCCGGGATGACGAGCGTGACCCCGGTGGTGTTCCGGGCGGGCTGCCCGGACTGCCGGGAGCGCTTCGAACTCACCGCGAGCGCCCTGCGCCTCGCCATCGGCGCCACGAGCCGCACCACCTTCTACTCCTTCACCTGCCCGGAGTGCGGTGCGTCCGTGCGCAAGCCCGCGGGGGAGCGGATCGTGGAGCTCCTCACCGGCGGCGGCGTGCGGACCCTGCGGCTGCATTCGACCCTGTAGAGGGTCTGGACATTCGGCGTTCCGGGAGGGTCTAGGCTCGGCGTCATGTTCTGGCCGATGTTCGCGATTGCCGTGGGATTCGTGGGTCTCGCCGTGCTCGGGGTGCTCGCCGTGCGGGTCTTCGTCGAGGCACAGCGCCTGGGCAGCCAGGTCACGGACTCGGCGCGCCGTATCAACCGTGCCGCCGAGGACCTGGAGCGGGCGGCGGAGAGCGCGGCCCGCTCCGTGGACGCCCTGTGAGCTGTCCGGCGGGTGGCTGTGAGTCGGGCTTTGGGACACTTCGCCCTGTCACCTCGGCGGTTCGGACAGGTACGCTGCTGGTCGCGGCCCGGTTAACGAGGCACTGGCCGCGGACGGGAGTACGCACAGGGGATGCAAAGGGATTGCCTCACGTTTACCCCCGAGCGTTACGATCGCTGTCAACACGATCGTTCGGACACATGTCCGACCGGTCGGACAGCACCCCACCACAGCCGCCTCGGTGAGAAGGTAAAGACTTATGTTCGGAAGGCTCGGAGCCCCCGAGATCATTCTCATCCTCGTCGTCATCATCCTGCTGTTCGGCGCGAAGAAGCTTCCGGACATGGCTCGGTCGCTCGGCAAGTCGGCCCGCATCCTCAAGAGCGAGGCCAAGGCGATGAAGGACGAGAACAAGTCGTCCACGACCCCGGCCGGCCCGCCCAACAACGACGAGCAGCCTTCGCAGCGCACCATCCAGGCAGCGCCCGGTGACGTGACCAGCTCGCGCCCGGTCAACGAGCCGACGGACACGACCAAGCGCTGACCCAGGGCCGGTGACCTCCGGCCCGCCGCACGAGATGGGAACGTGGGTTGCTGAAGTCTGCCCGCAAGCAGGAGAAGGATCCCGAGGGGCGCATGCCCCTTGCGGAGCACCTCCGCGAGCTCCGCAACCGGCTCGCGAAGGCGCTGCTGGCCATCGTGCTCGTGACGATCGTGGCCGCCTTCTTCTACAACGACATCATCAACTTGATCACCAAGCCGATCCTCGACTCGGTCGGCTGTGACAAGACCTTCGCGGAACTGGCCAAGGCGCAGCCGGGTTCGAAGCCGTGTGCGCAGATCACCATCAACGGCCTGCTCACTCCTTTCACGCTCGCGCTGAAGGTGTCCCTGATGGCCGGTGTCGTCCTGGCCTCGCCGATCTGGCTCTACCAGCTGTGGGCCTTCATCGCGCCGGGCCTGCACCGGCACGAGAAGAAGTACGCCTATGCCTTCGTCGGCACGGGCGCCCCGCTGTTCATCATCGGCGCCTACTTCGCCTACACGGTGCTTCCCACCACGGCGAAGGTGCTTCTCGAGTTCACCCCGGGCGGCACGTCCAACCTCCTCCCGCTGGACGACCTGCTCGACCTGGTCATGCGGATGGTGCTCGTCTTCGGCCTCTCCTTCGAGCTGCCGTTGCTGCTGGTCATGCTCAACAGCACCGGGGCGATCAGCGGCAAGCGCATGCTCGGCTGGTGGCGCGGCATGATCATGGGCATCACGGTGTTCGCGGCCATCGCCACGCCGAGCACCGACCCGCTCACGATGCTCGCGCTCGCCGGGCCGATCTGGATCCTGTACTTCGCCGCGGTGCTCTTCTCCCTGCTCAACGACCGCCGCCGCAGCCGCCGCGATGCCCTGGGCCCCGCCGACGACGAGGCCTCCGAGCTGGACCTCACCCCCGACGACATCGGCGAGATCGAGCCCGTGACGACCAGCCGCGCCGCGCTGCCCGAGCAGGCGAGCGCGGAGCGCACGGACCGGGTCAACGGTTATGACGACGTGACCTGAAGATCGGCGGGCAGCTCATAGGGTCGGTCGCGTGACCAGCGAGATCACCCTCTTCGTCAACCCCACCGCGGGTCGCGGCCGGGGCGCCCGTGCGGCGCAGCCGGCCGCTTCCGCGTTGCGGGCGGCCGGTTACTCGGTGCGTACGGTGCTCGGCGAGGACGCCCCGGACGCCCTCGCCCGCGCGCGTGCCGCTGTCGCGGGCGGCACCGGAGCCCTGATAGCCGTCGGCGGTGACGGCATGGCCCAGCTCGCTCTGCGGGCGGTCGCGGGCACGAGCACCCCCCTCGGCCTGGTCGCCGTCGGTACCGGCAACGACTTCGCCCGCGCCCTCGGTCTGCCCGTGCGCCAGCCGGCCGCCGCGGGCCGGATGATCGCCGACGCCCTCAAGCGCGGCCGGCTCCGCGACATCGACCTCGGCCAGGTGGGGGACCGCTGGTTCGGCACGGTCCTCGCCTCCGGCTTCGACTCCCGGGTCAACGACCGGGGCAACCGCATGAGGTGGCCCGCCGGCCGCTTCAAGTACGACCTCGCGATGGTCGCCGAACTCGCCGCGTTCCGGCCCGTCCCGTACCGGATCCGGCTCGACCACGGCGACGTCCGTGAGGTCGAGGCGACCCTCGTGGCCGTCGGCAACGGATCGTCGTACGGCGGCGGCATGCGGATCTGCCCCGGCGCGGACCTGACCGACGGGCTGTTCGACATCACCGTGGTCGGAGACTGCGACCGTACGACGCTGCTGCGCGTGTTTCCGCGGGTGTACCGGGGGACCCATGTCGAGCATCCGAAGGTGACCGTGCTGCGGGCGGCGCGGGTCGAGATCGCCGCCGAGGGCGTCACCGGATACGCGGACGGGGAACCACTCGGCCCGTTGCCGCTGAGCGCGCGCTGCGTGCGCGGGGGCGTGCGGGTGGTCGGCCCCTGAGCCGGGCTGTCCCTGAGCTGCGCCGATCCCCGGTTTCACAGGAACGGATCCGGATAATGATCGTCCTGTTGTCAGTGCGGCCCGGTACGCTCGAAAGCACGATGACAGAGGATCTCTCACCGGCCGAGCGGTACGCGGCAGCCCGTCAGCGCGCTGCCGAGCAGGCCACCGCGCTCGCCTCATTCCGCGAGATGTACGACTTCGGCCTCGACCCCTTCCAGATCGAGGCCTGCCAGGCGCTCGAGGCGGGGAAGGGCGTGCTGGTCGCCGCGCCCACCGGCTCCGGCAAGACGATCGTCGGCGAGTTCGCCGTCCACCTCGCCCTCCTCCAGGGCAAGAAGTGCTTCTACACGACACCCATCAAGGCGCTGTCGAACCAGAAGTACGCCGATCTGTGCCGCCGCTACGGCACGGACAAGGTGGGCCTGCTCACCGGCGACAACAGCGTCAACTCCGATGCCCCGGTGGTCGTGATGACCACCGAGGTGCTGCGGAACATGCTGTACGCCGGTTCGCAGACGCTCCTGGGCCTCGGCTACGTGGTCATGGACGAGGTGCACTACCTCTCCGACCGCTTCCGGGGTGCCGTCTGGGAAGAGGTGATCATCCACCTCCCCGAGTCGGTCACGCTCGTCTCGCTCTCGGCGACCGTGTCGAACGCCGAGGAGTTCGGCGACTGGCTCGACACGGTCCGCGGCGACACCGAGGTGATCGTCTCCGAGCACCGGCCCGTGCCGCTGTTCCAGCACGTGCTGGCCGGGCGGCGGATGTACGACCTGTTCGAGGAGGGCGAGGGCCACAAGAAGGCCGTCAACCCCGACCTCACGCGCATGGCGCGGATGGAGGCGACCCGGCCGTCGTACCAGGACCGCCGGCGCGGCCGGCTGCGCGAGGCCGACCGCGAGCGTGAGCGCAGACAGCGCTCCCGGGTGTGGACGCCGAGCCGTCCCGAGGTCATCGAGCGGCTCGACGCCGAGGGGCTGCTGCCCGCCATCACCTTCATCTTCAGCCGCGCCGCCTGCGAGGCCGCCGTCCAGCAGTGCCTGTACGCGGGCCTCAGGCTCAACGACGAGGAGGCGCGCCACCGGGTACGCGCGCTCGTCGAGGAGCGCACGGCGTCCATCCCGCACGAGGACCTGCACGTCCTCGGCTACTACGAGTGGCTGGAAGGCCTGGAGCGCGGCATCGCCGCCCACCACGCGGGCATGCTGCCGACCTTCAAGGAGGTCGTCGAGGAGCTGTTCGTGCGCGGCCTGGTCAAGGCCGTGTTCGCCACCGAGACCCTCGCCCTCGGCATCAACATGCCCGCCCGTTCAGTGGTGCTGGAGAAGCTCGTCAAGTGGAACGGCGAGCAGCACGCGGACATCACCCCGGGCGAGTTCACGCAGCTGACCGGCCGGGCCGGACGGCGCGGCATCGACGTCGAGGGCCACGCCGTCGTGCTCTGGCAGCGCGGCATGAACCCCGAGCACCTCGCGGGCCTGGCCGGCACGCGCACGTACCCGCTGCGGTCCAGCTTCAAGCCGTCGTACAACATGGCGGTCAACCTCGTCGAGCAGTTCGGCCGGCACCGCTCGCGCGAGCTGCTGGAGACGTCCTTCGCGCAGTTCCAGGCGGACAAGTCGGTCGTCGGGATCTCCCGGCAGGTGCAGCGCAACGAGGAGGGACTGGAGGGCTACAAGGCCTCCATGACGTGCCACCTCGGCGATTTCGAGGAGTACGCGCGGCTGCGCCGCGAACTGAAGGACCGGGAGAACGAACTCGCCCGGCAGGGTGCGGCACAGCGACGCGCGGAGGCCGCCGTCGCGCTGGAGAAGCTCAAGCCCGGCGACGTCATCCACGTGCCCACCGGCAAGTACGCGGGGCTGGCGCTGGTGCTGGACCCCGGCCTGCCCGCGGGCCGTTCCAACGGCCACCGGGGATTCGACCACCACGACGGGCCGCGCCCGCTGGTGCTGACCGCCGAACGGCAGGTGAAGCGGCTGGCGGCCATCGACTTCCCGGTGCCGGTCGAGCCGTTGGAGCGGATGCGGATCCCGAAGTCCTTCAACCCCCGTTCGCCGCAGTCCCGTCGGGACCTCGCGTCCGCGCTGCGCACCAAGGCCGGGCACATCCCGGCCGACCGGCACCGCAAGCGGCGCTCCCAGGCGGCCGACGACCGCGAGATCGCCCGGCTGCGGACGGCTCTGCGCGCGCACCCCTGCCACGGGTGCAACGACCGTGAGGACCACGCCCGTTGGGCCGAGCGCTACCACCGGCTGTTGCGGGACACCTCGCAGCTGGAGCGGCGCATCGAGGGCCGTACGAACACGATCGCGCGGACGTTCGACCGCATCGTGGCGCTGCTGACCGAGATGGACTACCTGCGCGGCGATGACGTCACCGAGCACGGCAAGCGGCTCGCGCGGCTCTACGGCGAGCTGGACCTGCTCGCCAGCGAGTGCCTGCGCGAGGGTGTCTGGGAGGGGCTCGGACCGGCCGAACTGGCCGGGTGCGTCTCGGCGTTGGTGTACGAGTCGCGCGTAGGGGACGACGCGCTGGCGCCGAAGCTGCCTTCGGGGAAGGCCAAGGCCGCGCTGGGCGAGATGGTGCGGATCTGGGGGCGGCTGGACGCCCTTGAGGAGGAGTTCCGGATCACCCAGACCGAGGGTGTCGGGCAGCGGGAGCCGGACCTGGGCTTCGCCTGGGCCGCGTACATGTGGGCCTCCGGGAAGGGGCTCGACGAGGTGCTGCGCGAGGCGGAGATGCCGGCGGGGGACTTCGTGCGGTGGTGCAAGCAGGTCATCGATGTGCTGGGGCAGATCGCTGCGGCGGCTCCGCAAGGGTCGTCGGTGGTGAAGAACGCCCGTAAGGCCGTTGATCTGTTGCTGCGGGGGGTTGTCGCCTACTCGTCGGTGGGCTGATTGTCGCTGTGCGGGTGCCGGTTGTTTGTGGTTGCTCGCGCCCACGCGGCGGAGCCGCAAATCGATACGGCCCCGCGCCCCTTGTAGGGCGTTGTTGCCGAGGCCTCTCACCTGTTGGGGTGAGGGGCTTTCGCATGCCTGTTCGTCGTTACGGGCCGTATTCGAACGATGTCGCAGCGTGTAAAAGACTGAGCGTACTATCCCTTCGCGACCGGTTTCCGGCAGTTGCTGAATATGACACGGCGATGATCCGGTCGGACTAAGCTCGCCCGCAGCGCACCGGCTTGAGATGAATTCGGGCGCTTGTTCCCCAATGTGCGGAAGAGTCCTACAGCTTCATGACATACCCCCTGGCAAGTCCTTCCGAACTCCAGCCGACTCCTTTCAGAAGGCCCACATGGTGAGTGTTCAATCCCCTCCCGGTCGCGCTGAACTTCCTTACGCGCGCGTGCTGCTGCTGCCGGCCATAGCGATGGCCGCGGCGACCGGAGCCGCTGTCGCCCTGGTGACGGCGCCGGCCCGGCTCGCCGTCGGCTGGTGCGGTGGCATCGCCACCGTGCTGCTGATCGCGACGGCGGCCGAGGCGGTGCGCCGCGGCCGTGCCCTGCGCAGGCAGCGGGCCGAGCACGCCCGGCACAGCGCGCATCTGGAACAGCGGATCGCCGCGCACGAGCACGAGCTGGTCCGCTTCTCGAGGGAGATCATCCCCGCGGCGCTCCAACTGCTGAACACCGGAGAATCCCCCAGGGAGGTGATTCGCAAGCTCGGCCTGGCCAACCCCGAGTACCGCGACCTCCCCGCCCCGCAGACCGAGACGCTGCTGACGGTGCTCAAGATCGTCGACCGCGAAGTGACCATGCGCGACGCCGCCGCGCGCTCCTTCGTCAGTGTCTCCCGCCGCGTCCAGGCGATCATCCACCAGCAGGCCGAGGAACTCCGGGAGATGGAGGAGGACCACGGCCGCAACCCCGAGGTCTTCGACGACCTGCTGCGCATCGACCACGGCAACGCCCTGATCGGCCGCCTCGCCGACTCCGTCTCCGTCCTCGGCGGCGGCCGCCCCGGACGGCAGTGGCCCGAGCCGGTGTCCCTGTACAGCACGCTGCGCGGCGCCATGTCCCGCATCCTGGAGTACCGGCGCATCCAGCTCTCCTCCATCGCCAAGGTCAGCGTCAAGGGCATCTACGTCGAGCCGGTCATCCACGCCGCCGCCGAGCTCCTCGACAACGCCACGCGCTACTCGCCGCCGCAGACGAAGGTGCACGTCACCGCCACCGAGGTGCAGACCGGCGTGTGCATCGAGATCGAGGACGGCGGTGTCAACCTCAACGAGGAGGCACGCGCCCGGATCGAGGGCATGCTGGAGGCCGCCAAGGCGGGCGTCGATCTCCAGGACATCGGCGAGCACCCGCGCCTCGGCCTCGCAGTCGTCGGCCGCCTGTGCACGGCGTACAACATGCAGGTCTCGCTGCGCGCCTCCGCGTACGGCGGCGTCCGCGCCATCCTCATCGTGCCGAGCGAGATGATCACTCACGAGCCCGGTGTCGGACTCGCCCACGGCATCGGCGCCACCGGCATCCCCATGACGGTCGGCATCCCCGAGGGGCCGAAGCGCACGCCGAAGAAGCGCCGCCCCACCAGCCCGCGCATCCCCGCGACGGTCTCGCTGGATGACGACGACGTCCCCGAGGTCACCGAGTGGACGCCGAACGGCCTGCCGCAGCGCCGCAGCCGGGTGAAGACCTCCCTCACCGAGCGGATCGCCCAGCAGGCCGCCTATGAGCGGGAAGACCGGGAGGCCGCCGCACGGGGCGAGGCGAACCCGTGGGCGACTTTGGAGCCCGAGCCCAAGCCGCTGCGCGACATGAGCGCCCCCGACGCCCCCGGCAAGGGCCTGGAGGCCTTCTGGGAGGGGCTCAAGCAGGGCATCGAGCCCGGCACCCACCCGACCGACTTCATCCGGAACCCGACCAAGTACCTGCACCTGCTCAACGACCCGGCTCCCACCGAGGCCGATGACGAGGGGGACCTCAAGTGATCCAGCAGCGAGGCAACTTCGACTGGATGCTCAAGCAGCTCGCCGACGGCGTGCCGGGCATCGAGATGATCGTGGTGCTCTCGGCCGACGGTCTGCGCATCGCCCGCTACGGCGGCGAGCCCGACGCGGCCGACCGGGTCGCCGCGGCCTGCGCCGGTCTCCAGTCGCTCGCGGGCAGCGTCTGCCAGGAACTCAGCGTCGGCGACGGCGAGATGAAGCTCGTCATGATCGAGATCGACCGCGGCTACTTCTACCTGATGAGCGCCGGAGCCAACGCCTTCCTCGCGGTGCTCTCCGACGTGCGGTGCGAACCCGGCCGGATGAGCGCGATGATGCGCGATCTGGTCGTCCGGATCGGCGGGCATCTCACCACTCCGCCCCGGCGGAACGGGCAGATCGTATGACGCCTCCGCAACGCCAGAGGCGCGAACCCGCCGTCCCGGAACCGGCCACGCCCCAGGAGGGCGAGGGCAAGGTCAAGAACCCGGAGCGGATGTACGTGGTGGCCGGCCCGGACGGTGAACGGGCCGAGCTCGACCTGGTGACGTTAATCGTGGCGCGTGCCACGGATCCGCCGCCCTCCGCCTCTCCCGAGCAGGCGGCGGTGCTCCGGCTCTGCGCCGCCCCCCTGTCCGTGGCCGAGTTGTCGGCCTACCTCCACCTGCCGTTCAGCGCGATGGGCGTGCTGCTCACCGAGCTGCTGACGGCGGAACTGGTGAAGGCGCGCGCCCCGATCGTCCGTCAGGCACGCACCGACCGTTCCCTCCTCGAAGCGGTGATGAATGGACTTCAAAGGCTCTGACACCATCCCGGGCCCCCGGGCCGAGGACCAGTTGCCCCACACGGCACAGGCCGCGGCCAAGATCGTGATCGTGGGTGGCTTCGGCGTCGGCAAGACGACCATGGTCGGCTCGGTCAGCGAGATCACACCGCTGACCACCGAGGAGACCATGACGCAGGCCGGCATCGGTGTCGACGACAACTTCGGTTCCGCGTCCAAGACGGCCACCACCGTGGCGATGGACTTCGGGCGGATCAGCATCACCGACGAGCTGGTGCTGTACCTCTTCGGCACACCCGGACAGCAGCGTTTCTGGTTCCTGTGGAACGGCCTGTTCGAGGGTGCGCTCGGCGCGGTGGTGCTGGTCGACACCCGTCGGCTGGAGGTCAGCTTCGACGTCATGGGGCGCCTGGAGGAACGCGGCGTGCCGTTCGTGGTCGCCATCAACTCCTTCCCGGACGCGCCCCGTTACCCCATCGAGGAGCTCCGCACGGCGCTCGACCTCTCCCCGGACATCCCGATCATGGAGTGCGACGCGCGGCGGCGGGCCTCCAGCCGTGACGTCCTGATGACCCTCATGCGTTTCCTGCACTCGCTCGCCATGACGGGCTCGCTCACCTGAGCCCGTGTCCGCGCACGCCCCACCTTCCCCCCGTACACCTGGATTCACCTCTGTTTCGGAGCGACCACTGTGACGCCTGAATCCCACGCCCCGACCGGTACGGACGCCCCCCGGACCGGCCCGCCCCCCGGCTGCCCCGCACACGGCCTCGGGCCCGGGGGACTGCACCGGCTGCACGAGTCGGAGGACCTGGCAACGCTGTACGAGCAGCTGCGGCAGGAGCACGGCCCCGTGGCGCCGGTGCTGCTCCACGACGACGTACCGATGTGGATCGTGCTCGGCCACGCCGAGAACCTGCACATGGTGCGCTCGCCCACGCAGTTCTGCCGGGACAGCCGTATCTGGACCCCGCTCAGGGACGGCCTGGTCAAGCCCGATCACCCGCTGATGCCGCACATCGCCTGGCAGCCCATCGCCTCGCACGCCGAGGGCGACGAGCACAAGCGGCTGCGCGGCGCGGTTCAGGGCGCCATCTCGACCATCGACTTCCGCAGCCTGCGCCGCTACATCAACCGCAGCACGCAGGCCATCGTCAACCGGTTCTGCGAGCAGGGCGAGGCCGACCTCGTCGGCCAGTTCGCCGAGCACCTGCCGATGGCGGTGATGTGCGAGATCCTCGGCATGCCCGAGGATTACAACGACCGTCTCGTCGAGGCCGCCCGTGACGCCCTCAAGGGCACCGAGACGGCGATCGCCAGCCACTCCTACGTCATGGACGCCCTGAGCCGGCTCACCACCCGGCGCCGCGCCCAGCCGGAGGAGGACCTGGCCAGCTATCTGATCACCCACCCGGCCCGGCTGACCGACGACGAGGTCAGGGAGCACCTGCGCCTGGTGCTCTTCGCCGCCTACGAGGCCACCACCAACCTGCTGTCCAACGTGCTGCTCACGGTGCTGATCGACCCGCGGTTCCGGGCCCAGCTCAACGGCGGCCAGATGACGGTGCCGGAGGCGGTGGAGCAGTCGCTGTGGAACGAGCCGCCGTTCAGCACGGTCTTCGCCTACTTCGCCAAGCAGGAGACCGAGTTGGGCGGGCAGCGCATCCGCCGGGGCGACGGACTGCTCTTCGCCCCGCTTCCCGCCAACGTCGACCCGCGGGTGCGGCCGGACCTGAAGGCCAGCATGCAGGGCAACCGGTCCCACCTCGCCTTCGGCGGCGGCCCGCACGAGTGCCCCGGTCAGGACATCGGCCGCTCCATCGCCGACGTCGGCGTCGACGCGCTGCTGATGCGGCTGCCGGACGTCGAACTCGACTGCGACGAGGACGAGCTGCGCTGGACGGCGTCCATCGCCTCCCGGCACCTGGTGTCGCTGCCGGTGCAGTTCGCGCCCAAGCCGCCGCAGGACGTGACGCAGACGCCGAGCCACAAGCCGATCCCCGCGCAGCGCCCGGACTGGCAGATCGGCACCACGCAGCCGCAGCCGGCACCGGTCGCCGCACAGCCGCAGCCCCAGCCCGCTCCGGCACAACCTCAGCCGGCTCCGGCGCAACCCCAGCCGGTTCCTCCGGCCCCACAGCCGACGGCGGAGGAACCGGCCCGCCGCAAGGGCGCCTGGCAGCGCTTCCTGAGCTGGTGGCGGGGTTACTGACCGTCGCACGGGCCGTCGTGCGTCCCGGCGGCCCACCGGTCGTACGACGACCAGGCCGCGAGCACCCGGCCGCTGCGGAACCGGTGCTCCACGCCCGTGACCGGGTCGGTGAACTCCAGGGCGCGGGCCAGCAGTTGGAGCGGGCGCCGGAAGTCACCGGCCGGCCCGGGAGCGGTGACCTCGGGATAGAGCGGGTCGCCGAGGATCGGCACGCCCAGCGCGGTCATGTGCACGCGCAGCTGATGGGTCTGCCCGGTGCCGGGCACGAGCCGGTACCGGGCCAGTCCGCCGGCCCCGTCCGTGCGGTGCTCGACGAGTTCGACGCGGCTGACGGCGTTGGGCTCGCCCGCCACCTCCCGGGCGGTGAGCTCGCCGCGTTCCTTCACGATCCGGCTGCGCACGGTCCGGGGCAGGGCGAGGCCGGGATCGTACGGGGCGACGGCCTCGTACTCCTTGTGCACCCGCCGGTCGCGGAACAGCGTCTGGTAGGCGCCGCGTTCGTCGGGGCGCACGGTGAACAGCACCAGTCCGGCGGTGAGCCGGTCCAGGCGGTGCGCGGCGCCGAGCGTCGGGAGGTCCAGCTCGCGGCGCAGCCGGGCCAGCGCGGTCTCGGCGACGTGGCTGCCACGCGGGGTGGTGGCGAGGAAGTGGGGTTTGTCGACGACGACGATGTGCTCGTCCCGGTACACGACCTCCAGCGGGAACGGCACCGGCACCTCGTCGGGCAGCTCCCGGTGGAACCACACGAACATCCCGGGCACGTACGGCGCGTCCGCCGGCACGGCCCGCCCGTCCACCCCGACGATCCGCCCCGCGTCGAACATCCCGTCGACGACCCCGTCACCGGCGCCCGAGAGCCGCTCCACCAAGTGTTCACGCACCGTGGCCCAGCCCCCCGCGGCGGGCAGTCGCACGCGCACCGGGTCCACCCCGTGGCGCTGCGGCAGGGGAGCGGGCGGAATGCGGGTCCGGCGTCTCATCGCGGCCCAGCGTACGAGGCGGGCGGGCACCGGCGGAAAACCCCTGGGGCCGACCACGGCCCCTTGCCAGGATGTGGGCATGCCCTTCCTCATCAGCCCGGTCCTGACGCCCAGGGTCTTCACCGGCCGCCCGCAGCCCACCCTGACCACCGGCGACGGACTTCTCCTGCGCCCCTGGCAGAGCGAGGACGCCCCTGCGGTGTACGAGGTCTTCCAGGACCCTGTGATGCACCGGTGGCACGCCCGGTCCGCCGACTCCGAGGAGGAGGTCGCCGGCTGGATCCGCGACTGGCATCAGGGGTGGGAGGAGGGGCGGGAGGCGCAGTGGGCCGCCGTCGGCGCGGACTCCGGCCGGCTGCTGGGGCGGGTGGCGCTGCGTGAGATACGGCTCGACGACGGCGTGGCGGAAGTGGCCTACTGGACCGTCCCGGTGGCACGTGGCCGGGGCGTCGCCGCCCGGGCCACGACCGCGCTCGCCCGCTGGGCGCTCGACGAGATCGGTTTCCACCGTCTCGAACTGCTGCACGCCGTGCGCAACGAGGCCTCCTGCCGTGTCGCCTCGCGGACCGGTTTCGCCCTCGAAGGCACCAAGCGCAGCGCCATCCTGCATCCGGACGGCTGGCACGACATGCATCTGCACGCACGCGTGCGGGGAGACTGACCGCGGCATGCCCGGGGCGGAGTGACGCGCTCGCGTCGCTCAGGCGGCGGGGGAGCGCTCCTGCTCCGCCTCGACGCGGGCGTTCCACTCGCGCTTCGAGGCCTGCCAGCCGTCCTCGTTGTGGCCGCGGCGCCAGTAGCCGGAGATCGACAGGTCCTCGCGCGGGACGCTCCGCTCGACACGGAGCAGCTTCCGCAGCTCCTTCACGAAGTGCGCCTCGCCGTGGACGAAGGCGTGCACCCGGCCCTCGGGGAACGACAGGCCCCGCACGGCCTCGACGAGCGCCTCGCCGAGCGGCCGGTCACCGCGGTGCAGCCAGACGACCTCCACCTCCGAGTCGATCTTCTGCTCCTCCTCGGGGCCGGAGACCTCCACGAAGGCGTACGCCCTGGCCCCGCGCGGCAGTGCCTCCAGGGAGCGGGCGATCGCCGGCAGCGCGCTCTCGTCGCCGGCGAGCAGATGCCAGTCGGCGTCCGGGTCGGGCGCGTACGCCCCACCGGGGCCCATGAACCGCACGGTCTCGCCCGGCTGGACGCGCGCCGCCCAGGGGCCGGCCAGGCCCTCGTCGCCGTGGATGACGAAGTCCAGGGTCAGCTCGCGGTGTTCGGCGTCCCAGTGGCGCACCGTGTACGTCCGGGTCACCGGCCACTGGTCGCGCGGCAGCTCGTCGCGGATGCGCTGCATGTCGAAGGGTTCCGGATAGGTCACGCCCTCCGGCGGGAACAGCAGCTTCACATAGTGGTCGGTGCACGTTCCCGCCGCGAAGTCGGCGAGGCCCTCGCCACCGAGCACCACCCGCTGCATGTGCGGGGTCAGCCGCTCGGTGCGGACGACCTGAGCGGAGTGCGGCTTGCGCGGCTGGCGTCCCGGTCGCTCTGCCATGAGGACCTCCCTGATTCGCATAGTTAGGCTTACCTAAGTTAGCACCTCGCCCCCACTTAACACCTCTCGGATGAGAAGTTGATGAGGGCCACCGGCCTCAGGAGAGGTATCGGCCCCCGCACGGGTCACGCCGAGAGCGTCGTCAGCAGGCGCTCCAGTGACCCGCCCAGCCCCCAGCGCTCCGCCAGCACCTCCAGCTCCGCAGGGTCGCGCGGCGTCCGCGGCACCGCCGTCGTGACGTCCGGCAGCGGTACGTCGTGCGCGACCCGGACCACCTTCGGCGCGACCGCCAGATACGGGCGCGCCTCGTCCAGCCGCCTGCGCTGCGTCGGCGTCAGCCTGGACCCCCGGTCCTCGACCGCCGCCATGATCCCGGCCAGGTCCCCGAACTCGGCCAGCAGCTTGGCGGCCGTCTTCTCGCCGATGCCCGGCACGCCCGGCAGGCCGTCGCTGGGGTCGCCGCGCAGCAGGGCCAGATCCGCGTACCCGCTGCCGTCGACCCCATACTTCCCACGGAGCCATGCCTCATCGGTGAGCTGCAGCGTGCCCACGCCCTTCAGCGGGTACAGCACGCGCACCCCGCGCGCGTCGTCCACCAGCTGGTAGAGGTCGCGGTCGCCCGTGACGATGTCGACCGGGCCCTTCGCCCGCGCGGTGAACGTGCCGATCACGTCGTCGGCCTCGTACCCCGGGACGCCCACGCGCGCGATGCCCACCGCGTCCAGCACCGCCTCGATGACCGGCACCTGCGGCGACAGCGTGTCGGGCACCTCCTCCTCGTCCGGGCCGGCCGCGTGCTCCTCGGCGACGCGGTGGGCCTTGTAGGAGGGGATCAGCTCCACCCGCCAGTGCGGCCGCCAGTCGGCGTCCATGCAGGCCACGAGGTGGTCGGGCCGGTGGTCCCGGACCAGGCGGTCGATGAAGTCGAGCAGCCCGCGCACGGCGTTCACCGGCGTGCCGTCCGGTGCCTTCACCGAGTCCGGGACGCCGAAATAGGCGCGGAAGTACAGGGAGGCGGTGTCGAGGAGCATCAGTCGTCCGGTCACGCCACGCATCATGCCGTACGCCACCGACAGTCACCCGTCTCATGTGTGACGCGCCCCACTTGTGCGTTTGGGAACCGGAATCGGGGGGAGGCGCCGCCCCGCAGTGAGGCTGGTTGCACATTTCAACTTTTGCGCCCTGTCCTCGCGCTGTTCTGTCGCCGTGGAAATTGAGGTGCACGTGTCAGCAAGGCTGCAGGCAGAGAGCCTGTACAAAGTGTTCGGCCGGAGACCGGACCAGGCGGTCCAGCGGCTCCGCGACGGTGCCGACCGGGACGAGCTGCGCGCCGAGGGCGTGACGGCCGCCGTGATCGACGCGTCCTTCACCGTGGAGCCCGGCGAGATCTTCGTCGTCATGGGCCTGTCCGGCTCCGGCAAGTCCACCCTGCTGCGCATGCTGAACGGCCTGCTCGAACCGACCGCCGGACACGTGCGCTTCGACGGTCAGGACCTGACCACGCTCGGCGACCGTGAGCTGCGCGAGGTCCGCTCCAAGAAGATCAGCATGGTGTTCCAGCACTTCGCGCTCTTCCCGCACCGCAGCGTGCGCGAGAACGCCGCCTACGGTCTGGAAGTGCAGGGCGTGCCCCGCGCCGAGCGCGTACGCCGCGCCGACGAGGCGCTCGCCCTGTGCGGCCTGGCCGGCTGGGAGAAGTCCTGGCCCGACGAGCTCTCCGGCGGCATGCAGCAGCGCGTCGGCCTCGCCCGCGCGCTCGCCACCGACGCCGACCTGCTGCTGATGGACGAGTCCTTCAGCGCCCTGGACCCGCTGATCCGCCGCGACATGCAGGACCAGCTGCTGGAGCTCCAGCAGAAGCTGAAGAAGACGATCGTCTTCATCACCCACGACCTGAACGAGGCCATGCGCCTCGGCGACCGCATCGCCGTCATGCGCGACGGCCGCATCGTGCAGAACGGCACCGCGCAGGACATCCTGCTGCGCCCGGCCAACGACTACGTCGCCTCCTTCACCCAGGACGTCGACCGCTCCCGCGTGCTCACCGCGGGCGAGCTCATGGACACCTCGGTCACCGGCGACGACCCCGGCTGCCACTGCGAGACCGCCACGACCGGCACCCCGTTCACGGAGCTCTGCGCGATCAGTGCCCGGCTCTCCCACCCCGTCTCGGTCGTGGACGAGGACAACAAGCTGATCGGCGTCGTCCCCCGGCAGCGCCTGGTCGGCTTCCTCGGCGACGAGCGGGACGCCACCCCGGAGCCGTGCGACTCCCCGCGGAACAAGGGCGGAGAGAAGGTGACCGCCCGTGCCTAGGATTCAGCTCGGCACCTGGGTCAACGACGCCGTCGACTGGCTCACCACCCACATGGGGTGGCTGTTCGACTTCTGCAAGACCGTCTTCCTCGGCCTCTACGACGGCATCAACGCCGTCCTCCAGGCCCCCCAACCGCTGCTCCTCGCGGGCATCTTCGCCGTGATCGCCTTCTGGCTGCGCGGCACCCTCGCCGGTGTCCTCGCCTTCGTGGGATTCGCGTTCATCGACTCCCTCGACCTGTGGGAGAACGCGATGATCACCCTGGCGCTCGTCCTCGTGGCGACCGTCATCGCACTGGTGATCTCCATACCGGTGGGCATCTGGGCGGCCCGCTCCGACCGCGTCAGCGGTCTGGTCCGGCCCGTCCTGGACTTCATGCAGACGCTGCCCGCGATGGTGTACCTCATCCCGGCGATCCTCTTCTTCGGCACCGGCGCCTCCGCGGGCATCGTCGCCACCCTGATCTTCGCGCTCGCCCCGGGCGTACGCATGACCGAACTCGGCATCCGCCAGGTCGACAAGGACCTGGTCGAGGCCGCCGACGCGTTCGGCACCACACCCCGCAACACCCTGCTGCGCGTCCAGCTCCCCCTCGCCCTGCCCACGGTCATGGCCGGCGTCAACCAGGTGATCATGCTCGGCCTGTCCATGGCCGCCATCGCCGGCATGGTCGGCACCGGCGGTCTCGGCGGCGACGTCAACCAGGCCATCGGCCAGCTCAACGTCGGCCTGGGTGCCGAGGCCGGGGTCGGCATCGTGATCCTCGCGATCTACCTCGACCGCATGACCAGCGCGCTGGGCACCCAGGTCTCCCCGCTCGGCCGCCGCGCCGCCGCCAGACTGCGCGCCGCCCAGGGGCTGAAGATCTGGTCGTACCGGCCCCGCCCGGCCGTGGCCGTGATCGGGGTCGTCGTCCTCGCCCTCGTCTCGGGCGGCATGGGGGTCTTCGGCGGCGGCACCGGCTCGACCGCCGCGGCAGGCAGCAAGGACGTCGGCCAGGGCAAGAAGATCAGCATCGGCTACATCCCCTGGGACGAGGGCGTCGCCTCCACCTTCCTCTGGAAGGAGGTCCTGGAGCAGCGCGGCTACCAGGTCGAGGCCAAGCAGCTCGACGCCGGACCGCTCTACACCTCCCTCGCCCAGGGCGACATCGACTTCCAGACCGACGCCTGGCTGCCCACGACCCACGCCCAGTACTGGAAGAAGTACGGCAAGCAGCTCGACGACCTGGGCGCCTGGTACGACAAGACGTCCCTGGAGCTCTCCGTGCCCTCCTACATGAAGGGCATCGACTCCCTGGCGGACCTCAAGGGCAAGGCGTCCGAGTTCGGCGGCAAGATCACCGGCATCGAGTCCAGCGCCGGCGAGATGGCCCTGCTCAAGAGCAAGGTCCTCAAGGAGTACGGCCTGGACAAGGAGTTCAAGGTCGTCGACAGCTCCACGCCCGCCATGCTGGCCGAGCTGAAGCGCGCGTACGCCAAGAAGGAGCCGATCGTCGTCACGCTCTGGTCGCCGCACTGGGCGTACAACGACTACAAGCTGACGAAGCTCAAGGACCCCAAGGGTGCTTGGGGTGCGGGCGACGGCGTGCACACGCTGGCCCGCAAGGGCTTCGCGGACGACGACCCGACGGTCGCCGGCTGGCTGAAGAATTTCAAGATGAGCGAGAAGGAGCTCACCAGCCTCGAAGCCGAGATCAACAAGGCCGGCAAGGGCAACCAGCAGCAGGCCGTCCGCGCCTGGCTGAAGCAGCACCCCGGCTACGCCGACAAGCTCGCCCCGGTCAAGGGCACCGGCGGCGCCACGCCCGCCGAGGCGAAGCGGCCGCTGGACGTGGCGTGGTTCCCCTGGGACGAGGACATCGCCGTCACATACCTGTGGAAGAACGTGCTCGAACGGCGCGGTTACAAGATGAACCTGAAGCAGATGGACGTCGGCCCCGTCTACACCGGTCTGGCCTCGGGCGATCTCGACCTCAACTTCGACGCCTGGCTGCCCTACGCCCAGAAGAACTACTGGGACAAGAACAAGGACCGGCTCAAGGACCTCGGCACCTGGTACGAACCGACCTCCCTGGAGATCGCCGTGCCGTCCTACGTCAAGGGAGTCGACTCCCTTGAGGACCTCAAGGGCAAGGCCGGCACCTTCGACGGGAAGATCATCGGCATCGAGCCGGGCACCGGCGAGATGGACCTGGCGAAGAACAAGGTCCTGCCCGGCTACGGCCTCGACAAGGAGTACGAGGTCGTCGACGGCTCCACCCCGGCCATGCTGGCCGAGCTGAAGCGGGCCTACGCCAAGAAGGAGCCGATCGCCGTCACCCTCTGGTCGCCGCACTGGGCGTACAGCGACTACAAGCTGACGAAGCTGAAGGACCCCAAGAAGGCCTTCGGCGAGGGCAACACGATCCGCACCATCTCCAACGAGAAGTTCCCCGAGCAGTACCCGCAGCTCACGAAGTGGATCAAGAACTTCAAGATGAGCGAGGACGAGCTCGGCAGCCTGGAGAGCGAGATCAAGGACCGCGGCCAGGGCCATGAGGAAGAGGCCGTCGCCGCGTGGCTGAAGCAGCACCCCGACATGGTGGAGCGCATGACGCCGCAGTGAGGTTCCGTGACGGGGCGGGACGCGACACGCCGCGTCCCGCCCCGTACGCGTACCCTCACCCGTATCCGGACCCCGCCAGGGGCCCGGACCCACGAGCAGGATCCGGACAACCACAGAGCGCTACGCCACCCCCCGAACCCCTTCTCCCTCCCTGCTGTTCCCGTAGGAGGAATCCGCGCGCCGCCCCCGGTGACGGCGGATCCCCTGGCGCGAACTGTGAGGTCGCGCACCGCCTTGTGTGACATCGATGTGACGGGCGCATGCAACGGTTTGCCGAACATGCGTAGGGTGCAGACAACTCAACAGAAGCAGTGCGCCGGGACACCGGCGCACCGGGACCGGATCGACGGGCGAAGGAGGGAGCCGGAGCGATGGGCGACCACAAAGAACAGCCCCTTCGGGTGGGCGCGGCCGTGCGCCGGCGGCGCCGCGCGCTGGAGCTCACCCTCGCCGTCGTGGCCGAGCGCAGCGGTCTGTCGGTCCCGTTCCTCAGCCAGGTCGAGAACGACCGGGCGCGGCCCAGCACGAGCTCCCTGGAGAAGGTCGCCGACGCCCTGCGCACCACCGCGGTCGAACTCCTCGCCGCGGCCGACCCGGCGTGCAGCGTGGACGTCGTCCGCGCCGACGGCACCGAACCGCTGCCCCAGCCCCGGACCCGGTCCCTGGTGCGCGGTCACCACCAGATGCACGCCTCCGAGTTCACCGGCGACCACGACGCCGGCCGTGAGTTCCAGTACCGCAACGACCAGTTGATGTACGTCGCCGACGGCGCGGTGGAGATCGAGGCGGAGGGCCGCGCCTACCGGCTCGGCCGCGGCGACACGCTGTACCTCACCGGCGGTGTGCGGCACCGCTGGCGGGCGGCGGAGTCCGACACCCGGGTGATCGTCGTCGCCGTGGCGGAGCACATCGAGGCCGTCCGGGACCGGCCGCGCCGGTGAGGGTCGTCTCGCTGGTCCCGTCGCTGACCGAGGCCGTGGCCCGGTCCGCGCCCGGCGCCCTGGTCGGCGCCACCGACTGGTGCACCCATCCGCCCGGCCTCGACGTCGTACGCGTCGGCGGCACGAAGAACCCCAAGACCGACCGGATCGTCTCCCTCGCTCCCGACCTGGTGATCGCCAACGAGGAGGAGAACCGCGCACCCGACCTCGCGGCCCTGCGCGCGGCGGGCGTCGAGGTCCTGGTGACGGAGATCCGCGACGTGCCGCAGGCCTTCCGGGAACTGGCACGCGTCCTGGACGCCTGCGAAGTGGCGGCCCGCCCGCGCTGGCTCGACGAGGCGGAGGAGACCTGGTCCTCCCTGCCGCCGCCTCCGGCCCGTCTCACGGCGGTCGTACCGATCTGGCGCCGCCCGTGGATGGTCCTGGGCCGCGACACCTTCGCGGGCGACGTCCTCGCCCGCCTCGGCGTCGACCACCTCCACGCGGGGCACCCCGACCGCTACCCCCGCATCCCCCTGGAGGAACTCCGCGCCTGCGCACCGGACGTGGTGGTCCTCCCGGACGAGCCGTACCGCTTCACCGCCGACGACGGCCCCGAGGCCTTCCCCGGCCTGCCCTGCGCGCTCGTCAGCGGACGGCACCTGACGTGGTACGGGCCGTCGCTGGCCGAGGCGCCGCGGGTACTGGGCCGGGCCCTGCGAGCAGCTCGCCCCTGAGCAGCCCGCGCACGGTGCCCACGGCGGCGGTGCCCCACGCGGCGACCAGCACCGCGTACAGCACGACCGCCGGCCCCGCGTAGGCCACGAGACCGGTGTGCCGGCCCAGCGCCTCGGCGCCCGTGACACAGGTGCCGACCGGGAAGGTGAACGACCACCAGGTCATCGAGAACCGCATCCCGTGCCGCCGGGCACGCAGCACCAGGGCGGTGGCGAGGCAGAACCACAGCAGCGCGAACCCCATCACGGGCACGCCGTAGAGCACGGCGAGCACACCGAAGCCCTGGCTGTACGGCGCCGGTACGACACCGGGGGCGACGTCCGCGAACGCGCCGGCGGCGGTCGTGGACTGCCCGAGCGGCCCGAGCACCAGGAACAGCGTCGGGGTGAGGGCGAGCGGCAGCGGCCCGCCGGTGACCAGCCGCCCGACGACCAGGGGCAGCATGAGCAGGGTCGCGAGCAGACTGAGCCCGAACAGCGCGACGCAGACGAGCAGCAGCGTCTCACGGGCCTGACCGGGCGGCAGATGCGGCACCAGCGACGGCCCGACGGCGGCGGACACCATGGGCGCGACCAGCGGCAGCAGCCAGACGGGCGTGGCCTGCCCCGGCTCGACCCGGTGCCGTACGGCCATCAGATACGGCACCGCGACCGCGGCGGCCAGCCCGAGGACCGTACCGGCGGTGAACAGCACGGCGTCGAGCGCGACGGCCGCCCGCAGGCCGATCCAGTCCCGGCCGACGGTGAGGGCACCGCCGCCCACGGCCAGCAGGGCCATGGCGAGGCAGCCGTAGAACGGGGCCGTCGCCGGGTCGAGGAGGTGGGCGCGGGCCTGGTCCCGGTGACGGGCCCAGTGCACGGCCCGGGCGCAGAGCAGGGTGACGAGCAGGACCAGCGAGAGGGCCCAGACACCGGCCGACGCGCCGCGCAGCCCGGGGACGTGTGGTGACAGGGCGGCCCCGGCGGTGGCGACGACGGCGGTGCCCATGACGGTGGCGTACCAGTTGGGCCCGAGGTGCCGGACGGAGACTGCGCACGGAAGGGGCTGGGCTGCGGTGACCATGACTCCACGGTCGGGCCGTGGGCACCCCACCACCAGGGAGTGTGCTCCTATGGCGACATAAGCTGGGTTTATGAGCAGGACGGAAGAGCAGGGCGGGGTCCCGGCCACCGGGTCCCTGGCGCACCGGGTGCCGGATCTGGGCGGTCTGGAGTTGCTGCTGGCGGTGGCCCGGCTCGGCAGCCTCGGCGGGGCGGCGCGGGAACTCGGCATCACCCAGCCCGCGGCCAGCAGCCGGATCCGGTCGATGGAGCGGCAGCTCGGCGTGGCGCTGGTCGACCGCTCACCGCGCGGGTCCCGGCTCACGGACGCCGGTGCGCTGGTGACGGACTGGGCGCGGCGGATCGTCGAGGCGGCGGAGGCGTTCGACGTGGGGGCGCAGGCGCTGCGCGATCGCCGCGACTCGCGGCTGCGGGTGGCGGCGAGCATGACGATCGCCGAGTACCTGCTGCCCGGCTGGCTGCTCGCGCTGCGCGCACAGCGGCCCGACACGGCGGTGTCCCTGCACGCCGGGAACTCGACGGTGGTCGCGGAGCGGCTGCTGTCGGACGAGGCCGATGTGGGGTTCGTCGAGGGGCTGACGGTCCCGACGGGGCTGGACTCGGTGGTCATCGCGCACGACCGGCTGATAGTGGTCACGGCTCCTGCCCATCCCTGGGCCCGTCGGCGGCGTTCCCTGGCCGCGGAGGAGCTGGCGTCGACGCCGCTGATCCTGCGTGAGAAGGGCTCCGGGACGCGTCAGGTCCTGGACGCGGCGCTGGGTGGGCTGGCCCGGCCGTTGATCGAGTTGTCGTCCACGACGGCGGTCAAGGCGGCGGCGGTGAGCGGGGCGGGGCCGGCGGTGCTGAGTGAGCTGGCGGTGGGGGAGGAGCTCGCGATGCGGCGTCTGGTGCGGGTGCCGGTGGACGGGGTCGCGCTGGCGCGGGATTTGAGGGCCGTGTGGCCGACCGGGCATCGCCCTACCGGGCCGGCCCGGGATCTGCTGTCGCTGACGCGGGGGTAGTTTTCTCGCCCCCGCCGCCCCTACCCGTCCCATCCCCAGGGGCTCCGCCCCTTCGACCCCGCTGGGGGCTGCGCCCCCAGACCCCGCTTCGGCCTGAACGGCCTCGTCCTCAAACGCCGGACGGGCTGGAGTGGCCGACCGATTCGGGTGGTGGGTGGCATAGGCCGGGGGTCCAGGGGGCGGAGCCCCCTGGGAGCGTGCGCGCACCGGCTCAGGCCGCCGCTGCCGCCTCCACCAGCGCCCGCATCACCCGCACGTCCTCGCCCATCTCCGGATGCCACTGCACCCCAAGCACCCAGCCCTCCCCGGACGGCAGTTCCAGCGCCTCCACCGTGCCGTCGTCCGCGTACGCCGACGGGACCAGGCCGGTGCCCAGGCGGTCCACGGCCTGGTGGTGGTACGCCGGCACCGAGGTCTCCTCCGGCACGACACCGGCGTACAGACTCCCCGGCACCGGCTTGACGGCATGGTTGCCGAAGACGCCCACGACCTCCGCGTGCCCGTCGAGGTGCTGCACCAGCGTCCCCCCGAGCGCGACGTTCAGCAGCTGCATACCCCGGCAGATGCCCAGCAGCGGCACACCCGCCGTCAGTGCCGCGTCGATCAGGGCCAGCTCCCACGCGTCCCGCTCCCGCGCCGGCGGCCCGGTGCGGGGATGCGGCTCGGCGCCGTACCGTACGGGCTCCACATCCGGCCCGCCCGCGATGACCAGCCCGTCCAGCCGGGCCACGGCCGCGGCCGCGTGCGCGGGGTCGTCCGGCGGGAGCATCGCGGCCAGGCCGCCCGCTCGCTGCACGAGCCGGGGATAGCCGGCCGGCAGCAGCGCGGCCTCCAGTTCCCACACTCCCCAGCGCGCACCGGACTCCAGATAGGTGCTGACACCGATCAACGGCCTGGTCACCAGAACTCCCTCAACAGTCGACGCCTCAGTCCCGTGTCAACTCTGCCTCGGCCGCGGCCAGCGCCGCGAACTCCTCCTCCGGTGCCCGCGCCACCAGCCGCTTACGGCTGTACAGACCGAAGTACGCGATGGCCACGACGTACACCGCGAGCGCGATGAACGCCGCCGTCACATCCACCAGGAACGTCGCCACCAGCGCCGCACAGGCCAGCACCAGGGCGACGGAGGAGGTCAGCACCCCGCCGGGCGTCCGGTACGGCCGCGGCAGCTCGGGCTCGCGGCGGCGCAGCACGATGTGCGACAGGGACATCAGCGCGTAGGAGATGGTCGCGCCGAAGACCGCGATGTTCAGCATCCGGGCGCCGTTCCCGGACACCGCCGCCAGCAGGAAGCCGATCGTGCCGGGCACGAGCAGGCCCAGGTAGGGCGCCTTGCGGCGGCTGGTGAGGGACAGGAAGCGGGGCAGGTAGCCCGCGCGGGACAGGGCGAACAGCTGGCGCGAGCCCGCGTAGATCAGGGAGAAGAACGACGCCACCAGCCCGGCCAGGCCGGCGTAGTTCACGATCCGGCTCAGGGTCGTCGCCTCGCCGTCCGGCTGGAGCGCCTCGACGAGCGGGTTGCCCGCCTCCTGGATCGCCGCGGAGCCGCGTGCCCCCGCCGCCGCGACGAAGGTCACCACCGCCAGCACGACCAGGATGCCCATCGACCAGCGGATCGCCTTGGGCAGCGTACGGGCCGGTTCCCTCGTCTCCTCGGCGGCCAGCGGTACGCCCTCGACGCCCAGGAAGAACCACATGCCGAACGGGAACGCCGCCCAGATGCCGAGCAGGCCGAACGGGAGCCAGGAGTTCGACCCCGCGGCGGAGGAGTCGACCGGGATGTCGTCCAGCGCGGCGACCGAGAAGTCGGGCAGGGCCGCCAGCGCGAACACGACCAGCGCGACCACCGCGATGCCCGTGACCACGAAGCTGAAGCGCAGCGCCTCGCCCACGCCCCAGAGGTGGATGCCGAGGAAGATCGCGAAACAGACCAGGTACACCGGCCAGCCGGACTCCAGGCCGAACAGGCCCAGCGACTCGACGTAGTCGCCGATGAAGATGACGATGGCGGCGGGAGCGAGGACGTACTCGATGAGGATCGCCGTACCGGTCAGGAAGCCGCCCCACGGGCCGAGCGCCCGCCGGGCGAAGCCGTAGCCGCCGCCCGCCGTCGGCAGGATCGAGGACAGCTCGGCGAGGGCGAAGACCATGCACGCGTACATCGCGCCCATGAGCACCATGGCGATCGCCAGGCCCCCGAAGCCGCCCTCGGCCAGGCCGAAGTTCCAGCCCGAGTAGTCGCCGGAGACGACGTAGGCGACGCCGAGGCCGGTCAGCAGCACCCAGCCGGCGCTGCCGCGGCGGAGCGCTCTGCGTTCGAGATAGTCGTCCGCCGGCGCGGCGGCGGGTGTGCTGGTGGATTCCTGGGACATGGGCAGACTCCCGAGCTCCGGCTCAATGGAATGGATCCATACCTTTTCGGTGCCGGGCCGGGAATGGCAATACCCCTGCGTTAATCGCCAGTAAATCCTCGCAACGCCGGGACCCGTCCCGGCTCAGCCCAGGAAGCCGCGCAGCAGGGCCGCCGTCCCCGCGCAGTGCTCCCGCATCATCTCCCGTGCCCCGTCCGCGTCCCGGTCCAGCACCGCCTCCACCAGGGCGGTGTGCTGCCGCTGCGAGTGCTCCAGGTTGCGCACGAGCAGCGGGATGCAGTCGAGCAGGTCGTTGACCGTGGCCCGTACCGCCGCGTACTGCGCGGTCAGCGTCGGCGAGCCGCACAGCTCGGCCAGCGTGAGATGGAGCAGGGTGTCCTGCCGCCGGTAGTCGCCCAGCGGCGCGTCGTGCGTGCGGGACAGCGCCTGGCGCAGCCGCGCCTCCTGCTCGTCCGACAGGCCGTGCGTGGCGCACAGCCCCGCCGCGCCCACCTCCAGCACCTCCCGGAACCGGAGCATGTCCTCGATGTCGACCTCGGCGACCCGGCGCCGCAGCTCGTCCTCGCCGCCGGCGTCGTTGCGCGGGAGCACGAACGTGCCGCCGTACCGGCCCCGCCGCGACTCCACCAGCCCCTGGTCCTGGAGTACCTTCAGCACCTCGCGCAACGTCACCCGGCTGATCCCCAGCCGCTCCGCCAGCTCCCGCTCGGCGGGCAGCCGCTCGCCTCCGGGGACCAGGCCCAGCCGTACGACCTGGAGGATCTGCTCCAGTGCCTCCTCGAAACCGTTGCCCGCGCGCACCGGCCGCAGCACCGGCGTCAGCCCGTCCCGCGTCCCGCCGCCAGCTTCCTCCGGCATGTAGCCGTACCCCCTTCCCAAGCAATGGTTCTCAGGAATACCTTATGGCTTCCGGCGGAACCAGAGCCAAGGAGGCCCTCCCGTGGCAGACCGCACACCCCCGCTGAGCGTCGAGGAGCTGCATGCCCTCGTCGCGGGCGGTGAGATCGACACTGTCGTCCTGGCCTTCCCCGACATGCAAGGGCGGCTCCAGGGCAAGCGGTTCGCCGCACGCTTCTTCCTCGACGAGGTCCTCAAGCACGGCACCGAGGGCTGCAACTACCTGCTCGCCGTCGACACCGAGATGAACACCGTCGACGGCTACGCCATGTCCTCCTGGGACCGCGGCTACGGCGACTTCGCCATGCACCCCGACCTGTCCACCCTGCGCCGCGTCCCCTGGAACGAGGGCACGGCCATGCTCCACGCCGACCTCGCCTGGAACGACGGCTCGCCCGTGGTCGCCGCCCCCCGCCAGATCCTGCGCCGCCAGCTGGAGCGCCTCGCCGAACTCGGCTACACCGCCCAGGTCGGCACCGAGCTGGAGTTCATCGTCTTCAAGGACACCTACGAACAGGCCTGGGACGCGAACTACAGAGGCCTCACCCCGGCCAACCAGTACAACATCGACTACTCGGTCCTCGGCACCGGCCGCATCGAACCCCTGCTGCGCCGCATCCGCAACGAGATGGCGGCCGCCGGCCTCACCGTCGAGTCCGCCAAGGGCGAGTGCAACCCCGGCCAGCACGAGATCGCCTTCCGCTACGACGAGGCCCTGGTCACCTGCGACCAGCACGCCGTGTACAAGACCGGCGCCAAGGAGATCGCCTCCCAGGAGGGCATGTCGATCACCTTCATGGCCAAGTACAACGAGCGCGAGGGCAACTCCTGCCACATCCACCTCTCGCTCGCCGACGCGGACGGCCACAACGTCATGGCAGGGGACGGCGAAGACAGCATGTCGGACGTCATGCGCCACTTCCTCGCCGGCCAGCTCGCCGCGCTGCGCGACTTCTCCCTCCTCTACGCCCCCAACATCAACTCCTACAAGCGGTTCCAGCCCGGCTCCTTCGCCCCGACGGCCGTCGCCTGGGGCCACGACAACCGCACCTGCGCGCTGCGCGTGGTCGGGCACGGCCGCTCGATGCGCTTCGAGAACCGGCTGCCCGGCGGCGACGTCAACCCCTACCTCGCCGTGGCCGGGCTGGTCGCGGCCGGGCTGTACGGCGTCGAGCACAAACTGGAGCTGCCGGAGCCCTGCCCCGGCAACGCGTACGCCGGCGACTTCGCCCACGTCCCCACCACTCTGCGCGAGGCCGCCGAGCTCTGGGAGAACAGCCCGATCGCCAAGGCCGCCTTCGGGGACGAGGTCGTCGCGCACTACCGCAACATGGCGCGCGTCGAACTGGACGCCTTCGACGCCGCGGTGACCGACTGGGAGCTGCGCCGCTCCTTCGAACGCATGTGAGGTCCTTCTTGTCTTCCGAGCACCTTCTGGAAGTACTGAACCCCGCGACCGAGGAGGTCGTCGCCGCCGTCGCCGGGGCGAGTCCGGCCGACGTCGACGCGGCCGTCACCCACGCCGCCAGGGCACAGCGCATCTGGGCCGCCCTCGCGCCCGGGGACCGCGCCCGGCTGCTGCGCCGCTTCGCGGCCACCGTCGACGAGCACCTGGAGGAACTGGCCCGCCTGGAGGTCCGCGAGGCCGGACACACCATCGGCAACGCCCGCTGGGAAGCGGGCAACGTCCGGGACCTGCTGGACTACGCGGCCGGGGGAGTGGAACGGCTCACCGGCCGGCAGATCCCGGTGCCCGGCGGCCTCGACGTCACGATCCTCGAACCGCTCGGCGTCGTCGGCGTGATCGCGCCCTGGAACTTCCCCATGCCGATCGCCGCCTGGGGCACCGCCCCCGCCCTCGCGGCCGGGAACGCGGTCCTCCTCAAGCCGGCCGAGACCACTCCGCTCACCGCGCTGCGCCTCGCCGAACTCGCCCTGGAGGCCGGGCTCCCCGAGCACCTCTTCCAGGTCCTGCCGGGACGCGGGGACATCACCGGTGACGCCCTGGTCCGCCATCCCGGAGTCGCCAAGATCGTCTTCACCGGCTCCACCAGGACCGGCCGGCGGATCGCGGCCCTCGGCGCCGAGCAGATCAAGCCCGTCACCCTCGAACTGGGCGGCAAGAGCCCGAACATCGTCTTCGCCGACTCCGACCTGAAGGCCGCCGTCGACCCCTTCTCCTTCCTGGACAACTCCGGCCAGGACTGCTGCGCCCGCACCCGCATCCTGGTCCAGGAGACGGTGTACGACGAGGTCCGAGAGCTGCTCGCCGAGACGCTGGCCGCCGTGGTGGTGGGCGACCCGGCCGACGAGAAGACCCAGATGGGCCCGCTCATCTCCCGCCAGCAGCTCGACCGCGTCCGGGGCTTCGTGCCCGACGCCGCCGCGGCCCTGCGCGGCAGCGCACCCGAGGGGCCCGGCTTCTGGTTCCCGCCGACCGTGCTCACCGGGGAGCGGCCCGACTCGGCGGCGGCCTGCGAGGAGATCTTCGGCCCGGTCGCCGTCCTGCTGCCCTTCACCGACGAGGCCGACGCGATCCGGCTCGCCAACGACACCCCGTACGGCCTCTCCGGCTCCATCTGGACCCGGGACGTCGGCCGTGCCCTGCGCGTCTCCCAGGCCGTCCGCGCCGGCAACCTGTCCGTCAACTCCCACGCCAGTGTCCGCTACTGGACCCCGTTCGGCGGCTACAAGCAGTCGGGCGTCGGCCGCGAGCTCGGCCCCGAGGCCCTGGCCGCCTTCACCGAAACCAAGAACGTCTTCATCAGTACGGAGGGCCCCGCACAGTGACCGCTCAGGAAAGCATCTGCCGCCGGCTGGTCGGCCGTACCGCCGTCGTCACCGGAGCCGGCAGCGGCATCGGTCTCGCCGCCGCCCGCCGCCTCGCCTCCGAGGGCGCGCACGTCGTCTGCGGCGACGTCGACGAGATCCGCGGCAAGGCGGCCGCCGAGGAGACCGGCGGCACCTTCGTGAAGGTGGACGTCACCGACCCCGAGCAGGTCGAGGCCCTCTTCAGGACGGCCCACGACACCTACGGCAGCGTCGACATCGCCTTCAACAACGCCGGCATCTCCCCGCCCGACGACGACTCCATCCTGGACACCGGCCTGGAGGCCTGGAAGCGCGTCCAGGAGGTCAACCTCACCTCCGTCTACCTCTGCTGCAAGGCCGCCATCCCGTACATGCGGCGCCAGGGCAAGGGCTCGATCATCAACACGGCCTCCTTCGTGGCCAGGATGGGCGCGGCCACCAGCCAGATCTCGTACACGGCCTCCAAGGGCGGCGTCCTCGCCATGTCCCGTGAGCTGGGCGTGCAGTTCGCCCGGGAGGGCATCCGGGTCAACGCCCTGTGCCCCGGCCCGGTCAACACCCCGCTCCTCCAGGAGCTGTTCGCCAAGGACCCGGAGCGCGCCGCGCGCCGCCTGGTGCACATCCCGCTGGGCCGGTTCGCCGAGGCCGAGGAGATCGCCGCCGCCGTGGCCTTCCTCGCCAGCGACGACTCCTCCTTCGTGAACGCCACCGACTTCCTGGTCGACGGCGGGATCGCGGGGGCGTACGTCACACCCCTGTAAGAGGCGCGTCCGGACCGCCGGGTTCTCCCTCTACAGTGCCGGGATGAGCATGACGCCACCGCCCGGCTGGTATCCCGACCCGCACGGCCCGCATCTGGAACGCTGGTGGGACGGCACGGCCTGGACCGAGCACCGCCGTGCGCCCGAGGCCCCCACGGGCCCGGTGCCCCCGCCCCCGGGCGGCGGCACCGGGCGCGCGAAGGCCGTCGCCCTCATCGCCGCCGGGGCCGTCCTCGTCGCGGCGATCGTCACCGGAGCCGTCGTGCTCGGCGGCGACGGCGACGGCACGGAGACGAGGACGGCCCCGACGTCCGCGCCCCCGGCCACGACCGGCCCGCCGGAGCCGACTCCCGAGGAGTCCACGTCCGAACCGTCCGTCGACGACCCGGCCGTCGTCGAGGACCAGCTCAACGGCGTCACCTTCCCCCTGCTCGACGGCTGGGTCCGGCCGCAGCACGTGGCCCAGGACGACGTCGTCATGACCACCGACGGCACCTACGACTGCCCCGGCGGCGTCGGCCTCTGCCGCCACGGCCTCGTCTTCTCCCGCACGGTGACCGAGAACGACGAGAAGTCCCCCGAGGCCCTCGCCAAGGCGGACATCAAGGACGCCGCCGACGAGAACTACGACCGCGACAAGCTCGGCCGCGAGCTCTACGGGGGCATCGAGTCGCACCAGGTCGTCAAGTCCGGGCCGGTCGCGGTGGCCGGCCGCGCCGGGTACCTCGTGCGCTGGCGCGTGCTGACCGCCAAGGGGCCCGGCGGATACGTCCAGTCGCTCGTCTTCCCGTCCAGCGTCGGCACCGAGTCGCCCGTCCTCGTGCGCTACGTCTTCGACGCGGGCGAGGACGGACCGCCGCTCGCCGACATGGACCGCATCACCAAGGGCATCCGGCCGTTCGGCGACGCGGACACGGGCGGCGGCGTGGGCAGCAGCATCGGCCCGGCGGACTGAGCCCGATGGACGACGCCTAGAGGAACGTGTGGCCCTCGCCGCGGTACGTCGGCACGGTCGCCGTCACCGCGTCCCCCTCGACCAGATGCAGCACGTCGAACCGCTCGCACAGCTCACCGGCCTTCGCGTGCCGGAACCACACCTTGTCACCGATCAGCAGGTCGTCGGCGGGCGAGCCCAGCAGCGGCGTCTGCACCTCGCCGGCCCCCTCCTGAGGGTCGTAACGCAGCCCCTCCGGCAGATACGGCACGGGCAGCCGGTCGGGCCCGGCCGCGCCGGAGGCGGGATACCCGCCACCGAGGACCGTCACCACTCCCACCCCCGGCCGCCGGACGACAGGCTGGGCGAAGAGGGCCGCCGGACGGCCGCTGAACGACGTGTAGTTGTCGAACAGCCGCGGCACGTACAGTCCCGACCCGGCGCCGATCTCGGTCACCGCGTCCTCGGCCGCCGTGTGCTGCACCGAGCCGGTGCCGCCGCCGTTGACGAACTCCAGCCCGGGCACGACGGCCCGCACCGCGCGCACCACCTCCGCACGCCGCTCGGCGAGTTCACGCTTGGCGGCGGCCTGCATCAGCCGGACGGCACGGGACCGCAGCGGCCGTCCCGCCACCGCGTCCCCGACACCGGCGACGTGCCCCTCGTACGCCATGATCCCCACGACCTCGAAGCCCGGCCGGCGGGCCACGGCCCGGGCCACGTCGGCGACCTGGGCGGGGGAGTGCAGCGGCGAACGCCGGGCCCCGACCCGCACCCGTCCGCCGAGCAGCTTCAAAGAGGTGTCCAACTCCAGGCAGACACGCACCACTTCACGCCCACCGCCCCGCGACGCGTCGATCAGGTCGAGCTGGGCGACGTCGTCGACCATCACGGTCACGGCGGCGGCGAGCTTGGGATCACCGGCGAGTTCGGCGTACGCGGCCCGGTCGGCGGACGGGTAGGCGAGCAGCACGTCCTCGAACCCCGAGCGGGCCAGCCACAGCGACTCGGCGAGGGTGAACGACATGATCCCCGCGAAACCGTCCCGGGCCAGGACGCGTTCCAGCAGCGCCCGGCACCGCACGGACTTGCTGGCGACCCGGACGGGCTTGCCCCCGGCGCGACGGACCAGGTCGGCGGCGTTGGCGTCGAAGGCGTCCAGGTCCACGATCGCGAGTGGGGCGTCGAGATGGGCGGTGGCCCGGTCGTAACGGGCCCGGTCGGAGGCGCGCGCAGTCATGAACGCAGCCTGCCAGACAGGATTACCGCAGGGTAGGGGGACGTTCCGGGCAGATGCCCCGGGCTCGTGGACTGGTTCCCGTTCGCCCAGGAACAAGCCGTAGAGTGACGCGCACGTACGGCGGAGCGGCGCCGGCCGGACTTCGCGCTGGGATGACGCTCCATCCGTACGGGTATGTGTGCCCGGGACGACTCAGTGCCGGGCCTCGGGCAGGACTTCACGGCCCGCGCGGTACGCAGCGGCCCGGGTACGAGGAAACGGGGGGTGCATGAGCACGGAAGCGCAGCGTGCCTCTTTCCCTCCGCGTCCCAGCACTCCGCCACGCCCTTCGCACCCCCCGGCCCCGCCCGGGGACGCCCGGACGGCATCGTCCGACGCGGCCACGGGTGACAACCCGTCGGGTGAGGACGAGCGGGGGCGTTCCGGCGTGCGTGGGCCGAGTGCGGGGACGCGGCGCCCGTCGCCGGAGAAGGACACGGTCTCGTCAGGGTCTGCCGCCGCCGGGCAGGAAACGGCTGCTCGCGCTGGTGCCGCGGCCTCCGGTGGGGCCGACGGCTCGAACGGCCGACCCCGTTTCCCGAGCTTCGGCGAGACGCCGGCCCGGCGTACGGAGCCCGCCGCACCCCGTCGTACCGAGCCCGCCGCCCCGCCCCCGCCTCGCGCCTCCGACCGCTTCCCGGACACGCAGCCCGGCGTCGGCCGTGTGACCCGGCCCGAGTCGAACAGGTCGTCCGCCCAGCCCGACGCCCCTCCGCGACCGCGTCACCTCCCTACGCCGGGCTCGTCCGGCCGTCCGGGGTACGCCCCCACGCCGCGCCGTACCGGCGCCCCCGCCGAGAACTCCTCGGAGACGACCGCCCGCCTGCGGCCGGTCCCCGCCGGCCCGTCACCCGCCGAGCGAGCCGAACGCCCGTCCTCCGAGCCTGCTGAATCCTTCGGCCACTCCAGTCCCGCGCGGCCCGGTGTTCCGCCGCGCCCCTCACGGGAGCCGCGGGCCGGTGCCGACGCCGACACCGGTGCCGCTACCGGGCGTGGCATGCGCATGCCCCCGGCACCCGCCCACCGGCCCACCCCCGGGCGGCAGTCCACCCAGAACGCCACCCAGAACCCCACCGACGTCTCTCCCGACCCGTCCCTCTCCTGGAGCGCCCCCCTGACCCCCGGCTCCGCTCCCGCCGGCAGACGACCCGTCGTGTCCTTCGGGGAGCCCGAGGGATACGACGCCGACGCGCGGCCCCGGCCGCTCGGGCGGCGCGGGGCGTCCCAGGCCGCCGCTGCCGCCGTCTGTCTCGTGCTCGGGCTGGGGCTCATCTCGGGCGCGGCCACCGGGAGCTGGCTCGTGGGGGACTCCGGGGAGGAGGGCTCGCGCACCACCTTCACCGCGGCCGGCGGCCTCTGGCACAGCGTTCCCGTCGACCAGCTCTTCCCGCCCACCGTGCAGGGCCAGGGCGCCGGCCCCGGCGGTGCCGACCGCATCTGGACCCGCATCGCTGTCGCCCCGGACAGCGGCTGCAAGGACGCCTTCGACCCCCTGCTGCGCAAGGCCCTCGCCCCCGTCGGCTGCGAGCGGCTCCTGCGGGCCACCTACACCGACGCGACCGAGAGCTACGTGACCACCGTCGGCCTGCTCTTCACCAAGGCCGACGCCGCGGGCATGACCTCCCTCGCGAACCGTTTCCGCAAGGAGCGCCTGGACCGCCGCAGCGACCTGATGCCCCTGCCGTACGCCGCGAAGGACACGCCCGCCGCCGACTTCGGCCGGGAGCAGCGCGCCGCCTGGACCGTCTCCGTGCTGACCGAGGCCCCGGTCGTCGTCTACGCCGTGTCCGGCTGGGCCGACGGCCGTACCGTCGACGACCCGCAGCCCGCCGAGGACGCCATGGAGTCCGGCGCCACCACCGCCCCCGCCCAGGCCGGCCTCGGCAACGAGGCACAGGGTCTCGCCGACCGCGTCGAACGCGGCCTGCGCAAGAACGTCCGATCGGCCACGGAGCAGCCGTCGTGAAAGCCGTCATGTCCCGCGCGGGCGGGTTCCTGAGCGTTCTCCTCGCCGCCGGTCTCGTCCTGGTCCCCTCCACCGCCGCCCACGCCGACGGCATCCGCGCCCAGCAGTGGGCCCTGGAGGCCATGCACACCCAGGAGGCCTGGCAGGCCACCAAGGGCGAGGGCGTCACCGTCGCCGTCCTGGACACCGGCGTCGAGGCCGACCACCCCGACCTGATCGGCAACGTCCTCACCGGCGAGGACCTGGTCGGCTTCGGAGCCGAACCCGGCGACCGCGCCTGGGCCCGGCACGGCACCGCCATGGCCGGCATCATCGCCGGGCACGGACACGGCCCGGACAACGCCGACGGCGTGATCGGCATCGCCCCCGAGGCGAAGATCCTCCCCGTCCGCGTGATCCTGGAGGACGGCGACCCCTCCCGCGCCAAGGCCCGCAGCACCCGCGGCAACGCCCTCGCCGAGGGCATCCGCTGGGCCGCCGACCACGGCGCCGACGTCATCAACCTCTCCCTCGGCGACGACTCCGCCTCCGCGCACCCGGAACCCGGCGAGGACCAGGCCATCCAGTACGCCCTGAAGAAGGGCGTGGTCGTCGTCGCCTCCGCCGGCAACGGCGGCGAGAAGGGCGACCGCATCTCCTACCCGGCCGCCTACCCGGGCGTCATAGCCGTGACCGCCGTCGACCGCTCGGGGACCCGCGCCCCCTTTTCCACCCGCCGCTGGTACGCCACCGTCAGCGCCCCCGGCGTCGACGTCGTCATCGCCGACCCCGACCGCAAGTACTACGAGGGCTGGGGCACCAGCGCGGCCGCCGCCTTCGTCTCGGGCGCCGCCGCCCTGGTCAGGGCCGCCCACCCGGATCTGACCCCGGCCCAGATCAAGTCGCTCCTGGAGGACACCGCCCGCAACGCCCCCGCCGGGGGCCGCGACGACTCCCGCGGCTTCGGCTTCGTCGACCCGGCCGCCGCCATCCGGGCCGCCGACCGGCTGAAGCCCCAGGGCCTGCGCTCGGCGTCGTACGGCGCGAAGTACTTCGGCAGCGGCCCGGACGTCTCCGGCTCCGGCGACGACCCCGCCGACTGGGCCGCTCCCCTCGCGGGCGGCGCCGGCGGCGTCCTGCTGGTCGCGGCCGTGGTCCTGTGGCGCGGCCGCCGCGCGAGCCACGAGTTCTAGCGGCGGCCCCCAGGACCGCCCGCCGAGGCGGCGGCATCCGGCCGATAGGGTCGATGACCGTGGCGAACAAGAACATCCCCGACTCCGGCTTCTCCGACGACGACGGCTCCGCCGACCCCCGGCTGAGCGCGGCACTCGCCGCCTGGTCCGAGGACCGGGGGGCGGTGGGCCCGGTCCTCGACGCGCTCAAGGGCGCCCGGCTGCTCGTCCCCGTCGTGGCCGTGCTCGGCGAGGTCGAGGAGGACGAGCGGGGACTGCGCCGCGAGAAGACCAGCGACATGGCCGTACCGACGCTGAAGGCCGGGAACCGCACCGCCCTCCCCGCCTTCACCTCCACCGACTCCCTCGCCCGCTGGGACCCGGCGGCCCGGCCCGTCGCCGTACCCCTGCACCAGGCCCTCCAGGCCGCCGCGCACGAGAAGGCGGACACGGTCGTGCTCGACCTGGCCGGGCCCGTGCCCTTCGAGCTGACCGGCCCCGCCCTGCTCGCCCTCGCGGAGGGCCGTACGACCACCGACCCGCTCGCCGACCCGGCCGTCGTCGAGGCCGTACGCGCTGCCGTGGCCGCCGAGCCCGCCGTTCTGCGCGCCCACCTCGGGCCGGGCCAGGCCGACGGCACCCTCGCCCTGGTCCTGGACCCGTCCGCCGTCCCCGCCGAAGCCGCCCGGGCGGTCGCCCGGCGCCTCGCGGACGACGAGACACTGAGGGCCCGCCTGGTGCGCGGCCTCGACCTGGCACTGCTGCCGGCCGGGGCGACGCCGCCGGGCGAGCCCTTGTACGAACGCTGAGGAGCCTGTGCGGGCTAGGGCGTGTCGTTTGGATCACGCCGCAGACGCGGGGTGATCAGCGCTGTTGGTTCCCTGCGGCGTGATCCAAACGACAGGCCCTAGCCGTAGACCGGGCCCGTGTACTTCTCGCCCGGGCCCTTGCCCGGCTCGTCCGGGACGAGTGACGCCTCGCGGAACGCGAGCTGGAGCGACTTCAGGCCGTCGCGCAGGGGTGCCGCGTGGAACGAGCTGATCTCGGTGGTGGACGCGTCCAGCAGACCGGCCAGCGCGTGCACCAGCTTCCGGGCCTCGTCCAGGTCCTTGTGCGTGTCGCCCTCCTCGGTCAGACCGAGCTTCACCGCGGCGGCGCTCATCAGGTTGACGGCGACCGTCACGATCACCTCGACCGCCGGGACCTCGGCGATGTCGCGGGCCATGGCGTCGAAGTCGGGGGACTCAGGAGGGGTCTCACTCATGCCCCACACGATAGGCGCAGGCGGGGCGTGCGCCGTACCGGGCCCCGAGGCGCCGCAATTAGCCGTTCCTGGCCAATGCTGGTAATCTCGTGTAACGACCGGTCGGACCCGTATGCCTAGCGGCCCACGAGCCCGACCCACAAGTGGAGGCTTTCGAACTCCCACCTGACCGCCCCCAGGGCGTCGGGTCACCGGTCAGACGGTCCCGTCCCAGCGGCGGCGATCCGTCCGAAAGCGCGCCCCGCGGTTCCCCGCGACGGTGCTCCGGTAGTTCGAGGAGCCCCGCCTGGGAATCGTCCGGGGCATTTTTTGTGCTTCGGCGCGGTTAGGTCTATCGAATAGAGACGTTACGCGGCCGTCCGCCAGACCGTCGCGTGGTGCTACCGAGGAGGATCCATCAGCGCCGAGCCCCGCATCAACGACCGGATTCGCGTTCCCGAGGTGCGACTTGTCGGTCCCAGTGGCGAGCAGGTGGGCATCGTCCCCCTGGCCAAGGCACTGGAGCTTGCGCAGGAGTACGACCTGGACCTGGTCGAGGTCGCGGCGAACGCCCGTCCGCCCGTGTGCAAGCTCATGGACTACGGGAAGTTCAAGTACGAGTCGGCCATGAAGGCCCGTGAGGCGCGCAAGAACCAGGCGCACACGGTCATCAAGGAGATGAAGCTCCGGCCGAAGATCGACCCGCACGACTATGACACCAAGAAGGGTCACGTCGTCCGGTTCCTCAAGCAGGGCGACAAGGTCAAGATCACGATCATGTTCCGTGGTCGCGAGCAGTCCCGGCCCGAGCTGGGCTACCGACTGCTCCAGCGGCTCGCGGAGGACGTCGCAGACCTCGGTTTCGTCGAGTCGAACCCGAAGCAGGACGGCCGAAACATGATCATGGTTCTCGGTCCGCACAAGAAGAAGACCGAGGCGATGGCCGAGGCTCGCCAGGCGCAGGAGGCCCGCAAGGCTGAGGCGAAGGCCAACCCCGGCAAGTCGCAGAACGCCGCTGAGGCCGACCTCGCCGAGGACTCGTCCGAGGCTCCGGCCGAGGCGTCCGCCGACGCGTGATCCCGGGGGACGCGAGTCCCCGAGGACGTAACCGATACAAGAGCGACGCTCCACCGTGCCCGGTTTCACGACCGGGCATCGGAGCGCCACCACGAGGAGAGAACGGCGCTATGCCGAAGAACAAGTCGCACAGCGGGTCCAGCAAGCGCTTCAAGATCACCGGCTCCGGCAAGGTGCTCCGCGAGCGTGCCGGCAAGCGCCACCTGCTCGAGCACAAGTCGTCCCGTGTGACGCGTCGCCTCACCGGCAACGCCGAGATGGCCCCGGGCGACGCCAAGAAGATCAAGAAGCTTCTCGGCAAGTGACGTCCCGGCGCGTCAGCGCCGCACGTCAGGACCGGGACCCAATCGATTTCGGGCCGTGTGAAGACCACCGCGGCCCCGCTACAAGGAGTTAAAAAGTGGCACGCGTCAAGCGGGCAGTGAACGCCCACAAGAAGCGCCGGGCGATCCTCGAGCAGGCCTCCGGCTACCGCGGTCAGCGTTCGCGCCTGTACCGCAAGGCCAAGGAGCAGGTCACCCACTCGCTGGTCTACAACTACAACGACCGCAAGAAGCGCAAGGGTGACTTCCGCCAGCTGTGGATCCAGCGCATCAACGCCGCTGCCCGCGCGAACGGCATGACCTACAACCGCTTCATCCAGGGTCTGAAGGCCGCGAACATCGAGGTCGACCGCAAGATCCTGGCCGAGCTGGCCGTCAACGACGCCGGTGCGTTCGCCGCGCTCGTCGAGGTCGCCCAGAAGGCGCTGCCGAGCGACGTCAACGCCCCCAAGGCGGCCTGACGCCGGCTCCGAGCCGATGTGACGGAAGGACCCGCAGGCCGAGCGGCCTGCGGGTTCTGCTGTGCAGCCAGCTACTGAGAAAGCGAACGGAATGCCCCCCGCCACCCCCGAGCTCATCTCCCCCCGCTCCCCCCGCGTCGCCGCCGCGCGGCGGCTGGCGAAGCGGAACTTCCGGGGGAAGGAGCGGCTGTTCCTCGCGGAGGGGCCGCAGGCGGTCCGGGAGGCGGCCGGGCACCGGGCCGGGGACGCGGCCACGCTCGTGGAGCTGTTCGCCACGCTGGAGGCCGCCGAGCGGTACGCCGACATCGTGGGGGAGGCCCGGGACGCCGGCGCCCGGGTGCACCTCGCCTCCGAGCAGGTCATCGCCGACATCTCCACCACCGTCACCCCGCAGGGCCTCGTCGGCGTCTGCCGGTTCCTGGACACGCCCTTCGAGGAGGTCCTCGCGGCGCGCCCCCGGCTCGTCGCCCTCCTCGCCAACGTCCGTGACCCCGGCAACGCCGGGACCGTGCTGCGCTGCGCCGACGCCGCCGGTGCCGAGGCCGTCGTCCTGACCGACGCCTCCGTCGACGTGTACAACCCCAAGGCCGTCCGCGCCTCCGTCGGCTCCCTGTTCCACCTGCCCGTCGCCGTCGGCGTCCCCGTGGAGCAGGCGGTGGAAGGGCTGCGGGCCGCCGGTGTCCGGGTTCTGGCCGCCGACGGGGCCGGCGACCGCGACCTCGACGACGAGCTCGACAAGGGCACCATGGGCGGGCCGACCGCCTGGGTCTTCGGCAACGAGGCCTGGGGTCTTCCGCAGGAGACCCGCGCCCTCACCGACGCCGTCGTCCGCGTCCCGATCCACGGGAAGGCCGAGAGTCTGAACCTCGCCACCGCCGCCGCCGTATGTCTCTATGCGTCGGCGCGTGCACAGCGCGCCGCCGGAGGGTGCCGTTCCGTCACCGGGAACTAGTAGGGTGACCAGCTCAGGGACCCCTCTGTGGAGCCTTGGAGGTGGGGTACGGGGATGAGCGTCGGCACGAGCAGCGCACCAGGGGCCCAGGACGCCGGGAGCCCGCCCGCCGCGTCCCGGCCACCTGGTGATCTCGCCGGCCTCGGCATCGACCCCGACATGCTGCCCGACGGACTCGTCATCGCCGACGAGCAGGGCCGGGTCGTCTGCTTCAACGCTGCCGCCGAGCGCATCACCGCCGTCCGCGCCCGGGACGCCCTCGGACAGAGCCTGGAGAAGGCCCTGCCATTAGAGGATCTGGAGGGGCGACGCTGGTGGCAGCTGACCGACCCGTACGGCGGTCTCGCGATCCGGGTCGGACAGCCCGAGCGCAACCTCCTCCTCCCCGGCGGCCGTGAGGTGCTGGTCTCCGCGCGCTACGTCCGCACGCGGCCCACCGGGCCCCTGAAGCGCCTGGTCGTCACCCTGCGCGACACCGAGGCCCGCCGCCGCACCGAACGCAGCCACGCGGAGCTGATCGCCACCGTCGCCCACGAGCTGCGCTCCCCGCTCACCTCCGTCAAGGGCTTCACCGCCACCCTGCTCGCCAAGTGGGAACGCTTCACCGACGACCAGAAGCGGCTGATGCTGGAGACCGTCGACGCCGACGCCGACCGGGTCACCCGGCTCATCGCGGAGCTGCTCGACATCTCGCGGATCGACTCCGGCCGACTGGAGGTGCGGCGCCAGCCCGTCGACATCGGCGCCGCCGTCGGACGGCACATCCAGGCCTACGTCGCCGCCGGGCAGCCCGCCGACCGGTTCCTGCTGCGCGTCCAGCAGCCGCTGCCCGATCTGTGGGCCGACCCCGACAAGATCGACCAGGTGCTCAGCAACCTCCTGGAAAACGCCGTGCGGCACGGCGAGGGAACTGTCACCATCGACGTCACGGCCACGGCGTCCCCCCGCGAGGGCGAGGACATCGGCACGTCGGTCACGGTGAGCGACGAGGGGCCCGGCATCCCGGAGGAGTCCATGAACCGCGTCTTCACCCGCTTCTGGCGGGGCAGCAAGCGCGGCGGCACGGGCCTCGGGCTCTACATCGTCAAGGGCATCGTCGAGGCCCACGGCGGCACCATCACGGTCGGCCGCGCGCCGGGCGCCGGCGCCGAGTTCCGATTTACGTTGCCCGTGGCGGCTCCGGCGTATCTCGCCTGAGGACCACGGGCGCATTCGTATACCTCCACCCCGTTAGACTCGGCCATTGGCACCTTTGTGTCCCGCAGACGGCCATCGGAGTCGGTGACGGGGACCTTCAGCCAGCCAATCGGAAGCACGGGAAGAGATGTCGGCACCGAATAAGTCGTACGACCCTGTAGAGGTCGAGGCGTTGAAACCGGAAGAGATCGAGCGCATGCGGGACGAGGCGCTCGCCGCCTTCGCCGCCGCGGACTCCCTCGACGCGCTCCACGAGGCCAAGGTCGCCCACACCGGCCCCGCCTCCCCGCTGGCCCTCGCCAACCGCGAGATCGGCGCCCTGCCCCCGCACGCCAAGGCCGACGCCGGCAAGCGCGTCGGGCAGGCCCGCGGCGCCGTGAACAAGGGCCTCGCCGCGCGTCAGGCGGAACTGGAGGCCGAGCGGGACGCCCGTGTGCTGGTCGAGGAGGCGGTGGACGTCACGCTGCCCTACGACCGCGTACCGGCCGGGGCCCGGCACCCGCTCACCACCATGATGGAGCGGGTCGCGGACGTCTTCGTGGCCATGGGCTACGAGGTCGCCGAAGGGCCGGAGGCCGAGGCGGAGTGGTTCAACTTCGACGCCCTCAACTTCCTGCCCGACCACCCGGCCCGGCAGATGCAGGACACGTTCTTCGTGCAGGGCCCCAAGGGCACCGAGGAGTCCGGGTCCGGCGTCGTCCTGCGCACGCACACCTCCCCGGTGCAGGCCCGCGCCCTGCTCGACCGTGAGCTGCCGGTCTACATCGTCTGCCCCGGCCGGGTGTTCCGCACCGACGAGCTGGACGCCACGCACACGCCCGTCTTCCACCAGATCGAGCTGCTCGCCATCGACGAGGGCCTGACCATGGCGGACCTCAAGGGCACCCTGGACCACATGGTCCAGTCCCTGTTCGGCGAGGACATGAAGACGCGGCTGCGGCCGAACTACTTCCCCTTCACCGAGCCGAGCGCCGAGATGGACATGCTCTGCTACGTCTGCAAGGGCGAGTCCATCGGCAACCCCGACCGGCCCTGCCGCACGTGCTCGTCCGAGGGCTGGATCGAGCTCGGCGGCTGCGGCATGGTCAACCCGCGGGTGCTCACCGCCTGCGGCGTCGACCCCGAGAAGTACAGCGGATTCGCCTTCGGGTTCGGCATCGAGCGGATGCTGATGTTCCGCCACAACGTCGAGGACATGCGAGACATGGTCGAGGGTGACGTCCGGTTCACCCGGCCGTTCGGGATGGAGATCTGATGCGGGTCCCGCTTTCTTGGCTGCGGGAGTACGTCGACCTGCCGGCGACGGAGACCGGCCGAGACGTCCAGGCCAAGCTCATTTCGGCCGGTCTGGAGGTCGAGACCGTCGAGCAGCTCGGCGCCGACCTCAAGGGCCCCCTGGTGGTCGGCCAGGTGGCGACCATCGAGGAGCTGACGGAGTTCAAGAAGCCGATCCGCTTCTGCACCGTCGACGTCGGACAGACCAACGGCACCGGTGAGCCCCAGGAGATCGTCTGCGGCGCCCGCAACTTCGCCGTCGGCGACAAGGTCGTCGTGGCGCTGCCGGGCGCCGTCCTGCCCGGTGACTTCCAGATCGCCGAGCGCAAGACCTACGGCAGGATGTCCCGCGGCATGATCTGCTCCAGCGACGAGCTGAACATGGGCGACGACGGCACCAAGGGCATCATCGTGCTGCCGCCGGAGACCGAGGTCGGCAAGGACGCGGTCGAGCTGCTGGAGCTCGTCGACGAGGTCCTCGACATCGCCGTCACGCCCGACCGCGGCTACTGCCTGTCCATCCGCGGTGTCGCCCGCGAGACCGCCATCGCCTACGGCCTGCCGCTGCGCGACCCGGCGCTGCTCGACGTGCCCGCCCCGAACGCGTACGGCTACCCGGTGCGGATCTCCGACCCCACCGGCTGCGACCGCTTCACGGCCCGCACGGTGACCGGCCTGAGCGCCGAGGCCCGCTCGCCGATCTGGCTCCAGCGGCGGCTCCAGAAGGTCGGCATGCGGCCGATCTCGCTCGCCGTCGACGTCACCAACTACGTGATGATGGAGCTCGGCCAGCCGCTGCACGCCTACGACCGCGGCCTGGTCCAGGGCACCATCGGCGTGCGCCGGGCCGAGCCGGGCGAGAAGCTCACCACCCTCGACGGCGTCGAGCGCACGCTGGACGCCGAGGACCTGGTGATCACCGACGACCGCGGCCCGATCGGGCTCGCCGGTGTCATGGGCGGCGCCAACACGGAGATCGCCGACCACGACAACGTGGAGAACTCCACGGCGGACGTCGTCATCGAGGCCGCGCACTTCGACGCGGTGTCGATCGCGCGCACGGCCCGCCGGCACAAGCTGTCCTCCGAGGCGTCCCGGCGCTTCGAGCGCGGCGTCGACCCGCAGGCCGCCGCTGCCGCCGCGCAGCGCACGGTCGACCTGCTGGTCCTGCTCGCGGGCGGCACCGCCGAGGCCGGTGTCACCGAGGTCCTGGCGCCCACCGCTCCGCGCACCATCACCATCCCGGCGGACCACCCGGACAAGGTCGCTGGTGTCGCGTACGGCCGGGAGACCGTCGTACGGCGGCTCCAGGAGATCGGCTGTGACGTGTACGGGCAGGACGAGCTGGTCGTCACCGTGCCGTCCTGGCGCCCCGACCTCACCGACCCGAACGACCTGGCCGAAGAGGTCATCCGCCTGGAGGGCTACGAGAACCTGCCCTCCACGCTGCCCAAGCCGCCGGCCGGCCGTGGCCTGACGCACCGGCAGCGGCTGCATCGCCGCGTCGGCCGGGCCCTGGCCGGTGCCGGGTACGTCGAGGCGCTGAACTACCCGTTCATCGGCGAGCAGGTCTTCGACCAGCTGGGCCTCGAAGAGGGCGACCCGGCCCGCCGCGTCGTCAAGCTCAGCAACCCGCTGAGCGACGAGGAGCCCGCGCTGCGCACGACGCTGCTGCCGGGCCTGCTGGCCGCCCTGCGGCGCAACGACGGCCGGGGCTCGCACGACCTCGCGCTGTTCGAGACCGGTCTGGTCTTCAAGCCGCGCGAGGAGCAGCGGATCGCCGCGGTGCTGCCCGTCGACCGCCGCCCGACCGACGAGGAGCTCGCCGAGCTGAACGCCGCGCTGCCCGAGCAGCCGCGGCACGCGGCCGTCGTCCTCGCCGGTGCCCGCGAGCAGGCCGGCTGGTGGGGCAAGGGCCGTCCGGCGGACTGGGCCGACGCGGTCGAGGCGGCGCGTTCCGTCGCCCAGGAGGCGGGCGCCGAGCTGATCATCCGCAAGGGGCAGTACGGGCCGTGGCACCCCGGGCGGTGCGCCGAGCTGGCGATCACCGTGGACGGTGCCGAGCGGGTCGTGGGCCACGCGGGTGAGCTGCACCCGCGCGTGGTGAAGGCACTGGGGCTGCCGGCGCGTACCTGTGCGATGGAGATCGACCTGGACGCGGTGGAGTCGGCCGGTGAGGCCACGGTGAAGGCGCCGCGGATCTCCACGTTCCCGGTCGCCACGCAGGATGTCGCCCTGGTCGTCGACGCGGTCGTTCCGACGGCGGAGGTCGAGGAGGCCCTGCGCGCTGGTGCCGGGGAGCTGCTGGAGTCGATCCGGTTGTTCGATGTGTACGAGAACGCCGAGCAGTTGGGTGAGGGGCGGAAGTCGCTCGCGTACGCGTTGCGGTTCCGGGCCGCTGACCGGACGCTGACGGTGGATGAGGCGTCGGCGGCCCGGGATGCGGCGGTGGCCCTCGCGGGTGAACGCGTAGGGGCTGAGCTGCGGAGTTAGCGTCGTGGGGAGCTGTGCTGCTTTGCCGGCCGCGGGTTTGACGGTGGCTGGTCGCGCAGTTCCCCGCGCCGCTGCGGGGCGGGGCCGGCGATGCCGTCCGCCCCGCCACGGAGTGTCGGGCAGGCGGCTGGGCGGACGGCGGAAGCGGGCCGCCGCACTGTACGAGGGGGAGCCGGCGGCCCGGCCGGCCTCTTTCGAGGCATCTCAGTCAACCGGCCGGCGACTGTGAGCGACAGTGCGCACACAGTGCGGATTCGAGCACTCCGTTCACACCCCGTGTGAAGGCGGAGCCACTAATCTGGCGGCACCGAGCCACCGGGGGGCCCACATGCAGCCCAACACTCTGCTCGACGCGATCCTGGACGAGGCCGGGATCTCGCACGCGGGGCTGGCCGCACATGTCAACCAGGCGGGACGGGCGCGCGGCCTGTCCCTGAGGTACGAACACACCGCCGTCGCCCGGTGGTTGAAGGGGCAGCGTCCCCGGGGCCAGGTGCCCGACCTGATCTGCGAGGTGCTCGCCGCCCGGTTGCGGCGGCAGGTCACCCTGGACGACATCGGCCTGGGCGTGCCCGGTGAGCCGTCCGCTCCGCACACCGGCTCGCTGTCCGGCTTCGTCGAGCGGGCCACCGCCCTGTGGCGCTCCGACCAGCAGCAGCGCCCGCACATCCTGGGCGCGCCCGCGCTCACCGGCACGCCCGCCGTCATGCCGGTGTGGGAGTGGGAGAACCCGCCGGAGGACGTGGACGTCTCCCGCGGCGGCAGACACCGGGTCACCCCGGGCGACCTGGAGATGCTGCGGGCCGCCCGTACGCACTACGAGCAGATGTACCGCAAGGCCGGGGGCATCGCGACACGGGCGCGCATCGTCGGCTTCCTCAACGCCGAGGCCGCGCCGCTGCTGCGGGGCAGCTACACCGACGAGACCGGGCGTCAACTGCACCGGGCCACGGGCGGGTTGGTGGCCGTCGCCGGGATCTGCGCCTACGACTCCGACGCGCACGGCCTCGCGCAGCGCTACTTCCACCAGGCCCTGCGGCTCGCCAAGGCCAGCGGCGACCGGGGGCTCGGCGCCTACATCATCGCGCTGCTGGTCAACCAGTCGCTGTTCATGCGGGAGCACCGGCAGGCCGTCGCCTTCGCGGAGGCCGCGCTGCGGGCCGCCGGCAGGCACATCACCCCGGCGCTCGCCTCCGACCTGTACGCGATGCAGGCCAAGGCGTACGCGCATCTCGGTGACGGCACGAGCGCCCTGTCCTGCATCCGGCGGGCCGAGCAGGCCGCCGCCCGCATCCGGCGTGGCTACGAGCCCGACGAGACCGGCTATGTCCAGCCGGGGCTGGTCAACGTCCAGGTGGCGGAGGCGCTGCTGAGTCTCGGCGAGATCGCGGCCGCCGGGGAGCATGCCGCGGCCGCGGTCGACAACCCGGCGCACGACCGCGGCCGGGTGCACCGGCTGGCCATGCTCAGCACGATCGAGCTGCGGCAGGGCAACGCGGACAAGGCCGTGGCCATCGCCGTGCAGATGGCCGAGCAGGCCCGCGGCATGGAGTCCCAGCGGCTGCGCGACCGTTTGCGCGCGGTGCGGGAGCACCTGGTGCGCAGCGGCTGCTCGGGCACGGCCGAGGCCGCGGAACTCATCGACGGGGCACTGCGCGTACCGTTGTAGACCCGGGCGACGGGCGCCCACGTCATCCCGAGCGACTTCCCGTGCGCCTGCTGTCATTCCATCCCTGCTGCGATATTGCCACTTACTCGACGGAAGGTGGCAGAACCGTGCAGTGGACGAAACACAACGAACAAACTGTGTACTCAAACCGCTGGTTCAGCGTCAATCTCGCGGATGTCGAACTGCCGGACGGCCGGCACCTCGACCACTTCCTCATACGGCTGCGGCCCGTTGCCGTGGCCACGGTCGTGAACGAGGCCAACGAGGTGCTGCTGCTCTGGCGGCACCGCTTCATCACCGACAGCTGGGGGTGGGAACTCGCGGCGGGCGTCGTCGAGGACGGCGAGGACATCGCCCGCGCGGCCGCCAGGGAACTGGAGGAGGAGACCGGCTGGCGGCCGGGACCCCTGCACCACCTCATGAGCGTGGAGCCGTCCAACGGGCTCACCGACGCCCGGCACCACGTGTACTGGGCCGACGAGGGCGAGTACGTCGGGCACCCCGTGGACGACTTCGAGTCGGACCGCCGGGAATGGGTCCCCCTCAAGCTCGTCCCCGACATGGTCGCCCGCGGGGAGGTCCCGGCCGCCAACATGGCGGCCGCGTTACTGCTGCTGCACCATCTCAGGCTCGGACAGGACACGTTGCCCTGAGCTAGGGTCTGTCGTTTGGATCAGGCCGCAGGAAAACGACGGTGCTGTTCAGCGCCGGTGAGCGGGGTCTGGTGCGTGCAGCTGCAAGGCGGAGGAGGGCGTCGACGCGGAGCGTCGGCAACCGACGACAACGCGGCAGATGCGCGTGCCAGACCCCGCGTCTGCGGTGTGATCCAAACGACAGGCCCTAGCGTCCCAGTGCCTGCCAGATCGCCACGACGAGGGCACCCACGGCGGTGAGGGCGGCGACCGCGGGCAGCGGCCAGCGCGCGTGTTCCAGTGAGTTGATCCGGGTGTTGAGCTCGTCGAGTTCCTTGGCGGTCTCCTCGGTGCGGTGGCTGAGCAGAGCCAGCCCGCCCTCGACACGGGCGTACGCCACGTCGAGGCGGCGTCGTAACTCTGCGAGTTCTCCATGAACGACCGGATGCTCGGGATCGACGGTCACGAGTCCGCTCCTTTCCGTAGTTGTTGCGCATCCCTTGCATGCGCACTGGGAGTCAACTCGCCTGGTGGACGCCTGGGGAGAGTGTGCGACGGGCATATGCGAGCCCGGCGCGCACACGGTGTGTGAATGCCGCGGGCCCGGCACCCATTCCGGTGCCGGGCCCGTAGGTTGGCCGGATTCTGACCGTCAGTAATCAGCCTCGGGGGTACCCGGGGCGCATGACGAAGTGGCAGAAGAACGCGGCGTACGCGCTGGCGCTCTACGCGCTGTCGGTCGTGGTGCTCCGGTTCTCCTCCGGCGGGCAGGAGTGGGGCACGGCACTGCTGCTCGCTCTCGTGACCACTCCGCTCGCCCTCTGGATGGGCTGGCTGCACAGCCGCCTCAACGAGCAGGCGGCCGAATGGGGACGCCGCCGGTTCCGGCCGTGGCCGGAGGAGCGGCGGCGCTGAGATGCCGGCGTCAGCCGGGCGGTCAGTCGTAGGTGTAGAAGCCCGACCCGGTCTTGCGGCCCAGCCGGCCCGCGTCGACCATGCGCTGGAGGAGCGGGGGAGCGGCGTACAGGGGCTCCTTGTACTCCTCGTACATGGACTGGGCCACCGAGGCGACCGTGTCCAGGCCGATGAGGTCGGACAGCTTCAGCGGGCCCATCGGGTGGGCGCAGCCCATCTCCATGCCGTTGTCGATGTCCTCGCGGCTGGCGATGCCCGTCTCGAACATCCGGATCGCGGAGAGCAGGTACGGGATCAGCAGGGCGTTCACCACGAACCCGGAGCGGTCCTGGGCGCGGATCGCGTGCTTGCCCAGCATCTTCTCGGTGAACAACTGGGCCCGGCTCAGCGTGCCCTCGGACGTGGTGAGGGCCGGGATCAGCTCGACGAGCTTCTGCACCGGGGCCGGGTTGAAGAAGTGGATGCCGATGACCTGGTCGGGCCGCGAGGTCGCCACCGCCAGCTTGACCAGCGGGATGGAGGAGGTGTTGGAGGCCAGGATGGCGTCGGGCCGGGTCACGACCTGGTCGAGGACCTGGAAGATCTCGGTCTTGACCTGCTCGTTCTCGACGACGGCCTCGATCACCAGGTCGCGGTCGGCGAACTCGCCGAGGTCCGTGGTGAAGCTCAGGCGGGCCTGCGTGGCCTCCAGCTCCTCCTCGGTGATCTTGCCGCGCTCGGCCGCCTTGGCCAGGGAGTTGAACAGCCGGGTCCGGCCGATCTCCAGGGCCTCGCCGGTCGTCTCGGCGACCATGACGTCCAGACCGGACCGGGCGCACACCTCGGCGATCCCCGCGCCCATCTGACCGCAGCCCACGACTCCGACGCGTGCAATGTCTCCCGCTGGGGTGTCCGTCACATCGTCCCTTTCGCTGCTGATCCACTTCCGGGCAGGTGCTCCGGATTCCGGTGCCTGCTCCGTTCGTGCACGTTACTCCCAAGTATCGATGATCGATCGCGGGGGTCGGGTCCGCTTCGGGCATGCTGGGCGCGGAGCGATCCGCGACCGGGCGGATCCGCGGCTTTTTGGGGCATGCGGATGGGACGAGTGTCACGCAGGGCGTTCGCGGTGGCGGCGCTGTCGGCTTTCACGATGATGCCTCCGGCGTCGGCCGCGCCCAAGCGGGACGGCGGTGGTGACGGCAAGGGCGACGGCAGGGCGGCCTCCGAGATGCGGGGCGTGTGGCTGGCCACCGTGGCCAACCGCGACTGGCCGTCGAAGCCGGGGCTGACCGCCACGCGGCAGCGGGCCGAGCTGATCACCCACCTCGACAGGGCGGTCCGCAACCGGCTCAACACCGTGGTCTTCCAGGTCCGGCCCACGGCGGACGCCCTGTGGCCCTCGCCGTTCGAGCCGTGGTCGCAGTACCTCACCGGCACCCAGGGCAAGGATCCCGGCTGGGACCCGCTGGGCACGGCCGTGGAGGAGGCCCACGCCCGCGGCCTGAAGCTGCACGCCTGGTTCAACCCGTACCGGGTCGCCGCCCACGCCGACCCGACCCGGCTCGCCGCCGACCACCCCGCCCGCACGAACCCGGACTGGGTGGTGACCTACGGCGGGAAGCTCTACTACAACCCCGGGCTGCCCGAGGTCCGGGGCTTCGTGCAGGAGGCGATGCTCGACGCGGTGGCGAAGTACCCCGTGGACGGCGTCCACTTCGACGACTACTTCTACCCGTACCCGGTCGCGGGCCAGACCTTCGACGACGACACGGCCTACGACGAGTACGGTGCCGGCTTCCCCGACCGGGCCGCCTGGCGGCGGGACAACATCGACAAGCTGGTCCGGGAGACGGCGGACCGCATCAAGCGGGTCCGGCCCGGCACCCCCTTCGGCATCAGCCCCTTCGGCGTGTGGCGCAACGCCGCCACCGACTCGCGCGGCTCGGACACCCGGGCGGGCGTGCAGACCTACGACGACCTGCACGCGGACACGCGCAAGTGGGTGCGCAAGAGCTGGATCGACTACATCGTCCCGCAGCTGTACTGGAACATCGGCTTCTCCGCCGCCGACTACGCGAAGCTGCTGCCCTGGTGGGCGGAGGTCGCGCGCGGCACCTCGACGCGGCTCTACGTGGGGGAGGCGCTGTACAAGGCCGGTGACCCGGCGCAGCCCGCGGCCTGGCAGGACCCGGCCGAGCTGTCCCGGCACCTGACGCTGGCCAGGGAGCACGCGCAGGTGCGCGGGCACGTCTTCTTCGCCGCCAAGGACGTGGCGGCCGATCGGATCGGGGCGATGGCGAGGGTGGTCGCCGACCACTACGGGCAGCCGGCGGCGCCGCCGCGCTGAATCATGGCCCGGTCGTGGTCTCCCGGTGCCGGATCTCGGTGTCGGGTCCCGGCGAGCACACGCCCTCGTGCCCGTCCTCGAACCGGACGCGGTACGGCGGGTTGCCCTCCCGGCCCAGCACTTCGACGATCTCGCCGACCTTGTCGTGCTGACCGACCACCCTGCCGTGCTGGACAAGCTGGTCGCCCACGGTTGCGCGCATCTGGGGCCTCCTCGCGAGGTGTGGAGCAGCGGTCCGTGGCCTTTGAGTCTACGGCCGGGGGCGCCACTCGGCAGGGGCCGTGCGTGCCCCGCTCAGCCGCGCGCCCGTTGTGTGACGGCGATGCAGACCAGCACCGCCGCGGCTGTCAGCGGGGCGGCCACCGGGAGGTGCTCGCCCAGCAGCAGCACCGACCACACCAGTGTGAGCAGGGGCTGAGCGAGCTGCAACTGGCTGGCCTTCGGGATGCCGACGGCCGCCATGCCCCGGTACCAGACGACCAGTCCGAGGAACTGCGAACCCGCCGCGACCCAGAGCAGCCCGGTGACGCTGTGCGCGGTGAGCCGCACGGGCTCCTGCGCCAGCGCGAACGCGGCGACGGGCACGGTCAGCGGCAGGCACAGCACCAGCGCCCAGCCGATGACGTGCCAGCCCGGCATGACCCGGGCCAGCCGGCCGCCCTCGGTGTAGCCGGCCGCGCACACCAGCAGCGCGGCGAAGAGGTACACGTCGGCCGTGCTCAGCGCGCCGCCGCTCTGCTGCACGGTGAAGGCCAGCACCGCCGCCGCGCCGGCGAGGGCCGCCGCCCAGAAGGTGCGCGAGGGGCGGGTGCCGATGCGCAGGGCGGAGAAGAGAGCCGTGGTCAGGGGAAGCAGTCCGACCACGACGGCGGCGTGCGCGGTGGTCGAGGTCTCCAGCGCGAGCGTGGTGAGCAGCGGGAAACCGAGCACGACACCGGCCGCGACGACGGCGAGGCCGAACCAGTGGCGGCGGGCGGGCAGCGGCACCCGCAGCGCCAGCAGAGCACCGCCCGCGATCACCGCGGCGAGGACACTGCGGACGGCGACGAGCGACCAGGGCCCGAAGCCCTCCAGACCCCAGGCGGTGGCGGGGAAGGTGAGGGAGAAGGCGATGACGCCCAGGGCGGCCTGGAGGGTGCCGAGGCCGGGCCGGTCCCGCTCCGTGGCGACTGCTATCCGGGATGCGGTAGTAGCGCTACTCTGTACTCTCATGCAAGAGCGTAGCAGCGTGGGTGAACTGGCGGAACAGCTTCGGCGAGAGCTCGACCGCTACTCGCCGGGTGGAAAGCTGCCGTCGAGCCGGGCCCTGGTCGAGCGGTTCCGGGTGAGCCCCGTGACCGTGTCGCGGGCGCTGGCGCAGCTCGCCGCCGAGGGGCTGGTGGTCACCCGGCCCGGCGCGGGCGCGTTCCGCGCGCAGGCCCGTACGGCACCGGCTCCGGCCGGGGACACCTCCTGGCAGGAGGTCGCGCTCAGCGCCGACGGTGCCGCCGATCTCGTACCGCGCTCGGTGGACGCCTCCGGGGTGCTGGTCTCGCTGGCCGCCCCGCCGCCCGGCGTGATCGAGTTCAACGGCGGCTATCTGCACCCGTCGTTGCAGCCGGAGCGCGCGATGGCCGCCGCCCTGTCACGCGCCGGACGCCGTCCCGGCGCCTGGGGACGCCCGCCCGTGGAGGGGCTGCCGGAGCTGCGGGAGTGGTTCGCGCGGGGCATCGGCGGGTCCTTCACGGCCGCCGAGGTGCTGGTCACCGCGGGCGGGCAGTCCGCGCTCACCACCGCCCTGCGCGCCCTCGCCCCGCCCGGCGCCCCCGTCCTCGTCGAGTCGCCGACCTACCCCGGCATGCTCGCCATCGCCCGAGCCGCGGGCCTGCGCCCGGTGCCCGTCCCGGTGGACCCGGACGGCGTGAAACCGGCGCTGCTCGCCGACGCGTTCCGGGCCACCGGCGCCCCGGCCTTCGTCTGCCAGCCGCTCTTCCAGAACCCCACCGGTGCCGTGCTCGCGCCCGAGCGGCGCCGCGAGGTGCTGCGCATCGCCCGCGCGGCGGGCGCGTTCGTCGTCGAGGACGACTTCGTGCGGCGGCTCGTGCACGAGGACGCGGGCCCGCTGCCGCGCCCGCTGGCCGCCGACGACCTCGACGGTGTCGTCGTCCACGTCTGCTCGCTGACCAAGGCGACCTCGCCGAGCTTCCGCGTGAGCGCCCTGGCCGCGCGGGGACCGGTCCTGGAGCGGCTGCGCGCCATCCAGGTCGTCGACACCTTCTTCGTGCCCCGGCCCCTTCAGGAGGCGGCACTGGAACTCGTCGGCTCGCCCGCCTGGCCGCGCCATCTGCGAGCGGTGTCCGCCGAGTTGAGAACGCGCCGGGACGCGATGACCGCCGCCCTCGCGCTGCACCTGCCGGAACTCGCCCTGCCGCACGTGCCGTCCGGCGGCTACCACCTGTGGCCGCGCCTGCCGGACGGGACGGACGAGCCGGCCCTCGTGGCGGCTGCCCTACGCGCGGGCGTCGCGATCACCCCCGGCCGCCCCTACTTCAGCGCCGAACCGCCGGCCGCGCACATCCGGCTGAGCTTCGCGGCGGTCGCGGGGACCGGGGAGATCACGGAGGGGGTACGGCGGCTGCGCACTGCCTGCGACGAGGTGCTGGGATAAGCGTTCGACGCCTGGCCGCCCGACCTGCCAGCATCCCGTCATGACCGACACGCCGAGCCTGCCCGAGGGCTACGAGATATCCACCGACCCCGCCCGCGTCGACGCCGAGCGGGTCCACGACTGGCTGTCCACCGACGCGTACTGGGCGCTGGGCCGCCCGCGCGAGAAGCAGGACCGGGCGATCGAGGGCTCGCTCAACTTCGGCGTGTACGAGACGGCGTCGGGTGAGCAGGTGGCGTACGCCCGGGTCATCACGGACCGGGCGACCTTCGCGTGGCTGTGTGACGTGTACGTGGACCCGTCGGTGCGCGGCAAGGGTGTCGGCAGCGCGCTCGTCGCGGCCGTACGGGACGAGCTGCGGGAGTACGGGGTGCGGCGGGTCCTGCTCGCCACGCACGACGCGCACGGGGTCTACGAGAAGGTCGGGTTCGCGGCGCTGGAGCGGCCCGAGCACTGGATGGCTCTCATCTTCGGCCCGTGAGGGTCGGTGCACCCTGGGTAACTCCTGGGTAACACCTCTTGACCTGCGCACTTGCGGCACTCACCATCGCCGCATGCCACTTCGGGTCACGTTCGTCGCCGCCGCGCGCAGCTCCCCGCTGCTCGCCGAGCGCTTCGAGGACGACCGGCCGCTGGACCAGGCCGGCTGGGGTGAGGTGGAGCGCGTCGCCCACGAACTGCTGCCGCTCGCCGCGGCCGAATTGCGCTACTGCTCGCCGACCCCGCGCAGCCGTGCGACGGGGGAGGGGCTCGGGTACGCGCCGCTCGTGCAACTCGGCCTGCGGGACTGCGGCATGGGCCGGTGGCGGGGGCTGACCCTGGGCGAGGCGATGGCCCGGGAGCCGGAGGCGGTGGACGCCTGGCTCGCCGACCCGCGCGCCACACCGCACGGCGGTGAGTCGCTGGTGGACTTCATCACCCGCGTCGGCGGCTGGCTGGACACCCGGCCCGTCGAGGACGGCTGCCGGGTCGTGGCGGTCGCCGAGCCGTCCGTCATCCGTGCCGCCCTGGTGTACGCCCTGAAGGCGCCGCCCTCGACGTACTGGAACATCGACGTCCGCCCGCTGTCGACGACCTCCGTGACGGGCCGTGCGGGGCGCTGGAACCTGCGCTTCGACGGGGTGTCGGCTCAGGCGTCCCGGGCGTAGACGGCTCGGCTTCGCGTGCGCAGCCGGATCAGGCGTCGCGTGCCTGGCCGGCTCGGACCGGCTCGGGCGTGGCGTGCCTGGCCGGCTCGGACCGGCTCGGGCGTGGCGTGCCTGGCCGGCTCGGACCGGCTCGGGCGTGGCGTGCGTAGCCGGTCCGCACTTCGCGTGCGTAGCCGGTGTCAGACCTCGCGGGCGTAGTCGGTCCGCAGGACGAGGTCCTTGGCAGGGCCGCGTACGTGCCACACCGTCCGCCAGTGGTCCGCGTCGCGGACGGTGAACTCGCCCCGGTAGAGGTCCGCCGCGCAGGGGTGGTCGGCGACGTGCCGTCCGGACGTCAGGTCCAGGTCGTGGAACGGCCGCCCGTCCGCGAACCGCACGTCCGCCGTGCCGCCCGGGCCCGGCAGGAACCGCAGCGTCCGCTCGGCGGGCCGGGCGACGCCCTGCCAGACGAAGGTGCCGGACTCGTGGTGCAGCAGCCCGCCGTCCTCCTCCGGAGCGAACACGGTGGTTCCGGAGAACTCCCCCTGCTCGCCGCCCGCGAGATCCCGCACCGACCGGGCCACGCGCCAGCGCCCGGCCAGGTACGCGAGTACGTCCGGCAGTGGCCAGAACTCGCCCATCCCGTACCGCTCTCCGTCCCAGCCGTTGCTGCGCGACCCATTGACGCGCATCCGCCCCCTCCCTATCTTGCCGTTCGAAGTGCTGATCAATGTCTGATATTTCGAACACTCCTCTACCAGAGAGCCGCGGAGTATCCATGCCACGCACCGCCCGCACCCGATGGAGAGTCGGTCTCACGGCCACGGCCCTCCTGACGGCAGCAGCCCTCGTACCGGCCCCCGCGCACGCCGAGGACGTCACCGACTACGCGATCACCGTCGACCCGTCCGCCAAGGGCGCGGCGATCGACGACACGATGTACGGCGTCTTCTTCGAGGACATCAACCGGGCCGCCGACGGCGGTCTGTACGCCGAGCTCGTGCAGAACCGCTCCTTCGAGTACTCCACCGCCGACAACGGCTCCTACACGCCCCTGACCTCGTGGGCGGTCGGCGGCACGGCCGAGGTCGTGAACGACTCGGGCCGCCTCAACGAGCGCAACCGCAACTACCTCTCCCTGGGCGCCGGTTCCTCCGTGACGAACGCCGGCTACAACACCGGCATCCGGGTCGAGCAGGGCAAGAAGTACGACTTCTCCGTGTGGGCCCGAGCGGAGAGCGGCAGCACGCTCACCGTCTCCCTCAAGGACACGGCGGGCACGCTGGCGAACGCCCGGCAGGTGGCCGTCAAGGGCGGCTGGGCCAAGTACAAGGCCACCTTCACCGCGACCCGCACCAGCAACCGCGGCCGCCTCGCCGTCGCCTCTGCGAACGCCGCCGCGCTCGACGAGATATCGCTCTTCCCGCGCGACACCTACAAGAACCAGCCGAACGGCCTGCGCAAGGACCTCGCCGAGAAGATCGCCGCCCTGAAGCCCGGCTTCGTGCGCTTCCCCGGCGGCTGCCTGGTCAACACCGGCTCCATGGAGGACTACAGCGATGCCTCGAACTGGGAGCGCAAGCGCAGCTACCAGTGGAAGGACACCATCGGTCCGGTCGAGCAGCGCGCCACCAACGCCAACTTCTGGGGCTACAACCAGAGCTACGGCCTCGGCTACTACGAGTACTTCCGCTTCTCCGAGGACATCGGCGCCATGCCGCTGCCCGTCGTCCCCGCCCTGGTGACCGGCTGCGGCCAGAACAAGGCCACCGACGACGACGCCCTGCTCAAGCGCCACATCCAGGACACCCTCGACCTCATCGAGTTCGCCAACGGCCCGGCGACCTCCAAGTGGGGCAAGGTCCGCGCGCAGATGGGCCACCCCAAGCCGTTCCACCTGACCCACCTCGGGGTCGGCAACGAGGAGAACCTCCCCAAGGAGTTCTTCGCCCGCTTCCAGCAGTTCCGGGCCGCCATCGAGGCCGAGTACCCGGACATCACCGTCATCTCGAACTCGGGCCCGGACGACGCCGGCACGACCTTCGACACCGCCTGGCAGCTCAACCGCGAGGGCAACGTCGACATGGTCGACGAGCACTACTACAACAGCCCGAACTGGTTCCTCCAGAACAACGACCGCTACGACTCCTACGACCGCAAGGGCCCCAAGGTCTTCCTCGGCGAGTACGCCTCGCAGGGCAACGCCTGGAAGAACGGCCTGTCCGAGGCCGCCTTCATGACCGGCCTGGAGCGCAACGCGGACATCGTCAAGCTGGCCTCCTACGCCCCGCTGCTCGCCAACGAGGACTACGTCCAGTGGCGGCCGGACATGATCTGGTTCAACAACCGGGCCTCCTGGAACTCGGCCAACTACGAGGTCCAGAAGCTGTTCATGACCAACGTCGGCGACCGCGTCGTCCCGTCGAAGGCCACCACCACGCCGGACGTCAGCGGACCGATCACCGGTGCCGTCGGCCTGTCCACGTGGGCGACCAGCGCCGCGTACGACGACGTGAAGGTCACCTCGGCGGACGGCTCGACCCTGCTGAGCGACGACTTCTCCGGTGACGCCTCGAAGTGGACCACCAGCGGCCGGGGAAGCTGGAGCGTCCAGGACGGGCAGTACGTCCAGACCGACACCGCCGCCGAGAACACCATGGTCACGGCGGGCGACCCGGCCTGGAAGGACTACGACCTGCATGTGAAGGCCACCAAGAAGTCCGGCAAGGAGGGCTTCCTCGTCGCCTTCGGCGTCAAGGACACCGGCAACTACTACTGGTGGAACCTGGGCGGCTGGAACAACACCCAGTCCGCGATCGAGCAGGCCGTGGACGGCGGCAAGGGCACGCTGATGACGAAGGCCGGGTCGATCGAGACGGGCCGCGCCTACGACATCGACATCAAGGTCCGCGGCCGCCAGGTCACCCTGTTCCTGGACGGCAAGGAGTGGGGCAGCTTCAAGGACGACAAGCCGGCCGAGCCGTTCCGCCAGGTCGTGACCAAGGACGCCAAGACCGGTGACCTGATCGTCAAGGTCGTCAACGCCCAGTCCGCCGAGGCCCGCACGGCCGTCGACCTGGGTGGCGCGAAGGTCGCCTCCACGGCCCGCGTGACCACGCTGGCCGCCGAGGAGGACGCCGTCAACACGGAGACGGACACGCCGGTGACGCCGGTGACGTCCACCTTCCGTGGAGTGGCGAAGAAGTTCACCTACACCTTCCCGGCGAACTCCGTCACCTTCCTGCGGATCAAGCAGAGGTAGCGGGACCCGCGTGGGCCGCCGTCCCCGGCGCGGCGGCCCACGACGTGGCGCGTCATCCGTAACAGAGCCCGTCGCGGGACCCGGCCCCCTTGGCCTGGGCGGGCGTCAGGCCGGGACGGGCGGACCGCCACCGGCCGATGTGCTCGACCCGCAGCGCGCCGCGCGCCTCGGCGGGCAACGCGGCGAACACCGCCCGGCCATGTCGCGGCAGCGGGTCGGCGGCCGTCGTCGTGTGCGCGTACCCACTCCTGGGCCGCCGCCGCGTCCTTGTCCTTGCGAGCCGACGCGCCCTCGGCACACGCCTGCCCGAGGGCACGCGGCAGCGGCACCTTCACCGCGGAAGCCTCCCCACTTCCTCGAACGGGCGTGCGCCGCATCCGTATGCTCCGGGCATGAGACTCTTTCGGCCGCGCGGCCGGATCAGCGGTGGGCCGTCGATGCGATCCCCCGTGGCCCAGGCCATCGCCCTCTACGAGGCCGGGCGCTATTCCGAGGCGGAGGCCGAGGCCCGCGCCGTGGCCGCGGCCCGGCCCCGGCGGCGCGACGACGTGCACGCACCACTGGCGCTGGGCATCGCGGCGCTGGCAACGGGCGCCCAGGGCCGCCACGCCGAGGCCGTCACGGCGTACGACGCACTGATGCCGGTCTTCGGCAGGGTATTCGGCGCCGAACACCCGCAGACCCTGAAACTGCGCTCGGACCGCGCCCAGGCGCTGACCGCGCTCGCCCGGTACGCCGAATGTGAGGCGGAGTGCGCGGCCGTCGCCGAGGCAGCGACCCGCGGCACAGGGCCGGAGATGCCGCGGATAGTGACGGCCGCCCGCAACGGGCTGATCTATGCCCTCAACGCACAGGGCCGCCATCAGGAGGCCGAGACGCTCGCCCGTGAGGCCCTCGCCGCCCATCGCGCACCGGACCGGTTCGGTCTGGTCCTGCGGCTCGGCCTGGCCCGCGGTCTCCAGGGCCAGGCCCGCCACGAGGAGGCTCTCGCCGAGGCGGAGCGCGCCGGCGAACTGCGCCGCGGCCTGCCCGAGGAGCAGCGCCGCCCGGAGGCCGGCGCCGTCGAGCTCGCCCTGGCCACCGCCCTTCAGGGGCTGAGCCGCGGCACCGAGGCCCGCCCCCGCGCCGTGGCCGCCCTCGACGCCTGCCTGTCCGCCTCCGAGGCCCGGGCACTGCTCGACCGCATCGACAGCGGCTGACCATGGACAGGACGACTCCGGGATTGCATAAACGTGCAGCGAAACGTATAGTCATGCCCTCTAAGGAGGAGGTTCCATGGCGGTACGTGCGGCAGTGGCCGGAGCGAGTGGATACGCGGGCGGGGAACTGCTGCGTCTGCTCCTGGCGCACCCCGAGGTCGAGATCGGTGCCCTGACCGGCAACTCCAACGCGGGGCAGACGCTCGGTGCGCTCCAGCCGCACCTGCTGCCCCTGGCGGGACGAGTGCTCCAGGGGACCACCCCCGAGGTTCTCGCCGGGCACGACGTCGTGTTCCTCGCGCTGCCCCACGGGCAGTCCGCCGCCGTCGCCGAGCAGCTCGGGCCGGACGTGCTGGTGATCGACATGGGCGCCGACTTCCGGCTGACGGACGCCGCCGCCTGGGAGCGGTTCTACGGCTCGCCGCACGCCGGAACCTGGCCCTACGGCCTTCCCGAACTGCCGGGCGCCCGCGCCGCGCTGGAGGGGTCCAAGCGCGTCGCGGTGCCCGGTTGCTACCCCACGGCCGTGTCGCTGGCGCTCTTCCCGGCATACGCCGCCGGGCTCGCCGAGCCGGAGGCCGTGATCGTCGCCGCGTCCGGCACCTCCGGCGCGGGCAAGGCGCCCAAGCCGCACCTGCTGGGCAGCGAGGTCATGGGCTCCATGTCCCCGTACGGCGTCGGCGGCGGGCACCGGCACACCCCCGAGATCACCCAGAACCTCAGCGCGGCCGCCGGCGGGCCGGTCTCCGTCTCCTTCACGCCGACCCTCGCGCCGATGCCCCGCGGCATCCTCGCCACGTGCAGCGCGAAGGCGACGGACGGGGTCACCGCCGAGTCACTGCGCGCCGCCTACGAGAAGGCCTTCGCCGACGAGCCCTTCGTGCACCTGCTGCCCGAGGGCCAGTGGCCCGCCACGGCGTCCGTCTACGGTTCGAACGCCGTTCAGGTGCAGGTCGCGCACGACACGGCCGCCGGACGGATCATCGTGATCAGCGCCATCGACAACCTCACCAAGGGCACCGCCGGCGGTGCCGTCCAGAGCATGAACATCGCCCTGGGGCTCGACGAGACCACCGGACTGACGACGATCGGAGTTGCGCCGTGAGTGTGACGGCAGCGAAGGGATTCACGGCGGCGGGCATCGCCGCCGGGATCAAGGAGAACGGCAACCCCGACCTGGCCCTCGTGGTCAACACCGGGCCCCGCCGCGCCGCCGCCGGCGTCTTCACCTCCAACCGCGTGAAGGCCGCACCGGTGCTGTGGTCCGAGCAGGTCGTCAAGAGCGGCCAGATCTCCGCCGTCGTCCTCAACTCCGGCGGCGCCAACGCCTGCACGGGCCCGAAGGGCTTCCAGGACGCGCACGCGACGGCCGAGAAGGTCGCCGAGGTCCTCGGGCGGGGGGCCATCGAGGTCGCCGTCTGCTCGACCGGCCTGATCGGCATCCTCCTGCCGATGGACAAGCTGCTCCCGGGCGTGGAGAAGGCAGCCGCGTCGCTGAGTGAGCACGGCGGTGAGAAGGCCGCCATCGCCATCAAGACCACCGACACCGTCCACAAGACGTCCGTCGTCACCAAGGACGGCTGGACCGTCGGCGGCATGGCCAAGGGCGCGGGCATGCTCGCCCCCGGCCTCGCCACCATGCTCGTCGTCCTCACCACCGACGCGGCCCTGGACAACGACGTACTCGACCAGGCCCTGCGGGCGGCCACCCGTACGACCTTCGACCGGGTCGACTCCGACGGCTGCATGTCCACCAACGACACCGTGCTGCTGCTCGCCTCCGGCTCGGCCGGAGTCACTCCGGAGTACGACGAGTTCGCCGAGGCCGTCCGGCAGGTCTGCGACGACCTCGGGCAGCAGCTCATCCGGGACGCCGAGGGCGCCAGCAAGGACATCAAGGTCGAGGTGATCAACGCCGCGACCGAGGACGACGCCGTCGAGGTGGGCCGCTCCATCGCCCGCAACAACCTCCTCAAGTGCGCCATCCACGGCGAGGACCCCAACTGGGGCCGGGTGCTGTCGGCGATCGGCACGACGAGCGCCGCCTTCGAGCCGGACCGGCTCAACGTCGCCATCAACGGCGTCTGGGTGTGCAAGAACGGCGGCGTCGGTGAGGACCGCGACAAGGTCGACATGCGCTACCGCGAGGTGCACATCGTGGCCGACCTCGCCGCCGGGTCCGAGACCGCCACCATCTGGACCAACGACCTCACCGCGGACTACGTCCACGAGAACAGCGCGTACTCGTCATGAGCAGTGGATCGACGCGTAAGCACACCGCCCTGCCCAAGGCCCAGATCCTCATCGAGGCCCTGCCCTGGCTGGTCCGGCACAACGGCAAGACGGTCGTCATCAAGTTCGGTGGCAACGCCATGGTCGACGAGGACCTCAAGGCCGCCTTCGCCCAGGACGTGGTGTTCCTGCACCACGCCGGCCTCAAGCCCGTCGTCGTGCACGGAGGCGGCCCGCAGATCAGCGCCGCCCTCGACCAGCACGGCATCGTCAGCGAGTTCAAGGCGGGCCTCAGGGTGACCACCGAGGACGCCATGGACGTCGTACGGATGGTGCTGGCCGGCCAGGTGCAGCGCGAGCTGGTCGGGCTGCTCAACCAGCACGGCCCGCTCGCCGTCGGCCTGACGGGCGAGGACGCGCACACCATCACCGCCACCAAGCACCAGCCCGAGATCGACGGCGAGCTCGTCGACATCGGGCGGGTGGGCGAGATCACCGCGATCGACACGGGCGCGATCGAGGCCCTGCTCGCCGACGGCCGCATCCCGGTCGTCTCGTCGATCGCCCGCTCCCAGGACGACGGACATGTCTACAACGTCAATGCTGATACGGCGGCTGCGGCACTCGCTGCTGCACTGGGCGCCGAAACCCTCATGGTCCTCACGGACGTCGAGGGACTCTACGAGGACTGGCCGAACAGCGACGAGGTGATCAGCCGCCTCACCGCCTCCGAGCTGGAGCGGCTGCTGCCGGACCTGTCGTCCGGCATGGTGCCGAAGATGGAGGGCTGCCTGCACGCCGTACGGGGCGGCGTCACCACCGCCCGGGTCATCGACGGCCGGGTCCAGCACTCGATCCTGCTGGAGATCTTCACCGACGAGGGGATCGGCACGATGGTCGTGGCCGACGAGAAGCCCGAGGGACCGGGCGGACAGGGGGAGTCGTGAGCAACCAGGAACTGACCGCGCGGTGGCAGGGCGCGCTCATGAACAACTACGGCACCCCGAGGCTCCCGCTCGTCCGCGGCGAGGGCACCAGGCTGTGGGACGCCGACGGCACGCAGTACCTCGACTTCGTCGGCGGCATCGCGGTCAACGCGCTCGGTCACGCCCACCCGGCCGTCGTCGAGGCCGTGAGCCGGCAGATCGCCTCCCTCGGCCATGTCTCCAACCTGTTCGTCGCCGAGCCGCCGGTCGCGCTCGCCGAACGGCTGCTCCAGCTCTTCGGCCGCGACGGCAAGGTCTACTTCTGCAACTCCGGCGCCGAGGCGAACGAGGCCGCCTTCAAGATCGGCCGGCTCACCGGGCGCACCCATATGGTCGCGACCCAGGGCGGCTTCCACGGCCGCACCATGGGCGCCCTCGCGCTCACCGGCCAGCCCGGCAAGCAGGAACCCTTCCTGCCGCTGCCCGGCGACGTCACGCACGTCCCGTACGGCGACGCGCAGGCGCTGGCCGCCGCGGTGACGGAGGAGACGGCCCTCGTCGTCATCGAGCCGGTCCAGGGGGAGAACGGGGCCGTGGTCCCGCCCGCCGGCTACCTCAAGGCCGCCCGGGCCATCACCGCCGCCACCGGCGCGCTGCTCGTCCTCGACGAGGTGCAAACCGGCGTCGGCCGGACCGGTAACTGGTTCGAGTACCAGGCCCATGAGGGCGTGCTGCCCGACGTCGTCACCCTCGCCAAGGGCCTCGGCGGCGGACTGCCGCTCGGCGCGACCGTCGCCTTCGGGCGCGCTGCCGAGCTGCTCCAGCCCGGCCACCACGGCACGACCTTCGGTGGCAACCCCGTCGCCTGCGCCGCCGGGCTCGCCGTCCTCGACACCATCGAGAACGAGGGGTTGCTGGAGAACGTCAAGCGGCAGAGCGAGAAGTTGCGGGACGGGATCGAGGGCCTCGGTCACGAGTTGATCGATTTCGTCCGGGGCGCGGGTCTCCTCCTGGGTATCGTGCTCACCGAGCCGCTCGCGCCCCAGGTGCAGCAGGCGGCTCAGGACGCCGGCCTCCTGGTGAACGCGCCCGCTCCCGACGTCGTACGGCTCATGCCGCCGCTGAACATCGGTGACGACGAGGTGGACGCCTTCCTCCGGGCGCTGCCCGGCGTCCTCGACGCAAGCGCAGCCGACGGGGACGGACGATCCGGGGAATGAGACGACGATGAGCCAGGCGCAGGACCACGAGCAGCCGGGGGCGAACGGGCCCGCCGTGCCGCAGACCCGCACCGCACGCCACCGCCGGATCGTGGACATCCTCAACCGGCAGCCCGTGCGGTCACAGAGCCAGCTGGCGAAGCTGCTCGCCGACGACGGGCTGAGCGTCACGCAGGCGACGCTCTCCCGGGACCTGGACGAGCTGAACGCGGTGAAGATCCGCAACTCCGACGGCGACCTGATCTACGCGGTGCCGAGCGAGGGCGGTTTCCGCACGCCGCGCGCTCCGCTGGGCGGGTCGGCGAAGGAGGAGCGGATGCGGCGGCTCTCGCAGGAGCTGCTGATCTCCGCGGAGGCCTCGGCGAACCTCGTGGTCCTGCGGACTCCGCCGGGGGCCGCGCAGTTCCTGGCCTCGGCGATCGACCAGGCCGAGCTGCACGACATTCTGGGGACGATCGCCGGTGACGACACGTTGCTGTTGATCAGCCGGAACCCTGACGGGGGGCAGGCGCTGGCCGACCATTTGCTGAGGCTGGCGCAGAACGGGCACTGAGCGCGCCGTGGGGGTTGCCGGTGGTGATTGGGTGCGGGTGCGCTGTGGCTGGTCGCGCCCACGCGGCGGAGCCGCACATGGATACAGCCCCGCGCCCCTGGGGCATCCGCCCCAGCCCCCACTCACCCCAGCCGCGCAGCCAACCCGCCAGTACAGCGCACCTCATCGCCGGCCGTGATCAACAGCGCCTCGACCCCGGGCAGCGACTCCAGCCAAGCCAGCCCCTCCCGCGACCCCATCGCGAACGCCGCCGTGGCCCAGCAGTCCGCCCACGTCAGCCGGGGCCCCACCACCGTCACGGCGACCAGGTCGGTCACGGCCGAGCGCCCGGTCCGCGGGTCGACGATGTGCGCCCCCCGCTCCGCGGTCCCGGACGTGGCCACGGCCAGCTCGTCCACCCCGGCGGCGGAGATCACCGCGGCGAGACCCCCCGGCCGCAGAGGATCCGAGATCCCGACCCGCCACGGCCGCTGCGCGCCCGGAACCCCGAGCAACTGCACATCGCCGCCTCCGTTGACGCTCACCCCGCTCACCCCGGGCACCGCCGCCAGCTGCCGCGCGGCCCGCTCGACCGACCAGCCCTTCACGATGCCGGTGGGATCGAGGCGGCCCCCGTACGAGGTGCTGAACCAGCCGTCGCTCAGCCGCTCCGCCTCGGCGGCCAGCTCCAGGACCTCGGCGACCTCGGGATCGCACTCCCCGACCGTCAGCCGACCGCGTTGCAGCCGGGAGATCTGGCTGTCATCGCGGTAGGTGCTGAACACCTCGTCGACCCGGTGCAGCCCGGCGACGGCCTCGTCCACCGCCGCGCGCACCGCGCCGGGTTCCCCGCCGCGGACGTCGAAGGAGAAGACGGTCCCCATCGTCTCCTCCGCGTGACGTACCGCGGCGGGAGCCTGTGCGGAGTCGGCCACCGTGTCAGCCACCGGCCTGGTCCAGTGCCGACTGGAGGGACTGCTTGTAGCCGGCGCTGGTGTAGGTGGCTCCGGAGACCGCGTCGATCTGCGCGTTCCCGGCCGCGACGGCCGCCTGGTTGAGGCGGGGGACGGAGGAGGAGGTGATCTGGTCGCTGCGGCCGCCCTTGGGGGCCTGGACGGCTTCGGCCTTGGTGATTTTGCCGCCGGCGACGGTGATGCGGACCTGGACCGGGCCGTACTGGGTCTGCGCCACGCTGCCGGTGAGGGTCTGCGTCTGGGCCTGACCGGCCCCGGAGCCGGCGCCCTGGGACGAACCGCCTCCGGAGCCGGCGGCCTGAGAGGAGCCGCCCCCTGCCGGAGCCTTGTCCAGTGCCGACTGGAGGGACTTCTTGTAGCCCGCGCTGGTGTAGGTGGCGCCCGAGACCGCGTCGATCTCCGCGCTCCCCGCCGCGACGGCCGCCTGGTTGAGGCGGGGGACGGAGGAGGAGGTGATCTGGTCGCTGCGGCCGCCCTTGGGGGCCTGGACGGCTTCGGCCTTGGTGATCTTTCCGCCGGCGACGGTGATGCGGACCTGGACCGGGCCGTACTCCGTCTGCGCGACATCGCCGGTCAGGGTCTGGGCGTTGCCCGAGCCCTGCGCGCCGCCGGACGAGGCCTTGGCCTTGTCCAGGGCGGACTGGAGGGACTTCTTGTAGCCGGCGCTGGTGTACGTCGCCCCGGACACGGCGTCGATGTCCGCGCTCTGGGCGGCGACCGCCGCCTGGTTGAGGCGGGGCACGGAGCTGGCGGTGATCTGGTCGCTGCGGCCGCCCTTGGGGGCCTGGACCGCCTCGGCCTGAGTGATCTTGCCGCCGCTCATGGTCAGGCGGACCTGCACCGCGCCGTACTGCGTCTGCGCCGCGTCACCGGTGACCGCGCCGTTCACGCCGCCCTGCGGGGCCTGCCCGGCCGCCGCGGGCGGGAGCTGACCGCCCGCGGCCTGGGCGGAGCCCGGGTCGGAGGCCGGCTTCAGTGACAGCAGCAGCACGATCCCGGAGACGGTGGCTGCGCCGGCGAGCACGGCACGCCGGACGGGGTGAGACTTCCTCATCGTTTCTCAAGCTCCTGAAGGGCCGTTGATGTCCCGTCGCTCACATCTCGAACGACTCGTGATGGATACGGCGGGCGGGGACTCCCGCGCCGCGCAGTGCCTCGTACACCGACTGCGCGAAGCCGGGCGGCCCGCACATGAAGACGTCGTGGTCGCCGATGTCCGGGATCTTCCGCTGGAGTGACTCCGCGGAGATGTCGGGGCGTTCCCCGTCGGGGCTGTTGACCGCGTACATCAGCCGGGCCCCGCGCTCGTCGGCGATCTTGGCGAGTTCGCTCCACAGGGCCAGGTCCTGGGTGCTGTTGGCCCGGTAGAGCAGTGTGATGTCGCCGGAGGCGCCCGGCAGGGTCTCGAACAGGGCCCGCATCGGGGTGATGCCGACACCGCCCGCGACCAGCAGTACCTTGCCGCGGCTGCGGCGCTGCGCGGTCATCGCGCCGTACGGGCCCTCCGCCCACACCTTGGTGCCGGGCGTGAGCTCACGCAGCCGGGAGGTGTGGTCACCGATCGCCTTGACGGTGATCCGCAGCATGTCCGGGCGGGGCGCCGCCGACAGGGAGTACGGGTGCGAACTGAAGCGCATGCCGGGCGCCTTGAACCGCCAGCGGAAGAACTGGCCCGCCTCCGCGCCCATCCGGTGCAGCTTGCGCCCGCCGATCAGCACGGACACGATGCCCGGGGTCTCCTCGATGACCGCCTCGACCCGCATCCGGTGCCGCAGGTTCAGGCGGATCGGGGTGAGGATCCGGTACCAGAGGACGAGCGCGGTCACCACGCCGTACAGCCCGTACCAGAAGGTCTTGGCGGCGGGCTCGACGGCGAACTCGTTGCCGGTCGTGATCTGGTGCCAGAACGTCAGGTACACCGCCGCGTAGGTGAGCAGGTGCACGTGGTACCAGGTGTCGTACCCGATCAGACGGCGGACACCGCCGATCGAGAGGATCCCGATGACGAACAGCAGGCCCGTGCCGATGGCGGCCTTGCCCATGTCGGGCAACTGGTTGACGGAGTCGATCGTCTGCTGGACGACGGCGCCGAGCCCCTTGCCCGCCTGGAGGGCATAGCCCCACATGGTGAGGAAGACGTGGGCGAGGACCAGGCAGAGCGTGTACCGGCCGGTCATGGCGTGCCAGCGGGCGACCCGGTCGGTGCCCACCCGCCGCTCCAGCGCGGGCACCCGTGCCATCTGGAGCACCACGAGCGCCATGAGGTAGCCGGCGAGCAGGCCGGTGATCCGGCCCGCGGCCAGGATCTTGGCCGAGGTGTCCGCGAGGGACGCTGTGTTGTCCCACCACAGCCACAGCACGGCCGCCGCACCCGCCCACAGGGCGATCAGCAGCGGTACGGCCGGGGAGCGGCGCGGGCGGATGCGGCGCATCGTCTGGCGGCGGGCGGCACGGCCGCCTGCGAGCGTGGTGGTCACGGTTCCTCCGTGGGGACTTGACCCTTGGCCCACAGATACGTGCCGGGACACGGGAGTGTTCAGCCGTGCACCGAGTCGTGTGCTTACGGGAGTGACCGGCGGTAACCCGAACGGGTTCCCCAGCGGCCTCCCGGGCCAAGGGCCTGTCTGACAGACAGGCCCTAGTAGCGGGTGACGGCGGTGGTCCCGCTGGCCGTCCCGACGGCGATGTGCGGGCGCTGTGCCGGGTCGGCCCAGCGGAGGATCGTCCGCATGGCGCGCTTCGGCACCGATACGCAACCGGCCGTCGCCCCGCGCCCGTTGACATGGAGAAAGATGCCCGCGCCGCGTCCCCGTACGGGACGCTCGTAGTTGAAGCCGATGACGAGCGCGTGTGCGTACCGCTCGCCGTAGGTGATCAGGTGCTCGGACTCGGCGGCCCGGCAGTCGGCCGCGCGGGGCTCGGTCCAGCGGTTGTAGGAGCGGGAGTCGTTGTCCTGGCACCACCAGGAGTCCCGGTGCACCCGGCGGTACTCGTACGCCGTCCCGCGCGGCGCCGCCTTGATGCCGAAGGCGTACGGCAGGCCGTACAGACCCGTGGGTGTCGTGTTCGTGCCCTGCTTGCGCGACGCGCCCTCGACCAGCCCGTTCACCCCGAAGCGCGCGGGCGCGGAACCCGCCTTCACCCACCGCCCGTTCCTGCGGTCCCACCAGGTGACCGTGCCCGTCGTCGAGGCCGTCCCCGGGGCCACCGCGGTGATCAGCTGGGTGCCGCCGCCGGTGTCTGTCATCCGGGACGGCAGCGCGGAAGAGGGGGCGGGCGGCCCGGCGCCGAGCACGACGAGACAGGAGGCGGCGAGGGCGACGGCACCGGGGCGCATGCCTCAGACCGTAGAGGGCGGCAGCGGCAACGGCAGCCCGGGTAGTCCGTCCAGGCTCGTCGCGATGTGCTCCTTCTTGGTGAAGTAGGCACTGAGCGACGCGTCGTCCTCGCGGGCGAAACGCTTGCCGTGCAGGTCGCGGTCCGCCTCGTACGCCATGAAGGGCACGGCGTAGCCGCAGGTGTCGCGGACGAGTTCGGCCGTGACGACGATGATCGCGCGCAGCCCGTGCTGTGCCGGGTCGATGTCCGGGAAGTGGCCGAGCAGCTCCCCGAAACGGGGGTCGTCACGGAAGACCGGCTCCCCGCGGCCGTGCACCCGGACGATGTTCGGCGGGCCCTGGAAGGCGCACCACATCAGGGTGATCCGCCCGTTCTCCCGCAGATGGGCGATGGTCTCGGCGTTGGAGCCGGCGAAGTCGAGGTAGGCGACGGTGTGGTCGTCGAGGACCACGAAGGAGCCCTTGAGGCCCTTGGGGGAGAGGTTGACCGTGCCGTCGGCGGACAGGGGAGCGGTGGCGGTGAAGAAGACCGGCTGCGCCTCGATGAACGAGCGGAGCCGGCCTTCTATGCCTTCATAAGTCTTTCCCATGTCTAAAGATTATGGGCGATGACCTTTCGGGTGCCTAAGAAAATTGCGGGATCCGGTCACCTCTGCCGGACCCCGCCCCCGGGCGCCTGCCCGTGGCCGCCCCGGCCGGCGCTCACGCGGGGCGGCCACAGCGCCTGTCACCTCACTTGGTGAGCGTGCAGGCGGCCAGGGAGTCGAGACCCGCCGGACGTTCGGCCGTGCGGCCGATGGCGGTGGCGATGCGGTTGATCGCGGCGACGCGCTTGTCCTCCAGCGGGCCGAGGATGGCGTTCTGGACGAAGTTCGGTCCGCCCTGGCCGACGGTGTCGACGAGGCGCTTGTTGGCCTCGTCGATCTGCTTGTCCAGATCGCCGAGATTGCGGTCGACCTCGGCCTGGGCGGAGGCCGGGATCGCCGGCAGCTGGGAGGCGACGTCCGGGCAGGTGATCGAGCCGGCGCCCGCGTTCCCCGCCGCGCCCGCGCCCGCGCCCGCGCCCGCGTCCTCTCCGGCACCCGCACCGGCTTCCTCGCCCGCGCCGGCTTCGGCACCCGCACCCGCTTCGGCACCCGCGCCGGCCTCGGCGCCTGCTCCTGCTTCGGCACCGGCCTCTTCACCGGCGCCCGCCTCGCCGCCCGCGGCCTCGCCCGCTCCGGCGCCGCCGTCGGCGTTGAGCTGGCAGGCGGCGAAGGCCTCCAGGCCCTCCGGCTTCTCGGCGGCACGCCCGATGGCGGTCTCGATGCGGTTCAGGGCGGCGACCCGCTTGTCCTCCAGCGGGCCGAGGATGGCGTTCTGGACGAAGTTGGGCCCGCCCTGGCCGACGGTGTCGACGAGGCGCTTGTTGGCCTCCTCGATCTGGGTGGCCAGATCGCCGAGATTGCGGTCGACCTCCGCCTGCGCCGAGGCGGGGATGTCCGGCAGCTCGCCGGTGACGTCCGGGCACGTGATCGTGCCGGGACCCGCCAGCGTCCGGGCGTTCGTCGCGCCGCTGTCCGGCGTCTCCCCGGCGAGGGCGAAGCCGGCGATCACCGTGCCGGACAGTGCCACCGCGGCGGCGCCGCCGATGAAGCCGACGCGACGCTTGTTGTACTTCGGAAGAGCCCTGGACATGCGGATGCCTCACTAGGGGTCGGGGGTGTCGTCGGTGTCAAAACGCGGCGCCTGCGTTCGGCGAGAGGTACGAGTAAGCGGTTTCGCGCGTTCAAAGGATCTTCAAAGTCATCTCGGCATGGCCGGAATCAACCCCTCGATCCGGGGTGCATTGACGAATCATGCGGAGGTCTGCATAATCATGCAGGTCAGTGATCGCAGTATGAGGGGAAGAACCCGTGACCGAGCGCGTCGTACTCGCCTACTCCGGCGGTCTTGACACCTCCGTCGCCATCGGCTGGATCGCCGAGGAGACGGGCGCCGAGGTCATCGCGGTCGCGGTGGACGTCGGCCAGGGCGGCGAGGATCTGGACGTCATCCGCAAGCGCGCCCTCGCGTGCGGCGCGGTGGAGGCCGAAGTGGCCGACGCCAGGGACGAGTTCGCCGAGGAGTACTGCCTCCCGGCGATCAAGGCCAACGCCCTCTACATGGACCGCTATCCGCTGGTCTCCGCCCTGTCCCGGCCGGCGATCGTCAAGCACCTCGTCGCCGCCGCCCGCAAGCACGGCGCCACGACCGTCGCCCACGGCTGCACCGGCAAGGGCAACGACCAGGTCCGCTTCGAGGCCGGCATCGCCGCCCTCGCCCCCGGCCTCACGTGCATCGCCCCGGTCCGCGACTACGCCATGACTCGCGACAAGGCCATCGCCTTCTGCGAGGCCAAGGGCCTGCCGATCGCGACCACCAAGAAGTCGCCGTACTCCATCGACCAGAACGTCTTCGGCCGCGCCATCGAGACCGGCTTCCTCGAGGACATCTGGAACGCGCCGATCGAGGACATCTACGAGTACACGCAGAACCCGGCCGTCGCCCGCGAGCCCGACGAGGTGGTCATCTCCTTCAAGGAGGGCGCCCCGGTCGCCGTCGACGGCAGGCCCGTCACCGTGCTCCAGGCCGTCCAGCAGCTCAACGAGCGCGCCGGAGCCCAGGGCATCGGCCGGATCGACATGGTCGAGGACCGGCTCGTCGGCATCAAGTCGCGTGAGGTGTACGAGGCTCCGGGCGCGATCGCCCTGATCACCGCCCACCAGGAGCTGGAGAACGTCACCGTCGAGCGAGAGCTCGCCCGCTACAAGCGGGGCGTCGAGCAGCGCTGGAGCGAGCTCGTCTACGACGGCCTGTGGTTCTCCCCGCTCAAGCGCGCCCTCGACGGCTTCGTCAACGAGGCGAACCAGCACGTCACCGGCGACATCCGGATGACCCTCCACGGCGGCCGCGCGGTCGTCACCGGCCGGCGCTCCGAGCAGTCGCTGTACGACTTCAACCTCGCGACCTACGACACGGGCGACACCTTCGACCAGTCCGCCGCCAAGGGCTTCATCGACATCTACAGCCTGTCGTCGAAGATCGCGGCACAGCGGCACCTGCGGGCGTAGCCCGACGGGAACCCGGCGCGGGCATATAAAGGTCTGCGTCACATCCATACCTCTCTAGGAGCAACGCAAGTGAGCAGCAACAGCGGTGACGTACGGCTCTGGGGCGGCCGTTTCGCCGACGGTCCCGCCGAGGCCCTGGCCAAGCTGTCCGCGTCCGTCCACTTCGACTGGCGGCTCGCGCCGTACGACATCGCCGGTTCGCGTGCGCACGCGCGCGTGCTCCACAAGGCGGGCCTGCTCACCGAGGACGAGCTGACCCGGATGATCGCCGGGCTCGACCAGCTCGAGGCGGACGTCGCCGACGGCTCCTTCGTGGGCACCATCGCCGACGAGGACGTGCACACCGCCCTGGAGCGCGGCCTGCTGGAGCGCCTCGGCCCCGACCTCGGCGGCAAGCTGCGCGCCGGCCGCTCCCGCAACGACCAGGTCGCGACCCTGTTCCGCATGTACCTGCGCGACCACGCCCGCGTCATCGGCGGCCTGATCGCCGAGCTCCAGGACGCGCTGATCGGCCTCGCGGAGGCCCACCCGGACGTGGCGATGCCCGGCCGTACGCACCTCCAGCACGCCCAGCCGGTCCTGTTCGCGCACCACGTCCTCGCCCACGTGCAGTCCCTGTCCCGGGACGCGGAGCGGCTGCGCCAGTGGGACGCCCGCACGGCGGTCTCGCCCTACGGCTCGGGCGCGCTGGCGGGCTCGTCCCTGGGTCTGGACCCGGAGGCGGTGGCCAAGGACCTCGGGTTTGAACACGGCAGCTCGGGCAATTCCATCGACGGCACGGCTTCCCGCGACTTCGTCGCCGAGTTCGCCTTCATCACGGCGATGATCGGCGTCAACCTCTCCCGGATCGCCGAAGAGGTCATCCTCTGGAACACGAAGGAGTTCTCCTTCGTGACCCTGCACGACGCGTTCTCCACGGGCTCGTCGATCATGCCGCAGAAGAAGAACCCGGACATCGCCGAGCTGGCGCGCGGCAAGTCCGGCCGCCTGATCGGCAACCTGACGGGCCTGCTGGCCACGCTCAAGGCCCTCCCGCTCGCGTACAACCGCGACCTCCAGGAGGACAAGGAGCCGGTCTTTGACTCCATCGACCAGCTGGAGATCCTGCTCCCCGCCTTCACCGGCATGATGGCCACGCTCACGGTCCACCGCGAGCGCATGGAGGAGCTGGCCCCCGCCGGCTTCTCCCTCGCCACGGACATCGCCGAATGGCTGGTCAAGCAGGGCGTACCGTTCCGCGTGGCCCACGAGGTGGCAGGCGAGTGCGTGAAGGTCGCCGAGGGCGAGGGCAAGGAACTGGACGAGCTGACGGACGAGCAGTTCGCGAAGATCTCGTCCCACCTGACCCCCGAGGTCCGCACGGTCCTGAACGTCCCGGGCGCCCTGGCCTCCCGCAACGGCAGGGGCGGCACGGCCCCGAGCGCGGTCGCGATCCAGCTGGCAGAGGTGAAGGCGGACGTGGCGGCCCAGCACGAGTGGGCCCTGGCCAAGAAGAAGGGCTGAGGGAAACGCACCTCAGGGGCGCGGGGCTGTATCGATGTGCGGCTACGCCGCGTGGGCGCGAGCAACCAAGCACTACCCGCACCCGCGAACACACAGCAAGCCCCGAGCTCAGAGGCGAAGGTCATCCCGGGGGTTACGTTGGTCGAAAGCCGCAGCCGACCGAACGGAGCCCCCGGATGCCCTTCGCCCGCCTGGCCACAGCAACAACCCCCACCTGCCACATCGGCCTCGGCCTCGCCGCCGTCGGACGCCCCGGCTACATCAACCTGGGCCGAGACGAAGACCTCGGAGAAGACCGCAGCGTCGAGACGCTGCGCAACCGCACACACGAACTCCTAGACGCCGCCTACGCCCAAGGCGTCCGCTACTTCGACGCCGCCCGCTCCTACGGCCGCTCGGAGGAGTTCCTCGCCGACTGGCTGAACACAAGGCCCGGCCTCGATGACATCGTCGTCGGCAGCAAGTGGGGCTACACCTACACCGCCGACTGGTCCACCGACGCCGAGACCCACGAGGTCAAGGACCACACCCTCGCCACCTACGAACGGCAGCGCGCCGAGACCGACGCCCTGCTCGGCGACCGGCTCGACCTCTACCAGATCCACTCGGTGACCCCGGACAGCCCGGCCCTCACCGACAAGGAACTGCACGCCAAGCTCGCGGAAGCCGCCGCCCAGGGACTCACCGTCGGCTTCTCCACCAGCGGTCCCGCCCAGGCGGACGCGATCCGCGCCGCCCTCGCCGTGACGGTCGACGGCGAACCCCTCTTCCGTACCGTCCAGTCGACGTACAACGCGCTGGAGACCTCCGCCGCACCCGCCCTCGCCGAGGCCCACGACGCCGGGCTCACCGTGATCGTCAAGGAGGGCATGGCCAACGGCCGGCTCGCGGGGCCGCACGCGCCGGACGTCCTGAAGGGGATCGCCGAGGAGTCCGGGCTCGGCTGCGACGCCGTCGCCCTGGCGGTGATCCTCCGGCAGCCCTGGGCCGGCGTCGTCCTCTCCGGCGCGGCCACCACCGGTCAGCTCGCCTCCAACCTGCACGCGGCGGTCGTCGACCTCGACGACGACCAGCTGACCCGCCTCGCCGCGCTGGCCGAGGAACCGCGGGCGTACTGGGAGCGGCGCCGGCAGCTGCCCTGGCACTGATCGCCATCGCTCCGTGAACCGACAGCCGTGAGTCACGCATGCCCAGGATGAGACATTCATGTCTCATATGGAGTATGGTCGTCTCATGGCTGTCGATCCTGACCACGTGCTGCGCAGCGCCGCGGCCCTGCTGACCCACAAAGCCACCGCGACCATGGACGAGGTCGCCAAGGCCGCCGGGATCAGCCGCGCCACGCTGCACCGCCACTTCGCCGGGCGTGACGCGCTCGTCCGCGCGCTGGAGTCACTGGGCATCGCGGAGTGCGAGGCCGCGCTGGACGCCGCCCGGCTCGACGAGGGCACGGCGAGCGAGGCCGTACGCCGGCTGGTCGGGGCCATCGAGCCCGCCGTCGGACTGCTCGGGTTCCTCTACACCGAGAACCAGCTGTTCGAGGGCGAGGAGCAGAACGCGGGCTGGACGCTGATCGACGACCGGATCTCCGCCCTGTTCCGGCGCGGCCAGCTCAGCGGCGAGTTCCGCATCGACCTCACGCCGGCCTGGCTCACCGAGGCGCTCTACGGCCTGCTCGCCTCCGCCGCCTGGATGGTGCAGAGCGGCAAGGGCGCTCCCAAGGACTTCCACTACATGATCGTCGAGCTGCTGCTCGGCGGCGCACTACGGAGAGAGGAATCATGACCAGCACCTTGCAGCCGGCTGAGACGGCCGAGGCGGTGAAGCGCCCGGGCCGCTGGCTCGCGCTCGGCGTCCTCGTCCTCGCCGTGCTGCTGGTGGCCGTCGACGCGACCGTCCTCGGTCTCGCGACCCCCTACATCAGCGAGGACCTGAAGCCCTCCGGCACGCAGCTGCTGTGGATCGGCGACGTCTACTCGTTCGTCATCGCCGGCCTGCTCGTCTCCATGGGCAGCCTGGGCGACCGTATCGGCCGCAAGCGGATCCTGCTGGTCGGTGCCACGGCGTTCGGCGCGATATCCGTGTTCAACGCCTACGCCACGACACCGGAGATGCTGATCGTGGCCCGGGCGCTGCTCGGCGTCGCCGGCGCGACCCTGATGCCGGCCACGCTCGCCCTGATCCGCAACCTCTTCCACGACCCGCGCGAACGCAGTTTCGCCGTCGGCATCTGGGGCGCCACCGCCTCCGCGGGCACGGCCGTCGGCCCGATCGTCGGCGGGTTCCTGCTGGAGCACTTCTGGTGGGGCTCGGTCTTTCTGATCAATCTGCCCGTGATGGCCGTCCTGGTGCTCGTCGGCGTCAAGCTGCTGCCCGAGTCGCGCACCGCGAACCCCGGTCCGTGGGACCTGGCCGGCGTCGTGCTGTCGCTGGTCGGCATGGTCGGTGTCGTGTACGCGATCAAGGAGGCCGCCACGCACGGCTTCGCGTGGAGCACCCTGGCCGCGGGCTTGCTGGGCGCGGCCGCCCTCTACGGGTTCGTACGCCGCCAGCTCACGCTTCCGGCCCCCCTGCTGGACATGCGGCTGTTCCGCAACCGCGGCTTCAGCGGCGCGGTGCTGGCCGACCTGCTGACCATCCTCGGTCTGTCCGGGCTGGTGTTCTTCCTCTCCCAGTACCTGCAACTCGTCCAGGGCAGGCGCCCGTTCGAGGCGGGCCTGGCAGAACTGCCCGCCGCGATCGGCGCGGTGGTGGCCGGTCTGGTCGCGGGGCGCGCGGCCCGGCGCTTCTCGGTGCGGGCCGTCGTCTCCGCAGGGCTCGCGGCGATCGGCCTCGCCCTGGCCGCGCTCACGGTGATCGACCAGTCCACCGGCTACCCGCTGCTCGGGGCCGCGCTGCTGGTGGTCGGCGTCGGAGCCGGTTTCTCGTTCACCGTGACCGCCGACGTGATCCTCTCCGGCGTGCCCAAGGAGCAGGCGGGTTCGGCGTCCGCCGTGTCCGAGACGGCTTACGAACTCGGCGCGGCCCTCGGCATCGCCGTGCTCGGCTCCATCGTGACCGGCGTCTACCGCGACTTCACCGGCCCGGCGGGCACACCGGCCGCGGCGCACGAGTCGCTGGGCGGCGCGGTCGAGGCGGCCGCGGGCATGCCCGCGCACACGTCCGCGGTGATGCTGGACGCGGCCCGCACGTCCTTCGTCGACGGCTTGGCCCTCGCGGCCGGTGTCGGCGCGGCGGTCCTGCTGGCCGCGGCGGTGGCGGCGTGGTTCCTGCTGCGGGGGCAGCGGCTGGAGGGCGGGGCGGCGGAACACGCGTAGTCCCGCAGCGGTGCGGTGAGAGGCCGGACCCCTCACCGCACCGCCTTTAAGCCCGTTTTCGCCCTCGCCTGATGGTCTTGGCTCCGTACCCGACGTCGTTCCCCACGGCCGAAGGAGCCACCGATCATGACACGTCGTACGAAGAAGGCGATCGTCACCGTCTCCGTCCTGGCCGCCGCCGGGCTCGCGGGCGGCGGTGTCGCGCTCGCCGCCGACGGTGACGAGACGCCGCGCGAGCAGGTCAGGTTCGTCGTCGAGGAGGGCACCTCCTCCGGCGGGGGCGCGGCGGGCGACCAGGACTGCCCGTGGAAGGACGGCGGCACCGCCCCGAGCGGCGGCGACCCCGCCTCGGAGCTGTGACCGTGTCCACCGCCCCGGCCGCCATGACCCCCGACGGCAAGCTCCTGGAAGAGGCCCTCTTCGAGGTCAAGCGGGTGATCGTCGGCCAGGACCGCATGGTGGAGCGGATGTTCACCGCCGTGCTGGCCCGCGGCCACTGCCTGCTGGAGGGCGTGCCGGGCGTCGCCAAGACGCTCGCCGCGAAGACCCTGGCGCACGTCGTGGGCGGACGGTTCGCCCGGCTCCAGTTCACGCCCGACCTCGTCCCCTCCGACATCACCGGCACCCGCCTCTACCGGCCCTCGCAGGAAGCCTTCGACATCGAACCCGGCCCGGTCATCGCCAACATCGTCCTGGCCGACGAGATCAACCGCGCCCCCGCCAAGGTCCAGTCCGCCCTGCTGGAGGTCATGGGCGAGCACCAGGTCTCCATCGGCGGCACCACGCTCCCCGTCCCCGAACCCTTCCTCGTCCTCGCCACCCAGAACCCGATCGAGTCCGAGGGCGTCTACCACCTCCCCGAGGCCCAGCGCGACCGTTTCCTGCTCAAGGTGGAGGTCGCCGCGCCCAGCGAGTCCGAGGAACTCGCCATCCTCTACCGGATGAGCGTCGACCCGCCCCACGCGCGCCGGGTCCTCACCCCCGAGCGACTGGTCGCGCTCCAGCGGACCACCGACGAGGTGTTCGTGCACCACGCCGTCGCCGAGTACGCCGTACGGCTCGTCTGCGCGACGCGTGAACTGGCCGGTCCGGAGCGGCGGCTGGCCCACGGAGCCGGTCCCCGGGCCACCCTCGGCCTGGTCGCCGCCGCCCGTGCGCTGGCCCTGCTGCGGGGCCGCGGCTACGTCCTGCCCGAGGACGTGAGCGACCTGGCGCACGAGGTCGTCGGGCACCGCCTGGTCCTCTCCTTCGACGCGCTCGCCGACGGAGTGACCGGGCCGCAGATCGTCGACGAGGTGCTCGCCTCCGTGGAACAGCCGCGGATCAGCCCCCGTCAGGCGGCCGAGGAGGCGGCGGCATGACCCCGGCCCTGGGCGAACTGACCCCCGAGCAGGCGCTGCGGCACCTGGAGCTGCTCTTCACCCGGCACCCCGACGGCCTGCTCCAGGGCGACCACCCGTCCCTCGTGCCCGGGCCCGGCGACGAGGTCGCGGAGACCCGGCCGTACGTCATCGGTGACGACGTCCGCCGGATGGACTGGAACGCCACCGCCCGCACCACCGTCCCGCACGTCCGCCTCACCCTCGCCGACCGCGAACTCACCACCTGGCTCGTCCTCGACACCTCCGCCAGCATGGACTTCGGCACCGCCCGGATGGAGAAACGGGACCTCGCGGTGGGCGCGGCGGCCGCCGTCGCCTTCCTCACCGAACGGGCCGGCAACCGCCTCGGAGCCGTCTTCGCCGGACAGGGCCCCGGGGACCATCCCCCGGGAGGCGGACCGTACGGCGGACGGCGCATCCCGCCCCGCACCGGCCGCCGCCACCTGCTCGCGATCCTGCGGACCGCTCTCGAACGCCCGCGCGTCACCCCCGGGCCCCCGGCACACCACCTCGCCGACGCCCTGCACAGCCTGCGCGTGCTGCCCGCCCGCGGCCTGGTCGCCGTGGTCTCCGACTTCCTGGAGACCGGCTGGGAACAGCCCCTGAAGACCCTCGCGCGCCGGCACCAGGTCCTCGCCGTGGAGATCGTCGACCCGCGCGAACTGGACCTGCCGCCCGTCGGGCTGCTCACGGTCGTCGACCCGGAGACCGGACGCAGCCGCGAGGTCTCCACGCACACCCGGGGACTGCGGGAGCGCTACGCACGGGCCGCGCTGGAGCAACGGGCACTGATCCGGCAGTCCATCCGCCGCTCGGGCGCCGCCCATCTGCGGCTGCGCACCGACCGGGACTGGGTCCGCGACGTCGTCCGGTACGTCGAGACGCAGCGGCGCCGGGCCGGCGGCGGGGCGGCATGAGGGAGGCACGATGAGTCTGCGCTCACCCGGGTGGCTCCTGCTGCTCGTGCCGCTCACCGGCCTGATCGCCGCGTACGTACTGGTCCAGCGCCGGCGCAGCCGCTACGCCGTCCGCTTCACCAACCTCGACCTGCTCGACAAGGTCGCGCCCAGCCGGCCCGGCTGGCGCCGGCACCTCCCCGCCGCCGTCTTCTGCGCCACGCTCGCGCTGCTGGTGCTGGGCTTCGCCCGGCCGACGGCCGACGTGCAGGTCCCCCGGGAGCGGGCCACGATCATGATCGCCTTCGACACGTCCGGCTCCATGGAGGCCACCGACGTCGACCCCACTCGCTTCGTGGCCGCCCAACGCGCCGCCCTCGCGTTCGTCGACCGGCTGCCCGAGCGGTTCAACACCGGACTGGTCTCCTTCAGCGGCTCCGCCACGGTCGCGGTGCCGCCGACCACCGACCGTGTGGTGCTGCGCTCGGCCATCGAGCAGCTCACCCTCGGCCAGGCCACGGCGATCGGCGACGCCGTCATCGCCGCCCGCGACGCCATCCGCGCGCTGGACCGGCGGGCCGAGTCCGAGCCACCGCCCGCGCACATCGTCCTGCTGTCCGACGGCGCCAACACCGCCGGCCGCCCGGTCGAGTCGGCGGCCGAGGAGGCGGCCGGCGACCGCATCCCGGTCTCGACGATCGCCTACGGCACCGAGGACGGCGTCGTCGATCTCGGCGGCGGCCGCATCCTCCAGGTCCCCGTCGACGGCCCCGCCCTGGAGAACCTCGCCTCCCGCACCGGCGGCGACTACCACGAGGCCGCCACCGGAGAGGAACTCCAGGCGGTCTACGAGGACATCGGCAGCTCCGTCGGCTACCGCACCGAGGAGCGCGAGATCTGGCAGTGGTTCGTGGCCGCCGGCCTGGTCACGGCACTCGTGACGGCAGCGCTGTCCCTGCTGTGGTTCTCGCGGCTCCCGTGACGAAGGAGGTACGACCGTGCCCGACCCGCATCCCCGCTCCGGCCTGGGCGAGCCCCGCGGCCCGTCCTTCCTCCCGGGCCGCCCGCGCGAGCACACCGAACCCCTCACACCACCGGCCCCACCGCCCTCCCACACCACACACCGACCTCCGCCCACTCGCCCGCCCCGCACCCACCGCCCCCTGGCCGCCGCCGTTCTGGCCGCCGTCCTCGCGGGCGGTCTGGCCGGGTACGCCGCCGGGGCACTCGGCGACGACGACCCCGTACCCGCCTCCGCACCGGCCGCCCGCGCCCCGGGCGACCTCCAGGCCGTGGCCGCCCGGGTGCTGCCCAGCGTGGTCTCCGTCCGGGCGGACCGCGGCCAGGGCTCCGGCTTCGTCTTCGACGAGCGGGGCCGCATCCTCACCAACGCGCATGTGGTGGAGGGCAGTTCACGCGTGTCCGTCGAGCTTCAGGACGGCCGCCGGCTCACTGCCGAGGTGATCGGCGACGACCCCGCCCACGACGTCGCCGTACTGGAGCCGGAGACGTCCCGCGGCCTGCGCGCCGCCGACCTCGCCACCGGCACCCGCCCGGCCGTCGGCGACACCGTCCTGGCCATCGGCTCCCCGCTCGGCCTGAGCGGCACCGTCACCTCCGGCATCGTCAGCGCCCTGGACCGCTCCGTCCGGCTCGGCGAGGACGGCGGGGGAGGACCGCGGCGGGCGCTCCAGACCGACGCGTCGATCAACCCGGGCAACTCCGGCGGACCGCTCGTCGACGACGAAGGGCGCGTCATCGGCATCAACACGGCCATCGCGACGTTGGACCAGAACAGAGGCGGCTCCATCGGCATCGGTTTCGCGATCCCCGTGGGCGACGCGGTGGAGGCCGCCCGGACCATCATCGACGGTGGCTGAAGGGGGCCGCGCCCATGCGACTGCTGGTCGTCGAGGACGAGGAAGACCTCGTCGTCGCCCTCAAGGTGGGCCTGATCAGGGCCGGCTACGCGGTCGACGCCGCCCCGGACGTCGACACCGCGACCGAGAAGCTCACCGTGAACGACTACGACCTGGTCCTGCTGGACCTCAACCTGCCCGACGGCGACGGCTTCTCCGTCTGCCGCGCCATCCGCGCCACCCCCGGCGGCCCCCGCATCCTGATGCTCACCGCCCGCGACCGCCTCGCCGACCGGGTACGCGGCCTCGACGAGGGTGCCGACGACTACCTCGTGAAACCCTTCGCGCTGCCCGAACTCCTCGCCCGCATCCGCGCCCTGCTGCGCCGCGAGGACGGCGGCACCTCCGTCGTCGAGGTCGGCGAGCTCCGCCTGGACACCGCCCGCTTCGAGGCGTACCGAGGGGACCGCAGGCTCCCGCTCACCCCCAAGGAGTTCGGCGTCCTGCACTACCTGATGACCCGCCCCGGGCGGGTCGTCCCGGCCGAGGAACTGCTAGAACACGTCTGGGACGAACACGCCGACCCGTTCACCAACACCGTCCGCGTCACCGTCGGCTCGCTGCGCCGCAAGGTCACCGGGGAGGACGAGCCGCTCATCGAGACGGTGATACGGCAGGGCTACCGCCTGAAGGAGACGCCGTGACGACCATGCTCCGGCCGCTCAGGACCCGGATCCGGCTGCCCGCCTTCACGCACACCATCCGCTTCCGCCTCACGGTTCTCTACTCCGGCCTCCTCTTCCTCCTCACCGCCCTCGTCCTCGGCGCCACCTACTTCGCGGTCGAGCGCAGCGGCGAGGCCCACCCGGTCAGCAAGCAGTTCCGCGCCGAGAAGTACGTCAACGGCGTCTACATGGGTCAGTTCGACGCCGTGAAGCTCCAGGAGGTCGAGGCGGCCGTCAACTACGAGACCCTCGGCAACCTGCGCAACTTCTCCTTCATCGTGCTCGGCGCGCTCGCCGTGGCCAGCCCCGTCATCGGCTGGATCCTCGCCGGCCGCGCCCTGCGCCCGGTCCGCGCGATCTCCCGCACGGCGGCCGAGATCCAGGCCACCGACCTCTCCCAGCGCATCCGCCTCACCGGCCCCAAGGACGAGCTGCGCGACCTCGCCGACACCGTCGACTCCATGCTCGACCGCCTCGACGAGGCCTTCCGCGCCCAGCGCCAGCTCATCGACGACGCCTCCCACGAACTGCGCAGCCCGCTGGCCATCATCCGAGCCAACGTCGACGCCGTACTCACGGCGGAGGACTCGGACGAGGAGGACCGTCGTATCGCCGCTCGCAGCGTCGACCGGGCCACCACCCGCATGACCCGCCTGGTCGAGGACCTGCTCGCCACCGCCCGCCGCAGCGCCCCCGCCCTCGCCGACGCCGACGTCGACCTCGCGGCAGCGGCCGGCGAGGCATGCGAGGAGTTCGCCCCGCTCGCCGCCGAACGCGGCCAGCTCCTGCACCGCCGTCTCGCCCCCGGCCTCACGGTCATCGGCGACCACGACGCCCTGCGCCGGGCGGTGGGCAACCTGCTGTCGAACGCGGTACGGCTGGCCCCGCCGGGTTCCCGCATCACCGTCGCGGCCGGCCGGGACGGCTCCTGGCTGTGGACGGCGGTACGGGACGAGGGCCCGGGCATAGGCGACGACGACCGGGCGAGGGTCTTCGACCGCTTCTGGCGGGCCAAGGGCAACGGCGGCGGCCGGGACCGCCACGCCGGCCTGGGCCTGGCGATCGTCAGACAGATCGTGGAGTCGCACGGCGGCCAGGTCCGCCTGTTCTCACGGGTGGGGGAGGGCTCTACGTTCGTGCTGTGGTTCCCGGCTCCGGGGGACGGCCAGACGAATGGCGGCCCGCCGGAGAACGCGCCCCTCTAGGGCGTCTCCGCAAAGTCCCGTCGTCCGCCCGGAGGGCGGGCCCTGCGGCGTTCGGTGCGTGCTCTGGGGGTCCCCCCGGCCGAAGGCTGGGTGAGTGCCGGGCGGACGCCCGCGTACTGGTTGTACGTGGGTGTTCGCCCGGTGCGGCGAGTGGGGGCACCTCCCACGCCCTTAAGGCAGTGGGGGAGCGTGCCGGGCGTCGCGGGGCAGGCGGGACTTTGCGGACACGCCCTAGGGGCGGGACTGCCCGACCAGCCCCCACGGCCAGAGAACTACGCCGCTTCCTTCGCCTTGCTCGCGTACATGTCCACATACTCCTGTCCGGACAACCGCATGACCTCACTCATCACCGAGTCGGTCACCGCCCGCAGCACGTACCGGTCCCGGTCCATGCCCTCGTACCGGGAGAACTCCATGGCCTCACCGAACCGGACGGTGACCTTCCCCGGCCGGGGGAGACCCGCCCCGCCCGGCTGAAGCCTGTCCGTACCGATCATCGCGAACGGCACCACCGGCGCCCCCGTCATCAGCGTGAGCCGTGCAATGCCGGTCCGGCCCCGGTAGAGACGCCCGTCGGGCGACCGCGTCCCCTCCGGGTAGATCCCGAACACGCGCCCCTCTTCCAGGACCCGGCGCCCGGTCATCAGCGCGGCGACCCCGCCCCGGCCACCGTCACGGTCGACGGGGATCATGCCGACACCGGTGAAGAACCAGGCCATCAGCCGGCCCTTGACGCCCTTCCCGGTCACGTACTCGTCCTTGCCGATGAAGAAGACCTGACGGTCGCAGACCAGCGGCAGGATCATCGAGTCGATGAACGTCAGGTGGTTGCCGGCCAGGATGACCGGACCGTCGCCGGGAATGTGCTCCGCACCTTCCACCTGAGGGCGGAACATCAGGCGCATGATCGGGCCGAGCACTGCCTTGATGAGCGCGAAGCGGGACAACGGGCCCTCCGTGTCAAGGGATGCGGTATGAGTCTGTGCAGGTGAGGACGATACTCGGGGTTCCGGGGGTCGCGCACATCGGGCACGGGACTTAACCGAGGTCTTACGCGTCGTTGACGCGTGTTTACCTGCGGTGACCCGCTGTGGGCGTTCCGTAACCCGGCCGCCACATGTGACGGACGTCGCTCCCCGGACGTATCGGACGCGTTCCCAGAACCACCGCACCGAATCGCCGGGACGCGACGAACCCGGCGAGTCGCCGACGAGCCGTCAGTTCCTCGCCCCCACCAGCCACTACGACATCCGTCGTCACCCACGTGTTCCGCCCGGCGTCTCCCACCCGTCATGTACGCGCCCGTACGATCGGCCCGCACTGACGAGCCGACGGCAGGGAGGGCGCTCATGGGAACGCAGAGGCCGAACGAGGAGACGAGCGGAACGGGACGGCGGGCCCTGCTCGGCGCGGCGGTCCTCGGCGCCGGGGGAGCGGTCCTCGGCATGACCGGCACGGCGAGAGCCGACAGCGCCCGGCGCGGCGGACAGGGCGGACACGGCGGGCTGAAGAGCCTGCCCAAGCCGACGATCGTCGGCCACCGCGGGGCCAGCGGCTACCGCCCGGAGCACACCTTCGGCTCGTACCAGCTGGCCCTCGACATGGGGGCCGACATCGTCGAGGCGGGCGACCTGGTGCCGACGAAGGACGGTCACCTCGTCTGCCGCCACGAGCCGGAGATCGGCGGCACCACGGACGTCGCCGACCACCCCGAGTTCGCCGACCGCAAGAAGACCAAGCTCCTCGACGGCGTCTCCACCACCGGCTGGTTCGCCGAGGACTTCACGCTCGCCGAGCTGAAGACCCTGCGGGCGAGCGAGCGCATCCCGGCCAACCGCCCGCACAACACCCTCTACAACGGCCGCTGGGAGATCCCCACCTTCGAAGAGGTCCTGAAGTGGCAGGACGAGCAGACCCGCAAGCGCGGCAAGCAGGTGTGGATCTACCCCGAGCTCAAGCACCCCACCTACTTCCGCAAGCAGGGCCTCCCCCTGGAGGAGCGGGTCGCCAAGCTGCTGCGCAAGTACCGCAAGGACCGGCGCACCTCCCCGGTCGTCCTCCAGTCCTTCGAGCCGACCAGCATCGAGCGCCTCAACAAGCTCGTCGACAACCCCTTGGTCGTCCTGCTGTCCTCGGCGGACACCCGGCCCTGGGACTTCGTCGAGACGGGTGACCCCCGCACGGTCGCCGACCTGGTCAAGCCGGCCGGCCTGCGGGAGATCGCCTCCTACGCGCAGGGCATCGGCCCGACCCTCGACCTGATCATCCCGCGCGACGCCAAGGGCAACCTCACGCAGCCCACGACACTCGTCGCGGACGCGCACAAGGTGGGCCTCGTCCTGCACCCGTGGACGCTGCGCAACGAGAACCCCTTCCTGCCCGCGAACTTCCGCAAGGGCACGGACGCGGACGCCTACGGTGACGTGTTCGGCGCGTACAAGGCCTACTTCGCGACCGGTATCGACGGCGTCTTCACGGACCAGCCCGACACGGGCGTGCTGGCCCGCGAGGACTTCGTCAGCGGCTGAGCGTCAACATGTGAGCCCACACCCCCCGGTCGAGTGAGCTTCGGCCGCCGGGGCAACCCGTGGCCCGGGCGGCCGCGTCGCTCCGCATATGACCCACGACCTGGTCACCGCGCTCCGCCCGCTGCTCACCGCCGAGGCCTCCGCGGAGGCATATGCCACCGGAGCCGAGCCGGGTGATCTGGAGCAGGCGGTCTGGCTGCGCCTGCTGGAGCGCCTCGACGCCGAGGGTCCGCCGCTCGACCCGCAGCGATGGCTCCGCCGGGCCGTCCGCTCGGAAGCGCGCCGCACCCGCCGTACGAGCCGCCTCGAACGGCCGTACGGCGTCGAACCCGCCGAGGACGGCGACCGCGGCCCCGAACAGCTCGCCCTCGCCGCCGCCCGCGGCCGTGCCCTGCGCGCGGCCGTACGCCGCCTCCCCGGCCGCTGTCCCCGGCTGATGGAGGCCCTGCTCTCTCCCGAGGACCTGACATACCGGGAAATCGCAGGGGAGTTGGGTATCTCACAGGGGAGTCTTGGCCCGGAACGTTCGAGATGCCTGGGATGTCTGCGCAGATTGCTCACACCGGAGGTTGCGGCCCGCTGAGGAGGGGGATAGGAGTGAGGAACGACAGGTGATCAGATGAGCGGGAGGCGTGCGCACATGGGCATGAGCGTGACCATCTCTGCGGCGACCGCGCAGGACGCGGAGCAGATTTTCAGGCTGCAGTACCTGTGCTTCCAGCCGGAGGCGGCGCTGTACGGCAACTACCGCATCGACCCGCTCGTCCAAACCCTCGACTCGGTCCGCGAGGAGGTCGCCCGCGACTGTGTCTTCGTGGCCCGGCTCGGCGAGGAGGTCGTCGGCTCGGTCCGCGGCTCGGTGACCGAGGACGGCGCCGCCGCCATCGGCAAGCTGTGCGTCCACCCCCGCCTCCAGGGCCACGGCATCGGCGCCCGCCTCCTCCGCGCGGCCGAATCGGCCCTCGCGGACCAGCACGGCGCCAAGCGCTTCCGTCTCCACACCGGCCACCGCAGCGAGGGTCACCTCCGCCTCTACCGCAAGGTGGGCTACGAAACGGTGGGCACGTCCCAGGGCGCGGACGGCATCCCGATGATCGTCCTGGAGAAGCCGGCCAGTACGTACGCAGCGACGGCTTGATTCCTAGGGGCGCGGGGAACTGCGCGAACAGCCACGACGCACCTGCAGTCGCCGGCGCCCCTCAGCCCGTATCCCCCTGCCGCGCACGCGACGTCCGCAGCCAGTAGATCGCCGACAACGGCAACAAGACCGGAATGAACAGGTAGCCCATCCCGAAGTCCGACCACACGGTCGCGTCAGGAAATGCCGACGGCTCGACCAAGGTCCACGTCCCCACCGTCAGCACACCCACCAACTCCGCGACACAACACACCAGCGCAACCCGCCGCGCCGTCTCCCCGCCCCGCACCAGCGAGTACGTGATGAACCCGTACACGACACCCGCCACGGCGGACAGTGAGTACGCCAGCGGCGCCCGGTCGAACTCCGTCGCGATCTGATACGCGGACCGCGACACCGCCCCGACGACCATCACGCCGTACAGCCACACCAGCAGCGTGCCCGGCCCGCTGATCAGCCGCCGCCGGCTCACCTCAGCCTCCCCAGATGTCATAGAGCCGCACCTCCAGCACAGCCAGCACCACACCGCCGGCGGCGACCGTCACCGAACCCCACCGGGTGCGCTCCGCCAGTGACATGAACCCCGCCGCCGGGACGCACGCGAACGCCCCCAGCAGATACGCCACGAAGATCGTCGTGCCCTGCTCCGGCTTCTCGCCCCGCGCCAGCAGCACGATCCCGGCCGCCAGCTGGATCAGCGTCAGCAGCGTGACCACGGCCATCCCGATGAAGTGCCAGTCCTTCGTCGGCTGGTCACGGTAGGCGGCCCAGCCGCACCAGGCGGCGAGCAGCAGCGCGGCGACGCCGGTCACCAGCGTCAGGGCATCAAGCATGCTGCGACCTTATTACGGCCGAAAAGGCCCGATGCCTGCGGCCCTGGCCCGCACCGTAGGGTCGAGGTCATGAAGATCCACGCGCACGCCCTGCTGTTCGACAACGACGGAACCCTGGTCTCCTCCCTCGCCTCGGTGGACCGCTGCTGGACGCGGTGGGCCACGGAGTACGGGATCACGGCCGAGGAGTTCGCCCGGGTCGAGCTGCACGGCCGGCCGGCCGCCGAGATAGCCGCCGACCTGCTGCCCGCCGACGTCGTGCCGGAGGCCGTCGCGCGGATCGAGGACCTCGAGGTGGAGGACGTGCCCAACGGCGGTGTGCACCTGCTGCCGGGGACCCGCGCCTTCCTCGACGCCCTGCCCGCCGAGCGCTGGGCCGTCGTCACCTCCGCCACCCGACGGCTGGCCGAGGCCCGGCTCGACGCCGTCGGCATCCTGCCCAAGACGCTCGTCGCCGCCGACGACATCACCCGCGGCAAGCCGGACCCCGAGCCCTACCTGCTCGCCGCCCGCACCCTCGGCGTCGACCCCGCCCGGTGCGTCGTCTTCGAGGACGCTCCCGCGGGTCTGACGGCCGGCCGGGCCGCCGGCATGACCACCGTGGCGTTGGCCACAACCCACCGGGCCGACGAGCTCCAGGCCGATCTGGTGGTCGAGAACCTGTCGGCCTTGTCCGCACTGGTCACCGAGCGGGGTGTGGAGATCTCCCTGCGAGGCTGACGGGAGCCGGTCGTGTCCGGACCCTGTCCACCGCTGTCCAGCATCCGGACAGCAGCGGCCGGTCAGGACCGTACGCGTGTTTTACTGACGGCATGACCACGACGAGCGACCGCATTCCCGCGACCGAGGCGACCATGACGCCCGGTGCTCGTTGTATGTGTCGAATGTGCGCCTTCTAGAGGGCCCCCGCACCACCCCCTGAGCTCGCGCCCCGAAGCGAGACCGCGGCATGTCCGCACGCCCTGAGCCGTGCGTGACACCAAGCCGACCGCGCACATGTTCTCTCCGGTTCCCCGCCCCAGCGAGAACCGTGTCGCGTCCCTGAACGAATGCACCTGTGCCCGGGCACACCCACGCCCGCGCACTCGACAGTGACGGAAACCCACGTGATCACCACAACGGACCTGACCAAGGTCTACCGTTCGCGCGGCCGCGAGGTCACCGCCCTGGACGGCGTCGACCTGCACGTCCGCGAAGGCGAGGTGTACGGCGTCATCGGCCAGTCCGGTGCCGGCAAGTCCTCGCTGATCCGCTGCGTCAACCTCCTGGAGCGCCCCACCTCCGGCACCGTGACGGTCGCCGGACAGGACCTCACCGCCCTGGCCGGCCGCGGCTCACGCGCCGGAAGGGAACTGCGGCAGGCGCGCAGCCGGATCGGCATGGTCTTCCAGCACTTCAACCTGCTGTCCTCCCGGACGGTCCAGGACAACGTCGAACTGCCGCTGGAGATCCTCGGCAAGTCCGGCGGGGAACGCTCCCGCAAGGCACTGGAGTTGCTCGACCTGGTCGGCCTCGCCGACAAGGCGGGCGCCTACCCGGCGCAGCTCTCCGGTGGCCAGAAGCAGCGCGTCGGCATCGCCCGCGCCCTGGCCGGCGACCCGAAGGTGCTGCTGTCCGACGAGGCCACCAGCGCCCTCGACCCGGAGACCACCCGATCGATCCTGGCGCTGCTGCGCGACCTGAACCGGCAGCTCGGCCTGACCGTCCTGCTCATCACGCACGAGATGGACGTCGTGAAGTCGGTCTGCGACTCGGCCGCGCTCATGGAGAACGGGCGCATCGTCGAGTCGGGCACCGTCAGCGAACTGCTCGCCACCCCCGGCTCCGAGCTGGCCGCCGCGCTGTTCCCGCTCGACGGCGAGGCCTCCGGCGAGGACCGCACCGTCGTCGACGTCACCTTCCAGGGCGAGAGCGCGACCCAGCCCGTCATCTCGCAGCTCGCCCGCACCTACAACATCGACATATCGATCCTCGGTGCGGCCATCGACACCGTCGGCGGCCTCCAGGTCGGCCGGATGCGCATCGAACTGCCCGGCCGCTACGAGGACAACGTCGTGCCGATCGGCTTCCTGCGCGAGAAGGGCCTCCAGATCGACGTCCCGGGCCACGAGTCCGTACTGGTGAAGGAAGGTGCCCAGTGACCTGGTCCGAAATGCAGCCCCTGCTGGAGCAGGCGTGTTGGGACACGCTCTACATGGTCGGCTGGTCCACGCTCATCGCCGTCGTCGGCGGACTGCCGCTCGGGATCCTGCTGGTCCTGACCGACCGCGGCGGGCTGCTCCAGAACGTCGTCGCCAACAAGGTCATCGGGCAGATCGTGAACATCGCCCGCTCGCTGCCGTTCATCATCCTGATGGTCGCGCTGATGACCTTCACCCGCTGGATCACCGGCACGACCATCGGCCGCGAGGCCGCCATCGTGCCGCTCGCCGTCGGCGCCATCCCCTTCTTCGCGCGTCTGGTCGAGACGGCAGTCCGCGAAGTGGACCACGGACTCGTCGAGGCCGTGCAGGCCATGGGCGGCAACACCTGGACCGTCGTCCGCAAGGTCCTCGTCCCCGAGTCCCTGCCGTCGCTGATCTCCAGCACCACGACCACGGTCGTCGCCCTCATCGGCTACTCCGCGATGGCGGGCACCGTCGGCGCCGGCGGCCTCGGCGACATCGCCATCCGCTACGGCTACCAGCGCTTCGAGACCCAGATGATGTGGATCACCGTCGCGATCCTCGCCGTCGTCATCTCGGTCATCCAGTTCGCCGGCGACTACGCGGCCCGCTCCCTGCACCGCCGCGGCGCCCACTCGGGCCCCGCCCCGAAACTGCGGCTGCTCAAAGCCGCCTCCTGAACTCCCCGTTCACCCACAACGGGGCCGCACCACCCGCAAGGCCATAAGGAAAGGCACTTTTCGTGCGTAACACCGCCAAGATCACCACCGCCGTCCTCGCCGCCGGAGCCCTCACCCTCGGGCTCAGCGCTTGCGGCGCGGGCAACTCCGGCTCCGACGGACCCCTGATCGTCGCCGCGAGCCCCGTCCCGCACGCCGAGATCCTCAACTACGTCAAGGACAACCTGGCGAAGAAGGAGGGCCTCGACCTGGAGGTCAAGGAGTTCACCGACTACACGTCGCAGAACCCCGCGACGCAGGACGGCTCCGTCGGCGCCAACTACTTCCAGAACAAGCCGTACCTCGACGACTACAACAAGAAGAACGGCACGGACATCGTGCCCGTCGTCACGGTCCACCTGGAGCCGCTCGGCCTCTACTCCCGCAAGGCCGAGAAGGCCGGCGACCTGAAGAGCGGTGCGACCGTCGCCGTCCCCAACGACACGGTCAACGAGGCCCGCGCGCTCAAGCTCCTCGCCGCCCACGGGCTCATCACCCTCAAGGACGGCGTCGGCAACGAGGCGACCCCCTCCGACATCACCAAGAACCCGAAGAAGCTCAAGTTCAAGGAGCTGGAGGCGGCCCAGACGCCGCGCTCCCTCGACGACGTGGACGCCGCCGTCGTCAACGGCAACTACGCCATCGAGTCCGACCTCAAGCCGTCGAAGGACGCCCTCGTCCTGGAGTCCCCGAAGAACAACCCTTACGGCAACTTCCTCGCCGTCAAGAAGGGCCAGGAGAACGACCCGCGGGTGAAGAAGCTCGCGAAGCTCCTCACCTCGCCCGAGGTGAAGAAGTTCATCCAGGACAAGTACGCCGACGGCTCCGTGCTCGCCTCCTTCTGAGCCCACGCCCGGCACCCGTCACGCACGGGGTCCGCCCCCACCCGGTGGGGAGGACCCCGTGGTGCGGATCAGTGCTTTCATGCTGCATGCTGGGCAGTTCAGCAGGCCCTGAAGGTTCACCGAAGGTAACGGAGCGGCGCATGACGAGCACCTTTCCCAACGTCTCCATCAGCACGGAGCGGTTGGTCCTGCGTCCCTTCGAGGAGCCGGACATCCAATCGTTCGCCGACATGATGAACGACGAGCTCGTCACCGCCTGGACCTCCGTCCCGCGGCCCTACACCGAGGCCCACGCCCGCTCCTGGATCACCGAACTGGCCCCCGCCGAACGGGCCGAGGGCCGCGGCATCGTCTTCGCGGTCACCGAGTTCCTCACCCAGCGCCTCGTCGGCGTCGTCCACCTCCGCAACACCGACTGGCGGATCCGCTCCAGCGAGATCTCCTACGTCATCGCCCCCTGGGCCCGCGGCGAGGGCTACGCCTCCGAGGCGGCGCTCATCACCGCGCAGTGGCTCTTCAACGACCAGAAGTTCGAGCGCCTGGAACTGCGCACCCCGGCCGACAACACCGCCTCCCAGCAGGTGGCCCAGAAGATCGGCTGCATCAGCGAGGGAGTGCTGCGCGGCGCCTGGATAGCCCGGGCACGGACGGACGACGGCGAGTGGACCGAGGTCCGCACCGACCTGATCGTCTGGAGCCTGCTCCCCGAGGACCTCGAAGGCGTGGGCGACCAGCTGCCCGGCGGCTTCACGTCCTTCGGCGACTGGAACTGATTCCGGCGACCGGAACCGACCGGAACGGACACCTGCGCGACGGCACCGCCGCCCCCTTCGCCGGCTTCACCGGGTAGTCTCACGGAGCCCGCCCGCGGGCCCCTCATCACACGGCACACAGACGACCTGCGAAAACCCTGGAGACTGACGACGATGGCCGACCGGGTCACGGTGATCGGCTGGGACGGTTCGCCGCTGACCGCCGCGGCACGCGCCGCCCTGGGTGCCGCCACGCTCGTGGCGGGCGCAGCCCACCATCTGGCGCTCCCGGAGGTACCCGCCGGCGCCGAGCGCATCCGCCTCGGCAGCGTCGCCCTCGCCGCCCGCCGCATCGCCGCCCACCGCGGCACGGCCGTCGTGCTCGCCGACGGCGACCCCGGCTTCTTCGGCGTCGTCCGCACCCTGCGCGCTCCCGAGTTCGGCCTCGAAGTAGAGGTCGTCCCCGCCGTCTCCTCCGTCGCCGCCGCCTTCGCCCGCGCCGGCATGCCCTGGGACGACGCACAGGTGGTCGTCGCACACCGCCGCACCCTGCGCCGCGCGGTGAATGTATGCCGCGCCCACACCAAGGTGGCAGTCCTCACCTCACCCGGCGCCGGCCCCGCCGAACTCGGCCTGCTCCTCGAAGGAGTCCACCGCACCTTCGTCATCTGCGAGGAACTCGGCACCGCACACGAGCGGGTCAGCGTCGTCACCTCCGAGAAGGCCGCCGACCACACCTGGCGCGACCCCAACGTCGTCATCGTCCTCGGCGGCCCGGTCGGCACCGCGGGGGAGACCGGCGGCTGGATCGCCGGCCGCGACCCGTCCGCCGGACCACGCGGCTGGTCCCTGCCCGCCGAGGCGTACGGCGGTGACCTCGGCGAGGGCGAGACCCAACTGCTGCGCGCCTCCCAACTCGCCCGCCTCGGACCCCGTATCGGCGACCTCGTGTGGGACATCGGCTGCGGCAGCGGTGCCTTCGCCGTCGAGGCCGCACGCGCCGGCGCCGCCGTCATCGCCGTCGACAGCGACCGGGCGGCCTGCGCCCGCACCGACGCGGCCGCCCGCCGCCTGGGCGTCCAGCTCCAGATCGTGCACGGCGCCGCCCCGCACGTCCTGGAGAACTTCCCCGAACCCGACGTCGTCCGCGTCGCCGGCGGGGGAGCGGCCGTCGTCTCGGCCGTCGCGGACCGCCGCCCGCAGCGCATCGTCACGCACGCCGCCACCCGGGACGCGGCCGAACTCGTCGGCCGGGACCTGACGGAGCACGGATACGGCGTCGAGTGCGCCCTGCTCCAGTCCGTCGAACTCGACACCCGGACCTGGACGGAGAAGGAACGGAGCGTCGCGTTCCTGCTCAGCGGGGTGCTTCCCCGGCGCAGCGCCTGATCCCGCCGCCGTCCCCGTGATCGGGTTGTCGTACTGCGCGCGGTAGGCTGGCCGATCGCTGCACCGCACGCGGACGTCCGGCAGATCGTCGGTCAATGTCCGGAAAGCCCGCCCGTTTTGGGGTGAGTGTGGTACGGCAGAACCGGAGGACGCGCAACGTGGCGCAGTCCACAGCGGAACCGTCGCGGATCAACGTGCAGTGACGGTGGTTCGGCCGCAACAATGCCAGTGAGTGGCTTTGTCGCCTTTTACAGGCGGGCCGTTCGTGCCGCTGGGGACGCACGCTCGTTCTTCACTGTGGGGCGGTCGGTGCGCCGTTCCGGGTGAGCTGGTCGTAGGAGCACTAACCGATGGGCGAGGGGTACGCATGACCGACACCGGCCAGGTCCCGGGCGAGGGACTGCCGGAGAGCGCAGGCATGGTGGAACAGCCGGGCGCCCCCGCGCACGGTGCGTACGCCTACCTCTCCGAGGACACCGTCGAGGACGAGGACCTGCTGTTGCCGGGCTCCCACGGCGCCTGGGGCAACGAGGTCGTCCCGCCCGCGCCGGAGCCGGTCGTCGAGGCCGTGCACCAGCCGGGCCCGCACGAGCTCTCCGGCCGCGACAGCGGCTCGGTCGACCTCGGCGGCGTCCGCCTGCCCGACCCGCCGCCGATCCCGCCCATCACCCCGCGCCGGCCGCTGCACCTCGGCCCGCCCCTGCCCGACAGCTCCGCCAGCCCGGTCCGCTCGCTCGCCGACCGCGGCCCCGCGGGAGCGCCGGCCCGGCAGGCCGCAGCGCCCGCGCCCGGCCCCGAGTACCTCGACGCCCCGCGCGCCCCGGAGGCGCCCGCGCCGGCCGCCGCGCCCTGGGGCGCGCAGGTCCCGCCCCAGGCCCAGGTGAGCGCCGGGGCGGCGCCTGCGGAAACGGTTGTTCCGTCAACAGAGCCGACGGGCACGGCCCAGGCCGTCGCACCCCCCGTCACCCCGGAGCCGGCCCCCGCGGCAGCGGCGGTTCCGGCCCCGGCCCCTGCCGGGTCCGCGCAGGCCGCCCACGCCGAACAGCCCGCGCAGAGTGCGCCCGCGCCGGGCGAGCCCGCAGGTAACCAGGTGGCCGTCGGCGAGCCGGAGCAGGCCGTCCCCGTGCAGGGGGCGGTGGCTGCGGGCGACCCCGCTGGGGTGGGCGTCGGCCCTGCCGGGGAGCAGGTGGCCGCGGTCGAGTCCGTGCAGGGCGCGGCGGTCGCGGTCGAGCCGGCTGGTGCGGGCGTGGGCCCGGAGGGTGAGCCGGTGGCCGCGGCGGAGTCCGTGCAGGGCGCGGCGGTCGCGGTCGAGCCGACGGGTGCGGGCGCTGGCCCGGAGGGTGAGCCGGTGGCGGCCGCCGAGCCGGAGCAGGGCGCTTCCGTGCAGGATCCGGGCGTCGCGGGTGCCCCCGTCGACGTGACCGTCGATCCGGACGCCGGTCAGGTGACCCCCGCCGAGGCCGCGGCCGTGTCCGCTGCGGGAGCGGTTCCGGGGGAGACGCCGGAGCCGGTCGTCGACGGCTCTGGTCAGGACGGTGAGCCGGCACTCGCCGAGGAATCTCCCGAGGTACCCGGGCAAGGTGCCGCCGACGGATCCGCCGACGGTGGTGAGCAGACCCCGGCGGCTGCCGCGGAGCAGGACGTGGCGCACGCTCCTGTCCCGGAGGCCGCACCGGCGCCGGAGGCGGTCCCGTTCCCGGAGGCTGCCACCGCGCCCGAGCATGCCGTCGTGGCGCCGCCCGAGGCTGACGCAGCGGCAGCTGACGGTGCCCCGTCGCCGGACGAGGTGGGCCCCGAAGCCGCTGGCCAAGCACCGGACCCGGTGGCCCCCGACGCCGCTGCACAGGCCCCGGCAGCGGAAGTCGGCCCCGAGGCTGCCGCAGCGGGCGCGCCCGCGGCCGAGTCCGCCGCGCAGGAGCCGGAGGCCGGTGGCGACGAGGCCGCCGCGCAAGCCCAGGCCACCGAGCCGATCGCCCAGGCTCCCGAGGGAACTGACGCCGAGGCAGCCGCGCGGGAACCCGAGATGACGGCACCGCAGACCGCCGCTGCCGCCCCCGAAGCGCCCGCCGCTGCCACGCCGACCCCGGCCGCCGAGACGGTCGCCGCGGCAGCCGACGCTCCGGCTGCCGAGCCCGCCGAAGCACTCGCCGCCGAAGCACCCGCCTCCGAAGCACCCGCCTCCGAGGCGCCCGTCGACGCACCGGAGGCGACCGCACCGCCCCAGCAGCCCTCTGCTGCCCCGGTGCCTCCTCAGCCCACCGAGCCGGCCACACCCGACTCCGGAGCCGAGGTCCCCGCACCTGCCCAGGCAGCCCCTGACACGACCGCCGCCGAGGCAGCGGCACCGGCCCAGACCCCCGAGACGCCCGCGCCCGACCCCACAGCCGAGGCGGCGGCACCCGCACCCGAGCCGGTAGCCGCCACACCCGACCCGGCTGAGGTCACCCCCACCCCCGTGGCACCGGAAGCCCCCCAGGCCCCGCAGCCCCCGGAGAGCACTCCGCCCTCCGCCGAGGACGTCACGGTCGTACTCCCCGGACTGGCCCCGGACGAGCAGGCCGGACAGCACGTCCAAGGCCCGCAGCAGTCCCAGGCCGCCGTCCCCCAGCCGGCCCAGCCCGAGGCGGAACCCGTGGTCATCGTCCCCGCACCCCGCGAAGGCGAAGCCGAACTCGCACAGAACGCCGACGACCTGGACACCCGGGGCGCCGAACAAGAAGACCTGGCGGACCAGGAACGACACGAAGCAGAGAGCGCGGCAGCAGTGGCAGAAGCACGACAGTCCACCGGCCCCGCCGCCCCCGGCTACGACCCCGCCGAGCGCGAGGCCGTGCTGAAGGTCATGCGCGAACGCCGCGACATCCGCAACGGCTTCCGCAGCGATCCCATCCCGCACGAGGTGCTGCTCCGTGTCCTGGAGGCCGCCCACCACGCGCCCTCCGTCGGTCACTCGCAGCCCTGGGACTTCGTCGTCATCCGCTCCGCCGACACCCGGCGCGCGATGCACGAACTGGCCATGCGCCAGCGCGACGCGTACGCGAAGTCCCTCCCCAAGGGCCGGGCCAAGCAGTTCAAGGAACTGAAGATCGAGGCCATCCTCGACACCCCGGTGAACATCGTCGTCACCGCCGACCCGACCCGCGGCGGCCGCCACACCCTCGGCCGCCACACCCAGCCCCAGATGGCGCCGTACTCGGCCGCCCTGGCCGTGGAGAACCTCTGGCTCGCCGCCCGCGCCGAAGGCCTCGGCGTCGGCTGGGTCAGCTTCTTCGACGAGCGCGAGATGGTCCGCGCCCTCGGCCTGCCCGAGCACCTCGAAGTCATCGCCTACCTGTGCGTCGGTTACGTCGACGAGTTCCCGGACGAGCCCGAGCTGCTTCAGGCGGGCTGGTCCAAGCGCCGCCCGCTGTCGTGGGTCGTGCACGAGGAGACGTACGGCCGCCGCGCCCTGCCCGGAGAGGAACCGCACGACCTGCTGGCCGAGACCGTCGCGCAGATCCGCCCGCTCGACGCCAAGGCGCTCGGCGAGGCGTGGGAGCGCCAGAAGCGTATGACCAAGCCGGCCGGTGCGCTGGGCATGCTGGAGATCATCTCCGCACAGCTGTCGGGCCTGTCCCGCCAGTGCCCGCCGCCCATCCCGGAACCCGCGGCCGTCGCGATCTTCGCCGGCGACCACGGCGTGCACGCGCAGGGGGTCACCCCCTGGCCGCAGGAGGTCACGGCCCAGATGGTGGCCAACTTCCTCGGCGGCGGCGCCGTCTGCAACGCCTTCGCCACCCAGGTGGGCGCAGAGGTGTGCATCGTCGACGTGGGCGTCGCCGCCGACCTGCCGGCCACGCCCGGCCTGCTGCCGCGCAAGGTCCGGGCCGGCACGTCGGACATGACCACCGGGCCCGCGATGACCCGCGAGGAGGCCAAGCAGGCCATCGAGGTGGGCATCGACACGGCCCGGGACCTGGTCGCCGCCGGCAACAAGGCACTCCTCACCGGCGAGATGGGCATCGCGAACACGACCGCGTCCGCCGCCCTGATCTCCGTGTTCACGGGTGCCGACCCGGCCGAGGTCACGGGCCGGGGCACCGGCATCAACGACGAGACCCTCGCCCGCAAGACCGAGGTCGTCCGCCGCGCCCTCGAACTCCACCAGCCCGACCCGGCCGACCCGGTCGGCGTGCTCGCCGCGATCGGCGGCTTCGAGCACGCCGCCATCGTCGGCCTCCTCCTCGGCGGCGCGTCCCTGCGCACGCCGGTGATCCTGGACGGCGTCAGCGCCGGCGCCGCCGCCCTGGTGGCCCGCGCGATCGCCCCGGAGGTCCTGGCCGCGTGCATCGCGGGCCACCGCAGCGCCGAGCCGGGCCACGTGGCCGCCCTGAACAAGCTCGGCCTGCGCCCCCTGGTCGACCTGGACCTCCGCCTGGGCGAGGGCACAGGCGCCCTCCTGGCCCTCCCCCTGGTCCAGAGCACGGCCCGGGCGATGCACGAGGTGGCGACGTTCGATTCGGCGGGAGTGACCGAGAAGTAAGGCTCCTGAGGTGCGCGTGGGTCCGTGGGCACGGACCCACGCACCCGCACCCGGTGGCGACGCCCAGCCACCGGACACCTGTGCCACCCCGAACACCCGCGCCGTAAAATCCGCACGTCAGGGCTACCGAACCACCGCCGCAACAGGAGCCGCACCCTCATGGCCGAACACCCCGCCTACCCCGTAGGCCTCCGCCTCACCGGCCGCCGCGTGGTCGTCCTCGGCGGCGGCCAGGTCGCCCAGCGCCGCCTCCCGGCCCTCATCGCGGCGGGCGCGGACATCTTCCTCGTGTCCCCCGAGGTCACCCCGTCCGTAGAGGCCATGGCGGACGCCGGCGAGATCACCTGGCACCAGCGCCCCTACGAGGAAGGCGACCTCGCCGACGCCTGGTACGCCCTCATCGCCACCGGCGACACGGAAGCGAACACCAGGGCCTCCGCCGAGGCGGAACGCAACCGCGTCTGGTGCGTCCGCTCCGACGACGCCGACGAGGCGACGGCCTGGACCCCGGCCACCGGCCACAGCGAGGGCGTCACGGTCGCCGTACTGACCACGGACGCCCGCGGCCGCGACCCGCGCCACACCGCCGCCATCCGCGACGCCGTCGTCGAGGGACTGCGCGACGGCACGCTCGTCGCCCCACACCACCGCACCCGCACACCCGGCGTCGCCCTGGTCGGCGGCGGCCCCGGCGACCCGGACCTGATCACCGTGCGCGGCCGCCGCCTGCTCGCCGAGGCGGACGTCGTCATCGCGGACCGCCTCGGCCCGCGCGATCTCCTCGCCGAGCTCCCGCCCCACGTCGAGGTGATCGACGCGGCGAAGATCCCTTACGGTCGCTACATGGCCCAGGAGGCCATCAACAACGCGCTGATCGAGCACGCGAAGCAGGGCAAGTCGGTGGTCCGTCTGAAGGGCGGCGACCCGTACGTCTTCGGCCGCGGCATGGAGGAACTCCAGGCCCTCGCCGAGGTCGGCATCCCCTGCACGGTCGTCCCCGGGATCTCCAGCTCGATCTCGGTCCCGAGCGCGGCCGGTATCCCGGTCACCCACCGCGGTGTCGCCCACGAGTTCACCGTGGTCAGCGGCCATGTCGCGCCGGACGACGAGCGCTCCCTGGTCGACTGGCCGTCCCTGGCCAGGCTGACCGGCACGCTGGTGATCCTCATGGGCGTCGACAAGATCGGAAAGATCGCGGAGACGCTCGTCGCGCACGGAAAGCCGGCCGACACCCCCGTCGCCCTCGTCCAGGAGGGCACGACGGCGGCTCAGCGCCGGGTCGACGCGACCCTCGCGACGGTCGCGGAGACCGTCCGTACCGAGGACGTGAAGCCCCCGGCGGTCATCGTCATCGGCGAGGTCGTGAAGGTCGGCCCCACCGTCGGCGCACCCCGCAAGTAACCCCGGGTAACACAACCGTCCCAAGCCGTTGGCACCGCACCCAGGACAAGGCAGTATCAACCCTGTGGCCGATCTCATCACCGTCGAGGATCCCGACGACCCGCGCCTGCACGACTACACCGGCCTGACCGACGTGGACCTGCGCCGCAAGCGCGAACCCGCCGAGGGCCTGTTCATCGCCGAGGGCGAGAAGGTCATCAGAAGGGCCAAGGAAACGGGCTACGAGATGCGGTCCATGCTGCTCTCGGCCAAGTGGGTCGACGTCATGCGCGACGTCATCGACGAACTCCCCGCCCCGGTCTACGCCGTCAGCCCGGAGCTCGCCGAGCAGGTCACCGGCTACCACGTGCACCGCGGCGCGCTCGCCTCCATGCAGCGCAAGCCCCTGCCCACGGCGGCCGACCTCCTCCAGACCGCCCGCCGCGTCGTGATCATGGAGTCGGTCAACGACCACACCAACATCGGCGCGATCTTCCGCTCCGCCGCCGCCCTCGGCATGGACGCGGTCCTGCTCTCCCCGGACTGCGCCGACCCCCTCTACCGCCGCAGCGTGAAGGTCTCCATGGGTGCCGTCTTCTCCGTGCCGTACGCCCGGCTGGACACCTGGCCCAAGGGCCTGGAGTCGGTCCGCGAGGCCGGCTTCACGCTGCTCGCCCTCACGCCCGACGAGAAGGCCCGGACCCTCGACGAGGCCGCCCCGCACACCATGGACCGCGTGGCCCTCATGCTCGGCGCCGAGGGCGACGGCCTGTCCACCCAGGCCCTGGTCGCCGCCGACGAATGGGTGCGCATCCCCATGTCCCACGGCGTCGACTCCCTCAACGTGGGCGCGGCGGCCGCCGTGGCCTTCTACGCCGTGGCCACCGGCCGCCCTCACTCCTAGGGGCCGTACGTGGAACAGCGCCAGGCGATCGTCGCCGTACTGCTGCGCGGGGACCTGGTCCTCGCGATCCGGCGGGGCCCGGCGGTCGCCCGTCCCGGCTACTGGCAGCCGCTGAGCGGCAAGCTCGAACCGCGCGAGACCCAGGAGCAGGCGGTCGTCCGGGAGGTCCGCGAGGAGGTCGGCCTCACCGTCGTGCCGCTGGCGAAGGTGTGGGAGTCGGAGACCGACGACCACCTCTTCCGCCTCCACTGGTGGACCGCCCGCGCGGACACGGGGGAGGTCGTCCCCGACCCCGCCGAGGTCGCCGAGACCCGCTGGGTCACGCCGGAGGAGTTCCTCACCCTGGACCCGGTCTTCGACGGCGACCGCGAGTTCTTCGAGCGGATCCTGCCGGGGCTGTGACCGCAAGGCCCAAGGCGGTAAAGGCCTGCGGGCCGTAAAGCTTCGAAGCCTTACGGTCCGAATTCCTGCCGGACGCTCTCCTGCCGCGCACCGCCGCTGCCGCCGTCGCCGCCGAGTCCCCGCGCCGCGCCCTGACAGCCCTGCACCAGGGCGATGCCGACGGCCACCAGCAGCGTGACCACGACGAACACGAACAGCCGCTGCCGCAGCAGCCGGGGGTTGGCGGGCCGCAGCCCGGTCCCCGTGTTCCTGGACGCCGGCCGCCCGGTACCGCTGTGCGGGGCGGTGCGGTTGCCGCTGCCCGACCGCGTCCCGTTGCGTCCGGTGGGCGTCGGCCGTGATCCGGACCGCGACGGAGTGCCGCCGCGTGAGGCCCCGGAGCCGCGCACCGGAGTCCTGCCGCGGTTCCCGCCGCCTGTCGACCGGTTCCCGCCTCCCGTCGCACGGGACCCGCCCCGCACGCCGGAGCCTCCCTGGGACGCGGGACCGTCCGGCGACGGAATGCCGTCCCCGGGCCCGGAGGAGCGCCGCGGCGAGGGAGCCCCCCGGCCGCGCTGCGCCCCGGAAGCACCCGCACCCTGCTGTCCCTGCGGACGCCGGCCGCGCTCGGGGTAGGTGTCGGCGGGCCGGTCCGTCTCCGCACCGCGCGGCGCGGGCGGCCGTACGCCGGTCAGGTCCTGCGACTCCCGGGCCGCGATCTCCTTGAGCCGCATGGACAGTTGGAGCGTGCTGGGCCGTTCCTCCGGGTCCTTCGCCAGGCACGCCCGGACGAGCGGAGCCAACGCGTCGGGTACGCCGTGCAACTGCGGTTCCTCGTGCACGACGCGGTACAGCATCACCTCGGAACTGCCGTGCCCGAAGGGCGAGTCGCCCATCGAGGCGTACGCTAGCGTGGCGCCGAGCGAGAACACGTCCGTGGCCGGTGTGACGGTGGCCCCGCGCACCTGCTCCGGTGCGAGGAAGCCCGGCGAGCCGACCGCCGTACCGACGTGGGTGAGCGTCGAGGCGCCGGTGGCCCAGGCGATGCCGAAGTCGATGATCCGCGGCCCCTTCGGGGACAGCAGGATGTTGGACGGCTTCAGGTCCCGGTGCACGACCCCGGCCTCGTGCACCGCGACCAGGCCCTCCGACAGGGCGGCGCCGACGGCCGCGAGGTCGGCCGCGCCGAGCGGTCCCTCGGCGGCGACCTTGTCGTGCAGGGAGGGGCCGGGCACGTACTGCGTGGCGAACCAGGGCCGGTCCGCGTCGAGGTCGGCGGCCACGAGCCGTGCCGTGCACCCGCCGCGAATCCGTCTGGCCGCCGAGACCTCACGGGCGAACCGCGAGCGGAACTCCTGATCCTCCGCCAGGTCAGGCCGGATGACCTTGAGCGCGACCCGCTGCCCCTTCTTGTCGGAGCCCAGGTAGACCACGCCCATCCCGCCCGCGCCGAGCCGTCTGTGAAGCCTGAACGAGCCGACGACGCGCGGGTCCTCGCGCCTCAGGCGCATCATCGCCATGTTCATCCCCGCTGCCCGGTCCTGTGACGAGCCACAGCTTACGTTTCCACAGCCGCCCGCGCGCAGAGGCCGCGCCCTCTCGGAGCGATGGATTGTCAGTGGTGGGTGGGAGACTTGAAGGGTGGTCAGGGGGCGCGCCGACAGGCCGTGTTCGCGCGAGGGACGACCCCAACCGCCTGCCACGGAAGGGGGATTGGACCCGTGAAGGGTGACCGTGTGGAGATAGTCGTGGACGCCGGCGACAAGACGCGCACGTATGAGGTGGTGGCGAGCAGGGCGGGCCGCAGGGTGGAGACGGCGGTACGTCGAGGTGTCGTGGAAGTGAGCGAAGTCACCAGGAGCGGAACCGTCGTGCGTACGGCCCGTTTCATGGCGAACCGGGTGCTGGCACTGGTCGAACAGCCGATTCCGAGGGAGGAAAGCTCGGACAAAGCGGGATGAGCCGGGCGTCCCTTCGGGGAAGACCCTGAGACCTGGGCCGTCGTCTCCACCCAGGGGAGTACACCGCAGGTGACGGCTCATCCTCCGGGAGGCCCGGCAATCGGTACGAGGGCATGACGCCCGGGGAGGGCCGCACGCCTAGATTTGAGGTCAAGCGGCGGGTGCAGCACTCGTCCCCCGAGGTCAGACACCCGCCGCTGCCGACTACAACTGAGAACGGTCAGGAGAGGGACCATGGCCCACACGGCACCGCGGACGCTGATCCGCGAAGAGGGACGCAAGGTGTACGCCGCCGCGTTCCGCCGCCGCCAGGGTCGTCGCCACCCCGTGGTGGCGACGCTGATGGCCCTTCCTCTGGCGGTCCTGCTCCTCCTCGTCTTCGACGGGTGGGAGACAGTGGCCACACAGGCGTCGTCCGTGGGAGAGATGCTGGGGCGCTGAGCGGCGACCCCAGGCCCGGAAGAGCGGTCCGGGCGGGGACATCCCACCCATGAAACCCCGTGGGGACGGGGGTGCGGCGGACGGCACAAATGCCGGCGCAGCTGGGGAGCTGCGCCGGCATTGCTGTGTGCGCACGCCGCACCGCCGGGTCGCGGACCCACCTGGCCCCGGCAGCCGCTGGCGGCACCCCGCACCGCCGGGTTGCGGCCCCACCCGGCCCCGGCAGCAACGCCGAGGACCTGGCAAGCGGATCCGGCACCGACGCCGAGCACCTGATCCCAAGAGTGCCTTACCTCCCGGCCCCACCTGCGCGTACTCTCGCCCCGGTGAAGCCCGCCCCCGCCCTGCTCGTACAGCAACTCACCGCCAAGGCCCGAGCCACAGCCCACGCACGCTCCTCGACCTGCCCCTGCGGAGCGGCCACACTCGCCGACCGCCCCGACGGCATCGTCGTACGGCACGCGGACACGGTCGCGAAGGCCCACCCGGAAGACACCGACCCGAGCGGACTGACCACCCGTCTCACCATCGCCACCCACCACCCCGGCATCCTCCTGCCCCCACTCGTCCCGACCCCCGCCGACCTGCACGGCCGCCTCGTGACGTTCTGGCCGTACGGCATCCCCGTCGACCCGGACACCCCCGACGCCGCTCCCTGGGAAGCCGCCGCCACCCTCCTCGCGCGACTGCACCGCACCCCGGTCCCGCCCGGCTTGCCCACCATGCGAGGCCCCGCCAAGGCGGCCCGGGCCGTCGCCCGGCTCCGGGCCGCCGGCCCGCACCCCGCCGCCACCCCCGTCCTGCGCGCCTGGGACACCCTCCCCGCCTGGGCCCGGGGCGAGGCCCCCATGCCGCACACCGGCACCTTGTGCCACGGCGACCTCCACCTCGGCCAGCTCATACGCCACCCCGCCCCCGAAGGCCCCTGGCTGCTGATCGACGTGGACGACCTCGGTGTCGGCGTCCCCGCCTGGGACCTCGCCCGCCCCGCCGCCTGGTACGCCTGCGGACTGCTCGCGCCCGGCGAATGGGTCCGGTTCCTCGCCGCCTACCGCGCCGAGGGCGGCCCCGCCGTCCCGGCCGACGGCGATCCGTGGCCCGCCCTGGACGTCCCCGCCCGCGCCCTCACCGTGCAGACCGCGGCCCGGGCCGTCGCCAAGGCGGTCGCGGCCGGCCGCCCCCTCGACGAGGTGGAGCAGTCGGTCGTGGACGCCTGTGACCGAATGGCTACCGTCCCGCCGCAGTTGGCGCAGGAGCACCCGAAGTAGGGTGCAACCGACCACAGCCGGACAGAGTCTGTCCTGGCGACACATGAAGCAGGACCGACCGGCGAGGAGTTGAACCACCATGCAGTGTCCGAAGTGCCGTGCGCCGATGCACACGTACAACCGCAACGGTGTCCAGATCGAGCAGTGCAGCGGCTGCCGCGGGATCTTTCTCGACTACGGCGAGCTGGAGTCGCTGACCCGCCTGGAAGCCCAGTGGTCCCAGTCGGCCCCGCCGCCCCCGCCCGCCCCGCAGGCCTACCCCGCCCCTCCGGCCCCCGCCTGGGGAGCCCCGCACGGTGGCCACGGACACCATGGCCACCAGGGTCACCACCGGCAGAAGGGCTTCGGGCGCATGCTGTTCTCGTCCTGACACCAGGACCGTGACACGACGGAGCCCCCGGCCGATGCGTACGGCCGGGGGCTCCGGTGTGGTGTGGACGATACTGGGATTGAACCAGTGACCTCTTCCGTGTCAGGGAAGCGCTCTCCCGCTGAGCTAATCGTCCTCGGGACCATGACCACTGGATGCAGCGGATCATGGGCACTGCGTGCGCGATACTGGGATTGAACCAGTGACCTCTTCCGTGTCAGGGAAGCGCTCTCCCGCTGAGCTAATCGCGCGGGTCGGATCTTCGAGCAGATCCAGTGGACGATACTGGGATTGAACCAGTGACCTCTTCCGTGTCAGGGAAGCGCTCTCCCGCTGAGCTAATCGTCCTTGGAGGTGGAGACGGGATTTGAACCCGTGTAGACGGCTTTGCAGGCCGTTGCCTCGCCTCTCGGCCACTCCACCAGGAGTGTAGGGAACCGGGAAGATCCCCACTTCCTTCGAGCGGACGACGAGGTTCGAACTCGCGACCTCAACCTTGGCAAGGTTGCGCTCTACCAACTGAGCTACGTCCGCTTGTCGTTTCCGTCCGCTCTCGCGGCCCGGCGACGAGTTGAACTCTAGCGGATTCCCGGGCCAGCACAAAAACGCGTTTGTGCAGCGTGCTGCGCTTCCCCTGCTCAGGCCGGTCACAGTGCCTCACGAAGGGACATCCCCCGGTCACCCGCGGGACACCCGCCATAGACTCGACTGCGTGCTCGACCTCCCTCCCCTCGCCCGCTTCGGCGACCGTGTCGCCACCGGGCTCCTCGACGTCACCGACGATCCCGAAGCCCTGGAGTCCAGCGGTTTCTGGGCGGTCTGCGCCGACTTCGAGGGCCGTCTGACCTGCGCACGCTTCCGGGACGTGCGGAAGGCGGCCGTGCCCGCCCCCGTGCCCGGCGCGTGGCGGGGACCGGCGGCGAGTGACTGGACGTCGTCGCTCGACCGCGCCGCGTACACGGCGGCGGTACGACGGATCCGCGAGCACATCGCGGCCGGCGAGGTCTACCAGGCGAACCTGTGCCGGGTGCTGTCCGCGCCCGTCGCACCCGGCGCCGACGTGGACGCCCTCACCGCGCTGCTGGCCCGCGGCAACCCGGCGCCCTATGCAGGAACGATCCGCCTGCCCGGTCACGGCGTGGAGATCGCCACCGCGTCCCCCGAGCTGTTCCTGCGGCGCGACGGACGCGTCGTCGAGTCCGGGCCGATCAAGGGCACCGGCCGCACCGAGACGGACCTGCTGGAGAAGGACTACGCCGAGAACGTGATGATCGTGGACCTGGTCCGCAACGACATCGGGCGGGTCTGCGCCACCGGCAGTGTGACGGTGCCCGACCTGTGTGCCGTCGAGAAGCATCCGGGGCTGGTCCACCTCGTGTCGACGGTCCGCGGTGAGCTGGGGGAGGGGGCCGGCTGGGCCGAGCTGCTCGCCGCCGCCTTCCCGCCCGGCTCCGTCACCGGCGCGCCCAAGTCGAGCGCGCTGCGGATCATCGACGCGCTGGAGACGGCGCCCCGCGGGCCGTACTGCGGGGGGATCGGCTGGGTCGACGCCGACCGGCGGGTCGGTGAGCTGGCCGTCGGCATCCGTACCTTCTGGATCGACCGGGCCGGCGGCGGTGTGCTGCGCTTCGGCACCGGCGCCGGCATCACATGGGGCTCCGACCCCGAGGGGGAGTGGCGGGAGACCGAGCTGAAGGCGGCCCGGCTGCTCGCGATAGCGTCGGGAGCGTATGAGGTGAGTGGAGAGGACCTGACGTGAAGATCTGGCTCGACGGTGACTTGCAGGACACGGAGTCCGCCCGCGTCTCCGTCTTCGACCACGGGCTCACCGTGGGCGACGGCATCTTCGAGACCGTGAAGGCCGTGGACGGCCGGCCGTTCGCGCTCACGCGGCACCTCGACCGGCTGACCCGGTCGGCGCGCGGCCTCGGCCTGCCCGACCCGGACCACGACGAGGTGCGCCGCGCCTGTGCCGCCGTCCTCGAGGCCAACCCCATGCCGCTCGGCCGCCTGCGCATCACCTACACCGGCGGCCACGGCCCGCTCGGCTCCGACCGCGGCGAGCACGGCCCGACCCTCGTCGTCGCCCTCGGCGAGACCACCCGCCGCCCCGACTCCACCGCCGTGATCACGGTCCCCTGGACGCGCAACGAGCGCGGCGCGCTCACCGGCCTGAAGACCACCTCGTACGCCGAGAACGTCGTCGCCCTCGCCCGCGCCCGCGAACAGGGCGCTTCCGAGGCCCTGTTCGGCAACACGGTGGGACAGCTCTGCGAGGGCACCGGGTCCAACGTCTTCGTCGTCCTCGACGGCGAGATCCACACGCCGCCGCTCGCCTCGGGCTGCCTCGCGGGCATCACGCGCGCGCTGGCGATCGCATGGACCGGCGCCAGGGAGACCGACCTGCCGCTGGACGTGCTGTATCGGGCCGATGAGATCTTCCTGACGTCCACGCTGCGGGACGTCCAGGCCGTGCACCGGGTCGACGACCGTGAGCTGCCCGGCGCGCCCGGCCCGGTGACCGCCAAGGCCATGCGGATCTTCGAGGAGCGGTCCGGGGACGACCTCGACCCCTGACCGCCCCGCATATTCGGCTGAACAGGGGCGTGGTTGCGGGTAGAACACCCCTGATGACCACGACCCTGCGGCCGACCGAGCCGCTTCAGCAGAACGCCGACGGGACGCGCTCGCGCCGCTACCAGGTGTGCGTGAACAGCCGTCCCGTAGGGGCGATACACCTCGGCACGCATCCCGTGTTCGGCGACGCCGTGGCCCGGATCACGAAGCTGCGCATCGACGAACCGGACCGCGGACGCGGCCGGGGCACCGTGGCCGCGCTCGCCGCCGAGGAGGTGGCGCGCGGCTGGGGGTGCCGCCGTATCGAGGCGACCGTGCCCGCCGACGCCGCCGCGGCGTTCCGGCTCGCCACCGCGCTCGGCTACGTCGTGCGCAACCGCGGCATGGAGAAGCCACTCGGCGACACCCCACCGGAGCTGCCGGAGGGCAGCCGTGCCCGGCCCATGACGGAGGCGGAGTTCGGCCCCTGGCTGGAGGCGGGCAAGGAGGGCTACGCCCGGAGCTGGATCGAGCGGGGCGTTCCGGAGGCCGAGGCCCGCGCCAAGTCGGAGCGGGACCACGCCACCCTGCTGCCCGACGGCCTCGCCACCCCCGGCATGCTCATCAGCGTCCTGGAACACGAGGAGACGGCGGTGGGCGTGCTGTGGCTCGCGCTGCGCGCGGACAGCGCCTTCGTCTTCGACGTCGAGGCGCACGCCGCCCACCGCGGCAAGGGACACGGCCGCACCCTCATGCTGCTGGCCGAGGCCCAGACGATCGTCGAGGGCAGGCGCGCCGTCGGCCTCAACGTCTTCGCCGGCAACACCCCGGCCGAACGGCTCTACGCGTCGCTCGGCTACGAGACGAAGTCGTACGCGATGTACAAGCCGCTGGTGTAGCGGCCGGGCGGGGACGGCGGCCAGGGGCGGGGGCCTTCGGGTCAGCCCTGCTGCTCCTGCTTCTGCTCCTGCCCGGCCAGCAGCCGGTCCGCGATCTGCTCGATCCGCTCGCGCAGCCCCGCCTGGCTCTTGCCCCCGTCGAGCCGCTCACCGCCGATGACGTACGTCGGGGTGCCGGTCACGCCGATCGCCTTGCCCTCGGCCTGGTCGGCGTCCACGATCAGGATGTGCCGGCCGTCGATCAGGGCCGTGTCGAACTCCTCGGCGTCCATGTCCAGTTCGCTGGCCAGCTCGACCAGGAAGGGTTCTCCCTTACGGCCCAGCTCCTCGACCCGCGCCAGGAGCGCCTCGGCGTACTCCCAGCCCCGGCCCTGCTCCCACGCCTCCTCCGCGGCCTGGGCAGCGGCGAAGGCGTGCTTGTTCTTCTCCAGGGGGAAGTGCCGCAGCCGCAGCTCCACGCGGTGGCCGTAGCGGGCGCGCAGGGAACGGAGGTCGTCCAGCGCGGTACGGCAGTCCGGGCACTGGAGGTCGCACCAGACCTCGAGGACGGGGGCGGCGGCAGGGGCGGGGGAGGAGTCGCTCATACCGACATTCTCCCAGGCCCTACACCCGCACCGGCACCTGCGGAGGAGGCGACCCGGAGATGTCCCTGATGTCGGGCCGGGGCATGGCCCCCCGGGGTACGGCGGGTGCAGGATGGAAGGGACGAAGTGCCCTGCCCGACCGCGCCACGCCTGGAGGACCGGATGATTGCCGAGACCGTCTGCTCCGCCGTGTCCGCGGCAGGCCTGGGTATTGCGGCCATCACGGCGTACCGCAAGCGTTTCCTCGCGGCGACCCGTATCGCGGCGTACTCGCTCGTGCCGATCGGCCTGGTCATGACGGGCGTCGTCGAGTGGCTGGCCGACACCGCGTTCAGCCTGACCGCCTGGGCGGGCTTCGGGGTGCTCGGTGTCGCGTGGCTGCTGTTCATGACCACGCGTGTCGTGGAGCGCCGCCGCGGCGGCACCCGCAAGGAGCGCAGGGCGGCCCGCGCGGCTGCCCAGTCCGAGGCTGTGGCTCCGGCGGCCTCGGCTCCCTCCCTGGGCCAGGGCCAGGGGTCCCGCCCGGCCACCCGGCCGGCGCCGGCGTCCCGGGGCGACGACGACTTCAGCGACATCGAGGCCATCCTCAAGAAGCATGGCATTTGACGGCCGCGTGCCGGCCGAATCGTCACAGTGGGTCCGAGGGTGCGCGGAAGTGATCACAACCTGAACCGGACCTCGCGGAATCGGCGCACTCCCGCACGGAACGAGGGCGCTGATCGCGTCTGGCCCGGCACTGCGTCATCATCGCCGCGAGATGCTGGACACGACGAATCAGAGCGACCCCGCGCCGCCGCAGGACGAGCCCCGTCCTCGGCAGGACGAGCCACGTGGTTGCCTCTTCGCCCTTTCCCAGCCACCGCTGATGATCTTCCTGGCGGTGATCGGGAGTCTGCTGCTCATGGCCTCGTTGCACGATCTGCTGTTGCTGTGAGCCGTACCCGCGGTACCCGGCGCCACCCGCCGGGACCGCGTCGGCATCGACGCTCCGCCCGTCAATCGCCCCGGAGGCGGGGCGGTCAGCCCGCCGCTTCCTTACGGCGCGCCCGGTACGCGGCCACATGCAGGCGGTTCCCGCAGGTGCGGCTGTCGCAGTACCGCCGCGAGCGGTTGCGCGACAGGTCGACGAAGGCCCTCCGGCAGTCGGGCGCCTCGCACCGCCGCAGCCGCTCCTGCTCCCCGGCGACCACGAAGAAGGCCAGTGCCATCCCGCAGTCGGCGGCCAGGTGGTCGGCGACGGAGGCGCCGGGCGCGAAGTAGTGCACATGCCAGTCGTAGCCGTCGTGGTCCGTGAGCCGGGGGGTGGTGCCGGCGGCCGCGACCAGCTCGTTGATCAGGCCGGCGGCGGCCCGGGCGTCGGGGGCGGCGAAGACGGCGGCGAACCGCCCGCGGATCTTCCGCACCGCGGAGAGGTCGAACTCCGAGAGCACTCCGACATCGCTGATCTCGTGGTTTCGCACGAAGTCCGCGAGTGTCGCCACGTCCGGCAGCCCGTCCGCCGCCGTGTCGTCCTCCGGTGCGGTGTTCACCAGATCGACCACGGTGTCGAGGGCGCACCGGGTGTCATGGGTGATCAGCACGATTCGCTCCCTGGCCTGGGGGTCGGGCAGGCGCCCGCGGATGCTGGCCGATGGTAACGGCTCCACCACCGCTGGACCGCCCTCATGCCCGCACATGGCTTCGAATACAACGCCGCCGGGCGGGCCATGGTTCCAGCCCGCCCCCCGGTCGACGGTAGGCCCGCCGCCGCGGGCTGCCGTCGGCCGCCACGCGGTCCGGACGGCGCCATACGCGAGCCGGCGCCGCACCGCGTGATCCGCGGTGCCGGCGCCGGTGTATCCGTATGCGGTTGTCCGGGCCCGAGCCGTCTCCCCGAGTCGACGGCGCCGGGCGGCTTTGTGAGGGCCCCGCCCTAGCTCTCCGCCAGGATGTGCGAGAGCTCCTGATCGAGGTCGAAATGCCGGTGCTCCGTGCCGGGCGGCACGGCGGCGTCGGTGCGCTTCAGGAAGGACTCCAGGGCCCGTGCCGGGGCCTCGAGCAGGGCCTCGCCCTCCGGCGAGCTCAGGGCGATGCACACGACGCCCTGACCGTGACTGCGCGACGGCCAGACGCGGACGTCGCCGGTGCCCGTAGGGCGGTGAAGTCCCTCGGCGAGGAGGTCGCGGGCGAACACCCACTCGACGGTCTCCTCGGCTCCGGTGTGGAAGGTGGCGTGCACGGCGTAGGGGTCGGCCGTGTCGTACCGCAGGCCTGCGGGGACAGGCAGGGAGGACTCGCTCGACACAACGAGGCGCAGGTGCAGCTCGCAGCTGACCGTGGTGTTCATAAGCGCCAGGGCCTTTCGCTCAGTGTGCGCTCGGGGATTCGCACGTCGGCGAAATCGACATGCCACCTACGGTGCCGTTGTAAACCCCTCTGAGTGTTTTGCGTGCCTTTACGTAACTCTTCCGGCCGAGAGATCGTTCGCTCCATGCGTCCATTCCGGTGACTGGTTTCGCTCGGGTAGTGTTTGGCCGTATGAATACGGGGAGTGACGAGCCGGGCGAGGTGGCCGTGGCACCGGACGAGACGGGGACGGACGAGGAGCGCAGCGAGCAGGAGCGGGGACTCGGCTCGCGCGCGCCGGAATTCATCAAGGCGCGCCGCCTGCTGCACGTGAGCTGGCAGGTCGGCGTCTTCATCATCGGGCTCGCGGTCGTCGTGGCGGGCATCATCATGCTGCCCCTGCCGGGGCCGGGCTGGGTCGTGATCTTCGGCGGCATGGCGATCTGGGCGACCGAGTTCGTGTGGGCCCAGCTGGTGCTGCGCTGGACCAAGCGGAAGGTCACGGAGGCCGCGCAGCGCGCCCTCGATCCCAAGGTGCGGCGGCGCAACATCATCCTGACGTCCATCGGGCTGGTGATCGTGGCCGTACTGGTCGGTATCTACGTGTGGAAGTTCGGCATGGCCATGCCGTGGAAGATCAAGAACCAGTGAGCCGCGTCGGGGGTGCCGGTGCCGGCCGGCGCTGGTCACAGGCACCCCCTGACATGGGGTAATCTTCTTCCTGCGTCCGGGCGATTAGCTCAGTGGGAGAGCGCTTCGTTCACACCGAAGAGGTCACTGGTTCGAACCCAGTATCGCCCACCCGGATCGGCGGCCCACCTGCGATTGCGCAGGTGGGCCGCCGTCGTGCGGTTGGCCGTTGTCACGGCTGCCGAACGTCCCGCGCGCTGTTCTCCTCCAGGGCGCGCTGACCGAAACCGGCCACCTTGCGCGCGGCTCCACGCCACCCACCCCGGCGTCACCTTTCGGTCGCTTCCGAAACCCGTGTGAGCGGCCCCGCCTCGTTCGGCCCACCGATCACAGTGGCCCCACCAGTGACGTCTGCCCGGCGGACGCGGCGTGTCCCCTCCCTGTCCCGCCTCGCCTGCGGCCCGTTCGGTAAGAAATTCTTGTCCGAATCATTGACGCACCCTCAGCCCCTCCGTAACTTGTGCCAGCAAGCGCTTACTTGAAACGATTCATGCGAGCGGGACGACGTGCGGGGAGGTCCAACCGTGGTGAACGGCAGGAATGTTGAGAGACGTACGATTCTGAAGGCGGCCGGGGCCACGGCGGCCACGCTGGGGCTGGCCGCGACCACCGCCTGCGGTGGCGACGGAGGGACCTCAGCGGACGGGACGGTGACGATCCGTTACGCGTGGTGGGGAGCGGAGGACCGCGCCGAGCGCATCAACAAGACCATCGCGCTCTTCGAGAAGAAGTACCCGAAGATCAAGGTGAAAACGGACTTCCAGCCTTATCTCGACTTCTGGAAGAAGTTCAACACCCAGGCTTCCGGCGGAAATCCGCCGGACGTCTTCCAGAATGCCATCGGGTTCCTGCGCAAATACGACGCGAAGAACGTGCTGCTCGATCTCAGCGAGCAGGTCAAGGCCGGCAACCTCCGGATGGACGGATTCCGCGCCGGACTCGAGAAGTTCGGCGAGATCGACGGCAAGCTCCTCGGAGTTCCGGTCGGTTCCAACTCGATGGCCCTGGTCATCGACAAGCCCGTCTACACCAAGGCTGGCGTGAAGCCGGAGATGGGCTGGACCTGGGACGACTTCGACGCGGCGATGAAGAAGATCCGCGACAAGGCGGGCCGCGCCGGCGACAGCGGTATGTACGGCGTCATGTACCTCTACGACCTGTACCTGCGTCAGAACGGCAAGGCGTTCTTCACGGAGGAGGGTCTCGGCTTCACCGAGTCGGACCTGTCGGACTGGTGGACGAAGGCCAAGAAGGGTGTGGAGGACGGCCGCTACGCCGACGCCAAGAAGGTCGCCCAGATCAAGCCCAAGTCCGCGGTCACCGGGGAACTCGCGGGCGGCGAGTTCACATGGGACAACTTCACGGTCCGCTACACCGCCGAGGGCAAGAGCGAGTACGCCCTCGCTCCCATCCCGACCACGGACGGCAAGAAGACCGGCCAGTACCTCGGCTCGCTCATGCTGAGCGCCTCCAAGCGCACCCAGCACCCCAAGGAGGTCGCCCAGTTCATCGACTTCATGGTGCACGAGCCAGAGGTCGCCAAGATCATGGGCTACGACCGGGGCGTGCCCGCGACACAGGCCCAGTACGACGCGTACAAGCCGACCGACGAGGTCAACAAGGCGATAGCCGCCTACGAGGAGTCCCTCGTCGAGGCGGGTGTCCTGGAGCCGATCACCCCGCATCCGAACGGGGCGGACATCTGTGAGTCCGCCTTCCTGCGCATCGCCGAGGAACTCGCCCTGGGCAAGCGGTCGGTGGACGAGGCCGTCAAGCAGTTCTTCACCGAGTCGAAGACGGCTCTCGGCAGCTGATGGGAACCACCGTGACACACGCCCCTGCGATGGAGGGCCTGTCCCAGGACTCCGAGCCGCGGCACGGTCCGGTGAAGCCCGAGCGCCCCGCCGCCCTCAAGCGGCGGCGGCGCCGGGAGAACCTGGCCGGCTATCTCTTCATGTCTCCCTGGATCGCCGGGTTCCTGCTGCTCACCGCGGGCCCGATGGTCGCCTCGCTCTACTTCGCGTTCACCGACTACAACCTGTTCGACGCGCCCAAGTGGATCGGCCTCGACAACTTTTCCGAGATGTTCGGCGATCCCCGCTGGCGCCACTCGGTGCAGGTGACGCTCTGGTACGTCGTCGTCGGAACGCCGCTCAAGCTGGTCGCGGCCCTCGGTGTGGCCCTGCTCCTCGCCCAGAAGCGGCGCGGACAGGCCTTCTACCGGGCCGCCTTCTACGCGCCGTCACTGATCGGCGCGAGCGTCTCCATCGCGATCGTCTGGAAGGCGATCTTCTCGGACGACGCGATCGTGGACCGTATGCAGAAGACGTTCGGGATCGACGTCGGCGGCTGGACCGGCGACCCGGACATGATCATCTACAGCCTGGTGGCACTCACCGTCTGGCAGTTCGGCGCGCCCATGGTCATCTTCCTGGCCGGCCTCAAGCAGGTCCCGCGCGAGCTGTACGAGGCGGCGGAGGTCGACGGGGCGGGCAAGCTGCGGCGGTTCTGGAACATCACGCTGCCGATGATCTCCCCGGTGCTCTTCTTCAACGTCCTGCTGGAGACGATCCACTCCTTCCAGATCTTCAGCTCGGCGTACATCGTCGGCGGCGGCGCCGGAGGCAACGCCTGCGGTCCGGCCGACGGCTCGATGGTCTACACCTGCTACCTCTACGTCCAGGGCTTCGAGAACAGCCGGATGGGTCTGGCCTCCGCCATGGCCTGGATGCTGCTCGTCGCGGTCGCCCTGGTGACGGCGGTGCTGTTCTGGTCCCAGAAGCGCTGGGTGCACTACGAGGAGGGCGCCCGATGAGTGCGCAGGCCACCGACGCCACCCCACGAGCGGGCGGCCTTCGGCACAAACTGCCCGGATCCCTCGCCTGGCACATCGGGTCCCTGCTGATCCTCGCGGTGATCCTGTACCCGGTGATCTGGGTCATCGGCGGCTCCCTCAAGGAGAGCGAGGACATCGTCGGCAGCCTGGACCTCCTGCCGGGCGAACCGATCCTCGACAACTACAAGAGCCTCGCCGACGGCATCGCCGACATCTCGATCTCCACCTTCTTCTTCAACTCGCTCTTCCTCGCGGTCGGCTCGGTGATCGGGATCGTGGCGTCCTGCTCGCTGACGGCGTACGCCTTCGCACGGATCAGGTTCGCGGGCCGCAATCTGCTGTTCACGCTGATGATCGGCACCCTCCTGCTGCCGTACCACGTGCTGCTGATCCCGCAGTACGTGCTGTTCCGCAACATGGAGATGATCAACACGTACACCCCGCTGCTGCTGGGGAAGTACCTGGCCACGGAGGCGTTCTTCGTCTTCCTGATGGTGCAGTTCATGCGCAACATGCCCAAGGAGCTCGACGAGGCGGCCCGTCTCGACGGCTGCGGGCACTTCCGCATCTACTGGTCGATCATGCTTCCGCTGTGCCGCCCGGCCCTGATCACCAGCGCGATCTTCACGTTCATCAACTCCTGGAACGACTTCATGGGCCCGCTGATCTACCTCAACGAGCCCGACAAGTACACGGTCTCCCTGGGGCTGAAGATGTTCGTCGACCAGGAAGGGCTGGCCAACTACGGCGGCATGATCGCCATGTCGCTGGTCGCCCTGCTGCCGGTCCTCGCCTTCTTCCTCGCCTTCCAGCGGTATCTGATCGACGGCATGGCGACGTCCGGTCTGAAGGGCTGAGGTGATCCGGCCATGGCCACGACGCGAGTGAAGGCACGGGGGGAGTCGGCCTTCGCCGAGCGGTTCGGCGTGTTCGCCGAGTGTCTGCTGACAGGGGTGTGGATCGCGGTGGCCTCGCTGGGGGTCGTCACGTATCCCGCCGCATTCGCCGCGGGTGCGCGGCACCTGCGGCGCCGTACCGCGCACGAGGGCGGTGGCCGGCGGGAGTTCGTCGCCGACTTCCGTACGGCCGTGCGCGGCGGGTGGCTCGCCGGGCTCGCCGGGTGGGCGGCGGTGGCCGCGGTCTGGGTGGACGTCCAGGCGGTCCGTGCGGGGATTCCCGGCGGGCCGCTGGTCGGGGCCGTCGGAGTGCTCGCGCTGATCGGCCTCGTCGTGGCCGGGCTGCGCGCGGCGGCGGTCTGGGAGCCGGACGCCCGCTGGCGGACCCTGCTCGCTGCCGCCTGGCGCCGGACGGTCCTCGATCCGGCCGGGTCCTTCCTGATCATCGCCGGGCTGGCCGTGGTGGCCGTGTCCGCCTGGTTCACCGCGCCGCTGGCGGTCCCCGTCCTCGGGGCCGTCGCGGCGGCGGCCGTCGCCGTGGAGGAGCGGTACCGGCACCGCTGACCGGCGGTGCCCCCTGTCCCAGGCCGGCCGCCCCGGGCGCCGCGCCTCTCACTGTCATGCCCCTGACCAGCGCACGGATGTGCTTCCCGCACGGACAAGGAAAGGCAGCCTCTCTATGTCTCCCATCCCCCGCAGGAACCTTCTCAAGGCGGCCGCCGTCGCCGGAGCCGCCGCCCAGTTCAGCTGGGCACTGGGGACACAGGACGCGCAGGCCGTCCCCAGAGCCGAGCCCGCCGACGCCGACCCGGTGACCCTGGACTGGCTGGAGGACGGCGGCCTCGGCGCGGCGCCCGGCTCCACCGTCGGCGTCCCCTGGCCCAAGGGTGCTTACCAGAAGGACCAGACCTTCGCGCTGACGGACGCGGACGGCAAGGCCGTGCCCGTGCAGTCGTGGCCGATCGCCTACTGGCCCGACGGCTCCCTCAAGTGGACCGCCCACGCCGTCGGTTCGGGCGACGGCAAGCTCACCCTCACCGCCGGGACCCCCGCCGCACCGCAGAAGAAGGTCACCGTCGACAAGCGCGGCGGCACCATCGACATCTCCACCGGCGTCATCACCGCGAAGATCGGCAAGTCCGGCTCCACCATCGTCAAGTCGGTCACCCGGGGCTCCACCGAGATCGCCAGGAACGGCCGGCTCGTGCTGATCCGCCAGCCCGAGATCGAGGACGAGGACCAGGGCGCGGTCAAGACCGAGCGCTTCGACGGTGCCATCGACAAGGTCACCGTCGAGCAGGAGGGCCCGGTCCGCGCGGTCGTCCGCGTCGACGGCAAGCACCGCAAGGGCAGCCGCGGCTGGCTGCCCTTCTCCATCCGGCTCTACTTCTACGCGGGCGCCGACTCCTTCCGCATGGTGCACACCATCACCTACGACGGGAAGCAGGAGCCCGGCAAGGCGAGCGGCGACTTCATCCGCGGCCTCGGCGTCCGCTTCAGCGTGCCGATGCGCGACGAGTCCTACGACCGGCACATCCGCATCGGCGGCGAGGGCACCGGCCTGCTGCGTGAGGCCGTCAAGGGCATCACCGGGCTGCGGCGGGACCCGGGCGCGGCCGTGCAGGCGGCGCAGTACGAGGGCAAGAAGCTGCCCGACCCGGCCACCTGGGACCAGCGGGTCACCACCCGGCTCCAGTACATACCCGAGTGGGGCGACTACACCCTCTCCCAGCTGTCCGCCGACGGCTTCACCCTGCGCAAACGCACCAAGAAGGGCTACGGCTGGATCGCGGCGGGCGGAGGCCGGCGCGCCTCCGGCTTCGGGTACGTCGGCGGTGTGAGCGGCGGTTTCTCCTTCGGCCTGCGCGACTTCTGGGAGAAGTTCCCCGCCCAGCTCGACATCCGGGACGCCCACACCGACGAGGCCGAGGTCACCCTCTGGCTCTGGTCCCCCGAGGCCCAGCCCATGGACATGCGCTTCTACCACGACGGCATGGGCCAGGACACCTTCCCCGAGCAGATCGAGGGCCTGAACATCACCTACGAGGACTATGAGCCCGAGTTCGGCACCCCGTACGGCATCGCCCGCACCTCCGAACTGCTCTTCTGGGCCAACGAGTCCACCCCGAGCGCCGAGAAGCTCGCCGAGCAGGTCGAGGCCGTACGGGTCCTGCCCCAGCTCGCCGCCCCGCCCAAGCAGCTCATCAAGGCGGGCGTCTTCGGCAAGGGCCTGTACGCCGAACCCGACCGCTCCACCCCCGCCAAGGCCAAGATCGAGGACCACCTCGACTTCCTCTTCACCTACTACAAGGACCAGGTGGAGATGCGGCGGTGGTACGGCTTCTGGGACTACGGCGACATCATGCACACCTACGACACCGTCCGGCACCAGTGGCGCTACGACGTCGGCGGCTACGCCTGGGACAACTCCGAGCTGTCGCCGGACCTGTGGCTCTGGTACGCGTACCTGAGAAGCGGCCGCTCGGACATCTTCCGCTTCGCCGAGGCCATGACCCGGCACACCGGTGAGGTCGACGTCTACCACCTGGGCAAGTGGGCCGGCCTCGGCACCCGGCACGGCGTGCAGCACTTCGCCGACAGCGCCAAGCAGCAGCGCATCGCCAACACCACGTACCGGCGCTACTACTACTTCCTCACGGCGGACGAACGCGTCGGCGACCTCATGCACGCCAACGTCGACTCCGACGAGACGTTCCTCGCCCTCGACCCGCTCCGCAAGATCCGCACCGAGCCGTACACGCCCGACCGGCACGCCCTGTCGATCGGCTTCGGCACCGACTGGAGCGGCCTGGTCTCGGCGTGGCTGACCGAGTGGGAGCGAAAGGGCCCCAAGTGGGAGAAGGCCAAGGCGCGCGTGCTGTCCACGATGGAGACGATCGCCGCCCAGCCCAACGGTTTCGTCCAGGGCAGTGGCCTGTACGACCTGGACACCGGCAGGTTCGCCGTCGCCGCCCAGCCCAAGGTGGAGGTCTCGCACCTGTCGGCCGTCTTCGGCCTGGGCGAGCTGTGCGCCGAGCTCATCGACCTCGTCGACGTGCCGAAGTTCAAGGAGGCGTACCTCGACTACTGCCGCTACTTCAACGCCACCAAGGCCGAACAGGCGGCCCGCTACGGCAGCAACTTCGGCTCCCTGATCCTCTTCCAGGGCCACTCGCGCCTCGACGCCTACGCCGCCGTTCAGTCCGGTGACGAGAAGCTCGCGAAGCGCGCGTGGGACAAGTTCTACAACTCCGACGGCTACAAGGAGTCCGCGCCCTGGAAGACGGAGAAGCTCAGTGGCCCGCTCACCCTGGTGCCCGGCAGCGAGGCACCCTGGGTGTCCACGAACGACACCTCGCTGTACGGCCTCGCCGCGATCGAGAACCTGGCACTGCTGGGGGACAAGATGCCGTAGCGGGGGGCGGGAGGGCTGGACTGGCGGATCCCGTGGCAAGCCATCGGGACCCGCTCGTCTAGTCGATGATCTGGTTGAAGAACAGGACGGCCGGGGCCACGACCCCGCCTCCGACGCTCACCGCGACCGGCCACACGTTGCCGGCCAGCGCCGCCAGAACGGTGGCACCGATGCCGACCAGGGCTGCCAGCAGGAAGACGATCGCGGCGCGCTGACTGAGGAGCGGTCCGTCCCGGCCGGGCCCTCGACGGCCGGCCTGTGCCACCTCGGTGCTCCTTACCCGACGCCGCGGCCGACGGCACCGTGCACGGGCTCGTGCGCCTGTTGCCGCAGGGGCGCGCCGTGGCCACCCGGGCCCGGCACGTCCCACGGGTCCTGCGCGGGACGCAGGAGTTCGAAGCGGACATGGCCGTCACCGCCCGTCCGGACCCCGTGCACGGCGGGTTCGGGCAGGCTGTTGTAGTGGAACGGCGTCGAGAAGTAGTACGCGCCGGTGTCCGGGACGGCGATGAGGTCGCCGGGCTCCAGGAGGGGCAACGCGCGGTCGCGCGCCAGCAGGTCACCGGCGAAGCAGGCGGGGCCCGCGATGTCCTGGCGGACCGGTCCGCCCCGCTTGGCCCTCCCGCTTCGGTCGTGGGCCTCGATCCGCAGGGGCCAGGCGTCGGGATTGAACACGGTCCGGGTGGCCACCTGCACACCGGCGTGGGTGACCGCGATCGGCCGCCCGCCCATGCTCTTCGTGTACTCGACGTACGCGGCGGTGAACCCGTTCTTGGCGAGGACGGACCGCCCGAACTCGGTGACGATCTCGTACCCGCCGGAGAACAGCGCGGGCGCCTGGGCGCGCAGCTGCCGGACGTACGTGTCGAAGGTCGGCGTGGTCTCGTCGTCGGCGAAGTTGACGGGCAGTCCGCCGCCGATGTCGATGCCGACGACCTGGCGCCGTCCGAGCGAGGCGTTGACCTCCTCGGCGAACGCCACGGCCTGCGCGACCCCGCCGGCCATGAGGTCGAGCGGGCAGCCCTGCGAGCCAGCATGGGTGTGCACCCAGGTCAGCCACGGGTGGTCGTGGTAGGCGCGCAGCAACCGCCGTCGGCTTCCGGGGTCCGCCAGGGGGATGCCGAACTTCGAGGTGCTGGTCGCCGTGCTCATCGCGGCGATACTGCCGCCGCCGAGCTGGGAGTTGACGCGCACGCCGATCCTCGACACCGGGACGCGGTCGCCCAGGGCCCGGTCGATCCTGGCCAGTTCCTGGTGGTTGTCCGCGTTGACGGCCACACCCAGGTCCAGGGCACGCCGCAGCTCGGCCTCCGTCTTGGCCGGAGAGTCGAAGACGATCCGATCCGGCGCGAATCCGGCGGCCAACGCGCGGGCCAGTTCGCCCGCGGTGGCCACCTCGCAGCCCATGCCGAGCCGCCGCAGCTCCGCCAGCACCGGCACCAGGCAGTTCGCCTTGGCGGCGAACGCGTGCAGCACACGGGGCGACGCAGGGAAGGCACGGTGCAGGGAGTCGACCGTCGCGGCGACGCCGTCGAGGTCGACGAAGGCGGCCAGCTGGGACCGCTCGGCGTCCAGCAGTCCCTGCAGCACCGCTTCCTGGAGGATCCGTTCGCGCCGCTCGGCGGCGGGGGTCAGTCCGGTCATGGTGAGCCTTCCGGTGTCGTACGCGCAGCGCCCGGGACCGCCCCGGGTGGAGTACCAGACTGTTGTCCGCACCGGGACGGCGTCTTCGTCGAGTCGTCAAAGACGAGGGCCTCGCCCACGGCGGTGGAACGCAACAACCCCCCGGCCACGCCGGGGCCTTGTGCGGTACGACGAAGGAGAGGCCCTTCGATGGTGGTTGCGGCCAAGCGGTGGACGGCACGCGGCCGCGCCTCGGTGCCGGCCGCTCAGGGGCGTGCCCCGTCGGCGTCTCCACCCAGACGCAACTGCAACTGGGCGAGCAGCCGGGCGTCGGGGCTCTCCAGGTCCAGCCCCGACACCTGCGTGATCCGGCGCAACCGGTAGCGCAGGCTGTTGGAATGCACACCCAGGGCACGCGAGGCGGCGGACACGTCACCGAAGTGGTCGAGGTAGGCGCGCAGGGTCTCCACCAGGCAACTGCCGCTGTGAGCGGCGTCGAACTCCCTCAGCCGGGCCACCGAGGTCCCCGGTGGCAGCGCCACCTCACGCAGGGCGTCGACGACCTGAAGGATGCCCACCGTGTCCGCGACGTCCTCGCTCCGCGCGACGGTGCGTGGCCCGGCGGCCGCGATGAGCGCCCGAAGGGCCCGCTCGGCCGACCGGCGTGACGCGGGCGTCCGTGCCAGCCCGGGGACCACGTCTCCGAGCCCCACCTTCACCGACGAGCCGGTCGTCGCCGACAGTTGTCCGGCCAGCGCTTCGCCGAGCCGCGTCACCTGGCCGTCGGCCCGCCCCGGATCGCGCTCCAGCCCGCTCAGCAGCACCAGGATCCTGCCCCCCGCCGGGACCACCACGACGCGGTGGCCCAGGGCCGCGCAGTGCAGGGTCAGCAGCCCGTACAGTCCGGACGGGTCGTCGTCCCCGTGGCGGCCGGACCCGGTTCCCACCGCCAGGACGGCACAGGGCTCCCGGGGCGGCAGTGAGGCCCGCTCCGCGAGCACCTCGACGGATCCGCGGTCCTCCAGCAGCGCCCGAGCCGCGTCCTCAAGCAAGCGGCCGTCCGAGCTGTGGGTACGGTGATGCAGCAGGTGGGCGGCGGCGGTCCGGGCCGCCGCGCGCAGGGTCTCAGCGGCGTTCGGGGACAGCGGGCGGCCGGCGACCGCCGCCACCCAGATGGACCCCAGCGCCTCTCCGCCCGCCCGTACGGCGCCGACCAGACGCTCCGGGTCCTGGCCGTGGGCCGGCCGGTGCAGCACGTCGCCCGCACCCCACAGCGCCTGGAAGAACCCCGCCTCCCGCATGGCCGCCACCCGCCAGGGCGGCACGCGACGACCGAGGATGGTCAGTCTGCGCATCTCGTCCACATTCTCCTCGGTGGAGGAGTACGCCAGTACCCGGGAGTCCGTGTCCTCGATGGTCACCGAGCCTCCCACCAGGGCCGCCACCGCATCGGCCAGTGACTCCAGATCGCCCAGGCGCACGCCGCTGGTCGCGGGCATCGGGGGTACGCCCGCCGCGGCCAGCCCCGCCCTCAGCACCCCCACGAGTTGTGCCCAGGTGCACCAGGAGGTGCGGAAGAGCACCGCCGTGCCGCCCTCCTCAGCGGCCGCCTGCAACGCCCGCGCGGTGGGCTCCGGGCGCCCCGGGCCGAACACCACACCGGCCGCGCCCGCCTCACCGGCCCGGCGCACCACGTCGACGGCGTGTGCCGACCGCGGGTCGACGCCGACCGCGAGCAGTAACTCGCGCGGCCTGATGACGGGTTCGAGGGCGTCCAGCACATGGACGCCGGTGACGCTCGTCCGCAGTCCCTCCGGAGCCGTGTGCAGCTCCACGGCTCCCGCCCCCACCACCGAGAGCAAGTGCTCCAGTGTTCCCCGGTCCTCGGCGCCCGTGCCCCGCCCCGCCGATTCCTCCAGGTCCGTCATGATGTCTCCCCCCCCGTTCCGCCCGACCGTGTCGCCTGCCGTCAGCGGCCAATCGGAAAACGTATGACATCACGGGCCTTGTCCGCAGTCGAGACGCCCGTACGGCACGCGGAGGCACCGACGGCGTGGGCACCAGGGCTAGTTCATCCTCCCCAGGACCTCCCGCACCCGCCGGACGTCCCGGATCCGCTGCTCGTACGTCGCCCCGAGAGCGAGCAGCAGGAGTCCGGCGAGGGCGGGAGGCGCCCAGCGGGGGAGTGCCCCGGTCACCTGCACGACGTACGGGGCGAGTTCGTGCAGCGTGACCAGGGCCAGTACCGCACCGCCGAGCACCAGCGGCGCCTGGAGGCGGTGCCGGGCACCCAGCAGGGTGACCAGCAGTGCCGCCGTGCCCAGCAGCAACGGCCGCGTCCAGTGCGGGTCGCCCCAGGCCGCGACGAGGCTCGGCAGGAGCGTGGCGGCGAGTCCGGGACCGTAGGCCGTCCATGAGGAGACCTGCGGGTCACGGCGCCTGCGCAGGGCGCCGACGAGCAGCGCCGGAACGGTCACCGGGAGCGTGTACGCCTCGGGTGTGCCGACCTCCCACGCGGCCAGGCGCACCCAGGCGGCCAGCACGAACAGGGCCGTGGCCGGGTAGCCGACGGGACGGCGGTCCGGACGCAGTGCCGTGCCCGCGGCGATCACGCCGCACGACGCCAGCACCAGGGCGAGCAGCGGCGGATCGGAGACCGCGAGGCCCACGGCCAGCAGGCCGGCGGCGGCTCCCGCGGCCTCGACCGGCACCGTCGCCCGCTGCGCGCCGAGACGCGGCGCGAGCAGGGCGGCGGCCACGGGAACGGCCAGCACCAGCAGGGCGGTCCGGGCCGGCGGCCAGTCCACGGCGGCGCCCGTCGCCGAGGCCAGGGCGGCGGCGTACACGAGGGCGGCCGGAGCCGTGACGGAGGCGAGGCTCGTCCGCCACGAGGCCGAGGCGAACAGGGCCGTCAGCACCGACAGCACCACGAGTGTCACGGTCTGGGAGGCGAGGGAGGCCAGGGCGAGGCTGACGGAGGTGGTGAGGGAGAGCAGAAGGGCGGTGAGCCGCGCCGCGGACACCGTGGCCCGGCCCGCGTACAAGGCAGCCGCTGTCACGACCCCCAGGACCGCCATCCCGGCGACGTACGGCATCCCGGCGACCGCCGGAAGCGTCAGTGCCGTGGCCCACACCAGGCCCAGCGCGCCGATCCGGGCCCGCGCACGCCACTGCTCCGCACGGCTCACCAGGGCGACAACGGCCGCGACGGCCAGCAGCACGACGGGAACGGCCGCCGCGTCGGGCGGCCAGGGCGCCTCGACGGTCACGGCGGCCCGGGCGTCCGAGGGCGCGCCGCTCCACACCCGGCCGATCCAGCCGGCCGGCCCCAGCACCACCACGGCGACGACGGGCAGCGCCCACAGCAGGGCCAGCGCCTGTACAGCCCCGGAGGCCCAGGCGGACCCGAGCCGCACCGCGTCCGGCAGCCGCCCGGCCCGCACCGCCGCCGACAGGACGATCCCGCAGACCAGATAGGCCGGAACCGTCCACATCTCCGGCAGCCAGGGGCGCGCCGTCCCGCCGAACGCACCCACGGCGAGGAGGCCCGAGACGATCGCGAGTCCGAGGGCGTGCTTCTCGCCCGGGCCTTGCCAGGGCGCGGCGGTGCTTGAAGCCGAGCCTGGGGCTGTACCCGAGTCGGAGCCCGAGCCCGAGCCGGACAGCGAACCCGCCCCCCGCCAAGCCGCCCCCACCGCGATCGTCGCCGCGAGCAGGAGAAGCGCCCCGGCGCGGGCCGCGGCGCTCGGGGTGTCAGCCGCCAGGGACAGCCAGCCGGCGGTCAGGACGCCCAAGGCGCCCGTGGAGTACGCCCCGACCATGGCGGTGATCCGTACGGAACCGGTCCTCACCCGCAGCGCGGCCACCGTGTCCAGCCCGGCCGTCACCAGCAGCGCGGCGCTGATGACGTACGGACCCGCGTCGGCGGACAGGGCCCACAGCAACAGCGGGAACTGGGCCGCCACCAGGGCGCAGGGCAGGGGCAGTCGCAGCGCTGCGGTGGCCGGCAGCAGACCGTACGCCGACCAGATCACCGCCAGCACCGCCGCCGCGGCCGCCGCGTACCCCGTCCCGTCCGTCCCGGCGAGCGCGGCCTCGTGCAGGGCGTAGGCGTCCAGGACGGTCAGCGCGAGGCCCAGCCCCGCCACGGACTCGGCCGTCGAGCGCAGCCCCCGCTTCAGCAGGAGCGCCGGCCCGGCGAGCGCGGCCAGCGTGACCGCGCCGAGCACCAGCGCCCGCCCGGTGATGCCCATGTGTCCCCAGCTGACCAGCGTGAACACCGCCGCCGCGAGCGTGAGCAGCACACCGCCGAGCACCAGCAGCACGTTCTGCACGCTGGGCGCGGCGGTTTCCGGGCGGGACCATGCGACGGGTGGCGGCTGCGTCCGCGCCTGAGCCCAGGCCTGCTGCGGTTGTTGCCGTGCCTGTTGCAGGGTCGCGACCAGCCAGGCGCGACGGGCCAGCAACTGAGCCCGGCGGGCGTCCAGTTGCCGGAGTTCGGCGTCGAGGAGCCGCAGTTCCTCGGCCGGGGGCGGAAGGTGGTTCATGACCGGCAGTGTGGTCCGCGTCACCCCCGTACGGCATGAGTGCGGGTACTCAGGTGCGTACTCAGTCAGTCAGTCCGCACCGCATCTGGGCAGACTGCGGTCATGGACTGGAACCACTACCGTTTCCGCACGCTGTGGACCCTGCCCGCGCCGCCCGCCCCCGTGTACGAGGCGCTGGAGCGCGCCGAGGACTACCCCCGGTGGTGGCGCCAGGTGCGGGAGGTGACCCGGCTCGACGACACCACGGGGGTGGTCCGGATCCGCTCCGTCCTGCCGTACGACATGACCTTCACGGCGCGGGAGGTGCGACGTGAACCCGCGGCCGGTGTGCTGGAGATCGCCCTGTCCGGTGACATGGAGGGCTGGGCACGCTGGACGGTCACCCCGGACGGGACCGGGACTCGCGTGCGGTACGACCAGGTCGTCGACGTCCGCAAGCCGCTGCTGCGGCGGCTCGCCGTGCCGTGCCGGCCCGCCTTCCGGGCCAATCACCGGCTGATGATGCGCACGGGAGCGCGCGGACTGGCCAGGCACCTCCGAACGGTTTGAAGGAAGCGTGCCGGGACCTGTATTGTTCAGTGCGTTCCCGGGCGATTAGCTCAGTGGGAGAGCGCTTCGTTCACACCGAAGAGGTCACTGGTTCGAACCCAGTATCGCCCACCGGAAACAGCCGGTCCGTCGCAGACGGACCGGTTTTTTCATGCCCTGTGCAGGCGTCCTGCCCAGGTGCTCAGGCCGCCGCCGGCAGATCCGGACGCAGCGGCCAGGCCGGGTCGACCGCCTCGTCCACGCCAGTGCGCGCGAACCACGCCTGGAGCCCCCGGGCCTGCGCCGCGTGCCACACCGCCTGGAGCGTGTGCAGCTCACCGGGGCCGAGGCGCTCCAGCCGCGACGCGAAACGGCGGCCCACCGCCCGGGTGACCTCCAGCGCCGCCACGGCGTCGGCCGCCGCGTCGTGCGCGCCCTCCAGGGTGACGCCGTAGTGCGCGCACAGGTCGGTCAGGGTGCGGCGGCCCTTGCGGTAACGGTCCAGGTGCTTGTCCAGAACCCTCGGGTCGAGCACGTACAGCGGCGTCGACTCGAACCAGCGGCCCAGGGCCGAGGCGCGGTGCCGTCGCAACTCCCGGTCGAACAGGGTCAGATCGAACGGCGCGTTCATCACGACGACCGGGCGGCCGACGTGCGCCTGCTCGGCGAGCGCCTGCGCTATCTCGAACATCACCGGCGCCGGCCACCGGCCGTTGCGCTGGAGGTGTTCCTCCGTCAGCCCGTGCACCGCCGTCGCCTCGGCGGGCACCGGCACGCCCGGGTTCACCAGCCAGCGGCTGACCCGCGGCCGGACGCCCGGGGCGTCCTGGACGACGACGGCGGCCGACACGATGCGGTCGGTCTCGACGTCCACGCCCGTCGTCTCCGTGTCGAAGGCGGCCAGCGGCCCTTCATACCAGCACGTCGTCATAGCCACACAACCCCTCGTTCACCTTCGGCAGTTGACGCACCGTCCACTGCCCGATCCGGTGATACCCGGGCTGTTTGCGCCGTACGCCGGAAGGAGACAACAGGAGTACGGGTCCGCGCAGTTCAGCGGCCCGCAGCGGGGAATCACTTGTTCTGGAAGGCTGTTGGCCATGGCCATAGCGCAGCCCGAACGGGGCGGGCTGCTGCCCGAGCGCACGGCTCCCTCTCGCGGCACTCTCGCCACCACCGCCTGCATGGAGACACTCCAGGTCGGCTATCTGCACGCCGTCGCGGCGGCCGCCGGCTGCTCGCTCTCCCAGCCGTTCCCCGACAACGGCATCGACTGGCACGTCAGCCACAGCGCCCCCGGGCACACCGTCGACGACGAGGTCACCATCAAGGTGCAGCTCAAGGCCACCTACCAGGTGCCGCCCAACCCCCCGGGCCGCACCTTCGCCTTCACCCTCGACAACGACCACCTGGCGAAGCTCGCCCGCACACCGGTGTCCGTGCACAAGATCCTGGTGGTCATGCTGGTGCCGCGCGCCCAGGACGACTGGCTGCGCGCCGGCCACGACCGGCTCGACCTCAGGCACTGCTGCTACTGGACCAACCTCGCCGGCCAGCCGATCACCGGCCGCCGCCGCACCACCGTGCGGATACCGACTTCACGCATCTTCGACGACCGGGCGCTGTGCGAGATCATGACGCGGGTCGGGACGGGAGGGAAACCGTGACGCACCGCCCGACCGAGGAGCCGCTGAGGCCCGTGCGGCCCCACCCCGCCGACACCCCCTGGAGCGGCGCTCCGCCCGAGCCCGCGGACGTCGACCCGGCCGTGCTCGGCGCCCTGCTCCGGCGGCACGGCTGGCAGCGGCGCGGCGGCGCCCCGGGACGCTACGGCCGCTGGACCCCGCCCGGCCCCGGCGGCAGTGGCACCAGTCTCCTCGTGCCCGAGAACCGCGCCTTCCCCGACAGCGACGATCTGCTCGCCGAGGCCCTGCTCGCCCTGTCCCGCAGCGGCTCGCCCTCCGCCCGGGAGGTGCTCGTCTCCCTCGCCGTCCCCAGCGACGAGATCCGCTGGTGGCACGACGTGCCCGCCGGGCCCGCCGGTGCGGCGCCCTGGACCGTCGAGGACCGGCTGCGCACCGCCGCCCGCCGGATGCTGCTCGCGGCGGCCCTGGCCACGCGCGCGCGGGCCGGCTACCACGGCGCCCGCCACCGGCGCTCCGCCGCCGCGGCCCTGGACAGCGTCCTCGTCGGCTCCGCGACGGACGGCCGGCTCACCGCCTTCGTGCCCGTCGCCGGTGGCCGACCCCTGGCCGTACGCCTCCACCAGGCCCTGTACGCCACCCGTGAGGCCGTCGACTACCAGCGCGCCACCGGCGGCATGGACGCCTTCGACGCCGCGGTCGAGGCGGGGGTGAGCCACGAGCTCACCGAGGCCCTCGTCTCCCTGGTCCGGGGCACGGAGGGCGCCCGGATCGCCGTCGAGTGGGCCCCGGCCGCAGGTGTGCCCGAGGGGTGCGCGCCCTCCACCGAGCCCGTCGAGTTCTCACCCGGCGACCTGCCCGTGCTGCGCGAGGCGGGCGCCCGCTACCTGCGCGCGGAACCCTCCGTACCGGTGCGGATCACGGGAGCGGTGGTACGGATGCGGCGGCCGGGGCCGCGCGGTGAGGGCACGGTACGGCTGCGGGTGCTGGCCGGGGCCGACGTACCCCACGTCCGGATCACCCTCGACGAGGAGGCCTACCGGATCGCCGGGCACGCCCACCTCGTCGGACTGCCGGTGCGGGTCCAGGGGCGGCTGGAGAGCCGAGGTGGCTTCCGGCGTCTCACCGGCGCCCACGGCGTCGTACCGGTGCAGGTCGACGACGCCGAGCGGGACCGCCTGATGAAGGCGCTCCAGGAGAACGCCGGGATGGCGGCCTTCTTCGAGGAGGCCTGTGGAGGGGACTGCGGGGACTGATTTCGCGGTGGGCGGTCCGGGGTCGGTACGATCCATACTCGTGCGCGCGCTCCGGTATGGCGCCGCGACCCACCTTCAGTCAGGAGAGACCGGTGTCAGACGTCCGTGTGATCATCCAACGCGATTCCGAGCGGGAAGAACGCGTGGTGACGACGGGCACTACGGCCGCCGAGCTCTTCGCCGGCGAGCGCTCGATCATCGCCGCACGCGTGGGCGGCGAGCTCAGGGACCTGTCGTACGCCCTGTCCGAGGGCGACGAGGTCGAGGGCGTCGAGATCTCCTCCGAGGACGGCCTGAACATCCTGCGCCACTCCACCGCGCACGTCATGGCACAGGCCGTGCAGGAGCTCTTCCCCGAGGCCAAGCTCGGCATCGGCCCGCCCGTCAAGGACGGCTTCTACTACGACTTCGACGTCGAGAAGCCGTTCACGCCCGAGGATCTCAAGGCCATCGAGAAGAAGATGCAGGAGATCCAGAAGCGGGGGCAGAAGTTCGCCCGCCGCGTGGTCACCGACGAGGCCGCCCGCGAGGAACTGGCCGACGAGCCCTACAAGCTGGAGCTGATCGGCCTCAAGGGCTCCGCCTCCAGCGACGACGGCGCGGACGTCGAGGTCGGCGCCGGCGAGCTGACGATCTACGACAACCTGGACGCCAAGACCGGCGACCTGTGCTGGAAGGATCTCTGCCGAGGCCCCCACCTGCCGTCGACCCGTGCCATCCCGGCGTTCAAGCTGATGCGCAACGCGGCCGCCTACTGGCGCGGCAGCGAGAAGAACCCCATGCTCCAGCGCATCTACGGCACCGCCTGGCCGACCAAGGACGAGCTGAAGGCTCACCTGGAGTTCCTCGCCGAGGCCGAGAAGCGCGACCACCGCAAGCTCGGCAGCGAGCTCGACCTGTTCTCCATCCCGGAGCAGATCGGATCCGGCCTCGCCGTCTTCCACCCCAAGGGCGGCATCATCCGCCGGGTCATGGAGGACTACTCGCGCAAGCGGCACGAGGAGGCGGGCTACGAGTTCGTCTACACCCCGCACGCGACGAAGGGCAAGCTCTTCGAGACCTCGGGCCACCTGGACTGGTACGCCGACGGCATGTACCCGCCCATGCAGCTCGACGAGGGCGTGGACTACTACCTCAAGCCCATGAACTGCCCGATGCACAACCTGATCTTCGACGCGCGCGGTCGCTCCTACCGTGAACTGCCGCTGCGCCTGTTCGAGTTCGGGACCGTGTACCGGTACGAGAAGTCGGGCGTCGTGCACGGCCTGACCCGCGCCCGTGGCTTCACCCAGGACGACGCGCACATCTACTGCACCCGCGAGCAGATGTCGGAGGAGCTCGACAAGCTGCTCACCTTCGTGCTGGAGCTGCTGCGTGACTACGGCCTGACCGACTTCTACCTGGAGCTGTCCACCAAGGACCCGGAGAAGTTCGTCGGCTCGGACGAGGCCTGGGAGGAGGCCACGGAGACTCTGCGCCAGGTCGCCGAGAAGCAGGGTCTGCCCCTCGTTCCCGACCCGGGCGGCGCCGCCTTCTACGGCCCGAAGATCTCCGTGCAGACCAAGGACGCCATCGGCCGCACCTGGCAGATGTCGACCATCCAGCTCGACTTCAACCTGCCCGAGCGCTTCGACCTGGAGTACACGGCCGCGGACGGCTCCAAGACCCGCCCGGTCATGATCCACCGCGCGCTGTTCGGCTCGATCGAGCGCTTCTTCGCGGTGCTCCTGGAGCACTACGCGGGTGCCTTCCCGGCGTGGCTGGCCCCGGTCCAGGCGGTCGGCATCCCGATCGGCGACGCGCACGTCGAGTACCTGGAGAAGTTCGCGGCGGCGGCCAAGAAGCAGGGCCTGCGCGTCGAGGTCGACTCCTCCTCGGACCGGATGCAGAAGAAGATCCGCAACGCCCAGAAGCAGAAGGTGCCCTTCATGGTCATCGCGGGCGACGAGGACATGTCCCACGGGTCCGTGTCCTTCCGCTACCGCGACGGTTCCCAGGAGAACGGCATCCCGTTCGACGAGGCCATCGCGAAGATCGTGAAGGTCGTCGAGGAGCGGGCGCAGGTCTGACCGCACGGCGTCACCGCGGCCTGACCGAACCGCGTACAGGGCCCCCGGGAGATCCCGGGGGCCTTTGCCGTACCCCCAGCTCCACGCCATATGCTGCACTGCATGACGAGTGAGCCGGAGCAGCAGCTGGGAGTGGGGACGCAGGACGCGTTCCAGCGTCTGTGGACGCCCCATCGGATGGCCTACATCCAGGGTGAGAACAAGCCGAGCGGCCCGGGCGCCGGCGACGGCTGCCCCTTCTGCTCCATCCCGGCCAAGTCCGACGAGGACGGGCTGGTCGTCAGGCGCGGCGAGCAGGTCTACGCGGTGCTCAACCTGTATCCGTACAACGGCGGGCACCTGATGACCGTGCCCTACCGGCACGTCGCCGACTACACCGACCTCACGGCGGGGGAGACCGCCGAGCTCGGCGAGCTCACCAAGCAGGCGATGACGGCCCTGCGCACGGCCTCCGGTGCCCACGGCTTCAACATCGGCATGAACCAGGGCTCGGTCGCCGGCGCGGGCATCGCGGCGCATCTGCACCAGCACATCGTGCCGAGGTGGGGTGGCGACACCAACTTCATGCCGGTGGTGGGGCATACGCGGGTGCTGCCGCAGTTGCTGGCGGACACCCGGAAGATGCTGGCGGAGGCCTGGCCGGTCTGAGCTGCCGGCTGCTGGGGCGCTGCGCCTGCGCTGGGGCGGTGGTGGCGTGCTGCGCCCTCGTATGACCGCCGGCGGCCAGGAGGGCCGCGGCGACCGCGGCCCGGTCCTGCCGATGCGCCGCGGTCGGTGGTCAAGGGTCAGCGGTCGATGGTGGCCATGTTCGCCTCGTCGTGGCGCTCGCCCGCGGCCGGCGTGAGGTTGTTCAGACGGTCGAGCTGTGCGGCGCTGAGTTCGATGGCGTCGGCGGCGGTGTTCTCTTCGACACGTGAGACCCGCCGGGTTCCGGGGATGGGGGCGATGTCGTCGCCGCGGGTCAGCAGCCAGGCCAGCGCGGTCTGGGCCGGGGTGGCTCCGATCTCGGCGCCGATGGCCCGCACCTCGTCGACGATGCGCAGGTTGCGCTGGAAGTTCTCGCCGGTGAACCGCGGGTTGGTCTTGCGCCAGTCGTCGTCGGTGAAGTCGTCGACCGTGCGGATCTGCCCGGTCAGCAGGCCGTGGCCGAGCGGCGAGTAGGGAACGAACCCGATACCGAGCTCGCGCAGCAGCGGGAGGATCTCGGCCTCGACGTCGCGGGTCCACAGCGAGTACTCGGTCTGCAGCGCGGCCACCGGATGCACGGCGTGGGCCCGGCGGATCGTCTCGGGCCCGGCCTCCGACAGTCCGATGTGGCGGACCTTGCCCTCGGCGACCAGCTCGGCCAGCGCGCCGACGGTCTCCTCGATGGGCGTGTTCGGGTCGACGCGGTGCTGGTAGTACAGGTCGATGTGGTCCGTGCCGAGCCGCTTGAGCGAGCCTTCGACCGCTGTCTTCACGTTGGCGGGGCTGCTGTCGATGACGCCGGGGCCGTCGCCGGCGTGGGAGACGAGACCGAACTTCGTCGCCACGACGACCTCGTCGCGCCGGCCCTTGATGGCCTTGCCGACGAGTTCCTCGCTGTGGAAGGGGCCGTAGATCTCGGCGGTGTCGATATGGGTGACCCCGAGGTCCAGGGCCCGGTGGATGGTGCGGATGGACTCGGCGTCATCGAGTCCTCCGCCCGTGGTGTAGACGCCTGCCATGGTCATGGCTCCCAGGCCGATGCGCGAGACATCGAGCCCGCCCAGTGATACGTGCTTCATGAGGTACTCCTTGTCGTGACGGCCGTCAGGCCCTGGTGCCGGCCGTGTCAGTGGCCGTGAGCGGCGGGCTCCAGAACGAGGACCGGTATCTCGCGGTCCGTCTTCTTCTGGTACTCGGCGTAGTCCGGGAACGCCTCGACGGCTCGGGCCCACCAGAGGGCCTTCTCGTCCCCGGTCACCTCGCGGGCCAGCATGTCCTGCCGTACCGGGCCGTCCTGAAGCTCGACTCGGGGGTCGGCCACCGCGTTGTGGTACCAGAAGGGGTGGTGGGGGGCTCCCGCCATGGAGGCGACCACGGCATACGAGCCGTCGTGCTCCACCCGCATGACCGGGGTCTTGCGGATCTTGCCGGTCTTGGCGCCCAGGGTGGTCAGGATGACGACGGGCAGGTCCCGTAGCCTCTCGTCTTCCTCGCGTGCGACCAGGACGCTCAGCGTCGTTCCTCGGGTGCCGCCGGAACTCTCGTACAGCTCCACCTGGTCACGCACGAACTGTGCCTTGCTCGGCTCGTACTCGCCTGTGAGCGGCATGTCGTCCCTCTCAGGCGTGGGTGTCGTCGTAGGCGAGGCTGCCGCCCAGTTCGCGGGAGGCTTCGGCCTGGGCGAGGAGTTCCTTCGCCTTGGCCTCGACGGCCTCGATGGCGTCCGCTCCGGCGACGAAGCGGTGCGGGGGCTTGTCCTGCCGGGCGATGGTGAGCAGGGCGCGGGCGAGCTTGGCGGGGTCGCCGGGCTGCCGGCCGTTCATGCTCTTCATGCCCTCGATCCTCGGGGCGGTCCGCGGGGCGTAGTCGTCGATGGAGAGCTCGGGCCAGGTGGTGGAGCCGTCCACGAGGAGTTCGGTCCGGAAGTAGCCGGGCTCCACGGTGGTGGTGTGGATGTTGTACGGCTCGACGTCGTGGCGCAGGGACTCCATCCAGCCCTCTTCCGCGAACTTGGAGGCCGCGTAGGCGGAGGTGAACTCCATGCCGACCAGGCCCGCGGTCGAGGTGATGGTGATGACGTGGCCGGCGCGCTGCCGGCGCATGATCGGCAGGACCGCGCGGGTCACGTTCATCGGGCCGAAGAGGTTGGTCTCGAACTGCCGGCGCATCTGCGCGGGCGAGATCTCCTCGAAGTAGCCGGTGAAGAGGTTCCCGGCGTTGTTGACCAGGACGTCGAGGCGGCCGAAGCGGTCGACGGCGGCCTGCGCTGCGGACTCGGCGTCCTCGGGGCGGGTGACGTCGAGTTTGGCGACCAGCAGGTTGTCCTGCGGCCCGCCCAGGGTCTTCTCGACCTCGTCGGGGCGGCGGCCGGTCGCGACGACCTGGTGGCCGGCGGCGAGGGCCTCGCGGGCGATGTCCGTGCCCAGACCGCGTCCGGCACCGGTGACGAGAATGACCTTGCTCATGGGGGTTCCTTTCGGGTGCCGTGGTCCGGCACCCGGTGTGTGCGGGAGTGACGGGTGCGGCGCCGACGGCGCCGCGGAGAAGGCCGGAGACCGGTGGCACAAGCGCCGCTCTCTCCGGCCGGTCACACCACTGGGGGCGGTGCACCACCAACGAAACCGGCTGTCACGGGAGCGTGGGAGTCCCTGAGGAGGGGGTCACTGAGAGGGACCCCCTGCCCGGCGCGGGCGCTCGTAGAGTGGAGCGCATGGCAGGCAGAAACGACCCCTACGGCACCAACCGCGATATCCGTGACGGTTTCCGCGCGGAGATCCGGGAGTTCCTCGGTACGCGACGGGCCAAGGTCACCCCCGAGCAGGCGGGACTGCCCACGTACGGGGGCGAGCGCCGACGCGTCACCGGGCTGCGCCGGGAGGAGGTCGCCCTGCTCGCGGGCATCTCCAGCGAGTACTACACCCGGCTGGAGCGCGGCAACGCCACCGGCGTCTCGGAGAGCGTCATCGAAGGCATCGCACAAGCGCTTCAGCTCGACGAGGCCGAACGAATCCACCTGCTTCGCCTCCTGCGCGGCGCCGGCACGACCCGCCCGCCACGCCGCCGCCCCGTCCAGCAGCGCGTGCGGCCAGCGGTGCAGCGAGTCCTCGACTCGATGACCGGCACACCCGCGTTCGTCCTCAGCGGACGCGGGGACATCCTGGCCGACAACCACCTCGGGCGCGCCCTGTTCTCTCCCGTCTACGCCGACCCGGTGCGGCCGCCCAACAACGCCCGGTTCGTCTTCCTCGACCCGAGCGCCACCGAGTTCTTCCGGGAATGGGACAAGGTCGCGGGTGACACCGTCGCCATGCTGCGCGCCGAGGCCGGCCGCGAGCTCTACGACCGCCGGCTGATGGACCTGATAGGCGAACTGTCCACCCGCAGCGAGGAGTTCCGCCACCGCTGGGCCGCGCACAACGTCCGCATCCACACCACGGGAGTGAAGCTCCTCCACCACCCGGTCGTCGGCGACCTCGACCTGCCCTTCGAGACCTTCCCGCTCGGGGACGGCTCCGGCCAGTTCCTCCTCACCTACACCGCCGAGCCCACCTCGCCCTCGCAGGATGCCCTGAATCTGCTGGCCAGTTGGGCCGCGGCCGACGACGACATCGAGCGGTCGGCGCCGGCCAGCGACTCCGAGCAGGACACCTAGGCGTCGTAGACATCCGCCTTCTTCGGCGAAGCCTCCTGCACCGCCCCGCTGAGCGCCGCCGACCTGGACCCGAACTTCTCCACGTCCACGCCGTTCTCCCGCAGCACCTTCAGCGCCGCCGCATGCACCACACGCAGTACCGGCGTAGCCGCCCGCAGCGCGTCGTCCGCCATGAACCGATGGCGCCACGGCTGGTCCGCCCAGGCGTGCCGCAGGCCGAACGGCTCCGGAAGCGTCAGGCTGCCGCCGAGCCAGTTCAGCAGCGGCGGATACCAGGTCAGCGGGGCGCGCGCGGCCAGCCGCACCACCTCGTCGGCGTCGATCAGCGGCAGCTTCACGGTGCGGGTCTCCCAGAACCGGAGCGCCTTCTGCACCGACTTCTCCTTGGCGGCGGGCTTCTCGTTGAACAGCGGGTTGACCGGTCCCAGGGCGTGGCCGGTGACCTCGATGCGCAGGGTGTCGTGCAGCACCGTCACCGTGATCAGCATCGTGATGACCAGGTGACCGTCCCAGAGGGTCCACTGCACGCCGAGATAGTGCCGGTCACCGCTGCCGAACTGCTGCTTGTTGCAGATGTCCTGTATGGCGTGCGTCCGGACCGTGTACGCGTCGACGTCCGCGCCGCTCGGCCGGGACACCTCCGTCGCCTTCTCGCCGATCGGCGTGACGATCCAGTGCGTGATGGACGGCTTGGTGAAGCCGCCGGTGTTGATGGACGTGCGCTCCAGCATGCCCAGGCCGCCCTGGATCGCCACGATGACGTCCCAGCTGCGGAAGGGGTGGAAGTCCTTGCCCGGCTCGGCGGACACCAGCTCCTCGGCCAGCTGCCAGCTGCCCCACCGGGTGCCCATGCCGAGTATGCCCTTGGGCCCGGCGTAGAAGACCGAGTTGGACCGCTGCTCGGCGCTCAGGCGCGCCAGCTCCTTGCGGACCTGCTCGGCCGCGTCGCCGGGATTGCCCGGAACCGCCTCGGGGATCTTGGCGCCCACGCCGCCGCCCGACAGCATGCTCGACCAGCGCTCCCGCAGGTCGGAGGCTGTCTGCTCGCAGACATGCTTGGCCCAGAACCAGCCGACGACCGGCATGATGATCGCCGCGCGCGCGTACCAGCCCCAGAAGCCCGTGAACGGCATGCGGATCAGGAACAGCACCGCGAGCGCGCCCACCGCGACCAGCAGGGTCGTGGCGAGGGCGCCGGCGCGCTTGTCCTCGCGCTTGGCCATGGTCGTACGCAGCGTGAACACCAGCAGCCACACGAAAAAGCCCGGCAGGAAGAGCACTCCGCAGATCACCGTGATCGCCGAGAGCCGGTTGTCGCGGTCGCGGCGGATGCGGTGGGCCGCCAGACAGTGCTCCACGACGACCTGGGGCTCGATGCCGAAGGACTGGATGACCGGCTTGCGCCCGGCGCCGAGCATGCGGTCGACGACGGCACGGGAGAAGGCCTCGCCGAAGTTGGGGCGGAAGATCTTCGCCCAGGAGCGCGGTGGGGTCACCTTCGACTGGTGCCACTCGTTGTCCGCCTTGAGGATCTTGCTGACCTCGTCGTCCCGGTACGCCGCCGCGGCCAGCGCGTAGGTCGCCGCCGTCTGGCCAGCCGAACCCGCCAGAGGCACCTGGGCCCCCGGGCTGAAGTCGAATCCGTCCGTCACTGCCGCCCCCATCGCTGCCGCTTCCGCATCAAGCGGCCTTCCCGACTTCCGCGCCTCGCACACCTGTTGATCAGGTCATCAGCGTATCCGCAGGCACCGACATCCGTCGGCGGGCGGTCCCCGGAACCGCCCGCCTGTGCGGAGGGAGCCTTCACGAGGGCCACTTGGCCCCCTCGGGCCCCAATCAGGAGGCTTTGCGCTCCTCTTCACGGACCCGGTCCGCGACCTGCTGCGGCATCGGTTCGTGCCGTACGTACCGGCGGCTGAAGCGCGCCGTGCCGTGCGACATCGACCGCAGGTCGATCGCGTAGCGACCGATCTCGATCTCCGGCACCTCGGCCCGGATCAGGGTGCGCCCGCCGGGTGTCTGCTCGGTGCCGAGCACCCGGCCGCGCCGCCCCGACAGGTCGCTCATCACGGTGCCCACGAACTCGTCGCCGACCAGCACCGACACCTCGTCCACCGGCTCCAGCAGATGGATCCTCGCGTCGGTCGCGGCCTCCCGCAGCGCGAGCGCGCCGGCCGTCTGGAACGCGGCGTCGGAGGAGTCCACCGAGTGCGCCTTGCCGTCCAGGAGGGTCACGCGTACGTCGATGAGCGGGTACCCGGCGGCGACCCCCTTGGCGGCCTGGGCCCGTACACCCTTCTCCACCGACGGGATGAACTGCCGGGGCACCGCGCCGCCGACCACCTTGTCCACGAACTCGATGCCCGAGCCGCCCGGCAGCGGCTCCACCTCGATCTCGCAGATGGCGAACTGCCCGTGCCCACCCGACTGTTTGACGTGCCGGCCGCGCCCGGCCGACTTGGCCGCGAACGTCTCGCGCAGCGACACCTTGTGCGGTACGACGTCGACCTGGACGCCGTAGCGGCTGCGCAGCCGCTCCAGGGCGACGTCCGCGTGCGCCTCGCCCAGGCACCACAGGACCACCTGGTGGGTGTCCTGGTTCTGCTCGAGCCGCATCGTCGGGTCCTCGGCGACCAGCCGGGCCAGGCCCTGCGAGAGCTTGTCCTCGTCCGGCTTGCTGTGCGCCTGGATGGCCAGCGGCAGCAGCGGGTCCGGCATCTGCCACGGCTCCATGAGCAGCGGGTCGTCCTTGGCGGACAGGGTGTCCCCGGTCTCGGCGCGGCTCAGTTTCGCCACGCACGCCAGATCGCCCGCGATGACGTGCGACACCGGGCGTTGCTGTTTGCCGAACGGCGTGGACAGGGCGCCGATCCGCTCGTCCACGTCGTGGTCCTCGTGCCCGCGGTCGGCCAGGCCGTGCCCGGACACGTGGACCGTCTGGTCGGCGCGCAGGGTGCCGGAGAACACGCGGACCAGCGACAACCGGCCGACGTAAGGGTCGGAGGAGGTCTTCACGACCTCCGCGACCAGCGGCGCGTCCGGGTCGCACGGCTTGAGCTCGCGCGGCTTGCCGTCGATCGTCGTCACGCGCACCGTCTCGTGCTCCAGCGGCGTGGGGAAGCCCCGGGTGATCAGCTCCAGCAGCTCCACCGTGCCGAGCCCCTGCCGGGAGCCCCCGGCCGCGGGGGCGGCGGCCAGGACGGGGAAGAAGACCCCCCGTGCGACGGCCCGCTCCAGGTCCTCGATCAGCGTCTTGACGTCGACCGGCTCCCCGCCCAGGTAGCGGTCCATGAGGGTCTCGTCCTCGCTCTCCGAGATGATCCCCTCGATCAGCCGGTTGCGGGCCTCCTCGATCAGCGGCAGCTGGTCCTCACCCGGCTCCGACTCCTTGCGCTCGCCGGTCGAGTAGTCGAACAGCTTCTGCGACAGCAGCCCGATCAGGCCGGTCACGGGCGCGTGCCCGTCCGGCGCCTCGGGGCCGCGCAGCGGCAGGTAGAGCGGCAGGACCGCGTCGGGGTCGTCCGCGCCGAAGGCCTCCGCGCAGATCCGCGTCATCTCCTCGAAGTCGGCGCGCGCCGCCTCCAGGTGCGTGACGACGATGGCCCGTGGCATGCCCACGGCCGCGCACTCCTCCCACACCATGCGGGTCGAGCCGTCCACACCGTCCGAGGCCGAGACGACGAAGAGGGCCGCGTCCGCCGCTCGCAGACCGGCCCTGAGCTCACCGACGAAGTCGGCGTATCCGGGGGTGTCGAGGAGATTGACCTTGATGCCGTCCCACTCGACGGGCGCCAGGGAGAGCTGCACCGAGCGCTGTTGCCGGTGCTCGATCTCGTCGTAGTCGGAGACGGTGCCGCCGTCCTCCACACGGCCCGCCCGGTTCACTGCCCCCGCCGTGAGCGCGAGGGCTTCCACCAACGTGGTCTTGCCCGATCCGGAGTGGCCGACCAGCACCACATTCCGTACGGACTGGGGGTGGTCGGCCGCCTGTGCCCTGCCGGCGGCCCCAGGGTGTGTCTGTGCCTTGTCGCCCATGATCCTGCCTCCCGTGCACGGTGAGGTCACTGTGGGCGCGGACACGCGGGATCCGCGTGCGGTGCGGCTCCGGCGACGCCCGCGGTCATTCGACCTTCCCACTCCCGTCACGGTGCGTCCATACGAAGGACGTGATCGCGCCCCGCACCGCGCACCGGCGCGCCGTGACACGGCCCTCGGGTCCCGCCCGTCGACCGCACGCGCGCGTGGCTACGATGGGCCAGCCGGTGGCCAGCAGGGGCCAGACGGCGACACCGACCCTCGGGAAGGCCATGCTGAACAAGTACGCGCGTGCATTCTTCACGCGTGTTCTCACACCGTTCGCCGCGTTTCTGATCCGCCGGGGCGTCAGCCCCGACACCGTCACGCTCATCGGCACCGCCGGTGTGGTCGCGGGCGCGCTGGTCTTCTACCCCATGGGCGAGTTCTTCTGGGGCACGGTCGTGATCACGCTGTTCGTGTTCTCCGACCTGGTCGACGGCAACATGGCCCGGCAGCTCGGCCGCTCCAGCCGCTGGGGTGCCTTCCTGGACTCCACGCTGGACCGGGTCGCCGACGGGGCGATCTTCGGCGGCTTCATCCTCTGGTACGCCGGCGGGGGAGACGACCTCGTCCTGTGCGCCGTCTCGATCTTCTGCCTGGCGAGCGGCCAGGTGGTGTCGTACACCAAGGCCCGGGGCGAGTCGATCGGCCTGCCGGTCGCCGTCAACGGGCTGGTCGAGCGGGCCGAGCGGCTGGTGATCTCCCTGGTCGCGGCCGGTCTCGCGGGCCTGCACGCCTTCGGTGTCCCGGGCATCCAGTACCTGCTGCCGGTCGCCCTGTGGATCGTCGCCGTGGGCAGCCTCGTCACGCTCATCCAGCGGGTCGTCACGGTCCGCCGCGAGTCCGCGGAGGCCGAGGCCGCGACCGACGCCTCCGAGCGGGACGACAATGAGGGCGAGCAGGAGAACGCCTCTCACGGGAGCGAGGCATCCACGTGAGCGCACAGGACCGGCTGACGGACGCGCTGTACGGCCTCGGCTGGAGCACGGTCAGGAAGCTCCCCGAGCCGGTCGCCGTACGGCTCGGGCACACCATCGCCGACCTCGCCTGGAAGCAGCGCGGCAAGGGCGTACAGCGGCTGGAGAGCAACTACGCGCGCGTGGTGCCCGGCGCGGGCCCCGAGCGCCTCGCCGAGCTCTCGCGCGCGGGCATGCGGTCGTACCTGCGCTACTGGATGGAGTCCTTCCGTCTCCCCGCCTGGAGCGAGGAGCGGATCAAGGGCGGCTTCGAAGCCAAGGACCTGCACTACCTGACCGAGGGCCTGGCCGCCGGCAAGGGCGTCATACTCGCCCTGCCCCACCTGGCCAACTGGGACCTCGCCGGCGCCTGGGTCACCACGAAGCTCGGCATCCCGTTCACGACGGTCGCCGAGCGCCTGAAGCCGGAGACCCTGTACGACCGGTTCGTCGCCTACCGCGAGGGTCTCGGCATGGAGGTCCTGCCGCACAGCGGCGGCACCGCCTTCGGCACCCTGGCCCGGCGGCTGCGCGACGGCGGTCTGGTCTGCCTGGTCGCCGACCGCGACCTGTCCGCCTCCGGCGTCGAGGTCGACTTCTTCGGAGACACGGCCCGGATGCCGGCCGGACCGGCCCTGCTCGCCCAGCAGACGGGCGCCCTGCTGCTCCCGGTCACCCTCTGGTACGACGACTCGCCCGTGATGCGGGGCCGCCTCCACCCGCCCGTCGAGGTGCCCGGGTCAGGCACGCGCGCCGAGAAGACGTCTGTCATGACACAGGCGCTGGCCGACGCCTTCGCCACGGGGATCGCCGACCACCCGGAGGACTGGCACATGCTGCAGCGCTTGTGGCTCGCGGACCTCGACCCTGCGAAGGGGACCTCGTGAGGATCGGCATCGTCTGCCCGTACTCCTGGGACGTACCGGGCGGCGTCCAGTTCCACATCCGGGACCTGGCCGAGTACTTCCTCCGCCTCGGCCACCAGGTGTCCGTCCTCGCCCCGGCCGACGACGACACCCCGCTCCCGCCGTACGTCGTCTCGGCGGGGCGCGCGGTGCCGGTGCCGTACAACGGCTCGGTGGCCCGGCTCAACTTCGGTTTCCTGAGCGCCGCCCGGGTGCGCCGCTGGCTGCACGACGGCGCGTTCGACGTGATCCACATCCACGAGCCGACCTCGCCTTCGCTGGGCCTGCTGACCTGCTGGGCGGCCCAGGGACCGATCGTCGCCACGTTCCACACGTCCAACCCGCGCTCCCGCGCGATGATCGCCGCGTACGCGATCCTCCAGGCCGCCCTGGAGAAGATCAGCGCGCGGATCGCGGTGAGCGAGTACGCCCGCCGCACGCTGGTGGAGCACCTCGGCGGGGACGCGGTGGTGATCCCGAACGGCGTCGACGTCGACTTCTTCGCCACGGCCGAGCCCAAGGCCGAGTGGCAGGGGGACACGATCGGCTTCATAGGGCGCATCGACGAGCCCCGCAAGGGCCTGCCGGTGCTGATGAAGGCGCTGCCGAAGATCCTCGCCGCCCGTCCGCAGACCCGGCTGCTGGTCGCCGGGCGCGGTGACGAGGAGGAGGCGGTGGAGTCACTGCCCGCCGAGCTGCGCTCCCGCGTCGAGTTCCTCGGCATGGTCAGCGACGAGGACAAGGCCCGCTTCCTGCGCAGCGTCGACCTGTACGTCGCGCCCAACACCGGCGGCGAGAGCTTCGGGATCATCCTGGTCGAGGCCATGTCCGCCGGAGCCCCCGTCCTCGCCGCCGACCTGGACGCCTTCGCCCAGGTCCTGGACCGGGGCGAGGCCGGCGAACTGTTCCCCAACGAGGACGCCGACGCCCTGGCCGACGCGGCCGTACGCCTGCTGGACGACCCGGACCGGCGCGCGGAACTGCGCGAGCGGGGCAGCGCCCATGTGCGGCGCTTCGACTGGTCGACCGTCGGCGCGGACATCCTGTCCGTCTACGAGACGGTGACGGCGGGCGCGGCGGCGGTCGCGGAGGACGAGCGGGTGACCGGGTTGTGGGCCAGGCTGGGGTTCGCCCGGGACTGACACCGGGCGGCAGGCCGTTCCAGGCCATGCCGAAGGGCGGCCCGGCCGGCGTGCGCCGGTGCGGAGCCGACCGCCGGGCGGGCGGGGTGAACCCTCGGCCCGGCCGGGCCGCTAGCCTTGCCGCCCGTGACCACCACTTTCATCTGGATCGCCGTGGCCCTGGTCGCGGTCGGGCTCTATCTGAGCTGGACCGCCGGCCGTCTCGACCGTCTCCACGCCCGTATCGACGCCGCCCGGGCCGCCCTGGACGCGCAGTTGCTGCGCCGGGCCTCGGTCGCGCAGGAACTGGCGACGGCGGGGGTCCTGGATCCGGCCGCCTCGATCGTGCTCTACGAGGCCGCGCACGCCGCCCGTCAGGCGGTGGAGGAGCAGCGGGAGGTCGCCGAGAGCGAGCTGAGCCAGGCCTTGCGGGCCGTCTTCGGGGAGATCCAGCAGGTGGAGGCGGTGCGGGAGGCGCCCGGAGGCGAGGAGGCCGCCGAGGAGCTCGCACAGGCGGTGCGGCGCGTCCCGATGGCCCGCCGCTTCCACAACGACGCCGTACGCGCCGCCCGTGCCCTGCGCCGGCACCGCAAGGTCCGCTGGTTCCGCCTGGCGGGCCACGCCCCGTTCCCCATGGCCTTCGAAATGGACGACGAGCCTCCGGCGGCCCTGGCGGACCGGGCCGCCTGAGCCCGTTCACGCGCCGTTCCCCGGCCGTCCGCCGGAAAAGGATCCACAGCGTTCCCATTGGCCCTTGCAGTGGCCTGGTCCCCTCGCGTTTCCTCAGTGCTGCTGGATTCCCCTTTCCGTAGCGAGGTCACCCGTGTCCACCACGTCCCCCAACTCCCAGGCCCCCGAGACCGGCACCGCCCGTGTGAAGCGCGGTATGGCCGAGCAGCTCAAGGGCGGCGTCATCATGGACGTCGTCACGCCGGAGCAGGCGAAGATCGCCGAGGACGCGGGCGCCGTCGCCGTCATGGCCCTGGAGCGGGTCCCGGCCGACATCCGCAAGGACGGAGGCGTGGCCCGCATGTCCGACCCGGACATGATCGAGGGCATCATCGACGCCGTCTCGATCCCGGTCATGGCCAAGTCCCGCATCGGCCACTTCGTCGAGGCCCAGGTGCTGCAGTCCCTCGGCGTCGACTACATCGACGAGTCCGAGGTCCTCACCCCGGCCGACGAGGTCAACCACTCCGACAAGTGGGCCTTCACCACGCCGTTCGTCTGTGGCGCCACCAACCTGGGCGAGGCCCTGCGCCGCATCGCCGAGGGCGCCGCGATGATCCGCTCCAAGGGCGAGGCCGGCACCGGCAACGTCGTCGAGGCGGTCCGCCACCTGCGCCAGATCAAGAACGAGATCGCCAAGCTGCGCGGCTTCGACAACAACGAGCTGTACGCCGCCGCCAAGGAGCTGCGCGCCCCCTACGAGCTCGTCAAGGAGGTCTCCGAGCTCGGCAAGCTGCCGGTCGTGCTGTTCTCCGCCGGCGGTGTCGCCACCCCGGCCGACGCGGCCCTGATGCGCCAGCTCGGCGCCGAGGGCGTCTTCGTCGGCTCCGGCATCTTCAAGTCCGGCGACCCGGCCAAGCGCGCCGCCGCCATCGTGAAGGCCACCACCTTCTACGACGACCCGAAGATCATCGCCGACGCGTCCCGCAACCTCGGCGAGGCCATGGTCGGCATCAACTGCGACACGCTGCCCGAGACCGAGCGCTACGCCAACCGCGGCTGGTAACACCCATGAGTGAAGCACCTGTGATCGGCGTCCTGGCCCTCCAGGGCGACGTACGCGAGCACCTCGTCGCCCTGGCCGCGGCCGATGCCGTGGCCAGGCCGGTGCGGCGCCCCGAAGAGCTCGCCGAGGTGGACGGCCTCGTCATCCCCGGCGGCGAGTCCACCACCATCTCCAAGCTGGCCGTCCTGTTCGGGGTGATGGACCCGCTCCGCGCGCGTGTGCGGGACGGCATGCCCGTCTACGGCACCTGCGCCGGCATGATCATGCTCGCCGACAAGATCCTCGACCCGCGCTCGGGCCAGGAGACCGTCGGCGGCATCGACATGATCGTGCGCCGCAACGCCTTCGGCCGGCAGAACGAGTCCTTCGAGGCCGCCGTCGACGTCAGGGGCGTCGAGGGCGACCCGGTGGAGGGCGTCTTCATCCGCGCCCCCTGGGTCGAGTCCGTCGGCGCCCGGGCCGAGGTGCTCGCCGAGCACGACGGCCACATCGTCGCGGTCCGTCAGGACAACGCTCTGGCCACGTCCTTCCACCCGGAACTGACCGGCGACCACCGCGTGCACGCCCTGTTCGTCGACATGGTGCGCGCCAACCGGACGGCCGAGTCCTTGTAGGATTCCTGCGTTCGTTGCTGAGATGGGTTACGCGAAGGAGACAGGCAGATGTCCGGCCACTCTAAATGGGCCACGACGAAGCACAAGAAGGCCGTCATCGATGCCAAGCGCGGCAAGCTCTTCGCGAAGCTGATCAAGAACATCGAGGTCGCGGCGCGGATGGGCGGCGCTGACATCGATGGCAACCCGACGCTCTACGACGCCATCCAGAAGGCCAAGAAGTCGTCGGTCCCCAACAAGAACATCGACTCCGCGGTCAAGCGCGGCGCGGGCCTGGAGGCCGGCGGCGCCGACTACGAGACGATCATGTACGAGGGCTACGGCCCGAACGGTGTCGCGGTGCTCATCGAGTGCCTCACCGACAACCGCAACCGCGCCGCCTCCGAGGTCCGCGTCGCCATGACCCGCAACGGCGGCTCCATGGCCGACCCGGGCTCGGTGTCGTACCTGTTCAACCGCAAGGGCGTCGTGATCGTCCCCAAGGGCGAGCTGACCGAGGACGACGTGCTGGGCGCCGTGCTCGACGCGGGCGCCGAGGAGGTCAACGACCTCGGCGAGACCTTCGAGGTCATCAGCGAGGCCACCGACCTGGTCGCGGTCCGCACCGCCCTCCAGGACGCGGGCATCGACTACGACTCCGCCGACGCCAACTTCGTCCCGACCATGCAGGTCGAGCTGGACGAGGAGGGCGCCAAGAAGATCTTCAAGCTGATCGACGCGCTCGAGGACAGCGACGACGTGCAGAACGTCTTCGCCAACTTCGACGTCAGCGACGAGGTCATGGAGAAGGTCGGCGCGTAACTCCGCCGCGAGCTCCGCAGGACCAACGGGCCGACGGGACACACCCCGTCGGCCCGTCGCGTTGTCGGTGGCACCCGATAGCCTGCACAAACAGGTGAGCGAGAGGGAGGGCGCGTGCGCGTACTGGGGGTGGACCCGGGACTGACCCGGTGTGGTGTGGGCGTGGTCGAGGGCGTCGCCGGACGGCCGCTCACCATGATCGGTGTCGGCGTCGTCCGGACCCCCGCCGACGCGGACCTCGGCCACCGCCTGGTCGCCATCGAGCGGGGCATCGAGCAGTGGCTGGACGAGCACCGGCCGGAATTCGTCGCCGTGGAGCGCGTCTTCAGCCAGCACAACGTCCGTACGGTGATGGGCACCGCCCAGGCCAGCGCCGTCGCCATGCTCTGTGCCGCCCGCCGCGGCATCCCCGTCGCCCTGCACACCCCGAGCGAGGTCAAGGCCGCCGTCACCGGCAGCGGCCGGGCCGACAAGGCCCAGGTGGGCGCGATGGTGACCCGCCTGCTGCGGCTCGGCGCACCGCCCAAACCCGCCGACGCGGCCGACGCCCTCGCCCTCGCCATCTGCCACATCTGGCGCGCCCCCGCGCACAACCGACTCCAGCAGGCCGTCGCCCTGCACACATCGAAAGGCCGTACGGCATGATCGCCTTCGTCAGCGGCACGGTCGCCGCGCTCGCCCCCGACGCCGCGGTCGTCGAGGTCGGCGGCGTCGGCATGGCCGTCCAGTGCACGCCGAACACGCTGTCCACGCTCCGCATGGGCCAGTCCGCCAAGCTGCACACGTCCCTGGTCGTGCGCGAGGACTCGCTCACCCTGTACGGCTTCGCGGACGACGACGAGCGGCAGGTCTTCGAGCTGCTCCAGACGGCCAGCGGTGTCGGTCCCCGGCTGGCCCAGGCCATGCTCGCCGTGCACAGCCCGGACGCCCTGCGCCGGGCCGTCTCCACCGCCGACGAGAAAGCCCTCACGGCCGTCCCCGGCATCGGCAAGAAGGGCGCCCAGAAGCTGCTCCTGGAGCTGAAGGACCGGCTCGGCGGGCCGGTCGGCGCACCCGCGGTCGGCGCGCCGGTCAGCAGCGGCTGGCGCGACCAGCTGCACGCGGCCCTGATCGGCCTCGGGTACGCGACCCGGGAGGCCGACGAGGCGGTGACCGCCGTGGCTCCGCAGGCCGAGGCCGCCGAGGGCACGCCCCAGGTGGGCCAGCTGCTGAAGGCGGCCCTGCAGAGCCTGAACCGCGCCCGATAGCCCGTACCGAGATTCCGAGGCACACTCCATGAACTGGGACGACACGACCGACGCCGATGCCGCCGAGCGGCTGGTGGACTCCGTCGCCGACCGTGAGGACCAGGCCGTCGAGGCCGCCCTGCGCCCCAAGGACCTGGGCGAGTTCATCGGCCAGGAGAAGGTCCGCGAGCAGCTCGACCTCGTCCTGCGCGCCGCACGCGCGCGGGGCGCCACCGCCGACCACGTACTGCTCTCCGGCGCCCCCGGCCTCGGCAAGACCACCCTGTCGATGATCATCGCGGCCGAGATGGGCGCACCCATCCGCATCACGTCGGGCCCCGCCATCCAGCACGCCGGCGACCTGGCCGCGATCCTCTCCTCCCTCCAGGAGGGCGAGGTCCTCTTCCTCGACGAGATCCACCGCATGTCCCGGCCCGCCGAGGAGATGCTGTACATGGCGATGGAGGACTTCCGCGTCGACGTCATCGTCGGCAAGGGCCCGGGCGCCACCGCCATCCCGCTGGAGCTGCCCCCCTTCACCCTGGTCGGCGCCACCACGCGCGCGGGCCTGCTGCCGCCCCCGCTGCGCGACCGCTTCGGCTTCACCGCCCACATGGAGTTCTACGAACCGGCCGAACTGGAGCGGGTCATCCACCGCTCCGCGAACCTCCTCGAAGTCGAGATCGAACCGGACGGCGCCGCCGAGATCGCCGGCCGTTCCCGCGGCACGCCCCGCATCGCCAACCGCCTCTTGCGCCGCGTCCGGGACTACGCGCAGGTCAAGGCCGACGGGCTGATCACCAGGGACATCGCCGAGGCCGCCCTCGCCGTCTACGAGGTGGACGCTCGCGGCCTCGACCGCCTCGACCGTGGCGTACTGGAGGCCTTGCTCAAGCTGTTCGGCGGCGGCCCCGTCGGCCTGTCCACGCTCGCGGTCGCGGTGGGGGAGGAGCGTGAGACCGTGGAAGAGGTCGCCGAGCCCTTCCTGGTCCGGGAGGGACTCCTGGCCCGCACTCCGCGCGGCCGGGTCGCCACCCCCGCCGCATGGGCGCATCTCGGCCTCACCCCGCCCCGCTCCCAGACCGCCGGAAACGGACAACAGGACCTGTTCGGGGCGTGACGGCGCCGTTACGGCTCCGGGACGGCGAGGCCAGTGGCCGGAGCAGGAACCCCGGTGCCATGCTGAGCGTTGTTCCATGCGCGCGGACTCGCTTAGACTCCGCCGATGCCGCCTTTGTCGGCGGCGTACACACCCCCAACCATCTGGCCGCTCACAGCGCGGTCGTGTGAAGGAAGTACCGACCCGTGAGTCTCCTGACCCTCCTCCCGTTCATCGTGCTCATCGGGGCCATGTTCCTGATGACCCGGTCGGCCAAGAAGAAGCAGCAGCAGGCCGTGGAGATGCGGAACCAAATGCAGCCCGGCAGCGGTGTCCGCACCATCGGGGGCATGTACGCCACGGTCAAGGAGGTCAACGAGGACACCGTCCTCGTCGACGCCGGTCCGGGCGTCGAGCTCCTCTTCGCCAAGAACTCCATCGGCGCCGTCCTCACCGACGACGAGTACAACCGCATCGTCCACGGCGTCGAGCACGACCTGAAGTCCGACGCCGACATCGTCCCGGACGACGCCTCCTCCCTCACCGAGACCGGCGACTCCGCCGCCGACGCCACCGCTGACGACAAGGCCGTCGACCTCGGCAAGAAGGACGCGGCCGAGGAGCCGGCCGACGACGCCCCGGCCGGCGAGGCGAAGACGGACGAAGAGCCGAAGAAGACCGACGGCGACTCCGAGGCGAAGTAGTCGCGTCCCGGGGTGCACGGGCCCGGCCCGCGCATCCCGGGACACGACCGGCTCGCACGGAGTCCCGACACCATGTGATGGCCGCCCGTCCGCCGATCCGGAGCGAGGCGGCCCGAGAGGGAGTACGAGAAGGTGGCCACACCTAAAAAGGGCCGGAGCGCGAGCGCCCAGAGCAAGCCGGGGCGCTCGCTGGCCCTGATCCTGATCGCCATCGCGGCGCTCACCGGTGGGATGTTCGCCTCGGGGCACACCACCCCGCGTCTCGGCATCGACCTGGCCGGCGGCACGAGCATCACGCTCCGCGCAGTGCCCGAGGCCGGCAACGAGGCGGCGATCAACAAGACCAACATGGACACGGCCGTCTCCATCATGGAGCGCCGTGTCAACGGTCTGGGCGTCTCGGAGTCCGAGGTCCAGACGCAGGGTCGCGACAACATCGTCGTCAACATCCCCAAGGGCACGAACTCCGAGCAGGCCCGCAAGCAGGTCGGCACCACCGCGAAGCTCTACTTCCGCCCGGTCATCGCCACCGAGGTCTCCGGCGGCGGTGGCGCGGCGAGCCCCTCGCCGAGCCCCACGGGAAGCCCCTCGGACCAGCCGTCCGGCAAGGCCACCGACAAGCCCGAGGCCACCGACAAGGGCTCCGCCTCCCCGTCCGCCTCTCCGAGCACCCAGGGCCGCGCGGTCACGGACGCGCTGAAGGCCGACGCGACGCCGTCCGCGAGCGCCTCGGACAAGGGAAAGGCCAGCCCCTCCCCGTCCGCGACCGGCGGCACGGCCGGTGACGACGCGAGCAAGCTGCAGGAGCAGTACGCCAAGCTCGACTGCACCAACGAGAAGACCCGCTCCACCGTGGGCGACGGCGTCAAGGCCTCCGCCCCGACGCTGGCCTGCGGCCAGAACTCGCAGGGCCAGTGGCAGAAGTACATCCTCGGCCCCGCCGAGGTCGACGGCACGGACGTCGACAAGGCCCAGGCCGTCCTCAACACCCAGACCGGTGCGGGCTGGACGGTCACGATGGACTTCACGGACGGCGGCGCCAAGAAGTTCGCGGACGTCACCGGCAAGCTGGCGCAGAACCAGTCGCCGCAGAACCAGTTCGCGATCGTCCTCGACGGTGACGTCGTCTCCGACCCGTACGTGCGCCAGGCCCTGACCGGCGGCAACGCCGAGATCTCCGGCAACTTCACCCAGCAGTCCGCCCAGGACCTCTCCAACATGCTGTCGTACGGTGCGCTGCCGCTGACCTTCAAGGTCGACAGCATGACCACGGTGACCGCCGCGCTGGGCGGTGACCAGCTGAACGCCGGCCTGATCGCAGGCGCGATCGGTCTCGCGCTGGTCGTCATCTATCTGCTGGCCTACTACCGCGGCCTGTCGTTCATCGCGATCCTCTCGCTGCTGGTGTCCGCCGCGCTCACGTACACGCTCATGGCCCTGCTCGGCCCGACCATCGGCTTCGCGCTGAACCTGCCGGCCGTGTGCGGTGCCATCGTCGCGATCGGCATCACCGCGGACTCGTTCATCGTGTACTTCGAACGCGTCCGCGACGAGATCCGGGAGGGCCGCTCGCTGCGCCCCGCCGTCGAGCGGGCCTGGCCGCGTGCCCGGCGCACCATCCTGGTCTCCGACTTCGTGTCGTTCCTCGCCGCCGCGGTGCTCTTCATCGTCACCGTCGGCAAGGTCCAGGGCTTCGCGTTCACGCTCGGCCTGACCACCCTGCTCGACGTGGTCGTCGTGTTCCTCTTCACCAAGCCGCTGCTGACGCTGATGGCCCGCCGCCCGTTCTTCGCGAACGGCCACAAGTGGTCCGGCCTCGACCCGAAGAGCCTGGGGGCCCAGCCACCGCTGCGCCGCACCCGCCGTCCCGCCGTCCCCGTCGACCCCAAGGAGGCCTGAGATGTCGAAACTCGGCAACCTCGGCGCCCGGCTGCACCGTGGCGAGGTCGGCTACGACTTCGTCAAGAACCGCAAGATCTGGTACGGCCTGTCCATCCTGATCACCATCACGGCCATCGTCGGCCTGGCGGTCCGCGGCCTGAACATGGGCATCGAGTTCGAGGGCGGCGCCGTCTTCAACACCCCGAAGAACACCAGCGCTTCGGTGTCCCAGGCGGAGGAGTACGCGGAACAGGCCTCCGGCCACGACGCGATCGTCCAGAAGCTGGGTGACGGCAGCCTGCGCATCCAGGTCGCCGGCATCGACACCGACGCGGCGAACACGATCAAGAACACGCTCGCCGACGACCTCAAGGTCGACTCGGAGCAGATCAACGCCGAACTGGTCGGCCCCAGCTGGGGCGAGCAGATCGCGAACAAGGCCTGGCAGGGCCTCGGCATCTTCCTGGTCCTCGTGGTGATCTACCTAGCGATCGCCTTCGAGTGGCGCATGGCGCTCGCCGCGTTCGTCGCACTGATCCACGACATCACCATCACGGTCGGCATCTACGCCCTCGTCGGCTTCGAGGTCACACCGGGCACGGTGATCGGTCTGCTGACCATCCTCGGCTACTCGCTCTACGACACGGTCGTGGTCTTCGACAGCCTCAAGGAACAGACGAAGGACATCACCAAACAGACCCGCTGGACCTACAGCGACGTCGCCAACCGCTCGATCAACAGCACTCTGGTCCGCTCCGTGAACACCACGGTGGTCGCGCTGCTGCCGGTGGCGGGCCTGCTGTTCATCGGTGGCGGTGTCCTCGGCGCCGGCATGCTGAACGACATCTCGCTGTCGCTGTTCGTCGGTCTGGCCGCCGGTGCGTACTCCTCGATCTTCATCGCCACGCCGCTCGTCGCCGACCTCAAGGAGCGCGAGCCGCAGCTGAAGGCCCTGCGGAAGCGCGTCCTGGCCAAGCGGGCCCAGTCCGCCGCCAAGGGCGACACCGAGGTCCACGGTGAGGACGAGTCCTACGACGGTGAGCCCGAGGACGCCGCACCCGCGGTCGTCGGCCCGCGCAACCAGCCCGCGTCCCGCACTCGCGGCCGTGGCCGTCCCTCGGGGAAGCGCCGGTGACCGACATCAGGGAGCTGCTGCTCAGCCGCATCAGGGACGTGGCGGACTACCCGGAGCCGGGCGTGATGTTCAAGGACATCACCCCGCTCCTGGCGGACCCGGCGGCGTTCACCGCGCTCACCGACGCCCTCGCCGAGATCGCCGAGCGCACCGGCGCCACCAAGATCGTCGGCCTGGAGGCCCGGGGCTTCATCCTCGGCGCCCCGGTCGCCGTGCGCGCCGGCCTCGGTTTCATCCCCGTACGCAAGGCGGGCAAGCTCCCCGGAGCCACCCTCGCCCAGGCCTACGACCTGGAGTACGGCTCGGCGGAGATCGAGGTGCACGCCGAGGACCTGTCCGCCGACGACCGCGTCCTGGTCGTCGACGACGTCCTCGCCACCGGCGGCACCGCCGAGGCATCGGTCCAGCTCATCCGCCGGGCCGGCGCCGAGGTCGCGGGTCTCGCCGTCCTCATGGAGCTGGGCTTCCTGAGCGGCCGAGCCCGCCTGGAACCGGCTCTGAACGGTGCCCCGCTGGAGGCGCTGCTCACGGTCTAGAAAGCGCGCGGCAGCCCGGTGAACACCGGCACGGCACCGCGGAGGCGGGCCCGGAGAAATCCGGCGCCCGCCTCTCGCGTTTCTCGGGTAGACGGTCCTCACATTGGCCTGAAGGCGATCCTGGGGTCCAGGATGGCTACCATGGGGTCTCCGGAGCCTGACCGGGGGACCCGGATCGCGCACGAGGAGCCCTCTTGCCAGACGAGGCCCAGCACCTGACCGCCGCCAAGCCCGAGTCCGCCTCGGCAGCCGCGGCGAAGCCCGCGCCGAACGCGCCCCACGCGAAGAACGACACCCGCGGGCCGGTCGAGCGTGCCCAGTCGGCGCCGGTCGACAAGCCGGCCGAGCAGTCGCGGCCCAAGCCCGTCCCGCCCCCGCCCGCCGTGCGCCAGTCCGGCAACCAGTCCGCCCGCACCGGCTCCTCCAACCGCGTCCGCGCCCGTCTGGCCCGGCTCGGCGTGCAGCGCGCGAACCCGTACAACCCGGTGCTCGAGCCGCTGCTGCGGATAGTGCGCAGCAACGACCCGAAGATCGAGACGGCGACGCTCCGCCAGATCGAGCGCGCCTACCAGGTCGCCGAGCGCTGGCACCGCGGCCAGAAGCGCAAGAGCGGCGACCCGTACATCACGCACCCCCTCGCCGTGACGACCATCCTCGCCGAGCTGGGCATGGATCCGGCCACGCTGATGGCCGGCCTGCTGCACGACACGGTCGAGGACACCGAGTACGGCCTGGAGGACCTGCGCCGCGACTTCGGCGACGTGGTCGCCCTGCTCGTCGACGGCGTCACCAAGCTGGACAAGGTCAAGTTCGGCGAGGCCGCGCAGGCCGAGACCGTGCGCAAGATGGTCGTCGCCATGGCCAAGGACCCGCGCGTCCTGGTCATCAAGCTCGCCGACCGCCTGCACAACATGCGCACCATGCGCTACCTCAAGCGTGAGAAGCAGGAGAAGAAGGCGCGCGAGACCCTCGAGATCTACGCGCCGCTCGCCCACCGCCTGGGCATGAACACCATCAAGTGGGAGCTGGAGGACCTCGCCTTCGCGATCCTCTACCCCAAGATGTACGACGAGATCGTCCGCCTGGTCGCCGAGCGTGCCCCGAAGCGCGACGAATACCTCGCCATCGTCACCGACGAGGTCCAGCAGGACCTGCGGGCGGCCCGCATCAAGGCGACCGTCACCGGCCGCCCGAAGCACTACTACAGCGTCTACCAGAAGATGATCGTCCGCGGCCGTGACTTCGCGGAGATCTACGACCTGGTGGGCATCCGCGTCCTCGTGGACACCGTCCGCGACTGCTACGCGGCCCTCGGCACGGTGCACGCGCGATGGAACCCGGTCCCCGGCCGGTTCAAGGACTACATCGCGATGCCCAAGTTCAACATGTACCAGTCGCTGCACACGACGGTCATCGGCCCCGGCGGCAAGCCGGTCGAGCTCCAGATCCGCACCTTCGACATGCACCGCCGCGCCGAGTACGGCATCGCCGCGCACTGGAAGTACAAGCAGGAGGCCGTCGCCGGCGCCTCCAAGGTGCGCACCGACGCCCCCAAGTCGTCCGGCAAGAGCAAGGACGACCATCTCAACGACATGGCGTGGCTGCGGCAGCTCCTCGACTGGCAGAAGGAGACCGAGGACCCCGGCGAGTTCCTGGAGTCCCTGCGCTTCGACCTGTCCCGCAACGAGGTCTTCGTCTTCACCCCCAAGGGCGACGTCATAGCGCTCCCCGCCGGTGCCACCCCCGTGGACTTCGCCTACGCGGTGCACACCGAGGTCGGTCACCGCACCATAGGCGCCCGCGTCAACGGCCGGCTGGTCCCGCTGGAGTCCACCCTCGACAACGGCGACCTGGTGGAGGTCTTCACCTCCAAGGCGGCCGGCGCCGGCCCCTCCCGCGACTGGCTCGGCTTCGTCAAGTCGCCGCGAGCCCGCAACAAGATCCGGGCCTGGTTCTCCAAGGAACGCCGCGACGAGGCGATCGAGCAGGGCAAGGACTCCATCGTCCGCGCCATGCGCAAGCAGAACCTGCCGATCCAGCGCATCCTGACCGGCGACTCCCTGGTGACCCTCGCGCACGAGATGCGCTACGCGGACATCTCCGCGCTGTACGCGGCGATCGGCGAGGGCCATGTCTCCGCGCAGAACATCGTGCAGAAACTCGTCCAGGCCCTCGGCGGCGAGGAGGCCGCCACCGAGGAGATCGACGAGTCGGTTCCGCCGGCCCGCGGCCGCAGCCGCAAACGCCGCTCCAGCGCCGACCCGGGTGTCGTCGTGAAGGGCGTCGAGGACGTGTGGGTCAAGCTGGCCCGCTGTTGTACGCCCGTGCCCGGCGACCCGATCATCGGCTTCGTCACCCGCGGTAGTGGCGTATCGGTTCACCGCAGCGACTGCGTGAACGTGGACTCACTCTCCCGTGAGCCCGAGCGCATCCTGGAAGTCGAGTGGGCGCCCACCCAGTCGTCGGTCTTCCTGGTCGCCATCCAGGTCGAGGCCCTGGACCGCTCCCGGCTCCTCTCGGACGTCACCCGCGTGCTGTCCGACCAGCACGTCAACATCCTCTCCGCGGCCGTCCAGACCTCCCGCGACCGCGTCGCCACCTCCCGCTTCACCTTCGAGATGGGCGACCCGAAGCATCTCGGCCACGTTCTGAAGGCGGTCCGGGGAGTGGAGGGCGTCTACGACGTCTACCGCGTGACGTCGGCGCGCAACAGGTCGTGACAGGCCGTGCCAGGTCGCCGCAGTCGTAGCGACCACGCGAAAGGGGGCCCCGTACAGCGCGTACGGGGCCCCCTTTCGTCCGGCTGATCAGCCTCCGAACTCCTGGAGGCCCTTCAGCGCCTGGTCCAGCAGCGCCTGGCGGCCCTCGAGCTCACGCTCGAGCTTGTCGGCCTTGGCGTTGTTGCCCTGCGCCCGGGCCTGCTCGATCTGGCCCCTCAGCTTGTCCACGGCGGCCTGGAGCTGACCGGTCAGACCCTCGGCACGCGCGCGTGCCTCCGGGTTCGTCCGGCGCCACTCGGTCTCCTCCGCCTCCTGGAGGGCCCGCTCGACCGCGTGCATACGACCCTCGACCTTGGGCCGGGCGTCGCGCGGCACATGACCGATGGCCTCCCAGCGCTCGTTGATCGTACGGAACGCGGCGCGGGACGCCTTCAGGTCCGTGATCGGCAGGAGCTTCTCGGCCTCCTCGGCCAGCTCCTCCTTGAGCTTCAGGTTCTCCGCCTGCTCGGCGTCCCGCTCGGCGAAGACCGAGCTGCGCGCGGCGAAGAAGACGTCCTGGGCGCCGCGGAAGCGGTTCCACAGGTCGTCCTCGTGCTCACGCTGGGCGCGGCCGGCGGCCTTCCACTCGGCCATCAGCTCGCGGTAGCGCGCGGCCGTCACACCCCAGTCCGTCGAGTTCGACAGCGCCTCGGCCTCGGCGACCAGCCGCTCCTTGGTCCGCCGCGCCTCCTCGCGCTGCGCGTCCAGCTGCGCGAAGTGCTGCTTGCGCCGCTTGGAGAACGCCGACCGCGCGTGCGAGAACCGGTGCCACAGCTCGTCGTCGGACTTGCGGTCCAGCCGCGGCAGCCCCTTCCAGGTGTCCACCAGGGCCCGCAGCCGCTCACCGGCCGCCCGCCACTGGTCGGACTGCGACAGCTCCTCGGCCTCGGCGACCAGCGCCTCCTTGGCCTTGCGCGCCTCGTCGGACTGCTTCGCCCGCTGCGCCTTGCGCTCCTCGCGGCGCGTCTCCACCAACTCGGTCAGCTTGTCCAGCCGGACGCGCAGGGCGTCCAGGTCGCCCACCGCGTGGTGCGCGTCGACCTGTTCCCGGATGTGGTCGATGGCGGCCTGGGCGTCCTTCGCCGACAGGTCGGTGGTCTTCACTCGCTTCTCGAGGAGGCCGATCTCGACAACCAGGCCCTCGTACTTGCGCTCGAAATAGGCCAGCGCCTCCTCGGGGGAGCCCGCCTGCCAGGAACCGACGACCTGCTCGCCGTCGGCCGTACGCACGTACACGGTCCCCGTCTCGTCGACGCGGCCCCACGGGTCGCTGCTCACAGCGCCTCCTCCACATGATGCCTGCGAGGGGCCTCAGCACCCCCGGGCATCGTCCACAGTTTCGTCACGGCCAACATAGGCGACCGGCGGGGGGCGTGTCCGCATCCCGCGCGACCGAAATTACGCAGTTGAGGGTCAGGATTTGGTGACCGTGGCCTTGTTGATCACGACCGTCGCGTTGGGCGCCGTGTTGCCCGTCTGAGGGTCGGGAGCCTGGGCTCCGGCGTCGGCGATTTTCTTGAGGACCTTCATGCCCGCCTCGGACACCGTTCCGAACGGTGTGTAGTCGGGCGGCAGCTGACTGTCCTGGTAGACGAGGAAGAACTGGCTGCCGCCGCTGTTGCGGCCCTGCTTCGTCTGGGCGCTGTACTGGTTCGCCATCGCGACCGTGCCCGCCGGGTACACCCCGCCCTTGAGGCTCTTGTCCTTCAGATTCTCGTCCGGGATCGTGTAGCCGGGGCCGCCCATGCCGGTGCCCTGCGGGTCGCCGCACTGCAGGACGTAGATGTTCTGGTTGGTGAGCCGGTGGCACTTGCTGTGGTCCAAGTAGCCCTTGCCCAGAAGGAAGTTGAACGAGTTGACGGTGTGGGGCGCCGCCGACGCCTTCAGCGCGATGTCTATCTCGCCGCAGGTCGTGTCCAGCTTCATCGTGTACTTCGCCGACTCGTCGATGGTCATCGCCGGTTCCTTCTTCCAGGTCTCCGACTTGACCTTGCCCGCGGCGGGCTTCTCACACGGGTCCGGGGCCTTGCTGGGCGAGGCGCTCGGAGTGGCCTCCGCGTTTGCGTTCTCCGTCTTGCCGTCGTCCTCGAACGGCTTGGTCAACACGGCCGCCACCACGAGCACGGCCGTCACGCCGAGAACCGAGGCGATCACGGAGTTGCGGATACGGGCCTTGCGTCGCGCCTCAGTGCGTCGCTGCTGCTGCCGCAAGTACTTCTCACGGGCGAGCTGACGCCGCCGCTGTTCCTGGCTGGACACCGGGTTCTCTCCTCATGCGTCTGAAACGTCGACCGGTACGCGTGGGGCCTGTGCGCCGACCGCCTGCGTGTGCCCCGTACCGTATATGGGTTCGCTGAGGAATCGGCAGCGCCGGTAGGCTCTGACAGCAGCCGCAGCCGCCCGTATCGACACAACGAAGGACGATCGTGCTCATTGCCGGGTTCCCCGCCGGGGCCTGGGGGACGAACTGCTACCTCGTCGCCCCCGCCGCCGGTGAGGAGTGCGTGATCATCGACCCCGGCCACCAGGCCGCCGACGGCGTCGAGGAAACGATCAGAAAGCATCGCCTCAAGCCCGTCGCGGTCGTCCTCACCCATGGTCACATCGACCACGTGGCCTCGGTCGTCCCGGTGTGCGGCGCGCACGACGTGCCGGCCTGGATCCACCCCGACGACCGGTACATGATGAGCGACCCGGAGAAGGGAATCGGCCGTTCCATCGGGATGCCGCTGCTGGGCGAGCTGACCGTGGGGGAGCCCGACGACGTCAAGGAGCTGGCCGACGGTGCGAAGCTGGAGCTGGCGGGCCTGGAGCTGTCCGTGGCGCACGCGCCCGGCCATACCAAGGGGTCGGTGACCTTCGGCATGCCCGAGGCGGCGGACATCCCGCCGATCCTGTTCTCGGGCGACCTGCTGTTCGCCGGCTCCATCGGACGCACCGACCTGCCCGGCGGTGACATGGCCGAGATGCTCGACTCGCTGGCCCGCGTGTGCCTGCCGCTCGACGACTCGACCGTGGTGCTGTCCGGCCACGGCCCCCAGACGACCATCGGCCAGGAGCGCGCCACCAACCCGTATCTGCGGCAGGTGGCGGGCGGCCAGGGAGCATCTCCGGCTCCCCGACGAGGAATGTGACGAGACCTTCCGTGAGCACCTTCAAGGCCCCCAAGGGCACGTACGACCTGATCCCCCCGGACTCCGCGACGTTCCTGGCGGTCCGCGAGGCGATCGCCGCGCCGCTGCGCAACTCCGGCTACGGCTACATCGAGACACCGGGCTTCGAGAACGTCGAACTCTTCGCACGCGGCGTCGGCGAGTCGACGGACATCGTGACGAAGGAGATGTACGCCTTCGAGACGAAGGGCGGCGACAGGCTGGCCCTGCGCCCCGAAGGCACGGCCTCCGTCCTCCGTGCCGCGCTGGAGGCCAACCTGCACAAGGCGGGCAACCTCCCGGTCAAGCTCTGGTACTCCGGCTCGTACTACCGCTACGAGCGCCCCCAGAAGGGCCGCTACCGCCACTTCTCCCAGGTCGGTGCCGAGGCGATCGGTGCCGAGGACCCGGCGCTGGACGCCGAGCTGATCATCCTGGCCGACCAGGCGTACCGCTCGCTGGGCCTCAGCAACTTCCGGATCCTGCTCAACAGCCTGGGCGACAAGGAGTGCCGCCCCGTGTACCGGACGGCGCTCCAGGACTTCCTGCGCGGCCTGGACCTGGACGAGGACACCCTGCGCCGGGCGGAGATCAACCCGCTGCGCGTCCTGGACGACAAGCGTGAGTCGGTCCAGAAGCAGCTCGGTGAGGCCCCGCTGCTGCGCGACTACCTCTGCGACGCCTGCAAGGCGTACCACGAGGAGGTCCGCGAGCTGATCACGGCGGCCGGCGTCGCCTTCGAGGACGACCCGAAGCTGGTCCGCGGCCTGGACTACTACACCCGCACGACGTTCGAGTTCGTCCACGACGGCCTGGGCTCCCAGTCCGCCGTCGGAGGCGGCGGGCGCTACGACGGCCTGTCCGAGATGATCGGCGGCCCCGCGCTGCCGTCCGTCGGCTGGGCCCTCGGCGTCGACCGCACGGTCCTCGCGCTGGAGGCCGAGGGCGTCGAGCTCGAACTCCCCGCCACCACCAGCGTGTTCGCCGTCCCGCTCGGCGAGGAGGCCCGCCGGGTCCTGTTCGCCAAGGTCACGGAGCTGCGCAAGAACGGCATCGCGGCCGACTTCGCCTACGGCGGCAAGGGCCTCAAGGGCGCGATGAAGAACGCCAACCGCAGCGGCGCCCGCTACACGATCGTCGCCGGTGAACGCGACCTCGCCGAGGGCGTCGTCCAGCTCAAGGACATGGAGTCGGGCGAGCAGACGGCGGTCGGAGTGAACGAGATCGTGGCGGAGCTGGAGGCCCGGCTCGGCTAGCAGCAGGCCCACGGCGAAGGCGCCGGACACCCACCGAGGTGCCCGGCGCCTTCGTCACTGCTCCAGGTCACTGCTCCAGCAGCCCGTACCGCATTCGCCGCCGTCCGGTCGTCCACCCCCATCGTGCAGCCCTCGGCGACGACCCGGCCCTTCGCGACGACGGCCGGCCGGTGCGCGCGGGCCTCCGCCTCATCAGCAGGATGGTCGTGCCCTCGTCGGCCAGGGCGCGGATCAGCGACCAGAACTGCCGCCGGGCCGCCGGATCGAACCCGGTCGTCGGCTCGTCCAGAAGCAGCAGGCCCGGACCGCCGATCACGCCGAGCGCCACGTCCAGGCGCCGCCGCTGCCCGCCCGACAGCGCCTTGATCCGGCTGTCCGCCTTCGCCTCCAGACCGACCAGGCCGATGACCTCCTCCGGGTTCCGCGGCCGTGGGTAGTAGCCGGCGAAGTGCCGCACGGTCTCCCGGACCGTCAACTCCGCGGGCGCCGATTCGTCCTGCCAGACGATTCCGACACGCGAGCGCCACGCGGGCGTGCCGGCCGCCGGGTCCGACCCGAGCACGGACACCTCTCCCGCGTCCCGGTCCCGATTGCCCTGGAGGATCTCCACCGTGGTGCTCTTGCCCGCGCCCTTGGGTCCGAGCAGGCCGAACACCTCGCCTCGCCGGATCCCCAGATCGATTCCGTCGACGGCGGTCACGTCCCCGTACGTCCCCGTACCGCTTGCGCAGCCCCCGCACCTCGACGGCGAGGTCGTACCCGTGTGCTGTCATGCGACGAGCGTCGGCCGGAACGCAACCCTCAGGGACGACCTTGTGGACACGCTTATGTCCACTGAACGGTGGACACAGGCCCTCGTGCGGCAGAATGGCCCTGACCGAAGCAGTCCGGGTCTCAAGTGACGGAATCGGCGGGATGAGCAAGACGACAGTCAAGGACGTCTCCACGGAGCCCGAACCGGAGCGCGCCGAGGTCGCGCACCGCAGCGAGGGCGGCAGCCGGGCCCTCGCCCTGCTGCTGGTGATCACCGGCGCGGCCGGACTGCTCGCCGCGTGGGTCATCACGATCGACAAGTTCAAGATCCTGGAAGCCAAGGTCGAGGGCACGACGTTCACCCCCGGGTGCAGCTTCAACCCCGTCGTCTCCTGCGGCAGCGTCATGGAGAGCAAGCAGGCGGCCGTCTTCGGTTTCCCGAACCCGATGCTCGGCCTCGTCACTTACGGCATCGTCATCGGCGTCGGCGTGAGCCTGCTCGCCGGTGCCCGCTTCCCGCGCTGGTACTGGCTCACCTTCAACGCCGGCTGCCTGTTCGGCGTCGGCTTCTGCGCCTGGCTGATGTTCCAGTCCCTGTACCGGATCAACGCGCTGTGCCTGTGGTGCTGCCTGGCCTGGGTCGCGACGATCCTCATGTTCTGGTACGTGACGTCGTTCAACATCCGCAAGGGCTTCCTGCCCGCCCCGGCCTGGCTCAAGGGCTTCTTCGGCGAGTTCACCTGGGTCATGCCCGTGCTGCACATCGGCATCATCGGCATGCTGATCCTGACCCGCTGGTGGGACTTCTGGATGAGCTGAGCCGGGAGCACCAGGGCCCGGAGAGATTGTCAGTGCCGTGATTTAGGGTTTCTGACGTGGAGCCCGACCTGTTCACCGCCGCAGCAGAAGAACGCCAGGAGAAGGAGCCGTCCAGCAGCCCCCTGGCGGTGCGGATGCGTCCGCGCACCCTCGACGAGGTCGTGGGCCAGCAGCATCTGCTGAAGCCGGGCTCGCCCCTGCGCAGACTGGTCGGCGAGGCCTCCGGTCCGGCCGGTCCCTCCTCGGTGATCCTCTGGGGCCCGCCCGGCACCGGCAAGACCACCCTGGCGTACGTCGTCTCCAAGGCCACCAACGCCCGCTTCGTCGAACTGTCGGCGATCACCGCGGGCGTCAAGGAAGTCCGCTCGGTCATCGACGGCGCCCGCCGCGCCTCCGGCGGATACGGCAAGGACACCGTCCTCTTCCTCGACGAGATCCACCGCTTCAGCAAGGCCCAGCAGGACTCCCTCCTCCCGGCCGTCGAGAACCGCTGGGTGACACTGATCGCGGCGACGACGGAGAACCCGTACTTCTCGGTGATCTCGCCCCTGCTGTCCCGCTCCCTGCTGCTCACCCTCGAACCGCTCACGGACGACGACATCAAGGACCTCGTCCAGCGGGCCCTGACCGACGAGCGCGGCCTCAAGGGGGCCGTCACCCTCCCCGAGGAGACCGAGAGCCACCTCCTGCGCATCGCCGGCGGCGACGCCCGCCGCGCCCTGACCGCCCTGGAGGCGGCCGCCGGAGCCGCTCTCGACAAGGGTGAGGGCGAGATCGGCCTGACCACCCTGGAGGAGACGGTCGACCGGGCCGCCGTGAAGTACGACCGCGACGGCGACCAGCACTACGACGTGGCCAGCGCCCTGATCAAGTCCATCCGCGGCTCCGACGTCGACGCCGCCCTGCACTACCTGGCCCGGATGATCGAGGCCGGCGAGGACCCCCGTTTCATCGCCCGCCGCCTGATGATCTCCGCCAGCGAGGACATCGGCCTCGCCGACCCGAACGCGCTGCCGATCGCGGTCGCCGCCGCCCAGGCCGTCGCCATGATCGGCTTCCCGGAGGCCGCTCTCACCCTCAGCCACGCCACCATCGCCCTCGCCCTGGCCCCGAAGTCCAACGCCGCGACCACCGCGATCGGCGCCGCGCTGGAGGACGTACGCAAGGGACTGGCCGGCCCCGTCCCTGCGCACCTGCGCGACAGCCACTACAAGGGCGCCACCAAGCTCGGCCACGGCCAGGGCTACGTCTACCCGCACGACCTGCCCGAGGGCATCGCCGCCCAGCAGTACGCCCCGGACGCGCTCAAGGACCGCGAGTACTACGAGCCGACCCGGCATGGCGCGGAGGCCCGCTACGCGGACGCGGTCGAGTGGACCCGGAAGAACCTCGGTCGAAAGCGGTCCTGAGCACCCTGTAAACTCGGTCGGAGTGCCGCGTCCCGTGCAGTCAGAACGGGACAGTCGGCCGGAGTCCGGTCCTCCCGGGGATCGGCTCCAGGAGCGTCGCGCACCGTCGAAGGTGTCGCGGGCAGCCCACCACCCCTCGTCCTGCGGACGAGACCGGTCGGTGGGCCACTCGCGTGCTGCACGTATGTGCCCAGACCAGGGGAGCGGCTGCCCACCGAGGTCCACCAGGACCGAGGCGGGTTTCCCCGGCTGCGGATGCGACCTCCCACAACCCTGACAAGCCGACACTAGGAAACGAGAAACAGTGGCGAACCAGTCCCGCCCCAAGGTCAAGAAGTCGCGTGCCCTCGGCATCGCGCTCACCCCGAAGGCCGTCAAGTACTTCGAGGCCCGTCCCTACCCGCCCGGTGAGCACGGCCGTGGCCGCAAGCAGAACTCGGACTACAAGGTCCGTCTGCTCGAGAAGCAGCGCCTGCGCGCGCAGTACGACGTGTCCGAGCGCCAGCTCGTCCGCGCCTACGAGCGTGCCTCCAAGGTCCAGGGCAAGACCGGTGAGGCCCTGATCATCGAGCTGGAGCGCCGTCTCGACGCCCTGGTCCTGCGTTCGGGCATCGCCCGCACGATCTACCAGGCCCGCCAGATGGTCGTCCACGGCCACATCGCGGTCAACGGCAAGAAGGTCGACAAGCCCTCCTTCCGTGTCCGTCCGGACGACGTCGTGCAGGTCCGTGAGCGCTCCAAGGAGAAGACCCTCTTCACGATCGCTCGTGAGGGTGGCTTCGCCCCCGACGGTGAGATCCCGCGCTACCTCCAGGTGAACCTCAAGTCCCTGGCGTTCCGCCTGGACCGCGAGCCGAACCGCAAGGAGATCCCGGTGATCTGCGACGAGCAGCTCGTCGTCGAGTACTACGCCCGCTGATCCCCGGCAGGCACGCGGTACTTCAGCCCGTCGTCTCCCCGCCCCTCCGGGCGGGCGAGGCGGCGGGCTTTCGCGAATCCGCCGTCGCCCGGCGGTAATCCGGTACGGAGCCGCAGCCCCGGCGCGATAGGCTCGTCGCACGACTTTTTCGATGTTCAGGCACGTTTTCAGGGAGCGGGTGCACACAGTGTCCGGTGGAGAGGTGGCCGGAATCCTGGTGGCTGTCTTCTGGGCGATCCTGGTCTCCTTCCTCGCCGTCGCGCTGGCGAGGCTGGCCCAGACGCTCAGGGCGACCACCAAGCTCGTGGCGGAAGTGACCGATCAGGCCGTCCCGCTGCTGGCCGACGCCTCCGCGGCGGTGCGCTCCGCGCAGACCCAGATCGACCGGGTCGACTCGATCGCCTCCGACGTCCAGGAGGTCACGTCGAACGCCTCCGCGCTGTCGACCACCGTCGCCTCCACCTTCGGCGGCCCCCTGGTCAAGGTCGCCGCCTTCGGCTACGGCGTGCGCCGGGCCCTCGGCGGCCGCAAGGAGGACGTGCCCGGCAAGGCGCCGAGGCGTACCGTGATCGTGGGCCGCACGGTCTCTCGGCGCAGCGCCCGAGGGAAGAGGGACTGAGACCAGCGATGTTCCGCCGTACGTTCTGGTTCACCACCGGCGTCGCCGCCGGAGTGTGGGCCACCACCAAGGTCAACCGGAAGCTGAAGCAGCTGACGCCCGAGAGCCTCGCCAGAGCCGCGGGGAACAAGGCGCTCGAGGCCGGCCACCGGCTCAAGGACCGCGCGGTCGACTTCGCGCTGGACGTCCGCGACAACATGGCCCAGCGGGAGGCCGAACTGGGCGACGCGCTCGGGCTCAACGCCCCCGTCGACCCCGAACTCCCCGCACCCAGGCGGCACGCCGCCATCGAGAACCGCACAGAGCCGAAGACGTACGTCATCGACACCACGTCGTCCACGTACAAGAAGAATTCGTACAACCGGAATGAGGACCACTGATGGAGTCGGCTGAGATTCGCCGCCGCTGGTTGAGCTTCTTCGAGGAGCGCGGTCACACCGTCGTCCCTTCGGCGTCGCTCATCGCGGACGACCCGACTCTGCTCCTCGTCCCGGCCGGCATGGTGCCCTTCAAGCCCTACTTCCTGGGTGAGGTCAAGCCGCCCTTCGCCCGCGCCACGAGCGTGCAGAAGTGCGTGCGCACGCCCGACATCGAAGAAGTCGGCAAGACCACGCGCCACGGCACGTTCTTCCAGATGTGCGGCAACTTCTCCTTCGGCGACTACTTCAAGGAAGGCGCCATCAAGCTCGCCTGGGAGCTGCTCACCAGCCCCCAGGACAAGGGCGGTTACGGCCTCGACCCCGAGCGCCTGTGGATCACCGTCTACAAGGACGACGACGAGGCCGAGCGCATCTGGCACGAGGTCGTCGGCGTGCCGAAGGAGCGCATCCAGCGCCTCGGCATGAAGGACAACTACTGGTCCATGGGCGTCCCCGGCCCCTGCGGACCCTGCTCCGAGATCAACTACGACCGCGGCCCCGAGTTCGGCGCCGAGGGCGGCCCCGCCGTCAACGACGAGCGGTACGTGGAGATCTGGAACCTCGTCTTCATGCAGTACGAGCGGGGCGAGGGCACCGGCAAGGACAACTTCGAGATCCTCGGCGACCTGCCCAGCAAGAACATCGACACCGGCCTCGGCCTCGAGCGCCTCGCCATGATTCTGCAGGGCGTGCAGAACATGTACGAGATCGACACCTCGATGGCCGTCATCGACAAGGCCACCGAACTGACCGGCGTCCGCTACGGCGACGCCCACTCCTCGGACGTGTCCCTGCGCGTGGTCACCGACCACATGCGCACCGCCACCATGCTCATCGGCGACGGCGTCACCCCGGGCAACGAGGGCCGCGGTTACGTGCTGCGCCGCATCATGCGCCGCGCCATCCGCAACATGCGCCTGCTCGGCGCCACCGGCCCGGTCGTCAAGGACCTGATCGAGGTCGTCATCGGCATGATGGGTCAGCAGTACCCCGAGCTCATCACCGACCGCGAGCGGATCGAGAAGGTCGCCCTCGCCGAGGAGAACGCCTTCCTCAAGACGCTGAAGGCCGGCACCAACATCCTCGACACCGCCGTCAGCGACACCAAGGCCGCCGGCTCCACCGTGCTGCCCGGCGACAAGGCCTTCCTGCTCCACGACACCTGGGGCTTCCCGATCGACCTCACCCTGGAGATGGCCGCCGAGCAGGGCCTCTCCGTGGACGAGGAGGGCTTCCGCCGCCTGATGAAGGAGCAGCGGGAGCGCGCCAAGGCCGACGCCCAGTCCAAGAAGACCGGCCACGCCGACCTCGGTGCCTACCGCGAGATCGCCGACCGGGCCGGTGCCACCGACTTCATCGGCTACACCGACACCGAGGGCGAGTCCACGGTCGTCGGCATCCTGGTCGACGGCATCTCCTCCCCGGCCGCCACCGAGGGCGACGAGGTCGAGATCGTCCTCGACCGCACCCCGTTCTACGCCGAGGGCGGCGGCCAGATCGGCGACACCGGCAAGATCAAGACCGACTCCGGTGCCGTCATCGAGGTCCGCGACTGCCAGAAGCCGGTCCCGGGTGTCTACGTGCACAAGGGCGTCGTCCAGGTCGGCGAGGTCACCGTCGGCGCCAAGGCCCACTCCGCCATCGACGACCGCCGCCGCAAGGCCATCGCCCGCGCCCACTCGGCCACGCACCTGACCCACCAGGCCCTGCGCGACGCCCTCGGCCCGACGGCCGCCCAGGCCGGTTCGGAGAACCAGCCCGGTCGCTTCCGCTTCGACTTCGGCTCCCCGTCCGCCGTTCCGACGGCCGTGATGACCGACGTCGAGCAGAAGATCAACGAGGTGCTCGCCCGCGACCTGGACGTCCGCGCCGACGTCATGGGCATCGACGAGGCCAAGAAGCAGGGCGCCATCGCCGAGTTCGGCGAGAAGTACGGCGAGCGCGTGCGCGTCGTGACCATCGGCGACTTCTCCAAGGAACTGTGCGGCGGCACGCACGTGCACAACACCGCCCAGCTCGGTCTGGTGAAGCTGCTCGGCGAATCGTCCATCGGCTCCGGTGTCCGCCGTATCGAGGCCCTGGTCGGTGTCGACGCCTACAACTTCCTCGCCCGGGAGCACACGGTCGTCGCCCAGCTCCAGGAGCTGATCAAGGGCCGCCCGGAGGAGCTCCCGGAGAAGGTCTCCGCCATGCTCGGCAAGCTGAAGGACGCCGAGAAGGAGATCGAGAAGTTCCGCGCCGAGAAGGTCCTCCAGGCCGCCGCCGGTCTCGCCGAGTCCGCCAAGGACGTCCGTGGCGTTGCTGTCGTGACCGGTCAGGTCCCGGACGGCACCACCGCCGACGACCTGCGCAAGCTGGTGCTCGACGTGCGCGGACGCATCCAGGGCGGACGGGCCGCCGTGGTCGCCCTGTTCACGGTGGCGAACGGTAAGCCGCTGACGGTCATCGCCACCAACGAGGCCGCCCGCGAGCGCGGCCTGAAGGCCGGCGACCTCGTCCGTACGGCCGCCAAGACCCTCGGCGGCGGCGGTGGCGGCAAGCCGGACGTCGCCCAGGGCGGCGGCCAGAACCCGGCCGCGATCGGCGACGCCGTGGACGCCGTCGAGCGCCTGGTCGCCGAGACGGCCAAGTAAGAAACGGGTCCGGAAGATGCGCAGAGGACGTCGACTCGCGATCGACGTCGGGGACGCCCGCATCGGGGTCGCCTCGTGCGACCCCGACGGGATCCTCGCCACCCCGGTGGAGACGGTCCCCGGGCGTGACATCCCCGCGGCTCAGCGACGGTTGAAGCAACTCGTCGAGGAGTACGAGCCCATCGAGATCGTGGTCGGTCTCCCGCGCTCCCTCAAGGGCGGCGAGGGCCCGGCCGCGGTCAAGGTCCGCGGCTTCGCCCAGGAACTGGCGCGCATGATCGCCCCGGTTCCGGTGAGACTCCTGGACGAACGCATGACGACGGTGACGGCCAGTCAGGGACTGCGCGCCTCGGGCGTGAAGACCAAGAAGGGGCGATCCGTCATCGACCAGGCGGCAGCGGTGGTCATCCTGCAACAGGCGCTGGAATCCGAACGGGTGTCAGGTAAAGCACCCGGCGAAGGCGTCGAAGTGGTCATCTGATCGCGATACGGTAACGTTCCGCGCGATGCGGCGGCATTCGAACGGCCACCGCACAGCAAGAGGCGGGACGGAAGCCGAGCCGAAGCCGCGTGACCGCCGCCTCGCGGCTCTAGGGGATCGATGACTGAGTATGGCCGGGGCCAAGGCTCCGAACCGTGGCATCCGGAGGACCCGTTGTACGGGGACGGCGGATGGGGAGGAGAGCAGGCCCACCAGGGTCAGCAGTCCCCCTACGGCGGCCAGCCACAGCACTATCCAGAGCAGCCGCAGCAGCCGCAGTACGGCGACTGGGGCACCGGTGAGCAGGCCGGATACGGTCAGGCGCAGCAGCAGTACCCGTACGACCAGCAGCAGTACGCGGCACAGGCCCACGGCCATCAGCAGCAGTACCCGGGGCAGGGAAACCAGGGGCACCAGCAGGACCAGGGATACCAGGACCAGGGGTACCAGCAGGACCAGGGGTACCACCAGCAGCAGTACGACAACGGCGGCTGGGCCACCGGCCCGCACCAGCAGGTCTCGTATCCCGGCGACCCCGCCGACCCGTACGGTCAGCAAACCGGTGCCTACGGCCAGGGCCAGTCCGACTACTACGGCACGCCCGAGGCGTACCCGCCACCGGAGCCGCCCGGGCGGCGGCGGGCCGAGCCGGAGCCGGAGCCGGAACCGGAGACCGACTGGGACCCCGGCCCCGACCAGGGCGAACACGCCTTCTTCGCGGGCGGCGACGACGATGACGACGGCGACGAGCCGGGCGACCGCCGACGGCGCGACGACCAGCGAGGACGCGGCGGCAAGCCCAAGAAGCGCCGCAACGGAACGGCCTGTCTGGTGGTCGTCCTGGTCCTCGGCGGCGGCCTGGCGGGCGTCAGCTACTTCGGCTACCAGTTCTTCCAGGATCGTTTCGGCGACGCGCCGGACTACGCGGGTGACGGCAACGGGCAGGAGGTGTCCGTCGAGATCCCCGAGGGAGCGCTCGGCTACAAGATCGGCCAGGTGCTGAAGGACGCAGGGGTCGTCAAGAGCGTCGACGCGTTCGTCGCCGCCCAGGAGGGCAATCCGCAGGGCAAGACCATCCAGGACGGCGTGTACACGCTGCAAAAGCAAATGTCGGCCGACAGTGCGGTCGAACTGATGCTCAGCCCGGAGAGCCGCGACAACCTGATCATCGCCGAGGGCAAGCGCAACGCCGACATCTACCGGCTCATCGACAAGCGGCTCGAGGTCAAGGACGGCACCACCGCCGCGGTCGCCAAGAAGGACTGGAAGAAGCTCGGCCTGCCCGACTGGGCGCTCGGCCACGAGAACGTCAAGGACCCGCTGGAAGGGTTCCTCTACCCCTCCAGCTACGGCATCGCCAAGGGCGAGAAGCCCGAGGGCGTGCTCAAAGACATGGTGACCCGGGCCACCCAGACGTACGAGAAGCTCGGCGTGGAGAAGAAGGCCCAGAGCCTCGGACTCGAAGACCCCTGGCAGCTGATCACCGTCGCGAGCCTGGCCCAGGCCGAGGGCACGAGCCACGACGACTTCCGCAAGATGGCCGAGGTCGTCTACAACCGCATGAAGCCGGGGAACCCGCAGACCAACGGCATGCTGGAGTTCGACTCCACCTACAACTACATCAAGAACCAGAGCAAGATCGATCTGAGTCTGAGCGAGCTGCGGAACTACGACAACCCGTACAACACGTACTTCCACAAGGGCCTGCCGCCCGGACCGATCGACAACCCTGGCGAGGAAGCGCTCAAGGGCGCCCTCAACCCGACGAAGGACGGTTGGTACTACTTCATCTCGCTGGACGGCAAGACCAGTGAGTTCACCAAGACCAACGCGGAGCACCAGAAGCTGGTCGACAAGTTCAACGCCTCGCGGAACAACTGATCGCGGAACTACTGATCGCGGAATTACTGAGGAAGACCTGATGGCCGCACCCCGCCGAGCCGCCGTTCTCGGCTCCCCGATCGCCCACTCGCTCTCCCCGGTCCTGCACCGCGCGGCATACGAGGAGTTGGGGCTGACCGGCTGGACGTACGAGAGGTTCGAGGTCGACGAGGCCGCGCTGCCCGGGTTCTTCGAGACACTCGGACCCGAATGGGCGGGGCTCTCGCTGACCATGCCGCTGAAGAGGGCCGTGATCCCTCTGCTCGACGGGATCAGCGAGACCGCGGCCTCCGTCGATGCGGTCAACACGGTCGTCCTCACCCCGGACGGCCGCCGGACCGGCGACAACACCGACGTCCCCGGTATGGTCGCGGCTTTGCGCGAGCACGGCATCGACAAGGTCGAGGCCGCCGCGATCCTGGGCGCGGGCGCCACCGCCTCGTCCGCACTGGCCGCGCTGTCCCGGGTCTGTCCGGGCGAGATCTCCGTGTACGTGCGCAGCGAGGCCCGGGCCGCCGAGATGCGGCAGTGGGCCGAGCGGCTGGAGATCTCGGTGCGCATCGCCGACTGGGCGGACGCCGAGCAGGCGCTGCACGCCCCGCTGGTGATCAGCACCACGCCGGCGGGTGTCACCGACGGCCTCGCCCGATGCGTCCCGGAGCGCCCGACGGCCCTGTTCGACGTGCTCTACGACCCCTGGCCGACCGTCCTCGCCGCCCGCTGGTCGGCGTACGGCGGCGCGGTCGTCAGCGGCCTCGACCTGCTGGTGCACCAGGCCGTCCTGCAGGTCGAGCAGATGACGGGGCGGGCCCCGGCTCCGCTGGACGCCATGCGAAAAGCGGGCGAGCGCGCTCTGGCGGCCCGATAAGATCCGCTCTCGGTTCCGCAGGGGGCGGAACAGGGGAGGGGAGAACCAGCCATGTCCGCCGGCATGTCTCAGGCGTCCGTCAAGTCCCAGATATTCGAGTCCCTGCTGGGATTCCTGCCCGACTGGGTGCAGATCACGGTGCTCGCCCTGATCGTGCTCGCGGTCCTCGCGACCTGGGTGGTCAAGATCAAGCGCAAGATCGCCTACCGGCGGGCCGTGCGGAGCGGCGTGTCCGTCCACGCGGCGGCTCAGTACGGGCAGGGACGCGGAGCGGACTACCTGGGGGAGTACGCACCGCAGCAGGCGCAGCAGCAGGGCAGCGGAGCCGACCATCTGGGCGCCTACGCGCCGCAGCAGACGCAGACCGCGCAGCAGCAGAGCGGCGCGGACTTCCTGGGCGCGTACGCGCCGCAGCAGCAGACCGGCGGCCCGGCGTCGTCCGCCTGATGGACCGGCGGCCGGGCCCACGCTCCGGACGTGGGAGGATCGTAGGCGGCGGACTGGGGCCGCGCACCCGGTCAGGCCGTCGCCGTACGCGAGGACCTGCGTACGCTGGGCAGTAGGCAGGTCGCGAACACTGAGGAGCACCGTTGAGCAGGTTGCGCTGGCTGACCGCGGGGGAATCCCACGGTCCCGCACTCGTCGCGACGCTGGAGGGTCTTCCCGCCGGCGTGCCGATCACCACGGACATGGTGGCGGACCATCTCGCGAGGCGGCGCCTGGGCTATGGGCGCGGTGCCCGGATGAAGTTCGAGCGGGACGAGATCACCTTCCTCGGCGGCGTCCGGCACGGCCTCAGCCTCGGCTCCCCGGTCGCGATCATGGTGGGCAACACCGAGTGGCCGAAGTGGGAACAGGTCATGGCGGCCGACCCGGTCGACCCGGAGATCCTCGACGGCCTCGCCCGCAACGCGCCGCTGACCCGGCCCAGGCCCGGCCACGCCGACCTCGCCGGTATGCAGAAGTACGGCTTCGACGAGGCCCGGCCGATCCTGGAGCGCGCCTCCGCGCGGGAGACCGCGGCCCGGGTGGCCCTCGGCGCGGTGGCCCGGTCGTACCTGAAGGAGACGACCGGCATCGAGATCGTCTCCCACGTGGTGGAGCTCGCGGCCGCGAAGGCGCCGTACGGCGTGTACCCGACGCCCGCGGACGTGGAGAAGCTGGACGCGGACCCGGTGCGCTGCCTGGACGCCGACGCGTCGAAGGCGATGGTCGCCGAGATCGACCAGGCCCACAAGGACGGCGACACCCTCGGCGGCGTGGTCGAGGTGCTGGCGTACGAGGTGCCGGTCGGCCTCGGTTCGCACGTGCACTGGGACCGCCGGCTGGACGCCCGTCTCGCCGCCGCTCTGATGGGCATCCAGGCGATCAAGGGAGTCGAGGTCGGCGACGGCTTCGACCTGGCACGCGTCCCCGGCTCCAAGGCACACGACGAGATCGTCACGACCCCCGAGGGCATCCGGCGGACGTCCGGCCGCTCCGGCGGCACCGAGGGCGGGCTGTCCACGGGTGAGCTGCTGCGCGTGCGGGCCGCGATGAAGCCGATCGCGACCGTGCCGCGGGCGCTGAAGACGGTGGACGTCGTCACCGGCGAGGCCACGGCCGCCCACCACCAGCGTTCCGACGTGTGCGCGGTGCCGGCCGCCGGCATCGTCGCCGAGGCGATGGTCGCCCTGGTCCTCGCGGACGCGGTCGCGGAGAAGTTCGGCGGCGACAACGTGGCCGAGACCCGCCGCAACGTCCGGTCCTACCTCGACAACCTGGCCATCCGATGAGCCCGCTGATCGTGCTGGTCGGCCCGATGGGCGTGGGCAAGTCCACCGTCGGGCAGCTGCTGGCCGAGCGGCTCGGAACCGGCTACCGGGACACCGACGACGACATCGTCGCCGCGCAAGGCCGGACGATCGCCGAGATCTTCGTCGAGGAGGGCGAGTCCGCCTTCCGCGCGATCGAGAAGCAGGCCGTGCACGAGGCACTGGCCGGGCACGACGGTGTGCTGGCGCTGGGCGGCGGCGCCGTCCTCGACCCGGACACCCGCGCACTGCTCGCGGGGCAGCGGGTGGTGTACCTGTCGATGGACGTCGAAGAGGCGGTCAAGCGCACCGGCCTCAACGCGGCCCGGCCGCTGCTCGCCATCAATCCGCGCAAGCAGTGGCGCGAGCTGATGGAGGCCCGCCGGCACCTCTACGAGGAGGTCGCCACGGCCGTGGTCGCCACCGACGGCCGCACCCCCGAAGAGGTCACCCGAGCAGCCCTGGACGCAGTGGAGTTGAAGGAAGCATGAGTGAGGCAGTGACCCGGATCCAGGTCGGCGGCACGGCGGGCACCGAGCCCTACGAGGTCCTCGTGGGCCGGCAACTCCTCGGCGAACTGCCCGGGTTGATCGGCGGCAAGGCCAAGCGGGTCGCCATCGTCCACCCCGAGGCACTGGCCGAGACCGGTGACGCCCTGCGCGCCGACCTGGCCGGGCAGGGCTACGAGGCGGTCGCCATCCAGGTGCCCAACGCTGAGGAGGCCAAGACCGCCGAGGTCGCCGCCTACTGCTGGAAGGCGCTGGGCCAGTCCGGGTTCACCCGGACGGACGTCATCATCGGTGTCGGCGGCGGCGCGACCACGGACCTGGCCGGGTTCGTGGCCGCCACCTGGCTGCGCGGGGTGCGCTGGATCGCGATCCCGACCACCGTGCTCGCCATGGTCGACGCGGCCGTCGGCGGCAAGACCGGCATCAACACCGCCGAGGGCAAGAACCTGGTCGGTGCCTTCCACCCGCCCGCGGGCGTCCTCTGCGACCTCGCGGCGCTGGACTCCCTCCCGGTCAACGACTACGTCTCCGGGCTCGCGGAGGTCATCAAGGCCGGCTTCATCGCCGACCCGGTGATCCTCGACCTCATCGAGTCCGACCCCGAGGCGGCCCGCACCCCGGGCGGCCCGCACACCGCCGAGCTCATCGAGCGCTCCATCCGGGTCAAGGCCGACGTGGTGTCGTCCGACCTGAAGGAGTCCGGCCTGCGCGAGATCCTCAACTACGGCCACACGCTCGGCCACGCCATCGAGAAGAACGAGCGCTACAAGTGGCGGCACGGCGCGGCGGTCTCGGTGGGCATGCACTTCGCCGCCGAACTCGGCCGCCTGGCAGGCCGGCTGGACGACGCGACGGCCGACCGCCACCGCACCGTCCTCGAAGCCGTCGGGCTGCCGCTGCACTACCGGCACGACCAGTGGCCCAAGCTGCTGGAGACCATGAAGGTCGACAAGAAGTCGCGCGGCGACCTGCTGCGCTTCATCGTCCTCGACGGTCTGGCCAAGCCCACCGTTCTGGAGGGACCCGACCCGGCCGTGCTGCTCGCCGCGTACGGCGAAGTCGGACAGTAAGTACCCAGGCGCGCCTTCCGCCCGAAATCACCTTACGGGGCCGGGCACTTCGGACCGCCCCAGGCCGTTCACACAACACCGGCCGGGGGCGGTACCGTTCGGTAGCAGCGGGTTCCGCCCCCGCTGTTCAGCGCCCATCGCCTGTACGAGACGGAGTGGCACCGGATGCAGCACGCAGTGGGTTCTCCGCTGCCGCCGCCCCATCAGCCGGGGCACGGACCGGCCGTCGGCTGGTCGCCGGCCGCACACCACCCGGGGTCGCACCACCCGGGTGCCCATCAGGGCTCCGTGCCCGTGCCCCCGCCGCCCCCGGCGCCCGGTTATCCCGTGCCCCCGCCCGGGCCGGCCGCGCCCCCGCCGCAGGCCTCTGTTCCTCCGCCGCCGGACACCACCGGCCATGTGCCGCTGCCGCCCGGCGGTCCGGTCGCCATGCCCAGCCCCCCGCCCGCGGCGGCGGTTCCCGACCCGGCCGGTACGACGCTCGCCGTGCTGCTCATCGGGCCCGCTGGTGCCGGGAAGACCAGTGTCGCCAAGTACTGGGCGGACCATCGCCGGGTCCCGACGGCGCACATCAGCCTCGACGACGTACGCGAGTGGGTCCGCTCGGGCTTCGCCGACCCCCAGTCCGGGTGGAACGACAACTCCGAGGCGCAGTACCGCCTCGCCCGCCGCACCTGCGGTTTCGCCGCGCGGAACTTCCTGGCCAACGGCATCTCCTGCATCCTCGACGACGCGGTCTTTCCCGACCGGCCCGTCGTCGGCCTCGGCGGCTGGAAGCGGCACGTCGGGCCCGGCCTGCTGCCGGTCGTCCTCCTTCCCGGGCTGGACATCGTCCTGGAACGCAACGCGGAGCGCTCGGGCAATCGGCGGCTGACCGACGAGGAGGTCGCCCGGATCCATGGGCGGATGGCCGGGTGGTACGGGTCCGGTCTGCCGATCATCGACAACTCGCAGCTGGATGTGCCGGAGACGGCGCGGGTGCTGGACGATGTGCTGGCCAGGTCGATCGCGAGTCCGCCGCAGTGGTAGTCGGCGTGGGGTCGGTGCGGTAACCGGCGTTTCCGGTGCCCTGAGCGTCGGTGCTGAGGCCGGGGCGTCGCGCAGCCCGGCGCGACGGGGTGCCGCTTCTTTGGGACGGGTGCCGCCCTGGGGGTACCTCCCAGGCCCTTAAGGCACTGGGGGAGGCACGATTGCCCGCAGCTCAGGGCGCGTGCCCGCAGCGGCCCGGCCCACCACCCGCGCGCAGGCGTACCGCCCAGCCCCCGCGGACAACCCCCACTCGGCCCTCCCGACCGGCGGCATCCCCCCGGCGCTCGTAGGCTCGGGTCATGTCAGAGGTGTACGCGGCCCGCCGGACGCGTCTGAGGGAATACTGCAACGCGGGCGGCAGCGCGGCGGCGCTGGTCTCCCGCCCCGCCAATGTGCGCTATCTCGCGGGCGCCGCCCCGCACGGCGCCGTTCTGCTGCTGGGCAAGACCGAGGACCTCCTGGTGTGTGCGGGCCCGACGGCCGACCGCCCCACGCAGGAGCGCCCCGACGAGGCCCTGCGCGTACAGGCCCTGCCCGGTGTCGGCGGAGGCGACCCGGCCGTCGCGGCCGCCGGTCTCGCCGCGGGCCAGGGTGCCGACTCCCTCGCCGTGGAGGAGCACCACCTCACCGTGGCCCGGCACCGCGCCCTCGGCTCGGTCGCCCCCGGGCTGCGCCTGGCCAACCTCGGCGGCGCGGTCGAGCAGCTCAGGGTCGTCAAGGACGAGGAGGAGATCTCCTGCCTCCGCATCGGCGCCGAGATCGCCGACCAGGCACTCGGCGAACTGCTGGAGTCCATCCTCGTCGGGCGGACCGAGCGCCATCTCGCCCTGGAGCTCGAAAGACGCCTCGTGGATCACGGGGCCGACGGACCGGCCTTCCCCACCTCCGTCGCCACGGGTCCGAACGCCGGACGGCCCGGGCACCGGCCCACCGACCGCCGCGTCGAGGAGGGCGACTTCCTCTCGGTCTGCCTCGGCGCGACGTACCGCGGCTACCGCTGCGAGATCGGCCGTACCTTCGTCATCGGCACCGCTCCCGCGGACTGGCAGATCGAGCTGTACGACCTGGTCTTCGCGGCGCAGCGCGCCGGACGTGAGAGCCTGGTACCCGGTGCCGCCTGCCGGGACGTCGACCGCGCGGCCCGCCAGGTGCTGGACTCCGCGGGGTACACGGAGGGCCTCACGGCCCTGACCGGACACGGGGTGGGGCTCGAAATCGACGAGGACCCTCAATTGAGTCCCGCGGCCATGGGTAAACTGGACGCTTGCGTGCCGGTCACCGTCGAACCTGGGGTCCACCTCCCGGGACGGGGCGGTGTCCGGATCGATGACACGCTCGTCGTCCGCCCCGAGGCGGATGGCGGACCCGAGCTACTCACCATCACGACCAAGGAGCTGCTCGCCCTGTAGGCAGGTGCGTGCCCCGGGGTCGTACGTCAGTCCAGGAGATTCCGCAACCGTGGCTTCCACGAACGACCTCAAGAACGGCATGGTGCTCAAGCTCGAAGGCGGCCAGCTCTGGTCCGTCGTCGAGTTCCAGCACGTCAAGCCCGGCAAGGGCCCGGCCTTCGTGCGCACCAAGCTCAAGAACGTGCTCTCCGGCAAGGTCGTCGACAAGACCTTCAACGCCGGCGTCAAGGTCGAAACGGCCACCGTCGACAAGCGCGACATGCAGTTCTCCTACATGGACGGCGACTACTTCGTCTTCATGGACATGGAGACCTACGACCAGCTCATGGTCGACCGCAAGGCCGTCGGCGACGCCGCCAACTTCCTGATCGAGGGCTTCACGGCCACGGTCGCCCAGCACGAGGGCGAGGTGCTCTTCGTCGAGCTGCCGGCCGCCGTCGAGCTGGTCGTCCAGGAGACCGAGCCGGGCGTCCAGGGCGACCGGTCCACCGGCGGCACCAAGCCCGCCACGCTGGAGACCGGTCACCAGATCCAGGTCCCGCTCTTCATCACCACCGGTGAGAAGATCAAGGTCGACACCCGCACCAGCGACTACCTCGGCCGGGTGAACAGCTAACCGTGGCTGCCCGCAACACGGCCCGCAAGCGCGCCTTCCAGATCCTCTTCGAGGGCGACCAGCGCGGCGCCGAGGTCCTGACCGTCCTCGCCGACTGGGTCCGGCTCTCCCGGGCCGACACCCGGCAGCCGCCGGTGAGCGAGTACACGATGGAGCTGGTCGAGGGCTACGCGCAGCGCGCGAAGCGCATCGACGAGCTGCTCGCCCAGTACTCGGTCGGCTGGACGCTCGACAGGATGCCGGTCGTCGACCGCAACATCCTGCGGCTCGGCGCCTATGAGCTGATCTGGGTCGACGAGACCCCGGACGCCGTCGTCCTCGACGAGATGGTGCAGCTGGCGAAGGAATTCTCCACGGACGAGTCGCCCTCGTTCGTGAACGGCCTGCTCGGACGGCTGAAGGAGCTCAAGCCCTCGCTCCGTCGCGACGAAGTCTGAGACGACGAGTCTGAGGCAGACAGAACGCCGGAGGGCCCGCAGCGTGACTGCCGCGGGCCCTCCGGCGTTCCCGTACCTTCGAGGGCTGCCAGGCCCTCAGAAAGCCGCCGGGGTGGCCGGAACCATATGGTTCCGGCCACCCCGGCGGCACGTTTCTGCTGTCCCCCCCGAAGCGGTCAGGCCTCCTCGTGGGTGGCCACCGCGCGGCGCGCGTCCGCGTCCAGGACACCCCAGCTGATCAGCTGCTCGGTGAGGACCGAAGGCGACTGGTCGTAGATGACGGCGAGTGTGCGCAGGTCGTCCTGGCGGATCGAGAGCACCTTGCCGTTGTAGTCACCGCGCTGCGACTGGATCGTGGCCGCGTAGCGCTGAAGGGGGCCCGCCTTCTCGGCCGGCACCGGGGCCAGCCGCTCCAGGTCCAGGACCAGCTTCGGCGGCGGCTCGGCGGCGCCGCCCGGGGTGGTGCCCGGGAGCAGCTCCTGCACCGGAACGCCGTAGAAATCCGCCAGCTCGGCAAGGCGCTGCACGGTCACGGCACGGTCGCCGCGCTCGTACGAACCGACCACGACCGCCTTCCAGCGTCCCTGGGACTTCTCCTCGACACCGTGGAGGGAAAGGCCCTGCTGGGTGCGGATCGCCCGGAGCTTGGCCCCGAGCTGTTTGGCGTATTCGCTGGACATATAGCTCCCCGGCACTGTGTCGACGCGTCTGGCGTGGGTGCCAGGCCGCGCGGCTGGTAACTCACTGTGAGGTTACGCAGCGTTACTCTGCCGCGTCAAGCCGAATGGTCCGCACCGACTCTTCCGTGGTATCAGCACTCTGTTAGGCCGAGTGGGTGATCCGAGGGGGCCGTCCGGGCGGCGGCGAGGGCCTGCTACCGTGGATGGCGCAATCCCGACGTCCTTTAAGGTCCGTCCCGTGAGGCGGAGAAGGAGGTCCGTTTCGTATGGACACGCACGACTCGCAGTCCGATGCCCGGCCCGTTCTCGAAGGGCCCGACATCGCACGGGTACTGACCCGCATCGCCCACGAGATCGTCGAACGCGCAAAGGGCGCCGACGACGTGGTGCTCCTCGGCATTCCGACCCGGGGCGTCTTCCTCGCCCGGCGGATCGCCGACAAGCTCGAGCAGATCACCGAGCGCAAGGTTCCGTGCGGCTCGCTCGACATCACCATGTACCGCGACGACCTGCGCATGCACCCGCCGCGTGCGCTGGCCCGCACCGAGATCCCCGGTGACGGCATCGACGGCAAGCTCGTCGTCCTCGTCGACGACGTCCTCTTCTCCGGCCGCACCATCCGCGCCGCCCTCGACGCCCTGAACGACATCGGGCGCCCCCGCGCGGTGCAGCTCGCGGTCCTCGTCGACCGCGGCCACCGCGAACTGCCCATCCGCGCCGACTACGTCGGCAAGAACCTCCCCACGTCGTTGCGGGAGACGGTCAAGGTCCAGCTCGCCGAGGAGGACGGTCGCGACACCGTGCTGCTCGGCGCCAAGCAGACCGCCCAGTAGCGCTCCAGGCGCACGCCGCCGTCGTACGCCGGCTCGGTGCGCCCTCGCGCGCCCGTCTGCCCCATTTCTCCAGCTTGAACTGCCTTACGGAGCCTGACAGATGCAGCGTCATCTCATCTCGGCCGCCGACCTCACCCGCGACGACGCCGTCCTGATCCTCGACACCGCCGAGGAGATGGCCCGGGTCGCAGACCGGCCGATCAAGAAGCTGCCGACCCTGCGCGGCCGCACGATCGTCAACCTCTTCTTCGAGGACTCCACCCGCACCCGGATCTCCTTCGAGGCCGCCGAGAAGCGGCTGTCCGCGGACGTCATCAACTTCTCCGCCAAGGGTTCGAGCGTGTCCAAGGGCGAGTCCCTGAAGGACACGGCCCAGACCCTGGAGGCCATGGGCGTCGACGCCGTGGTCATCCGGCACGGCGCCTCCGGAGCCCCGTACCGCCTGGCGAACTCCGGCTGGATCGACGCGGCCGTCGTCAACGCAGGCGACGGCACCCACCAGCACCCCACCCAGGCCCTGCTGGACGCCTTCACCATGCGCCGCCGCCTGATCGGCCCGGACGCCGGGATCGGCCAGGACCTCGAAGGCAGGCGCATCACCATCGTCGGCGACGTCCTGCACAGCCGGGTCGCCCGCTCCAACGTCGACCTGCTGCACACCCTCGGCGCCGAGGTCACCCTCGTCGCCCCGCCGACCCTGGTGCCCGTCGGCATCGAGAGCTGGCCCTGCGAGGTGTCGTACGACCTCGACAGCACGCTGCCCAAGTCCGACGCGGTGATGATGCTGCGCGTCCAGCGCGAGCGCATGAACGCCGCGTTCTTCCCGACCGAGCGCGAGTACTCCCGGCGCTACGGCCTCGACGGCGACCGCATGGCGCGGATGCCCGAGCACGCCGTCGTGATGCACCCCGGCCCGATGGTCCGCGGCATGGAGATCACCGCCGAGGTCGCCGACTCCGACCGCTGCACCGTCGTCGAGCAGGTCGCGAACGGAGTCTCCATCCGGATGGCCGTCCTGTACCTGCTGCTGGGCGGAAACGAACCCGCCGTCACCCAGACCCGTACCGAGGAGAAGTAAGACAGATGAGCAAGATCCTGATCCGTGGTGCGAAGGTGCTGGGCGGCGAGCCGCAGGACGTGCTGATCGACGGCGGGACGATCGCGGAGGTCGGCAGCGGGCTGTCCGCCGAGGGCGCGGAGATCGTCGAGGCCGAGGGCAAGGTGCTGCTGCCGGGCCTGGTCGACCTGCACACCCATCTGCGCGAGCCGGGCCGCGAGGACTCCGAGACCGTCCTCACCGGCACGCGCGCGGCGGCGAGCGGCGGCTACACCACCGTGTTCGCCATGGCCAACACCTTCCCGGTCGCCGACACCGCCGGTGTCGTCGAGCAGGTCTGGCGGCTCGGCAAGGAGCACGGCTACTGCGACGTTCAGCCGATCGGGGCCGTCACCGTCGGCCTGGAGGGCCGCAAGCTCGCCGAGCTGGGCGCCATGCACGAGTCGGCCGCCGGGGTCACCGTCTTCTCCGACGACGGCAAGTGCGTCCATGACGCGGTGATCATGCGCCGGGCCCTGGAGTACGTGAAGGCCTTCGGCGGTGTCGTCGCGCAGCACGCGCAGGAGCCGCGGCTGACCGAGGGCGCCGAGATGAACGAGGGCGTCGTCTCCGCCGAACTCGGGCTCGGGGGCTGGCCCGCGGTGGCCGAAGAATCGATCATCGCCCGGGATGTCCTGCTCGCCGACCACGTCGGCTCCCGCGTCCACATCTGCCACCTGTCGACCGCCGGGTCCGTCGAGATCGTCCGCTGGGCCAAGTCCCGCGGCATCGCCGTCACCGCCGAGGTCACCCCCCACCACCTCCTCCTCACCGACGAGCTGGTCCGCACGTACAACCCCGTCTTCAAGGTCAACCCGCCGCTGCGCACCGAGCGCGACGTGATGGCCCTGCGCGAGGCGCTCGCCGACGGCACGATCGACATCGTCGCCACCGACCACGCCCCGCACCCGCACGAGGACAAGGACTGCGAGTGGGCCGCGGCCGCCATGGGCATGGTCGGCCTGGAGACCGCGTTGTCAGTGGTGCAGGAGACCATGGTCGACACGGGTCTGCTGGACTGGGCCGGCGTCGCCGACCGTATGTCCTTCAAGCCCGCGCAGATCGGACAGGCCAAGGGCCACGGCCGTCCCGTCTCGGCAGGTGAGCCCGCCAACCTCACCCTCGTCGACACGGCATACCGTGGCTCTGTGGACCCCGCGGGCTTCGCCTCGCGCAGCCGCAACACCCCCTACGAGGGTCGTGAGCTGCCGGGCCGTGTGACGCACACGTGGCTGCGGGGCAAGGCCACGCTCGTCGACGGGAAGCTCACGTGACACCTGTACTTTTGCTGGCCGCCGAGAAGGAATCGGCGCAAGTGACCGACTGGGCCGCCCGCATCGGCTGGGTCGTCGGCCTCGCCCTGTTCGTCGCGCTCGTCTACTGGCTGATGCGCGAGGGCTGGAAGTGGCGCGGCACGCTCCAGGGCGACCTGCCCGAGCTGCCCACCACCCCGGACGAGACGGGCCCGGAGCGCCTCGCCATGAGCGGCCGCTACCACGGCTCCACCACCGCCGGACAGTGGCTCGACCGCATCGTCGCGCACGGCCTGGGCACCCGCAGCCGCACCGAGCTGACTCTCACGGACGCCGGACTGGACGTCGTACGCCCCGGGGCGAACGACTTCTTCGTCCCGGCCGCACAGCTGCGCGAGGCCCGGCTCGACAAGGGCATCGCCGGCAAGGTGCTCACCGAGGGCGGCCTGCTCGTCGTCACCTGGGAGCACGGCGACAAGCTGATCGACTCCGGCTTCCGCTCCGACCACGCGGCCGAACACAACGAGTGGGTCGAGGCCATCAACTCCATGATCGAAACGAACAGCAGGGAAGGCGCCGAACGATGACCACCTCCACCAGGGGAGCCGCCAAAACTCCCGCCGTACTCGTCCTGGAGGACGGCCGGGTCTTCCGCGGCCGTGCCTACGGGGCCGTGGGGGAGACCTTCGGCGAAGCGGTGTTCTCCACCGGCATGACCGGCTACCAGGAGACCCTCACCGACCCGTCGTACCACCGCCAGGTCGTGGTGATGACCGCCCCGCACGTCGGCAACACCGGCGTCAACGACGAGGACATGGAGTCCAAGAGGATCTGGGTCTCCGGCTACGTCGTGCGCGACCCCGCGCGCGTGCCGTCCAACTGGCGCTCCCGGCGCTCGCTGGACGAGGAGCTGGCGGCGCAGGGCGTCGTCGGCATCTCCGGTATCGACACCCGCGCCCTCACCCGCCACCTGCGCGAGCGCGGCGCGATGCGCGTCGGCATCTTCAGCGGCGACGCCGTCCGGGACGACAGCGCACTCCTCGCGCGCGTGCAGGAAGCCCCGCAGATGAAGGGCGCGAACCTCTCAGCGGAGGTCGCCACCACCGAGCCGTACGTCGTCCCCGCGATCGGCGAGAAGAGGTTCACCGTCGCCGCCGTCGACCTCGGCATCAAGGGCATGACCCCGCACCGCATGGCCGAGCGCGGCATCGAGGTGCACGTGCTCCCGGCGACCGCGACCGTCGAGGACGTCTACGCGGTGAACCCGGACGGCGTGTTCTTCTCCAACGGCCCGGGCGACCCGGCCACCGCCGACCACCCCGTCTCCGTCATGCAGGGCGTCCTGGAGCGCGGCACCCCGCTGTTCGGCATCTGCTTCGGCAACCAGATCCTGGGCCGCGCGCTCGGCTTCGGCACCTACAAGCTGAAGTACGGCCACCGCGGCATCAACCAGCCGGTGCAGGACCGTACGACCGGCAAGGTCGAGGTCACCGCGCACAACCACGGCTTCGCCGTCGACGCCCCGCTCGACCAGGTCTCCGAGACCCCGTTCGGCCGCGCCGAGGTGTCCCACGTCTGCCTGAACGACAACGTGGTGGAGGGGCTCCAGCTCCTCGACCGCCCCGCCTTCAGCGTCCAGTACCACCCCGAAGCGGCAGCCGGCCCGCACGACGCCGCCTACCTGTTCGACCGCTTCGTATCCCTGATGGAGGGCCAGCGTGCCTAAGCGCACCGATATCCAGTCCGTCCTGGTCATCGGCTCCGGCCCGATCGTCATCGGCCAGGCCGCCGAGTTCGACTACTCCGGCACCCAGGCGTGCCGCGTTCTGAAGGCCGAGGGCCTGCGGGTCGTCCTGGTGAACTCCAACCCGGCGACGATCATGACCGACCCGGAGATCGCCGACGCCACCTATGTCGAGCCGATCACCCCCGAGTTCGTCGAGAAGATCATCGCCAAGGAGCGCCCGGACGCGCTGCTGCCGACCCTGGGCGGCCAGACGGCCCTCAACACGGCGATCTCGCTGCACGAGAACGGCGTCCTGGACAAGTACGGCGTCGAGCTGATCGGCGCCAACGTCGAGGCGATCCACAAGGGCGAGGACCGCGACCAGTTCAAGGAGGTCGTGGAGGAGGTCCGCAAGAAGATCGGCCACGGCGAGTCGGCGCGGTCCTACATCTGCCACTCCATGGACGACGTCCTCAAGGGCGTCGAGGAACTCGGCGGCTACCCGGTCGTCGTCCGCCCCTCCTTCACCATGGGCGGCGCCGGATCCGGCTTCGCCCACGACGAGGAGGAGCTGCGCCGCATCGCCGGGCAGGGCCTCACGCTCTCGCCGACCACCGAGGTGCTCCTGGAGGAGTCCATCCTCGGCTGGAAGGAGTACGAGCTGGAGCTGATGCGCGACAAGCACGACAACGTCGTGGTCGTCTGCTCCATCGAGAACTTCGACCCCATGGGCGTGCACACCGGCGACTCGATCACCGTCGCGCCCGCGATGACGCTGACGGACCGCGAGTACCAGACCCTCCGTGACATCGGCATCGCCGTCATCCGTGAGGTCGGTGTCGACACCGGCGGCTGCAACATCCAGTTCGCGGTGAACCCCGAGGACGGCCGGGTCATCGTCATCGAGATGAACCCGCGCGTCTCGCGCTCCTCGGCCCTCGCCTCCAAGGCGACCGGCTTCCCGATCGCCAAGATCGCCGCCAAGCTCGCCGTCGGCTACACGCTGGACGAGATCCCGAACGACATCACGCAGGAGACCCCGGCCTCCTTCGAGCCGACGCTCGACTACGTGGTCGTGAAGGCCCCGCGCTTCGCCTTCGAGAAGTTCCCGAGCGCGGACTCCACCCTCACCACCACCATGAAGTCGGTCGGCGAGGCCATGGCCATCGGCCGCAACTTCACCGAGGCCTTCCAGAAGGCCCTGCGTTCGCTGGAGAAGAAGGGCAGCCAGTTCACCTTCGTCGGCGAACCCGGCGACAAGGACGAGCTGCTCCGCGAGGCCGTGCGCCCCACCGACGGCCGGATCAACACCGTCATGCAGGCCATCCGCGCGGGCGCCACGCCCGAGGAGGTCTTCGAGTACACGAAGATCGACCCCTGGTTCGTCGACCAGCTCTTCCTGATCAAGGAGATCGCGGACGAACTGGCCGAGGCCCCCGAGCTGACCACCGACCTGCTCGCCGAGGCCAAGCGGCACGGCTTCTCCGACACGCAGATCGGCGAGATCCGCGGCCTGCGCGAGGACGTCGTCCGCGAGGTCCGGCACGCGCTCGGCATCCGCCCGGTCTACAAGACGGTCGACACCTGCGCCGCCGAGTTCGCCGCGAAGACGCCGTACTTCTACTCCTCCTACGACGAGGAGACCGAGGTCGCGCCCCGCGAGAAGGCCGCCGTCATCATCCTGGGCTCCGGCCCGAACCGCATCGGCCAGGGCATCGAGTTCGACTACTCCTGCGTCCACGCCTCCTTCGCGCTGAGCGAAGCGGGCTACGAGACCGTGATGGTCAACTGCAACCCTGAGACCGTCTCCACGGACTACGACACCTCCGACCGTCTGTACTTCGAGCCGCTGACGCTGGAAGACGTGCTGGAGATCGTCCACGCCGAGCAGCAGGCCGGGCCGGTCGCGGGCGTCATCGTCCAGCTCGGCGGCCAGACCCCGCTGGGCCTGTCGCAGGCGCTGAAGGACAACGGCGTGCCCATCGTCGGCACGTCCCCGGAGGCCATCCACGCCGCCGAGGACCGGGGTGCCTTCGGCCGGGTCCTCAAGGAGGCCGGCCTCCCGGCCCCCAAGCACGGCACCGCCACCACCTTCGCCGAGGCCAAGGCCATCGCCGACGAGATCGGCTACCCGGTCCTGGTGCGTCCCTCGTACGTCCTGGGCGGGCGCGGCATGGAGATCGTCTACGACGAGACCCGGCTGGGTTCCTACATCGCGGAGTCGACCGAGATCAGCCCCTCGCGGCCGGTCCTGGTCGACCGGTTCCTCGACGACGCGATCGAGATCGACGTGGACGCGCTCTACGACGGCGAGGAGCTCTACCTCGGTGGCGTCATGGAGCACATCGAGGAGGCCGGCATCCACTCCGGCGACTCGGCGTGCGCCCTGCCCCCGATCACGCTCGGCGGCTTCGACATCAAGCGTCTGCGCGCCTCCACGGAGGGCATCGCCAAGGGCGTCGGGGTGCGCGGCCTGATCAACATCCAGTTCGCGCTGGCGGGCGACATCCTCTACGTCCTGGAGGCCAACCCGCGCGCCTCCCGGACCGTCCCCTTCACCTCGAAGGCGACCGCGGTGCCGCTGGCCAAGGCCGCCGCGCGGATCTCGCTGGGCGCGACCATCGCGGAGCTGCGCGCCGAGGGCCTGCTGCCGGCCGACGGCGACGGCGGCGAGCTGCCGTTCGACGCGCCGATCTCCGTGAAGGAGGCCGTCATGCCGTGGTCGCGCTTCCGCGACATCCACGGCCGCGGCGTCGACACGGTCCTCGGCCCGGAGATGCGCTCGACCGGCGAGGTCATGGGCATCGACTCCGTCTTCGGCACGGCGTACGCCAAGTCGCAGGCGGGCGCCTACGGCCCGCTGCCCACCAAGGGCCGCGCCTTCATCTCGGTCGCCAACCGCGACAAGCGCTCGATGATCTTCCCGGCCCGCGAGCTCGTCGCCCACGGCTTCGAGCTGCTCGCCACCTCCGGCACGGCCGAGGTGCTCAAGCGCAACGGCATCAACGCCACGATCGTGCGCAAGCAGTCCGAGGGCACCGGCCCGAACGGCGAGAAGACCATCGTCCAGCTCATCCACGACGGCGAGGTCGACCTCATCGTCAACACCCCGTACGGCACCGGCGGCCGTCTCGACGGCTACGACATCCGTACGGCGGCCGTGGCGCGCTCCGTGCCGTGCCTGACGACGGTCCAGGCGCTCGCGGCGGCGGTCCAGGGCATCGACGCCCTCAACCGCGGCGACGTGAGCGTCCGATCGCTCCAGGAACACGCGGAACACCTGACCGCGGCCCGCGACTAGCAGCCCCGAGGGGGACACCGGAAACGGTGTCCCCCTCTTCGTGAGGACGTCCATGTCTTCGTGAGGACACCATGTACAAGATCTTTTTCAGTCTGCTCTTCAAGCGGATGGACCCGGAGCAGGCCCACCACCTAGCCTTCCGCTGGATCCGGCTGGCCGCCCGCGTACCCGTCCTGCGCACGTTCCTCGCGGCCGCCCTCGCGCCCCGCCACAAGGAGCTGCGCACGGAGGCCTTCGGGCTGCGCATGCACGGCCCCTTCGGGCTCGCCGCGGGCTTCGACAAGAACGCCGTCGGCATCGACGGCGTGGCCATGCTCGGCTTCGACCACGTCGAGATCGGCACGGTCACCGGTGAGCCCCAGCCCGGCAACCCCAAGCAGCGGCTGTTCCGGCTGGTCAAGGACCGGGCGCTGATCAACCGCATGGGCTTCAACAACGACGGATCGCTCCGCGTCGCCGCCCGCCTGGCCTCCCGGACGCCCGTCTTCAAGACCGTCGTCGGCGTCAACATCGGCAAGACCAAGGTCGTACCCGAGGAGAACGCCGTCGCGGACTACGTGAAGTCCGCCGAGCGGCTGGCGCCCTACGCCGACTACCTCGTGGTCAACGTCTCCTCCCCGAACACGCCCGGTCTGCGCAACCTCCAGGCCACTGAGGCGCTGCGCCCCCTGCTGAGCGCGGTCCGCGAGGCCGCCGACCGCGCGGTGTCCGCGCGGCGCGTCCCGCTCCTGGTCAAGATCGCGCCGGACCTCGCCGACGAGGACATCGACGCCGTCGCCGACCTCGCGGTGGAACTCGGCCTGGACGGGATCATCGCCACGAACACCACCATCGCGCGCGAGGGACTCGGCCTGAAGTCCGACTCCTCCCTGGTCAAGGAGACCGGCGGCCTGTCCGGAGCACCCTTGAAGGATCGCTCCCTGGAGGTCCTGCGCCGCCTCTACGCGCGCGTGGGCGACCGGATCACCCTGGTGGGCGTCGGGGGCGTCGAGAACGCCGAGGACGCCTGGCAGCGCATCCTGGCCGGCGCCACGCTGGTCCAGGGCTACAGCGCCTTCATCTACGAGGGGCCCTTCTGGGGCCGGGCTGTCCACAAGGGGCTCGCCGCGCGCCTGCGCACCAGCCCGTACGCCACGCTCGCCGACGCGGTGGGCGCCGATGTGAGGAAGACGGCATGAGTGGTCTCGAACCCTTCGGCGCCCGCCTGCGCCGCGCCATGGACGAGCGCGGCCCGCTGTGCGTCGGCATCGACCCGCACGCCTCGCTGCTCGCCGAGTGGGGCCTCAACGACGACGTCGCGGGCCTGGAGCGGTTCAGCCGCACGGTCGTCGAGGCCCTGGCGGACCGGGTCGCCGTGCTCAAGCCGCAGAGCGCCTTCTTCGAGCGGTTCGGCTCGCGCGGCGTCGCCGTCCTGGAGAAGTCGGTGGCCGAGGCGCGGGCTGCGGGCGCGCTGGTCGTGATGGACGCCAAGCGCGGCGACATCGGCTCGACCATGGCCGCGTACGCCGAGTCCTTCCTGCACAAGGACGCGCCGCTGTTCTCCGACGCGCTGACCGTCTCGCCCTACCTCGGCTACGGCTCGCTGAGCCCGGCCGTCGCGCTGGCGCGGGAGAGCGGCGCCGGGCTGTTCGTGCTGGCGCTGACCTCCAACCCGGAGGGCGGCGAGGTGCAGCACGCCGTGCGGTCCGACGGCCGGAACATCGGAGCGACCATGCTCGCGCACCTGTCCGCCGAGAACGCGGGGGAGGAGCCCCTGGGGTCCTTCGGCGCGGTCGTCGGCGCGACGCTCGGTGACCTGTCGTCGTACGACCTGGACATCAACGGCCCGCTCCTCGCGCCCGGCATCGGTGCCCAGGGGGCCACGCCGGCCGATCTTCCCCGGGTCTTCGGGACGGCGGTGCGCAATGTCGTGCCGAACGTCAGCCGTGGAGTGCTACGCCACGGTCCCGAAGCGATCACGCTGCGTGATGCCGCGGAGCGCTTCGCGGAGGAGATCCGTCACACCGTGACCTCCTCCTGACCTCCTCCTGACCTCTTCCGGAGTCCTCCGATGAGTGGTCCGGGGCGTGCTTGAGTCTGAATACATCCTCAAATCCGGGGCAGTATGTCCTAAATGTCCCTTCAGATGAAGGCTGACCAGGACTTTTCCGCTGTTCTCGCTGACTCTGGCGGACTTGCCCGCTAGTCTCCGACGAGAGTGAACGGGCAAGCGTGTTGCTCGTAGCTCCCCAGGTGTGGGGCGACTAGGTTCCTCACCGGTCCGTATCCGACAGTTCGACATCCGAGGTGACGTAGGCGTGGCTCTTCCGCCCCTTACCCCTGAACAGCGCGCAGCCGCGCTCGAAAAGGCCGCCGCGGCTCGCCGGGAGCGGGCCGAGGTCAAGAATCGACTCAAGCACTCCGGCGCCTCCCTTCACGAGGTCATCAAGCAGGGCCAGGAGAACGACGTCATCGGCAAGATGAAGGTCTCCGCCCTCCTCGAGTCGCTCCCGGGCGTGGGCAAGGTCCGCGCCAAGCAGATCATGGAACGACTCGGTATCTCCGAGAGCCGTCGCGTGCGCGGCCTCGGTTCCAACCAGATCGCCTCCCTGGAGCGCGAGTTCGGCAGCACCGGCTCCTGAACCGGGCACTCCGGGGAAGCGAGTCCCGGGCACTCCGGGATTGCTGGATAATCGCTGCATGGCTGCAACACCCCGGGGGACGACCCCCGTACCCCCGGACGTACGTCCGCGGCTGACCGTGCTCTCCGGCCCCTCCGGGGTCGGCAAGAGCACGGTCGTCGCCCATATGCGCAAGGAACACCCCGAGGTCTGGCTCTCGGTGTCGGCGACGACCCGCAAGCCCCGCCCCGGCGAGAAGCACGGGGTCCACTATTTCTTCGTCACCGACGACGAGATGGACAAGCTGATCGCCAACGGCGAACTGCTGGAGTGGGCCGAGTTCGCCGGCAACCGGTACGGAACGCCGCGTGCGGCCGTGCAGGAGCGCCTGGAGAAGGGCGAGCCCGTACTCCTCGAGATCGACCTCCAGGGCGCCCGTCTGGTCCGGGAGTCGATGCCCGAGGCCCGGCTGGTGTTCCTGGCTCCCCCCTCCTGGGAGGAGCTGGTGCGCAGACTCACCGGGCGGGGCACCGAACCGCCCGAGGTGATCGAGCGCCGGCTCCAGGCGGCGAAGACCGAACTGGCCGCCGAGCCGGAGTTCGATACGACCCTGGTCAACACCTCCGTCGAGGACGTGGCTCGCGAGCTGCTAGCCTTGGTGGACGTCGTGTGACCATCGCTGATCGATTCCGGGTCTCGCTGATCACCCCGACAGAATCTTTCCCATCCATCGGAAGGTAGAGCGTGTCCTCTTCCATCTCCGCGCCCGAGGGCATCATCAACCCGCCGATCGACGAGCTCCTCGAGGCCACCGACTCGAAGTACAGCCTCGTGATCTACGCGGCCAAGCGGGCCCGCCAGATCAACGCGTACTACTCGCAGCTCGGCGAGGGTCTCCTCGAGTACGTCGGTCCTCTCGTCGACACCCACGTCCACGAGAAGCCGCTCTCGATCTCCCTTCGCGAGATCAACGCGGGGCTGCTGACGTCCGAGGCCGTCGAGGGCCCGGCGCAGTAAGTACTATTTGCAGCTTGACGCTGACTTTTCCACAGGCCCGGCAGGCCGACTGCCGGGCCTGTGGTGTGTCATGGAGTCGTACGTTGTGCCGGTTGCCGAGGTCCGGGGAGAGACGTGGACAAGCCGAAGGTCGTTCTGGGGGTCAGCGGCGGCATCGCCGCGTACAAGGCCTGTGAGCTGCTGCGGCGGCTGACGGAGTCGGGCCACGACGTGCGCGTGGTGCCCACCGCCTCCGCGCTGCACTTCGTCGGCGCCGCCACCTGGTCCGCGCTCTCCGGGAAGCCGGTCTCCACGGAGGTGTGGGACGACGTGCAGGAGGTCCCGCACGTCCGCATCGGACAGCACGCCGACCTGGTCGTCGTCGCCCCCGCCACCGCCGACATGCTCGCCAAGGCGGCCCACGGCCTCGCCGACGACCTCCTCACCAACACGCTGCTCACCGCCCGCTGCCCGGTCGTCTTCGCCCCCGCCATGCACACGGAGATGTGGGAGCACCCGGCCACCCAGGAGAACGTGGCGACGCTGCGCCGCCGCGGCGCCCTCGTCATCGAACCGGCCGTGGGCCGTCTCACCGGAGTCGACACCGGCAAGGGCCGGCTGCCCGACCCGGGAGAGATCTTCGAGGTCTGCCGCCGCGTGCTGGCCCGGGGCGTGGCCGAGCCGGACCTGAAAGGCCGGCACGTCGTGGTCAGCGCCGGCGGCACCCGCGAGCCCCTGGACCCCGTCCGGTTCCTCGGCAACCGCTCCTCCGGCAAGCAGGGCTACGCCCTCGCCCGTACAGCGGCGGCCCGCGGCGCCCGTGTCACGCTGATCGCGGCCAACAGCGCCCTGCCCGACCCGGCCGGCGTGGACGTCGTCCCCGTCGGCACCGCCGTGCAGCTGCGCGAGGCGGTGCTGAAGGCCTCCGCCGACGCGGACGCGGTGGTCATGGCGGCGGCGGTGGCGGACTTCCGCCCGGCGGTGTACGCGGCCGGGAAGATCAAGAAGAAGGACGACCAGGAGCCGGAGCCGATCACCCTGGTACGGAATCCGGACATCCTCGCGGAGGTCTCCGCCGACCGCGTACGCCCGGGACAGGTGATCGTCGGCTTCGCGGCGGAGACCGACGACGTGCTCGCCAACGGCCGCGCGAAACTGAAGCGCAAGGGCTGTGATCTGCTGGTGGTGAACGAGGTCGGGGAGAGCAGAACCTTCGGTTCCGAGGAGAACGAGGCCGTCGTCCTCGGCGCCGACGGCAGCGAGACCCCGGTGCCGCACGGCCCCAAGGAAGCCCTGGCCGAAACCGTCTGGGACCTGGTGGTCGAACGCCTTCGCTGATGTTTGAGTCCCCCTGCACCCCGGTGAAACCCGGCCGATCGGGGCGTGGCGCCTCTGGCCAACGCAGCACGGCATTGGGCAGAATGCCCGTGCCGCAGGTCACAGCGCTTCCGAGTGTCGAGACAGGGAGACCGTGGCCTAAGCGTGACCGATAAGCTGTTCCACGGACGGCGCCGGGTGCAGCCCCCGCCGTCCGCCAAATGATCAGCCAGCAGCCGCTGCAACCCCAGGGAGCGTTGTGTCCCGTCGCCTGTTCACCTCGGAGTCCGTGACCGAGGGTCACCCCGACAAGATCGCTGACCAGATCAGCGACACCATTCTCGACGCGCTGCTCCGCGAGGACCCGACCTCCCGGGTCGCCGTCGAAACCCTGATCACGACCGGCCTGGTGCACGTGGCCGGCGAGGTCACGACCAAGACGTACGCGGACATCGCGACGCTGGTCCGGAGCAAGATCCTCGAAATCGGCTACGACTCCTCGAAGAAGGGCTTCGACGGCGCCTCCTGCGGCGTCTCGGTCTCCATCGGCGCACAGTCCCCGGACATCGCCCAGGGCGTGGACACGGCTTACGAGTCCCGTGTCGAGGGCGATGAGGACGAGCTCGACAAGCAGGGCGCGGGCGACCAGGGCCTGATGTTCGGCTACGCGACGGACGAGACGCCGACGCTGATGCCGCTGCCGATCTTCCTGGCGCACCGCCTGTCGAAGCGCCTGTCCGACGTGCGCAAGAACGGCACCATCCCCTACCTGCGCCCGGACGGCAAGACGCAGGTCACCATCGAGTACGACGGCGACAAGGCGGTCCGCCTCGACACCGTCGTGGTCTCCTCGCAGCACGCCTCCGACATCGACCTGGACTCGCTCCTGGCTCCGGACATCAAGGAGTTCGTCGTCGACCCGGAGCTCAAGGCGCTGCTCGACGAGGGCATCAAGCTCGACACGGAGAACTACCGCCTCCTGGTCAACCCCACCGGCCGCTTCGAGATCGGCGGCCCGATGGGTGACGCCGGCCTGACCGGCCGCAAGATCATCATCGACACCTACGGCGGCATGGCCCGCCACGGCGGCGGCGCCTTCTCCGGCAAGGACCCGTCCAAGGTCGACCGCTCCGCGGCGTACGCGATGCGCTGGGTCGCCAAGAACGTGGTCGCCGCGGGTCTCGCCACCCGCTGCGAGGTCCAGGTGGCCTACGCCATCGGCAAGGCCGAGCCGGTCGGTCTGTTCGTCGAGACCTTCGGCACCGCCAAGGTCGACACGGAGAAGATCGAGAAGGCGATCGACGAGGTCTTCGACCTCCGTCCGGCCGCCATCATCCGCGACCTCGACCTGCTCCGCCCGATCTACTCCCAGACAGCGGCGTACGGCCACTTCGGCCGTGAGCTTCCCGAGTTCACCTGGGAGCGGACGGACCGCGTGGACGCGCTGCGCAAGGCCGTGGGGCTGTAAGTCCCCGCAAGACGGCGGGGCGGCAGGCCCGGACGCCGTCGCGGTACCTCGCGAGGCCCGGCACCCTTCGGGGTGCCGGGCCTCGTCGTGCGTCCGGTGGGCGGGCGACGGGTACTCGGGCGCCGCCGGATGTCAGTGGCGTTTGGTAAGAATGCAAGCGTGAGCAGCGAGAACGAACAGGCGGGCGGCGGCGCGGAGGGTGCGCCGCCCGAGCAGCTCGCGCTCATCCGGGAGAGCGTGCGGAAGGCCAAGACGCCCCGGGCCAAGCCGCGGACCTGGCGGGGGGCCGCGCTCGCCAAGGACCTGCCCATCGCGCGGGTGCTCGTCGACAAGGGCGTGCTCCATCTCGACCGGTACTTCGACTACGCCGTGCCCGAGGAACTGGACGAGCAGGCCCAGCCGGGCGTGCGGGTGCGGGTGAGGTTCGGGGCCGGGCGACACCGCGTGCGGGAAGGACGGCGCGAGGGCGGTGGCCTGATCGACGGGTTCCTCGTCGAGCGGCTGCCCGAGTCCGACTACTCGGGGCCGCTGGCCGCCCTCGCCCAGGTCGTGTCGCCCGAGCGGGTGCTGAGCGAGGAACTGCTGAGCCTGTCCCGGGCGGTCGCCGACCGGTACGCGGGCAGCCTCGCCGACGTCCTCCAGCTCGCCGTACCGCCGCGCAACGCCCGGGCCGAGCAGCGCCGCTCGCCCGCACCGCTGCCGTCGCCCCCGGCGCCCGGGGCGGGCTCCTGGCAGCGGTACGAGCGGGGAGCGGCCTTCCTGGAGTCGCTGGCCTCCGGCGGTGCGCCACGGGCCGTGTGGAACGCGCTGCCCGGCCCTGAGTGGAGCGAGGAGCTGGCCCGGGCGGTCGTGGCGACACTGGCCTCCGGCCGGGGGGCCCTCGCCGTCCTGCCCGACGGGCGGGCGGTCGCGCGGGTCGACGCCGCCCTGACCGCCCTGCTGGGGGAGGGGCGGCACGCGGTGCTCACCGCCGACGCGGGGCCCGAGAAGCGGTACGCGCAATGGCTCGCGGTCCGGCGGGGCTCCGTCCGGGCCGTGATCGGGACCCGGGCCGCGATGTTCGCGCCGGTCCAGGACCTCGGGCTCGTGGCCATCTGGGACGACGGGGACGACAGCCACAGCGAGCAGCACGCCCCGCAGCCCCACGCACGCGAGGTGCTGCTGCTGCGGGCCGCCCAGGACAGGTGCGGCTTCCTGCTGGGCAGCTGGGGCTGCACGGTGGAGGCCGCGCAGCTCGTCGAGAGCGGGTGGGCTCGCCCGCTGGTCGCCGGGCGTGAGCAGGTGCGCGCAGCCGCTCCGCTGGTCCGCACCGTCGGGGACGGGGACCTCGCACGGGACGAGGCCGCCCGGGCCGCCCGGCTGCCGACCCTCGCCTGGCAGGTCGTCAGGGACGGCCTGCGGCACGGTCCGGTGCTGGTGCAGGTGCCCCGGCGGGGATACGTGCCGCGCATGGCGTGCGCCAGCTGCCGGGCGCCCGCGCGGTGCCGGCAGTGCTCCGGACCGCTGGAGACGCGGGACGGCGGCGCGTTGTGCTGCGGATGGTGCGGCCGTGAGGAGAGCGGCTGGCACTGCCCGGAGTGCGGCGCCTTCCGGCTGCGCGCCTCGGTGGTGGGCGCCCGGCGGACCGCCGAGGAGCTCGGACGGGCCTTCCCCGCCGTTCCGGTGCGGACGTCGGGCCGTGAACACGTGCTCGACACGGTGCCGGGGGTGCCCGCACTGGTGGTGAGTACGCCGGGGGCCGAGCCCGTCGCGGAGGGCGGGTACGCGGCGGCGCTGCTGCTGGACGGGTGGGCCATGCTCGGGCGGCCCGATCTGCGCGCCGGCGAGGACGCGCTGCGGCGGTGGATCGCGGCCGGGGCGCTCGTCCGGCCGCAGCCGGCCGGCGGCACGGTGGTGGTCGTGGCCGAACCGACGCTGCGGCCCGTCCAGGCGCTCGTACGGTGGGACCCCGTCGGTCACGCGGTGCGGGAACTCGCCGAGCGGGCAGAGCTGGGGTTTCCGCCGGTGTCGCGGATGGCGGCGGTGTCGGGACCGGCGGAAGCCGTGGCCGAGTTTCTCCGTGCGGCAGAACTGCCGGCGGAGGCCGAGGTGCTGGGGCCGGTGCCGTTGCCCGTCCCCGCAGCGGGACGACCGCGTCGGGCGGGGGCGCCGCCGCCCGGGGAGCAGTGGGAGCGGGCGCTGATCCGGGTGCCGCCGGGGAAGGGCGCCGCGCTGGCCGCCGCGCTGAAGGCCGCGCAGGCGGCGCGGATGGCTCGGGGGAGTGGGAGCGGGAGCGGCGGCGGGAGTGGGGTCTGGGTGCGGATCGATCCGGCGGACATCGGGTGAGTCACTGCCGGGGCCCGGCGGGGGTGGCTTGCGCAGGACTCCCAGACGGCAGCGGCCGGATACGTCGCTGCCCTCCCAGAAGGCGGTCCGGGAGGGCAGGGGTGCGGGAGGGCGGCTCAGCCGTTGCGCGGGCCGGGGAAGGCCGTCGGCCTGGCCTCGTCGCGGAGCGCCGGGCTGCCCGCCGTCGGCTGGGTGGGCATGGAGCGGGCCGCCGGGACCGTCGGGACCGTGGGGAGGCCGGTGTTCACACTGACCGTGCGGGAGCCCGACGGCTCCGGGGTGCGCTCCGCCTCGGCCGCGGCCGGCTGGGGCGTGGCACGGCGCGCGCCGTAACGGCGGTGGACCGCCTGTTTCGTGACTCCGAGCGCGGAGCCCACCGCGTCCCACGAGAAGCCCAGTGAGCGGTCGAAGTCCACGGCCGCCGTGACCAGGGTCTCGACACTGTCCCGCAGCTCCTGGGCGAGACGTACCGTCGGGGCGGGGGCGCGTCCGTAGACGACGAAGCCCGTGGAGGGGCCGGAGCGGCGCGGGCGGTAGACGTTGCCCAACTGGGCGGTGAGGGTGCGCAGTGCGTCCACCTGCCGGCGGACCCGCTCGATGTCCCGCACCAGCAAGTGCAGGCTGGCCCGAGCCTGGGCGTCGTGGGTTGCGTGGTCGGCCATGAACAAGCCTCTCGAACCGGCGTTGAAAGGAATGGGCCGCGATCGCGGCCCGTTGTGGTCAACTCTGTCTTGACCAACGCGGATTCGCTCCGCGGGTCACGGGGTGGGGGCGTGGGGGCATATGCGTGCGCCCGTTTGCGCGGGGTGTGCGCCTCGGCCTTCGGTCTTTGGCTCTGGTCTCCCACCCGCGCACCACTCGTAATAGTTGGCCAAGAGGCTGAGGTCTCCGGTGGGGGGGCCGGGCGCCGTCGGCGGGTTCCCGTTCGAGGGCTCATAGACTTGGGCGTTGCCCGTCTTCGACCCCCTGCCCGAGAGGCCCCCACCACCCCATGAAGCTCGTCTTCGCCGGTACACCCGAGGTCGCCGTTCCCGCTCTGGACGCTCTTCTCGCCTCCGGGCGGCACGAGGTCGCCGCCGTCGTCACGCGGCCCGACGCGCCGGCCGGGCGGGGGCGCAGGCTCGTCGCGTCGCCCGTCGCCGAGCGTGCGGAGGAGGCCGGGATCGAGGTGCTGAAGCCCGCGAAGCCGAAGGACCCGGAGTTCCTGGATCGGCTGCGGGAGATCGGGCCGGACTGCTGTCCCGTCGTCGCCTACGGCGCCCTGTTGCCCCGGGTCGCCCTCGACGTCCCCGCGCACGGCTGGGTCAATCTGCACTTCTCCCTGCTGCCGGCCTGGCGTGGTGCCGCGCCCGTGCAGCACGCCATCATGGCCGGGGACGAGATCACCGGGGCTTCCACGTTCCTGATCGAGGAGGGGCTCGACTCCGGGCCGGTCTACGGGACGGTCACCGAGGAGATTCGGGCCACCGACACCAGCGGGGACCTGCTGACCCGGCTGGCGTTCGCCGGTGCCGGGCTGCTCGCGGCGACCATGGACGGGATCGAGGACGGCACACTGAAGGCCGTACCGCAGCCGGCCGAGGGCGTCAGCCTGGCCCCGAAGGTCAACGTCGAGGACGCCCGCATCGAGTGGACCGCTCCCGCGCTGCGCGTCGACCGGATGGTGCGGGGCTGCACTCCCGCGCCCGGCGCCTGGACCACGTTCCGCGGTGAGCGGCTCAAGCTCATCCAGGTCGCCCCCGTGCCGGACCGGACGGAGCTCGCCCCGGGGCAGATCTCCGCCGGGAAGAACAACGTGTACGTCGGCACCGGCTCGTACGCCGTCGAGCTGGTCTGGGTGCAGGCCCAGGGCAAGAAGCCGATGCGGGCGGCGGACTGGGCACGCGGCGTGCGGATCGCCGAGGGCGAGCGGCTCGGGGGCTGACACAGCGGCACGTCCGGGGCGGCGTAGGCTGGACGGCGCACTTCTTCTCACACCCGGAGCACCTTTTTCGTGAGCGACCAGCCCCGCCGGCCCCGTACGTCCGGCAAGCCCTACCGTCGGCCCAAGAAGGACCCGGTCCGCATCCTCGCCTTCGAGGCGCTGAGGGCCGTGGACGAGCGGGACGCCTACGCCAACCTCGTTCTGCCGCCGCTGTTGCGCAAGGCGCGGGAGAAGGAGGGGCCCGAGGCGTTCGACACCCGGGACGCGGCGCTCGCCACCGAGCTGGTGTACGGGACGCTGCGCCGGCAGGGGACCTACGACGCGGTCCTCTCGGCCTGCGTGGACCGGCCGCTGCGGGAGGTCGACCCACCGGTGCTGGACGTGCTGAGTCTCGGCGCCCATCAGCTGCTCGGGACGCGGATCCCGACGCACGCGGCCGTGTCCGCCACCGTGGAGCTCGCGCGCGTCGTGCTCGGCGACGGGCGGGCCAAGTTCGTCAACGCCGTGCTGCGGAAGGTCGCGCAGCACGATCTGGACGGCTGGCTGGAGCGGGTCGCGCCGCCCTACGACGCGGATCCCGAGGACCACCTCGCCGTCGTCCACTCGCATCCGCGGTGGGTCGTGTCGGCGCTGTGGGACTCCCTCGGCGGCGGTCGCGCCGGCATCGAGGAGCTGCTGCGCGCCGACAACGAGCGGCCCGAGGTGACCCTGGTGGCGCGGCCCGGGCGGGCCACCGCCGAGGAACTGCTGGAAGAGGACGCCGCCGTGCCGGGGCACTGGTCGCCGTATGCCGTGCGGCTGACCGAGGGCGGTGAGCCGGGCGCCGTCGCGGCCGTGCGGGACGGACGCGCGGGCGTGCAGGACGAGGGCAGCCAGCTCGTGGCGCTCGCCCTCGCCAACGCGCCGCTGGACGGGCCCGACCGGCGGTGGCTGGACGGGTGCGCGGGGCCCGGCGGCAAGGCCGCGCTGCTCGGCGCCCTCGCGGCCCAGCGGGGCGCGCTGCTCGTCGCCTCCGAGAAGCAGACCCACCGCGCCGGGCTCGTGGCCAAGGCGCTGGAGGGGAACCCCGGGCCGTACCAGGTGATCGCCGCGGACGGGACGCGTCCGGCGTGGCGGCCCGGCAGTTTCGACCGCGTGCTGGTCGACGTGCCGTGCACCGGACTCGGTGCCCTGCGGCGCCGCCCCGAGGCACGCTGGCGGCGCCGGCCGGAGGACCTGGAGGGATTCGCGCCGTTGCAGCGCGGCCTGCTGCGCACCGCCCTGGAGTCGGTGCGGATCGGCGGTGTCGTCGGCTACGCGACCTGCTCGCCGCACCTCGCCGAGACCAGGGCCGTCGTCGCCGATGTCCTCAAGCAGCACCCGGACAGCGAGCTCCTCGACGCCCGGCCGCTGCTGCCCGGAGTACCGGACCTGGGAGAGGGGCCCGACGTGCAGCTGTGGCCGCATCTGCACGGGACCGACGCGATGTACCTGGCCCTCATTCGCCGGACCGGCTGACTCCCGCTGCGACGCGCTCCCGGGCCGCCGCACCGCCGTCCTCCTTGGCCAGCCGGTGCGGCCACCACACCTTCGGGCCCACGTCCAGGAACAGAGACGTCACCAGGACCGAGCGCACGATGAACGTGTCGATGAGGACGCCGAGGGCGACCGCGAAGCCGATCTCGGCGAAGGCGACCATCGGGAGGGTGCCGAGGGCGGCGAAGGTGCCGGCCAGGACCAGGCCGGCGGAGGTGATGACCGCTCCGGTGGTGGCGAGCCCCGTGACCACGCCAGGTCTGGTGCCCTGGCGGCCCGCCTCCTCGCGGATGCGCGTGGTGAGGAAGATGTTGTAGTCGATGCCCAGGGCGACCAGGAAGACGAAGACGAACAGCGGGAAGTCGGTCGCCTCGCCCGCGTAGTCGAAGACGTACCGGAACGCGAGCGCGCTGATGCCGAGCGCCGCCGTGAACGACAGGATCACCGTCCCGATCAGCAGCAGCGGGGCGATCAGGGCGCGCAGCAGGACGCACAGGATCAGCAGGACGACCACCAGCACCAGTGGGATGATCAGCATGTTGTCGTGCGTGGTCGCCTCGTCCATGTCCAGCAGGGCCGCCGTACCGCCGCCCACCTGGGCGTCGGCGTCCGGCACCGCGTGCACGGTGTCCCGCACCCGCTCCACCGTCTCCTTGGCGGCCTCGCTGTCCGCCGGGGCGGTCATGGTGGCCTCGAACAGGACCTTGCCCTCGAAGGCCGGTTTCGTGCCGGGCGGCAGCCCGAGGGACTGCGGGACCACGCCCTGCGTCGCCGCCACCGCGCGGCCCACCTGCTCGGCCTGCGCCTGGTTGCTGATGATGACCAGGGGATCGCCGCTGCCCGCCGGGAAGTAGCGCGCCGAGACCTCCTGGCCGGTGATCGAGTCCGGTTTCCCGGTGAACGCGTCCGCGTTGCCGATGCCCTCCGCGCGCAGCTGGATCAGCCCCAGCGAACAGACCGCCAGGGCCAGTGCCGTGACGGCCCAGGTCATGCGCGGGCGGCGGGCGATACGGCGGCCCATGCGCGCCCAGACGCCGCGCTCGGTCGGGTCGGGCGTGCCGTAGTGCGGGATCACCGGCCAGAAGATCCACCGGCCGAAGATCACCAGCAGGGCGGGGAAGAGGGTCATCATCGCCAGCAGGGCGACCGCGACACCGATCGCGGCCACCGGGCCCAGGCCGCTGGTGGAGTTCATCTCGGCGGCCAGCAGCACCAGCATGCTCAGCACGACCGTCGCGCCGGAGGCGAGCACCGCGGGGCCCGCGCGGTGCAGCGCCAGGGCCATCGCCTCGTGCCGGTCCTCGTGCCGGCGCAGCTCCTCCCGGTAGCGGGCGACCAGCAACAGGGCGTAGTCCGTCCCCGCGCCGAAGACCAGCACCGTGAGGATGCCGGCGCTCTGGCCGTTGACCGTCAGGCCCGCGTGCTCGGCCAGCAGGTAGATCAGCGCCTGGGAGGCGAACAGCGCGCAGACCACCGAGACCAGGGGGACCAGCAGCAGGGTCAGGCTGCGGTAGGTGATGAGCAGCATGACGATGACGACGGTCATCGCCGCGAACAGCAGCGTGGAGTCGATGCCCTCGAAGGCCTCAGCGAAGTCCGCCGACGTACCGCCCGGGCCCGTGATGTGCACGGCCAGCCCGCCGCCGCCCTCGCCGACGTCGTCCCGGATGGAGTCGACGGCGGGCGAGATCCGCTCCCAGCCCTCCTCGTCCATCGTGATCGGCACGAAGACCTGCGCCGCCCGCGGATCGTCCGGCCGGTCGAAGACCGGTCCCCGCGTCTCCGCGCCCCGGATGCCGTGGTCACGCAGCTCCTTGAGCTGCCGCACGTCCTCGGCGATCTCCGCCCGGTCCTGGGCCGTCAGCCCGCCGTCCCGGGCGTAGATCACGATCGCCGGGATCTGCTCCGGCCGGAAGTCCTCGGAGATCTCCAGCACCTGCGTCGACTCCGCGGACCCCGGTAGCCAGGACGACGCGTCGTTGTCCTGCGCGTCGGTGAGCTTCATGGCGAACGGCGCGGCGACGAACAGCACCACCACCCACAGCACCAGCACCAGCCACTTGGCCCGCCGCCCGCAGACGAGGTGCGCGACGCCCTGTTTCATGGCAACCCCCTGTGCGACCCGGGACCGATGCCCACAACCCCTGGAGGGCATGGCAGTCTTAGGACATGGCCGTGCAGATCAACCCCAGCATCCTCTCCGCCGACTTCGCCCGCCTCGCGGACGAGGCGAAGGCCGTGGAGGGAGCCGACTGGCTCCACGTCGACGTCATGGACAACCATTTCGTCCCGAACCTCACGCTCGGTGTGCCGGTCGTGGAGTCGCTCGCCCGTGCGACGGCCACTCCCCTGGACTGCCATCTGATGATCGAGGCCCCCGATCGGTGGGCGCCCCAGTACGTCGAAGCGGGGGCCGGTTCCGTCACCTTCCATGTCGAGGCGGCCGCCGCCCCGGTCCGGCTCGCCCGGGAGATCCGCGCCAAGGGCGCCCGCGCCTCTATGGCGCTGAAGCCCGCGACTCCCATCGAGCCGTACGAGGACCTGCTCCCCGAGCTCGACATGCTGCTGATCATGACGGTCGAACCGGGCTTCGGGGGACAGGCCTTCCTCGACATCATGCTTCCTAAGATTCGCCGCACCCGCGAGTTGATCAGCAAGCACGGTCTGGAGCTCTGGCTCCAGGTCGACGGCGGAGTCTCCGCCTCCACTATCGAGCGGTGCGCGGACGCAGGAGCCGACGTCTTCGTGGCCGGATCGGCGGTCTACGGGGCAAACGACCCGGCAGAGGCGGTACGTGCACTACGCACGCAGGCGGAGGCGACCACGGCCAAGGCCTCCTGGGCCTGCGACCACTGAGCCACAGCAAAGTGAACGGCTCTCATCAGGGCTGATCATCCGCGCCGGATCTGCAAGGATGAACGGCGAATCCAGAGTGTGAACAGCAGTGAGGAGATCGCCGTGTCGGGTATGTCGGCGGGCCGGTCAGCCATGCGGATGGGACCCGCTGAGCTGGTGCAGGCGGCGGCCATGGCCCGCCGCTTCTACCTCGAGGGGAAGTCCAAGATCCAGATCGCGGAGGAGTTCGGCGTCAGCCGCTTCAAGGTGGCCCGGGTCCTGGAGACCGCCCTCGAACGGGATCTCGTACGTATCGAGATCCGTGTGCCTGCGGAGCTGGACGCCGAGCGCTCGGACGCGCTCCGCGCCCGCTACGGCCTCAGGCACGCTGTCGTGGTCGAGTCCCCGGCCGAGGCCGAGGAGTCACCCGACCCCGAGAACCTGGGAGAGGTGGCCGCCGACCTGCTCGGCGAACTGGTCAACGAAGGTGATGTGCTGGGTCTGGCCTGGGGCCGCTCCACCATCCACATGGCGGCGGCGCTCGACCGGCTGCCCCCGTGCACGGTGGTGCAGCTGACGGGCGTGTACGACGCCGGGACCGCCGAGCGAGGCTCGGTGGAGGCGGTACGCCGTGCCGCCCAGGTGTCCGGCGGTGACGCGCACCCCATCTACGCGCCGATGCTGCTGCCCGACGCGGCCACGGCCACGGCGCTGCGCAACCAGACGGGCATCGCCCGGGCCTTCGAGCACTTCGACAAGGTCACCGTCGCCTGCGTCTCCATCGGCTCCTGGGAGCCCGGCATCTCCACGGTGCACGACATGCTCAGCGACGAGGAGCGCGCGCACTACGCCTCTCTCGGTGTCGCCGCCGAGATGTCCGCGCACCTCTTCGACTCCGAGGGCCGCAGGGTCGGCCGCGACCTGGGCGAGCGGTGCATCACCGTCAAGGCCGACCAGCTCCGCCGCATCCCCGAGGTCGTCGCGATCGCCGGCGGACAGCGCAAGGGGCCCGCGATCGACGCGGTGCTGCGGTCCGGGCTCGTCACCAGCCTGGTGACGGACACGTCGGCCGCGGACTATCTGATGACGGCGGGCCCGGCACCGAAGTCGGCGCTCAACAGGACCGACCCGGACGGAGTCTGACGTATGGCCAGACAGGTGCGGGAGGTGCCGGACGATCCGGCCGGCCGGATCGTGCTCGTGCTGGACCTGGAGGGGGTCACGGACAAGGCGGGCCTCATGGACCGCTGCGCCCGGGATCTCTCCCTGCCCGAGTGGTTCGGCCGCAACTGGGACGCCCTCGCCGACTGCCTGTCCGACCCCGCCCTCTGGCCCGGGGGAGCCGTGGAGCGGGGGCTGCTGGTCGTCGTCCGGGGCTGGCGGGGGTACGCCGAGGAGCGGCCAGAGGAGTGGCAGGTGGCGGAGGAGATCTTCGCGGAGGCGACGGACCGGGGCCCGGGTCTCTTCGTGACCCTCGGGCTTGGAGCATCCTCCTAAGGCGCCCCTGACCAGCCTGGATGATCCGCTGGGGGACGTGCGCACATCCGGCATGGGACAATGAAGTACGTGCTCTTTCCCCCTGGCCGGCCGGTCGGGGGGTCACCTCTGATCGACTGGGATGTGCAGCACGTGCGTTTCCTCAATGACATCCAGCCCGGGTACGACCTGACGTACGACGACGTCTTCATGGTGCCGAGCCGCTCCTCGGTGGGCTCGCGGCAGGCCGTCGACCTCAGCTCCCCGGACGGCACGGGCACCACCATCCCGCTCGTCGTCGCCAACATGACCGCCATCGCCGGGCGGCGCATGGCCGAGACCGTGGCCCGCCGCGGCGGCCTCGTCGTCATACCGCAGGACATCCCGATCGACGTGGTCACCGACGTCGTCTCCTGGGTGAAGAGCCGGCACCTGGTCCTGGACACCCCGATCATGCTGGCGCCCCACCAGACCGTCGCGGACGCGCTGTCCCTGCTGCCCAAGCGCGCGCACAACGCCGGGGTCGTCGTCGACGACAACCACCGGCCGGTCGGCGTGGTCACCGAATCCGACCTGTCCGGCGTGGACCGCTTCACGCAGCTCGCCGAGGTCATGTCCCGGGATTTGCTGCTCATCGACGCGGACATGGACCCGGGCGAGGCCTTCGACACCCTCGACCACGCCAACCGCCGCTACGCCCCCGCGGTCGACAAGGACGGCACGCTCGCCGGCATCCTCACCCGCAAGGGCGCCCTGCGCGCCACGCTCTACACGCCGGCCACGGACGCGCGGGGGCGGCTGCGCATCGCCGCCGCCGTCGGCATCAACGGCGACGTCGCGGGCAAGGCCAAGCAGCTGCTGGACGCGGGCGTCGACACGCTCGTCATCGACACCGCGCACGGCCACCAGGAGTCGATGATCAGCGCCCTGAAGCTGGTGCGCGACCTCGACCCGCAGGTGCCGATCGTCGCGGGCAACGTCGTGGCCGCCGCGGGCGTGCGCGACCTGATCGAGGCGGGCGCGGACATCGTCAAGGTCGGTGTCGGACCCGGCGCCATGTGCACCACGCGCATGATGACCGGCGTCGGCCGGCCGCAGTTCTCCGCCGTCCTGGAGTGCGCCGCCGAGGCGAAGAAGTACGGCAAGCACGTGTGGGCCGACGGCGGCATCCGCCACCCGCGCGACGTGGCCATGGCGCTCGCCGCCGGCGCGTCCAACGTGATGGTCGGCTCCTGGTTCGCGGGCACCTACGAGTCCCCGGGCGACCTCCAGCACGACGCCCAGGGGCGTGCCTACAAGGAGTCCTTCGGCATGGCCTCCGCCCGGGCCGTGCGCAACCGCACGTCGGAGGAGTCGGCGTACGACCGGGCTCGCAAGGCGCTGTTCGAGGAGGGCATCTCCACGTCCCGGATGTTCCTCGACCCGGCCCGCCCCGGCGTCGAGGACCTGATCGACTCGATCATCGCGGGCGTCCGCTCCTCCTGCACGTACGCCGGCGCCGGCTCCCTGGAGGAGTTCGCCGAGAAGGCCATCGTCGGCATCCAGAGCGCCGCCGGCTACGCCGAGGGCAAGCCGCTGCACGCCAGCTGGATCTGACCGTCCCCGCGTCTCGTCCAGGCCCCCGATGAAAAATCGGGGGCCTGGTGCGTGCGGGCGCCCTACCGTCGTACGCCATGGAGATCACAGTCTGCCGGGCCGCCGATGTGGCGGTGCTCGACCAGTACATCGGCTCCCCGGGCGCCACCTCGTTCCACGCGCGCCGCTTCGAGCGCCAGGAGCGGGGACGGAGCACGTATCTCGTAGCCTGGCTCGAGGGACGGCCCGTGGGGCACACGGAGCTGCGCTGGGGCGGCTGCGACGACGCGACCGTACGGGCGGCACGGCCCGGCTGCCCGGAGATCAACGCGCTTTCCGTGTGGCCCGAGACGCTGCGCTCGCGCGGCATCGGCAGCGCCCTCGTCCGGGCCGCCGAGGACCTCGCCCGGGAGCGGGGCCGCACGGCCGTCGGCCTCGGCGTCGCCGACGACAACCCGCGCGCCGCCGCCCTCTACGCCCGGCTCGGCTACCGGCCCCTCACCCCCTACGTCGGCCGCTGGTCCTACGAGGACCACGACGGCGTCACGCACGAGTGTGTCGAGGAGCTCACGTTTCTGGTGAAAGAGCTGGTCCGGACAAGGCCCGTGCAACGGACGAACGCAGCCGTGCAACGAACCTCCGGCCAGTCACGAGGAACGCAATGATCTTGCGGGCACGCGCAAGGTTGCTGCATTACACGGGCAACGTCCCTGCTCGTAGGCTGTCGCCTCGTACGTGGCGTGGCGGGGACCCCGCTCGGTGGGTCCCGGCTGTCGGGCGGGGCGCTGCCGTCCCTGCCACCCGAGACCGGCAGTGACGAAGGAGTCAGCGCGTGCTCGACCAAGGCGCACCCCCGCACAGCAGTAGTCAGACCGCCCCGCCGTCCCCGGGCGTCGGTGCGCGCCTCATGCGTCGCAAGCCGGTGGAGAACCTGGTCGCGGAGGGTGGCCAGGGCGAGGGAGGCTCGCTGCGGCGCACCCTCGGGCTGTGGCAGCTCACCATGATCAGCATCGGCGCCACCCTCGGCACCGGCATCTTCGTCGTGCTCGGCGAGGCCGTCCCAAAGGCGGGCCCGGCCGTCACGCTCTCCTTCGTCATAGCCGGCCTGACCGCCCTGTTCTCGGCCCTGTCCTACGCCGAGCTGGCGGGCACCATCCCGGTCTCCGGCTCCTCGTACTCGTATGCGTACGCAACGATGGGTGAGCTGATCGCCTGGATCTGCGGCTGGTGCCTGGTCCTGGAGTACGGCGTGTCGGTCGCCGCCGTCGCCGTCGGCTGGGGCGAGTACCTCAACGAACTGCTCGACGGGACCGTCGGCGTCACCATCCCGGCCGCCCTGTCCGCACCGCCCGGCGACGGCGGCGTGTTCAACCTGCCCGCGCTGATCGTCGTCCTGCTCGCGATGGCGTTCCTGCTGGGCGGCGCCCGCGAGTCCGCCCGTGCCAACACCGTCATGGTCATCGTGAAGATCGCCGCGTTGGTGATGTTCTGCGCCATCGGCGTCCAGGGCTTCCGCTCCGGCAACTACGAGAACTTCATGCCGCTCGGCATGGCCGGTGTCAGCGCCGCCGGTGCCACGCTGTTCTTCTCCTACATCGGCTTCGACGCCGCCTCCACCGCCGGCGAGGAGGCGAAGAACGCCCAGCGCGACCTGCCGCGCGCGATCATGCTGTCGCTGGTCATCGTCACGGCGCTGTACGTCCTCGTCGCCGCCGTCGCGGTCGGCGCCAAGCCGTGGGAGAACTTCACCGACTCCGAGGCCGCCCTCGCCCAGATCATGCGCGAGGTCACCGGGCAGACGTTCTGGGGCACGCTGCTGGCGTTCTGCGCCGTCGTCGCCATCGCGAGCGTGGTGCTGACCGTGCTCTACGGCCAGACCCGCATCCTGTTCGCGATGTCCCGCGACGGCCTGGTGCCGAAGGTGTTCGCCAGGGTCCACCCGAAGACCGGCACGCCCCGCGCCAACACCCTGATCGTCTCCCTGTTCTGCGGTGTCCTGGCCGCCGCGATCCCTCTCGGGCAGCTCGCCGACGCCACCAGCATCGGCACCCTGTTCGCCTTCGCGCTGGTCAACGTGGCCGTCGTGGTGCTGCGCCGGACCAAGCCGGACATGCCCCGCACCTTCCGGGTGCCGCTCTCCCCGGTCCTGCCCGCGCTGGGCTTCGCCTTCTGCGTCTGGATGATGGGCAGCCTGTCGACCGTGACCTGGGTCGTCTTCGGTGTCTGGATGGCCGCCGGGCTCGTGTTCTACTTCGTGTACGGCTATCGCCGTTCCCGACTCGCACCATCCGAAAAGTGACCAACCCACTGTGCTGAACGATCTCGACGAACGCATCGTGCACGCCCTCGCCGAGGACGCCCGCCGCTCCTACGCCGACATCGGCCACATCGTCGGCCTGTCCGCGCCCGCCGTGAAACGGCGCGTGGACCGGCTGCGGGCCACCGGGGCCATCACCGGCTTCACCGTACGGGTGGACCCGGGCGCCCTCGGCTGGCAGACCGAGGGGTTCGTCGAGATCTACTGCCGGGGCAACACCTCCCCGGAGACCATCCAGCGCGGCCTGGAGCGCTACCAGGAGGTCGTGGCCGCGTCCACCGTCACCGGGGACGCGGACGCGATCGCCCAGGTCTTCGCCTCCGACATGCGGCACTTCGAACGGGTCCTGGAGCGGATCGCCGGGGAGCCGTTCGTCGAGCGGACCAAGTCCGTGCTCGTACTGTCGCCGCTGCTGCGGCGCTTCTCGTCGGGTTCGCCGACCTAGGGCCTGTCCGCAAAGTCCCGCCTGCCCCGCGACGCCCGGCACGCTCCCCCACTGCCTTAAGGGCGTGGGAGGTGCCCCCACTCGCCGCACCGGTCGAACACCCGCGTACTACCAGTACGCGGGCGTCCGCCCGGCACTCCCCCAGCCTTCGGCCGGGGGACCCCCAGAGCACGCACCGAACGCCGCGGGGCCCGCCCTCCGGGCGGACGACGGGACTTTACGGACACGCCCTAGCCTTCCCGCCGGCGCGTGTCGGCGGTGTCGCCGACCCTGCGCACCGCCGTCAGCAGGCGCCGAACGCCGAGCGCGTGTCCGCCCGTGGTCATGAGGAGGCGACCGTAGAGGGCGCCGGCCGGGCCGGAGAATCTCGCCCGGGTCTCGGCACGCAGCCGGGTGCGTCCCGGGCCGGCCTCGTCCAGGTGGAAGAGCAGGGCGTACGTCGAGAAGTGATGACGCCCGATCAGGACCAGCTCCGCACCCGGAACCGCGGAAGCCACCCGGAAACCGGGAATCGTCGAGCCCATCCCCAAGGGACGGGGCCCGGAGGCCGTGCGGTCGGCGCAGCCGACCAGGCGTGCGCCTGCGGCCGCTCGGCCACCCCCGAAGGAGCGGTCCAGAACCTCACCGAGCGCGCCCCACACGACCTCTGCGTCCGCCGTGACGACCGTCGTGTGCTCGTCGACGTACGGCAGGGAGAGCAGTGCGGCGGCGTCCATGGAGACCCCCTGCGCCGGCCGGTCGGGTTCGGCCGGCCCAGCCAGTCTCGCGCGCCGGTTCGTGCGGGGGCCTCCTCCGGCATGCGGACATCCGTCGCCGCGCGGCGGAGACGGGCGGCGCCCGCCCTCCTCCCGGCGGAGGACGCACCTGAGGGCATTCTCGCTGTCCTCCGGGCCCCGGCCCGCCTACCATCGGTGTCATGACCTGGCGACATTGATCCACCAGCCGCGCCTCCCGAGGGCCGCCTCGGACGCCGTACCTCCGGCATCCGATCCGTCCCTGCGGGAAGGCCTCATGACACTCTCACCTGCACGCGTGCCCGCCACCGGCGTCCGGCGACTGACGACCACGCTGTACGGCTACGCGTTCCTCGACGACTTCGTCCTGCTCTACCCGGTGTACGCCCTGCTGTTCGCCGACACCGGCATGTCGCTCTGGCAGATCTCCTCCCTGTTCGCCCTGTGGTCGATCACCTCGGTGGTGCTGGAAGCGCCCTCCGGGGCCTGGGCCGACGCCATGTCGCGCAGGCGGCTGCTGTGGATCGGCCCGCTGCTCACCGCCGCCGGCTTCGCGCTGTGGGTGATCGTGCCGTCGTACTGGGCCTTCGCGGCCGGCTTCGTCCTGTGGGGGGCGGGCGGGGCGCTCGGCTCCGGCGCGCTGGAGGCGCTGGTGTACGACGAACTGGACCGGCTCGGCGCCGCCGGCCGGTACGCGCGGGTCATGGGCCGGGCCCGGGCCGCGCGGCTGGTGGGCACCGTGGCCTCCCTCGGTCTCGCGGGGCCCGTCTTCGCCCAGGGCGGTTACGCGGCGGTCGGTGCCGCGAGCTTCCTGGCCTGTGTGCTGACCGCCGTCACCGCGACCCGGTTCCCCGAGCACCGGGTGCGGCCGGACGACGCGGGCGACAACTGGGCCACGACCCTGCGAACCGGACTCGCCGAGGTCCGCGGGGACCGTTCCGTGCGCGGCGCCCTGCTGCTGATCCCGGCCGTGGCCGCGGTGTGGGGCGCGCTGGACGAGTACACCCCGCTGCTGGTCCGGGACATCGGCTTCGCCGAATCGACGGTGCCCTACCTGATCATGCTGATCTGGGCGGGCGTCACCGTCGGCAGCCTCCTGACCGGACCGGCCGAACGCCTCGGCCCGGCCGGTCTCGCCGCGTTGCTCGCGGGCGCCGCACTCGCCCTGGCCGTGGGAGCCGCGGCCCGCTCACTGGCCGGCATCGCTCTCGTGAGCCTCGCCTTCGCCGGATTCCAGCTCGCGGAGGTGCTGGCCGACGCCCGCCTCCAGCACCGTATCGACGAGTCCCGCCGGGCCACGCTCACCTCCGTGGCGAGCCTGGGCACCGAGCTGGCGACGGTCGCCACGTTCGGCGTGTACGCGCTGCTCGGCACGGACATGGCGCACAGCACCGTCTTCGCGGTGCTGGCGCTGCCTTATGCGGTGACGGCGCTGGCGCTGGCTAGAGCGCGGGCCGCCACGGCACGACCGTGAAGTCGCCCGTCCCCTTCTTGACCTTCTCGAAGGGGGCGGAGCCCACGCACTTGGGCAGCTCCTTCGTCTCGACAGGACTGCCCGTGGACGCCCAGCTGTAGCCGAGGCGGTCGCGCCGGCCGACATCGTGGACGGTGATGCCGACCCGCTTGCCCTCGGCGCCCGGCAGGTCGGAGTCGGTGATCACACCGGAGACGACGGCCACCTTCCCGCCGGTCAACAGGCAGTCGACCTTGGCCTTCGCCCGGGCGCCCTCGCCGTTCAGGTAGTGGCTGAACTCGAAGGTGCCGGTGGCCTTCATCGGGTCGGCCTTGTCCTTCGCGGCCAGGTGGGCGTCGAAGGAGAAGGTGATGTCGTCCCCGGCCGACCGGTACAGCTTGGCCTTGCCGGTGAGGGCGGCGGCCTCACGCTCGCTCTCGCCGGTGGCGGACACTCCGGCGGGAACGGTTTCACGCTTGCTCTCGTCGAATGCGGAGGCCCCGGCGGAGCCGGTCGCGGCGGCGACGGTGAGCAGCAGGGCGGAGCCGAGTAAGGCGGTCCTCGTACGGCGGTTCATGGCGGTCCTTTCCGCAGGTGACGCACGTCAACTGGACGCTCACCACTGTCCCGGCGCAGCGCCCGCGCCACATCGCACCGGGGACGGGACCCCGCCTCCGCCGCCCGGCGGGGGAAACCCGCCCGGGCCTGCGCCCACGGGCGGACCGGACGTACGACCGGAGATGCCGCAACGAATCGCCGCCTACCAGGCGGCGAACGCAATGATCCGCTCACGGACGCGCAACGGCTGCTCCTTGTCCGGCCGGAGCCGCCGACCGTACCGTCTATCAGGCCCCCGAAACCCCCGCGTACCGGTGAGGAACACGCATGCGCACCGCCCTGCTCCAGAGCTCCGGCCGACCCGGCTCCACCGTCGAGAACCTCAAGGTCCTCGACGAGGCCGCGGGCCGGGCCGCCGCCGCGGGCGCCGGGCTGCTGGTCGCGCCGGAGATGTTCCTGACCGGGTACGCGATCGGCGACGACATCGCCCGGCTCGCCGAGCCCGCCGACGGCGACTGCGCGGACGCCATCGCCGAGACCGCGACCAGGCACGGACTGGCGATCGCCTACGGCTACCCCGAGCGGGCCGGCGACGCCGTGTTCAACTCCGCCCAGCTGATCTCCGCCGACGGCACGCGTCTCGCCAACTACCGCAAGACGCACCTCTTCGGCTGCTTCGAGCGCGATCACTTCACGGCCGGGGACCAGCCGGTCGTCCAGGCGGAGCTCGACGGTCTGCGCGTCGGGATCCTGATCTGCTACGACGTCGAGTTCCCGGAGAACGTCCGCGCCCACGCCCTCGCCGGCACCGACCTGCTGGTCGTCCCGACCGCGCAGATGCACCCGTTCCAGTTCGTCGCCGAGTCGATGATCCCGGTGCGGGCCTTCGAGAACCAGATGTACGTCGCGTACGTCAACCGGGTCGGCCGGGAGGGCGAGTTCGAGTTCGTGGGGCTGTCCACGCTCGCCGGTCCCGACGGGGTCGCCCGCACCCGGGCCGGGCGCGCCGAGGAACTCGTCCTCGCGGACGTAGACCCCGCCTTCCTCGCCGCGTCCCGCGAGGCCAACCCGTATCTGCGGGACCGGCGCCCGGGCCTCTACGGGCCGCTCGTCTGACCTCCCCCTCCCCGCACCCGCCTGTTTCTTCTGCAAGGAGTCCGTACCCCATGACGTCCACCGTGCCCAACGCCGTCGAGCACGCAGACGCGCAGCAGCCGCCGATCACCATGTTCGGCCCGGACTTCCCGTACGCGTACGACGACTTCCTCGCCCACCCGGCGGGCCTCGGGCAGATACCCGCGACCGAGCACGGCACGGAGGTCGCGGTCATCGGCGGCGGCCTGTCCGGCATCGTCGCCGCGTACGAGCTGATGAAGATGGGCCTCAAGCCGGTCGTGTACGAGGCCGACCGGATCGGCGGCCGGCTGCGGACGGTGGGCTTCGACGGGTGCGACGACTCCCTCACCGCCGAGATGGGCGCGATGCGCTTCCCGCCGTCCTCCACCGCCCTCCAGCACTACATCGACCTGGTCGGCCTTCAGACGCGGCCCTTCCCCAACCCCCTGGCGGAGACGACCCCGTCGACCGTCGTCGACCTCAAGGGCGAGTCGCACTACGCCGAGACGATCGCCGACCTGCCCCAGGTCTACCGGGACGTCGCCGAGGCCTGGAACCGGTGCCTGGAGGAGGGCGCCGACTTCTCCGACATGAACCGCGCCCTGCGCGAGCGGGACGTCCCGCGCATCCGCGAGATCTGGTCCAGGCTCGTCGAGAAGCTCGACAACCAGACCTTCTACGGCTTCCTCTGCGACTCCGAGGCGTTCCGGTCCTTCCGGCACCGCGAGATCTTCGGCCAGGTCGGCTTCGGCACGGGCGGCTGGGACACCGACTTCCCGAACTCCATCCTGGAGATCCTCCGCGTCGTCTACACCGAGGCCGACGACCACCACCGCGGCATCGTCGGCGGCTCCCAGCAACTGCCGCTGCGCCTATGGGAGCGCGAGCCGGAGAAGATCGTCCACTGGGCCTACGGGACCTCGCTCGCGAGCCTCCACGAGAACCGTCAGCCCCGCCCGGCCGTCACCCGACTGCACCGCACCGCCGGCAACCGCATCACGGTGACCGACGCGCACGGCGACATCCGCACCTACCCGGCGGCGATCTTCACCGCCCAGTCCTGGATGCTGCTGTCGAAGATCGACTGTGACGACTCGCTCTTCCCGATCGACCACTGGACGGCCATCGAACGCACCCACTACATGGAGAGCTCCAAGCTCTTCGTGCCGGTCGACCGCCCGTTCTGGCTGGACAAGGACGAGGAGACCGGGCGGGACGTCATGTCGATGACGCTCACCGACCGGATGACGCGCGGGACCTACCTGCTCGACAACGGCCCGGACCAGCCCGCCGTCATCTGCCTCTCCTACACCTGGTGCGACGACAGCCTCAAGTGGCTGCCGCTGTCCGCGAACGAGCGGATGGAGGTCATGCTGAAGTCGCTCGGCGAGATCTATCCCAAGGTCGACATCCGCAAGCACATCATCGGCAACCCGGTGACCGTCTCCTGGGAGAACGAGCCCTACTTCATGGGCGCGTTCAAGGCCAACCTGCCCGGCCACTACCGCTACCAGCGGCGCCTGTTCACGCACTTCATGCAGGACCGGCTGCCCGAGGACAAGCGCGGCATCTTCCTCGCCGGCGACGACATCTCCTGGACGGCCGGCTGGGCCGAGGGCGCCGTCCAGACCGCCCTCAACGCGGTCTGGGGCGTCATGCACCACTTCGGCGGCACGACCGACCCGGCCAACCCGGGGCCCGGCGACGCCTACGACGAGATCGCGCCCGTCGAGCTGCCGGAGGACTGAGGCAGGCAGGAGGGCTGCGGCAGGCAGGAGGGCTGCGGCAGGGGCGTGAGCAGCATGCGCCCCGCGAAGCCCACCGCCGTGTCCAGGCGGTCGGTGAACTCCTCGGCCACGTCGGGGAGTCCGCGCAGCGCCCACAGGGCCCGGGCCGCCGTCCAGGTGGCGTCCCGGGCGCGCTCCAGACTCCATGCGCCGAGCAGATGGGTCAGCGGGTCGGCGATCTGGAGGATATCGGGGCCCGGCATCAGATCTTCGCGGATGCGCTCCTCCAGCGAGACGAGGAGATCGCCCACCGCGTCGAACTCGTCCTCCAGGTCGGCGGGTGCGCAGCCGAGCGTACGGCAGGTGTCCACGACGGCCAGCGCGAGATCGTGCCCGATGTGCGCGTTGATGCCCGCGAGCGCGAACTGCAACGGACGTACCCCGGGATGACGGCGGAACTGGAACAGCGGCCGCCAGCAGGCCGGCGGGCGCCGCTCGCCGGCCACCTCCTCGACGGCCTCCAGGTACCGCTGCGCGAACCGTACGTCCAGCGTGATCGCGGCGTGCGGGTCCGCGAACCGCCCGGTGTCGACGTACCGGTCCACCACTTCCGTCACGGCGAGGTAGACGCGGTTGAAGACGGCCACCCCGTCCCGGGGGTGCAGGGTCGCGTCGAGGGCGCGCATACGGGAGATGACTCCGTCGACCGGAGTGTCCACGGCTGGGGGGACTTGTTCGCATCGCGGCATGCGGGCAGAGTCCCAGCTCTAGGCTGGCGGGAGTACCGGCAGGCCCGGCGCTTCCCCGAAACGGGGGAACGTCGCCCGCCGCAGGGGGAGGGGGACCGGCACCGTGTCAGGCTCGCGTGCCCAGCGCCTGGCCGCCCGCAGGACCGAGCGCAGGCGCGCCTTCCGGCGTGGCGCGATGGTCGTGGCGGCCTCCGTCGTGGTCGCCGCCGGCGCGGTCACCGGGGTGCTGTCGGCCTTCGACGACCGGACCGGCCCGGACCAGGCCAGGCGCCCCGAGGTGTCCGCGTCGCCCCGCCTGGCGCCGCTGCCCGCGGTGCCGTCGGCGTCCCCGTCACCCACCGAGTCTGCTTCCCCCACGCCCGCCACCTCCGCGCCCGGGACGCCGAGCCCCACGCCGTCGCGGTCGGCAACCCGGAAGAAGCAGGAGCGGACCACCCCCGTGAGCTCCCGGCTCTACCGCCACCCCGACTCGCAGGTGCTCGACTGGGTCCGGGCCAACGCGGGCGACCCACGCCACGCGGTCATCGCCTCCCGCATAGCCGACCAGCCGGCCGCCGTCTGGTTCGCCGACTACTCCCCGGACACGCTGACCGCCCGGGTCGCCGCGGTGACGTCGGGCGGTGCCGCACAGGGCCGGGTGCCCGTCCTCGTGCCCTACGCGATCCCCGGCCGGGACTGCGGCGGTCACTCCCAGGGCGGGGCGCCCGACCTGGACGCCTACGACGCGTGGATCGACCGGTTCGCCGACGGGCTGGGCTCCGGCGAGGTCATCGTCGTCCTGGAGCCGGACTCGGTCGCCCAGGCCGAGTGCCTGTCCGCCGGTGAGCGCGCGGACCGCTTCGCCTCGCTGGCCAGGGCGGGACGCGTCCTGAAGGCCGCCAACCCCCGGGCACGCGTGTACTTCGACGCGGGGCACTCCGGCTGGAACGCGCCCGGCAAGCAGGCGGCGTGGCTGCGGCAGGCCGGTGCCGCCTCGCCCGAGTCCTCCGACGGGATCTTCAGCAACGTCTCCAACTTCCACACCACGGCCGACGAGGTGGCTTACGACCGGCGGGTCCTGGACGCGCTCGGCGGCCCGGCGGGCCTGGGCGCCGTCATCGACACCAGCCGCAACGGCAACGGCGCCCCGCCCGACGGCACCTGGTGCGACCCGGCGGGCCGCGAGCTCGGCCGGGCACCGACCCTCAGCACGGGCGAGGACCGGATCGACGCCTACCTGTGGATCAAGCTGCCGGGGGAGTCGGACGGCTGCAAGGGCAAGCCGGGGACGTTCACGGCGTCGTACGCCTACGACTTGGCCTCGTCGTAGGAGCTGGTGCCCTCGTCCAGCAGCGGCTGCTGCGTCTTCAGGTGGGGCGGGGCGAAGGCCCGCAGCGCGTGGTAGCCCGTGATGACGACGAGCGTGCCGAGCGCGATGCCGCTCAGCGAGAAAGTGTCCGTGATCTCCAGGGAGACGTTGCCGACGCCGATGATGATGCCGGCGGCCGCCGGGACCAGGTTCAGCGGATTGCGCAGGTCCACTCCGGCGTTGATCCAGATCTGGGCGCCGAGCAGGCCGATCATGCCGTACAGGATGACGGTGATGCCGCCGAGCACACCGCCCGGGATCGCCGCCACGACCGCGCCGAACTTCGGGCAGAGGCCGAAGAGCAGGGCGAACCCGGCGGCGGCCCAGTAGGCGGCCGTCGAGTAAACGCGGGTCGCGGCCATCACGCCGATGTTCTCGGAGTACGTGGTGTTGGGCGGGCCGCCGACCGCGGTGGACAGCATCGAACCCACGCCGTCTGCGGCGATCGCCGTGCCGAGCTTGTCGTCCAGCGGGTCGCCGGTCATCTCGCCGACCGCCTTCACATGCCCGGCGTTCTCCGCGACCAGGGCGATGACGACCGGCAGGGCGACCAGGATCGCCGACCACTCGAACGACGGGCCGTGCAGGGTCGGCAGCCCGATCCAGTCGGCCTGGCCCACGCCGGAGAGGTCGAGCCGCCAGTGGTCGGTGAGCTTGCCGCTCGCGTCCACCGAGTGGATCTTGCCGAAGACCAGGTCGAAGACCCAGGAGACGCCGTACCCGAAGACCAGCCCCAGGAAGATCGCGATCCGGGACCAGAAGCCGCGCAGACAGACGACCGCCAGCCCGGTGAAGAGCATCACGAGCAGGGCCGTCCACTGGTCCTGCGGCCAGTACGTCGAGGCGGTCACCGGCGCCAGGTTGAAGCCGATCAGCATCACCACCGCGCCGGTCACGATCGGCGGCATCGCGGCGTGGATGATCCGCGCCCCGAACCGCCGCACGGCGAGCCCCACCAGGAACAGCGCGGCGCCGACGACGAACACCGCGCCGGTGACGGTGGCGCTGCTGCCGCCCTGGGCGCGGATGACCGCCGCCACGCCGACGAAGGACAGCGAGCAGCCCAGGTAGCTGGGGACGCGGCCGCGGGTGGCGAGCAGGAACACGACGGTCGCGACGCCCGACATCATGATCGCGAGGTTGGGGTCCAGGCCCATCAGAACCGGGGCCACGAAGGACGCACCGAACATGGCCACCACGTGCTGGGCGCCCAGCCCGGCCGTGCGGGGCCAGGAGAGCCGCTCGTCGGGGCGGACCACGGCGCCGGGCGCCGGGGTGCGTCCGTCGCCGTGCAGTTTCCAGCGGACGCCGAGATCCATGGTGCGGTTTCGCTTTCGTCGTACGTGCGAGTGTCCGGACCATTGTCGGGGTGCGCCGGAAGCGCTGGTGACCGGGGCTGCCCGGGCCGGCCCGGCGTCCGTTCAGGGCCGGGGGTCGCGGACCACCGAGTCCGGCCGGCCGGTCTTCACCCGGTCGCCGGGGCGCAGCACGGGCGCGAACGCCACCAGTCCGCAGGACAGCAGCGTCACCAGGGCGAACGACACCATCAGGCTGGTCGCCTGCGCCAGCATGCCGATCGCACTCGGCGCGATCAGACCCGAGGTGTACGTGATGGTCGCGACGCCCGCGATGGCCAGGCTCGGGTTGGAGCCGCTGCGGCCCGCCGCCGCGAAGCACAGCGGTACGACGACGGCGATGCCCAGCCCCATCAGCGCGAACCCGGCCATCGCCACCGCCGGCTGCTCCGCCACGACGATCAGCAGCCCGCCGAGGACGGCGAGCACACCGCTCGCGCGCACGGTCCGCACGGCGCCGAAGCGGTCCACGATCCGGTCGCCGGCGATCCGGGCGATGGCCATGGTGAGTGTGAAGCCGGTCGTGCACGCCGCCGCGAGACCGGCCGAGGTCTCAAGCTGTTCGCGCAGGTAGACCGCCGACCAGTCCAGACTCGCGCCCTCGGCGAACACCGCGCAGAACCCGATCGCGCCGATGAGCAGCGCCGACCGCGGCGGCAGGGCGAACCTCGGCGGCGGATCCTCGTCCTCGGCGGGCTGGAGGTCGAGCACCCACTGGCAGGAGAGCACGCCGACGACGGTGAGGACCGCGGCGGCCAGGACGTGGTGCAACCGGGCGTCCGAGCCGAGGTGCGCGGCGAGTGTGCCGGCCGCCGAGCCGACCAGGGCGCCCGCGCTCCACATGCCGTGCAGCCCGGACATGATCGACCGGCCGAGGCGGTTCTCGACCTCGACGCCCAGCGCGTTCATCGCCACGTCCGCCATGCCCGCCGTGGCGCCGTAGGTGAACAGGGCCAGGCAGAGCGTGAGCAGGTTCGGGGCGAGGGACGGCAGGACCAGCGAGAGCGTCCACAGGGCGATCAGTACGCGCAGCGCGTTGCGGGCACCGAAGCGGTGGCTGACGCTGCCGGCGAGCGGCATCGCGACGGACGCGCCGAGAGCGGGGAAGGCGAGCGCGATTCCCAACTGTCCGGCGCTGACGCCCGCGTGGTCCTGGATCCACGGCACGCGAGTGGCGAACGAGCCGGTCACGGCGCCGTGCACCGCGAAGACGGCGGCCACGGCGTACCGTGACCGTTTCACCTCGCGCTGTTCGTAGACCACGTTGCTCATTCTCCGGCCCCGTCCTCTCCTGGTCTTCCCCGCTCGCCTCGCGTCTCCACGTCCGTGGCGCGGGTCGGCGTGAGTTGGGGTGTGTTGGCGCGCGTAAACTATCAGGAACCCTGCCTGATAGATAAGGGGACGACCGGCTGGCCGGAGGACCCGGCCGTGCGGTCCCGCAGATCTGGAAGGATCCCGGCATGCCCGCATCCCCGAGCACCGCCCGGGCCATCAACGACCGGCTCGCCCTGCGCCTGCTCCAGCAGGAGGGCCCGCTGACGGCGGGGCAGTTGAAGCAGCTGACCGGCCTGTCCCGGCCGACCGTCGCCGATCTCGTCGAACGCCTCACCGCCGCCGGGCTGATCACGGTGGTCGGCGAGTCGGGGGAGCAGCGGCGCGGACCCAACGCCAAGGTGTACGGCATCGTCGCCGACCGGGCGCACCTCGCCGCGCTGGACATACGCACCGAGGGCGTCGCCGTGGCCGTCGCCGACCTCGTGGGGCGGGTGCTGGCCGAGGCGTCGGCGCCCATCGGCGACGACACGGGCACGGGCCCCGCCGTGGAGCAGGCGGTCACGCTGGTCGAGCGCGTGGTGAAGGAGGCCGGCGCCGACCGGCTGCACACGGTGGGGATCGGGGCGCCCGGCCTGATCGACCCCGCCAGCGGCGAACTCCGCGATTCCTCCGGGCTGCCGGAGTGGCACCGCCGGCTCGTCGCCGCCCTCCAGGAGCGGCTGCCCGAGGCCCGGGTCAGTGTGGAGAACGAGACCAACCTCGCGGCTTTGGCGGAGCAGCGCGACGGGGTGGCGCGGGACCGGGACACCTTCGTCCTGCTGTGGCTGGGCCACGGAACGGGCGCGGCGGTGGTCCTCGACGGTGCGCTGCGGCGCGGTGCCTCCGGCGGCACCGGGGAGATCGGCTTCCTCCCGGTCCCGGGCGCGGCAGCGCTGCCCTCCTCGACGGACTGCGAGGGCGGCTTCCACTCCCTGGCGGCGTCGGGCGCGGTCGTGGACCTCGCGGCGCGGTGCGGGATTTCCGTGGAGCCGGGGCAGGAGCCGTCGGCGGTGGGGGTCGTACGGGCGGCGGCCGGTCTGGTGCGGTCGGCGGTGCGTGATGTGCGGGGGGTGGAGACGGGGGCCGGGGCGTCCGGGACAGCGAGTAAGGGCGGGGCGTCCCGGTCCATGGGCGGGACCGAGGCGTCCGTGTCCCCGAGAGCCGTCCCCGTTGCGTCCCCGAGAGCCGTTCCCGCCACCCGTTTCCTCGACGCCCTCGCCGACCGTCTCGCCGTCGGCGTCGCCTCGGTCGTCGCGATCCTGGACCCCGGTTGCGTGGTGCTCGGCGGGGAGGTCGGCCAGGCGGGCGGCGACGAACTCGCCGCCCGCGTGCAGGACCGCATCGCCCGGATGACCCCCCTGACCACGGAGGTACGGACCACCACACTCGGTGGCAGTGCCGTACTACGCGGCGCCCTCCTCACGGCCCGCGACCGCGCCCAGGAGGAACTCTTCACCCCGGGGGAGCGACCCCTACGGCGGTCGTAGCCCGGCCCCGGCGGTCACGCCCGGGACTGCCCGCTGCCCGCCCGCTCCTGCTCACCCCCGTAGCGCCGCGCCAGGTACTCCTCGAACGTGCCCGTGCCGGTCGCCCGCTGCGGCGTCAGGTGACCACCACCGCGGAAACCGCGGTACGCCGCGCCCCACAGCGGCACGTTCACGACCGCCCGGCGCCGGCCGGCCGCCTTCAGATACGCGCGGGCCAGCGACTCGAGCGTCCGCACCTGTGGCCCGCCCAGGTCCTCGACCCGCCCCGCCGGCGCCCCCGCCGCCAGTCCCGCCAGCCGGTCGGCGACCTCGGCCACCTCGACCGGCTGGTCCCGGACACCGGCCGGCAGGAACAGGACCGGCAGCTTCGACAGCCCCTGGAGCAGCATGACGAGCAGGTCATGGAACTGCGTGGCCCGCAGCACGGTCCAGTCGAGACCCGACTCCTCGACCAGCCTCTCCACCGCGAGCTTGCTCTTGTAGTAGCGGAACGGCACCCGGTCGACGCCCACGATGGAGATGTAGACGAGGTGCCGCACACCGGCCCCGCGCGCCGCGCGGACCAGGTTCGCCGCCGCCTGCTCGTCCCCCTTCGGCGACGACGCGCAGTGCACGATCGTCTCCACACCGGCGACGGCCGCGTCCAGCGCGGCACCGCCCTCCCGCAGGTCGACCGCGTACGGCTGGGTGTGCCGGCTGAGCACCCGCACCTCGTGCCCGTCCGCGCGCAGCCGCTCGACGACGAGCCGGCCGAGCGTTCCGGTGCCGCCGGTCACCAGGATCGTGGTCATGCTGTTCAGTCCCTTCGGAACGCCGACGCTCCCGGACGGAGCGCCCCTCTGCAACTGAGACCGGACAGCCCCTGCCGGATGTGACATCCCGGCGCGGTGTTCCTCGACCGCGCCCGGCGTCCCGCCCGGCGATCCGCGACCGCGCCCGGCGTCCCGCCCGGCGATCCGCGACCGCGCCCGGCGTCCCGCCCGGCGATCCGCGACCGCGTCCGGAGTTCCGCGCCTCGTGCCCGTCGCGACTGTCGTCCCGCGCCGAGCCCCGCGACCGGCCTGACGATCCGCGACCGCCTGGCGTTCCGCGCCTTGTGCCCACGGCGCGCCCGGCGTCCCGCGCCGACGATCCGTGACCGCGCCGGCGTTCCGCGACCGCGCCCGGCGTCCCGCGCCGACGACCCGCGACCGGCCGGACGCTCCGCGACCCCGCCCTGCGATCCGCGACCGCACCCGACGACCCGCGCCTCGTGCCAGGCCCGCCCGGTGCCCCGCGCCCGACGACCCGCGACCGCGACTTCGGCGTCCCCCGCCCCGCCGGCGCCCCGGCGACCCCGCGACCCCGCGACCCCGCGACCCCGCCCGGCGGCCCTACGGCCGGGTGAGCTGACGCCGCGCGAACGCCAGCTTCTCCGGGTTGACCACGGCCCGTACCCCCGCGACCAGTCCGTCGCGCACCTCGAACGCCGCCAGGCCGACGAGGGTGTCGCCCGCCCAGCTGGCGAGACCGGTCGCGCCGTTCACCTCGGTGACGGTGAACTCCAGACCCGCCGCGAACTTCGGGCCCCCGCCCGCCAGGAACCGGGCGAGCTTGGACCCGCCCTCGATCGGCCACCGGGCCGCCGTGACCTTCCCGCCCCCGTCGCTCCACCAGGTGGCGTCGGCCGCGAGCAGCTTCTCCAGCCCGGCCAGGTCGCCGTCGCGGGCCGCCGTGATGAACGACGTGACCAGCTCCTCCTGCCGCTCCGACGCGGCCTCGAACCGGGCATGCGGCTCGCCCACCCGCCGCACGGCCCGCCGGTACAGCTGGCGGCAGTTGGCCTCGCTCAGGTCCAGCACCCCGGCGATCTCCCGGTGCCCGTACCCGAACGCCTCCCGCAGCACGTACACCGCCCGCTCGGCCGGCGTGAGCCGCTCCAGCAGCACCAGCATCGCCATCGACACGGAGTCCCGCTGCTCCGCCGACTCCAGGGGTCCGAGCGCGCCTTCCGCGGTCACCACCGGCTCGGGCAGCCAGGTACCGACGTACGTCTCGCGCCGGGCGCGCGCCGAGGTCAGCCGGTTGAGGCAGAGGTTGGTGACGACCTTGGCGAGCCAGGCCGCCGGATGCTCGATCCCCGTTCGGTCGGCGCCGCTGAAGCGCAGATACGCGTCCTGGACCGCGTCCTCCGCCTCCGCCGCGGAGCCCAGCAGCCGGTAGGCGAGCGAGAACAGCCGGGGCCGGTGGGTCTCGAACTCGTCGGCGAGCGTGGTGGTCATACGCCTCACCCTGCCAGAACGCCGTCCGTGCGGCGTGGGAAGGCCCGACGGCGGGCAAGGGCCGTCGTCACCGCCGCCGGGCCGGTCCGGGCGAGATGCGCACGACCCTAGAAAGGACTAGACCACACCGTCAATAGGTGTGTACCAACCCGAGGGGCCGCCGACAAGGGTGGGTGCGCGCAGGGGAGTTGCATCGTCCGGTCGCGCTCGGGAAGGATCGGGACACGTTCTGTGAGGCACCCCACACCGTTCGCCCGTCTGGACGTCGATCAGGCGTGGCACACTGGCCATGTATCAGTAGCAGCGCACTCCGGGGTCGGTGAAAGTCCGAACCGGCGGTTACAGTCCGCGACCCGGTCGCCTCCAGCGGCCGGTTGACCAGGTGAAATTCCTGGACCGACGGTTAAAGTCCGGATGGGAGGCAGTGCGCGGCGAGCGGGCATACATGCGCGCCGCCCAAGAAGTCCGTCCTCCGGGCGGACTCCGTCCGGCGTCGTTCCCGGTGTCCTCGCTCGTACTTCTGTCGTCATCGACAGCCCCGGAGTCCGTGCCCGAAGAGGCAGGAGGACCCGGGAAGTGTTCACCGGAATCGTCGAAGAGCTGGGCGAGATCACCGCCGTCGAGACCCTCGACGACGCCTGTCGCTTCCGCCTGCGAGGCCCCGTCGTCACCCAGGGCGCGAAACACGGCGACTCCATCGCCGTCAACGGCGTCTGCCTCACGGTCGTCGATCACGAGGGCGACGAGTTCACGGCCGACGTGATGGCCGAGACCCTCAACCGCTCCAGCCTCGGCGCGCTCGAGGCCGGCTCCCGCGTCAACCTCGAACGCCCCATGGCCGTCGGCGAACGCCTCGGCGGGCACATCGTGCAGGGCCACGTGGACGGCACCGGCGAGATCCTGGAACGCAAGCCGTCGGACAACTGGGAGATCGTGAAGATCTCCCTCCCCGTGGACCTCACCCGGTACGTCGTCGAGAAGGGCTCCATCACCGTCGACGGCATCAGCCTCACCGTCGTCGACGCCGGCCCCGACTACTTCACCGTCAGCCTCATCCCCACCACCCTCGACCTGACCACGCTCGGCCACAAGCAGCCCGGCGACCCGGTCAACCTCGAGGTGGACGTCATCGCCAAGTACGTCGAGCGGATGCTCGGCGACCGCGCGCAGGGGGCGGCCCAGTGAACTGGCTCAACTCCGAGGCGTTCACGCTCTTCGGCCAGCACATCAAGTGGTCGGACATGATCGGCAACGTGATCGGCCTGCTCGCCCTCGCCCTCGGCTGGCGCCGCTCCATATGGACCTGGCCCGCCCAGTTCGTCTCCGGCCTGATCCTCTTCGCGGCCTTCGCCACCGCCCACCTCTCCGGCAGCGCCGGCAAGCAGGTCGTCGTGATGCTCGTCGCCACGTACGGCTTCTGGCAGTGGAACCGCGGCCGGCAGCAGGCCCAGGACGGCTCCATCGCCGTACGGTTCGCCACCTGGCGTGAGCGCGGGGTGCTGGCCGGCGTGGCCGCCCTCGGCACCCTCGCGGTCGGCGGCCTGTTCACGGCCTTCCCGACCCTGTCCTGGGACCCCTGGCCGGACGCGTACATCTTCGTCGGCACGATCGTCGCGATGTACGCCCAGGCCCGCGGCATGGTCGAGTTCTGGTTCGCCTGGCTGCTGGTCGACCTGGTCGGCGTCCCGCTGAACTTCGCCAACGGCTTCGCCTTCTCCGGCTTCGTCTACGTCATCTACGGCGCGCTCGTCCTGTGGGGCCTGCGCGACTGGTGGCTGCGCTCCCGTGCGGCAGCGCAGCCCGCCCTGGAAGGAGCGCCGGCATGAGCACGGCACCGATCCTGTACGGCACCGACGGCTTCGAGGACTTCGCGCTCGACCCGGTCGAGCAGGCCATCGCCGATATCGCGGCCGGCCGCCCGGTCGTGGTCGTCGACGACGAGGACCGCGAGAACGAGGGCGACCTCGTCATCGCCGCCGAGAAGGCGACCCCCGAGATCGTCGCCTTCATGATGAGCGAGTGCCGCGGCTTGATCTGCGCCCCGATGGAGGGCGAGGAGCTGGATCGCCTGAAGCTCCCGCAGATGGTCGAGGACAACACCGAGTCGATGAAGACCGCGTTCACGGTCTCCGTCGACGCCTCCGCCGCGCACGGCGTGAGCACCGGCATCTCGGCCTCCGACCGCGCCACCACCCTCCAGCTGCTCGCCGACGGCATCTCCGGCCCCGACGACTTCGTCCGCCCCGGCCACATCTTCCCGCTGCGCGCCCGGCCCGGCGGGGTCCTGACGCGCGACGGCCACACCGAGGCCGCCGTCGACCTCGCCCGCCTCGCGGGCCTGCGCCCGGCCGGCGCGATCGTCGAGATCGCCGGGGAGGACGGCACGATGCTGCGCCTGCCCGAGCTGATCCCCTTCGCCCGCAAGCACGGCCTGACGATCATCTCGATCGAGGATCTGATCGCCTACCGCCGTAGCAGCGAACCCACCGTCCGCCGCGAGGCCAGGACCCAACTGCCCACCGCCCACGGCACCTTCACGGCCTACGGCTACCGCTCCACCGTCGACGGCGTCGAGCACGTCGCCCTCGTGCACGGCGACATCGGCGACGGCGACGACGTCCTGGTCCGCGTCCACTCCGAATGCCTCACCGGCGACGTCTTCGGCTCCGCCCGCTGCGACTGCGGCCCCCAGCTCGACGCCTCGCTGGCCCGTATCCAGGCCGAGGGCCGGGGAGTCGTGGTCTACCTGCGCGGACACGAGGGCCGCGGCATCGGCCTGATGTCCAAGCTGCGCGCCTACGAACTCCAGGAGCAGGGCCACGACACCCTCGACGCCAACCTCGAACTCGGCCTGCCCGCCGACGCCCGCGACTACGCCGCAGGCGCCCAGATCCTCGCCGACCTCGGCGTGCGCGGCGTCCGCCTGCTGACCAACAACCCCGACAAGACCGACGCGCTCGTCCGCCACGGCATCGCGGTCAAGGCCCGCGTGCCGATGCCCGTGAGCGCCGGCGAGCACAACCTCCGCTACCTGCGCACCAAGCGGGACCGGATGGGCCACGACCTGCCCTGGCTCGACACGACCACCGTGCCGGCCTGCGGCAACCAGTAAGACAGCACAGCAAGTCAGCACAGCGAGAAGGCTCTGAGGAGAGACGTGAGCGGCAAGGGTGCACCGGAGCTGTCCGTACGCAATGTGGGTGACCTCCGGGTCGCCGTCATCGCGGCACAGTGGCACGAGAAGGTGATGGACGGTCTGGTCGACGGCGCCCTGCGCGCCCTGCGCGACCTCGGCATCGACGAGCCGACCCTCCTCAGGGTCCCCGGAAGCTGGGAGCTCCCCGTGGTCGCCAAGGTCCTCGCGGGCCGCGGCTACGACGCGATCGTCGCCCTCGGCGTCGTCATCCGCGGCGGAACCCCCCACTTCGAGTACGTGTGCCAGGGCGTGACCCAGGGCCTCACCCAGGTCTCCGTCGACACCGGCGTCCCCGTCGGGAACGGCGTGCTGACCTGCGACACGGAGGAGCAGGCCCTGGACCGCGCCGGCCTAGAGGGCTCCAACGAGGACAAGGGGCACGAGGCGGTGACGGCGGCCGTGGCGACCGCGGCCACCCTCCGCTCAGTATCCGAACCCTGGCGCTGACGAAAGCCGCGTGTGGCATAGGCTGAGCGACACCATGTCCAAGAAGACGTTCGAGGAGCTCTTCACCGAGCTCCAGCACAAGGCCGCCCAGGGCGACCCCGCCACTTCCCGCACCGCAGAACTGGTCGAGAAGGGCGTCCACGCCATCGGCAAGAAGGTCGTCGAAGAGGCCGCCGAGGTCTGGATGGCCGCCGAGTACGAGGGCAAGGAGGCGGCCGCCGAGGAGATCTCGCAGCTGCTGTACCACGTCCAGGTGATGATGGTCGCCTGCGGCATCTCCCTCGACGACGTCTACGCCCACCTGTAAGCCGCACCCCGTTCCCGCACGACACCACGCAAAGGAAGCCGACCTCATGCTGCGCATCGCCGTCCCCAACAAGGGTTCCCTGTCAGGCCCTGCGGCGGAGATGCTGCATGAGGCCGGCTACCAGCAGCGCCGGGAGTCCAAGGAACTGCGGATCGTCGACCCGACGAACGAGGTCGAGTTCTTCTACCTCCGCCCCCGCGACATCGCCATCTACGTCGCCTCCGGCCAGCTGGACATCGGCCTCACCGGCCGGGATCTGCTGATCGACTCCGGCGCCGACGCGGAGGAGATCCTCGCCCTCGGCTTCGCCCGCTCCACGTTCCGCTACGCCGGCAAGCCCGGCACCATCAGTGGCCTGGCGGACCTCGCGGGCAAGACCGTCGCCACCTCCTACGAGGGCATCGTCGCGGCGCACCTCGCCGACAACGGCATCGACGCCTCCGTCGTCCACCTCGACGGCGCCGTCGAAACCGCCATCCAGCTCGGCGTCGCCCAGGTCATCGCCGACGTCGTCGAGACCGGCACCTCGCTGCGCAACGCGGGCCTGGAGGTCGTCGGCGAGCCGATCATGCAGTCCGAGGCCGTCGTGATCCGCCGCACCGGCGCGGACGGTGACGACCCCAAGGTGCAGCAGTTCCTGCGCCGTCTCCAGGGCGTCCTGGTCGCCCGGACGTACGTGATGATGGACTACGACTGCCGCGTCGAGCAGCTGGAGAAGGCGGTCGCCCTCACCCCCGGCCTGGAGTCGCCGACCGTGTCCCCGCTGCACAACGAGGGCTGGGTCGCCGTCCGCGCGATGGTCCCGGCCAAGGAGGCGCAGCGGATCATGGACGACCTGTACGACATCGGCGCCCGGGCCATCCTGACCACGGCCATCCACGCCTGCCGTCTTTGAGGGGCGCGCACTGATGTCCGATCTGCCCACCCTGCCCGTCACCTTCCGGCCGGTCACCACCCGCGCGGTGCTGCTCACGGCCGCCGTCGCGATCCTCGTGGTGATCACGACCGTCGCGATGCTGCTGAAGCAGCTCGGCCCCGCGGAGCGTCTCAGCTTCGTCGTCACGGCGCTCCTGCTGGACGCGGTACTGCTCGTGCTGGCGCGGCCCAAGGTCGTCGCCGACGAGGACGGCGTCACCGTGGTCAATCTCACCAGCAAGCGCCGGCTGGAATGGGCCGAGATCCTTCAGGTGACCCTCCGGGCCGGCGACCCCTGGGTGTTCCTCAACCTCAGCGACGGCACCAGTCTGCCCGCCCTGGGCATCCAGCCCGGCCTGGCCAAGCAGCGCGCCATCGCCGACGCCCGGGCCCTGCGGGCGCTCGTCGAGACCCGTTCCGTCGCGAGCCCCGAACGGCATCAGAGCTGACGCGTGGCAATCCGCACGGCGGTCGCCACTGCCGCACCGGGCGGTGTCTTGATTAATCTGTTGGCGGAGGCGCTACGGACGCGCCTCCGCCCCTGCTGCCCCGCCCGGTGCGCAGAGGCTTCCTGCTAACCGAGGAGTGACCCCCTCCGGCGATGGACGGATCGTCCTGCAGTACCTGCGCCGCCCCCTGCCGACATAGCGCGGACCGTGTCCGCGACCGTGCGGAGGCGGCGGCATCATGACCATCCCCCTGCTGCTTCTGGCAGCCGCGTTCCTGCTGATTCTCGCCAACGGATTCTTCGTGGCGGCCGAGTTCGGACTCGTGACGGTCGAGCGGCCGGAGGCCGAGAAGGCCGCCGCCGAGGGCGACCGGCGCGCCCAACGCGTCGTCGAATCACTCAAGGAACTGTCCTTCCAGCTCTCCGGCACCCAGCTCGGCATCACCATCACCTCCCTCGTCGTCGGCATGCTCGCCGAACCGGCGCTGGCCGAGCTGCTGCACGGCCCGTTCACCTCGATCGGCGTCCCCGAGGGTGCCGTCTCCGGTGTCACGGTCGTCGTCGGCATGCTGCTGGCCTCCGCCGTGCAGATGGTGATCGGCGAACTCCTGCCCAAGAACTGGGCGGTGTCCAGGCCGCTCCAGGTCGCCCGCTTCGTCGCGGGCCCGCAGCACGTCTTCGCAGGGCTGTTCCGGCCGGTCATCGCCGGCCTCAACGCCGTCGCGAACCGGCTCGTGCGCGCCCTGGGCTTCGAGCCCGCCGAGGAACTGGCCTCGGCCCGCACCCCCGGGGAACTCGTCTCCCTCGCCCGCCACTCGGCCCGGGCCGGCGCCCTGGAACAGGACACGGCCGATCTCTTCGTCCGGACCCTGTCGCTGGGCGAGCTGACCGCGCAGCACGTGATGACGCCGCGCGTGAAGGTCAGCGCCCTCCAGTCCTCGGCCACCGCCGAGGACGTGGTCAACCTGACCCGCGCCACCGGCCTGTCCCGCTTCCCCGTCTACCGGGAGAGGATCGACGAGGTCGTCGGCATGGTCCACCTCAAGGACGCCCTGGCGGTACCCGTGCGGGACCGGCTGCGCACCCCGGTCGGCCGCATCGCCCGCCCGGCGCTGCTCGTCCCCGAGACGCTGCCCGTACGACCGCTGCTCGCCCGTCTGCGCAGCGAGCAGCCGATCGCGGTCGTCGTCGACGAGTACGGCGGCACGGCCGGTGTCGTCACGCTGGAGGACATCGTCGAGGAGATCGTCGGCGAGGTCCGCGACGAGCACGACGGACACGACCTGCCCGAGCTGGCCTCCGCGCCGCCGGAGGACGGCAGGCCCGCCTGGGACGTCGACGGCAGCTGCCGGGTCGACATCCTCCAGCGCATAGGCCTCGAGGTGCCCGAAGGCCCGTACGAGACCGTCGCGGGTCTGATCGCCGACCTGCTGGGGCGTATCCCGGCCGTCGGCGACAAGGCGGAACTGCCCGGCTGGCGGCTGTCGGTACGCCAGGTCGGCCACTACCGGGCCGAGCGGGTCCGGCTGGTCAGAACGGCCCCCGTCGCCATGGTGGAGGCAGCCCGATGAGCGTGCTCCAGCTGACCTTCGCCGCACTCCTGGTGCTCGCCAACGGCTTCTTCGTCGGTGCCGAGTTCGCGCTCGTCTCCGTACGCCGCAGCCAGATCGAACCCCTCGGCACGGCCCGCGCCCGGCAGGTCCTCTACGGCCTCGAGCGGCTGCCGCAGATGATGGCGGCGGCCCAGTTCGGCATCACGATCTGCTCCCTCACCCTCGGGGCGGTCGCCGAACCGACCGTCGCGCACCTCCTGGAGCCGGTCTTCGAGTGGGTCCACCTGCCGCACGGCATGATCCACCCGCTCACCTACGTCATCGCCCTCGCCGCCGTGGTCTTCTTCCACCTCGTCATCGGCGAGATGGTCCCGAAGAACCTGGCGATGGCGGCCCCCGAGAAGGCCGCGCTGTGGCTCAGCCCCGGCCTGGTGTGGTTCGCCCGCTTCTGCAAGCCGATCACCGCCGCCCTCGGGGCCTGCTCCCAGGGCATCCTGCGGCTCTTCCACGTCGAGCCCAGGGACGAGGTCGAGGCCGTCTTCACCAGCGAGCAGCTCAACCGGCTGGTGGAGGACGCCGGCCAGGCGGGCCTGCTCGACCCCGAGGAGGCCGAAAGCCTGGAGGACGCCCTGGAGCTGGGCTCCCGCCCGGTGACGGACGTCCTGCTGACCCGCGAGTCACTGGTGACGGTCAGCCCGTCGGTCACCCCCGGCCGCATCGTCGAGCTCACCGCCCGCACCGGGTACTCCCGGTTCCCGGTGGCCGCGGAGAACGGTGTGTTCATGGGCTACCTGCACGTCAAGGACGTCCTCGACCTGGAGCACTCGGACCGGGCCGTGCCGCAGCAGTTGTGGCGGCCCATGACGACGCTGCGGTCCGAGCTGCCGTTGGACGACGCGCTGACGGTGATGCGGCGGGCGGCGACACACCTGGCCCAGGTGGCCGACGCGTCCGGGAAGGTGCTCGGGCTGGTCGCGCTGGAGGACGTGCTGGAGCTGTTGGTGGGGGAGGTGCGGGATCCCGCGCACCGGGAGGTGCGAGAGGTCAGGCTGACCGAGCCCAGGTCCGGCGAGGAGGTGCTGGCGACGTAGCTGCGGTCGGGTGGGGGCAGGCGGTGGACCTCACAGTCCGGGCGGATCCTGCGGCCCCCGCCCGGACAGCACCTCCCCGTACGCCTGCATCAGATCCGGCAACCGCAACGTCGCCAGGTCCTCCCTGCCCAGCACCCCGGGATACACGGACAACCGCAGATCCCGGTACGCGCAGCTCTTCTCGTACAGCGTCCGCAGGAACCGCCCGTTGCCCAGCTCGTCGATCCACCCCTGGTCCACCACATGCCCGGCGATGGAGCGCAGCTCGTCGAGGGCCTCCTCGTCCCACAGGTCGCCGTTCTCCGCGGCGAGGACCTTGCCGATCTCGGTGAGTTCGAGGGGCCGGTAGGAGGGGAAGTCGACGCGGGAGGTGAAGCGGGAGGACAGCCCGGGGTTGGCGGCGAGGAGGCGGTCCATGCCCTCGGGGTAGCCGGCCAGGATCACCACGAGATGGTCGCGGTTGTCCTCCGCCCGTTTCAGCAGCACCTGGAGCGCCTCGTCGCCGTACGCGTCCCCCTTCCCGTAGCCCGAGTTGGACAGCGAGTACGCCTCGTCGACGAAGAGCACGCCGCCGAGTGCCGAGTCGATCAGTTCGTTCGCCTTCACGGCCGTCTGCCCGAGGTACTCGCCGACCAGGTCGGCCCGCTGCGCCTCCACGAGATGGTCGCCGCCGAGCAGGCCGAGGGCGTAGAAGACGCGGCCGAGGATGCGGGCGACGGTGGTCTTGCCGGTGCCGGAGGGGCCGGAGAAGACGAAGTGCCGCTTGGGCGGCTGGACCGGCAGGCCCTGCCCGGCCCGCAGCCGGGCCATGTTCAGCTGTGCCGACAGCGCCTTGACCTGGCGTTTCACCGGCTCCAGACCGACCATGCGCTCAAGCTCGGCGAGCGCCGACTCGAGCAAGGCGGGGTCGGTGGGCCCGGCGGGCAGCGACGGCGCCGGACCGGTCCGCGAGCGCACCGCGGGGTCGGTGAGTGGCGGCAGGGGAGCGGAGGCCGGCGGTTCGGGATCGGGCAGTCGCAGGTCGCGGCCCTCGATGCCGAAGAGCGGGTCGAATCCGTCCGGGCCGTCCACGGCGTCCTGCCCGGCGCCGGTGAGTGTGATCGCCGCCAGGTCCGTGGAGTCGTCGTACCCGTCTCCCTCGGCGATCGCGGCGAGCCGGGCGGAGGTGTCCATGAAGGCAGGGTCGACGCGGTGCACGGCCCGGTACAGGGGGAGCGCGGCGGCGCTGCGGCCGGTGCCCTCGTGAGCCCGGGCCAGCCAGTAGCGCAGCTCCTTGCGCTGGGGCTGCTCGCTGCGGCAGCGCATCAGCGCGGCGGACAGCAGCGGTTCGGCCTGCCCGTACATCTCCAGGCGGACCCGGGCCATGCCGCCGAACAGGCCCGCCTCGATGCCGAGCATCGGGTCGTCGAGGAGCGGATCGGTGTGGCGGACGAGCTGCTCCCAGTCCTTGACCAGATAGGCGCGGCAGGCGTGCAGGAAGCGGACGTGGGCGTCCGTGTCCACCGGCGGCAGCCCGGCGAGGGCGCGGTCCAGCTCGGGGACGTGGCGGCCGTCCAGCCAGTGGGAGGCGTGCGCGAGCAGCAGGTCGCGGGGGCTCTCCAGCACGGGCTGCACCCACCAGCCCAGCCAGTACCAGGAGTTGAGGGTGCGGTGATAGCGGGCGCGCTGCTCCCCGAAGCGGTCCCGGTGCCGGAACATCCTGAGCAGCGCGGTCGTCGTGTCGACGCGCAGCGCGTGCAGCCCGAGCCAGCCGTCGGCCATCCCGGAGTCCATCCGCACGGCGGCGCGGAACTCCTCCTCCGCCTGCGGATAGGCGCCCATGGTGTAGGCGTCCACGCCTCGCAGCCAGGCGAGGTCGGCCGGGGCCTGCGGGCCCTGCGTGCCGAAGTCCATCACGTCCCCCACGAACCGTGCCCCCGTCGGTATGCCAACGAGCCGTCCCCCGGCCGGCTGCCCTGCTCGAACCGCTGTGCCACGGACCGGAGTTGCAAGGTGAGCGAAGCAACCGTCCGTAGGTCGCAACGAAGGCATCGTACCTGCGGGGGCGGCGCCCCCGTAGGGTGCCGCACGCTGCGTTCGGCGAGGTGGGAGCGGATGCGGCGCCCTCCCGCACGGTGACCGAGGGTGAGCACTCGGCGGCGCGCGGCACCCGGAAAACCGGAAGAAGACAGAACGAAGCCCCCGATCACGGGGGAACAACCGGGGGCTTCGCGTCTGTGGGCGACTCAAATGGCCGCACATTGAGAACGTAAGACCTGTACGGGCCCCCGGTCAAGCCGAGTTGAAGCACTCCGGCAAGTTGTTCCGCAAGGCCCTTCACAAGTTCAGCACACTGCGGGTGGTTCGTCACCCTGAGTGAGGGGCTGGTCCGGTCCAACAGGCCCCCCAGGCCCCGGAGTCACCTCATACCCCTTCTCTCGCTGTCGTACCAGGAGATCGGCGAACGGCCGCGAGGGATCGTCGGCGAAATGCCGGCGTTCGGCCGGTACCCATCCGTTCCAGAACTCCCGCTGTTCCTCCCCGTCCCGCGACCTTCCCCGAGCCCAGGCCTCCTCACGGGGCAGCTCCATCCACAGCAGCAGGGCCAGGTGGGGCCGCAGGGCCCGGCGTCCCGCACCGACGCCCTCGACGAGGACCACCGGAGCGGGCGGCAGGGGGCGCGGCGGGCCGAAGTGGCGGGCGCGCCAGTCGTAGGGGGCGTAGTGCGCGGTCCGGCCGTGGGCCAGCGGCTCGATCACCTGGTCCAGCAGGCGCCCGGTCCAGCCGAACAGTTCGTCGTGGGTGGCGATGTCGTCGAGGCGCAGCACCGGCGCGCCACCCAGTGCCACGGCCAATTGCTCCGCGAACGTGGTCTTTCCGGAGCCGGCGTGCCCGTCGACGCCGACGAGACGGACCGGGCCGCAGGAAGGGGGGAGGCGGCGGATCCGGGAGGCCAGGTCGCGGACGGCGGACCCCGGTGCGGGGCGGAAGGGCGGATTCATCTCGCGCAGCACTCTAACGACGGCGCCCCGGGCGCGTGCCAGTGGTCGACGCCAATATTGGTGGGCGTGGCGCAGGCCGAAGTGCTGGCGGGACCCGGCGGGCTGTGCTGCTATGTGGCGCATACACGTGTGCGACCGACCGTGCCACGGACCTGCCCCGCCCCTGCCCGACTCCGACTTCCGGGGGTACCGCCATGCGCAGAGCCGAACAGCCGTCCCGCAGAACCGTCCTGGCCGCCGCGGTCACCGCCGCCGTCGCGGCGGGCTCGAGCCGGGCGGCCGCCTACACCGAGGAGCCCATGACGACCGACACGGCGGAGACCGCCCGGGCGGTCCCGGCCCGCACCGTGGACAACCGGGCCTGGGTCTCGTACGGCGACTGGTACGGCGGCACCGCCAAGGGCACCACTGCCGTCGCGGGCGCCCGCCCGGGCGTGGTGATCACGAGGCCCGCCGGAACCACCGACTACACGGACCCGCACACCGGCGCCACCGCCCGCTGGGAGTACGGCACCTGGACTTCCCCGGTCCACCGGCTCGCCGTCCCCGCGACGGAGGCGATCGTCTCCTGGAACGCGCGCACCCCGGCCGGCACCTGGCTCCAGGCGGAGATCAAGGCCGCCTACACCGACGGCACCAGCACTCCCTGGTACGTGATGGGCCGCTGGGCGGCAGGCGACCAGGACATCCGGCGCACCTCGGTCGACGACCAGAGCGACGGCAGGAGCACGGTCTGGACCGACACCCTGGCGATCGACGACCCGTCGACAGGCCTGCGCCTCGCCTCGTACCGGCTGCGCCTGGCCCTCTACCGCAAGCCCGGCACCAAGGCCACGCCCACCGTGTGGCGGCTCGGCGCGATGGGCTCCGACGTACCCGACCGGTTCACCGTCCCGGCGTCCGTGCCCGGCCTCGCCCGGGAACTGATCGTCCCGCGGTACTCGCAGGAGATCCACAAGGGCCAGTACCCCGAGTACGACAACGGCGGCGAGGCCTGGTGCAGCCCGACGTCCTCCCAGATGATCATCGAGTACTGGGGCGGCCGGCTCACGCCGGAACAGCTGGCCTGGGCGGATCCGTCGTACGCCGATCCGCAGGTGTGCCACGCGGCCCGCTTCACCTACGACTACCAGTACGCCGGCTGCGGCAACTGGCCGTTCAACGCCGCCTACGCGGCCACGTTCAAGGACCTCCAGGCCGTGGTCACCCGGCTCGGCTCGCTCACCGACCTGGAGAAGCTGATCGCGGCGGGCATCCCGGCCATCACCTCCCAGTCCTTCCTGAGGGAGGAGCTGACCGGCGCCGGGTACGGCACTGCTGGGCACCTGATGACCGTCATCGGCTTCACCGGCGACGGCGACGTGATCGCCAACGACCCGGCCTCGGAGAGCAACGAGGCCGTGCGGCGCGTCTACCGGCGGCGCGAGTGGGAGAACATCTGGCTGCGGACGAAGCGGTACAACGCCTCCGGCAAGGTCGTCTCCGGCACGGGCGGTGTCTGCTACCTGTACTTCCCGGCGCGCCCGAACGCGGCCCAGCGCGAGGCGCTGACGGCCGTGGGCGTGCGCGTGTGACCAACCTCTCGGCCGCACAAGCCGCTTCCGGTGGCAAAGTAGACAGGCCCTCCGGGGAAGTCCCTCCACACCATCGAATCAGCGAGAAGCCATGACCGCGCACTCTGTCACCGCAGCCCGCGTCCGCACCGGCGGCCCTCAGGACGACGGCCCGAAGATCGTCGAGCACATCGCGGGCTGGACCCTCGTCGTGGTCCTCGCGATGCTCGTGACCCAGCTCGGGCTGCTGTGACCGGACGCGGCGTGCTGTGACCTGACCCACGACCCGGCCCTCCGGCCTGCCATACTGCGGATGTCCCGCCTCGCCGCCCGTTGGAACCAGGGTCGAAATTGAATATCAGTCCGCAACCTGCCGCGCGTCCGAGAGCCCGCGGCACCGAGCGCTCGCTGGCGCGCCGTGCCGAACTCATCGCGATCGGGCGGAGGTTGTTCGCCGACACGTCCTACGACGCCCTGTCGATGGACGACATCGCCCGGCAGGCGCACGTCGCCAAAGGGCTGATCTACTACTACTTCCAGTCCAAGCGCGGCTACTACCTGGCCATCATCCAGGACTCGGTCACCGACCTGGTCACCCTGGCGGCGAGCGGACACGAACTGCCCCCGGTCGACCGGGTCCAGCGCACCATCGACAGCTATCTGCGCTACGCCGAGCACAACCAGGCCGCGTACCGCACCATCGTCAGCGGTGGCGTCGGCTTCGACACCGAGGTGCACGCCATCCGTGACGGCGTGCGCGCGGCCATCGTCGCCACCATCGCCGAGGGGGCGTACGGCCGCGTCGACATCACCCCCCTGGCGCGCATGGGACTGCTCGCCTGGGTGTGCGGTGTCGAGGGCACCACCCTCGAATGGATCGACCGCCCCGAACTGCCCCGCCAGACCATGTGCGAGCTGCTGGTGAAGGGGCTCGGCGGCGCCCTGCGCGCGATCGAGGACCTGGACCCCGCCTACCCGGCTCCGGAGGCCGCCCGCCAGGGCGCGTGAGCCGGGGGGCGGAGGCACCGTCACGGTCCCTCCGCCCCCGGTCGTCCAGGCTTACTTGATGGCCTTGATCAGCTCACCGCTCGCCGTGTCGCCGCTCAGCTCCCAGAAGAACGTGCCGCCCAGACCCTGCTGGTTCTTGTAGTTCATCTTGGTCGCGATGGTCGCCGGGGTGTCGTAACTCCACCAGTCGCTGCCGCACTTGGCGTACGCCGTGCCGGCCACCGTCCCCGTCGCCGGGCACTTGGTCCTGAGCACCTTGTAGTCCTCGATGCCCTGCTCGTACGTGCCCGCCGCCGGGCCGGTCGCGGTGCCGCCGGGTGCCGACTGGGTGACGCCGGTCCAGCCGCGGCCGTAGAAGCCGATGCCCAGCAGCAGCTTCGACGCGGGGATGCCGAGGCCCTTGAGCTTGGCGATGGTCGCCGAGCTGTGGTTGTCCGCCTTCGGTATGCCGGAGTACGAGGTCAGCGGGGAGTGCGGGGCCGTCGGGCCGGCGGCGTCCCAGGCGCCGAAGAAGTCGTACGTCATCGGGTTGTACCAGTCGACGTACGGGGCGGCGCCCGCGTAGTCCGCCGCGTCGATCTTGCCGCCCGGGGTGGCGTCGGCGGTGATCGCCGCGGTGACCAGGTTCTTCGGACCGAACTTGGCGCGCAGCGCCTGCATCAGGTTCTTGAAGGCCGCCCTGCCGCTGGTGTCGCAGGTGGCGCCGCAGGCGTTCGGGTACTCCCAGTCGATGTCGATGCCGTCGAAGACGTCGGCCCACTTGGAGTTCTCGACCAGGTCGTAGCAGGACTGGGCGAAGGCGGCCGGGTTCTTCGCGGCCTCGCCGAAGCCGGCCGACCAGGTCCAGCCGCCGAAGGACCACAGGACCTTGAGGTTCGGGTGCTTACGCTTCAGCTCGCGCAGCTGGTTGAAGTTGCCGCGCAGCGGCTGGTCCCAGGTGTCGGCCTTGCCGTCGACGGACTCGGCGGCGGTGTAGGCCCGGTCGGTGGCGGCGTAGGCGTCGCCCATCGCGCACTTTCCGCCGGTGACGTTGCCGAAGGCGTAGTTGATGTGCGTGAGCCTGGCCGCGGAGCCCGACGTCTCGATGTTCTTGACGTAGTACTTGCGGTCGTAGGTGCCCCATTCGGTGAAGTACCCGATGACCTTGGTGCCGGCGGCCTTGGCCTGGGGAGCGGCCTTCGTACCGGCGGCGGCCTCCTGAGCCGAGGCCGCCGCCGTCGCGGTCGAGGTGCCCGCGCCGGCGAGCAGGCCGGCGCCGAGAACGGCACAACAGGCCGCTGTCACGACGGCCCGGAATCGGGAGCGTTGGGGGTTGTGCATCCGGTGTCTCCTCGGGGGAGAGGGGAGCGCGCGCCGATTGGCATGAACGCGGTGAATCGTGGGCGAAACAGTAGGAGGACTAGACCAGTCCGGTCAATGGTTCGGACCAATTTCGCCCGTCGGGGCGCACTCGGGTATTTCTTGAAGTAAGCGGTCGTTAACTGGTGACGGGATGCCTCCGATCGGGCATACTCACAGCGCAGAGCCGCTGGTCAGCAGCTTCCGAGACCCGGGACTGCAAGCATCGGCCAGGCACCAGAACGACCAGGCGGCGCCGCCCCCACCCACGGGCCCGTCCGCCAGTGCCCGACAGGGAGGAGAGCGTCGCCATGCCCGACCGCGCCCCGCAGCCGGTGGACCGGCAACTGCCCACGGAGGAGGCCCGGGACCTGATCTCGTTGGTCCGCGACATCGCGCAGCAGGAGATCGCCCCGAAGGCGGCCGAGGAGGAGGACGCCGGCCGCTTCCCGCGCGAGCTGTTCACCCTCCTCTCGCGCTCCGGCCTGCTCGGTCTGCCGTACGACTCCGAGTACGGCGGCGGCGACCAGCCCTACGAGGTCTACCTCCAGGTCCTCGAAGAGCTCGCCGCGGCCCGCCTCACCGTCGGCCTCGGCGTGAGCGTGCACACCCTGGCCTCCTACGCGCTCGCCGCGTACGGCACCAAGGAGCAGCAGGTCGAGCACCTGCCCGCGATGCTCGGCGGCGGCCTGCTCGGTGCCTACTGCCTCTCCGAGCCGCACTCCGGCTCGGACGCGGCCGCCCTGCGCACCAAGGCGGTGCGCGACGGCGACGCCTGGGTGATCACCGGCACCAAGGCCTGGATCACGCACGGCGGCATCGCCGACTTCTACACGGTCATGGCGCGCACCGGCGAGGAGGGCCCGCGCGGGATCACCGCGTTCCTGGTACCCGGCGACGCGCCGGGGCTCAGCGCCGCGCCCCCCGAGAAGAAGATGGGCATGAAGGGCTCGCCCACCGCCCAGGTCCACTTCGACGGCGTACGCGTCGGTGACGACCGGCGTATCGGCGAGGAGGGGCAGGGCCTCGCGATCGCCCTGTCCGCGCTCGACTCCGGGCGGCTCGGCATCGCCGCGTGCGCGATCGGCGTGGCGCAGGCGGCCCTTGGAGAGGCACTGGCGTACGCCACCGAGAGGCGCCAGTTCGGCAAGCCGATCGCCGACTTCCAGGGGCTGCGCTTCATGCTCGCCGACATGGCGACGCAGATCGAGGCGGGCCGGGCGCTCTACCTGGCGGCGGCGCGACTGCGGGACGCGGGCCGGCCGTTCGCCATGCAGGCGGCCATGGCCAAGCTGCACTGCACCGACACGGCGATGCGGGTCACCACCGACGCCGTGCAGATCCTCGGCGGCTACGGCTACACCGCGGACTTCCCGGCGGAGCGCTACATGCGCGAGGCGAAGGTGCTCCAGATCGTCGAGGGCACCAACCAGATCCAGCGGATGGTCATCGCCCGCCATCTCGTGGGTCCAGAGGGACGCTGAACTGGTCGAGGCCCCGCCAGGGCGCCGCGAGCCGCGTCCACTCCGGGTCGTGCCGACCCGGAAGGGTGCGGCCGTGCTCGGCCCAGGCCCGCATCAGGTCGCGGTAGATCGGCGGGTCCTGGTGGCGCGGCGCGGTCGGCCGAACCGATTCTGCGGGGGGCGGGACGAACAGGAGGCGTTGACGCCCGGTCGCTGAGGAGATGGGGGTCATACCAGGGCAACGCGGAAGAGGCCGGACAGGTCACCCGCGGGCGGAATCGGGCGTGCGTTCAGGGGCGTTGTGGTGCCCGGTCACGTGCCGACGGCCTTGTGAGCCAGCGGGGGGAGCCGCGTCCGGTGGCGACCTGGCCCCGGATGCACTGATCCCGCACCACGGCGGACCGCGAGCCGTGGTGCGGGGCAGTCACTGGGATGGGGCGAGCGGGCGGAGAAGGCCCGCGCTCAGGCCGCTTGGCGGCGCATGACGGGGACCCTGAGGGGGCGTGAGCCCGGGCCGCCGACGTGCGAGAAGGGCTGCGTCCGCCAGTCGAGTCCCTGAGGGAGCGTCAACAGCAGGGCGGTGTCCTGCTCCTGGGGTTCGACGGACTCGTCCGCGGGGCGGGCGTCCGTGGCCCTGCGGCCGGTTCCGGCACAGACCGTGAGTCCGAACGGGTTCCACGGCGAGGCGCACAGCGCGTGCTCCGGCAGAACCTCCTCGTCCGCCAACAGGGCGATCGGCTGTGCGCAGTCCGGGCAGACGACCCGGAACATCTCGAAGGTGTCGTAGGCGTCGAGTTCGTCGTCGAAGGTGTCGGGTTCGACGCCCTCCGGCTCGGGCTCGACGACGAGCTGCTGCCGCTTGGGTGCGGTGCGACCTGGGCGCTTAAGACTCTGCATTGGGTTCTCCCCCTCGGGCTGGGCCGTATCAGGCACTGCGGCCTCGACCACAGCAAGCACTTCCCGTCCCCCCTGGGCGGTAATCACGAGAACATTACGGAGACTGTTCGAGCCCTGTGGCGTTCGTCACATGCCGCACGCAGGTGCCCACTGAGGGGGGTTTGTCCCCCGGACGGCTGACAGCCGCCGCGGGCCAGATCACGAACCGGTGGTGGCCTGGGCCGCTCAGGTATCGGAGGAGATCAACCGCACTGTAGGTTCTTGCGCCATGGAGGAGCTGGACCGACAGATCGTGCAGCTGCTCGTCAAGGACGGGCGGATGAGCTACACCGACCTGGGCAAGGCCACGGGCCTGTCCACGTCGGCCGTGCACCAGCGGGTGCGCCGGCTGGAACAGCGTGGCGTCATCCGCGGCTATGCCGCGGTCGTCGACCCGGAGGCCGTCGGTCTGCCCATGACCGCGTTCATCTCGGTCAAGCCCTTCGACCCCAGCGCGCCCGACGACATCGCGGACCGCCTCGCGGACGTGCCCGAGATCGAGGCGTGCCACAGCGTCGCGGGCGACGAGAACTACATCCTCAAGGTGCGGGTCGCGACGCCGCACGAGCTGGAGGAACTGCTCGCGCGGGTGCGGTCCTTGGCGGGGGTGTCCACGCGGACGACGGTGGTGCTGTCCACACCGTACGAGGCGCGGCCGCCCAGGATCTGACCGGTGGTCCCACCCCTTCGCGGGGCGTGGCAGCGAGGCCTGTGAAACTGTGCTCCATGAGTGAGTCCAGTACGCCGCCCCAGACCGTTCTTCTCCGTCGGGGAGAGGTCCACAGCCCCGCTGATCCGTTCGCCACGGCGATGGTCGTCGAGCGAGGGCAGGTCGCCTGGGTTGGTTCCGAGGGTGCCGCCGACGCCTTCGCGGACGGGGTCGACGAGGTGGTCGATCTCGACGGAGCGCTGGTCACCCCCGCGTTCACGGACGCGCACGTGCACACCACGGCCACCGGGCTCGCCCTCACCGGCCTGGACCTGTCCGGCGCGCCCTCGCTGGAGGCCGCCCTCACCCTCGTACGGGACTTCGCCGCCGCCCGGCCGGACGACCGTGTACTGCTCGGACACGGCTGGGACACCGCCCGCTGGCCCGGCGGCCGTCCCCCGACGCGAGCCGAACTCGACGAGGCCACCGGCCACCGGCCCCTCTACCTCAGCCGCATCGACGTCCACTCGGCGGTCGTCACGACGGCCCTGCTCGACCTGGTCCCCGACGCACCCCGCGAGGACGGACCGCTCACCGCCGACGCCCACCACGCCGTCCGCGCCGCGGCGTTCGCGGCCGTGACGCCCCGGCAGCGCGCCGACGCCCAGCGCGCCGCCCTCGCGCACGCCGTCTCGCTCGGCATCGGCACGATCCACGAGTGCGCCGGCCCGGAGATCTCCTCCGAGGACGACTTCACCGGCCTGCTGCGCCTCGCCGCCGAGGAGCCCGGCCCGCGCGTCGTCGGCTACTGGGCCGAGGAGGACGTCGCCAAGGCCCGGGAGCTGGGCGCGGCCGGCGCCGCGGGCGACCTGTTCGTCGACGGCTCCCTCGGCTCGCACACGGCCTGCCTGCACCAGCCGTACGCCGACGCCGGCCACACCGGCCGGGCCTACCTGGACACCGCCGCCGTCGCCGCCCACGTCGTGGCCTGTACCGAGGCGGGCCTCCAGGCCGGCTTCCACGCCATCGGCGACGCGGCGGTGGACTCCGTGGTCGACGGTGTGCGGGCCGCCGCCGAGAAGGTCGGTCTCGCCCGTGTCCGGGCCGCCCGCCACCGGGTCGAGCACGCCGAGATGCTCACGCCCGAGGCCGTCGCGGCCTTCGCCGAACTCGGTCTCACCGCCTCCGTCCAGCCCGCCTTCGACGCCCTGTGGGGTGGCGAGGACGGCATGTACGCGCAGCGACTGGGGATCGAGCGGGCGCGTGCGCTGAACCCCTACGCGGCGCTGCTGCGCGCCGGTGTGCCGCTCGCCTTCGGCTCCGACAGCCCCGTCACCCCCCTCGACCCCTGGGGCACGGTGCGAGCCGCCGCCTTCCACCGCACGCCGGAGCACCGCGTCTCCGTGCGCGCCGCTTTCACGGCGCACACGCGCGGCGGCTGGCGGGCCGTCGGACGCGACGACGCCGGCGTCCTGTCGCCGGGCGCGCCCGCCGACTACGCGGTGTGGCGCACCGGCGAGCTGGTGGTCCAGGCCCCGGACGACCGGGTCGCGCGCTGGTCGACGGACCCCCGCTCCGGCACCCCCGGCCTGCCCGATCTGACCCCTGGCCACGACCTGCCCGTCTGTCTGCGCACCGTGGTGGGCGGACGCACGGTCTTCGTACGGCCGGGCGAGTGATCTACGGGGGTGGCGCGCGGGCGATCGGGCGCCGGGCCCCCGTCGCGCGACCTGGGCATCCTCCGCACTGACCAGGGCTTTGCCGGGATACGCGCAGGTCAAACGCCTGTTGACAGGCGGCCGCAGGAGGCCGGTAGGTTCGGCCGAGTCCACCACCGGACGCCCGACCGGGGAACGTCCGCGCACTCGCCGCAGCGCCGCCGGGTCAGGGACGGTGTGCCGCACCGGGGCACCGCCACTGGGAGCCAGGCTCAGGCCGGCACGGCGCCGAGGCAGCGTTCCGGCCGGTCGGGGAGGTGTGACCCGGGTGGGGCCCGGGAGCTCAGTAGACAACGGCTTTCGGTCGATCCGCAGCCAGCGGATCCCAGGTCGGCCCGAAGGGCACTGGGCCCCCATCCGCCGTACGCTCGCACCCGGAGGCGCATTCTTACCCGCCTCTGGCGGATTCGACACCACTATTCGAACGTCCTGTCACGTCATCGCAGGCCGGGCCCACTATGGTGGACCCCTGCGTACGGACATGAAGGGGCATCAGTGAACGACGGCGACGGAACCCTCGCGGCAGGAGCCCAGGGGAGGAAGTTCGGCCCGCTCGGCACGGCCTTGGTGATCATCCCGACCTACAACGAGGCGGAGAACATCAAGAGCATCGTCGGCCGGGTGCGCGAGGCCGTCCCCGAGGCGCACGTACTCGTGGCCGACGACAACAGCCCGGACGGCACGGGCAAGCTGGCCGACGAGCTGACCGTCGACGACGACCACGTCCACGTGCTGCACCGCAAGGGCAAGGAGGGCCTGGGCGCCGCCTACCTCGCAGGCTTCCGCTGGGGCCTGGAGCGCGACTACGGCGTGCTGGTCGAGATGGACGCCGACGGTTCCCACCAGCCCGAGGAACTGCCCCGACTGCTCACCGCCCTGAAGAGCGCCGACCTGGTGCTCGGCTCGCGCTGGGTGCCCGGCGGCCGGGTGGTGAACTGGCCGAAGTCCCGCGAGGTGATCTCCCGGGGCGGCAGCCTCTACTCCCGGCTGGCGCTCGACCTGCCGCTGCGCGACATCACGGGCGGCTACCGCGCCTTCCGCCGCGAGACCCTGGAGGGCCTCGGCCTCGACGAGGTCGCCTCGCAGGGGTACTGCTTCCAGGTCGACCTCGCGCGTCGCTCGGTCAAGGCCGGCTATCACGTCGTCGAGGTGCCGATCACCTTCGTCGAGCGCGAACACGGCGACTCCAAGATGAGCCGCGACATCCTCGTCGAGGCGCTGTGGCGGGTCACGGCGTGGGGCGTGGGGGAGCGGGTCGGGAAGGTCACGGGCCGCGGCGGCAAGCCGTCGAAGCCGTAGCCGGCGAAGCCGTAGCCGTCGGCCGAGCCCCTTTCGGGACGGCTGCTCACAGGAACAGCTGATCGTGGCCTTATCCCGTGCTGAGCCGCGCCCAGGCACACTGGAGGCATGACGACTGGCGCTCAGACCCCCAGGTACCCCGCCCGGCCCCCGCGCTCCCGGCTGCGCACGTTCCTGCCGTTGGGGATCGCCGCGTGGCTCGTGCTGGAGATCTGGCTGCTCACGCTGGTCGCGGGGGCGTCGAGCGGGCTGGTGGTCTTCCTCGTCCTGGTGGCGGGCTTCATCCTCGGCTCGGTCGTCATCAAGCGGGCCGGCCGGCGGGCCTTCCGCAAGCTCTCCGAGGCGCTGCAACAGCAGCAGAGCGGCGTGATGCCCGCGGCGACCCGGCCGAACAGCGAGGGCAACGGCCTGATGATGCTGGGCGGACTGCTGCTGATGATCCCCGGCCTGGTGTCGGACGCGGTGGGTCTGCTCCTGCTGCTGCCCCCGGTCCAGAAGGCCGTGAGCCGCTCCGCCGAGCGCACCTTCGAGCGCAAGCTCCGCGAGGCCGACCCGGGCACCCTGGGCGGCGCCTTCCAGCAGGCCCGCATGCACCAACCCGACGGCAAGGTCGTCCAGGGCGAGGTCATCAAGGACGAGCCGGGCGGCACACCGCAGGAACCGCGCCCGCCGCTGACGCACTGAGCGTCCCGGCGTCCGGGCGCACGCGGCAGGAGCCGCAGGAGCGCGGGCACGGCAAAAACCGCGGGCGCCGTACTTCACGTACGGCGCCCGCGGTCCTTGACGCGCTGTAACTTCGGCCAGACCCCGGAGGGACTTATGCCGACTTGCGGCTGTCTCGGGGATGAATCGCGATGTTCATCGCACCGGAGCGCAGAACCGCCAGGCGCTCCTCGAGGACCTCTTCGAGTTCCTCACGGGTGCGCCGCTCCATCAGCATGTCCCAATGCGTACGCGCGGGCTTGGCCTTCTTCTCTTCAGGGCCGTCACCGTCCACGAGGAGTGCCTGGGCCCCGCAGACCTTGCACTCCCACTCCGGCGGGATCTCCGCCTCGACCGAGAAGGGCATCTCAAACCGGTGCCCCTTCTCGCATGCGTACTCCACGGCCTGGCGCGGGGCCAGGTCGATGCCGCGGTCCGTCTCGTAGCTGGTCACCACGAGGCGCGTGCCGCGAAGAGCTCGCTCACTCATGAATCGTGCCTCCCGGGCTTGTCGCCCACAGGACAGGTGTCGCTGTCGTCGTCATCCGGTCAACGTCCGGTCGGCGGTAAAGATTCCCGTTCCGAGTCCCGTTCCGGGTCATGCGTCGCCGTCGTAGCCGCCCTTGTTGTACCCACCAGCGCCCGGTTTGTCACATCTACTAGCAGATGTAACCTAGCGTTTCGGCATCTTTGACGCGCAGTAACGGTACGCCTGGCAGGCCAAACGCGTACACTACAGCCCTTTCGCGCCGAGTGCTAAATCCTGTCAGGAACCGGGTTCCCCGCTTCTTCGATCGCACGCCGCACCGGAACCCGCGCGAGCAGGGCGAACCCGATGACGAAGAAACCCACCAGCGAGATGATCGCGTCCCGGTAGCTCCCGGTCAGCTGGTAGGTGAGCCCGAACAGCAGAGGCCCGAGCCAGCTCATTCCGCGGTCGCTCATCTCGTACGCGGAGAAGTATTCGGCCTCCTTGCCGGGCGGGACGAGATGGGAGAACAGGGACCGGGACAGCGCCTGGCTGCCGCCGAGGACCAGGCCGATGCCCGCGGCCAGGACGAAGAACCACACCGGCGCCCCGGCCGGCAGGAAGTACCCGGCCGCCAGTGTCAGCGTCCACGCGATCAGAGAGCCGAGGATCGTGCGTTTGGCCCCATAGGTCCGGGCCAGCCGGCCCATCGTCAACGCGCCCGCCACCGCCAGCACCTGCACGAGCAGGATGGCGCCGATCAGGGTGGACTGCCCGAGGCCGAGTTCCTCGGAGCCGTAGACCGAGGCCTGGGAGATCACCGTCTGGATGCCGTCGTTGTAGACGAGGTACGCGAGCAGGAAGGCGAGGGTCAGCGGATGGCGGCGCATGTCGCGGACGGTCGCCGCGAGCTGCCGGAAGCCGGGCAGGGCCGCCTCCGGCGCGGCGGACCTGCGATCGCGCAGCCGTGTCAGCGGGATGAGGGCGAACGCGCCCCACCACAGGCCGGCCGACGCCAGGCAGATCCGGACCGCGGTGCTCTCGGAGACGCCGAAACCGTCGTGCCCGGTGTAGAGGACCAGGTTGACGACGAGGACCAGCGAACCCGCCGCGTAGCCGAAGGCCCAGCCGCGGGAGGAGACCGCGTCCCGCTGCTCGGGCGGGGCGATCTGCGGCAGGTAGGAGTTGTAGAGCATCATCGCCACGGACTGCGCGGCGTTGGCGACGATCAGGAGTGCCCCGCCGAGCAGGTAGCGGTCGCCGTCCAGGAAGAACATGGCCGTCGTGGCCGTGGCCCCCAGATACGCGGCGGCCGCGAGGAGGGGCTTCTTGCGGCCGGTGCGGTCGGCGGCGGCGCCCACCAGAGGCATCACCAGTACGGCCACGATCACCGACAGGGACACCGAGTACGCGAAGAAGGACCCGGCACGCACCGGGATCCCGAGCGGGTGGACGTACCCGTCGGCGTCGGCCGCCGACTCGGCGACCGACGTCAGATACGGGCCGAGGAAGACGGTGAGCACGCTCGTCGAGTAGACGGAGCACGCCCAGTCGTAGAAGTACCAGCCACGCTGCTGGCGCTTGAGCTCCGCGGCCCCGTCGGCCGGCGGCGTCCGCACGGTGTCGGTGCCCACCCGTGCCCTCGCTTCCCCGTGAACGCGCAGGGGCGCCGGGCCGGGGTCTCAGATCCAGACGCCGCGGTCCTCCATGACCTTGCGCAACGTGTCGATGTGATCGGTCATGATGCCATCCACGCCGAGGTCCAGAAGCCGGTGCATGCTCTCGGGGTCGTTGACGGTCCACACGTGTACCTGGAGGCCGCGGGCGTGGGCGGCGCGGAGGAAGCGGTGGTCCACGACCTGGATGCCGGACTGGATCTCGGGGACCTGGGCGGCGACCGCCGAGCGGCGCACCGCCGCCGGCAGCCCCCAGGAGCGCAGCCGCAGGTTGAGCACGCCCCGGGTGCCGTACGAGGTGGCCAGGCGCGGGCCGGCCAGCCGCTGGGCGCGCACCACGCGGGCCTCGGAGAACGAGCCGAGGCAGATCCGGTCCCAGGCGTTCGTCCGGCCGACCAGATCGAGGAAGGGCAGCAGGGCGGCCTCCGCCTTGACGTCGACGTTCCAGCGCACGTCGGGGAACGTCTCCAGGAGTTCCTCGAAGAGCGGCACCGGTTCCTCGCCCGCCACGCGCGCGTGGCGGACCTCCTGCCACGGAAGGTCGGTGATCCGGCCCGCGCCGTCCGTCACCCGGTCCAGGGTCGCGTCGTGGAAGGCGACGAGTTTCCCGTCCCGGGTGGCGTGGACGTCGGTCTCGATGTACCGGTAACCCGCCTCGACGGCGCACCGGAACTGCCGCGCGGTGTTCTCCAGGCCGTCCGCGGCCCCGCCCCGGTGGGCGAAGGCGATCGGGCCGGGATGGTCGAGATAGGGATGGCGTATCCGCGGGGTCACGGTCGCAGTATCGCTCCTCGGGGTTGACCTGTGGCAACGACCGTGCTGCCGCCGGATGCCGTAGGAACGGCGAACACACGCAGGAAGAGCTGCGCGAGCGGGCCGATGGCAACCGCGTACAGGAGGGTGCCGAAGCCGACGGTGCCGCCCAGGGCGAAGCCGGTCGCCACGACCGTGAACTCGATGACCGTGCGCACCAGGCGGATCGAGACGCCCGTGCGCTGGTGCAGTCCCGTCATCAGGCCGTCGCGCGGGCCCGGGCCGAACCGCGCCGCGATGTACAGGCCGGTCGCCGCGCCGTTCAGGACGATCCCCGCCACCATCGTGCCCACGCGCAGCGTCCAGCCGTGAACGTCGGGCACCAGGGCCAGTGTCGCGTCCATCGCCATGCCGATGACCAGCACGTTGGAGACCGTGCCCAGGCCCGGTCGCTGGCGCAGCGGGATCCACGCGAGCAGCACCGCGGCGCCCACGATGGTCAGCACGACGCCGATCGACAGACCGGTCCGCTCGGCGAGGCCCTGGTGCAGCACGTTCCACGGCTCCAGACCGAGCCCCGACCTGACGAGCAGCGCCGAACTCGCCCCGTACAGCGCGAGACCGGCGTAGAGCTGCGTCAGTCGTCGGACCAGACGCCCGTGCGTGGCCATGATGTGCCCCCCCAGTGGTGGTAGTGGACTGCTACATGACACCCTGTGGCTTGGATGGAGAGGCCATCCATGGCCAATCCCAGGAAGGTGGACTGATTCTCATGGCGCAGTGGACCTCGGCCGTGGGTGCGGCGCAGCTCGCACGGCTGCTCAACTCCCAGCAGGATCGCCCGGCGGGGCCCGGCACGCGCCGACCGCCCGCCTACCGCGCGCTCGCCGACGGCATCCGCCTGCTGGTGCTCGAAGGGCGGGTCCCGGTGGCCGCCCGGCTGCCCGCCGAGCGGGAGCTCGCCCTCTCCCTGTCCGTCAGCCGTACGACGGTCGCCGCCGCCTACGAGGCGCTGCGCAGCGAGGGCTTCCTGGAGTCCCGGCGCGGGGCGGGCAGCTGGACCGCCGTACCGGCCGGGAACCCGCTGCCCGCGCGCGGCCTGGAACCCCTGCCGCCCGAGGCGCTCGGCTCGATGATCGACCTGGGCTGTGCGGCGCTGCCGGCCCCCGAACCGTGGCTCACCCGGGCCGTGCAGGGCGCGCTGGAGGAGCTGCCGCCGTACGCGCACACGCACGGCGACTATCCCGCCGGGCTGCCCGCGCTGCGGTCGATGATCGCCGAGCGCTACACCGCTCGTGGGATCCCGACCATGCCCGAGCAGATCATGGTGACGACCGGGGCGATGGGCGCGATCGACGCGATCTGCCATCTGTTCGCCGGGCGGGGCGAGCGCATCGCCGTCGAGTCGCCCTCGTACGCCAACATCCTTCAGCTGATGCGGGAGGCGGGGGCCCGGCTCGTGCCCGTCGCGATGGCCGATGGGCTCGCCGGGTGGGACATGGACCGCTGGCGGCAGGTCCTGCGGGACGCCGCGCCCCGGATCGCGTACGTCGTCGCGGACTTCCACAATCCGACGGGTGCGCTCGCCGACGAGGACCAGCGGCGGCGGCTGGTCGACGCGGCCAGGTCCGCGGGGACCGTGCTGATAGCCGACGAGACGATGACCGAGCTGTGGCTCGACCCGGACGTGCGGATGCCGCGGCCGGTGTGCGCCTTCGACCCGGCGGGGTCGACGGTGATCACCGTGGGGTCGGCGAGCAAGGCCTTCTGGGCCGGGATGCGCATCGGCTGGGTGCGGGCCGCGCCGGACGTGATCCGCAGCCTGGTCGCGGCTCGGGCGTACGCGGATCTCGGTACGCCCGTGCTGGAGCAACTGGCCGTCAACTGGCTGTTCGGCACGGACGGCTGGGAACAGGCCGTGGAGGTGCGGCGCGAGCAGGCGCGGCAGAACCGGGACGAGATCGTGGCGGCGGTGCGGCGGGAGCTGCCCGAGTGGGAGTTCGAGGTGCCCCGGGGCGGGCTGACGCTGTGGGTGCGCACGGGAGGTCTGTCCGGGTCGCGGCTCGCGGAGGCCGGGGAGCGGGTGGGCGTGCGGGTCCCGTCCGGGCCGCGGTTCGGGGTGGACGGGGCGTTCGAGGGGTATGTGCGGTTGCCGTTCACCGTGGGGGGTGCGGTGGCTGAGGAGGCGGCTGCGCGGCTGGCCGCCGCGGCGCGGATCGTGGAGGACGGCGGCGTGGCAGCGGGCGAGTCGCCGCGTACGTTCGTGGCGTAGTCCGCGACTGCCGCGGTCGGCCTGACCGGCCGCGGCTAGGACGTCTTGCTGGGCTTCGTCAGGACGGGCACCGGCTTACTTTCCGTCGGTTCCGTCTGCACCGGAACCGGCTCTGGTTCGGTGAGGACCGGTACTCGCTCCCGCTTCACCGGCTCGGGCTCCGGCACCGGCTCGGGCTCCGGCACCGGCTCCGTCTCCGGTTCGACCGGCTCCGGCTCGCTCCGCGTCGGGTCCGGATCGGGCACCGTCTCCCCGTCCGCCGGTGTCGTGCGGGGCGGGAGGAGGTCCAGGACCGCTTGGCAATGGGCGTCGGACGTCGCGTCGTCATAGGGGTTGGGCGTGGCCGGGACCTGGAGGCGGTGGACCGGGCCCGTGCCCAGACGGGCGTAGCCGCGGCCGGGCGGGACCTGGTCGACGGGGGTGGTGTACGGGGGCGCGCCCAGGACGGACTCGACCTGGTCGGCCGTCGCCGGGCCGAGGACCACGCGCGCGCGGGTGTGCTGCCGTACGGCGTCGGTGAGGGCGTCGGCGCTGTCGAGCTGGTCGGCCACCACCACCGTCACGTTCGCCGGGCGGCCGTGCCGCAGGGGCACCTGGAGGAGGGACAGCGGATCCTTGCGGTCGTCCGCTGCGGCCAGGTGGGTGAACGCCGTCGGGCGGTCCACGAGGATCCACAGGGGACGCTTGGTGTCGTCGGGCGGCGGATGGCCCGCCTGATGAGCCCGGTTGGCGGCGATGAGGCGGCGCTCGGTCTCGGTCGCGGCCCACTCCAGGCTGGCCAGCACCCCGGTGAGCCCGCACTCGACGGCCAGGACGCCGTCCCGGCCGGTCAGGCAGGCGTACTCGCCCGTGCCGCCACCGTCGACGATCACCACGTCGCCGTGCTGGAGGGCCTGGAGAGCGATGGAGCGCAGCAGGGTCGAGGTGCCGCTGCCAGGCTGGCCGAGGGCGAGCAGATGGGGCTCGGTCGAGCGCAGGCCCGTGCGCCAGATGACCGGGGGCACGTCCCGCCGCTGCTCGCCGTAGGTGAGGGGGAGCGTGCGCCGGACCTGCGTGGGGTCGGTGAAGCCGAGGACCGTCTCGCCGGGAGTGGTGACGAAACGCTGGGCGGCGATGTCGACGGGCAGCGGCAGGAGCACGCTGACCGTCAACTGGTTGTCCTCCTCGTCCCACGTGAAGTGGTATTCGCGGCCGCGGCCCGATTTGGCCGCGAGCAGGTGCTCGATCCGCGCGCGGGCCTCGGCCTCGCCGTCGGTGAAGTACGCCGGGTAGCGGACCACCAGGTGCGAGATCCGGCCGCCGCCGTCGAAGGCGTAGGTGGGGAAGGCCTTGTCCCAGGCACCGCCGTGGGCGTAGAGCGGCTCGGGGTCCTCGGCGGTGGAGAAGTACGGGACGAGGGCCTCGTAGAGCGCCTTGAGGCGTTCCGTCTGTGACTCGTCGGGTCCGTCGGCTGCCGCCGGGGTGCGATCCCGGCCTTTCCAGGCCGCAGCCGCCATCAGTGTGACGGCGGCGAGCAGCGGTCCGTACGGCAGCAGCGCCACGACCAGGAGCACGGAGGACACCAGGAACAGCAGCGCCCCCCGTTTCTCCTTGGGGGTCTCGGCCACTCTGCGCCGCCCGGCCGCTGCCAGCCGGCGCAGACCGCGCGTGATCGTGATCAGCGGGTGGAGGACGTCAGTGGCGCTGTCGGCCGCCGTCCGGGCCAGCTCCCGGCTCCGGGCGAGCTGCGCGCCGCCGTTGCTCAGGATGCGGGGGAGGGGGCGCCGGGCCACTGCTGCCTCCAGGGAGTGCGGACGGGCGGGATGCGTACGGGGAGTGGGAGTGTCAGAACTTGATTCCGCCCAGGAGGCTCGCCAGGCTCTCGCCGCCCGCCTTGATGCTCGGGGCGATGGCCGTGCTCGCCAGATAGAAGCCGAACAGCATCGCGACCACCGCGTGCGACGCCTTGAGGCCGTCCTTGCGGAGGAAGATGAAGACGACGATGCCGAGCAGGACCACGCCTGAGATCGAGAGGATCATTTGAGTCTCCTGGTTCGCGGGGACAGTCACCATGAGTACTTCCAGGCTCACAGGATGTATCCATACGATAAAAGGTGCAACTGGGTGAAAGTCGGACCATTTCCCCCGAGCGGCGGAGCGGTCCCCGGCCCGGTCGCGCTGGGCTCTTACCTGGGCGAGGTCTGTAGTGATCTTTACCTCGGGCACATCGGGTCATGTGCCGCGCGAGCCAGTACTCTGGCGATTCACTCGTACGGCTGCGCCGCTCGCAGGCGTACGCACCCGACGTGATGTGTGAGACATGAGAGGCGGTCCGGCCGATGACCGAAGCCCCCGACCCCGAGGTCGTGGAGCTGGCGACCAAGATCTTCGATCTGGCCCGGCGGGGACAGACCGAGGCGCTCGTGGCGTACGTCGACGCGGGCGTTCCGGCCAACCTCACCAACGACCGCGGTGACTCGCTCGTGATGCTCGCCGCCTATCACGGCCACTCCGAGGCCGTACGCGCGCTGCTGGCCCGCGGAGCCGAGGCCGACCGGGTGAACGACCGGGGCCAGACCCCGCTCGCGGGAGCGGTCTTCAAGGGCGAGACGGACGTCATCAAGGCCCTCCTGGAGAGCGGCGCCGACCCGTCCGCCGGCACCCCCTCGGCGGTCGACACCGCCCGGATGTTCGGTCGGACGGAATTGCTGGAACTGTTCGGCGAGCACTGAGCCGACCAGTCTGACCTGGAACGACAACGAAAACGGGGGAGGCGGGACGGGGCCGCCGAAATTTCGGTCGCGGCAGACGGAAGTACCGGGTCATCATGACGACGTGGTTCACGGACGTGATGGATGGGCAGGTGTTGCCGCACCGCGCGGGCCGTGACGCGGTCCGTAAGGGCCACCGACGAGAGGCAGAGGAAGATGGTCTACAGCAAGCAGGAAACGGCGGGCACTCCGACGTGTTGTCGCGCGGCCAGGTAGTACACGTCCCCGGTTGCGTCGACGCTTGATGTGAGGCTGTTTCCCATGTTCGAACCGGTCATAGCGCCCAGCGGTACGCTGCTCGGCCTGCTCCAGCGGGGCCGCGGCGACGGCACGCTGCACGCGCTCACCGCCCCGCGCCCCGAGGCGCTCGCGGCGTTGAACCACTGCGTGCTGCGCGATCCCCGCCACGACTGGCAGGTGGAGAACCGCTCCCTCTACTACGCCCGCCTCTACCTCGACCTGAACGGCGAGCTGGACGCGATCGAGGCCCACCTCTTCGGTGCCGAGGACGTCCTCGACACCGACGAGTCGCGCACCGGGCTCGCCCTCGCCGTCCTCGGGCACCTCGCCTCCTACGGCAGGCGGGACGCGCTCGAACTGCTGCGCAGGTACGCCGCCCACGGCTCCAACTGGGCCTGGGCCCTCGACGAACTGGCCCTCAGGGACGACGACGCGGGCCTGCGCGCCCTCGCCGCACCCGTCCTCGCGCGGTTCCCCGCCGATCCGGAGGGCGACGCCGAGCTGGCCGCGACCGTCCGGGACGCCTTCGAACCCCGGCCGTGGCGGCTGTGGGCCGAGGATCCGCGCGAATCCATCGCCACGCGCGTGCGTGCCGCCCACGAGACGGGCTGTTTCGACCGCTGGCAGCGGCAGATGCGGCCGACCGGGCCCCGCCCCGGGTGGAGTGTGCGAGCCGTCTTCGAATGGGCCCAGCAAGGCCTCGAACGAGGCGCCGCACTCCATGTACCGGCCGCACGCTGTCTCACCGCCGTGGCGGGGCCCGAGGACCGGGCCGAGATCGTCCAGGCGGCGAAGGACGGCGGCGACGGAGCCCGGTGCACCGCCCTGCGCTACCTCGCCGACGGCAACGATCCCGACGCCCTCGGCCTGATCGAGGACGCCGTGGCCACCGGCTCGACGGTCGTCGTGGACGCCGCCGTCGACGCCTTCGAACGCATGCGCTCGCTCGCCGCCATCGACCGGGCGCGCGGCTGGGCCCGGCGGCCGGACGCGCTGGGCGCCGCCGCCGGACGCGTCCTCGCCTGCCGGGGCGGGGCGCAGGACCGCGACCTGGTCCTCGCGGCACTCCGCGAAGCCGTGCGGGGCGAAGGCCCCGACGCACCGACCCTGTGGACCCTGGTCGACGGCACCGGACGGCTCGGCATCGCCTGCGCCGCGCCCGTGCTCCGCCATATCTACCGTGAGACCGCCTCCTCCCATCTGCGCGGCCGGGCCGCCCGTGCCCTCGCCGCCACTGACCCCTCCTTCGCCACCGGCTTCGCCGTCGAGTGCCTGTGGGACTGTGAGGAGACCACCCGCGAGATCGCCGCCCGGCACGCCGAGACCGGGGACACCCGTGTCGTCGAGCGACTGCGCCGGCTCGCCGCCGACCCGGCCGAGGAGGCCGAGGTCCAGACGGCCGTACGCAGCCGGATCGGTCCCGAGGAGACCGCTGTGTGACCCCGCTCCGTGTGAGCGTGTGACTCCCTTTGCGCAAGAACGCCGGGGCGGAATCAGGCCGCCCGGGTGAACGAGGGGTGACTCGCGGGTCAGGGGCGTATGGACGCGGCCTGACCTGCGCGGGTGCGCCTCAGAACGCTCATAGGACGTTCCTCGGCCGGAAAGATCCACGTTGACGCGGCCACGTCCGGTACGGCGACAACACGGGTATGCGTGTCGTCATCGTGACCGAATCCTTTCCCCCCGATGTGAACGGCGTGGCCCACTGCGCTCTCCAGACCGCCCGGCACCTCGTCGATCGCGGTCACGCCCCCGTCGTCGTCGCCCCGGCCCCCGCGCCCGGGAACAAGCCCGACGCCGACGTGCCGTGCCCCGTCGTCCACGTCCCCTCCCTCCCGCTCCCCGGCTACCCCCAGGTCCGCGTCGCCCTCCCCAGCCGCCGCCTGGCCGCCACCCTCATCGAGCACCGTGCCGATGTCGTCCACCTCGCCAGCCCCTTCGTCCTCGGCGTGCGCGGCATGGCCGCCGCCGCCCGCCTCGGCACCCCCGCCGTCGCCGTCTACCAGACCGACCTGGCCGGATACGCCCGCACCTACATGGGCGCCGGAGAGGCCGCCGCCTGGCGGCGGATCCGCTCCGTGCACGGCGCCGCCGACCTCACTCTCGCCCCGTCCAGCGCGGCCCTGCGCGACCTGGAGACCCACGGTGTCCCCCGGGTCGAGCTGTGGCCGCGCGGCGTCGACACCGTACGTTTCCGGCCCGACCGCCGCGACGAGGCCCTGCGTCGTGAACTCGCCCCGAACGGTGAACTGATCGTCGGCTACGTCGGCCGGCTCGCCCCCGAGAAGCAGGTCGAACTCCTCGCCGGTGCCTGCGGCCTGGAGGGCGTCCGGGTCGTGGTCGTCGGCGACGGCCCGAGCCGGCCCGGCCTGGAGCAGGCGCTGCCCGGCGCGGTCTTCCTCGGCCGCCGTACCGGCGACGACCTTGCCCGGGTCTTCGCCTCGTTCGACGTCTTCGCGCACACGGGTCCCTTCGAGACCTTCTGCCAGACGGTGCAGGAGGCCATGGCCAGCGGCCTGCCCGTCGTGGCGCCCGCCGCGGGCGGGCCGCTGGACCTGGTCGCCCACGGACGCACCGGCCTGCTGGTGCCGCCGCGCGACACGGCCGCCGTCCGGGACGCGGTGCGTGCCCTGGCGGCGGACCCCGCGCTGATGGCCGCCTTCGGCGCCGCCGGGCGGGCCACCGTCGAGGGCCGCACCTGGGCGGCCGTCGGGGACCAGCTGATCGGGCACTACGCGAACGTGCTCGCCGCGCGCAGGACGGCGGTGGCGGCATGAGCCACTCGCGTTCGGGCGACAGCAGCCGCCAGTCGCTGCGGATCGTGCGGCTCGCCAACTTCGTCGCGCCCGCGTCCGGCGGTCTGCGCACCGCCCTGCGGGAACTCGGCAAGGGCTTCAAGGCGGCGGGGCACGAGCCCGTCCTCGTGATCCCCGGCGAGCGGATGAGCGACCGGGAGACCGAGCAGGGGCGGGTGATCACCGTCCCTGGGCCGCTGCTGCCCGGCACCGGCGGCTACCGCGTGCTCGCCGACAAGCGGCGGGTGGCCCGGCTCCTGGAGGAGCTCGCGCCGGACCGGCTGGAGGTGTCCGACCGGACGACCCTCAGGTGGACCGGCAAGTGGGCGCGGCGCGCCCGGGTCCCGGCCGTGATGGTCTCCCACGAGACCGCCGACGGCGTGCTGCGCACCTGGGGCCTGCCCGAGGGGGCCGCCCGGCGCGCCGCCGACGCCCTCAACGTCCGTACGGCCCACACGTACACGCGCGTGGTGTGCACCACCGAGTTCGCCGAGCGGGAGTTCGTGCGGATCGGGGCACGCAACGTCGTCCGCGCCCCGCTGGGCGTCGATCTGGTGCAGAGGCACCCCGCGCTGCGCGACCCGGAGGTGCGGGCGCGGCACGCGCGCGTGGACGAGACGCTGCTGGTGATGTGCTCGCGGCTGTCCGTCGAGAAACGGCCCGGCACGGCGCTGGACGCCCTGGAGGCGCTGCGGCGGCGCGGACGCCGGGCGGTGCTGGTGGTGGCCGGGGACGGGCCGTTGCGCGCCCGGCTCGAACAGCGGGCGCGCGAGGGCGCCCTGCCGGTCACCTTCCTCGGGCACGTCTCCGACCGCGGGCTGCTCGGCGCGCTCCAGGCGTCCGCCGACGTGGCACTGGCGCCGGGGCCCGCCGAGACGTTCGGGCTCGCCGCGCTGGAGGCCATGGCGTGCGGCACACCCGTGGTGGCGAGCGCGTCGTCCGCGCTGCCGGAGGTGATCGGCACCGCCGGGGCCGTCGCGGCGGACCACGGGGAGGCCTTCGCGGACGCCGTGGACCTGCTGCTGGAACGCCTGGAGACGGACCGGCGCGAGGGGGCACGCGCGCGTGCGGAGTGCTTCGGGTGGGACGCGGCGGTCGACGCGTTCCTCGCCGCGCACGACGCGGCCGTCCCCGTACGTCCGTTCGCGCCCGGAGGCGTGGCATGAGACCCGTGCGGTTCGGGGGGTCTTCCCGGCTCGGCGGGGCCCCGGATTTCGTGGCCCTCGGTGACTCGCTGACCGAGGGGGTGGGTGATCGTGTCGGCGACGGGGCGTGGCGCGGCTGGGCCGCGCTGCTGGCCGCCGGGCTCGGCGAGGGACCCGCCCGGTTCACCAACCTCGCGGTGAGCGGGTCGCAGACCCGGGACGTGCTGGAGCGGCAGTTGCCTGCCGCGCTGGAGCTGCGGCCGGGCCTCGTGTCCGTCGTCGTCGGCGTCAACGACACCCTGCGCTGCACCTTCGACATCCAGGCCGTGGCGGCCCGGCTCGACCAGGTGTACGCGGCCCTCACCGAGCAGGGCGCGGTGCTGCTCACCGCCTGCCTGCCCGACCCGGGCACGATGCTCGGGCTGCCGGGGGCACTGGCCCACCCGCTGGCCCGGCGGCAGCGGGCCGTGAACTCGGTCGTCCACGCGCTGTCCGACCGGTACGGAGCGCTTCATCTGCACGCGTGCGAGGGCGACTGGATCACGGACCGCGCCATGTGGAGCGCGGACCGGCTGCACCCCGGAGAGCGCGGGCACCGGCAGCTGGCCCTGCGCTTCCACACGCTGCTCGCGGAACACGGCCTCGCGACGGGGCCCGCGCCCTCGCCCGAGCCGGAGTTCCCCGGTCCGACCAGGTCGGCGAGCCTGCGGTGGCTGGCCACGGCAGGGACCGGCTGGGTGGCCCGCCGGTGCACCGACCTGCTGCCCCAGCTCCTGACCCTCGCCGCCGACGAGCTCCGGCACCGGGCCCGGGGCACGAGCGCCCGGCTCGATCTGCGGACCTCCGCGGCCGTGTCCGCCGCGCTCGCCGCCCTGTCGGTGGCCGAGCAGCCGGACGCGGCCTGACAGGCCGGCGGTGACCGGCGTGATCCGGCGGTTCAGCGGCGCCGTACGGCCACGAAGCGGACCGGCGTGCCCGGAACCGCCTGGGCGACCGCCGGCAGGTCGGCGGCGCGGACCACCGCGATCACCGGGTAGCCCCCGGTGGTCGGGTGGTCGGCGAGGAACACCACCGGCCTGCCGTCGGGCGGGACCTGGACCGCGCCCAGCACCATGCCCTCGCTGGGGAGTTCCCCGGGCCGGGCCCGCTCCAGGGCGGGGCCCTCCGTGCGCAGCCCGATGCGGTTGCTCGCGGGGGACACCCGGTAGGGACGTGAGACGAAGGCGCGTACGGCCTCCGGCGTGAACCAGCCGTCGCGCGGGCCGAGTGTCACCCGCAGGACCAGCTCGGCCGGTGGCGCCGGCTGCGGGGCGACGTCCACGCGCGCGTGCGCGTCCGTCGGCCGGCCCAGGGGCAGCACCGTGCCGTCCGTGAGAGGCGGCGGACCGAGCCCCGACAGCAGGTCCGTCGAGCGGCTGCCGAGCACCGGCTCGACCGCGATGCCCCCGGAGACGCCCACATAGCTGCGTACGCCCGACACGGCGGGTCCGACGTCCAGCAGCGCCCCGGCGGGCACGTGCACCGGCGCGCCCCAGGCGACGGGCCGTCCGTCCACCGTGACCCGGCAGGGCGCGCCCGTCACGGCCGCTGTGACGGGCGAACGGGGACGTAGGGCACAGCCGTTGAGGGTCGTCTCCAGCACGGCCGCCGCGGGCGGATTGCCCGCCAGCCGGTTGACGAGGTCCGCCGCGGGCCGGTCCAGCGCCCCGGAGCGGGGCACCCCGAGGTGGGCGTGCCCGGGGCGTCCCAGGTCCTGCACGGTGGTCAGGGCCCCGGCCCGGACGACGGCGAGCGCGCGGTCGGTCACGATCGCCCCACCGGCTCGACGGGGACGAACCGCACCCGCGTGCCCGGCGACAGCAGCGCGGCCGGCACGCGCGCGTGGTCCCACAGAACGGCGTCCGTCGTGCCGATCAGCTGCCAGCCGCCCGGCGACGAACGCGGGTACACACCCGTGTAGGGGCCCGCCAGCGCCACCGACCCCGCCGGGACGGCCGTGCGCGGAGTGGCCCGGCGCGGCACGTCGTAGCGCGGTGGCAGGCCGGTGAGGTAGCCGAAGCCGGGAGCGAAGCCGCAGAAGGCGACCCGGAACTCCGTCCGCGCGTGAATGCGGGCGACCTCCCGCTCCGGCACGCCCCAGTGCGCGGCGACGTCGGCCAGGTCCGGGCCGTCGTAGCGCACCGGGATCTCGACCGCCTCACGCGCGTGTGGGGGAGCGGGCGGCAGTTCGGCGGCGGTCAGTTCGGCGGCCACCCGGGCAGGGGCGTCGAGGCCGTCGAGCAGGACCGTGCGGGCCGCGGGCACGATCTCGCGGGCGGACAGTGAGCCCTCCGCGCGGCGCCGCAGCAGCTCGGCGTGGAGGGCCTGGGCCTCGTCGCCCGAGGAGACCTCGACGAGCAGGGCGTCCTCACCGACCGGCAGGACCCTCATGCGAAGGCCTCCACCCGGACCCCCGACGCCTCCAGCCGCTCCCGGACGCGGCGTGCCAGCTCCACCGCGCCGGGCGTGTCGCCGTGCAGGCACAGGGAACGCGCGCGTACCTCGATCCGTGCCCCCGAGTGGGAGACGACCTCACCGGAGCGGGCCAGGCCCAGCGACCGCTCCACGACGGTGTCGGGGTCGGTGAGCACGGCGCCCTCCAGGGAACGCGGCACGAGCGTGCCCGCGTCGGTGTACGCGCGGTCTGCGAACGCCTCCGTGACGACCGGCAGTCCGGCCTTCCCGGCCAGTTCCAGCAGGCGCGAGCCGGGCAGGCCCAGCACCGGCAGCGCGGCGTCCGCGAGGAGCACGCCGTCGACGACCGCGGCGGCCTGCTCCTCGTCGTGCACGACTCGGTTGTAGAGCGCGCCGTGCGGCTTCACGTAGGCCACGCCGGCGCCCGCCGCCCGGGCGAAGACCTCCAGGGCGCCGATCTGGTAGGCCACCTCGGCCGCCAGCTCGGCGGACGGCACGTCCATCGCGCGCCGCCCGAACCCGGCCAGGTCCCGGTAGGACACCTGGGCGCCGATCCGGACGCCGCGCTCGGCCGCCAGCTCGCACACCCGGCGCATGGTGGGCGCGTCCCCGGCGTGGAAGCCGCAGGCCACGTTGGCGCTGGTGACGACGGACAGCAGCCGTTCGTCGTCGGTGAGCCGCCAGCGGCCGAAGCCCTCGCCGAGGTCGGCGTTCAGGTCGATGCAGGCCATGAATCCAGTGTCTCCTGTCAGGCCACGCGGTACTGCTCGTCGCGGGCGTCGGTGAGGAACATCTGCCCCGGGGCGTGCGTGAGGGCGAACGGCGGACGCGACGCCATCACGGCCGCCTGCGGGGTCACACCGCAGGCCCAGAACACCGGGATGTCGTCCGGTTCGGTGTCCACCGGGTCGCCGAAGTCGGGGCGGCCGAGGTCCTCGATGCCGAGCGCCGAGGGATCGCCGCAGTGTACGGGGCTGCCGTGCACCGCCGGCAGCAGACTGCTCTCCCGGATCGCCGCCGCCAGGTGCTTCGGCGGCACCGGCCGCATGGACACCACCATCGGTCCGTGCAGCCGCCCCGCCGGACGGCACTGCCGGCCGGTGACGTACATCGGGACGTTGCGGCCCTGTTCGACATGGCGGATCGGCACGCCCGCCTCGCCCAGCGCCCACTCGAAGGTGAAGCTGCACCCGATCAGGAACGACACCAGGTCGTCCCGCCAGTACGCGCGCACGTCCGCCGGCTCGTCCACCAGCTCGCCGTCCCGCCACACCCGGTAGCGCGGCAGGTCGGTGCGCAGATCCGCGCCCTGAGCGAGCACCGTGGTCCAGGACCCCGCGTCCGTGACGTCGAGGACCGGGCAGGGCTTGGGGTTGCGCTGGCAGAACAGCAGCATGTCGTAGGCCCAGTCGGCGGGCACCGAGATCAGGTTGGCCTGGGTGTGGCCCGCCGCGACCCCGGCCGTGGGGCCCGTCAGACCCTCCCGGAAGCGGGCGCGGGCCGTTTTCGGGCTCCACGCGCGCGCGTGCTCGTCGACGAGGACGACGGGACGGTCCCCGGTCTCGGTACTCGTGCGGTTCATGCGAGTTCCTTCCCGCGCGTCTCGGGCAGCCCCAGCAGCGCCAGGGCCGCGATGCCGTAGCCGATCGCCCCGAAGACCAGCGCGCCGCCCACGCCCCAGCTGTCGGCCAGGAAACCGACCGTCGTCGGGAAGACGGCACCCACCGCCCGCCCGGTGTTGTACGTGAAGCCCTGCCCCGTGCCGCGCACCGCCGTCGGGTACAGCTCGCTCAGGTACGAGCCGAAGCCGCTGAAGATCGCCGACATGCAGAACCCGAGCGGGAAACCGAGTACCAGGATCAGGGTGTTGGCGCCGCTCGGGATGTTCGTGTACGCCAGGATGCAGATCGCTGACAGCAGGGCGAAGAGCCAGATGTTGCGCCGCCGGCCCAGCTTGTCGGTGAGGTAACCGCCCGTCAGGTAGCCGATGAAGGCGCCCGATATCAGGAACGTCAGATAGCCGCCGGTGCCGACGACCGAGAGGTTGCGCTCGGACTTGAGGTAGGTGGGTACCCAGGTGGCCAGCGTGTAGTAGCCGCCCTGTACGCCGGTCGAGAGCAGCACCGCGAAGACCGTCGTCCGCAGCAGGCCGGGCTTGAAGATCGCCGTGAACGAGCCCTTCTCCGCGCTCTGTTCACGAGCGGCGGCCGCCTCGGGCGCGTCGTGCACACTGCGCCGCACCCAGATGACGAGCAGCGCGGGCAGCGCCCCGGTCCAGAACATGATGCGCCAGGCCAGATCGTCGCCGGCCACCGAGAAGATGAGGGTGTAGGCGATCACGGCCATGCCCCAGCCCACGGCCCAGGAGCTCTGGATCGCGCCGAGCGTGCGGCCCCGGTGCTTGGCGCTCGCGTACTCGGCGACCAGGATCGCGCCGACCGCCCACTCGCCGCCGAAACCGAGGCCCTGGAGGGCGCGGAAGACCAGCAGTGTCTCGTAGTTGGGTGCGAAGCCGCAGGCGACGGTGAAGACCGCGTACGTGATGACCGTGATCATCAGGGCCTTGACCCGGCCGATGCGGTCGGCGAGGACGCCCGCGAGGGCGCCGCCGATCGCGGAGACCACCAGGGTGACCGTCGTGAAGAGGCCGGTCTGGCCGCTGTTCAGGCCGAAGTACGCGGACAGCGCGACCATGCTCAGCGGCAGCGTGAAGTAGTCGTACGAGTCCAGGGCATAGCCGCCGAAGGCACCGGCGAACGCGCGGCGGCCGCGCGGGCCCAGGGCGCGCAGCCAGCCCAGCGCCCCGTCGTCCGAGGTGCGTTCAGCGGACGCGGGGTGAGTGTCGTCGGTCAGGGCTTGCGGTGGAGGGGTCGTGCTCATGGGCACCTCGCAGAAGGAGGGACGGAGGGTGCTTCGGAGTGAGCTGTGCCGTGCCGGGAGCGGTCGGCGCCGCGCTGCGAGAGCGACACCGTGCGTAGCACCGTAGAGTATTGTTCAACGATCCCTCAATACCCATGTTGTTTCGTTCTTGTAATCTGCGATTGAATTCCGGCATGACAGAGCAGTTGAGGGATCTCTCCGACGACCGGGCACTCCTGGGCCGCACCAGCACCGCCGAACGGGTCTCGGACATCCTCAGAAGCCGGATCGCCGAGGGCTACTTCCCGCCCGGCACCCGGCTCTCGGAGGACAGCATCGGCGGCGCGCTCGGCGTCTCCCGCAACACCCTGCGCGAGTCGTTCCGGCTGCTCACGCACGAACGCCTGCTGGTCCACGAGCTGAACCGGGGCGTCTTCGTCCGGGTCCTGACCGTCGAGGACGTGGAGGACATCTACCGCACCCGGCGGCTCGTCGAGTGCGCCGTCGTACGTGGTCTCGGCGAGCCACCGTACGGCCTCGACGGGCTCTCCGGGGCCGTGGACGAAGGGCGGCGGGCGGCTCGGGAAGGCGACTGGAAGGGTGTGGGCACGGCCAACATCCACTTCCACAAGGAACTCGTCGCTCTCGCCGCGAGCGAGCGTACCGACGAGTTGATGCGGAGCGTTTTCGCCGAACTGCGCCTGGCCTTCCACGTGGTGGACGAGCCGCAGCGGCTGCACGAACCGTACATCGCGCGAAATGTCGCGATTCTCGAGGCTCTTCAGGTGGGGGATCGCGAGAAGGCCGAGGGACTGCTCGCCGGGTACCTCGACGACTCGCTGAAGCGGGTCGTCGAGGTGTACCGGCGGCGGGTCGGCGAGGACGGCTGAGGGGACGCAGCGGCGTCGGAGAGCCCCCTGCCGCCGGGGCGTATCCCCGTCGTTTGGGTCGTTGTCAGACCCAGGACCTAGTCTGTGCACCGTGACTTCGCCTGCATCGACGGACAGTGTTCCGCCCCAGCTCAGCGCGGGGCCGCGCCCTGCCCTGGGGCCGGCCGCCGACGAGGGCCTGGCGCGGCGCCTGCGCGCGCTCGCCTGCACCGCGCCGCTGCACGACCTCGACGCGCGCAAGGCCAACCTCGCCGGCGAGTACTCGGTCTACGGCATGGCGGAGGTCGCCCTCGCGGCCATCGACCTCGTCACCCTGAACATGGACTTCGACACGGGCGCGGACCACGATCAGATCGTCGCCCGCCTCATCCCGCGCATCGCCGCCCAGGCCCCGCAGCGCCCCGCGGCCGAGCACGAGCGGGTGGCCCGCTGGGTCCTGGAGAACCTGATCAACGTCGGCAGCGTCGACCGCGGCTTCCGCGCGGTGTACGGCACGTTCGGGGCGGACGGCACGTATGTGCGCCGTGACTACGACTTCAAGCTGATCGAGGAGGTCCCGGGCCCGGGCGGCACGGTCTACCTGCGGACCACGGACGAGGCGGTCAACGTCCTCGTCGGCGCCCTCGACACGGACGTCACCAGCGCGCAGATCGCCGCCGAGGTGAAGCTGGAGGTGCTGATCAGCCGCGGCCGGCTCGCCGACGCCCAGCTCGCGGCCGAACAGGCCCGCTACCGCACCGTGCAGTACTCGGAGACCCTGCGCCGCGCCCTGGACGCCACCCGGCGCAACGTGCGCGCGGTGGACTGGCTCACCACCGTGCCCGACATGATCGCCGAAGCCCTGGAGCACGTGGCCGACCGCTACCGCCACGAGAACGCGATCCTCACCAACATCCGCAAGGCCCGCGACGAGTCCGAGGACCCCGAGCACAAGCGCCGCGCCGCCGAGCTCGTCGACATCGTCAAGGACTGCATCCGGCGGCACACGCAGTTGCAGTCCCGGCTGCTCGAAGCCGGACCGCTGTTCCGCGCCGAGCAGGACCGGCAGGCCTTCGCCACGCCGATGACGACATCGGGGATCGACCTGTACGGGCATCTCGTCTCGCCCGTCCTGCCGCTGCCGCTGGAGCAGGCCGTGCGGGTCACGGACGCCTTCTTCGGGCGCGGCACCGGGTTGCGCACGCCGGTGTCCGTCCGCGTCGGGGACCTGGTCGACATACTGCTGACCCCGCCGGTGGAGCGGGAGCATCTGGGCGCGGAGATGCCCGAGCCGGATGTCATCGCCACGCCCGACGACAGCCGGTTCAGCGAGGAGCAGATGGCGGCGGCGCAGGAGTTGCTCGACCTGCCGGCGGATGCGCCGCGGCGGCTGTCGGGGCTGCTGGCGGAGGCCCGTCGGCGGGATCCCGAGCTGCCGTACCTGGTGGCCCTGCTGGCGGTGCACGCGGCGAGTCCGCCGGTCGGTACGGCCTATCGCCAGGGCGAGCAGAAGTTGCTGTTCGCCGTGGACGACGGGACAGAGCTCGATGATCCCGAGTTCGGCGGGGCGGACTTGATCGTCGGCACAGCGCTGCTGGACGCGGCGGGGATGGCGGCGGATCGTACGGAGGCCGCGTGATGTGTCCGCCGGTGGGCGGGTGCGGCTCCGTTGCGGCCGGTCGCGCCCGCGCGGCGGAGCCGCACATGTCACCGCCCCGCGCCCCTGAGGGCGACGGCCTTCACCCAGTTTCCGAGACCGAGGAGTTCAAGCCGTGAGCGAGCACGTCGAGTGGAGTGAGCCGGAGGGGACGGCCCCCGCGGCCACCGCCGCCGTCACCCCCGCCGACGCCGCCGACGCGGCGCGGCTCGTTTCCTTCGGGTTGCAGCCCAAGCTTCAGCCCGCCCGCGACCAGGAGTACGCCGACCTGCTGCGGCGCTACCGCGAGGACCCGCCGTTCGCGCGGCTCGCCGACGCGGTGGCGACCGGACTGGGGCTGATCGTGCTGGAGGTCTCCCCGCGCGCGGGCATGGCCGTGACCGCCGCCGAGGACTCGGTGTTCGCCGTCCGCATGGGCGACTACGCGCGTCGTACGTCCGCCGACGGCGGCGACCGGTTCCTGCACGGGCTGGCCCATCTCGCCGTCGCCGCCATGGCGTTCCCTCGCCCCGAGGACCTCGCCGACGACGGCTACATCGGCCGCGTCACGGTCAACGGCGTCGACGCCTTCGTCCGCCAGGCCTGTCGCCGGCTGGAGGAGCGCGCCGCCGAACAGGGCGAGAACACCGACCCGGCGACCGACGCGCCCGGCCTGGAGGCCGCCTGGCGGATCTGGGTCCGGCGCAGCGCGACCGGTGCCACCAAGGACGCGCGCCGGCTCGCCGGTTCGACCACCGGCATCGTCGCCAAGGCCGTCGCGTTCCTCACCGACTCCGGATTCCTCCAGCGCACCGGCGACGACAACGGCGGCACGTACCGCACGACCGCCCGCTACCAGCTCCAGGTCCGCGACATGGCCGGCAGCGCCGCGATGGCCGAACTGCTGGAGCTGGGCGTCGTCCCGGTCACCGACGGCACGCCGACGCTGCTGCCCCCCGAGGAGAGCGACGACCTGGAGCTGGTCGCCGACGCCGGGCTGCCGTTCCACTCCTCCTGAACTCCCCATCTCACGAAGACTTACGAGAGTCCGCCATGTACGAGCTGTCCCGGGTCCGCCTCTACTCCATCGGGCCGGCCGGTGCGCGCTACGCCGACACCGTGCTTGACCTGCGCGGTGTGGGCGAGCCCGTGCCCGACCCCGCGCCCACGCAGGCGGAGTTCTTCGAGGAGGAGCCCGTCGGCCCGCCGCGCCGACCCGCGCCCGCGGGCGTGCTCTTCCTGGAGAACGGCGGCGGCAAGTCGGTGCTGCTCAAGCTGATCTTCTCGGTGATGCTGCCGGGCCACCGGAACACGCTCGGCGGCGCCAGCTCCGGCGTGCTGCGCAAGTTCCTGCTCGCCGACGACTGCGGACACGTCGCGCTGGAGTGGCAGCACGTGCTGACCGGCGAGTGCGTCGTCGTCGGCAAGGTCAGTGAGTGGCGCGGGCGGCAGGTCTCCAACGACCCGCGGAAGTTCGCCGAGGCCTGGTACTCCTTCCGCCCCGGGCCCGGACTGAGCCTCGACAACCTCCCCGTGGCGGAGTCCACCGCCGTACAAGCCCCGGTCGAGGGCCAGTCGGGCGCGCGCGGCCGGCGCCGCACCATGAAGGGCTTCCGCGACGCCCTCACGGAGGCGGGCAAGACGTACCCGCACCTGGAGGTGCACTGGGAGGAGATCCACGACCGCTGGATCGAGCACCTCGGCGACCTCGGCCTCGACCCCGAACTCTTCCGCTACCAGCGCGAGATGAACGCCGACGAGGGCGAGGCCGCAGGTCTCTTCGCGGTCAAGAAGGACGCCGACTTCACCGACCTGCTGCTGCGCGCCGTCACCGACACGCGGGACACCGACGGGCTCGCCGACCTGGTCAGCGGCTTCGGCAACAAGCTGGGCCGGCGGGCGGAGCTGATCGCCGAACGCGACTTCACCGCCGGATCCGTCGACCTGCTCGGACGGATCGTCGAGGCCGCCGAGGCCCGTTCCCGCGCGCGTGACATCCACGCCGGAGCCGAGCGCCGGACACGCACCCTGGCGCGCAGGCTGTCCGCGCGCGGCGTGCAGGAGCGGGTCCGGGCCGCCGACCTGGCCCAGCGCGTCACCGCCGCCGCGTACGCCGTCACGCACGCCGAGGCGGCCCGCGAGCGCAGCGCGCTGATCTCCGCCGAACTCGCCTACCGGCACGCCTCGCTGGCCCTCGCCGCGGCCGAGAAGTCCGCCGCCGCGCAGAAGCGCGAGCTCGCCGACGCCCGCACGCTGTACTCGGCGTGGCAGGCCGCCGAGGCCGTACTGCGCCACCGCGCGGCCGCCGACCGCGTCGCCCGCGTGTCCGCCGCGATCCAGGAGGCGGAGCGCGACGCAGCCCCGGCGCTGGCCGCCCGCTCCAAGGCCGCCGTGGACCTCGTACGGGCCCTGCACGCGGCCGCGGAGAAGGCGGAGAACCACGCCAACGAGGAGGAGGAGCGCTCCGCCGCCCTCCAGGAGGTCAGCGACGCGGCCTACCGGGACTCCACCGCCGCCGCCACACAGGCGCAGCGGGCCCGCAGTGAAGTCGGGCACCTCAAGCAGCGCCTCTCCGAGGTCGAGCAGGAGACCGCCGAGGCGGTACGGGCCGGCTGGCTCGACGACAGCGCGCCCGACGCCGACCCGGCCCGTGCGGCCCTCGCCGCCAGCGACGCCGAGAAGACCGCCGTCGCCGCCTGGGACTCGGCCCGCGAGGCGTCCCGCCGGGCCACCGAGCAGGCGCGCGAAGCCGCCGCCACCGAGACCCGCGCGGAACTGACCGCGGCCCGCGCGGCGGACGCGGCGACGGCCGCGGAGCGGTCGTACGAGGCCGAGCGCCGCACCGCCGAGGCACTGGCGGGGGAGGAGCGGCTGGCGGAACTGCTCAGCCTGACCCCCGAGACCCGCCCGGGCATCCCGCAGCCCCGCCACGGCACGCACAGCGAGCCGGCCACCCGGCCCGCCCCGGGCGAGCAGGGGCTCAGCCCCGAGGAGCTCGACCGCTTCGCCGACGACCTGCGCGACCTGCTCGACGACGCCGTCGGCTCCGCCGAACGCCAGCTGTTCGACCTGCGTACGGCCGCCGCCGACGACTCGCGCATCCTCGGCGCGCTCGGTGACGGCGGGCTGCTGCCGCCCGGCCCGGACGTGCTGGCCACGGTCGAGTTCCTCGGCGAGCACGGCATCCCCGCGCTGCCCGGCTGGCGCTACCTCGCCCAGGCCGTCGACCCGGCCGACCACGCGCGCGTCCTGGCCGCCCGGCCCGAACTGGTCGACGGCGTGATCATCACCGACCCGGACTCCCACGCACGCGCCCGGGAGGCGCTGGGCGACGCGGCGCTGCTGCCCCGCTCCGCGGTGGCGGTCGGCACCGCCGCCGCCCTGCTCGCCCCGACCCCCGCCCCGGACACCGACAGCGCAGACGTGTTCCTCGTCCCGCCGAACCCGGCCATGCACGACGAGCACGCCGCCGACGAGGAGCGGCAGGCGCTGCGCGCCCGGGCGACCGAGCGGGACGAGGAGATCCGCACGCTCGCCGCACGGCTCGGCAAGGACCGGGAGCTGGCCGCCCGCCTCGCCTCCTGGCGTACCGGCTGCCCGGCCGGCCGACTCGCCGAACTGGCCCAGACGGCACACGACACCCGCGCGTTCGCCGAAGAGGCGGAGGCCGAACTGGCCGAGGCGCGCACGGTGCGGGCGGAGGCCGACGAGGCCGCCGCCGAGGCCGCGCGCGTCCGGGACGAGCGGCAGGAGACCGCCCAGAAGGCCCGCCGCTCGGCCGACGCCCTCGCCGGGCTCGCCTTCCGGCTGCGCGAGCGGGCCGGCTGGCAGGTCAAGCTCCGGGAACTGGCCGACGAGGCCGCCGAGGCCGAGGCGAGCGCCCAGGCCTGCCTGGAGCGGGCCCGGGCTGCCGACGAGGACCGGCGGGCCGCCCAGCGCGCTGCCGACGACGCCCGCCGCACCGCCCGCGCGCTGCGCGCCGAGCGCTCCGAGATCGCGGGCGCCCCCGACGACGTACCCGAGGACGGCGCCCAGACCCCGAAGGCCTCCTTGCCCGCCCTCCGTGAGGCCTACCGGGCGGCGTCACAGCTGTACGAGAAGGTCGGCGTCGGCGCCGACCTGCGGGCGGAGCAGGCCCGTGCCGAGAGCGACGAGAGCGCGGCCCGCGCGGAGCTGGACCGGCTGAGCAACAAGGTCCGTACGCGCGCCGAACAGCTCCTCGAATCCCCCGACGGCTCCGACGGACCCAGCCGCCAGGCCGCCGCCGCCCGTGCCGAGGAGCTGGTGCAGCTCCTGGAGACCCGCATGTCGAGCGCGAGCGAGCAGCTCGGGCGGCTGCGCGGCGAGGCCGAACGGCACGCGCCCGAGGACGGCGAGGCCCACACCGACCTCCCCGAGGACCGCCGGCCGCGCGACGCCGAGCACGCGCAGACCCTGCTGCGCACCGCCATGGCCGAACTCGCATCCCACACCGAGGCGCTGAACCAGGCACGCGAGGCGCACGCCGAGCTCCTCGACGCCCACCGCGCCGCCGAGGACGCGGCGAGCGGCTTCGACGAGATCGCCGCCATGCTCCGCGACCTGCTGCGCGAGCACACCACGGAGGAGGAGCAGGAGGAGACCGAGCCGTACCCCGGCAGCCCGGAGGAGGCCCGGCAGTCCGCCGCCGAGGCCCGCCGCTCCCTGCGCGGCTGCGCCGCCGACCTGTCCGCCGCCGAGGCGGCCGTCCGCGAGGCCGGCGACATCCTCGTCCGGCACGCCAACTCCACGCGCTACGAGCAGGTCCGCACCCCGGCACGGCAGCAGATCCGCGAACTGCCCGCCTCCGCGCTGCCCGAACACGCCCAGAAGTGGGCCGACGCCTTCGCGCCCCGGCTCCGGGTCCTGACCGACGAGCTGGAGCAGCTGGAGCGCAACCGCGACTCGATCGTGGACCGGCTGCGCGGCCTGGTCGAGTCGGCCCTGGCCACCCTGCGCTCCGCCCAGAGGCTCTCCCGCCTCCCGGAGGGCCTCGGCGAGTGGTCGGGACAGGAGTTCCTCCGCATCCGCTTCGAGGAGCCCGACCAGGCCACGCTCACCGAGCGACTCGGCGAGGTCATCGACGAGGCGACCCGTGCCGCCGTCAAGAAGAACTCGGACCTGCGGCGGGACGGCATGTCCCTGCTGCTGCGGGGCGTCGCCGCGGCCCTCCAGCCCAAGGGTGTCGCCGTCGAGATCCTCAAGCCCGACGCGGTGCTGCGCGCCGAGCGTGTCCCCGTCGGGCAGATGGGCGACGTCTTCTCCGGCGGCCAGCTCCTCACCGCCGCCATCGCCCTGTACTGCACGATGGCCGCGCTGCGCTCGAACGACCGGGGCCGGGACAAACACCGGCACGCCGGCACGCTGTTCCTCGACAACCCCATCGGCCGCGCCAACGCCACGTACCTGCTGGAACTCCAGCGGGCGGTGTCGGACGCCCTGGGCGTCCAGCTCCTCTACACCACCGGCCTGTTCGACACCACCGCGCTGGCCGAGTTCCCCCTGGTCATCCGCATGCGCAACGACGCCGACCTGAGGGCCGGCCTCAAGTACATCAGCGTCGAGGAACACCTCCGCCCAGGGCTGCCGCAGCAGCCACAGGCGGGGGAGGCGGTGCACAGCGAGATCACGGCCACCAGGATGTACAAACGCCCCGCGTCTACGACGCCTTAGGGGCGCGGGGAACCGCGCGACCGGTCACAACGGTCCCGCAGCCGCCCGCGATCAGGCGCTGCCGGCCGCCGGGGCGGCGACGGGAGCGGTGCCCCCGGCGTCCGAACGGTGCCCGGCGAGCACGCCGGTCCGCTGCCGCTGGATGACCACGGGATCGGGCATCGGCTGCATCGACCGCATCGCTGCGTCGGCCTGGATCCGCCGCATCCGTCGAGCGTCCGGCCGTCGGATCCGGGCGCCCCGTCGGCGCTCCGCCGTCACTCCTTACGAGTGGGACAACTGCCCAGCTCCGCCCCGTCGGCGTATTCGCTCCTGCGCACGCTCGGCGGTGCGCGCCTGCCGTCGGGCGCGGCGCCGCTCGCGTCGCAGGGCCCGTGCCGTGCTGCTCGGCATGGACACCACGCCGTTGCGCTGGTTCCAGACCTGACGCGTCACCCACACGTCGAGCGCTCCCCAGGTCGCCACGATCGTGCTGACCACGCTGCTGATCACCATGGGGAACGCCAGCCAGGACCCGGCCATCGTGCACAGGAAGGCCACCATGGCCTGAATCAGCGTCAGAGCGATCAGGATTACCGCCCGCACGGCGGCCGTCCGTACCGGATCCGGCAACCGGCGCCGTCGCGCAGGCTCCTCGATCCACAGGGGCCGGTAGTACTGCCGTTCGCGCACATCACGGACCTCCGCGTGGGCCTGAACTCCCGTCTCTCGAGCCGTGATCTCCGCCTCGCCAGCCGGATTGTCGCGATCAGTCGCTTCGGCCTGACGCGCCGTCACTTGCACCCCACCCGCCCTGGGCGCTCCGCGCCGCTCCGCCGTGCCCGTCACCGTGTCACTCCCCACCGCCAGCAGACTGCTCGCTCGCATCCGAAGCCCCGTGCTTCCCAGCGGCTGCCCGGCTTGCGCTGTTTTACGCCGCCCGGATGCGAGATGCGGCTCCTGTGGCCGATTCCGTCCCCATTTCCCGTAGAGAAGGACGAACAACCCGCCATGAAGATTCCCAGAAACCGAAAAATTTCAGCCAACCGCCCGGGCGGTCCACGGGCCTTGACCCGCGCGGCCACCATCGGTTTCGGGGAGACAACTCCCGTAATGCCCGGACAACTCCGCATGCCTCGTGGCTGGCGCGGAAGTTCACCTTCCGGACCGGCCTTCGAGTTCCCTGGGCGTCGGTAGTAGGCTCGCGCCGTTTGTTGACGCACATGTGTACCCCCGGTAGCCGGGGGCCCGAGCTGGGGGAGGCCATGCGCTTTCGCGGGAAGTCCATCCGCCGGAAGATCGTGGCGCTGCTTCTCGTGCCGCTGGTGTCCCTGACCGCGATCTGGGCCTTCGCCACGGTGCTGACGGGACGTGAGGCGGGCGACCTGTTCAACGTGTCGTCCGTGGTGGAGAAGATCGGCTATCCCATCGAGGACACCGTCCGTGTCCTCCAGGAGGAACGCCGCCAGACCCTCGTCTACCTCGCCGACCCCCGAGCCTCCGACGGGCTCGCCGCGCTCCGGCGCAGCCGGACGGCCACCGACGAGGCCGTCGGCGGCATCCGCGACAACGCCCGGAATCCGGACGTGCGCGACGCGATGGGTGCCGACACCGACGAGCGGCTGACCGCGGTCCTGGACGCCTTCGAAGGCATCGAGTCGCTGCGCCGCAGCGTCGAGGACGGCACCGTCAACCGCTCCCAGGCCCTCGACCTCTACAACCGGCTGGTCGACCCGTGTTACGTCCTGCTCGCCAACCTCCACGTCGTCGACAACGTGGAACTGGACAAGCAGTACCGCGCCCTGGTCAATCTCGCCCGCGCCCGCGAACTGCTCTCCCGCGAGGACGCCCTCCTCGGCTCCGCCCTGATCGTCGGCAGGATCTCCCACTCCGAAGAGCGCGACGTCTCCGACCTCGTGGCCCAGCGCACCCTGATGTACGACACCAGCCTCCCGCTGCTGCCCGTCTCGGAACGCGACCGCTACGAGAGCTTCTGGAAGAACGCCTCCACCGCTCCGCTGCGCGTGGCCGAGGAAGCGGCCGTCTCCTCCACCGGCGGAACACCGCGCGGCGTCACAGCCAAGAGCTGGGACAGCGCCGCCGGCAACGTGCTCGACGAACTCGGCACGCTCAACGACCAGGCCAACGACCGCTACCAGAACCGCGTCGAACCGGTGGCCATGGGCGTCATCGCCAAGGCTGTCATCGCCGGCGTACTCGGTCTGCTCGCTCTCCTGGTCTCCCTCTTCCTGTCCGTGCGCGTCGGCCGCACCCTCATCCGCGATCTGCGGCAGCTGCGTCTGGAGGCCCACGAGGCGTCCGGAGTGCGGCTGCCCAGCGTGATGCGCAGGCTGTCGGCGGGTGAGCAGGTCGACGTGGAGACCGAGGTCCCGCGCCTGGAGTACGACAAGAACGAGATGGGCGAGGTCGGCCAGGCCCTCAACACCCTCCAGCGCGCCGCCGTGGAAGCCGCCGTCAAGCAGGCCGAGCTGCGAGCCGGCGTCTCCGAGGTCTTCGTCAACCTCGCGCGCCGCAGCCAGGTGCTGCTCCACAAGCAGCTCACCCTGCTCGACGCCATGGAGCGCCGGACCGAGGACACCGAGGAACTCGCCGACCTGTTCCGTCTCGACCACCTGACCACCCGCATGCGCCGGCACGCCGAGGGCCTCGTGATCCTCTCCGGCGCCGCGCCGTCCCGCCAGTGGCGCAAGCCCGTCCAGCTCATGGACGTCGTACGCGCCGCCGTCGCCGAGGTCGAGGACTACGAGCGCATCGAGGTCCGCCGTCTTCCGCGGATCGCCGTCACCGGCCCGGCCGTCGCCGACATCACGCATCTCGTGGCGGAACTCCTGGAGAACGCCACGGTCTTCTCGCCGCCGCACACGGCCGTCCAGGTCCTGGGCGAGCGGGTCGCCAACGGCTTCACCCTGGAGATCCACGACCGTGGCCTCGGCATGGCAGCCGAAGCGCTCCTGGACGCCAACCTCCGGCTCGCCGAGACCCCCGAGTTCGAGCTGTCCGACACCGACCGGCTCGGCCTGTTCGTGGTCAGCCGGCTCGCCCAGCGGCAGAACGTCCGCGTCTCCTTGCAGCCCTCTCCGTACGGCGGCACGACCGCCGTCGTCTTCCTCCCGGACGCCCTGCTGACGGACGACGTCCCGGACACGAACGGCATCGGGTTCCGGCTCGACCGCCCCCAGCTGGCCAAGGAGAGCGAGCCGCAGGACAGCCGCCGTGCCGCGCTGTCCCTGGGATCCGCGCAACGGCCCGGCCTGCCGGCCTCCCTCCTGGACGGACCGGTGGAGCTGGAGGCTCCCGTCGACCTGGACGCCGTCGGCGACTTCCCCGGCGCTCTCGAGGACGAGGACAGCGGACACGGCGGCCTGTTCCGTCCCCGCCCCTCCCTCACCCGCGCCCCGGATGAGGCGGCCGGCCGCCGCCCCGGTCCGCACCAGGCCGCCGACGCCCACAGCACACCCGACCGGACGGACACCGAAGACGAGCCGGGCGCCCCGGTCCAGCTGCCGCGCCGCCACACCCCGAAGCTGGTCAGCTCGCACGGGCGCCCGGTCACCGAGCAGCACTCTCGGCGCGGGAAGACGGATGAGGAGACCGGCAGGGGCACCGGCCGACCGGAGTCGGGTGGCGGCTCGTCCCCGCTCCCGTCGCGTCGCCGGGGCGACGACTCCGTGACCGGCGGGGCCGCGGGCCGGTCCGGGCCGGAGCCCGCGCTTCCGGTCCGCCGCCGCAGCGAGGACCCCTCGAACGACGGCCGGCGAGGCGAAGCCCAGCCGGACGCACCGCCGCCCCTGCCGGCCCGCCGTCGGGGGGCGGAGTCCGGTCGCCGCGGCATCGGCGCGGCCGGCCGGAACGACGAGCACACCGCATCACCGGCTTCGTCCGGCGCCGGGGCGGAACCGCCCGGTCTGCCCACGCGGACGCGCCGCTCGGAGATCGCATCGAGCGGCCCGGACGGCCCCGACCGTCGCTCCGGCCCCCTGCCGGAGGCCACCGGTGGTCCCGCGCGCCGGGTGACCGGGTCCGGTGCCACGCCTCAGGAGACGGGCTCGGCTCCCGGCTCCGCACGACGGGGACAGGGCCCCGGCTCCGCACCGCACGAGCCTCGCTCCGGCACCGCGCCGCTGCCCCGGCGGGTCCGCCAGGCCAATCTGGCTCCGCAGCTGAAGCGGGGGTCGGAGCCGCGTACCGAGGACAGAGCCGAGTCCGTCGAACGCGACGCCGACGAGGTACGCAGCCGTATGGCCTCGCTCCAGCGCGGCTGGCAGCGCGGCCGCGAGGAGAACGCAACGGGCGATGCCGCCCACAGCGGCACAGCACGACAAGGAACGACAGAGGGGGACGGTCGATGACCGCACCGAAGGCCACCGGCCACACCGCGACCAACAAGGGGGAGCTGAACTGGCTCCTCGACGACCTGGTGGACCGCGTCGCGAGCATCCGCAAGGCCCTCGTGCTCTCCGGCGACGGCTTGCCGACCGGGGTGTCCAGGGACCTGACCAGGGAGGACAGCGAGCATCTGGCTGCCGTCGCCTCCGGGTTCCACAGCCTCGCCAAGGGCGTGGGACGCCACTTCGAGGCCGGCAGCGTCCGCCAGACGGTCGTCGAGCTCGACGACGCCTTCCTGTTCGTGACGGCCGCCGGCGACGGCAGCTGCCTCGCCGTCCTCTCGGACGCCGACTCGGACGTCGGCCAGGTCGCCTACGAGATGACGCTCCTGGTGAAGCGAGTGGGTGTGCATCTCGGCGCCGCTCCGCGCACCGATCTGCCCGCAGGCGGGTAGTGGGATGACATGAGCGCTGACGGTCAGGGAAGAAGGCACTGGTTCGACGACGAGGCCGGACCGGTCGTCCGTCCGTACGCCATGACGCGCGGCCGCACCAGCAGCCAGGGCCAGCACCGTCTGGACCTGATCGCGGTCGTGGTCACGGAACCGCACGCGGACGACCCGGAAGCGGACCACATGCTCGCCCCGGAGCATGTGGACATCGTCGAACTGTGTCGTGACGCCCCGCAGTCGGTCGCCGAACTCGCAGCGGAACTCGACCTGCCGATCGGGGTGGTACGGGTCCTTGTCGGAGATCTCGTGGACGCGGAGTTCGTCCATGTGAACCGGCCCGTACCCCCTGCCGAACTGCCGGACGAGAGTATTCTGCGCGACGTGATCAACGGCCTCCGGGCGCTGTGAGCAGCGCGGAAGCGGGGTACTGACGTGACTGGCCGGCAGTTCCGGGTCGACCGAGGTGCCCGCAACGCCGACGCGGCCGTCGAGGGCGTCCGCACCCTGCTGGGCGACGTACTCGTCATCGAATCCCCAGGCGGCGGAGGCTACGGCCCGCCGTCGCCCGACCCCCATCAAGCAGGAGAAGAGACCGATGATCTTCGGGCGTTCTGAGCGTGGCAAGCCTCCGGTCGAGCCCGTCACGCTCAAGATCCTGGTGGCCGGCGGCTTCGGCGTGGGCAAGACCACGCTCGTCGGCGCGGTCAGCGAGATCCGGCCGCTGCGCACCGAGGAACTGCTCACCGAGGCCGGGCGCCCGGTCGACGACACCAGCGGTGTGGAAGGCAAGCACACCACGACCGTGGCCATGGACTTCGGCCGCATCACGCTCCGCGAGGACCTGGTGCTGTACCTCTTCGGCACGCCCGGCCAGGAGCGGTTCTGGTTCATGTGGGACGAGCTCTCGGAGGGCGCGCTGGGTGCCGTCGTGCTGGCCGACACCCGCCGCCTGGAGGACTCCTTCGCCGCCGTCGACTACTTCGAACGGCGCTCGATACCGTTCCTCGTCGGCGTCAACTGCTTCGAGGGCGCCCCGCGTTACCCGGTCGAAGACGTGCGTCAGGCCCTCGACCTCGACGACGGCGTGCCGCTCATGATGTGCGACGCCCGCGACCGCGAATCCGTCAAGGAAGCACTCATCGGCGTCGTCCAGCACGCGATGGCGTACGCGGCCGACCGCCGCCAGACGGTGACCACCTGACGCTCGGCCGACCGGCGGGCGCGGACCGTACCCCCGCCGACAGGGGTACGGTCCGCAGTCCGGAAACGCCGCTCCACGCACGCGTGGGCGAGGATGAGCCCCCCCGCGCGCGTGGCTAGCTGTCGCCGTCCTCCTCCCAGCCGAAGCTCTTCTCCACGGCCTTGCGCCAGTTGTGGTGCTCGCGGTCCCGCACCGACGCGTCCATGGACGGCGTCCACTCGACGTCCTTCTGCCAGTGCGCCTTGAGCTCGTCCAGGTCGTTCCAGACACCGGTGGCCAGACCGGCCGCGTACGCGGCGCCCAGACAGGTCGTCTCGGAGACCTTGGGCCGCACGACCGGCACGTCGAGCACGTCCGCCTGGTGCTGCATGAGCAGGTTGTTCTTCGTCATGCCGCCGTCGACCTTCAGGGTGGTGATGTGCACCCCGGAGTCCTGGTACATGGCGTCCACGACCTCGCGTGTCTGCCAGCTCGTCGCCTCCAGCACCGCGCGCGCGAGGTGCGCCTTCGTGACGTACCGGGTCAGCCCGGTGACCACGCCACGCGCGTCGGAGCGCCAGTACGGCGCGAACAGGCCCGAGAACGCCGGCACGATGTACGCGCCGCCGTTGTCCTCCACGCTCGCGGCCAGGGGCTCGATCTCGTCGGCGGTACGGATGATGCCGAGCTGGTCGCGGAACCACTGGACCAGCGCGCCCGTTATGGCTATCGACCCCTCCAGGCAGTAGACCGGCGCCTCACTCCCGATCTTGTACCCCATGGTCGTCAGCAGACCGCTCTTCGAGGACACCGGGCGGTTGCCGGTGTTGAGCAGCAGGAAGCTTCCCGTGCCGTACGTGTTCTTCGCCGTGCCGACGTCGTAGCAGGCCTGGCCGAACACGGCTGCCTGCTGGTCGCCCAGCGCGGAGGCGACGGGTACGCCGGCGAGCTGGCCGAGGGCGGTGCCGTACACCTCGGCGGAGGACTTGATCTCGGGCAGCATCGCCTCGGGGATGTTCATCGCGGAGAGGATCGAGGAGTCCCACTGGAGGGTCTCCAGGTTCATCAGCATGGTGCGCCCGGCGTTGGTCACGTCGGTGACGTGCTGCCCGCCGTCCGTGCCGCCGGTGAGGTTCCAGATCAGCCAGGAGTCCATCGTTCCGAAGGCGATCTCACCGCGCTCGGCACGCGTCCGGAGATCCGGCACATTGTCGAGCAGCCAGGCCGCCTTGGGCCCGGAGAAGTAGGTGGCCAGCGGCAGACCCGTCTGCTCGCGGAAGCGGTCCTGCCCCTCCGAGCCGCCCAGCTGGTTGCACAGCGCCGCCGTCCGCGTGTCCTGCCACACGATGGCGTTGTGCACCGGCTTCCCCGTCGCACGGTCCCACAAGAGGGTCGTCTCGCGCTGGTTGGTGATTCCCATCGCGCTCAGCTGGTCGGCGCGCAGCCCGGCCTTGGCGAGCGCCCCGGCGACCACGGCCTGCACCTTGGACCAGATCTCGGTGGCGTCGTGCTCCACCCACCCGGGTTTCGGGAAGATCTGACGGTGCTCGCGCTGGTCAACGGCGACGATGGCGCCGTCCTGGTTGAAGACGATGCAGCGGCTGGAGGTGGTGCCCTGGTCGATTGCGGCGACGTACTTCTCGGAGTTGTCCGTCATGGCTACCCCTTGGGCTGGTTCAGAAGGCTGCGTTGTAGATGAGGCCACCCAGTACTCCGCCGATCAGCGGTCCGACGACCGGGATCCACGAGTAGCCCCAGTCGGAACTTCCCTTGTTCGGAATCGGCAGGACGGAGTGGATGATGCGCGGGCCGAGGTCACGCGCCGGGTTGATGGCATAGCCCGTGGGGCCACCCAGGGACAGGCCGATGCCGACGACCAGGAGCGCCACGAGGAGGATCGCGATGCCGGACCCGTAGATGCCCTCGGCGCCGGGGACCAGCCCGATGCCGATGCCCTCGACGTGCCTGTTGTTACCGACCAGGGCGAGGAGCGGCAGCACCAGGGCGATGGTGGCGAGGATCTCGGTGACCAGGTTGGCCACCGGGTTCCGGATCTCGGGGATCGTGGAGAAGATGCCCAGCGTCGGAACGGGTTCGTCCAGCGTGCCCTCCGTGGTGCCCGTCTGCCGTACGTTGGCCTGGAACTGGGCGAAGTACACGAGGTAGGCCAGGACGGCCCCGATCATGGCGCCGGCCATCTGCCCCAGCACGTAGATCCAGACCTTGTCCCACACGCCGGTGTCGATGGCGATGCCGAAGGTGACGGCCGGGTTCAGGTGCCCTCCGGAGAGGGGAGCGGCGGTGTACGCGCCGGCCAGCACGCCGAAGCCCCAGCCGAACGCGATCACCACCCACCCGGCGGCCCGGGCTTTGGAGAACCTGAGGGTGACGGCGGCGCACACACCGGCGCCGAACAGGATCAGGATCGCCGTACCGATCATCTCGCCGAAGAAGATGTCTACGTTGCTCATGGCGGCTCCTAGGCCAGGCCCGGGGACGATCCGCCCCGGTCCTCACGTGCAGGGTGCGTTTCCCATGGCTACTTCAGCCGGAGGCAGGAGATCCCGCGCCCCGCCCGGCATCCGTGACGAGCGTGCCGTCGCAGCCGAATCGCCCGTGGGGGAAAGGGCCTTGGCGCAGGCGCGCCCTCGCGCCGCAGTGCCGGATACGCCGAGTATGTACGGCGATGTCGACTGACACCGGAAGTGTTCACCGGCACCCAGGGGGCGTCAAGGTCGCCGACCGCAACGGTTGACGGCCATGTGACGTCGACCGGGTCTGCCGGGCCGGCTGGCCGGTTGCACGGCCCTGGCGGCGCCCGGTCGGGTCGTTGTTCAGATCTGGTCGGGGGCTGCGCGGGCCTCGGTGAGCCGCGCGAGCCTTGCTGGTGGTGTCGTCCGGCCTCCGCTGAACTCCGCCGTGGGCGAGCGCCCAGCGTTTCTGACTCCTCGCTTGTTAGCCACCAGCATCCACCTGACCTGGCGGTCTCTCAACCGGACAGGTGGAGGCCCGGTCCCGGCCCCGTACAGGGGGCGTCCGGGCGGGCCGGAGCAGTGCCGAGGCGCCCGCCCTCCCCGACAGGGCCACAACCCGACTGGCGCCCGTACGGACCCCGTCTGCCCCCCGAGGCTCCGATGGGCACCAGCCCGCCCCAGGAGTCCGGTACGTCCCTCTCAGCCCCCACCCGGCTCCGCCACCCCACACGGCGCGGGGACCGGGGCCGGCGTCGCCTCGGCGCCGCGGCGGGTCTCATACCCGGGCATGCCCGCTCGGCCCAGCACCCAACTCGCTCCGTGCAACCCCTTCGCGACCTTCTTCAGTGGCGCCAGGCAGGCCGCCGCCTGCCGGTGATCGGTCACGCTGCCCGGCGCGCACACCACCGTGGCGAGCGACAGGGTGACCGGCCGGCCGCCTGCCGACCACGGGGCGTCCAGCACGGACGCGGCCAGCGGATCGAGGCCCTCCGGTTCTGCGAGCACCAGGAAGTCGTCGCCGCCGATATGGCCGACGCGGGTGCCGTCCGTCGCGGCCTGCTGCAACGCACGCCCCACCGCCCGGATCAGCTCGTCGCCCGCCGCGAACCCGGCACCGTCGTTGACCTGCTTGAAGTGGTCGACGTCCAGCCAGCTCAGGGCGAACGCCCGCCCGGACGCGATCCGCCGGTCCACCTCACCGGTGATCGCGTCCGAGCCGGGCAGACGTGTGAGCGGATTGAGCCCCGCCGCCTCCTCCACCCGCGTCTCGGCCAGTGCGCGCACGAGATCCGCGAGCCGTACGACGCCCACGCACCGCCCGTGCCTGTCCACGACGGCGACATCGTCCGACGTACGGTCCCGTCCGCCGACCGCCACGACGTCCAGCACCTCCCAGGCGGTGGCGTCGGAGCCCACCGTCCGCGGTGGGTCGCCCAGCTTGGCCGCGGGCCGGTCGGCGTACAGGGCGTGCCCGTAGCGCCCCGACATCGACAGCAGGAAGCGGGACCGGTGCACCGACCGGACCGGCACTCCGGCGGTGTCCACGAGCAGCACCCCGGACACGTCCGGCGACCCGGTCAGCAGCGCCCGCACCTGCCCCGCGGACGCCGTGGCGGGCAGCAGCGCGGCGGGTCGCACGAACTCCCGCACCGACGGCCCGGACCGCGGCACGGCCACATCACCGGGGGAGCGGGGCGGAACGTAGACGTCCGCGGCGGGCAGCCGGGCCGGCGGTGCGAACAGCTCGCCCTGTGCCAGCTGTGCCCCGGCCGCCAGTGCCCCCGCGCACTGCCCCTCGGTCTCCACGCCCTCGACAGCCAGGAGGGCCCCCAACTCGTCGCACAGCGTCCGCATCGACCGCACCACCGCCGGCCGTGCCAGCAGCGACGCGTCCAGCTTCACCAGGTCGGGCGTGACGTCCGAGAGGAGCCGCAAGGGCACGTCTCCGTCCCCGACACCGTCCGCGCAGATCCGGAAGCCCTGCCCGCGCAGCCTGGAGACCGCCTCCAGCAGGGCCCGCTGCGGCACGTGCGTGTACGGCGGGCAGACGTCGATCGTCACCTCCCACGGCAGCCGCCCCGCCTCGCGCACGGCGTCGTGCAGCGAAGGGAGCCCCCCGAGGTCGGCGAGAGTGCCGGCGAACACGTTGATGAACAGCGGCAGCAGGGTCTCCTTGCGCACCGCCGCCCGGACCGCCGACACCGCGAGCCGGCTGTCGAGCTCGGGATCCCGGCGGGCCTCGGCCAGGATGTCGCCGCTCTCCGGGCGGGCGAGTATCTCCAGTCCCGCGACCGCGCCGGTCGTCAGATTGATCACCGGTTGGAAGGCGAAGCGGAGAGTGTCCGTCCAGGAGTGCACGGGAGCATGATGACTCCGCCGGCGCATGCCCAAGCCCAGTTCATGAGACGTTCACGCAGGATTCCGGGGTGGTCACACAGCGTATGCCGAGGCCCGGTGCCGACCGCGCCGTCAGCGCCCGCCCCGGCACCGCCTCGTGCCAGGTCCGGCACCCCCTGTCACGCCTTTCTGACCCACCCGTCGTGTCCCAGCAACGCCCCCAAAGCCGTGTCCGGCACCGACTCAGTGCCGCGCCCCAGCACCGCGCCCAAGCCGCGCCCCCAGGCCGCGCCCCCGAGCCGTGTCCGGCACGGCCCCCTGCCGAGCCCGACACCCTGGCTCACCGCACCGCGATCACAGCCGACCCGTGCCCGAACAACCCCTGGTTCACACTGATGCCCACGCGTGCTCCCGCGACCTGCCGGACACCCGCCTCGCCCCGCAACTGCCAGGCCAGCTCACACACCTGGGCTATCGCCTGCGCGGGAACGGCCTCGCCGAAGGAGGCCAGGCCACCACTGGCGTTCACCGGTATTCGCCCGCCCAGGGCCGTCGCCCCGTCCCGCAGCAGCTTCACGCCCTCACCTTCACCGCACAGCCCCAGGTCCTCGTACCACTGCAACTCGAGCGCCGTGGACAGGTCGTAGACCTCGGCCAGCGACATGTCCTCCGGCCCGACTCCCGCCTCCTCGTAAGCCGCCCGGGCGATGGACACCCGGAACGTCTCGCCGGGCGGATCGACCGCCACCGCGGAATCCGTGGCGATGTCCGGCAGGTCCAGAACCGTGTTCGGGTATCGCGGCGTCACCGTCGACACGGCCCGGATCCGCACCGGATCCGCATGGCCCTGCCGCCGCGCGAACTCCAGGCTGGAGAGCACCAACGCGGCGCCGCCGTCGGAGGTCGCGCAGATGTCCAGCAGCCGCAGCGGATCGGCGACCACGGCGGAGGCGGCGACCTCTTCGGCGGTGACCCGCTTCCGGTAGCGCGCGTTGGGGTTCAGCGCTCCCATCGCCGCGTTCTTCACCTTCACCTGTGCGAAGTCGTCCGGGGTGTCACCGTGCACGGCCATGCGCCTGCGGGCGTAGAGCCCGAAGTACACGGGGTTGGTCGCCCCGAGAACCCGGAACCGCAGCCAGTCGGGATCGTCGGCCCGGTCTCCCCCCGCAGGACGGAAGAATCCCTTGGGAGCGGCGTCTGCTCCCACCACGAGCACCACATCGGCGAGCCCGGAGAGGATCTGGGCCCGCGCGGTGTCCACGGCCTGGGCCCCGGACGCGCACGCCGCGTACACGCTCGTGACCCGGGCCCCTTGCCAGCCCAGTGCTTTCGCGAACGTCGCTCCGGCGACATACCCGGGATAACCGCCACGGACGGTGTCCGCGCCGACGACCGAACCGATGTCCCGCCAGTCCAGCCCGGCGTCGGTGAGCGCCGCGCGGGCGGCTGCGACGCCGTACTCGACGAAGTTCCGACCCCACTTGCCCCAGGGGTGCATGCCCGCGCCCAGCACCGCCACCTCGCCCTTCACGCCTTCACCCCCGTCGGCCGCCAGTGCCACGTCGTCCAGGTCGTTTCCGCGTCCTCGTGGAGCACGCCGGGCACGACCTCCACCTCCATGCCCACCGCCAGATCCTCGACGGTGACCCCGGGAGCCGCCTGTCCCAGCACCACGATCCGCTCGGCCTCCAGCTCCACAGCGATCAACGCGTACGGCTCCCACGAGAGTTCCGGATCGCTCACATAGGGTGACGGCGGCCGGTACCGGCTGTCCGTGTACGACCAGACGCGGCCACGCCGCGACAGCGGGACCTCCGCCAACTCTCCGCCCCCGCAGGCGGGGTTGCGGCAGTGATGGTCCTCGCGAGGGAAGAAGACCGAGGCGCACGCCGCGCAACGCGTACCGAGCAGCCGGAAACCGTCCCCCTCCCCGGCGAACCACCCCGCCACCACAGGCGTTCGTGTACGCGACACAGTGCCTCCCCGCAGACCGAATCTGACGGAACGTCAGAAGTTTGCCACGGCCCTCCGGATTTGGGCATCCCTCCCCCTGTGGGACCCACGACTTCGTCGGCGAGCGCATCGACGGCTACGCACAGCCGATCTGCGTCTCACCCGGCCGAGACGCCCTCTCCGTGATCGGCTACAGTCCGCCGCGTGTCCGAAACTCAGCACTCCAGTTCCAACCCCGCGCCGAACTCCCACTGTTCGAGCTGCGGCGCGCCCTACGGAGAGGGCGTCTCCGGCTGGCCCCGCACCTGCCCGGCGTGCGGCAGCGTGGCCTACCGCAATCCACTCCCGGTCGCGGTGGCCCTCCAGCCCGTGTACGACACCAAGGGCACCGCCCTGGTCGTCATCACCCGAACCGTCGCTCCCGCGCGCGGGGGCACGGCCCTGCCCGGTGGCTACATCGACGACCGGGAGGACTGGCGGCACGCCGTCGTACGCGAACTCAAGGAGGAAACCGGCATCGACGCGGCCGGCCGCGACGTACGTCTCGTCGACGCCATGAGCTCGCCCGACGGACACCTGCTGCTGTTCGGTCTCCTCCCGGAACGCCCTGTCGAGGGTCTGCCGCCCTCGGCCACCACGGACGAGACGGAGGGCTGGCACCTCCTGCGCAGGGCGGAGGAACTCGCCTTCCCCCTGCACACCGTGGCCGTACGGGCCTGGTTCGAGGGCCGCTACATCTGAGCTCAGCGCTCCCCGGCCCCGCGGACGCGCACCGGGTGGGACGGCTCGCCCCCGCCGTCCTCACCCTCCCGCTCGACGACCACACGCGATCCCATCCACCGAGCGGTGTAGCGCTCGATGTCCGGCTCGTCCCACCCCTCGCCCCCGTCCGGCACGACCAGCCCGCCCCCGGTCCGTCCCCGGGCGGGCGCCCACACCTCCAGCTCCAGTCCGCCGTCCTCCCCGCGTACGGGAAGCACCGCACCCGCGCGCGCGAACACCGGGATCCGCGACAGAGGTGCGTCGATGAGCACCTGCGCCGGCCCCTCGTACGCCTGCTCCGTCACCGTGTCGTACCAGCGCCCCCGTGGCAGCTGCACCGCACGCCGGTCCGCGCCCGGGTCGAGCACCGGCGCCACCAGCAGGCTGTCGCCCAGCAGGAAGGCGTCCCCGCAGTCACGCAGCGCCCGCTCCTCCGGCGCCGCCCACCACAGAGGCCGCACATAGGGCGCTCCGGTACGCCGCGCCAGATGCGCCAGCGTCACGAAGTACGGCAGCAGCCGCCGGCGTTCGACGAGCGCCACGCGCGCGTGCTCCAGCACCTCCGCACCGAACTCCCACGGCTCCCTGCGCCCCGCCCGCAGACTCGCGTGCGTGCGAAAGAGCGGCAGGTACGCGCCCAACTGGAACCACCGCAGATACAGCTCGGGGGAGGGGTCCCCGTCGAAGCCTCCGATGTCCGGACCCGAGTACGGAACGCCGCACAGCCCGAGCCCCATCACCAGTGCCAACGAAGCCCGCAGTCCCGGCCAGCCGGTGGCGACGTCCCCCGACCAGGTCCCGCCATAGCGCTGCAGGCCGGCCCAGCCGGAGCGGGAGAACAGGAACGGCCGCTCCTCGGGCGCGAGTTTCCGCAACCCCTCGAAGCCCGCCCTGGCCATGCACAGCGCGTACACGTTGTGCGCCTCACGGTGGTCACCGCCCCGCCCCTCCAAGGAGTGCCGCGCCGAACGCGGCAGCGTCGACTCCCCGAAGGCGGCGAACGACGTGGGTTCGTTCATGTCGTGCCAGAACCCCGAGAACCCCTGCGCGAGCCGCTCCTCATACAGGCCGCCCCACCAGTCACGCACGCGCGCGTGCGTGAAATCGGGAAACACCGCATCTCCGGGCCACACGACACCCTGCACGACCTGCCCCGAGGCGTCCCGCACGAACGCGTCCTCGGCCGTCCCACCGTCGTACACGGCATTGCCGGGCAGGGCCTTCACGGCCGGGTCGACGATCGACACCAGCCGGATGCCGTCCCGCCGGAGTTCCTCGGCCAGAACGGACAGCTTCGGGAAGCGGTCCTGATCGACGGTGAACACCTGATGCGCGTCCAGATGATCGATGTCCAGGTGCACGGCGTCGAGCGGCAGACCGTGCTCCAGGTAACCCGCGACGATCCGCCGCACCTCCTGCTCGCTGCCGAACCCCCACCGCGCGTGGTGGTGCCCGAGCGCCCACGCGGGCGGCAGGGCGGGCGCGCCGGTGAGCGAGGCCCAAGCGAGCAGCACGCGCGCGGGTGTACCCACCATCACCCAGCAGCGCAGTGGACCGCCGTCCATCCGCAACTCGCTCGTCCCGGCCAGGTCGTGCCCGGAACCCTCACCCTCCTCGCCCTCCAGGAGCGTCACCGTGCCGTCCCACGAACTGTCGTGGAACACCAGATGCGTACCGCCGTCGGACACCACCATCTGCACCGGCATCGTGATGTACAGCGGGTCGTCGCCAGGCGCGAAGGCGAAACCGGGGTCGGTGTTCCACAGGCGGTACTTCCCGTCCGGCAGCCGAGGACCCGAGGCACGACCACCGAGCCCGAAGAACCGCGCGTCGGCGGCCACCTCCGACCGCTGCATCCACCGCGCCGGGCCGCCGCCGACCGGCTCCCACCACCGCGGCGGCAGATCACGGCGCAGAGTCACGCCACCAGGGGTGCGCACCTCCACCGCGCCGTGCCGTGACACGACGACCGTCACCCGCTCGGCCACCACCCGCCAGCCGCCGTCCTTGTCCGGCTCCAGCACCGCCCGGGGATCGGCTTCCGGACACCGGCCGGCCAGCGCGTACGACGGCTCGGGCTCCGCCCCGTCCCAGCCCCAGAAGACGGCCCCGTTCACGGCGACCAGAATCCGCAGCTCCGACCGGCTGAACCGGACGACACCGCCCCCCGGCCCCGGCTCCACCTCCTGCACGGCCCCGGGCACCCGCGCACGCTCCGCCCCTCGGGCCGGCAGCCCGGTGGCATCGGCCCGCCGCCTGCGCCACGCTGCTCGTACGGTACGCACACCCTGTGCCGCGCCCACCGAACCCACCGCTTTCACCGAACGCACCAGGTCACGACCGTTCATGCTGTTCACCCTGCCACTGACCGCCCCACGCGGGCGTGTCGTTCAACTGCCGTTCACCCGTGCCACGACCACATCTTCACGACACGGACTATGTGGGGCGCACCCTGGTGTCGAAGTCGATCACATGGCATTGTCCGTGCCAGCCGCGTCACGCGCACACCCCAGCCCGTGCGCGGAGGACGCACACGACGCGCACAGTCCGGGAGCCGACCATGTCGACCACCAGTCCTCAGCCGCTCTGGCAGCCAGACCCCGAGCGCATCGCCCGGGCACGGATCACGAGGTTCCAAGTCTGGGCAGCCGAGCACCACGGCGCCCCAGCCGAGGGCGGCTACGCGGCCCTCCAGCGCTGGTCCGTCGACGAGCTGGACACCTTCTGGAAAGCCGTCACGGAGTGGTTCGACGTCCGCTTTTCGACGCCCTACGCGCGCGTGCTCGGCGACCGCTCGATGCCGGGCGCCCAGTGGTTCCCCGGGGCGACCCTCAACTACGCCGAACACGCCCTCCGCGCAGCCGACACCCGCGCTGACGAACCGGCCCTCCTGTACGTCGACGAGACGCACGAACCAAGCCCCGTCACCTGGGCCGAGCTACGCCGCCAGGTCGGCTCCCTGGCCGCCGAACTGCGCGCCCTCGGCGTACGCCCCGGAGACCGCGTCAGCGGCTACCTCCCCAACATCCCGCAGGCCGTGGTCGCCCTCCTCGCCACAGCCGCCGTGGGCGCCGTCTGGACGTCCTGCGCGCCCGATTTCGGCGCCCGAAGCGTCCTCGACCGCTTCCAGCAGGTCGAACCCGTCCTGCTGTTCACGGTCGACGGCTACCGCTACGGCGGCAAGGAGCACGACCGGCGCGAGGTCGTCGCCGAACTGCGCCGCGAACTGCCCACCCTGCGCGCCGTCGTCCACATCCCGCTCCTCGGCACCGAGGCACCCGAGGGCGCCCTGGACTGGTCGGCCCTCACCTCCGCCGACACGGACCCCGACTTCGAGCAGGTGCCCTTCGACCACCCCCTGTGGGTGCTCTACTCCTCCGGCACGACCGGCCTGCCCAAGGCCATCGTCCAGTCCCAGGGCGGCATCCTGGTCGAGCACCTCAAGCAACTCGGCCTGCACTGCGACCTGGGGCCCGAAGACCGCTTCTTCTGGTACACGTCGACCGGCTGGATGATGTGGAATTTCCTCGTCTCCGGCCTGCTCACCGGCACCACGATCGTCCTCTACGACGGCAGCCCCGGCTACCCGGACACCGGCGCCCAGTGGCGCATCGCCGAACGCACCGAGGCCACCCTCTACGGCACCTCGGCCGCCTACGTCATGGCCTGCCGCAAAGCGGGCGTACACCCGTCCCGCGACTTCGACCTATCCTCCGTCCAGTGCGTCGCCACGACGGGCTCGCCCCTGCCCCCCGACGGCTTCCGCTGGCTCCACGACGAGGTGCGCGACAACCTGTGGATCGCCTCCGTCAGCGGCGGCACGGACGTGTGCTCCTGCTTCGCCGGAGCCGTACCGACCCTCCCGGTCCACGTCGGCGAACTCCAGGCCCCCTGCCTCGGCACCGACCTCCAGTCCTGGGACCCGAACGGCACCCCCCTGGTCGACGAGGTCGGCGAGCTCGTGGTCACCAACCCCATGCCGTCGATGCCCATCCACTTCTGGAACGACCCCGACGGCAGCCGCTACCACGACAGCTATTTCGACACGTACCCCGGCGTCTGGCGGCACGGCGACTGGATCACCGTCACCTCCCGCGGATCCGTCGTCATCCACGGCCGCTCCGACTCCACGCTCAACCGCCAGGGCGTACGCATGGGATCCGCCGACATCTACGAGGCCGTGGAGCGCCTCCCCGAGATCAGGGAATCCCTTGTCATCGGTATCGAACAGCCCGACGGCGGCTACTGGATGCCGCTCTTCGTGCACCTGGCCCCCGGAGCCGTCCTCGACGAGCCCCTGCTGAACCGCATCAAGCGGAGCATCCGCGAACAACTGTCACCGCGCCACGTCCCCGACGAGATCATCGAAGTACCCGGCGTCCCCCACACCCTGACCGGCAAGCGCATCGAGGTCCCGGTCAAACGCCTCCTTCAGGGCACGCCGCTGGAGAAGGCGGTCAATCCGGGCTCCATCGACAACCTCGACCTGCTGAGCTTCTACGAGGACCTGGCCCGCAAACGCGCCTGACCGCCACCGCCACCGCCACCGCCCTCGGACCACTCGTCGTAACCGTGACTGTCGACGTCATCATGCCGACTGTATAGCTGCTGACCTGCGTTTTTCTGCCCTCCCCTGATGCGCGATCACCTCGCCCGCCCCCGTTGTCAGTGCCGCCGATTACTGTGAGTGAGCATTGATCGACCGTGCACAGGGGGAACAATGACGCACACCGACAGCCGGACCATGCGACGGGTCCTGCACCGCGAAATCGCCGGCACCATCGGCCTGCTCACCGACGAGCACGACTTCCGGGCCATGCGGCGCTACCGCAGCTTCACCTTCGACGACCACGCGGCCTACCTCAAGCACGTGGAAGGCCTCCTCAGGACACGGGCACTACAAGGCAGCCACACCACGGTGGCCCTCTTCGACCCCGAGGAGTACGCCGAGTTCTGCACGCACAAAGGCCTCGACCCCGACAACCCGTCGAGCCGCACACGCTTCACGGCACGACTCGCGGTAACAGGCCCGACCCTTCCCTACGAGGGCCAGCCTCTGTCCGACCTCCTCCCGGCCCTCGTCGACGAGGCCGTACGCCAGGCCACCTGGGAGTACGCGACCACCCTGCTCGCTCGCCTGGGCGACTGCGCCTCCTGCGGCGAGGACCTCGGACGAGCCGCCTTCGCCCGCGCCTCGGACCTCCTGGTCCGCATCCTCGACACGGCCCCACCCGGCAACCGGCACCTCGTATGCAGCGTCACCGGACCGCCCGAAACCCTCGTCGCCGCCCTCCACGTCGCCGACACCGACGGCGACGTAAAACTCGACGAGACCGAAGCCCTGGAGTTCACCACGGTCCTTGCCCTCGGCCTGGCCACCGAAAGCCCCGGAGGACTCGTCATCCGCGCCAGCGCCCCGGGCAACCCCGACCGCGTCTACGGCTGGCGCCTGCGCGCCTACGGACTCGAACCTCTCACCGCGGGCGAGGTCTTCGACGCCTACTGCACCGACGTCGAGTCCGGCGACCTGATCTCCCCCGAATCCAACGTCGACTACTGCGAGCCGCCCGACCTGGGAGAGGAGAAACCCGCACAGGGGCACCACCACTGAAAAGCGGGCGGGGCGCCCCACCTCAGTGGAGCGCCCCGCCCGGGCAGCCATCGGCCGGCCATGCCCGGCTCACTCGCCCGACAACACCGCCTGCGCCGCACTGCGCGCGTCCTCGGCGGTGTCCGAGGCCCGAGCCGCCGCAGCGGCCCGCTCACACTGCGCCAGCGTGTACTTCGCCAGCGCGGCCCGGACGTACGGGATCGACGCCGCACCCATCGAAAGAGAGGTGACACCCAGACCAGCCAGCACACACGCCAGCAGCGGGTCGGACGCGGCCTCACCACAGACGCCACAGCTCTTGCCCTCGGCCTTCGCCGCCTCGGCGGACAGCGCCACCAGGTCGAGCAACGCGGGCTGCCACGGGTCCTGCAGACGGGAGACCGCACCCACCTGCCGGTCGGCGGCGAAGGTGTACTGCGCCAGGTCGTTCGTCCCCAGCGACAGGAACTCGACCTCCTGGAGAATCGAGCGCGCCCGCAGTGCGGCCGACGGGATCTCGACCATCGCGCCGAACTTCGCCCGAAGCCCGGCCTCTCGGCACGCGTCCGCGAAGGCCCGGGCATCGGTGCGGTCCGCGACCATCGGGGCCATGACCTCGAGGTAGACCGGCAGCCCTTCCGCGGCCTTAGCGAGCGCCGTCAGCTGGGTGCGCAGGACCTCCGGGTGATCCAGCAGCGTCCGCAGGCCGCGCACGCCGAGCGCCGGGTTCGGCTCGTCGGCCGGCGTCAGGAAGTCGAGCGGCTTGTCCGCGCCCGCGTCCAGCACCCGCACCACGACGCGTCCCTCGGGGAACGCCTCCAGCACCTGCCGGTACGCCGCGACCTGCTTCTCCTCGGACGGCGCCTGCTTGCTGTCGTCCAGGAAGAGAAACTCGGTACGGAAGAGACCGACACCCTCGGCACCGGCCTCGACCGCTGCCGCCACATCCGCAGGGCCACCTACGTTCGCGAGCAGCGGCACCTTGTGACCGTCCGCGGTGGCACCGGGACCCGTCGAGGCCGCCAGCGCCGCCCTGCGCTCGGCGGCCGCGGCCTCGAGCTGAGCCTTCTTCTCATCGCTCGGGTCCACGAAGATTTCGCCGGTGCTGCCGTCGACGGCGATCATCGTGCCCTCGGCGAGCTCACCGGCACCCGGCAGCGCGACCACGGCCGGCACCCCGAGCGCCCGCGCCAGAATCGCGCTGTGGCTGGTCGGACCGCCCTCCTCGGTGACGAAGCCGAGCACCAGAGTCGGGTCCAGCAGCGCGGTGTCAGCAGGCGCAAGGTCACGGGCGACCAGAACATAGGGCTCGTCGCTGTCGGGCACACCCGGCATCGGCACCCCCAGCAGACGGGCGACGATACGGTTCCGCACGTCGTCGAGGTCGGCCACACGACCGGCGAGGTACTCACCGGCACCCGCGAGCAGCTCGCGGTACGAGGCGAACGCGTCGTACACCCCGCGCTCGGCCGTGCTGCCGACGGCGATCCGCCGTTCCACGTCCGCCATCAGCTCGGGGTCCTGGGCCATCATGGCCTGGGCCTCGAGTACCGCCTGGGCTTCGCCCCCGGCCAGGTTGCCCCGTGCCATCAGGTCGGCCGCCACAGCCTCCACGGCCTGGCGGGCGCGCCCCTGTTCACGCTCCGCCTCCTCCGCGGGTATCTGCTTCGCAGGCGGCTCCAGCACCGCCGTTCCCATATGCCGAACCTCGCCGATAGCCACACCGTGGCTCACGCCGACGCCTCGCAGCGTTGTGTCCATCTCACCCGTCTCCGATAGTGCGGCGGATCCAGCCGCCGTGTTGGTTCTCCTGCCAGCCGCCGTACGACGGCACCGACGTCACTTCCAGAGGAAGAGACTGTCACCGGCCTTCACATCGCCGTCGTCACGAAGATCGGAGAGCGCTTCGGCCGTGGCCTCCAGCGCCACGACCGGGCAGACCGCGGACTTGCCGGCGGCCTCCACGGCAGCCGGGTTCCAGCGCACGATGCCCTGACCGCGCCTGACGGTGTCACCCTTGTTCACGAGCAGCTCGAAACCCTCGCCATTGAGCTGCACGGTGTCGATGCCGAGATGGGTGAGCACGCCGTGCCCGTTCTCGTCGACGACGACGAACGCGTGCGGGTGCAGGGAGACGATGACGCCGTCCACGGGCGAGACGGCCTCGGAAGGCTCACGTACGGGGTCGATCGCTGTGCCCGGGCCGACCATGGCCCCGGAGAAGACCGGATCCGGCACAGCTGCCAGTCCGATGGCGCGTCCTGCGAGTGGGGACGTCACGGTGGTCATGGGAAGCCTCCCAGGGGTGGAGATCGATATGGGCCGTCCCTGTCGGTACCGGGACGGCACACTGCTCAGCAGGGTATGTCACCTGAAGTGCCGGTTCCGCGTGAGCACTCCAGAGTGGTCTAGACCATACCGTAAATCGATTTGCACCCGCTCCGCGGCCGCGTGTACAGTCGTACTCCTGCCTGGGGCTGAGCGACGCAACCTCGTGTCCTCGCCTGGCAGCACCCAACTTGTCAGATCCTATCTCGGGGTCACTTTCTGCATGCCTGCAGGACGGTGGTCAGGGAGACGGAAAAACACTGGTAGAGTTGGGGACATCGAAGGGAAGCGCCCGGAGGAAAGCCCGAGAGGGTGAGTACAAAGGAAGCGACCGTTCCTTGAGAACTCAACAGCGTGCCAAAAGTCAACGCCAGATATGTTGATACCCCGTCTCCAGCATCAGCTGGGACGAGGTTCCTTTGAAAAAACACAGCGAGGACGCTGTGAACGGTCGGGCCTATTCCGCCTGACCGTTCCGCTCTCGTGGTGTCGACCGGATTACCGGTAAACATTCACGGAGAGTTTGATCCTGGCTCAGGACGAACGCTGGCGGCGTGCTTAACACATGCAAGTCGAACGATGAACCACTTCGGTGGGGATTAGTGGCGAACGGGTGAGTAACACGTGGGCAATCTGCCCTGCACTCTGGGACAAGCCCTGGAAACGGGGTCTAATACCGGATACTGACCACCTTGGGCATCCAAGGTGTTCGAAAGCTCCGGCGGTGCAGGATGAGTCCGCGGCCTATCAGCTTGTTGGTGAGGTAATGGCTCACCAAGGCGACGACGGGTAGCCGGCCTGAGAGGGCGACCGGCCACACTGGGACTGAGACACGGCCCAGACTCCTACGGGAGGCAGCAGTGGGGAATATTGCACAATGGGCGAAAGCCTGATGCAGCGACGCCGCGTGAGGGATGACGGCCTTCGGGTTGTAAACCTCTTTCAGCAGGGAAGAAGCGAAAGTGACGGTACCTGCAGAAGAAGCGCCGGCTAACTACGTGCCAGCAGCCGCGGTAATACGTAGGGCGCGAGCGTTGTCCGGAATTATTGGGCGTAAAGAGCTCGTAGGCGGCTTGTCACGTCGGTTGTGAAAGCCCGGGGCTTAACCCCGGGTCTGCAGTCGATACGGGCAGGCTAGAGTTCGGTAGGGGAGATCGGAATTCCTGGTGTAGCGGTGAAATGCGCAGATATCAGGAGGAACACCGGTGGCGAAGGCGGATCTCTGGGCCGATACTGACGCTGAGGAGCGAAAGCGTGGGGAGCGAACAGGATTAGATACCCTGGTAGTCCACGCCGTAAACGGTGGGCACTAGGTGTGGGCAACATTCCACGTTGTCCGTGCCGCAGCTAACGCATTAAGTGCCCCGCCTGGGGAGTACGGCCGCAAGGCTAAAACTCAAAGGAATTGACGGGGGCCCGCACAAGCGGCGGAGCATGTGGCTTAATTCGACGCAACGCGAAGAACCTTACCAAGGCTTGACATACACCGGAAACGTCCAGAGATGGGCGCCCCCTTGTGGTCGGTGTACAGGTGGTGCATGGCTGTCGTCAGCTCGTGTCGTGAGATGTTGGGTTAAGTCCCGCAACGAGCGCAACCCTTGTCCCGTGTTGCCAGCAAGCCCTTCGGGGTGTTGGGGACTCACGGGAGACCGCCGGGGTCAACTCGGAGGAAGGTGGGGACGACGTCAAGTCATCATGCCCCTTATGTCTTGGGCTGCACACGTGCTACAATGGCCGGTACAATGAGCTGCGATACCGCGAGGTGGAGCGAATCTCAAAAAGCCGGTCTCAGTTCGGATTGGGGTCTGCAACTCGACCCCATGAAGTCGGAGTCGCTAGTAATCGCAGATCAGCATTGCTGCGGTGAATACGTTCCCGGGCCTTGTACACACCGCCCGTCACGTCACGAAAGTCGGTAACACCCGAAGCCGGTGGCCCAACCCCCTTGTGGGGAGGGAGCTGTCGAAGGTGGGACTGGCGATTGGGACGAAGTCGTAACAAGGTAGCCGTACCGGAAGGTGCGGCTGGATCACCTCCTTTCTAAGGAGCACTTCTTACCGATCCCTTCGGGGTGAGGTCAGAGGCCAGTACATCAGCGAATGTCTGATGCTGGTTGCTCATGGGTGGAACGTTGACTATTCGGCCGGGATTCCGGGTCGGAGGCTGCTAGTACTGCTCTTCGGAGCGTGGAACGCATGATCTTCGGACGGGAGCCGGCCGGGCACGCTGTTGGGTGTCTGAGGGAATGGATTTTTCCTCAGTCGCCGGCCCCAGTGAACTCGGATCGAAGGTCCGGGGTGATGGGTGGCTGGTCGTTGTTTGAGAACTGCACAGTGGACGCGAGCATCTGTGGCCAAGTTTTTAAGGGCGCACGGTGGATGCCTTGGCACCAGGAACCGATGAAGGACGTGGGAGGCCACGATAGGCCCCGGGGAGTCGTCAACCAGGCTTTGATCCGGGGGTGTCCGAATGGGGAAACCCGGCAGTCGTCATGGGCTGTCACCCGCTGCTGAACACATAGGCAGTGTGGAGGGAACGCGGGGAAGTGAAACATCTCAGTACCCGCAGGAAGAGAAAACAACCGTGATTCCGGGAGTAGTGGCGAGCGAAACCGGATGAGGCCAAACCGTATGCGTGTGAGACCCGGCAGGGGTTGCGTATACGGGGTTGTGGGATCTCTCTTTCATGGTCTGCCGGCCATGAGACGAGTCAGAAACCGTTGATGTAGGCGAAGGACATGCGAAAGGTCCGGCGTAGAGGGTAAGACCCCCGTAGTCGAAACATCAGCGGCTCGTTTGAGAGACACCCAAGTAGCACGGGGCCCGAGAAATCCCGTGTGAATCTGGCGGGACCACCCGCTAAGCCTAAATATTCCCTGGTGACCGATAGCGGATAGTACCGTGAGGGAATGGTGAAAAGTACCGCGGGAGCGGAGTGAAATAGTACCTGAAACCGTGTGCCTACAAGCCGTGGGAGCGTCGGGCAAGCACTTGTGCTTGCCTCGTGACTGCGTGCCTTTTGAAGAATGAGCCTGCGAGTTTGCGGTGTGTTGCGAGGTTAACCCGAGTGGGGAAGCCGTAGCGAAAGCGAGTCCGAATAGGGCGGTGGAGTAGCACGCTCAAGACCCGAAGCGGAGTGATCTAGCCATGGGCAGGTTGAAGCGGAGGTAAGACTTCGTGGAGGACCGAACCCACCAGGGTTGAAAACCTGGGGGATGACCTGTGGTTAGGGGTGAAAGGCCAATCAAACTCCGTGATAGCTGGTTCTCCCCGAAATGCATTTAGGTGCAGCGTCGTGTGTTTCTTGCCGGAGGTAGAGCACTGGATAGGCGATGGGCCCTACCGGGTTACTGACCTTAGCCAAACTCCGAATGCCGGTAAGTGAGAGCGCGGCAGTGAGACTGTGGGGGATAAGCTCCATGGTCGAGAGGGAAACAGCCCAGAGCATCGACTAAGGCCCTAAGCGTACGCTAAGTGGGAAAGGATGTGGAGTCGCAGAGACAACCAGGAGGTTGGCTTAGAAGCAGCCACCCTTGAAAGAGTGCGTAATAGCTCACTGGTCTAGTGATTCCGCGCCGACAATGTAGCGGGGCTCAAGCGTACCGCCGAAGTCGTGTCATTGCAGCTATAGCCCCAACGGGTGCTGTGATGGGTAGGGGAGCGTCGTGTGCCGGGTGAAGCAGCCGCGTAAGCGAGTTGTGGACGGTTCACGAGTGAGAATGCAGGCATGAGTAGCGATTCACACGTGAGAAACGTGTGCGCCGATTGACTAAGGGTTCCTGGGTCAAGCTGATCTGCCCAGGGTAAGTCGGGACCTAAGGCGAGGCCGACAGGCGTAGTCGATGGATAACCGGTTGATATTCCGGTACCCGCTGTGAAGCGTCAAACATCGAGCATCGTGATGCTAAGGCCGTGAAGCCGTTCCGGACCCTTCGGGGAAAGGAAAGTGGTGGAGCCGCCGAACCAAGCGGTTAGTAGGTGAGTGATGGGGTGACGCAGGAAGGTAGTCCAGCCCGGGCGGTGGTTGTCCCGGGGTAAGGGTGTAGCCCGTCATCTAGGTAAATCCGGATGACTTGAGGGTGAGACCTGATGCCGAGCCGATTGTGGTGAAGTGGATGATCCTATGCTGTCGAGAAAAGCCTCTAGCGAGTTTCATGGCGGCCCGTACCCTAAACCGACTCAGGTGGTCAGGTAGAGAATACCGAGGCGTTCGGGTGAACTATGGTTAAGGAACTCGGCAAAATGCCCCCGTAACTTCGGGAGAAGGGGGCCATCACTGGTGATCCGTTTTACACGGTGAGCTGGGGGTGGCCGCAGAGACCAGCGAGAAGCGACTGTTTACTAAAAACACAGGTCCGTGCGAAGCCGTAAGGCGATGTATACGGACTGACGCCTGCCCGGTGCTGGAACGTTAAGGGGACCGGTTAGTCACTCTTCGGGGTGGCGAAGCTGAGAACTTAAGCGCCAGTAAACGGCGGTGGTAACTATAACCATCCTAAGGTAGCGAAATTCCTTGTCGGGTAAGTTCCGACCTGCACGAATGGCGTAACGACTTCTCGACTGTCTCAACCATAGGCCCGGTGAAATTGCACTACGAGTAAAGATGCTCGTTTCGCGCAGCAGGACGGAAAGACCCCGGGACCTTTACTACAGTTTGATATTGGTGTTCGGTTCGGCTTGTGTAGGATAGCTGGGAGACTGTGAAGCGCTAACGCCAGTTAGTGTGGAGTCGTCGTTGAAATACCAGTCTGGTCGTGCTGGATGTCTAACCTGGGTCCGTGATCCGGATCAGGGACAGTGTCTGATGGGTAGTTTAACTGGGGCGGTTGCCTCCTAAAGAGTAACGGAGGCGCCCAAAGGTTCCCTCAGCCTGGTTGGCAATCAGGTGTTGAGTGTAAGTGCACAAGGGAGCTTGACTGTGAGACCGACGGGTCGAGCAGGGACGAAAGTCGGGACTAGTGATCCGGCGGTGGCTTGTGGAAGCGCCGTCGCTCAACGGATAAAAGGTACCCCGGGGATAACAGGCTGATCTTCCCCAAGAGTCCATATCGACGGGATGGTTTGGCACCTCGATGTCGGCTCGTCGCATCCTGGGGCTGGAGTCGGTCCCAAGGGTTGGGCTGTTCGCCCATTAAAGCGGTACGCGAGCTGGGTTTAGAACGTCGTGAGACAGTTCGGTCCCTATCCGCTGTGCGCGTAGGAGTCTTGAGAAGGGCTGTCCCTAGTACGAGAGGACCGGGACGGACGAACCTCTGGTGTGCCAGTTGTTCTGCCAAGGGCATGGCTGGTTGGCTACGTTCGGGAGGGATAACCGCTGAAAGCATCTAAGCGGGAAGCCTGCTTCGAGATGAGGACTCCCACCTCCTAGAGAGGGTAAGGCTCCCAGTAGACGACTGGGTTGATAGGCCGGATATGGAAGCACGGTAACGTGTGGAGTTGACCGGTACTAATAGGCCGAGGGCTTGTCCTCAGTTGCTCGCGTCCACTGTGTTGGTTCTGAAACCACGAACAGCCCCATGCCATGGTCACGGTATGGTGCGGCATAGTTCCACAGTTTCATAGTGTTTCGGTGGTTATAGCGTAGGGGAAACGCCCGGTTACATTCCGAACCCGGAAGCTAAGCCTTACAGCGCCGATGGTACTGCAGGGGGGACCCTGTGGGAGAGTAGGACGCCGCCGAACTCCTTTTAGAGCTCTGGCTCTTGGGCGCACAGCCCAAGAGCCAGAGCTTTTTTGCGTTGAGGTAAGGTCAGGGAGCATCGTTGGCTCGTTTCCCACAGGAGGCCCCCGGGTGGAGGTTCAGGAGACTCGCGTCCAGACGGACCGTGTGCTCACCATCCCGAACATCCTCAGCATGGCGCGGCTCGTTGGCGTGCCCCTCTTCCTGTGGTTGATTCTGCGTCCTGAGTTCGGTGGGCCCAAGAGTGACGGCTGGGCCCTTCTGGTACTGGCCCTCAGCGGCGTCAGTGACTACCTGGACGGCAAGCTCGCGCGGCGCTGGAACCAGATCAGCAGCCTCGGCCGGCTCCTCGATCCCGCGGCCGACCGGCTCTATATCCTTTCGACCTTGGTCGGCCTCACTTGGCGAGAGATTCTGCCCCTCTGGTTGACCGCTGCACTTCTGGCGCGGGAGCTGGTGCTGCTGGTGATGGTGGGCATCCTTCGTCGGCACGGCTATCCGCCGCCCCAGGTGAACTTCCTGGGCAAGGCCGCCACCTTCAACTTGATGTATGCCTTCCCGCTGCTCCTGCTCAGTGACGGAAGTGGTTGGATCTCGTCACTGGCTGCTATTTTCGGATGGGCGTTCGCCGGATGGGGTACAACGCTGTACTGGTGGGCAGGAGTCCTCTACGTAGTACAAGTCCGCCGCCTGGTCCGTGCGGACGCCATGCCCGATTGAACTCGCGGATTGCTCCGACCGAAGCGGTGCGTTGGCCCGTGGTGCAAAAGTGCGGGACAATCCTCGCGGGGGAAGTCGGCTAGACCGTCGTCTCTTAGAGGAGGACGCTTCCGACATGAAGGCCGTCGTGATGGCCGGAGGCGAAGGCACGCGCCTTCGCCCCATGACCTCAAGCATGCCCAAGCCGCTCCTGCCCGTGGCCAACCGCCCGATCATGGAGCATGTGCTGCGGCTGCTCAAAAGGCATGGGCTCAACGAAACAGTCGTAACTGTCCAGTTCCTGGCCTCGCTCGTCAAGAACTACTTCGGTGACGGCGAAGAGCTCGGTATGGAGCTCACCTATGCCAATGAGGAGAAGCCACTCGGTACCGCCGGAAGCGTCAAGAATGCCGAAGAGGCGTTGAAGGACGATGCCTTCCTCGTCATCTCGGGCGATGCGCTGACGGATTTCGATCTCACCGAGCTCATCAATTTCCACAAGGAGAAGGGTGCACTCGTCACGGTCTGCCTGACGCGTGTGCCCAATCCGCTGGAATTCGGCATCACCATTGTCGACGAGGAAGGCAAGGTGGAGCGCTTCCTCGAGAAGCCCACCTGGGGCCAGGTCTTCTCCGACACCGTGAACACCGGCATCTATGTGATGGAGCCCGAGGTCTTCGACTACGTCGAGCCCGATGTGCCCGTCGACTGGTCCGGCGATGTCTTCCCGCAGTTGATGAAGGAAGGCAAGCCGATCTACGGCTACGTGGCCGAGGGGTACTGGGAGGACGTCGGCACGCACGAGAGCTATGTGAAGGCGCAGGCCGACGTCCTGGAGGGCAAGGTCGACGTCGACATCGACGGGTTCGAGATCTCCGCCGGGGTGTGGGTCGCCGAGGGTGCCGAGGTCCATCCCGACGCCGTGCTCCGCGGGCCTCTTTACATCGGGGACTACGCCAAGGTCGAGGCCGGCGCCGAAATCCGTGAGCACACCGTCGTGGGCTCCAACGTGGTCGTCAAGAGCGGCGCTTTTCTGCACAAGTCCGTCGTTCACGACAACGTCTACGTGGGGCCGCACAGCAATCTGCGTGGCTGCGTGGTCGGAAAGAACACCGACATCATGCGCGCGGCGCGGATCGAGGACGGGGCGGTCATCGGTGATGAGTGCCTGATCGGTGAAGAATCGATCGTTCAGGGCAATGTGCGGGTCTATCCGTTCAAGACCATCGAAGCCGGTGCCTTCGTCAATACCTCAGTCATCTGGGAATCCAGGGGACAGGCACACCTCTTCGGCGCCCGGGGTGTGTCCGGAATCCTCAACGTGGAGATCACGCCGGAGCTGGCGGTACGGCTCGCCGGTGCCTATGCGACGACCCTCAAGAAGGGCTCGACCGTCACCACGGCGCGCGACCACTCGCGTGGTGCCCGTGCGCTGAAGCGGGCGGTGATCTCCGCTTTGCAGGCCAGTGCCATCGACGTACGGGACCTGGAGAACGTGCCGCTGCCGGTGGCCCGGCAGCAGACGGCCCGAGGCAGTGCGGGCGGGATCATGATCCGGACCACGCCAGGGGTGCAGGATTCCGTCGACATCATGTTCTTCGACGGGCAGGGCGCGGACCTGTCGCAGGGCAGCCAGCGGAAGCTCGACCGGGTGTTCGCGCGGCAGGAGTACCGGCGTGCGTTCCCCGGGGAGATCGGTGATCTGCACTTCCCGGCGAGTGTCTTCGACTCGTACACCGGGTCGCTGCTGCGGAACGTCGACACGACCGGGATCGCGGACTCCGGTCTGAAGGTGGTCGTGGACGCGTCCAACGGGAGTGCGGGACTCGTGCTGCCGAGTCTGCTGGGGAAGCTCGGTGTCGACTCGCTGACGATCAATCCCGGTCTCGACGAGTCCAGGCCGACGGAGACGGCCGACATGCGGCGGTCGGGGATGGTGCGCCTCGGGGAGATCGTGGCGTCCTCGGGGGCCGCGTTCGGTGTGCGGTTCGATCCCGTCGGTGAGCGGCTGTCCCTCGTCGACGAGAAGGGGCGCATCATCGAGGACGACCGGGCGCTGCTCGTGATGCTCGACCTCATCGCGGCCGAGCGGCGTAGCGGTCGGGTCGCGCTGCCGGTGACCACGACCCGGATCGCCGAGCAGGTGGCGGCGTACCACGGGACCCAGGTCGAGTGGACGACCACGTCTCCCGACGACCTCACGCGCGTCGGCGGTGAGGAAGGGACGATCTTCGGCGGTGACGGCAAGGGCGGCTTCATCGTCCCCGAGTTCAGCAGCGTGTACGACGCCACCGCGGCCTTCGTACGGCTCATCGGACTCGTGGCGCGGACGCAGCTCACGCTCAGCCAGATCGACGCGCGGATCCCGCGGGCGCACGTCCTGAAGCGGGACCTGGCGACTCCGTGGGCCGTCAAGGGGCTCGTGATGCGGCGGGTCGTCGAGGCGGCCGGAGACCGGTTCGTGGACACCACGGACGGCGTGCGGGTGGTGGAGACGGACGGCCGTTGGGTGATGGTGTTGCCCGACCCGGCCGAGGCCGTCACCCACCTGTGGGCCGAGGGGCCGGACGATGCCTCCGCGCAGGCCCTGCTGGACGAGTGGTCGGCCGTCGTGGACAGCGCCGGCCGGTAGAACGGCCTGCACGCGTGCGTGCCGGACAAGTGTCCTCAACGGGGCCTGTCCGGCACGCCGGTGGGGCCGTTCGGAGGTAGTGGCCCCGACGTGCGACGATGTGCGGCATGCCGCAGCAACCCCCCATTCGGAGCACACCGACGCGGCCCAGGCGCCCGGACGCGTCCATGTCGTTGCTCACCAACGTCATGGACCACAGCCTCGACGACGGATACGCCGAGGCCGCCGCGCGGAAGAAGGCCGCGGGCGACGCCGGCATGCCGAAGACACTCAGGGCGAAGCTGGGGCTGGCCGCCGGTCTGGTGCTGGCGGCCCTCGTCGTGACCGTGGGAGCGGCGCAGGCGCGGGTCGCCGCTCCGGTCGTCGCCAAGGAGCGCGAGGAACTGGTCGACCGGATCGACCGGGAGACCGAGGCGGCGGACAAGCTGGAGGACTCCGTCGACCGGCTGCGCGAGGACGTGAGCGCGCGACAGCGGGCGGCGTTGAAGCACAGCGGTGGCAGCGCCGAGTCCGAGATCGTGAGCATCCTGTCGGGAGCCACGGCGGTGCACGGCCCCGGTGTGAAGCTGGTCGTGAACGACGCCAAGGACGCCGGCGCGGGCGGTGACGGCGACCCGCGCGGGACCACCGGGTTCTCCGACACCGGCCGGGTGCGCGACCGGGACATGCAGCGCGTGGTCAACGGACTGTGGGAGTCGGGCGCCGAGGCCGTCTCGATCAACGGGCAGCGGCTGACGGCGCTGTCCGCGATCAGGGCCGCGGGGGACGCGATACTGGTCGACAACAAGCCGCTGGTGCCGCCGTACACGGTGCTCGCGGTGGGGGACGGTCAGCGGCTGAGCACTCGGTTCCAGAACAGCGCGGACGGGCTGTATCTGGACGCGCTCCAGGAGAGCTACGGCGTCAGGACGGCCATCTCCGCGGAGGACGACCTCCGGCTGCCGGCCGCGCCGAGTGTGATCGTACGTACAGCACAGCCGAGCATTGAGAAGAGCGAGAAGGGCACATCGTGATCGCCGTACTGGGCCTCGTCGTGGGAGTCGTGGCCGGCCTGTTGGTCCGGCCTGAGGTTCCGGCGGTGGTCGAGCCTTATCTGCCGATCGCTGTCGTGGCGGCGCTCGACGCCGTCTTCGGTGGCCTGCGGGCCATGCTCGACGGCATCTTCGACGACAAGGTCTTCGTGGTGTCGTTCCTGTCGAACGTGGTGGTGGCCGCGTTGATCGTGTTCCTGGGGGACAAGCTGGGCGTGGGCGCCCAGCTGTCCACCGGTGTGGTGGTCGTCCTCGGTATCCGGATCTTCTCCAACGCCGCGGCGATCCGCCGGCACGTGTTCCGGGCGTGAGGCCGATGAGCGAGCACGACGACAAGCGCCCCGAGGAGAACGGCGACACGCGCGCGGACCAGCGTGGCGGGAGCGGCGAGTCCGGAAACCGGCTGCGCAAGGAATTGCCTCAAGAGGTGTCCGCGTCGGTGCCCGCTGCCCGGGACACGCCGGACCAAGACCCCACGGAAGCGGGAGCGGAATCGGCGCCCGAACCGGAGGTTGCCCCCGAGCCCGATCCTGACTCCGAGCCGCAGCTGACCGGACGGCAGCGGCTGGTGAAGGGGCTGTGGCCGCCGCGGGTCTCACGGGCCCAGTTCATCGTCGCGGTGCTGCTGTTCGGCCTGGGGTTCGGGCTGGCCGTGCAGGTGGCCTCGAACAGCGACAGTGACAGCGCGCTGCGCGGGGCGCGTCAGGAAGATCTCGTCCGCATCCTCGATGAACTGGATGACCGTACGCAGCGTCTTGAGGACGAGAAGCAGGGCCTCGAGAAGCAGCGCGACGAGCTGGAGAACAGCTCGGACCAGGCCGAGGAGGCCCGGAAGCAGACCATCGAGAAGGAGAGGCAACTCGGCATCCTGGCGGGCACGGTGGCCGCGCAGGGGCCCGGCATCACCATGACCATCGAGGACACGAAGGGGACGGTCGAGGCGGACATGCTGCTCGACGCGATCCAGGAGCTGCGCGCGGCGGGTGCCGAGGCGATCCAGGTGAACGGCGTGCGGGTCGTCGCGGGCACGTTTCTGACGGACTCCGGCAAGGGTGTGAGCGTCGACGGGAACAAGATCAACGCGCCCTATCGTTTCAAGGTCATCGGCAAGCCGCAGGACCTCGAGCCGGCGCTCAACATCCCCGGAGGCGTGGTGCAGACTCTCGAGAAGGAACAGGCCACGGTCACCATCGAGCGGTCGACCAAGATCGTCGTGGACGCCTTGCGGGCGGTGAAGCGGCCTGACTACGCTCGGTCGTCCTCCCAGTGAAGCGGGGGTGCATGGGCGACGTCCGGCGAGGGCATGAGGTTGCGGGGGGTCGGCGCACCGATTGGGTGGTGCGTGGTGGAAACTGTCTGGTGCAGACGGACGTTGTCAGGATGTCCGGGTCGGCCAGAGTGTTCAGTCAGGGTTCGTCCTGCCCCACGGGCGGGTCTGTTTCGGTCAAGGGGAATCGCCCGTGAAGTTGTTTGCGAAGTTGTTCGGCAAGAGCGCGCGAGAAGGCAGCGACAACGCGACCGCTCGCCATCGCGCGCAGCCTGACGCGGAGGGCCAGCGGCCGCTGTTCCGGGACCAGGTCGGTGGCCCGGGCGGTGACGTTTCCGGAGGTCAGGGCGCGCCGTCGGTTGACCCCGCGCAGCCCGGCGGCATAGGTTTCGGGCAACCGTCAACCTCAGGTGCGGGTGGTGGATTTTCCGACCCGTATGCGTCCAATGCCCCCGGTGGGCAGCCGCGGCAGGAGGATCCGATGTCGGCCCTGGTGTGTACGAGGTGCGGTAACCGCAACGCGGAGAACAGCCGCTTCTGCTCCAACTGCGGCGCGCCGCTGCGGGCCGGGGCGGCGCCGGAGCGTCCGTCCGAGACGACCTCCACGATCTCCATCTCCGGCCTCGAGGCCTACGACAGCGAGACCACCGGCCAGACGCCGATGCCGACGCTGTCCCCCGAGGCGCAGGCGGCCGTCGACGCGCTGCCGCTGGGCTCCGCGCTGCTGGTCGTGCGCCGCGGGCCGAACTCGGGCAGCCGCTTCCTGCTGGACGGCGATCTGACCACGGCCGGGCGCCATCCGCAGAGCGACATCTTCCTGGACGACGTGACGGTCTCCCGGCGTCATGTGGAGTTCCGCCGAGGCCAGGACGGTTCCTTCACGGTGGCCGACGTGGGCAGCCTGAACGGCACGTACGTGAACCGCGAGCGGATCGACCAGGTCGCCCTGAACAACGGCGACGAGGTGCAGATCGGCAAGTACCGGCTGGTCTTCTACGCCAGCCAGCGGGGCTACTGACCGGATACCGTCCGGGGAACCCCGCGAAGGTCCGTCCGTCAGGGAAGGTCCATGCTTCAAACACCGAGCGGCGGTGCCGGGCACGGCGCCGCCGCCACGGACAGGCTGATGAGCATCGGCACGGTGCTGAACGTGCTGCGCGAGGAGTTTCCCGAAGTCACCATTTCCAAGATCCGTTTCCTGGAGGCGGAGGGGCTCATCGAGCCGCAGCGGACTCCGTCGGGGTATCGCAAGTTCAGCGCACAGGACGTCGAGCGTCTCGGTCACGTCCTGAGGATGCAGCGGGACCACTATCTGCCCCTGAAGGTGATCCGCGAGCACCTGGAGGCCATGGAGCGCGGTGAGGCCGTCCAGCTGCCATTGCTGGGGCGTCAGCGTGACGGCGACACGGTACCCGAGACTCCCGAGGCGCCCACGGCGGCCAGGATCGGGCGCGAGGAGCTGCTCGCCGCCGCTGGTGTCGGCGAGGAGGAACTCAGGGAATGGGAGTCGTACGGGCTCGTCACCCCACTGGAGGGCGGCGCGTACGACGCGGAGGCGGCCACGGTGGCCTCGCTGATCGCCGAGTTGGGGCGGTTCGGGATCGAGCCGCGGCACCTGCGGGTGATGAAGGCCGCCGCCGACCGCGAGGCCGGGCTCGTGGACCAGGTGGTGGCCCCGTTGAGGCGGCACCGGAATCCGCAGACCAGGGCTCATGCGGAGGACCGCACCAGGGAGCTGGCGGGGCTCACGGTGAAGCTGCACGCCGCTCTGGTGCAGACGGCGCTCGGGGTCCGGCTGCCCTGAGACGGCTGGTCGCGGAGGGCCGGATCAGGCGCCCGTTCCCGGCCCGACTACCCAAACATCCCGAGCACGGCCTAGGGTTACTGTGTGAACGAGCTCGATGTCGTAGGTGTCCGGGTGGAAATGCCCTCCAACCAACCGATCGTGCTGCTGCGTGAAGTGGGAGGCGACCGTTACCTCCCCATCTGGATCGGACCGGGGGAGGCGACGGCGATCGCCTTCGCCCAGCAGGGCATGGCTCCTGCGCGGCCGCTGACCCACGACCTGTTCAAGGACGTGCTGGAAGCCGTCGGTCAGGAGCTTACGGAAGTACGCATCACGGACCTGCGTGAGGGCGTCTTCTACGCGGAGCTGGTCTTCGCCAGCGGCGTCGAGGTGAGCGCCCGCCCGTCCGACGCCATAGCGCTGGCGCTGCGCACCGGTACGCCGATCTACGGCAGTGACACGGTGCTCGACGACGCCGGTATCGCGATCCCGGACGAGCAGGAGGACGAGGTGGAGAAGTTCCGCGAGTTCCTCGACCAGATCTCCCCGGAGGACTTCGGCAGCAGCAGTCAGTGAGCTCCGGATTCCGGTAAGAGCCGGATGGCGGCGAGTATCAGTGGTCGGTGAGACGTCTGGGCGGCCCAGCGGACGATGTGGTCCGCGGCGGGGCCGCCCGCCGCATGTGCGGCGGGCGGGCGAATTGCCCGCATGTGCCTCAGGCGAGTGAGAGCGTCACGCGGCCCGTATCGGATGCATTCGGCTAGCCTTTCCCCGCGGTGGGGCACGGGAAACCACTCTTAGGGTGATTATCACTCGGCGTGGCGAGTGTGGCGATCGTTGACGCACCCCTGGTGACTGCCTACCGTCGAGAAGGCAGGTCAAGGACGGAGGTCGGCGTGAGAAGCAGCGGCGACGGTACGGCTGGGGGCGGCCCCGAGCGCAGTCTCAGGGCGAGCGGTCCGTATCCTCCCCCGGGCTCACGGCTCCGCCCGAGCGGGGGGTGTCCCCAGCCCGGCGGCGTGGCTGATCACGCTCCGCAGCGACCGACGGCCGTGCCGAGCAGCGGAGGGACGACGTCCATGGCGTCCGAGCAGATCGGCTATCGCGGGCCCACGGCCTGCGCGGCCGCCGGCATCACCTACCGGCAGCTGGACTACTGGGCCCGCACGGGCCTCGTCGAGCCGAGCGTGCGTCCCGCCTACGGGTCGGGGACGCAGCGGCTGTACAGCTTCCGGGACGTCGTCGTCCTGAAGATCGTCAAGCGGTTCCTCGACACCGGTGTGTCGCTTCAGAACATCCGCACGGCCGTCCAGCATCTCCGAGAACGCGGTTTCAGCGACCTCGAACGGATGACGCTGATGAGCGACGGGGCGACGGTCTACGAGTGCACCTCGCCGGACGAGGTCCACGCCCTGCTCCAAGGGGGCCAGGGCGTCTTCGGGATCGCCGTGGGCGTGGTGTGGCGGGATGTCGAGAGCGCGCTGTCCCAGCTGCACGGGGAGCGGATCGACACCGGCGAGACGCTGGTCGGGCCCAACCCGGCGGACGAGCTGGCGCGGCGGCGGAACCGGGCCGTCTGAGCCGTCCGGCAGTGCGGCGCCCCCGCGGCTGTTGCGTGCGGGGCGTTTCCGCGCCGGACTGAAAGCGGTTTCCCCAGAGGCGTCGGGGCGGTTGTCCGGGCGTTGTCAGTGGCGTAGGGCAGCATCGGAGATGTGAGAACCGCGCCCACGATCCTGCATCTCGACATGGATGCCTTCTTCGCCTCGGTGGAGCAGGCGTCCAAGCCGAGTCTGCGCGGGAAGGCCGTCGTCGTGGGCGGGCTGGGGCCGCGGGGCGTCGTGGCCACGGCGTCGTACGAAGCCAGGGTGTTCGGCGTGCATTCGGCGATGCCGATGGGGCAGGCCAGGCGGCTCGCGCCCAACGCCGCGTATCTCGTCCCGCGCTTCGGGTTCTACAAGGCGATCAGCGAGCGGGTGATGGAGCTGCTGCGGGCGTTGTCGCCGCTGGTGGAGCCGCTGAGCCTGGACGAGGCGTTCGTGGACCTGGAGGCCGGGGGAGCGGCCTGGGACGAGCAGTCGGCGCGGCTGGTCGGGGCGCGGCTGCGCGCGGACATACGGGCCGTCACCGGGCTCACGGGGTCGGTCGGGCTCGCCGCCTCCAAGATGCTGGCGAAGATCGCATCAGAGCAGGCCAAGCCCGACGGACTGGTGGTGATCGAGCCGGGGACCGAGCGGGCGATGCTCGGACCGATGTCGGTGCGGACACTGCCGGGGGTCGGGCCGGCGACGGGCGACCATCTGCGCCGGGCGGGGATCACCACGATCGAGGAGATCGTCGAGGCGGGCGAGGACGAGCTGGTCCGGCTGCTGGGAAAGTCACACGGGCACGGCCTCTACGCCATGGCGCTCGCGCGGGACGACCGGCCCGTGGTGGCGGAGCGGGAGGCGAAGTCGGTGTCGGTCGAGGACACCTACGACGTGGACATCCACGACCGGGTGCGGGTCGGTCTCGAGGTACAGCGGCTCGCCGACCGGTGCGTGCGGCGGCTGCGCGGGGCCGGCCTGTCCGGGCGGACCATCGTGCTGAAGGTGCGGCGGTACGACTTCTCGACGCTCACCCGGTCCGAGACGCTGCGCGGGCCGACGGACGATCCCGCGGTGATCCGCGAGGCGGCGGCCCGGTTGCTCGATTCGGTCGACACGACGGGCGGTGTGCGGCTGCTCGGGGTGGGCGTCAGCGGGCTCGCCGACTACACGCAGGAGGACCTCTTCGCGCAGGCGGCGGGGGAGCGGGCGGAAGTGCGGGGGCCGGTCGAGGAGCCTGCCGTGGTGCCGGCCGAGGAGCAGCCGGCGCTCGCCGAGCGGCGGTGGCCCGCCGGGCACGACGTACGGCACGCCGCGTTCGGGCACGGGTGGGTGCAGGGCAGCGGTCTGGGGCGCGTCACCGTGCGGTTCGAGACGCCCGGCTCGGAGCCTGGGCGGGTGCGCACCTTCCGGGTCGACGATCCGGATCTGGAGCCGGCGGATCCGTTGCCGCTGGTTTTATCGAGACCGGAGGGCAGCCGCGGGCCGGAAGGCGGGTCCGGAGCTGTGGGGCTGCGGTCCGCTGCCCCGTAGACGGCCAGGCGGCCAGGCGGCTGGGCTGGAGGGCTTGGCTCAGGCCGGCTCGTCCGTGCCTGCCAGTTTGCCGAAGTCGTGGTCCGCGAGCGGGCGAGGTGCGGCGACGTCCAGGCCGTAGTGGTGGTAGAGCTGGAGTTCCTGCTCCGGGGAGAGGTGGCGGCCCACGCCGAAGTCGGGGGCGTCCTTGATCAGGGCGCGGTCGAAGGGCACGTGAAGGGCGCCGTCGATCAGCTCGCTCGGCTCGAGTGGGACGAAAGCGTCCCGGCTGAACAGGCCGGTCCGTATGGCCGCCCACTCCGGTTCGCCGGTGGCGTCGTCGAGGTAGACCTCGTCGATCGTGCCGATCCTGGTGCCGTTGCGGTCGAACGCCTTGCGGCCGATCAGGTTGCGCGGATCGATATCGGTTCGCACGGGCCCTCCACGTGGTCGCAACTCATCCGTAAGCACTACAAAACGGCACAATCGGGGAGGCGGCCACTCGAAGGTTCGTGCGTTGACCGCGCTGGTACGCTGGCAGCGGCTGCTGACCCCGCGCGGGAGAGTCCTCCAGACACCATCGGAGGCGCCGAAGGAGCAAATCCTCCCCGGAATCTCTCAGGCTCACGTACCGCACGGACGAGGTCACTCTGGAAAGCAGGGCGGGTGTCGACGGCTTCCGCTCTCACCGACGGTGAAAGCCGGAGGCCTTCGGGCGATCCGGTGAAGCTCTCAGGTCGAGATGACAGAGGGGGAGGCCGTTCGGGTACCCGTGCCGTGGTGCCCCTCGAAGGTCGTGTCGACCAGGAGGCCTCCGTAATGACCGCCCACCGCATTCCGCTCTCCGAGCTCGAAGAGGCAGTTCCCTTCGAGCAGCGCCACATCGGCCCCGACCACGAGGCCCGCGCCAAGATGCTCGCGCAGGTCGGCTACGGCTCGCTGGACGAGCTCACGGCCGCAGCGGTCCCGGCCGTGATCAAGAGCGCCGAGGCGCTGGACCTGCCGGGCGCCCGCAGTGAGGCCGAGGTGATCGCCGAGCTGCGCTCCCTCGCCGACCGCAACCAGGTCCTCGACTCCATGATCGGGATCGGGTACTACGGCACGTTCACGCCGCCGGTCATCATGCGCAACGTCATGGAGAACCCGGCCTGGTACACGGCCTACACGCCGTACCAGCCGGAGATCTCGCAGGGACGACTCGAGGCGCTGCTCAACTTCCAGACCATGGTCGCCGACCTCACCGGACTGCCGACCTCCGGTGCCTCGCTGCTCGACGAGGGCACCGCGGCCGCCGAGGCCATGGCGTTGTCGCGGCGGCTCGGCAAGAACAAGAAGGGCCTGTTCCTGGTCGACGCGGACGCGCTGCCGCAGACCATCGCCGTGATCCAGACCCGGGCCGAGCCGGCCGGCGTCGAGGTCGTCGTCGCGGACCTCGGCGAGGGCATCCCCGCCGGGATCGCCGAGCGCGAGATCAACGGCGTGCTGATCCAGTACCCGGGCGCCTCCGGAGCCGTACGGGACATCAAGCCGGTCATCGACCAGGCGCACGAGCTCGGGGCGCTCATCACCGTCGCCGCCGATCTGCTCGCACTGACGCTGCTGAAGTCGCCCGGTGAACTCGGCGCGGACATCGCCGTCGGGACGACGCAGCGCTTCGGGGTGCCGATGGGCTTCGGCGGGCCGCACGCCGGCTACATGGCGGTCAAGGAGAAGATGGCGCGCAGCCTGCCCGGGCGGCTCGTCGGCGTGTCCGTGGACGCCGACGGGAACAGGGCGTACCGGCTGGCGCTCCAGACGCGTGAGCAGCACATCCGCCGTGAGAAGGCCACCAGCAACATCTGCACCGCCCAGGTGCTGCTCGCCGTCATGGCCGGCATGTACGCCGTCTACCACGGGCCGGAGGGCCTGAAGGGCATCGCGCGGCGCACCCACCGGTACGCCTCGGTCCTCGCCGCCGGGCTCGCGAACGGCGGGGTGGAGGTCGTGCACGGCTCCTACTTCGACACGCTGACCGTGCGGGTCGAGGGCCGGGCCGCCGACGTCGTGGCCGCCGCGCGGGAGAACGGGGTCAACCTCCGCCTCGTCGACGCCGACCACGTCTCGATCGCCTGCGACGAGACCACCACGCGGAACCAGCTGCGTGCCGTATGGGCCGCCTTCGGGGTCGACGGTGTCATCGAGGCGCTGGACGCGGCCACCGAGGACGGGCTTCCGGACGCTCTGCTGCGGACCGACGAGTACCTGACGCACCCCGTCTTCCACCAGCACCGCTCCGAGACGGCCATGCTGCGCTACCTGCGCCGGCTGGCCGACCGCGACTACGCGCTCGACCGGGGCATGATCCCGCTGGGCTCCTGCACCATGAAGCTCAACGCGACCACGGAGATGGAGCCGGTCACCTGGCCCGAGTTCGGGCAGCTGCACCCGTTCGCGCCCGCCGAGCAGGCCGGGGGCTACCTCACGCTCATCCACGAGCTGGAGGACCGTCTCGCCGAGGTCACCGGGTACGACAAGGTGTCCCTCCAGCCGAACGCCGGGTCGCAGGGTGAGCTGGCCGGTCTGCTCGCCGTACGCGGGTACCACCGGGCCAACGGGGACGAGCAGCGCACGGTGTGCCTGATCCCGTCGTCCGCGCACGGGACCAACGCCGCCAGCGCGGTGATGGCGGGCATGAAGGTCGTCGTCGTGAAGACCGCCGAGGACGGCGAGATCGACGTCGAGGACCTGCGCGCGAAGATCGAGCAGTACCGCGACGAGCTGTCGGTGCTGATGATCACCTACCCGTCCACCCACGGTGTGTTCGAGGAGCACGTCGCCGACATCTGCGCGCAGGTGCACGAGGCGGGCGGGCAGGTCTACGTCGACGGGGCCAACCTCAACGCGCTCGTGGGGCTCGCCAAGCCGGGGCACTTCGGCGGTGACGTCTCGCACCTGAACCTGCACAAGACCTTCTGCATCCCGCACGGCGGCGGCGGTCCGGGCGTCGGTCCGGTGGCGGTGCGTGAGCACCTCGCGCCGTACCTGCCCAACCACCCGCTCCAGCCCGAGGCGGGCCCGGAGACCGGTGTGGGTCCCATCTCGGCGGCGCCGTGGGGTTCCGCCGGCATCCTGCCGATCTCCTGGGCGTACGTCCGGCTCATGGGCGGTGAGGGGCTGAAGCGGGCGACGCAGGTCGCGGTGCTCAGCGCCAACTACATCGCCAAGCGGCTGGAGCCGCACTACCCGGTGCTCTACACCGGTCCCGGCGGGCTCGTCGCGCACGAGTGCATCATCGACCTGCGGCCGCTGACCAAGGCGACCGGTGTGAGCGTCGACGACGTCGCCAAGCGGCTGATCGACTACGGCTTCCACGCGCCGACGATGTCGTTCCCGGTGGCCGGGACGCTGATGATCGAGCCGACCGAGTCGGAGGACCTGGCCGAGCTGGACCGGTTCTGCGAGGCGATGATCGCCATCCGCGCGGAGATCGAGAAGGTCGGCTCCGGAGCGTGGCCCGCGGACGACAACCCGCTGCGGGGCGCCCCGCACACCGCCGGGACGCTCGCCGGGGAGTGGGGGCACGCCTACAGCCGTGAGGAGGCCGTCTTCCCGGCCGGGGTCTCGGTCGCCGACAAGTACTGGCCGCCGGTGCGCCGGATCGACCAGGCCTTCGGTGACCGGAACCTGGTCTGCTCCTGCCCGCCGCTGGACGCGTACGAGGACTGACCGGCCGGATCGGTCGCAGGGGAGGGGCTCCGCGGTGCGGGGCCCCTCCCGTCATTCGGCGGCGAGGGACACCTCGGTCGACTTGATCAGGGCGACGACGGGGGTTCCGGCCGACAGGGCGAGGTCGTCGGCGGCGTCCCTGGTGATCGCGGCGGTCAGTTCGCCGCCCTCGACGGTGATGCGGACGGACGCCATGGCGTCGCCGGTCGCGATGTCCGTGACCGTGCCGGGGAGCCGGTTGCGGATGGACAGGCCCTCGACGGGGGCGGTGGCCAGCGAGACCTCCGTCGACTTCACCAGGGCGCGCACGGCGGTGCCCGGCGCGAGACCGAGGTCGTCCGCCGCCTCGCGAGTGATCGCCGCGGTGAGGACCTGGCCGCCGGTGAGGCGGACCCTGACCGTCGCCATGACCTCGCCCGGCGTGACGGCGGTGACGGTGCCGGGGAGCTGGTTGCGGATGCTCAGGCTCATGGGGGCACGGTAGCCCGGCGAGTGCCTTATGCCGGGTATGCGTGTGTTTGCGTCGCCTTGACCGTCGCCCAGACCGGGGCGCCGGGATGCAGGTCGAGTTCGGCCGCGGCGACCGTGGTGAGGTCGGCGGTCAGGGGGAGTTCGCCGGTGAGGTCCGCGCGTATCTGGTCGCCGTGCGTCTCCAGTCCGGCGACCTCGCAGCGCCAGAGGTTGCGGGCGCTGGAGCCCGTGGGGCGGTCGCGGTACAGCGTCACCGCCCCGGGCGGGAACGCCACGAAGGCCGGGCCGGAGAGCTCTTCCGTGGTCGTGATGGCCGGGCCCGCGTCGAGCCGGACGGTGTGGCCCTCGGCCCGTCCCCGGTAGAGGTTGAGGCCGACGAGCCGGGCGATGTAGTCCGTACGGGGATGGCGGGCGATGTGGGAGGGCGTGCCCTCCTGGACGACGTGGCCGTGCTCGACGACGACCAGGCGGTCGGCCAGCACCATGGCGTCCAGCGGATCGTGTGTGACGAGGACGGCCACGGCCTCGAACTCGGAGAGGTGGCGCCGGAGCTGGGCACGCACCTCCAGACGGGTGCGGGCGTCGAGCGCGGCGAGGGGTTCGTCCAGGAGCAGCAGCCGGGGCCCGGTGGCCAGGGCCCGGGCCACGGCCACGCGCTGGGCCTGACCACCGGAGAGGCGGCGGGGCTTGGCGCCGGCGTGGTCGGCCAGGCCCATACGGTCCAGCCATACGGCGGCCTGGACACGGGCCTCGGCCTTGTTCGCGCCCCGGCAGCGTGGGCCGAAGGCGACGTTGTCCAGGGCGGTCAGATGAGGGAAGAGCAGGTAGTCCTGGAAGACGACGCCGACGGGGCGGGACTCGGGCGGCATGGCGTCCAGCCGGGTGCCGTCCAGCCGTAGATGACCCGACGTGAGGGGCGTGAGCCCCGCGAGTGCGCGCAGGGCCGTCGTCTTGCCGGCGCCGTTCGGGCCGAGCAGGGCGACGACCTCCCCGGGGGCGGCGGTGAGTGCGAGGTCCAGGCGGAAGGTGGCGCGGTCGACGACGAGATGGGCGTCGAGGCCCTCGGTGAGGACGCTGGTCGTGATGCCGTCGAGGTCGGTCATGAGGGTTCGTCCAGGGGTCAGGAGGCCGTCATCCAGCGGTCTCGCAGCGCTGCCAGCACGGCGATGGACACCGCCAGCAGTACCAGGCTGAGGGCGATCGCCGCTGCCGGGTCGTTCTGGAGGGCCAGGTAGACCGCCAGGGGCATGGTCTGGGTCCGGCCCGGGAAGTTGCCCGCGAAGGTGATCGTCGCGCCGAACTCGCCGAGGGCCCGGGCCCAGGCCAGTACGGCACCGGCCGCGATGCCGGGTGCGATCAGCGGCAGGGTGACCCGGCGGAACGCGGTGAAGCGGGAGGCGCCCAGGGTGGTGGCCGCCTCCTCGTAGCGCGGGTCGGCGGCGCGCAGGGTGCCCTCCACGCTGATGACGAGGAACGGCATCGCCACGAACGTCTCGGCGAGGACGACACCCGTCGTGGTGAAGGGCAGGGTGATCCCGAACCAGGAGTCGAGCCACTGCCCGATGACGCCGTTGCGCCCGAAGGCGAGCAGCAGGGCCACGCCGCCCACGACCGGCGGCAGCACCAACGGCAGGGTCACCAGGGCCCGTACGAAGCCCCGGCCGGGGAACCACGTGCGGGCCAGCAGCCAGGCCAGGGGCACGCCGACGACGAGGCTCAGCACCGTCGCCGCCGTGGCGCACAGGAGCGACAGCCGGAGTGCTTCCCACACCTCGGCGCTCGTCAGCTGCTCGGGGAGGCTGCGCCAGGGCGCCCGTACCAGCAGGGCGATCAGGGGCAGGAGCAGGAACGCCAGGCCGACCAGGGCGGGCACCAGCAGGGGGATCGGCGCCGTCCGGGTCCGACCGCGGTGGCGATCGCGGTGGCGATCGCGGCGGGGTCGGCTCTCCAGGGTGTCGGTCACGGCTTGAGGAACCCGGCCCGGGACAGCACCTTCTGGCCCTCCGCGGACCTCACCAGTGCCATGAACGCCTTCGCCGCCTTGGGGTTGGGGGCGTTCTTGAGCAGGGCGATCGGATAGTCGTTGACGGCCTCGGCCGACTCGGGGAAGTCCACGCCGTCCACCTTGTCACCCGCCGCCCGCACGTCGGTCTTGTAGACGACGGCGGCGTCGGCCTCCTTCAGCTCCACCTTGGTCAGGGCGCTCTTGACGTCCTGTTCGTACGAGACGGGGGTGAGCTTCAGACCGCCGGCGTCCAGCGCCTTCCGGGCCGCGGTACCGCACGGCACGCTCTCGTCGCACAGGACGACCTTCAGGCCGGGCTTGGTGAGGTCCTTCAGGGAGGAGATCCGGTCGGGGTTGCCCGGCAGCGTGGCGATCTCCAGCTGATTGCGGACGAACGTGGCCGGCGTGCCCGCCGCGTCCTGCTTGTCCGTCACGATCGCCATGGTCTTGGTGCTGGCGGCGGCGAAGACATCGGCCGGGGCGCCGCCGGTGATGCTGGCGGCGAGGGTGTCGCTGCCGCCGAAATTGAAGGTGACCTTCGTGCCCGGGTGTTCCTTCTCGAACTGCTTGCCCAGGGTCTTGAAGCTCTCCTCCAGGGAGGCCGCGGCGAAGACGGTGACCGTGCCGGACGGTTTCGCCGAGGAGGAGCCCGCGCCCGTGCCCGGGCCGGACGAGGAACAGGCGCTCAGAGCCAGCAGCGCGGCCCCGGACGCGCCGGCGACCTGGAGGATCCGGCGCGTCCGGTGCGCGGAACGGGTCATCTTGGGGCCACTCCCTCTGTGGGCGGGTGGACGAGCCCACAGGGCTCCTCCGGTACGCCGATCATACTGACGCATCTGCGAGGCGGAAGTCTGCTGTGGCATCGCATGAGCCAGGGTGAGGGGACCCCTGGGTTTGTATGTGCGCTCCTACGTCCTTCAGGCCCGGTCGATGTGGACGTTCGTCGACTTCACGCGGGCCGTCGCCTCCATGCCGACCTCCAGGCCCAGTTCCTCGACGGCCTCGCGGGTGAGCAGGGAGACCAGGCGGTGCGGGCCGGCCTGGATCTCCACCTGGGCGGCGACGTCGCCGAGCTTGATCGCGGTGACGATGCCGGGGAAGGCGTTGCGGGCCGAGGTGTACGGGGTGTCCTCCTCGGCGGTGCCCGACCTTGCGAGTTCGACCGAGAACGCGGCCAGGTCCCGTCCGTCGACGAGCCGCCGTCCGGCCTCGTCGCGATGGGTGGTGATGCGGCCCGCGTCCGCCCAGCGCCGGGCGGTGTCCGGGCTCACGCCGAGCAGTCGTGCTGCCTGGCCGATCGTGTAGGACTGCATGCCGGTCACGATAGGGGCGCGGGACGGGAACGGCGGATGCGGGGTTGGCCGTTGGGTATAACGCGATATAGCGTTAGTCGTCGAGCGGGTGGGCCGTGTGCCGCGCCCGGGGAGAATCGGGGAGATGCGATGGCGGGGGACCTCTCGCGTACCGGCGGAGCGCTTGAGATGAGGGCTTCGCACGCGGACCGGGACCGGATCGTGGACGTGCTGCGCGTCGCCGCGGGTGAGGGCCGGCTGACCTTGGAGGAGCTCGACGAGCGGCTGGAGGCCGCGCTGTCCGCCCGTACGGTGGGCGAGCTCGCCGTGCTGACCGTGGATCTGCCCGAGGTGGTGGGCGAGACTCCCGAGGCCCTGGAGGTCGTCCGGATCGAGCAGGAGGGGTCCTCGACCCGGCGGGGTGACGGCTGGGTGGTGCCGCGGTGCCTGGAGATCCGGTCGGCCTGGGGCGAGGTGACGCTCGACTTCACCGACGCTGTGATCACGCGGGACGCGCTGCGCATCGACCTGGACATGCGGGCCGGCGCCCTGAAGCTGCTGACCCGGCCGGGGGTCGTGGTGGACACCGGCGCGCTGGTGACGAACTACTCCCAGATCAAGGCGCGTGGGGCGGCCGACGCCCCGGTCGTGCTGCGCGTGCGGATCACCGGCGAGATCAACTACGGGCAGATCGTGGTCCGTCCGCCCCGGAGGGGCTTCGGCCGGCGCAGACCGACGGCCTGACTCAGCCCACGTGCACCTTCGGCCGTCGCTTGCGGTCCGGTTCCGCCTCGCGCAGGACCTCGCGGGTCACGGGGGCGACCTCGCCCTGGCCGAACAGGAAGAAGCGCAGGAGGTTGGCGAAGGGGCCGCCTTCGGTCCACTCGAAGTAGATGTGCGGGGTGCGGCCGGTCTGGTCGCGGACGTACAGGAGGAGCGCGGCGAGGGCGTTGGGGACGGAGGCGGACTCCAGGGTCAGGACGCGGTAGCGGCCGTGGAGCACCTCGCCGCGTACGGTCAGGCCCGCCTCGAACTCGGACGGGTCGGTGACCGTCACCTCGACGAAGACGAAGTCCTCCTGTCCGGGCACGTCGTTGTCGTGCCGGATCTGCTCGATCTTGTCGCGGTACTCCGCCATGTCGCGCCGGTCGGGCTCGTTGGCGATGAACCGCATCCTGCGGCTGGCCATGTCCCGGACGAAGCGTTCCGCCATGGGGTCGAGCGTCACGCTGGTCACGCGGAGCTCGAAGGACCGGGCCAGCCGTGACAGCAGGGAGACCAGGATGATGCCGGCGATGAAGCAGGCGCCGATCTTCACGCCGTCCGGGCGCTCGATGACGTTCGCCACGGTCGTGTAGAGGAACACCGCGGAGATGACCGCGAAGGCGATGGTCCAGTTCCGCTGCCGGGCCTTGCGGGCGGCGATGGTCACCGCGATCGCGGCGGAGCTGATGAGGACCAGCACACCGGTGGCGTAGGCGCCGCCCTGCGCGTTGACATCGGCGTCGAAGATCCAGGTGACGAGGAAGGCGATCAGGGTGAAGACGATGACCATGGGGCGGACGGCCCTGGCCCAGTGCGGGGCCATGCCGTACCGGGGCAGATAGCGCGGCATGAGATTGAGCAGACCGGCCATCGCAGAGGCGCCGGCGAACCACAGGATGGCGATCGTCGAGACGTCGTAGACGGTGCCGAAGGTGTTGCCCAGGTAGTCGTGCGCCAGATAGGCCAGCGCGCGTCCGTTGGCCTGGCCGCCCGCCTCGAACTCCTTCTCGGGGATGAGGAGGGTCGTGATGAAGCTGGTGGTGATCAGAAAGCCGCTCATGATGAGGGCGGCCGTGGTGAGCAGCTTCTTCGTGTCGCGGATGCGGCCGGTCGGCCGTTCCTCCGTGTCGTCCGGGTCGCCCTTGACGTGCGGCATCACGGCCACGCCGGTCTCGAACCCGGACAGTCCGAGCGCCAGCTTCGGGAAGACGAGCAGGGCCACGCCGATCATGACGAAGACATTGCCGTGCTGGGTGGTGAGGGCGCCGGCCCAGTCGGTGACCACATGGCCCGCGGTGACCACGTGGTAGAGGCCGACGGCCACCACGACCACGTTGAGCGCGAGGTAGGCGCCCACCAGAGCGACCGCGACGCCGATCGCCTCCAGGAAGCCCTTGAGGAACACCGCGCCGAGCAGCGCCACGAGGACGAGTGTGATCAGCAGCTGCTTGTCGTGCAGGACACCGGTCAGATGCGGGTTCTCCACGAGGTGGGTGGAGGCGTCGGCGGCCGACAGGGTGATGGTGATCAGGAAGTCGGTGGCGGCGAAGCCCAGCAGGGTCAGCACGAACAGCTTGCCCTGCCAGAAGGAGAGCAGCCGCTCCAGCATCGCGATCGAGCCCTCGCCGTGCGGGCTCTCCTCGGCCACCCGGCGGTAGACGGGCAGGGCGCCCGCCAGGGTGACGATCACCAGCACGATCGTCGCGATCGGTGAGAGCAGTCCGGCGGCGAGAGCCGCGATGCCCGGCTGGTAGCCGAGGGTGGAGAAGTAGTCGACGCCGGTCAAGCACATCACCCGCCACCAGGGCTGACCTTTGTGCGGGGGCTCCGGTTCGGCATGGGGGCCGGTGTGGCCGCCGCCCTTGCCCATGTCCGACAGGCCCTGAAGCATCCAGGCGCGCAGGCGACTGGGTGGAGCGGGCTCCGTACGGCTCGGAGGCGAGTGCTCGGTGGTGGCCATCGACGTGCTCCCGATGTGCGGTTCAGCGTGGTTCCGGCCATCACTGGACGGCCGCATCAGCGTAAGCGGAGCGTGATGCGGTGGCCTGTGGATGAGGGTGCTGAGCGCGTCAAACTTCCGTTAAGACTGGCGCAGGGGGGCGGTGGAAGGGAGACGTGGTGTGTCAAAGCGCGAGTTGAGAGTGCGTTGGCCGGTCGCGGAGTCGCACCTTGCCCGCGTGCGGGGAACGGTCGGGCACGATCGCGAGCCGGACACCCTGCGTGATCGTGCATGCGTCGGCAACGGGGCACTGGCCTTCATGCAGTACGGCTTCGTAATGTTCGCAAGGTGATCCGAATGTTTCGTCCCCTTCGTCGGGCGGTGCCTGTCACGGCGTTACCGGTCCGCAGGCGTCGCCGGAGGTGCGGCCTTCGACTGGTCCGAGTACGCCCCCGCCTCCGCCTGACCGCTCCTTCCGGAAGGGGCGGAAACCCATTGCTCGGCCGAGTGTCCCCCAAGACCCGTGCGCCGACGGCAGATTCACCGTGTACAAGGGGTTGCCACCGTTTGGCGGCTGTCTCTAGGGTGCGGCATCAACGAATCTTTTCTGGATCTGTTCCGAAACTTTCGATCCAGTGGGCGGACGCGGGAGCGCCGTCCCGTACCCAAGGAGCGCATGATGGGCGACCCGGCACTGTCCCGCCGCGGCTTCCTGGCGGCCTCCGCCGCGGCCGGTCTCGGAATGACGACACTGAGCGCATGCGGCGGGGACTCGGACGGAGGGTCGTCGGGGACGACCACGATCGAATGGTGGAACATCTCCACCACCGAACCGGCAAAGACCGTCTGGGCCGCCCTCGCCCGGAAGTTCGAAGCCCAGAACCCCAAAGTCAAGATAAAGATCGTCCAAATGGAGAACGAAGCCTTCAAGTCGAAGATGACGGCCCTGACGTCCTCCGGGAAGCTGCCCGACATCTTCCACACCTGGGGCGGCGGCGTACTCAAGCAGCAGGTCGACGCCGGACTCGTCGAGGACCTCACGGACAGCACCAAGCCGTGGGGCGACGCCCTGCTCCCGGTCGCCAGGGAGCCGTACCTGATCGACGACAAGGTCTACGGCATCCCGTTCGACATCGGCATGATCGGCTTCTGGTACAACAAGGCGCTCTTCGACCAGGCCGGCATCTCCGAGCCCCCGACCACCTGGAGCGGCTTCCTCGACGCCGTGCGCAAGCTGAAGGCCGAGAACATCACTCCCCTCGCCCTGGCCGGCAAGGAGAAGTGGCCGGGCATGTACTACTGGGCCTACCTGGCGATGCGCACCGCGGGCGCCGAGGCGTTGCAGAAGGCCTACGAAGCCAAGGACTTCACCGGCGCCCCCTTCGTCGAGGCGGGGCGGCACCTCGAGGAGCTCGTCGCGCTCCAGCCGTTCCAGAAGGGCTTCCTGGGCGCCGCCTACTCCACGCCCACCGGGCAGGCCGCAGCCGTCGGCAACGGCAAGGCGGCAATGGAACTCATGGGCCAGTGGGCGCCCGTGGTGCAGGCCGACGCGGGCAAGGGCCTCGGCAAGGACCTCGGGTTCTTCCCGTTCCCCGCGGTCGAGGGCGGCAAGGGCGCCATCACCGAGGTGTTCGGCGGAGGCGGCGGGCACGCCCTGCGCCGGGGCGCCCCGCAGGCGGCCGTCGACTTCCTGAAGTTCTTCGCGTCCGAGGCCACCGACCTGGAACTGGTCAAGAAGACCGGCGTCCTGCCCGTGGTCCCGGCGGCCGAGAGCGCCATCGCCGACCCCAACATCAAGGCCGTCCAGGAGCAGTTGAAGAAGGCAACCGGCTTCCAGCTCTACCTCGACCAGGCGTACGCGCCCGCCGTCGGCCAGGAGATCAACGACAGCGTCGCCGCGCTCATCGCCGGATCGAAGTCGCCCGGGCAGGTCGCCCAGTCGATCACGAAGACCGTGAAGGAAGAGCAGTAACCGGCGATGACCTCCACCTACCTGCCGGACAAACGGACCGGCCGCGACGCCGGCCCGCCGCCCCCGGCCAAGGACCGGGCCCGGAGCCGGGCCCGGCGGCGGACGCTGAACTGGCTGACCGCGGCCGGCTTCCAACTGCCCGCCCTGGTGCTGTTCATGGGGCTCGTGCTGCTGCCGATGCTGTTCGCGCTGTACGCCGCGTTCTTCCGCTGGGGCGGCTTCGGCATGCCCTCCGACTACATCGGCGGCGAGAACTTCACGCGGCTCTTCCAGGACGAGGTCTTCCTGGGCGACCTGTGGCGCTGCCTGGTCCTGGTGGTCCTGTCGCTCGTCGTCCAACTGCCGTTCGCGCTCGCCATGGCCGTCCTGCTCAACCAGCGGATGCGCGGCCGGGCGGTCTACCGGATGCTGTTCTTCGCTCCGTACGTCCTGTCCGAGGCCATCACCGGAATCCTCTTCGGCATGATCTTCGCCCCGGACGACGGCTTCGCGGACCAGGTCCTCGGCAAGGTCGGACTGGACGGGCTGGGCGGGGAGTGGTTCGCCGATCCGTCCACCGTCATGGCGACCCTGTTCCTCGTCATGACCTGGAAGTACTTCGGCTTCCACATGATGCTGTACCTGGCCGGGCTCCAGGCCGTCCCGAGGGAGCTCACGGAGGCGGCCCTGATCGACGGGGCTGGACCCTGGCAGCGCTTCCGCAACGTGACGCTGCCGCTGCTCGCGCCCACCCTGCGCATCAGCGTCTTCCTGTCGGTCATCGGTGCCATCCAGCTCTTCGACCTGGTGTGGGTGACCACCGCGGGCGGACCGGACCACCACTCCGAGACCATGGCCGTGACCATGTTCCAGTACGGGTTCAAGCGCTACCAGGTCGGCTACGCCAGCGCGATCAGCGTGGTCATGTTCGGCATCAGTCTCGTCTTCGCCCTCGCCTACCAGCGGTTCGTGCTCCGGCGCGACCTGGAGGGGGCCACCACGACCATGCGGGGAGACGGAAAGTGACGCACAGTCGGACATCCCGCAGGGGCCGGAATCTCCCTCTGCACCTCGTCCTGGTCCTCGTCGGCGCGGTCATGGCCGTCCCCCTGATCTACGCCGCGCTCTCCGGTTTCAAGTCCACCGACGAGCTCTCCCGCAACCCGGTCGGTCTGCCCGAGTCGTGGGTGACCTCCAACTACGCCCAGATCCTCGGCTCGGGGGACTTCTGGCGGCTGATCGGCAACAGCACGCTGATCGCGGTGGGCACGACCGTCCTGGTCGTCGCGGTCTCCGCGCTGTCGGCCTTCTCCTTCGCGCGGTTCGCCTTCCGCGGCCGGGAAGTGCTGTTCACGCTGTTCACGATGGGGCTGATGTTCCCGTTCGCCGTGGCGGCCCTGCCGCTGTTCCTGCTGCTGCGCTCCCTGGGCCTGCTGGACAACCCGCTCGGCGTGATCCTCCCGCAGGCCGCCTTCGGACTGCCGATGACCATCATCATCCTGCGCGGCTTCTTCCGGCAGATCCCCGGGGAACTGGAGGAGGCGGCGACGCTCGACGGGTGCAGCTCGTTCGGCTTCTTCTGGCGGGTGCTGCTGCCCATGGCGCGGCCCGCGCTCGGCACCGTGTCCGTGCTGGCCGTCGTCGCCAGCTGGAACAACTTCTTCCTGCCGCTGCTGGTGTTCACCGAGGCGCAGTGGTGGACGCTGCCGATCGGCGTGCAGCAGTTCCAGGGGCAGTACTCCGCGGAGTACGCCAAGGTCTTCGCCTATCTGGTGCTGGCCATGGTCCCCGCCCTCGCCTTCTACTCGGTCGCCGAGCGTCAGCTCGTCGGCGGCCTCACCGCCGGCGCGACGAAGGGCTGACGCGCGCCGCGGACGTACGGCTCACCCACCCATCGATCGTGAGGAGTCGCACCATGCGCAAGACCGCTCCACGGCTCAGACTCGCCGGGGCGCTCGCCGCCGCGCTGATGCTCGGCGGCATCGCCACCGGGCCGACGGCACAGGCGGACGAACGGCACGGCAAGGAACCCACCCTCGCCGACCTCGCCCAGCGGCACGGCCGTTACTTCGGCAGCGCCACCGACAACCCCGAGCTCGTCGACGAGCCGTACAAGGCCCTGCTCGGCAGCGAGTTCGACCAGATCACGCCCGGCAACGGCATGAAGTGGTACGCGACCGAACCCCAGCAGGGCGTGTTCGACTTCTCCCAGGGCGACGAGATCGTGAACCTCGCCCGTGCCAACCGGCAGAAGGTGCGCGGGCATACCCTCGTCTGGCACAGCCAGTTGCCCGCGTGGCTCACCGAGCGGGAGTGGACGGCCCGGGAGCTGCGGGCCGTGCTGAAGAAGCACGTGCAGGCCGAGGTTCGGCACTACCGGGGCAAGGTGTTCGCCTGGGACGTCGTCAACGAGGCGTTCAACGAGGACGGTACGTACCGCGAGTCGGTCTTCTACAAGACGCTCGGGCCCGGTTACATCGCCGACGCGCTGCGCTGGGCGCACCAGGCCGATCCGCGCGTCAAGCTGTACCTCAACGACTACAACATCGAAGCGATCGGCCCGAAGAGCGACGCGTACTACAAGCTGGCCAAGGAACTGAAGGCCAAGGGCGTCCCGCTGCACGGCATCGGCCTCCAGGCCCATCTGGCCCTCCAGTACGGCTATCCGACGACCCTGGAGGACAACCTCCGCCGCTTCTCCCGGCTCGGCCTCGACACATCGCTCACCGAGGTCGACATACGGATGCAGCTCCCCGCGACCGAGGAGAAGCTGGCCCAGCAGGCCGAGTGGTACCGGGATCTGACCGAGGCCTGCCTGGAAGTGCGCCGCTGTGTCGGCATCACCCTGTGGGACTACACGGACAAGTACTCGTGGATCCCGGCGTTCTTCCCTGGCGAGGGCGCGGCCCTGCCGTGGGACGAGCAGCTGGCCCCCAAGCCGGCGTACTTCGCGCTCCGTGAGGCACTCGGGGGGAGGTAGGGGGGTGGATGGCGCTCCGGTGTGTGGGCGGAGCGGGGCGCCATCCTGAGCGTGCCGGGGCGAGTCGACCTGGCTGGGGCCACACCGCGCCGCTTCGGCGGCCGAGCGGCGGCAGGCCGCGTCGCAGCCTCGGGGCACGCCCGGCGGGAAGGCCGCGGCTGCGCTGCGCCAACCGGGGGGAAGGCCGCGCCGTGCCGAGGGAGGCTGGGCGTCGTGGGGAGTGTCGGGTCGGTGGAGCCGGCCGTGGCTCGCTTGAATCACGCCTTGCCGCATTCCGCACGGTCGGGTGAGTCCGTCAGGTCCGCCCCGCCGGAGGCGCCGTGCTGGACCGGATCACCAGGTCCGTGCCCAGTTCCACCCGCGGTGAGTCGGGCTGTTGGTCTCGGGTGAGTCGGAGGACCGTGCGGGCGGCCAGTTTGCCCATGTCGGCCAGGGGCTGTCGGACCGTGGTCAGCGGTGGAGCCGACCAGCGGACTTCCGGAAGGTCGTCGAAACCGACCACGCTCATGTCCTGCGGCACCCGCAGCCCGCGTCGGCGCAGTGCCTCGATCGCGCCGAGCGCCATCTGGTCGCTGGCCGCGAACACGGCGGTCGGCGGCTCGGGCAGGCCGAGCAGCGTCTCGCAGGCGGTGAAGCCGGACTCGGGGCGGAAGTCGCCGGGGACGACGAGGGACTCGTCCATCCCGATGCCGGCGCCCTCCAGCGCCGCGCGGTAGCCGTCCAGCCGGGCCCGGGAGCACAACAGCCGCGGCGGCCCGGCGATCAGGCCGATCCGGCGGTGGCCGAGGGACAGCAGGTGCTCGGTGGCCGCCATGCCGCCCGACCAGTTGGCGGCACCGATGGTGGGTGCCTCCAGGGCGGGCGAGCCCGCCGGGTCGACGACGACGAGCGGGACGCCGAGAATGCGCAGTTCCTCATGGAGCGTCGGCTCCAGGGCCGAGGTGACGAGGATGACGCCGTCGGAGGCTCGGGCCCGGAGGTTGCGCATCCACTCGCGGGCGTCGCCCGAACGCCCGTGGATGGCCGACACCACCGTGCCGACCCCGGCCGCGTGCGCGACCTCCTCGACCCCGCGGATGATCTCGACGGCCCAGGGGCTGTCGAGGTTGTTGAAGACCAGGTCGAGCAGGGCGGCACGGGTTCCGGGGGCCGCGGGGCGCTTGCGGTAGCCGTGGCGGCGCAGCAGGTCCTCGACGCGGGCCCGGGTCTGCGGCGACACGTCGGACCGGCCGTTGACGACACGGGACACGGTCGGTACGGACACGCCGGCCTGCCGGGCGATCTCCGTGATCGTGACCTTGCCCGCGGACTCGGCCTCACCTGCTGCCACTTGCCCCACCTCCGTCGACGGGTGACCCCGAAACTTCCAGGAGTCTTCCGGAAAACGGGCATCCGTGGGAAGGCTGTGCGAGGGCATGAACGGGACGTCGCGGGAGGTGACGGGGAGTGACAGCTCCCGGACACGCGTCGGGGCCGGTTCGCAGAGTGTCCTGCGGCCGGCCCCTCATGTCTACGGGCGGTACGTCACGCCGCCCGGCGGCCTCAGGCGGCCGTCATCACCTGGCTTGAGGCCAGCGGACGGTGCGGGTCGATGACCCGGCCGTCCGGCAGGAGCTCGCCGGTGTCCTCGAAGAGCACCACGCCGTTGCACAGCAGGCTCCAACCCTGCTCCGGGTGGTGCGCCACGAGACGGGCGGATTCCCGGTCGGCGGATTCGGCTGACGGGCACGGAGTCTGGTGCTGGCACATGGGTGGGATCTCTCGCTGTGTCGTGATGGATGGGATGGCTGAGTCGGCTGTCGTGTCTGTTCCGCGGCTAGAAGTGTCGTTCATGGCCGCCCCCCGTTGTGATAAGTCGTCGGAACCCAGTGTTGCCCTACGGGCGTCGATCCGCAGGGATTTCGCGGCACGGCTTCTCACAGGTTCATGACGCATCACCCGCGCGGACGGTTCAGCCCAACTGGGCTGTCACTTCGGATGGTTCGTAGTGGCCGAATGGGGCTAGTCCGATCGAGCAGGTGGTCCATTTCGGCTCGTACGAGCTATTGGGTGCTCGTAAGAGCGGGCTCATGAGTGCGCTCCTACGAGCGAACTCATGGTGTGCTCGCACGAGCGAACTCATAGTGTGCTCGTTCATCGGCAAAAAGGGGCGACCCCGCCGCCGGGAATTCGGCGACGGGGCGCGGAGATCTTCGGTGTGCGGCGCTTCAGGCGGGTGAGCCGAGCAGTCGCGTGGGAGTCACCCGGTGGGTCAGCACCGGAAGCAGTTCGGCGACACGGTGCGGGCGATGGGCCGCGATGCCGGGAGGTGCGGGGGCCAGCGGGACGAGCAGGTCGGTGGCGGCGGGATGGCCGGTGGCGCCGTCGGCGGTGCAGTCCTCGTGCAGCCAGAGCGTCAGCATGTACAGGCTGGGTACGGACAGCAGGCGGGGCTGGTACGGCTGCGGCATCGTCTCGGCCTGGCGCAGGGCGCGCTCGGTGGAGGTGATGTACGGGCCCTCGAAGAAGCGGGAGAAGGCCCAGCCGTCGGGAGTCAGCATGGTCTCCGCCGCGGCCACCGCGCGGTCGCCGATGCGGATCAGGAAGCGCCACCCGGCCAGCCGGGTGGCCGACACGCCCTCTGCCGTGACCCGGTCGAGGACGTGGACGGGCAGGGGGAGCTCGGGAGTGGCGGGTCCCTGGGCGCGGAGCAGGGAGGGAGTTCGGGCCTCGCGAACCGCGGTGGGAGAGGAGAGCGCAGTGAGGACGGAACGGAGTGCGGGCGCGGGAGCCGGCGGGACATGCAGCGGCATGGTGGGTCGCCTCTCATTCAAAGGCACGGCGGCACGAGGGCGGGGGCGGACGGCGCTGTCAGCTCACGGGGGTCAGAGAGGCAGGGGCCAGGGTCTCAAGAACGAGAGGGGGGTGGGGTCCGCCGAACATCGCCTCGACGGCGTGACCCATCGACCGTGGGCGCCAACCTTCTGCCTTGTTCGCGGAGTTTATACGACACGGGTTCAGACTGTGTTTCGTCTAGCCGTTTCCGGTGAGTAGAACAAGGGTACATTCGGTCGGCGATACGCGAGAATTATCCCGATTCCACGCGGGGTGCGCGGCGATGACCTCGGCGAATGCCTCCGCGGCGGTCGGCCCATTCTCGTTGGCGTTTTTCACGAGTGCGCACTACCCGAAACCCCGGCCTCTGTGTCATGCCGAGTGAATGTGCCACCGGTCATACGTGACCAGCGTAGCGGTCGGCGGGTCCCTCCGGGACGTTATCGATCGCTTTCGCTGGGCATCCTCCACCTGACCGGGACCCCGGCGGCCGGATCTTCGGCCCCGCACCATCCGAGGAGGGACGCTTCGATGGGGGAGAAGGTCGTGGCAGGCCGGTTCGACCTGTCCGATCGCCAGCGCTACCGTGACAAGCTCCGTCGGTGTCTGACGGGCTTGGAGCGACTCCTGGCGGAGAAGCGGTTCGATCGCCCCAAGAACCTCATGGGGCTGGAGATCGAGTTGAATCTCGCGGGCACCGACGGCATGCCGAAAATGTTGAACGCGCAAGTCCTCGAACGTATCGCGAGTCGTGATTTCCAAACAGAACTCGCCATGTTCAACCTGGAAGTCAACATTCCCCCACACCGCTTGGGTGACCGGGTATTCGACCGGCTCGCCGAGGAACTCCGTACGTCACTGGCATATGCCGACCGGAAAGCCGGCGAGGTCGACGCGGGAATCGTGATGATCGGTATTCTGCCGACCCTCGACCGGGACGACCTGGTGTCGTCGAACCTCTCCGACGTCGACCGCTACACCCTCCTCAACGACCAGATCGTGGCCGCCCGCGGCGAGGAGTTCACCCTCGACATCGCCGGCGTGGAACACCTGAGCTGCACGTCCAAGTCCATCGCGCCGGAGGCCGCCTGCACCTCCGTGCAACTGCACCTCCAGGTCACGCCTGCCCGCTTCGCCGACGTGTGGAACGCGGCCCAGGCGGTCGCCGCCGCGCAGATCGCCGTCGGCGCCAACTCGCCCTTCCTCTTCGGCCGAGAGCTGTGGCGCGAGTCGCGGCCCCCGCTGTTCCAGCAGTCCACCGACACCCGCCCGCCCGAACTCCAGGCCCAGGGCGTCCGGCCGAGGACCTGGTTCGGTGAGCGCTGGATCAGCTCGGCGTACGACCTGTTCGAGGAGAACCTGCGCTACTACCCGGCGCTGCTGCCGATCTGTGACGACGAGGACCCGCTGGAGGTGCTCGACCAGGGCGGAGTCCCGAGTCTCGCCGAGCTCGTCCTGCACAACGGGACGGTCTACCGCTGGAACCGCCCGGTCTACGGCATCGCCGACGGCGTCCCCCACCTGCGCGTGGAGAACCGCGTCCTGCCCGCCGGACCCACCGTCATCGACGTCGTGGCCAACGCCGCCTTCTACTACGGCCTCGTCCGCGCCCTCGCCGAGGAGGCCCGGCCGGTGTGGTCCCGGCTGCCGTTCGAGGCGGCCGCAGCCAACTTCGACGCCGCCTGCAAGGACGGCATCGACGCCCGCTTCACCTGGCCCCGGCGCGGCCGCTACGGCGGGACCGCGCAGGTCGACGCGGTGAGCCTGGTCCGCGACGAGCTGCTGCCGCTCGCCGAGGCCGGGCTGGACGCGTGGGGCGTGGAGCCGGCCGACCGCGATCTGTACCTGGGTGTGATCGAGGAGCGGTGCCGGCGCAGGGTGAACGGGGCGAGCTGGCAGGCCGCGACCTTCCACAAGGCGCTGGACGCGGGCCACCCGAGGGACGCCGCGCTGGCGGCCACGACCCGGCGCTACCGGGAGCTGATGCACAAGGGGGAGCCGGTGCACACCTGGCCTGTGGGGTCGCCGGAGCCGGTGCCGTTGGGCTGATGCGCCGCCGGGCCGATCTCCTGCTGCCCTCATACTGATCCGACAGGTCGGTGAAGTGGAGGCAGGTGTGCAGGCGGAGGCGGGCCCGGGGGCCGACGATTCCATTCCCCAGCAGCGGCTCTCGCGGCGGATGCTCCGCAACGAGACGCTGCTCGTGCTGGCGCTCTCGCTGGGTGCGAGCGGGGTCTCCGCCCTGATCAGCTTCATCGGCTCGGTCACCAAGCCCGGCGGACTGAAGGACCAGGCGGCCACCCTGAACGCCTCGGCCGCGCCCGGCCGTCCCTGGCTCGACCTGGCCTGGCAGCTCTTCGGGATCACCACCGCGCTCGTGCCCGTCGCACTCGTCGCGCACTTCCTGCTGCGCGAGGGCGCGGGCCTGCGCAGCATCGGCTTCGACCGCACCCGGCCCTGGCCCGACCTCGGCCGCGGGGCGGCGATCGCGGCGGTCATCGGCAGCACCGGAATCGCCTTCTACCTGGCCGCCCGGGGCTTCGGCTTCAACCTCACCGTGGTGCCCGAGGCGCTGCCCGACGTGTGGTGGAAGTACCCCGTGCTGATCCTCTCGGCGATCCAGAACGCGGTGCTGGAGGAAGTCATCGTCGTCGGCTACCTGCTGCGCCGACTGGACCGGCTGGGGTGGACACCGATGGCCGCGCTGGTGGGCAGCTCGGTCCTGCGCGGCTCGTACCACCTCTACCAGGGCATCGGCGGCTTCATCGGCAACATGGTCATGGGCGTGGTGTTCGTCTACCTGTACCGCCGCTGGGGGCGAGTGGGCCCGCTGGTGGTGGCCCACTCGCTGCTCGACATCGGTGCCTTCGTGGGGTACGCCCTGCTGGCGGGCAAGGTCGGCTGGCTGCCGACGGCGTGAGGGACCTGGGAAGGGGGCGTCTCAGGCCAGCAGCTCGCCCTCGATGACGGTGACAGCCCGGCCGGTCAGCAGGGTGCGGTCACCGCGCAGCTCCGTGCGGACGCGGCCGGAGCGGGGTGAGGCCTGGAGGCCGGTGAGGCGGGGGCTGCCGAGGCGCGCGGACCAGAACGGGGCGAGCGCGGTGTGGGCGCTGCCGGTCACCGGGTCCTCGTCGATGCCGACGTTCGGGAAGAAACAGCGCGAGACGAAGTCGTAGCCCCGGTCGGGGTCGTCCGCGCGAGCCGTGGCGATGACACCGCGCTCGGAGTGGGCGGCGAGGGCCCTGAGGTCGGGGCGGAGGCCGTGCACCGTCTTCTCGTCGGCGACCTCGACCAGCAGGTCGCCGACGTTCGGGCCGGTGTCGAGGACGGTGAGCGGCTCGGTGCCCAGGGCCTCGGCGAGGCCGTCCGGCGGGTCGACCCGGGTGAGCGGAGCCGTGGGGAAGTCCAGCGTCACGGAGCCGTCTCCGGCGGGAGTGGCCACGAGGACGCCGCTGCGGGTGGCGAACCGTACCGGGCCCTCGTGGGTGCCGGTGGTGTGCAGGACGTGGGCGGTGGCCAGGGTCGCGTGACCGCACATCGCGACCTCCGTGGCCGGCGTGAACCAGCGCAGCGCCCAGTCGGCCTCGCCGCCCTCGGGGAGGGGACGGGCGAAGGCCGTCTCGGAGTGGTTGACCTCCAAGGCGATGTTCTGGAGTCGGGTGTCGTCCTGGAAGGCGTCCGCGTCGTTCAGGAGAACGACCCCGGCCGGGTTTCCGGAGAAGGGGCGATCGGTGAAGGCGTCGACGATGTGAATCCGCATGCCTGGACGTTAGAGGTCCGCCGAAGCGGCAGGCCAAGGCCAATTCGCGAGTACTGGCCCGGTTTCCCGCCGTTCTCATGGTGAGTGTGGCCCCGGTCCGGGCCTTGCCATCCGAACACTACCGATATATCGTTGAGGCATCGCGACAGATCAACGATGGAATGGAGAGTGTTGGCGATGCATACTCACGGATTTGAGCACGGACATGGCCACGGCGGACCGCGTCACGGCGGCCGGGGCGCCTTCGAGGGGCTGCGTGCGGCCTTCGGGCCGTTCGGGCCGGGCGGCCCCGGCTGGGGCGGGCCCGGTGGCCCGGGCTTCGGTCCCGGGCCCTGGGGCGGACGAGGGCGCGGCGGGCCGAGGGGGCGGGCGCGGCGCGGTGACGTACGGGCCTCGATCCTGGCCCTGCTGAAGGACCGGCCGATGCACGGCTACGAGATGATCCAGGAGATCGCCGAGCGCAGCGGCGGGGCGTGGAAGCCCAGTCCCGGCTCGGTGTACCCCACCCTCCAGTTGCTGGAGGACGAGGGCCTGATCGCGAGTGAGTCCGAGGGCGGCAAGAAGTTGTTCTCGCTCACCGAGGCGGGTCGCACCGCGGCCGAAGAGGGGCCCGAGGCGCCCTGGGAAGAGGCCTCCCGCGGAGTCGACTGGGAGGCTCTCGGCGAGATCCGCCAGGCCGGCTTCGGTCTCATGGAGGCCTTCGGTCAGGTCTGGAAGACCGGCAGCAAGGAGCAGCGGGAGAAGGCGCTCGGCGTCATCAATGAAGCCCGCAAGAAGCTGTATCTGATCCTCGCCGACGAGGACTGACGAGGACTGACGAGGACTGACGAGCGCTGACGCGGACTGACGAGGGCTTACGAAGACTGAGCGATCGAGCGTCGTCCGAGTGCGGTGCCCGCAGGCGCCCCGTGGAGTGATCCACGGGGCGCCTCGGCCTGTGCCGGGTGTGTGCCGCCGGGGATGTCGCCGGTGCCCGGGGTGTCAGGTCACCAGGCCGTCCAGCTTGCGCAGCGACTCGTTGAGGGCGGCCGTGGCCGAGTCCTTGAGTCTGCCCGCCATCAGCGACACCGTCGCGCCCGTGAACGCGCCGTCGATGCGCACCGTCGTCGCGTCGCCGTCGGGTGTGAGGGTGTAGCGCGTCGCGACGGTCACGCCCATCGGGCCCTTGCCGCGGATGGCGAGCACCCGGGCCGGTTCCAGTGTCTCGACGGTCCACTCCACCTCGGCCGGGAAGTTCATGAGCCGCATGTTCTCCTGGAACGCGGCACCCACTTCGAGGGGCTCGGGGCCTCCCGACGGGAAGCTCGTGTGGGTCGCGTTCCACTCGCCGTACCTGGACCAGTCCGTGAGTGTGACCCACACCTTCTCGGCCGGCGCCCCGATGCGTGACTCCGCGCTCACTTCGGCCATGCGACCACCTCTTCGCGTCGGGCTGGGATGTCGCGGAACGTAGCCGCGACGGCCGCAATGTTCAATACTGATGAACCGTCAGCCATTTCGGGGTGTCCGGTGAAACAGCCTGATGTCCTCCGTAAGGAGGAGATTCCGGCCTGCGGTGTCCACTTTCCGTGGGACGCGAAGATGCTCCGCTCCGGGGATGACCCGGGCCGCCGGGACTGATGGGGTAGGGGTGTGCAATCCCGTATCCCCCGCCAGTCGGCGCATGAGCACGGCATCCACCGCGCGGAGAACGATGCCAGGCTCAGTGACGAGCTGGCATCGGTGGTCACCGGTGCCCGCCGGAGAGCGGTCAGGGACGCGGACCGGCAGATCGACACCGCCCATCTGCTCCACTCGCTGCTGGAGTCCGACCCCGAGGCGCGTGCCGTCGTCGGCGAGGGGCCGCAGATCGCGCGGCTGCTCGGCTACCTCGTCCAGCGCAGCATCGGATACGGCCTGCGCTGGCAGAGCGGCGTCGAGGACTCCGGCGCCGTCCCCATGGTGACGGAGACCGCGGGCTTCTCGCCGCTGGCCGCGGCCTCGATGGAGTACGCCTGCGAACGTGCCGAGCGACACGGGGGACCGGCCCGCGGTGTCGATCTGCTCACCGCGATCGTCGTCGACTCGCAGTCGCGCGCGGTCGAGGTGCTCCGGCGTGCCGGGATCGACCCGCACGCGGTGCTCGCCCGGCTCGACGGCTGGTCCGAGCGGCCTCAGGAAGGTCTCGACCGGTCCGAGGAGTGCGCTGACCGGTCTCAGGAGTGCGTGAGTGGTGGCGAAGGCGCTTACTGACCGGTCCCTCGCGGAGCCGCTCCTCGTGTCCGGACAGTAGGACAGGTGCCATAAGGGGTGACGCTCCTGTCATGGCCTGTCATCATGTGCCGGTGCGTACGTCTGACAGCAGCCCCAGCAGTCCCAGCAGCCCCAGGCACGGCAAGGGTGTGGGCCTCGGCCTCGCGCTCCTGTCCGCGGTCGCCTTCGGCGGATCCGGTGTCGCGGCCAAGCCGCTGATCGAGGCGGGCCTGGACCCGCTGCACGTGGTGTGGCTGCGCGTGGCGGGGGCGGCCCTGGTGATGCTGCCGCTCGCCGTGCGCCACCGCGCGCTGCTGCGCCGCCGGCCCGGACTGCTCATCGGGTTCGGGCTGCTGGCCGTCGCCGGTGTCCAGGCCTGCTACTTCGCCGCGCTCTCCCGTATCCCCGTCGGGGTGGCGCTGCTCATCGAGTACCTGGCGCCCGCCCTCGTGCTGGGCTGGGTGCGGTTCGTGCAGCGGCGGCCAGTGACGCGAGCCGCGGCGGTCGGTGTCGTCCTTGCCGTCGGCGGTCTCGCGTGCGTCGTCGAGGTGTGGTCGGGGCTCGGCTTCGATGCCCTGGGACTGCTGCTCGCACTCGGCGCGGCCTGCTGCCAGGTCGGCTACTTCGTCCTCTCCGACCAGGGCAGTGACGCCGGGGACGAGGCGCCCGACCCGCTCGGCGTCATCGCCTACGGCCTGCTCGTCGGCGCGGCCGTGCTGACCGTCGTCGCCCGGCCCTGGAACATGGACTGGTCCGTGCTCACGGGCACCGCGCGCATGGACGGCAGGCCCGTCGCCGCGTTCGCCCTGCTGGCCTGGATCGTCCTCGTCGCCACGGTCGTCGCGTACGTCACCGGCGTGCTCGCCGTGCGGCGGCTCTCCCCGCAGGTCGCCGGTGTCGTGGCCTGTCTCGAAGCGGTCATCGCCACCGTCCTGGCCTGGATCCTGCTGGGCGAGCACCTGTCGGCGCCGCAGCTCGCCGGTGGCGTGATCGTGCTGGTGGGCGCGTTCATCGCACAGTCCTCGACGCCCTCGAAGGGCTCCGGGCAGCCGGTGGCGAGCGGCGGCCCGGAAAGGAAGTTGTCCCGGCCCGGCAGGGCCGCATAAGGTGCCGATCATGCCTTCGAACGCACTCGTTCTTCCGCCTCCGGCCGCCTGAGGCGGGCCCTCCGGAAACCGCGCCCGGCATGTCACCGCCGGGCCGAACGGTGCTGCCCGCAGACGAAGTCCGCGGACCCCGCTGATCGACGTGATCCGGGGCCCTTCCCGAACTTCCGCGCACCAGCCGCCGCCGCTCCCGCGCGGCGCGCCGTGCGCGTCTGCGGAGAGAACACGTGTCGAACACTGCCTCCGGCCTGCCCGTAGGGCGAGGCCTCCTCTATCTGATCGTCGCCGGTGTCGCCTGGGGCACCGCGGGCGCGGCCGCCTCACTGGTCTACCAGGCCAGTGACATGGGCCCCGTCGCCCTCTCCTTCTGGCGCTGCGCCACCGGACTCGTGCTGCTGCTCGCCGTCCGGCTCGTCCGGCCGCGCGCCCGGGCCGCCGTACGGGAGCCGCTGAGCCGCCGGACGCTGCGCGCCGGCGTCACCGGAATCGGGCTCGCGGTGTTCCAGACGGCCTACTTCGCGGCCGTCTCCGCCACCGGCCTCGCCGTCGCCACGGTCGTCACCCTGGGCGCCGGACCGGTGCTCATCGCGCTCGGCGCCCGGCTGACGCTCGCCGAGCGCCTCGGCCGGGGCGGAGCCGCCGCGGTCGCGGGCGCGCTCACCGGGCTCGCGGTCCTCGTCCTCGGCGGCGGGGGCACGACCGTGCGCCCGTGGGGTGTGCTGCTCGCGCTGCTGTCCGCGGCCGGGTACAGCGTGATGACGCTGCTCATCCGCCGGTGGGGCCGCGGCGGCGAGGCCGACGCCTCCCGGACGACCGTCGGGGCCTTCGCCGTCACGAGCCTGTGCCTGTTGCCGTTCGCCCTGTCCGAGGGGCTGCTGCCGCACACCGAGGACCCCGGCCGGGTCCTGGTCGTGCTGGCGTACGTCGCCGCCGTCCCCACGGCCCTCGCCTACGGCCTCTACTTCGCGGGCGCGGCCGTCGTACGGTCGGCCACCGTCTCGGTGATCATGCTGCTGGAGCCGGTGAGCGCGGCGGTGCTCGCCGTCGTACTGCTCGGTGAGCACCTCACGGCGGCGACGCTGGCCGGGACGTTGCTGATGCTGGGCTCGGTGGCGGGGCTCGCGGTGGGCGAGGCGCGCGGCGTAAGGGCCAAGGAGCCGGTGATGCTCGTGTGACTACCGGGCGGGGAGCTGCGGCCGGTTGCGCGGCTCCCCGCGCCCCTTACCGTGCCCTCAAGTAGTCGGGCAGCTCGGTGCCGGCGGCGAGGTCCGGGTCGGCGATCGGAGTGCCGTAGGTCTTCCGCACCGGGACCACACCGGCCCAGTGCGGCAGGCCGAGGTCCTCCGGTTCGTCGTTCACGCCGCCGGTGCGGAGCTTGGCGGAGACCTCGTCCAGGTCGAGGCGGAGCACCGCGGTGGCGGCCAGCTCCTTCTTGCTGGCCGGTCGCGAGTCGGCGGAACGGCCCGGCACGACGTGGTCGACCAGGGCGTCCAGGGCCTGCCGCTTCTCCTCGGGGTCCGTCACGTCGTGCGCGACGCCGTGCACCACCACGGAACGGTAGTTGATCGAGTGGTGGAAGGCCGAGCGGGCGAGGACCAGCCCGTCGACGTGCGTGACGGTCAGGCAGACCGGGAGACCCGGATCGGCCTGGCCGGCCGCCCGCAGCGGACGCGAGCCCGTCGAACCGTGCACATAGAGCCGCTCGCCGACCCGGGCGTACAGCGTGGGCAGCACGACCGGGGCGCCGTCGCGGACGAAGCCCAGATGGCAGACGTAGGCCTCGTCGAGTATCGAGTGCACCAGTTCCCTGTCGTACGAGGCCCGGTCCGGCGCGCGGGTGGGGACGGTGCGGTCGGTGGGGGCGTAGGCGGCGGGTTGCGACGGCGTGGTCCCCTGCATGGCGCTCTCCATTGCACTAGTGCATACTTGGGTTTGTGCTAGGAGAGTATCGGATCAGCGGGCGTCGCGCAGCGGACATTTCCGCGAGCATCGAGCGGGCGGTGGGGAGCGGTGAGCTGCGTCCCGGTCAACTGCTGCCGCCCATGCGGGAATTGGCGGAGCGGCTGGGAGTGAATCCCAACACGGTCGCGGCCGCGTACCGGACTCTGCGCGAGCGTGGGGTCATCGAGACCGCGGGCCGGCGCGGCAGCCGCGTGCGGCCCGCTCCGGCCACGACCGGGCGGGACCACATCAGGGTCGACGTCCCCGAAGGCGTGCGCGACGTGTCCAGCGGCAATCCGGATCCGGCGCTGCTGCCGGCCCTCGCGGCGGCGTTCGCGGCGGCGGCCGCCGAGGGCGACCGTGCTCCGGTCCTGTACGGCGAGGCGCCCGTGGATCCCGAGCTGGCCCGGATCGCCCGGGACGGGTTCGACGCCGACGGGGTGCCGGAAGGGCCGCTCGCCGTGGTCTCCGGAGCGCTCGACGCCGTGGAGCGGGTCCTGGCGGCCCACCTCAAGCCCGGCGACACCGTTGCCGTCGAGGATCCCGGCTGGAGCCGGACCCTGGACCTCGTCCCGGCGCTCGGGTTGCGGACCGTCCCCGTCGGCCTCGACGACGAGGGGCCGTACGCCGATGACGTACGGCGGGCGCTGGAGTCCGGGGCGCGTGCCCTGATCGTCACGGACCGGGCGCAGAACCCGACCGGCGCGGCGGTGAGCGCCGCACGCGCGCGTGCCCTGCGGTCCGTGCTCCGGGAGTACCCGGAGACCCTGCTCATCGAGGACGACCACGGGCACGGCATCGTCGACGTGCCCCTCCACCCGCTGGCCGGGGCCACCCGGCACTGGGCGTTCGTGCGCTCGGCCGCCAAGGCCTACGGACCCGATCTGCGCCTCGCCCTGCTCACCGGGGACGCCGTCACCGTCGACCGGGTGCACGGCCGGCAGCGGCTCGGGCCCGGCTGGGTGAGCCGGCTGATGCAGCGGGCGCTGGTGCGGCTGTGGGCCGACGGGGCGGTGGACACGCGCGCGGTGGCGGCGGCGTACGGGAGGCGCCGGGACGCGCTGATCGGCGCGCTCGGCCGGCGCGGTGTCGTGGCGCAGGGGCGCAGCGGCATGAACGTGTGGCTGCCCGTGCCCGACGAGACCGGCGCCGTCGCCCGGCTGCTGCACGCGGGCTGGGCCGTCGCCCCCGGCGCGCGCTTCCGGCTGAGCGCACCGCCCGGCATCCGGGTCACCGTTTCGACGCTCGCCGGGGACGAGACAGAGGCGCTGGCGGACGCGATCGCCTCGGCCCTGGGGCCGGCGCCGGCGCGGAGTTACGTCTGAGGCTCCGGGTTGGGGCGTCCTTGGACCGGCTGGGTGGGCGCGTTCGTGGACCGGCTGGGTGTGGGGCGTTCGTGCACCGGCCACGCGTACGCCGGACGCCCCGGCCCGCCCCTACGCCCGCCCCCTACGCCCGGACCTTCGGCCGGACCTGCGTAAGTGCCGCGCCGATCAGGACGATCACCGCCCCGACCGGTGTCGACCAGGTGAGCGACTCGCCCAGGAGCGCGACGCCCGCGGCCGTGGCGATGACCGGGATGAAGTACGTGACCATCTGGGCGGTCGTCGGCCCGACCTCGGCGACCAGGCCGTACTGGAGGAGGACGGCGAGGCCCGTGCCGAGTGCGCCCAGGGCGGCGATCGCCAGCAGCGGCCCGACCGACAGGTTGGTGGGCAGGTTGGTGAACAGCGGGGTGACGACGGCCAGTTGGGCCGTGGCGAGCAGCAGCTGCGCGCCGGTCATCGACAGGTGCGAGTGGCTGGTGCCGGCCAGGGTGCGGCGGACGTAGATCCAGCCGATCGGGTAGCTGAGGGAGGCCAGCAGGGCCAGTGCCGTGCCGGTGGCGTCCAGGCCGTGGAAGCCCTGCCAGGCGCCCAGCACCGTGAGCACTCCGAGGAAGCCGAGCCCGAGTCCGGCGACCCGCACCCGGGTCGGGCGGTCCTCCGACAGGGCGACCAGGGACAGTGCCATGCCCCACAACGGCGACGTCGCGTTGCAGATGCCCGCCAGCGTGGACGGGATGGTCAGCTCGGCGTACGCGAACAGCGAGAACGGCAGGGCGTTGAGCAGGAACGCGGCGACCGTCAGATGCCCCCAGGTGCGCGCCCCGCGCGGCAGCCGCTCGCGGCGGACCGCCATCGCCGCGGCCAGTACCGCCGTACCGAACACCAGTCGTCCGAGCGTGACCTGGAACGGCGCGTACCCCTCGGTGCCCACCTTGATGAGGAGGAAGCTGAAGCCCCAGATCAAAGACAGGGCGGCGAAGCGGAGACGCCAGTCGAGGCGGCGACGGGGGTGGTCGCCCGAGGGGGTGGCGACCCGGCCGGGGGTGGTGACGGTGCTCATGGAAACCACGATGGCGGGCAAGAACCTCGTAGCACAATCGAGATTTCGCGACCGGTATTGCGTAGCATTGCTTACATGTTGAACCTGGAGCGCCTGCGCACCCTCGACGCCCTCGCCCGGCACGGCTCGGTCAGCGGCGCGGCCGAGGGGCTGCACATCACGACGTCCGCCGTCTCCCAGCAGATGTCCAAGCTGGAGCGGGAGGTCGGGCAGCAGCTCCTCGCCAAGAACGGCCGGGGCGTGCGGCTCACCGACGCGGGCCGGCTGCTCGCCGAGCACGCCGCGCGCATCCTGTCCCAGGTCGAGCTCGCCCAGTCCGACCTGGAGGCGCAGCGGGGACAGGTCGTCGGCGAGCTGAGACTCTCGGCGTTCCCGACGGCCGCCCGCGGCCTGTTCCCGCTCGCGCTGTCCGCACTGCGCGAGCGGCATCCCGCGCTCCGGCTGCGCTCCTGCGAGCTGGAACCGGAGGCCGCCCTCGCCGGGGTCGTGCGCGGCGACCTCGACCTCGCCGTGGTCCTCGACTGGTACAACAAGCCGATGGCGCTGCCCGACGGCCTGGTCAAGGCGCCGATCATGGACGACCCCGCCGATGTGGCCATGCCCGCGGACCACCGGCTCGCCGGGCGTGACGAGGTGGACCTCGCGGAGTTCGCCGACGACGAGTGGATCACCTGGGGCGAGGGCGAGTTCTGCCACGAGTGGCTGATGTACACGCTCCGCTCGCAGGGCATCGAGCCGCTCGTGGGCCACCGCGCCGCCGAGACCCACACCCAGCTCGCGCTGGTCGCCGCGGGGCTCGGCGTGTGTGTCGCCCCGCTGCTCGGCCGCCGTCCCGTGCCTGCGGGGGTCGTGACCGTCCCCGTCAGACAGCGGGTCCGGCGGCACGTGTACGTGGTCTGGCGCGCGGACGCCGACCGCCGCCCGTCGATCCGGGCCGCGGTGAAGGCCCTCCAGGCGGCGGGGGAGAGCCTCGGCTGAGCCCGGGCCCCGGCGCTACTGCGCCCCCAGCTTGCGGAAGTCCCAGGAGACGATCTTCTGCGGCGTCAGCCGCATCCAGGCGTGCCGGCCGTCGTGCGGCATCTCCTCCAGGCCGAAGTTCTTCCGGGCGAACAGCGTCTCCGGGACGTCGAGTTCGGCGCGCAGCTCGCCCGTGCGCGGTATCTCGCCCACGAACTCGACGGTGCCCGACAGTTCGACGCCGCGCAGCTCGTCGTACTCCTCGCCGGTGTCGACCACGATCGCCACCCGCGGGTCGCGCCGCAGGTCGGTCCACCGCTTGCTGCGCACGACCGAGTACAGCCACATCGAGGTGCCGTCCCAGGCGAACCACAGCGTGCTCACGTGCGGGGCGCCGTCGGCCGACACCGTGGCGACCCGGCAGGTGCGTTGTGTGGTGAGGAAATCGTCCAGCTCGCCCGGCGTCATCATGATCTTCCGGCCCCGGCGCTGCTGAGTGACGGTCATGCTCCCCCTCTTTCTTCTCTCACGTCGTGTCAGAGGAGATCCTCTGACATCACGTCAGAAAAGGATGGGTTCTCTTCCGTCCATGCGCAATGGTGGTTACGCTCACGCGCCCAGCCGCCGGCGCCCAGGGGGAACCGTGCCCGCGCACGCAGAGCTCAGCGAACTCCTCGATCCGCGGACCACCGTGCTGCTCACCGTCGAGTGCCAGGAGGGCGTCGTCGGAGCGGACAGCGCCCTGCCCGAACTCGCCGAGGAGGCCCGCGCCGGCGGGGTGCTCGCCAACGTCGCCCGGCTGGTGGCCGCCGCCCACGAAGGCGGCGTCCAGGTCGTCCACGCCATCGCCGAGCGCCGCCCCGACGGCCGCGGGGCCAGCCGCAACGCCCGCCTGTTCCGGGCCGCCGAACGCCTGCCCGTCCAGCAGCTGTCCGGCACGCCGGCGGTGCGGGTCGCGGCCCCGATCGAGGTCGCCGACGAGGACCTCGTCGTACGGCGCCTGCACGGGCTGTCGCCCCTCCAGGGCACCGACGTCGACCCGCTGCTGCGCAACCTCGGCTGCCGCACGCTGATCGTCACCGGGGTCTCGGCCAACGTGGCCGTTCCCAACGCCGTGTTCGACGCCGTGAACCGCGGCTACACCGCCGTCGTCCCGGCGGACGCCATCGCGGGAGTCCCGTCCGACTACACCCGCTCGGTGATCCGCCACACCCTCGCGTTGGTCGCCACGGTCGCGACCACGGACGAGGTGCTGGCGTGTCTCGCGCCCCCGGGCGGGGTCAGGCGAGCGTGATCGAATCGCCTTCCACGCTGATCTGCTTGGCCGCCAGCGGTTCGACCGCCGGCCCCTTCTTCACACTGCCGTCCAGGACGGAGAACTGGCTGCCGTGGCAGGTGCAGGAGATGATGTCGTCCTTGAGGTCCACCATCGGACAGTCCCGGTGGGTGCAGATCGTCGAGAAAGCCTTGTAGTCGCCCGCGGTCGGCTGCGAGACAACGACCTTCTCGTCCTTGAAGATCTTGCCGCTTCCCTCGGGGATGTCGGCGGTCTTCGCGAGGGCCGCACCACCGGCTCCCGCTCCGGTGGACGAGCCGCCCCCTTCGTTCGTCGCGCCGGCACCCTGTTCGGTGGACGGATCGGACGGCTCGTCCTCCGATCCGCACGCCGTCAGCGCCACGGTGAGCCCTGCCGCGCCCACCGCCGCCACGAGGGTGCGGCGGCTCGGTCCCGACTTCGGCTGAACTGATTCGCTGGTCATGCTGACGTTCCTTCCGGGGATTCGTGATCTGCCGAGAGGTACGGCCCCTGGGGACCGGCTGTTCAGACGATGTCGGAATCCTGACTGGTTCGCGGAAGGACATGGGTAAAGCTGAGCTGTCGGTTCGCTGTCGGGTTCCGGGGCGTCGTCGCGAGCCTGTCGCCGATCGCCCCGTTGTCGAACCAGTGGGCGCGGGTGTCTTCGCCGTGCGCCGATTCGCCGTGCGCCGATTCGGCGTGTGCCGATCAGGAGCTCATGCCGTTCCTAGGTGACTGCGCCTCCAGGGGCGGTGTGCGTCCGCAGGGCGTCGGCGGCACTCCGGCGAGCTTGCGGCGCACACGGAGGGTTACTCGTCGCGCACCGGCACTCATCGGACGCACAGGAAGGGCACAGCCACGATGCCACGTACGCACGTACCCGAATCGTTACCCGCACCTCTGCCTCACGAAGGACGTGACCGCGGATGACCCCTTGGAAATCACTGGCAGTCGCGGCTGCGGGGCTCACCGCCGGAGCCGTCGTCGTCATGCGGCGCTCGGAGGCGCGTCCGGACGACCCGGCCGCCGCCGACCGCTGGCTGACCGTGACGATCAACCGTGCACCGGGTGACATCCAGCCCGACAAGCTGCCGTCGCCGCTGGGGGAGTACGGCGACCGGATCGAGACGCGGATCACCCCCGCACCCGGCGACCGGGGCACCGAACTGGCCGTACGCCTGAAGGAAGCCCAGGACGTCGCGGGTTCCCTGCCCGCACGGCTCCACGCCGTCCTGCCTCAGTCGCGCCGCATGGGTTTCGGCGTCCTTGCGGGTGGCCGTATAGAGGATGCCCGGGGTGCTTGCTCCGGCCGACCAGCGTGAGACGGCGTCCCGTTTGGCGGCGTCGTCGGTGAACGTGCGAACCGCCAGGTGGATGTTGGGCCGGTCGGTTCCGGCTGTCACGACATGGGCGTCGCGCATGCGCAGGTTCTCGACGATGTCGGCCCGCACCGGGGCCGCGGCCGTCGCCGTCAGAGCGAGCACCGGCGGACGGCCCAGGCGTTCGGCGACCTCGCCCAGGCCCAGGTAGTCGGGGCGGAAGTCATGTCCCCACGCGGAGACGCAGTGGGCCTCGTCGACGACGAACAGCGAGGGGCCCAGCTCACGCAGCCGCTTCAGCACACTGTCCTTGGCCAGTTGCTCCGGGGAAAGGAACAGGTACTCGGCATCGCCCTCCCGGACGGCCCGCCAGCCTCTGTCGGTGGCCGACTCGGGCTGCGCGGAGTTCACGGCCACGGCGTCCGGTGCCGCGCTCTCCCGCAGTCCGGTGACCTGGTCGCGCTGCAAGGCGATCAGCGGCGACACCACGACCGCGGGGCCGCCGAGCACGACGGTCGGTACCTGGTAGATCGCCGACTTGCCGGAGCCGGTGGGCATGACGACCAGCACGTCACGGCCATCGAGCAGGGCCCTCATCGCCTCCGTCTGCTCGGGCCCCAGGTCGCTCCACCCGAAGCGCTCCCGCGCGACGCGGCGCAGCTCCGCGATCCGGTCGTGCCCGCCCGCGTCCGCCCCGGCCTTGGGGCTCCCCGTGCGCCGGGTCATGGCACGAAGCCTCCTTCACGGCCCCGAGACCCTCTCGCGAGCGCGGCCCGGGTACCCCGCGGTGGCTGCCGCGATGCGGGAGGCTCCCCGCCGTTCGGCCCCGTGCGGTCGCGGCCGCCCTGCGCCCAGGGACAACCTGGGACAAGGCCCGGCCGAGCCGATGGCCCGGGCCGACGCGCTGCGGCACTGATCTCCAGGAGGATTCCTTGACCGACGCCATGCCGCACATGGACGAAGCAGGCGAGAACGACGACGTCGTGGCACTGCTGACGCAACAGCACAACCACATCCGTGACCTCTTCGCCGAGGTCGAGAATGCCGCTGCCGGCAACCGGGCGGAGCCGTTCCGCAGACTCGTCCGCATGCTGGCCGTCCACGAGACGGCCGAGGAAGAGGTGGTCCACCCCGCGGCCGGCCGTCTCTTCCAGGACGGTGAGCGGGTGGTCGACGACCGTCTCGAGGAGGAGCGGGCCGCGAAGGAGAAGCTGAGCCGGCTCGACGACATGAACCCCGACGACCCCGAGTTCCTGCCCGCCTTTCGGGAGCTGCGCGCGGACGTGCTCCAGCACGCGGCCTCCGAGGAACAGTACGAGTTCCCCCGGCTCCGCGAGAACGCCGGGGCGCAGCAGCTCGCCATGCTGGCCACGGCTGTCCGGGCCGCCGAGGCCATGGCACCCACCCGCCCGCATCCGGGAGCCGAGACCCCGGCGGAGAACATCGCCGTCGGCCCCATGGCAGCCGTGGTCGACCGGACCCGCGACGCCGTCCGCAAGGCGATGGGCAAGGACAGCTGACAGTTCCCGCCGATCCGCCTGCCGGCGGCTCCGGCGCCGAGCCCGGCGACGCGTGGCCCCGGTCCAGGGGCGGGCGGCGCAGATCGGCGTAGGGAAGACCCCGGCGGCCGGTGCCGGCACCTCGGAGCAGCCGTGCCGTACGGAATGGGTGGAGGCGGAGCTACCGGGTACCCGCCAGACCATGCTCAAGCGCGCACTGTGGCAGGGACTGCTCGCCGGTACCGCCGGAGGGGTCGTGATGACCCTCGGCGAGAAGATCGAGCAGGCCGTCACCGGCCGGCCCGACTCCCATGTGCCCGCGCGGGTGTTGCAGCGGCTGACGGGCATGCCCGAACGGCCCGGCACACAGCCACTGCCGGTGAACTGGGCCATGCACTACGGCCAGGCCGCCCTCCTCGGAGTGCTGCGCTCGGTCATGTCCCAGGCCGGACTGCGCGGACCGGTCGCATCCGCCAAGTTCACCGTCGTCCGCCTCACCAACGACCAGATCCTGGAGAACGCGACCGGCGTCGGCGCGCCACCGCCGACCTGGCCCCGCACGGAGCTCGTCGTGGACATCCTGCACAAGGCGGTCTACGCCTTCACCACCGGCGCCGTCGCCGACGCCCTCGCCGCCCGCAGCGGCCCCGGCCCCGGGCAGCGCCACGCGGCCGTCCGCCCCGGCCGCCACGCCCACGTCGGCCCCCTGCCCCGCTGGCACGCCTACGGCGCGTGACCCCGGCAGGGCGCATGGGCACCCTGGTCGAGGAGACTCGCCTGTCCTGCCTGTCCTGCGGTTCGCGCGGGCGTCACACGGCCGTCAGCGTGCGCTCACTCGGCACCCGCACGTCCCGTACGGCGAAGCCGCTGCGCACCCGCGCAGGTATGCGCCGCAGGGAGATGCGCAGGTCCTGCTCGGGAACGGTGTAGTCGAGGCCGGCCAAGCGGAGCGCGAGGGCTTCGAGGAGCCCGATGGTGAGGCCCTCGCCGGGGCAGCGGTGGCCGGTGCGCGGTTCGCCACCGCCCTGCGGGATGAGTTCGTCGCGCTCGACCGCGTGCTCGAGGAACCGCTCCGGGCGGAAGACGTAGGGATCGCCCCACAGCTCCTCGTCGTGGTTCTGTCCGAAGACATCGAGCAGCACCATCGCGCCGGCCGGCACCGACACGCCTCGCCAGGACAGGTCCCGCACGGCGAGGCCGCCGAGGAACGGCGCGAACGGGTAGAAGCGGCGCACCTCGTGCACGAACGCGGCGGTGTAGGCGGTGTCGCCACCGCGCAACCGTTCGCGCTGGTTCGGCTGAAGATGCAGCGCGTGCGCCGTGTAGGCGACGAACCAGCAGACGGCGACGGTGGGCCGGATGACGTTCAGCAGCTCGACGGCCGCCGTGTGCGCAGGGAGCGGTTCACCGGTCGCCTCGCGGTGCCGGCACACCGCGGCGAGCACCGACCCCTCGGGCGCGGCGGCCCTGCCCGAGCGGACATCCTCGACCAGCCGGGTGAAGCGCTCCTCCTGCCGGTTGCGGGCACGCCGGGCCCGCCAGTGCCGTGGCCCGGCGGTCGCGAAGCCGTCGACCATGGAGACCAGGTCGCGGGCGAGACGCTCCGTCTCCCCGGCGCCCTCGTCGAGCGGGACGCCCGCCCAGCGGCACACACCGCGGGTGAGCACCACGCTCGCCGCGTCGAACAGCACGGCCTGTCCGGCCCTGTTCCACTCCCGTACCGCGTCGTCCCAGACGGGATGACGTGCTCGACGAGACCGGCGATCCGGTCGGCTTGCAGCAGCGGCAGGAAGAACTCCTTGCGGGCGCGGTGGGCGTCACCGTCGAGCGTGTGGACGGCGTCGTGGCCGAACAGGGTGCTCAGGACGGGGCCGGGGAGGGCACCGCCGCGCCGCACGTTGTGTTCGTCGTAGAAGAACCGCACCGCCTCCGGTCCCCGCACGGCGAGCGCGGGTTTGCCCATCACACGGGTGCGTGCCACGCCGTCGGGGTGCTCGCCCAGCAGGCCGGGCAGCCAGGAGTAGCCCTGGACGAGAGCAGGCAGAGAACGATCGATCACGGGCGACCTCCGTAAGTCCATGGCCGCCGGGTGCCCGCGCTCCGGGCCGGGACACCTGCGGTCGTCAGACCTCGCCTCGGGGACCTTCAACTGACGCCCGCCGCCGCGCTGGAAGCCGAAGTCGACCGATGCACAGCCGAGTCGGCCGCCGACACCGACGAGGCCGGGCGTCGCCAGGTGGCCGCGAGCCGCCCAAGGCCGGCGACGTGGCTCGGGCACCGCGCCCGCGATCACCCTTGGTTACTATGCTCACTTCATGCCAGAGGCCGGCAGCAGGTCGACGGGCGATTCCCGCTGCTACCCCCCTCACATGGCGGTCGTGGATTGCAAGGTTGAAGAGATGGGTGGCCTGCGAAATGCTGAAAGAGGTCACCGCGACCCGCTACATCACGCCCCTGCGTGAGGGCGGTTCGCTGCCGGGACTCGTCGAGGCCGACGACTTCGGGACGTACGTCCTGAAGTTCACCGGCGCGGGACAGGGGCGCAAGACGCTCGTCGCCGAGGTGGTGTGCGGGGAACTCGCCCGCCGGCTGGGGCTGCGGGTGCCACGCCTGGTCACGGTCGAGCTCGACGCGGAGCTGGGGCTCGGCGAACCCGACCAGGAGGTGCAGGGCCTGCTCAGGTCCAGCGGCGGCACCAACCTCGGCATGGACTTCCTCTCCGGCGCGCTCGGCTTCGACCCGCTCGCCTTCGCGGTGGCTCCCGAGGAGGCCGGGCGGATCGTCTGGTTCGACGCGCTGGTCAACAACGTCGACCGGTCCTGGCGCAATCCCAACCTGCTGATGTGGCGGGGCGAGCTGTGGCTCGTCGACCACGGGGCGACCATGATCTGGCACCACAACTGGCCCGGCGCGGAGGCCTCCGCGGCCCGCCCGTACGACGCCTCCGAGCATGCCCTGGCGCCCTTCGCGCCCGATGTCGCCGCCGCGGCGGCCGAGTTGGCGCCCCGGGTGACCGAAGAACTGCTCGCCGACGTCACCGCGCAGATCCCGGACGCCTGGCTGGCGGGCGAGCCCGGCTTCGACACCCCGGACGACCTGAGGCGGGCCTACACGCGACCGCTGCTCGCACGGGCCGCCGCCATCCACGACCGCATCCTGGGGATCAAGTGAGCGACCGGCACATCATCAAGGGCGGGACGCGCGACCGCCAGATCTACGAGTACGCCGTCCTGCGCGTCGTCCCGCGCGTCGAGCGCGGCGAGTGCATCAACGCCGGGGTGCTCGTCTACTGCCGCGCCGAGTCCTACGTCGGCGCCCGCACCCACCTCGACGAGGCCCGCCTGCTGGCCCTCGACCCCGAGGCGGACGTGGCCGGGGTCCGCGCCGCGCTCCGGGCCGTGGAGGGCATGTGCGCGGGCGGCCCCGCGGCCGGCCAGGCAGCCGACGACACCCCCGGCCGCCGCTTCCGCTGGCTCGTCGCCCCCCGCTCGACGATCGTCCAGCCCGGCCCCGTCCACACCGGCCTGACCACCGACCCGGCGGCGGAGACGGAGCGGTTGCTGGGCCTGCTGGTGAAGTGACACCCGTCGCGCCCGGGCGTCAGCTCCGGCTGCGCTTCACGACGTAGCCGGCAGCGAGCGTGGCGCCGCCGACGAAGGCCAGACCGACACCGACGTCCCAGGCGCTCGGCCCCGAGGCGACCGCGCCCCCGAGTCCGCCCCTCACGCCTCGGGACGGAGCGGTGGTGGGCGTGGGGGTGACCGGGGAAGGTGTGCTCGCCGGACCGGTGGGGGAGATGACACCGGTGCCGCGGCGGGGCAGTACCTCGCATGCGATGCCGTCGTCCGGGCCCTGGTCCTCGTCCAGACGGTTCGGGTCACTCGGGTCCGCGTCGAAGACGGCCTGCGCGTCCTCCTGGAAGGCGAAGTCGCGGCAGTCGCGGTCGGGCTGGGCAAGAGCGGGGTCGGCCAACGGCACGATCGCGGCGATCGCGAACAGCGTGCCTGTGACACCGGTGCAACGGCGCATGGGGGCGCCTCCTTTCCGGCCACGAGTGGCCGCCCTTCGACGCTAGGTGCGCCGGACGGCGGCGGCGCGAAGCCGTAGGCCGATCGGGTGTCCGTGCGAGCCGCGCGGGGCATGGTGGCCCAGGGTGATGGATCACATGCCCCGCCTGGCCGTTGACACCGCGTGCCAGGGCTTCTAGCGTCACCTCCACTGAAGGTACTAAGCGGTCGCTCATCTGAGGAGAAGCAGCCATGTCCACCACTGAGCAGCGGGTCGCCGTCGTCACCGGTGCCGCGCGCGGGATCGGCGCCGCCACCGCCGTACGACTGGCCGCCGAGGGCCGCGCGGTCGCCGTGCTCGACCTCGACGAGGCGGCCTGCAAGGACACCGTCGAGAAGATCACCGCCGCCGGCGGCAAGGCCATCGCGGTCGGCTGTGACGTCTCGGACGAGGCGCAGGTCGAGGCGGCCGTCGCGCGGATCGCCGAGGAGCTCGGCGCGCCGACGATCCTGGTCAACAACGCCGGTGTGCTGCGCGACAACCTGCTGTTCAAGATGAGCGTCTCCGACTGGGACACGGTCATGAACGTGCACCTGCGCGGCGCCTTCCTGATGTCCAAGGCCTGCCAGAAGCACATGGTGGACGCGGGCTTCGGCCGGATCGTCAACCTGTCGTCGTCCTCGGCGCTGGGCAACCGCGGCCAGGTGAACTACTCGGCGGCCAAGGCGGGCCTCCAGGGCTTCACCAAGACCCTCGCCAAGGAGCTCGGCAAGTTCGGCGTCACCGCCAACTCCGTCGCCCCCGGCTTCATCGCCACCGAGATGACCAAGGCCACCGCCGACCGCGTCGGCATGGGCTTCGAGGACTTCAAGGCCGCCGCCGCCACCCAGATCCCGGTGGCGCGCGTCGGTGAGCCCGAGGACATCGCCAACGCCATCGCCTTCTTCACGGGCGAGGCGGCCGGGTTTGTCTCCGGCCAGGTGCTGTACGTGGCCGGCGGACCGCTCGACTAAGGGACGGCAGACATGACTTCCGTGGAACTCTCCGGCAAGGCCGCCCTCGTCACGGGCGCCAGCCGCGGCATCGGCTACGGCGTTGCGGAGGCGTTCGTCGCCCGCGGCGACCGTGTGTGCATCACCGGCCGCAACGAGGACGCCCTCAAGGAGGCCGTCGAGCGGCTCGGCCCCGACCGCGTGATCTACGCGGTGGGCAAGGCGCACGACGAGGCCCACCAGGCCGCCGCCGTCGAGCGCACGATGGAGGCCTTCGGCCGCGTCGACTACCTGGTCAACAACGCCGGCACGAACCCGGTGTTCGGCCCGATCGCCGATCTGGACCTGAACGTCGCCCGCAAGGTCTTCGAGACCAACGTGGTCTCGGCGCTGGGCTTCGCCCAGAGGACCTGGCACGCCTGGCAGAAGGACAACGGCGGCGCGATCGTCAACATCGCCTCCGTCGCCGGCCTCTCGCCCTCGCCGTTCATCGGCGCGTACGGCGTCAGCAAGGCGGCGATGATCAACCTGACCGTGCAGCTCGCGCACGAGTTCGCGCCCAAGGTCCGGGTCAACGCGATCGCCCCGGCCGTCGTGAAGACCAAGTTCGCCACGGCCCTGTACGAGGGCCGGGAGGAGGAGGCCGCGGCTGCCTACCCGCTCGGCCGGCTCGGCGTGCCCTCCGACATCGGCGGCGCGGCCGCGTTCCTCACCTCCGGGCAGTCCGACTGGGTCACCGGCCAGACGCTCGTCGTGGACGGCGGGATCTTCCTCAACGCCGGCACGGGCTGACGCCTCCGCGAACGCGGTTCGGTACGGGCGCCCCTTCGCGCAAGGGGCGCCCGTGCGGGCGTAAAGGCGCGGCAAACGGCGATGACAACGTAGTCAAAGGTTTATCGATCAAGGAGTGATGTCCCGGGGCGGGTCAGCGGGCGCGGCACTGCGGTATGGTCTGCCGACCCTTGGTATGGCAGATCGAGGAGCGTGCGCGTGTTCAACCGGAACCGATGCCTGCGGCGGGTGGCGGCCATCGCGTCCATATCGTCCCTGGTCGCTGGATGCGGCGTGCTGTCGTCCGACACTCCGGAGGACGAAGGGCCGATCGTCGTGGGCACCACCAGTGCCCCCAGCACGCTCGACCCTGCCGCGTCGTGGGACAGCTCCTGGGAGCTGTTCCGGAACGTCTACCAGACGCTCCTGAGCTATCAGACGGGCGCGAGCGAGCCTCAGCCGGACGCAGCCGAGCAGTGCGGCTTCAGCGACTCCTCGAACCAGGTGTACCGCTGCGAACTGCGCGAGGGCCTGAAGTTCTCCAACGGCGACGCGCTCGACGCACGGGCCGTGAAGCACTCGTTCGACCGGATTCGCAAGATCAACGTCAATGGCGGCCCCGCGGGTCTGCTCGGCAGCCTCGAACGGGTCCAGGCGCCGAACGACCGCGAGGTGATCTTCCACCTCAACAAGCCCGACGCGACCTTCCCCTTCGTGCTCGCCACCCCCGCCATGTCGATCGTCTCCCCGGCCGCCTATCCGGAGAACTCCCTGCGCAAGGGCGGCGACGTCGTCGGCTCCGGGCCGTACACCCTCGACTCGTACGACGACGGCAAGGAAGCCGTCCTCGTCCGCAACGACGGCTACAAGGGCTTCGCCGAGCGCCGGAACGACGCGGTGACCATCCGCTACTTCCAGGACTCCGGCGCCATGGTCAAGGCCCTGCGGGACGAGCAGATCGACGTGACCTACCGCGGTCTGGCCGCCGGTGACGTCGTCGATCTCCAGAGCAAGACCTCCAACGAGGAGGAGATCCAGCTCGTCGAGGGCACCGGCACCGACATCAACTACCTGGTGTTCAACCCGAAGGACTCCTGGGCGAACCGCAAGGCCGTACGCCAGGCCATCGCACAGGTCGTCGACCGGGCGGCGATCGCCCACAAGGTCTACAAGGACACTGTCGACCCGCTCTACTCGATGGTCCCCAAGGGCCTCACCGGTCACACGACGGGCTTCTTCGACGACTACGGCGACCCGGACGTCGGCAAGGCCCGCAAGATCCTCACCAAGGCGGGCATCAACCAGCGGGTCCCGCTCACCTTGTGGTACACGAGCGACCGCTACGGCTCCGAGACGGCCGCGGAGTTCAAGGAGCTGGAGCGCCAGCTCGAGGACTCCGGCCTGTTCGCGATCACCCTCAAGAGCCGCCCCTGGAAGACGTACGTCGAGGGCTACCAGAAGGGCGAGTACCCGGTGTTCGGGCGTGGCTGGTTCCCCGACTTCCCGGACGCCGAGAACTTCATCGCGCCGTTCGTCGGCGAGCAGAACGCCCTCGGCACGCCCTACCCGGCGCCCGAGATCACCGGCGATCTGCTGCCCCGGTCGCGCCGCGAGAGCGACCGCGCGAACGTGGAGAAGGAGTTCGAGGAGGCTCAGCGGATCCTCGTGGACGACGCGCGGCTGCTGCCGCTGTGGCAGGGCAGGCAGTACGTGGCGGCGAGCCGGGACATCTCGGGCGCGGAGCGGGCCATGGACCCGTCGACGATCATGATGATGTGGGAGCTGCACCGCAAGACCGCCTGGTAGGCGGGGCGGGCACCGGGCTCTCCCGGCACGTTGTCAGTGGTCGCCTGTAGGTTCTGTGGCCTGGAAGTGACCGCACATCGTGAGGACGTTGACGTGACCGACATCTCCATGCTGCCCGAGTCCTGGCGCGGGGTTCTGGGTGACGAGCTTCAGCAGCCCTACTTCAAGGAGCTGACGGAGTTCGTCGAGGAGGAGCGGGCGAGGGGTCCCGTCCATCCGCCGCGCGAGGAGGTCTTCGCCGCGCTGGACGCCACGCCGTACGAGCGGGTCAAGGTCCTGGTCCTGGGTCAGGACCCGTACCACGGCGAGGGACAGGGGCACGGGCTGTGCTTCTCGGTCCGGCCCGGTGTGCGGATCCCGCCGTCCCTGCGCAACATCTACAAGGAGATGCACGAGGAGCTGGGCGCCCCGATCCCGGACAACGGCTATCTGATGCCGTGGGCCGAGCAGGGCGTCCTGCTGCTCAACGCGGTGCTCACGGTCCGCGGCGGCGAGGCCAACTCGCACAAGGGCCGGGGCTGGGAGAGGTTCACCGACGCGGTCATCCGCGCGGTGGCCGGCCGGCCCGACCCGGCGGTGTTCGTGCTGTGGGGGAACTACGCGCAGAAGAAGCTCCCGCTGATCGACGAGTCACGGCACGTGGTGGTCAAGGGCGCGCACCCGTCGCCCCTGTCGGCGAAGAAGTTCCTCGGCTCCCGTCCGTTCACGCAGATCAACGCGGCGGTGGCGGCACAGGGGCACGAGCCGATCGACTGGACGATTCCGAACCTGGGCTGACGGCGGCCGACGCTCCGGCGACGTACGGAGCGGCCTCAGCTGGATCCTCCCGGCGTGCGGTTAGCGTCGGGGGGAACAGCGGGCGAGTGGTGCGGAGGGCGTGGTCGTGGAGCGACAGGGACAGGCGGCGCCGGATGCCGTGCCGACGCGGATCGGGCAGGTCGTCATGCTGCACCACGCCGGGGACCGGGAGGAGGCCCGGCAGCGCTTCCTGGACCTGTGGGCGGAGATCGGGGAGCACGGCGACCCGCTGCACCGCTGCACCCTCGCCCACTACCTGGCCGACACGCAGGACGATCCCGGCGACGAACTGGCCTGGGACCTGCGCGCGTTGAGGGCGGCGGAGGAGATCACCGACGCCGGGACGCCCTCGGGAGAGGAGGCGCTCGCGGTGCGCGCGTTCTACCCCTCCCTGCACCTGAACCTGGCCGCCGACTACGACAGACTCGGCCACCGCGACGCCGCCCGCGCACATCTGCGGCGGGCCCGGGGAGCGGCCGCCGCCCTCACCGACGATCCCTACGGCGAGGGCGTCCGGGCGGCCATCAGACGGCTGGAGTCCCGGCTGGGCGAGGGCGGCGGGGGGATGTGGACACCGCCGAGGCAGCGGCCGTAGCGCCCGCAGTGGTGCACGGCGGCGCTCGTGGCCGCCCTCGTCGTGCCGGCCCGGGTCGGCGTCCCGCCCGCGCCGGGCCGGACGCGGTTCAACGCCCGTAGGTGTCGCGGCAGATGGTCGCCTCCGGGCTGTCCGCCCGCCACCCCCCGTATCGCCTGCCCAGCGCGCACACGTCCGTGTTGTCCGGGACGTTCTCGCGGACGTTCTGACGTACCGACTCCGAGACGTCGGGCAGGTCGGTGTGGGGACGTCGTGGGCTGCGCGGGGCCGGCTCGCGGCGTTCCGGACGGGCGGGGCGCGGGCGGACGTCGCGGGTGCCGGGCGGCGGCCGCATCCGCTCCGGCGAGGCCGCCGGGGGTGTGGCCGGGCGGGACGCGGCGGCTGTCGGCTCCGGGCGGCGGGACTCCTCGATGAGTTGCAGGGCCTCCCGGGCCGGTGCCTGCACGATCTGTGTCTCCGTCCGTTCCCCCGGCTGCGGCGCCGACGGCCGGGACGGGGCCGCCGGCGGCCCGGGAACGGGGGGATGCCGGACCGTCGTACAGCCGGTGAGGGCCGAGACAGCCACGGTCACCAGGAGCGTCGCTGTGGTCGTCGTTCGATGCACCCGCGTCACTCTGGTGTGTCCGGCCCGCGGCAGGGCGGCGGACAGTGGCAGGATGCCCCGCACGGGTGATCTCGCGCCCCGTACGGAGGCAGTCGGCCCGCCCGGGGTGACGTCAGTCGCCGGTCGAGCCGTCGATGCGCTCGCGGATCAGGTCGGCGTGGCCGTTGTGCCGCGCGTACTCCTCGATCATGTGGGTGTAGATCCACCGCAGGTTGAACCGCTCGCCGGTGCGGCGGTGCTTGCCCTCGGAGATGTCGTCCAGGCCGAAGCGGGCGGCGTTGCTCCGGGCGGTCTCGATCTCGGCCTGCCAGGCGGCGTGCGCCTCCGCGTAGGTGTCCGCCTCGGTCAGGTGGAACTCGCCGTCCAGGTCCTCGTCGCTGAAGTAGAGGGGCGCCGCGTCCTCGTTCGTCAGCACCCGGCGGAACCAGCTCCGCTCCACGTCCGCCATGTGCCGCACCAGTCCCAGCAGGGACAACTCCGAGGGCTCCACGGCGGCGGACCTGAGCTGCTCGTCGCTCAGGCCTTCGCACTTCCACGCGAGGGTCTGCCGGTGGAACTCCAGCCAGCCCTCCAGCATGGTGCGTTCGTCGGCGGTCGTGGCAGGCATACGGCGTTCGGTTGTCATGCCCGCATCCTTTCCCAGCGCGCCCTGCCGCACCACGGCTTTTTCAGGCCCCGAGCATCCCGTCCAGCAGCTCCCGCAGCCCGGCCCGCACCTCCTCCAGGCTCGGCGCTTCGGCACCGAACGACCCCGCCACGCAGCTGAACATCAGCCCGTCCGCCCAGGCGATGAGCGACAGTGTGTGCCTGGCCGGATCCGTCGAGCCCATTCCCGTGACGAGGGCGGCGAGCTGGTCCCGGAAGCGGGCGCCCGTCGCGTCGAAGTACGCCCGCAGTTCGGGGCGGCGCGTGGCCTCCAGGGCCAGTTCGTAGCGGGCGACGGTCAGTTCGCGGTTGCGGGTCAGGGCGCGGTGCGTGGCCAGGGCCAGCGCGTCCGCCAGCAAGGCGGACCCGGCCCGGGGATCCGGCATCTCGTGCAGCGCCAGCACCCGCGCCTCGCGGTCGGCCAGGCGCCGCACCGCCAGTTCCAGCAGGGCCTGGCGGGTCCGCGCGAGGTTCGACGTGGAGCCCTGGGGGAGTCCGGCTGCCTCGTCGACGGCCCGGTGCGTGAGGCCCCGCATCCCCCGCTCGGCGAGCAGGGCGAGGGCGGTGTCGGCGACGAGGTCGGAGCGGGAGGGGCCGGCGGTGCGTACGGACATGGAGTTCACGCTACCCGTCTCACTACGGCTGTAGTAACGTCGAAGGTGACTACAGGTGTAGTTCCAGACCGGACGGCAGGTCCGGTCGCCGGTTCGAGGAGGAGCCATGACACAGGCGAGGCGAGCTGTCGTGATCGGCGGCGGAATCGGGGGCCTGACCGCGGCGGCCGCGCTGCACCGGCGCGGCTGGCAGGTCACCGTGCTGGAGCGCGCCCACTCACTGGAACCGGTCGGCGCCGCCATCTCCCTGGCTCCCAACTCCCTGCGCGCACTGGACGTCATCGGCCTCGGTGACGAGATCCGGGACCTCGCCGCCTGGGCGGGGGACGGCGGGCTGCGCACGCCCTCCGGACGGTGGCTGGCACGCTCCTCCGCCGACGCCGCAGCCGAGCGCTTCGGCGGCCCGCTCGTGCTGCTGCACCGCGCCACCCTCGTCGAGCACCTGGCCGCACAGCTCCCACCGGACGCCGTCCGCACGGCCGCCGCCGCGACGCTCGCCGACAGCGGCGGCCCCGACCGGCCCGCCCGCGTCACCACCGCGGACGGCGAGCTGGAGGCCGACCTGGTGGTGGGCGCCGACGGCATCCGGTCCGCCGTACGCCGCGCGCTCTTCCCCGGCCACCCGGGGCCCGTCTACTCCGGGTTCACCACCTGGCGGGTCGTGATCCCCGTCCCCGGCGTCGGCTTCGCCTCGCACGAGACCTGGGGCCGGGGCCGCATCTGGGGCACGCACCCGCTCAAGGACGGCCGCGTCTACGCCTACGCCGCCGCCGTGACACCCGCCGGAGGCCGCGCGCCCGACGACGAGAAGGCGGAGTTGCTGCGCCGCTTCGGCGACTGGCACGACCCGGTCCCCGCCGTGCTCGCCGCCGCCCGCCCCGAGGACGTACTGCGGCACGACGTCCACCACATCGCCGAACCCCTGCCCGCCTACCACCGCGGCCGGGCCGCCCTGGTCGGCGACGCCGCGCACGCCATGCCCCCGACCCTCGGCCAGGGCGGCAACCAGGCCATCGAGGACGCGATCGTCCTCGCCCACCACTGCGACGACCTCCCCGCCTACACCGCCGCCCGGCTGCCCCGTACGACCGCCGTCGCACGCCAGGCCGTGCGGGTCGCCCGCCTCAACCTCATGACCAGCCGCGCGGGGATCGCCGTACGCGACACCGCCATGGCCGCGCTCTCGAAGGCCGGACCCGCCCTGTTCCTGCGGGGCTTCGACGGCATCGCCGACTGGCGGCCTCCTCGGGGCACCGCCCGCTCGAGCGAAGCCGTCAGTGGGGGACGCCGTATGCTCCGAGCAGACCCCGGCAGGCAACCGCTAGAGGAGAACACCCCGTGAAGGTCGGCTGCATCGGACTCGGCGACATCGCGCAGAAGGCCTACCTTCCGGTGCTCGCCTTCCAGCCCGGGGTGGAGCTGCACCTCCAGACCCGCACGCCCGCCACGCTCGCCCGGGTCGCCGACGGCCTCCACGTCCCGCCGGAACGGCGGCACACCACCCTCGAATCGCTCCTCGCACCAGGCCTCGACGCCGCCTTCGTGCACGCGCCCACGATCGTGCACCCGGAGATCGTGACCCGGCTGCTGGAGGCGGGCGTACCGACGTACGTCGACAAGCCGCTCGCCTACGAACTCGACGCGTCCGCACGGCTCGTGGCGCTCGCCGAGGAGCGGGACGTGAGCCTCGCCGTCGGCTTCAACCGGCGTCAAGCCCCCGGCTACACGCAGTGCGCCGACCATCCGCGCGAGCTGATCCTGATGCAGAAGAACCGCATCGGGCTCCCGGAGGAGCCGCGCACGATGATCCTCGACGACTTCATCCATGTCGTCGACACCCTGCGGTTCCTGGTACCCGGCGAGATCGACGACGTCAGCGTGCGCGCCCGTGTCCGGGACGGCCTGCTGCACCACGTCGTGCTCCAGCTCGCCGGGGACGGCTTCACCGCGCTCGGCGTGATGAACCGGCTCAGCGGTTCGGCCGAGGAGATCCTGGAGGTGTCCGGGCAGGACACCAAGCGTCAGGTGATCAACCTCGCCGAGGTCGTCGACCACAAGGGGCAGCCGACCGTGCGGCGGCGCGGCGACTGGGTGCCGGTGGCCCGGCAGCGCGGGATCGAGCAGGCGGTGCTGGCGTTCCTGGACGCGGTGCGGGCGGGCAAGGTGCTCAGCGCCCGGGACGCGCTGGAGACCCATGAGCTGTGCGAACGGGTGGTACGCGCGGTTCAGGAGCAGAGCGCCTGAGCCGCAGCGTCCGTACGCCCTCGCCGGCGGCCCAGGCGGCGAGGATCAGCATGGCCGCGTGCACGGTCCAGTCGCCGAGGCGCACGTACGGCGTGGTGCCGTGGGCGAGCGGGATCTCGTAGACCTGCGTGGCGGACGCGTCCGTCCCGAGCCACGAGCCGACGCGCTCACCGCTCGGGCCGTAGACGGCGGAGACACCCGTCAGCGTCGCGTGCACCATCGGGCGGCCGGTCTCGGCGGCGCGCAGCGCGGCGAGCGACGCGTGCTGCTCGGGCGCCCAGCTCCGCTGGAACGTGGACGTCGACGACTGGCCGATCAGCACGTCGACGCCCTCCCGGGTGAGGTGGCGGGTCATGTCGGGGAAGGCCGTCTCGAAGCACACCATCGGGCCGACGCGCAGGTCGTCCCCCACGTTCATCACGACCGGCTGGGAGCCGCGCCTGCGGTCCTCGCCCGCCGCCTTGCCGACGGAGGAGGCCCAGCCGAGCAGGGAGCGGGCCGGGACGTACTCGCCGAAGGGGACGAGCCGCATCTTGTCGTAGCGCTCGCCCGTGAGACCGTCGGGCCCGGCCAGGACGGAGCTCTTGTAGATGCCGGGCTTGTCGGAGCGCCGGGCGTCCACGTTGACCAGGATGTCGGCGCCCGTCGCGCGGGACAGGCCGGCGAGCCGCCGGGCGAGGTCGGGCCGGTCCCCGAGGTCGAAGCCGACGCTGCTCTCGCCCCACACGATCAGGTCGAGGTCCTGTCCGGCGAGCCGGCGGGTGAGCTGCTCCTCGCGGGCGAACCGGCGGTCCGCGCTGTCCGGGCCGCCGACGACGCCCGGCTGTACCACGGCGATCCTGACCTGGCCGTCGACGGCGGGGCGGGGCGAGAGGGTCCAGGCGGCGGAGGTGGCGGCGGCCGTGGCGACGAGACCGGCCACGGCGGGCACGCGGGCCTGACGGACCGCGACGAGGACGGCGACCGCGACGTTGACGGCCACGACCAGGAAGCTGAGCAGCCACACCCCGCCGACCGAGGCCAGCCGCAGCGCCGGCTCGGCCTGCCACTGACTGGAGCCGAGCATGCCCCAGGGGCCGCCGAGGCCCTGCCAGGAGCGGACCAGCTCGGCGGCCAGCCAGCCGGACGGCAGGACGAGGAGAGCGGCCGCGATCCGCCGCCGCGAGGGCACGCCTGCCAGCAGCCGGTGGGCGAGCCATCCCCACAGGGCCCACAGGGCGCCGAGCAGCGCGGCGAGGACGAACGTGAACACGTGCAGGAAGGGCAGCAGCCAGTGGTGCATGGCCAGCATGAAGCCGAAGCCGCCGCACCAGCCGTCGTACGCCGCCCGTTTCCCGGTCGGCGCGGTGCGCACCAGCAGGATCCAGGGGACCAGGGCGACGTAGGCGCACCACCACAGGGACGGGGCGGGATAGGCGAGTACGGGAAGGGCGCCCGCGATCACGGCGGCGACCGAGCGCCGCCAAGGGGAGGCGAGCCAGTGGCCGAGCGTCTTCATAGGCGCCTCCTACCCCGTGGTGCCTCCAGTGTGCGCCCTGCGGACGATCTAGGGGGCGTTTTGAGAGTCCAAAGCACTGCCCAGCACAGAGGACGCCGGGTCAGTTGACCACAGGTGCCGTCCGCCGCTCGGGAAGGCGCCGCCACTTCTCCCGTACGACCACCTCGCTCAGCCGCCAGCCGTCGATCGTGCGCCGCAGCGCGAAGGCGTACCGGCCGCCGCACACGAAGTCGGGCGCGGGCCCTTCGGTGGCCATGGGGTTGACGTAGTCGGCCTGGACCCGGGCCGTGTCGCCGGTGTCCTGCTCCCAGACGCCGAAGCGCACCCGCCGGTTGACGATCAGGTGCTGTCGCACCGGGAACAGCCGCATGCTCTCCGCGAGCCACGCGGCGACCGCCGCGGCCTCCCCCTCGATGCCGCCGGCCGAGCGGTAGTCAGCCCGGCCCTGAGGGGCGAACAGTCCCCGGTACGCCTCCCAGTCACCGTCGTCGACCGCCATCGCGTAGTCGGTGATCACTTCGTCGACGGCCAGCCGGTCCCTCACGGTGGCGAGCTCCACACGCTGCGTCATCGGCTCAGTGTTGGGCATCGGAAGAGCGCAGCCAAGGGGTGCGCGTGATATTCGGTGGCCGGGGAGGGGTGCGGGGGATCACCCTGTCCTCCGTGAACGATCAGAACGAACCGAGATTCCGGATACGCGCCCGCCACACCGAGTCCACGATCACCGTCTACCAGGCCTACCGCCCGGAGATCGGCGGCCCCGCCGCCCGCCACGGCCGGTTCCCGTCGTCCTGGAAGCGCGACCGCATGACGTGGATCAAGCCGTCGTTCCTGTGGATGATGTACCGCTGCGGCTGGGGCACCAAGGAGGGCCAGGAAACGGTCCTGGCGGTCGAGATCAGCAGCGAGGGCTTTCTGTGGGCCCTGCACAACGCCTGCCTGTCCCATCATGTCCCCGCCCTGCACGGCGACCGGGCCGACTGGAAGCGGCAGTTGAGGCAGGCGCCGGCGCGGGTGCAGTGGGATCCGGAGCGGGATCTGCGTCTCGATCCGCTGCCGCACCGTTCGCTCCAGCTCGGGCTCGCGGGGGAGGCGGCGGCGCGGTACGCCGACGAGTGGATCGTGGGGATCGAGGACGTCACGCCGCTCGCTACGGAGGTCCATGCGCTGGTACGGGCGGGTCGACTCGATGCGGCCGCCGGGCTGTTGCCCGAGGAGCGGCCGTACCCCGTCGAGGACGAGGTGCTGGCGCGTCTGCGCGCCTAGGGGGTGCGGGCAGGGAGGACTCAGGCCGCCTTGACGACGGCGCCGCGGATCGCGGCCGCCCACTCGACGACCAGCAGCTCGTACTCCGCGCGCTCCTCGGCCGACAGGGTGCCGCCCGTGCGCCGCCAGAGCGCACGGATCTCCTCGTTGACCTCGGCAGCGGACCGCACGGAACCAGGGGTCAGGGAATCGGGGGACATGCGGACAAGCCTAGGGGCAGCCACTGACAGGCTGCCACCGGACGGCTGCCCCGGCCTTATGCGGTTGGTCACGAGACGCGGGTCACAGACCCGCCGGGTCAGCCCGCCGACTCGGCGGCGTGCGGGCTCAGCGCACCCATGCTGACCAGGACGATGATGACGATGCCCAGCGCGATGCGGTAGTAGACGAACGGCATGAAGCTCTTGGTCGAGATGAACTTCATGAACCAGGCGATCACCGCGTAGCCGACCGCGAAGGCGATGACCGTCGCGAAGATCGTCGGCCCCCACGAGACATGGCCGCCCTCCGTCGCGTCCTTGAGCTCGAACAGGCCGGAGGCGAGCACGGCGGGGATCGCGAGCAGGAAGGAGTAGCGGGCCGCGGCCTCGCGCTTGTAGCCCATGAACAGGCCGCCGCTGATGGTGGCGCCGGAGCGGGAGACGCCCGGGACGAGCGCCATGGCCTGGCAGACGCCGTAGATCAGGCCGTCCCGTACGCCCAGGTCCTCCAGGGCCTTGCGCTGCTTGGGAGCGCGGTGCCGGCCGCTTTTCTCGTCCCGTGCCGCGAGCCGGTCGGCGACGCCCAGGACGATGCCCATGCCGATCAGCATCGTCGCGGTGATCCGCAGGTCGCGGAACGGCCCCTCGATCTGGTCCTTCAGCGTCACGCCGAGCACACCGATCGGGATCGATCCGACGATGACCAGCCAGCCCATCCGCGCGTCGGGGTCGCTGCGCAGCTCCTTGTTCGTGAGCGAGCGCGTCCACGCCGAGATGATCCGCCCGATGTCCTTGCGGAAGTAGATCAGCACGGCGGCCTCGGTGCCGATCTGGGTGATCGCCGTGAAGGCCGCGCCGGGGTCCTTCCAGTCCAAGAAGGCCGCCGTCAGCCGCAGGTGCGCGCTGGAGGAGACGGGGAGGAACTCGGTCAGCCCCTGGACGAGTCCGAGGATGAGTGATTCGAACCAAGACATGAGGTAGCGGAGTCCAAGTGCCGATCGTGGAACGGACGACGGGCACGCCGGGCCGCCGGGTGCGATCGACCGGGGGATCAGGTGTGCCGAGGGGGAAGCGTAGCGCCCCCGGATGACCGCTTGGACACAGGGGTTTGACAGGTGCCCCGCGGCAGGGCGGAATCAGGCCGCTGTCGGCCCGGTCACCGTCCAGCCCGGCGCCTGGGGGTGGGCCCTGAGGTCCTCGTGGCGCACCTCGTCGCCGCAGGCCCGGCAGGTGACGACCGGGGCGAGCGCCCGGCCGCAGGAGTGCTCCACGACCATCGGACGGTCGCCGTCCGTCCGCAGATGGCGGTCGCCCCAGGCCATGAGGGTCATCAGCACCGGCTCCAGTTCCAGCCCGGCCCGGGTCGGCCGGTACTCGAAGCGCTGCGGGCGCTCGCTGTAGAGCTGCTTGACCAGGATCCCGGCGTCGACCAGCCGGCGCAGCCGCGCGGCGAGGATGTCGCGCGGAGCGCCGATGTTGCGCACCAGCTGGTCGAACCGGCCGTTGCCGAGACACACCTCCCGCAGCACGAGCAGGGAGTACTTCTCGCCCACCAGGGCCAGGGTGTCGGCGATGGAGCAGGGGCGCGGGTCTTTGCTGGCGGCCATGAAGCTCAGTCTAGGAGAGGGTTGGAATTTCCAACCCGGCGGGCTACGGTGAGTTTGGATTTCCTACTCGCCGGTAGTCGTGGAGGCCACACCATGCGTGACGCAGTCGTCGTCGAAGCCGTACGCACCCCGATCGGCAAGGGCAAGCCGAACGGCGCCCTCGCGCACGTCCACCCCGTGGAGCTCCTCGCCCACACCCTGCGCACCCTCGTCGAACGCTCCGGCGTCGACCCGTCGCTGATCGACGACGTCATCGGCGGCACCGTCGACCAGGTCGGCGAGCAGGCCATGAACACCACCCGCTACGCCGCCCTGTCCGCGGGCTTCCCGGAGTCGGTGCCCGCGACCACCGTGGACCGCCAGTGCGGCTCCTCCCAGCAGGCCGTGCACTTCGCGGCGCAGGGCGTCCTCTCGGGCGCGTACGACCTCGTCGTGGCCTGCGGGGTCGAGTCGATGAGCCGGGTGCCGATGTGGTCGAACGTGCCCGCGGGCAAGGACCCCTTCGGGCCCGGGATCGCCGAGCGCTACCCCGAGGGGCTCGTCCCGCAGGGCATCAGCGCCGAGCTCATCGCCGCCAAGTGGTCGATCGGCCGCGAGCAGATGGACGACTTCGCCGTCTCCTCGCACCGGAAGGCCGCGGCCGCCTGGGACGGCGGGCTCTTCGACGCCGAGGTCGCGCCCCTGGAGGGCGTCGCGCGCGACGAGTGCGTACGGCCCGGCAGCACCACCGAGATCCTCGCCGGCCTCAAGCCCGCCTACCACGACCCCGGCTTCGCCGAACGCTTCCCGCAGATCGAGTGGAACGTCACGGCGGGCAACGCGAGCCCGGTCAACGACGGGGCCTCCGCGGTTCTCATCACCTCCAGCGAGACCGCGGCCCGTCTCGGCCTGCGCCCGCTCGCCCGGCTGCACAGCTTCGCCGTCACCGGCTCCGACCCGCTGCTGATGCTCACGGGCGTCGTCCCGGCGACCGAGAAGGTGCTGCGCAGGGCGTCGCTGACCCTGGACGACATCGACCTGTTCGAAGTCAACGAGGCGTTCGCGGCCGTCGTACTGGCCTGGCAGCAGGAGACCGGCGCCGACCTCGCCCGGGTCAACGTGCACGGCGGCGCCATCGCGCTCGGCCACCCGCTCGGCGCGAGCGGCACCCGGCTGACGACGACGCTGGTGCACGCGATGCGCGAACGGGGCGCCCGGTACGCGCTCCAGACCATGTGCGAGGCGGGCGGGCTCGCCAACGCCATGGTGCTGGAACGAGTGTGAGCCGGGCCGGTGTAACGCTTCGTCAGAGCTGCCGCAGGCGGTGCCGCTTGCGCCAGGCCACCACCACGCCCGCCAGCGCGGGCAGGGCGATGCAGGCCAGGGCGATCAGGAAGGCGGGAGAGGTCGGGGTGGAGGCGCGGGCGCCGGCGACGACGTAGGCGGCGGTGTTCGGGATCGAGCCGAGGCCCGTGGCCAGCAGGAACGGCAGCAGGCCCATGCGGGAGACCGAGGCGCAGTAGTTCGACGCCCAGAACGGCACACCGGGGAACAGCCGCACCACCAGCATCGAGCGGAAGCCGTGCCGGCTGAGCTGGCCGTCCGCGGCCTTCAGCCAGCGCCCGCGCAGCAGCGGCCGCAGGGCGTCCTGGCCCAGCGCCCGCCCCAGGCAGAAGGCGATCCCGGCACCGAGCACCGTGCCCGCCAGCGCCACGCCGGTGCCCACCTGCGAACCGAACAGGGCCCCCGCCGCGAGGTTCAGCAGCGGCCTCGGCACGAACGCCACGGTGCACACGCCGTACGCCACCGCGAACACCACGGCCGCCATGGCTCCGCCGAGCTGTGGCGGCCAGCCCTGTGTGAGCAGCCGCTGCGGCTCGAACAGCAGGACCCCGCAGGCACCGGCGGCGAGCAGTGCGACGAGCAGGGACAGCCGCGACCACGGAGAGAGCAGAACTCTGGTGCAGCGAGCGGCGAAACCGGTGGGCGGGACGGGCGAGGCGGTCGTTGCCGAGGGGACGGCGACGGCGAGCTCCGCGGTGCTGGCCCGGGGAGAGGCCGTGGCGGTGCCCCCAGAGCGGGTGGTGGCATCGAGCATCCGGTGACACTAACCGACAAATGTGTGTGATCGCCGTATGGTTCGTCTCACGAGCGTCACAGGTGCCCGGGCGCAACCCCCGGCGCGGACCCCCGGGGCGGGCCCGCCGGGCGGGCCCGAAAACCATTCGACGTGCGGTAAAGCGTCGGCAATGATCTGTCCCATGTTCCGGCACGCCTTCACCCTCGCAGCATCCGTGGTCACGGATGCCCCGAAGGCTGCCGTCGCCGCTCTCACGGCCGTTGCCGACGGCGCCCGAAGCTGACCCTCTCCGGTTCCTCCGGCGGACCCCGCAAGGGGAGGGTCGGGAAGTCCTCGGGGTCCCACTCCATGACTAGACGCTTCGAGGTACAGCCATGTCCAAGACGGCCTACGTCCGCACGAAACCGCATCTCAACATCGGCACGATGGGTCATGTCGACCACGGCAAGACCACCCTCACGGCCGCCATCACCAAGGTCCTCGCCGAGCGCGGCACCGGCACGTTCGTGCCGTTCGACCGGATCGACCGGGCACCCGAGGAGGCGGCGCGCGGCATCACCATCAACATCGCGCACGTCGAGTACGAGACCGACACGCGGCACTACGCGCACGTCGACATGCCGGGCCACGCCGACTACGTCAAGAACATGGTCACCGGCGCCGCGCAACTGGACGGGGCGATCCTCGTCGTCTCCGCGCTCGACGGGATCATGCCGCAGACCGCCGAACACGTGCTGCTCGCCCGGCAGGTGGGCGTCGACCACATCGTGGTAGCCCTCAACAAGGCCGACGCGGGGGACGAGGAGCTGACCGACCTGGTCGAGCTGGAGGTGCGCGACCTGCTCACCGCGCACGGCTACGGCGGTGACTCCGTACCCGTGGTGCGCGTCTCGGGACTGAAGGCGCTGGAGGGGGACCCGCGCTGGACGGCCTCGATCGAGGCGCTGCTCGACGCGGTGGACACGTATGTGCCGATGCCGGAGCGGTATCTGGACGCGCCGTTCCTGCTGTCCGTGGAGAACGTGCTGACCATCACCGGCCGGGGGACCGTGGTGACCGGTGCCGTGGAGCGGGGCACGGTGCGGGTCGGGGACAAGGTCGAGGTGCTCGGGGCGGACCTGGAGACCGTGGTGACCGGGCTGGAGACCTTCGGCAGGCCGATGGAGGAGGCGCAGGCGGGGGACAACGTGGCGTTGCTGCTGCGGGGGGTTCCCCGGGATGCGGTCCGGCGGGGGCACGTGGTGGCCGCGCCGGGGAGTGTGGTGCCCAGTCGCCGCTTCACGGCCCAGGTGTATGTGCTGTCCGCGCGTGAGGGCGGGCGTACGACGGCCGTCTCCAGCGGGTACCGGCCGCAGTTCTACATCCGCACGGCGGATGTGGTGGGGGACGTCGACCTCGGCGAGGTGGCTGTGGCCCGGCCCGGGGACACGGTGGTCATGACCGTGGAGCTGGGGCGGGAGATGCCGTTGGAGCCGGGGCTCGGGTTCGCCATTCGTGAAGGTGGCAGGACTGTGGGGGCGGGGACCGTGACCGTGGTGGGTTGAGGTGGTGGGGGACTGCGGGCCGCAGAGGGCTGGTCGCGCAGTTCCCCGCGCCCCTGGGGGCGTTGTCCCCACGCACAATGGAGGGGTGAAGGACTCCATTCCCATCGCCCGATCCGTCGAACACGGGTTCGCCAAGCTCATGCCCGACATCGACCGGGAGCGGGCCTGGTTGCTCACCGTCGACGGGGCGCCGCAGTCGTACGTCGATCTGGACGATCCCACGCACCTGGAGTTCGAGTACGCGCGGCGGCTCGGGCGCGTGCTGGACGTCGTGGGTGAGCCGGGGCGTGCGCTGGATGTCGTGCATCTCGGGGGTGGGGCGCTCACGCTGCCCCGGTACGTGGCCGTGACCCGGCCGGGGTCCCGGCAGGACGTCGTCGAGGCCGATCGGGGGCTGCTGGAGCTGGTGGCCGAGCAACTGCCGTTGCCACAAGGGGCCAGGGTCGCGCTGCACGCGGCGGACGCCCGGGAGTGGCTGGAGAACGCCGCCGGGGACTCGGCCGACGTGATCGTCGCCGATGTGTTCGGCGGCTCGCGGGTTCCGGCGCATCTCACGTCCGTCGCCCATGTCCGGCAGGCCGCGCGGGTCCTGCGGGGGAGTGGGGCCTACCTCGCCAACCTCCCCGATGCGGCGCCGTTCGACTTCCTGCGGTCGCAACTCGCCACCCTGGCCACCGCCTTCGAGGAACTCGTGCTGATCGCCGAGCCGGGCGTGCTGCGTGGGCGGCGCTTCGGGAACGCGGTGCTCGTGGCCGGGCACGAGCCTGTCGACGTCGCCGCCCTGGCCCGGCTCATGGCCGCCGACGCGTTCCCGGCCCGGGTCGAACACGGCGCCGTGCTGCGGGAATTCGTCGGGGACGCGCGGGCGGTGCGGGACGAGGACGCCGTGCCGTCACCGGTGCCCCCCGACGGGGCGTTCGGTATCGGCTGACGCTTGTTCCGTGCCGCCCCGGGCCACCGGTGTGGCGGGAGACGACACGGGCCGGCGGGGGCTCCGGGCGGAGGCGGTTCCGGATGGGCGGGGAATGTCACCGGCCGGCCTTCGCCGCCGGGAGCCCGTCCTGCCGAACCGTTTGCGCGGCGTCCCGAGAGTCCGGTGAGCCGGGCCCGCCTCCTGCCGGGGCGGGCCCGTTCGGCTTCCGGGTCAGCCTCCGGTCGGCTCCCCGTGCAGCCGGACCGTGCTGAGGATCTTCATAATGGTCTCCTTGGGCACCTCGCCCTTGACGCCCTTGGCCCCGTAGAAACTCCACGCGACGAAGTCGCCCGCCGAGTTCTTGAAGCCGAACGTGACCGCCTTGCCGTCGCTCGCGCACTTGCCCTTGTCGGGCGTGTTCTCCGACCACGCCCAGGCGACGCTGCCCTTCACGCCAGCGGCGGTGGTGTAGGGCTTGGCCTTGTCCTCGGTCTTGACGCTCTTCTTGTCAGGCTGCGTGTAACCGCCGAACACCCACCAGGCCACCTGGTTGAGCGCGACCTCATCGGTGTTCTTGGCGCCGTCCGCACCCTTGGTGCCCGCTCCGGCCAGGGACTCGGTCTCGGTCCTGCCGTCCTTGTTCTCGTCGCTCGTGCACCACTCGGACTTGTAGAACGCCGGCGCCGACATGACGATGAGCGGCTTGGCGTCGTCGGACTTCTCGTCCTCGAAGCCGACGGACGACGTCGGGGAGGCGATCTCCCAGTCCGCCGGGACGTCGAAGGCCGTGCCCCACTTGGGGTTGATCACGACCTTCCAGCCCTTGACCGTGGCCTTCTCCTCCTCGCCGCCGCGGGGGTTGTCGCCCGTGGCGGGTGCGCTCGGCTCAGCGGACGGGCTCGCGGGCGCTGTGTTCTTCTTGCTTCCGCCCTTGCCGCCGTCCGCCGTGTCGTCCTTGTCGCCGCCCAGCACCAGGAAGCCGGTGACACCGGCCGCCACGACGACCGCCGTGGCGGCGATGATAGCGACCAGCTTGGTCCGGTTGCCGCCGCCACCGCCCTGCGGGGGCTGCGGCGCGCCGGCCTGCCCGGGGGCACCCCACTGCGGCTGCTGTCCGTAGGGGTTGGGCTGCTGCGGATAGCCCGGCTGCTGATACGGATTCGGCTGCTGGTACCCCGGCTGCTGATACGGGTTGTTCGCTTGCGGGTTCTGCTCGCCCCCGGGCGGCTGCTGTCCTGGCCACATGGGCAGCCACCCTAGCCGCGCTCCGGACACGATTCGGTCACCGCCCGTGGACGGAGACGTAGCAACCCGGGAACGGACCGGCGCGGACGGCGGAGGCGGGAACCGGTGCGGCGGTCGTCACACGGGCCTGGTCACCCGTCTCTACTCGTGAGTAACATGCGGCCATGAGCGCAGACCAGATGTCCATCGGCGAGATGCTCGCCGCCACGGTGCCCATGGCCCGGACCCTGAACCTCGAGTTCCTCGAGACGACGCCGGAGCGGGCGGTGGTGTCCCTGCCGGACCAGGGCGAGTACCACAACCACGTGGGCGGGCCGCACGCCGGGGCGATGTTCACACTCGGCGAGTCCGCGAGCGGGGCGATCGTGCTGGCCGCGTTCGGGGACCAGCTCTCGCGTGCCGTGCCGCTGGCCGTCAGTGCCGAGATCTCCTACAAGAAGCTGGCGATGGGGGCGGTCACCGCCACCGCGACCCTCGGTCGTCCGGCCGCCGACGTCGTCGCGGACCTGGACGCCGGTGAGCGTCCCGAGTTCCCGGTCGCCATCGCCATCCAGAGGGCCGATGGTGCGGTGACCGGTGAGATGACCGTCGTGTGGACGCTGCGTCCCAACGGCTGACGGTTTGACCTTGAAGAATGCTGCTCCCTGACGCTCGCGCCAGCCCGTCAGGGAGCATTCAGGGAGATCTTTTAGGAATCGCCCGCGAACCACGCGTCCATGGCCGCCCGGCCGCGGCCGTCCGCCTCGGGCATCATGTGCGCGTAGATCTTCAGCGTGATCGAAGGATCCGAGTGGCCCATCCACTTGGACACCGACACCACCGACTCACGCGCATGCAACTGCACCGAGGCGAAGGTGTGCCGAAGGGCATGGAACCCGTCCTCCGGCGCCGCCGCGTACTTGGTGTTGCCGCGAGCCCTACGCGCCCTCTCCTCGTCTGTGCGCGCAGCCTTCGGCGGCGGAGGGGGGATCACCCCCGCCTCAACGAGGGCCCGCTTCCACGGGCCCTCGTTGAACACGCCCCGGCGCAGAGCGCCTTTCTGGCGTTCGCCCGTCACCAGCAGCCGATGCGTCTGCGGGGCCCGCTCGGCGGTTTGCTTCGCGTTCTCCGGCGTCGCCGGGTCACCCCAGGGCAGTGTCACCGCCACGGGAGGGAACCGTTCGGCGTGCTCCGCGATCCGCTCAGCCAGATGCTTGGGCAGAGGCACCGTTCGCGTCTTCCCGCCCTTCGGCAGGGAGTAGACCAAGCGGCTTCTGACGATGCGAACCTGACGGCGCACATGGATGACATCAGCGTCGGTGTCGACGTCGTCAACGGACAGACCCAACACCTCGCCCTGCCGGAGGCCGGCGCCGACGCCGAGGTCCACCATCACTCTGAAGCGTTCATCCAGCCCCTCGCGCACAGCCATGACGCGCTCCCTGGTCCATGCCCGCGCCTTGCGTTCGGGCTTGGAAGGCGGCCTGACGGTCTTGGCCAGGCAAGGGTTGCGCGGGATGCGCTCGTCATCGACAGCCGCCTCCAGGATGGACGACAGAGTCCCCCAGGATTCGATGATCGTGGCTGGCCCGTACCGTTCATCCAGGTCGGCGAGGTACTTGCGGAGTTGCGGGACCTTGATGGCGTTCAGGTGAAGGGCGCCGAGGTAGGGCACGATCCGGTTGTCGATGCGGCTCTTGACGGTCTGTAGCGTGCCAGGGTCGCCGGTCTTGGTCGGCCAGTACTCCTGAGCGATGTACTCAGCCAGCGGGATGTCGCCGTCACGGTGGTCAACGAACTCACCGCGGAGGAGCTCAGTCTGGACCTTGGCCTTCCACGTCTCGGCGTCGGCCTTCCGGTCGAAGGACCGTTTACGGACGCCGGGGATGCCGCAGACCCGGTACCTCTTGCACTTCTCGTATAGGTCAGTCTTGACCCGCGTGGGCCGCTTCTTCGGGTCCTCCGGGTCGGGTGGCCCCTTCTTGTACCAGCGGTCCTCGATGTACCCGGGCAACGTGGCCCCCGTTCACTTACACGTGGCTCATGGGTGGCGGAGAGTTGTCAATGATCTCACCGCCGAACAGTTGGAACCAGCGACCTCCGTCAAGTTGGTCCTTGGTGACGGGGTTCATGGCGGCAGCGAACTGCTCGACGGTTTGGCCGGCGCCGATGTAGACGCGCACGACGCCCCTGCCTTCTCCTATGCCGACGCCGTCGGGTACGTCGTCCTTCAGGATGTAGCGGATGCGGAGCGGGCAGCCGGGCGTGGCGCGGGAGACGATCTCATCTCCGTACAGTTGGAACCAGTGGCCGGCCGCCATGAACTCATCGATCTCTATGTTGAGTTGCCGAACCACGTCGGCGAGGGGCTCGTTCTTGTCGAGGCGGACGCGTATCCGCCCCCTGTCTTCGTCGATCTTCGCCAGTCTTCCCGGCGGCAGGTCTTCGACGGCTTCGTAGGCCACGTCGAGCATGCGTCCTCCCCAGGTGCAACGGTGCACTCCGAGCCAGAACGGCCAGAAGTGCACTGTTGGTGAAGCCTACGTCTACAGGGAGTCGCCGACAATCGGTCGTGGAAATATCTACTTGTGGACATTGCCGATCGGTTTGCAGGGAGCTTCTGGCTATTCGGCTACTCGCCGGCCTCTCGCCGCGCCCGCTCCTCCGCCTCGATCATGTAGCGCCAGCGGCGCAAGTCCTCTGGGCTCTTGCCGGCCAGGTGCCCGACGATGATGCGAACCTCGGCGTCGTACCCCGCCAACTCTGTCGCCTCGTACTGGAGCCACTGTTCCGCTGCGGCCTCCCGGACGCGGTTGGCCGGCTTGCCGAGTGCGTGGGCGATGGCGGTGAGTTGCTTGGCGGAGGGAGGGTTCGCTGGCGGGTTCTTCACGATCCGTTGCAGGTACGCCTTCGAGACGGATTCGCCCGTGTTGCCCTTGTTGGCCCGGTCGGCGATGCGTTGGTAGGAGTCGCCCTTGTCGAGTGCTTCCTGGATGAGCTGGGAGAGCGCGCCGATAGGCGACGACTGCTCGGCCGCGCCTTGGTCAGGGGCGGGGGCCGCTGCCGTCATGTCCTCTTCCTCTCGCGTCACTTTCGCACCGACTGTCTCTGGTTGGTGTTGGAGGGCGCCGGAAAAATAGCAGGTCACCCTGTACAACCTTCCCGCCTCGGAGACGGAGCGTCTACAGAAGCATGCTATCCAGCCACAACCTTTGCCAATACCGGTCGGTCACCTCGTCCGGATTGGTAGACGATTCGTCTCTGTCGTGCTTAACTCGTCTCATCAAGGCCGCTCCGCATCCGGGGGAACCATTGAGTCGTAGATACACGCTGAAGAGCGCCCAGATATTCAAGTGGGTCATGAAAAACCCAGGTCGGGGCGCCCCCTACGGATACGACAGCCTGGCCGAGGCCAGCGGCTGCGGGTCCGGCCTCATCGAAAAGCTCGCCACCGGGCGACAGAAGACCGCCGACATGGAAGACGCCCACTCCCTCGTGGAGGCCCTCGGTGTCGCCGTGCTGGTCCTCTTCGCGCCCAGCGCGTCTCCAGAACTGGACGACGCGTCTCCCGAAGAGCCCCCCACCAAGAAGGAGTAAAGACGTGTACAGGAAGGGTCCCAAGCCCAAGCCCCCGAAGGGCTGCCTCTGGATCGAGGGCGCCGCCGAATACCTCGGCCTCGAGCCCAACACGCTCCGCAAGTGGCGCCTCACCGGCAAGGACAAGGCCCAGGGCATGCCCAGCTTCAAGGTCGGCGGATACGTCGCCTACAAGGTGTCCGACCTGGACGCCTACCTCGAAGGCCAGTACCAGGCCGCAGTCGCCCCCGACGCCGACCGCGTCCACGAGTCCCGCCCGCCGGAGCCGCGCATGTCGCGCAGGCCGGCCCGCGCCGCCGCCTGAGCGGCAAAGAGGCCGCCCCCCGAACGGCCAAGCACGGGGAACGGCCTTGATCCACACCACCAGAACGCAGAGAACAGGAGCGTGGACCTTGTCCACCATCTTCCCATCCACCCCGCCGCTGGTCATCGAGCCGCTCCCGGCCCGGGTGCGTAGCTTCGCCGCCCGGCACATGCCGAAGCACGTCCTCAAGGCCGAGTGCCTCATGGACGTTGCCCGCCGCGAACTGCGCCGCCCCTGTGACCCGCTGTCCGTCGAGGACATGGGCGACCGCGAGGACGTCATCGCGATGCACCGTGCCGCCGACAAGGTCGTTTCGTCGAACCCGGAGCGCATGGGCTCCTACCTGAGGAGCCTCTCGTGACCGACTACCCCGAGATCGCGGCCCGCTTCGCCCGCGACACCGCCAAGCACGAGATGACCGTCCTCCTCGACGACGGCCTGTACCGGCACCTGCGGTTCATGAACCCGAAGAACAGCGAGTACTGGTTCGAGATCGTCACCTGGCCCGGGTCCCTGGCCGTGCGCGGCGACGTCGGCGACGGCTACGTCTTCACCCGCCTGAACGACATGTTCGAGTTCTTCCGCAGCGACCGCCGGTGGGGAATCAACCCGCACTACTGGGCCGAGAAGCTCGGCGGCGGCCGGCGCTCGGTGAAGGAGTACTCCGAGGCGCGGCTGCGGCAGCTGGTCGTCGAGCGCTTCGTCGAGGACGCCCGCTACAACGGCGTCCCGGCTGGAACCGGCAAAGCGCTCCGCACCTGGGTGCTCAACGAGGACCTGAGCGATGAACATCAGGCGCGCAACGTCATGGAGGACTTCGCCCACCTCGGCTACGAGTTCCGCGACGACGTGTGGGAGTGGGACTTCCACGATTACGACGACAGCTTCCTGTGGTGCTGCTACGCGATCCAGTGGGGCATCGCCCAGTACGACACCGCCCGGAAGGCGGTGGCCGCGTGAACGCCGACGAGTTCAACGCCCTGTACGAGGTCGGCACTCCGGTGGTCGCCTACCCGAGCATCCGCCCGGAGCACCCGGTGGCGGTCGCCTACCAGCAGCGCGTAAGGGACGGCCGTTGCTTCGGGACCACGGATCCGTGCCGACGGCTGGTGACCAGGACCCGCACCCCGGCATGGACGCTGGGGCATGCCGCACCGGTCGTGTCCGTCGACGGCTACGCGGGCGGCATCATCCTGGAGCACGTCGACGTGATCTCGGAGGACGAGTTCGCGAAGGCCCGCGCCGAGGAGACGGCCGCCGCTGTGGCCGCCCAGGGTGCGCTGCCGGTGCCGGTCGGCGACCAGCCCCAGCCGCTCGACGACCAGCGGCTCGCGGAGATCGCGGCCCGCGTCGACGCCGCCAGTCAGGGTCCGTGGAAGGTGTGCGAGGACTACAGCGACGTCCTCGACGGCGACGGCCACCAGATCGTCAGCCACTTCCACGACGCCGACGGCCAGTTCACCGCCCACGCCCGCCAGGACGTCCCCGCCCTGCTGGCCGAAGTCCAGCGGCTCAACGCGGAACTGGCCAAGTACGTCGGCAACGAGCCGACGCTGGCTGAGGAGATGGAGTACCTCTCCCGCTGCCTCAACGCTGTGCGTGACCTCTGCGACGCCACCGAGAAGCAGGCCACCAAGTGGGAGAACCCCCTGCCTGTACCCGAGTGGGTCGAGCAGGTCCGTGCCGCCACCGACGGCGTGCGTCCTGACGACCCGAACGACAACCGGCACCGCATCTTCGTCGACGGCAAGGGCAACGGCTGGATCTCCGTCTGCAGCGACGAGGGCACCGAATGGGTAGTCCCGATCCAGCCCGCAGCGCACGTCGAGCAGGACGTCAAGGACATCGCTGACGAGACCGGCTCCTTGCGCGAGATCGGCAGGTGCTGGTGATGGCCACCGTCGCCGATCCCCGCCCGCTGGCGGACCTGGAGCAGGACGCTCTCGCCCGCGTCGAGGAGGAGTTCGCGCGTCGCGCCCGAGGCGCTCGCCCGTGGACGCCCGCCGAGTACGTCGACCGCATCGAGCAGGTCCACGTCCGCTACAACCACCGCCGCCAGTGGCTGCGCACCCACGAACAGGAGACGGCCTCATGAGCACGTACCTGCACGACGGGATCGTCTTCGACCTGAACGTCCCGCACCTCGACGTCACCGGCGTCGAATGGCGCTGGATCGGCGTCCGCACCGAGACGGGCGAGCCGCTGATGCAGGCCATGCCGGACAGCTCGACCCCGATCCCGCTGCCCGACGTGTACGCCATGCACGGGCCCCTCATCCCCGCCCCCCGACCCACCACCGCCGCCATGTACCGGCGAGTCCTGGAGGCGTCGTGACGATCACCGACCTGATCCCCGCCCTGAAGGGCCACGGCCGGCGCCGCGCCGTCGACGAGGTGGAGCGGCTGCGGGAGCGCGAGCAGCAGCTGGAGACCGCGCTCGGCGCAGCGGGTGACGAGGTGGCGCTGCTGCGCTGGGACCTCACCGTCGCCCACGAGCAGCTCGTCGAAACGCAAGAGCTCGTGGTCACCCAGCTGGCGAACCTCGACGACCTGCGCGCCGAGAACGACCAGCTCGCCGAGGAGAACACCGCGTTGAAGACCCGCTTCGGCGCCCAGCTCGCCGCCGAGGCGAACGCCCACCGGATCACCGTGCCGCGCGGAGTGCGCCCGATCGACGGGCCCGAGGACCAGGCGACGGAGCCGATCGACGTCCGCCCCTTGTGGGACGCCCTCGACATCCGGCCCGTCACCGACCCGGGCCGCATCGCCTGACCCATCTCCCATAGCGGCCGCGTCGAGCGACCCCCAGCGCTCCGCGGCACACAAGGCGGCTCGCCCCGCACCCACCCCCCTGGCCGGGGCGAGCCGCCGCCAATCAGCACACCCGAAAGCAGGAGACATGAGCACCGAAACCACCGCAATCCCGGCCGAGGTGGCCGCGCACGTCCTGTCCCACTTCGGCCGCGGCGGCTACCCGGCCGGCGACTGGTCCGAGTCCCTCATCACCCTCATCGACCGTGCCGACATGATCAACCGGGCCAAGCTCCTCGCCGCGTTCCCCGACTACGGGGCCGCGGTCCTGCTCGCCAAGTACGACGAGGAGGGCATCGACAAGCTCAAGCGGGCCGCCCGGCTGGTCTGCATCCGCTGCGGCGACGAGGACGGCCCGTTCGCTGGGGCGCCCCGCCAGCCGCTGTGTGAGCCGTGCGCCCGCCCGATGCCCCTGGACGGCGTCGCATGACCGCGGCGGTCGAGGTTCAGCCCGGCCTGTACGACATCGACGCCGAGCTCTACCACAGCGACCCGATCCCCGGCGGCAGCCTGTCCTCCACCGGCGCCCGCCGCCTCGCCGACTGCCCCGCCCGCTTCAAGCACTTCCTCGACCACCCCGAGCCCTACAAGCCCGAGTTCGAGTTCGGCACGGCGGCGCACACCGTGATCCTCGGCAACGGCCCCGAGCTCGTGGTCGTCGACGAGAAGCGCTGGGACACCAACGAGACCAAGGCCCGCGTCGCCGCCATACGGGCGGCCGGCAAGGTGCCTCTCAAGCCCGAGGCGCGGCAGCGGATCGACGATATGGCCGAGGCTCTCGCGTCCCACCCCGAGGCGTCCGACCTGCTCACCCCGGGCAGCGGCCTCGCCGAACAGTCGATCTTCTGGGAAGAGGACGACATCTGGCGGCGCAGCCGCATCGACTGGCTCCGCCCCGAAGAGATCGTCGACTACAAGTCCGCCCGGTCCGTGCACCCCGACTACCTGCAAAAGGCCGTGCAGGACTACGGCTACCACCAACAGGACGACTTCTACCGGCGCGGCGCCATCCACCTCGGCCTCATCCCGCCGGACGGCTCGTTCAAGTTCATCTTCCAGGAGAAGCAGCCGCCCTACCTGGTGACCGTCGTCGAACTCGACTTCCCCGCCCGCGTCATCGGCGGCGAACTCAACGACCGCGCCTTCTGGACCTACGCCATGTGCCGACAGGCCGGCCACTGGCCCGCCTACAGCGAAGGCATCACCTACCTCTCGCTCCCCCCGTGGGTGGAGCGCAAGTACGCCCAGGAGAACTCGTGACCCAGCTTCCCCCGCCCGTCCGCACGGGCCGCCCGGCCGCCGAGCAGAACGGCGCCCCCAACCAGTTCGCCTTCCGCCCCGCCTCCAAGGCCGGCCGCAAAGCCCGCCTGTCCATCCAGGGCCTGTCCGGCTCCGGCAAGACCTGGACCGGACTCGGCATCTCCCACGGCCTGTCCGAGGGCCGCAAGTTCGCTGTCATCGACACCGAGAAGGGGGCGGCCAGCCTCTACGCCGGGATCGGCGGCATCCAGTTCGACACGCTGGCCATGGACCGCTACGACCCCCGCGACCTCGCCCGCGCCCTCGACGCCGCCGCCCAGGCCGGCTACCCGACCGTGTTCGTCGACAGCCTCTCCCACTTCTGGAAGGGCACCGACGGCACCCTCGACCAGGTCGAGAAGGCCAGCAGCCGGTACGGCGGCAACAAGTTCGCCGGCTGGAAAGACGGCACTCCCCTCCAGAACGACATGGTCGCCGCGATCCTCGCCTACCCCGGCCACGTCGTCGCCTCGATGCGCTCCTACACCGAGTGGGTCCTGGAGAACGGCAAGCCCAAGCAGGTCGGCACCCGGCCCGAGCAGCGCAAGGGCATCGAGTACGAGTTCGACGTCGCCGTCGCGATGGACATCGACAACCGGCTCGAAGTCCTCAAGTCCCGCTGCCCCGGCCTGAACCGCAAGGTCATCGACCGCCCCAACGGGGCCCGCGACATCGCCGCCCCGCTCCTCGCCTGGCTCGCCGCCGAGCCCGAGACCACCACCGAGCAGTAGCCCGCACACGCCGAAGCCGCCCCGCGGGCAGTGCGGGGCGGTCTCCAACCCGACAAGGAAACCACGCCATGAAGGCACTCACCGTTCGCCAGCCCTGGGCCGGAGCCATCGCCCACCAGACGAAGTGCGTCGAGAACCGCTCCTGGAAGCTACCCACCAAGCATGAGGGCGCCCGCATCCTCATCCACGCCGGAGCCCAGCCCGACCGCCACGCGCAGGTGTATGGCGACCACCTCGACGTGTACTCCGCGGTCGTCGCCGTCGCCACCATCGCAGGCTGCCACTTCGACAACGGCAACCAGGTCTGCTGCAGCTACTGGGCCCAGCCCAACCTCTACCACTGGGAGCTCGCCGACGTCGTCACCCTGCCGGAGCCGGTGCCCGCCAAGGGCGCGCTCGGCTTCTGGACGCCAGCCGAGGACTTGCTGGCTGCCGTCGAGCAGCAGCTCCAGGCGGTGACCCGATGACACAGCAGCTGCAGATCCCGATGGAGCCGCCGCAGGGCACGGTGTCCCCGGCCGCCGCCGAGGCCGCCAAGCAGGACGGCATCGCCCGCGCCACCGCGAACACCCCGCCCGACTGGGCGACCGCCTGCCGCGCCGCGATAGAGCTCATGGCCCGCCGCGGCGCTCCGTTCCAGGCCGCCGACCTCATCGCCGAGGGCCTCGTCGACGAACCCGACCACCCCGCCCGCTGGGGGGCCGCGTTCATGGCCGCCGCGAAGGCTGGGGTCATCGAGCACGCCGGCGTCGTCCAGTCCGCCCGCGCCACCGTCCACCGCAGCCTCTGCCGCCAGTGGACCGGCACCGCCGCCTACCGGACGGCGGTCGCCTCGTGAGCCTCGCCTGGATCGTGCCCGCCGTCCTCGCCCCCGGCGCCGTCATGGCCGCCCGCAGCCTCTGGCGCGAGCGCCGCCACCTCCCCGCCGCGGCCGACAACCTGCCGCCCGCCGACACCACCGACCTGTGGACCTGCCGCCGCATCAACGCACTGCCCACCGCCACCCGGAAGGAGAAGCCGTGACCACCGCCGTCCGCGAAGCCCCCCACCACCGCAACCTCACCTGCGTCAAGGAGTACCGCTGCCGGCGGCCTGCCTGCCTCCGGCGTTCCGCCGACTACGACCGCAACCGCAACCGGCTCGTCGCCTACGGCCGCTGGCAGCCCCTCGTCGACGCCGAACCCGTCCGCCAGCACATTCGAATGCTGTCCAGCTATGGCATCGGCTGGCAGCGCGTGTGCCGCCTCGCCGGTGTCGCCAACGGCTGCATCTCCAAGATCCTGTACGGTGCCCCGCACGAAGGCCGCGGCCCCACCAAGCGGGTCCGCACCACCACGGCTGACAAGATCCTCGCCGTCAAGCCGTCTCTCGACCACGTCGCACCCAGCGCCCGCGTCGACGGCACCGGCACCCGACGCCGCCTCCAGGCCCTCGTCGCCAACGGCTGGCCGCAGATGCGCCTGGGCCGCGAGCTCGGCATCAAGCACCACCGGCTGATCTGGGATCAGGTCCGCAAGGACGTGGTTTCCGGCGACACCGCGCGCAAGGTGCGCGACCTGTATGAGCGGCTGTGGAACGTGGACCCGGCGACCCGCGGCGTCAGCCTGCGATACATCGCGCAGGCCAAGCAGATCGCCGTCACCAACGGCTGGGCGCCGCCCGCCGCCTGGGACGACGACTACATCGACAGCCCCGCCGCCGCGCCCGACCTCGGCGAGCACGTCGACCGGTACACGGCCATCGCCGAAGACGCCCGCTGGCTCATGAGCACCCAGGGTTACACCGTGGCGCAGGCCGCCCACCGGCTCGGCATCACCAAGGACCACCTCTACCGCGCCTTCTCGCAGCGGCCTGAGACGAACGAGGCGGTGGCCGCATGAACGGGACCCGTGTCGGCGCCGGCAACCGCGGGCGCCTCTACGCCTCCACCACCGACACCTTCGACGAGCAGGCCGACCTCGACTACATCGCCATCGAGTACGCCCTCAACGGCGAGCCGGTGAAGCTCACCGTCGCCGAGAAGATCCATGCAGCGCGGATCCTCGACGGCCGCGGTTACAGCGACAAGGCCATCGGCGAACGAGTCCGCTCCGACACTTCCACCATCGCCAGCTGGCGCGACAACGGGTGGAAGCCCGGCGGCACCCACCCCAAAGCCCGGAAGCGGGAACCGCGGCCGGAGCCGAAGTGCGGTGAGCCGCGCATGTACCGGCGTCACCTGAGGAACGGCGAGGCCCCCTGCGACGCCTGCCGCGCGGCCAACGCCGCCGCCGACCGCCGCTACCGCCTCACCGGCAGCCAGAAGGCCGCCGCGTGACCGGCCGCTGCCGGCCGCGCGCCGGACCCTGACCCGCCACACCCCGACCGTCCGTCCGTGACTGCCAGGAAGAAGAAGCCCGATGCCTTCTCGGTTCGAGTTTGAGCGCGCCATCAGGCGCAGCGGTCTGCCGCCTCTGGCGCGACTGCTTGCCCTGACGGTCGCCACCTGGGCCGACACCGAGACCGGTCGCATCGCCATCCGCCACCAGCCGGCCCAGTCGGTGCTGCTTGAGGCCACCGGGCTGTCGAAGTCCGCATTCCTCTCGCACCGAAAGACCCTGCTGGAGGAGGGCTGGCTTCAGTGCAAGTCCCCGGAGCGGATCAAGGCCCAGAAGGAGCATGCCCAGAATGTCTATTCCATTCACATTCCGGACGGTAAGGCTGGGTCGCCTGGCGACCTAGCTAAAACGGACAAGCCCGGTAAGTCCGACAAGGCTAGGTCGCCAGGCGACCTAGCCAAGCCCGACAAGTCGGACACGGCTGGGTCGCCAGGCGACCGTGCCCAAGAGGGCGAAGTCGGATATGCCCCGGTAAGGCTAGGTCGCCAGGCGACCACAAGAGTCTTTCCTTCCTCTAGTACCTCCTCCTCACCTACCGGGGACGGAGAGCAGGCAGGCAACGAGGAACGGATCCCAGACGCCTTCGCCTACTGCCAGCCCCTCATCAAGGCCATGACCGACGCAGGGCTCGTCGTCTCCTGGCAGATGACCGCTGACGACTGGCAGTGCGTCGCCCGAATCCAACAGCGGGCCGGCGTCGACCAGATGGTCAAGTTCGCCCTCGGCGCCAAGTCGCGCAGCCCCATCCGCTTCGCCAAGTTCTACCTCCGCGCCGGCTGGCTGGGACTCCCGCCCAAGAGCACCAAGCCAGCCCCGCAGCCCAAGCACCTCCGAGTCCTGCCCGACTGGTGCAAGGACCCGGACTGCGACGAGATCACCCGCATGCGCCAGGTCGAGGACGCCAACGGCCTCCGCTCCCTGCGCCCCTGCCCCGAATGCCACCCGAACCGTAAGGACTCCGCAGCGTGAATGACTTCGACCAGCCCGACGACTTCGAGCGCACCCCGCCCTGCGACGTCGAAGCCGAACAGGCCGTGCTCGGCAGCATGCTCCTGTCGCAGCACTGCATCGACCGGATCATCGCCGCCGTCGAACCGGGCGCGTTCTACCGGCCCGCACACCAGACCATCTTCACCGCCATCTGCGACCTGTACGGCCGCAGCCGCACCCCCAAGGTCGACCCCATCACCGTCGGCGAGGAACTCGCCCGCACCGGCGACCTCAACAAGGTCGGCGGCAGCACCTACCTTCACCACCTTGTTGCGGCCGTCCCCACCACCGCGCACGCCGAGAAGTACGCCGAGATCGTCCGCGACAAGGCCATGCTCCGCGCCGTCATCGAAGCCGCCACCCGGGCCGCCGCCCGTGCATACACCCAGCAAGACGAGGCCACCGAAATCCTCGACGACGCCATGGCCGAACTCCAAGGCGCCGCCACAGGGGCCTCCCCCCTCGAGGTGAAGCTGTCCGTCGGTGACCGATGGGCCGCGTTTCTCGACGAACTCGAAGCGGGCAAGGACCCCAACGCGCTCGACACCCCTTGGCACGACCTCAACGACGTCGTTGAACTCAAGCCCGGCCAGCTCGTCACTGTCGGCGCTGCAACCGGCGGCGGCAAGTCCCTGTTCGGCATGAACCTCGCCACCCACGTCGCCCTCACCCGCTGCCGGCCCGTCCTCGTCGCCTCCATGGAGATGGGCGGCAGTGAACTGATGGCGCGACTGACCGCAGCCGAAGCCAGCGTCGACCTCGACCGGCTCATCCGCCGCAAGCTCACCGACCACGACTGGGCCAAGGTCATCAAGGTCTCTGACCGGATGCAGAACGCCAGCAACTTCATCCTCGACGACTCGCCGAACCTCACCCTGTCGAAGATCCGGGCCAGGCTCCGGTGGATGGCCAGCCACGGCCAGCCCGCCGCCATGGTCGTCGCCGACTACCTCCAGCTCATGACACCCGAAGGCACAGGCAGTAACGCCAACCGGGCACAGGAAGTCGCCACGATCAGCCGCGGCCTGAAGCTCATGGCGATGGAGTTCGAGATTCCCGTCATCGCGCTCGCCCAGTTCAACCGCAACGCCGCCGGACGGCCCCCGCTCGTCACCGATTTCAAGGACTCCTCGGCGATCGAGCAGGACTCGAACGTGATCGTCCTCATGCACCGGCCGCCGCAGCCCGACCCGGACAACCCGGAGACGAAAGACCTCCCGGACCGCACCGGCGAGATCGACCTGATCGTCGCGAAGAACCGAAACGGCATCTCCGGCCGGATCATCCCGCTCGTCTTCCAAGGCCACTACGGCCGCCTGCAGTCCATGGACCGCGGCTACTGACAAGGAGAACTCGTGATCACCTGGTCCGAACTCACTGACGCCGAACCGCGGCTGCTCGACCTGGAGAAGGAAGTGCGCGCCGAGGCGGCCCGGGCGGACAGCGACCCCACGTGGTCGTTCTCGATCTACTGGTCGTACACCCTGCGCCCTGCCATCAAGCCCCTCGTGGGATGGGAGCGGGACACCGGCGCCCACCCCCGCCTCGAAAGCGAAGAGGCCTGGCACGCGGCGATCAGCTACCTGATCGGCCTGCTGCCCGAGGAGCAGGGGCTGATGGCGTCATGACTGAGCTGAGCATCGAGGAGGTGGCCGAGCTCCGGAAGGACCCCGCCAGCTTCCGTGAGTACCTCCGCCACATCACCGGACGGAAGGTCGAGGCCCCGTCACCTGCCCAGCCGGCCAAGGCCGAGCAGCCCAAGCCGAAGTACCACATCCCGCGCCTCGGGGCCTGGCCGTGCGGCACCGCCGCCTCCGGACCCACACCGCCGCCCTGCAACGACTGCCGCATCCCCGCCAGCCGTGTGGAGCACCAGCCCCAGGAAGGAACCGCCGCATGACCCGCCGCCGCAAGCCCACCGTCCGCGTTTTCCACCGCCCCGGCGGCTGGGTGCTGCCCGACTACACCGACCTCGCGGACTGCACCACCAACTTCCACCGCGAGCAGGACGGCCGCCCGCCGTGCACGGACACCGCCGTGTGGAAGGTCGTCGCAGACCACGGCCTGCACCTCAGCATCGGCTTCTACTGCGACGCCGACCTGCCCGACGAGCACCGACGCCCCGCCGCCTGATGTCCGCCGCCTGCCCCCGCCACGACAGCGCCCACCACACCGACACGAAAGGCACCCGATGACGAGCCCCCTGTCCGCCGCGATCAGCCTGTGCTCAGGCTCCGGCCAGCTCGACGAAGCCGTCCGCGAGGCGACCGGCGCCCGCACCGTCGTGTACGCCGAGAACGACCCGCACGCCTCCGCCGTGATGGCCGCCCGATTCCCGGGCGTCCGGAACCTGGGCAGCATCGACGCGATCAACTACCGGGAGACCGCCGAGCAGTTCCCCGACCTGGACACGCTGATCGCCGGATGGCCGTGCCAGGGCATCAGCCACAACGGCCACCGCCTCGGCCTCGACGACCCCCGCTCCGGACTGTGGCGCAGCGTCGCCCACGCCATCTCCGCCATCCGGCCGGCCCGCGTCTTCCTGGAGAACGTCGCCGCCCTGAAGACTCGCGGCCTGCCCACCGTCGCCGCGAACCTCAACGAGCTCGGCTACGACCTCTACTGGACGATCACCAAGGCGTCGGCGATCGGCGCCCCCCACACCAGGCCCCGGTTCATCGGCTACGCCATCCCCGGCACGGGCGTGACGATCGAGGTGCCGGCGCCGCCCGCCCTGTACCCGCCGCTGCCGATGCTTCCCACCCCGAAGGCCACCGACGGCCCGAACGGCGGCCCCAACCAGCGCGACGGCAAGGGCGTGTACTACCTGCCCGGTGTCGCCGTCCGCCTCGACGAGAACTGGAACTCGGCCGAGCTCGGCGTGGACTACGGGCCGGCGGTCCGCCGCTGGGCCGAGATCACCGGTCGCCCGGCTCCGTCGCCGGTCGCGCCGGACGCGCGCGGCAACCTGCGGGTCAGCCCGGCCGCCTACGAGTGGTTGATGGGCTGGCCCACCGGATGGATTACTGACGTGCCCGGGATTCCGCGCACCGAGCTGCTGCGGATCGCCGGCAACGGGGTCATCCCTCAGCAGACCGCCGCTGGCCACCGCCACCTCATGACCGCCGCGCACGCGCTCGACGCGATCCCGGCGTGACCACGCCGCAGCCCGGCCGCGCTGTTACCGCGGCCGGGCCTGTGCCCAGCGTCCCACACCACCCACCCCCGCCCGCACAGCCACCAGGAGCAGCCAATGACCCAGCCCGACTTCACCAGCCCCATCGCAGGCCGCGTCGAGGTCCGCGACCCCTGCCCGTGGTGCCCCGACCGGCCGATGGTGCCGCGCAGCCTGATGGACGGGCACGTCGCGCGGGTGCACCCCGAGGTGCAGACGGTGGAACCGCCCGCCGACCGGGCCGCGATGGCTGAGGCGCTGCTGCTGCACTTCACTGCCGAAGCCCACCGCCGCAAGTGGGCCTACGGCCGGGGCGTCGACGACGACGGCGTGCCGATCAAGTCGGAGGCGTTCGACGCGCTGCACCGACTCGGCGAGGAGATGCGCGTCGAGCTGGAGAAACTGCGCCGCCTGGCCGACGAGGCGCAGCCCGGCACCGAGGCGGAGGCTCCGTCCTCGAAGGGGGCGCCAGAAAGGTCGGAAGAGGACGACTGCGACGACTGCGGGCGTGCTCTATGCCGCGACTGCGACACGCACTACTGCATTGGGCCCTGCCAGTGCGGAACAGGAGCGCACACCTGCACCTGCGCATGCGCCGAGTACCAAGACGGTCTCGCCGCCGCCGCGGAGGCGCAGCCCGGCACCGAGGCGACCTCCGCCCCGGCGGCCAAGCCGTGCCCACCCGGCTGCGTCGCCTGCGCCACTGACGAATCCCATGACCCGCAGCCCAACGCCGAGCCGCAGCAGGACGGGGCGCAGTCGTGACCCGCCCGCCGATCCGTTGGATCCCCGACGACGGCTCCGCCCAGATCCTCGCCGCCTACGCCCGCCGCCGCGAACCGTTGCGGTCCGTCCTGCGCCGCGCGCTGCGGCTGTTGGCCCACGCCGACGGGGTGCTCGACGGGCGCGGCCGGGTCCGGGGGAGGCGGTGATGGCCGTACCCAGCAGCAACCCGCGCGGCGAGCACACGCCCCGGCCCGGCGTCCTGTGGACGACGACCGTCGGATGGTCCGGCGAGGAGGTCGTCGACGACGACGCGGAGCCGCCCCGACCGAACCGGGCCACACGGCGGGCGGCGAAACGGCAGGGCCGCAGCAAGCCGCAACAGGCCCGAGAAAAGCCCTCAGCGCCCGTCTGCGGGCCTGAAACGCCGTCGGCGACTCCACGGCCGCAACAGCCCCAGACAGACGCTCAGAGCCGCCACACAGTCGATCCCGCCCACCGGAGCCCGGAATGACCTACCGACTCAGCATCAACGAGATCACCAGCGACCAACTCGACGCCCTCTACCAGCAGCTCGAAGCCCGCGAATCCGCCATCGCCACCTACCGGGCCCAACTCCGACTCGAGCAGGCGCGCATCGCCCGCGTCCGCCGCCTCATCGACGAACACCCCGTCGCCGTCGGCACCCACCTCCTCGAGGAAGCCCTCGACGAGCCGCCCGTCCACAACGCCGGCCCCAGCCTCCGCGAAGCCGCCGCCAACGACCGGCTCTGGCCGCTTGAGAAGCACGGCGAGTAGCCGAACACCACCCCGCCCGACCGCACCGCCCGCACAAGGAGCCCGCCATGCTCGACGCGCCGCAGTCCTACCCGTGCGCCGTCTGTGACCGCCCCTCCGTTCCCCGCGTCCACCCCGGCTGCCAGGACCGCATCAAGGAGAACCTCGACGCCCTGCCCAGCCTCTACCGGCAGCTCGCCGAAGCTCTCGTCCCCGGCCGGCGCGGCGGCGACGGACGCACCGCCACCCGATCCGCGCCCCTGCCCTGCTCGATCGAGGCACTCGACCTCCGGGCCCGCGGCGGAATCGAAGGCGTACTCGCCAGCTGGGCAGCCGACTTCTACGAGCGGGAAGGCTGGACCCTCCCGCAGTACGGCAGCGTCGAATCCGCCGTCAGTGGCTACTCCGGGATCCTCGTCATCAACCTGCGGCTCCTGTGCGACGAGCACCCGGCGATACGAGAACTCGCCGACGAAGTGCGCCAGGTGGCAGGCCAGGCCCGCCGCGTCATCACCGGCGAAGCACCGCCCCGGAAGGTCCCCGTCGCCTGCCCGTGCGGCCGGGTCCTGCGCGTCACCCTCGACACCCCCGGCGAACGCTGCGGCTGCGGCCAGCAGTACGGGCACGACGAACTGTTCCGGCTGCCGTTGGCGGAGAGGCGGGCGGCGTGAGCACCCATCTGCTCGACGTCCCCGAGCTCTACCAGCGCCTCGACACGTCACGACGCGATCAGGGCTTCACCTGGAAGCAGTTGGCCGTAGCCGTCGACCTGTCCCCATCCACGTTCTCCCGCATGGCCGACGGCAACCGGCCCGACGCCGACGCTCTCGTCTCCCTCCTCGTCTGGCTCGACCTGGACATCAACTACGTGATCAAACCGAAAGGCAGCGCATGAAACTCCCCGCCCTTGCCTGGCGCACCATCCACCGCACACAGAACCGGTGGTGGGACCTGCGCGCCACCCTCGCCGGCTACTGCAACGACCGGCCCGTCAAGACGGGCGTCCCTGGTGAGACCAACGGCTACGCGCATTGGCGCTGCGCTCTGAAGCGCGGCCATGACGGTCTGCACCGCTACCGCAACGCTGTCTGGCTGTCCGGATGCCGCGTCGACCACGAGCCGGTCGACATGCCGCCCGGGCAGCCGTGGGAGCGAGCCGCCACCCCGACGATCCGGCAGGCCCGCAACGCCCGCCGCTGGCACGAGGAGCAGGCCGTCGCCCGGCGCGCAAGACTCCGGGAACAAGGACTGCTGCCATGACGAAGGGCCCCGGCCGCGAGTGCGGTCGGGGCCCTTCTGTGTGTCCGCCTACGCGGCTTCCTCGACCACCGGCGGCTCGGCCGGCTTCCGCCCGTTCAGCACCTGCCGCACCCACCCCTCCGACAGCCCGAGCCGCGCCGCCATCTCCGCCACCGGCACCCCGCGCCCGGACGCCGCCCGCAACGCCGCATTCCGCCGCTGCTGCCACCGCTCCCGCGCCACCCGCCCCGCCACCGTCCGGTGCAGGAATACCGCCAGCCGTAACAGCGCCCGCCCCGCCACGTCATCCAACCTGCGTCGCACTCCAGCCCCCTGTCAGTGCACGGTCATTCGACCCGTACAACGGTCAACGGCGCACGATGGCGGCACAAGGGCGTGAACGCGGCGCAAACCGGAACTGCAGCTACAGATTCGGCTGCTCTCCCAGAGCCGCCTCAACGGCCGCCACGAACTTCGTGTACGTGTCCCGCTGCTGCCACGTAAACAGGATCGTGCGCGGGTTCCCCGCCGGCTGCTGCTTCGGCGTCATCGAGAGGCTCCGCAACGCGCCGGGATCCTCCGCCGTCATCAGATGCACGTGGCCGTTCACCAGCCGCGTCGGCGCCACTTGGTGCACCTTCAGCACGTCCGCCAGCAGCACCGTGCCGCTCCGGTTCCCGCCCAGCCGCGCAATCGGTGATCGCTTGAACTCCACACGATCCGGATACAGCAGCGCAGTCGCCATGTAGCCCTTGAAGGCGAGCGGCCCCGACTCGGGCGCGGGCTTCGAAAGATCCATGACGGCAGTCTGAACGCAGGGACGACGCGACGAAAGCAGAACAGCCGAAACCCCGCCCGACATGCGGGCGGGGCTCCAGGGACGGTGCGTCAGGCGCGCGACACCTCCAGCGGCGCCGGCACCGGCGGGGCATCCAGGCCGAAGCCCTCCGCCAGGAGCATCCGCGCCGCCGTGTCCCGCTCGAACACCGACCGGCCGGTGGGCATCGACAGGATGCGGAAGCCGTCACGGTCCACTACGAACGCACCGTAGAACCCGGCGTCCGTGATCGAGGAGTCGACCAGCTCGACGTCGAGTTCGGCGAGCAGGTGGGGGAGTGGCGCACTCAACAGGTGATCTGTCGACAAAGCGGGGCGCGCTAATACGGGCGTGCCGCTACTCTGCATGGGTAGCTCCATCCTTCACAGGGGTTGGATTGCTGATCGGCGAGTGACAGCTCGCCGTTAGAACGGGCCGGGTGTTGACGCACCCGGCCGTTCGCTTTTCTAGCGGGTTCTCGCCGCGGCCGCTGAGCGATCTTGGCAAGATCGAAAACGCATCAATAGTTGCGCTAGGGTGGATTTTCGCAGGTAGAACAGGTAGTCACCTGCGGCGCTGCGGGTTTCCGTCCGTGGTTTCGGGACCCCAGTCGGGTTGAAGTGGACCGCCAGGGATGTCCAAAACTCGTCAGTGCGGCAGCACCTCGTCGAGGTACTCCTGCACCGGCCCGAACAGGCCGTAGGGCACCAGACCGGGGATCTCCCCATGCCGCACCCAAGCCACCGTGTCGAGCTCCTCCTCGTCGGCGACGCGAGCTGTGCCCTCGACGACCTCGCAGGCCGTGTACGCCATGAACTTCCCGGACTTCGGATGCACGCGGTCACCGATGTACTTCACGGCCTTCACCGTCAGGCCGGTCTCCTCGAGCGTCTCCCGCACCGCGGCCTGCTCCGCCGTCTCGCCCTCCTCGACGCCGCCAGCCGGGAACTGCCAGCTGAGTTCGCCCTCCTTCACGCGGCGCCGCACCATCAGGACACGCTCGCCGTCCGTGATGATCGCGGCAGACACGTCGGGCTTCGTCGTCTCGGTGGTCATACGGTTGCCTCCAGAGCTTCGAGGATCGGCGGGTAAATGCGGTCGGTGGGGATGAAGCGGCTGAGCTCACTTATCGGAGCCCACACCACGGCGACGTTCTCGGAGGAATCCCCGTTGACTGCCTCGCCGTGCACGTAGTCGCAAATGAAGTAGTCGCACATTGCGCGCGTATAGGGGTGGAGTCGTTCACCCAGGTGTTCGCGGACGGTGCAGTGGACCCCGGTTTCGTCCAGGGTTTCCCGCACGGCGACCTTCGACGCTGAGCCGCCCGGCTTGACGATGCCGGCCGGGAACTGCCAGGCGATGTCGTCGCCGTCCTGCCTGCACACGAGTAGCACGTCACCGCCTCGACGGACCACGGCGATAGCCACTCGCAGTGCTTGCGCCTCCGGCTGCGGCGTTGCTTTCCGCGACAATCGGATGAACTCCCGGCGCACCGCATCACCTGCCATTCCATAAGTCGTGTCCAGGATGCGCTGCGTCTCGGGCTGGGGCACCATCCTCGGGTTTGCGCGCCACGAGGCGACGCTGCGAACCGAGACCCCGAGCTTTCCCGCGAACTCTTCCTGGGTCATTTCGAATGCGTCTTGGAGCCGGGCGGCTTTCTCCCCGGTCCACCGCTGCTGAACGTCCTCCACTATCGGCTCCTCGGCCGCCTTTGTGGGCCCTCTCGTAGCGGGTCTGCATGGGCCTGCATGCCCCGCTTCAGATCACTGCATGGTGCTGCAGTAGGTCTTCATGGTCTGGGCGCGCCCACACGCGAAGACTCGATCCCATGCAGCCACGGTCACTCACCCTTGCCGTACTGGAAGGCGCGCTGGAACGACACGTCTCCCATGGACTTGCCGATCTCCTTCCACGTCTTCCCCTCGTCGCGGAAGCCCATGGCGATCTCCTGGCGTTGCCGACGTCGCCAAAGTTCCAGCTCGCTATCGAGGAACTCGGCCAGCTCGAGGTACTTGGCCCAGCGCTCGTCGAGGTCCGTGATCGCGCGCAGCTGCTCGTCGTAGCGAGTGAAGGGAGCGTCGGGGGAGTCGGCCATGACGCGAGAGTACGGGCGATCCGACGGCCACTCAAGCCTCAGCTAGAAACGTTGGGTTGGGCGCTTGACTCGCCGTCGGGAGGCCTCTACGGTCTTACCAAGTCTTCAAGGTGCCACCTAGAAGACGGCGCAACCGCTGTCCACTCTCACCGGGCCCAGCCCGCGGATAGCGCACAAACGAAGAGCGGGCCGGACAACACGACTCTCACCTCGTGCGCCGGCCCTAACCACCAGGTTCTGTAGAGGAGACCCTGTGGCTACCCAGATCGTACCGGCGCCCGTGAGCGCCGAGCACACCCCGGTCGCCCCGCTGTCGCCGGCCGCCGCCGAGGCGCTGGCCAAGCTGGAGCGCGCGTTCCTGCCGGTGTCGCTGGTTCGTGCGGTGACCCGCTACGAGATTGCGGTCGAGTACAGGGACCGCCTGTCCGAGCGCCGCGCCACCACGTGGACGGCTGCCGAGTTCGGTTCGTTCTTCGATTGCGGCCCGATCTTTGAGGAGTCGCTTCGGGCTCTGGAGGCGGCGGGGCGCCTGGACCTGATCGCCCCGGCGCGAATCGCTTCCCGCTATCGGCGTGCTGCGTCGACCTGCCGCTCGCTGGCCGCTTCCGCCGACTTCGACGGCTGCCTGGCGGCGCAGGACGAGATGGCGATGTGCCGCTGCCAGCTCGCCGACGCCGGCCGCCTGGACCTGATCGAGGCCGCGTCGTGAGCGCCCCCGAGATCCTCGACCACTTCCCGGCCGGTAGCCCGCGCGGCAGCTGGCCGGCGGAGGAGCGGGCCGCCGAGCTCCGCTCCCAGGGTCAGCCCGTCACGGTCGTGATGGATCTGCCGTCGGACCGGTTCCTCGTTGTCCGTGAGAGCGGTGAGCGGTCGTGAGCGCCGACCTTGCTCGCCTGACCGCGGCGCAGGCGAAGGCCGATGCGGTGGTCCGCCAGGTCGGCGAACTCCCTGGGGCTGGTCCGCTGCTGCGGGTGTCCGTCACCGATGTGGAGACCGGGCAGCGCCTCGCGACCTGCTTCGTCAACTACGAGCCCGAGCCGACCCCGCTGCGTCTCGTCCGTGAGGGTGGTGGAGACCGGTGAGCCAGTGCGACCGCTGCGGCGGCTGGTTCGGCTTCTCCTGGACTTGCAGCGCATGCCAGGCGCTCGCCAGCTACCTGGCTGGCCGTCTGCGGAACGCCACCCGCTAACCCCCTGATCCGCCGCGGGTGGCGGTGTCCGCCCCCGTCCCGCCGCCCGCGGCTTCCCACCCCATCTCATCCCGGCATGACCACCCGAGGAGATCAGCCATGCCTTCTTCCGCCCAGACCGTGCAGCCCACGACCACCGCCTACCACTGGGTCATGTCGGTTCAGACGCCGGACGGTCGGTTCAACACGCGCAGCGCCATCGTCGACGTCCCCGGCGGAGTCACCCGCCAGCAGGTCTTCGAGTTCGTCTACAAGCAGTTCGCCGAGGAGTACGGCGCGACGCTCGTGGTCCTGTTCTTCGACCTTCAGCCCAACCAGCTCTGACCCACCCCCTTTCCCACCCCACCTGACCAGTGAGGAACCACCGTCATGTCTACGCCCACCCTGTTCGACGCCGACATCGCCGCCACAGAGCTCGGTAAGAAGCGCCGCGCACTCATGCCGGTCGACGCGCAGATCGTCGACTCCTACCGCGCGGCCCGGTCCGACGGCGACCGTGAGCAGATGCGTCTGCTCCGCCGGAACGCTGCCGCCCTCGACCCGCAGCTGCTGGCCGAGCTGGACGGCTTCGACTACCCGGCCGCCGCCTGATGTCCGCCGACCGCTGCGCCCAGTGCGAGGAGCACGCCGAGCTCCACAAGGGCAACTGGCTGGGGCTCGGGGCGCAGAACGAGCCGTGCCCACCGCGCGAGGACCACGCCCGGAACGGCTGCCCCGACAAGCGCAAGAAGAAGTCCATCTGGTGGTGATCGCTCACCGCCACAGCCCCGGCATCCAGCCGTGAGGGCGCGGGGTCGACTCCCGCCCGGGGCGCCGACCAGACCCCCGCCGTCCATCCCGACCCTGTGTGAGGTCGTCATGTCCCGTTATGTCCGCTGGCTGTTGTTGGCCGGCTTCTTGATCGTCGTCGGTCTGTGGCCGTCGGCTGCCGCCCCGATCGGTCTGGCCGCCACCGGCGCGGCCGTGATCGTCGGCCTGATCCCCGGCCAGGTGCTCGCCCTGGCCGCCGTCGCTGCCTGGTGGAAGCACCGGCCCGTACCCACCCGCACCGCCACCGCCTGAACCCGAAGGGATTGATACCCGTGACCGCCACGTCGATCGAGCACGTCAACGGCCATGACCGCGGCTTCGACCCGGTCGCGCTGGCCCAGGCGGAGGCGATCCGGACCCGCGCCGACGCCGAAGCTGAAGCAGCCCGCATCAAGGCTGAGGGCGAGGCCGAAGCCGAGAAGATCAAGGCCGCCGAGGAGGCCGAGAAGCTCCGCCTGGAGAACGAGCGCAAGCGTCTGCGCCTGGAGAAGGACCAGGTCGACCACAACGCCTACGTCGCCAAGAAGGAGGCCGAGGCCGCCAAGTCGCGCGCCGAGAAGGAGAAGGCGGAGCAGGCCGCCGCCGATGAGGAGGCCGCGGAGGCGCAGCGGGTCGCCGAGCAGGAGCGGTCGGAGCGCTGGTGGAAGTGGGGTGCGCGCGGCATCTACGCCGTCGGCCTGATCATCGCCGCGCCCGTGCAGTTCATGCACTTCTGGGATCCGAAGCGCCCGTTCCTCATCGCTGCGCCGGCGCTGCTGGAGGGCCTGGCCCTGGTGCTGGCGTTCGGTGCAGCGTGGGCTGTGGCTCATCGGCGGGACGTCGCCCCGTACCGCATTGGCATCATGATCTCCGCAGCCATCGCCGCAGCGATCAACCTGCACGGCGGCATGACCAAGCCGGAGATCGGCTTCAACGCCGGCCTCATCGGCGCCATCGCCTCCCTCGGCGGCCCGATCGTCCTGATGGCCTATGAGCACGGCATCGCGCAGAAGGCCGACGGCATTCCGTCGTTCCGTGAGCGCCGGGCGGCCGAGCGTGCCCGGCGCGAGGCGGAGGCCGCGCGGGAGAAGGCGCGCGTCGAGAAGCAGGCCGCCGAGGCTCGGGCCGCCGCGGAGAAGGCTGCCGCGCAGGCCCGCGCCGAGGAGGAGCAGCGTCGCCGCGACGAGGACCGCAAAGCGAGCCACGACGAGGTGTGGAAGGTCGCCGACTCGATGCGTTCCGCGCGCGGCTCGCAGTACGTCACCGAGCAGATCTGGGCCGAGGCCTGGTACCGCGTTACCGGCTGCAAGACGGTCGGCATCACCCCGGAGATCGAGGCCAAGTCGCGTGCCGCGCAGACCCGCATGAAGGTCGCCACCGACGTTCCGATAATCGGTGACTTCGCGCAGGTCGAATCCCAAAAGGGTCCCCGCGCCAAGAAGGGCCCGGACGCCCCCGACGGGCGCCGCAACAACGGCGGTACTCCGCCCGTCCGTCGGGCCGGCGAGACCGCCCCCATCCACCCTGTCGCCCGCGCCCAGGCGCGCCTCGAGCAGAAGAAGGACTGACCCGCCATGGCCACCCCCACCACTGACCGCCGGACCGTGGCGGTGCCCCTCCAGCCGACCACGGTCGGCCCCGTCGAGACGGTCGTCGACAAGCGGCCCGCCACCCCCCAGCGGCAGCTGCCCGCGTGGGTCCACTCGAAGGCGGCGATCGTCCGCCGTACCGCCCGCACGGTGGGCCACCACCCGACGGTCGTGTGGATCGGATGGTCGGCGCGCGGCTGGTGGCACATCGCCCGTATCGAGCACGACAAGATGGTCGGCGACTACCCGCAGATGATCCGCACCGCCCGCGCTCAGGTGAAGGCCGCGCGCGGCGACATGGGCAAGGAAGCCGGGGCTGAGGCGGTCGTGCAGCGGCGCACCCAGCAGCTCAGGGACCGCCGGCGCCGCTACCTGATCACCCGCGGCGCTGTCGCAGCCCCCGTGGCGGGCGCCGCTTCCTACGGTGCGTTCGAGGGTGGCCTGTGGGTGACGGTGCTGTACGCGATGGCCGCGGTGACGGTCGGCGTATGGAAGGGCCGGCCGCGCGGTGTCGACCCGGGCAAGGTCGAGGTTCTGCAGCAGGATGGGGACCCGTTCCCGATCGCTGACGCCCGTAACCGCACCGAAGCCGCCGAGTGCGTGCGCCGCGCGCTCGCCTCCGAGGGCATCCAGGTGAAGGAGGTGGAGGCCAACCGCCGCTACGAGTGGGGGTGGGAGGTCACCGTCCGTCTCGCCAAAGGCAAGCCGGCCGACATCGTCACCAAGGCTGCCGACCTGGAGACGCCGCTCGATCTGCCGGAGAACGGGCTGCTGCCGCAGCCGGTGCGCGAGTCCCGCGGCCGGGTGATCCTGCGCCTCGTGCAGTCGGATCCGTTCGCGAACATGCCGGGCGCGCCCGAGCGGAAGCCCAACAGCCGCCGCATGCGCGACAAGCAGATCCTCGCCCACCGCATGGACGGGAAGACGTTCGAGGCGTCCCTGCTGGGTATCCACGGCATCGTCGTCGCCTCGTCCGGCGGCGGGAAGTCCGTGATCCTGCGGACGATGGCCGACGCGTTGACCGCCTGCTCCGACGTTCTGGTCGGTGACCTCGACCCGGGTGGCAACGGTCTCGATCCGCTCGCCGAAGCTCTCGGGGTCCGGGCGATCGGCGACGACAACATGGGGCAGATCGAGGCGATCCTCGACCAGGCCCTGCGGATCGCAAAGGCCCGCCCGACCCTGTTCGCGAAGCTCGGCATGAAGGCGAACTGGGAGCCCAGCCCGGAGCGGCCGGCGATCGTGCTCTTCATCGACGAGTACCCGCAGCTGTCGGACCGGGCCAAGGAACTCGCCGTGAAGATCCTGCAGACTGGCCGGAAGTCCCGCGTGCAACTCATCCTCGCAGCGCAGGAGGCGACGAAGGACGCCATCGGCAAGGCCATCGCCGACTCGATCGCTCTGAAGGTCGTCGGCCCGTCCCGGCATCAGGACATCGTGCAGGTCTTCGGTACCGGTGCCGGCGGTGAGGGATGGCGGCCGGACCGGCTCGACCCTGCGGAGGGTAACGCCGTGGGTGACGATCTGCGGGACGCCTCCCAGGCGTACATCCGCGGCTGCGGCTCCCGCGAGCCGCTGAAGCACAAGTTCCTGTTCCTGGACGAGCAGGACGGCATGCGGCGGGCGCGTGAGCGGGCCGCGGCCGGCCGACCGACGGTCGACGCCGAGTCGCTGGCCGCCGCGGGCCTGGACCACTTCGGCGCCACCGAGGCGGACCGGCTCCGCTCCGACCTGCCGAAGATCGTGATGATGGTGCGGGGCGCGTTCGCTGCGGCCGACGACCCGGACTTCCTGCCCACCAGCCAGGTCCTCGACTACCTCGCCCAGCACGCCCCGGAAGCCTGGGAGCTCGACGCTCTCGCCGGGGCCAAGCAGCTCTCCGCCGAGCTGAAGAGGGCCGTCGACTGGCTCAGCCTCGACGTGGCCGTGTCCACCGTCCAGGTTACCGGGGGAACGCGGGGCTACCGCCTCGACACGATCAAGCAGATCACCGGCGAGAGCCTCGCTCAGGCAGCCTGAACGACCGCAACGCCACCGTGACGCCGCAGGTCAGGACCGTGACGCCAACCGGTACGGACCGGGATTCCAGCCCCGGGACCGTGATGCCGTACCGGTCCATCACGGAAGCCCTCACAGTCCTGACCTGCACTGTCACGGACCATCACGGACCCTGTACCGGTCAGAAAGCGAAGGAGATCCCGATATGGGCATTGAGGTGAAGATCGTTGAGATGACGGTCGACGGACAGCCCAAGACCTGCCCCGACTGCGCCATTTCGATGTTCAGCCTCGACGGACGCGGGATCTTCGACTTCTTCCCCGCATGGGGCAACTGCGACAGCGGCCACAGCTGGGAAGACCCCCTCATCACCGTCGGCGACCTGAAGAAGATCAAGGCCGCGTCAACCGGCCGCCAACGCGCCGAAGACGACGACGTGTTCGAGATCGAGGTCGGCGGAGCGGTCCTCGCCGGGACCCTGCACCCCGAGGTGATCCTCGACGACCTGAAGCGCGCGGGCGGAATCTACTGGACCCGGATCATCAAGCCCGCCGCCCGGCGCCGCAAGAACAAGGCCGTCCGCGCCATCACCCGCCCGATCAGGCGGACGGCCCGCAACGGCGTCGCGACCGTCAAGGCCGGTGCGCTGGAGGCTGCGTGGACCGTCCAGGCCGGCGGCTACGAGCCCGACCCGGACTACACGCCCGAGCCGATCAACCCCTGCCCCGCGTGCGAGGGCAGAGGCCACCACGCCATCGAGTCCCGCCTGCACGACACCACCCGCATCCGCTGCGCCGTCTGCCACGGCACCGGCGAAATCGACTAGGAGGCCCTATGCCCCGCACCTATCGCTGGAAGGCCGCCGTCAGCGACGGCCGGCACCACGACGGCGAATCCGTCGGCACCGTCCGCGCCGGCAGCGAAGCCGAAGCCCGCCGCCTCGTCGCCGACTGGGTCCGTGAAGACGGCGCCCGCAAGAACCGCAGTTGGACCGCCACCCACATCGAACTCAGCTGAAGGAGACCACCCGCCATGACCGCCCCGACCCCCAACCTGCCGCTGGTGCAGGCCACCCACGACGCAGTCGAGGCGGCCGACAACAGCCAGCAACTCCAGATCATCAACGCGATTCTGCAGGCCCAGGCCATCGCCCAGGCCATTCAGCCGCAGCAGCCGCACACCTGCCAGCACCAGCACAAGCAGCCGGCCAACGTCGGGAAGTGGATCGGCATCAGCTGCGCCGTCTGCGTCGGATCCATCGGGCTCGCCCTCGGCTTCCTCGCCGTAGCTATCGCCGCCGTGTGCGGCACCACCTGCCTGCTCGTGCTCCGGTCCATGTGGCGGCAGTACATGGGGGAGAAGCGATGACCATCCCCGTCTGGTGGCCGAAGGTGCTGGCCGCGACTCGCCTTCGTCGTATGGCGGCCGGGATGCTCCTCGACCACGCCTCGCCGTCCGTCCACGGCGGCACGCTGCGGCTGGCGTTCGTCCGGGCCGACATCGCCGCGGCGTGGCGGGACAGCGGGGCGCAGGCCGCGCTCGAAGGGGCGATGCAGGCCGCCGACATCGAGTTGGCCGTAGAGAGCGTAGAACAGCCCGTTGTCAGCGGCCGTTGAGACGATGATGAAGAGCCTGGGAGGTTGAATGCCGCAGCCCCGCGGTGCGCGTATCGGCGTGCACGATCCGTACCGAATGAAAGGATCCGTCAACGTAGGCCGCAGGATTCCGCACGCCGACAAAGTGCCCGCCGACGAACCGAACCGAACCGACATCCTCATCACCCTCCACCGCTTCGAGCTCGCCGGCGTTGAGATCGACGACCGAGCCGTCGAGATAGCGACCAAGCTGACGCGGTGGCACATCGCGAACGCAGAGAAGCGCGATCGGATCAACGCGGAGGAAGTGGCCGCACGAGTGGCCGCAGCAGCGGAGCGCGAGTGCTGGGTGTACTACATCCGCTGCGGGCGCCTCATAAAGATCGGCATGACGACGAACCTCGCCAGTCGCTTCTCATCGATCCGACCCAACGAGGTACTCGCCATCGAGGAGGGTGGCCTGGAGCGAGAGGTCGCGATGCACCAGCGCTTCGCCGAGCTGCGGGCAGGAGGCGAATACTTCCATCCGGGGCCCGCCCTGCAGCAGCACATCCTGGCCCTACGCGACGAACTGGGAGCGCCGAACTGGACCGCATCCGTCGTCCCTGACGGCGACGACTGGTTCCCCGGCGACTCTTCCGTATCGGCCGCCACTTGACATATCGATCTGACCGAAGCGATCATCTGCTCAGATAGCCTTCGTGCGCTTTGAGGCCCGCCACACTGGTGGGCCTCTCGCCATTTCCGGGGGAGGTGCCCATGCTCCCCGGCTACGTCTCCGCCGCGGACGCCGCCTACTACGCCGGTGTGCCCGTCGGCACGATCTGGCGGTGGGCCTCCGAGGGCCGCATCAGCAAGACGGGCAGGGGTAAGGGCGCGGGCTACCTCGTGTTCGATCTGCCGAAGGCGCGCCGCGACGAGTACACGCGCGAGCTGCTGGAGCCAGGCAAGCCGCCGCCCCTGCCCGCTGGCGTCCGCGCCGCCTGATCGTCCCGTCGTCCGTGCCCGGTCCCCGGACGGCGGGGCCCTCAACGTCCGGGAGGTTCCAATGCCACTGCCTCCCGGACTCTCTACGGTCACGGTCAGCGGCACGTACAAGCGGCCCGACGGGACCGCGTACAAGGGCCGGATCGTCTTCCAGCCCGAGCCGGACGTCCTCACCTCTGCGACGCACGGCACGCTCGTCATCGGCGACGTCGAGGTGGTCCTCGACAACGACGGGGCGTTCAGCGTCAGCCTGCTGGCGACCGATGACCCGGATGTGACGCCGAGCGGGTGGACGTACCGGGTGACGGAACGCTGGTACGACACCCCGGGCCGCTCCTATCCGCTGTCCCTGCCCGCCGCGGCCCCGGTGGTCGACATCGCCGATGTGGCGCCGACCGCGCCGGCGGAGGGTGAGTACGTCGTCGTCACCGGACCTCCCGGCCCGGCCGGGCCGCAGGGGCCCGAGGGTCCGGAAGGGGCGAAGGGCGACCCGGGCGACCCGGCCACGAATCTGGTCCAGAGCGTGAACGGGGAGCAGGGCGTCGTCGTCCTGTCCGCGGCGGACGTTGAGGCGGACCCGGCTGGCAGTGCCACCACCGCCGTCACCGCACACACGACCGCTGCGGATCCGCATGGCGACCGGTCCTGGGCCGACGCGAAGTTCGCGCTCGGCAGCACGGTCACCGCGATCGACGGCTATCTGAACGACGCACTCAACCGGGTCGCAGCGGTCGAGCAGGGCACGGCCTGGTTGTCCGCGCTCAACGTGTCGGGCAACGCGCAGGTGACGGGGCGGCTCACGGCGGCCGGCTGGACGCTGCCGATGCTGGCGCCCACGGGACGTCGGCCGCGATGGCGGGCGGCGTCCTGGCGGCAGATCTTCGCGGCGGGCCACGGCTGGACGGCGTCCGGCTCGGGCGTCGGCAGCTCGAATCCGAACGACACGACGACCTTCTCCAAGGGCAGCCAGTCGTTCGCGATGACCACCACGGGCACGGCAGCGGTCGGGAACATCCGCCGCTACGGTGCCCCGGCGTTCGACCTCACCGGCAAGGCGCTGCGGCTCACCTTCCGCGTGGCCGACGTGTCGAAGCTCAACCAGATCAACTTCCTGATCGGCTCCTCGACCCTCGCCAACTCGTACTCGTGGCGGGTGTTCACCTACGCCTCCACCGCGCAGAACCAAGTCCAATCCGGCGAGTGGGTGACGGTCACGCTCCAGTGGGCCGGGGTGCGTTCGCCGACCGGCACGTACACGATCGGCCCAACCGGCGTCCCCTCCAACACGGGCTCCTTCACGGACATGGCGTTCCAGGTCGTCGACAACGGCACCGGCCCCGCGACCGTGAACCTGCAGTCGGTGGAGATCATCGACGCGACGTCGACGGTGTTCCCGACCGGCGCTGTGAGCATCACGTTCGACGACTGCTACGCGTCGGTGTGGGGGAATGCCCGGCCGAAGATGGACTCGCTCGGCTACCGAGGCACCATCTACACGATCGCGGACGTCGTCGACACCACCGGCGTGTACCTCACCAAGGCTCAGATGCGGGCCATGCAGGACCACTCCGGGTGGGAGATCGCCGGGCACGCCTACACGGCCGCCGCCCACAACGCCAAATACACGACGCTGTCGACGCAGGCCGTGCTGGATGAACTGCGGAACCTGCGCGCCTGGATGGTCACCAACGGCTTCACGTCCGAGCATTTCGCCTACCCGGGCGGGTGGTTCGGTCCCACCGTCGACGGTGATCCGATCGACCTGCTGACGAGCCGCTACTTCACCACCGGCCGCGGCATCAGCTCGGCCGACAACGCGGGCGAGACGTTCCCCGCGGGAATGTCGTACCGGATGCGGTCCATCTCCGGCATCGGCTCCATGGCGGGCGGCGCCTCCCCGGCGCACCCGACGACGATGCTCGCGGCCGGGGGGCCGCTGGACCGCTGTGCGTCGACTGGCCAGTGGCTGATCTTGACCTTCCACGAGATCGTGACCGGCACGGCAGCGAACACGAACCAGTGCAGCCTCACCGACTTCAACACGATCATGGACGGGATCAACACCCGCGGCATCCCCGTCCTGCCGGTCTCCGACGCCATGCGCTACTACAGCTGAAGGGGGCCGCATGGCCGACAACCTGAGCAACACCGCCGAGAACCGGGCCCTCGACTTCATCCTCGGCCTGTCCGTGACCGCCCCCACCACCCCGCTGAAGGTCGCACTGGTGACCGCGAACGGCGACGACACCACGGCGGGCACGGAGGTGACCGGCGGTTCCTACGCGCGGCAGAACCTCAGCGTCGCGGCCGCCGTCGCCGGGGCCACCAGCAACAGTGCCGACCTCGTCTGGACCGGCATGCCGGCCGCCACGGTGGTCGGCGTGGAGATCTGGGACTCGGCCGGGACGCCGGTGCGGCTCTGGTACGGGCCGCTATCCGCCTCCCGCACTGTGGCGGCTGGGGATGAACTCCGGCTGCCCGCGGGGTCTCTGACGCTCGCTCTGCAGTAGGGAGGCGTTCGTGCCCTCCCTCTCGACGCTGGTCGACAATTTCAACGACGGTGTGATCGGGCCCGTCTGGGGCAACAGTTACGGCGGCGTCACCGAGACGGGTGGTCAGGCCCGGGTCCCGTGCACCACGGGGTTCGCCGGCTACCAGACGGCGTACAGCTGGACGATGGCCGGCGCGAGCTTCTTCGTGAAGATCCCGACCGTGCCGACGGCGGGCGCGGCGACGGAGTGCTACTGCGGTGTCCTCGTCAACTCGCCGACCGCCGGAACACGCATCGGGTTCACGATCAACGCCGTCGCCGGGTTGTTGCGCTGCAAGAACGATGTCGGCTACTTCGATGCTGGTGTCGTCGAGATCGCCTATGATCCGGTCGCGATGGCGTTCCTGCGGCTCCGTGAGGATGCTGGGACGGTCTACTGGGACACGAGCCCCGACGGCACGACGTGGACCAACCGGCGCAGCCTCGCCACCCCCGCCTGGGTCGCGGCCGAGATCGATACGTGCGCGCTCGACATGTCCGCTCACCGCAACGCCGGGACCGCCGACGTTGCGGCTTACGACCTGTTCAACACGCTCGCCAACGGCGCTGTTCATACGGGCAGCGCGGCGCTCGCCGCGGACAGTGCCCTCACGTCGGCTGCCCTGGTCGCCGCCCATGCGAGCAGCGACCTGAGCGTCGACAGCGAACTCACCGCCGCACCTATCCTGTCCGCGCACGAGGCGGTCGCCCTGTCCGCCCAGTCGACGCTCACCGCCGACGCGGCCAGTTCCGAGATCCCGGAGGTGGCTGGGTTGGCAGCTGGTGTTTTCGACCTTCGCATCGAGCAGGGTGCCACCTACGTGCAATCGTTCCGGGTGGCTGATGTGCCCGGCTTCGCCTGGACCGGCTGGACCGCCCGGGCCCAGATCCGATCGGCTGCGGCCTCCGACAACGGTGAGCTGCTGCTCGACCTCACCGACTACCTGACGGTCATTGGGGACACGGTGCGGCTCGCCCTCCCCGCCGCCGTGACCGAGACCCTCACCCGCAATGGGCTGTGGGACCTGGAGATGGTCAGCGGCTCCACGGTGGTGCGGCTCCTTCAGGGCAGGGTGGTCATGTCGCTGGAGGTGACCCGGTGAGGATCGAAGTCACGGGCGAAGCCTTCGATGATGCCATCGAGGTCACCACCGGTCAGCAGGCCCGCATCGTCGAGGTGTCGGCAGGGCTCGTGTCCAGCATCAACGGGCGGACCGGTGATGTGGCCGGCCTGGCGGAGACGGCGGAGGTGTCCACGATCGCCGCGGCGGTCGCCGGCCCCGTCGCCGACGAGGCGGCGGATGCCGCGGTCGCCGCGCACGTTGAAGCCGTCGACCCGCACGGCGACCGGGCGTGGGCGTCCGGCCAGTTCCTACCCAAGGCGGGCGGTGCGCTCACCGGCGGCATCACGACGAACCTCACGGCCCGTTCGGCGTTCCTGAAGACGACGTCGCCGACCGAGCACGCGGTCACGATCTACCAGGCGTCCACCACCGGCGTCGACGTGGCCGCCGCCCTGAACCTGATCTCCGACAACCGCGAGACGTCGGCGGTCTACATCTCCGGTCACGAGACGCTGCCCCGCGGCACCGTAAAGATCACGCACACGAACGGCGGCAGCGGCGCCACCGACGACACCAGCGCCTCCGCCCTGTCGATCGACCTGCGCCGCGGCACCGCCGCAGGAACGGCAGCGCAGGGCATCTTCCTCACGGCTACGGACGGCGGCACCACCGGGCGTCTGTTGACCCTCCGCAACGGCGGGGCGAACCTGTTCACCGTCCCGGCCGCCGGCTCCGTCTACACGGCGACCGGCGCCTTCGGCGAGCAGCTCCCGGTCAACCACGGCCTGACCGGCTGGACCTACGACCCGGTCATCGCCACCACGGGCTCGCTGCTGACGAACGGTACCGTCTACCTCAGCAAGATCCACGTGCCGGACGACACAGCCATCACGAAGATCTACTGGTGGGTGACCACAGCGGGCGCCACGCCGACCGCCGGGCAGAACTGGGTCGGCCTCTACAGCCCCGCAGGATCCCGCCTCGCCACCACGGGCGTCGACGCGTCGATCGCCAGCACCGGGCTGAAGACCACCACCATTGCCAGCACCAGCGTCGCCGCAGGCTCGTTCGTCTGGGTGGCGATGGTGTTCAACGCGACCACCGCACCGACCATCGCCCGGGCCAGCGGCAGCGGCGGCCTTGCCACTGCCGTCAACGCTGGGCTCACCTCCGGTGTTTACCGCTTCGCGACCAACGGCACCGCCCAGACCACGCTGCCCGCGTCCATCGCCCCCGGGTCCAACACCGCCGCCGGTTTCGCCGGCCCCTGGGCCGCTATCGGGCCCTGACGCCAGACTCAACCCGCATCTGGAAGGCCCGCGCCATGGCCGACGAGAAGACCGACCCGATCACCGAGGCCCGCCAGCTGGTCGCCGAGGACGAGCAGCGGAAGACCGACGACTGCCTCGCCGAGCTCGAAGCCGTCCTCGCCAAGTACGGGCGGAAACTGCAGATCACCCAACCGCAGATCACCATCGTCCCCGCGTAGGAGACCGCCATGCCCCGCACGAACATCGCCACAACGCAGGCGACCCGCTCTGGCACGGTGCTCCCGGCCGCCACCGCGGGTGACGTCACCAACGGCAACAGCACCGCCAACGACGGGCGCGTCGTGCTCATCGTCCGCAACACCGGCGCCTCGTCGCGGACCATCACGTTCCAGACCAACGTCTCCGTCGACGGCCTCACCGCGCCCGTGCGCAGCGAGACCATCCCCGCAGGAGAGACGCAGGTCTTCGGGCCGTTCAGCCCCAACGACTACGGCACCGTCCTCGCATACAACGTCGACAACGCCGAGCTCACCGTCCAGGCGCTGAGGGTCTAGTCCTGGAACGAGCCGTCCCTACGGCGCTGGTGGCGGCCCATCATGTGCTTGCACTGAGGGCAGCACTTCAGGAACACAGGCTTGATCAGCCAGGCCAGGCAGATGAAGTACAGCGTGTGACGCCCCATGCGAGCGATCCACGACATCGTGCACGTCTTACAGTCACGGCATCCACTGGCCATGCCATCCCCCTATCTCGCGCGCGCCCCATGCGCACGGGGCAACGATCAGACCATTGATCAGTCACGCGCGCGCGGATGTGACACAGACGTGACCATGGGGGGAGCGTGCCAGTAGCACCACCTACTCGATGCGGGGCCATGGGATGCCATGAGCTGGCCACCAAGCGAGGACGATGCGACGAGCATCAGCCCGAGCCATGGCGAGGCCGGCCCTCACCCCAAGAGCGCTACGGCATGAGCAGCGGCACCATGCGGGCACTCAAGCGCCAGGTCATGGCCAGAGATCACGGCTGCTGCTACGTCTGCGGAGGCGAAGGGGCCGACGAACTCGAACACAAGATCCCCGTGAGTCAAGGTGGGGCAGCTCGCGACCTCAACAACCTCGGCATGATCCATTCCGAGCCTTGCCATCGCGAGAAGACCGCGCGCGAAGCCGCAGAAGGATCAAGAAAGGCGCGCGAAAAGAAGCTCGAAAGATCATGATCACGCGGGCGCGCGCACACGGGTAGGGGAGTAAAAATCACGGCGAAAAAATCTTGGGGGACCGCCGCGGCCAGAACGGAAGACGCGCGCTCAGATCGCTGACAGGGGGTCTGACATGGGAAGGACTGCCGCTCCGGCCGGCCTCAAGTTGATCACCGGGCGCTCGCCGGGCCGGGATTCGGGCGGCCGGAAGGTCGAACCCGGCCCGGCGTTCAAGCGGGTGCCGCCGGCGGCACCGGACTGGCTGTCCGATGAGGCTGCGGCCGAGTGGGAGCGGGTCATCCCCGAGCTGTCGCGCCTGGATCTGGTGAAGGAGCAGGACCGGGCGGCGCTGGCAGCGTACTGCGAGGCGTGGGCGACGTTCGTTGAGGCGACTCGCGTCGTGCAGGAGGAGGGCCTCGTCATCGAGGCGAGGCAGGGGAAGCTGGCGCACCCGTGCGTGGCGATCGCCCGGAACGCCGGCCGCGAGATGAGGAGCTGGGCCGCCCACTTCGGGCTGACTCCGTCGACGGAGCAGGCCCTGGCCCGGGGTGGGGGCGACGATGGGGACGAGGCGAACCCGTTCGCAGGTTCTGGCTGACCTGGGGATCAGTCCTGAGGTCGGCTGGTACATGAAGGCGCGGGGTATTCCGCTGCCGGACTGCCCGCCGAAGGTGCAGACGCCGAATCCGGGTGAGGCGCCGGGTGCGGTGTTCGATCCGGGCCGCGTGGACCGCGTCCTGAAGTCGTTTCACCTACTCAGGCACACGCAGGGCAAGTGGGCCGGGAAACCCCTGGATCCGGATCCGTGGCAGGTGGCCTACATCATCGCCCCGGTGTTCGGCTGGGTCCGCTGGGACGACGAGGCTGAGGGCTACGTGCGGATCGTCCGCAAGCTGTACGTCGACGTGCCGCGCCGTAACGGCAAGACCACCCTCTCAGGCGGCATCGCCGTGTACCTGATGGCCGCGGACAGTGAGCCCGGGGCTCAGGTCTATGCAGCGGCGACCAGCGAGAAGCAGGCGCGCTACACCTTCGACCCGATCAAGACGATCGCCGAGCGCGCCCCAGCCCTGAAGGGCAACGTCAAGGCCTACACGAAGAAGATCACGCATCCGGCGAGCGGCAGCTACTTCACGGTGGTGTCCTCGGTCGCCGAGGCCATGCACGGGGCGAACGTTCACGGCGGAATCATCGACGAGCTGCACGTCCACAAGACCGCGGACCTGGTGGAGACGATCGAGACTGGCACTGGCTCTCGCCGTCAGCCGCTCGTTGTGATCATCACGACGGCGGACGACGGCAAGCAAGAGTCGATCTACGACCGGAAGCGGCAGTACGTCGAGCAGCTGGCCCGAGGCGTCCTTCACGACCCGGACACCTACGGCGTGGTCTGGGGAGCGGACGAGGACGACGACCCTTACGCCGAGAGCACCTGGCGCAAGGCCAACCCGGGCTTCGGAGTGAGCCCGAGTGCCGCCTACCTGCGCGGTGCCGCCGCGGAGGCCCAGCAGAGCCCCGCGGACTTGGCGAAGTTCCTGCGGCTGCACTTGGGGATCCGCACGAAGCAGTCCACGCGGTTCCTGACCATGCAGGCGTGGGACAACAACGCCGGGCTCGTCGACGAGGAGGCTCTGGCCGGCCGGGACACGTGGGGCGGGCTCGACCTGGCATCCACTTCGGACCTCTGTGCGTTGTGCTGGCTGTTCCCGGATGACGAGACGGGCACGCTGGATGCTCTGTGGCGGTTCTGGACCCCTGAGGACAACCTGAAGGCGCTGGATAAGCGGACGGCGGGTGCGGCGTCGAGGTGGGTGCGTGAGGGATGGCTAACGGCGACGCCGGGCAACGTCGCTGACTACGACTGGATCCGGGAGCAGATCCGCCGGGACCGGGACACGTTCAAGGTGCGCAGCATCGGCTACGACCCGTGGAACGCGAGCCAGTTGACGAACGATCTGGTGTCCGAGCGGGCGCCGATGGTGAAGGTCAGGCAGGGTTTCGCAACGATGTCGCCGGTCCTGAAGGAGATTCAGCGGCTGGTGCTGCAAGGCACCCCGGAGGCGCCGGCGCTGCGGCACGGCGGGCACCCGGTGGTCCGTTGGTGCGTGGACAACCTCGCGGTGGCGATGGATCCGGCGGGCAACGTCAAGCCCGACAAGGCGAACAGCGGCGACAAGATCGATGGCGTGTCGGCCCTGGCCACGGCCATGTCCGAGATCGTCGCCAGGCCCCCGCGCCGGAAGTCCCGGTACGCGGAAGAGGACGAGATCATGGTCGTGTAGCGGCCGGGGGAGGTCGCGATGTTCGCGTGGCGCCGTACAGCAGTCCGTAAGCGGGTCGTCGTCAACCTGGCGGACAAGGCGTTCAGCGGGATCCTGTGGGCGAAGCGCGGCCCGCTGCTGGTGCTCCGCGATGTCGAGCTCCTCGAGGCCGGCCGCTCTCCGCAGCCGGTCGACGGTGAGGTCGTCATCGAGCGCGCCAAGGTGGAGTTCACCCAGGTGCTCGCGGGCGGGGGTGGCTGATGGCGTTCGTGGTCAGCTCCGGGCAGCTCGCGACCACGGGAGCCGGTGTCACGCCGATGTTCTCCGCGATGCCGATCCCGGCCGCCCCGTGGGAGTACGAGGCGATCTGGCGGACGCAGCCCCAGGTGCGCACGGTCATCTCGTTCCTGGCGAGGAACATCGCCCAGGTCGGCATCCACACCTTCCGGCGCATCAGCGACACCGATCGGGAGCGCCTCACCGAGCATCCGCTTGCCGAGCTGCTCGCCGAGCCGCTGCCCGGTATGACGCAGTACCGGTTCATCGAGCGCATGGTGTCGGACTACGCCCTCTACGACGACTTCTACGCGATCAAGCTGCGGATGAGGGGCAGGCGGGCGTTGCTGCCGGTCCCTCCGACGCTGATCCGGCCGGCCGAGGGCAACTGGATCGCCCCGAAGTACTACGAGACCGCGGGCGGCCGTGAGTTCGGCCCTGATGAGGTCGTGCACATCCACGGCTACACGCCAGAGACGCTCACGCACGGCACATCGCCGATCGAGTCGCTACGGGATGTGCTCCTGGAGTCGACGGAGGCGGCCAAGCAGCGAGTGGCGATGTGGAAGGGCGGGGCACGCCATACGGGCGTCCTGGTGCGTCCTCCGGATGCTCCCGAGTGGGGGCCGGGGGAGAAGGCGCGCTTCCGTGAGATGTGGCGGAGCTTTACTCAGGGCGGTGGCGGCGAGGGTGGAACGCCGATCCTTGAGGACGGCATGGAGTACAAGCCGGTCGGCTTCGACCCGAAGCAGGCGCAGTACATCGAGGCGCGCAAGCTGACCCGCGAGGAGGTCAGTGCGGCGTACTTCATCCCGCCGCCGCTGATCGGAATCCTCGACCACGCCACCTACTCCAACATCAAGGAGCAGCACCGGCATCTGTACCAGGACACCCTGGGCCCCTACCTGACGATGTTCGCACAGGAGATCCAGGCGCAGATCCTGCCGGACCTGCCGGACAGCCGGGACGTGTACTGCGAGTTCAACATCGACGCGAAGATGCGCGGCAGCTTCGAGGAGCAGGCCGTTGCGGCGTCGACGGCGACCGGCCGGCCGTGGATGACGGTCAACGAGACGCGCGCGCGGAACAACCTTCCGGCGATCGAGGGCGGCGACGAGCTGATCGTGCCGATGAACGTCACGGAGGGCGGTCTGGCGTCGCCGCGGGACACGGCGCCGGAGCCTGACGCGGTCCCAAAAGCGTTGGCCCGGCGGGTAGCTACCAAGGCCGGGCCATCAACGGTCGAGTCCTCGCCGGATGAGCTGCGTGAGGAGTTCGCGCAGGCGCTCGCCGAGCTGACGGACGAGGAGTTCACCGCCCTGGTGGGCTCCGGTCCGGGCAGTGCTGAGGCGGTGCGGTCCTGGTGGGAGTCTGGGCGGGCTGGCCGTCTGGCCAGGTTCTCCAAGCTGATCGCGGACTACATCCTCCGGTTCGGGCGCGTGGGCGCACGCGCGGTGCTGGACGAGTTCAACCCGTCCGGGGATGGCTGGGCGGCGGACGTGATGGAGCCGTGGCTGCTGGCTGCTGCGCTGCATCACGCCGAACTGCACGACGCTGCTGGCGAGCAGGCGGCTGTCGAGGCTGCGGAGGTGCCGCCCGAGGAAGGCGGTGTCGCGGCGGCGCTCGTGCTCGCGGGCGGGCTGTGGGCGGCTGCCGCCCTGACGCGCAGCGAGACGGCGGCGACGGAGGCCCTGTCGTTCGGCGGCCACGACGCCGCGGAGGCGTCGGGGCTGGGCTTCAAGGTGTGGCAGACCACCAGCAGCAACCCGCGAGCCCAGCATGCCGCCATGAACGGGGAGAAGGTCCCGCTGGGCGGGGTGTTCTCGAACGGCTTGCGCTGGCCCGGCGACAGCACGGGTGACGCAGACGAGACGGCGAACTGCCGGTGCCTTTTGACGTATTCGAATTCGGAGTGACCATGCGGATCAAGAGCTGCCCGGTGCGGATCAAGGCCGCGGGCACCCACGAGGGCACCGACGAGGGCGTGTTCGAAGCCATCGTCGCCGCCTACAACGTCGACAGCGTTGGCGACAAGATCTCCCCCGGGGCGTTCGCCGAGACTCTTGCCGAATGGAAGGGCCGCGGCGATCCCATCCCCGTCCTGTGGTCGCACATGAGCCATGACCCGGAGTACCACATCGGTGAGGTGCTGGAGGCTGAGGAGAGGCCCGAGGGACTGTGGGTGAGAGCCCGCATCGACACCGAGCCGGGTACCAAGGCCGCCCAGGTGTACCGGCTGCTTAAGGGCCGCAGGGTGACCCAGTTCAGCTTCGCCTACGACATCGACGAGGGCTCGTGGGTGGAGCAGAAGGACGGCCCCGGCTACTACGAGCTGCGCAAGCTGAAGCTCTACGAGGTCGGCCCGACGCTGATCGGCGCCAACCAGGCCACCGAGCTCATCGACGTGAAGAGCGCGGTCGACATGCTTCCTGACCTGAACAAGGTGCAGGAGACGCTCGAGACTCTGAAGGCCGGCAGGACGCTGTCGTCCCAGAACGAGCAGCGGGTGCGCGACATCGCGCGCCTGGCAAAGGAGCTGCTGGACTCCCTCCCTTCCAGCGCTGATGAATCGCAGGACGCCGAGAAGGCCACGCCTGCCCCGCTCGCTGACGCCTCGCCCCAGGAAGCCCCTGAGGCCAAGGCGGACCAGCCCGCCGGGCCGAGCCCCGCCTCGCTCCGTCTGCACGCCGACCTCGCCGCCCTTGAGGCGGAGGTCTCCACGCTTACGGACTGAGGAGAGCCGTGAACAAGATTGAGGAGCTGAAGGACCAGCTCAAGCACCACCTGCTGCAGGCGCAGGCCATCGCGGCGAAGGCCGACGACGAGGGCCGCGACTTCACCGACGACGAGCGCGGCCAGGTCAAGCAGCACATGGACCAGGCGCAGGAGGCCAAGGCCGGCCTGGAGAAGGCCAAGGCGTCGGCCACGATGCGGCAGGCGCTCGCCGATCTCGGTGACGAGATCCAGGTCGAGGAGAAGTCGGCCGGTGAGCGCCTTACCCCGTCGGGCCTGATCGTGCCTGAGGCCAAGGCGTCGCTGGGTGAAACCTTCGTCAAGTCGGCGGAGTTCCAGGGCCTGATGGCGTCCGCCCCGAACGGCGTGTTCGGCAAGGACCACCGGGTGCAGTCCCGCCCGGTCGGCTACAAGGCGCTGGTCACCGGCGGTTCGGACACCTCGGGTGGCGCGTTCGTCACCAACCAGATGATGGGCCTGCAGGTCGGTCAGCTGGCGTTCCAGCGTCCGCTCAGGCTGCGGGACGTGGTCACCAACCTGACCACGACCAGCGACACGATCGAGTACGTGCGGCAGACGTCGCAGACGAACAACGCTGCGCCGGTCCCGGAGTCCACCACCACGGCTGACCCCGGCACCATGAATGCCGCGAACGGCGTCAAGCCGGAGTCGGCGCTGGCGTGGGCGAAGGTCACCACCCCGGTCCGGACGATCGCGCACTGGATCCCGCTGACGAAGCGGGCCCTGTCCGACGCCGCCCAGGTCCGCTCGATCATCGACGCCTTCCTTCGCTACGGGCTGGAGGAGGAGCTCGAGGACCAGATGGTGTCCGGTGACGGCACGGGCGAGAACCTCGAGGGCCTCTCGAACGTCTCGGGCGTGCAGGCGCAGGCCTGGGACACCAACCTGCTCACCACCACCCGCAAGGCCCGCACCAAGGTGCGCCTCGTGGGTCGAAGCACGCCGAACGCGTACCTGCTCAACCCGGCCGACCTGGAGGCCATCGACCTCCTCCAGGACAACGAGGCCCGCTTCTACTTCGGCGGGCCGCAGGGCCTGGGCAGCGCTGGAACCCTGTGGGGTCTGCCGGTCATCGAGACCGAGGCCGTCCCGGCGGGCACCGGCTATGTCGGCGACTTCCGCAAGGCGGTGCTGTGGGACCGCGAGCAGGCGTCCATCACCATCAGCGACAGCCACGCCAACTTCTTCATCCGGAACATGGTGGCGATCCTCGCGGAGATGAGGGCTGCCTTCGGCGTCATCCAGCCCAACGCGTTCGTCGAGATCGACCTGACTGCCTGATCGGAGGGCCTGACATGGCGTACCTGAATCCTGGCGCTGGCGCCACTCGTGAGGGTAAGCAGGCTGCGGCCGTTGCCGACATCCCGACTCCGGGAACGGCGACGGCCACCGACTGCGCCAACAAGATCAACGCCCTGCTGGCGGCTCTGCGAGCGGCCGGGCTGATGAAGTCCTCGTAGTGCTGGTCAACTCACGGACGGTCCGAGGCCGCTGCCCGATGTGCGGCGCCGCTCACGCCGCATGCGGCACGGCCTCGGACTCCACTCCCGTCGATGAACGAATGGAGGTGGCCGCCGTGGGCGGACCGCTGAAGAAGTACGAGGTCACCACACCGTCCGGCGTGAAGACCACGATGAAGCTCAACGAGGACGACGCCAAGCGGCTCGGCGTCCTCGACACACCCGAGCAGGACAGCACCGAGGAGGCTGCCGAGGAGCCGGAGCAGCCTCAGGCGAAGGCGCGCACCACCAGGAACAAGAGCCGTACCGCGGCCGACAAGGGCGGTGCGGGCGGTGGCGACGACTGACTACCTCGCCGACCCGGCCGACCTTGCCGTCTGGCTGGGCGTACCAGCCGACGACGCGAAGCTACTGCAGGCCTTGGGGGCGGCGTCCAGCCGCTTCCGGGGCGCGGTACGTCACCACGTATCGCTCGTGGCCGGCGACACGGTCACGCTGGACGGCAACGGCAAGGAGTCGCTGCTGCTGCCGGCGGCGCCGGTCACCTCGGTCGCGTCGGTCACGCTGGACGGCGAGCTGCTCGTCTACGACACCGACTACCGGTGGTCGACGGACGGGTTCCTGAGGCGGGTCGGCCGCTACTGGCCGGACAAGCTGCGTTGCGTCGAGGTGGTCTACAGCCACGGCTACGCGCAGATCCCGGAGGACATCGCCGAGGTCGTCATCGACCAGGCGCGCGCCCAGTACACGGTGCGGCCGGGCCTCACGTCGATGACCGTGGGAGGCCAGTCCGTCGGCTTCGGCGCTCAGGCGTCGATCGGGGTCACCTCGCAGTGGACGACGATGGTGGAGAAGTACCGGATCAACCACGGTGATGCACCGTGAGTCTGTTCTTCCACCAGCAGTTCGTGCGCGTGCGGGCGCCTCTGGTCGAGGACCGCTACCACAACAAGAAGCGCGACTGGGGCAACGCCGAGCGCATCACCATTACCGGCGTGAACATCCAGCCCGCCGGGGTCCCGGTCCGGTCGGAGGAAGATACCGACGACCGGCAGACCACCGTCACCGCCTGGAACCTGCAGACCCCTGAGGGCAGGGACTTGGATCTGCTGGAGACGGATCGGATCGAGGTTGACGGGATGACGCTGGAGGTCGAGGGCAAGGTGGGCCGCTGGCCGGACCCGTTCGGTCCGGGCGTCCATCACGTCGAGGCTCGACTGAAGGAGGTCGACTGATGGCCCGTGCTCGCGTCGTCTTCGACCGCCGCGTGTTCCGGCAGATCGCCTCCAGCCCCGAGATGGCGTCCTATCTGCTGTCGATCGCCGAGCGTGGCAAGGCTATTGCCGATGCCCTGGCACCCACCTACAGCGGCCCTACCTGGGGTACAGAGGTCCGCTCCCAGGACTACAAGCGGTCGCTGGAGGCGAAGCTCGTCCGCAACAACTTCGGCTGGCGGAGCGAGATCGCCGCGAACGTCGCCTACGCCGTGCAGGTCGAGTTCGGCACCGGCCGCCCGTACACGTCGCAGGAGCGCCCCCAGGAGGGCCATTCACCGAAGTGGCGGGTCCTGGGCCGCGCGCTGGAAGCGATGAGGAGCTGATATGCCCCGAATCAAGCTGGCCAACTGGTACGGCGACCACAAGCCGGGCGACGAGATCGACGTCGACGAGGTGCTGCTGAAGGCACTGCGCCGCGACGGGGTCGTTGCCGAAGTCCTCGAGCCGCCTGTCGAACCGGCACCCACGCCGCAGCAGCAGAGGCCCGCTCAGCCTGAACCGGCCGTCGAACAGAGGGCGGAGCCGGCGGCCGAGACGGGCCGCAAACGGCGATGATGCTGCCCATCGCGCCGATGCCGGACGTCGAGCTGGTCGCCATCGACCTGCTGGCGGAGGTGCTCGACGACTCGGTGACGGTCGGCAGCGAGTGGCCCGAGGATCTGGCGCAGCACCTCCCCGTCGTGGCGGTCAGCCTCGGACCGAGTGGCGGCTCCGCCATCAAGGCCGTGACCGCCAACCGCGGCCTGGACATCGACGTCCTCGCACCCACGAAGGGCGAAGCCCGCGATCTGGCAGCCCTCGTTTCCGCCCACCTGATCGCCGCCCAGGGCACAAAGCGCCCTGGCGCCCAGATCTACGGCGTCGACGAGACCAGTTTCATCTGGCTGCCGGACCCGGTGACGAACATCCCCCGCTACGTGCTCGTGATGAGCATGGTGGTCCGCCCCGCGTAGCAGCACCCAACCCGCACCCCATCACCCATTCACCCGTCGGCGTCTGGCCGTGCGGGTCCTCGCTATGCCTGGAGGCATCCCGTGGCGAACGACGCCGACAACGTGAGGGTCGGTCTCAACGGCTCCATCTACATCGCCCCGAAGGGCACGACAGCCCCGGCCGACCTGACCACCGCGTGGCCTGCGGGCTGGGTGGATCTCGGCTACCTGTCCGAGGACGGCGTGGAGATGTCGTACTCGACGGACACCGAGGACATCAACGCCTGGCAGTCCCTGTCGCCGGTGCGGAAGGTCCTGACAGGCGTCGATATGACGCTGGGCTTCACCGCGATCGAGCTGAAGACGGCGACCATGACGCTGTACTTCCCGAGCGCCACGATGACGGACGTGTCCGGCACCGTGCACAAGCTGTCCATCCCGGCGGCGCCGGAGCCGGACGAGCGGGCGATCGGCCTGGAGTGGGTCGACGGCGACATCACCAACCGTCTGATCATCGCCCGCGGCGAGGTCACCGACCGCGAGTCCATCACCTTCGCCCGCTCGGGCGCGGTCGGCCTCGGCATGACCGTCTCCGCATACGCCGACACCGCACCCGAGATCGCGGTGTGGCTGTCCGACGACCCGGCCTGGTCCGCGGCGTAACCCATCTCCCGGCAGGCGTGCCATGCGGGTCGCGCCTGCCGGGCCCCAACCCGCTACACCCGCGAGGAGAAGCACCATGGCCACCACCAAGAAGCCTGCCGGGCGTGAAGTCGTCTCACTCGACACGCTGGCGAAGCAGAAGAGGGACGCGCTCCCCGAGCCGGTGACGTTCGAGCTGCACGGGGTGGAGTTCACCCTGGAGCCGTTCAACTCCCTGCCGATGGACGTGCAGGAGCGAATGCGCGGCCCGGAAGACTACCTCTCCATCCTGCGCACCGCGCTGAGCGAGGAGAAGGTCAAGGAGATGATCGGCGCCGGGTACACGCTGCTCGACCTCAACCTCGTGGCTGAGGAGTGGATCCGGAGGTCCGGGATCGAGCCGGGGGAATTGGGGGCCTCCTCCGCTTCCTAGCGGAGTACGGGGAGGCCGTCGAGTGGGACATGGCCCGGTACTGGCCAGGCCGGTCCCTGCTGGATCTCTGGCGCGGAACGCTCAGTTGGCGTGAGCTGCGGGTGTTCCTGCGCTACCTGCCGACCGACTCGGCAACAGCGCGGGCCGTGCGGGGTGCTACGGCCGAGGAAGAGGCGTGGACGCTGGACCGGCAGTTGCTGGCGAGCGTCGTGGACGCGGTTCGTGAGAACACGTTCGCCACGGTCAAGTTGGGCGGCGACCCGAAGAAGACAGGCCGCCTGAAGCCGCCGAAGCCCATTCCCCGGCCGGGCGTCGAAGAGCCCAAGAACACGAATGTCATCCGCTTCGGTGGCCGCCACGGCTCCGGGGCGAAACAGCTGGCGAAGGTCTTCGGGAGGCCCGCCGCGAACCAGTAACAGGAGGTCGCGGTGGCTGCTGGCGGTGTGCTCGTCGGGCGGGGCTACGTCTCCATCCGGCCGGAGTTCGAGGGCGACTGGTCCCGGAGCGTGTCGGCCCGCGCATCCAGTGCGGGCAAGTCCGGGGCTGGCGCCTTCAGCAAGGCTTTCGGTGCCGGGCTGAAGGGCCTTGGGGCGCTGGCTGGTGTGGCGATCGGGGCGAACCTGTCGGCCGCCGCCGCAGGCGCGGCACTCCTCGCCCCCGCCCTGACCACTGCCGGAGCAGCGGCCGGCGCGCTGAAGCTCGGCCTGTCGGGCGTGGGGGAGGCGTTCAAGGCCGCGTTCGCCGACTCCAGCGCGGACGCCAAGGCCGCCGCCTCCGCGACGAAGGCCGTCGAATCGGCGCAGCGCGGCCTGGCGAACGCGCAGCGTGCGCTCGCGGACGCGCGCGTGCAGGCGGCCGAGCGCGTGCGCGAGGCACAGAAGGCCGTCGCCGACGCCGAGCAGAACCTGGCCCGGGTCGTCGAGGACTCGGCGCAGCGGCAGCGTGACGCTCAGCAGTCCGTCCGCGACGCCGAGCGTGACCTGAGGGACGCGCAACACGACGCCCGCGAGGCGCAGACGTCACTTACTGATGCCCGGGTTGAGGCCACCCGGGCGCTGCAGGACATGAACCAGCAGCTCGCCGAGTCCCGCCTTGACGAGCGCGAGGCCGTACTGCGGCTGGAGGAGGCGGAGAAGGAGCTCCGCGCCGCCCAGTCCAATCCGGGGGTCACGCCGCAGCAGCTGGAGAAGCTGCAGATCCAGTACGAGCGGGCGAAGCTGAACCTGAAGGAGCAGCGCGAGGAGACCAAGCGGCTGTCGCAGGACACCGCCAAGGCCAACAAGGCGGGCGTCGCCGGCTCCGAGCAGATGCAGCGCGCCCGCGAACGCATGGCCGCCGCCAATGAGACCGTCGCCGACCGCGAACGCGGGCTGGCGAAGGCGCAGGAGGAGGCCCGCCGCACCGGGGTGGACGCGGCGCGGGACGTCGCAGACGCCCAGCAAGCCCTCGCCGATGCGCAAACCGGCGTGGACAAGGCCCGCGTCGATGGGCAGCGGCAAGTCGAGGACGCCCAGCGGGCGGTAGCCGAAGCGGCATCCGCTGTCGCCGACGCTCAGGCCGCAGCCGCCGCGCAGACGTCCAAGTTCGACGAAGCGATGAGCAAGCTCGCGCCGAACGCGCAGAGCTTTGTGCGTGCGGTACAGGGCCTCGGACCCGCCTGGACCGCCATGCGCCTGTCCGTGCAGAACGAACTGTTCCGCGGCCTGGACTCCACCGTCACCACCCTGGGCCGCACCACCATCCCGGTCCTGCAGCGGCAGCTCACCGCGACGGCCGGCGTGTGGAACACCATGGCCAAGAACGCCGCTGGCGCCATCACGGAGATGGCCAAGACGGGGATGCTCGACAAGATCCTCGCCGGGGCTACCGACAACCTGCGCGTCTTCGAGAAGGCGCCGGGCCAGCTCATCACCATGTGGGGCCAGCTCGCTATTGCGGCACAGCCCGCCTTCAACGCGCTGCTCACGCAGATGGCCGGCGCCATCACGTCGTTCACCGACGGGATCGCCGCCTCGTTCGAGTCGGGCGGCCTCGAGCAGGCCATTAGCACAGCGTTCGGCATCCTGAGTCAGTTCGGCACGCTCCTGGGCAACGTCCTCGGGACGGTCCAGGAGATCTTCCGTGCTGCCTCCGACGCGGGCGGCCAGATCATCGGCGCACTCAGCGCCGTCTTCGGTGAGCTGGAGCGGATCCTTGCCACGCCGGAGATGCAGGCGCAGATGCGGAGCCTGTTCGCGTCGGTGGCACAGATCGTCTCCGCGATCGTCCCCGTCATCGGGGCGGTCGTGCAGGCCGCCGTGCCCTTGATGGCCGCCATCGCGGCACCGATCGCCCAGCTGGCAACCGCCCTCGGGCCGGTTCTGCAGCAACTCGCTACGACGCTCGGCGCCGTCCTAATGCCGATCGTGCAGGCGCTGATGCCGGTCCTGGTTCAGGTGGGTGCGGCGATCGTGCAGGTGGTGCAGGCGGTCATGCCGCTGCTGCAGCCGATCGCCGCCCTGATCTCCTCGATCGTCACTGCTCTGGCTCCGGCCCTCCAGCCGGTGATCGCGCTCGTGACGGGCCTGGTGGCTGCGCTGGTTGGGCCGCTGACGTCGGTGGTGCAGGCGCTCTCGCCGATCCTGACGCAGGTCGCAGAGATGATCACGCAGGTCTTCCTGGAGCTGATGTCGGCGATCGAGCCGCTGATCCCGATCGCCTTGCAGTTGGTGCAGCAGGTGTTCGCTGCGCTGCAGCCGATGCTGCCCGCGGTGGCGAGCGCTTTCGGGGCGATCGCGGAGGCAGCGGTCGCCCTGCTGCCGCCGATCGCGCAGATCGCCACCCAGCTGGGACAGGCCCTGGTCCCGATCATCGCCAGCCTGGCGCCGCTGGTGGCCCAGCTCGGCGACCTATTCGCCGGCCTGCTGCTGCAGGCCATGCCGCCGCTTACCACTGCGATCCTCACCCTGTTCACGGCACTGGAACCGCTGTGGCCGCTGATCGGGCAGCTGATCGGCCAGGTGGTGTCGCTGGCGGCCGGACTGCTGGGCCAGTTGATGCCGTCGTTCGTGCAGCTGACCCTGGCCCTGGTGCCGATCATCCCGTCGCTGGCGAAGATCGTGGCGCTGGTGCTGGAGCTCGCGGTGAAGGTGCTGTCGTGGCTGCTGCCGCCGCTGCTGGAGCTTGCCGGGTTCTTGGCCGGGCTCCTCGCTGGCGCTCTGCAGAAGGCGATCGGCTGGCTGACGAGCCTGATCACGGTCATCGCGTCGCTGGTGGGGTGGGTCGCCGACCGGCTCGGCCCGGCGATGATCTGGCTGCGCGACAAGGTGATCTTGCCGGTGTGGCGCGGCATCCAGACCGGCATCTCCACGGCCTGGAACTTCATCCGAGACAAGATCTTCACGCCGATCAAGACGTTCTTCACGCAGACCGTGCCGGGCTGGGCCCGGCTGCTGAGCGTCCGGGTCATCGGCGCCTACCTGTCCATGCGAGACGGCATCAACAACGTCTGGGGATGGATCAAGCGGCACATCCTGTCGCCGATCAAGACGTTCTTCACGCAGACCGTGCCCGGCTGGGGAACGACGCTCAAGGACAAGATGGTCGGCGCCTTCGATCTGGCGCGGAAGGGCATCGCAACAGCCTGGAACAAGATCAAGGAGGCGACGAAGGCACCCATCAAATGGGTGATCGACATCGTCTACAACAAGGGCGTCCGCGGCCTGTGGAACGCCGCCGCCAAGGTACTGCCCATCGACAAGCTGCCCGAGTTCAAGCCCAAGGGCTTCGCCCGCGGCGGCGTGCTGGACGGCTACCAGGCACAGAAGAAGGACGACACGTGGTACCCGATGCGCCGCGGCGAAGGCGTCCTCGTACCCGAGGTCGTCCGCGGTATCGGCCCGGGCACGGTGCACGCCCTGAACGACGCGGGTAACCGCGGCGGCGTGTCCGGGGTGCGCCGCATGCTCGGCGGGTTCGCCGAGGGCGGCATCGTCGGCCACCACGGCGGCGTGGACGACTGGTTCGGCGGCACCCTCGACAAGCTCGGCAACCTGGTCAAGGCGGGCAAAGACTGGGTGCTCGGCGGCGTGTACAAGGCCGCCCAGCTCGCCGCCAAGCCCATCCGGGACCTCATCAGCAGGATCCCCGGCGGCACGAAGGGATTCGGTGCGCTCGCCAAGGCGCTGCCGACGTCGCTGCTGAACAAGGCGCTCGCCTTCATCAGGGGATCCGAGGACTCCCAGATGGGCGGCGGCCAGTGGGTCAAGCCCGTCGACGCCAAGTACGGCACCCGGTTCGGCGTGGCCGGCCGCATGTGGAGCTCTGGCCGTCACACGGGCCTGGACTTCCCGGCTGCGGTCGGCAAGGCGGTGCACGCCGTCGCCAACGGGCAGATCGCCTCCGCCCGATCCGGTGGCCCCTACGGCAACCACATCCTGGTCAATCACGGGCATGGGCTGCAGTCCCTGTACGCCCACCTGTCCGCCATGGTGAGGCGCGACGGGGCCGTCCAGGCCGGTCAGACCATCGGTCGGGTCGGCGCCACCGGCAACGTCACTGGCCCGCACCTCCACCTGGAGGCGCGGATCAACGGCCGGCCGGTGGACCCGATGCCGTACCTGACCGGCGGCGGTTCCGGGTCTGGTGGTAAGGGTGTTCAGCGCTGGCGGGGGGTCGTCAACCAGGCGCTCGGGCTGGTCGGTCAGCCGCGCGCCCACGCCAACGCGACGCTGCGCAGGATGAACCAGGAGTCCGGCGGCGACCCGAACATCGTCAACCGCTGGGACTCCAACTGGAAAGCGGGCACTCCGAGCGTCGGCCTCATGCAGGTCATCGGCCCGACGTTCCGCGCCCACGCAGGACGGTTCCGCAACACGGGCCCGTTCTCCTACGGGGTGAGCACGAATCCGCTGGCCAACGTGTACGCCTCGATGCGCTACGCCTTGTCGAGGTACGGCAGCCTGCCGCGGGCCTACAACCGGCCGGGCGGTTACGACTCGGGCGGCTGGCTCGGGCCCGGACAGATCGGAGTGAACCACCTGCGCCAGCCCGAGGCGGTACTCACCCCGACGCAGTGGCAGACCATGACGCGCCTCGCCGCATCCGGCGGCGCGGACGATCCGGTCGTGGTGGAGATCCACACCCAGGATCGGGCGCTCGCCGACTTCATCGACGTGCGCGTCCACCGCAACAACCAGGAACTGATGGCCGTCATCAACGCGAGCTGAGGAGGACCCCTTGCCGATCCCCGGGAACCTCCTCAGCGCGACGACGGAGACCATCGACCCGAACACCTCGGGCTGGACGTCCCACCTCAATTGCACGATTCTCCCGGGGATCGGCGGCCGGACGGGCGGGGGCGGCTGCCTTTCCGTCCGGTCGGTGGCCGCCGGCGAGATGCAAGCCCGCACCGTCTCCTCCTACCCGATCACCTCCGGTGCGACGTACTACGCGTTCGCCGACACCGCCGGGGTGGTGGGGGAGCGCATCGGTATCCGCTGGATGTTCGGGGGGATCCAGCTCGCGATCACCTGGTCGGTGCCGACGACGGGGTCCTCCTCGGCGTGGCACCGCGTGTCCGTCGCCGGGGTGGCTCCGGGCGGGGCGACGCACGCGCAGGTGCTCCTGTCGTCGACGGAAACTGCGGGGTCCGTCTCCCACTTCTGGGAGAACGTCTACCTCGGGGCACCCATCCGGACCATCGGCAACTTGCTCCCGTTCAACACGGAGAGCACCGAGGTGGACGCGACGGGCTGGGCGCCGGTCGTCAACGCGTCGATCAGCCGCCAGGTACCGGTCATGGGCTGGGCGGTCGACAACTACCTCGCCGGCGGGCAGACGCTCGCGATGACCGCCGTGGCTGCGGGCAACGCGAGCATTCTGGCGGTGGACCGGCCGACGGTCACGCCGGGGCAGGAGTACCTGGCCTACGCCTACCTGCAGCCGCCGACCGTGGCGTCGACGGCGTGGATCGAGCTGCGCTACTACGACTCCAACGGCAACCAGATCCAGGCCACCCGCTCGACGCTGGGGCCGCCCACCCCGGCGACCGGCATGTACCGGCAGCGCGTCTCCGACAAGGCGCCCGCCAACGCCGCCACCTGCTCGCTCGCCGCCGGCCTGGACGGGGCGTCAGCGGGACAGGTGCTGCGGCTGGAGACCATCGTCATCACCGCAGCCCCTGAGCTTCAGTCCGGCACCGTCGTGCCGTATGCGGACGGGAGCTTCGAGCAGGGCGTCGCCGGATGGACCGTGGTCAGCGGCGTGGCCACCCTCGCCCGCACCAGCCCATGGGGCGACAGCTACTTCGAAGGCTCCTACTCGCTGGCCATCACCAGCAGCACCGCCAGCGCCTCCACGGTCCGCTCCGCCCGCTTCCCGGTGACGGAGGGCGTGAACTGGCGGGCCCTGCTGCTCGCCCACCCGGACGCCGGATCGTGGTCGACGGTGGGAGTGCGGATCCGCTGGTACGACGCCGCGGACACTGACCTCGGCGCGAGCACCGGCGTCAACTGGGGGATGCCGGGCTCGTCCTGGTACGCGCTGCCATCAGACGCCGTCGCCCCGGCCGGAGCGACGCAGGCGGCGATCGAGCTGGTGGTCACCGCGACCGCCACGGCCAGCGTGCTCCACGTGGACCAGGTCGTGCTGTGGGAGGTGCTCCCGCAGACCGCCGTCGAGGCGCATTCCGACGACGGCTACATCACGCTCACCCTGCGGGAGATGCCGCTCGACTTCTACCTGTCGCTGTACCGGGTCACACCGGACGGGGCTCGCTCTCTCGTCCGTGGCGCGTCCGGCCTGATCGACATGCAGCCCATCGTCTCTGACCTGCTCGTCGTGGAGGACCATGAGGCGCCGTTGGGTGTGCCGGTCTACTACCTGGCCGCGATCCGCAACGCAGACGGCACAACCGCATCCAGCAGGGCATCGGAGACGGTCACGCTCACGCTGGCCGACGCGAACACGGCCTGGCTGAAGGATCCGGCCAACCCGCAGCGCAGTATGCGGGTGCTGGTGCAGCGGGCGCCGGACTGGCAGCGGCCCATCGAGCAGGCGAGCTTCGTCGTCCGAGGCCGCCGCAACAAGGTGGTGCTCAGCGGCCGGCGGCAGGGCCTCGAAGGGAACCTCGCCATCTGGACCCGGTCAGACGAGGAACGCGAAGCCCTGCACCTGCTGCTCGACTCGGGTAACACCTTGCTCTGGCAGGCCGCCCCCGGGATGGGCGTGACCGACATGTACGTGTCCGTCGCGCAGATCACGGAGTCCCGAGTCGGGGCGCTCGCGCAGGAGCAGTGGCGGGCCTGGACGCTGCCGCTCGTCGAGCAGGACATGCCGACAACCGTCGGCGTCAACGGCGCCGCGGGCCGCACCTGGCAGGACATTCTCACCGAGTTTGCCACCTGGCAGGACGTCCTCACCGAGTTCGCCACCTGGGAGGACGTGTTCCTCAACCGCAGAACGGGGTGATCGATGTACCCCGTCTCGGACCGATTCCTCAAGACGCTCGCCGCGTCCCACAGGGTGGCGACGCAGGTGCAGCTGTTCCTCACCACGGGTGAAGTCGTCGACCTCGAGCACACGGGCGGCAGCGTCATCGTCGACCGGGCCCAAGCAATCCGCCGCACCTGCAGCGTCACGGTCGCTGACCCGTCGCTGATCCCGCGCACACCCGCGGACCAGCTCGCCACCTACGGCGCGCGGCTGCGTATCTCCCGCGGCATCGACTACGGCGACGGCACGAGCGAGCTGGTGCCGCTCGGCGTGTTCAGGCTGGACTCGGTGGACGGTGACGTCTCCGAGGGTCCGGTGACGCTGCAGGGCAAGGACCTGTCGGTGATCGTCGCCGACGACAAGTTCACCGAGCCGTACAAGGCGACCGGCACCGTCGTCGGGGCGGTCACCGCGCTCATCCAGCGCAGCATCCCCACCGCGGACGTCATCAGCCTCGTCACCGACACCCCCATCGGCAGCAGAGTCTTCGACGTCGAAGCCGACCCGTGGGCGGGCGCGCAGGAGATCGCCGCCGCCGCCGGCGCCGAGGTCTACCCCAACGCCGACGGCGTGTTCGTTATCGCCGCCCTCCCGAACCTGCTCACCACGCCGCCGGTGTGGGCGATCGAGGCGACCGAGGGCGGCGTCTACATCTCCGGCGACCGGGCCATGACCTCGGACAGCGTCAGCAACGGCGTCCTCGCCCGCGGGGAGAACACGTCGGAGAATGTGCCGCCCGTCTCCTACCTGGCCGTCGATGACGACCCCACCTCACCGACGTACTGGGACGGGCCTTACGGCCGGCGCCCGAAGTTCATCTCCTCCAGCGCCTACACCACGGTCAATGCCTGCGCGCAGGCCGCCAACGCGGAGCTCGCCAAGAGCCGGGCGCCGAACGCAGGCGGCGACATCAGCTCCCTGCCGAACCCCGCACTCGAAACCGGCGACGTGCTGCGGGTGATGCACGAGGACGCCAGCCGCGAACTCCACCAGGCCGCAGCCTTCACCGTGCCCCTCAGCGAAGGCGGCGACTTCCCCATCAGCACCATCAGCGCCAAGGAGGACGCGTGAGCAAGCCCGCGCCGAGCGTTCACCGCGACTTGAGCGCCGCGATCTCCCGCAAGGCGCAGCGAGTCGGCGAGCGGGCACCCTCAGTGCGCGGATCCGACTGGCGGCTCGCCGTCGTCACCGCCGAGAACGGCGACGGCACCGTCGACGCCGACGGCATCGACGACATCCGCTGCATGGAGACCTACAGCCAACCGGCCGTCGGTGACGTCATCGTCATCACCCAGTCCAGCAGCGGCAACTGGCTCGCCTGGGGCCGCACCACCACCGTCGACCCGGACTGGACGCCGCTCACCCTTGCCGCCGGATACACCAACCCCGGCCACGGCTACACCGCCAGCTACCTGCGGGAAGGCCGCCGCATCTGGATGCGGGGCCGCATCGGACCCACCTCCGGAACCATCGCCGACGGCGACACCCTCGCCACCATCCCGACCGCCATCCGCCCCGGCGTCGCCGTGGCGTGGGCGGTCGCCCGCGACGCCGGGGCGATGCCCGCCGTCTGCCGCCTGGAAATCACTGCGGCCGGGGCGCTGCGCACCTTCCAGTCCACGAACCTGCCGACGTGGGTGTCCCTCGACGGCCTTAGCTACACCATCTAGGAGGGGCGCGTGCCCACACCGGACGACTACGGGCAAGGCATCAACATCGCCTCCCTCACCGACGCCCCCGACGCGAACAAGCTCGCCAAGGACATCGCCAACGCCATCGCCCCGCGCTCGATCATGCGCTTCGCGTCCGCCTCCGCCCGCGGCGCCACCCTCACCGCGCCCGTCGAGGGCATGCTGACGTGGCTGAACGACGTCAACCGGCTCGACCTCTACGACGGCACCACCTGGGTCGCCGTGTCCGTGGGCCAGTCCACATGGAAGACGATCACGCCCGAGAGCCCTTGGACGCAGAACGGCAACAGCAACGGGACCCTGCAGTACAGGATCCTCAACATCAGCGGCGAGGAGAGCCTGCAATTCCGGGGCGCGCTCGGCCGGTCGTCGTACCCGTCGTCACCTCCGAGCAACTACGTCGTCAACAACACCGCCCTGCCGTCCGCGGCACGCCCATCCACACTGCGGACCGTCCTCATCCCCTGCTCCGACGTCAGCAGCGACCGCATCGCCCTCAAGCTCGACGTCCGCACGGACGGCTACCTCGAGGTCTTCGGGTTCAGCAGCAGCGTCAAACCCCCGTGGATCGGCTTCAACGGCGTCACCGTCAGCCTCTAACCCCGCCCCGCGCCCCGGCCTCGGGGCCTTTCACGCCTGGAGGCCTCATGGCCACACCCATGTCTCCCGCCACCTTCCTGGACTGCCTGCGCGACGAGGGCGTCTACGTGGTGGAGGTCGGCAACTGGACTGTCCACAACCGCAACAGCAAGGGGCCGTGGGGCCCGGTCAACGGGGTGATGATCCACCACACCGTCACCCGCGGGGCCGCCACTACCGTCGAGCTCTGCCGCAAGGGGCACAGCTCGCTGCCCGGCCCGCTGTGCCACGGCGTCATCACCAAGGACGGCAAGGTGCACCTCGTCGGCTACGGCCGCGCCAACCACGCCGGACTGGGGGACCCCGACGTCCTCTCCGCGGTCATCGCCGAGCGCCAGCCGCCCGCCGACAACGAGGCCACCACGGACGGCAATCGGCACTTCTACGGCTTCGAGTGCGAGAACATGGGCGACGGCCGCGACCCCTGGCCGCCCGAGCAGGTCGAGGCGATCGTCCGCGTCATCACCGCGATCTGCCGACAGCACGACTGGTCGGCCCGCTCGGCGATCCGGCATCTCGACTGGCAGCCCGGCAAGGTCGACCCGCGCGGGCCCGGGATGGACTGGGACGACATCCTGGAGCGCGTCGCCGCCCGGCTCGCCGGCGCGACCCCCAGCACCCCGAAGCCGCCCACGCCGAAGCCGCTACCGAAGCCGGTCAAGCCGGTCGTCGACCTGTCGAAGCTGGTCGCCGCCGCCAAGTCCAACCCGGCCCGGCGCGGCACGCCCGTCACCTACAGCGGCGTCCGCACCGTCGAGGCCGCCCTCGTCGACGCGGGCCTGCTCAACAAGCGGTACAGCGACGGCCACTTCGGCACGACCACCATCGCCGCATACGCCAAGTGGCAGGAGAAGCTCGGCTACCGCGGCGCCGATGCCGACGGCATCCCCGGCCGCGTATCGCTGGAGCGTCTCGGCGACAAGTACGGCTTCGAGGTCACGGCATGAGTCCCCGCCGCACCGCGATCCTGCACTACTGCATGGCCGCCGTGTGGGCGCTGCTGCTCATCCCCACCCTGATCTGGTGGCCCAACAGCGTTCTCTGGGTGGCCTTCATGAGTCTGTACGCCAACTTCGTCGGGCACCTTTCCGCGGCCAAAGCGAGCCGCGCCGAACAGGAAGCAGAGAAATGAGAATCTTCGGACGCGAACCGGCGCTCGTCATCGCCACGATCAGCGCCGCCCTGTCACTGCTGGTCACCTTCCAGTTCGGCCTGGACGCTGAGCAGGCCGGCGCGATCGTCGCCGTCATCAGCGCGGTGTTCGCCGCAGCCACCGCCGCCGTCACCAGGCCCATCGCGCCCAGCGCGTTCACCGGCCTCGTCGCCGCGGTCGCCGCGCTCCTCGCCGCCTACGGGCTGGAGCTCGGGCCGGAGAAGATCGGCGCGCTGAACGCCATCGTCCTCGCCGGGCTCGGACTCCTTACCCGCGGCCAGGTCGCCCCCGCCAGCCCGAGCGCGCCCGCCACACCGCCGCGCGTCTGACCGAGTGCACCACTTACCGCAGGGGAGGACGCAGTGAGCGAGGTCTTCGGCGTCAACCCGGGCGACGCCGGAGCCGTCACGCTCCTCGTCGTCGTCGTCCTGCTCATCCTGACCGGCCGCCTCATCCCCAGACGCACCCACGAAGACGCCCTCGCCGACAGAGACAACTGGCGGCAGGCGTTCCTCGAATCGGAGTCGGCCCGCAAGGTCGAGCACGAGCAGGTCGAAGAGCTCCTGGAGCTCGCAAAGTTGGGCGGCCACATCCTCACCGCGCTGCCCCGCCCGGGGCAGGCGGACGAGGAGGAGGTGACAGCCGATGCTCGGATGGATCCGGCGCCTCGTACACGGCGGTGAACGAACCCAGCCCACCGACTCCGAAGCCGCCCTGGAACGGACACGCGAAGCACGCGAGGCAGCCGAGGCCCGCCGGCCCACCGTCGTAGCCGTCGCCGCCAAGCTCCGCCGCGCCCGCGAGGAGAACCACTTCCGTGAGCGGATCGAGGCCGCGTTCAGAGGAGCACCGTAGTGAGAGAGATGGGCGTCGACATGTGGGTCAACATGATCGCGTCGGCGCTGGCCACGCTGGTCTGCGCCGCATTCGTCGTCATCTACCACGTGAAGACGACGTGGTGGCGGTCCGGGACCGGCCGCAATCTGATGGGTCTGCCGGCCGCGATCGGGCTGCTGTTCCTGTACACCGTCCTCGTCACCCTGTGGCCGGACGGCTGTTTCGCCGTCGTCATGCGCGGCGTGCGCACCGCGCTGGCTCTGGCGATCAGCGCGCTCATCGCGCAGCGCATCCGCATCCTGCTGCAAGCCCAGCGGGAGAGCCGCAACCGAACTGGAGTGTGAGGCCGATGCCTGATCCGATTCCTCTCCGGCCGCGCCGCGACGACACTGCCGCCGATGTGGGCTCACTGGTCCGCCTCGGCCGGGAGGAACCGCCGCCCGTGCCCGCGCCGGCCACGAACCCGTTCCTCGAACCCGACTGGCCGCCAGTCGACGATGAGCCCGCGTGACAGACGCCCCCACCCTCCCGCTACGGCGGGGGAGTGGGGGCGCTTCGTCGTGTCAGAACGGAGCCTCGCCGCTGCCCAGGATGCGCATAACTCGCGGGCCGGCGGGGTTGGCGGTCCAGTCGGAGGTGTCCGGCCGGATGAACTCCCCCGTCTTCCCGCCGATGAGGAGGTGGCCGTCGCTGATGTTCAGCAGGGCTCGGAACAGTGTCGTGTCGCGGAATGTGAGGGTGCCGCGCCAGCTCCCGGACGAGTCCTTTGTGAGGTCTGCTTCAGCGTCGAACTTGCGGCCGTCCTCGACGAGGAGGGTGGCATCGCCCTTGTACGTGGTCATGATCCGAAGGTAGCGGCGCCGTCAAGTCGCCGGTCGGCGGGCAGGGTTGCCCTACCCGGCTCTCGATAACATGCCATATCGCGGGCATCATTTGGTCGGATTGTCCGACTCTCGCTCCGCCGCTTTCATGAGCAACCGGATCTGCTCGCGCGTCCATCCGGTGATGCGGGCGACTTCGGCCTGATCGCCGCGCTTGGGATCCTGGCGCATGGCGGCAACAGCTTCAGCGCGGAGATCCGCCCGGGCTGCATCAAGTGCCGCCTCGGCCTCCCTGTAGCGCTGGGCAGCGAGTTCGAGTTTCGCGGTATCCATACCCGGCATCATGTCATCGACTTGGCCAAGTCTCTAGGCCCAACGGCTTGACAATGCCAAGTCGCTAGGCCAAGCTAGAGGGCATATGTAGCAGTGGTCAGGGAGGGCGAAATGACTGCGACTCACAAGAGGCCGATCAACAGCATGAACATTCAGGGGACCTTCGAGGTCTTCAACATCAGGACCGGCCGGTGGCACGGAACCCACACGGAGTTCAAGACCGCAGAGGCCGCCGTTGACCTGCTGAACGAACGGACCCCCGGTGAGCCTCGGTACACCTGGTGGTGCGTGCGATGAGGGTCCCCTCCTCCCGTGACCCGATAGGCGCCCCCACGCCCGGGGGCCGCCATCCGGTCCATCGCCTCACGGTCGAGGGGCGAAAGTGTGAGGTCTGGGGTCATGCGCCAGTGCTGGAGCCAACCAGCTGGCACGACCTTTGCTGGACGGTCACAGCATCCACCCTGCCTGGAGAAGTGGCCCTCGCGGGCGGATACTTCACGTTCCCCCACGCCTGCATCGTCCCCATTCAGCCGATGCGCGGTTGGGTCGGCGTCCACGTTGGCCTCGGCCACGAGCCCCCGTTCGACGAAGGGTGGTTCGTCCACCCCGCCGACAGCGAATACCTCGTTTACGGCTTCGCCCGGACGCCGCGCGAGGCATGGCAGATAGCCGCTGAGGCCCTACACCAAGAGGTCGCCTACCGACTGAAGGGACGCAAGTGACCGACCTCGCCCCGCTCCAGCCGGACGCGACCCCTGCCGCCTACGCTGCGACGCTCGCCGTCCTGCACGCCATGGAAGAAGCCGCCGAGAAGCACCTCGACGCCATCCGCCCCCACAGCACGAAGCGCAGCTACGCCAACGACTGGGCACTGTGGGAGGAGTTCCACGACTGGCTGGGGGAGCGCACCGGGCACCGCATCGCCTCGACCAACGTCACCAAGGGCACGCTCGTCGGGTTCGTCGTCTGGCTCGACACCATCAAACTCGCCGCACCCAACAGCATCGACCGCAGGATCACCGGCGTCACCGTCACCGCGCGGAACGAACACGGCATCGAGGTGCCCAAGGCCGCCACCGTCGCTGCACGGCAAGCGCTCAAGCCGCTGAAGAACGACCCCGAACGGCAGGCGCGCGGCAGGGGCAAGGCCGCCGCCGTCACCCCCGAACAGCTCCGGCAGATGAACGCCGCCGTCGCCGACGGACTCACCGGACTCCGCGACCGCGCCCTCTGGCTCGCCGCCTTCGCCATCGCCGGACGCTCCGCTGAAGTCGCCGCCCTCCGCGCCGAGGCGATCGTCTACGTCAGCCAAGGACTCGAAGTCCACGTTCCCGCCGTCAAAGGCCGACCGCCCCGCGACGTCGTCGTCAGCTACGGCAAGAACCCCGACACCTGCCCCGTCCGCGCCTGGCTCACCTGGCGCGCCGCCGCAGGCATCACCACCGGCCCCGCCTTCCTACCCATCACCGTCCACGGCCGGCTCGGCGACCGCGCCCTCTCACCCGAAGCCGTCCGCGAGATCATCGCCCGCAACGCCGAACGCGCCGGGCTCACCGTCCGCCTCACCGGCCACTCCATGCGGGCCGGGTTCATCACCACCAGCCGCCGGGCCGGGAAGCGCGAGGAGAAAATCCGCGAACAGTCCGGGCACGCAGAGAACAGCCCCGCCTTCTGGGGCTACATCCGCGAAGCCGACAAGTGGACCGACGCCGCCAGCGAAGATATCGGGCTGTGACCATCACCGTGGAACACTGACCGCCCGCCCAGGTTCCGATGAGAGGAAGGCCGCCTTGCTCAACGACGAGCCGAACGAGATGACCGCCGACCAGCAGATCCGTGCCGCCGCGGCGACCGCTGCCGCCACCATGTACGGGCACTTCGTCGGCCTCACCGCGACCGACAAGGATGATCTGTATCAGCGCCAGCCCCTGACAATGGGCGAAGACGCTCTCCGTATCGCCCAACTCTTCCAGCAGTACATCCGGACGGGCTCTTACGCTGGCGACCAGCTCGCCTGAGTCCGTCCGTGCCACACTGGCCGCAGCGCCCGCCTCGCATCCCCCGTCGAGGCGGGCGCTTTCACGTCTCCCGCAGGCCCGACTCCGGGTTGCACACCGAGCACATCTCCACCGTGAGGCTGTCGTCCTCCAGCGCCAGCAGGGCCTCCTCGCGGGTCACGAACCCTGTCTCGCCCTTCCAGATGCCGCACCCGCCCCGATGCAGCACCGTCCTGCGATTCCTGGCCGGCTCCAGCTTCCACCGCTGTTCTTGCCACGCCCGCTGGGCAGCCTTCCGCTCCCGCTCCACCTGCGCCTCTAGGGTGCGACGCTTAGCCCGGGTGGCGTTCAGCTGCCAGTCCAGCCACTCCTCCAGGGCGCGCACCTTGGCCAGACGTTCTTCAGGCGGCATATCGTTCACGCGTTCGATTCTATGATCAGGATCAGCAACCGCAACGCAGGGGGCAGGAACAGTCGTGAACCCGGAGCGCTACCACCTCACCCTCACCACCGCCGGCCGCCCGATGATGCAGGGATGGTGGGGGACCGAGGCCGTGGCCCGCGACCGGTTCCGGGACTGGGTCGGCGACTGGGGCAGGCCCGGCGCCCGCATCACCCTCGTCGACGAGGAGACCGGCAGCGTGTTGACGGCCTGGTCGGAGGATGGGTGATCGTCTGGCAGGCTGGCCGCATGAGCGTCCGCCCGTTCCCGTGCCGTGACCGTGCGCTGCGGCAGATCATGCGCCGCCACCGCAACGAACTTCCGCCCGAGCTGCTGCCTGCCGAGCGCACACCCGCCCAGGTGCCTCCGGGGGTCTACGTACTGTCGACGCGACGCCTCAGCGTTGTCAGTGGCGGTCGCTAGGCTGGTCGCATCATCCGATACAAGCCAAGTCGGGTTTGCTGCACCCCGTTCGAGCGTGGAACCCCGGACGGGGTGCGCTGCTGTCAGCTTTCGGCCGGCGTGTGCCGCACGGCCCGCTTGAGCGCCATCTCCACCGTGTACCGGTCCATCCCGGCCGCCTCGGCGTGCGCGGTGATGGCGTCCTGCACAGCGACGGCGGTCGCCACGGTGAGCCGCCCGGCCTGGAGCTCCTCCCAGGCGGCGCGCTCCAGGGCTATCAGGTCGTCGGGGAACTCGATGTCGCTCACGAGCGGATCTTAAGCGGGGCGGTTACGCCACCTTCACGCGGCCTCGATGACGTCCCCACGCTCGACCTGCCGCAGCTCGGCGCACAGCCGCCCGTACTCCTCCCGCTGCTCCGCCGTCAGCGGCACCTGCGGATGCGACCACAGCGCACGGATGAGCTCGTTCAGCTCGGCAGCCGAGCGCAACGGGGTCCGCGGCGGGACGTCGGGGGACATGCCGATCAGGTTAGCCGCCGGGTCTGACAGCGGGCTACGAATCTGGCGACTGCTCCGCGATGAACGTGCCGCGCGCCGGGAGGGTCACGACCAGACCGCGCTCACGCAGATCCTGCACCGCGCGCCGCACCGTGCCGACGGCGACACCGAGCTGCTCGGCCAGCTCGCGCTCACCCTCCAGCCGCGCACCGGGCGCAAGCTCACCGGACGCGATCCGGGCCGCGATGTGGTCGGCGGCCTGCTTCCACACGTACACGGGCCGGGACGGATCCACCGGACGCTGATCATCACCCATAGGTGGAACGTAGGGAGCCATGCTGCGGCACGCGTCCCCAGGTAGCGGCATGCTGCTCCATACAGCGGTATAGAGCAGTGTGTAGCGGTACCGTGAAATTGCACAGGACCCCCGCGGCCGCGCGAACGGCCCGGGGGCATGGCCGACAGCTGCAAGGAGCGTCGACGTGGACGAGGGTAGAGACACACCCGCCGCGACCGGAAGCAGGCCGGCCATAGCCGCGAAAGTCCGGCTCACCCCGGTCCAGGAAGCGTGGGGCGCCTACGTGCAACACACCACCCGCTGCCCGGTCTGCCGCAGCCGAGACGGCCAGTGCGCCGAGTCCGAGCGGTTGCACCGCGCCTGGCGAGTCGAGGACGCCGACGCGCATCGGCAACTAAGCGACACCTAAGCCCTGGCCAGGGGATTAACGCAAGGTCAATGGGTGATGCACCCTCTTCCCTGGGCGATCAACCTGTTGTTGAATCTGCTCCAACCCACAGGTCAGGAAGCGGCCGCCGCGGTCTATCAGCCGTGCAGGAGGTCGGTGACGTGTGTCCGCAGTGCGTGAGCTACCAGCAGCAGGTGGCTGAGCTTCATCTCGTGACCGGCTTCCATGCGCTGGATTGTCGACCGGTCCAGTCCGCTCGCGTGGGCGAGGGACTCCTGGGTCATGTTCTGGTGCAGTCGCCGGTTGCGGATGCGGTCCCCTGTGGCTCGGCGGGCGTCGAGGATCCACTGCGGTTGATCGGCTGGCACCTGCCCAACGCTTTATCGATCATGATCATAAGTCAGCAGCAGATTTGAAGCACTTTCCGATCAAGGAATAGCGCCGTCGGTCCCGCCGACAGCCCTGCGATCTGGCATATGCCGCAGGGCTCGCTGTACTGTGCGTAAACCGAACAGGTGTTCACCGATTCGAGTGAACACCCAGGTACCTGGGTGTTCGCATGCATCCGGCGGGAACCTGCACGAAGCGCCCCCCACGCACCCCACACCAGCCCGACCTAGGAGACGCGATGGAGCGCCAGCAGATCCTCGATCTGTACGAGTGGAGTCCAGGGGTCTGCTTCCGGCACCCGGACCGGGGCGCCGTGAGCACGATCGTCGTCAAGACCCTCCACCCCCGCGGCGACGGCCGGCATGAGATCCGTGCCTGCGAGGACTGCGTCATCGCCATGGAAGACATAAGGCGTGAGGACGCCGCGCGGCGGGGGAGTGAGTACGAGCCGGGGCATGTCGGCGAGTGCGAGGAGTAGCCTTCTCGTGCGGCGGGTTTGCGCAGGTGGGGCCACCTACCGGGTGGCCTCTCCCAGGGGGGATTCAGGGAGCGAGGGAGTGGTGAGGGGGCGGGGGAGGCCTTCATTCGCCTCCATCGATCTCAACTCGTCTCAATGTATCTGTGCAGTTCACGGCGGCATTGAGGGGTGTGGCGAGAGTTTTCGCAGGTCCATCGAGGGCAACGTCCACACGACCGTCGTGTGGACGCTGCGTCCCAACGGCTGATCCGGCTGTCGTGCGAGCGGGGCCCCGGCCGAGTGCCGGGGCTCTCGCATGTCAGGCTCGTCGACGACCGGCGGCACCTCCGGCTGTGGAGTTGGAGATTTCGTGTGCCAACCGCCTTTGGGTGCACACAACTTGAGGTCCATCGAGGCGGTGTTTTCGAAAGCCGGTGCGGATACCGCCGGTAACATTTCTGCATTCTCCTCGTTTTGAACTTGGGTCATCCGAACTCCTTGTTACCTGTGAGTCGCATGTGCGAAAGTGAGCCGCCTCACAGCCAAGTCCGCAGCTGACGCGGCATAGGTATGCACCAATCACGCACCTGCTTTCCGACGGACGCGCGCAATTCGCATGCCGTCCTGCGGCTGGAAGGAAATGGTTCAGTGCAATCCCCCAACCCCCCACGCCCGCCGTACCCGCCACGCCCCGGAACGGGGTCCGCGAATTCCGATCGCGATCTGCTCGCCCGGGCCGGTGATCCCGGTGAAGGCCCGCGTGCCGCCGCCCTGTTGCTGGCCCGGCACTGGCGGGCCGCGTATGAATACGCCGTGATCTGCCTGGCCACCTCGCAGGATTCGGCGTCGATGGCCGCCGCCGCCGCGTTCCGCCGGGAACTCGCCCGGCCGGGCGGCGGCGCCCTGCGCCCGCGGCTGCTCGCCGCCGTGCGGGACACGGTCGGGGAGTGGGCCGCCGACGACGGCATTTCGGGAGTACTGCCGGAACTCCGCAAACCCGTCGGCGCCCGCGGTCTGCGTGCCGCGCGGCCCACGACGCCTGAAAGGCGGCGGCTCGCCGAGCGCGCATTCCGAACACTTCCGGGAGCTTCCCAATGCCTGCTCTGGCACACGGAGGTCGAGGCCGAGCACATATCCGTACCGGCCGGTCTGCTGGGAGTGGACGTACGCACCGCGTCGACCGCGCTGGAGCAGGCGCGCGAGCAATTCCGGGCGGGTTGCGTACGGGCCCACCGGGAACTCGCGCCGACGCAGGAATGCCGGTTCTACAACCGTCTGCTGGACGTTCCGATGCGCCGCGGCGGGGCGCTGCTGCCGGATGTGCAACGGCATCTGATGGCCTGCCGCTACTGCCGGCAAGCCGCCGAGCAACTCAGCCATTTCGAAGGCGGATTGGCGGAGCTGCTCGTCGAGACCGTGCTCGGCTGGGGCGCCCGCCGCTACCTCGAATCACGGCCGGGCCGCGACGGGGACCGCAGCGCCCTGCCCGCGGTCCCGGCCGGTGGCCGTCACCGGCTCCCGGCCCATGCCCTGCCGGCGGGCGGCCGGCCCGGGCCTTCGAGGAGACATACGAAGGCCCTGGTCGCCGCGGTCGGGGTGACCTCCCTCGTGCTGCTCGCGACGCTGCTCGCCGCCAGGGGCTGGACGGAGGAAGGCGGCACCGTGGCTCCCCAGGCCACCTGGGGAGCGGTCAGCGGCCACTCCGTCGCCCCGGATTCCGCGGGAAGCTCCTCGGCCGGCCTCCCGTCGGCCGCATCAGCCGGCCGCACCGTGGAAGTGGCCCGCGGGCGGCTGCGCAACCTCGACGCCGGCTTGTGCCTCGACGCCCGGGGCGGCCGGGCCCGGGCCGACGCCCGCGCCGTCCTGACCTCCTGCTCTGCCGCCGGGCCCCTCCAGTGGTCGTACCAGGACGACGGCATGCTCCGCAGCGCCGCCGATCCCACCCTCTGCCTCGGCTCCGACACCGCCGAGGGCTCGGTCGTCCTGGCCGGCTGCCTCGTGCACGCCGGAGTGGTGCGCTACGACCTCACCGTGCGCGGCGAGCTCCTGCCGCGCGGCGGCAGGGGACTGGCCGTCGCCCACGGCAAGGGCCGGAACGTGATCGTCGCCGGGCGCGACGGATCAGAGGCGCAGCGATGGGTGCTGGAACCGGAGGTTGCTCTCGGGGGCGACGCGGGGGAGCGGCGGGGGCGGGACGCGCCTCGGGAGAGCGGCCAGAAAGACAGCGGCCAGAGGGAGGGCCGTCAGGAGGAGAGCCGTCAGGAGGAGAGCCGCCGGGAGAGCGTGCCGTACGACGGTGCCCCGCCCGGGCGTCTGCCCGAACCCCCGCGGAGCGAGTCCGGGGAACTGCCGCAGGAAGGGTACGAGACGCGGTTCGCCCAGGCGGACTGCTGCGACGCAGCCGAGCCTGGGCGGGCCCCCGACGACACCGGCGCGCCCGGCACCGACGTACTCCGTCCGGCGCCCCATGCCGACGTCCTCGGTTCCGCGCCGGCCACCGCGACCGCGGCCGTCTCGACGACAGCCCACTCCGTCGCGCTCCCGTAGAGCGGGGCTCCGGGCCGTGTCCGCAGCGTCATGCCGCACCTGTCCCGAGCGCGGGTCTCCGAGCCGTGTCCGCACGGTCACACCTCACCTGTCCCGAGGTCGGGTCCGGGCTTTCGCTGGGGCCCACGCCGCCCGGACCCCGCTGGACGGCCGACGGCCTCGACGTCGCCTGCACGGTCCGCAACACCGGGCCGCGCGACGGTGTGGACGTTCCTCAGGCGTACGCGGGACCCTCCCCGGCCTGTCGCTCGACCAGCCGGTCCGCGTGCCGGCCGGGTACCGGCGGCTCACCCGGCGGGCCGGGAGAGCAGCGGCGGGTCACCGTGCGCGTCGAGCCGCGGACCCCGTCCTCCTGGGACCCGAAGGCCCACGACTGGGTGCTGGGCACCGGCCCGCGCGACCTGTGGATCGGGGCGTCGTCACGGGACCTGCGGCTGCGGACGAGCGCACGTGTGGGCGGCTGACGCGGCGCGCACCGGGCGCATGCGACACATGGCCGGGAGGCGCCTGGCATCGAACCGGAACAAACTGGTACTCCTCCTGAGGCCGTCGCAGAACCCAGGGAGTCACTCATGCCCGAGGCCCCGCGCCAGGACAGCAGCACGCAACCGACCGACGAGGAACTGCGCACGCTGGACGCCCACTGGCGGGCCGCCAACTACCTGGCGGCCGGTCAGATCTATCTGCTGGCGAACCCCCTGCTGACCGAGCCGCTGCGGCCCGAACACATCAAGCCGCGGCTGCTCGGCCACTGGGGCACCTCGCCCGGACTCAACCTCGTCCACACGCACCTCAACCGGGTGATCAGGAACCGCGCGCTGGACGCGCTGTGCATCTGGGGCCCGGGCCACGGTGGTCCGTCGGTGCTCGCCAACTCCTGGCTGGAGGGCAGCTACAGCGAGAAGTACCCGGACGTGACGCGGGACGCGCAGGGCATGGAGCTGCTGATGCGGCAGTTCTCGTTCCCCGGCGGCGTGCCCAGCCACGTCGCCCCGGAGGTGCCCGGCTCGATCCACGAGGGCGGCGAACTCGGCTACTCCCTCGCCCACGCCTACGGCGCCGCCCTCGACCACCCCGGCCTGCTGGTCGCCTGCGTGATCGGCGACGGCGAGGCGGAGACCGGCCCGCTGGCCGGGTCCTGGCACGCCAACAAGTTCCTCGACCCCGTCCACGACGGTGCCGTCCTGCCGATCCTGCACCTCAATGGCTACAAGATCGCCAATCCGACCGTGCCGGCCCGCCTCCCGCAGTCCGAGCTCGACGCGCTCCTGCGCGGTTACGGCCACGAGCCGATCCACGTCAGCGGCGACGACCCGGCTACCGTCCACCGCGCGATGGCCCGGGCGATGGACACCGCGCTCGACCGCATCGCCGAGGCCCAGCACGCCGCCCGCGAGGAGGGCGTGACCGAGCGCCCGCACTGGCCGGTGATCGTGCTGCGCACCCCGAAGGGCTGGACCGGCCCGGCCGAGGTGGACGGCGAGCCGGTCGAGGGAACCTGGCGGTCCCACCAGGTGCCGCTGGCCGGTGTCCGCGACAACCCGGACCACCTGCGGCAACTGGAGGCCTGGCTGCGCTCCTACCGGCCCGAGGAGTTGTTCGACGCCGAGGGCCGGCCGGTCGCGGACGTCCTGGCCTGCGTCCCCGAGGGCGGCAGGCGGCTCGGCGCCACCCCGTACGCCAACGGCGGGCTGCTCGTCCGCGACCTGCCGATCCCGTCCCTGGACGACTTCGCCGTCCCCGTCGACAAGCCGGGCACGACCCTGCACGAGCCCACGCGCGTTCTCGGCGACCTCCTGGCCCAGGTCATGCGGGACACCGCCGACCGTCGTGACTTCCGCCTGGTCGGCCCGGACGAGACCGCCTCCAACCGGCTCCAGGCCGTCTTCGACGCCAGCGGCAAGGCCTGGCAGGCCGGGACCCTCGACGTCGACGAGCACCTCGACCGGCACGGCCGGGTGATGGAGGTCCTCTCCGAACACCTCTGCCAGGGCTGGCTGGAGGGCTATCTGCTCACCGGCCGGCACGGGCTGTTCTCCTGCTATGAGGCGTTCGTGCACATCGTCGACTCCATGGTCAACCAGCACATCAAGTGGCTGCGCACCTCCCGGCGACTGCCGTGGCGCGCCCCCATCGCCTCCCTCAACTACCTGCTGACCTCGCATGTGTGGCGGCAGGACCACAACGGCTTCTCCCACCAGGACCCCGGCTTCGTCGACCACGTCCTCAACAAGAGCCCCGAGGTCGTGCGGGTCTACCTGCCGCCGGACGCCAACACCCTGCTGTCGGTCGCGGACCACGCCCTGCGCAGCCGCGACTACGTCAACGTCGTCGTGGCCGGCAAGCAGCCCTGCTTCGACTGGCTGTCCATGGACGAGGCCCGGGCCCACTGCGCCCGCGGCGCCGGTATCTGGGAGTGGGCCGGCACCGAGGACGGCTCCCGCGAACCCGACGTGGTCCTGGCCTGCGCCGGGGACGTCCCCACCCAGGAGACCCTGGCCGCCGCGCACCTGCTGCGCCGGCACCTGCCCGAGCTGTCGGTCCGCGTGGTGAACGTCGTCGACCTCGCCCGACTGCTGCCCCGGGAGGAACACCCGCACGGCATGAACGACTTCGAGTACGACGGCCTCTTCACCGCCGACAAGCCGGTGATCTTCGCCTACCACGGCTACCCGTGGCTGATCCACCGCCTGGCCTACCGCCGCACCGGCCACGAGCACCTGCATGTGCGCGGCTACAAGGAGGCCGGCACCACCACCACGCCCTTCGACATGGTCGTCCGCAACGACCTCGACCGCTACCGCCTGGTCATGGACGTCATCGACCGCGTCCCGGGACTCGCAGTGCGCGCCACGACCGTACGCCAGCACATGGCCGACGCCCGCACCCGCCACCACGCCTGGATCCGTGAGCACGGCACCGACCTGCCCGAGGTCGCCGAGTGGAACTGGAACGCCTGAGCCGCGGGGGACGTCCTGTCACCCGGTAGGCTTCCCGTGCTCGCAGGGAAGCACAGGGAAAGGATCAGGCGTTGCACGTCCAGGAGTGGCTCGAAACCGTACCCGCGGCGGCCGTCTACGCACTGGTGGGAGTGGTCATCGGCCTGGAAAGCCTGGGCATCCCGCTGCCGGGCGAGATCATCCTGGTCTCCTCCGCGCTGCTCGCCTCCCAGCACGGCGACATCGACCCCGTCGTCCTCGGCGCCTGCGCCACGGCCGGCGCGATCATCGGCGACTCGATCGGCTACGCCATCGGCCGCAAGGGCGGCCGACCCCTGCTGGCCTGGCTCGGCAAGAAGTTCCCCAGGCACTTCAGCGAGGGCCACATCGCCACCGCCGAGCGCTCCTTCGAGAAGTGGGGCATGTGGGCCGTCTTCTTCGGCCGCTTCGTCGCCCTCCTCCGCATCTTCGCGGGCCCCCTCGCGGGCGTGCTGCGCATGCCGTACTGGAAGTTCGCGATCGCCAACGTCCTCGGCGGCATCCTCTGGGCCGGCGGCACGACCGCGGTCATCTACTACGTCGGCATCGTCGCCGAGTCCTGGCTGAAGCGCTTCTCGTGGCTGGGCCTGGTGGCGGCGGTCCTCGTCGGCGTCACGTCGATGCTGGTCCTCAAGCGCAAGGCGAAGAAGGCAGCACCCGCTGTCGCGGCTGAGTAGGTCTGTACGAACCTACGCGTGCACCTCACGGTGCGCCTTCGCCAACTCGGCGTACATCGTGCCGTTGAGGGTGACTCCCTGCCGCTCCTCCTCCGACAGCTCCCGCCGGATCTTCGCGGGCACCCCCGCCACCAGCGACCCGGGCGGCACGACCATCCCCTGCGGCACCAGCGCCTGCGCGGCGACGAGCGACCCGGCCCCGATCACCGCCCCGTTCAGAACCGTCGCCCCCATACCGATCAGACAGTCGTCCTCGACGGTCGCCCCGTGCACCACGGCGTTGTGCCCGATGCTGACCCGCTCGCCCACCGTCACAGGAAACCCCGGGTCGGCATGGAGGGTGCAGTTGTCCTGGACGTTGCTGCTCGCACCGACGGAGATCGTCTCGACGTCACCGCGCAGGACGGCCCCGTACCAGACGCTCGCGCCCACCCCCAGCGTCACGCCCCCGATCACCGACGCCGTCGGCGCCACGAACGCCGTCTCGTCGATCTCCGGCTCCCTGCCCCCGATGCCCGTGATCATCGCCCGCTGTCCCATGTCCGCCTCCCGGAAACGTCGTAGACAACCCGCACCGTACGCCACCTGTTAGGGCGAAGATCACAGGCCCTCGACGCCGTGGGGGCTCCGTCCGCTGAGTACGGTGACCTCGTGCCGAAGCGCAAGAACACGTTCTCATCCTGGCGGCGGGGCCTCGCGCAGCGCGCCGTCCACGCGGGCTGGGCCTGGGTGCAGCGCACGGGTTCCGTGACCGCCGAACATCCCGGCCGCTACCGATTCGGCGCGATGGGAACGGGGAGCAGACTCGCCTTCCCGCTCGGCACGGTCTTCGGCGAACCCTGGATCCACCTGGGCGCCCACTGCATCATCGGTGAGCAGGTCACCCTCACCGCGGGCCTGATGCCCGACCTCGACCTCGGTCCCGACCCGATCCTGCGCATCGGCGACGGCGTCGTCCTGGGCCGCGGCAGCCACGTCATCGCGGACACGACGGTCACCATCGGCAGCGACTGCTACTTCGGTCCGTACGTCTACGTCACGTCCACGAACCACTCCTACGACGACCCGCACGAGCCCATCGGCAAGCAGTGGCCGCGGATGGAGCCGGTGGAGATCGGGCCCGGCTGCTGGATCGGCACGGGCGCGGTGATCCTGCCGGGTGCCCGGATCGGGCGGAACGTGGTGGTGGCCGCGGGCGCGGTCGTCCGGGGCGCGGTGCCCGACCACGCCGTGGTGGCGGGCGCGCCGGCGCGCGTCGTACGGCGGTGGACACCGGCCGACGGCTGGCAGCCGCCGCTGCGCACCCCGCCGCCGGTGCCGATACCGGAGGGCGTCACCCCCGAGCAGCTGTGCGCCCTGTCGGGCCTGGACGAGGAGACGGCGGCCCGGCTCGCCGAGCCGGCCGAGGAGGCGGCGGCCGGACTGGCCGAGCTGGAGCCGGGGTCCTGAACCGCCCCGGCCGGCTCAGCCCGACGCCAGCAGAACCGTCCCCACCAGGGCCAGCCCCGCACCCGCGGCCTGCACCGCCCGCAGCCGTTCGCGGAGCACACCGCGCGCGGCCACGGCGGTCACCACCGGGTAGAGCGAGGCGAGCACGGCGGCGACGGTGACCGGGCCGTGCTGCGCGGCGATCGAGTACGTGCCGTTCGCGGCGACGTCCGCGAGGCCGACGAAGGCCAGCGCCGGCAGGGAGCGCCACGCGAAGCCGTCCGCCGGAAGGGCGGGCGCCCCGCGCCGCACCGACACGTACAGCGCCAGTCCACCGGCGGCGACATTCGTCACCCGCTGCACGAACAGTGCCAGGAACAGCCCGGTCAGGGTGGTCGACGCCTCGGCGATCAGGGCCATCACCGCGCCGAAGCCGAAGGCCGCGAGGAGGGTCAGGGCGATGGCCTGGCGCTGCACGGCGGCGCCGCCGAACTGGGGACCGCCGGCCAGGCAGACACCGGCGACGGCGACCAGGATGCCGACGAACTGGAGCACGCCGGGGCGCTCGCCCAGCACGAGGCCCACACCGACCGGCACGGCCACGCCGATCGAGCCCAGCGGTGAGACCACACCCATCGGGCCCAGCGCGAGCGCCTTGTAGAAGGCGAGCATCGCCACCGGCCCGACCAGACCGGCGGCCACGGCGAACCACAGCTGCGGCCCCGCCTCGCTCCAGCCGCCCGTCGCCACCACGACCACGCCCAGCACGACCACCGCGATCGACTGCGAGACCACAACCACCGTCAGCGCGGGCGTGCGCCGGGTCAGCAGTCCGCCGCCGAAGTCGGCCAGTCCCCACAGCAGGCTGGTGGCCAGGGCGAAGAGCGCTGTCATGGGACGGATGCCTCGCAGTACAGTTCGGTGAACGATCAGGTCAACCACACCGTAGTGCAGTCAGTTGCACTATGTCATACAGAATATTGGACGGAATGTGTCGGACCTAGACCTGCTGACCCAGTCCCTGGCGCGCAGCGTCAAGCACTGGCGCGCGGTACGCGGCTTCACGCTGGACGTGCTCGCGGCCCGGGCGGGCGTCAGCCGTGGCATGCTCATCCAGATCGAGCAGGCCCGCACCAACCCCAGCCTCGGCACCGTCGTCAAGATCGGCGACGCGCTCGGTGTCAGCATCACCACCCTCCTCGACTACGAGCAGGGCCCCAAGGTCCGCATCGTCCCCGCCGAACAGACCGTACGGCTGTGGCACACCGAGGCCGGCAGCTACAACCGGCTGCTCGCGGGCACCGAGGCGCCCGGACCGCTGGAGATGTGGGACTGGCGGCTCATGCCCGGCGAGAGCAGCGCGTCCGACCCGCACCCCGCCGGCACGATGGAGCTGCTCCACGTCACGGCCGGGGAGCTGACCCTCACCGTCGACGGCGTGGAGCACCGCGTCCCCGCCGGTGCGAGCGTGTCCTTCGAGGCCAACCTGCCGCACACGTACGGCAACACCGGCGAGGTGCCGATGGAGATGGTGATGGCCGTCTCGGTGCCGCCCGTGACCTGAGACGCCCGCTCCGAGGGCGGTCCGGTGTTGTTAGCGTGCCGCTATGCGCGCACCCATCGGACACTTCGACGACGCCCGTCCGGCCCCCGCCTGCCTCGACGAGCTCACCGGCCCGGTCGCCGACGCCGTACGCCACTGGCAGGGCAGCGTCCCCGCCGACCAGATCCTCTACGTCGACACCGAGCCGAAGTGGGCCGACACGGCCACCTTCGTGGAGCACTACGGCCGCGACCTGCTGGAGCGGTCCGCGAACTGCGTGGTCGTCGCGGGCAAGCGCGGTGGCGAGACCACGCTCGCCGCGAGCGTCGTGCTGTCCACCACCCGGGTCGACGTCAACGGCGTCGTACGCCGCCAACTCGGCGCCCGCAAGGCCTCGTTCGCCGCGATGGACACGGCGACCGGCGAGACCGGCATGGAGTACGGCGGCATCACCCCGCTCGGACTGCCCGGCGGCTGGCCCGTGCTGGTGGACGCGGCCGTCGTCGACCTGCCGTACGTGCTGGTCGGCAGCGGCCGGCGGCGCGGCAAGCTGCTGGTGCCGGGCAAGGCGTTCGCGGAACTGCCGGGCGGGGTGGTGCTGGAGGGGCTCGGGGTCGCCTGAGGGGCAGACCCTAGGCCGCCGCGTGGTGGGCCAGCGGCAGATGAGGGTCGGCCTCGCCCGGGGCCGGTTCCGGATCGGCGTGGACCAGGGCCGCGGTGAGGCGGGGCACGGCGTGCAGCAGCGCGTGCTCGGCGTCGACGGCGATGCGGTGGGCCTGGCGTACGGTCACGTCGCCGTCCACCACGACCGCGACCTCGGCGCGCAGCCGGTGACCGATCCAGCGCAGCCGCAGCTCGCCGACCCCGAGCACCCCGGGGACCTCGGCCAGCGCCCGCTCGGCCCGGTCCACCAGGGCCGGGTCGACCGCGTCCATCACCCGGCGGAACACCTCCCGCGCGGCGTCCCGCAGCACCAGCGCGATCGCCGCCGTGATCGCCAGCCCGACGATCGGGTCGGCCAGTTGCCAGCCCAGGGCCGACCCGCCGGCGCCCAGCAGCACGGCCAGTGAGGTGAAGCCGTCGGTGCGGGCGTGCAGTCCGTCGGCGACCAGCGCGGCGGAGCCGATCGCGCGGCCGACGCGGATGCGGTAGCGGGCCACCCACTCGTTGCCCGCGAACCCGACGAGGGCGGCCAGGGCGACCGCTGGTACGTGCTGGACCGGGCGCGGGTCGAGGAGGCGGTCGATCGCCGTCCATCCGGCGAAGGCCGCCGACGCGGCGATCGTCAGCACGATCACCAGACCCGCCAGGTCCTCGGCCCGCCCGTAGCCGTAGGTGAAGCGCCGGGTGGCCGCGCGCCGCCCCAGCACGAAGGCGATCCCGAGCGGCACGGCGGTCAGCGCGTCCGCGGCGTTGTGCACGGTGTCCCCGAGCAGCGCCACCGAGCCGGAGGCCGCCACCACGAACGCCTGCGCCAGCGCCGTCACCCCGAGCACCGCGAGCGAGACCCACAGCGCCCGCATCCCGCGGGCCGAGGACTCCAGTGCCGGGTCGACCTTGTCGGCCGTCTCGTGGGAGTGCGGGGTGAGGAGGTGGGAGAGGCGGTGGCGGAGGCCGGTGGAGTGGTGGTGGTGCGGATGCTCGTGCCGGTCGCTCACGGGAATCCCCTTCCGGTGCGTGCGAGTGGACGTGCTCACGCCCATGGTGCCATTATGTGCGTATGAGCGCACGCATGCACCTATCATCTGCGCACGATGCGCATCCGCACAGCCCCGGCGAGGAACAGTTCGCGCTCGCGGCCGAGATCCTCGCCCTGCTCGGTGACCGCACCCGGCTCACCCTGCTGCACGCGCTGGCCGAGTCAGAGGCCGACGTCACGACCCTCACGGAGAGGTGCGGGGCGGCCCGGCCCGCCGTCAGCCAGCACCTGGCGCGACTGCGTCTCGCGGGTCTGGTGAACACGCGCAAGGAGGGTCGCCGGGTGATCTACTCGCTCCGCGACGGCCATCTGCGCCGGCTCGTGGACGAGGCGCTGAACGTGGCCGACCACCGGCTCAGCGACCGGCCCGTCCACGACTGAGTCAGTACCGCGCGGCCGTCCCCAGGTACTGCTCGGCGAAGGCGGCGGCCGCCGCGGGCGAGGTGAACAGGCGGCGCAGCCGGGCGAGGGTGGTGCCCGCGCGGAACGGGTCGCCCGCCGCCGTGCCGTGGTACAGCTCGGACAGCCACTGCGAGAACTCCTGGTAGTCCCACACCCGCCGCAGGCACGCCTGCGCATAGCCGCCGAGGTGGCTGTCGTCCCCGCCGGTCAGGTGGGCCACCAGGGCGTCGCCGAGCAGGAAGGCGTCGTGCAGGGCGAGGTTCATGCCCTTGGCGGCGATGGGGGCGACCAGATGGGCCGCGTCACCCGCGAGGAAGAGCCGGCCGGACACCATCGGCTCGACCACGTAGTCGTGCATGTCCAGCACGCGCTTCTCGATCAGCCGCCCCTCGGTCAGCGGCGGCACACCGGACACCCCGAGCCGCTCCTGGAGCTCCGCCCAGACGCGTTCGTGCGGCCAGTTCTCCGGGTCGTCGCCCGGCGGGCACTGGAGGTAGTAGCGGGTCACCTCCGGGCTGCGGGGCATCTGCCCGGCGAACCCCTTGGCGTGGCAGCCGAACAGCACGCAATCGGCGGACGGCGGCGCCTCGGCGAGCAGGGCCAGCCAGCCGATGCCGTAGTCGTGCCGCGCGACACGGACCCGCTCCGGCGGCAGGGAGGCCCGCGTCACCCCGCGCGCCCCGTCGCAGCCGGCCACGAAGTCGCAGTGCACGACCCGGTGTTCACCCGTCTCCGGGCAGGTGTACGACACCGACGGCCGGTCGGTGTCGATGTCGTGCACCCGCACGTCCCGGACCCCGAAGCGGATCTGTCCGCCGCGTACGTCGGCGTACTCGCGCACCAGGTCCGTCACCAGCAACGGCTGCGGGTAGACGAAGTGGTGACTGTCGGTCAGCTCGCCGTAGGGGAACCGGTAGCGCTCGCCGTCGAAGCGGAACTCGCACGCGGTGTGCAACTCCGCGCGGTCCAGCAGGTTCCGGGCGAGGCCCCGCTTCTCCAGGCCCCGCACGGCCCATTCCTCGATGACTCCGGCCCGGGGCCGCTGCTCGATGAACTCCCGGGTCTCGGTCTCCAGCACCAGGCAGTCCACCGACGCGGCCCGCAGGATGTTGCCGACGGTCATCCCCGCGGGACCGGCGCCCACGACGACGACCGGAAAGTGTTGCGGGGCGCCGGAGTTGGGGGGCGGGGAGGCCTGGGTCATGCGCTCATTATGGAGGCGCCGGCCGCGCGTGGCCGGTGTCAGTGGACGGGCGTCTCGGTGACGGCCACCTCCCCGATGCTCCGCTCGATCTCCTCCGGGCGGGACGCCGATGCCCGGGCCCAGTAGTAGATGGCCAGGGAGAACACCGTGATGACCGCGATGTCCCACCACAACGCGATGTGTCCCTGGCCGCCGAAGCCGCCCTGCCAGGAGATGACGCCCATGCCCAGCAGGTAGACGGGCAGCCATCGGGCGGCCCTCCAGTCGAGCCGGGGTGCGTCGGGCAGTTGCTTGCGGGTGGCGTACCAGGCGTATCCGCCGAGCAGCACGTAACCGAGGACGATGGCCACACCGAGCCGCCACAGCGTGTCCCAGGTCGACCAGTAGATGATGAGGTTGGCCACCACGAACGACAGCGGGGAGACGACGTTCCCGCCGGGCAGGCGGTAGGGCCGTTCGCGGTGCGGCAGGCGGTCGGCGAAGACGCCGTACGCCAGCGGGGCGCCCGCGTACATCAGCACGCTCGCCGAGGTGATGAAGCCGACCAGCTGCTGCCAGCTCGGGAAGGGCAGGAAGCAGACCACGCCGGTCACGAAGGAGACGATCAGCCCGAACCAGGGCACGCCGCGCGCGTCGGTGCGCGTGAAGATCTTCGGTGCGTAGCCGTTGCGGGCCAGACCGTAGGAGACGCGGGAGGTGGCGGTGGTGTAGATCAGGCCGGTGCCGCCGGGGGAGACGACCGCGTCCAGATACAGCACCACGCTCAGCCAACCGAGCCCCAGCAGGGTGGCCAGTCCGGCCCAAGGGCCGCTGAGACCGGGGTAGTCGAGCTTGGTCCAGCCGTGGGCGAAGGCGGTCAGCGGCAGGGCGGCGATGAAGACGATCTGGAGCAGGACGTAGATCGCGGCTCCGATGGCGACCGAGCCGAGCGTCGCGCGGGGCAGGTCACGGGCCGGGTCGCGGCTCTCGCCCGCGAGCTGGATCGCCTGCTCGAAGCCCAGCAGGGCGAAGATGATGCCGCTGGAACTGACGGCGCTCAGCACGCCGTGGGCGCCGAACGGCGCGAAGCCGTGCTCGGTGAAGTTGCCCGGGTGGAAGTTGCCGGCCGCGATGATGAAGATCGCGGCCAGCGGCACGGCCACCTTCCACCAGGTGGCGGCGCTGTTGGTGTGCGCCAGGATCCGCACGCCGAGGAAGTTGATGACGACGAACACGGCCATGAGGACGACGGCGACGACGAACCCGCTCGTCGTCAGCGTCCCGTCCCCGGCGTGCTGGAAGCCCTGCGCCCAGTGCCAGTGCCCGGCGTAGCCGATCATGGCCTCGACCTCGATCGGGGCCACGGTCGCCGCCTGGAGCCAGGAGAACCAGCCGAAGGACATGCCGGCGAGACCGCCGAACGCGTAGTGCGGATAGCGTGCCGTGCCGCCCGCGACCGGGAACATGCCGCCGAGTTCCGCGTGCACCAGGGCCAGCAGCACGATCGCGACCGCGCCGATCAGCCAGGACAGGATCGCCGCGGGGCCGGCCGCCACGACCGCCTTCTCGGCGCCGTACAACCAGCCGGAGCCGATGATGGAGCCGACTGACGCCCACAGGAGGCCGATCAGTCCCACATCCCGGCGGAGGCCGTCTCTTACCATGAATTCAGGGGCCTCTCATAAATGAACTCGAGGAGTTCGGCGAGCAAGAGGCCTCAGATTAGGAATCGATTATCCGGCGGTAGAAGACGAGTTGTGCAGCCTTGACCGGGCGCGGGTGTTTCCTGGAAATCGCTTCAGGAATTCTGTACGCGGCGATGAGGAAGTCGTGGGATCTCGATCGCCGGGCAGCGGTCCATCACCATCTCCAGTCCCGCGGCGCGGGTCCGGTCGTACGCCGCCTCGTCGATGACGCCGAGCTGGAACCAGACCGCCTTCGCACCCTTCGCGACCGCCTCGTCCGCGACCGCTCCGGCGAGATCGCTGTTCACGAACACGTCCACGACGTCCACGTCGAAGGGGATGTCCGCCAGACTGGCGTACCCCTGCTCGCCGTGCACCGTCTCCGCCTTCGGATGCACGGGCACGACGCGCTTGCCGTAGCGCTGGAGCACGGCGGCGACGCCGTACGCCGCGCGCTGCTCGTTCGACGACAGGCCCACCACGGCCCAGGTGTCGCCGAGCTCGGTGAGGATCCTGCGGACCGTTGCCTCGTCGCCGTACACCGGCGGCCTCCTCGAAAGTCACGGAAGAACTGTCGTCCGCACAACGACGGACGGTGCGCGGTGATTCCCCGGCGCCCTCCGTGATAGCTTGCCGAGGCCAGTCGAACCCATGTACGTGGGTCAGGGAATCCGGTGCGAATCCGGAACTGACGCGCAGCGGTGAGGGGGACGGGCGGGGCCTCGGCCACTGGACGGCGTGTGTGACGTCCGGGAAGGCGCCCCGTACCGGACGAACCCGAGTCCGAAGACCTGCTGGCGGCCCCCGCGGCGGTCCGCGGCGGGGGAGCACCGTACGACCGGGCTCCGCGATCGAGCCCTCGACGACTGAGGACTGGTTTCCGTGCCCCTCGCCCGCCCCGCCCGTGCCGCCGTCCTGCTCGCGGCCGGCTCCCTGCTCCTGACCGGCTGCGGCGACTCGAAGGCCACCGCCGAGAAGGCCACCGCCGAGAAGGCCGCCGTCACCCTCGACAACTGCGGGCACGAGGTACGCGTCGAGGCCGCGCCGCAGCACGCCGTCTCCCTCAACCAGGGCACCACCGAGATCCTGCTCTCCCTCGGCCTCGCCGACCGCCTCGCGGGCACCGCCACCTGGACCGACCCGGTGATGAAGGGGCTGGCGAAGGCCAACGCGAAGGTGCCGCGCATCTCCGACAACAACCCGTCCTTCGAACGGGTCCTGGACGCCGACCCCGACTTCGTCGCCGCATCCTTCGTCTCCACCCTCGGCAAGGGCGGCGTCGCCACCCGCGAGCAGTTCGAGAAGCTCGGCGTGCCCACGTACGTCTCCCCGTCGGACTGCGCAGGCAAGGACAACTCCGGGGGCGGCGACGGCGCGCGTGCCAAGGCGCTGGGCATCGACACCATCTACGGCGAAGTACGCGACCTGGCGACCGTGTTCGGCGTGCGGGAACGGGGCGACGAGCTCGTGGCCTCCCTCCAGCGGCGCATGGCCAGGGCCACGCGGGGCGTCGACGCCTCCGACGTCACCCTCCTGTACTGGTTCGCCAACTCCGAGTCGCCCTACATGGCGGGCTGTTGCGGAGCGCCCGGCATCATCACCCGGGCCCTGGGCGCGAAGAACGTCTTCGACGACACGCACGAGGAGTGGCCGCAGATCAACTGGGAGACGGTCGCCGAACGCGACCCCGACGTCCTCGTCATCGGCGACCTCACCCGCAAGTCGCAGACCGCCGAGTCGGCCGCGAAGAAGATCGCCTTCCTGGAGTCCAACCCGGTCACCAGGAACATGGACGCGGTCAGGCACAAGCGGTACGTGCTGCTCAGCGGGCAGTCCATGAACCCGACCATCCGCACGGTCGAGGGAGTGGAGAAGGTCGCCGCCGGACTGCGCGAGTTCGGGCTCGTGAAGTGACGGTCCGCGGACCCGCGCTCGGTGTCGCGGGCGCCTTGCTGCTGGTGGTCTCCCTGGCCCTGGCGATCACCGTCGGCCCGGCCGACATCCGGGTCGCCGACGTCTGGTCCGTCGTCGCGGCCCACCTCGGGCTCGGCAGCTCGGACCTGACGCCGATCCGCGACGGGATCGTCTGGCAGCTAAGGCTGCCGCGCACCCTGCTCGCGGCCGTGTGCGGGGCCGGACTGGCGGTGTGCGGGGCGGTGATGCAGTCGCTGCTGCGCAATCCGCTCGCCGACCCGTTCGTGCTCGGGGTGTCCTCCGGCGCCTCCACCGGCGCGGTCCTGGTCGTCGTCCTGGGCGTGGGCGGCGGTGCCGTCTCGGTGTCCGCGGGCGCGTTCCTCGGCGCCCTGGTGTCCTTCGCGCTGGTGCTGCTGCTCAGCCACACCCTCGGCGGCACCACCGACCGGGTCGTCCTCGCGGGCGTCGCCGCCATGCAGCTCTTCTCCGCGCTCACCTCCTTCATCGTGATGACCGCCGCCGACGCCGAGACGACCCGGGGCGTGCTGTTCTGGCTCCTCGGCTCGCTCGGCGGCGCGGGCTGGACCGATGTGTGGCTGTGCCTGGCCGTCCTGGCCGTGACGCTGGTGGTGTGCCTGTCGTACGCCCGTACCCTCGACGCCTTCTCCTTCGGGCAGGACGCGGCGGCCGCCCTCGGGGTGTCGGTGGCCCGCACCCGCCTGGTGCTGCTGTGCGTCACGGCCCTGCTCACGGCCGCGCTGGTCAGCTCGGCCGGGGCGATCGGCTTCGTCGGGCTGGTCCTGCCGCACGCCGCGCGGGCCCTGACCGGTCCCGGGCACGTCCGGCTGCTGCCGGTCACCGCACTCGCCGGTGCCGTGTTCCTGGTGTGGGTGGACACGCTCGCCCGTACGGTCCTGGATCCGCAGGAGGTGCCGGTGGGAGTCGTGACGTCGCTGATCGGGGTGCCGGCGTTCGTGGCGGTGCTGTACCGGACACGGAGGGTGCGGTGAGCGGGGTGGAGACGGCGGTGAGCGGTGCCGGGCTGCGGGCCGAGCGGGTCGGTCGCCGGGCCGGCGGGCGCCTCGTCCTCGACGGCGTCGTCCTCGCGCCGGAGACCGGCTCCACCGTCGGCGTCCTCGGCCCCAACGGCTCCGGCAAGTCCACGCTGCTGCGGCTGCTGGCCGGGTTGCTCACACCGACCGCCGGAGTCGTCACCCTCGACGGCACGCCACTGGGCGACCTGCCCCGGCGTACGGTCGCCCGCCGCCTCGCCGTGGTCGAGCAGCAGGCCGACACACAGGTCGAGTTGACGGTCGCGGACGTCGTACGGCTGGGCCGCGTGCCGCACCGCCGGGCCTGGACGCCGGCGTCGCCGGACGACGAGCGCGCGGTGCGCGGCGCCCTGGAGCGCACCGGCCTCGCCGACCGTGCCGACCAGCCCTGGCACACCCTCTCGGGCGGCGAACGCCAACGGGTACAGATCGCCCGCGCGCTCGCCCAGGAACCCCGCGAACTCCTCCTTGACGAGCCGACCAACCACCTCGACATCCACCACCAGCTCGACCTGCTCGCCCTGGTCACCGGCCTGCCGGTCACCACCGTCGTGGCCCTGCACGACCTCAACCTCGCGGCGATGTACTGCGACCAGGTCGTCGTCCTGAGCGCGGGGCGGGTCGTGGCGGGTGGTGCTCCGGGTGACGTCCTGACGGAGAAACTCATCGCCGAGGTGTACGGGGTGCGGGCCGCCGTCAGCTGTGAAGGCGCCGAGCGGCGGCCCCATGTGCGGTTCCTGGGGACGCTGGACTGAGCGGACCGTGGGCATTCGCGCCACAGGGCCTGACGGACCGGTGTCTCGTTGAGGACGGTCTCCGCCCTGTGACATGGTCCACCCGGCACGCCATTGGTGGGGTGTTCCCGCCACGATGGCCGGAAAAGGCCGCACATGCCTGCGAGTGCCCGCCCATCCGGCCTACGCTCACCTCGTGCTGCGCATCATCGACGCCCGTACCGGCGAGCCGGTCCACGCCGCTCCGGCCCGCCGGGGCCTGACCCGTGTCGAGGTGCACGCGCCCGGCTCCGACGCGACGAATCTGCGGGTGCTGCTCGTGGCGGACCTGCTCGTGCGGGCCCTGGAGATCGGCGGCACACCCGTCTGGGCCCTGCTGACCGGCGGGAGCCGACAGGCGGAGTTGCGCGCGGACGCCGCGGCCCTCGGCATCCGCCCCTTCGAGGACAGCCCCGACGTCAGCGCCGGACTCGGCGAGGCCCAGGTCGTCCATGTCGCCGCCGCGGGCGGGACGGCCCCCGACGGGGTGCGGATCGCTGTCGCGCCTGTGGAGGCGGCGGGGCCGGGAACGTCGGGCGGGGAGCGGCGGGAAGCCGGGACGGCGGACGACGTTTCGGCGGAGCCGGGCCCGCCGGCCGACAAGTCCTCGGAGCCGAGCCCACCGAGCGGCCGGCCGGCGGAGGAGGATCCGCGGGCCGACAAGTCCTCGGCGTCAGACCGGTCGAACGGTCGGCCGATGGGACCCGGCACGCTGGGCGGTGTCGACCCCACCGTCCTGCGCCTCGCTCTGCTCACCCGGCACCACAACGCTCCCGTCCGGCTGGAGGAGGCCGTCCTGGAGGAGGCCGGAGCCACCCTCGCCCGCTGGCGCGGCGCGGTCGCCCGTTGGGCCCGAAGGCCCTCGCGCCCCGTCCCCGACGAGGTGCGCGGGCGGTTGCGCGAGGCCTGGGAGGACGATCTGGACGTGCCCCGGGTGCTCGACGAACTGCGGCGGGTGGAGAACGAGCCGGAGCTGCCGGAGGGGGCCCGTTTCGAGACATACGCCTACGCCGACCGGCTGCTCGGCCTCGAACTCACCCGCGACCTGGGAGCCCCGTCATGATCGAGCGCGCCGGAGCGGGCCCGCTGCGCCGGCTGGTCGTGCTGCGGCACGCCAAGTCCGCCTGGCCCCTGGACGTCGCCGACCACGAGCGCCCGCTCGCCCCGCGCGGCCGCCGGGACGCCCCCGCGGCCGGGCAGGCCTTGGCCGAGGCCGACTGCCTGCCGGACCTCGCGCTGTGCTCCACCGCCGTACGCGCCCGCCGGACCTGGGAGCTGGCCGCCGCCGAGTGGGGCACGCCCCCGCCGGTCCGGTACGACCGGCGCCTGTACGCCGCGAGCCCCGCCGGTCTGCTGACCGTCGTGCACGAGGTGTCGGCCGAGGTGGAGACGCTCCTGCTGATCGGGCACAACCCGGGCCTTGAGGAACTGGTCCTGGCGCTCGCCGGTGACGGCCTCGACGACAGCCTGGAGCGGGTCCGGACGAAGTTCCCGACGTCGGCCATCGCCGTACTGTCCTGGTACGGCACGACCTGGCGGGCCCTCACCCCCGGCACCGCGCTGCTCACCTCCCTGACCGTGCCCCGGGGCGCGAAGAAGTAGCTCCGGGCCCCCCGCATAGGCTGGCCGGATGCAGGACGAATACCGCACGGTCGCCCGCGCAGGCGTGCACGAGACGGAGGTCAACCGCTCCCGCTTCCTGTGCTCCCTCGCCCCGGCGGCCACCGAGCAGGAGGCGCAGGACTTCATCGCCACGGTCCGCAAGGAGCACGCCGACGCCTCCCACAACTGCTGGGCCTACGTCATCGGCGCCGACGCCTCCGTCCAGAAGGCGAGCGACGACGGAGAACCCGGCGGCACCGCCGGCGTCCCCATGCTCCAGATGCTGCTGCGCCGCGACATGCGGTACGTCGTCGCCGTCGTCACCCGCTATTTCGGCGGGGTCAAGCTCGGCGCCGGCGGGCTCATCCGGGCGTACGGCGGTGCGGTCGGCGAGGCCCTGGACACCCTCGGCACCCGCACCCGCCGCCGGTTCCGGCTGGCCACGGTCACCGTCGACCACCAGCGGGCCGGCAAGCTCGAGAACGACCTGCGAACCGGCGGGCGCGAGGTGCGGGACGTGCGCTACGCGGAGGCGGTCACGATCGACATCGCGCTGCCGGACGCCGACGTGGACGCCTTCCGGGCGTGGCTCGCCGACGCGACCGCCGGAACGGCCGGCTTCGAACCGGGCGGGGAGGCGTACGGCGACGCCTGACGCGCGGTCAGCCACCTGCGCGGTGCCCGGGAGCCGGCCCGTCGGGCGTCACCGGCGGTGGAGTGGGACGGCGGCCCGCAGCGCGCAACCGAGGCCGTTGCGCGGCATACGTACGGACATTTCCGCTGAATTGACGCCCCATGGGGTGGGGCATCCCGAGGTTCGTGATGGACCAGGTGCCCGCACGGGTTAGCGTGGTGGGTGCTGACAGCGAGCCGTGCCGGCTCGTGCGGGTCGTGGAGCGGTAGCAGGGGGAGAGATGCAGGTCGGAGCGGTGTCGTGAGACTGCTGCACACGTCCGACTGGCACCTGGGCCGGTCGTTCCACCGGGTGAACATGCTCGGCGCCCAGGCCGAGTTCATCGGTCACCTCGTCACGACCGTCCGGGAGCGGGCCGTGGACGCGGTGCTCGTGTCGGGGGACGTCTACGACCGGGCCGTGCCGCCGCTCGCCGCGGTGGAGCTGTTCGACGACGCCCTGCACCGCCTCGCCGACCTCGGCGTGCCGACGGTGATGATCTCCGGCAACCACGACTCGGCCCGCCGTCTGGGCGTCGGCGCGGGCCTCATCGGGCGGGCCGGCATCCATCTGCGGACCGAGCCGTCGGCGGCCGGCACCCCCGTCGTGCTGGCCGACGCCCACGGGGACGTCGCCTTCTACGGGCTGCCCTACCTCGAACCGGCCCTGGTGAAGGACGAGTTCGGTGTGGAGAAGGCCGGACACGAGGCCGTGCTCGCCGCCGCCATGGACCGGGTCCGCGCCGACCTCGCCGCGCGAGCGCCAGGCACGCGCTCCGTCGTCCTCGCGCACGCCTTCGTCACCGGCGGTGAACCCAGCGACAGCGAACGGGACATCACCGTCGGCGGCGTGGCCGCGGTGCCCGCCGGCGTCTTCGACGGCGTCGACTACGTGGCGCTCGGGCATCTGCACGGCTGCCAGACCCTCACCGACCGCGTCCGCTACTCCGGCTCCCCGCTGCCCTACTCCTTCTCCGAGGCCGCCCACCGCAAAAGCATGTGGCTCGTCGACCTGGCCGCCGACGGCACCGTCGACGCCGAACGCGTCGACTGCCCGGTGCCGCGCGCCCTGGCCCGGATCCGGGGCACGCTGGAGGAACTGCTCGCCGACCCGGAGCTGACGCGGCACGAGGAGGCCTGGGTCGAGGCGACGCTCACCGACCCGGTTCGCCCGGCCGACCCCATGGCCCGGCTCACCGAGCGCTTCCCGCACACCCTCAGCCTTGTGTTCGACCCCGACCGGGCCGAGGACGACCCCGAGGTGTCGTACGCCCGGCGCCTCGCCGGCCGCAGCGACCAGCAGATCGCGGAGGACTTCGTCGCCCACGTGCGCGGCGCCGGACCCGACGCGCACGAACAGGGCGTGCTGCGGGACGCGTTCGACGCGGTGCGGGCCGACGAGACCGTACGGGAGGTCGCCCGGTGAGGCTCCACCGGCTGACGGTCACCGCCTTCGGACCCTTCGGAGGCACCCAGACTGTCGACTTCGACGAGCTGTCGGCGGCCGGGCTGTTCCTGCTGCACGGACCCACCGGCGCGGGCAAGACATCCGTCCTCGACGCCGTGTGCTACGCCCTGTACGGCTCGGTGCCCGGCGCCCGGCAGGGCGGCGGACAGGGCACGGCCCTGCGCAGCGACCACGCCGCGCAGGCGACCCGCACGGAGGTCACCCTCGACCTCACCGTGGCCGGCCGCCGCCTGGAGATCACCCGGCAGCCGCCCTGGGAACGCCCCAAGAAACGCGGCACCGGCACGACCCTCGACAAGGCGCAGACCTGGCTCCGCGAGTACGACAGCACGGCCGGGACCTGGAAGGACCTCAGCCGCTCCCACCAGGAGATCGGCGAGGAGATCACCCAGCTGCTCGGTATGAGCCGGGAGCAGTTCTGCCAGGTCGTGCTGTTGCCGCAGGGCGACTTCGCGCGGTTCCTGCGCGCCGACGCCGAGGCCCGTGGCAAGCTGCTGGGCCGCCTGTTCGACACCCGCCGCTTCGCCGACGTCGAGAAGCGCCTCGCCGAGCGCCGCCGCGCCACCGAGGCCCAGGTCCGGGAGGGGGACGCCGCGCTGCTGGCCGACGCCCACCGCATGCAGCAGGCCGCGGGCGACGCCATGCGCCTGCCGGACCTGGCACCCGGCGAACCGGGACTCGCCGAGGCCGTGCTGGGCGCCGCCGCCGTCGCCCGCAGCACCGCCCGCGAACAGCTCACCGTCGCCGGGTGCGGGCTCGCCGCCGCCGAGTCCGCGCAGGCCGCTACCGCCCGCGCCCTCGACGACGTACGCGAACTCGCCCGGCTCCAGCGGCGGTTCGCGGAAGCACGGGAACGGGCGGCACTCCTGGAGGAGCGGACGGAGGCGTACCGGGAGGCACAGAAGCGCATGGAGCGAGCCCGCAAGGCCGAGGCGGTCGCACCCGCCCTCGACCTGAGGGAGAGCGCCGACGCCGAACACCGCCGGGCGGCCGCCGCCGAGGCACGCGCGCGTGCCCTGCTGCCCGAGACCTTCGCCGACGCGGGCGCGGCCGGGCTCGCGGCCGCCGCCCGCCGGGCCGCCGAGGAACTGGGCGGACTGGACTCGGCCCGCCGCGCCGAGCGGCGGCTGGCCGAACTCCTCGACGAACGCGCCGGCCTGGACCGCCAGGAACGCGCCGACGCCGACGTCCTTCAGGAGGCGGAGGCCTGGCTCGACGGCTGGGAGGAGACACGCACCGCCCTCCAGGCCGGCGTCGACTCCGCGCAGCAGGCCGCCTCCCTCGCCGAACAGCTCGCCGTACGGCGCGAGCCCGCGCGGCAGCGGCTGAAGGCGGCCCGGCTGCGCGACCAGCTCGCCGAGGACACGAACAAGGCGGTCGAGCAGGTCCGCACCGCGCAGGAGGAGGCGCTGCACGCCAAGCAGCACTGGCTCGACCTCAAGGAACAGCGCCTGACCGGCATCGCCGCCGAACTGGCCGCGAACCTCACCGACGGCGAGCCCTGCGCCGTCTGCGGCGCCACCGAACACCCCGCGCCCGCCCGCAAGGTCGCAGGGCACGTCGACCGCGAGGCCGAGGAACACGCCCTGGCCGCCTACCAGCGCGCCGACGAACAGCGCGCCGAGAACGAGCGGAACCTCGGCGTCGTACGCGAGGCGCTGGCCGCCGCCACCGCCGAAGCCGGTGACACACCTACCGAACAACTCGCCCGCGAGGTCGAGGAGTTGGAGGAACAGTACGCGCAGGCCCGCCGGGGCGCCGCCGAGCTGCACGCCGCGCAGGAGCGGCTGCGGCAGGCCGGGCACGAGCAGGAGCGGCGCGTCGCCGCCCGGCAGGAGGCCGCCGTGCGCAGTGCCGCCCGGGTCGGCCACCGGGAGCGGCTGGAGAGCGAACGCGCCGCCCTGGAGGAGGAGCTGGACCGGGCGAGGGGCGCCCTGGACAGCGTCGCCGCCCGGGCCGCCCAACTGGAGCGCCGGACCGCGCTGCTCACGGACGCCGCCGACGCCGCCCGCGCCGCCGAGGACACCGCCCAGCGGCTCAAGGACGCCGACGCCCGGCTCGCGGACGCCGCCTTCCGCGCCGGCTTCGACACCCCCCGGGACGCGGCCGCCGCCCTCCTCGACGACGCCGCCCACCGCGAGCTGCAACGCCGCCTGGACGCCTGGCAGAACGAGGAGGCCGCCGTGCGGGCCGTCCTCGCCGAGGTCGACACCGCGGCCGCCGCCCGGCAGCAGCCCGCCGACCTCGCGTCGGCGCAGCTCGCCGCCGACACCGCCGCCCGCCGGCTGCGCGACGCCGCCTCCGCCCACGACGCCGCCGCCCGGCGCTGCGCCGAGCTCGACCGGCTCTCCGCCCGGGCGACCGCCTCCGTCCGCCGGCTGGCGCCGCTGCGCGAGGAGTACGACCGGGTCGCCCGCATGGCCGGCCTCACCGCCGGCACCTCGGCGGACAACGAACGCCGGATGCGCCTGGAGTCGTACGTGCTCGCGGCCCGCCTCGAACAGGTCGCCGCCGCCGCGACCGTACGGCTGCGGCGCATGTCGTCCGGCCGGTACACCCTCGTCCACTCCGACGACCGCACCGGACGCGGCCGCAGCGGACTCGGACTGCACGTCGTCGACGCCTGGACCGGCCGCGAGCGGGACACGGCGACGCTGTCGGGCGGCGAGACGTTCTTCGCCTCGCTCGCCCTCGCCCTCGGCCTCGCGGACGTCGTCACGGACGAGGCGGGCGGGGTGCGGCTGGACACCCTCTTCATCGACGAGGGCTTCGGCAGCCTCGACGACCAGACCCTCGACGAGGTCCTCGACGTCCTCGACTCCCTGCGCGAACGCGACCGCAGCGTCGGCATCGTCAGCCACGTGCCCGACCTGCGGCGGCGGATCCACGCCCAGCTGGAGGTCGTCAAGGGCAGGTCCGGGTCGGTGCTGCGGCAGCGTGGCGTGGGCTGAGGTCAGCGGCCGAGAGGGCGCCGGGGCAGGGGCGAGGAGTACACGACGCTCGTGGTCACCGAGCCCAGCGCCCCGATCCGCCCGGACACCTCCTCCAGGTGGCGCATCGAGCGGGCCGTGACCTTGATGACGAAGCAGTCGTCGCCGGTGACGTGGTGTGCCTCCAGGATCTCTGGCGTGGCGGCGACGAGGTCGTGGAAGGGCTTGTAGTTCCCGGTGGGGTACCGCAGACGCACGAACGCCAGGATCGGCAGTCCCAGCCTCTCCGGATCGACCACCGCCGCGTAGCCCTGGATGACTCCGGCCTCCTCCATCCGGCGCACCCGTTCGGTGACCGCGCTCGCGGACATGGAGACGGCACGGGCCAGCTCGGTGAAACTCGCCCGGCCCTCCCGCTGGAGGACGTCGAGGATGCGCCAGTCGGTGGCGTCCGGGGAATACGCGGTCATCACCGAGGAATAGCAGCGGAATCCCCGGTGCATCAAGCGAAATGCCGGGGATCGTCGCTTCAGGGCGCGGATCAGCGGCCGTAGCTTTTCGGCATGACCGCCATCACCGTGAACCCCGTCCTGCGCGTGGCCCCCGCCGCCCCGGCCGAGGCCGCCGCCCACTTCCGCGCCGGTCTCGCCTTCCACACCGACGTGTCCGACGTCGCCGCCGCGCTCGCGGCCGGCGGCGACCCCGGCTTCGTCGTCGTCGACTCCCGCTCCACCGAGGCCTGGGACCAGGGCCACATCCCCGGCGCCGTCCACCTGCCGACCGCGCTCGTCCGCGAGCAGGCCGCGCACCTCCTCGACAGGTCGGTGCCGGTCGTGACGTACTGCTGGGGCCCCGGCTGCAACGGCGCCGCCCGTGCCGCCCTGGCCCTCGCCGAACTCGGCTACCCCGTCAAGGAGATGCTCGGCGGCTTCGAGTACTGGGTGCGCGAGGGCCTGGAGTTCGAGACCTGGCAGGGCCGTGAACGCCGGGCCCCGGATCCCCTGACGGCACCCGCGGACGCCGGTGACTGCGGCTGCTGACCCCCGAAGTTTTGAAGGGAGTTGACCATGTAGGTTCTTGCGCCATGGTGCGATACGCGGAGCCGGGCGTCGTGGAATGGGTGGAGTCGGGCGGCGGGCCGCTGATAGCGGTGCCGGAGACGGTTCTGCCGTTCTGGGCGGGTGCCGACGGCGAGGAGGCGGCGTCCGACTATGACCGGGCCTGCGAGGTGGACGGGCACGTCGGGCTCCTGCCGGTCGGCGACTGCACGGCGCTGGTTCTGGGTGACGAGCCTGCCTCGACGGCCTATCTGTCCGACCACGGGATGTTCGTCCGGTGGTGCGCGGGCAACTCCGAGGACGAGTTGCTGGCGAGCGTGCCGTTGGCCGTCGATACGGCGGAGTGGGAGCCGGACGTGCACTGGGACGTGCCGGGGGCCGTGCTGCTTTTCGATGCGGCGTGGCCTGGGGCGGATCCTTCGGGGAGCGAGGGGGTTCGGGTGGTTCTGGAGCGGGGGCGCTACGCGGTTCGGGCGGCTCGGGTTCAGCCCGGGCCTGAAACGTGGTTGGGCTTGGTCCAGTTGCGGTTGCTTGCGCCCAGATGACCGTGGGGCTGTCGACCGGTCGGCGTGTGCGGGTTTCTTGTGGCTGGTCGCGCAGTTCCCCGCGCCCCTGGGGGGCGATATTCGCGTGCGTCGGTTCAAAGGCCCGGCCACGATGATCGTATGCCTCGACTTCCTCAGCCCAGTCCCGAAGAACTGCGCCGTGAGCCCCTGCCCCTGCGGGGGCGTACTGCCCTGGTGACCGGGGCCAGTCGGCGTGGGGGTATCGGGCATGCCGTGGCCCGGCGGCTTGCCGCCTATGGCGCCAGTGTCTATCTGCATCACCATGTGCCGCACGATGCCGGTCAGCCCTGGGGCGCCGACCGTCCCGAGGACGTCGTCGCGTCCGTGCGCGAGGCGCTCGGGGATGCCGAAGCCCGGGTCGTCGACGGACCCGGTGATCTGGGCGATCCGGCCGTGCCCGGTGAACTCGTCGGCAGGGCCGCCGAGGCGCTCGGCGGGCGTCTGGACATCCTCGTCGCCAACCACGCGCAGAGCGGGTTCGACGGCTCCCTGGACGAGATCGACACGGCGATGCTCGACAGGCACTGGGCGGTCGACACCCGCTCCGTAATCCTGCTGATCCAGGCCTATGCGCGGCTGCGTTCGGCACTGCCGCCGCGCAGTCCGGGCGGACGCGTGATGATGATGACCTCCGGCCAGGACATCGCGGGTGGTATGCCCTGGGAGCTGGCCTACGCCCTCCAGAAGGGTGCCCTCGCCTCCGTCACCCGCTCCCTGGCGACGGCGCTCGCCGACCACGCGGTCACCGTGAACACCGTCAACCCGGGACCAGTCGACACGGACTACATGACCGGCGAGGACTACGAGGCCGTCGCGGAGCGCTTCCCCGCCGGGCGGTGGGGCATGCCCGACGACCCGGCCCGCCTCATCGCGTGGCTCGCCACGGACGAGGCGGAGTGGGTCACCGGACAGGTCATCGACTCCGAGGGCGGCTTCCGCCGCTGACGTCCCTGGAGGCCGACTTCCCTTAGAGCCGGGACAGTTCGTCCACCAGGTCGTCCAGGCCCAGCGAGCCCTGCGAGAGGGCCGCCATGTGCCAGGCCTTCGGGTCGAAGGTGTCGCCGCGCCGGGCGCGGGCCTTCTCGCGGCCCAGGAGCCAGGCCCGTTCGCCGAGCTTGTAGCCGATGGCCTGGCCCGGCATGGACAGGTAGCGGGTCAGTTCGCTCTCCACGAAGTCCGCGGGCCGGCTGCTGTGCGAGCCGAAGAACTCCTGCGCCAGCTCGGGCGTCCAGCGCTCGCCCGGGTGGAAGGGGGAGTCGTCCGGGATCGTCAGCTCCAGGTGCATGCCGATGTCGATGATGACCCGTACGGCACGCATCATCTGCGCGTCCAGGTAACCGAGCCGGCGCTCCGGGTCCGTCAGGAAGCCCAGTTCGTCCATCAGGCGCTCGGCGTACAGGGCCCAGCCCTCGGCGTTGGCGCTGACCATGCCGACACTCGCCTGGTAGCGGGAGAGGTTCTCCGCCACGTGCTTCCACTGGGCGAGCTGGAGGTGGTGGCCGGGCACGCCCTCGTGGTACCAGGTCGACACCAGGTCGTAGACGGGGAAGCTCGTCTCGCCCATGGTCGGCAGCCAGGTGCAGCCCGGGCGCGTGAAGTCGTCCGACGGCGGCGTGTAGTAGGGGGCCGCGGCGCTGCCCGGAGGGGCGATGCGCGACTCCACCCGGCGCACCCGCTCGGCCAGGTCGAAGTGGGTGCCGTCGAGCGCGTCGATCGCCTCGTCCATGAGCGACTGCAACCAGTCGCGGACCTCGTCGACGCCCTCGATGTGCGCGCCGTGCTCGTCCAGGTGCGCCAGCGCCACCCACGGCGTGGCGGCACCGGGCAGGATCTTCTCGGCCTCCGCCTTCATCTCGCCGAGGAGGCGGTGGTACTCGGACCAGCCGTACGCGTACGCCTCGTCCAGGTCGAGGTCCGTGCCGTTGTAGTACCGCACCCAGCGCGCGTACCGCTCCCGGCCGACCACGTCCGGCGCGCCCTCGACCGCCGGTGCGTACACGTCCCTCATCCAGTCGCGCAGCCGCACGACCGCGTCGGTGGCCGAGCGGGCCGCCGTGTCCAGCTCGGACCGCAGCGCCTCGGGTCCGGCGGCCGCGTAGGTCTCGAACCAGCCGCGGCCCTCGCCGTCGGCGTCCGCCCACTCGCCGAGCTGCTCCACGAACGTGGCGGTGGCACGCGGCCCGCCGTACAGCTTCCGCTCCAGGCCGAGCGCCAGGGACTCCCGGTACCCCTCCAGCGCGGCCGGGACCGCGCGCAGCCGCTCGGCGATCGCCGCCCAGTCCTCGTCCGACTGCGCCGGCGTCACGGTGAACACCTGCCGCACCGCATGGGCGATGGAGCTCAGGTTGCTGACGGAACGCAGACTCTCCTCGGCCTCGTGCACGCCGAGTTCGGCGTTGAGCCGTTCACGCAGCAGCCGTCCGCACCGGCGCTCGATGTCACTGTCCGCGCCGGGCAGCCGCTCCGCCTCGTCCAGCCGGGCCAGCGTCCGGCGCGCCAGCTCCGCGAACGCCTCCTGGCCCGCGGGCGAGGTGTCGGGCAGCCTGCTCGAACTCTCCTTGACGCCGAGGAACGTGCCGGTGATCGGGTCGAGGGCGACGAGCTCGTCGACGTACGCGTCGGCGACCTCACGGGGCAGCGGGCTCTTGATCTCAGACATGCGGTCCATCCTGGTACGACGTGCGGCCCACGTCATGTGGATTGAGCCGAGGGCGAAGGCGGCAGCAGCGGCCCGCACTCCCACTGCTGGAAGATCAGTCGGGTCTCCACACGCGCCACCTCACGCCGCGAGGTGAACTCGTCCAGCACGAGCCGCTGGAGGTCGGCCATGTCGGCGACCGCGACATGGACGAGGTAGTCGTCCGGCCCGGTCAGGTGGAACACCGTCCGCGACTCCGGCAGGGCGCGGATCCGCTCCACGAACGGCCCCACCAGCTCCCGCCGGTGCGGCCTGACCTGCACCGACAGCAGGGCCTGAAGCCCTCGCCCCAGCTTGGCCGGATCCAGCTCCAGCCGGTGCCCGAGGATCACGCCCGAGCGGCGCAGCCGGGTCACCCGGTCCAGACACGTCGACGGCGCCACCCCGACCTGCGCGGCGAGATCCCGGTACGTCGTCCGGGCGTCGTTCTGCAACAGCCGCAGCAGGTGAAGATCCACCGGGTCCAGTACGACAGATTCGGCCATCGGCCGAACGTAGCACGGTGTTCCCACCTCCGGGCCCGGTCGGTGTTCACCCTTCCGTCATGGACACAGCGAGCATGGGCGCCCACGCCGACGTACGCACCGCACCGAGAGCACTCGCCACCGAGGCCGTCCACGCCGGGCGGGACGACCTCGCCCGGCAGGGGCTGCACGCCCCGCCGATCGACCTGTCCACCACCTACCCGTCGTACGACAGCCGTGGCGAAGCGGCCCGTATCGACGCGTTCGCGGCCACCGGGACGGAGCCGGACGGCCCGCCGGTGTACGGGCGGCTGGGCAACCCGACCGTCGCGCGCTTCGAGACCGCGCTGGCCCGGCTGGAGGGCACCGAGGCGGCGGTCGCGTTCGCCAGCGGCATGGCCGCCCTGAGCGCCGTCCTGCTCGTACGCGCCTCCATGGGGCTGCGGCACGTGGTGGCCGTACGTCCCCTCTACGGGTGCAGCGACCATCTGCTGACCGCCGGGCTGCTGGGCTCGGAGGTGACCTGGACCGACCCGGCCGGAATCGCCGAGGCGCTGCGTCCGGACACCGGCCTGGTGATCGTGGAGTCCCCGGCCAACCCGACGCTCGCCGAGGTCGACCTCCGGGCCGTCGCACACGCCTGCGGCTCGGTGCCGCTGCTCGTGGACAACACCTTCGCCACGCCGGTGCTCCAGCGCCCTGCCGAACAGGGCGCACGGCTGGTGCTGCACAGCGCCACCAAGTACCTCGGCGGCCACGGCGACGTGCTGGCGGGCGTCCTGGCCTGCGACGAGGAGTTCGCCGGCCGGCTGCGGCAGGTCCGCTTCGCGACGGGCGGCGTCCTTCACCCGCTGGCCGGCTATCTGCTGCTGCGCGGCCTGTCCACTCTCCCCGTCCGGGTACGGGCCGCCTCCGCCAACGCCGCCGAACTCGCCCGCCGCCTCGCCGCCGACCCGCGCGTAGCCCACGTGCACTACCCGCGCATCGGCGGCGCGATGGTCTCCTTCGAGATACACGGCGACCCCCACGAGGTCATCGCCGGCGTCCGCCTGATCACCCCGGCGGTGAGCCTCGGCAGCGTGGACACCCTCATCCAGCACCCGGCCTCCATCAGCCACCGCATCGTGGACGCGGACGATCGCAGGGGTGCCGGGGTGAGCGACCGTCTGCTGCGCATGTCGGTGGGCTTGGAGGACGTGGAGGACCTCTGGTCAGATCTCGACCAGGCGCTGAAGCGTCCCGACAGGGGCGCGGGGAACTGCGCGACAAGCCGCAACGAACCCGCACCCGCCGTCTGATCGCGGCCCCTACGGCGCTGAGGTGCTCCCCACCTCACCCGCACCCGTCGAAACAGATTCACCCAGCCGCGCGGTGATGACCAGGGTCCCCTCCTCGACCTGATAGTCGAGGGGGAGGCCCAGCCCCCGCATCGCCGCGACCATCCCCGTGTTGGATGCCTGCGTCACGGCATACACACTCCTGCAACCACCTTCCGCGGCCATCGCGACCAGCCGGCCCAGCAACTCCCCGCCGACGCCCCGCCGCTGCCACGCGTCCTCGACGAGCACCGCGACTTCCGTCTCGTCCCCGTCCCACAGCAGATGCCCGAGCCCGACCAGCCGCCCGGAGGCCGTCTGCACGGCGAGGGTACGGCCGAAGCGCGGACTGAGCAGGTGGTTGAGATAGCGGTCGGCGTCACGGACCGGCCCGTGATAGCGCAGCCTCAGCGTGCGCTCCGAGCACCGCTCGTGCATCGCCCTGGCCGCCTCCAGATCACGGGTGTCGGCCCGGCGCACGGTGATGTCGCTGCCCTCGGCCAGGGTGAGCACGTCCCGGCCGTGCGGGACGCGCGGCCCGAGCCGGGCGTCCAGTTCCACCAGGGCCCTGGCCCGGGCGAACTCGGTCGGTGTGAAGGGCAGGTACGGCCGCTCCACGGTGATGACTCCGCCTTCCGGGGCGCGCAGGCGCATCACCGTGTCGTCGAGGGCTCCCTCCACCGGGACACCGTCGGACGCCCGGCCGCCGCCGGCCGGGGAGGGCTGGGAACGGATCGTGCACCGGCCCAGCAACTGGCGCAGTGCGAGGGGCAGCTCAGCGGCGTCCAGGGCGGTCCGGGCGGCGAGTCCCAGGACCCGGGTCGGCGCGTCCACCAGGTCGTGGGCGTCGGCCCGCTCGATCCAGGTGTCGGTGCCGCCCGCCGTCCGGACCGCCGTGGCGATGCCGGAGGCCGGCAGCTCGCCCGGGGCACGCAGCAGGAACTCGTCCACCGTGCCCTCGGCCAGCGGATGGGTCTGGAGGCTGAGGATGTCGACCCGGTGCTCGGCGAGGGCCGTGCACAGGGCCGCCAGCGATCCCGGCTCGTCCTTGACCGTGGTCCGCATCCGCCACAGCGTGCTCGCCTCAGGCGTGTTCGCCCCCGGCACCGGTTCCGGTGCCGGGGACTCGGTATCACCCGTCGGCGGCGCGTGTTCGTGGCGTCGTGTTCGCCAGGTGTTGAAGGCCGCCGTGACCCGCTGCCAGGAGGTGGCGGAGCGGCAGTCGTTCTTCAGTTCGGTCACTTCGGTCACTTTTCGCGTCATGCACCCACTGTGACGGAACGGTGTTGCGTGATCGCGAACGCTTTGTGACCGGCGGGTAAAGGGGGCAGTTTGCCCCCCTTGTCGACGCTTCAAACGTTGCGCTCCGTACTACTGGCCGACCATGCCCGGCTGGAGCACCTTCGTGAACAGCACGGTGCCGTCCTGCTCGCGCAGACGCACCGTCAGCTCACCGCTGCCGCCGTCGATGTCCACCTCGCCGAAGAACTGGTAGCCCCCGGCGGGGGAGACGTTGGCGGTCGTCGGTGCCTTCAGGAACACACGGTCGGGACCGAAGGTGCCGTCGAGCGTGTTCGCCGGGAAGGCGCCGGCGTTCAGCGGGCCCGACACGAACTCCCAGAACGGCTCGAAGTCGGTGAACGCGGCCCGCGACGGCTGGTAGTGCTGCGCCGAGGTGTAGTGGACGTCGGCCGTGAGCCACACCGTGCCGGTGATCCGGCGGTGCTTGATGAAACGCAGCAGCTCGGCGATCTGGAGCTCACGGCCCAGCGGTGCCCCGGGGTCGCCCTGGGCGACGGCCTCGATGTTCGGTTTGCCGTCGCCGGTGTCCGGGACGACCAGGCCGATCGGCATGTCGGAGGCGATCACCTTCCACACCGCGCGGGAGCGGGCCAGCTCGCGCTTGAGCCACTCCAGCTGCTCGCGGCCGAGGATGCCCTGCGGGTCGGTGGGCTGGTCGTCCGGCGAGTTGGCGTTGCGGTAGGTGCGCATGTCCAGGACGAAGACGTCCAGCAGCGGGCCGTGGTGCTGCACGCGGTAGACGCGGCCGTCGGGGCGGCGCAGCGTGGAGATCGGGAAGTACTCCGAGAAGGCGCGGCGGGCGCGGGCGGCCAGCACGTCGACGCTCTTCTCGGTGTACCGGGTGTCGCCGAGGATCTCGCCCGGGTACCAGTTGTTGGTGACCTCGTGGTCGTCCCACTGGATGATGGAGGGGACCCGGGCGTTGAAGGCGCGCAGGTTCTCGTCCAGCAGGTTGTAGCGGAAGTTGCCGCGGAACTCGGCCAGGGTCTCGGCGACCTTCGCCTTCTCCTCGGTGGTGATGTTCCGCCAGGTGCGCCCGTCGGGCAGGGCCACGGTCTCGGTGAGGGGGCCGTCGGCGTAGATGTTGTCGCCGCTGCAGATGAAGAAGTCCGGGTCCAGGGCGGCCATCGCCTCGTAGATCCGGTAGCCGCCGAGCTCCGGGTTGATGCCCCAGCCCTGACCGGCCAGGTCGCCTGACCAGACGAACCGCACGCCGTCACGCCGTTTGTCGGACGCCGTGCGGAAGGTGCCGGTGACCGGCTCGCCGGTGCGGCGCGGGTCGTCCGGGTCGGCGAGCAGCACCCGGTAGTGGATCTGCTCGCCGGACGGCAGGCCGTGCAGCCGGGTCGTGCCGGTGAAGTCGGTGCCCGGGCCGAGCAGCGGGCCGTGCCATCTGCGCGGGTTGCGGAACGACTCGGTCGCCGACGTCTCGACGATCATCCGGGCGGGCCGGTCGGAGCGCACCCACACCAGCCCGGAGTCGCGGGTCACGTCTCCCGCCTGCACGCCCCACCCCGCCTTCGGACGCCCCGACCGCGCGAAGGCCGGCGTCGCGCCGAGAGCGGTGGGCAGGGTGAGGGCCGCCGACGCGGCGAGGGAGCCACGCAGGACGCTACGGCGCGCGGGGAACGGACGGTGTGACATGGATGCGCCTCCAGGGACGGGATCCGGCCAGTGTGCACAGCCACAACTACTGGCACGCCGCAGCGCACACACGAACCCCAAGTGAACAACTGACCGCGGCAGGAGAGGAACCGGAGGGAACCCGCGAGCTCCGCCGGAGTCACCCCGTGGCCGCCTCCGCCATCAGACGTATGCCTTCGTGGATGCGGGCGGGCGGTACGTGCGCGTAGCCCAGGACGAGCTGGGTCCGCTTCGGTCCGTCCGTCTCCTCCCGCGCGGGACGCGGGTGTGTGTAGGCCGACAGGGGGCGTACCGCCACCCCGGCCGCCGTCACGCGGGTGAGGAAACGCTCCTCGGGGCCGTAGCGCTCCGGCAGGGTGGCGATCATGTGCAGGCCGGCGGCGATGCCCGAGACCCGGGAGCCGGGGAAGTGCTCGTCGAGGGCGGTGGTCAGGGCGTCACGGCGATCGCGGTAGGCGCGCTGGCAGCGGCGCAGCTGGCGGTCGTAGTCGCCGCGCTCCAGGAAGCGGGAGAACAGCGCCTGGTCGAGGGCCGGGTGACCGAGGTCCAAAGTGCGCTTGCGTTCGACGATCTCCTCCGCCCAGGACTCGGGCACCAGCAGCCAGCCCAGCCGCAGGCCCGGCGCGAGGGACTTGCTGACCGAGCCCGTGTAGGCGACGTGGTCCGGGGCGAGGCCCTGGAGCGCGCCGACTGGAGCGCGGTCGTAGCGGAAGTCGCCGTCGTAGTCGTCCTCCAGGATGATGCCGTCCACGGACCGCGCCCAGTCCAGCAGTTCGGCGCGACGGCGGGGCGAGTAGGCGATGCCGGTGGGGAACTGGTGGGCCGGCGTCGTCACCACGGTCCGCACGCCCGACGCCCGCAGCGGCTCCAGGGCGATCCCTTCGCCGTCCACGGGCAGCGGCACGGCGGTGACCCCGGCCGAGGTGTACAGCGCGTCGTGCTGGGGGCTGCCCGGGTCCTCCACACCCACGGTCCGCACCCCTCGCGCGCGCAGCGCGAAACCCAGCAGCGTCGTCGCCTGGGCCACCCCGGAGACCACCACGATCCGCTCCGGGTCGGCCACCACACCCCGCCTCCGGGTGAGCAGTTCGGCCAGCGCGGTACGCAGCCTCGGCAACCCGCGCGGGTCGGGATAGCCCAGCTCCTGGTGCGGCATCTCCGCCAGCACACCGCGCTGCGCGGCGGCCCACGCCGAGCGCGGGAACAGCGACAGGTCCGGCGTCCCGGGCACGAAGTCCGCCCGGGCCCCGGGGGAGCGCGGAGCGAGGTCGTGCGCCCGCTGCCGGGCGGCCGTTACGGCCGAGCCCACCCACGTCCCCGCGCCCCGGCCGCTGCGCAGGTAGCCCTCCGCCGTCAGTTGCTCGTACGCCTCCGTGATCAGCCCGCGCGACACCCCCAGATCCGCCGCGAGGTCCCGGCTCGACGGCAGGCGCGTGCCGGGTGCGAGCCGGCCCGAGCGGACCGCCTCGCGCAGCGCCGCCTGGAGGGAACGGCCACGCGTGCGTGCCGGTGCCGAAGCGGCCGGGAGCAGCAGCTCCCAGGCGGGCGACGCGGGCTCGTTGCGGTCCATGCGGTCAGTCTGCCGGATTCGCGGGCGCGCCTTCCGCCCATCGCCGTGCATGGGGCGGCCGTCGGCCGACGGCGCCCGAGCGCGCGTCGGCGTGCGGCCGGCCACGGGCGCGCCCCCGGCGTGCGCTGCGGTTCCCCGATCGGGTCAGTTGCCGGGCCGGAGGACAGGGCAGCCTCCGCCCGTGATCACTGTGCTGAACGTCCACGAACGTGAGCTGCCCGCGGCACCGGCAGCCGTCGGCGCCCTGATCGATTCCCTCGGCACATGCAACGACCGGCTGTGGCCGCCCGGCTGGCCGCCGGTGCGCTTCGACGGGCCGCTGGCCGTCGGCGCGTCGGGCGGTCACGGTTTCGTGCGGTACGAGGTGAGTCACTACGTCCCGGGGGAGTGGGTGCGGTTCCGCTTCACCGGCCCGCCCGGATTTCGGGGCTTCCACGAGGTCAGCGTCCAGCGCCTCGGCGTGGAGCGCACCCTCCTGCGCAACACCCTGGTGCTGCGCCCCGGGGGCGTGCGCTGGTTCGGCTGGCTGCTGTACTTCCGCCCCCTGTACGACGCGGCGCTCCGGCAGAGCCTGGACTGCGCCGAGCGCGCAGTGACCGGGACGGTCGCGCGCCCGGCCGACTGGGGCTGGTACGTACGGCTGTTGCGCGCCGCGACCGCACGGGTGGCGCCCGAGCCGGCCGAGTGACGACGGCCGGCCGGGCTCCCCGGTCCCTCAGCGGCTGCCGTCGAGGACGACCCGGGCGACCAGGGCCGGGTCGTCGTTCATCGGGACGTGGCCGCAGCCGGGCAGCCGTACCAGCCGGGCGCGGGGGATGACGCTCTTGGCGCGCACGCCCTGGCGGGGGATCAGCAACCGGTCCCGGTTGCCCCACGCCACGGTGACCGGTGTGCCCACGATGTCGTCGGTGAACTGCACGGACCTGCCGGAGCGGAGAGTCTCGGAGAACCCCTGGGCCCGGGCCAGGGCGAGCGTCTCGGCGACCACGGCCTCGGGCGAACGGCGGCCCGGGCGGGCGTAGATGGTGCTCGTCAGCAGTGTGCGGCCGATCGCCGGGCGGGCCAGCCGTTCGACGACGGGCAGCGGCATCCGCTGGGCTATCTGCCGCATCGTCATCAGCACCGTGAACGCGTAGCGGCGCTCGAGGTCGTTCCAGAACCCCGCGGGGGACAGGGCGGTGACGGAGCGGACGAGCTGCGCCCGGGCCAGGTCCAGGGCCAGCAGGCCGCCCAGCGAGTTGCCCGCCACGTGCGGCCGTTCGATCTCCAGCGCCTCGCAGAGCGCGGCGAGCACGGTGTTCATGGTCGGCAGGTCGTGCGCCATGCCGTCCGGCAGCGCCGGCGACTCGCCGCACCCCGGCAGGTCCACGGCGATCACGTCCCGCTCGGCCGCCAGCGCGGGTATCACCGGGTCCCACACCTGCCGGTGGTGACCGATGCCGTGCAGCAGGAGCAGCGGTTCACCGCTGCCCTGACGCGTGTAGGACAGGGTCACGTTCTGTTCGCCCTGTGCGGAGGCGACTTTGAAGGAGACGGTGACGGACATGCGGTGCTCCTCGGCTGTACTCGCTGACGGACGCCGTAGACAGCTTGTCAGCAATTGCTACCGGCGGGTAGCCCCACGGTGGCGCCGGCTTCACGGCCGTGGCTGTCCGGGAGGAGCGATTCCGCCTGGACAGGGCCGGACCGGTGGGCTGGGATGGAACCCGTGACCACCGAGACCGCGACCGACGTCTTCGAAGCGCACCGCCCCGTCCTGCTGGGCGTCGCCTACCGCATGCTGGGCCGCGTCGCCGACGCGGAGGACGTGGTCCAGGATGCCTGGCTGCGCTGGTCGGGCGGCGACCGCGGCGACGTGCGCGAACCGCGCGGCTACCTCGTACGGATCACCACCCGCCTCGCCATCGACCGGCTGCGCCAGATCAAGGCCCGCGGGGAGACGTACGTGGGCCCGTGGCTGCCCGAGCCGTACGTCACCGACTTCGGCGACACCGTGCCGGACACCGCCGAGCGGGCCGTGCTCGCGGACTCCGTCTCGTTCGCCCTCCTCGTCGTGCTGGAGTCCCTGTCACCGCTGGAGCGGGCGGTGTTCGTGCTGCGCGAGGCCTTCGGCTTCCCGTTCGCCGACATCGCCGCCATGCTCGACCGCGGCGAACCGGCCGTGCGCCAGCTGGCCGGGCGGGCGCGCAAGCACGTCGAGGAGCGGCGGCCGCGCTACGAGGTCGACCCCGCCCAGCGGCGCGACCTCACCGAGCGGTTCCTCGCCGCCGCCGCGGACGGCGACCTCGAAGGGCTGATGGAACTGCTCGCCCCGGACGTCCGCCTCGTCGGCGACAGTGGCGGAAAAGCGCGGGCACCGCTGCGGGTCCTGGAGACCGCGGACAAGGTGGGCCGGTTCCTCGTCGGCGCCGCGCGGAAGGGCGGACCCGGCCTCACCCCGCGTTTCCTGGAACTCAACGGCGGCCCGGCCTTGCTGTTCCTGTCCGGCGGCAAGCCCGACTCCGTCTTCCAGCTCGATGTCGCCGACGGCCGCGTCCAGGCGGTCTACATCGTCCGCAACCCCGACAAGCTGCGCTCACTGGCCGCCCTCTAGGCGGCGCCGCACGACCGGACGGCACCGCAGGACCACCGCCGCTTCCTCGCATGAACGTCCCGTGAACGTTCCCGGCCATTGGTATTGACCAAGCATCAGGGCCGCCCTATGGTCGCAGAGAAGTGAAACAACCTTTAAAAAACAAGGGCGCTAAAAAGCCGCCGACCACGGCGATTGCGGAGGACAGGGTGGGGACCACGCAGTTGGAATCGGTGCCGGAACCGAAGTACTGGCATCTCAAGACCGTGCTCAGCCAAGCGCTCGACTCGGAGTTCTCCGTGGGGGAGATCCTGCCCAACGAGCGCGATCTCGCGGCCCGCTTCGGCGTCGCCCGCGCCACGCTCCGCCAGGCCCTGGAGCAGCTCGAACTGGAGGGCAGGCTCCAACGCCGCCGCGGTGTCGGCACAACCGTCGCGCCGCCCCGCATGGGCGTCTCCCTGGGCACCGGCCCGCACACCTGGCCGGGTGGCCCCGACGACGCCTGGCAGCCCGTCGACTGCACGGCGGCGGTGCCGCCCGCGGCGGTCGCCGAGGCGCTGGAGACCGGTCCGGAGGAGTCCGTGCACATCGTGCGGCGCTCCCGGGTCTCGCAGGGCCGGCCCGTCGCCGCCGAGCTGCTCTACGTCCCGCAGTCCTCGGTGCCCGAGCTCTCCGGCATCGACGCGCCGTCGGGAGCGGCACGCGCGCGTGCGGTGCTGCGCGAGCTCCAGCGGCTGGACCTGGAGCGGCAGGAGAACGCGGTGGAGCTCGGCTCCGCCGGGGCCGATGACGCGAAGGAACTGGACCGGCTGCCGGGGGCGCCCGTGCTCGTGGTGACGACCCGGTTCGTCGCCGCCGGACGCACGGGTGCGTTGTCCGTCGCGACGTATCGCGCTGACACGTGTCGGTTGACCTTCGGTGATGCCGGGGGCGTGGAGATTCACGCCGGGCCGCAGCGGCAGGCGTCCTGACCTCGCGTCCAGCCGAGTGCGGTACGTGGGGGACTGCCGGTGCTTTGTGGCTGGTCGCGCAGTTCCCCGCGCCCCTTCAGGGGCGTCACCGGTGGGGCATTGTCGGGGTCTCCACCGTGAACAGCTGCTCCTCCACGTGGTCCAGGGCGAGACGCAAGGCGCCTGTCGCCACTGCCGCGTCTCCCAGGCGGGACAGCGTCACCTGCGGGGGACGCAGGCAGTAGCGGGCCAGTTCCCGGCGGAGGGGAGCCAGGACGCCGTCAAGGCCCGCTGCCCAGCCGCCGATGACGACCAGTTCCGGGTCGAGGGCGAGGACCAGGGCCGCCACGTCGTGGACCAGGCGCTGGAGGAAGCGGTCGACTGCCGCGCGGGCCCGCTGGTCGCCCTCGCGGGCCTGTGCGAAGACTTCGGCGACGGCCTGTTCGTCGAGCGGGTGCAGCGGTTCGTCCGTGGTGGACAGCAGCGTCTCAGGCGTCACCTCCCGGCCGAGCAGATGCAGCGCGCCGATCTCCCCGGCCGCCCCGCCGTAGCCCCGGTGCAGCCGCCCCCCGATCAGCGACCCGGCGCCCGGGCTGAGCCCCGCCAGTACGAACACCACGTCGTCCGACTCGGTGGCCGCACCCTTCCAGTGCTCGGCGACGGCCGCCGCGTTGGCGTCGTTCTCGACCAGGACCGGGCACTTGAACGACCGGCTCAGCCGCTCGCCCAGCCGCAGCCCCGTCCACCCGGGCAGCGCGGTGCTGAGCCGAACCGTGCCGTCCGCCTCGACGATCCCGGGCGTGGCCACGCCCACGGCCCGCAGCGAGCCGCGTGCGACACCGGCCCGGCGCAGCAGCTCCGCGACGGCCCCGCGCAGCCGCTCCAGCCGCTCGTCGGCCCCCGCCGTCTCGGGCACGTCCCTGGCCTGGGAGCCGATCACCCGGCCGTCCAGGTCGGCCAGCAGTGCGGCCACCCGGTGCGCGCCGATCTCCAGCCCCAGCAGATGCCCGGCCTCCGCCCGGAACCGGAACCGCCGCGCCGGCCGCCCCTGCTTGCGGGCGGCACCCTCCTCGGCCGCCTTCTCGACGACGAGACCGGCCTCGATGAGCCCTTCGACGACGCCCTCGACGGTCGGCCGGGACAGCCCCGTCACCCGGGTGATCTCGGTCAGCGTCGCGCAGTCCGTGGCACGCAGCGCGTGCAGCACCACCGCGGAGTTGATCCTTCGCAGCAGCGAGGGGTCCCCGCCGGTCAGCCGCCCCACCGTCCGTCCTCCCAGCTCGTGCGCGTGTTGGCCGGATCGTACTCGGCGCGGCGGACCCCGGCGAGGGGCAGGCACCGGCCCCCGCCGATCAGCCCGGTGCCACGAACCCCGACTCGTACGCCGCGATCACCGCCTGCGTGCGGTCCCTTGCCCCCAGCTTCGCCAGTACGGCGCTCACGTGCGACTTCACCGTCTCGGTGCCCACGACCAGCCGGGCGGCGATCTCCGCGTTGGACAGGCCCCGTGCCATCAGCCGCAGCACCTCGCCCTCCCGCTCGGTCAGCTGGGCCCGCTCCATCGCCGCCCGCGCGGCCCGGTTCCCGCCGTCGTCGCCGTACTCGGCGGCCAGTTGCCGTACCGAGGCCGGGAACAGCAGCGACTCGCCCTCGGCGATCAGCCGCACCGCGTGCACGATCTCGGCCGGCCGGGCCCGCTTCAGCAGGAACCCGTCGGCGCCCGCCCGCAGCGCCTCGTACACGTACTCGTCGTTCTCGAACGTCGTCACCACGAGGATCCTCGGCGGCTCGTCGACCGTCCGCAGCAGCGCCCGGGTGGCCTCGATCCCGTCCAGCAGCGGCATCCGTACGTCCATGGCGACGACGTCGGGCCGCAGCCGCCGCACGAGCGGGATCACCGACGCCCCGTCCGCGGCCTCCCCGACCACCTCGATGTCGGGCTGGGCCTCCAGCACGGCCCGCAGACCCGCGCGCACCAGGGGTTCGTCGTCGACGAGGAGAACGGTGACCGGCATCGGACCAGCGTAGATCAACTCAACGGCAGCTCGACATGGACCTGCCAGTCACCTTCGTCGGGGCCGGTCCGCGCCAGCCCGCCGAGCAGCGCGGCGCGCTCGCGTATGCCGCGCAGACCGCTGCCGCGCCCGGGCCCGGATATCGGCTCGGTGAGCGGGTTGCGTATCGCGAGGACGAGCGTGTCGGCGGCGACACGCACACGGACCCGTACGGGAACGGCCCCGGCGTGCCGCAGCACATTGGTCAGCGCCTCCTGGAGGATCCGGTAACCCTCCCGGGACACCGGCCCGGGCACCGTGTCCACCGGGCCGGTCACCTCGGCGTCGACCTTCGCCCCGGAGGCGCGCGCGGACTCCAGCAGGCGGTCGGCGTCCGCCAGGGTCGGCCGGCTGCTCACGGGTTTCTCCGACTCGCGCAGGACACCGAGCACCCGCTCCAAGTCCTCCAGGGCGGCCCGGCCGGTGTCCTCGATGGCGCTCAGCGCCCGGTCGGTGAAGGCGGGATCACCGGCCGCCCGCGCGGCCCCCGCCTGCACGACGGCGACCGTGAGCGCGTGGCCGATGGAGTCGTGCAACTCGCGGGCGATACGGGTGCGTTCCAGGAGCTGTTCGGTGCGCTCCTCCAGCGCCGCGAGACGCTCCGCGGGTGACGGGCCGAGCAGGCGCAGGGCGATGCGGGTGATGAGGTGCCCCGAACCGACGACGACCGCGGCCCCCAGGATCAGGGGCAGGGGCGCGAACAGGGCGTGCCACGCGTGCCCGCCTTCGACGGGAAGCCAGGCGCCGCCGGCACGTTCGTCACTGACCGCCGTCGACACCAGGTCCACCGCGAGGAAGAGGAGCTGGGCGCAGAGATGCGACACCAGGGCGCCGAGGAACAGCCGCGCCCCCAGCCATACCACCACCCGGCCGCGGTCGCTCCAGGTGGCCGAGGGGGTAACCATGATCTCCGGGGGCTCGCCGCCGTCCCTGTGGCCGGTCAGCAGCAGCCGGGCCTGGAACCCCTCCACGACCCGCGTGGCGGGGACGAGGCCCGCCAGCCCGAGCAGCACGGTCGCCGTACCCACGGTCCACCACGCCTCGTCGATGAACAGCCACAGGGACGGCCACACGATGGCCATGGACAGATGCAGCCACCGCGTGTACGTCACCGCCCGCGTCAACGGGCGCAGCATGCGGACCATTGCGCCATCGTGCCAGCCGCCACTGACAACGAGCCTCCCCCGCACGGGGGAGACGATCTCCACCGCCGGGGGAGGCCCGAACCCCGGACCATCGGCCACGCTGCTGCCATGACCAGCATCGAAGTCCAGGACCTCACCAAGGAGTACGGCGGCAAACGGGCCGTGGACGGCCTCACCTTCCGCGTCCTGCCCGGCCGCGTCACCGGCTTCCTCGGCCCCAACGGCGCCGGGAAGTCCACCACCATGCGGCTGGTGCTCGGCCTCGACCGGCCGACCGCCGGTACCGCCACCCTCGGCGGCCGCGCCTACCCGACGCTGCGCGAACCCCTGCGCCAGGTGGGCGCCCTGCTCGACGCGCAGGCCGCGCACGGCTCCCGCACCGCCCGCGACCACCTCCGCGTCCTGGCGGCCAGCAACCGCATCCCGGACCGGCGGGTCGACGAGGTGCTGGAGGAAACCGGCCTGGCGTCGGTGGCCCGGCGCCGCGTGCGGACGTACTCCCTGGGCATGCGCCAGCGCCTCGGCATCGCCGCCGCCCTGCTGGGCGATCCCGAGGTGGTCATGCTGGACGAGCCGTCCAACGGTCTCGACCCCGAAGGCATCGTGTGGATCCGGCAGTTGCTGCGCCGGCTCGCGGGGGAGGGCCGCACGGTCCTGGTCTCCAGCCATCTGATGAACGAGACCGCGTCCTTCGCGGACCACCTCGTCGTCCTCGGCCGGGGCCGGCTGCTGGCCGACACCCCGATGCGGGACTTCATCGACGCGCGCGTACAGCCCAGCGTACGTATCCGCACATCCGACCCCGCCGCCCTCCGCAGCGCTCTCGCCCGGCACGGTCACGACGCCGTGGAACACGTGGACGGGCACTGGACCGTGCACCACGCGCGCGTGGACGACATCGGCCGCGTCGCCTCCGCCGCGGGTGTGCCGGTCCTCGAACTCGCGGCCGAGGAGGGCACGTTGGAACAGGCCTATTTCGACCTCACGTCGGCCGAAGCCGAGTTCACCACGCAGCCCCAGGAGGCCTGACCATGGAACTCACCCCCGTCCTGCGCTCCGAGTGGCTGAAGATCCGTACACTCCGCTCGCTCCCGGGAGCCCTCCTGGGCCTGTTCGCCGCGACCACGGCGTTCTCCGCGATCGCCGGTGTCTCCGGGACGTCGGACCCCGGATTCGACCCGCTGTTCACGGCCCTGTCCGGTGTCGTGCCGGGGCAGATCGCGGCTGTCTCCTTCGGGGCCATGGCCGTGTCGTCGGAGTTCCGGTCGGGCGCGCTCCGGCTCTCGCTGGCCGCGGTTCCGCGGCGCGGCCGGTGGTTCGCGGCCAAGGCGGCCGTCATCGCCGTACCGGCTCTGCTGGTGGGACTGGTGACCGCCCTCGCCGCCCTCCTCGTGGCACGGGCGGGGCTCGGCCCGGCGGCCGACGGGCTCGGCACCGGCGAGCAGGTGCGCGGCGTCGTGGGCTGCGGCGTCTACCTCATGCTGATGGCCCTGTTCGCCGCCGGACTCGCCGCCCTGCTGCGCAGCGGCGTGGCCACGCTGTCCCTGCTGATCCCGTTCATCCTCGTCGTGTCGTTCGTGATCGGCGACGCGACGGGCACGGTCGCCGACTTCCTGCCCGACAAGGCGGGACAGCTGGTCCTGAGGGAGACGTACGACGGCACCCTCGGGCCGTGGTCGGGGCTCGCGGTGACCGCGCTCTGGGCGGCGGCCGCCCTGCTGGCGGGAGCGTGGAGCCTGCGCCGCCGGGACGCCTGACCGGAGCACGGCCGGAACAGGGGTGACGCCCCGCCAAGTGTCAGTGGCGGCGGGTTTACTGGAGCCATGAACATCGCACAGCACATCGCCCTCATCGACGAGCTGTGCTACCGCCCCTTTCCGGCGGAGCACGGCCCGTCGGACGTCGGCGTTTCCGGCCCCGGTCAGCACACCGCGGTGTTAGACGCCGCGGGCGACGACGACCCGGCGCTCCGCGCGGTGACGATCGACCAGTACGAGAAGGACCGGGACGCCGTCTACGAACTCCTCGCCTCGCGCTGGGGCGACACGCCCCCCTACAACCTGCGGACCGTCCTGCTGCGCACCGAGCGGGAGGAGATACCCCGGCCGTGGGCCGAGTTGAGCGAGCGCGCGAGCGTCGCGTACCTGTGGAAGGTGGAGGGCACCGGCCGCTGGGTCGCCGTGGCGGTCACCGACCGCGACACATCGCAGGTGGTCCAACTGCTGGCCCTGGTCACGGAGACGGACCCGCCGTAGAAGGTCAGCCCCCGGCGGCTTCCCGCAGCCGCGCGAACTCCTCGGCCATCGTCTCGGCCGTCCAGTGGGCGTTCAGCCCGCTCGGATTGGGCAGCACCCACACGCGCGTGTCCCCGATCATCCGCGACTGCGGCCCGACCCGGGCCTTCCGGTCGTCGAACGCGGCACGGTAGGCGGTCACTCCGACCACGGCCAGCCAGCGCGGCCGCAGCCGCCCCACCTTCACCGCGAGCAGCCGCCCGCCCTCCCGGTACTCCTCGGCGCTCAGCTCGTCGGCCCGAGCGGTCGGCCGCGCCACGACATTGGTGATGCCGAGCCCGTACGACAGCAGTTCCTGCTGCTCGGACGGCGTCAGCAGCCGCGGCGTGAACCCGGAGCGGTGCAGCACCGGCCAGAAGCGGTTGCCGGGACGGGCGAAGTGATGGCCCGTCGCGGCCGTCATCAGACCGGGATTTATGCCGCAGAACAGCACCCGCAGACCGTCCGCGACCACGTCCGGCACGACACGGTCGCGGGCGGCCTCGAGCTCCTCGGGGGTGAAACGGGGCATCGTGCGCGGCGCGTCAGAGGATCGCGCCGGGCGTGTAGCCCGCGGCCTGGGGGTGCTGCTTCACGATCTCCTCGACCCGGGCGACGACGGCGGCGACCTGGTCACCCGCGGCACCCGTGAAGGACAGCTTGTCGGCCATCAGCGCGTCCAGCTCGGCACGGTCGAGCGGAATGCGCGCGTCGGCGGCCAACTTGTCGAGCAGCTCGTTGCGCTCGGCGCCCTGCTCGCGCATCGCGAGCGCGGAGGCCACGGCGTTCTCCTTGATCGCCTCGTGCGCGAGCTCGCGGCCCACGCCCGCGCGCACGGCACCCATCAGCACCTTGGTGGTCGCCAGGAACGGCAGGTAGCGGTCCAGCTCCCGCGCCACGACCGCCGGGAACGCGCCGAACTCGTCGAGCACCGTCAGGAACGTCTCCAGCAGACCGTCCAGCGCGAAGAACGCGTCCGGCAGCGCGACCCGCCGCACCACCGAGCAGGACACGTCGCCCTCGTTCCACTGGTCGCCCGCCAGCTCGCCGGTCATCGAGGCGTAGCCGCGCAGGATCACCATCAGGCCGTTGACGCGCTCGCAGGAGCGGGTGTTCATCTTGTGCGGCATCGCTGAGGAGCCGACCTGACCCGGCTTGAAGCCCTCGGTGACCAGCTCGTGCCCGGCCATCAGCCGGACCGTCTTCGCCAGCGACGACGGCGCGGCCGCCACCTGCACCAGCGCCGTCACGACCTCGTAGTCGAGCGAGCGCGGGTAGACCTGGCCGACCGACGTGAACGCCTGCGAGAAGCCCAGGTGCGTGGCGATCCGCTGCTCCAGCTCGGCGAGCTTCGCGGCGTCCCCGCCCAGCAGGTCCAGCATGTCCTGCGCGGTGCCGACCGGGCCCTTGATGCCGCGCAGCGGGTAGCGGCCCAGCAGCTCCTCGACCCGGCCGTAGGCGACGAGCAGCTCGTCGGTGGCGGTCGCGAAGCGCTTGCCGAGGGTGGTGGCCTGCGCGGCGACGTTGTGCGAACGGCCGGCCATGACCAGCTCGCCGTACTCGCCGGCCAGCTTGCCCAGGCGGGCCAGGACCGCCACCGTGCGGTCGCGCATCAGCTCCAGCGAGAGGCGGATCTGAAGCTGCTCGACGTTCTCGGTGAGGTCTCGGGAGGTCATGCCCTTGTGCACGTGCTCGTGCCCGGCGAGGTCGTTGAACTCCTCGATCCGCGCCTTCACGTCGTGGCGCGTGACCTTCTCGCGCTCGGCGATGGAGGCCAGGTCGACGGTGTCGAGCACACGCTCGTAGTCGGCGAGCGCCGCGTCCGGCACCTCGATCCCGAGGTCCTTCTGGGCGCGCAGCACGGCGAGCCAGAGCTGCCGCTCCAGCCTCACCTTCTGCTCGGGCGACCAGAGCGTGGCGAGCTCGGCGGAGGCGTAGCGTCCGGCGAGGACGTTCGGGATGCGGGGCTTGGCGGGAGCGGAAGTCACGTGTACGGAGTTTACTACCCGTCCATGTGAGGTCTGCGCCGTCCATGCGATGTGAGAAACCGCAGGTCACGGCGCCTGTAGGTGTGTCGACGTGCGCCCGTCCGTGAGACGGATGTGAGACGGGCGTGACGTCCACCCGGGGTAGTCACGCTCCGAATTCCCCCCGCACCCGTGTTGCTAAGTAGGAACGGGTGCTGTTAGATGGAGTCATCGGCCCCCGAAATGGGGGCGGCCCTAAGCGGGTGTTACCAGCACCTGCCCAGGGCCTGACGGATCTACCTGAGACACCAGGAGACCGCTGTGCAGCATTCTGCCATCAGCACGCCCGAACGCGCCGTGAGCCTCATCCTTGAGGCCGAGGTCATGACCGACCTCGACACCGGCGAACTGACGCTCATCGCGTCCACCGACCACCACCAGGGCGACCTCGACGAGGTGTCCCCGGCCCGCCTGCGGGAGATGGTCGCCGACGCCCACGCCCGTCTGGCCGCGTTCGAGCGCCTCGCCGACGAGCAGGAGGCCCGTGAGACGCTGCGCGCCCTGCTCGCCGAGCACGAGGTCGAGATGGAGGAGTGGGACGCCTCCACCCTCGACCCGAAGATGCGCGAAGCCTTCAAGGCGTTCGCGATGGTCCGCAAGGACAGTCTGCGTCTCGTCGTCGTCCCCCTCGGCCAGTCCCCCATCGAGCGCCTCGCCGTTGTGCGGGACCTCGTGGCCCACATGGACCGGGAGCAGGCGTGAACGAGCACCTTCCCGTCTTCGGCCCGTTCGAGGTGCAGGGCGGTGTCGACGAGCTGGAGCCGGCCGTGGCTGTGGTGCGGGTGGCGTTCGCGCTGACCCGCACCCAGCTGCTGACCGCTCTGGCGATGAGCTTCGCCGGCCTCGGCGCGGACCGTACCCCGGAGTCCCTCACGGACGACGAGGTGCGCCGGGAGGTCGAGGGTCAGTTGGCCGCCGAAGCCATCATCGAGCTGGACCACCTGATGGAGGCGAACGAGCGGACGGTGTTCCCGCCCGAGCAGCAGCGGGCCATGGACCTGCTCGGGGTGGCCGTCGATCGGGCCTTCGCGGCTACTCCGCCCCTGCCGGTGCAGGAGCCGCGCCGCGGTGAGGGCACGGTGACGCTGCAGACTGTCGACCGGGGCGAGGTGACCGTGCCGGAGCCGGAGTGGTGCGTTGGCCACGAGGGCGACCCGGTGTCGCACTTCGCGGACATCACCCACACCGGCCGCCCGGTGGCGCTGGAGTTCGACGGCTACCAGCTGCTGGCTGCTCGGCTCAGCCGGGGCCCGTTCTCGGAGCTGCGGCCGGAGCCGTTCCCGCTGGTCGACGTCGATGACCTCCCCGCGGGCCTGGACCCGCAGGAGACGCGGGAGCTGGCCGCCCGGGTGGGCCTGTACGCCGGGGAGCTGTACCGGCTGGCGAACGAGGCGGACCGGCTGAGGGGGTACCAGCGGTGAGCGCCATCGACTACGCGGCCCGCTTCGAGGGCCTCGACAGCGACACGCTGTTCGAGCTGGAGTACGGGCCCGACGGCCCGTCCAACCCCGACAACTCCGACCCGGACATCCCGCAGGAGTACGTCGAGCAGCTGCTCGTCGTCCTCGCGACGTGGCGGCAGGAGATCCTGGCCGGCTCCCGGGACGACGAGGGCGACTACCGCCGGTGCCTGGACGCGGTCCGGGAGGCGTGGCTGCAGTACTCCTTCCGCTGGAAGGGCGGCCCCAGCCTGCCGTACCCGTTCGACCTGCCGAGGACGGAGGCCGCGCGGTGAGCAGGCCGGACATCGACCCGGAGCTGCGGGCGTTCTTCCAGTGCCACCTGGCCGCCCGTGACGGGCGCCGCTGCTTCTACTGCCGCCGCAACTTCAAGAAGCGGCCGATGCGGCGCAAGACCCTCGACCACTACGTCCCGCACTGGATCTGGCCCGGGTGGGACGTCGACAACCTCGTGCTCGCCTGCGAGCGCTGCAACCTCGCCAAGGGCGCGGCCCTGCCGTGGCCGCTGGTGTGGCTGCTGCTGGCCACCTTCCGGCCGGAGAACTGGGAGCTGACCGCATGAGCGCGCTCGTCCACCGCCCGACGGAGTACGCGGCCGTGACGGGCATGAAGGCCCGCCCGCTGCCGCCCGCCGGCCGGGTCGCCGATCTCCTCATCGTGGCCCGCGCCACGGACGACAGGTACGGCGCCCGCCTCTTCTCCGCCCTGCTCGACCGGATCCTCGGAACGGAGTCGAAATGAGCATCACCACCGCAGGTCGCATCGCAAGTGCCCCCACCACGGTCGACTGCCCGGCGTGGTGCGTCATCGACCACTCGGAAGACCCGTGGATCGGCACGGAGGACTTCTTCCACCGTGGCGAGGAGGTCAACGTGCCGGCCCCGCCCGGGGCGCGCCCGCAGTACGCCGAGCCGCTGCTGTCCACGCACCTGGTCGACCACTCCAACAACCCGGAGTGGTCGTGCATCGCCATCGGCAACTCGGACCGCGGGTTCGACCTGGAGACCATCGAGCAGGCCGACGCCTACCTCGCCCAGCTGAAGAAGTACACGGCCGCCGTCGAGGAGATGCGCAACCGCCTCGCCGCCATCAAGGAGAACCAGGCATGAGTCAGCGCGTGTGGATTCGCACCGGGTCCTCTCTGACCCCGTACACGACCGTCGACCCGAAGCCGATCCCGGCGGCCGACCTCGACGAGCACGGGCACCTGTGGTCCTACGACGGGGGCGTCTCGGACCTCGACGCGCCGTACACCTGCGTGCTGTGCTGCGAGCCCCAGTGGCGGGCCTACGGGGACCCGTGCAAGGAGGCCGGGACGCTCGACGCGTGGAACGCCCAGCGGTCCGCGTGGATCGAGAAGAACCGGCTCGACAAGGCGCCCCCGGCGAACGCCGGATGGAGCGACAGCTGGGCGCTCCCGGTCCCCGCGTAGCCGCACGTCGAATCCCAAAAGGGTGCGGGCTCAACCCGCACCCTCCGGGGCCCTCGTAGTGGCTGGTCGAATCCCATCGACCCCCTCCCGTGAGGGCCACAAACGCCCAGCGTGTTACCGATCTACCCCCCTCCCGTGAGCGCCTCCTGAGCGTGCGGTGAGCGCGCTCGCTGAGCGCCCCGGTGAGCGTCTGGATGGGCGCTCACTGAGCGCCTGTTGGCCGCTCAAAGTGAGCGCCGGGTGAGCGCGCTCACCGCAGGTCGCGATCCAAATCAACGACCCCCACAACCCTTTACCCCCAAGGGCTCCGAGCCCTTTACGCCCAAGGGGTCTGCGCTCAACGCAGACCCCTGGAGAGGACCCACCGTGAAGCCTCGCACCGCCGCCGGCCGTGCCCGGCGTTCGGGCATCGTCAGCATCGCCCGGAGCATGGTCCGCGACCGCGGGCACGCCTACCCGGCCGAGGTCATCGCCGCCGCAGCGGCGGCCGGCCTCAAGCCGAGTCAGGCGGACGTGAAGGCCGCGCTCACCCGAGCCGGCATGTACCGCCGCTGACCGACCCTTCCGTCCTCCGCCAACCATGGGGCTCTGCACCACGGTTGCGGGGGCGCGGTGGGGCCGGCCAACCGGCAGGCCCGCAACCAGAACCGAGAGGACAAGCCGTGCTCCGTCTCCTCCGCAAGACGCCCAAGCCGCAGCCGACGCCCGTCGACCCCGCCGCGGTCGCCGCCGGGCTGCGCACGTTCGCCGCCGACCTCGAAGCGGGCGACACGTTCGCCCTCGACTGCATCGGCCCCCGCGGCGAGCTGCCGCACACCCCGGAGGGCTGGGCCGCGTATCCGACGTGGTCCATCCGCCGGGTGCGGATCGCCCACTTCGGCAAGACCGGCCCCGGCGAGATCCCCACCCACATCGAAGACGAGCTGTGGGAGCGCCTCGCCGGCTGACCCGCACGACCGTGGCCCCCGGCCCGCCCCGCCTTCCACACGGGACGGTCCGGGGGCCTTTTCGTTGCCGATTTCGTTTCACCGCGGGATGGCTCAACGGCTCGGCTCAAGCCGTCCAGCTGAGCCATCGACGGCCCAACGCGCCCGCTCGCGCTGGCGCGCAGGCACGCGTGATACCAGCCTCCCGGGCGGCCGTCCAGAGCCTGGTGAGTCTCTGGTGGGGTGGTGACTTTCCACCCGGCGGGTCACCAGGCAGGGCCACCGGTCGCGGCCTGCCGGAACGGCGGTTTGGTGAGGTGGTGAGGCACCCGGCAGAGACCCGGCAGGAGGCCGGTACGGACCCAGCGACGACCCGGCAGCCACGCCACCTCACCAGGCCGGCCGCCGGGTGCCCGCCGGGTCTGCGCCGGGGGCAAACCGGGCGCCCGCCGGGTCGTGATGGGGTCGTGACGCCGCAGGTGGAGGCCGTGACGCTACCCGTGATAGGCCGTGATTTCGGGCCTCGAGGTCGTGATGGCATCACGACCCCATCACGACCTCCATCACGACCCTGACCTGCGGCGTCACGACCCCATCACGACCTCCATCACGGCCAGTTCATCCCGGTATGCCCCTATGCAGACCCCTGTGCAGTGGGTGTGCGTTGAACGCAGACCCCTGTGCGAGCTGCACAGGGGTCGGGCCCGTCTGCACAGGGGGTGCACAGGGGTCTGCACAGTCTCTGACCTGGGGGGTCACACCCGTGTCACACCCCGTGTCACGGTCCTGGCTCTGACCTGCGTGACCACCAGGGTCACGCAGGTCAGGACCCTGCCCCGACCCTGCCTTTCCGCAGGAAGCACCCTGCCGAAACCCTGCCTGGACCCTGCCCGGCCGGGGCAGGGTGCTCGCCGACCCTGCCAGTTTCGGGCAGGGTCCGGGGCAGGGTCGACCTGCAGCGATGCAGGGTCGGGGCAGGGTTCCGGCAGGGTGCTTTGACCGGTATGCCCACCGTGATTCGTCCGGTAGGGACCGTGAGAGACCGTGATTCTCGGGCCGTCGACCGGTACGCCGTCCCGGTCAGTACCGGTGGAATCACGGTCGCCGTCACGGTGGATCTGCCCCGGTATGTACCCCTGACAGAGGTTGGACGAGGTCGGACAACCCGCAGGTCGAGGTCGGACAGAGGTCTGACATACCGGCGGTAACGTCTGACAAGGTCTGACAGATGATCAAGGTTCTGTCCGTGACTGTCCGACCTCTGTCAGACCCGATACCGGGGCAATCTGGGGCAGCTGTCAGACCTCTGTCCGACCAGAATGCGCAGAATGCCCCGGACAGTCCCCCGGACAGATGATCTTCCGGCCCGGACACTGTCCGGACAGTGTCCACCCGCTGTCCGGGTACAAACCGGCACATGTCCACCCGGTGTCCGGGTGGCTGTCCACCCACTTTGCCCCTGTATGCGAACCCCTCGCGCGGTCCTCGCCGCCCCTCGACCGCAGGTCAGAAGTCCTCGCCGAACCCCTCGCGCTACCCCTCACCTTGATCGTCGAGGACCAGTCGAGGACTTGCGCGAGGGGCTGTGACCTGCGGTCGAGGAGCAGCCGAGGACCAATCGAGGGGTACGGTTTGCCCCGTATGGGTGGCTGCTCGCGGGGTGCTCACGACTGCTCGACCGCAGGTCGCGGGTGCTCACGGGGGTGCTCACGAACTGCTCAAGGGTGCTTGCTGAGCAGTGCTTGAGCAGTTGGCTGAGCAGCCCTGACCTGCGGTCGAGCCCCCTTGAGCAGCAGCCGAGCACCCTCTTGAGCGCCCGGCTTGCCCTGGTTTCGCCTACCTTCCGTGATGGTTCGTCAGGACGCGTTGAGGACCTGGACGAGCTGCTGGTTGCCGCGCTGGACGCGGCCGTCGGCGCGCACGTCGATGTACGCGGTGAACTCGTGGTCGTCGACGACCAGGCGCAGCGCGTCGCCCGCCTGGAGCCCGCCCGTGGCGCCGGCCGCCGCCGCGGACTGCATCGTCCGCCACTGCGTCGGCGTCAGAACCGCTTCGGGCTGGCGCAGGTTGTTCACGCCGATCTGCCCGGGGCCGAGCCAGCCGCCATCGTCGTACCCACCGGCCCGGTTGTACGCCCGCGGCAGCGACCCGTAGGCCGCCAGCGCGTACCGCATGGACGCGTACACGTTCGCCAACGGGTCGACGGACACCCCATAGGAGAAGGGCCCCTTGTTGCGGAACCTGCCGGCGTGCCGCTGGAACGTGGGCCGGATGACCTGCATCAGGCCCACCGACGGATAGCCGGCCTCCCAGTTGGAGTCCCACTTGTTGACGATGGTGGGGTTGCCTCCGGACTCCTGGTTCATCCGGCGCAGCGTGATGTTGTCGTAGGAGAGCGGCTGCCCGACGAGGCCGAGGGCCTGCCGGACGACCCCGCGCCACCGCTGGACGCCGGAGCCTGCCCCGGGGCCGACCCCGGCCACCGCGTCCCCGCCGCCCGTGACGAGATCCTTCAGGCCCTTGAAGATGGACTTCGGCAGGGCCAGGGCGAGCCGGCCGAAGGCGCTGCCCTTGATGGCGTCGAGGGGCTTCGTGAGGTTGCCGAGCAGCTTCTCCAGCGCCTTGCCCGGGTCCGTCAGGAAGTCCGCGGCCGACGAGATCGCCCCGCCGATCTTGCTGCCGACGTTCTTGATGCCGCCCCACAGGTCCCCGAGGATGCCGCCATCGGCCATGAGCTGGCCGCCCGCAGCCTCCCACAGCGACAGGGCACGCCCCCGGTACCGCGGGTCGGTGGGGATGACGAACTCCGGGTACTGGCTGCGGCCTTCACCCACGATCGCCGTGGGCCGGTTGAAGACGCCGGGCCGGGCCGGGACCGTGCCGCCCTGCGCGAGGAGCGGGAGTTCCTTCAGCTTCGGCAGGCCCGGAACCCAGTCGGAGATCTTCTTCCAGGCTTTGACGACTCCGCCGTTCCACACCGTCCGCAGCACGAAGTTGATGGGCGCCTTCGTCGCATCGCGGATCTTGTCCCACGCCTTCTTGATGGCGTCCTTCGCCGTGCCGAACGCCCCGCCGACCTTGCCGATCGCCTTCTTCAGAGCGTCGAACGCGGGCCGGATGCCCTTCTCCCACACGAAGGAGATCGACCCCTTGATGCCGTTCCAGACGGGCGTGACGACCTTGTCGCGCAGCCACCGGAAGACGGCTCCCACGCCCTGGATGCCCAGCTTGATGCCGCTGAACAGGGGGCGGATTACGTTCTCCCACGCGTAGCGGATCGCGCCCTGGATGGCCCGCCACACCGGTTGGACGACCTTCTCGTTGAGCCAGCGGAAGGCCGGGCCGAGGTTCTTCGTCAGCCACTTGATGAGGGAGGACACCCAGCCGATCACCGCCGAGATCGCCCCGGCCAGGCCGGAGATGAGCCACCCGGCGAAGCTGATCAGCGGGGGCAGGATCACGGCGAGCGCCTTCGTGACCAGGCCCAGCATCATCGCCGCCAGTTCGGCGAACATCGGCACCAGCGGCAGCACTGCATCGAGCAGCTGCAGGCCGGCGCCGATCAGATCCTCCAGCGACGGCATCAGCGCCTGGATCACCTGCATGGCCAGCGTCACCAGCACACTGACCAGCTGCATGATGGCCGGGATCATCGGCACGATCGCGTCCATGACCGTCTGGATCAGCTGGACGTACACGTCGGCGAAGACCTGCGCCAGGTAGCCGACGATGTCGACGAGCGGCGCGATCAGCGGGGTGAGGCCGGCGAACACCTGGCCCATGACCTGCCCCAGCAGGCCGATGTACGGGATCAGCTGGTTGATGATCTGCCCCAGGGGGCCGACGAGGACGTCGACGAGCTGCACGACGATGTCGATGATGGGCTTCAGCACCGGCATCAACGCGTCGATCATCGCCCCGAGCAGCTTCCCGATCGGCTCCAGCAGCGGCGTGATCGCCTGCATGATCTGCACCACCGCCTCACCGACCAGGGACAGCACCGGCAGCAGTGCGTCGATGATGGGCGCCAGGGCTTTACCCAGGGTCGTCGCCAGCTGCTGCAGGACCGGGCCGAGGGCGGTCGCCAGTTGGGCGACCACGGGCGCGATGGCCGCGATGAGCGGCATCACGGCCTGCAGCACGGAGCCGATAACGGGGGCGATCGCCCCGGCGATCTGCGCGATGGACGCGAAGATGGTTCTCAGCGCGGCCTGCACCTCCGGCATCGCGGTGATGCGGCGTAGCTCCTCGAACAGCGAGCCCACGATCGCCAGGGCCTGGCCGCCCGCGTCGGAGGCGGCCTTCAGGATGTTCCCGACCGAGGCGAACGCGTCGCTGAGGATCCCGGCCAGATCCATCAGGACGTCCACGCCGGTCTCGATGAAGTCCTGCATGGCGCCCGACGAGAACGCGCCCGTCATCCGCTCCGACAGCGTGTCCAGGGCCGAGCCGCCGGCCGCGGTGAGCTTCGCAAACGACGGGCCGGCCGCCGCGCCCACCTGGAACAAGCCCTGCAGCAGCACCGACGGGGCCCGCGACAGGTTGTACAGGCCCTCGTTCGCATGCGACAGGGCCGTACCCAGCGCCCCCGACTTGCCCAACCCGATCGCCGTGTTGGCGAGGTTCTGGCCCATCAGGTTCAGGGCCCCGGCGCTGTTCACGAGGGAGTTGCGGAAGATCGGCAGTGTCGTCTTCGCGGCCGTGGCCATCGTCTTGTCGAGGCCGGCGAACAGCCGGTCCTGCACCGCCAGGCGCAGCCCGTCGATCGCGGGCTTCATGCTGCGCAGCTCGGTCACGAACGATCGGGCGTTCGGCGACAGCTTCGCCATCGCCTCGTTGAACTTCTCCGGGCTCGTCGGGTTGAACGCCTCCGACACCGCGTCCGAGACGCCCGACAGGCCGATCTGAAGGGCCGTCTGCGCCGACGCTGCCGCCAGCGTGGCCGTGGCCAGCACGCCCGCCGCGCCCGCGGCCGGTGCCATGGCGGCGGCCAGCTGGACGCCGAAGCCGCGCGTGATGGTCTTCAGTCCGGCGCCGAGCACGCCGCCGAACGCCTTGCTGAACGCCGAACCGCCGGCAGCACCCGCCCGGGAGGTCTGTGAACTGACCTCCCGGGACCAGTCGCCCTCGAACTCGGGGCGAATGCTGACGTATCCGCGTCCGACGAGTGTTCCACCCGTCGCCATGACGGCCCCCGATCAGGCGGTCAGGTCGATCTCGACGATGGAGGACGGGCGGAGGATCTCCAGACCGAACCGGCCCTCGAAGCGGAAGCGCAGCATGTTCCGCTCGAAGTCGGAGGCCCCGGAGCCGGCGCCGAGGGCGTTCGGGTCGTACACATTCTCCGACCAGTCGAGGACGCCGTCCTGACGGACCTGAAGGCGCATCTGCCGGAAGTCCGCGAGGTGGGCCACACCGGTCGTGGCCGCGTCCGTGACGACGACGGGAGCGCCCCACAGGCGGCGGGCGCCCTGGTTGACGATGTTCTGCGGGCCGCCGTAGTAGAAGCGGGCCTCGTTGTCCGCGAGGAGCTCGATCGACTCCCAGTCCTCCGGGGTCATCACGAACGCCGCGCCGGCCAGGTAGCCGTAACGCTCCAGCTTCGTGACCGCCTTGCGGGTCGTGACGAGCAGGTTCGTGTCGAACGCCTGCGCCTGCGAGCCGGACACGTTGCCGATGCCGGTCATGTGCTCGCCCGTGCCGTCGCCGTTGAGGATTTCGTCCTCGAGCGCCAGGTCGAGGCCGAGGCGCATCTCCTGGTCGATGAACTGGCGCAGCATGCCGACGTCGTCGAGGTCCTGCTTCGCGATCGGCTCCGACAGGTGCGCGATCGTGCGGACGCGGTCGTCGATCCGCTGCAGCTGGTACACGGAGGTCGGCTTCTTCGCGCCCTGCGCCACGACGGCCGCGTTGTTGGTGCGGGTGTTCTGCCGCAGGTACGCGAAGCGGCCGCTGGTGTTCTGCACGTTGGGCATCAGCTGCCGCAGGGTGAGCACCGGCACGTCCATGCGGACCGGCTCCGGGTTCAGCGGCACGTTCACCGCCACCGTGCCGTTCGCCAGGATGCCCTTGTAGCCGTCCGGGCCGGCTACGGCCTTCACGACCGTCTCGCCCCAGTCCGTACCGCCCGACGCCTTCACCCGCGGGTGCAGATCCGACTTGGTCTCGCGGCCGGTGCCGGCGATGCCGTCGCCGAGCTCCTGCAGCGCGGTGCGCATCGTCTGAGTCGCCTTGGCCGCCTCCATGTCGGCCTTCAGGCCCTTGGCGGCGTCCATGTGCGACTTGACCTCGGTCATCTCGTCCGGGGTGAAGTCGCGCTTCTCGTCGTCGGCCTTCGTGGCGATCGCCTGGGCGGCCTCGAGGTGGTGCTTCAGCTCCTGACCGAGCTGGGTGATGTCCTTCTGCATGGTGTCCCCTGGGAAGTCGTAGGTGTCTTCCCGGCGTGCTGGAGACGGGCGACTCGACAGCGGCCTGTGGGGAGGCGGCTGGAGTGCGGGAACTCGACAGCGTCATACCGGAGGCGCCGATGTGGCGGGCCTTCAGCTGGCGGGGCTCCCCTCCGGAGACCGTAGGGAGACGGGCGGCCGGCCGGCGCGGACTGAGGAGAGGCGCGGGCCGATCCGATGGCCTCCCACGGCCATCTTCGGAGTGAGCCAACCGCGGACCAAGAGACTGGCCGTCGATCAACCTGTGGTCATTTTACCCGTTCACGCCGACAGTGCGGGAGATCTCCGCACCGTCCTTGTACGTCGTCAACTCGACGTGCTCGCACTCGCAGGGCAGCGACACCAGGCGGCCCACGTCGTCCGTCCCGACGAACCACACAGCCCCTGAGCCGTCCACCACGGCCGCCATGCCCAACTGAGCCGTCCACGGGCCCACAGGGGCCGTCTCAGCGTGCTCCAGGACCGCCAGGACCAGCTGCGTGCCCGCAGCCTCCGTACCGTCCAGCGTGCGGACCCTCATGCATGCCCCCAGATGCGCTCGTCCCACTGCGTCGCCACGTCCAGCGGCGCATCCACGACGGCCGGCCGCAGGCTCGACCCGTCAACCTGAAACGCGGGCACCCGGACGACCGGGTTGTGGCCCTGAGGCTCGTCTTCCTCATCCATGATTCCTCCTAGTCCCCCTATCGGCGTTCTGAGCACGCGTCTTCCGTTCTGGCCGCGGCGGTCCCCCAAAGATCTTGTCTCGCGATTTCAACTCCCCTCCCCGCCCGCTTCGCTCGCTGCGAGCGCCTGCATTCCTGCGATGACTTCGCGCATGGCGTCGTCGGTGAGGATGGCCCGGAAGCCGTTGCAGAGGTTGAGGAGGGCGATGCCGGCCGCGCTGCGGACCTCGTCGTCGTCGAGGTCGCCGAGGAGCACGGCCAGGCCGACCGGGTCGTTGCGCAGGGCGGCCAACGCCAGCGCGGTGACCTTCTGCTGCGGCGTCACGCTGCCTCCTGTGGTGAGCGGGTGGTGGGTGTGCGTGACTGGCGTACAAGACAGTTGGGGCCGTGCTGCTTGGCGCATCCCGTGCCTCGACAGACGCGCGCCCCGCAGCCGAGTGGGCATCGCAGGTATGCGCCGCGCTTGAGCTTGCGTGCGCACGTCGAGCAGTAGAAGCGAACGCGGGTCATTCGCCGTCCTCCTTAGCCCAGCGGCGCATCTTCGCGGTATGCCGGGCATGGAGCCCATACGCGCGGGCTTCGTCGAGCTCGGCGCGCTGCTGGCGCCTCTTGCTGCGCTTGAGCCTGGCCGCCGCGATCCGGGCGGCTATCTGCTCGTCGACGTGACTGGTCATACCGGCTCCACGTGGAACTCGGAGTCGTCTCCGTACACGTCCCGGAACTCGGCCTCGGTCATCGGCCGACCCTTGTAGACGAAGACGGTCTGCGTCTCGGTCTGCTGGTCGCCGGGAAGAACGGTCTGGTAGGCGATGGACGCCCAGGCGACGACTGTGGCGTGCGCGTAGACGCCCTGTGTGTTGATGCGGACGGACCACTGACCCGACACGGGGGCCATGGCGGTGATCCGGTAGCGGGGCTGTCCCATAGGTGGCTCCTGGTCTGTGGTGGCTGCCAGAGAGGGCAGCAACGGGAGGAAGTGGGGGTGGGGCTCGTCGCCTCCCTTCCTCTACACACGCTTTGAGGTGACGAGATTGGTGATATTGGATCTGACCTGCTGTTTTGTGTGACGAGATTGGGTGACGAGATTGGGAGTCGGGGTGACGAGATTGGTGAAATTGGGCCGCTCAATCTCGTCACCAATCTCGTCAATCTCGTCACTGGCCCGATCTTGTGAAACCGCTGGTCAGGGCCAATCTCGTCAATGCCGTCAATCTCGTCAGCGTGTGTCTAGGGACGTCGGCAGGGACCAGATCGCGCGCTTCTCCTTCCCGAACCCGGTGTTGGTGGATGTGAGCTTCAGGCGCCGCTTCGCGCGGTCCATGGCACTGCTGCTGAAGCCGGCCGCCTTGGCGTGCTGCTTGATCTCCTTGGCGTCCGCTTCGCCGCCGAGATCGGTGAGGTAGTCCCGCAGCCACACGGACGCCTCGTTCGTCTCCTCGCGGCCGATGTCCGGCTCCGTCTCGGCGCGCATCACGTCACGGACCGAGGTGGTCACTTCGGGGCCGAGGACGAACCGTGAGACGTAGGACGGCCCTTCGGGGGTGGCGATGGTGACGGGCTGGATCGTGTACTCGTGCGACGGCAGCCCGAGCCGACCGAGGTTGTTCTTCTCCAGCGACATGACCAGGCGGTCGTCACCTTGCTCGTCCTCGTGTCTGGCGAAGGCGATCAGGCAGCGGATGAGCTGGCCGAAGGCGCCCGATCCGGCGACTCTCGCGAGGGGATCGGAGCCACCCGCCTTGGTGAAGTGGGCCAGGCCGAGGATCGTGAACCGGTGCCGGTCCGCTGCGTCGACAAGGGGCTCAAGCGCCTGCCGGACTTCTGCGGCCCGGTAGTCGTTGATGGTCTTATCGATGTACGACAGCAGCGGATCCATGACGAGCAGGGCCACGCTGTGCGCTTCGGCTTCCTTCCCGAGCAGCGAGGTGTCGACGGGGAGGGAGAGCCGGGCGTGTGGCTGCTCGTCGTCTTGCACGGTGACGTGGAAGACGAGATCCATGTCGGCGTCGGCCGCGATGAGCCGCGGCGCGATCGTGTACGCCCATGAGTCCTCGGCTGCCGCGTAGATGACCGGCCGTGGCTTGCCGTACAGCTCGCCGGGCAGCAGGCCGCGGGTGATCTGAGCGGTGAGCCAGACCGCGTACTGCGACTTGCCGAGCCCGGGCCCGCCGGCCGCGAGGACCAGCGAGTGCATCGGGATCCGCCCGTGAGACGTGGGCGTCGCCCCTTCCGGGGTGGTGTCCCACAGCCAGCGAACGGGCCGGATCTTGATTCCCGAAGCGGGCCGCAGCAGCAGGCCGCGCTTCTGCGTGACCGGGGTGTCCCCTTGGACGACCGTGAGGTGAGGTTCACCCCCCTCCCAGCCTGTGGGCCACATGTCAGGCTCGCTCATGCGGCCTCCTGGTGGGTGTCGCGGTACGTGAGGTACCGGCCGGGCTTGCCCGGTACGCGGATGGGCGGCCACCCGGGGGTGGCGCGCAGCTGGTGCGGGCGCTTCGGCTTGGCCAGCGCGTCCAGTTCGGCGCGGCTGCGGCCCTCGGCGAACGGCGGCCGGGGCCGGCTGACGTCGCGGAACCAGGCGAGGAGGTTGTCCTCGTCGCCGTACTTGCGCCACATCTCGGCGGCGTGGAGGGCGGAGGCGAGGCGCCGCGGGTCGTCGGGCGGGAGCGCGATCCAGGCCGGGGAGCCGTACTTGGGGAAGACGCTGGCGAGGTAGTAGACCTTGGCTTCGGCCCACAGCTCGACGAATACGTCGGCGTCGCCCTCGGGCATGTCCTGCGGTAGCGTGGGCTCAGCTTCGCCGCCCGCGAGGTTCATACGGCCCCTAGGTGATTCCAGCACCTGGGGGCCGTTCTCGTTCTGGCTCATGCCGCGGCGCCTCCCGTCTCCCCCGACAGCAGCCGGATGAGGTCGGCCGTGATGACGACGTGGCGGGTCCCGACGCCGATGGTCTTGACGGGGCTGTCACCGCGCTTGACCCGCTCGTAGAGGTGGCTGCGGCTGCAGCCAATGGCGCGTGCGGCGTCGGTGACGCTGACCGTGGCGGGCCACTTCCGGATGTCCGCGAGGGTGGGCTGAGACTTGCTCACGCGGCCCTCCCCGGGGTGACGGTGCACTCGGTCAGGAACTCCTCAATGGCACTCCGACGGTAGAAAACGCGGCCACCGCGCCCCTTGCCGGTCTTGATGTACGCAGGCCCCTCGCCGCGCCACCGCCGTTCTGCCAGTGCAGACGTGGTGCCGAGCACGGGGTACTCGGTCGCGACTTGCTTGGGCGACAGGAACTCTTCCTTCACTGCCCGGCTCTCCTTCCAGGATCAAGCGTTGCCAACCTGCATCACATGTTCCTACAATGCAGCTATGGAGACTCTAGCACCGGAGACCGGATGCGCAACAAGGTCAGAACTGTTGCTTAACCTGCTTCCTATGGCAGACCAGCAGCGCGGACGACGCGCCATCGAGGTAGGACCCACGGGACGGACTGTTGCGGCGAACATTGCCCGCTTGCGCGAGCGCCGGGGACTGACCACGCGACAGCTGTCCGGCGCCCTCGAGCGCGCCGGCCGGAACATCCCCGCCTCGGGCATCACCCGTATGGAAAAGGGTGAACGCGTCGTCACGGCTGACGAACTAGCCGCTCTCGCCGTTGCCTTTGGCGTCAGTCCCACCGCCCTGCTGCTGCCACTCACCGACCGCGCTGACGACCGAGTGGAGGTCACGGGAGGCGGCGAAGTCGACGCCCTAGCCGCGTGGGAGTGGGGTATCGGCCGACTGCCTCTCACCGTCACCCCTGGCAGGGAGAAGACGGAGCTCGTCGAGCACCGGCTGTTCGGGGCGCCGCAGTGGCTCTCGGAGCACGTGGGGTACAGCGTGCGCATGGCCGTTTCCAGGCCGGCCGTGCCGACCGAGGAAGGCCGGAAGGCCATGGACGAGATCCGGAAGCGGTACAAGGAGCAGACCGGGGAGGACATCGACCCTGACGTACTGCTGAGCCGACTCCTAGGCGTCGACGTGAAGGACGGCGAGGATGGCTGAGCCGAAGCGGATCGTCCTATCCAGCGGGAAGGTCCGTTACCGGCTGATGGTCGACGCCGGCCGCGACGAGAACAACAAGCGGATCCAGATCACGGTCACCCGGAACACGGCGAAGGAGTGCCGGGAGGAACGGGACCGGATCCTGCATCAGCGGGCCGCGGGAACTCTGATCGTCCCCAACAAGATCACGCTTGCTGAGTGGCTGGACGAGTGGCTGGAGTACAAGCGGCGGGACGTCGAGGAGACGACCATCCGCAGCTACCGCCTGGCCCTGGTGCACGTCTATGACCAGCTCGGGCACATCCGGCTGCAGGAACTCAGCGAGGATCACGTGCGCGAGTTCGTCGACGAGCTGGTCGCCCGCGGCCGGCGCGCGGGGGGCGAGCGGGGAACCAGGCTGGCCATCTCGACAGTCGAGGGCATCCTCATCCGGTTGCGAGGTGCGCTGCAGCGGGCCGTGGTCCGCAAGCTGGTCAGCGTGAACGTGGCCTCCGAGGTGCGGCCGTCGCTCGCCGACAAGAAGACCGACAAGCGGGAGCGGGACAGGCCGAAGCCGTGGACCGTGGCCGAGGTGCAGACGTTCATCCGGGGGATTCAGGGCGACCGCCTGTTCGCCCCGTTGCTGCTCTCGCTGATGGGGCTGCGGCCGGCTGAGGTGTGCGGGCAGCGCTGGAAGGATCTCGACCTGGTCAACGGCCTGCTGTCCATCACGCTCACGCGGACGATGATCGGCAACGTGCGCGTGCTGGAGAAGGACACCAAGACCGCGGCGGGGGAGCGCTCGCTACCGCTGCCGCGCGGCCCGTGGGATGCCCTCCTGGCCTTTCAGGAGGTGCAGCTTGCCGAGCAGCAGCGCGCGGGGGAGGCGTACACCTTCACGGGGTTCGTGGTGGTCGACGAGCTCGGGCGCCCGCTGAACACGCGGCAGCTGCGGGAGTACGCGTATCGGACAATGCGCCGGCTGGGGCTGAGGCAGGTGCGGCTCTACGACGCCCGGCACGCGGTCCTGAAGGCGCTGGCCCTGTCCGGCGTCCCGGACGTCATCCTCGCCGCGTGGGCGGGCCACACGAACGCCGCGTTCACCAAGCGTAAGTACGTCCAGATCGAGGCCGAGGACATGAGGGGCGCCGCGGCTGCCCTGGACGCCTTCCACGGCGTAGACCAAAAGGCCCTCAGTGAGAAATTGTGAGAAACGATCTCCGCTGAGATGCTCCTCACCGCGACTGACCTGCATGGATCTGTGATCCCGTAGAACAGTGTACGGATTCTACTGGCGATTCGTGCAGGCCAGCGTCGCGGGTGCCTTCGTGGGAACCTACGAGAGGTGCTCGACGAGGTCCGCGGGCACGTCTGTGTGGCACGGCTGAGGCGCGCACCAGCAGGCCGGCGCCGTGCGGCACAGCTTGTTCATCGAGGTCAGCCGGTTTCAACCCAGGACGTCGTTTCAGCTGGTGCACCGGCGGTCGCCGACGAGTGCTGACAGGGGGCCGTGGCGGTCGGCTCAGAAGGCCGGTGCGGACCGCTCCGTGAGCCGGTTCCGGTGCCGTGCGCCGAGCACGGCGTCCCGCAGCCGTTCCTGGGCAATCGTCAGGCACGCGTAGACCGCTCCTTGTGCCGTCGACAGCCCGATCTGATGCGGAACCGTCCTGATCTCCGGCACCGCCGGAAGGCTCTGGTCGAGCCGCTCGCGCACCTGGGGAAGGACGACGTCGACGAGCGGGCGCAGCCGGCCCACGAAGTAGACCGACTCCGGGTCCAGCGTCACCGCGACGACACTGACAGCGGTCACGATCGCGGTCGTGAACGCTCGCAGCACTTCGGCATGCGGCGCCTCGGCGTGCGGTTGCAGCCAGAGATCCTCGACGCGCTCCAGGTCGAGCCCCCGCTGGCGAGCGAACCGGAGGAGACCTCGGGTGCTCAGCAGGTCGTCGAGGTTCTCGTCGCCGACTCCGGAGGAGAGCACACCGATGTCGCCGAAGGTGGGTGTACTTCCCCGGGCGAGCTCGTGATCCGTGCAGCCGGCGAAGTTGAGTATGGTGCTGACGCTGAAGAGCGCGGCGTTCCTGATGGTGGCGTCGTCGGTGAGGATCGCGAGCAGGGACGCGTTGGCATCGCTGTCGAGCAGCACAGGGGCGTCGACCAGGGCTTCGACAGCTCGCTGGAGGCCTGTGCCCGCGAAGATTTTCATCGACTGCGCGGGGCCGAAGATCTCCGTGCCGCCCCGGACCCGGCCGGGCACCGCGGCGACGACCTGACGCAGAGGACCCTGCGCGGATCGGGCGGCCTGCCCGATCAGGTCGACCAGCCATCGCGCGGCGTCCTGAACCTCATGGTGATCGGCGGTGGGGACCGTCACATGCTGGATCTCCCGGCCTCTCAGGTCGGTCACCAGCACACCGGTGGTCCGGGCGCCGAAGCTGACACCGGCGACGTGGCCGGTCGTGCCCGGCAGGTCCAGATAGGTGGACCGGCGGCCGCGGCCGGTGATCTCGTCGACCCCACCGTCGACGACGAAGCCGTCGGCACGCAGCTCTTCCACCGCTCTGGACACCGTGGCCTTGCTCAGGCCCGTCAGCTCGATGAGCTTGTTCCGTGTCAAGGGCGCGTGGGAGAGGACCACGTCGAGGACCGATGCCTTGTTGTAGTCGCGTGAGGTCGGGTTGGTCACGTGATGACCATAGCGAGCCCCGTGCGCCACCCGGCAGTGACCGGTTTGGGCGGTACGGCCAAGGGGTTCGGCGCGAAAAAAGTTTCTAGTTTCAGGTTGGAACTGGAACGAAGGATGGTATGTTTCCGGCCAACGCAGCGAGCAACCCCGGAACAAGACTGAAGGTGTGCCTGCCGATGACTTCAACGCTGAGTCGGGCAATCGCCCACTACCCCAACCGGTTCGACCCCGGGGTACTGAGCGAGCTCCCCGAGCACCTCCAAGAGACCATCCAGCGCCGGAACAAGGTGCTGGGGCCTGGCTACACCCTGATCTACAGGGAGCCGGTCGAGTTCGTCGCCGGTCACGGCGCCCACCTGATCGACCGCCACGGCAACGACTACCTCGACGCCTACAACAACGTCCCCTGCGTCGGTCACGCCCACCCCCACGTGGCCGAGGCCGTCGCCCGCCAGATGGCGGTGGTCAACACCAACACGCGCTATGTCCAGGAAGCCCTGGTCGACTACGCGGAGCGGCTGCTTTCGACCTTCCCCGAGGAACTGTCCAAGCTGAGCATCGCGTGCAGCGGGTCGGAGGCGAACGACCTGGCGGTGCGGGTGGCGCGGTTCCACACGGGCGGCGAGGGCATTATCGTGACCCGCTGGGCCTACCACGGCATCACCCGGGAGGTGGCGAGCTTCTCACCGACCCTCGGCGCGGGCTCGCCGCTGGGCCCGAACGTCCGGCTCATCGACGCTCCAGACCCGCGCCTCGTCGCGCCCGGGTCCACGCTCGCCGAGCACATGCGGCAGCAGGTGCGCGGCGCGATCGACGACCTCGAACGCCACGGCTACCGTCTCGCGGCCCTGATCACCGACTGCGCCCACAGCAGCGACGGCATCTTCACCGACCCTCCCGGCTACATGCAGGCCGTGGTGGAGGAGGTGCACGCGGCCGGCGGTGTCTACATCGCGGACGAGGTCCAGTCGGGGTTCGCCCGGCTCGGGGAGTCGATGTGGGGCTTCAGCCGCCACGGTGTGGTGCCGGACATCGTCACCATGGGCAAGCCGATGGGCAACGGCCTGCCGATCTCGGGTGTGGTCTTCCGCCCCGAGGTCAGCGAGGAGTTCGGACGCAACGTCCGCTACTTCAACACCTTCGGCGGCAGCTCCATCCCGGTGGCCGCCGGTGCGGCGGTGCTGGACGTCTTCGAGAAGGAGAACGTGCAGCAGCGCGTCCTGGAGAACGGCAACGCTCTGCGCGCGGGACTGCGGGAGATCACCGAGAATTCCCCCTACGTCGCCGAAGTCCGCGGCGCCGGTCTCTACGTCGGCGTGGAGATCGTCAAGGACCGGGAAACCCTCGAGCCCGACCGCGCACTGACCGAAGACGTCATCAATGACATGCGCGATCGCCGCATCCTGATCAGCGGCACGGGCACGTCGGCGAACACGCTGAAGATCCGGCCTCCGCTGGCCTTCGACTCCGCCGATGTGACGCGATTCCTGGACACGTTCGCCGAGGTCGCGAAAAACCGTTTGTGACGGGCCGGCCGAAGGGACTGACCGTGAACGCCTCACCAGCTACGAACTATGCTCAGCGGCTCCTCGAGGAGAGCGGCCTGACGTCCTCCCACGAGCCCATCGGCGAGATGCTGGTGAGCATAGTCCTCGAGGAGCACTACCGCCTCGACGGGCGCTTGGAGCGACTGGCGACCGAGAAGGACGACACGTTCAGGCTCAGCACCGACTCGGGCGACTACCTCGTGAAGGTCTCACCACCTGACGAGGCGGAGGCGGTGGTCGCCCTCCAGACCGCCGCGATGCGCTACCTCGAAACCACCGCTCCGCACCTGCCCGTCCAGCGGGTGAAGCTGACCGCCGGCGGAGACGACCATGTCACGATCAGGCTGAACGACGGCAGGCCCCGGGTCCTGCGGGTGTTCGACTTCGTCGAAGGCCAGGTCCTGGCCGATGCGAACCCGGACGCGGGGCGGCTCGCCAAGGCCGGCGAGATGCTGGGGCTGATCGACGTGGCGCTCAGGCCGTTCACGCACCCGGCGGACCGACGAGGTCTTGCATGGGACCTCCGGCATTTCCACCAGCTGACCGAACTCGTCGAGCACACGCCGAGCCCCGAGCACCGCCAATTGGCCCGATCGGTCTTCCGGCTCTTCGGCGACAGTGTCGTCCCGAGGCTGAGTGATCTCGAAACGCAAGTGATCCACGGTGACTTCAGCCCTTACAACATCGTGGTGGATCCAAAGAGCGATCACTTCGTCACCGGTGTCATCGACTTCGGCGACACGGTGCGCAGTGCGGTGATCTTCGACCCCGCCGTTCCCATGGCGAACCTGCTCGGCAGGACGCCGGATCAGCCCTGGCGGGACGCCTGCGCCTTCGCCGCCGGCTACCAACGGCAGCGGCCGGTCCAGGCCCCGGAACTTCCGCTGCTCCCGGTTGCCGCGTTGGCCCGGCTCACACTGCGTGCGCTGATCACGAACTGGCGCGCGGAGCACGCACCCGAACGGCGCGCGTACCTCCTCGGTCACGCCAAGGACGACTGGATCAATGTCGAGCGTTCCCTGGCCGTGAGCCTGGACGACGTCGTCGCACACCTCGGGGAAGCCCGTCACGGGCATTCCTGAAAAGCAAGTCCCGAACATGTGCAGTTTTCCTCAACGGAGACAGGAGCATTCTCATGGCCATTCCCTCGTTGCAGTTCCGGCCGAAATACGTCTCGTTCGACTGCTACGGCACGCTGATCGAATACCCGATCACCCCCATCACGCGTGAGCTGGTGGGCGACCAGATCCCCGCGGAGCAGTGGGACCAGTTCGTGCGGGAGTTCCGCGGCTACCGCTACGACCAGGTCCGTGGCGAGTACTACCCCTACGAGCAGGTGCTGCAGGACTCCTTCGAGCGGGTCTGCCGCAAGTGGGGTGTGAAGGCGGCGCCGGACGCGGGCAAGCGGTTCGCCGACGGCGTCCGCAGCTGGGGGCCCCATCCGGACGTGGTGGAGCCGCTGAAGAAGATGGGCGAGCACTACAAGCTGGTGATCCTGTCCAACGCCGACGACTCCTTCCTCGCGGAGAGCGTGCCGAAGCTCGGGGCGGACTTCCACGCGGTCTTCACCGCGGAGCAGGCCGGCTACTACAAGCCCCGGTACGCGGCGTTCGAGTACATGCTCGACCAGCTCGACGCATCCCCCGAAGACTTCCTGCACGTCGCCTCGCACACCCGTTACGACCACCAGTCGATGCACGACATGGGCTTCCGCAACCTGATCCTGCTGGACCGCGGCTACGACCCGGTGACCCACGGCTACGACTACGTGACGGTGAAGTCCCTGGACGACCTCAACACCATGCAGCATCTGACGCAGGCGCAGACGTTTCACCTAGTGGGCCGGCATGGCACACACGACGCACGGCTCCGAGAGTTCCGCCACCCTGTGGGTGTGCGGTGCCATAGCGGGCGGGCCGTCCGGCCAGAGGTCGTCCCAGGTCCGGTAGCAGCCGATCTCACGGCAGTGCTCGGCGCACACCGGATCACCCCAGTAGGGGACCGGCAACGGCGTAATACCGTCGCCAGAGGAGCGGCCCGTCAGGCGGCGGTAGATCCAGGGCAGCAGGTGCTGCCGGGCGAACCGCAGGTCCGCCGCGCGGCGCATGGCCCAGCCGGGCGGCAGCGTCGTCGGCATCGGGGTGCGCCACTCGGTGTCCTCGGGCTCGTGGCCGAGCGCCTGCCACACCGCCTCCGCGACCCGCCGGTGGCCCTCGCCCGTCAGGTGCAGCCGGTCCACGTCCCACATCCGCGGGTCGGCGAGCGAGGGGGCGCCGTACAGGTCGACGACGATCGCGTCGTGCCGGGCGGCGAGCTCGTCGACGCAGACGAACAGCTCCTCCATGCGCGGCCGGAACCGCTCCAGGACGGGACCCCGGCGGCCCGGGCTGCGCATCAGCACGAGCTGCTTGCAGGACGGGGCCAGCCGCTCCACGGCCTCCTCCAGGAGTCCGCGCACCCGGCCCATGTCGCACTTCGGCCGCAGCGTGTCGTTGAGCCCGCCGACCAGGGTGACGACGTCGGCCTCCATGGCCGCCGCCACGTCCACCTGCTCGTCGACGATCTGCCGGATCAGCTTGCCGCGCACGGCGAGGTTGGCGTAGCGGAAGCCGGGCGTGCGGGCCGCCATCCGCGCGGCGAGGAGATCGGCCCAGCCCCGGTAGGTGCCGTCGGGCAACAGGTCCGACATGCCCTCGGTGAAGGAGTCGCCGACCGCGACGAGGCTGCTGTAGGTGGGGTTCGTGTGCATGGCGACGGAAATAGTATCTCGTGCACATACCCAGCAGTCGGTCACCCCGTCCGGGGGCCTCGGGCAGCCGGGCCCTCACACCCGCTGGCCGAACAGCTCCCGCAGTACGTCCTCCATGGTCACGAGGCCGGCCAGCCTGCCGTCCGCCCCGAGGACGGCCGCGAGGTGCGTACGGCTGCCCCGCATCGCCGTGAGGACGTCGTCCAGCGGCGTGTGCTCCCGGACGCGCGCGATGGGCCGCATGTCCCGCAGCCGGAACGGCACATCGCGCCCGGCGGCCTCCAGCGCGTCCTTCACATGCAGATAGCCGACGATCCGCCGCCCCTCGTCCACCACCGGGAAGCGGGAGAACCCGGACTCCGCCGACAGCCGCTCCAGCCCGTCGGGAGTGACGCCCACGCGCGCGTACACCACGCGTTCCAGCGGCAGCACCACGTCACGCACCGGCCGGCGGCCCAGTTCCAGCGCGTCGTGCAGCCGCTCCTGGGCGCGGTCGTCGATGAGGCCGGCCTCGCTGGAGTCCTTCACGATCTGCGCTATCTCGGCGTCCGAGTAGGACGCGGCGACCTCCTCCCGCGCCTCCACGCGCAGCAGCTTCAGCAGGGTGTTGGCGAACGCGTTCACCGTGAAGATCACCGGACGCAGCGCCCGGGACAGCGTCACCAGGGGCGGGCCGAGTGTCAGCGCGCTGCGCACCGGCTCGGCGAGCGCGATGTTCTTCGGCACCATCTCGCCGAGCAGCATGTGCAGATACGTGGCCAGGGCCAGCGCGATCACGAAGGACACCGCGTGCCCCGCGCCCTCGGGCACGCCCATGGCATGGAACACCGGCTCCAGCAGGTGCGCGATCGCCGGCTCGGCCACCACGCCCAGCACCAGCGTGCACAGCGTGATGCCGAGCTGCGCGGCCGCCATCAGCGCGGACACGTGCTCCAGGCCCCACAGCACGCTCTTGGCGCGCCGGTCACCCCGGTCGGCGTAGGGCTCGATCTGGCTGCGGCGCACCGAGATCAACGCGAACTCGGCGCCGACGAAGAAGGCGTTGACGACGAGCGTCGCCAGACCGATCAGCAGCTGGACGACGGTCACAGCTCCACTCCCTTCTCGTCGGGCTTCTCGTCGTCGAGGGGCGCTTGCAGCCGGACGCGCGCGGCCCGGCGGCCCGTGGCGTCCTGGACCTCCATCCGCCAGCCGGCGACCTCGAGGGTGTCACCCACGGCCGGTATCCGGCCGAGCACCGTCGCCACCAGCCCGGCGAGCGTCTCGTACGGCCCCTCCGGTGCGCGCAGCCCCACGTTTTCGAGCTGGTCCACACGCGCGGAGCCGTCGGCCGAGTACAGGGCGTGCCCGTCCTCGTCCGTGCCGGCCGGCGCGAGGTCGGGCAGCTCGTGCGGGTCGTGCTCGTCGCGCACCTCGCCGACGACCTCCTCGACGATGTCCTCCAGGGTGGCCACGCCCGCCGTGCCGCCGTACTCGTCGATCACCACGGCCATCGTGCGTTTGCCGGAGAGCCGGTCCAGGAGCCGGTCGACGGTGAGCGTCTCCGGGACCAGCAGCGGCTCGCGCATCAGCTCGGAGACGAAGATGCGGGTCCGGCGCTCCGCCGGTACCGCCAGCACGTCCTTGACGTGCGCCGTCCCGACGACCGAGTCGAGGGTGCCGCGGTAGACGGGGAACCGGGACAGGCCCGTCGCCCGGGTCGCGTTCGCCACGTCCTCCAGGGTCGCCTGCACCTCCAGGGCGACGACCTGCACCCGGGGCGTCATCACGTTCTCCGCGGTCAGGTCGGCCAGGTTCAGCGTCCGTACGAACAGCTCGGCGGTGTCGGCCGCCAGCACGCCTTCCCTGGCGGAGTGGCGGGCGAGCGCCGCCAGCTCCTGCGGCCCGCGCGCCGACGCCAGCTCCTCGGCGGGCTCCACACCGATCCGGCGCACGACACGGTTCGCCGTGTTGTTGAGGTGCCTGATGAAGGGCCGGAACGCGGCGCTGAACCAGCGCTGGGCGTTGCCCACGGTCTTGGCGACCGCCAGCGGCGACGAGATCGCCCAGTTCTTGGGCACCAGCTCGCCGACGACCATCAGGAACACCGTGGACAGAGCCGTGCCCAGCACCAGCGCCAGGCTGTGCGACGCCGACCGTGAGACGCCGATGTCCTCCAGCGGCCCGGCGATCAGCGCGGCGATCGACGGCTCGGCGAGCATGCCGACGACCAGGTTCGTGACCGTGATGCCGAGCTGTGCGCCGGAGAGCTGGAACGTCAGGTTCCGTACGGCCTTGAGCGCGCCCTGCGCGCCCCGCTCGCCGCGTGCCGCCGCCTGCTCCAGCTCGGCGCGCTCGACCGTGGTGAGGGAGAACTCGGCCGCCACGAAGGCGCCGCAGGCGATCGAGAGCAGGATCGCCGCCAGGAGGAGGAGCACTTCGGTCATCGGTTCACCCCCGTTCCATGGTTCTCCAGGACGGGGCGGAACGCGCGGTGTCGCGTACTGGGAGGCTCGCCCATGGGCGGACGCTCACAACCTTTCATGCAGACCGAGTGGCCACCCAAGAGTAAAGGATGGGCAAAACCGTCCACTGCCTCCCAGCCCGGCACGCCTAGTCCGTGAGGGGCTTCACCCAGCGCCGCCACTGTTCCTCGGGCCCGTACCCGGCGGCGCCCCACGCCCGGTGGGCGGTCTCGTTGCGTGTGAGCACCATCGCGTCCGCGCGCCGCCCGCCGAGTCGTACGAATCGCTCCTCGGCCGCGGCGAGCAGCGCGGAGGCGATGCCCTGGCGGCGGTGGTCCGGATGCACGGCCAGCCGGTAGAGGTGGCAGCGCCAGCCGTCGAACCCCGCGATCACCGTGCCTGCCAGCTCGCCGCCCCGCTCCGCCAGGATCAGGGCCTCGGGGTCGCGCGCGACCAGCCGCTCCACCCCCGTGCGGTCGTCACTGATGCTCGTGCCCTCGGCGGCCACCTTCCAGAAGGCCAGCACGCTGTCGAGGTCCTCGGGCGTCGCGGCCCGGATACGCAGATCGGTCATGCCATGATCGCATCACGCACGGCGGCCCCCGGGCGCACCATTTCAGAATCCGGACGTCAGGCCCCGCGCACCCGCTCCATGACCGGCGCGAACGCCTCCATGTAGGGCTCCAGGACGGTCAGATACGTGAAGCCGTAGCGCTCGCGCCGCGCCAGGACCTGCTCCGTGAGCTCGTCCAGGGTGCCGACCAGGGAGACGGGGAGCTCCAGGACCTGGTCCACCGTCATGTCCGGGATGTGTTCGAGGAAGGGCCGGACCGCGGCCTCGCGGTCGTCGGTGCCGATCACCATCTGGAGGAGCAGGTTCAGCTCGGGCGGCTCCTCGCGGTGGTCCTCCGCGAACTTCAGGTACCGCGCCACGCGTTCGTCGAGCTCGTCCGCCGTGATCGGCGACAACTGCCCGGTGGTGCTGCCCGGCGCCGTACGCGCCCCGGTGAACGCCGCGATGTCGGCGTGCTCGGCGCTCAGCCGCAGCATCCGGTCGCCGTTCCCGCCGATCAGCAGCGGCACCCGGGGCCGCTGCGCCGCCTGCGGCTGGTGCTCGGCCGAGCCCAGCAGCCGCTTCAACTCCTCGACCGTGCGCCGCAGATGGCCGACCCGCTCTCCGGGCGAGCCGAACGGCAGCCCGGCGCTGTCGTGCTCCGCCCGTACGTAGCCGGTGCCGAGGCCGAGCTCCAGCCGGCCGCCCGTCAGCGCGTCCGTCGTGGCCACCTCGCGGGCCAGCAGCGCCGGGTTCCAGAAGCCCGCGTTGAGCGTGAACGTGCCGAGCCTCGGCCGCTCGGTGGCCTCGGCCGCCGCCACCAGCGCCGGGAAGGGCGCCGGCATGCCCAAATGGTCGGGGACGAGGATCACGTCGTACCCGAGCTCCTCGGCCCGGCGGCACTTGGCGCGCCACTCCCCGGCGGACGCGGGTTCGAGCAGGTTGACCCCGAAGCGGAACGGACGCGACATGAACTCTCCTCACACGAAAGCGACTTGAGTGCCCGCCGCGATTCCATCACTCGTGCGCGATGGCCGCCAGTACGTTCATGCGCGATGCACGCAACGCCGGGAGCAGCGCCGCCACGACTCCCACGACAGCCGAGCCGATCACCACCGCGACGATCGTGAACCACGGGATCGCGAGGGCCGTCATGCCCTGGAGGGCCAGCACCTCGTGTGTGCACACGCCCCACACCAGTCCCAGTGCGAGCCCCAGGACGGCCCCGAACACCGCGATCACCACCGACTCCAGCCGGATCATCCGCCGCAGCTGCCGCCGCGCCAGTCCGATCGCCCGCAGCAGCCCGATCTCCCTGGTGCGCTCGACGACCGACAGCGCGAGGGTGTTGACCACCCCGAGCACCGCGATGATGATCGCCAGTCCCAGCAGCGCGTACACGAGGTACAGCAGGACGGCGATCTGGTCGTGGACCAGCTGCTTGTAGTCGGCCAGGTCCCGCGCCTGCACCTGCGGGTACGGATCCAGGGTCCGCTCCAGGTTCGCGCGCAGGTCGTCGTCGCTCGTGCCGGGGGCGGCGTTGACGTACAGCGCGGAGTCCTGCCCGCCGGGCGCGTACCGCTCCAGGGTGGCGAGGCCGAAGTAGAGCCCGCCCTGCGTGCCGAACCCCTCGGCGGCGTCCTGGTCGGTGAGGGCGCCCACCGTCAGCTCGCCCCTGCGCCCGCCCGGGAACTCCACCGGGACCGTGCCGCCCACCCGTACGCCGTGGTCGCGCGCGAAGTCCCGGTCCATGGCGAGGCGCCCGCTCGCGAGCGCGGCCGCCGAGTCCCCTTGTACGTACGTGATGTTGGCGACCTCGTCGAGCCGCGGATCGTAGCCCGCCGCGGTCGTCTCCACGCGGTCGCCGTCCGGGAGCCGCACCGCGACCGGCGTGAACCGCCCCCGCACGAGCAGGCCCACGCCCTCGGTGCCGCGCACCTCGTCGGTGACCTCCTTCGGGAACGGCAGGAAGTTGGTGTTCTGGATCACGAAGTCGGCGCCCAGCGTCTTGTCGATCTGCTGGTCGAACGAGGCGGTCATCGACTCGCTCGCCACCGACATCCCGCCGACCAGGGCGAGGCCCACCATGAGGGCGGCCGCGGTGGCTCCGGTACGGCGGGGATTGCGCAGGGCGTTGCGCTGGCTCATCCGGCCGATCGACCCGAACAGCGCGGGGAAGGCCGCGCCGAGCACGCGGATCACCGGGCGCACCAGCAGCGGACCGGCGATCACGGTCGCGATCAGGGAGAGCACGACACCGAGCCCCAGCATGGACGCCGCCGACGACGTCTGCTCCGACACCGCGCACCCCACGAGCGCCGCCGCACCGGCCGCCCCGACGACCGCGCCCGCCACCGCCCGCACTCGCAGCGGCCGGCCCACCCCGGCGACCTCGGCGTCCGAGAGGGCGGCCATCGGCGAGACCCCCGAGGCCCGCCGCGCCGGCAGGTACGCGGCGACGAAGGTGACACCGAGACCGACGACGTACGCCGTCACGGGCGTCACCCAGCCGATGACCATCTCGTCGGCGGCGATGTTCATGCCGAGCAGGCCCATCAGCTCGATGAGCCCGGCCGCGAGCCCGATGCCCACGGCGAGTCCCAGCGTGGAGCCGACCAGACCGAGCAGGAGGGCCTCGGCGAGCACCGAGCGGCGGACCTGGCGCCGGTCGGCGCCGAGCGCGCGCAGCAGCCCCAGCTCGCGGGTGCGCTGGGCGATGAGCATGGAGAAGGTGTTGACGATCAGGAACACGCCCACCAGCACGGCAATTCCAGCGAAGCCGACCATGACGTACTTGATGACGTCCAGGAATCCGCCCAGCTGCTCGACGTCCGACTTCGCCTGCTCGTCGGCGGTCCTGAAGTCGTAGGTGTGCGCGCCGAGCGCGGCGGCCACGCGCTGCTTGAGCTGCTCGTCGGTGACGCCGTCGGCGGCGTCGACCGAGATGCCGGTGGCCGCCCGGGGGTTGCCCAGCAGCTTCGTCGGCGCGGTGGAGGGGTCGAGGAAGACCAGTGCGGCGCCGGGGTTGGTGGTGGTGAACGTGGCGATGCCGACGACCCGGACCTCGAACGACCCCGGCGGCGCGATCACGGTGAGCGTATCGCCGATGCGCACGCCTTTGCGGTCGGCGGTCTCCGAGTCGAGCAGTGCCTGCCCGTCGCCGCGCGGGGCGTGACCGGAGGTCAGTTCCACGGGGCTGCGCTCGGTCGGGTTCCAGGCGGTGCCGAGGGTGGGAGCCCCGGTGGTGGGACCGACCGGCTCGTTCTCCTCGTCGACGACGGTGAGGCCGTCCACGTCCACCTCGGCGCGTGCCGCCGCGACGCCGTCGACCTGCCGCACGCGTTCGGCGAGCGCGCCCGGCAGGGTGGCCGTCCGGCCCGAGGGCACCGCCTCGTCGAGGTCCTCCTTCGGGCTCACGGTGACATCGGCCGCGGTGGAGGCGAACAGCCGGTCGAACGTACGGCTGACGGTGTCCGAGAAGATCAGGCTGCCCGTGACGAACGCGACGGACAGCAGGACGGCGAGCGCCGAGAGCAGCAGCCGCCCCTTGTGCGCCAGGAAGCTCCTCAGGGTCGCCTTGAGCACGGGATCAGTTCTCCTCGGACGCCGCCGGGGCGTCGTCGAAACGGGTCCGGATCACGTCGAAACGCTTCATGCGCTCCAGCACGGACTCCGCCGTCGGCCGCCGCATCTCGTCGACGATCCGGCCGTCCCCGAGGAAGAGCACCAGGTCGGAGTGGGCGGCGGCGCCCGGGTCGTGGGTGACCATGACGACGGTCTGCCCGAGCTGGTCCACCGCCTCGCGCAGGAAGCCGAGCACCTCCAGGCCGGCGCGCGAGTCGAGGTTGCCGGTCGGCTCGTCCGCGAAGATCAGCTCGGGCCGGGAGGCCAGCGCCCGCGCACAGGCCACCCGCTGCTGCTGGCCGCCGGAGAGCTGCGACGGCCGGTGCTTGAGGCGGTCCCGGATGCCGAGGGTGTCGATCACCTGGTCCAGCCACTTCTCGTCGGGCCTCTTGCCCGCGATGTCCATGGGCAGGGTGATGTTCTCCAGCGCGTTCAGGGTCGGGATGAGGTTGAACGACTGGAACATGAACCCGATCCGGTCGCGGCGCAGCCGCGTCAGCTCGCGCTCCCTCAGACCCGTGATCTCCGTGTCGCCGAGCCACACCTGCCCGGCCGAGACGGTGTCGAGCCCCGCCAGGCAGTGCATCAGCGTGGACTTCCCGGAGCCCGACGGCCCCATCACCGCGGTGAACCGGCCGCGGACGATGTCGACGTCCACCGCGTCGAGCGCGAGCACGGTCGTCTCGCCCGAGCCGTACGCCTTGGTCAGACCGCGGGCCCGGGCCGCGATCCCGTCGGCCGGCGCGAGGCCGGGGACGTGCTCCGCAGCAGGTGTGGACAAGGCCGCCTCCTCAGGGTGGACGTCGGATTTCGTCACCTTGCCCGAGGGTAATGTGACGCGGCCCACAGTCGGTATCCTCCTCGGGTCGGAGTCCCGCCCTTGCCGGTGCTAGCACCTCCGCGCTAGCTTCGAGGTATGGCGAAGACCCAGCTGAACGTGCGAGTCGACGAAGGCACCGCCCGAGCCGCCCGCGAACGCGCCCTGGCCCGCGGCATGAGCGTCAACCGCTACATCGAGGAGCTGGTCAGGCAGGACACCGGCGAGGTGGGCCACACGTTCGTGGAGGCCGCCGCCGACTTCATGAAGCAGTACGAGTCCGTCTTCGCCGAGGAGTTCGGCCCGGACCGTGAAGGCACGCGCGAAGGTCGCCGCTGAACCCTTGAACAACCTCCGGATCGACCTCGCCTGGCTGCTGATGCTCGCCGAGCAGAAAACCCCGGGAGACCCCCAGGTCACCGACTGGGGAGCCCTCGTCGCCGCCGTCGCACGCCACCAGGCCGCCATATTCGACGTCCCCGTCTACGACAGCCCGCACGCCCGCGCCGCCGCCCTGCTCCAGCTCCTGATCCACGTCCCCGCGCTGGAACGCTCCAACGCCCTGTTCGCCTCCGCCGTCGCCTACGCGTACCTCGTCGCCAGCGGCGCCAAGGTCGTCACCTCACCCGAGCAGGTCCGCGACCTCGCCCGGCTGGTCAAGAGCGGCGAGGCGTCCGTGCGGGACATCGAGCAGGAGCTGCGCCAGTGGAGCCTGTGACCTGGCTGGACTACGAAGCGACCGGGCGCCATGCCGTGCCCAGTACGCAGTACGAGAGGGGCAGCGTCGGCCCCTGCTCCGGCATCAGCACCTGCCGGTAGGGGCCGAGCTCGAAACCGGCGTCCCGCAGCGCCCGCACCGGCTCCCGCGCCAGATGGCAGCCCCCGCTCACCACCGGCCACACCGTCCGGTCCAGCGCGCGCTGGCTGAAGGTCATCACCCGGCCGCCGCCCCGGCCGTGCTCGAAGAACCGCACCTCACCGCCCGGCCGCAACACCCGCCGCAGCTCCCCGAGCGCCCGGGGCACGTCCCGCACACTGCACAGGACCAGGGACACCACGGCCGCGTCGAAGCCCTCGCTCTTGACCGGCAGCGCCTCGGCCGCACCCGGCACCACATCGACCGGCACGTCCGCGCGCAGGGCGGCCTCCACGGCCAGCTTCCGCAGCCGCCGCTCCGGCTCGATGGCCACGACCTCGGAGACGGTGCCCGGGTAGTGGGCGAAGTTCAGCCCGTTGCCCGCGCCGATCTCGATCACCCGTCCCGACAGCCCGCCGAGCAGCCGCTCGCGGACTCCGCCCACGCCCATCCGGGTCTCGACGGTGACACTGATCCGGGCGTAGCAACGGGCGAACACCGGATGGTGCACGGCATCCCGTGGCACCTTGCCGGAGCGGGCGGACCGGAGCGGCATGGAGACCTCCCTGACGAGGCGGGCCTTACCGCGATTGTCCCCCGGACGAGCCCGGCGCACCCCTGCCGTCTAGTGCAGGAGTACACGGCCCAGCACCGGCCGATGGTCACTCCCCGTCGCGTCCAGTGCCGACACCTCCGTCACCTCGACGCCCCGCCCCAGCACCTGGTCGATCCGCGCCACCGGCACGGCGGCAGGCCAGCTGAACGCGAACCCCGAGGCCGGAGCGTCGAGCCGGGAGGTGAGCGGACCGAGCCCGCGGTCCTGCACGGTGCCGTTGAGGTCGCCCACGACCAGGAGCCGGCCGGCCGGGTCGTCGGCGATCCGGGCCCCGAGCAGAGCCGCGCTCTCGTCACGGGCCGCCGAGGCGAACCCCGTCGGACCCAGCCGGACGGACGGCAGGTGGACCACGTACACGGCGACCTCCCCGCCGGGCGCGGCCACCGTGGCCCGCAGAGCGCGCCGCCAGCTCTCCGGGAAGCCCTCGGGCCGGATGTCCACGGGCCGCACGTCCGACAGAGGCCAGGCCGACCAGAGCCCGACCGTGCCGTGGACAGCCCGGTGCGGATGGGAAGTGCCCAGGACGTCCTCGAACACGGGCCGCCGCGCGGGCGTGAGCTCCTGCACGGCCACCAGCCCCGCGCGGGTGGCACGCAGCGCCCGCGCGGTGCCCGCCGGGTCGGCGTTGTCGTCGGCCACGTTGTGCTGGACGACGGTCAGGTCGTACGACTCCGGCGGCGAGGAGAACCACAGCCCGCCGAACATCCACAGCCAGACCGCCACGGGCACGAGGCAGGCGAGGAGTCCCGCCACCGACCGCCTGAGCACGGCGAGGCAGACGAGGAGAGGCACGGTCACGCCCAGCCACGGCAGGAACGTCTCCAGGAGGCTCCCGAGACGCCCGACACCATTGGGCACGGCGGAGTGCAGGGTCAGGAGACCGGCGACACCGACGGCGCCCCCGACGAGCCAGGCGTCCCACGGCCGTCCGCCTCTCACCAGCACCTCCCTAGCCGAGTTCGGCAGCCAGCAACGCGGCCGTCCTGGCCACCAGCGGATTGTCGGCCGCGGCGTCCTCCTCGGGCTGGGTCGTCAGGACCGACAGCACGATCGGGGGGCCGTCCGGCGGCCAGGTGATGCCCACGTCGTTGGCGCCGCCGTGCCGTCCGCCGCCGGTCTTGTCGGCGAGCAGCCAGTCGGCGGGCAGGCCCTTGCGGAACTTCTCGGTGCTGGTGGTGTTCCGCAGCAGCCAGTCCGTGAGCCGTGCGCGGTCCCGGGGCTCCAGCGCGTCGCCGAGCACGAGACGGGCGTAGGACAGGCCGATCGCGCGGGGAGACGTCGTGTCGGTCACGCGCCACGGTTCCGCGCTGTTGAGCTCCGGCTCCCACCGGTCGAGCCGGGTGACACCGTCGCCGATCGAGCGGGCGAAGCGCGTGATGGCGGTCGGTCCGCCCAGCTCCTTCAGCAGCAGGTTGCCCGCGGCGTTGTCGCTGAAGCGGATGGTCGCGTCGCACAGTTCGCCGACGGTCATGCCGGTCGCGAGGTTCTCCTGGGTGACCGGGGAGAATCCCGACTTCGTGACGTAGTCCTGGGTGTACCGGATGCGCCGGGCCAGGAACTCGCCGTCTCGGTCGAGGTCGCGCAGGACGGCCGCGGCGGCGAGCGTCTTGAACACCGAGGCCATCGGGAAGCGTTCGTCGGCCCGGTACGCCACCGCCCGGCCCGTGCGGAGATTGCGGGCGTACACGCCCAGCCGGGCGGTGTGCTCCCGCTCCAGTTCCCTCAGCAGTGCGGTGACGCCGCCCGTGGCGGGTAAGGCGTGGGCCGTGCCGCCGCCCAGCGAGAGAGCGGCGGCGGCGCCCAGCACGAGGGCCGTTCGACGGGACGGGCGTGGGTGTGTGGTGTGCACGGTGTTCCCTTCGGAGGTGATCACGTACGCAGTCCAACACGCGATCACGTCCGCGCCGGTTTCACCGCGCGCCCGCCGGAACTCTCAGGACGCCCTGGGCGCCTCCCGCACCTGGAACGCATCCGCGTCCCACGTGCCGTCCAGGCGCGGCGCCAGCCAGTGCGGCGCGGCCGCCCGGAAAGCGGCGGGGGAGAGGGCCCCCGACCCGGCGGGAACCGAGCCCAGCAACGGCGCACCGGCCACGTCCGGCAGGTCCGCGAGATTGCAGCGCGAAGCGAGGTCCGGCGCGGCGGGCCAGCTCCCGATCACGATCCCCGCCAGATCCAGCCCCCGGGAGCGGAGTTCACGCGCCGTCAGCTCCGTCGTGTTCAGGGTGCCGAGCCCCGCCGACGCCACGACCAGCACCGGCGCCGACAGCAGCCGGGCCGCGTCCGCCAGGGTGCCGCCGGCCGGGTCGAACCGTACGAGCAGTCCGCCCGCGCCCTCGACCAGCACCAGGTCGTGCTCCGTGGCCAGCTTGGCGGCGGCCTCCGCGACCGCGTGCGGGTGCACCGGCGCGCGACCGGCCCGGCGGGCGGCCGTGGCGGGCGCCAACGGCTCGGGATAACGGGCGAGTTCCGCCGCCGTCACGGCACCCGCGAGCCGCGCGACCTCGGCGGCGTCCCCCGGCTCGTCCGGCCGTACGCCTGTCTGCGCGGCCTTCAGCACGGCCACCGAACGCCCGGCCGCCAGCGCCGTCGCGGCCACCGCGGCGGTCACGACCGTCTTGCCGACCTCCGTGCCCGTGCCCGTGATCACCAGTACCGACATGTCATCCCTCCCGCGCCGCCGCGCACACCGCCCGCGCGATGCGCGCCACGTCCGCGTCGCCCGTCACGTACGGCGGCATGGTGTAGATCAGATCGCGGAACGGCCGCAGCCACACGCCCTCGCGTACGGCCGCCTCCGTGGCCGCCTTCATGTCCACGGCGTGATCCAGCTGCACGACGCCGATGGCGCCGAGCACCCGCACGTCCTCGACGCCCGGAAGATCCGAAGCCGCCGCGAGCCCGTCCCGGAGCCCCGCCTCGATCCGCTTGACCTCCGTGAGCCAGTCCTGGCCGAGCAGCAGCTCGATCGAGGCGCAGGCCACCGCAGCCGCCAGCGGATTGCCCATGAAGGTCGGGCCGTGCGCCAGCACCGGCACCTCGCCGCGCGAGATGCCGTCGGCCACCCGCGAGGTGCACAGCGTCGCCGCCATCGTCAGGTAACCACCGGTCAGCGCCTTGCCCACGCACATCACATCCGGCGTCACCGCCGCGTGCTCCGCCGCGAACAACGCGCCCGTACGGCCGAAGCCGGTCGCGATCTCGTCGAACACCAGCAGCACGTCGTGCGCGTCGCACGCCTCGCGCAACACCCGCAGGTAGGCGGGGGAGTGGAACCGCATCCCGCCCGCGCCCTGCACCACCGGCTCCACGATCACCGCGGCCAGCTCGTCGGCGTGCCGCTCGATCGACGCCCGCAGCTCCTCGGCGTACGACTCCTCGTACGCGGCCGGAGGCGGACCGACGAACACCTGACGCGGCAGCACCCCGCTCCACAACTCGTGCATCCCGCCCTCGGGATCGCACACCGACATCGGCTGCCAGGTGTCGCCGTGGTAGCCGCCGCGCCAGGTCAGCAGCCGCTGCTTGCGCGGGCGGCCCAGCGAGCGCCAGTACTGGAGGCACATCTTGACCGCGACCTCGACCGACACGGACCCGGAGTCGGCGAGGAACACATGCTCCAGACCCTCGGGCGACATGTCGACAAGGAGCTTCGCCAGCCGTACGGCGGGCTCGTGGGTGAGCCCGCCGAACATCACATGGCTCATCCGCTCCAGTTGCCCGCGCGCCGCCTCGTTCAGCACCGGGTGGTTGTAGCCGTGGATCGCCGACCACCAGGACGACATGCCGTCGACCAGCTCTCCCGAGCCGTCGGCGAGCCGCAGCCGTACCCCGCTCGCCGACTCCACGACGAGCGGTTCGTGCCGGCCGGGCATCGGGCCGTACGGATGCCACACGTGCCGCCGGTCGAGCTCCAGCAGTTCGGGCACCGTCAGCTCAGGCATTGGGCGCGAGGTCCGTTCCGGCCCCCCGGCGGCGGACGGCGACCAGGTCGGTACGGGGCTCGTCAACTCGCGCATCAGATGCGGAACCGCAGACCCCGCCGCTCTCGTCCGAACCGCACCCGCCACCGTCGTGGCAACCGCCGGCCGCGCGGTGCTCCGGCAGCGTCACCTGGTCGGTGCCCTCCACCTCGAACCCGGCGTCCGCGATCATCTCCAGGTCGGCCTTGCCCGCCTGGCCCTCGGTGGTGAGGTAGTCGCCGAGGAAGATCGAGTTGGCCAGGTGCAGGGCGAGCGGCTGCATCGTGCGCAGATGGACCTCCCGGCCGCCCGCGATGCGCACCTCGACGTCCGGGCACACGAAGCGCACCATGGCCAGGATCCTCAGGCAGCGCTGCGGGGTGAGGTTCCACTCCTTGGCGAGCGGGGTGCCCTCGACCGGGATCAGGAAGTTGACCGGGACCGAGTCCGGGTCCAGCTCGCGCAGCGAGAAGACGACGTCGACCAGGTCCTCGTCCGACTCGCCCATGCCGGCGATCAGCCCGGAGCAGGCGGACAGCCCCGCCGCATGGGCCTTCTCGACGGTGTCCACGCGGTCGGCGTACGTGTGGGTGGTGGTGATCTCCCCGTACGTCGCCTCGGACGTGTTGAGGTTGTGGTTGTAGGCGTCGGCGCCCGCCTCGCGCAGCCGCTCGGCCTGTCCGTCGGAGAGCAGCCCGAGGCAGGCGCACACCTCGACGCCCTCGTTCTTCTCCTTGATGGTCCTGATCGTCTCGGAGACCCGGTCCACGTCCCGGTCCGTCGGACCGCGCCCGCTGGCCACGAGGCACACCCGCTTGGCGCCCCCGGCCACACCGGCCGCCGCCGCGTCGGAGGCCTGGTCCGGTTTGAGCCAGGTGTACTTCAGGATGCCGGCCTGAGAGCCGAGCCGCTGCGAACAGTACGAGCAGTCCTCGGGGCACAGGCCGGACTTCAGGTTGACGAGATAGTTGAGTTTCACCCGCCGGCCGAACCAGTGCCGGCGCACCTTCCCGGCCGCGGCCACCACATCGAGCAGGTCGTCGTCGGACGTCGCGAGGACGGCCAGTGCCTCTTCTCGGGTCGGCACCTCGCGCCGAAGCCCCTTGTCCACCAGCGTGTTCAGCAGGTCCATGGGAGCCGATCCTGTCCTACGGAGGCGCCCGGGGCCAAGGAGACTTCGTACAACAGAGTCGCTTCGAGGTGTGGGTATTGCCACACACTGACCTGCTGGAGGTCCCGCTAGTGTCTGTGCACTGCCTACAAATTCCCCGGAGGACCACCCATGGCGTTCGGCTGGATCGACGAGCAGGCGCGGCTGCGCCGCCACGCCGGACTCGTACGGACTCTGCGCCCCCGTCCGGCCGTTTCCCCGCTCCTCGACCTGGCGAGCAACGACTACCTGGGACTGGCCCACCATCCCGAGGTCACCGAGGGCGCGGCCCGTGCCGCGCGGGTCTGGGGCGGCGGCTCGACCGGCTCCCGGCTCGTCACCGGCAGCACCGAACTGCACGCCGAACTGGAACAGGAACTGGCCGATTTCTGCGGTGCCGAGGCGGCCCTCGTCTTCTCCTCCGGCTACGCGGCCAACCTCGCGGCGGTCACCGCGCTGGCACCGCACGGCTCCCTCATCGTCTCCGACGCGGGCAACCACGCTTCGCTCATCGACGGCTGCCGGCTGGCCCGCGGCACGACTCAGGTCGTGGCGCACGCCGAGCCGGACGCCGTGCGCAAGGCGCTGCACACGCACCAGGGCCCGGCGATCACCGTGTCCGACACGGTCTTCTCGGTCGACGGCGACGCGGCCCCGCTCGCCGCGCTCGCCGAGGCGTGCCGTGAGCACGGCGCCGGACTGGTGGTAGACGACGCCCACGGCCTGGGCGTCCTCGGCGACGGCGGCCGCGGCGCCCCGCACGCGGCGGGACTCGCGGGCGCCGACGACGTGGTGGTGACGGTCACGCTGTCCAAGTCGCTCGGCAGCCAGGGCGGAGCCGTCCTCGGCCCCGCCCGGGTGATCGACCACCTGGTCAACGCGGCACGGACGTTCATCTTCGACACGGGTCTCGCCCCCGCGGCGGCGGGGGCGGCCCTGTCGGCACTGCGGCTGCTGCGCCGCGAGCCGGAGCGCGCGGCGCGGGCCCGTGCGGTGGCGGGCGAGCTGTACGCACGCCTGACCGCCGCGGGCCTGGAAGCGGTACGTCCGGACGCCGCGGTGGTCTCGGTGCGGGCGCCCTCTCCCGAGGACGCCGTGCGCTGGGCGGCCGAGTGCCGCGCGGCGGGCCTGGCTGTGGGCTGCTTCCGTCCTCCTTCCGTACCCGACGGCATCTCACGGCTCAGGCTGACGGCCCGCGCGGACCTGACCGGCGAACAGATCGAACGCGCTGTACGACTGATCGGCGAGACGCGGCCATGAGTCGGCGTGACACGGCCGTGAGTCGCTCGACGACGGACTGATCGGAAGTGGTCGGGATTCGGCTCAGATGCGGTCGACCGCGGCCGTGAACTCCGCCCAGCTCTTCGCTGAGAAGAGCAGCGCGGGCCCGGCCGGGTCCTTGGAGTCGCGCACGGCGAGCAGCCCGGCCCAGGGCGGGGCGTCCGGACACGCGGTCTCGACGCAGTTGTTCGCGCCGGTGCTGTAGCTGCTGCGCAACCACCGCGCACCGTGCAGCTCGATGCTTGAGGGGACGTGACGAGGCAGTGCACGCATGGTGCCTCCTTACGCGCCGGCGGCTGTCCCGGCGATGAAATCCAACGAGTCCTCGGGCGAAAGGGCGTGGATCTGAAGGGCGTTGAAGGCCTCCGTGTAGGCCTGGAGGTCTTCTTTCCGTTCGAGGTAGAGGCTACTCGTCAAGTGGTCGAGAACAACCACATCCAGATCAGATGTGCTCGAAAATGAGAAGATAACGAAAGGGCCGGTGACGCCGATGTGCGCCCCGGCGGCGAAGGGCAGCACTTGGAGCCGCACTTGGGGCAGCCGCGCCGCCTCGACCAGTCGTTCGAGCTGCCGGGCCATGACCCCCGGCCCGCCCACCTCCCTCCGCAGCACCGCCTCGTCCAGGACGGCGCTCAGTTCCAGCGGCGGATCCGCGCGCAGCACGTCCTGGCGGGCCAGCCGCACCTCGACCAGCGTGTCGAGCCGGTCCTCCGACAGTCCCTCCACCGCGGCCTTCGTCACCGCACGGGCGTACTCGGGCGTCTGGAGCAGGCCCGGGACGACGGTGGTCTCCAGCGTGCGCATCGCCCCGGCCTGGGACTCCAGGCTGATGAAGTCCCGGTAGGTCGGCGGCAGCACCCCGCGGTAGGCGTGCCACCAGTGCTGCCGGCCGCCGCTGTCGTCGGACCCCGCCAACATCATGAGCAGCTCGCGCAGTTGCGTGTCCGCCACGGCGTACGCGTCGAGAAGTAACCGCACATCGGTCGGTTTCACCCCGCTCGTGCCCGTCTCGATACGGCTGACCTTCGACTGGTGCCAGCCCACCAGCCGGGCCGCCTCACCACTGGTGAGCCCCGCCGAGGTGCGCAGCGCGCGAAGTTCGGCGCCCAGTTTCCGGCGGCGCACCGCGGGACCGTGCTGCATGGGCTACTCCTTACTCCTTCCGAGCCACCCAAAAACGGTCTCGCGTCGCAGAGTTCACCGCTTTGAGCGACAGATATATGCATATCTTGGTGGATCGCCGCCCTTGAGGGGTGTTCTGGTGGCACTCTGGCGACGAAGCACCAGTCCGGGACCGTACTCGAACCTTCCGCTCCGTGTCGGACTGCGGTCCCGTTGGGAAAGGGACGACGTCGCCATGGCAGACCATCTGGAAGCATCCGTCACTCTGCCGAGCGATCCCGCCTCGGTCTCCGCGGCGCGCGCCTACGTGGTGGGCACGCTGGCGGAGTGGGGCCTGCCGGCGGACACGGAAGTGTCCGACTCCATCCGGCTCATCATCTCCGAACTCGCCACCAACGCCGTCCAGCACACCTTCGGGCAGTCGCCCACCTTCACGGTGGACATCGCACTCGACCGCGACGAACACCTGCGCATCGGCGTCACGGACAGCCACCCACGACTTCCCAGACGCCTGCCTGCCGCCGTCCAGCAGGACAACGGCCGCGGTCTCGTCATCATCCGCTGGCTGACCGCGGAGTGCGGCGGCAGGCTCAGGATCCGCCCCACCCGCGAGGGCGGCAAGACCATCTCGATCGAACTCCCGTGGACCGGCCCGGCCCGTGACGGCGGCGGGACAGCAGGAGCCGTGAGCTCACCGCGTCTCTGACGTGTGCCGCGCGCGGCCGAACGCCCCGCGCAACAAGGCCCGGAAGGCCTCCACGGCAGGCGCCGCCTCCTCGCCCCGGTAGGCGACCGAGATCGTACGGCGCAGCTCGCCCGCCCCGAGCGGGCGCACCCCGACCGGCGTGACCGACGTCCGCGCCACCATCTCCGGTACGACGCCCACCCCGAGTCCCGCGCTGACCAGCGCGCACACCAGCGCATACCCGGGCGTCGACACCAGGACCGACGGGCTGGCCCCGGCCCCGGCCAGCGCCGCCTCCACACCCTGCCGGGACGGATGCTCCGGCGCCATGCTGATCAGCGGCTGACCCGCCAGTTCCGCCAAGGGAAGCCTGGACGTGCCGTCGGCGAGGGCATGCCCCGGGGCGGTCACCAGCACCAGTTCCTCGACCAGGACCGGCTCCATGCGCACGGAGGCGGGCAGCGGCAGGGCGTCGGCGGGCTCGTACGTGTGCGTCAGGGCCAAGTCGATCTCACCGGTGGCCACCGCCGTGACACCGGTCGGCGGTTCGTGGTCGGCGACGGACAGCTCCACGTCCGGGTGAGCCCGCCGGAACGCGCTGAGCACCGGCGGCAGCAGATGGATGCCCGCCGTCTGGAACGTCCCGAGCCTCAGGAGGCCCCCCGACAGACCGGCCAGCCGGGCCAGTTCGTGGCGGGCCAGTTCCAGCTCGTCGAGCACGCGCCGGGCCCGTGCCACCAGCAGCTCGCCCGCGCCCGTCAGCCGCGCCCCGCGGTGATGCCGGACCAGCAGCGCCGAGCCCGCCTCCCGCTCCAGCTTGGCCAGTTGCTGGGAGAGCGCCGGCGGGGTGTAGCCGAGGCGCTCGGCGGCCCGGGTGATCGACCCGGCCTCCGCGACGGCGACCAGCGCCGCGAGCCGGGTCGGGTCGTACATGCCGCTGACCTCCACAGACCAAAGCAGTGCTTAAGGCCTGCCCAGGATATTCGACATACCTGCTGAAGGCTCCGGCCCGGCAGGCTGGCCGTATGGACGCACAACTCATCGCCTTCACCGGGGTGGCGGCGGGCATGGTCGCCATGCCGGGCGCCGACTTCACGGTCGTCGTGCGCAACGCCCTGGTCTCCCGCCGTGCCGGCGTCGCCTGCGCGCTCGGCATCGCGGGCGGGCTGCTTCTGCACACCGCGCTGGCGGTGGCGGGCGTCGCCGCGGTCCTGGCCGCCGTGCCCGCGCTGTTCCGCGCGCTCCAGCTCCTGGGCGGCGGCTATGTGCTGTACCTGGGAGTGCGGACGCTGTGGTCGCTGCGCCGGCCCCGTGCCGTGCCCGTGGCAGCCACCGGTACCGTCTCGTCCACCGCGCGTCCCCTGCGGCAGGGCTTCGTCACGAACGCCCTGAACCCGAAAGCGCCCATCACCTTCCTCAGTCTGCTGCCGCAGTTCGTGCCCGCGGGCAGTCCCGCGCTGCCCCGGACGCTGCTGCTGGCGCTGATCGTGGTGGTCCTCGCCCTGCTGTGGTTCCCGGCCGTGGCGCTGCTGGTGGACCGGCTGGGCCGGTGGCTGCGCGAACCACGGGCCGCGCGGGCCGTCGAGGGGGTCACCGGCGCCGCGCTGACGCTTCTCGGTGTGCTGCTCCTTCTCGAACCGCTGAGGGCTGGCTGATGGTGCCGCGCAGCGGCGCGGGGATCCGGACGGTGCCCTGGGGCGCCGGCTCCTCCACGGTGGCTTCCGGCCGCCCGGGGCCGCCGTGCATCTCCTCCCGCAGCCCGGCCCGCCGCACCAGCCGGGGGAGCAGCCCCCACAGGCCGACACAGACCAGGAACGTCGCCGCGCCCGCGGCGATGCCGCCGACCCGACTGGTCGTCACGTCCACCACCAGCAGCACCGAACCGCTGAAGGCGAACACCAGTACGATCAGGCCGGTGGTGGCCAGTCGTGAGGAGACCTGCACGATGCGGGGCTTGGCGCCCTGCTGGAAGAGCGAGCGGTGCAGCGCGGCCGGCGCGGTGAACAGCGCCGCTGCCAGGACCGCCAGCAGCAGAGTGATGACGTAGGTGACGCGCTGGACCGTGTCGAGGGACGTGAAGCGCGAGGTGAACGCGAGCGACAACAGGAACGCGAACAGGATCTGTACACCCGTCTGGGTGACCCGGAGCTCCTGGAGCAGCTCGACGAAGTTCCGGTCGGCGCGTTGCAGCGGGGTCTCGCCGCGTGCGGTGCAGGGACGGTGCTCGGCCATGGGGTGACGGGTAACCACTTGAGACCGTGTCACGCTCCGGCGTGCGGCGGCGCGTCAGGGGCGCCGCCGCACGCCGGGCGGATCACTTCACGCGCCCGTACCAGACGCTCTTGGTCCAGATCTTCTGGAGCCGCACCACGTCCCCGCTCTTCGGGGCGTGCCAGAGCTTGTTCTTACCCGCGTAGATACCCACGTGGTACACGTTGCTGCCCGAGTGGAAGAACACCAGGTCTCCCGCCTTGCGGTTCTTGGAGGAGATGTGGCGTGTCTTGTTGTACTGCTGGGCGGCCGTGCGGGGGAGCTTCTTGCCGGCCTTTTTGAACGAGTAGAGCGTGAGCCCGGAGCAGTCGAACCTGTGCGGACCGGTGGCCCCGTACTTGTAGGGCGAACCCTTCTTCGAGGCCGCGATCTGGAGTGCCTTCGTCCCATGGGTGGCTGCCGAGGCCTCCGAGGAGAAGCCGGGGGCCACTATGGAGCCGCCCACCGCGGCGATGGTGAGCGCCGAGGCCGTACCGGCCCGGACCATGAGCGACGGGACACGATTGAGCGCAGTCATGCGCAACCCTTCGTCAGCCGCCTGTGAAGGATGACCTGTCGGATTCGGGCTGGCGAAGTTGCCCGGCCGCTGACGCGGCTTCACCCCAAGGGCTGCTCGGACCCGGTCGTGGCGTGACCGTCCCGGCGACCCGTCGTGCTTGGGTCCTCCACTCCTGCCGATCCACTCCTGTCGACCGGTCATCCAGGCGGCGGCAGGACTCGGCGTCCGCCCGGACCGCCCCGCCGCTGTGGCGGGGGCTTGTCGTCAGTCAGGGATCTTGACTCATGCTTGTCCCGAAATCCCAACGGAACCGGGGATTTGTGTTGTTACTCACCACTCACCCGTTCGGGTGGACACGTCTGTGTTCGAGCCACCGTCCACAGGTCCATGGGCGGCCGGACCAGGCATGGAATGTCCCATTCCGCCCTGCGGCTACGCGCGTTGCGCAACTGCGAGGGCCCAAAAAATGGACTCCTGTCTACTCCGAACAGAGGTACGTCGTTCGGCCCGTTTCGACTCAGGCCCGGACGCTCCGCCGGCAGGGCGGGCGTCCGGGCCGACGGATCCGCGTCAACTGACGGATTCCGGGGGCAGGCTGACGCGAGCCGTGCGCCGCTCGCCGTCCAGAACCCGCAGCGCCCGGCCGAGCGTGCCGGCGTGCAGTTCCGTCTCACCCCGCTGGTGCATCAGGGTCAGCGCGTCACGCAGCGCCGTCGCCCTGCCCACCAGGGCCTGGGCGGCGCGCAGTCCGCGGTAGGTGTCGCCGGGCAGCGCCGGGTTGATCCGGCCGAGCAGGTCGACGACCTCCAGATAACGGTCGATCAACTCCGCCTCGGCGCGGGTCAGCGCGGGCAGTGGCGGCAGTTCGGGCGGGAGCACCGGCGCTCACTCTCCGGTCGGCGGGGCCAGGGTGGCCTTGCGGTGGGGGACGATCCGGTCCACCAGGCCGTACTCCACCGCCTCCTGGGCGGTCAGGACCCTGTCCCGCTCGATGTCCTCGCCGACCTGTTCCCGGGTACGGCCCGTGTGCCGCGCGAGCAGCTCCTCCATGCGGGTCCGGATGCGGGTCAACTCGTCGGCCTGGATCGCCAGATCGCTGGCCTGCCCGCGGACCGGCTCGGGCAGTGCGGGCTGATGGAGCACCAGGCGCGCGTCCGGCAGCGCGAATCGCTTGCCGGGTGTGCCCGCCGCCAGCAGCACCGAGGGGGCCGCGCCGGCCTGGCCCAGGCAGATCGTCTCCACGTCGCAGGAGACGTACTGCATCGTGTCGTAGATGGCCGACAAGGCGTGGAAGGTGCCGCCGGGGGAGTTGATGTAGAGCGAGATGTCGCGGTCGGGGGCCTGGTGTTCGAGGTACATGAACTGGGCCATCACGTCGTTCGCCGAGGTCTCGTCCACCGCCGTCCCGAGGAAGACGATCCGCTCCTCCAGGAGCTTCGAGTACGGATCCATGGTCCGTTGCCCGGACGCCGTGCGTTCGGTGAATTCGGGCAGCACGTAACGGGCGGACGGTCGGGTCATGGTGAACCCCTCCTCGCGGCAGAGCCGTCTCCGGCGACAGCTGTCTCTGTAAAAAATGTACAGGACGTACATGACGTTATGATGGCTGTATGGCCTACGAGATTCCGGTGACACAAGCCAGGGCTGAGCTCGCCGACCTGATCAACCGCGTGGTGTACGGCGGTGAACGCGTCGTCGTCACCCGGCACGGCAAGCCCCTCGTCGCCCTCGTCTCAGCCGATGACCTGCGGCGACTGGAGGAGGCCGCGGAGCTCGCGGAACTCGCGGAGCCTGCCGAGGAGCAGGTGATCAGCGCGGTCTCCACGGTCCGCGAGGTCGCGTCCGCTCCTGGCGAACCCCAGCGGTTCGGCATCGCGGCGGAGCACCGGAGGGCCGGCAGGGCCTGACAACGACCGTGCATCCCCGTCCGCCTGCGGCGGGGACGCACGGTCGCTTCTGTGACGCCGCCCGGGCGCGCGGCGGGGCGGTGGTCAGCCGACCGCCGACGGCTCTCGCCGGTCGGGCGTGGGCTCACTGCCCGTCTTCCGTGCCCGGAGCGAGCTGCCGAGCAGTACGGCACCCAGGCCCAGTGCCGCCCACCAGGTCAGGGTCAGCGCGGGGCCGGTCGCCGCCGCGCCGTCGAAGAACGACACCGAGCGCAGCAGTGTCGTACCCGCGCCGGGCGGCAGCCACTGGCCGATCGCGCCGGCCGGCTCCGGCAGCATCTGCGGGGCCGAAGTGGCGCCGGAGAAGGGGTTGCCCAGCAGCATCACCAACGCGGCGCCGATGCCCGTGCCGGCGGGGCCGACCAGGGCGGCGAGGCCCGCGACGGCACCGCTGACGGCCGCCGTGGACAGGCCGAGCACCGCTGCCTCCGCCCACCAGTCGCCGCCGAGCGCCCCGAGCCAGCTGTGCGCTATCCCGGCCGCGACCGCGCCCACCAGGGCGGACGCGCCGAGCAGCGCGAGCACGGCCCGGACGCCGCGCAGTCCCAGCAGGGTGACCACCGCGCCCGCCGCGATGCCGGCCAGGGCGAGCGGCAGTACGGCGGCGTTCAGCACCGCGCCGCGTGGATCACTGGCGGGGGTGGGTACGACGTCGACCGTCTCGACCTGTGCGCCCCCGGCGGCGGCCTGCTGTGCCACGGCCTGCTGGAGGAACTGTGCGACAGTCGGTCCGGCCGCGGACGCGGTGAGCAGTTCGGGCCCCTGCGGCGTGACCACGACGGCGCCGTAGACGCTGCGGTCCTGGATGGCGTCCCGGGCGGCGGCCTCGTCGGCGTAGCGGTGGATCTCGAAGGCGCCCTCGTGCCGCTCCAGCTGCCGCTCCACCTGGGCCGCCGCGGCGGGCGATCCGGCCACGCCCAGCGGCAGGTCGCGGGGTGCTGTACGGGAGGCCGGCCAGGCGAAGGCCCACAACGCGAGGGCTGCTAGGACGGGCACGAGGACGACGACCGCGATCAGTCGGCGGTTGCGGGCAGGCATGAGGGTCTCCTGAAGCGAGCGGAACCGGAGCGGGAGCTGAGCTGGAGCGCTAAAAAGAAGGATCGTTCGTTTTTGCTCTGCTCTCACCGTGCTCCGCTCGCGGTGGCTTGTCAAGAATGAATATTCGTTTTACGTTAGGGATCATGGCCCGCGTGTCCCAGGAACATCTCGACGCCCGCCGCCGCCAGATCCTCGACGGCGCCGCGCTCTGCTTCGCCCGCAACGGCTTTCACGCCACGTCCATGCAGGACGTGCTGAAGGAGGTCGACCTTTCGGCGGGTGCGGTGTACCGCTACTTCAGCGGCAAGGAGGAGCTGATCGGAGCGATCGTCGCCGAGGTGCTCGGGTCGGTCCGCGGAGCCTTCGAGGAAGCGGCCCGGCAGAGTCCGCCCCCGCCGCCCGACGAACTCGTCGCCTCCGTCCTCGGTAAGACGCTCGCCGCTCGTGAGTCCCTGGTCGTCGACGGCCGGCCCGCCTTTCCGCGGCTCGTCATCCAGGTCTGGACGGAGACGCTGCGCAACGAGGAGCTCGCGGCCCTGCTGCGGGAGGGCTACGGCTCGGTCCGCGCGGCCTGGGGGAGGATCGTCGAGGGCTACCAGGAGGCCGGGATGATGCGGGCGGACGTGGCGCCGGACGATGTGGCCCGCACGATGATCGCCGCCGTGCTCGGGTTCATCGCACAGCAGTCCCTCGTCGGGCCGGCCCCGGTCGAGATCCTCCGGGACGGTCTGCGGGCACTGATGAGCATGCGGGGCGAGGACGCCGCAACCGGTGGATCACAGCTCGGTTAACGTGCTCGAAACGCGGTCCAATTAGCCTGCCGCTCCACGCCACCTGGCACTTTGCCCCGTGGCCGCGGCAACCGGGCCCCGCACGGTCCGGAGCGAGGACTGTGAGGTGGGACGTGCAACTGACCCCGCACGAGCAAGAGAGGCTGCTGATCCACGTGGCGGCCGACGTGGCCGAGAAGCGCCGGGCCCGCGGGCTGAAGCTGAACCACCCCGAGGCGGTCGCCCTCATCACGTCGCACATCCTCGAAGGTGCCCGCGACGGCCGTACCGTCGCCGAACTCATGTCCTCCGGACGCAAACTGCTCACCCGGGACGACGTCATGGAAGGCGTCCCGGAGATGATCCACGACGTCCAGGTCGAGGCCACCTTCCCGGACGGCACCAAGCTCGTCACCGTCCACGAGCCCATCGTCTGAGAGAGGTCTCGATGATTCCCGGAGAGATCCTCTTCGCCGACGACCCGATTGCGTACAACGAGGGCCGCGAGGTCACCCGGCTCACCGTCCTCAACGCCGCCGACCGGCCCGTCCAGGTCGGCTCCCACTACCACTTCGCCGAGGCCAACCCCGGTCTGGAGTTCGACCGCGCCGCAGCGCGCGGCAAGCGGCTGAACGTCGCCGCCGGCACGGCCGTGCGCTTCGAACCCGGGATCCCCGTCGACGTCGAACTCGTTCCGCTGACCGGCGCCCGTGTCGTGCCCGGTCTGCGCGGGGAGACCGGAGGTGCCCTCGATGCCTGAGATCTCGCGTGCCGCGTACGCCGACCTGTTCGGCCCGACGACCGGCGACCGGATCCGGCTCGCCGACACCGATCTGCTGGTCGAGATCGAGGAGGATCGCTCCGGCGGGCCCGGGCTCGCCGGTGACGAGGCCGTGTTCGGCGGCGGCAAGGTCATCCGCGAGTCCATGGGCCAGGCGCGTGCCACCCGGGCGGAGGGCACGCCGGACACCGTCATCACCGGCGCGGTGATCATCGACCACTGGGGCATCGTCAAGGCCGACGTCGGCATCCGGGACGGGCGGATCACCGGGATCGGCAAGGCCGGCAACCCCGACACCATGGACGGCGTCCACCCGGACCTGGTCATCGGCCCCGAGACCGAGATCATCGCCGGCAACGGGCGGATCCTCACGGCGGGCGCGATCGACGCCCACGTGCACTTCATCTGCCCGCAGATCGCCGACGAGGCGCTGTCCTCGGGCGTCACCACCCTCGTCGGCGGCGGTACGGGCCCGGCCGAGGGCTCCAAGGCCACCACCGTGACCCCCGGGCCCTGGCATCTCGCGCGGATGCTGGAGGCCATGGAGGCCTACCCGCTCAACATCGGCCTGCTCGGCAAGGGCAACACCGTCTCCCACGAGGCGATGCTGTCGCAGATCCGGGGCGGCGCACTCGGACTGAAGCTGCACGAGGACTGGGGCTCGACCCCGGCCGTCATCGACGCCTCGCTGACCGTCGCCGGACAGACCGGCATCCAGGTCGCCATCCACACGGACACCCTCAACGAGGCCGGGTTCGTCGGCGACACACTCGCCGCGATCGGCGGGCGGGGCATCCACGCGTACCACACCGAGGGCGCCGGCGGCGGGCACGCGCCGGACATCATGACCGTGGTCTCCGAGCCGCACGTGCTGCCGAGCTCCACGAATCCGACCCGGCCGTTCACCGTCAACACCGCCGAGGAACACCTCGACATGCTGATGGTGTGCCACCACCTCAACCCGGCCGTGCCGGAGGACCTGGCCTTCGCCGAGTCCCGGATCCGGCCGTCCACGATCGGCGCCGAGGACGTGCTGCACGACCTGGGCGCGATCTCGATCATCTCCTCCGACTCCCAGGCCATGGGGCGCGTGGGAGAGGTCATCATGCGGACCTGGCAGACCGCCCACGTGATGAAGCGGCGCCGCGGTGCGCTGCCCGGGGACGGCCGTGCCGACAACCGCCGGGCGCGCCGGTACGTCGCCAAGTACACGATCAACCCGGCACTCGCCCAGGGCCTGGCCCGGGAGATCGGCTCCGTCGAGAGCGGCAAGCTGGCCGACCTGGTGCTGTGGGAGCCGGCGTTCTTCGGCGTCAAGCCGCAGCTCGTGCTCAAGGGCGGGCAGATCGCCTACGCGCAGATGGGCGACGCCAATGCCTCGATCCCCACGCCACAGCCGGTCCTGCCGCGCCCGATGTTCGGGGCGATCGGGCGGGCACCCGCAGCCAACTCCCTGAACTTCGTCGCCCCCCTGGCCGTCGAGGACGGGCTGCCGGAGCGGCTCGGCCTCGGGAAGCGGTTCGTGGCGATCGAGTCGACGCGCGGAGTGACCAAGGCCGACATGCGGGAGAACGACGCCCGGCCCGAGGTACGGGTCGATCCCGACAGCTTCGCCGTGCACATCGACGGCGAGCTGGTCGAGGCGGCACCGGCGGCCGAACTGCCCATGGCCCAGCGGTACTTCCTGTTCTGAGGACGTCCTGATGTCACGTGCGGCACTTCTCGTCCTGGCCGACGGCCGCTTTCCCGCCGGCGGCCACGCCCACTCCGGCGGCGCGGAGGCGGCGGTCAAGGCCGGCCGGATCAGCGGGGCGGCGAGCCTGGCGGACTTCTGCCGGGGGCGGCTGCAGACGGCCGGCTCGGTGGCGGCGGCCCTGGCGGCGGCCGCCGCGCTGGGGATCGACCCCGTGGCACTGGACCGTGCCGCGGACGCCCGTACGCCCTCGCCCGCGCTGCGCGTCGCCGCGCGCAAGCTGGGGCGGCAGCTGATGCGGGCCGCCCGGGCGACCTGGCCGTCCGCCGAACTGGACGCGCTGGCCAGGGAGTTTCCCAAGGGGGCGCATCAGCCGGTGGTGCTCGGGCTGGCGGCGCGGGCGGCCGGTCTCGGGCCGGTCGACGCTGCGTACTGCGCGGCGTACGAGAGCGTCAGCGGGCCGGCCACGGCGACGGTGCGGTTGCTGAGTCTGGATCCCTTCGACGCGACGGGGGTGCTGGCCCGGCTGGCGCCGGAGACGGACCGCGTGGTGGACCGGGCGGTGGAGGCGGCGCGGAGGGTGGTCGACGAGGGCGTCGACGCGTTGCCTGCGGGGTCGGCGCCGCTGCTGGAGATCGGGGCGGAGATACACGCGGGCTGGCCCGTGCGGCTGTTCGCTTCCTAGGCAGAACCCCCCCCAGCCCACCACTCGAAATCAGTCGGACAAGAACGTAGGAGCCGCCCCATGCACCTCGACCACGACCACACCCACGACGGTCCCGGCGCCGTGAGCGCCGACGCCCTGCGGCCCGACGGCGGCCGCAGGGCCCTGCGGATCGGACTCGGCGGGCCCGTCGGGTCCGGGAAGACCGCCACCGTCGCCGCGCTGTGCCGCGCGCTGCGGGACGAGCTGTCCCTCGCGGTCGTCACCAACGACATCTACACCCGCGAGGACGCCGAGTTCCTGCTCCGGGAGGCCGTGCTGCCGCCCGAGCGGATCACGGCGGTGGAGACGGGAGCCTGTCCGCACACCGCGATCCGGGACGACATCTCCGCCAACCTGGAAGCGGTGGAGGACCTGGAGGACGCCGTCGGGCCGCTGGACCTGGTCCTCGTGGAGTCCGGTGGGGACAACCTCACCGCGACCTTCTCCAAGGGGCTCGTCGACGCGCAGATCTTCGTGATCGACGTGGCGGGGGGCGACGACATTCCGCGCAAGGGCGGGCCGGGCGTGACCACCGCCGACCTGCTCGTCGTCAACAAGACCGACCTCGCCCCGTACGTCGGTTCCGACCTCGCCCGGATGGCGGCCGACGCCAAGGCGCAGCGTGCCGAACTGCCGGTCGTCTTCCAGTCCTTGCGGAGCGAGCCCGGGGTGGCGGACGTCGCCGCCTGGGTGCGTGCGCAGCTCGCCGCGTGGGCGGCAGGAGCGTGAACAGCTCCGGGGTGCGGTCCGTCGCGACGATCGTCGCCCGGGACGACGGCCGGGGCGGGACGGCCCTGCCCGTGCTGGAGAGCGACGGGCCGCTGGCGCTGCGGCGCACCCGCGGGAGCGGGGCCGAGGCGCGGGTCATGCTGGTCGGGGCGATGAGCGGACCGCTCGGCGGCGACCACTTCACCGTGCGGGCCCGGGTGGAGGAGGGTGCGCGGCTGTCCGTCGGCTCGGCCGCCGCCACCATCGCCCTGCCGGGGCAGACCAAGGGAGAGGCCCGTTACGATGTCCGGCTCGACGTCGCCGACCAGGCCGAACTGCACTGGCTGCCTGAGCAGTTGATCTCCGCCCAGGGCAGCGACCTGTACGTCACGACCCGCATCGAACTCGCCGCCACGGCCCGGCTCGTGCTGCGCGAGGAGCAGGTGCTCGGGAGGGTGGGTGAGGAACCCGGGCGGCTGACGAGCCGGCTGACCGTACGGGTCGCCGGGCAGGCCGTGCTCGACCAGGAACTGGCCTGCGGGCCCGGCGCGCCGGGCGGCTGGGACGGTCCCGCGGTACTCGCGGGGCATCGGGCGGTCGGGCAACTGATCGTCGTACGACCGGAGTTCGCCGCCGAGCCGGTGCCGGCCCGGGCGCTGGGGGAAGGGGCCTCGGTCGTCCCGCTCGCCGGTCCCGCCGCCCTGGTGACCGCCGTGGCGCCGGACGCGCTGCGGCTGCGACGGCTGCTCGACGAGGCGCTGGCCTCACTCGTGCGGATGTAGAGATCCGCTCACTCCCCGAACCAGGCGTCCTCCGCCGTGTAGTCGAACAGGTCCGGGTAGATCCGTGCGAGAGTCGGGAACGCCTCCCGCCAGTCCTGCCCGGACAGCCGGCGGGTGAGCCAGTCGACCGTCTCCGGCAGGCTCTCGGGGTAGGACACGACCGGCCGGTAGCCCAACTCCCGTTCCGCGGCGGACATGTCGAAGACCACCGGCAGCTCCACCGACCAGGGCGAGCTGCCCACGGACGGCGAGGGTGCGGCCCCGTCCACCAGGACGGTCTCCGTCTCCACCCCCATCACCGCGTCCACCGCCGACCCGATCTCGGCCACCGTCGGAGGCTGCGGATCGCAGGCGTTGAGCACCCGCGAGCCGGGCCGGGCGGCCGCCAGCCGGATCAGTTCGGCGATGTTGCGGGCGGCCGACGTGTGGAAGAGGCTCTCACCCCGGTGGGCGAGCACCCTCCTTCGCCGGCCGTCGAGGTTCCGTTTCACGAAGTACAGCTCGCGGGGGAGCGGGCTGTGGGGACCGTGGATCGCGCCCGCGCGCAGCAGGGTCGTGGGCAACCGGTCGCCCGCCGCGAAGAGTTCCCTCTCCAGGGCGGCCTTGCCGGTGCTGTACGTGGCGTCCCCCGGCGGGACCGTCGGCTGGTCCTCCCGTACGGGCACGGGGTACTGCGGGAAGCCGCCCGGCTCGCTCATCGTGTCGAAGCCGCGGCCCGTGCCGTCCCCGTACACCGACACCGTCGACACGACCACGGCCGAGCCGACGCGGTCGGCCAGTCCGGTCAACTGCCGAGCGTGCCCGGCCCCGTAGGCGACGATGTCGACCACGAGGTCGCAGTCGTCACCGATCAGCGCGCCGAGCGCTGCGTCGTCCGCGCGGTCCAGCCGCCGCGTCCGTACCTCGCCGGGCCAGCTCTCGTCCCGGGCCCCGCGGCGCGACGCGGCCGTCACCTCCCAGCCGTCCCGCGCCAGCGCCTCCACCGCGGGCCGTCCTATCTGCCCGCCGGCCCCGATCACCACAGCACGTCTCATGCTGCGACCGTAGAGGGGCGGGACGGCCGGGGAGACGGCTTCTGCCGACAGCAGAGCCTCAAGTGAGCGGCAGGCGCGGGAACTTCCGCTCCTTCGCGGCGGCCGCGGCCTCCTCGGCCTTCACGACGGCCGCGTACTGGTCGACGTACTCCTGCTCGGACAGGGAGAGGATCGCGTACATGATCTCGTCGGTGACGGCGCGCAGGATGGCCTTCTCGCTCTCCATGCCCTCGTAGCGGGAGAAGTCGAGGGGCTTGCCGAAGCGGATCACGACGGGGTGGACGTTGGGGATGACCTTGCCGGGCGGCTGGGCCTCGAAGGTGCCGATCATCGCGCAGGGGATGACCGGGACACCGGCCTTGAGGGCCATGACCGCGACGCCCACCTTGCCCTTGTAGAGCCGGCCGTCGTGCGAGCGCGTGCCCTCCGGGTAGATGCCGAGCAACTCGTCCTTGCTCAGCACGCCGAGGCCCTCGCGGATCGCCGCCTGCCCGGCGTCCTTGCCCGAGCGGTCGACGGGGATCTGCCCGGCGCTGCGGAAGAACGACGCCGTCAGCCGGCCCTTGATGCCCGGGCCCGTGAAGTACTCGGCCTTCGCGAGGAAGGTGATGCGCCGCTTGAGGACGGCGGGCATCAGGAAGTGGTCCGAGAACGACAGGTGATTGCCGGCGACGATGGCGGCGCCCTCCGCCGGAACGTGCTCCAGGCCTTCTATTCGAGGCCGGAAGACCAGCCTCAGCAGCGGCCCGAGCAGCACGTATTTCAGCAGGTAATAGAACAAAGCGGGCGCTCCTCGACTCTTGCGGTGGACTCAACCGCCGCGTTCCAGCAGGTCAACCGGCATGTCGTGGGGTGCCAGTGTAGGTGCAGGCATGGCCACCGGGCACCTCGTGCGACGGGACCGCGCCGATCCTTCACCGATTGACTGACGGTCAGTCAGTGAGGTGCATCCGATGGTGCTCATGCGGCTGGGGAGGACCGCGGGACCAGCGTGCTGCTCCACCCGGGTGACCGGCAAGCCGAACGGGTGGCGTGGCGGGATACGAGGGGTGCCTGGCCAACCACTGGCTCTTGCGGCCTTCCCGAGTAGTCTGCGAAACATGCGGATCTCTGTTTCCTCGGACATGGACGAGCCCGTCGCCCGCTCCCTCGTGGCCGCGCTGAGCGAGCGAGGGCACGAGGTGCGCCCGCACGGCGCGCTGCGTCCCGGGGACGACCCCCAGTGGGCGGTGTGCTCCGAGGCCGCGGCCCGCGAGGTCGCCGACGGGACGGCCGACCAGGCCGTGGTGTGCTGCTGGACCGGCACGGGCGCCTCGATCGCCGCGAACAAGGTGCCGGGCGTCCGGGCCGCCCTGTGCACGGACGCCTACACGGCCGACGGGGCGCGCCGCTGGAACGACGCCAACGTCCTCGCGCTCAGCCTGCGGCTCACGTCCGAGCCGCTGCTGAAGGAGATCCTCGACGCGTGGTTCGCCGGCGAGCCCAGCGCGGACGCCGAGGACCGGCAGAACGTGGACCGCGTCAGGCTGCTCGACCACGGCAACACGCGCCGGTAGGTCACCCTCACAGCCGCACGACGATCAGCGCGGTGTCGTCGGTGGCGCCGCCGGGCGGCAGCAGTTCCAGCAGGACCGTGTCGGCGAGGGTCTCGGGATCCTGGTCCCGGTTCCGGTCCAGCGCGTCCGCGAGACGGGCCAGGCCGGTGTCGATGTCCTCGCCGCGCCGCTCGACCAGGCCGTCGGTGTAGAGCACCAGAGTGGCGCCCGGAGTGAAGGCCGTCTGGGCCTGGGGTCTCGGAATCGGGTCGGGGCGGGCGTCGAGCGGCGTGTCGGTGGCGCCGTCGAGGAACTCGGCGCGGCCGTCGGGGTGGACCAGCACGGGCGGCAGATGGCCGGCGCTGCTGTAGGTGATGGTGTGCCGGATGAAGTCGATGAAGGTCGTCACGGCGGTCGCCGACTCGGCGCCGTCGACCACGTGGGCGTAGCGCCCCAGTACGTCCAGGGCCTGGGCCGGGCCCTCGGCGACCCGGGAGGCCGCGCTGAGCGCGCTGCGCAGCTGGCCCATGACACCGGCGGCCTCCAGCCCGTGCCCGACCACGTCGCCCACGGACACGCCGACGCGGTGGCCGTCGACCAGGTCGACCAGGTCGTACCAGTCCCCGCACACGTTGAGCGCGCCCACGGCGGGCCGGTACCGGACGGCGGCCCGGTGGTGGGGGCTGACCTGACGGCGGGCGGGCAGCATCGCCTCCTGGAGGGCCAGCGCCACCTCGCGCTCCCGGGAGTGCGCCTGACGCAGCCGCTCGTTGAGCTCCTGGAGCTCGCGGGCGCGGGTGTACAGCTCGGCCTCCAGGACCCGGGACCGGCCGCCCCGGCCCCCTCCCGAGCGGCCCCGGGCCCGGATCAGCTCCGTGACCTCCTCGACACGGTGCAGGATCAGCGCCACCTTGCCGTCGGGGCCGAGCAGCGGCGCGTTCACCGGACTCCAGTAGCGCTCGTGCCATTCCCCGGGCCGCTCGGGATCCTCGACGTCGTAACGCTGGAGGGCCATGGCGTCGCGCTCCCCGGTCGCCAGGACCCGGTACAACGAGGCTTCGAGATTGCGCATGCCCGTCGAGGCGGGGTCGTTGGGGTTGTCGGGGAAGACGTCGAACAGGTAGCGCCCGACCAGCTGCTCGCGGGAGCGCCCGGACACCCGGACGAACTCGTCGTTGACGTCCGCGTACACCAGCTCGGGCGTCAGCAGCGCCACCATGCCGGGCAGGGTCTGGAACACCGCCGTGTAGTCGATCGCCGAATCCGTCATGGCCGCCGCCTCACCACTGCCGGGAGACCAGTTTCCCACGGTATGGGAGAACCGGGCCCGGGCGTCACTCCAGGAGCGCCGCCACGGGCAGCTCGGCGAGCTCCGTCAAGGACTGCTCGGCCCAGATGATCTTCCCGTCGGCGACGAACCGCGTGCCCCACCGCTGGGTGAGCTGGGAGACCAGCAGCAGACCGCGCCCGCCCTCGTCCGTCGTACGGGGGTGGCGCAGATGGGGCGCGGTGGCGCCGCTGTCCAGGACCTCGCAGACCAGGGCGCGCTCCCGGATCAGACGGAGCCGGATGGGCCCGGTGGCGTGCCGTATGGCGTTGGTGACCAGCTCGCTCACCACCAGTTCGGTCGTGAACGCCAGCTCGTCCAGCCCCCAGTGGGCGAGCTGCCGGGTGGCCGTGCGGCGGGCGTCGGCGACGAGTGCCGGGTCGGGGTCCAGGTCCCAGGCCGCGACCTGCTCGGTGCCGAGGCGTTTCGTACGGGCCATCAGCAGGGCCACGTCGTCGTACGGGCGCGCCGGAACCAGCGCGTCGACGACGTCCCGGCAGCGCGCGTCCAGCGGGCCCGCCCCTTCCAGCGCCCGGCGCAGGCGTTCCCGGCCGGCGTCGACGGCCCAGGTCTCCGCCCGGGCCAGCAGCCCGTCGGTGTGCAGGGCGAGGGTGCTGCCCTCCACGAGGGACAGCTCGACCGCCTCGAACGGCGGACCGCCCACGCCGAGCGGTGGCCCCTGCGGAAGATCGATGAACGTGACGGAGCGGTCGGGCAGCACCACGGCCGGTGCGGGATGCCCCGCGGCGGCCATCGAGCATCCGCCGTCGACCGGGTCGTAGACGACGTACAGACACCCGGCGCCCACGCACTGCGTGCCCGCGGAGCCCGCCGCGCCCGGTTCGGCGCCTTCTTCCCGGGCCGACCGCGCCACCAGGTCGTCGAGGTGCGCCAGCACCTCCTCGGGCGGCAGATCCTGAGCGGCCAGCGTCCGTACGGCCGTCCGCAACTGCCCCATGGCCGCGGCGGCGTCGATGCCGTGCCCGGGCACCTCGCCCACGACGAGCGCGACGCGCGCCCCGGACAGCGGGATGAGGTCGTACCAGTCGCCGCCCAGGCCGGTCAGCTCGTCGGCCGGCCGGTAGCACGCGGCCGCCTCGACCGCGTCCTGCTCGGGGAGCCGGTGGGGGAGCAGGCTGCGCTGGAGGACGAGCGCGGCGTCGCGCTCGCGCGTGTAGCGCCGGGCGTTGTCCACGCAGACGGCCGCGCGGGAGACGAGGTCCTCGGCCAGCCGCAGGTCCTCCTCGTCGAAGGGTTCCCGGCCGTGGCGCCGGAAGAAGGTGGTGATGCCCAGGGTGGTGCCGCGCGCCCGGACCGGCACGATCATCACGCTGTGCAGGCCCAGCTCCGAGAACGCGGGCCGTCGGCCGCCCGGGACGTCCGTGACCCACACCCGGTCCAGTGGATCGAGCCGCTCCGCGTGCCAGGGCCGTCCGGTGGTCAGGCAGCGGATCGGGGGCGACCCGGCCGGGTACGCCGTCACCTCGCCGATCCCGACGACGGCCTCCGGGCCGCACTCCTCCGTGGCCCTGTTGCCCGCCCGGCGCAGCGCCACCCGATCGGTGTCCACGAGCGGCCCGGGCGTCAGCTCGGCGCCCCGCAGCACCGTCTCCAGCAGGTCCACGGTGACGAGGTCGGCCAGTCCCGGCACGGCCACGTCGGCCAGTTCCTGCGCGGTGCGCGTGAGGTCCAGGCTGCGGCCGATGCTCTCGTTGGCGCGGTCCAGGAGCGCCAGCCGCTGCCGGGCGCGGTGCCGCTCGGTGATGTCGACGACCGTGTAGTACACGCCCATCGGGCGGCCCCGGTCGTCCTCGAGCCGGGTGAACGACAGCATGTGCGCGGTCTCGCGCAGCGGAGCCGACAGCACGCGGCCCACGTGCTCGTACCCGACCACGGGCTCGCCGGTCTCCAGCACGTGCCGCATCTGCGCCTCGACCGCCTGGGCGTCCAGGCCCGGCTGGACGTCCGCGAAGCGCAGACCGAGCCGCCGGGCCGGCGGTCCGCCGCCGAACTGCTCCAGGGCCGCGTTCGACCATACAAAACGCAGGTCCGTGTCCACGATCGCGATACCGACCGGGGCGTCGGACACCATCCGTTCCAGCACCGTGCGGCTCATGTCCCAGCCGGGCGCGTCGGCCAGCTCCGACAGCAGCGCCAGCCAGCGCGCGCCGCCGTGCGCCTCCTCGGCCGAGGTGATCCGGGCCGCGACCCTCACGGGCTGCCCGTCCCGGCGGCGGGCCGTCAGCAGCCCCGTCCAGCCACCGTCCCTGCGGCACCGCTCGACCAGGTCCGGCATGCGCTGCGCGTCCTCGGCCGTCAGCAGATCCGCCAGCTTCCTGCCGACGGCCTCGGCGGCCGGGTACGCCAGCAGCCGCCCGGCCTCACCGGTCCAGCCCGTCACCACGCCCTGCGGATCGAGCAACAGGGGCGCGGCGTCGGCCACATCGAACCGCTGCCGGGCAACGCCGTACTCCTCGTGTTCGCCCACGGCCGACCTCTCTGTCGCTGAGAGTGGTCTACCACCTCTTGCCTCAATCTTCACCCTTCCGGCATGTGGGGGCGGCTTGTGCGGCCGGTCGGGGCGGCTTGGGGCGTTGTCTGGCGACCTCGGACAACCCGCCCCCTGCCTGGCGGCCTCCGACCCCGCCCCCTCCCAGGCACATCCAACTCCCTGCCTTCATGCCGGGCGGCCTCGGGCAACCCGCCCCACCGTCTGGCGCCTCCGGCCTCGCCCCCTGCCTGGCGGCCTCCGTCATCGCCCGCCCGTCAGGCGACCTCCGACCTCGACGCTCCGCCAGGCGGCGCCCCGCCATCAGCCCCCGCCACGGCGGCCTGCGCCGCAGCGCCGCGCCTCTTACCGCAACACCTTCTCCAGCGACCCGAGCGCCCCCTCGAGCTCCTCGGCCGTGATGGTGAGCGGTGGGGCCAGGCGGATCGTGGAGCCGTGGGTGTCCTTGGCCAGGATTCCCTCCCGCATGAGGCGCTCGCTGATCTCGCGGCCCGTGCCGAGCGCGGGGTCGATGTCGACGCCCGCCCACAGGCCCCGCGAGCGGAAGCCGACGACGCCCTTGCCGACCAGCCCGGTCAGGCCGTCCCGCAGGATCGCGCCCAGCTCGGTCGCGCGGCGCTGGAAGTCGCCCGTCTCCAGCAGTTCGACCACCGCCGTGCCGACCGCGGCCGCCAGCGGGTTGCCGCCGAAGGTCGACCCGTGCTCCCCGGGGTGCAGCACCCCGAGCACCTCCCGGCGCCCGACCACCGCGGACACCGGCACGATGCCGCCGCCCAGCGCCTTGCCCAGCAGCACCACGTCCGGCACGACCGACTCGTGCTCGACCGCCAGCGTGCTGCCCGTACGGCCGAGCCCGGACTGGATCTCGTCCGCGACGAACAGACACCCCTTGCGGCGGGTCAGCTCGCGCACGCCGGCCAGGTAGCCGTCGTCCGGAATGATCACCCCCGCCTCGCCCTGGATCGGCTCGATCAGCACGGCCGCCGTCGTCTCGTCGACCGCCGCCTCCAGCGCGGCCAGGTCGTTGTACGGCACGATCCGGAAACCCGGCGTGAAGGGGCCGAACCCCTGCCGCGCCGTCTCGTCCGTGGAGAAGCTGACGATCGTCGTCGTACGGCCGTGGAAGTTGTCCGCCGCGACCACGATCGTCGCCCGGTCGGCCGGGACGCCCTTGACGTCGTACGCCCACTTGCGGGCCACCTTCACCCCGCTCTCCACCGCCTCCGCACCGGTGTTCATGGGCAGCACCATGTCCATCCCGGTCAGCGCCGCCAGCCGCTCCGCGAACTCGGCGAGCCGGTCGTTGTGGAAGGCGCGGGACGTCAGGGTCAGCCGGTCGAGCTGGCGGTGGGCGGCCTCGATCAGCGCCGGGTGCCGGTGGCCGAAGTTCAGCGCCGAGTAGCCGGCCAGCATGTCGAGGTAGCGCCGCCCCTCCACGTCCTCCACCCAGGTGCCCTCGGCGCGGGAGACGACCACGGGCAGCGGATGGTAGTTGTGCGCGAGGACCGGCTCCTCCGCGCGGATGAGCTCCTCGGAGCCGCGGGTCTCCGGCGAGTCCTGGGTACGGACGGGTGCGGTCATGAGCGGATCTCCCGGATCTCCTGGGTGCAGCACTTGATGCCGCCACCGGCCTTCTGGAACTCGGACAGGTCGACGGGGACGGGGACGTAGCCACGGTCGGCGAGCCGGCCGGCCAGGCACGTCGCCCCCGGTGAGATGAACACGTGCCGCCCGTCGGAGACGGAGTTGAGCCCGAACGCCATCGCGTCCTCGCGGGTGGCGAGCACCGCGTCCGGGTACAGCCGGGACAGCACCTCGCGGCTGCCCGGCGAGAACGCCTCGGGGTAGTAGGCGATGGTGTCGTCGTCGAGGACGAACAGCGCCGTGTCCAGGTGGTAGAAGTACGGGTCCACCAGCGTCAGACCGATCACCGGCATCCCGAAGAATTCCTGCACCTCGCTGTGGGCCTCACGGGTGGTACGGAAGCCCGTCCCGGCCAGGATCCAGCGGCCGGCCGGCACCAGGTCGCCCTCGCCCTCGCACACCGACTCGGGGTGATACACCTCGTAGCCCTCCGACTTGAACCACGCCTCGTACGGCACGGACTCGGGACGGCGCTCGGGCGCGTGGAAGAGGGAGCCGAAGACGCGGCCGTCGACGACGACCGCCGCGTTCGCGGCGAAGACCATGTCGGGCAGACCGGGCACGGGTTTCACAGTGTCCACGGTATGGCCGTGGGCACGGTAGGCGTCGACCAGCGCCTGCCACTGGTCCAGCGCGCGGATGACGTCGACGGGTTCGCCGGGACGCATCCACGGGTTGATCGCGTACTGCACGGCGAAGTGTCTGGGCTCGCAGACGAGGTAGCGCCGCCGGCGCGGCACACGGGAGTCGGGCACAGAGGGGTCCCTCCGCTTCCTCACGGTGTGTGACTGGGGGTTGACACCAAGGTAGGAACTGAGGGAGGTGGCCGACAAGGAACATCAGTTGCGCGTCAGCGCAGGAATGCTGCGTCTTGACGCCGGTCAGCGCACGCCTGCTGCGCCGCCCGGGGACTCCTCCGGCGCGGGCTGGCTGGCACCAGCCTCCGGACTCTCCGGGAGCAGATGGGACAGCACCATCACGCTGATGGTCTTCCGGATGAAGGGCTCCTGGCGGATCCGCTCCAGCACCTCCTCGAAGTGCTCCACGTCCCGCGCCCGCACGTGCAGCAGCGCGTCCGCACCGCCCGTCACCGTCATCGCCGCGGTGATCTCCGGGTAGTCGCGCACGACCTCGGCGAGCCGTCGCGGCGGGGCCGCACCCTCGCAGTACACCTCGACGTAGGCCTCGGTCCGCCAGCCCAGCGCCGACGGCTTCACCGTGGCCGTGAACCCGGTGATCACGCCCCCTTCCCGCAACCGGTCGACCCGGCGCTTGACCGCCGTGGCCGACAGCCCGATCGCCGTGCCGATCTCGGCGAAGGACGTCCGGGCGTTCGCCATCAACGCGGTGATGATCTTCCGGTCGAGTTCGTCGAACGGCGTGGACCTGCTGTTCATGCGGGCACTGTATCCACCGGCACCCCGTCCCGCGCCCGGCCCGGCGAGGCCGCCTCCTCCCGCGCGGACGTCCACCCCCGGCACATGTCAAGACGTGCGGATCGCCCCTACACTCCGGGTTCATGCTGCGTGCCCTGGCTGTCGACGACGAACGCCCCTCGCTGGAGGAACTGCTCTACCTGCTGCACGCGGACCCCCGCGTCGGCAGCGCGGAGGGCGCCGGCGACGCGACCGAGGCGCTGCGCCGCATCAACCGCGCCCTGGAATCCGGTCCGGGCGGACCCGAGGCGATCGACGTCGTCTTCCTCGACATCCAGATGCCCGGTCTCGACGGGCTCGACCTGGCCCGGCTGCTCACCGGCTTCGCCAGGCCGCCGCTCGTCGTGTTCGTCACCGCCCACGAGGACTTCGCCGTCCAGGCCTTCGACCTCAAGGCCGTCGACTACGTCCTCAAGCCCGTCCGCAAGGAACGGCTCGCCGAGGCCGTACGGCGGGCCGCGGAGCTGCGCGGCACCGCGCCCCGCATACCCGTGAGCGAGCCGGACCCCGACCACATACCCGTCGAGCTCGGCGGCGTGACCCGCTTCGTGGCCGTCGACGACATCACCCACGTCGAGGCCCAGGGCGACTACGCCCGCCTGCACACCGACAAGGGCAGCCACCTGGTCCGCATCCCGCTGTCGACCCTGGAGGAGCGCTGGCGCTCCCGCGGATTCGTCCGCATCCACCGCCGCCACCTCGTCGCCCTGCGCCACATCGGCGAACTCCGCCTCGACGCGGGCACCGTCAGCGTCCTCGTCGGCTCCGAGGAACTCCAGGTCAGCCGGCGCCACACGCGCGAACTGCGCGACCTGCTCATGAGGAGGCCGTGACGGTGCCCCAGGATCACACCGAGCGCCGCGTCGTCGTCACCGGCCCGCCCCGCCAGGCCGGCCGGGCCACCTCCGGCTACTACCGCCCGCGCACCGAGATCGACGAACAGACCACCCTCGGTCACACCTACGTCCGCTCCCTGATGCGCACCCAGCTGCGCGCCGCCCTCACGGTCTTCGCGATCCTCGGCCTGCTCGTCGGCCCCCTGCCGCTGCTGTTCGCGGCGATGCCCGACGCCCGCCGCCTGGAGTGGGCCGTCCTCGGCTTCGGCCTCTACGCCCCGCTGGTCCTGCTCGCCCGCTGGTACGTCCGCCGCGCCGAGCGCAACGAGCGCGACTTCGTACGCCTCGTCGAAGACCGATGAACTCCCATTACGCCGTCCCCGCCGTCGCCCTGGTCGTCATCGCGACGGTCCTCGTGGGCGCCTTCGGCCTGCGCATCTCCCGCACCACCTCCGACTTCTACGTCGCCTCCCGCACCGTCGGCCCCCGCCTCAACGCCGCCGCCATCAGCGGCGAGTACCTCTCCGCCGCCTCCTTCCTGGGCATAGCGGGCCTCGTGCTGGTGCAGGGCCCCGACATGCTCTGGTACCCGGTCGGCTACACCGCCGGCTACCTGGTCCTGCTCCTCTTCGTCGCCGCCCCGCTGCGCCGCTCCGGCGCCTACACGCTTCCCGACTTCGCCGAGGCCCGCCTCGCCTCCCAGGCCGTACGGCGGCTGGCCGGTGCCTTCGTCGTCGGCGTGGGCTGGCTGTATCTGCTGCCCCAGCTCCAGGGCGCCGGACTGACCCTGACGGTGCTGACCGGGGCGCCCGACTGGCTCGGCGGAGTGATCGTCGCCGTCGTCGTGACCGCCACCGTCGCCGCCGGCGGCATGCGCAGCATCACCTTCGTCCAGGCCTTCCAGTACTGGCTGAAACTCACCGCCCTGCTGGTCCCCGCCCTGTTCCTGGTCCTCGCCTGGCAGAGCGACGGAGCCCCCCGCCACGCCTTCGACGAGCCGGCCACCTTCCGTGAGCAGCGCGTCGTCCGCGTCGGCGACAGCATCGACCTGAAACTGGACCGGCCCCTCACCGTCACGGTGACCGGCACGGTGGACGGCCGCACGCACACCGGCACCCGCCTCGACCTGCCCGCCGGCACGCACCGCGTCGAACGCGGCACCCGGCTCACGTTCGCCGAGGGAGCGGCCGTCCCCGAGGCGCAGCGCAGCGGCGGCGGTGACCTGTCGCCCGCACCGGCCGAGAGCGGCGAGGAACGCCCGCTGTACGCCACGTACGGGCTGATCCTCGCCACGTTCCTCGGCACCATGGGCCTGCCGCACGTCGTGGTCCGCTTCTACACCAGCCCGCACGGCGTCGCCGCCCGCCGCACCACCGTCGCGGTCCTCGGCCTGATCGGCGCCTTCTACCTCCTGCCGCCCGTCTACGGCGCCCTCGGCCGCATCTACGCCCCCGAACTCACCCTCACCGGCGACACGGACGCCGCCGTCCTCCTCCTGCCCGACCGCATCATCGGGGGAGTGGGCGGCGATCTGCTGGGCGCGCTGGTGGCGGGCGGCGCCTTCGCCGCGTTCCTGTCCACCGCTTCGGGGCTCACCATGGCCGTCGCGGGCGTGCTCACCCAGGACGTCCTGCCCGCGCGGGGCGTACGGCACTTCCGGCTCGGGACCGTCCTCGCGATGGCCATGCCCCTCGCGGCGAGCGTCCTGGTCGGCAGCCTCCCGGTCGCCGACGCGGTGGGGCTCGCCTTCGCCGTGTCCGCGTCCTCCTTCTGCCCGCTGCTCGTCCTCGGCATCTGGTGGCGGCGGCTCACCCCGCCCGGCGCGGCCGCCGGCATGCTGGTCGGCGGCGGCTCGGCCCTGCTCGCCGTCGCCGCGACCATGACGGGCTACCCGGGCGAGGGCACGCTGCACGCCCTGCTCGCCTGGCCCGCGCTCTGGTCGGTGCCGCTCGGCTTCCTCACCATGATCCTGGTGTCCCTGGCCACCCCCGGCCGGGTGCCGCCGGGCACGGCGGCGGTCCTGGCCCGGTTCCACCTGCCCGAGGAACTGCGCACGGAGGTGTCGGCATGAGCGGATTCCTGGCCGGCCTGTGCGTCGCCGTACTCCCGGTGCTCGCCCTGGGCGTCTGGCTCGGCCGGCGCACGGCACGCCCCCAGAGCCTCGGTGGCCTGGGCACCCCCGTCGAACACGCCACCTTCGAGACCCTGCACACCGCCACCCTCGCCGCGCCCCCGCTGCGGGCCGGGCTGACGGAGGAGACCGCCCGCAAGTCCGCCCGGAAACTGCGCTCCCTGCTCGGCACCGACGCCCTCTGCCTGACGGACCGCAAACAGGTCCTGGTCTGGGACGGCGACGGCGCCCACCACCGCACCGAGATCATGGAACGCCTCGCCGGCCCTCTGGAGACCGGCCGCGGCGAGGCCTTCCAGCTGACCTGCGACCTCCTCGACTGCCCGGTGCGCTGGGCGGTCGTCGCCCCGCTCACCGTCGACGACCGCGTGCACGGCGCCCTCGTCGCCTGCGCGCCCCGCGAGTCCGCGGTCCTCGTCCGGGCGGCCGGCGAGGTGGCCCGCTGGGTGTCCGTACAACTGGAGCTCGCGGACCTGGACCAGTCCCGCACCCGCCTCATCGAGGCCGAGATCAAGGCGCTGCGGGCCCAGATATCCCCGCACTTCATCTTCAACTCGCTCGCGGTGATCGCCTCGTTCGTCCGCACCGACCCCGAGCGCGCCCGCGAACTGCTCCTGGAATTCGCCGACTTCACCCGCTACTCGTTCCGCCGGCACGGTGACTTCACCACCCTCGCCGACGAACTCCACGCCATCGACCACTACCTGGCGCTCGTGCGGGCACGCTTCGGCGACCGCCTCTCCGTCACCCTCCAGATCGCCCCGGAGGTGCTGCCCGTCGCCCTGCCCTTCCTGTGCCTCCAGCCGCTCGTCGAGAACGCCGTCAAGCACGGCCTGGAGGGCAAGGCCGACAAGTGCCACATCCAGATCACGGCCCAGGACGCGGGCGCCGAGGCCCTGGTCGTCATCGAGGACGACGGCGCCGGCATGGACCCCGGACTGCTCCGCCGTATCCTCGCCCGCGAGGTCAGCCCCTCGGGCGGCATAGGGCTCTCCAACGTCGACGACCGGCTCCGCCAGGTCTACGGCGACGACCACGGCCTCGTCATCGAGACCGCCACGGGTGCGGGAATGAAGATCACCGTCCGGCTCCCGAAGTACCAGCCGGGCGTGCATTCGGCCGGACGGCTGATCCCGGAGTGAGCTCTCAGGTGCTCTTCGTGGTGACCACCATCCCGACGGTGATCAGGCCCAGGACGACCCAGCCGAACCACAGCCAGCCGTTGCTGCCGAGCGCCACCGTGTAGGCCGTCACCAGGACGAGGCCGCCGACGGTGACGACTCCCATGGTCTTCGTCGCGTTCGAACCGTTCGTGGAACCGGGCATCGCAACACCCTCCTCATGGTTCTGTTCCCCCCATGGTGCCCCCGTTCTGCCTCCTGACAGTGCAGACGACGACATGAGTACCGGATTTCCAGGGTCCGTCACTGGTCCAGGAACCGGCTTCGTAGACGGACGGATCGAAGCCGTAGTCGCGCGGCGCCACGTCCCGGGCGCACGCGGCGTCCGACGAGGTCCGGGCCTCGGCGAGCGTCACGTCGCCGCCCAGTCGGGTGAACCCGAGCACCTGCTGGTCGTACCGCCCGCCACACGGCACCAGCCGCGCCTCCCGGCTCGAACGCACGTCCAGGCAGTCGCGCTTCTGCATGGTCGCGGTGTCGGCGAACGCCGTACCGAACCTACGTCGCTCCCCGAGCGGCCCGTACAGCGGCCCGTGCGCGCCGAGGACCAGGCAGGCGGTGCGCCGCCCCGCCGCCGCGAACCCGGCGCCGCTCGGCACCACGGCATGGCCGCGGACATCGGCGAGCCGGTCCCGCAGCTCCCGGGTCCGCTCCTCGCACCGGGCCGGTCCCAGCTTCCGTGCCTCCTCCGCCGAGGCCGCCCCGACGAACGCCACCACCTGCCCGTCGGGCGCCTTGTCCCCGCAAGTCGGGTCCAGGGAGAGCCGGGGCGTGCCGGCGAACCGGACCCCGCCCGGCCAGTCGACGAGGACACAGTCCCCGTCCGCCAGCGGCTTCCCCAGCCCCACGGCCTCGCCGTACGGTGCCGCCGTCCCGCCACCCGCCCGGTCGGCCAGCGCGTACCAGACGCCGCCGAGCGCGAGGACCAGCCCGAGCCCGCAGGCGGCGACGGCCCGGAGGGCGGGGGAGCGCCGCCGTCGCCGAGCCCCGGAGGCGGCGGCCACGGGCCCGAGACGGTCCGGCCCGGTCGGCGGCACGGGCGGGGTCTCCCACGGTGACGGCGATCCGGGATCGGTCCGGGTCCGCTCGTACGCGTCCGACTGGGGCGTGACGAGCGCCGACAGGCCCGCCTCCGCCTCCTGCGCGGTCATCCGCAGCTCCGGATCCTTGGCGAGCAGCCCGCGCAGCACGGGCTCCAGAGCCCCGGCCCGCACCGGAGGCAGCGGGTCCTCCGTGACCACGGCGGTGAGTGCGGCCAGGTGCGATTCCCGCTCGAAGGGGCCACGGCCCTCGACGCCGAAATACAGCGTGCAGCCCAGCGAGAACAGGTCGGCGCCCGGCGTCGGCGCTCTGCCGGACGCCCGCTCCGGCGCCAGATACCCCGCCGTGCCGACCAGCGCGGACGCCATCGTGTACCGCGTCTCGCCGGCGTCCGGCTGCACGGAGATGCCATAGTCGGCGAGCAGCACCCGCCCGTACGGAGAACCCGCGCGGTCCGGCGCGAGCAGGATGTTCGCCGGCTTCACGTCCCGGTGCATCACGCCCCGCTCATGCCCCGCGGTCAGCGCGTCGAGCACGGCGAGACCGACGCGGGCGCACTCGGCCGGAGCGAGCGGTCCGCGCCGGGTCACCAGCTCCCGCAGGTCCACGGCGCCGGTCACGTACTCCATCACGATCCACGGCAGCCCCTCGTGCTCCAGCACGTCGTGGACCGTCACCACATGCGGGTGTCCGCGCAGACCGGCCGCGTGCCGGGCCTCCGCCCGGGCCCGCGCGACCCGCGCCTCCCGCTCGTTCCCGGCCTCGGCCGGGTCGCGGAACACGATCTCCTTCAGCGCGACCTCGCAGGCGAGTCTCTGGTCGTGGGCGAGCCAGACGTGCCCCATGCCGCCGCTGCCGAGCCGGCGCAGCAGCAGGTAGCGGCCGGCGACGATCCGGCCCACTCCCGACGTCGGTGATCCTGAGGACATCCGGTGACTCCCGGGTTCGGCGGGGGTGCGGTGCTAGACGGTGGCGCTCGGGGCGGGCGGCGTGGTCGCCGGAGCGGTGGGCACGGGGGCGGTCGTCGCAGGCGTGGTCGTCGCGGGGGCACTGGACGCGGGCGTGCTGCTCACGGGCGGCGGTGCGCTGCTCACGGGCGGCGCCGCACTGCTCGTGACCGGTTCACCGGCGGGAGGAGAACTGGTGGTGCTCGGGGGAGGTGAGCTGGTGACCCGCGGCGGTGAGCCGGTCGCCGTCGGCGCTGCGCTGCTCCTGGGCGCGGCGCTCGTCGGGGGCGGCACGGAGCCGGACGGTGCCTTCGACGGGGGCTGACGAGAAGGCGCGGGGCCGGTACTCGTCGGAGAGGGCCCGGTACTCGTCGGCGGCCTGGAGCCGGCAGGGGGAGTGGAGGACGCCGAGGGCGATGGTGTCGGCGTACGCCCCTCCGTCCGCGACTCCGCCGCCACGCTCAGCGTCACGTACGCCCCGAACCGCAGCTCGGCCCCCGCGGCCGGGTCGGACGCGATGACCCGCGCACGGCCGGAAGGCGGCTCCTCACCCCGGAACGCGACCGCCAGCCCCGCTTCGGCCAGCCGCCGGCTCGCCTCCCCGAACGTCGTCCCGGCGAGGGGCGGCACGGCCCGCCGCTCCGTCGCGTCGAAGCCGGTGTCGGCCTCACCCGTCGTGCCGACGGGCCGCTCGATGCCCCGGCCGGAGTCCTGGACGTCGACGAGGGTGATGCGCTCCAGCTTCCGGGGAGCGGGCCGTACGACCACCACCTCGGCGCGGTCGTAGCCCTGCCACTTCTCGTTGCCGTCCCCGAACGTGACGGATATCCGGCTCGTGTCGCCTTCGAACGGCCGCAGCGGATTTCCGCACGAACATTTGACCGACGGAAGTCCCTGTTCATCGACGAGAATCGCGATTCCCGCCTGGAGCAAGGCCCGGAAGGGAACAGCCTTTCCCTTTTTGTAGTCGTGGTTCAGTGCGAGGGTGTCGTGGCGCAGGAGAACCGGTGTGAGCCGGTCGAGATATCCCGGAATCTCGTCCGCACGCAGATCGAGGGCGGCCGCCCACACCCGCGCCTTGTGATCGTTGCGCGGCTCGGTGAGGAACCGCTTCAGCCGCTCGACATCACAGATCCCCGGCTGCTCGGTCCCGCCGTACAGCCCCGGCGTGTCCCCCTGCTGGAGGCCGCCCGGCACGGCCCGAGACCGCACCTGGGCGTCCCGGCCGAGCCCGCTGTCCTCGGCGAAGAAGGGCGTCAGGGACGGAACTCCCGCGGCGACCGCCTTCACCTCCCACAAGGACCTGCCCGAATCGCACCCCCCGAGAGCAAACAGAAAAGCGACCAGGACAGCGATCCTCCGCATCACCGCTCCCCCCTGCGGTTCCCCCGACGCGTTTCATGCTACTGAAGGAAAAAGCTATTCAGCCGCGTTGTGGAGAAAGAGCAGAGCGAGAACGAGCGGGTGCTTTGGGGCGTGGGAAAAGTCAGTTCCCGCGTGCGTGCAGCGAGCTCAAATAGGCGTTGTACGCCTCGAGTTCCTTGTCCCCGTTCCGGTCGGCGGCCCGGTCCTCGCGCCTGGCCTGCCGCTGGTCCGAGGCGTACCACTGGAACAGCAGCGCGACCAGCACCAGCACGGACGGGATCTCGCTGAACGCCCAGGCGATGCCGCCCGCCGCGTTCTGGTCGGACAGCGCCTCGATGCCGAGCGAGGCGGGCGGGTTCTTGAACGTCTCGACCATCGGCTCGGACGCCATCATCAGCGCGATCCCGAAGAACGCGTGGAACGGCATGCCCGCGAACAGCTCCAGCATCCGCATGAGATAGCCCGGCCGGTGCGGGCCCGGGTCCACGCCCATGATCGGCCAGAAGAACACCAGGCCGACGGCGAGGAAGTGCACCATCATCGCGATGTGGCCCGGCTTGGAGCCCATCAGGAAGTCGAACAGCGGTGTGAAGTACAGCCCGTACAGGCTGGCGATGAACAGCGGGATCGTGAACGCCGGGTGGGTGACGATCCGCATGTAGTGGCTGTGCAGGAACATCAGCAGCAGCTCACGGGGCCCCTTGCGGCCCCGCCCCGCCGTCGGCAGTGCGCGCAGCGCCAGCGTGATCGGCGCCCCGAGCAGGATCAGGATCGGCGAGACCATGCTGATCACCATGTGCTGCACCATGTGCACGCTGAACATGACCATGCCGTAGTCGTTCAGCTGGGTGCACATCACCAGCATGATGCTCAGCACGCCGATGACGAAGGCGACCGTCCGCCCCACCGGCCACTTGTCCCCGCGCCGCACCAGCCGCACGACACCGCACCCGTACAGCGCCAGCGCGGCCAGGCAGGCGATGAGGAAGAACGGGTCGGCCGACCACTCCAGCCCTCGTCCCAGCGTGAACGGCGGCAGATCCATGGTCATGCCGTGCCCGCTGTGATCCATACCGCCGGCTCCTGTTTCGTGGGGGTGTGCAGCAATCTGTCCGCCCCAAGAGTAGAACCGCCCCCGGTCACACAGGTGACCGGGGGCGGTAAGACGTGCTCAGGGGCGCGGGGAACTCAGAGAACGCACTCCGCCTCGGCGTACCGATCCTCCGGCACGGTCTTCAGCGTCTCCACGGCCTCGGCCAACGACACCATCACGATGTCGGTGCCCCGCAGCGCGGTCATCTGCCCGAACTCGCCCCGGTGCACGGCCTCCACCGCGTGCCACCCGAACCGCGTGGCCAGCACCCGGTCGTAGGCGGTAGGCGTGCCACCGCGCTGCACATGCCCGAGGATCACCGGCCGGGCCTCCTTGCCGAGCCGCCCCTCCAGCTCGACCGACAGCTGACGGGCGATCCCGGCGAACCGCTCGTGCCCGTAGATGTCCTTGCCGCCCTCGTCGAACTCCATGGTCCCGGCCCGGGGCTTGGCCCCCTCCGCCGCCACCACGATCGCGAAGCGCTTGCCCGCCTCGAACCGCTCGCCGACCCGCCGGGTCAGTTCCTCTATGTCGAAGGGGCGCTCGGGTACGACGATGGCGTGCGCACCGGCCGCCATGCCGGAGTGCAGCGCGATCCAGCCGGTGTGCCGGCCCATGACCTCGACCACCAGAACCCGCTGGTGGGACTCGGCGGTGGTCTTCAGCCGGTCCAGGGCCTCGGTCGCCACCCCGACGGCCGTGTCGAAGCCGAACGTGACGTCCGTGACCGCGATGTCGTTGTCGATGGTCTTCGGCACACCCACGACGGGCAGACCGCTGTCCGACATCAGCCGCGCGGCCTTGAGCGTGCCCTCACCGCCGATGGGGATGATCGCGTCGAGGCCGAGCTCCTCGACATGGCCCTTGGCCCGCTCCACACCGTCCCGCAGATGGGAGGGCTGGACCCGGGAGGACCCCAGAATCGTGCCGCCGCGGGCGAGGATGCCACCCACCGCGTCGAGGTCGAGCTTGAGGTAGTCGCACTCCAGAAGGCCCTTCCAGCCGTCCCGGAAGCCGATGACCTCGTCGCCGTGGTCGACGACGGCGCGGTGCACGACGGACCGGATGACGGCGTTCAGGCCGGGGCAGTCGCCGCCGGACGTGAGGACACCAATGCGCATAGCCCGAAAACCTTCTCAACGTGGGCCGGGACCGGACCACGTTGTCCGGCTCGAATCCCCGCCACCCTAGCGGCATCGAGGGGCCGGACCGAAGCACGCGTCCGCCTGCTGGACGACCCCGCTCACCTGTGCGGATGTGCCGTCAGACGGGCTGTTGACCAGCAGGTTGACGCGTCCTGGCCGTACGCTGCCGCGCAGTGCTCACGCAGGTTGCTGGGCAGCAGCGATGCGCTCGTTGCGAAGTGCCTCGTACCAGCGGTCGTCGGTCGGCGGCAGCGCGTTGACGTCGAGGGCCAGCTTCAGCAGCAGGTCCGCGATCAGCGGGTTGCGCGCGAGCACCGGGCCGTGCATGTACGTGCCGAAGACGGTGTCGTTGAACGCGCCCTCCGTGCCGTCGCCCGTGCCGTTGCCGTTGCCGAAGCGCACCCGGGCGAGCGGGCGGGCGGTGGGGCCGAGGTGGGTGACGCCCTGATGGTTCTCGAAGCCGGTCAGCGGAGGCAGGCCGAGGCGCGGGTCGATGTCGCCCAGCACGTCACCGACGCACCGCGCGCCCTCGCCGCGCACGGACACCACGTCCAGCAGGCCGAGGCCGGGCTCGCGCTGGCCGAGGTCGTTGATGAACTCGTGGCCGAGGATCTGGTAGCCGGCGCACACGGAGAACACGATGGCGCCGTTCTCCACGGCCCGGGTCAGTCCGCCGTCCCGGCGCAGCCGCTCGGCCGCGAGCCGCTGCGGCCGGTCCTCGCCGCCGCCGATCAGGTAGATGTCGCCGGAGGTCGGGATCGCCTGGTCGCTGCGCACGTCCAGCCGCGCCACGTCCAGGCCGCGCTGCTGGGCCCGGCGCTGCACGACGAGGACGTTGCCCTGGTCGCCGTAGGTGCTGAGCAGGTCGGGATAGATCCAGACGACCCGCAGTTGGTTGTCGCTCACAAAAGTCCCCTGACGTCTCGTGCTCAGTTGCCGACCCGGCGGCGCAGGTCCTGGAACGCCGTGTAGTTGGCGATGACCTCGATCCGTCCCGGCGGGCACGCGGCCACGGCCTGGTCGAGGTTCTCGTACACCTGGAAGTGCTGGTCGGCGACCTCCAGGCGCACCGCGAGGTCCAGCCGCCGGTCGCCGACGACGCAGATCGGGTGGCCGGTCAGGCGCGTGTAGTCGACGTCCCACAGCCAGGAGGTGTCGGTGCCGTCGGCGGAGCGCGCGTTCACCGACAGGATGACCGGGGTGGGCGGCGGGTCGATCAGGGAGAACGTCTCCAGCCAGCCGGCCGGGTTCTTCGCCAGGAGGAGTCTGAGGTCACGGCCCTGGAACTGGACGACGTCGTACCGTCCGGCGACCGCCTGCACCTGGTACATGCGCTCCAGCGCGACCTGCGGCGGCACGCCGAACACGGCGGCGACGGCGGCCGAGGAGGCGGCGTTGGCCTTGTTGGCGCGGCCGGGCAGCTGGAGGTGGATCGGCCACGCGGAGCCGTGCGGATCCAGCACGTGGTCGCCGGAGAGTGCCCAGCTCGGCGTCGGACGGCGGAAGCCGCACTCACCGCAGTACCAGTCGTCGCCCGGGCGCTGCATCACGCCACCGCACGACGGGCAGGACCAGGCGTCGTCCTTCCACATCTGCCCGGCGGCGACCCAGATCACGTTGGGGGAGGAGGACGCCGCCCACACCACCAGCGGGTCGTCGCAGTTGGCCACGACCACGGCCTTGGAACCGGCGAGTCCCTCCCGCCAGTTCTCGGCGAGCATGCGGGTCTCGGCGGCGCGGTCGAGCTGGTCGCGGGAGAGGTTGAGCAGCGCGATGCACTTCGGCGCGGTGTCCCGGGCGACGCCGGCGAGGTACTTCTCGTCGACCTCGATCACCCCGTACCGGGCGTCCGAGCTGCCCGCGAGCGCCGAGGTGATGCCGGCCGGCATGTTGGCGCCGAGCGCGTTGGAGACGACCGGTCCCGCCGCGCGCAGGGCCTCGGCGATGAGCCGGGTGGTCGTGGTCTTGCCGTTCGTCGCCGAGACCAGGATCACGTCCAGGTTCTGCGCGAGCCGGGCGAGGAGGTCGGGGTCGAGCTTGAGCGCCACCCGGCCGCCGATCACCGAACCGCTGCCGCGCCCCGCGGCGCGGGACGCCGCCGCGACCGCCTTGCCCGCGGTCACGGCCAGCTTGGCCCGCGGCGAGAGCGGGTCCGAGTTGCCTGCCATCAGTTCTCGATCCTCCTTGCGTACGCGCCGCGCCTTGAAGCCTGACGGCCACGTGGTGTGGACCTCAGCCTATCGAGATCCATTAGCACTCCCGAACCGAGGCACTGTGGTGAACTCGTGCGGGAGGCGCGGAATGACAGGGACCTTACTCTTGCCGCCATGCGAAACAGTCCCATCCCCGGCGCCCACGGCCACGTGAGACCCCTCACCCTGCACGGAGACCCGCTCCTGCACACACCCTGCGCGGAGGTCACCGAGTTCGGCCCCGAACTGGCCCGCCTCGTGGAGGACTTGTTCGCAACCATGTACGCCGCCCAGGGCGTCGGCCTCGCCGCCAACCAGATCGGCGAGCCGCTGCGGGTCTTCGTCTACGACTGCCCCGACGACGAGGACGTCCGGCACCTCGGCCACCTGGTCAACCCGCGCCTGGTCGAGGCGGACGGAGTGGTGATCCGGGGCCCGGAGGGCTGCCTGTCCCTACCGGGCCTGGAAGCGGGCACGGAGCGCTACGACCACGCGGTGGTCGAGGGGTACACGATGACCGGAGAGCCGGTCACCGTCCACGGCACGGGCTTCTTCGCCCGCTGCCTGCAACACGAGTACGACCATCTGGAGGGCCGCATCTACGCGGACCACTTGACGGGCTGGCGCCACCGCAAGCTGATGCGGCAAGTAGCCCAGGCCTCTTGGCGCCGAGTGGATGGCTGACTCAGGGGCGCGGGGAACTGCGCGAGCAACCCCCACCGGCCCGCAGCCGAAGGGCGACGGTCAGAATCCCGGCCCACCCATTTTGTCCCCGGCAGCCGCAAGACGCCCCCACAACAGATCAGCCAGACTCCGCACCAACTCCGCACGGGAACAGGGCCGTTCCCCCAGCCACCAGTCCCCGGCGGCATGCATCATGCCGACGATCCCGTGCCCCCACACCCGCGCCAGCTGCTGCCCGCCCGGCCCGAGATCCAGCCGCTCCTCGATGACCTGGGCGAGTTCCTCCCCCATCCGCCGCAGCAACGGCGCACTGTGCTTGCCGACGTCGAAACCCTGATCCCCCGGCTGGCCCCCCTCCGCCGGATGCATCAGGAACCGGTACACCTGGGGCCGCGCCTCGATCGCGGCGAGGTACGTGTCCAGCGTCGCCTCGACCCGCTCCCGTCTCTCCGCCGGCGCGTCCAGCGCCGCCCGCAGCGAGTCCAGCAGGGCGTCGGTGTGCCGTTTGGCAAGGGCCGCGTAAAGTCCGCCCTTGTCACCGAAGTGCCGGTACAGAATCGGCTTGGTGATACCCGCTTCCGCGGCGATCGCGTTCATCGAGGCCTGCGGACCGTCGCGCAGCACCACCCGGTCGGCGGCTTCCAGCAGCTCACGCCGTCGGCGGTCGGCGGACCGTTGCTGGTCGGTCCGCTGCGTGGTGTCCATGTGCTCTCCCCACCCGTGCTGTTTCGATGACGCCTGCGCAAACTAACACTCAAAGATGCCCCAGACATCGAACGGGTGCCGACCGGTCGGTAGGAGTTGACGCGGACTACCCACCGGTAACAGACTGGTGTTACCGCAAGTAACATGCACGTGTGCCGCTGAAGGGGACCGACATGGCCGAGTTCACCATGGAGCTCAACGACGAACAGAAGGAGGTCCGGGACTGGTTGCACGGCTTCGCGGCCGATGTGATCCGTCCCGCGGCCGCCGAATGGGACGAGCGTGAAGAGACTCCCTGGCCGGTCATCCAGGAGGCCGCCAAGGTCGGCATCTACTCCCTGGACTTCTACGCCCAGCAGTACTTCGACCCGACCGGCCTCGGCATACCCATGGCCATGGAGGAGCTCTTCTGGGGCGACGCGGGCATCGCCCTGTCCATCGTCGGCACCGGCCTCGCCGCCGTGGGCGTCCTCGCCAACGGCACCGAGGAGCAGATCGGCACCTGGATCCCCCAGATGTACGGCGACGCGAGCGATGTCAAGGTCGCCGCCTTCTGCTCCTCCGAGCCCGACGCCGGCTCCGACGTGGCCTCCATGCGCACCCGGGCCGTGTACGACGAGGCCAAGGACGAGTGGGTGATCAACGGCACCAAGACCTGGGCGACCAACGGCGGTATCGCCAACGTCCATGTCGTGGTCGCGGTGGTCGACGCGGAGCTCGGCTCCAAGGGCCACGCCTCCTTCATCATCCCGCCCGGCACCGAGGGTCTGTCCCAGGGCCAGAAGTTCAAGAAGCACGGCATCCGCGCCTCGCACACCGCCGAGGTCATCCTGGACAACGTGCGCGTCCCCGGCTCCTGCCTGCTCGGCGGCAAGGAGAAGCTGGACGAGCGGCTCGCCCGGGCGCGGGAGAAGGCCAGGCAGGGTGGGGAGCGCGTGAAGAACGCGGCGATGGCCACGTTCGAGGCGTCCCGCCCGGCGGTCGGCGCCATGGCGGTCGGCACCGCCCGGGCCGCGTACGAGGTCGCCCTCGACTACGCCAAGACCAGGGAGCAGTTCGGGCGGCCGATCATCGACAACCAGGGCGTGGCGTTCCAGCTCGCGGACATGCGCACGTCCATCGACGCGGCCCGGCTCCTGGTCTGGCGCGCCTCCTGGATGGCGGTCAACGGCAAGCCGTTCACGGCGGCCGAGGGCTCGATGTCCAAGCTGTTCGCGAGCGAGACGGCCAAGAAGGTGACGGCCCAGGCGGTCCAGATCCTGGGCGGCAACGGCTACACGCGGGAGTACCCGGTGGAGCGGATGCACCGGGACGCGGCGATCTACACGATCTTCGAAGGCACCAGCGAGATCCAGCGCCTGGTGATCGCGCGGACGCTGTCGGGCATGACGATCCGGTAAGCGGCGGTACTCTCGCGCACAGGGCCCCCTCCTGATCGTGGAGGGGGCCCTGACGCGCTTTCGGGCGGACGCGACAACGCCCCCCGAGGTTGCCCCGAACCCCGAAAATTTTCTGGTTAACCGTGCAACCATGCGGTTTCTTCGCGGGTCCTTCACTTATGTGTCACAGAACCCTGGGGGGATCATGAGTAACTACAGCCGCATCAGACTCACCGCCGCAGCGGCGGCCGTGATCGGTGCGCTCACCATCACCGCGTGCGGCACCGGCGACACGGTCGTCGACAAGCCCAAGGCCAAGGCATCGGCCAAGGCCGACAGCGGGCAGAAGGCCGCGAAGAAGCCCGCCGCGAAGGCGAGCGCCGCACCGGAGGTCGCCGAGGCCGGCGACACGCTCGCCCTGAAGGGCATGGAGGCCGGCAGCAAGCTGGACGTCACCGTCGTGAAGGTCGTCGACAACGCCAAGTCCAGCGACGAGTTCATGGCTCCCGAGTCGGGCAACCGGTGGATCGCCGTGCAGTTCCGGCTCGTCAACACCGGGACCAAGGCCTACTCGGACAGTCCGCAGAACGGCGCCCAGGTGGCCGACGACCAGGGTCAGCAGTTCCAGTCCACCTTCGCCGACGTAACGGCCGGACCCTCCATGTCCTCCGACGTCAGCCTGAAGCCCGGCGCGAAGGCGCTCGGCTGGGTCGTCTTCGAGGTGCCGAAGGCGTCGAAGATGGCAACGGTCCAGTTCGCGATGGACTCCGGCTTCGCCGAGGAGACGGGGGAGTGGAAGCTGAGCTGACCCGCGGCGGAGCCCCGGCCCGGCCGCGGTGGCCGGACGGGGCTCACCGGTGGCGGAGACCGCCGTTGCCGAGGATCTCCCGACGTCGCTCGCACCACCCGGCTCCCCGAACCGGACTCCCGCTTCTGCCCGTTGTCGGGGATGCGGACGCGCGGCTCGAAGGCGAGGGTGTCAGCCCGCGCCCGGTTGATCGCCGCGCTCCGGCCGCGCGGCTCAGCCTCGGAGGGTGGTCCACCCACGATCACCCGGTGGGGCGCCGATCTGGCGCGGGACTGCTCCGTATCGCGGACGCCCGTGCCAGGCTCGTTCCGACACCCCCACGACGGAGGACGCGATGACGCACCCGGCCCGGGACCTGCTGACGACGACCACAGCCGAACTCGCCCCGGACCCGCAGTCCAACCCCTTGGTCCCCCGGATCGCCGACGGCACGGCCCCCCGCCCCGCCCTCGCCGCGCTCGCCCTGGAACAGACCTGGGTGATCCCCGCGGACCGCCGGGCGTTTCTGCACCTGGCGGAACGCTCCGCGACGACCGACCCGGAGGCGGCGGCCTTCTTCAGGACACTCGCGGAGGGCGAGGCGCTGGCGGGTGAACGGCTGGACGCCTTCGCGAGGGCGTGCGGCGTGGACGAGGCGGAGGCGGCTTCGTACGAGCCCCTTCCGGGCTGCCAGGCCTACCCCGCGTACGTCGCCTGGCTGGCCCTCAACGCCTCACCGGCGGACGTCGTCCTGGCCCTGACCGCCAACTTCTCCGCCTGGGGCGGCTATTGCTCGACGATCGCCGAGGCACTGCGGGACCGTTACGGCTTCACGGACGAGGCGTGCGGCTTCTTCGACTTCTTCGCGGAGCCGTCCCCGGAGCTGGAGAGCCAGGCGACGGTGGCGGTGCAGGCCGGCCTGGACGGGGGGCGATTGGACGAGACGAGCGCGCACCGCTACGGGCGTCTACTGCAGACGTACGAGGCCATGTTCTGGAACGCGTTGAGTGTGACTCCTTAGGGGCGCGGGGCTGTGCTTGATGTGCGGCTCCGCCGCGTGGGCGCGACCAGCCGCCACGCACCCGCACACGCCAAAACTACGTCGCACCCCCACTGCTGTGCGCGATACAAGCCACATCAATACGGTCGGCCAACTTCGCCAGCTCGATCGTCAACGCGGCGACCGTGTCCTCGTCGAGCCCCGACTCCCCGGCCTCGACAAGCCGCACCCATCGACCCCCCACCGTCCGCAACAGCTTGCTGACATCGGCCGCAGCCACCTGCAAGGTCCCGCGGTCGTCGACGATCAGGGGCAGAGTCACTTCGCGGTTCACAGACGGGATCGTAGCCCCGCAACACTCACGCACCGTGCCAAACGGTCGTGATGTTGCAGAACTCCCGGATTCCGTGCCCGGACAGCTCACGCCCGTACCCGGACCGCTTCACTCCGCCGAACGGGAACGCCGGGTGGGAGGCCGTCATCCCGTTGACGTACACACTGCCCGCCTCCAGGTCCCGGACGAACCGGTCCACCTCGGCCTCGTCCCGTGCCCACACGTTCGAACTCAGTCCGAACGGCGAGTCGTTCGCGATCAGCACGGCCTCGTCCAGGTCGGCCGCCCGGTACAGCGTGGCGACCGGCCCGAACGCCTCCTCCCGGTGGATGCGCATCTCCCGGGTGATGCCGGCGAGGATGGTCGGCGCGTAGTACCAGCCGGGGCCGTCGGGCCGTTCGCCACCGCACAGCACGTCGGCACCGCCGCGCACCGCGTCGTCGACCAGCTCCTCCAGATCGCGCAGTCCCTGCTCGCTGGAGAGCGGCCCCACCTCCGTGTCCTCGGCCATCGGGTCGCCGACCTTCAGCGCCTTCATGCCCTCGGCGAACCGCTCCGCGAAGGCGTCGTAGACGTCCGTGTGCACGATGAACCGCTTGGCGGCGATGCAGGACTGCCCGGTGTTCTGCACCCGCGCGGTCACCGCGACCTGCGCGGCCCGGTCGATGTCGGCGGAGGGCATGACGACGAAGGGGTCGCTGCCGCCCAGCTCCAGCACCGTTTTCTTGATCATCTCCCCGGCGGTGGAGGCGACCGCGCGGCCCGCGGGCTCGCTGCCGGTGAGGGTGGCCGCCTTGACGCGCTCGTCGCGCAGGATGTCGTCGACCGCGGCGGAGCCGATCAGCAGGGTCTGGAAGCAGCCCTCCGTGAAGCCCGCGCGGTGGAACAGGTCCTCCAGGTACAGGGCGGTCTGCGGGACGTTCGAGGCGTGCTTGAGCAGGCCCACGTTCCCCGCCATCAGCGCGGGCGCGGCGAAGCGGACCACCTGCCACAGCGGGAAGTTCCACGGCATGACCGCCAGCACCGGACCCAACGGCCGGTAGCGCACCCGCACGCGCGAGGCGCCGGAGTCCTTCACGTCGGTGTCGGAGGGCTCCTCGTCGGCGAGCAGCTCCTCGGCGTGGTCGGCGTACCAGCGCATCGCCTTGGCGCACTTCGCCGCCTCGGCCCGGGCCTGCTGGATCGGCTTGCCCATCTCGGTGGTCAGCACGCGGGCGATGTCCTGCTGGTCCTCTTCGAGGAGGTCGGCGGCCTTCCTCAGCAGCCGGGCGCGCTCGTCGAACGTCGTCGTCCGGTACGTGCGGAACGTGGCCTCCGCGAGCTGGAGCCGGCGCTCGATCTCCTCCTCGCCCATGGCCTCGTACGTCTTGAGCGTCTCGCCGTTCGCCGGGTTCACCGTTGCGATGGGCATGGCTGACCTCCCTCGGTGCGGGCTGTAGTCCGACCTTCCCGCGTGGCGGAGGGGACCGCAACGCGGGAGCGTCTCCTCAGGGCGAGTGCTCCACCAGGCGGTCGAGAAACGCCGCCTGCGCCTTGACGATCACCGCCCGGGCCCGGTCGAGTCCGAACCACGCCACCCGGTCCAGCTCGGGGAACTCCTGGAGCTGCCCCGACCTCGGCGGCCACTCCATCCGGAACGTGCCGGGCGCGATCGTCGCCGGGTCGAGGTCCGCCTCGATGGCCCAGGCCGTGACGATCTTGCCGTTGGTCTGCCGGACCTCGCCCAGAGCGAGGGCCTCGCCGTCCGGCGGGGGCAGCCCCAGTTCCTCCTCGAACTCGCGCCGGGCCGCCGCCCAGGCGGACTCGTCGGGCTCGTACTCGCCCTTGGGGATGCTCCACGCCCCGGCGTCGCGCCGGGCGAAGAAGGGGCCGCCCATGTGGCCGAGCAGCACTTCGAGGCCGTCGTCGGTGTGGTGGAAGAGCAGCAGGCCGGCACTGCGCTTCACGGGCTCACCTCCGGGTGCGCGGCCAGCAGCGTCTCCACCGTGTCGGCGTCCTCGGGGCGCTTGTCCTCCCGGTAGCGGACCACGCGGGCGAAGCGCAGGGTGACCCCGGCCGGGTAGCGGGTGGAGCGCTGGAGGCCGTCGTAGGCGATCTCGACGACGAGTTCCGGGCGTACGGTCACGACGTGGCCGTTGTCGTCGACGGCGAGCTGCTGAAGCCGCTCGGTCTGCCAGGTCAGCATCGCGTCGGTCATGCCCTTGAAGGTCTTGCCGAGCATGGCGAGGCCGCCGCCGGTGGTGCGGGCGCCCAGGTGGAGGTTGGAAAGCTTGCCGGTGCGGCGGCCGTGGCCCCACTCGGCGGCCAGGACGACCAGGTCGAGGGTGTGGACGGGCTTGACCTTGAGCCAGGACGCGCCTCGCCGGCCCGCGCTGTAGGGGGCGTCCAGCGCCTTGGCCACGACGCCCTCGTGGCCGCGCTTCAGGGTCTCGGCGAGGAACTCCTCCGCCGTGCCCAGGTCGTCCGGACCGGACACCGTGGTCCGGCGCACCCGCATCGGCTCGGGGACCAGCCGGGCCAGCTCGGCGTGCCGCTCGGCGAACGGCAGGTCGAGCAGGTCGTGGCCGTCGACGGACAGCGCGTCGAAGAAGACGGGGGAGACCGGCACCGCACGGGCCGCCGTCGCGACGTCCGTGCGGGAGCCGACGCGGCCGGCGGTCTCCTGGAACGAGCGGGGGCGGCCGCCCTCGTCGAAGGAGATCACCTCGCCGTCCAGGATGAACCGCTCGCCCCGCAACTCCAGGGCGGCGGACGTCACTTCGGGCAGGCGGTCGGTGATGTCGTCGAGGGTGCGGGTGTAGAGCCGTACCGTGTCGCCGTCCCGGTGCACCTGGACGCGGATGCCGTCCAGCTTCTCCTCGACCGCGCAGGCGCCGAGCTTGTCCACCGCCTCGGCGACCGAGGAGGCGCTGTGCGCCAGCATCGGCCAGACCGGGCGGCCGACAGTGAGTCGAAAGCGGTCCAGGGCGGCGGGACCGTCCGCGAGCAGCGCCTCGGCGACCGTCTGGAGGGAGCCGGCGAGCATCACGGCCCGCCGTACGTCCGCCGCCGGCGCCCCGGTCGCCTGGGCCAGTCCCTCGACCGCGACGGCGTCCAGCGCGCCCTGCCGGACCTCGCCGGTGAGCAGCCCGATCAGGAACCGCTGCTCGTCCTCGGTGGCAGCGCCCATCAACTCCCCGACCAGCCGGGCCCGTTCCGCCTGGGAGCCGGGGCCGGCGACCTTGGCGAGCTCCGACAGCCGGGCGTCCACGTCCCGCACGGTCAGGCCCGGCTCGGCGGCGGGAACGACCGGGCGGCTCAGTACCTTCCAGCCGACGCCGATCCGGCCCTGCGGCAGCCGGCCCGCCAGGTACGGGATGACGATCGGCACGTCGTCCGCCTCCGCGTCCCGGAAGAGCTCCGCGAGCAGGGCCGTCTTCCGGGACCGCGCCGAGGTGGCGGCGACCTCCTGGGACACTCGGGCCAGCCGGTGCAACAGCATGCAGCCATGGTGCACCGGAGGGGCCGCCTCTACACCCGGGCGGCCCTTCTACTCCTGGACTGCCGCGTCGAGGTCGGTCATCAGCAGATCCCCGACGATCGCGGCCGCCGCCCGGTACCCCCCGCTCGCCGCGTGCACGACCTGCTCGGCGAAGCCGATCGCGTTGCCCGCGGCCCACACGCCCGGGACGGTCGTCAGCCCGGTCGGGTCGACCACCGGGTACGCGCCGAAGGGCGTCTCGTGCAGCTCGGCGCCGAGCCGCTCCAGCAGGCCGGTCTGCGGGACGGGGCGCGGGCCGACGAACAGCACGGAGCGCGCGTGTGTCGTGCCGTCGGCGAGCCGGACACCGGTGAGCCGGTCGTCCTCGACCACCAGCCCCGCGACCTCACCCGGCACCACGTCCACCCCGGCAGCGGCCAGCCGGCGCAGATCCTCGTCGGACAGCTCCTCCTCGGCGACCGTGTGCAGGAAGAACCGCACGTCCTTCGACCACTGGGACACGATCAGCGCCTGATGCACGCTCGCCGGGCTCGACGCCAGCACCCCGAACGGCTGGTCGCGCACCTCCCAGCCGTGGCAGAACGGGCAGTGCAGCACGTCCCGGCCGAACCGCTCGGCGACCCCGGGAACCGCGGGCAGCTCGTCCTTCAGCCCGGTCGCCATCACCAGCCGCCGGGCCCGTACGGTCCGCCCGCCGGCCAGCACCACGGCGAAGTCCTCGCCCCTCTCCACCTCCACCACCCGGTCCCGCACGAGCTCCACGCCGTAGCGCGCGATCTCCTCCCGGCCGACGGCGAGGAACTCAGCGGGCGGCATCCCGTCGCGCGACAGATAGCCCTGCATGTGCGCGGCGGGCGCGTTGCGCGGCTCGCCCGCGTCGACGACCAGCGTGCGGTGCCGCGCCCGGCCCAGCACCAGAGCCGCGGACAGGCCCGCCGTACCACCGCCGACGACTACGACTGCGTACCTCTCGGTCATGGTGACCACCTCCACTGCCGAGGGTCGCTCCACTGCCACGGGATTGACAAACCTGTTTGCCGAATCTGCAATACCACCATGACTACGGACGAGGTACTCGCAGGCGTCGGCCCCCGGTTGCGGCAGATGCGCAAGGAGCGGGAGGTGACCCTGGCGGCGCTGTCCGAGAGCACCGGCATCTCCGTCAGCACCCTGTCGCGGCTGGAGTCCGGCCTGCGCAAACCCAGCCTGGAACTGCTGCTGCCGATCGCCCGGGCGCACCAGGTGGCCCTGGACGAGCTGGTCGGAGCCCCGCCGACCGGTGACCCGCGGGTGCGGTCGAAGCCGATCGAGATGTTCGGCCGCACCCACTGGCCGCTCACCCGCCAGCCCGGCGGCCTCCAGGCCTACAAGGTGCTGGAACCCCAGCGCAGACAGGAGCCGGACCCGCGCACCCACGAGGGCTACGAGTGGCTGTACGTGCTGTCCGGGAAGCTGCGCCTGGTGCTGGGCGAGCACGACGTGGTGCTGACGGCGGGGGAGGCCGCGGAGTTCGACACCCGGGTGCCGCACTGGTTCGGGTCGACGGGGGAGGGGCCCGTGGAGTTCCTCAGCCTGTTCGGGCCGCAGGGGGAGCGGATGCATGTGCGGGCGCGGCCGAAGAAGTCGTGACGCACGAGATACCAGGTGGCGGGACTCTTTCACCCGGAGACTGTTCCCTGATCGGCAAGCGACCGCTTAGTATGCGAACCGACCCCGGTCAGACGAAGCAGTCCCCCGTGGAGGCCCCGCATGCAGGCATGGCAAGTGCACGAAAACGGTGAGCCGGGTGAGGTGATGCGGCTCGTGGATGTGGAGCCGCCCACACCCGGCGACGGCCAGGTCCTGCTGAAGGTACGGGCGGCCAACATCAACTTCCCGGACGGCCTGCTGTGCCGGGGCCAGTACCAGGTCAGGCCGCCGCTGCCCTTCACCCCGGGCGTGGAGATCTGCGGCGAGACCGAGGACGGCCGCCGGGTGATCGCCAACCCGGCGCTGCCGTACGGCGGCTTCGCCGAGTACGCCGTCGCGGACTCCGCCGCGCTCCTGCCCGCGCCGGACGCCCTGGACGACGCGGAGGCCGCGGCCCTGCACATCGGCTACCAGACCGGCTGGTTCGGTCTGCACCGCCGGGCCGGTCTGGAGGCCGGCGAGACCCTGCTCGTCCACGCTGCCGCTGGAGGGGTCGGCAGCGCGGCCGTGCAGCTCGGGAAGGCCGCCGGCGCCACCGTCATCGGTGTCGTCGGCGGCTCCGGGAAGGCGGCCGTGGCTCGCGAGCTGGGCTGCGACGTCGTGATCGACCGGCGCTCCGAGGACGTCGTCGCCGCCGTCAAGGAGGCCACCGGCGGCCGGGGCGCCGACGTGATCTACGACCCGGTCGGCGGCGAGGCCTACGCCCAGTCCGCCAAGGTCGTCGCCTTCGAGGGGCGCATCGTGGTCGTCGGCTTCGCCAGCGGCACGATCCCCAGCCCGGGGCTGAACCACGCCCTGGTGAAGAACTACTCGATCCTCGGCCTGCACTGGGGCCTGTACAACACCAAGAACCCGAAGCTCGTCCAGCACTGCCACGAGCAGCTCACCGAGCTGGCCGCCCGGGGCGCGATCAAGCCGCTGGTGAGCGAACGCGTTCCGCTCGGCGGAGCGGCCGCCGCCGTGCAGAAGGTCGCGGACGGCCTCACCACCGGCCGGATCGCCGTCGTCGTGGAGGAGGCAGCATGACCAGCGCCGAGGAACTGCGCCGTCGCACACAGGACCTGCTGGCCGCCCACCCCCCGGCCTCGACCGACCGCCTGGACTTCCTCCGGGCCCGCTTCGACGCCGGACTGGCCTGGGTGCACTACCCGGAGGGCCTCGGCGGACTCGGCGCTCCCCGTTCCCTCCAGGCCGTCGTGGACGCCGAGCTGGAGGCGGCCGGGGCGCCCGACAACGACCCGCGGCGCATCGGCATCGGCCTCGGGATGGCCGCGCCGACGATCCTCAAGTACGGCACCGAAGAGCAGAAGCAGCGACTCCTCAGGCCCCTCTGGGTGGGCGAGGAGGTCTGGTGCCAGCTGTTCAGCGAGCCGGGGGCCGGGTCCGACCTGGCCGCGCTGCGTACACGAGCGGTGCGGGAGGATGGGGGCACCTCCCGCTCGAGCGAAGCCGAGAGTGGGGGAGGCTGGGTCGTCAATGGGCAGAAGGTGTGGACGTCCAGCGCCCATGTGGCCCGCTGGGCGATCCTCATCGCCCGCACCGACCCGGACGTGCCCAAGCACCGGGGCATCACGTACTTCCTCTGCGACATGACCGACCCCGGTGTCGAAGTGCGGCCGCTGCGGCAGATCACCGGCGAGGCCGAGTTCAACGAGGTCTTCCTCACCGACGTCCGCATCCCGGACTCCCGCCGGCTCGGCGAGGTCGGTGACGGCTGGCGGGTCGCGCAGACCACCCTGAACAACGAGCGCGTCGCCATCGGCGGCATGCGGCTGCCCCGCGAGGGCGGCATGATCGGCCCGGTCTCCAAGACCTGGCGCGAGCGCCCGGAGCTGCGCACCCACGACCTGCACCAGCGCCTGCTGAAGCTCTGGGGCGAGGCCGAGGTCGCCCGGCTCACCGGCGAGCGGCTGCGCCAGCAGCTCGTCGCCGGCCAGCCCGGCCCCGAGGGCGCCGGCATGAAGCTCGCCTTCGCCCGCCTCAACCAGGAGATCAGCGGCCTGGAGGTGGAACTCCTCGGGGAAGAGGGCCTGTTGTACGACGACTGGACCATGCGCCGCCCGGAGCTGGTCGACTTCACCGGCCGCGAGGCCGGCTACCGCTACCTGCGCTCCAAGGGCAACAGCATCGAGGGCGGGACCAGCGAGGTCCTGCTGAACATCGTCGCCGAGCGCGTCCTCGGCCTGCCCTCCGAACCGCGCACCGACAAGGACGTCGCCTGGAAGGACCTGGCCCGATGAGCGCACAGCCCGACCTGTTGTACTCGGAGGAGGAAGAGGCGCTGCGCGCCGCCGTCCGCGACCTGCTCGCCGACCACTGCGACGCGCCCGGCGTCATCGCCCGCATCGAGTCGGACGCGCCGCACAACCTGGCGCTGTGGAAGGCCCTCACCGACGGCATGGGCCTGGCGGGTCTGCTGGTGCCGGAGGCGCTGGACGGCCAGGGCGCCACGCACCGGGAAGCCGCCGTGGTGCTGGAGGAACTGGGCCGTGCGGTCGCGCCCGTCCCGTACCTCACGAGCGCGGTCGTCGCCACCGAGGCGCTGCTGGCCTGCGGGACCGACGACCTGCTCACCGAGCTCGCCTCCGGGACGTCGATCGGGGCCCTCGCGGTCGCCCTCAACGTCGCACCGGGTGCCGCCTACAAGGTCGTCCAGCACGAGAACGGCCTGCTGCACGGCGAACTGACCGGCATCGCGGACGCGGCCGTCGCCGACGTGCTGCTCGTGCCCGCCGACGACGGCGGTCTCTACGCGGTCGACGCCACCGCCGCGACCGTCACACCCCAGGTCTCCCTGGACCTGACCCGGCCGCTCGCGACCGTCACCCTCGACGGGGCGCCGGGCCGCCTGCTGGGCGACGCCGAGCCCGCCGTTCGCCGATCCCTGCGGGCCGGGGCCGGGCTGCTCGCCTCCGAACAGCTCGGCCTGGCCGACTGGACCCTGACGGAGACGGTCCGCTACCTCAAGGACCGCAAGCAGTTCAACCGGCCCGTCGGCGGCTTCCAGTCCCTCAAGCACCGGCTGGCCCAGCTGTGGCTGGAGGTCGCGAACCTCCGCGCGGCCGCCCGCAACGCCGCCGACGCCCTGTCGACCGGCCAGGACGCCGACGTGGCCGTCACCGTCGCCCAGGCCTACGCGGCGCCCGTGGCCGTCCACGCCGCCGAGGAGGCACTGCAACTGCACGGCGGCATCGGCATGACGTGGGAACACCCGGTGCATCTGTACCTGAAGCGCGCGAAGGCCGACTCGATCGCCTACGGTACGGCCGGAGCCCACCGGGAGGCACTGGCCGGTCTTGTCGACCTCCAGGCCCCCTGAGACACACCAGGCTGACGCCTCGCCGACGCCGCTGAAAAAGGCCCGTCCCACCAGGGGCGGGCCTTTTCGTGTGCCCTGCTCAGGTGAGGTGAACGGATGTGAACGCACGACGGCACTCCGGCCAACTCCCCGCAAGTCCCTGCTTTTTGGTCGTGCCCGAACCCCATACTCGCAGGGTTCCCGTATGGCACTTCCAGGGAGGCAGAGCATGGACCTCACCACCCGTCGCAGAGCCCTCACCACCCTCGGCGCCGCCCTCGCGGGCACGGTCGCCCTCCCCGCCGGCCACGCCCTCGCCGGCGAACGGCGCCACGGGCCCCGCCCGTTGTGGCGCGCTCACGCCCACAACGACTACGAGCACCCGCGCCCCCTGCTCGACGCCCTGGACCACCGGTTCGGCAGCGTCGAAGCCGACATCTACCTGGTCGGCGACCAACTGCTCGTCGCCCACGACCCGGAGGACCTCGACCCGGCCCGCACACTTGAGTCCCTCTACCTCGACCCGCTCGCCGCGCGCGTACGGGCCAACCGCGGCCGCGTGTACCGGGGGTACCGCGGTTCGCTGCAACTGCTCGTCGACATCAAGACCGAGGGCTCCTCGACGTACCTCGAACTCGACCGCCACCTCAGGCGCTACCGGCACCTGTTCACGACGTACGCCCACGGCCGTGTCCTTCCCGGCCCGGTCACCGCCGTCATCTCCGGCGACCGCGCGGCCCGTGCCCCCATGGAGGCCCAGACCGTCCGGCGCGCCTTCTACGACGGCCGGCTCGCCGACCTCGGCAGCCAGGCGCCGGCCTCCTTCGTCCCGCTGATCAGCGACAACTGGACGCTCAACTTCACCTGGCGGGGCGTGGGCACCTTCCCGGACGCCGAGCGGGAGAAGCTGCGGGGCATCGTCCGGGCCGCGCACAACCGGAGGCAGAAGGTGCGGTTCTGGGCGACCCCGGACCTGGCCGGGCCCGCCCGGGAAGCACTGTGGGCCGAACTGCTCGCCGCGGACGTCGACTACCTCAACACCGACGACCTCGCCGGACTGGAGGCTTTCCTGGACGCCCGGCGGGCGGCGTAGACGCGTACGAAACGTCGGACACCTTGGACACGTAGGACACGTAGGACACGGACATCACACGTTCGGCGGACAGGTCAGCCGCCCGGACGGACCCTCCGCTACGCCACACTTACGGCCGAACGCCGTGAACCGGACATAGCGGCGTGGCGGAGGAGTCGACGATGGCCATTTCCATCTCTGTGGTGCTGCTGCTCGCGATCCTGGCGGTGATCTTCGTGCGCAACGGCGGTCTGAAGGTCTCCCATGCTCTGGTCTGCCTGCTGCTCGGCTTCTACCTGGCCAGCACCAGCGTCGCCCCCACCATCCACAGCGGCCTCACGGCGACGGCGGACATCGTCAGCAGTCTGCGGCCCTGACGTCACGTCCCCGAGAACACGCCGATGCCGTTCGGAACGGCCCGTTCGGCGCCGCCACTGGGATGGTTGCGCACGGAGACGGTGCTCGCGCCCGCCTTCCGGGCGACCAGCGTCGACGACCCGCCGCCGTCCAGGCTGAAGGCGTCGTCCGAGCCCAGCTTCCTCATGGTGTCGGCCACTTCGGCGATCGTCAGGCCGCTGCGGTAGGCGGCGGCGCCGTCCAGCGCGAGCAGCAGCATGCGCCGCCCGCTGTCGGCGATCCCCACGGCCGTGCGGACGGCCGACGCCGTGTCGTCCAGGCCCGGCAGCGGCTGCCCGCCCGTGAGGACCGGGTAGCCGCCGAGGGCGAGGCGGTACGCGGCGCCGTCCGTCGCCGCCACGAGACGGTGCTCGACCTCGACCGCTTCGCCGGTGGCCAGCTTCCGCAGCTGCTGGGCCCCGGCCTCCCGGCCGACCAGGACGGTCGTCCCCGCGGCGATGGCACCGCTGCCGGGCGTGTCGGCGGCCGACACGACCTTGCCGTCGCGGACCGTCACCTCGTACGTGTCCGAACTGCACGGCGCGGCCCGGTCCGTGTCCGTGCCGCACGTGGCCCGCACGCGGGAGACGCTGCCCCAGTCGGAGGTGAACGCCCCGACCGAACCCACCGGCAGCGCGTACTGGTTGAGCCCGCCCAGCGGCATCTGCCCCTCGGCCGTACGGACCGAGCCGTCCAGAGCCAGCCGGTCCAGCCGCGCCACTCCGTCGGTGCCGACGCCGAACACGTCCTCGGTGGTCGTGCCGGGCGGCAGCGCGGGCCCGAAACGCTGGCCGTTCGGCACGGCCGCCTTGAGCGTCCGCCCGGCCGCGATCGCCGGGCCGACGCTCGCGCCGGTCACCTCGACGCCCGGATGCTGCGCCTCGGTGATGTTGAAGAAGTCGCCGTTGACACCGGCGACGGCCCCCTGGACGTCGGCCATCCGCGAGACCTGCGCCCGCGAGGCCACCGCCCCGGGATACAGCAGATCGACCCGTACCTGCGGATGGCCCAGGTCCACCTTCAGTACGTGCGCGTGGGTCACCCCCCTGGCCGCCTTGATGTCGAACTCCTCGTACGTGACACCCGGCGCGACCCGTACGCCCTTCTGGACGGCGCCGGCCGGAGCCGCCCCCACCAGGGCCGCACCGGCCAGCGCGCCGAACGCCGTGAGAAACGCCAGTACCGCTCTGCCTGCTCCCCGTCGCCTGCGACGACCTGTCACCGTGCCCCCTGATGCCTCGTCAACTGTCCGGACCCTCAGGGGCAGTGCACCAGACCACGAGGGCCGGCAGGGTGGCTGAGCGCCGACTACGCGGGAACGGCTGAAAAAACGCACCCCTCTGGGTGCTTCAGCTGTCGCCCGTTCCGGTGTCGTACGGCGTGAAGTGAGCAGGCGCGTGGTCGATCGCCAGACCCGGCCGCCAGGCGGTGAGGGCCTGCGCGCTGCACACGAACAGCTCCTCCGGCAGCCGGTCCAGGGCGAACCAGCGCCAGCGGCCCACGCTCTCGCCGGGCTGGTCCGAGGGCTCTCCCCGCCAGGCGGTGACCCGGGAGGCCACCGTCACCCGTACGACACCGCCGGCGTCGTCGAGGAGCGTCCCCAGCAGCCGGACGTCCTCCGGCCGGGCGTCGAGCCCCGTCTCCTCGCCGAGTTCGCGCACGACCGCCTCCCGCAACGACTCCCCTGGCTCCACCGTCCCGCCGGGCAGCTCCCACGTCCCGTGCCGGTGCCGGCCCAGGAGCAGTCCCCGGGGCCCGTGCAGGATGGCGCCGACCCCCAGTGCGGCGTGGGCCACCGGCGGCTTGGCGGTGCGCGGCCGGGAGGAGACGCGCACGGGCCGAGTCACCCGGAAGAGCCGGTACGACGCGTGGTTGCCGTCCTGAGGTGTGTCGAGGACGTCGACCTGCTCCACGCGCAGCCCGTGCTCGGCGAGCAGGGCCGTCCAGAGCTCCGGGCCGAGCACCCACATCTGGACGGTGACGTCCCCGCCGCCGGCCAGCCGCAGGACCTCCGGCCGGGCGACGACGTCGTCCGACGGTCCGTCACCGTGCGAGTTGGTGTGCAGCACGGTGAAGCAGAGCCTGCCGCCCGGCCTTAGCGCCGCCGCCAGGGCGGGCAGCAGCCGGTGCGGGTCGATGTACGGCACCGCGTTGACCGAGTAGATGACGTCGTACGGCTCCGCCGAGCGCAGATGCTCCACCGCGTCGGCCAGGACCAGCCGCAGCCCGGGCAGGGAGCCGTAGCGGGCCCGCGCCCGTTCGTGCTGCCCGGCCGATGAGTCGACCGCGTCCACCAGCGCGCCGTGAGCACGGACCAGATGGGCGGCGTGCCGGGCCGGGCCGCACCCGAGGTCCAGCACGCGTCGGCCCGTCAGCTCCCCGAGCACCTCGATCCCCGGCCCCGCGCCCTCGAACCCCCAGTCGATCCGCGTCACCTCGGGCAACACCGTGCCACGCCGCAGGTGGTGTTCTCCGTACGCACGCCAGGCCTCCGCGTTGACGGCCTCCGGTCGCGTCACCAAGTCTCAGCCGCCCGCCACGGCGTCGCGCGGAAGAACCGCGACACGGTGGAAGTTGCACGCGGCGAGCCCCGGCTCCTCGCCGGCGGGCCGGGTCTGGTGGGACTTGAGGGCGATGCTCACCAGGCTCAGCAGCAGGTCGATGTCCGCCTCGCAGTCGAGGTGGACCGTCGCCCAGCACGATCCGGGAACCAGGTGTATCGCGCTCGAACCGGCCAGGTCGTAATGGAAGCGCTGGATGGCCCGGCGGGTGAGGTGGAGGTCCACGTCCCGTGCCGAGTGGAAGTGGACGATCTCGTCACGGACGGAACGGAGTGCCCGTCCGGTACCGCAACTCGCCGGGCCCGCCATCAGGTCGGGCCAGGCCTGCAGACGCTCCAGGGCGCGCTGGGCCAGAGTCATGGTCCCATCGTCGCGTGCTTACCGTGCCGCAACCAGAGGTTGAGCGATTTGTAACCGGGACGTGAGGTGGGGGCGAGGGGTAAGAGGGGCGGAGAAGTGCGGTGTTCTCAGGCGTACTTGTCGACCAGTCTCATATAGCGCTTCCAGTCCCAGTGGCGGCCCGGATCGGTGTGGTCGCTGCCCGGTACCTCGTGGTGGCCGATGATGTGCGCCCGGTTCCTGGGGATGTCGTACCTCGCGCAGATCGCCGCGGTGAGCCGGGCCGACCGCTGGTACATGGCGTCGGTGAAGTACTTGGGTCGGCTCGCCCAGCCTTCGTGCTCGATGCCGATGCTGCGGGTGTTGTAGTCCCAGTTCCCCGCGTGCCACGCGATGTCGGTCTCGCGCACGCACTGCGCCACGTGCCCGTCGGACGAGCGCACCACGTAGTGCGCGGACACCTTCGTCCTGGGGTTCCGGAAGACGGACAGGGTGCCGGAGTAGGTCGTCTGCGCGACGTGGACGACCACGTAGTGCAGCGGATGGGCGCGGGGGCGGTTCGACGGTGTGTAGTTGCTGCGGCTCGCGGGGTGCCACGCGGCTCCGGGGTGGTCGACTGCCTGGGGCCGGGCGGCGGCCCGTGCGTCGGGGAACAGGGCGTACGGGACGGCGGCGAGGGCGGTGCCCATGAGGAGTCCTCGCCTGCTGGGAAAGGGGGTTGTCCGTTCCATGAGTGTGTGCCTTCCAGGCTCGACGGCGGGTGTCACTTGCTCAACTGCTCGGAGCGGCGGCCATGGTGGTCGCGGCCCGCGTGGATCAAGTTACGGCGCCTGCCGGTCGGCCCGAGGGCAGCGAGGATTTCCGGTGGAGGGACGCGGAGATGTGGACAACTCGCCCACCCGGCCGGGTGATTGACGGGCTTCGTGAGTCGGCTCCAATCGCGTGCCGCTCCTGCTCCGCCTGTAGGTCGGGGCTGGCTCTCAGGCCCGCTCGGCAACGGTGGCCGGATCGTCCAGCACCGCCCGCACGACCGAGTGCGCGGCCCCCAGCAGAGGTCCCTGAGGACCCAGCCGGGACACGGACACGGGACAGGCCGGACCAGCCGTCCGGCGCGCCAACTCCTCCCGCAACGACGGCAGCAGCCACGGCGCCAACCCCGACAGCTCCCCGCCCAGCACCACGCTCTCCGGGTCGAGCAGGTTGACCGCCCCGGTCAGGGCGACTCCGAGCGCGGTGCCCGCGTCGCGCAGGGCACGGCGTACGTCCTCGTCGCCCTCGGCGGCGCGCCCGGCCAGCAGCCCGACCCGGTCCTCGTCCGGCTCCAGTCCGGCCGCGCGCAGCACCGCCTCCTCACCGGCGTACTGCTCCAGACACCCGCGCCCGCCGCACGCGCACTCCGGCCCGTCCGGCTGGACCGGCACGTGCCCCAACTCGCCCGCGAAGCCACGGGTTCCGCGCAGCAGTCCGCCGTCCACCACGACCGCCGCCCCGATGCCGATCTCCGCCGACACGTGCAGGAAGTCGCGCGGCGTGCCCTCGCCGAGCCAGAGCTCGGCCAGCGCGCCGAAGTTGGCCTCGTTGTCCACGGTCAGCGGGAGGTCCGCCGGCAGCAGGCCACCGAGGTCCGTGTCGTGCCAGTCGAGGTTCGGGGCGCGTACGACGGTCCGGGCGTCGCGCGCCACCAGACCGGGCACGGCCACGGCGAGACCGGCCGGCCACAGGCCCTCGCCCTCCGCCTCGGTGACGACCCGGTGGATGAGTTCGGTCAGCTCGGCGAGCACGGGCTCGGGGGAGCGGCCGCGGTTCGCGCCCTGGCGTATCGCGCGCGACCGGGTCGCGCCGCGCAGGTCCACGGCACAGACCGCGAGATGGTCGACACCGACCTCCGCGCCGATCCCCGCCGGGCCGCGTCCGCTCAGCGCGAGCGCGGAGCCGGGGCGGCCCACCCGGCCGGGCCGTTCGGGCCCCAGTTCCTCCAGCAGCCCCGAGCGGATGAGTTCGTCGACGAGGGTCGACACCGCCGCCCGGGTCAGGCCGATCCGCGAGGCGACGGCGGCCCGAGACAGCGGCCCCTCGGCACGGACGGCGTGCAGGACACGGGCGAGGTTGCGGCGGCGCATGCCCTGCTGGGTGTCCGGCAGGGCGCGTCCGGGCCCCGCCGGACGGGCCTCGTGCAGTGGTGCGGTCATGCCTGACGCCAGTCCTCAGTGGGTGTCCGTGGGCCGCTCCAGCAGCGGAGCCGCGTCGGAGAGTACCCCGGCGATCCTGGCCAGCGTCTCCTCGTCCCGCTCGACGGCGTCGAGGACGGGCCCGGCCGCCGTGTTCCAGCGCCGGGCGACCGCCGCCGGGTCCTCCCCGGTCAGTACCCCGGCCGCCTGCGCGGCGGCGCCGAGCGCCACCAGCTCCTTGGCCTCGGGCACCTGCACGGGACGCCCCGACAGCCGCAGGACGGTCTGCTGCCAGGCCGCGCCCCGGGCACCGCCGCCGATCAGCAGCAGGGGCGCCGAGGGGTCCGCGTCCTGGTCCAGGACCAGGTCGAGTGCGCCGAGCAGGGAGTGGACGGCACCGTCGTAGGCGGCCTGGAGCAGCTGGCCGGCGGTCGTGTCGTGGCGCAGGCCGTGCAGCAGGCCGGAGGCGTTCGGCAGGTTCGGGGTGCGTTCGCCGTCCAGGAAGGGCAGCAGCGTCACGGCCGCGCCGGGCTCGACGGTCTCGCGGTCCAGACCCAGCAGCGTCGCGACGCGGTCCACGGCGAGCGTGCAGTTCAGGGTGCAGGCCAGCGGCAGCCAGTCACCGCGGGCGTCGGCGAAACCGGCCACCGTGCCGCTCGGGTCGGCGGGCCGCCGCTGCGACACCGCGTACACCGTGCCCGAGGTGCCCAGGCTCATCACCGGCATGCCCGGACGCAGTCCGAGGCCCAGCGCGGCGGCGGCGTTGTCGCCGGTGCCGGGGGCGACCAGGGTGCCCTTGGAGAACGGCAGGTCGTGGCTGTCGCGCACCGTGCCCGCCACCTCGCCGGGCCGGACCACACGGGGCAGCAGGACCGGGTCCAGCCCCACGTGCGCCAGGATCTCCTCGTCGTACGCCTCCGTACCGGACGCCCACCAGCCCGTCCCGGAGGCGTCGCCGCGGTCGGTCGTGCCCTGCCCGGTGAGCCGCCCGGTGAGGTAGTCGTGGGGGAGGCGCACGGCCTTCGTGGCGCGCGCCGCCTCGGGCTCGTGCTCGGCCAGCCAGGCCCACTTGGTGATCGTGAAGGAGGCGGCCGGGACACTGCCGGTGCGTTCGGCCCAGAACTTGGCACCGCCCAGTTCCTCGGTCAGCCGGCGCGCCTGCGGCGCCGAGCGCACGTCGTTCCACAGGAGCGCCGGGCGCACCGGCTCGCCCCGCTCGTCCAGCGTGACCAGGCCGTGCTGCTGTCCGCCGACCGACACCGCGGCGGCCTCGTGCGCCGCCTCGCCGCACTGGCGCAGGGCCTCGCACAACGCGTCCCACCACTGGCGCGGATCGCTCTCGCGCCCGGCCCCCGAGGAGACGGTGTGCGGCGCCTGGCCGGTGGCGACGACCCGGCCGGTGGCCGCGTCGACGACCAGCGCCTTCGTGGACTGGGTGGACGAGTCCACGCCGACGACGAGCGGACCCTCGGCTTCTGACATCGGGTTTCTCCCTCTGCTCTCGTCCCGAGACACCTTGTCTCTTCCCAGGAAGGTGCTCGCATACTAATTTGTAAATCGGCATGACGAAATAGCCTCAGCGAGCAAGGAGCCGCGGCATGAGCTACCAGCCCACCCCCGAGGACAGGTTCACCTTCGGACTGTGGACCGTCGGCTGGCAGGGACGGGATCCCTTCGGCGACGCCACGCGGCGTGCCCTCGACCCGGTCGAGACGGTGCAGCGACTGGCCGAGCTGGGCGCCCACGGCGTCACCTTCCACGACGACGACCTGATCCCGTTCGGCTCGAACGACACCGAGCGCGAGGCCCACATCAAGCGCTTCCGGCAGGCGCTGGACGCCACGGGCATGAAGGTCCCGATGGCCACCACCAACCTCTTCACGCACCCGGTCTTCAAGGACGGCGCGTTCACCGCCAACGACCGCGACGTGCGCCGCTACGCCCTGCGCAAGACCATCCGCAACATCGACCTCGCCGTCGAGCTCGGCGCCCAGGTGTACGTGGCCTGGGGCGGCCGGGAGGGTGCCGAGTCGGGCGCCGCCAAGGACGTCCGCGCGGCCCTGGACCGGATGAAGGAGGCCTTCGACCTGCTCGGCGAGTACGTCACCTCCCAGGGCTACGACCTGCGCTTCGCGATCGAGCCCAAGCCGAACGAGCCGCGCGGCGACATCCTGCTGCCGACCGTCGGCCACGCCCTGGCGTTCATCGAGCGCCTGGAGCGGCCGGAGCTGTACGGCGTCAACCCCGAGGTCGGGCACGAGCAGATGGCCGGGCTGAACTTCCCGCACGGCATCGCGCAGGCGCTGTGGGCGGGCAAGCTGTTCCACATCGACCTCAACGGCCAGTCCGGCATCAAGTACGACCAGGACCTGCGCTTCGGCGCCGGCGACCTGCGGTCCGCGTTCTGGCTGGTCGACCTGCTGGAGTCGGCTGGTTACACCGGTCCGCGGCACTTCGACTTCAAGCCGCCGCGGACCGAGGACCTCGACGGGGTGTGGGCGTCGGCGGCCGGCTGCATGCGCAACTACCTCATCCTCAAGGAGCGCGCCGCCGCCTTCCGCGCCGACCCGGAGGTCCAGGAGGCTCTGAGCGCGGCCCGCCTGGACGAGCTGGCCCAGCCGACCGCCGCGGACGGTCTCCAGGCCCTGCTCGCCGACCGGTCGGCCTTCGAGGCCTTCGACGTCGAGGCGGCCGCCGCCCGCGGCATGGCCTTCGAGCGTCTGGACCAGCTGGCGATGGATCACCTGCTGGGGGCCCGCGGCTGAGCGCACGCGCGCGCGGGTCCTTGGCATGCGCGGGTGCGGGGCCCGATCGGTTCGCGTGTGCGGGTCCGTTGGCCGGTCATGGGGTGTGTGACCGGCCAACGGGGCCGTAATGCTCCTGAATCACGGTCCGCAGTGCTGTGGAATCACAGTCCGTAATGCTCCGGAATCATGCGGTCCGCGCCATGAGCCCGTATCAACTTCCGTGCGCCCCTCCCGCCTTGAGCGGTGCGCGGCGACGCTGGTCGGTATGGCCATGCCGCCCGTACCGCCTCACCCGCCCGGGCCTCCCCGGCGCCGGAACCCTCTGCTCCTCCTGCTCGCCGTGCTCGTGGCCGTCGTGGCCGTGTCCCTCGTGGTGCTGATGGCCAGGGGAAGCGACGACTCGCCGGACCGGGAGCCGCCCGCCGAGAGCACGAGCAGCACACCGGCTCCGTCCTTCGGTATCCCCACGGAGCTGCCCACCGAGTTGCCCAGCAAGCTGCCGACCCGGCTGCCGTCGGGCTTTGCGAGCCAGTTGCCGAGCGATCTGCCGAGCGGCTTCGAATCGCTCCTGCCGTCCCTGGACGCCGGCGAGTTACTGCCCTGAGCCCGGAGCGGTCTCGTCACCGGCGGCGAGCTCCGCCGACGTCAATGCCGTCGCAGGGTCCTGTGCGGCCCCTCCGGCGGGCAGCCAGCGGCCGCGCGCCTTGTGGTACGGCCACCACCGGCCGTCCCGGCCGAGGCGCAGCTGGATCGGTACGCCGACGACCGTCCAGCGGTTGCCCCGCGCCCGCAGCTCCGGCCGCTCGTCCGCGTCCCAGGCCGATTCCAGGGCGGCACGCGCGCGTGCGAGCGTCTCGCCCTCCACCTTCCACTCCTCGTCGAGCACGGACAACGCGGCCGTACCACCGATGTGCCAGGCCCGGACCGCCGCCGCCAGCCCTTCCCGGCCGCGCCCCGACCCGTCGGCGAGGCGGTCCGCCACCTCTCTCCCGGGCTCGCCGGCGGCCAGCCGTACGGCGTCTTCCGAGACGGACAAGTCCGTGCCGGGAACGTGCCGTTCGTCCGCGTCCCGGAGTGACTCCGCGAGCAGGCGGTGGGCCTGTACGGCGGTGCGGGCGGCCAGGAACTCGAGCGCGGCCGGGTCGATGCCCGGAGCGGGCGGCGTCTCGGTGTCCAGGGACGGCGGCACCCCCGGCTCGGCCGGAAGTTCCGGCAGGGGAGGCAGCGGAGGCAGGATGTCGCCGGCCGCGTACGCCTCGGCCGCGTCCACGCCCGCCTGGACGGAACGCTCCGTGGCGGAGGCGCCGCCGCGCGACTGGAGGTCGTGCAGCAGGGTGGCTTCGTCGCGTCCCCGCATCAGGAGCAGCACGAACGGGTCCTGGTCCAGCAGTCGCGCCACCTGGTAGCAGAGCGCCGCCGTGTGGCCGCAGTGGTCCCAGGCTCCGCAGCCGCACTCCGGCTCCAGATCGCCCAGGCCCGGCAGCAGTTCGACGCCCGCGGCCGCCGCGTCCTCGACCAGGTGCGGAGGCATCTCCCGGTCCAGCAGCGCCGCCACATGACCGGCCCGCTCCACGGTCATGTCCAGGAAGCGGTCCCACTGTCTGGGCGAGAGCTCCTCCAGCAGGACGTCGGCCCGGTGTGCCGTGCGGTCGCGGTCCTGGACGACGGCCGTGAGCCGCCCCGGGCGCACCGACACCGCGCCCACCGCTCCCGCGCGCGCGAGCCGGCGGCCCGTCTTGAGCTGCTTCGAGTCCAGTGCCGTTTCCTCCAGCGCCTTCAGCCAGGCCTGGCCCCACCAGGTCTCGGCGAAGCCCCGCCCGTGCGCGGGCGGCAGCGCGGCGAACGTGCGCTCCGTGTCACCGTCGTACCGAGTCATCGCAGGCCCCCTCGCAGTTCGACCAGATCCGCCAGTTCCGCGTCCGTCAGCTCCGTGAGGGCGGCCTCGCCGGAGCCCAGGACCGCGTCCGCCAGCTTCCGCTTGCGGGCCAGCAGCTCGGCGATGCGGTCCTCGATGGTTCCCTCGGCGACGATCCGGTGCACCTGCACGGGCCGGGTCTGGCCGATGCGGTACGCGCGGTCGGTCGCCTGGGCCTCGACGGCCGGGTTCCACCAGCGGTCGTAGTGCACGACGTGCTCGGCCCGGGTGAGGTTCAGGCCGGTGCCCGCCGCCTTCAACGACAGCAGGAACACGGGCACTTCGCCGTCCTGGAAGCGCCGCACCATGGCCTCGCGCTGGGCTACGGGCGTCCCGCCGTGCAGGAACTGCGAGGGCGTGCCACGGGCGGCCAGGTGCCGTTCGAGGAGGCGGGCCATCTGCACGTACTGCGTGAAGACGAGCACGCCCGCCTCCTCGGCGAGGATCGTGTCGAGCAGCTCGTCCAGCAGCTCCAGCTTGCCGGAGCGTCCGGCGATCACCGGCCGCTCCTCCTTGAGGTACTGCGCCGGGTGGTTGCAGACCTGCTTGAGGCCGGTCAGCAGCTTCACGATCAGTCCGCGCCGCGCCATGCTGCCGGCGCCGGAGATCTCCGCGAGCGCCTCGCGCACCACGGCCTCGTACAGGCCTGCCTGCTCCTGTGTGAGCGACACCGCGTGATCGGTCTCCGTCTTCGGCGGCAGCTCGGGCGCGATCCCCGGGTCCGACTTGCGTCGGCGGAGCAGGAACGGCCGTACGAGCCGGGCCAGCCGGTCCGCGGCGCCCGGATCCTGACCGCCCTCGACGGCCTCCGCGTACCGTCGGCGGAAGGTGCCGAGGCGGCCCAGCAGCCCCGGAGTGGTCCAGTCGAGGATCGCCCACAGTTCCGACAGGTTGTTCTCCACCGGGGTGCCGGTGAGCGCCACGCGCGCGCGTGCGCCGATGGACCGCAGTTCCCGCGCGGTCGAGGAGTGCGGGTTCTTCACGTGCTGGGCCTCGTCCGCCACGAGCATGCCCCACGGCACCTCGGCGAGCCGGGGTGCGTCCAGGCGCATCGTGCCGTACGTGGTGAGCACGAACTCCCCGTCGGCCAGGCCGTCGAGGATGCGCCGTGCGCCGTGGAAGCGCCTCACGGGTGTGCCGGGCGCGAACCGCTCGATCTCCCGCTGCCAGTTGCCCATCAGGGACGTCGGGCAGACCACCAGGGTGGGCCCGGCGGACCGGGCGTCGGTCTGCCGGTGCAGATGCAGGGCGATCAGCGTGATCGTCTTGCCGAGCCCCATGTCGTCGGCGAGGCAGCAGCCGAGGCCCAGTGAGGTCATACCGGCGAGCCAGTTCAGGCCCCGCCGCTGGTAGTCCCGCAGGGTGGCCGCGAGGGCGGCCGGCTGCTCCACGGGCTGCTGTGCCTCGGGGTCCGCGAGCCGCTCCCGCAGGGCCGCCAGCCACCCGGTGGGCCGCACCTCGACCCGGCGGCCGTCCACCTCCGCCCAGCCCGTCAGGGCCGCGCCCAGCGCGTCCACCGGCGTGACCTTGTGGTCGTGCCGGGAGCGAGCCAGGCGTACGTCCTGAGGGTCGATCAGGACCCACTGGTCGCGCAGCCGCACCACAGGGCGCTTGGCCTCGGCGAGCCGGTCCAGCTCTTCGCGGCTCAGCCGCCGGTCGCCCAGCGCGAAGGACCAGTCGAAGGCGAGCAGCGCGTCGGCGGACAGGAACGACGGCATGTCGGCGAAGGCCTTGCCGGACTCCGGTTCGTCGTCGGAAGGCCCCACCATCGCGCGCGTGGTGAACTCGCGGGTCAGCCCCTTCGGCCAGTGCACGTCGACTCCGGCCGCCGCCAGCGCCCCGGCGCCTGTGCCGAGCAGTTCGGTGACCTCCTCGTCGGCGAGCTCGACCGCGTCCGGAACGGTCGCCGACAGCAGGGGCGTGAGAGGCGCCCAGGCCCGGGCCGCGCGGCGCAGGGCGAGCAGGGCGTCCATCCGCGCGCGGGGGCCGAACGCTTCGCCCTCGGCACCGGCCCAGACGTCCGAGGCGTCCGCCACGAGCGCGGCATCGCTCACGCTGTGCACCTGGAGCACGGCCCGGAACGTCACGCCCGTGTCGTCGGCCGCCGCGTCCGTCAGGCCGTCCGGCGTGTCTGTCAGGCCGTCCGCCTCGATCCGCAGCGACAGCCGCACCCCGGCGTCGTGGCCCGCGGCGACGTCGGCGGCCCACGTGCGCTGCTCGGGCAGCCGCACCGGCTCAGATGACGCGTAGGCGGGGCCGCCGGTGACCAGCGGCGCGGCGGGGGAGCGGGGCAGGGTGTCGGCGACCGCGTCGAGGAAGGCGCGCAGGAGCTGCTCCGGGTCGGGCAGCCGCAGCGACCCGGCGTCCGCCAGTGGCACGGCGTGCGCCTCGGGCGGCATGGCGGCGGCGAGGCGGCGTACGGCCTCGACGTCCTGGGCGCGCAGCGGGCCCGTGCGCCAGGCGTCGTGGTCGCCGGGGGACAGGCCCGGCAGCAGGAGCCCGCGCGCCACGAGGTGCAGGGCGTGTGTGGCCGCCGCGCCCCAGAACACGGTGGACCGGTGCCCCTGCGCGCCGATACGCGCGCGCACGAGGACCGGCAGCGCGGCGCGCACCGGCACCAGGACGGCGGGCACGCTCTGCGGCTCGACTCCGTCGACGCCGGGCACGACGACGGTCAGGTCTGATACGGACGCCGACGCCGTCACCGGAGGGGTCTCGCCGTCCGGCCGCCAGAAGGCGACGCTGCCCGACCGCGCCGGGTCGCCAGGCAGGAACGCGGTGCGGCAGTGGGCCAGTTCGGAGAAGTCGGAGGATGCCGGGGGAGTGGGATGCTCGGCTATGGCTGATTCCTCAAATTTGACTAGTTGAGTCGGAGTCGCCGAGGGTACAGCACTTCCCGCAACCTCTGGGTATGACTTGGCTGTGAAGTGGGTCACGATAGAGGTCTCAGGGGTGCCTAAGGGTAGCGCCTCAGGGATGTCTCAGGGTCGCGGTCAGGAACCGCCGCAAGCGCGGGCCCGTTTTCGAGACAGAGAGCGGCAGTGGCCGCGAAGGAGGCGACATCATGTCCAAGAACGCCAAGATCGCCGCAGGTGGTGTGGCGGTCGGGCTCATCCTGTTGATCTGGCTGCCCTGGTGGGCATCGCTCCTGATCATCCTGGGAGTCCCGGCAGCCGCGTATCTCACGCTGGACCCCTCGCAGCGGCGCAGGCTGCGCCGCGCCACCCGCAAGGAGCTGGGCCGTTGACGCGCTGACCCGCGAGGAGTCGGGCCGTTGACGCGCTGACCCGCAAGGAGTCGGGCCGTTGACGCGCTGATGACCGGTGCGGCGCGAGGCCGCACCGGCTCAGTTCGGCCGTACGGCCATCTTGTCGAGGGCTTCGAGGAGACCCGGCAGCTCCGGCCCCCGGCCCACCGGCAGGATCTCGCCCGGTTCCTCGTCCAGCAGCACGAAGGCGATGTCGTCGGTCCTGGCCACGAGCGACCAGCCGGGACCGTCGGCCCGCAGGGTCCGCGCGTCACCCGGCGCGAACGACGACCGGACCCGGCCCAGCGGCGGTGGCGAGTCGATGTAGGTGCGGGCCTCCGCGAGGACGCGCCGGATGCCGCTGTGGCCCTGCTGCCCCTTCTCCCCGCCTCCGCCCGGACCGTCGGCCGCAGCGCCTCCGTCGTCCGGGGTCGCCGAGGACCCCGGGGCCGGGAAGGCCGAGTCGTCGACCTGCTCCCGCCACATCGCCCACTGAAGGGCGATCTCGTCCGCGCCCAGGCGCCGCTGGGCCGGGCCCCAGACGGCGGTGTCCGGCGGGGTCAGCGGGGGCCGGTCGTCGGCCTCCGGGCCGGGATCGTGCGGCGCGGGCACTCCGGGCGCCGCCACGGCGACCGCGAGAGGCCAGCCGGGCAGGGCCGCGACGACCGTGCGCTCGTCGGGCGACAGCTCGTACTCCATCCCGCAGTCCCAGGACGCGATCGCGACGGCCACCAGGGAGACGTCGTCGATGACCACCGTCCACCGGGCTCCCTCGCCGTCCTGGCCGAGCACCAGCCCGTACCCGTCTGCGAGCGGCGCGAGGCCGAGCGCCGCGCACGCCTCCGGATAGTCGTCGCCCAGCACGCTCGGGAACTGCGCCGGCGTCAGCAACACCGCCGTGAGCACATAGAGCGCGTCGTCCGCGGCGGCGACGGTGTCCTCATCCGTCCCGGCCATCCCAGCCTCCCCATCGGTTCGTCCACCGGCGCGCACCCTAGTGCGCGCGGAAGCCGCTTGTCACGGCCTTGCGTGCGCACCAGGGGCTGCCCTTTTCCGGCGGACGGGGCGAATCGGCCGTCCGGTCGGGGCGCGTCACTCCGCCGGCAGCCCCAGCAGCTCACGGGCCACGGTCCGGGGCGATTCGCCGCGTTCCCGTGCGAGCGCGATGACGGCCCGGCCTGCCAGCTCGTTCACCCCGAACGACAGCGCCTCGGGCGAGACCCAGCCGGCCGCCTCGTCGGCCCGCTCCTGGTCGTCCTCCGCGCTCGCCGTGACGTAGGCCGCGGCCGCCTCGAAGAGATTGTGCGGACGTTTGCCCTCACCGGTCTTCGTCTCCGTGCGCAAGGCGTGAGCGACTCTGTCCCCGGCCTTCCGGACCTTGCCCCACATGCTGACCACCTTCCCCCTGTGCGGATGTCCCGCCTGCCGGTCATCTCGCTGACTCCAACGTAAAGTTGGATCTCCGGTGACAGAAGGGGGATGGCACTGTGAAGCGCTTCGCACGGCTGGAACAGATACGGCGGATGGACCCGTACCGGGAGGCCACGGAGATCTACCGGCTGAGCGTGGCGTACGAGTTTCCCTGGGACTTCACCCGCGCCCTGGAGCTGGCCCTGTACCGCACGTACGCCGTCCCGGGCATCGGCCGGCTGCTCGCCGAGACAGCGGAGCTCACGGAGCGGACACAGAAGCGCTACGACGACACGTCGCTGCTCCTGGACGCCGTGGTCGAGCACGGTTTCGGCAGCGACCAGGGCAGGACCGCGATCCGCCGCATCAACCAGATGCACCGCAGCTATGACATCAGCAACGACGACATGCGCTACGTGCTCTGCACGTTCGTCGTGGTGCCCAAACGGTGGATCGACGCCTACGCGTGGCGCAGGATGTCGCGCCACGAGATCGTGGCCAGTGTCGTCCACTACCGCACGCTGGGCCGGCACCTGGGCATCAAGGACATCCCCGAGACGTACGAGGAGTTCGAGAGCTGCCTCGACGGCTACGAGGCGGCCCACTTCGCGTGGGACGAGGAGTCCCGGCGGGTCTCGGACGCCACGCTCGACCTGATGTCCTCCTGGTACCCGCGCCCGCTCGCGCCGCTGCTGCGCACCACGACCCTCGCGCTGCTCGACGACTCTCTGCTGCGCGCCTTCCGCTACAGCCCGCCCAGCGCCGCCACACGCGCGTGGGTGCGTCGCGCTATACGGCTGCGGGGCCGCGCCGTACGTCTGCTGCAGCCCCGGAGCGCCCCGCACTTCGCCCGCCAGAACTGGGAGATCAAGGGCTACCCGTACGGCTACCGGCTCGACGACCTGGGCACGCGCCCCGTCCCGGGCGTCCGGGGCTGCCCCGTGCGGCACGTGGCGGCGCCGGATGCCGAGGCCGGGTGACGGGGCCGGGTGAGGGAGCCGGGTGACGCGGCGGCTCAGTCCTCGCGGACGGCGAGCGCAAGGAAGCGGGAGTCCTCGTCGACGTACGACGTCAGCCGCCACCCCGAACCGGCCAGCAGCGGCCGGAGGTTGGACTCGGCGCGCAGGTCGTCCGGGGTGAGCGGGCGGCCGTGGCGCGCGGCCAGGGCCGCCCTGCCGATCGGGTGGAACAGCGCCAGCACACCACCGGGGCGCACGACGCGCGCCAGCTCCCGCAGATTCTCGGCCGGACTCGCCAGATGCGAGATCAGGCCCGCCCCGAATACGGCGTCCAGCGAGTGCGAGCGCAGCGGCAGCGCGGCGACGTCCGAGAGCAGCAACGCCCCGTCACGGTCCCGTCCGGCCCGCACGGCCTCCCGCAGCATGGCCGGGGTCAGATCGGCCCCGAGCACCACTCCCGAGGGCCCCACGGCGGCACGCAGCGGCGGCAGGGCGCGTCCGGTGCCGCACCCCGCGTCGAGCACTCGGTCGCCCGGGCGCAGTCCGAGCTCGGCGACCGCGGCGGCGTAGGCCGGACCGTCGTCGGGGAACCGGCTGTCCCAGTCGGCGGCGCGGGCGGTGAAGAACTCCTGGACACGCGTCTGGTCGTCGCTCATGTACGGCATGATTCCTCACCGGCACGGATGACGCCTCAGTGCACACGTTCGAGCGTGACCCGATCGTTCCGGTACATCCTTGCGTCATATTCCAACACCTTTCGAAATGCGCCCCCTTTGTGCGCCCCTGCCGGGTCTAGCGTCCCGGGGTCATGGGACACCTGGACCACGCCGCCCTGGGGTGGCTGACCCCCGCGCTGTCGTACGTGATGGCCTGTATAGGCGCCGCCCTCGGGCTGCGCTGCACCGTGCGCGCGCTCGCCGCCACCGGGCGCTCGCGCCGCAACTGGCTCGTCACCGCCGCCTCGGCGATCGGCACCGGCATCTGGACCATGCACTTCGTGGCCATGCTCGGTTTCAGCGTCGCCGGCACCGATATCCGCTACGACGTGCCGCTCACCCTGCTGAGCCTGCTCGTCGCCATGGTCGTCGTCTGCGCCGGCGTCTTCGCCGTCGGCTACGGCCGGGACCGCGGCCGGGCCCTGCTGATCGGCGGGCTCACCACCGGCCTCGGCGTCGCCAGCATGCACTACCTGGGCATGGCGGCCGTCCGCCTGCACGGCGACGTGACCTACGACCCGGTGGTCGTCGGGCTCTCCGTCCTGATTGCCGTCGTCGCCGCGACGGCGGCTCTGTGGGCGGCGCTCAACATCAAGTCGCCCGTCGCGGTCACCATCGCCTCCCTGATCATGGGCGCGGCCGTCAGCAGCATGCACTACACCGGGATGTTCGCGGTGAGCGTGCGCGTGACGCCCTCCGGGGAGGCACTGCCCGGGGCCACGGCGATGCAGTTCATCTTCCCCCTCGCCGTCGGCCTCGGGTCCTACCTCTTCCTGACCTCCGCCTTCGTCGCGCTGTCGCCGACGGCAGGGGAGCGTGAGGCGTCCGCGTCGGCCCAGCGGCCGGTCGAGAGCGTCGCCCGTTAGCCGCGACCGGGGCCCGGCGGGGCGGGCGACAGGTCCTCCGGACGGCACGACCCAAGGTCTGGACGGCACGGCCGTCGGTCCGGACGGCATGCCCCTCGGTCTGGATGGCACGCCCCTGTGGCTGGATGGGCACGGCCGGAAGCCCGGACGGCACGCCCCACGGTCCGAACGGCAAGGCTCACGGTCCGAACGGCAAGGCTCACGGTCCGAACGGCAAGCCCCACGGCCCGAAGCACGGACGGCACGCCCTGAAGCCGGGGCGACACGCCCCGAACCACCCCCGAGCGAGGAGTCCATGCGTACACCCCGTAGGACCCCCACAGCCGGCGCCGAGGCGCCGCTCCCGCCCGTGCGCGGTCGCCGCGCGCATGCCGGACCACCGGCCGACGAGGACTCCGAGGCGCCCTCGGGGGCCGCAGCGGACGGGGTGCCCACGCGCGCGGAGCGCTGGCACATACGCCCCCGTACCGTGCGCGCCAAGATCGTCTGTCTGCTGATGGTGCCGGTCGTCTCCCTCCTGGCCCTGTGGGCCCACGCCACCGTCACCACCGCCCAGGACGTCTCCCGCCTACGGCAGGTCCAGCGCGTGGACGCCATGGTCCGCGCCCCCGTCTCCGCCGCGGTCGCCGCCCTCCAGGCCGAACGCGCCACCGCGGTACGCCGCGCCACCGACCCCTCCGCCGCAGGGAGCGGCGAACTGGACGAACTCGCCCGGCGCACCGACCGGGCCGTCGCGAAACTGCGGCTCGGCGAGAACAGCACCGTCGCCGACAGCGAGGAACTGCCCGCCGGAGTCGCCCGCCGGCTGGAGGCGTTCGTCGCCGGTGCCGAGCAACTGCGTCCGCTGCGGACCGAGGTGCGCGACCGGCGCGCCGGCTGGGCCGAGACGTACGACCGCTACACCCGGACCATCGCCGAGGCTCTCGGCGTCGGCGGTGCCCTCACCGGCATCCAGGACGCCGACCTCGGCTCCGACGCGCGCGTGCTGCTCGAATTCTCCCGGGCCGGCGAGGCGTTGGCCCGGGAGGACGCGCTTCTGGCCAGCGCCCGCCTGTCCGGGACGCTGACCGGGGAGCGGCTCCGGCTGTTCACCGGCGCCGTCGAACTGCGCCGCACCCTGACCGAGTCGGCCGTCACCGACCTGCGCGGCACCGAACGCTCCGCGTGGAACGCCCTCGCAGACAGCAGCGCCTACGCCGGGCTGGGCGACGCCGAGGACGGGATCCTCGCCGGCGGACCGGGAGCCAAGGCGATCGAGGCGGTACCCGAGAGCACCTGGAACACCGCCCACGCGCGCGTGCAGAACGGTATGCGCACGATCGAGGACGACGCCGCACGAGGCGTGGCGCAGCGGGCCGACCCGTTCACGCGGGGACTGCTCACCCCGGCCGGCGCGGCCGTCCTGCTCGGCCTCGCCGCCGTCGCCGCCTCGCTCGTCATCTCCGTACGCGTCGGCCGCGGTCTCGTGGTGGAGCTCGTCAGTCTGCGCAACAGCGCCCTGGAGATCGCCCGGCGCAAACTCCCCGAGGCCATGCGGAGACTGCGCGCGGGCGAGGAGATCGACATCCGCGCCGAGGCACCGCCGGGTCCGTCCGCCGACGACGAGACCGGACAGGTCGCCGAGGCTCTCGGCACCGTCCACCGTGCCGCGCTGCGGGCCGCCGTGGAGCGCGCCGAACTCGCCAGCGGCATCTCCGGCGTCTTCGTCAACCTCGCCCGCCGCAGCCAGATCCTCGTCCACCGGCAGCTGAGCCTCCTCGACAGCATGGAACGCCGCTCCGACGACCCGAACGAACTGAGCGACCTCTTCCGCCTCGACCACCTCACCACCCGCATGCGGCGCCATGCGGAGAGCCTGATCATCCTCTCCGGAGCGGCCCCCGGCCGGGCCTGGCGCAGGCCGGTCTCCCTGACCAACGTGGTCCGCGCGGCCGTCTCCGAAGTGGAGGACTACGCGCGCGTGGAGGTACGGCAGCTCCCCGAGGCGGCCGTCGTGGGCGCGGCCGTGGCCGACCTCACGCACCTCCTCGCCGAGATCATCGAGAACGCCGCCCAGTTCTCGCCGCCCCACACGCGCGTGCGCGTCACCGGAGAACCCGTCGGCAACGGCTACGCCGTCGAGGTCGAGGACCGCGGCCTCGGCATGGGCAAGGAGACCCTCGCCGAGGCCAACCGCCGCATCGAGCAGTCCGAGGCGCTCGACCTGTTCGACAGCGACCGGCTCGGCCTGTTCGTGGTCAGCAGGCTCGCCGCCCGGCACGGCATCAAGGTCCACCTGAGGACCTCGCCGTACGGCGGTACCACCGCGGTCGTCCTGGTGCCCACCGCCCTGCTGCACACCGGGGCGGCGGAACGTGCCCACGGTGAAGCGGAGCGTTCCTACGGCGAAGCGGCGCACGCCCGGCAGCCCGAGGAACGCGCCCACGTGCGCGTGCCCGACGGCATCCCGCATCAGGACACCGCCCCCGACGCCGTCGCGGCACCGGCCGACCGGCGCGCCCTGGTGGCTCCCGTCCCGGCCGCCGTAGAGACCATGAGCCACACACCACCCCCAGGAGTCGCCACCTTGCGACTGCACCGGCCCCAGGAGCAGCCCGAAGGCTCCGACGACCTCCCGCGTCGCGTGCGGCAGGCCAGCCTCGCACCCCAACTGCGCGAGGGGCGCCCCGAGGAGCCCCCGCCCTCGCCCGCACCCCGGGACGACGAACGCACCCCCGAACTCGTCCGGGACCGCATGGCGGCGTACCGCGACGGCTGGACGCGCGGCGGCGGCAGGCGGCCCGGCCGCGGAACCACGCCCGGCCCGACGGGCGACGACAGCTCCGAAGGAGACCCCGCATGATCCAGGACCCGAGCACCCATTCCGCCCGGAGCTCCGGCGAACTCGACTGGCTGCTGGACGATCTGGTGCTCCGCGTGAGCGAGATACGGCACGCCGTGGTGCTGTCCAACGACGGCCTGGCCGTGGGCGCCTCGACCGGCCTCCGACGCGAGGACGCCGAGCACCTCGCCGCGGTCGCCTCGGGCTTCCACAGCCTCGCCAAGGGGGCCGGACGGCACTTCGGTGCCGGCGGTGTCCGCCAGACCATGGTGGAGATGGACGAGGGCTTCCTGTTCGTGGCCGCGGCGGGCGACGGATCCTGTCTCGCCCTCCTCACCGCCGTGACCGCCGACATCGGCCTCGTGGCGTACGAGATGGCACGACTGGTCAAACGTGTCGGTGAGCACCTCGGCACCGCGCCCCGCGTCGGCGCCCGGCCGTCCGCCGCCGGATGAACCGAGAGGGCGGTCCGCGCAGATGACCGAGGACATGATGGGCACCCCGCCCGAGCAGGGCAGCCAGTGGTACGACCACGAGGCCGGCCCGCTCGTCCGCCCCTACGCCATGACGGGCGGCCGCACCCGGCCCGGCCCCACCGGCGTGCGGTTCGACCTGATCGCCCTGGTCACGCTGGACCCGTCCGCGCCCGGCGTGGACGACGTCCCGCTCGGTCCGGAACACCGGACCCTCCTCGACCTGTGCCGTACGGAGACCCAGTCGGTCGCCGAACTCGCCGCGGGCGCGGACCTGCCCGTGGGCGTCGTCAGGGTCCTCCTCGGCGATCTCCTGGAACTCGGCAGCGTCACCGTCAGCCGCCCCGTGCCGCCGGCACAGCTGCCCGACGAGCGCATCCTGCGCGAGGTGATCGCGGGACTGAGGGCGCTGTAGACGCCGGCACACCGCCCACGTACTCACCTCACCCCTTGCCGGCACTCCCGAGAGAAGTGATCAATGGTCTCCGAAGACTCCGACGCCACCGGCGGCGACACCTCCGCACTGGCGTTGAAGATACTGGTCGCCGGCGGGTTCGGCGTGGGCAAGACCACCCTGGTGGGCGCCGTCAGCGAGATCCGGCCGCTGCGCACCGAGGAACTGCTCAGCGAAGCAGGCCAGTTGGTGGACGACACCGACGGTGTGGACCACAAGACCACCACGACCGTCGCCATGGACTTCGGTCGCATCACCATCCGCTCCGGCCTCTCCCTGTACCTGTTCGGCACGCCGGGCCAGGACCGGTTCTGGTTCCTGTGGGACGAGTTGTCGCAAGGGGCGCTCGGCGCGGTGGTCCTCGCGGACACCCGTCGCCTGGAGGACTGCTTCCCCGCGGTCGACTACTTCGAGCACCGGCGCATCCCGTTCGTGGTGGCCGTCAACTGCTTCGCGGGCGCCCGGCGGCACGGCGCCCAGGACGTCTCGCGCGCCCTCGACCTCGACCGGGGCACGCCCGTGGTGTTGTGCGACGCCCGGGACCGCGACTCGGGAAAGGAGGTGCTGATCCGGCTCGTCGAGTACGCCGGGCGGATGCACACCGCCCGGCTTCTCGACTCGGTCGGCTGACCGGGATTCCTCTCCGTCAGTCCGCGACGTCCCGCTCCGCGAGGACCCTGTCGATGGTGACACGGACCAGGAGTTCGCCCGGGACGCCGTTGCGGGCGCCGAACTCCTCGGCGCGCTCCTCGCCCATGTACCGGGCGCCGATGCGGGTGGCCCAGTGCCGTATCTCGTCGAGGTCCTCCGAGACCCGGGCGCGGCCCCGCACCACCACGAAGGAGTACGGCGGCCGGTCGTCGTCCACACACAGGGCGACCCGGCCGTCACGGATGAGATTGCGCCCCTTCACGCTGTCCTTGCCGGTGTTGAACACCAGCGCGTCACCGTCCAGGACGAACCAGATCGGGGTCACGTGCGGGCTCCCGTCGGCCCGGACCGTGGAGAGCTTTCCGGTGCGGGTGCCGTGGGAAACGAACTCCCGCCATTGCGCGTCGGTCATCTTCTCTGCCATGGCTCCCATCCTCCTTGCCCCCGCAGCGGTCGTGGGGAAGGCTGGCGTGGAGATCCTCCGGCCAGGAGGAGAATCGCACGGGGAGAAAACGGGGAGATCGGAACATGGCGCAGAACCAGGGACTGGACTGGCTGCTGGACGACCTGACCGAGCGCGTCCACCACGTGCGGCACGCACTGGTCCTGTCCAACGACGGCCTGGTGACAGGGGCGAGTACCGGCCTGCGCCGCGAGGACGCGGAACACCTCGCGGCCGTGTCGTCCGGACTGCACAGCCTGGCCAAGGGCTCGGGACGGCACTTCGGCGCGGGCAGCGTACGCCAGACGATGATCGAGTTCGACGACGCGGTGCTCTTCGTCACAGCGGCCGGCACGGGCAGTTGTCTGTGCGTCCTCAGCGGCGCGGAGGCCGACATCGGCCAGATCGCCTACGAGATGACACTTCTCGTCAACCGGGTCGGCGAGCACCTCGACGTGGATGCGCGCCAGCCCGAACGGAAACCGGAAACAGGCATCTGACCTGCACGTTCGTCACCCCCGCGGAGTTATCCACAGGCTCGCCACGAGGTGCGCCGAAGCGGCTACGGTTTTTTCACGGCAACCGCACACGGCGTGAGCCGCCGACTCCACGGGGGAGACCGACCATGTCAGGAACCATCGCGAAACCCGACCGCCTCACCTGCGCCGCCAGCTGGGCCGCTCGCCAACTCGACCTGAAGCGGGGCGAGTTCGACCTGGCGGTGAATCTCGGACTCATCCGGACCGTGCCCGACGAAGGAGGCGGAGGTCGACGGGTCGCCCGCGCCGAGCTCGACCGGCTGCGCGCCGAGGACGGCTTCCCGGACGCGCTGCGCGAGCGCGTCGCGACCGCAGGAACCAACGAGGGCGCCGAGCTCATGGACGTGACGCCCACCAGGTTCACGAGCCTCGCGCGCTTCGGCCTGCTGGTGCCCGTGCGCTTCTATCTGAACCGCTACCGCACCGTCGTATGGCTGTATCTGGCCGAGGAGCTGCGGCAGTTCGCGAGCGAGGCGAGCAACGCCCGGCTGCTGACCGGCCGCGCGCCCGCGGAGGTGCGGGAAGGACTGAAGGCGGGGCTGGACCGGCGGCCCCGCAACTGGCGGGGACGGCACATCGGGTTCCTGCTGCGGCAGGCGGGAGACGACCCGTGGGCGCATGCGGCGGCCGTCGCCTGCCTCCTCGACCCGGCCGACGTGGCGGAGGTCGTCGAGGACCCGTACGAGCGCGCCCACCTGGACCGCTGCCGCCCCCGGCTTCCGGCGCACGGCGCGCCCGGCTCACCCGCCGCCGACCGGGCCCAGGAGCTCATGACGGCGAGCGAGCCGGACGAAGTGGCCTGGTTCCGTGCGGATCTCGCCCACACGATGGAAACGGCCCGAAGGCAACGCCCGGCACCACGCCCGGCCCCGGAACCGGCCCTGACCTCGGCGCCGGGACCGGTACCGGCCCCGACCTCGGCGCCGGGACCGGTACCGGCCCCGACCTCGGCGCCGGGACCGGTCGCGGCTCCGGAGGAAGACCGGTCCGTGCCCCCGGCCCCCACGCCTTCCCATGGCGTTCTGGGCTGGCTGCGCCGCAGAGGCCGGCGGCCTGTGGGGTGACCCTGCCCCCGCCTGGGCGGAGGGCACGCCCTGCCGTTCGCCCGATAAGCGATGAGTTTCCGGATGCGTCCCGGTCTGACCTGTGAGGAAACTATGTCCGGGAGGCGATCATGTTCGGTACGACGAAGGCGTACAGCGGTTTCTCCGTGAACGACATCGAGGCGGCCAGGAAGTTCTACGGCGACACGCTGGGACTCCGCGTCTCGGAAGAGCACGGCATGCTGATCCTGCACATCGCGGGTGGCCGGGACATCCTGGTCTACCCGAAGGAGGATCACACCCCGGCGACCTACACCATCCTCAACTTCCCCGTCGACGACATCGAGGCGGCGGTCGACGAGCTGAGCCGAAAGGGGGTGCGTTTCGAGCGCTACGACCACCTCAAGGCGGACGACAAGGGCATTTTCCGCGGCGGCGGCCCGCTGATCGCCTGGTTCACCGACCCGGCGGGGAACGTGCTGTCCGTCCTCCAGGAATCCTGACCCGTCGGTCATGCCCGAGCTGCCCGATGTCGAGGGCTTCCGTCAGGTGCTCGAGTCCTGTGCGAAGGGACGGGTCGTGCGGCATGTCGAGGTGCGGGACGCGGGCGTCCTGCACGGGGTCGGGGTCCGGGGCCTGCGTGACGCGCTGGAGGGCCGCCGCTTCGGCACCCCGGAGCGGCACGGCAAGTGGCTGCTCGCCCGCACCGGCGGCCCCACCCTGGTGCTGCACTTCGGCATGACCGGGCGGCTGGTCTGCGGTCGTCCCGACGATGCCGTCGAGGCCCACGACCGGGTGCTGTTCACCCTGAGCGGCAACCGTCAGCTGCGCTTCCGGGACCAGCGCAAGCTCCAAGGCCTGTGGCTGGCCCGCGACGACTCCGACCTCGACCGGCTGCTGGGGCGGCAGGGCCCCGACGCGATGGCGGTGGACCGCGCGGATTTCGAGGCCGTGCTCTCGTCGCGCCGAGGGCACCTGAAGACCGCGCTCACCGACCAGTCCGCCCTGGCCGGCCTCGGCAATCTGCTCGCCGACGAGATCCTGTGGCGTGCCCGGCTGCGCCCCGACCGCCTGGCGCGTGAGCTCACCCAGGACGACCGCCGCCGCCTGTACAGCGAGATGCGCAGAACCCTGCGGTCCGCCGTCAGCGCCGGCTGCGTGCCGCCGCGGGACTCCTGGCTCACGGGACACCGTGACGACCCCGACCCCAGGTGCCCGCGCTGCGGCAGCGGTCTGCGCCGGTCCCGCATGGCGGGCCGCGGCACGGTGTGGTGCCCCCGGTGTCAGCCGGAGGGGTGATCCGTCCGGCCAGGACCGGTCAGTCCCGGGGGCAGGACAGCGTTCGGGCCGGCCCGGACCGGACAGTCGCCGGGGGCCAGGCCCTCACGGCACTCCCGCCGTCCGGTGGTCCTGGTCCTCGTCCGGCGCCACGAGTGACTGTGTGAACGGAATTCGCGAGAGGGCGAGCACCCCTGCGGCGCTCAGCGCGACGCCGAACAGCTGGGGCAGCAGCCACCACCCGGCGCGGACCGTCTCCTCGTACAGGGTGATGTCGAGGGCGAGGCTCACCATGGCGTCGCCGAGGGTGAGCGCGGGCTGCGAGGCGACCAGGGGACCGGCCTGCATCGCGTTCTCCAGCCGCTGTTCGCACGGTGCGGCGAGAGTGCGTGCCGGGCGTCGCGGGGCAGGCGGGACTTTGCGGACACGCCCTAGTGGTCGCGTCGCTGCTGATGTCGCCGTCGCCGCTCTGCGACGCCCGGAGGGCCGGGCCCGGGCGGCGTGTCTGGGAGGCGCGACGGCGATCAGCTACGCGGTGACTGCACGATCGTCAGCGGTCCGGTCGCCAGCGCCAGCGCCTGGCAGACGGCGGCGCCGATCACCGCGAGGATGCCGGCCAGCCAGACGGGCCGGCGCAGCAGGTCGGTGATCAGCCCGGCCCTGAGCCCCTGGGAGTGCGGCACGGTGAGGGCCGCCTTGCGCTGCAACACCGTCGCGACGGCGTTGCTGAGGGCCGCGCAGACCGCGAAGACGACGGGGAGCACGGTGTGCAGCGTGGTCACCTCCCGGACCGGCGGGCGGGTGATCGCTGGCAGAGTGCCTCCTCCCGCCATGGTCGCCGGAACCGGGCATGGGCGCGATCGGAGCCCCGAAGAGCGGCCCCGACCGGCACATGACCAGGTCAGTCGAGCTTGCGGAAGAGCCCCTCCTGCACGACCGACACGACCAGCCGGCCCTCACGGTCGTAGATCCGGCCCCGGGCCAGACCGCGGCCGCCGACCGCGATGGGCGACTCCTGGTCGTACAGCAGCCAGTCGTCGGCCCGGAACGGGCGGTGGAACCACATGGCGTGGTCCAGTGACGCCATGTCGAAGCCCCGCGGGCCCCAGAGCGGCTCGACCGGGATGCGGACCGCGTCCAGAAGGGTCATGTCGCTGGCGTAGGTGAGGGCGCAGGTGTGCACGAGCGGGTCGTCGCCGAGCGGCCCGACCGCGCGCATCCACACGGCGCTGCGCGGCTCGGCGTCCGCGACCTCCTCGGTGGCCCAGCGCAGCCGGTCCACGTAGCGGATGTCGAAGGGCTGGCGGCGGGCCATCCGCTCCAACTGCTCGGGCAGCGCGCCCAGATGCTCGCGGATCTCGTCCGTGACCGTGGGCAGGGACTCCGGGTCCGGGACCTTGCGGGCCGGCGGCAGCTGGTGCTCGAAGCTGCCCTCCTCCGGCTTGTGGAAGGAGGCGGTGAGATTGAAGATCGTACGGCCCTGCTGCACGGCCGTGACCCGGCGGGTCGTGAACGACCGCCCGTCGCGCACCCGCTCGACCTGGTAGACGATCGGCACGCCCGGGATGCCCGGGCGCAGGAAGTACGCGTGCAGCGAGTGCACGGGACGGTCGCCGTCCGTGGTGCGGCCGGCGGCGACCAGGGCCTGGCCCGCCACCTGGCCGCCGAAGACCCGCTGGAGGGACTCCTGCGGACTGCGGCCACGGAAGATGTTGACCTCGATCTGCTCCAGATCGAGCAGGTCGACCAGTCTCTCGGCCGGGTTCGTCGTCATGCGTGGGATTCTCCTGTGTTCGCTGCTGCCCGGCCGTTCACAGCTGGCCGACGTCGGTGACCCGGACGACCGCGCGGCTCTCCGCGTCCGAGGCGGTCAGGTCGACCTCCGCGCTGATGCCCCAGTCGTGGTCGCCGTTCGGGTCGTGGAAGATCTGCCGGACCCGCCACAGGGCGTTCTCCGGCTCCTCCTCGATGATCAGCAGCTTGGGGCCACGGGCGTCGGGGCCGGTGCCGAGGTCGTCGTACTCGTCCCAGTACTTGTCCATCGCCTCGCCCCACGCGTCGGCGTCCCAGCCGGACTCCGCGTCCATCTCGCCCAACTCCTCGACCTGGTCGAGGGCGGCCAGCTCCACCCGGCGGAACATGGCGTTGCGGACCAGGACGCGGAAGGCACGCGCGTTGGCCGTGACCGGCTTGACCTCGTCGGCCTTCTCCTGGGCCTCCTCGGCGGTCATCACCTCGGGGTTGGCGAGCTGCTCCCACTCGTCCAGCAGACTGGAGTCGACCTGGCGCACCATCTCGCCCAGCCACTCGATCAGGTCCTGGAGGTCCTCGGACTTGAGGTCGTCCGGGACGGTGTGGTCGAGGGCCTTGTAAGCGCTGGCCAGGTAGCGCAGCACGATGCCCTCGGTGCGCGCCAGCTCGTAGTGGGACACCAACTCCGTGAAAGTCAGCGCCCGTTCGTACATGTCCCGGATGACCGACTTCGGCGACAGCGGATGGTCACCGACCCAGGGGTGGCTCTTGCGGTACGTGTCGTACGCGTGGAAGAGCAGCTCCTCCAGCGGCTTCGGGTACGTGATGTCCTGGAGCCGCTCCATGCGCTCCTCGTACTCGACGCCGTCCGCCTTCATCGCGGCCACGGCCTCGCCGCGCGCCTTGTTCTGCTGGGCGGCGAGGATCTGCCGCGGGTCGTCCAGGGTGGACTCGACCACGGACACCATGTCGAGCGCGTACGACGGAGATTCGGGGTCAAGCAGCTCGAACGCGGCCAGCGCGAACGTGGACAGCGGCTGGTTGAGCGCGAAGTCCTGCTGGAGGTCGACGGTGAGGCGGACGACGCGGCCGGTCGCGTCCGGCTCATCGAGCTTCTCGACGATGCCGCCGTCCAGCAGCGAGCGGTAGATCGCGATGGCGCGGCGGATGTGCCGCAGCTGCTGCTTGCGCGGCTCGTGGTTGTCCTCCAGCAGGTGGCGCATCGCCTCGAAGGCGTTGCCGGGGCGGGCGATCACCGACAGCAGCATTGTGTGCGTCACGCGGAACCGGGAGGTCAGCGGCTCCGGTTCGGAGGTGATGAGCTTCTCGAAGGTCTGCTCCGACCACGCGACGAAGCCCTCGGGCGCCTTCTTGCGGACGACCTTGCGGCGCTTCTTCGGATCGTCACCCGCCTTGGCGAGCGCCTTCTCGTTCTCGACGACGTGCTCGGGCGCCTGCGCGACGACGAAGCCCTCCGTGTCGTAACCGGCCCGCCCGGCACGGCCCGCGATCTGGTGGAACTCCCGGGCGCGCAGGGTGCGCACGCGCGTGCCGTCGTACTTGGTGAGGGCCGTGAACAGCACCGTGCGGATGGGGACGTTGACGCCCACGCCGAGCGTGTCCGTGCCGCAGATGACCTTCAGCAGGCCGGCCTGCGCGAGCTTCTCCACCAGGCGGCGGTACTTGGGCAGCATGCCGGCGTGATGGACGCCGATGCCGTGCCGGACGTAACGGGAGAGGTTGCGGCCGAACTTCGTCGTGAAGCGGAAGTTGCCGATCAGCTCGGCGATCTGCTCCTTCTCCTCGCGCGAGCACATGTTGATGCTCATCAGCGCCTGCGCCCGCTCCACGGCCTGCGCCTGCGTGAAGTGCACGATGTAGACGGGCGCCTGCCGGGCTGCCAGCAGGTCGGTGAGCGTCTCCGTGAGCGGGGTGTAGCGGTACTCGTACGACAGGGGCACGGGGCGGGTCGCCGACCGGACCACCGCGGTCGGGCGGCCGGTGCGGCGGGTGAGGTCCTTCTCGAAGAAGGAGACGTCGCCCAGCGTCGCCGACATCAGCACGAACTGCGCCTGCGGCAGTTCCAGGATCGGGATCTGCCAGGCCCAGCCGCGGTCGCCCTCCGCGTAGAAGTGGAACTCGTCCATCACGACCTGGCCGACGTCCGCCTGCTTGCCGTCGCGCAGCGCGATCGACGCGAGCACCTCGGCGGTGCAGCAGATCACGGGGGCGTCGGAGTTGACGGACGCGTCGCCGGTCAGCATGCCGACGTTCTCCGTGCCGAAGATCTTGCACAGTTCGAAGAACTTCTCCGACACCAGCGCCTTGATCGGGGCGGTGTAGAAGGTGACCTCGTCCCGGGCCAGCGCGGCGAAGTGCGCACCCGCCGCGATCATGCTCTTGCCGGAACCGGTGGGCGTCGACACGATCACGTTCGCGCCGGAGACCACCTCGATCAGCGCCTCCTCCTGGTGGGGATAGAGCGTGAGACCCCGCTCACCGGCCCACGACTCGAAGGCTTCGTACAGGGCGTCGGGGTCGGCGGTCCGCGGCAGCTGATCGATGAGGGTCACGCCCCCCATCTTGCCTGGCCTCCTGCCCGATGCGGGAATCGGCTGCGGGCACGAAGATCGCGAACGCTACGCTGTGTCGCCGACGGGATGTCACGCGCCGGTCAACTGGACAGCGGTACACGAGGAATGGGGCGGGCAACGCCGATGATGGGACCAGCACACTCACTGTCGGGCGGCGCCGCCTGGCTCGGCGTCGGTGCGGCGGCCGCCGCGGCCGGGCACCCGATGCCCTGGCCGGTCCTCCTCGTCGGCGCTCTGATCTGCGCCGGTGCCGCGCTCGCCCCCGACCTGGACCACAAGGCGGCGACCATCTCGCGGTCCTTCGGACCGGTGTCGCGCTGGCTGTGCGAGATCGTCGACAAGCTGTCGTACGCCGTCTACAAGGCCACGAAGAAGCAGGGTGACCCGCGTCGCTCCGGCGGGCACCGGACGCTCACGCACACCTGGCTGTGGGCGGTGCTGATCGGTGCGGGCACCTCGGTCGTGGCGATCACCAGTGACCGCTGGGGGGTGCTGGCGATCCTCTTCGTGCACATGGTCCTGGCCATCGAGGGTCTGCTGTGGCGCGCGACGCGCGGTTCCAGCAGCGAGGTCCTGGTGTGGCTGCTGGCCGCGGCCACCGCGTGGATCCTCGCGGGTGTGCTGGACAAGACGGGCAACGGCGCGGACTGGCTGTTCACGGCGCCGGGCCAGGAGTACCTGTGGCTGGGCCTGCCGGTCGTGCTGGGCGCGATCGTGCACGACATCGGGGACGCGCTGACCGTCTCCGGCTGCCCGATCCTGTGGCCGATCCCCGTAGGCCGCAAGCGCTGGTACCCGGTCGGGCCGCCGAAGTTCATGCGGTTCCGGGCGGGCAGCTGGGTGGAGCTCAAGGTGCTGATGCCGGTGTTCATGCTGCTCGGCGGGGTGGGCTGCGCGGCGGCGCTCAACGTCATCTGAGCGCCTGCCGAGCCGGAGGACGGGCTCAGCGGCCGCCGTACCGGCGCTCGTACGCGGCGACCCGGCCCTCCGAGTCCACCGTGCGGGCCTTGCCCGTGTAGAAGGGGTGGCTCTCCGAGGAGATCTCCACGTCCACGACCGGGTAGGTCTCGCCGTCGTCCCACTCGATGGTCTGGTCGCTGGTCGCGGTGGACCGGGTCAGGAAGGCGTAACCGGCGGCCCGGTCGCGGAAGACGACGGCGTGGTAGTCGGGGTGCTTGTCCTGCTGCATGGCTGCTCCTCGTGCGGCTCGGGTCGGTTCTGCGATCAGCCGGGCAGGACGTCCTCGTCGACGATGTGCACGGCTGCCTCCTCGGCCGACGCCGCCGCGCCGTCGATGCCCACGTCCATGGCGACCAGCGCGCTCTCCTCGTCCTCGTGCGCGCCCTCGTCGGGGGCCACGAGCCGGCCGGAGCGGGCGTCGCCGACCTCGTTGTCCAGGAGTTCCCCGTCGGTGCCCTGGCAGTCCCCGAGACCGTCACCGTCCGGGGCGACGGGCTCCGGCAGCTCCTCGGCGAGCCGCTGGTCCAGCGTCTCGCCCCGCTGCCGCTCCGCCGCGGTGACGCCGCTGTGCTCCACGGCCCAGGGCCGCTCGGGAGGGGACCAGCCCCGGTCGAGGGGATCGTCGACGCCGTCGTACTCCAGGGTGTCCTCGGCGTCGAGCAGCCCCGTGTCCTCTCTCTGCTCGGATGGTTCCGGCTGGTAGACGTCGTCTCCCCAGCCGTCGGAGCTCTTCACGGGTACCTCCAGGGGGTGGGGCGGGCCCGTTCACACCGGGGCCCGCGCCGGGCCGCCGCCACACGGAGCACTGACGCCGCCCGCCGCCGGACCGCTGCCGCGGTTCCCGGGCGATCCCCCGAGCCGGTGCCTGTTTCCAGCCTTCCACCCAGCCTCGGGACCGCGCAACGCCACGGAACGCCTCCGGCGGTCACCAACCAGGAGGCCGCGCCGGCCCTGGTCCGTGCCGGCCCTGGTCCGTGCCGGCCCTGGTCCGTGCCGACCCTGGCCCGGGCCGAACCCGGGCCACCTCCGGAGGCCCACCTCCCGAGACGCCCCCGGAGGTGGCCTGCGGCGGAGCCCCCGGAGGTGGCCTGCGGTGGAGCCCCCGGAGGTGGCCCTGCGGAGGTAGCCCCCTAGAGGTGGCCCTGCGGAGGGTGGCCCGCGAAGCCCCCCGCGAAGCGCCCCCCCGCGAAGCGGCCTGCCGGACGTGGCCCTGCGGAGGTAGCCCCCTGGAGGTAGCCCCCTGGAGGTAGCCCCCTGGAGGTGGCTTCCTGGAGGTGACTCTGCGGAGGTAGCCCCCGGAGGTGGCGCTGCCGAGGTAGCCGCCCGGAAATGGCCCTCGGGGTTGCTTCGTGGAGGTGGCCCTGCGGAGGCGGCCCCCCGGGGCGGATCCCCGGGACGGGCCTCCCGGGACGGACTTCCCGGGACGGGCCTCCCGGGACGGACCCCCGGAAGCGGCCCCCCCGGGCGGGACCGTCCGGAAGGCAGGACCGACCCAGATGCCGGTCGATCGGGGCCGGGCCCCGGACCGGACCGGACCGGACTGGGCCTGGCCGGAGCCGACCGTCCGGCCCCGCTCTCAGAGGGCAGGTCGTTCGGGACGCCGTGCCTCCCGGCCGGGCGCCCCGAGGCCCCGCGTCTCACGACGCGCGCCCCGAGGCCTCGCGTCTCACGACGCGCGCCCCGAGGCCTCGCGTCTCACGACGTCCTTGTCACCCTCGGCACCGGCGTCACCGGCTTGTCAGCCGTGCCACGACCTCCACAACGCCGCATACGCCCCATCCGCCGCCACCAGTTCCTCGTGGCTGCCCAGTTCGCTGATGCGGCCGTTCTCGACGACGGCGATGACGTCCGCGTCGTGGGCGGTGTGGAGGCGGTGGGCGATGGCGACGACCGTGCGGCCGTCGAGGACCTTGGCCAGGGATCGTTCCAGGTGGCGGGCGGCGCGTGGGTCGAGCAGGGACGTCGCCTCGTCCAGGACCAGGGTGTGCGGGTCCGCCAGCACCAGGCGGGCCAGCGCGATCTGCTGGGCCTGCGCGGGGGTGAGCGTCAGTCCGCCCGAGCCGACCTCGGTGTCCAGGCCGTCGTCGAGCGCCCGGGCCCAGCCGTCCGCGTCGACCGCGCCCAGCGCCGCCCACAGCTCGGCGTCGCCGGCACCGGTCCGGGCGAGCCGGAGGTTGTCGCGCAGGGAGCCCACGAAGACGTGGTGCTCCTGGTTGACGAGGGCGACGTGGGCGCGGACGCGTTCCGCCGGCATCCGGGACAGCTCGGCGCTGCCCAGGGTGATCCGGCCGTCCCGGGGCGCGTAGATCCCGGCGAGGAGCCGGCCCAGCGTCGACTTGCCCGCACCCGAGGGGCCGACCAGGGCCAGCCGCGTGCCGGGGGAGACCTCCAGCGACACCTTGCGCAGGACGTCCACGCCGTCCACGTAGCCGAAGTGCACCCGGTCGGCGTGCACATGGCGTCCGTCGGGGGACACGGACGGGTCGCCGGCCTCCGGCTCGATGTCCCGGACTCCGACGAGCCGGGCCAGCGACACCTGGGCCACCTGGAGCTCGTCGTACCAGCGCAGGATCATGCCCACCGGGTCGACGAGCATCTGGGCGATCAGCGCGCCCGTCGTGAGCTGGCCGACGTCGATCCAGCCGTGCAGCGCGAACACGCCGCCGACCAGGAGGACCGAGGCGAGCACGGTGACGTGGGTGACGTTGACGACCGGGAAGAGCACCGACCGCAGCCACATCGTGTACCGCTCCCAGGCCGTCCACTCCCGGATCCGGCGCTCGGACAGCGCGACGCGCCGGTCGCCGAGGCGGTGCGCCTCGACGGTGCGCCCGGCGTCCACGGTCTCGGCGAGCGCGGCGGCCACGGCGGCGTACCCGGCGGACTCCGAGCGGTAGGCGGCCGGTGCCCGCCGGAAGTACCAGCGGCAGCCGGTGATCAGCAGCGGCAGGGCGAGCAGCACGGCGAGCGCCAGCGGCGGCGCCGTGACGACCAGCCCGCCCATCAGCAGCACCACCCACACCACGCCGATCGACAGCTGCGGCACGGCCTCGCGCATGGCGTTGGCCAGCCGGTCGATGTCCGTGGTGATCCGCGACAGCAGATCGCCGGTCCCGGCCCGCTCCAGCACGCCGGGCGGCAGCCCGACCGACCGTACGAGGAAGTCCTCGCGCAGGTCGGCCAGCATCCGCTCGCCGAGCATCGCGCCGCGCAGCCGCACCTGGCGGACGAACAGTGCCTGGACGGCCAGTGCCGTCACGAAGAGCCCCGCGGTGAGTTCCAGTCGCAGGTCCCGGGCCCCGTCGGACACCCGCTCCACAACCCCGCCCAGCAGCCACGGACCGGCCATCGAGGCGACGACGGCGACCGTGTTGACGAGGACGAGCAGGAGGAACGCCCGGCGGTGCCGGCGCAGCAGTTCGGCCACGTAGGCGCGGACGGTCGTGGGGGCACCGACCGGCAGGGTGTTCGCCGTCGTCGGAGCCGCCGGATCGTACGCCGGTGGCGCTACGCCGATCATGCCTTCTCCTCGATCTCTTCCAGTTCGTGCTCTTCCAGTTCGTGCAGGACGTCCTTCAGGGCGACGGAACCGGTCAGCGCGACCTCGTCGTCCGTCTCGCGGGTGACCACCGCGCGGTAGCGGGGCTCGGTGTGCACCAGCTCGCGGTGGGCGCCCACCGCCGCGACCTCGCCCTCGTGCAGGAACACCACCCGGTCGGCGCGGTCCAGCAGCAGCGGCGAGGAGGTGAGCACCACGGTCGTGCGCCCCGCGCGCAGCTCCCGCACGCCCTGCGCGATCCGTGCCTCGGTGTGCGAGTCGACGGCCGAGGTCGGCTCGTCCAGGACGAGCACCTCCGGATCCGTGATCAGCGACCGGGCGAGCGCGAGCCGCTGGCGCTGGCCGCCGGACAGGGACCGGCCGCGTTCGGTGATCCGGGCGTCCATGGGGTCGGCGGCGTCCACCGAGCCCTGCACCAGCGCCGCGAGCACGTCGTCGCACTGCGCGGCAGCCAGCGCCGCCCGCGGTTCGACAGCGCCCGACGCGGGCACGTCGAGCAGTTCGCGCAGCGAGCCGGACAGCAGCACCGGGTCCTTGTCCTGGACGAGGACGGCCGTGCGGGCACAGTCCAGCGGGAGTTCGTCGAGCGGCACGCCGCCCAGCAGCACTGACGTGCCCTCCTGCGGCGGGTGTCCGCCCAGTCGTTCCGCCAGCCGGCCCGCCGCGTCCGGGTCGCCGCACACCACGGCCGTGAGCAGGCCGGCGCTCGCGAGCAGCCCGGTGTCCGGGTCGTACAGGTCTCCGGAGGGGAGGTCGGCCTGGCGCGACCCGGCGGTGTCCGTGGCCCGCTCCAGCGCGAGCACGCCCGCGGCCCGTTTGGCGGACGGCCGGGAGAAGGAGTACGCCATGGCGATCTCCTCGAAGTGCCGCAGCGGATAGGTGAGGACCATCACCGAGCTGTAGACGGTGACCAGTTCGCCGACGGTGATCCGGCCCTGGCGCGCCAGGTGCACGCCGTACCAGACGACGGCGATGAGCAGCAGACCCGGCAGCAGGACCTGGATCGCGGAGATCAGGGACCACATCCGGGCGCTGCGCACCGCGGCGTGCCGGACCTCCTGGGAGGCGCGGCGGTAGCGGTCGAGGAACAGTTCCTCACCGCCGATGCCGCGCAGTACGCGCAGGCCGGCGACGGTGTCCGAAGCGAGTTCGGTGGCGCGTCCGGCCTTCTCGCGCTGGACGTCGGCGCGCCGGGTGGCACGGGGCAGCAGGGGCAGCACGGCGAGCGCCAGCACGGGCAGACCCACGGCGACGACGACGCCGAGCGCGGGCTGGTAGACGAGCAGAGCGGCGCAGACCAGCACGATGGTGACCAGGGCGGCGGTGAACCGCGACCAGGCCTCCACGAACCAGCCGATCTTCTCGACGTCACCCGTGGAGACCGCCACGACCTCACCGGCCGCGACGCGCCGGGTCAGCGCCGAGCCCAACTGGGCGGCCTTGCGGGCGAGCAGCTGCTGGACGCGGGCGGCCGCCGTGATCCAGTTGGTGACGGCGGTGCGATGCAGGAAGGTGTCGCCGACCGCGTTGCCGACGCAGGCCAGCGCCAGCAGGCCGCCCGCCAGGGCGAGTTGCCCGCCGGAGCGGTCGACGACGGCCTGTACGGCGACACCGACGCAGAACGGCAGCGCGGCGACGGAGGCGAAGTGCAGCAGCCCCCAGGCCAGCGACTTGAGCTGCCCGCCCAGCTGATTCCGGAAGAGCCACCACAAGAATCGGGGACCCGAACGCGCGTCCGGCACGCCCGGGTCGGGGTACGGAAGGTCTTGAATCTGCATGACGTCCCAGTGGCTCGTGTCAGGGGGGAATGGGGGGTGGAGGGATGGGGGGATGGGGGTTCGGCCGAGGGCAGCAAACCGTGACAGGTTCGCCTCGCCGCGTGGTCGGAGGCAACCGGTTTTCGACCCACCGAACGGAACCGGCCGACAGGGGTGGGAACAGGGCTGCGCGGCGGACAGGAGCTCATTGCGGAGGCGGCGGACTCCCCGTAGAACACCGCCCATGAAGAGACGGATCGTCATGTCCATGCTTGCCGGGGCGACCCTCCTGGCGAGCACCCTCCTCGGGACCGGTCCCGCCCGTGCGGCCGACGTCCCCGCCGAGTTCGGCACCGACTGGCACGACCCGGTCACGGCCGCCCCGCCCGTCGCGAAGCCCGGCGGCAGGGCCTGCGAAGTCACCCTGGCCCAGGCGCAGTTCCGCGACTTCACCCCGTACCGGGGCACGTACACACCGCCCGCCGACTGCGGTGACCGCTGGAGCAAGGTGGTGCTGCGGCTCGACGGCAAGGTCAAGGGGCGCCAGTACGACCGGCTCGGCTACCTGCACGTCGGCGGGGTCGAGATCTTCCGCACCTCGACACCGCAGCCCTCGCCCGACGGCATCGAGTGGTCGGTGGAGAAGGACGTCACCCGCTACAGCGACACCTTCCGCGGCCGCCAGGACGTCGAGATGCTCATCGGGAACGTCGTCGACGACACCTACACGGGTGTCCTCGACGTCAAGGTCACGCTGACGTTCCATCAGGGCCGCCCCGACGGGAAGAGCCCCGACCGGGTCCTCACGCTCGACCAGGGGACCGACGGCGCGACCACCCTCACCACGCCGCGCAACAGCGAACGCGTCGTCGCCGAGGTGTACGCGACCGGCTCCGGCGGCGGCTGCGAGGAGTACTGGTACCTGACGGTGCCCGACCCGGCGCCGTACTCATGCAAGGCGGGCCAGGGCCCCTACCGCGAGGTGCAGATCCGCGTGGACGGCCGGCTCGCGGGCATCGCCGCACCGTTCCCCACCGTGTGGACCGGCGGCTGGTCCAACCCGTTCCTCTGGTACGTGATCCCGGGCCCGCGCGCCTTCGACATCAAGCCGATCACCTATGACCTCACCCCCTTCGCCGGGCTCCTCAACGACGGCCGCCCGCACCGCGTCGAGGTCTCGGTCGTCGGCGTGCCCGAGGGGCAGACCGGCTGGAGCACCCCTGTGAACGTCCTCGTCTGGCAGGACGAGCAGCGCGCCCACGTTCCCGGGAAGCTCACCGTGCACAAGTCGGGCGACCTCACCAACTCCTCGTCGTATACGCCCGCTTCGGAGCACCGGGTCGACACCGAGGGCGCCCACCGGCTGACCGTCGCCGGATACGTCGACACCTCGCACGGCCGCGTCACGACCACTGTCAGCCGTTCGCTCGCCACCTCCTCCGAGCACCGCTGGGTGGACGGCGAGACGACCGATGCCCTCGACGCCACCTGGACCGACGACGAGTCGGTGACCGTCGACGGACGCGGACCGGCCCGCACCACCCGCACCGACCGGACCTACACGATGGACGGCACGACCACCCTCGGCGCGGGCGACCGGCTGCGCACCGTGCTGACCCTCGGCGACCGCGCCACGGCCGTCGAGACGCGCGGCGGCCGCCGTACGGCGTGGTCACGGCTCGACGACTCCTACGCGGGAGACGCCACCTACACGGCGAACGTGCCCCGCGACCAACGGCACGCGGTCGGCACGACGAGCGAGCGCTACCGGCTGTACGGCTCGCACGGTTGCTACGACCGCACGCTGACCACCGTGCAGGGGGTGCTCACGGGGGACCGCCACCGCTGCTGACGGGGCGGGTGTGACCTATGTGACACGCGCCACTTAGGGTGCTTTTACATGGCCGAAACGTTGCGGTCTTGTGCGCGATCAAGACAGCCTCCAGAGTGTACGGCTACGGAATGCGCTTTCCGTATTGCAGAAGTCCCCTCCGGCTTCCGTGCTCCGTCCCCCCAAGGAGGCCCCGTGCCACCGTCCGTACCGTCCCTACAGCGGCGCGTCGCACGCACCCTGCGAACCTCACTCTTCGCGCAGGTTCTCTGCGCGCTCGTCCTGGGAATCGTCGTCGGGAAGCTGTGGCCGGACACGGCCACGGCTTTCCAGCCGCTCGGCGACGGTTTCACCCGGCTCATCAAGACGGTGATCTCGCCTCTGGTGTTCTGCGTGGTCGTCGTCGGCATCGCCAAGGCCGGTGACCTGAAGGCGTTCGGCCGGATCGGGGTCAAGGCCCTCATCTGGTTCGAGGTCGCCTCGACGGCCGCCCTGGTCATCGGCCTCGTCGCCGCCAACGTCGTCGGGCCCGGCAAAGGCATGAACGTCGACCCCTCCTCGCTGGACGCCGCCGCGGTGAACCAGACGACGGGCGGTGGCCAGCTGCCCTCGACGACCGAGTTCGTCCTCAACGCGCTGCCCGAGAGCTTCGTCGGGGCCTTCGCCGAGAACGAACTGCTCCAAGTCCTCATCCTGGCCTGCCTGGTGGGCGCCGCCCTGCTGCACCTCGGGCACACCAAGGTGCCGAAGATCCTGCCCGCCATCGACCAGGCCCAGGAAGTGATCTTCACGGTCGTCGGCTTCATCATGCGTCTGGCCCCGATCGCGGTGTTCGGCGCGATGGCCCACCTGGTCGGCAACTACGGGCTGGGCGTGATGAAGACGTACGCCAAGCTCATCGTGCTCTGCTACGTGGCGGCCGCGCTGTTCGTCGCGCTGCTCGCCGTCGCCCTGCGGATGGTGACCGGGCTCAGCCTCTGGAAGTTCCTGCGCTACATCCGCGAGGAGATGCTGCTTGCGCTCGGCACCGCGTCCACCGAGTCGGTCATGCCGCGCGTGATGCAGAAGCTGCGCCGGGCCGGTGCCCGCGACGACGCGGTGGGTCTGGTGCTGCCCACGGGCTACTCTTTCAACCTCGACGGCGCCTCGCTCTACTTGTCCATCGGCACGCTGTTCATCGCCCAGGCCGTGGGCGTGGATCTGAGCCTGGGCCAGCAGATCACCGTGGTCCTGGTGCTGATGCTGACCAGCAAGGGCATGGCGGGCATCCCCGGCTCGGCGTTCCTCGCCCTGTCCGCGACGGCCTCGTCCCTGGGCGCCATTCCGGCCGGAGCCGTCGCCCTGCTGCTCGGCGTGGACCGCATCATGGACTCGATGCGTGTCGTCACGAACCTGCTCGGCAACTGCGTCGCCGTGTTCGCGGTGTCCCGCTGGGAGGGTGCGCTGGACATCGAGCGGGCCAAGAAGGTGCTGGACGGCGAAACCGCGGCCGAGGACCTGGAGGGCGGCGACGAGCCCGTTCCCGCGGAGGTTCCCGCACAGAAGACCAAGGAGACCGTCGCCGACGCCAGTTGACGACGGCAGGCGAGTGAGCCGCGGTCACCGCCCGGAACAGCGGGCGGCGATCGCGGCTCTTCGTGTGTTCAGTGACGCACCAGGCAGAAGGGATGCCCCGCCGGGTCCGCGTACACCCGCCAACTCCGCCCGTCCGCACCGGCGTCCAGCACCTCGGCGCCCTGGGCCAGCACCTGCTCCTGTGCGCGATCCAGGTCCGCCACGCCGAAGTCCAGGTGGAACTGCTGCGGCCGGGCGGGATCCGGCCACCGCGGCGGCCGGTGGTCCGCCACCCGCTGGAAGGCCAGCACGAATCCGGACGGCGTGTGCAGCGTCGCCCAGCCCTCGTCCAGGGACCATCGCCGGTCCGGCTGGTTGACGACGCCGCCGAGGAGCGACTGGTAGAAGCCGGCGAGTTCCGGTGGAGCGGGGCAGTCCAGCACCACGCACTGAAGGTCGGCGATCATGGCGGGAGTCTAGGGGTCTGTCCGGCGGATCAGACCCCGCGCCTGCGGCCTGACCCGAACGAGACTCTGGCCGCCCTCCCGCGCGTCAGCGGGACCCCACCGGCGTCCCGTCGATCAGCGTGTCCAGCAGCCCTCCCAGGGCCGCGCGCTGCTGCTCCGTCAGGGGGGCCAGGATCTCCTCCGCGGCCGACCTGCGCGCCGCCCGCAGTTCGCGCAGCGCACCCCGGCCGTCGTCCGTGAGCTCGATGCGGATCACCCGCCGGTTCGCCGGATCCGGGACCCGGCGTACCTTGCCGCTCGCCTCCAGCCCGTCGACCAGCGTGGTCACGGCCCGGGGCACCACTTCCAGGCGCTCGGCCAGGTCGGCCATTCGCGGCGGCGACCCCCAGTGCGCGAGGGTGCGCAGCAGCCGGGACTGGGCCGGTGTGATGCCGAGGTCGCGATGCTCCAGATGGCGCTTCTGGATGCGGTGCACCCGGCGGGTGAGCCGCAGCAACTGCTCGGCCAGCAGGCCGTCGGAGTCGGGGGAGGTCATGCGGGAACAATATCAGGATGATGTTCATTGTGAGTATAGGTAACAATGAGCTACGATCCGATTCGCCGCCCTCGCCCCGGCCGTACCGCTCTCTCGAAGGAGCCCATGCACCCCGACCGTGAACCCCCCTGGACCGCACCCGCCGAGTCGAAGGAAGAGCCCCGGCAGGTCCGCCGCATCCTCAGGCTCTTCCGCCCCTACCGGGGCCGCCTCGCGATCGTCGGCCTGCTGGTCGGCGCCGCGTCGCTCGTCTCGGTCGCCACGCCCTTCCTGCTGAAGGAGATCCTCGACGTCGCGATCCCGCAGGGGCGTACGGGCCTGCTCAGCCTGCTCGCGCTCGGCATGATCCTCAGCGCCGTCCTCACCAGTGTCTTCGGTGTCCTCCAGACGCTGATCTCCACCACGGTCGGCCAGCGGGTCATGCACGATCTGCGCACCGCCGTCTACGGCCGCCTCCAGCGCATGTCCCTCGCCTTCTTCACGCGCACGCGGACGGGTGAGGTGCAATCCCGCATCGCCAACGACATCGGCGGCATGCAGGCCACCGTCACCTCCACCGCGACCTCCCTGGTCTCCAATCTCACCAGCGTGGTCGCCACGATCGTCGCGATGGTCGTCCTCGACTGGCGCCTGACCGTCGTCTCGCTGCTGTTGCTGCCGGTGTTCGTGTGGATCAGCCGCCGCGTCGGCAACGAACGCCGGAAGATCACCACCCAGCGCCAGAAGCAGATGGCCGCCATGGCCGCCACGGTCACCGAGTCGCTCTCCGTCAGCGGCATCCTGCTCGGCCGCACGATGGGCCGCTCCGACTCGCTGACGAAGTCCTTCGCCGACGAGTCCGAGGAGCTCGTCGACCTGGAGGTGCGGTCGAACATGGCCGGCCGCTGGCGCATGGCCGTCATCACGATCGTCATGGCCGCCCTGCCCGCCGTCATCTACTGGACCGCCGGCATGGCCCTCCAGCTGGGCGGCCCCGAGGTCTCCCTCGGCACGATCGTCGCCTTCGTCTCGCTCCAGCAGGGCCTGTTCCGCCCGGCCGTGAGCCTGCTGTCGACCGGCGTGCAGATCCAGACCTCGCTCGCCCTCTTCCAGCGCATCTTCGAGTACCTCGACCTGCCGATCGACATCACCGAGCGCGCGGACCCGGTGCGTCTGGACCGGGTCAAGGGAGAGGTCCGCTTCGAGAACGTCTCCTTCGGCTACGACGACAAGGGCGGCCCGGTCCTCGACGGCATCGACCTCACCGTCCCGGCCGGCGGCAGCCTCGCGATCGTCGGCCCCACCGGCGCCGGCAAGTCCACGCTCGGCTACCTGGTGCCCCGCCTCTACGACGTGACGGGCGGCCGCGTCACCCTCGACGGGGTCGACGTCCGCGACCTCGACTTCGACACCCTGGCGCGCGCGGTCGGCGTCGTCTCGCAGGAGACGTACCTCTTCCACGCCTCGGTCGCCGACAACCTGCGCTTCGCCAAGCCCGACGCCACCGACGAGGAACTCCACCAGGCGGCGAAGGCGGCGCAGATCCACGACCACATCGCGGCCCTGCCCGACGGCTACGACACCGTCGTCGGCGAGCGTGGCCACCGCTTCTCCGGCGGCGAGAAGCAGCGCCTGGCCATCGCCCGGACCATCCTGCGCGATCCGCCGGTCCTCATCCTCGACGAGGCCACCAGCGCCCTGGACACCCGGACCGAGGCCGCCGTGCAGGACGCCATCGACGCGCTGTCGGCCGACCGCACCACGCTGACCATCGCCCATCGGCTGTCCACCGTCCGGGGCGCCGACCAGATCGTGGTCCTCGACTCGGGGCGCGCGGTCGAGCTCGGTACGCACGAGGAACTGCTGGAACGGCACGGCCGGTACGCGGCGCTCGTACGCCGGGACGCCCAACTGGAACCGACAAGATGAAAATATGCCGGGTTTACGGCGATATGCGGGTTACCGTGCCCGCATGCAGAAGAACACTCCGCCACGGAGCACGATTCGACTGACGCGCCGGGGCCGGATCGCCCTCGTCGCGACCGGAGCCGTCGTGGTCGGTACCGCCGTGGCGGTGCCGCTGCTGACCCTGGCGCCCGTGGAGGACGGCCGGCCCACGACGCTGGTGATCCCGGAGGGCCGGCGGGCGAGCCAGGTCTACGCCGCCGTCGACAAGGCCCTCGCCCTGCCCCCGGGCAGCACGAAGAAGTCCCTGGCGAAGGCCGCCCTCAAACTGCCGAACGACGCCGCGGGCAACCCGGAGGGCTACCTCTTCCCGGCGACCTATCCGCTCCAGGAGAAGACGACCCCGGAGAAACTCCTGGCGCTGATGGTCGACACCGCGAACGCGAAGTTCAACGGCGCGCCCATCACCGCGGGGGCGCAGCGCAACGCCATGAACGTCTATCAGGCCGTCACCATCGCGAGCATCGTCCAGGCGGAGTCGGCCACCAAGGCCGACATGGGCAAGGTCGCCCGGGTCGTCTCCAACCGCCTCGAACGCGGTATGCCGCTCCAGATGGACTCCACCATCAACTACGCGCTGGGCCGCTCCGCCGTGCGGACGACGGCGAGCGACAGGCGGATCGACAGCCCCTACAACTCGTACCAGCGCATGGGCCTGCCCCCCACCCCCATCGACAACCCCGGCGAGGAAGCGATGCGCGCGGCCGTCAACCCACCCCCGGGCGACTGGCTCTACTTCGTCACGGTCAGGCCGGGCGACACCCGCTTCACCGCGGACTACGCGGAACACCAGCGGAACGTCGCGGAGTTCAACGCGCACCGGAAGGAGGACGGCGCGCGGGCGGCCGGATGACCCACCCGGGCGTCACGCGGCGACCGGCTCCCGCGCCAGCAGTCGCCTGATGTCGCGGACGGCCGCGCGGCCGGCGCGGTTGGCGCCGATGGTGCTGGCCGACGGGCCGTAGCCGACGAGGTGGACGCGAGGGTCGGCGGCCGCGTGCGTGCCCTCCATGCGGATGCCGCCGCCCGGGGCGCGCAGCCGGAGCGGGGCGAGGTGGTCGATGGCGGCGCGGAAGCCGGTGGCCCAGAGGATGACGTCGGCGTCGACGTGCCGGCCGTCCTGCCAGTCCACTCCTGTGGGCGTGACGCGGTCGAACATCGGCTGCCGGTCGAGCACCCCGTCCTCGATGCCCTGGCGGACCGCGTCGTTGAGCGGCAGCCCGGTGACCGAGACGACACTCATGGGTGGCAGTCCCTGCCGTACCCGTTCCTCGACGAGCGCGACGGCCGCACGGCCCGCGTCCTCGTCGAACGGGCCCTCACGGAAGACGGGCGGACGCCGGGTCACCCAGGTGGTGGCGGCCGCGTACGAGGCGATCTCCAGCAGGTGCTGGGTGCCCGAGGCGCCACCGCCCACCACGACGACCCGCTGCCCGGCGAACTCCTCCGGCCCGGGGTACTGCGCGGTGTGCAGCTGCCGCCCCCGGAAGGTCTCCTGGCCCGGATAGCGCGGCCAGAACGGCCGGTCCCAGGTGCCGGTCGCGTTGATCAGCGCCCGCGTCGACCACACGCCCTGCGAGGTCTCCACCAGCAGCCGCCCGCCGGGCCCCTCGCGCACGGCCCGTACGTCCACGGGGCGCCGCACCCGCAGGTCGAAGGCCTTCTCGTACCGGTCGAAGTAGTCGCTGATCACCTCGGCGGACGGCCGGGCCGGATCCGCGTCCGTGAGCTCCATCCCCGGCAGCGCGTGCATCCCGTGCACCTTGCCGTACGTCAGCGACGGCCAGCGGAACTGCCAGGCGCCGCCGGGACCGGGGGAGTGGTCCAGCACGACGAAGTCGCGGTCCGGCTCGAAACCGGATCGCCGCAGGTGATAGGCGCCGGCCAGACCGGCCTGACCCGCGCCTATGACGACTACCTCGACCTCGCGTGTGTTGTTCACGCTTCTACCAACCGTGCCGGGGCCGTGGATCTTCCCGGCTGACCGGTACGGCGAGAGTGCGTGCCGGGCGTCGCGAGGCAGGCGGGACTTTGCGGACGCGTCCTAGCCTTCCGAGGGCCGGGTCGCCGCGGTCGACGGCGGCAGGTCGCCGTTGAACCGGGTGTCGGTGAAGCCGGCGAAGTCCACCTTGCGCGGGATGAGCTTCAACGCCGTGAACGTGTCGGCGATCTCCTGCTCGGAGGCGATCAGCGGCTTGTCGACGGCGACCGCGATCCGGGTCGTGTAGGTGCGCTTCACCGCGGCCAGCGCCACGTCCTCGGGGAGCCCGGTGTCCTTCGCCCAGACCTTCGCCCACTCCTCCTCGTGGTCGTACACCCACCTGTAGGCGCGCCGCAGCCGCTCCAGGTAGTCCTTGACGGCGGCGGCCTTCTTCTTGTCCTTCAGTGCGTCCGGTGCCGCGACCTGGAAGGTGAGCCCGTTCGTCACACCGTCGCCGTCGGTCAGCACCCGGCCCTGCTTGGCCTTCAGGATCTGGGAGGTGTACGGATCCCACACCGCCCAGGCGTCGACCTTGCCGGCGGTGAACGCGGCGAGCGCGTCGGCCGGCTGGAGGTACTTGACCTTGACGTCGCTCAGTTTCAGCCCGGCCTTCCTCAGGGACGCGACCAGCTGGTAGTGCGCGGACGAGCCCTGCGCGACGGCAACCGACCTGCCCTTGAGCTGCTCGGGACTCCTCAGGGACGAGTCGTTCGGGACGAGGATGGTGTCGCCCTTGGACGTGCCGTGCCAGGCGGCCACGACCTTGATCTTCGAGCCCGCTCCGGCCGCGAAGACCGGCGGGGTGTTGCCGACGCCGCCGATGTCGACGGCTCCCGCGTTGACGGCCTCCAGCAGGGGTGGTCCGGACGTGAACGTGGACCACTTGATCTTGTAGTCGAGGTTCTTCAGTTCCCCGGCGGCCCGCAGGATGGCCTCCGAACCGCCCTTCTGGTCACCGACGTCGATCGTGACCGGTCCATGGCCGTCGGTGCCGCCGTCCGACGTGCTGGCGGCCGAGTTCCCGCCGCAGGCGGTGAGCAGCAGGGCGAGGGGGAGGAGCAGGGCGGCGGGGGCGAGACGTCGTCGCATGGTGGTTCCGTTCGTGTCGGTCGTGATGGGGGTGGGCCGTAAAAGGCCGCAGACAAGATGGGCGAGGAGGTCAGGCCGCTTCGGCGGCCGTCGCCTCGACGCCGAGGCGTTCGAGGAGCCCGGCGCGCAGTGCGGCGAAGCGCGGGTCGGTGATGTCACGTGGGCGGTCCAGGTCGATGCGCTGCTCGTGGGCGATGACGCCGCCGTCCATCACCAGGACGCGGTCGGCGAGCAGCACGGCCTCCTCCACGTCGTGGGTGACGAGGAGCACCGCGCAGCCCCGGCGCTGCCACAACTCGCCCACGAGCCGCTGGGCCTTGATACGGGTGAGGGCGTCGAGCGCGCCGAACGGTTCGTCGAGCAGCAGCAGATCGGGCTCGCGCACCAACGCCCGTGCGAGCGAGGTGCGTTGTGCCTCGCCGCCGGAGAGGGTCTTGGGCCAGGCGCCCGAACGGTGGCCGAGGCCGACCTCGTCGAGGGCCTGCTCGGCGACGGCGCGTTCGGGCTTGCCGGGCAGGCCGAGCAGGACGTTGCGCCAGACCTTCTTCCACGGCATCAGCCGGGGCGCCTGGAAGGCGACGGCCTTGCGGCGCGGCACCAGCACGGTGCCCTCGATGTCGCGGTCGAGCCCGGCGAGGATGCGCAGCAGCGTCGACTTGCCGCAGCCGCTGCGGCCGAGCAGGGCGACGAACTCGCCCGGCCGGACGTCCAGTCGCAGGTCGTCGATGACGGCGCGGCCGTCGAAGGCCCGCGTGAGCCCCTCGACATGGACGGCGTGGGGGGTCACCGGCCGGTGAACGTGGGTCGCCATTGCAGCAGCAGCCTTTCGAGGGAGCGGACGATGAAATCGGCGAGCAGGCCGAGGAAGGCGTAGACGACCAGGCAGACCACGATCACGTCGGTCCGCAGGAAGTCCCGCGCCTGCACCATGAGGAACCCGATGCCGGAGTCGGCGTTGACCTGCTCGGCGAAGACCAGCGCGAGCCAGGCGATGCCGAGCGAGTAGCGCAGACCGGTCATGGCGTTCGGCAGCGCACCGGGGAGGACGACGTGCCGCACGAGCCCCCACCGCGACAGCCCGAGGGACTCCCCGGCCTCGATCAACTGGGCGTCCACGCCCCGGATCCCGGCGTAGACGTTGAGGTAGAGCGGGAAGGTCACGCCGAGCGTGATGATGGCGACCTTGGGTGCCTCGCCGATGCCGAACCAGATGATGAACAGCGGGATGAGACCCACGAACGGCACCGTCCGCAGCATCTGCACGGGCGCGTCCACCAGGTCCTCGCCGATCCGGAACAGGCCCGAGAGCAGGGCGAGTCCGGTGCCGACGACCAGACCGAGCAGCAGCCCGGCCGCGACCCGCTGGAGTGAGGTGCCCATGGCCGCGGGCAGCGAGCCGTCGGCCACCATGTCCCCGGCGACCTGGGCGATACGGCCGGGCGAGGCGAGCACGTCCGGCTGCAACGCACCCGTGCTGCTGAGGAGTTGCCACAAGGCCAGCAGCAGGACGGGGCCGGTGGTACGGCGGAGCCAGCGCGGGACGCGGGTGCGGCGGGAGGAGGCGGGGACGAGGGGCTGGAGGTCGAGGTCGGGAGCCGATATAGGCGAAATATCGGGTTCTGATGACATGGGTGGGGCATGACTGATGCTCATGAGGACTCCACGGGGGAGAGCGTGGGCTGGAAGAGGCACGCCTCGCCGCCGCCGCACCGACGGGAGCAGGGGCGCTCAGCGGGCAGGCGGAACCAGGGCGAGGGAACCCGGAGGTGAGGAGGGGAAGGGCGTCAGCAGCCGCGGCGACACGCGGCGGAGGCCACCCGCAGCAGGTCGATGTGACCGCGCGTGGTGAGCAGGGCTGAACGCAACATGCCGCTGAACCTAGCCAGGTGGCATGCGCACGGTCAACAAGCGTCTCGTCCAGTGGACGCCTGTACCGCCGCCCGGGCGGGGGTGATCGGGTGGAATCCGGCTCGTGCGTCAGGATGGGGGCATGTCAGATGTCTTCACCACCCGAGTTCTGAACATCAGCACCGGTTCCACGGAGAGGGTCGTCGACATCACCGGCGACTGCGAGTCCTTCCTGCGGGAGGCGGCGGCCGGGCGGGACGGCCTCCTCAATGTCTTCGTCCCGCACGCGACAGCCGGAATCGCCGTTCTCGAGACCGGCGCCGGCAGCGACGACGACCTCTTGGCCGCACTGCACACGCTGCTGCCCGCCGACGATCGCTGGCAGCACCGGCACGGCAGTCCCGGCCACGGCCGCGACCACGTCCTGCCGGCCCTCGTCCCGCCGCACGCGACCTTGCCGGTGCTGGGCGGCCGGCTGGAGCTCGGGACGTGGCAGTCGGTGTGCCTCGTGGACACCAACAAGGACAACCCGGAGCGGAAGGTGCGGTTGAGTTTCCTGGGGTGAGCGCGGTCCGCCCGGCCGGAGCCGCCGCGGCATGGCGCCCGAACGGCTCCGGCGCACCGTGACGCCCGACCGTAATGCCCGTATTCTCGTCAATGCCAGATTCTCTTCCGAGCAGCGGATGATCGCGGGCGCAAGCGAGGCGAAGCGTGGTTCGGTCCGGCGAGGAACCCAAGCCGGCGGGACGTGCGACTGACGGCACGGGGCCCGCCCGGCTTCGCGAGCGGTTTCTCCAGGGCGAGCAGGTCGACGCGGGTGTCCGGACGTCCATCCTGAACTCGTGGCAGCGCTGCCGCTCCCTGGGGCTGTCGCCGGACACGAGCGACCTCCCCTACCGGGAGGACTTCGACCCGGGGGGCCGTATCGTCCGCGCGGCCGTGCCGGTGCTCGACCGGCTCCAGGACGCGTTCTCCGGCAGTCAGGTCAACATCTCGGTCGCCGACGCGAACGGGACGGTCCTGCTGCGCCGGTTCGGGGACCCGGCGATGGCCAGGAGCCTCCCGGCGATCCAGCGGGTCCCGGGATTCGTCTTCGCCGAGCAGGTCGCCGGCACCAACGGCATCGGCCTCGCCCTGGCGGAGCGGCAGCTCATCCGCGTCTACGGCGCCGAGCACTTCGCGGAACGGTCCCAGGGCAGCGCCTGCGTCGCGATGCCCGTCCGTGACCCGCTCAGCGGACGCATCGAGGGCGTCCTGTGCTTCGGGTATCCGCGTGGTTTCGAACAGCCCGCGCTGAGCGCGGCGATCCGCCGGGCGGCCGAGAACATCGAGCGGCGGCTGCTGGGGCAGAGTTCCGCGCACGAGCGCGCCCTGCTGCGGACGTACCTTTCCACCGGGGGCGAGGGCGGCCTGCACCATGGCGTGGCCCTGGACGCGCTGGCCGACGTAGTGCACCCCCGTGACCAGGCGATCCTGAGGGAGAAGGCCGCCGAGCTGATCTCCCGCGGGCAGCGGGCCGCCGTCGAGGTGGCCCTGCCCGACGGCCGGCGGGTGACGCTCGTGAGCCGTCCGATGGCGAGCGCCTCCGGGGTGCGGGGCTTCGCCATCGAGGCCGTGCTGCCCGGTACCGTGGTGGGGGAGGCCCTCGTCCTGCCGCACCAGGCGGAGGAGCTGCCGGACCTCGCCGCCTTCTCGACCGCCCCACGGCTCGCACGACCGCCGATCACCCTGCCGTCCGGGCATCTCGCCGCCGCGTCCGGCTCGACGGTGGCGCCCGGCGGTGACCGGGGATCCGCGGAGGCCGGCGGTACCGTCCCGGCCGACGGTGGCAGGGGCGGTGACCGGGGACCCACAGGGATCGACGGCACCGCCACGGCGGACGGTGGCACTGTCACGGCCGACGGTGGCGGGGGCGCGGCGGAAGGCGGCAGGGGCACGACCGACGGCGGCAGGGGCGCGACCGACGGCGGCAGGGGCACTACGGACGACGGCAGGGGCCCGGTCGGCGGCGGGGGCGCGGCGGACGACCGCGCCGGCTCACCGTTCCCGGCCCGGGGGCTCGTGATGGTGGGGGAGCCGCATGTCGGGGCCTACGCCCTGGCCGCGCGCCGGCGCCTGGAGCTGCTGTCCGAGGCCAGCGCCCGCATCGGCACCACCCTGGACGTGCGCCGCACCGCCGAGGAGCTCGCCGAGACGGCGGTCCCGCGCCTGGCCGACTTCGTCACCATCGACCTGCCCGATGCCGTCCTGCGCGGCGAGGAGTCCGCCGACCCCCTCGCCGACCTGCGCCGCACGGTGCTGCACGGCGTCCGCGAGGGCCTGCCCTTCACACCGCCCGGCAAGCGCATCGACTTCGGCCCGACCGCGCCCCAGCTGCGCTGCCTGACCAGGGGCGAGGCGGTGCTGGAGCCGGACCTGAAGGCCGCCGCGGGCTGGCTCGCCCAGGACCCCGAGCACACCGCACGGCTGCTCGACCACGTCCACTCCCTCATCGCGGTGCCCCTGCTCGCGCGCGGTGTCGTCCTGGGCATCGCCAGCTTCTACCGCACCGGGAGCTCCTTCGGGGACGACGACCGCTCGCTGGCCCAGGAACTCGCCACCCGCGCCGCCCTGTCCATCGACAACGCCCGGCGCTACACCCACGAACGCACCATGGTCCTGGCCCTCCAGCGCAGGCTCCTGCCGCACGGTCTGCCCGACCAGGACGCCGTCGAGGTCGCCCACCGCTATCTGCCCGCCGAGTCCGACGTGGGCGGGGACTGGTACGACGTCATCCCGCTCTCCGGCGCGCGTATCGGGCTCCTCGTCGGCGACGTCGTCGGCCACGGCATGCTCTCCGCGGCCACCATGGGGCGGCTGCGGACGGCGGCACGCAGCTTCGCCGAGCTCGACTTCTCCCCGGACGAGGTCCTCACCCACCTGGACAACCTCGTGGGGCGCCTGGACCGGGAGGATCCCGACGGCAAGGGCGCCGGCGTCATCGGCGCGACCTGCCTGTACGCCGTCTACGACCCGACCGCGCAGCGGTGCCTCATGGCGCGCGCCGGTCACCCGCCGCCCGCACTCGTCCACCCCGACGGCACCGTGTCCTACCCCGACCTCCCGGCCGGGCCCCCGCTGGGTCTCGGAGGGCTGCCCTTCGACGCCGTCGAGATCGACGTCCCCGAGGGCAGTCAGCTCGTGCTCTACACCGACGGACTCATCGAGGACCGGCACCGCGACGTGGACGTGGTCCTGGAGCAGTTGCGCGTGGCCCTGGCCCATCCGGAGCGCGCACCCGAGGACACCTGCCAGGCCGTGCTGGACACCGTGGCGCCCGCGCATCCGCACGACGACATCGCCCTGCTCGTCGCGCGCGTCCATGCCCTGGACCCCGGCCGGATCGCCGCCTGGGAGCTGCCCGCCGACCCGGCGCTCGTCGGCGAGGTCCGGGCCTCCGCCTTGCGCCGCCTGTCCGACTGGGGACTCGACGAGACCGCGTTCGCCGCGGAACTGATCCTCAGCGAGCTGATCACCAACGCCGTCCGGCACGGCACCGGGCCCATCCGGGTCAGGCTGCTGTACGGGCGCACCCTCATCTGCGAGGTCTCCGACGCCAGCAACACCGCCCCCCATCTGCGCCGGGCGGCCAGCACCGACGAGGGCGGTCGCGGCCTGTTCCTCGTCGCGCAGCTCTCGCAGAGCTGGGGCACGCGCTACCTGCCGGAGGGCAAGGTCATCTGGGCCGAATGCGGGCTCGACGCCGCGTGAGGCGTCCGCCGACCCGCGTACGGGTCCACAGCGGCCGAAAGGTGCCCGAAATGCTGTAATTTGATCGGGTGCGCGACGCCCCTGACACGCCGGTGAAGGCGGCTTCACCCTCCGGGCCGGAGCCCTTGGTCCGTATCCGCGGGCTCGGCAAGCGGTTCGGCGGGACCGTCGCGCTGGCCGGGGTCGACCTCGACGTCCACGCCGGCAGCGTGCTCGCCCTCCTCGGACCCAACGGCGCCGGCAAGTCCACGCTCATCAAGATCCTCGCCGGCGTCCACTCCGCCGACGCGGGACAGATCACCGTGGACGGCGAGCCCCTCGGCAGCCCTGCCGCGTCCCGGAGCATGTCCTTCATCCACCAGGACCTCGGTCTCGTGGAGTGGATGACGGTCGCCGAGAACATCGCCCTGACCAACGGATACGCCCGCCGGAGGGGGCTGATCTCCTGGCGACGCACCCGCGAGCGCTGCGTCGGGGCGCTGCGGGTCGTCGCCGGGCACCTCGACCCCGACGCGCCGGTCTCCGGGCTCGCACCGGCCGAGCGCTCGCTCGTCGCGATCGCCAGGGCCCTGGCGGCCCGCGCGAGGCTCATCGTCCTCGACGAGCCGACCGCCCGCCTGCCCGCCGCGGACAGCGCCCGGCTCTTCGGCGTCCTGCACGCCCTGCGCGACCGCGGCCACGCCATCCTCTACGTCACCCACCGCCTGGACGAGGTGTACGAGGTCGCCGACGCCTTCGCGGTACTGCGCGACGGCCGCCTGGTCAGCCACGGCCGACTCGCCGGCCACAGCCCCGCCCGCCTGGTCCACGACATCGTCGGTGAGGAGGACACCACAGAGGACACCCCACCTACCACCCGCCCTGCCCGACCTTCGCCTGCCACCCGCCCCGCCGGCCCGTCGCCTGCCGACGACCCGGCCCGTCCCTCGCCTGCTGACGGCCCTGCCGCCACTCCGGCCGCTGCTCGCTCGGCAGGGACTCCGGCTGGCGACCACCCTGCGACCCCTCCGGCTGTGGACCGCCCCGTCGCCCCTCCGGCGGCAGCCGAACCCCCCGCTGGGACTCCGGCTGCCGAACGCCCCGCCCGGCCCTCGGAAGCCGACCACCCCGCCGGAACTCCGGCTGCCGACCGCCCCGTCGCCCCTCCGGCGGCAGCCGAACCCCCCGCTGGGACTCCGGCTGCCGAACGCCCCACCCGGCCCTCGGAAGCCGACCACCCCGCCGGAACTCCGGCTGCCGACCACCCCGTCGGACCCCCGGCCGCCGACCACCCCGCCACCCCTCCGGCCGCCGACCACCCGCTCACGCCCCCGGCAGCCGCACTCCCCGTCCTGGCCCTCGACTCCGTACGCACCCCCCTGGCCGGCCCCGTCAGCCTGGAAGTGGCCGCCGGAGAGGTTCTCGGACTGGTCGGGCTCTCGGACGCCGGGCACACCGACCTGGGGCGTGCCCTGGCCGGGGCCCGGCCGCTCCTCGGCGGGCGGGCCGTACTGCACGGGCGGCCCTACCGCCCCCGCACGGTCGCGGAGGCCGTCGCCCTCGGTGTCGGCTTCGTGCCGGGCGACCGGCTGCGGGAGGGCTGCCTCGCCGAACTGACCTTGCGGGAGAACCTCCTGGCCAATCCCCGTGCGGGAGGCCGGCCGGCGCCGCGCTGGATCGGTCCCCGACGGGAACGTGCCGACGCCGCCGCCCTGATCGAGCGGTTCTCCGTGCGCCCCCGCGACAGCGAGGCCCCCATCGCCACCCTCTCCGGCGGGAACCAGCAGAAAGTCATGATCGGCCGCTGGCTGCGAACGGAGCTGCGGCTGCTGATCCTCGAGGAGCCGACCGCGAGCGTGGACATCGGCGCCAAGGCGGCGATCCACCGCCTGCTCGACGAGGCGCTGTCGGCGGGCCTCGCAGTCCTGCTCCTGTCCACCGACTTCGAGGAGGTCGCGAGCGTGTGCGGACGCACCCTGGTCTTCGTCCGCGGATCCGTGACGGCCGAGCTGAGCGGCGGCGCCCTCACCGTCACCGGGCTCACCCGGGCGGCCTCGGCCATGCCCCCGTCCACGGCCGCGACGACCCCATGACCGAACCGCCCTCGCCCTCACCGCCCCGCCGCGGGCGCCTGCGCACCCCCGGCGGGCACCACATCGGCGCCTACGGCCTGCTCGCCCTCACCGCCCTGCTCTACCTGGTCTTCTCCCTCGCCCTGCCGGAGACCTTCCCTACGCTGGACACCGTCGACTCGATCCTCTCCAACCAGTCGATCCCGGCCGTCCTGGCGCTGGCCGCCATGGTGCCCATCGTCACCGGCGCGTTCGACCTCTCCATCGGCTACGGCCTCGGACTGGCCCACGTCATGGTGATGCAGCTCGTCGTCAACGAGGGCTGGCCCTGGCCGCTCGCCTGTCTCACCGTGCTCGCCGGAGGGCTGGTCGTCGGCGTCCTCAACGGCGTCATCGTCGAGTTCGGCCGGATCGACTCCTTCATCGCCACCCTCGGCACCGGCAGCATGATGTACGCCGTGACCGGCTGGATCACCGACGGCAGCCGGATCGTCCCCGGCCCCCAGGGCCTGCCGCCCGCGTTCACCGACCTCTACGAGTCCACGTTCCTCGGCCTTCCGGTCCCCGCCTTCTACGTGCTCGCCCTCGCTGGAGTCCTCTGGCTGGTACTGGAGCGGCTGCCGCTCGGCCGGTACCTGTACGTCGTCGGGTCGAACCCGCGCGCGGCCGACCTCGTCGGCATCCCGACCCGCACCTACACCGTCTACGCGTTCGCCGCCTCGGGGCTGATCGTCGGCTTCGCCGGGGTGCTGCTCGCGTCCCAGCAGCAGATCGGCAACCCGAGCGTCGGCCTCGACTACCTGCTGCCCGCCTTCGTCGGAGCCCTGCTCGGATCCACGGCGATCAAACCCGGCCGGCCGAACGCCCTGGGCACTGTCGTCGCCGTCGCCGTCCTGGCCGTCGGCCTCACCGGCATCGCCCAGCTGGGCGCCGACTTCTGGACGGTGCCGCTGTTCCACGGCGGCACCCTGCTCATCGCCGTGGGCCTGGCCGGATACGCCGCCCGCCGCCGGTTGCGCGGCGGCGCCGCGGCCCGCGACACACCCGCCGCACCACCCCCGCCACCGTCCTCCGCACCGCCACCCTCCTCGCCGCCTCCCTCCCCGCCACCGTCTTGCCCGACGCCGGAGGGCGGCACGGCGGGCACACCGCCCTGACCCCCTCGGCACGTCCCGCCGCGCCGATCCCCTCACAGGAGCCCCCCCGTGCACCGCAACCGCAAGGCCGCCCCCGCAGTCCGCACCGCGCGGCTCGCCTGCTGCGCCCTTCTGGTGACGGCGACCGCCCTCGTCGGCTGCGAACGCGGCTCGTCGGACGGCGCCGAGGAGACCGCGACGGGCCCGAGCGGCTGCCCCGACGTCCAGGCCAGGGCCCAGACCGCCGTCACCCGGGCGGAGCGGACCGACATCCCCTGGGGCGGGCCCACCACCGGCCCGGAGGCGGTGTCCGGCAGGACCATCGTCTACGTCGCCCAGACGATGACCAATCCCGGCGTCGCGGGCGCCGCGAGGGGGGTGCGGGAAGCCGCCCGGGTCATCGGGTGGGACGTCCGGGTGATCGACGGCGGAGGCACCCCGGCCGGTATCCAGGCGGCCATGAGCGAGGCCGTGGCCCTCAGGCCCTCGGGCATCGTCATCGGCGGCTTCGACCCCGACTCGACCGCACAGCAGGCCGCCCGGGCCAACGCGCAGCGCATCCCGCTCATCGGCTGGCACGCGGTCCCCGAACCCGGCCCCAGCCGGGAGCCCGACCTCTTCACCAACGTCACCACCCGCGTCCAGGACGTGGCCCGCATCAGCGCGCAGTGGATCATCTCCGACTCGAAGGGCCGTGCCGGGGTCGTGCTCATCACCGACGCGTCGATCCCCTTCGCGAGGAACAAGTCCGACCTGATCAGGGAGGAACTCACCAATTGCCGCGGGGTGCGGCTGCTCTCCGTCGAGAACATCCCGATCCCGGACGCGAGCAGCCGTACCCCGCGGGAGATCTCCTCGCTGCTCTCCCGGTTCCAGGACCGGTGGACCCACTCCGTGGCCATCAACGACCTGTACTTCGCCGACGCCGCCCCCGCCTTCCGCGCGGCCGGCGAGAAGGGCTCGGGGCCGCCCTACAACATCGGCGCGGGCGACGGCGATCCGTCCGCCTTCCAGCGCATCAACAGCAGGCAGTACCAGGCCGCCACCGTGCCCGAACCGCTGTCCCTCCAGGGCTGGCAGATCGTCGACGAGTTCAACCGCGCCTTCTCCGGCCGCCCGGCCAGCGGGTACACGGCCCCCGTCCACATCGCCACGGCCGGCAACAGCGAAGGCGCCACGACCTGGGACCCGTCGGGGTACCGGGAGGCGTACCGGAGGATCTGGGGGAAATGACGTCCGCTCAGGTGCCCATCCCTTCACGGAACATGCACGGAACCCCGGGGGTCTCTTTAAGTTTCAAGCGCTAATCTCACCGTCAGTCGAGTGGCCGCCGGGGTCGAACCGAGCGGGGCCCGTTCCGCGGCGGCGCTCGCACCCCCCACCAGGCACAGGAGACCGGGCGTGTACGACGGCGATGTAGTGGTGATCGGCGGCGGCTATGGCGGCGTCCGGCTGGCGAAACGGCTGGACGGGACGGCCCGGGTCACGCTGGTGGACCGCAAGGAGGTCTTCTTCCACCGCGTCGCCTCCCTGCGCGCGGGGGTGCGCCCCGAGTGGACGCACACGCCCTTCATTCCGTTCGACCGGCTGCTGCACCACGGCCGCGTGGTCGCGGGCAAGGCCGTCCGCATCGACACCGCGGAGCGGCAGGTAGTCCTCGCCACGGGGGAACGGCTGCCCTACGACGTGGTCGTGATCGCCACCGGCGCCGACTACCCCGAGCCGGCCCGCTTCGTGGGCACCACCGTGGAGGAGGCGGCCAAGTCGTTCGCCGAACACCAGCGCAACGTCGCCACGGCCGAGCACGTCCTCGTCGTCGGCGGCGGCCCCGGCGGTGTCGAACTCTGCGCCGAGATCCGCCTCGCCCGGCCGGACGCCCGGGTCACGCTCGCCCACTCCGGACCGGCGCTGCTCGACTCCACGGGCAGCACCCGGCCGGGACGCAAGGCCCTCGCGTGGCTGGAGTCCCATGACATCGAGGTGCGGCTCGACTCGTTCATGTCGCCCGGCAACGACTTCGGCACCTACCGCGACGGCCGCGGCAACGTCATCGAGGCCGACCTGTCCTTCTGGGCCACGGGCACCACACCCAACACGCTCTGGCTCCGCCTGGCCGGACACGGCGACTGGCTGAACAGGGACGGACACGTCAAGGTCGACCGGACGCTCCGGGTCGAGGGCAGGCTGGACGTGTTCGCCGTCGGCGACGTCAACGACGTCAGCGAATTCAAGATCACCCCCGCCGCCCTCGCCCAGGCGGACATCGCGGCCCACAACATCCGCGCCTACCTCCAGAGTTCGGGCAAGCACCGCAAGGAGCCGCGCTCCTACCGGCCGATCCAGCGCACCCCGCTCATCGTGCCGTTCGGCCCCGCCGACGGACTGACCGTGCTGCCCGTACCGGGCGGCGAGTCCGCGGTCCTCGGCAGCCGCACCACCACCCTGGCCAAGGCGAAGACCCTCATGACGCCCTACATGCGGCGCCAACTCGGTTACACCGCGGCCTGATCCCCGCACGGCCGGCATCACCCCGTGACCCCACCCCCGTCGTTACCCGCCGGTCATCCCTGGGGTAGGGTCCCCACCGTTTCCGGTTACCGGCTGATGGCGTGCCGGTACGGGGCGTGTCGGAGGGTGGCAAGACGATGGAATCCCAGTGGGGTGACGGCGGATCCGTGGACCTGGACGACACACGGTTGGAGGAGCTGAGTCCCCAACCGCTGCTGACCCGGGACTATGAGACGCGCCCCGCGCTCGTGTACGAACGGCTGAGGCAGCAGCACGGCCCGGTCGCGCCGGTCGATCTGCTCGGCGTACCCGCCTGGCTGGTCCTGGGCTACCGCGAGGCGCTCCAGGTGCTCCAGGACAACGACGGCTTCCCGAAGGGGCTGGAGAACTGGCGGGCCCGCTCCGAGGGCCGGGTACCGGCCGACTGGCCGCTCGGCCCGTCCCTGGAGGTCAACCACATCCTGATCCAGGGCGGCCCCGGGTACCGTCCGCTGCGCACCGCCTGGGACGTGGCCCTCAAGCCGTTCCAGGACCCGCGCCACCCCCAGGCCAAGCGCCTCAAGACCGCCGTCACCGCCTATGCCGACGAGCTGATCACCCTGGTCGGACAGGGTGGGAAGACGGGCGTGGCGGACCTGTCCGCACAGTTCTCCCGGCCGCTGCCGCTGATGGTGGCCAGCCATCTGCTGGGCTTCCCCGGTTCGCAGGGCGACGACGCGCTGATGGACATGTGGCGCGTGCTCGACGCGGGCCCGGACGCGGAGGCCGCACTGGAGCGACTGCTGGCGACCCTGGCGGAACTGGCCGCGACGAAGCTGGAGAAGCCGGGCGACGACTTCCCCTCCTACCTGCTGGCCGCGCATCCGGACCTGTCGCTCGACCATCTGGCCCGCGAGCTGTTCATGCTGCTCGGCATGACCTCCGACCACGTCGGCATCCTCATCTCCAACACCGTCGTGGAGGTCATCTCGGGCGAGGGCAGCGTGCGCGCCAGCCTGTCCGCCGGGATGGTCCGTGAGGCCATGAACCGGTCCGTCATGCGCAAGCCGCCCCTGGTGAACTTCGTCCCGCGCTTCGCCGCCGAGGACACCCCGCTCGGCAACTACACGATCCGGGCCGGCGACCCGGTGTGGGTCTCCTCGGCCGCCGCACACGCCGACCCGCTCTTCGCCGACCACGTCGCCTCCGGCACCACCATCAGCACCCGGGCGCACCTGTCCTGGGGGGCCGGGCCGCGCCAGTGCCCGGCGCGGGAGCTCGCCTCCACGGTCGCGGCGGCCGGTGTGGGGCGCCTGTTCGAGCGTTTCGACTACCTCGACCTCGCCCTGCCCGCCGACCAACTGCCCTGGCGTTCCTCCCCGTTCATGCGCGGCCTGCGCTCGCTGCCCGTGCGGTACGAACTCTCCTCGGCGCCCGCGCGGCCGTCGGCGAACGGTCCCGCGCCGGAGGCGGCCGAGGAGGTCCTGCCGGACCAGTCCGCCCGGCAGCGCTCCTCGCTGTGGCGCTATCTGACGGGTCTGATCCGCGGCGGCCGCTGACCGGGAGACCGGGTAGGAACGCCCATGCCGTATCGCCGTTCCTCCCGGTCCCACGGTGACGGTCTCACGCCGCACGCGTGACGAACGGTGCTGTTGCGCGGCTTCCCGCTCTGCGATGCTCGTCGGAGATCGACGGAACAGGGCGCGAGGGCGGGGGCCGGGCAGGTTCACCTCGATGACCTGCCCGCTTCACACCCAGCCCGACTCCACAGCACAGCCGCTCAGCGATCTCCCGGGTGGGAGTGCCGCCGGCGGTCAGCCGCAGCACCTCCACCTCCCGCGGAGTCCGCGGGTTCGCGTCGGCGTCCAGGGCCGCCAACGCGACTCGGGGTCGACGAACCGCTGCCTCCGCACCAGCTTGCGCACCCCGAGGACCAGCCGGTCCGGCGGGGCGCACGGTCCGCCTCCGCGCCAAAGCCACCGGCAGGGGACGGGTCACCCACACCGCGGGCCACCACTACGACGCGGCCCCACCACAGACCAGGCGCCTGCGCCCGAGCAGATCCGGAGGAAGGCGACGGCCTCCGAGGACGGTCAGATCACCCAGACCGGGGGAGAGAGCACCCGGCTTTGATCGAGTGGTGAGGCCCGGGAGCCGGGCGTACCGTCGAACGGTGGACACCGCAGGCAGCAGCCCGCAGCCGGCTACACCACAGACGAGCACCACCAGCGAATCCGGTGGTGGCGGAAACGCGATGGCGCTTCTGGTCATCGCCTCATGCCAGCTGATGGTCGTCCTCGACATCACGATCGTGAACATCGCGCTGCCGCAGATCCAGCGCTCCCTGGACTTCTCCACCACCAGCCTCTCCTGGGTGGTGAACGCCTACACCCTCACCTTCGGCGGACTGCTGCTGCTGGGCGGCCGGGTCGGCGACATCCTGGGCAGGCGGCGCGTCTTCGTCTTCGGCGTGCTGCTCTTCGTGCTCGCCTCCCTGCTCGGCGGGCTCGCCCAGAACGCCGGCCAACTCCTCGCCGCACGCGCCCTTCAGGGCGTCGGCGGCGCCATCGCGTCCCCGACCGCCCTCTCGCTGGTCAGCACGACCTTCCGTGAAGGACCGGAACGCAACCGGGCCTTCGGGGTGTTCGCCGCGGTCTCCGCGGGCGGCGGCGCGATCGGCCTGCTCGCGGGCGGCATCCTGGTGGAGTGGCTGAACTGGCGGTGGGTGCTCTTCGTCAACGTCCCGATCGGGCTGCTCATCGCCCTCGCCACCCCCCGCTGGATCAGGGAGTCCGAACGGCACCCGGGGCACTTCGACATCGCCGGCGCGCTGACCTCCACCGTGGGCATGGTGCTGCTCGTCTACGGATTCATCAGAGCCGCGCAGGAAGGCTGGCGCGACGCCCTCACCCTCGCCTCGTTCGCCGCGGCGGTCGTCGTCCTGACGGGCTTCATCCTGATCGAGAGCCGCTCCAGACAGCCCATCACGCCACTGCACATGTTCGCCGACCGCAACCGCGCGGGCACGTACGGCATCATGCTCTGCCTGGCCGCCGCCATCTTCGGCATGTTCTTCTTCCTGACGCTCTTCGTGCAGAACGTGCTGGATTTCAGCCCGTTGCAGGCCGGGCTCGCCTTCCTGCCGGTCAGCGCGGTCATCGCGATCGGCGCCGGGCTGGCCTCGCGGTTCCTGCCCACGTACGGCCCCAAGCCGTTCATGGTGGTGGGCGCGATCCTGGCGGCGGCCGGACTGGGCTGGCTCACCCTGACCGACGTGCACTCCACCTACGCGGGCAGCGTCCTCGGCCCGATGCTCGTCTTCAGCCTGGGCATGGGCATGGAGTTCGTCTCGCTCACCCTCATGGCGCTCTCCAACGTCTCCACCCGGGAGACCGGAGCGGCCTCCGGACTGCTCAACGCCACCCAGCAGGTCGGCGGTTCCCTCGGTCTGTCCATCCTGGTCACCATGTACGGCACGGCCAGCACCAACGAGGCCGAGAAGCAGGTCCCGCTCTTCCTCCGGCAGGCCACCCCTGCCGAGCGCCTCCGGTTCGAACGCACCGAGCAACTGCCGAAACCCTGGTCCGACGAGGTCCTCACCGCCGGTGTCTCGGCCGCCTTCATCATGGCGGCGATCTTCACCGCCGTCGCCGCGCTGATCGCCCTGATCGTCATCCAGGTCCGACCCTCCGACCTGGAACGCCTCAAGGGAGGGGCGGGCCCCGGCCCGATGTGAGGCCCGCCCGGGGAATCGCCCCTACGCCCCGATCCTCGCCGCGATGAGCGGCGCCAGCCGGTCGGCGACGACCCGGTGCCCCCGGTCGTTGGGATGCACCGAGTCCGTCAGATCGCCCGAGCCCAGCCAGCCGGTCGTGTCGACGAAGGAGACCCGTGTGTCACCGCCGTCGACGGCGGCCTTCACGGCGGCCTCGGTCTGCGGGACGTACCGCCCGCGGAACGTCTCCAGCGCGAAGATCCACGCCTGCGGATACGCCGCACGGACCTTGCGCAGCAGACTGCCGTACGCCGACTGGAACTGCGCGGAACTCACCCCGTGCCCGACGTCGTTGGTGCCGAGGTTGATGACGACCGCGTCGGCCCGGTAGCGGGAGAAGTTCCAGTCGGGCGTGGCGGCGTTCGGGTTGAGCTTGGTGAACTGCCGCTCAAGGCCCACACATCCGTCCGCCGCGGCCACCAGGCATGCCCCGCCCTGCGCGATCTGCGTGTGCTCGACGCCCAGCCGCTCCCCGATCAGCCAGCCGTACGCGGTACGGGCGTTCTGCGAGGACGTCGTGCCCACGGTGATCGAGTCGCCGACGAACTCGACCAGCTTGGCCGGGGCCGGCGCTGCGAAGGTCGTCGCACCGCTGTCGAGGACCAGCCCCTGGAACACCGCGTCGCCCCGGTAGGAACCGGCGACCACCTGGTAGTTGACCTGGAGCGTGTGGTTGCCGGAGGCCAGGGCCGCCGGTGTCAGGTTCACCGTCCCCTTGACGTCGTCGTAGAACTTCACCGGCCCGTTGTCGATCCGTGCCCACAGGTCGATCGTGCCCCGCTGCTTCAGCTTGACCGTCCTGCCGGTGAAGCCGACCCGGTAGTAGGCGCCCGCCCAGTACGGGGTGTAGGCGGTCGTGGAGCCGGTGGTGTCCCAGCGGCCGACGAACTTGATGTTCGGGTCGCCGGGCTGCCCCGGAGCCGCCGCCTTGGCCGTGGCACCGCTGCCGAGCCGGGCGCGGACGACCGGGGCCAGGCGCTCGGCGAACTTGGTGTGCCCCGCCTCGTTCGGATGCCCGTTGCCGTCCTCGTAGTCGGCGCCGTCGGTGAGCCAGCCCGTGGTGTCGACGTAGTGCACCCGGGCGTCACCGGCACTGTTGCGGGCGCTCACGGCGGCCCTGGTCTCGGTGACGTAGCGCTTCTTCAGCGTCTGCACCGCGAAGAGGTGCGCCGCGGGGTACTTGGCACGCACGTCCCGCAGGAACGTGGTGTACGCCGACTGGAAGTCGGCGCCGGACACGCCGTGCCCGATGTCGTTGGTGCCGAGGTTGATGACGACGGCGTCGGCCCGGTACCGGGAGAAGTCCCAGTCCGCGCCGCCGGTGCTGGCCGTCCTGAAGAACTGCCCGCTCAGACCGGTGCACCCCGACCGCGCGACCAGGCAGTACCCGGACCGGGCGATCTGCGTGTGCCGCATCCCCAGCCGCTCCCCGGTCTTCCAGGCGTACGAGTCCAGTGCCAGCCGGTCGGTGAGGGCTCCCGCGGTGATGGAGTCGCCGACGAACTCGACCAGCCCGGTCGGGGCGCCGGCGGCGACGGTCCGCGCTCCGGAGTCCAGGACCAGGCCCTGGAAGACGGTGTCACCGGAGCGGTAGGTCAGGCGCAGGGTGTGGGTGCCGGGGGAGAGCGGCCGGGGAGTGAGGTTCACCGTGCCGCGCACACCGGCGTGGAAGACGTCGGGGCCGCCGTCGATGCTGGCGTAGAAGTTGACCGCGTTCCTGGCCCTGACCTTCACCGTGGTGCCGGTGAAGCCGGTCTGAAGGTAGGCACCGGTCCAGTTGGGCACGGCCGCGGTGCCGGAGGAGGTGTCCCAGCGTCCGACGTACGCGATGTTGGGATCGGACACCGAGCCGTCCCCCGCCGCGGCCCGCGCGGGAGAGCCGCCCGCGAGCGAGAGCAGGCAGGCGAGCAGCACGGTGGTGAGGAGAGCCGGCAGGGCGCGTCTGAGGGAGGGGTGGGGGGAGGTCTGCACGGGGTTCCCTTTCACGTGGGGGGTGGCTGGGAGCGCTCCCATGAGCAGCTTTTCGAGGGAACCAGTGAAACGGTTCAGCGTCAAGTGGTCCGGCGAGGAAGGAAGTTGGGTGTGTGGGTCGGCGTGGTCGGTGCGACGGGTACGGCCGGGTGGCGGGTCCCCGAAGGCTTCGGTCGGGTGAATGTGCCGACCGCGGGCGCCCGGGAGCCCGCCGGCGCGGAACCCTCACAGGGTGAACGGTGGTACGCGTGCTTCCCAGGGTCCTGCTGCCCCGCGACGCGAAGGAGGAGGACTGTCGCGACTGCTCGGGCGGATGCTCCGCGACGGGCTCGGCATGCGCCGCGCGCTGCACCGCCGCCGGCTGATGCGACAGGGCTACGACCGGACCAGGACCTGGCGGGTCCGCAAGAGCGGCGGGTACGTGACGCTGCTTTTGCTGACGTTCCTCGGGGCGCTGGTCCTGCTGTTCCTGGTTGTCACGGCCGTCATCACCCTGTCGCAGGAAAAGAGTTTCGAGTCGCCCACCGCATGGGTGGGCAGACAGTGCGGAAAGGATGGTTTCAGCTGCACCGTCCTCCAGTCCCTCTTCATGCCCTTCCTCACCCTCGCCCTGGCCACCGTCACCTACCTGTTCTTCCGGTTCAGCCATGTGCGCCGGGCCTACCTGCGGAAGGCGCGCCTGGAACCCCACGAACTCGTGGAGACCGCGGGCGGCATCTTCGGCCGGGTCGTCGGCCGGGACCAGCTCTGCTCCGTCCTCATGGAGGACCTGCGGGACCGCCGCTTCCGCCGGACGCACGTCGTCGTCGGCGGTATCGGCACCGGCAAGACGGCGCTGGTCGTGCTGCTGACGCAGCGGCTCGCGGAGCGCGGGGCGGTGCCCGTGCCGCTGCGGCTGCGTGCCGCCGACACCAGGCTCGACTTCCGCGAGCTGGCCTTCGAACGCTTCTGCCGGGAGGTGCAGGCCAACATCCGCTCCGGCGCCGAGGCGGAGAAGGTCTGGCGGCGACTGTGCCAGCAGGGGCGGATCGTGGTGCTCGCGGACGGCCTGGACGAGGCGCTCACCGCCGAGGACCTGACGGAGGAACGCGACACCGTCATCCGGCTGGCCATCCGCCGCGCCAACGAGGAGGGCCTGCCGCTGATCATCACCTCCCGGCCGCACGACTCGCTGCGCGGCATGGAGGCGTCCCTCACCGAGCTGGAGCCGCTGAGCGAGGAGGCCGCCCTCACCTACATCTCGTCCGGGGGCGCCGGGGAGGACCGGCAGCGGCTGGACTGGATCGTCGAGCGGGCCGGCATCGCGGAGGCCCCCACCTACCTGGAGATCGCCGCCGAACTGCACGAGCAGGGACTGCTGGAGCGCGCCCTCGCCGGGCCCGCCGACGAGGAGGCCGTCGAGACGCGGGGCGGCGACCGGGCGTCCCTGAGGTTCCACCTGTTCGAGACCTGGCTCAGCGCCCTCATCAGCGGCCGCTTCGGGCCGCATCTGCCGCTCTCCCCCGAGGAGCGCCGCTCGATCGTCCACTACATGTCCGCGGTGGCGTGCGTGGGACTCGCCCTCGACACCTCCGAGGTGCGGTTCGCCGACGTCGTGGACGAACAGGACCCGGCCCGCTCCCGCTTCCCCGAGATCGTCCGGGAGCTGGCCCGCAGGGTCGGCGACAGCGGCATCGACCTCAGGCTCGCCGCCCACTGGGGCGCCCGGATGGAACTGGTCGAGCTCGGCGGCGACCGCGTCCGCTTCCAGCACAGCGTGATCCAGGCCCAGTTGGGGGCACGCTTCCTGAACGCGGTGATCCACCCGGACGTCCCGGCACAGCCGACCGAGGGCTGGTACTTCCCGGCGGCCCTGCAACGGCCGGGCCGGGAACTGCTGATCGCCATGGTGCTGCACTCCCGGCTGCCCGACGGCGCGTGCGTGCACGATGAGCCGGGCGCGGCCGGCTCCGACGGGACACCGTGGTGCCCGGTGAGCGCCGCGCGGGACCTGCTGATGGAGGCCGCCTGCCTGGCACAGACGGTCAGGAACGCCGGCGACGACAACGACGACAAGCACCACGTACGGCCCCTCTTCGGCCGCACCCTGCACAGCAAGGCCCTGGAGCTGTACGCGGCCGCCCTGGAGATCGACAGCGTCGACGCCCAGCCGGAGCAGCACCTCATCGCCATGCGGCTGTGCACGTCCTGGCCGGATCTGCGGGCCCGCGACCCGCACACCCTGCGCACCGCGAAGGCCCTGCTCGTGTCCCGGTTCGGCGAGGCCATGCGCGGCGTCGCCCAGCGGCAGACCCTCCGGCCCGCCTACCTGGAGATGTTCGAGATCGCACGCCTGGAACCCTCGTACGCGGTCCGGCTGGCCATCGCGCAGGAGATCGGCGCCGGCGGCGACCTCGCCTTCGCCGCGCTCCAGCCGAGACTGCGCGGGCCCCAGGTGGTCGAGGGCATGCGGGTCGAACGGGAACACGACTGGCGGGAGAAGCTGTGGGGCGGGCAGCAGCCGGAGCTGGTGGGGGAACGGGAGACCAGACTGCGCCGGCGGGGCGAGGGCCAGGTCGCGCGCATGAAGAGGGAGCTGAAGGAGCGTGAGGACGAGCGGCGCCAGGAGCGCAGACGGGAACGCGAGGACCGCGAGGCCGAGGAACGGCAGTGGCGGGACAACACCCTGTGCGCCTGGCTGGTCCCGCTGCTCGTCGGTTCGGTCACCACCCACCGGCACCAGGACACCCCGTACGCGTTCCTGGAGAGCTGGGTGCGGCGCGTCGGCATCCCGGCGGACGGTCTCGACGGGCCCGCCGGACTCGACCTCAACGTGGAGGTGGCGCTGGCCCAGGGCTTCAAGTACGCGGCGAACCGCCGGCACCGCCACCCGCACGCCCGGCCCGAGGCCCGCGAGTACCTGAGCGAGCAGGCGTGGGACATGCTCAAGCGCACCCGGTTCTGGTTCACCCGCCTCACGCTGCTGCACGCGCTGACCCTGTGGGACCTGCCCGACGGCGCCGGCGCCGGGCGCCCGTCGCGCGGTCACGGGTCCGACCCCGCCCAGCAGGTCCGTCAGTGGCTGGCCCGGCCGGACGGCGAACCGGAGCATCCGTTCGTGATCGCGGCCGGGAAACTCTGCGTCTGGGCCCTGGAGACCGGGCAGCCCGAACGGTTCCTGTGGATCGACGAGTCGGGCGTCGCCGCGCACGTCGGCTCCCAGACATCCCGGGGCGAGGCGCGCAAGCACAACCTGTGGATCCCGCCGTCCACGGGCTGGAGCGCGCTGCACCCGACCGCGCAGCAACTCCTCGCCGACGTGCTGCTGCTCCTGAACCTGGCCGAACGGGGCGACTGGCCCACCGACCGCATCCGGCGCCTCCAGCACACCGCCCGGCCCGACCTGCCACCCTGCCTCACCCTGGACCGCACCCCGCTCGACCCGGGCCGCACCACCGTCCGCACGGCCTCCTCCCAGGCGGGCTCCAACTGCCGCGACGACTGCGCCTTCGAACTGTGTCCGTACCCGGCCACGGGCCTCGACGGCCACCGAGCGGAACTCGGTGAGGCCTTCTGCCGCACCCAGTCCACCCTCCTGTCCCGCTCCCCGTTCCGGCCCAGGGCCTCCTGGCAGCGCCGCACGAACGTCACGGAGCTGCGGAGGTTCTGGGAGTCGATGGGGCATCGGGCGCAGCACAACTCGAAGCAGCGGTGAGAAGACCGGCGGCCGGGGTGCGTGGCCGGGCTCCCGGTCGCTACCGCTCGTGCCGGGAGCGGTTCGACAGGGCGTCGGGGAGGCCGGATGCGTCCGTGCCGAGTTTTCGGTACACGGAGGACAGCAGTTGCCGTACGCCCTGCTCAGTGAGCCGCAGTTCCTTCGCGACCACCGATGCCGGGTGGCCCAGGGCCGCCATCTCGGCGGCCCTGCGCTCCTGGGTCGTCAGCATGTCCGTCTGCGGGTAGCGCAGGGGCAGCGGGCGCAGTCCGGCGGCGGAGAGCTCCCGCCTGGCCCGGGCGGCCAGACCCTCGGCACCGCAGTGCACCGCGCCTCCAGGCCCTGGTAGAGCCGGTCGGCGGCGTCGTGCAGATGGCCGTTGCGGGCCAGCGCGGCGCCGTGGCCGACGAGGGCGCGGGCCAGTTGGTACGCGGCGGGCGACTGCTCCAGGTGGTCGACGGCCTGCGCGTGCAGATCGAGTGCCGCCTCCCCGCCCGTCACCTCCGCCTGGGCGTGCAGGGCCTGGCCGATCGCGGACGCCGCGCCGAAGTCCCGGGCCCGCTTGACGGCGTCCTCGGCATGGCGGACCGCCTCGTCGGGGGCGGTGCGGGCGAGTGCCGAGGCCAGCCGCAGCTGCCAGGGGCACCATGCGGGGTTGCGCCAGTCCCGCGCCTCCAGCCATTCCCCGACCTCGGACAACAGTCGCGCCGCCTGCGGGAGTCGCCCCTCCGCCAGGAGCAGGTCGGCGTACACCGTGCGGGGGTCGGGGAAGATGACGGCGTTGGGGACCACGTCGCCGTAGTGGTAGCTGTCGGCGAGCCGGCGAGCGTCACCGGTGCGCCCACGGGCCAGCAGGGTCTGGATGAGAATGCCGATGGCGAACCACTGGGCGGGCACCGCTCCTTCGACGCGCTCGGCGGTGTGCAGCCCGGCCCGGACGAGTTCCTCCGCCTCGCGCAGGCAGCCACGGCGGTAGCGGATATAGCCCAGGAGCGTCTGGCCCTGCGCCAGATGGGAGCCGCGCCACCCCATGTGCTCGCACTCGGCCATGCCTTCGGCGAAGAGCTCCTCGGCCCGCCGTGGCTGGTCGCAGTACATGAACAGCAGGGCAACCGCGACGGGCACCTCGAAGCCGCGGTTCTCGTCGGTCCAGCTCATCCCTCCGCCGAGGGCCTCCTCGGCATACCCGAGGGCGGTCCGCCGCGGCTCGCCGCGTACGAGGGCGTCCCACGCCCGCAGACCGAGGATGTAGCGCTCCTCCAGGCCCCGGCCGGGCAGCTTGTCCGCCAGCCGCGCCAGCCGGCGCGAGCGGGCGGAGGAGTCGGGCTCGTCGGCGCGGAACGCGCTCCACACGAAGTGATCGGCCTGCATGCGCAGTTTGACGCGCGCGTTGGTGGCGCGCCGCGCCTCGTCGGCGGCCACGCTTGCGGCCTCGGTCAGCCGGTCGGTGTGGGCCAGCGCCTGGGTCAGCCGGTAGACGATGGAGGCGCGCAGATCGGGGTCGATTCCCGGCTCCTTCAGCGCCTCCCGGAGATGGCTGACCGTGGCCGTGGGCTCGATCAGGAAGGTCGAGCAGGCCAGCTCGTGGAGAAGGGCGGCGCGGTCCTCGGCAGGGGGCGGTTCCCGCAGCGCTCGGGTCAGCACGCGCCGGGCGGCCTCCGGGGCCCCGGCGCGGAGGTACTCACGCGCGGCGGCGCGCAGGCACGCGACCGCCTCGGGCCGGCCGTCGCAGGGAACCTCCAGCAGGTGCCGGGCGGCGACGGTGGGGTCGGCCCCGACCGCCTGGGCGGCATGGGCGGCCGCGTTGTGCATGCCGACCCGCAGGCCCGCGGGGATGTCGCGGTAGATCGTCGTGGCGATCTGCGGGTGGACGAACTCCAGGCTGCCCGCGGGCTCGTCGGTGTCCGCGAGAATGCGGCGGGCGCGCAGCTTCTCGGCCGCCTCGCGGGCCTCCTCGCTGCCGAGAACCGCGAGGTCGGCGGCGACCTCGGGGGAGAAGGACCCGCCCAGGACAGCGCCGGCCCACGCGAAGCGGACGGTGCCCGGGCCGAGCCGCTTGAGGCGCTCGATCAGGCCGGGGCCCTTGACCGCGGCGGCGAGGTCCCGCATCGCGGGCACTTCGTCCTGCGTGCCCCTCAGCTTCCGCTCACGGAGCCTGATGGCCAGTTCGACGGCCTCGAAGGGGCTTCCACCGGTGACCGTCCAGCACTCACCGCAGAACTCGTCCTCGGCTTCCTCGCCGACTTCGTCCCTGATGATCCGCGCCACACCGGCCTCGCCGAGCGGAGACAGCAGGTGCGGACGTCGCTCGTGGCGTTGGACGAGCGTACGGAAACCGGTCGCGCCGGGCGGGAGTTCGTCGGGCCGGTAGCCGACGACGATCAGCAGCGGGAGGTTCGCGACCCGGGGTGCGAAGGAGGCGAGCCAGTCGAGGGATTCGGCATCGGCCCAGTGCAGGTCGTCCAGGAGCAGAACGACAGGCGAGTTCAGCATCGTCAGCCGCGTCATGACCCAGTCGAGGCCGTCGCGTACTCCGGTCGGGTCCGGCACCCGATCGGGGTCCGTCGCCTCGAGACCGAGCGCGGCGCCGACGATGTCGTACCAGCTGCCCAGGAAATCCCGGCGCTCCGTCTCGCTCATGCCGGCCAGGATGGGCTGCATGGCCTGGCGGACGACGCGGAACGCCATGCCCCGCTCGTTCTCGCCGCCCTTGCCGGAGAACACCGTGAACCCGAGGGCGGCGGCGCGGGCACGCACCGCCGCGATGAGTGTCGTCTTGCCCAGCCCGGCCTCGCCGGTGAAGGCGAGCAACCCGCCGCGCGGTACCTGGGGCACGCCGTCGACGGTGTCACGGAGCTCCGCCAACGCGTCGTCGGCAGCCCGGAGTTCCTCGTCGCGTTCGAGTAGAGGCCGGTCTTCGGTGATCGGTTGCCGCAGCCCATGGGCCATGTGGTCTACCGCTTCCTGTCGTTGCTCCCCGCCGGACGGGGCGAGCGTACGCCCTGGTGCAGGCCCCATGGCCGGGTCGGAACAGGAGGTCGACAGAGAGGGTGAATTTCCCGCAGGTGCGGTTCGCGTCTCGGACTTTCGGGTATTCTGCTGTGTTTCCGCCCTTCTCGGGGCCCCTGTGGTGGAAACGACCGGTCGGACAGCGCATCAGGGCACCACGGGTGCCGCCATCGTGTCCGCGTACCGAGGCACGGTCCGGGACCAGAAGTAGCAACCGCGGATCCAGCCGGCCATGCCCTCCACGTAGCCGACGCCGGACGGGCTCAACTCCGGCCTGAACTCACCGTAGAGCTCCTCGAACTCGCGGATCGTGCTGTTGATGTGCCGTGTGGCGAGCGTGACGGCCACCGGCAGGGAGCACCGGTGGGCCCGCTGGTAGGCGAGGGCCAGGTTGATCACGCCGCCCGCCCGCTGTTCCTTCACCGCGGAGAAGAGGTCGGGTATCCACACCGCCGCGTCGGCCGACAGCCGGCTCAGGCGTCGCATGACGGGGTGATGGATCTCCTCCGGGGTCAGTTCGCCCGGCTGTGCGGCCTCGCACAGCGGGTAGAACGGCTCGACGCCCGCGATGAGGGAGCGTACGGACCGGCACAGCTCGCTTCCCACCGGGACGGGGTGGGCCTGGGCCACTGCTTCGTACAGCAGACCGTGCACGTACTCACGGCTGTTCCAGGCCCATCGTGCGGCCTGAGCGGGTGTGCACCGCTCCTGTACCTGTCGGTGGAGGTCGGCCAGGGCCGCCCCGAGCGGGGTGGTGGGGGACTGGCCGTCCCGCAGGATCGCGATGCTCTCGCACAGCATGGGGAGCAGCCGGCCCGGTGTGTGCCGGCCGATGTCCTCCGCGCGGTCGTCGAAGACGAACTGGTAGGCGATCTGGTTGGCCACGATCTGGAGGAGCCCGGAATCCATGGTCGGGCTGTTGTAGGCCGCGAGTTCGGCGGGGCGCGTATAGGAGATCATGGCCGCCACCGCCGGGTCGTCGGTCAGCCCCCAGACGCTCAGCCATTCCTCGACGCCTGCCGCCGCTTCGGACGCGTGGGGATTGCGCTGGAAAGGGAAGGGCATGTAGAGGTTCGCGTCGATCAGTTCCCTCAGGTCGACGACCGGAATTTCCTCCCGCGCGGCGAGCGTGATTTCCTCATGCGTCGCGGACATCGTTGCCACCTGCCGTTCGGGAGTTGTGGACGACGGGTACGACGGTTGTCCCGGGTGCGCGTGAATCCGCCGGAGGCGGTGTGCTCATCGGCGGCCTCGTTCGCGGTTCGCTGACCATGACCAGTCCTCTCGGTCCCAACGACGCCGCGGGCCGCAGCCGTTCGGTGTAGTCGGGCAGATGACGCAGCCGCCAGTGGCGGGCGATGAACGCGACGGCCACCGTGGCCTCCGCCAGCGCGAGTGTCTCTCCGATGCATTTCCGGCTGCCCGCACCGAACGGAATCATCGCTCCGGGCGGGACCGCGACGGCCTGTCCGGGCAGCCAGCGGTCGGGGAGGAAGCGATCGGGGTCGGGGAACACGGCGGGGTCGTGGTGCAGGAGGTACGGGCTGAACATGACGGTGGAGCCCTGCGGGAGAGGGTGCCCGGCCAGCTCCGTCTCCTGGGTGGTGACGCGGGTGAAGAGCCAGCCCGGCGGGCGGTGGCGGAGGGTCTCGGTGAGGACGCGCCGGGTGTGGACGAGGCGCGGCAGCTCGTCGGGGCCGGGCGGCTGCCCTGAAGCGAGCACGGCGTCGACTTCGGCGTGCAGGCGGCGTTCCTCCTCGGGATGCCGCCCCAGGAGCTCCAAGGCGGACGAGAGACACAGGGCGGTGCTCTCGGCGCCGGCGAACATCAGCGTCAGCACCTGGCCGTGGACTTCCTGATCGGTGATCGCCGTCCCCCCGCCATCGGCCCGCGTAGCGGCCAGCAGTGTTGCGAGCAGGTCGTCGCGGTCGTCATGGGCAGTGCCTCGCCGGCGCTGGGCGATGGCCGCGTCGACGATCGCGCGCAGGCGGTCTGAAGCATGCCGGTAACGCCGGTTCGCCGGCGTGGGAACACGGAACAGGGCGTCGACCGGCATCACCGTCCGGACGAACATGCCGCGCACCACGGTGGCCAGGCACCTGCGCATCTCGGCGGCCGTCTCGGTGTCGAGCGAGTCGGAGAAGAGGACGCGGCTGACCACGCGTGTGGACAGGTCCAGCATGGTCGCGCTGATGTCGACCACCTGCCCGGGCCGCCACGCGCGGCACACCGACTCCACCTCCTCGCCCATCAGGCTCACCTGGTCGGCGACGCGGGCCTTGCGGAACTCGGGCTGGAGCAGCCTGCGCTGGCGCCGGTGATCCTGATGCCGGCAGGTGCCGACGCCGTCGCCCAGCAGCATCCGTAACCTGTCGTAGAGCGGACCGCCCTTGTCGAACGTGCGCGGGTCCCTGAGCATTTGGTGGACCAGGTCCGGGTGACACGCCATCCAGGCCCGCTGCGGACCCAGGCGTATCTCGACCAGATCCCCGTGTCCGGGCAAAGAATTCAGAAAAGCCAGCGGTCGACGGACCAAGTCGATACCGTGGCCGATGAATGGGAATATGCCTGGAGCAGTGCCCACTGTCCAATCTCGGGCCGGTCCGGGAAGGGAGCCGCTCATCGAATACCACCTGCCTCAGTTGGCACACGGGATTTTGGTGCGGTCGCACCGACATGATGCTCGCCTCATGTCCTGCCCAGTGGAATCTGTCGACGGCTCGCCGAATCCTTTCTCCGTAGGGGCGCACGGAAGCACGGAGGGGCGTCGAGCGAATCACGGTTGCTGCAATGCGTCCAGCTTTTTTGATTTTCTGTGCACGCAGAAATCTGTGACCCCGTCAGTGCTCCTGGAGAACACCGGCAGTCGCTCCGGGCGACTGCCGGTGACTGGCCTATCGGCCCGGTGCTTCCACGCCCGGTGCGACGGCGGTGCCGGGATTGAAGACGCGGTGGTAGCTCTCCGGTGGCGCCAGACAGCTCGCGGGCAGGCCCCCCGTGTCGACGACGATCTGGTCCACGGCGATCGCGGGGTCGGTCATGAACAGCCGCAGCACGTGTTCACCCGGCTCCGTCACGGTCACCGTGGTGGTCAGCTTCTCGATGCCCTCCTCGACGTTGCGGGCCCAGGCGTCCCCCCGGTTGCCGGTGGCGATCGCCTGGCCGGACAGGAGCGTCGGCGGCTGGTCGTCGAGGGCGATCGCCAGCCGGCGCTTGCCCCGCTCGTCGAGGGAGGGCAGCCGGAAGACGGTCACCGGGAAGGTGCCGGAGCTGGTGAAGCGCACCCGGTAGCGCAGTTCCGGTGACCGGGTGGGGAGGTCCTCGGTGACCGGCGGTGCGGTCGTCGGGACCGCCTCGACGGCGGCCGTACGGCGACCCAGTCCGCGTACGACCCGCCACCGGGCCCCGCCGCGCGCCACCTGGCGGTCGAAGTGCGCGGCGTCGATCGACACATAGCCGTGGGCCTCGACGAAACCGCGGGCACGCTGCCGGGCCCGTTCGCCGTCGTTGACCACCCGCAGGGGCACCTCGGTGATCGTGCCGGTGCCGGTGAAGGTCAGTGTGGGGTGGTGGGTGCCCTCCGGTGCCCGCGGCCAGTCGATCTCCACCCATACCCGTGTCTGGTCGGTGAGTTCGCCGCCCGCTGTGCTGAGCCGGATCCACGGGTGACTCGGCTCGGCCTGCCACTGGAGGGGGAGGAAACCCGTGTTGAAGACGTCGACGAATCGGCGGTCGCGGGTGTAGGAGGAAAAGGAGAGCGGCCGGCTCGCTCCCGTTTCGTTGCCCTCCGCGGCCAGCCCCAGGCCCGAGGTCTCCTGGCGGGGCACCCGCGTGACGGCCGGACGGCCCGGGGCCTTCGGGATCTGCGAGGGGTAGGGGTTGACGATGCCGTCCCACTTGCCGCCCGCGATCTCCGAGTTGTAGCGGCGGGTGATCGCCTGCTCCTCGGCGTGCGCGGCCTCGGCCAGGTCCGCGAAGCGGTTGGTTCCCGCGCCGCGCCCCTGACGGACGGCGAGCGCGTTCCGGTCGGCCCAGTAGTACTTCAGATTCATCAAGTAGGCGCCGTGCACCGGGTACTCGACCAGTTCGTAGAAGGCGTCGCGGTAGGGCTCGGGCAGCTTCGCGCCCAGCTTCCGCACCCGGTCCAGCAACTGCTCGTAGGCGGACAACCGGCGTTCGGCTTCGTCCCCGTGGTGCACCGTCGAGAAGACCGCCTTGTCGATGAACTCCGGGCGCCGCTCCGCCGCCAGGCGGTAGTACTCCGTGCGGATGGCGGCGATCTCCGGGCCGTGGCGCCGGCCGAACTGACGCCCCGCCCATTCCACCAGGAAGTCCTCGACGTTCCCCGGGCCCCAGCGGTCGACGTCCCACGCCATGTCCAGGCAGAAGGACAGGCCGGTCTCGATCGACTTGATGTCACCGACGTTGAAGATCCACATCCGGTCGGCCTGGTGGTCGTGGGCCCGGCGCAGCTCCTGCCACACCTTGCTCAACTGCGTGGTGTCCAGCCACAGATAGCTCCTGGGGCGGCCCCAGTAGGAGAGGTGGTAGTAGATGCCGTTGCCGCCGGCGCGCCGCCGTTCCGCCTCGTTCGGGAGCTGGCGCATGTTGCCGTGGTTGTCGTCCGGCCAGATCAGCGTGACGTCGTCGGGGACCCGGACGCCCGCGTTGTACAGCTCCAGGACCTCCTTGTACGGGATGAAGATCTGCGGCTCGGCCGCCTCGCCCACCTCCTCGGCCAGGATGCGGCGCTGGTCGGTGATGATGTCGTTCATCACCGCGACCTTCTCCGGGATCGTGGTGGCGTACTTCGTCTCCAGCGCGGAGTCGTGCAGTCCGCGCATGCCGATCGTCCAGCTGCTCTCGTAGCCGGCGTTCTGCCGGGCCCGCGCGCGCCAGTAGTCGGAGATGACGGCCGGGTTCACCGTGTAGTCGTAGAGCGGCAGGGTGCCGTCGGGGTTCCGGTGCTCCTCGGCCCACGGCTCCCACTCGTGCACGCCGTTGCGGAGCATGGCCTCGGGGTGACTGGAGCCGACCACGATGCCGTAGCGGTCGGCAAGTTCGGGGTTCTCGCGGTGCTTGTTGAAGAAGTCGGAGTACGGGTGCATCGCGGGCCAGAGGTAGTTGGCCTTGAGGCGCAGCAGCAGCTCGAAGACCCGCTCGTAGGTGCGGGGGCCGATGTTCTTGTCCGGCTCCTGGGTGCGGTGGGACCAGGTGGTGAGGTTCTGCTCGTCGTTGATGAAGATGCCCCGGTAGCGGACGGCGGGCTCGTGACGTACGAAGGGGCCTGCCGGGACCGTCACCGTGTCGCGGCGGACCACCGGCACGTCGGCCCACCAGTACCAGGGCGAGACGCCGATGCGCTCCGAGGTGTCGTAGACGCCGTAGACCGTGCCGCGCCGGTCGCTGCCCGCGATGACCAGGGCGCGGTCCACGCCGGGCAGCGGACGGTCCACGACCCGGGTGACGGACGCCTCCCAGCGGCCCTCGACCCGGGAGACGTCCAGGCGTCCGTGCCGGACGAGCCGGTCGATCACCGGGCTCGCGCCGATCGTCCCCACCACGATGAGGAGTTCGGCCCGCCGGGGCACGCTGTGCAGCAGCCGTGGTGTGACGCCGCCGACCCGTTCCACGTCCGCCACGAGGTCACCGGCCGCGCGGATCACGGCGGGGTCGTCCGCCGCGTCCACGAAGACGTCCGCCGGAGTGCCGTTCCGGAGCAGCGGGAAGTCCGGCCGGGCGGAGGGGGCGGCTTCGGCGGTCGCGGTGGGGAGTACCGCGGCGGGGAGCAGGGGGGCGGCGCCGACGGCTGCCAATCCCCGTAAGAACGACTTCCGTGTGACCTGCGTAGACGAAGATCTGTGCGGCACGGGGCACTGCCTTTCCGCGTCGGACCCGCGTAGGTTCCTCGTCCGGGCCGTCGGCGGGGCCGCGCGCGTGTGGGGTTGGCATGGGCAGGCTAGAAAGCGCTTGCCATCGCACCCTAGGCGAGCCCTCGTGAGGGCGTCCAGAGGTTGGAGAGTCGTGTGCGGCTACACCGCTCCCGCCATGAGGAGCCCCGCCAGCAGCGCCGTGCGTGCCGGTAGATGGTCCAGCAGGGAACCGGCCGTCCTGCCGAACCTCGGCGGCACCCTCCCCAACGACGCCTTCGCGGACATCCTCGGCCTGCCCACCGTGTGGATCCCGCACTCCTACCCCTCCTGCTCCCGACACGCCCCCGAAGAGCACTTGTTGGGCTCGGTGGCCCGCGAAGGGCTGCGCATCATGGCGGGTCTGTTCCGGGACCTCGGTGAACACCCGCCTGACGCCGATCGGTAGGTTGCGGAACGGCGCCGCGGTCCGGCGCTCCGCCCCCACGGAAGGACACCCCTGTGCGTGCGCAACGTCCAAGGTCCACCCTCACCCTCCTCGGCACCCTGACGACCGCGGCCGCCCTGGCGCTCGGGACGGCAGGCCCGGCCACCGCCGCCGAGCCTCCCGTCCCCGTACGTCACGCGGCCGCCGCGCACCGCCTGACGTCGGACCTGACGCCGGTGACCGGACTGCTCGCCCAGCGGCTGCTGCTGGCCGACAAGGTCGCCGCCGCCAAGTACGGCACGGACACGCCGATCGACGACCCGGAGCGCGAGGCGCGGATCCTGGACGACGTCCGCACCCGTGCGGCCGGCCTCGGACTCGACCCGGACGCCGTGGCCGCCGTGTTCCGGGACCAGATCGAGGCGAACAAGCTGGTGCAGCGCGGCCTGTACGCCCGCTGGGAGGCGAACCCCGGCGAGCGCCCCACCGAACGGCCGGACCTGGCCAAGGAGGTCCGCCCGGCCCTCGACCGCATCACCACACAGCTGCTGGCCGCGCTCGACGACACGGAACGGGCCCGGACCCTGCCGTCATGCGGTCACCGCCTGGCCACGGCCGCCGGCTGGTCCGCGTACACCCACCGGCTCGACGGCCTGCACCTGAAGGGGCTCGGGCGGGCGCTGCCGTCCGTCTGCGCCGCGCCTTAGCCGTCCCGGCCGGTTTCGACGAACCGGGCCAGATTCTCCAGGGCCATGCGCGTGCCCGTCTCGTTGTCCGCGGCGGGCACGGCGTCGGGGATCCCCTCGTGGACCATGAGGACGTCGGTGCCACCGCCCTCGGCGTCGGTGAGTGTCGTCGTCAGGGTCATCGTGCCGCCCAGGGCGGGGTCGACGGCCTCGAAGGCGAGCACCTCGACCACCTGCTCGTCCGGCACGAGCCGCGCGAAGTGGCCGTGGTACGTGTCGGTGTGCGCGGCCGACTTGCCGGTGGCGTCCGGTGCCTCGTAGGTGAGCGAGACACGGAACCTGCCGCCCTCCCGCGCGTCGAACTCGTGCACCTCACCGCTCATCCCGGCCGGCACCCGCCATCGCGCGATCGCCTCCGCGCTCACCAGCGCACGGTAGACGTCCGCGCGGGGCGCGCCGACATGCCCGGAGACCCGCGTGGTGTACATGGGCTCACACTAGGCGACCTCGTCCGCCCCCGTCGGCAGTGGCGGTTCCGACTCGAGGCGCCGCAGCTCCTCGTCGGTGAGGAGGCGGGAGCGGAGCAGGAAGCGGACGCCTTCCGGGGCCTCCAGGGAGAAGCCGCTGCCGCGGCCGGGGACCACGTCCACGGTGAGGTGGGTGTGCGACCAGTACGTGAACTGGTCCGCGCTCATCCAGAACGGGGTGTCCCCGGCCACGTGCCCCAGCAGGACGTCCGCGGCACCGACCCGGAACTCGCCGCGCGGGTAGCACATCGGGGCGCTGCCGTCGCAGCAGCCGCCGGACTGGTGGAACATCACCGGCCCGTGGGTCCCGGCCAGCCGCCGCAGAAGGTCCTCGGCGGCGGGCGTCAGTTCGACACGTCCCGTGCGCGCGGTCGTCGGCAGCACGCCGGGGTCGGGGGCGGGTGAGTCGGTCATGGGGTACCTCCCTGCGGTAGGGGTGCCCAGCCATGGTCGCCCGGAAGTATCCGTCTCGGAAACCCGTCCGGGCGCTGTGTGCCGGCCGCAGAATGGGACGTGCACGACGGCGTGCGCCTGCGGGTCTGCTGTGCCGCGCAACCGAGGTCCCGCGCAACCGAACAGGAAGGCCCCATGACCGCCACCGATCCCTGGATACGGCGCTTCTTCCCGAACCCCGCCGCCCCCGTGCAACTGGTCTGCCTGCCGCACGCGGGTGGTTCGGCGTCCTTCTTCCGGCCGGTGGCCCAGGCACTGAACCCCGGTGTCGAGGTGCTCGCCGTCCAGTACCCGGGGCGCCAGGACCGGCACCGCGAGCCCATGATCGACACCATCGGCGGCCTCGCGGACCAGGTGTGCCGGGCCGTGACGGGCGCGGTGGACCGGCCCTTCGCCCTGTTCGGGCACAGCATGGGCGCGATACTGGCCTTCGAGGTCGCCGTACGGCTGGAGCAGGCCGGGCGGGTCGCCGACCGGGTCTTCGTCTCGGGGCGCCGGGCACCGTCGTGCCACCGTGACGAGCAGGTGCACAGGCGTGACGACGCCGGGATCATCGCCGAACTGCGCGGGCTCAGCGGCACCGACCAACAGGTCTTCGGTGACGACGAGTTGATGCGCATGGTGCTGCCGGCCGTGCGGAACGACTACCGCGCTGCGGAGACCTACGTGTGCACGACGGACCACCGGCTCCGCAGCCCCGTCACCGCGCTGAGCGGAGACGACGACCCCAAGACCAGCCAGGACGAGGTACGCGCCTGGAGCGAGCACACCCGGGGCGCCTTCGAGACGGAGCGATACCCCGGCGGACACTTCTTCCTCGTCGACCACGCGCCGGACGTGATCCGCCTCATCCGCGAACGGCTGGCCCAGCCCGCTGCCGCGCCACGCTGAGCGGGTACGGGCCGAGTACAGGCCGAAAGCAGGCGCTTGCGGCGGCGACCAGCCGGACCGTGGCCCGCCCGGCCCGTCGCGGCGTCCTTCCCAGCCGGCCCGGCCGACGTCCCGGCAACCGTCACCCCGTACGCCGCATGTGCCGGCGGATCCATGCCGCCTGCCCGCCGTCGACGAGCAGGTCGCTGCCGGTGATGTACCGGGCCTCGGGGCCGGTGAGGAAGGCCACGGCGTCGGCGATCTCGCCGGGCGTGCCCGGCCGGCCCGCGCCGCACGCGTCGAGCATGCCGAGCATGTGCCCGTCGGCGTCCGAGTCGGCCTCCGCCTTCGCCATGGCGGTGGCGATGACACCCGGGCTGATCGTGTTGATACGGGCGCCGATCCGGTTCCAGGCCAGGGCGGCGGCCTGCACGCGTACGTGGTTGGCGCGTTTGGCGAGGATGTAGGCGGCGGTCGGGTCGTCGCCGAGGGCCCTGACCGCCTTCAGCCCGAGCAGCTCCTCGGCGGGAGCCGTCGCCAGGGCGGCCTCGTCCTCGCCGTCGATCGATGCCATGTGCCCGGCCAGGCTGGCGACACAGACCAGCGAGGTGCCGCGGACGGCGACCTTCTCGAACGCCTCGATCACGTACACCGTGCCGAGCAGGTCCACGTCGAGGATCCTGCCGACCGGGGCGGTCGCGGCGGCGACACCGGCGGTGTGCACCACGGCGGTGATCCGCCCCTGCTCCGCCGCTGTCCGGGCGAGCCGCTCGACCGACGCACGGTCGGAGACGTCGGTGGGCACGCCGTGTGCCGCGTACCCCTCCGTGCCCAGCTCCGCCACCACCTGGTCGAGCCGCTCGCGCGAGTGGTCGGCGAGGATCAGCGTCCGCCCGCTGCCCAGGCGCCGCGCGACCGCCGATCCCATCCCGCCCACGCCGGTGACGACGACCACGTCACCCGGGTCGTCCGTACGGTTCCGCATGTGCGATCTCCTTGCTGAATCCGGAAAGGGCGGGAGCGGCACAGGGGTCCGCTCCCGCCCGGGGTGGTGTGGTGGGGAGTCAGGCCGCCTCGGTCCCGGCGGCCGGAACGGCGTCGGGCCAGGCCGTCCCGCCCGCGATGGCCTGCCGCCAGGCGCGAACGGCCTTGGGCGGCATGCCGACCGCCAGGGCGCCGGTCAGCCGCTCGCCCGTGCGGTAGGCGGCCACGAACCTGCGCTCGGCCAAGTCGCCGTCCACGACGGCGACTTCGTCGTGCCCGCGCAGAAAGCCGTACGCCTGGACCTTCATGTCGTACTGGTCGGACCAGAAGTACGGCACCGGCGCGAACGGCCTGCGCGCGTCCGGTGCGGCGAGCAGGTTGCGGGCGGCGGCCATGCCCTGCTCTGCGGCGTTCGTACGGTGCTCGATCCGCATCGACGTCCCGAACAGCGGGTTGTCCCAGCGGGCCACGTCACCGGCCGCGTACACACCCGGCGCGGCCTCGCAGTACTCGTCGCAGAGCACACCGTCGCCGACGCGCAGCCCGCTGCCCGCCAGCCACTCGATGTTGGGCAGCGAGCCGACGGCTACCAGGACCTCGTCGGCCTCGACCAGTTCGCCGTCCGCGAGCCGCACGCCCCCGCCGGTCACCTCGGTCACGGTGACGCCGGTGCGCAGCTCCACGCCGTGGTCGAGGTGGGCCTGGGAGAGCACCTGGCCGACCTCGGTGCCGACGGCGTGCGCCAGCGGCACGGGAGCCGGTTCGAGCAAGGTCACGCGGGCGCCCAGCCGCCAGGCCACCGCGGCTGCCTCGGCGCCGAGGAACCCGGCGCCCACCACGACCAGCCGGCAGCCCGGCTTCAGCCTCTCGCGCAGCGCGAGGGCGTCGTCCAGGGTGCGCAGCACATGGGCGCGGCCGTCGCCGGGCAGCCGCCGTGGGCGTACCCCGGTGGCCACGATCAGCCCGTCGTACGGCACCCGCGACCCGTCGGCCAGACACACCGCACGGTCCGTCAGGTCCAGCCCGGTCGCGGCCGTCCCCAACCGCAGGTCCAGGCCGAGGGCGTCGAGGTCGGCCCGAAGACGCAGCGGCAGCCGTCCGGTGGTCCACTCGCCGGAGAGGATCTGCTTGGACAGCGGGGGACGGTCGTACGGGGCGTGCGGCTCGTCACCGACGAGGGTGAGCGTGCCGTCGTAGCCCGCCCGGCGCAGGGTCTCGGCCGCCGCGAGCCCGGCGGCCGAGGCGCCGGCCACCACGACGCGCCTCACCCCTCCACCAGCCGGATCGCCGCGGCCGGGCAGACGGCCACGGCCTCGCGCACGTCGTCGAGCAGTTCCTCACCGGGCCGCTCCTCCAGCAGGATCGCGACACCGTCGTCGTCCCGCTGGTCGAAGACGTCGGGAGCGGCCATCACGCACTGCCCCGACGCCACGCACTTCGGTACGTCCAGTTCCACACGCATGCTTGTCACCTCGGTTGTCTCTGGGTGGGGGGAGGGGTCACCAGGCCACGGGCAGGCCGTGCACGCCGTAGGTGGTCCCGGTGTGGTCGAACTCCAGGTCCTCGATCGCCGCGGCCAGCCGCAGCGTCGGGACGCGGCGGTAGAGGGTGCCGTAGACGACCTGGAGCTCCAGGCGGGCCAGGTTCTGGCCCAGGCACTGGTGCGGGCCGTAGCCGAACGCCTGGTGGATACGGGCCGGTCGGGCGATGTCCAGCCGCTGCGCCCCGGGGAAGACCTCCGGGTCCCAGTTCGCGGCGTGCAGGTCGAAGATGATGCCGTCGCCCTTGCGGATGACGACGTCGCCGATCTCGATGTCGTCCTTGGCGACCCTGCGCACGCCGGTCTGGACGATGGACAGGTAGCGCAGCACCTCGTCCACCGCGTTCGCGACCACCTTCGGGTCGTCGGTCTCGCGCAGCAGGGCGAGTTGGTCGGGGTGCTGGAGGAGGGCGAGGGTACCGAGGCTGATCATCGTCGCGGTGGTCTCGTGACCGGCGATCAGCATCGCCACGCCCATGTGGACGGCCTCGGTGTGCGTCATCTCGCCGGCTTGGACGCGGCCGGCCATCTCCGACAACACGTCGTCGTCAGGATCGGCCGTCTTCTGGATGATCAAGTTGTCCAGGTAGGCGGCGAGTTCACCGCTGACCCTCCTGGCCTCGTCCGCCGGGACCGAACCGTCGAGCACCAGGCTGCTGCTGCGCTGGAAGAAGTCGTGGTCCTCGTACGGCACTCCGAGCAGTTGGGCGATGACCAGGGACGGCACCGGCAGCGCGAACGCCGTGAGCAGATCGACCGGGTTGGGGCCGGCGAGCATCTCGTCGATCAGGTCGTCGACGATCTTCTGGACCGGCTCCCGCATCTTCTCGATCCGCTTGACGACGAACGGCCCGTTGACGGTCCGCCGCAGCCGCGTGTGCTCCGGGGCGTCCGTGTTCGTGATGAGCCGCGGTGAGACCGGCGCGATCGCCGCCCGGTGGGCGTTCACGTACGGGAAACCGGGGTCGAGGTCGTCGTCGCTGACGCGCGGATCGGGCAGCAGGGCCCGCTGGTCGGCGTGCCGGGTGACCAGCCAGGGTGTGCTGCCGTTCCAGATCCGCACCCGCGTGATCGGCTTCTCGGACCGCAGCTCCTGTGCGGCCGGGGCCGGGGCCAGCGGGCACTCCGCCGCCCGCGGCAGCGGGTACTCGGGCAGCGGCCCGGAGGCGCCGGTGACGGGGCAGGCCAGGGCATCGGACATGACATCTCCTCAGAGGTGGGGGGAGGGGGAGCCGGCCGCACCCCGGCCGGGGAGCGGTGGCCGAGGGCGGTGTGAACTAGGAGTTCGCGCCGGAGAACTCCGCCTGCTCGGCAGGGCCTTCCGCCACCCGGGCGGGTTCGGCGGCGGCCTGCCGGCGCGGGAGGAAGGAGGCGAGGAAGAAGGCCAGGAGGGCGGCCCCGGCACCGATGGCCATGACCGTCTTGAAGCCGTTCTCGGAGGGCAGCAGGTGGCCGCCGAATCCGGTCGTCATCTGCGCCAGGATGACGCCGGCGAGGGCGCTGGCGAACGACGTGCCCATGGAGCGCATCAGGGTGTTGAGGCTGTTGGCCGCGGCCGTCTCGGAGGCGGGCACGGCGCCCATGATCAGGGCGGGCATGGCGCCGTAGGCGAAGCCGACGCCGCCGCCGATGACGCAGGCGACCAGGACGATGTGCCAGACCTCGGCCATCAGCACGAGGCTCAGGCCGTAGCCGGCCGCGACGACGACCGCGCCGATCATCAGGGTGACCTTCGGCCCCTTCGCCTTGGTGATGCCGGCGGAGACGGCGGACATGGCCATCATCACCAGACCCTGCGGAGCCAGGATCAGACCGACGGCCAGCATCGACTTGCCCAGCCCGTAGCCGGTCTGCTCGGGGAGCTGGAGGACCTGCGGCAGGACGAGCGACATGGCGAACATCGAGAAGCCGAGCGCGACCGAGGCGAGGTTGGTGAACAGCACCTGCCGGCGTGCGGTGGTGCGCAAATCCACCAGTGGCTGGGCGGTGCGCAGCTCGTACCGCCCCCAGACCAGGAAGATCACGGCCGCGGCACCGAACAGCCCGAGCGTCGTGCCGCTGGTCCAGCCCCAGTCGCCGCCCTTGGAGACGGCCAGCAGCAGGGACACCAGCGCGGCGGACAGGCCGAGCGAGCCGGGCAGGTCGAAGCTGCCGCCGGTGCGGACCTTCGACTCGGGTACGACCAGCACCACCAGCGCCAGGGCGGCGACACCGAGGACGGCGGAGGTCCAGAACAGCACGTGCCAGTCGTAGCGGTCGGCGATGAACGCCGCCGCGGGCAGCCCGAGGGCGCCGCCGACGCCGAGCGAGGCACTCATCAGGGCGGTGGAGCCGGCCAGCCGCTCGGCGGGCAGGACGTCGCGGAGCACGCTGATGCCGAGCGGGACGACGGCCGCCGCCAGGCCCTGCATCGTCCGGCCGACGACCATCGGAACGAGCGAGTCGCTCAGGGCGCAGACGACCGAGCCGGACACCAGCAGCACGATGCTGACCAGGAGCATGCGGCGCTTGCCGAACATGTCGCCGAGGCGCCCGACGACCGGGGTGGCGACGGCGGCGGCGAGCAGGGTGGCGGTGACCGCCCAGGCGGCGTTCGACGCCGAGGCGTCCAGGTACTTCGGCAGCTCGGGGACGATCGGGATGACCAGGGTCTGCATCAGCGAGACCACGACGCCGGCGAGGGCGAGCACCGCGACCACGGTGTTCGGTCCGGGCGGGGCGGACGGCCCGGCCTCCGCGTGGCGGGCGACGGTGTCGGACATGGCGGGCCTCCGTGGGGCGGGGGAGCGAGATTGCTTGACTTAGGCAAGCAGATTCGCGTTGCCTAAGTCAAGCAACTTCTTAATGTTGATTAAGTCAGGCAAGCACATCTAGGGTCGTGCCATGTCCACACGCCCCACGGCGGCGCCCGTCCCGACGGATCTGATCGAGATCGAGCGAGCCCTCACCCGCATCGCGTACCTGGCCGGCCGGGCCCGGCAGCACGAGCGTCTGACGGCCGAGTCGGGAGTGTCCCTGGACCGGGCCGCCGCGACGGTCCTGCTGCACATTGCCGAGGGCGACCCGCTGCGCCCCGGGGTACTGGCCGCCCGCCTGTCGGTGGAGGCGTCCCACGTCACCCGGCAGCTGCGGCAACTGGAGCGGACCGGCCATGTGACCCGCGTCCCCGACCCGGACGACCGGCGCGCCCAGCGCGTCCGGCTCACGGAAGCCGGCCTGGACGCGGTCCATCGCATCCAGGAGGTCCGCCGCCGTGGCATGGAGATGGCGCTGTCGGCCTGGTCACCCGGGGAACTGCGGCAGCTCGCCCTGTTCCTCCACCGGCTCCTCGACGACTTCGTCGCGCACACCGAGAGCCCCGTCGACGGCCGTCCGTCGACGGGGCTCTCGCGGGAGGGGGAGAAGTAGTTCCGGCGGCGCCCTCCACACCGGGGGTGGGCACTCCTTTCGCCCAGCGGATCCCGCTACAGCAGGTCGCGCGGTACCCGCTCGTTCCAGGTGCGGGAGAACACCCGGCGGTCGGCCTCGTACGCGTCGAGGGTCGCGTCCACGAAGAAGTCCGTGTCGTCACAGCTCAGCTGGGTCTGCGTCACCACCCGTACGTCCCAGTCGTCCCGCTGGAACCGCATGGTCCACGTGGACTCGCCGCTGACCGAGGTGAAGTCGTCGGCGACCGCCGTGTAGCGCTCGCGGGCGCGGCGCCCGGCCTCCATGTTGATGTCCTCGAAGCGGACCGTGCCCCGGTCCTTCACGATGTCCAGCTCGGAGTGGTAGCCGATCAGGTCCCGCTTGACCTCCCAGCGCTCCTCGGGGGGTGTCACCTGGCTCGTGGCGATCGGGGGAGTGCCCTCGGGTTCGCCGAAGGGGGACGCCGGTACCTCGTCCGGTGCCTCCACCGGCCGCACCGGCAGGGTGAGCGTGCTGGAATGTTCGTGGACGCTCAGCAGGGCGGGCTTCGGCGGTGGCCAGGCCAGCGGCCAGTAGGACGTGGAGAGGGAGAGCCGGATGCGGTGGCCGGGCGGGAACGCCTGGGCCACTCCGTTCAGCGGGACGGTGGCGCGGTAGCGGCGGCCCGGCTCCAGCGGCTCGGGCGACTCCGTGCTGTCGCGGCGGGTGAGGTTCAGGATGCCGTACGAGACACGGGTCGCGGATCCGTCCGGGCTCACGTCGGACAGCCGCGCGGCCACCAGGGCGACCGGTTCGCTGACCGACAGGTCGAGTTCCACGGTCGGCGAGCCGAGGATCTCCACCGGCTCGGTCAGCGGCTCACTGTCGAAGACGAGGGAACCGCCGTCCTCCTCACGCTGGTCGTACGGCAGGTCCGGGGGCGCGTTGTACGAGGCCCACTTGCCCGCGAACTGGCCCACGGACAGCGGTGACTGCACGGTCATCGCGTCGCCGTCGAGGGCGTTCCCCTCGTCCGCCGCCTCCCGCGGAGGCCCGATCGTGTGCCGGGTGAGCGGATGGACGGCCTGCCGGATGTGCGGGGAGGGCCAGTCCGGCTCGCCGACCCAGCGTCCCGGCCGCTCCTCGTACGCGGTGGAGGGGGGCACGCTGTCCTGCATCCACGCTTGCAGCATGGGGCCGTCCATGACGCCGTTGTCGACGCCCTTGAGCCAGTGGTCCCACCACCGTACGAGCTCCTGGAGGTAGCCGATCGCCGGGCCGGGCTCCCCGAGGTGGGGGAACTTGTGCGACCAGGGGCCGATCAGCCCCTTGCGGGGCACGTCCAGGTGGCCGAGCAGCCGGGTCACGGCGTTGGAGTAGCCGTCCGCCCAGCCGCTGGAGGCCAGGACCGGGCAGCGCACGCTGCTGTAGTCCTCGCACACCGAGGCGTGCCGCCAGTAGTCGTCCCGCCGCTGGTGGCGCAGCCACTGGAGGACCCAGGGCTCGGTGTGCTCCAGGCGCTCCTGCCACATCTCCCGCCAGCGGTCGCCGACCACGGCCGGGTCCGGCGGGCAGGTGCCGTAGGCGAACATCGTGCCCGCCTCGGCCAGGTTGTCCGACAGCAGGGCGCCGCCCATGTAGTGCATGTCGTCGGCGTGCCGGTCGTCGGTGAAGGAGGCGATGGCGATGGCCTTCAGGCCCGGCGGCTGCCGGGCCGCCACCTGGAGCGCCGCGAACGCGCCCCAGGAGATGCCCATCATGCCGGTGCCGCCGTCACACCAGGGCTGTTCCGTCAGCCAGGCCAGCACCTCCTCCGCGTCCGCCTGCTCCCGCTCCAGGTACTCGTCGCGCAGCACGCCCTCCGAGTCGCCGGTGCCGCGCAGGTCGACGCGGACACAGGCGTAGCCGTGTCCCGCGAGATACGGGTGGTGGATCGAGTCGCGCACGGCCGTCAGATCTCGCTTGCGGTACGGGATGTACTCCAGCACCGCGGGCACCGGCTCATGGTCCGACGAGGTGGGACGCCAGATGTGCGCGGAGAGCCGGACCCCGTCGGACATCGGGATCGTGACGTGCTCTTCTTCCTTCGTGGCGTGGGGCAGGTTGGTCACGTAACGCATGGAACCCACGTGCTCCTTACTCTCGTGGGGGTTCACTCCGGCGGGGCTTCACTCGGGCGGGGGTTCGTCGAAGGCGAGGCCCAGTGCGGCCACGCAGTGGTCGAACTTCTCCCGCAGCTCCGCCTCGTCCGCACCGCCGGTGTAGATGTGCGCCAACTCGTAGCTGTAGCTGTCCTGTCCGGGGAGGTCCGAGAGCCGGGTGCCCTCCTCGGGGACCACCTCGATGCGCACGCCCGGCGTTTCCCGTTCGATGCGGGCGATCTCCTCGGGCCCGGGCACCCGGCGCACCACGCCGTCGGTGAACCAGCGGTGGTACCACTTCGCCGCCATCGCGTACGGGCCCTCGCCATGCGGCATGCGCGGGTCCTCGCCGAGCGCGAGGCTCACCATGCAGTGGTGGTTGGGGACGCCGTCGACGTACTGGAACAGCTCCGCGTGCGACTGGGAGTGCCGGGGATTGATCTCCAGCAGGTTGATCGACTGCGTCTTCGGGTCGTAGAAGTACTCGATGCTGAAGGTGGCCGAGTCCATTCCGATCTGCCGCATCACCCGCTCCGAGACGTCGTGGAGCTCCGCGATGACCGCCGGCGGCAGCGTCGAGGGGTACTGGTGGCGCAGGAAGCAGGGGGAGTCCGGGTACTGGATGGAGTCCAGCACTCCGTAGACCGTCACCTCGCCCCGGTGGACGTAGCCCTCGACGGCGACCTGGACGCCGGACATCGCCTCCTCCGCCAGACAGACCCGGCCGCCGACACCGTCCATCTCCGGAGGCAGGTCGATGCGTTCGAGGATGTGCTCGAAGGGGCGGCCGATCCGCGAGATGCCCTCGCGGATCTCGGTGACGGCCTTGCGGAACTCCTCTTCGTCATCGACCCCGAAGGCGAGTTCGGACGAGTAGGAGAGCGCGGGCTTGACCCACATCGGGAAGGTCACCTTCTCGGGCGGGCGAGGTGGCTCGGCCGACAGGTCGACCCTGTCGAAGCCCGGGTGCCGGTCGGTCGCCTTCTGCTGCTCCAGCCGGCTCCAGTACTTGTGCTCGCACTTGACCACCGACTCCAGACTCGTGCTCCGCGTTCCGTAGCGTTCGCTCAGCATCGGCACGAGGGTGCTGACCGGGAAGTCCCAGTAGCCGACGATCGCGTCGATGCTGCCGTCGAAGGCGTCCAGCACCTCCACGGCCTTGTCGAACAGCGTGGGCAGATGCACCTCGCCGTACTGGAGTTCCTCGATGGTCAGCAGCTGGTGAAAGCGCAGCCGGTCAGCTCCGGGAACCGCCCGCAGCGTCGGCAGATTGGCTTCGTCGAGCCCGATCACGAAGACGTTCTTCACCGTCTCGTCAGACACGGATCTCCTTCCGACAAGAGGCCCTCCGGCCGGGCCTTCCAAGATCGACTGAGTACCCCTTGCGGGTGCGGCCATGCCGGTCGGCGCGATGCCTGCCGGGCGACAACGGGGAACATGCCTGCCGCCGATGTGGGCACGCGGTGCGGGGAAGAAACGGCGTGACCCGAGGTGAACGGCCGCGCCGTGGACGACACCGGCGAAAGGAAATCCCGTGCAGCCCGAGCAGGAACGGTCCGCACCGCAGGTCGTGTCCGAGCCCGACCCGCCCTACGACTCCGACAAGCAGCAGCGGCCCGGCCTCGAGGCCGATATGCGCACCCGGCCGCGCTACCGGGCGAGCCGCTACCGGGCCAGCGGCAAGCTGGAGGGCAAGGCCGCGCTGATCACCGGCGGCGACTCGGGTATCGGGCGGGCGGTGGCGCTGCTGTACGCGCGGGAGGGCGCCGACGTCGCCATCGTCCACCTTCCCGAGGAGCAGGTGGACGCGGAGCGCGTCCGGCGCGAGGTCGAGGACCAGGGCCGGCGCTGCCTGCTCCTGCCCGGCGACCTCACCGACCCGGAGTTCTGCCGCGAGGCCGTCGAACGGACGGCGGCGGAGCTCGGCGGGCTGAACATCCTGGTGAGCAACGCCGCGTACCTCAACAGCAAGCTCGAACTCGACCAGTTGACCGCCGAGGACTTCGACCTGACGTTCAAGACGAACGTCTACGCGTACTTCCACCTGCTCATGGCGGCGCTGCCGCACCTGGAGCCCGGCGACGCCGTCATCGCCACGGCCACCGAAGAGGCGCTCAAGGGCAGTACGACGATGATCGACTACGCGGCGTCCAAGGCCGCGCTGATCACCCTGACCAAGTCCGTCGCCGTGCACCTGGCCAAGCGCGGCGTGCGTGCGAACGTGGTCGCGCCGGGCCCGACCTGGACGCCGCTCAACGAGGCGGACCAGCACATGCCGCCGGACGGACTCGCCCAGATCGGCAGCGAGGCCCCGCTGGAACGCGCGGCCCAGCCCGAGGAGATCGCACCGACGTACGTCTACCTCGCCTCCGACGCCGACTCCAGCTACACGGTCGGCGAGGTCATCGCGGTGACCGGCGGCATCGTCGACACGCGCTAGGTGTACTGATCACGAGCCCCGCCGGCCTCTCCCGGCAGCGGCTGTTCCGCCCAGATGGTCTTGCCCGTGGGGGTCTGGCGGCTGCCCCAGCGTTCGGAGAGCTGGGCGACGAGCAGCAGGCCTCGTCCGCCCTCGTCGAACACGCGTGCCCGGCGCAGGTGGGGGGCGGTGCTGCTGCCGTCGGACACCTCGCAGATGAGGGCCGAGTCGCGGATCAGCCGCAGTTCGATGGGCGCGCCGCCGTACCGCAGCGCGTTGGTGACCAGCTCACTGACGATGAGTTCCGTGGTGAACTCCGCCTCCGCCAGCCCCCAGGCGGCCAGTTGCTCGCCCGCCATCCTGCGGGCCCGGGCCACGGCCGCGGGGTCGGGCGGCAGCTGCCAGGTGCGCACCTTACCGGCGTCGAGCGCGGCGGTCCGGGCCAGCATCAGCACGATGTCGTCGGCGGGACGGCCGGCCAGCACCGTGCGCAGCACCTGCTCACAGGTCTCCTCCAGCTCCCCGGCCGGGTTGCCCAGCGCCTCGCGGAGCAGGGCGAGCCCGGCCTCCATGTCGTGGTCGGCGGCGTTGATCAGCCCGTCGGTGTAGAGGGCGAGCAGGCTGTTCTCCTCCAGCGGCACCTCGACGGCTTCGAACGGCAGGCCGCCCACACCCAGCGGCGGCCCGGTCGGCAGATCCAGGAACCGTACGGCGCCGTCGGGCGTGACCAGGGCGGGCGGCGGATGCCCGGCCCGGGCCATCGTGCAGCGGCGGGACACCGGGTCGTAGACGGCGTACAGGCAGGTGGCGCCGACCTGTCCCGAGGTCTCCGCCGCCCGCCCGCGCGCCTCCGGGCCCTCTTCCCGGTCGATCCGGATGACGAGATCGTCGAGCTGGGTGAGCAGCTCGTCGGGGGCGAGATCGACATCCGCGAGCGTCCGCACCGCGGTCCGCAGCCGGCCCATCGTGGCCGAGGCCTGGATGCCGTGTCCCACCACATCGCCCACGACCAGGGCGACCCGCGTGCCGGACAGCGGGATCACGTCGAACCAGTCGCCCCCGATGTCAGCTCCGGAACCGGCCGGCAGATAGCGGTAGGCGACCTGCATCGCCGCCAGGTCCGGCGGCCGGTCGGGCAGGAGGCTGCGCTGAAGTGCCAGCGCCGTCCGGCGTTCCCGGGTGTAGCGGCGGGCGTTGTCCACGCTCACCGCCGCCCTGGCGACGATCTCCTCCGCGAGCAGCAGATCGTCCTCGCTGAACGGCTCCGCCGTCCGGTGCCGCAGGAAGTGCACCAGCCCCAGGGTCACCCCGCGGGCGCGCAGCGGCACCAGCATCACCGAGTGGATCATGTGCCTGGACACCGACTCGGCGCGGGCCGGGGAGGACCTGATCCACTCCCGCAGCCCCGGGTCTCCCGGCCGATGCCGCGAGCCCCGGCCGGCGGCCAGCGTCCGCACCGGCAGCGTGTCCACGGGGTAGAACGTGGCGTCGCCCGAGGCGACCACCGACTCCGGGCAGCCCTCCAGCACCGACCGCTGCGCGGTGCGCCGCACGGTGACGGGCGCGTCCAGCGGCACCGGTTCCGGCTCGTCGCCCAGGGCGACGGACTCCAGCAGGTCCACGGTGACGAAGTCCGCGAATCCGCTCACGGCCACCTCGGCCAGCTCCTCGGCCGTCCGGGTCACGTCCAGGGTGCTCCCGATCCGCAGGCCGGCGTCGTTGAGCACCGCCAGCCGGCGGCGGGCCCAGTACTGCTCCGTGGTGTCGAACACGGTCGCGGACATGCCCTGTACCGCACCGGTCTCGTCCTTCAGCGGCGCCATGAACATCGACCAGGCATGCGGCCCGGTCTCGCCCGGAGCCTGGCCGTGCTCCTCGTGGAAGACCATCTCGCCGGTGCGCAGGACCTCGCGCTGGAGGCGGTCGTACGTGTCGAAGGGCGGCCTGGGCTCGATCTCCCAGAGCGTCAGGCCCTTCATCTCCTCCTCGGACCTGCCCATCACCTGGGTCATGATCTCGTTGGCGGCCACGAGCCGGGCCTCACGGTCGTAGACCGCCACCGGCACGGGGAGCTGCGCGAGTGTGAGGTCCCACAGGGGCAGGGCTCCGTGCCCGGCCCGCCTCGCCGTGTGCGCGAGGGTCGCGCCGGTGACGAGCCAGAGCCGTCTGCGGTCCGCGCCCAGCATCGGAGTGCCCTGAAGCCGGACCACGACACGGTCGCCGTCCCGGTGCCACAGCGCGACCTCACCGGCCCAGCGCTGCCCGCCGGCCACATGACGTCGCGTGGCGCCGGGCAGGTCGGCGGCGAGCAGGCGCGCGGCGCCCCGGCCCACGATCTCGTCGGGTTCGTATCCGAGCAGCCGTCGAGCGCCGTCGCTCCACACCGTGATCACCCCACGGGCGTCGACGACGACCGTCAAGTCCTCCGGTACGGGTCCCTGCACGGTGCCTCCGGATGTGACCCCCTGCCGCTTCCCGGCCATCATCTCAGGGAGGACCGCCGACCACCCCTCGCGGCTTCCCGCCACCGCTCCCGCCGGATCCGGAGACGCCCTGACGGTCAGTCACCGCGAGGAGCGCATCATCAGCGGGTCAGGCGTTCCACCAGCAGGAACCCGCCGATGGCGATCATCAGAGCGCCGGAGACACGCGTGACCGCCCGGGCCGCGGCGGGTCTGGTCCTCAGGACGGTGCGGGCCAGGACTCCGACGGAGAGGTAGACGACGGCGCAGGCGGTCATGTGCAGCGTGCCGAGCAGGCCGGTCTGCGTGGCGACCGGCCAGCCGCCCGCGGGGTCGATGAACTGCGGGAACAGCGAGAAGTACAGCAGCAGCGCCTTCGGGTTCAGTCCGCTGGTCCCGGCTCCCTTGAGCATGACCCGCAAGGGGGAGGAGCCCGCCTCGTCGTCGGAGGCCGTCAGGACGGCAGGCTGCCTCAGCACGCCGCAGCCGAGCCACACCAGGTAGCCCGCCCCGGCCAGGGTCAGCGCGGTGAGCAGGCTCGCCGAGTTCGCCACGATCACCACCAGGCCCGCGACCGCGAGCAGGGTGTATCCGGCGTATCCGGCTATCAGCCCGGCGACCGCGGGGACGACCGACCGGCCCCTGACGCCCGCCGTGATCGCATAGGCCCAGTCCGCGCCGGGGGTGAACACCAGCAGCAGATCCACTGCCAGGAATGCCGCCAGCGTCGTCGTTTCCATCGATCGGTCCCTCTCACGTGCCTTGTCGCGAGAGGAAGGCTAGGTCGGATCAGCCCGAAAGTGTTCCCTTCTTTACTCCTTGATCGCGCCATCTGGGGCAGAATCTTCCCCATGGATGCCCTGGACCGGAAAATTCTTACCGAGCTCCAGCTTGACGGCCGTCTCACGGTCACCGAGCTGGCCGCCCGGGTGAAACTGAGCGTCTCGCCCTGCCACCGCCGCCTGCGCGACCTCGAACGCGAGGGCGCGATCCGCGGCTACCGTGCCGTCGTGGACCCGGCCGCCGTGGGCCTCAACTTCGAGGCGCTCGTCTTCGTCACCCTGCGCTGGGAGGACGCCGACACCGTCTCCGCGTTCGAGGAAGGCGTGGCCGCGGTCCCGCACGTGCTCCAGGCGCAGCGCTTGTTCGGCGACCCCGACTACCTCCTGCGCGTCGCCACCACCGACCTGGCCGCCTTCCAGCAGCTCTACGACCAGCAGCTCGCCCGGCTGCCCGGCGTCCAGCGCCTGAACTCCACCCTCGTCATGAAACACATCGTGGACGACCGGCCCCTGCCCGAGTGAGCGGAGCCGGCCGCCTCTCGCTCAGCCGCCCAGGCCACCGGCGAACGGCATCGTCCGCCACTGTTCGACGGCCGGCTGCAACGCGTCGACGAGCATGGGCAGTTGCGGCGCCAGTGCGAGACACGCCACCGCGCGGGACATGCCCACGGCGTTGACGACGCGCAGCACCCCCTCGTCCAGCCGCCGCAGGCCCCGGCGTTCGGCGGCCGCGTTGTAGGCGGCCTCGCATTCGGGGCCGAGTGCCGCCAGGTCCCACTCGACCGGTCCGAACGTGGTCAGTTCGAAGTCGGAGTACAGCTCGCCGTCCTTGGCGGAGACGATGTTGGCCGCGGGGGAGTCACCGTGGATCGGCTGGAACTCGATGCCCGGGAACGCCGCCTCGAACCCCGCGCGTGAGCTGATGACGGGTTCCAGGACGTCCCACTCGCGCCGCGCGCGGTCGAGGTCGGCCGGGGCCAGCAGGTCGGGCCGCCCTTCGAGCGCGGCGAGTCCCTCGGAGACGAACCGCGGTTCGGCCGCCGACAGGAACGGCAGCTCACCCGGGTACGAGCGCAGCGCGGCGTGCAGGTCGGCGACCAGGCCGGCGTGGTGCACGTAATCGGGCTCGACGCTCTGGTCCAGCTCGACGAACTGCCAGAACGTCATCGAGAAACCGTCCCGCTGCACGGGCTCGCGCGGCACGAGCGGACTCGGCGGAATCACCGGGTGCCCCTGTTCCGCCAGCCACGCCACCACATCGAGCTCCAGCCGCTGCCCCGCCGCCTGCGACTCGGGGCCGGAGTACGCCGGCAGGACGGTCGGCACCCGCACCACCACGGGCGACGGAGCGAGGTGCACCACGACGGAGAACACGTCGTAGATCACCCTCGCGTCGGTCACCGTGAGCCCGAGATCACGACCCGCGGCGACGGCCGCGGCGAGAGCGCGGGACTTACGGGCGTCGATCTGATCAGACGTCAAAAACCCTTCCATGCGGCGATGGTGTCACGCCGGTCGCGTCGGCGACGAGGGGTCAACGATCTCCGAACGACTGCTCCTGTGCGCTCCCGGTCAAGCACCGGTGCGCTCCCAGGCAAGCGGCCGCACGACTCCGGGCCTAGCGTTGCCGGGTCCCTCACCAGCCACCCGGAAACGAGGAAGCAACACATGCCGTACATCACCGTGGGCCAGGAGAACTCCACCGCCATAGACCTGTACTACGAGGACCACGGATCCGGGCAGCCGGTCGTCCTCATCCACGGGTTTCCGCTCGACGGCCACTCCTGGGAGCGGCAGACCGCCGTGCTGCTCGACGCCGGCTACCGCGTGATCACCTACGACCGGCGCGGCTTCGGGCAGTCCGCCCAGCCGGCGACCGGCTACGACTACGACACCTTCGCCGCCGACCTGAACACCGTGATGGAGACCCTCGACCTGCGGGACGCCGTCCTCGTCGGGTTCTCGATGGGCACCGGCGAGGTCGCCCGGTACGTGTCCCGGTACGGCTCCGGCCGGGTCGCGAAGGTCGCCTTCCTCGCCTCGCTGGAGCCCTGCCTGCTCAAGTCCGACGACAACCCGCAGGGGGTCGCCCCGAAGGAGTTCTTCGACGGGATCGTCGCGGCCGTCAAGGCCGACCGCTACGCGTACTACACGGACTTCTACAAGGACTTCTACAACCTCGACGAGAACCTCGGCACCCGGATCAGCGAGGAGGCCGTCCGCAACAGCTGGAACGTCGCCGCGGGCGGCGGCTTCTACGCGGCGGCCGCCGCGCCGTCGACCTGGTACACCGACTTCCGGGCCGACATCCCGGCGATCGACGTGCCGGCCCTGATCCTGCACGGCACGGGCGACCGCATCCTCCCCGTGGAAGGCACCGCCAGGCCGTTCCACAAGGCTCTCCCGGCCGCCGACTACGTCGAGATCGAGGGCGCCCCGCACGGACTGCTCTGGACCCACGCGGAGGAGGTCAACTCGGCACTGCTCGCCTTCCTGGAGAAGTGATCCGTCGCGGGAACGTCCCGGCAGACCGGCTCGTTGGACATGAGTTCGCCCACGTCACCGACCATGGGAGCATCGTGCCCGACGCCACGCCCGACACGTCCACCGTCCTCCCCGCACTCCCGGCCCTGAGCGCGCAGGCCGAGCGGCTGATCGAACTGGGGGTGCACGAGATCGCCGGGCTGTCCGCCGACGAGATCCGTACGTTCGCCGCCGGGACCGACGGCGAGGGCGCCCTGCTGGCCGTGCACCCGGACAGGGTCCCCGCCTCCGCCCTGGCGCCGCTGCTGCGCCGCGACGGCAAACCGGGCTTTGTCGTCCTCGACATGCCCGACGTCGACGAGTTCAGACCCTCCGCCGTCGAAGTGCCCGACGCCGCGCTCTACGTCGTCACCGGCGTCGACCGCGGTGACCACATGGCCAACTGGAGCCCGGACGAGGCACTGCCCGCCCTCACCAAGGAGGACCGCACCCCGCTGCTGCTCACCGAGGGCATCCACTGGGTGCTCCAGGAGCCGGCTGCCCTGGAGCGCAACCGCTGCTTCATGACCATCGGGTCCCGGCTGCGCAAGCCCAACGGCAGCATGGACGCCCGCACCCCGGCGATCTGGATCAGCAACGGCACCGGGCGCGACGGCCGCGAGCGGCGCAACGCCCCGAAGGTCGGCTGGTGCTGGTGGAACAACCGGCACACCTGGCTGGGCTTCGCCTCGACGACGGGGCGCAGGTCCTAGGTGTATTGACCCGGGGATAGCGGCGGCGGCCTGTACGACCGCCGCCGCTGCCCCGGGCCTGTGACGCGAAGAACCGCAGCCGTCCGACGGAAGGTCAGAACCTGGGCCGAGGGGCCTGTGCCTCGACGATCTCCGCGGCCTCGGCCCGCGTCTCGACGGACGGCGGGGAACCGGCCAGGGGCTTGTTGGCGGTCTCCTTCATGCACAGGACGGCGATGACGCCGATGACCGCGGCACCCGTGGAGTAGTAGGCCGGCATGAGGGTCGAGTCGAAGGCGCTGATCAGGGCGGTGATCACCAGGGGAGTGGTACCGCCGAAGATCGAGGTGGCCAGGTTGTAGGCCACCGAGAGGGAGCCGTACCGCACATGGGTGGGGAAGATCGCCGGGAGCGCCGCCGACATCGTGCCGAGCATCGTCACCAGGGAGAGCCCCAACAGCAGTAGCCCCAGGGCGATCAGGACGACACTGCCCTGCCGGATGAGCAGGAAGGACGGCACGGACAAGAAGAGGAACCCGAGCATCCCCGCCATCAGCAGCGGCCTGCGCCCGAAGCGGTCCGACAGCCGCCCGACCTGGTTGATGACGCACATCTGAAGCACCATCACGAGCAGTAGGATCAGCAGCCCGTGGTTGGTCTCGTAGCCCAGCTCGTCGGACAGGTACGTCGGCATGTACGACAGCAGCATGTAGTCCGTGATGTTGTACGCCGCGACCAGCGCGAGGCACAGCAGCAGCGGCCGCCAGTACCGGGTGAAGATCTTGCCGAGGTCGGCGGCGGCCGAGGTCTCCACGGCCTCGGCGGCCTCGCTCGCCTTGACCTGGCCGCCCTCCAGCTTCTGGAAGGCGGGCGTCTCGTCCAGCTTCAGCCGCAGGTAGAGGCCGATGAGGCCGAGCGGGGCCGCCGCCAGGAAGGGGATGCGCCAGCCCCACGCCAGCATCTGGTCGTCGCTGAGGAGGGTCTGGAGGACGACGACGAGGCCGGAGGCCCCGACGTAGCCGGCGAGCGTGCCCAGCTCCAGGAAGCTGCCGAAGAAACCGCGCCGCTTGTCGGGCGCGTACTCCGCGATGAACGTCGAGGCGCCCCCGTACTCCCCGCCGGTCGAGAAGCCCTGCACCAGCCGGAAGAAGATCAGCAGGGCCGGGGCCCAGAGACCGATGACGGCGTGCGAGGGGACGACGCCGATGGCGAAGGTCCCCACCGCCATCATGATCATGGTGAGGGAGAGGATGCGCTTGCGGCCGACCTTGTCACCGAGCGGCCCGAACACCATTCCGCCGAGGGGACGTACCAGGAAGGCCACCGCGAACGTCGCGAAGGAGCTGAGCAGTTGGGCCGTGTCGTTCCCCGAGGGGAAGAACACCTTCCCGATGGTCGAGGCCAGATAGCTGTAGATGCCGAAGTCGTACCACTCCATCGCGTTGCCGAGGGCGGCGGCCTTGGTGGCGCGCTTGACCGCCGCCTCGTCGGTCACGGTGATGTCGCTGCGGCGCAGCTTCGGACGGCGTCGTTTCTCGATCGCCCGGAACAGCACCCGGTGTCGTCTCACGGCTGCCGGATCCACCGACTCGTCGTTGTCGGGCGCCGCCATCACGTCGTTCCTTTCGCCGGTCGTCTGTGCCAACCACAACGCCTGCACAGATCTCGCGCGCTCAAACGGACACCTTCGCGCGGCACTCGAATGACTACCGTGGGTGACGGTCGATGCTCGCGGTGGGACCAGCACTGCCCGCCCGCCGGCCGTGGTGTGTCCCTGCCCCGGAGGGGGAACTTGGTTCGCCGGTGCACACCTGGGATGCCTACCTCGGGTGCCTACCCGGTGAGAGGAGCCCATGTGACAGCGTCAGCGGCGGGCGACCCGAACCAGGGCGCGCGGGAGGCCGGGTACGAGCCGGATCCGCACCGGTGGCGGGCCCTGTGGGTCACCCTGGTGGCCGGCTTCATGAGCCTGCTGGACGTGTCGATCGTGGCGGTCGCCCTGCCCTCCGTCCAGCGCGGCCTGGACGCCTCTCCCGCGCAGGTGCAGTGGGTGGTGTCCGGATACGCTCTCGCCTTCGCCCTCGCGCTCGTCACCGCCGGCCGCCTCGGAGACGCGCTGGACCGGCGCCGCATCTTCCTGCTGGCCCTCAGCGGCTTCGTGATCTTCAGCGCGGCCTGCGGGGCGGCCCCCAGCATCACGCTGCTGGTGGTGGCACGCCTCGCCCAGGGCCTGGCGGCCGGCTTCATGGCTCCCCAGAACTCGGCGCTCATCCAGCAGATGTTCCGCGGTGCCGAACGCGGACGTGCCTTCGGCTTCTTCGGCGCCACCGTCGGCATATCGTCCGCCGTCGGCCCTCTCGCGGGCGGGCTGATCCTCGCCCTGGCCGCCGGCGACCAGGGCTGGCGGTGGATCTTCTACGTCAACGTGCCCATCGGCATCCTCGCCGTCCTCCTCGGCCGCCGGCTGCTGCCCCGCACCCGGCGGTCCGGCCGGCAGCACGTGGACCTGCCCGGCGTCGTGCTCCTCGGCCTCGGTGTCCTCGCGTTGATGTACCCGCTGGTCCAGGCGGGCTCCGGCGGCTTCGGCGGGCTGTGGTGGATGTTCCTCGCCGGTGCCGCGATCCTCTTCGGCTTCAGCCGCTGGCAGCGTCGCCTCGTCGAGCGGGACACCCAGCCGCTGCTCGATCCGCGCCTGTTCACCACCGTGCGCGGCTACGCCGTCGGCGCCGGCGTCGGCACGCTCTACTTCATCGGCTTCAGCGGCGTCTGGCTGGTCTTCGCGCTCTTCTACCAGAACGGCCTGGGCTTCTCCCCCCTCCGCTCCGGCCTCGTCGTGACGCCTTTCGCCCTCGGTTCGGCCTGTGCGGCCGCGGTCGCCGGCCGGCTGGTGGACCGGCTCGGCCGCATCCTCACCGTGGGCGGTCTCACGGCCGTGATCGCCGGGTTGGGCGGCACCGCGCTGCTGCTCCGCTTCGCGCCTCTCGACATCGCGCCCTGGGCCGCCGCGCCGGTGCTGTTCCTGGCCGGCGTCGGCAGCGGCTGTGTGATCTCCCCCAACATCACCATGACGCTGCGCGACGTGCCCGTGCACATGGCGGGCGCGGCGGGCGGCGCCCTCCAGACCGGGCAGCGGCTCGGCGCCGCGGTGGGCACGGCCGCCCTGCCCGGCCTCTTCTACCTGGTGCTCGGCAGCGGCGACGACTACCGCGGCGCCCTCGCCGTCGCACTGGGCGCCGGCCTCCTCGGCATGCTGGCGTCCCTGGCCCTCGCGACGTCCGACTGGAGGCGCGACCGGCGCTCGCGCCAGCGGCACGGGGAGTGCCCGGAGGATGTCGCCAACAGCCCCATACACGCCCGGCAGAACTGATTCCGCAGCCGCGCCCACCGGATACGGCGCGCCCACCGGATACGGCGCGCCTACCGGGTACGGCGCGTCCACCGGGTACGAGGCGCCGACCGGGTAGGGGGGTGGGCGTCCACCGGCTACGGGGCGCAAACCGGCTAGGGGGCGCCGACCGGCTGCGGCGCGCCGACCGGCTAAGGCGCGCCCACCGGCTACGGGGCGCGCCCACCACGTACGGAGACCGTCGGCTGCGTACCGAAACCAGAGTCAGCCGGCTGCCAGCACGGGCCCGGGCCTCCCGGCGCCGGCACCCGCACCGGCGCTCGCGTGCTCGTGCGGGGCCAGCCGCAGATAGGCGGTGATCTGCTTGCCCCTGGACCGGCGTGCCACGGCGACCCGTTCGCTGACCGTGTGCACCAGGCGCAGTCCGTGGCCGCCGACGCGGAACCGGTCACCCTGGTGCACCGTGGGCTGCTCCGCCGAGGTGTCCCGCACGGTGATGGCCAGCTGTCCCCGGAACAGTCGCAGGATCAGCTCGCAGGGTCCCGGCGCATGCCGGATGACGTTGGTGATCAGTTCGCTGACGACGAGTTCGGCGTCCACGGCCAGAGAGGCCGGAATCGCGGCGGGGGCGGTGTTCGGACCGTGGGCGAGGAAGGCGCGCAGGGCCAGACGCGCGTCGACGGCGCTTGCCGCGCCGTCGCCCCATGCCGCGCCGAAACGCAGCGTGGCCTGCTCGTCCGCGCCCGGTCGATCTGCCGCCTGCTTCCCAAGCGGGAGGACCATACGGATGCTCTTTCGTTGTGTTCGCCCCTGCCGGGGTTGCTCTGTCGCCCTGCGTTTACCCGGGTGCGCTCCACCCATACCAGGACAGTCACCAGGCGTTCTCGGCAAGCCGCTCCCAGCGGTGGCAGCCACGCGGGGGGCTGGTTTCGACGCCACGGGGCACACGGGGGATGCAACACGGGAGGGCATCCCACGGTGGAAGGCCCACGGTCGACAGAGGCGGCCGATCAGCAAGGAGGCGACGACATGGCAGGGCCGGAGCATACGGAGACCCCCGCACGGCGGTCCGTGGCCGTACTCGACACCTCGCTGACCGGAAGGCTGGACGCCATCGGAACCGGGGCCTACGTCGTCGACGAGGAGGGCCGCATCCTCGCGGCCAACACCCGTGCCCGGGACGTACTGGGCCGGTCCACCGAGGACCTGCTCGGTCATGACGCGCACGACCTGCTGCACCGGGACGCCCACGGGCGACCGCTGCCCACGAGCCGGTGCGGAATGCGGCAGGCCTTCCACGCCGGGCGGACCGCCCAGGCCGACGAGGACTACTTCGCACGCGGAGACGGTTCCCTGCTGCCCATCTCCTGGCTGATCACCCCGTACGACATCGGCGACGACGGAGCCGGCACGCTCGTGCTCTTCCACACCGTCGAACACACGCCGGAAACCAGCCCGCGGCCGGAGCCGACGGGCAGGCCGCTGTCCGAGCTGGAACGGCTTGCCCTGCTGGCCGACGCCACCACGCGGCTGACCTCCACGCTCGATGCCGACGAGGCGCTGGACCGCCTGGTGGGCCTGGTCGTGCCCCGGCTGGCGGACTGGGTGATCGTGGATCTGATCACCGAGCACGACGAGGTCTGGCGTTCCGAAGTGGTCCACGCCGACGGCGGCACCCTGGTGCGCCGGGACGATCTCCAGGGCCCGATGCCGCCCGTCCCGGAGGCGTCCCCGATGCCCCTGTCCAGAGCCCTGCGCGGGGTGGCCTCCACGGTGGCCGGGCCCGGCACCTACCAGCGCGAACCGGATTCCGGCCTCGCGGTCGAGCAACGGCGGCTGTTCGACGTCACGGGGATGCACTCGGCGGCCATCGCGCCCATCCGCAGCACCCGCGCGGTCCTCGGGGCCCTGACCCTCGGCCGGGCCGAGGACCCGGTTCCCTTCACTCCGGCCGATCTCCCGCTGGTCGAGGACATCGCCCGCCGGGCCGGCCTCGCCCTGGACAACGCCCGCCTGTACCAGCGCCAGCGCAAGGTCGCCGAGACCATGCAGAGCCATCTGCTGCCCCAGATGCCGGGAGTCCCGGGCCTCCAGATGACCGTCCGCTACCTGCCCGCACCCGACGCCTCGCAGGTCGGCGGCGACTGGTACGACGCCTTCCCCATGTCCGACGGGTCCACCGCCCTGGCCGTCGGGGACGTCGTGGGGCACGACCTGGAGGCGGCGGCCGGCATGGCGCAGGTGCGCAACATGCTCCGCGCCTACGCCTGGTCCCAGCACGAACCCCCCAGCCGGATCGTCACACGGCTCGACGAGGCACTCCAGCACATCACGGACGTCGACATGGCCACGATGATCTTCGCCCGGATCGACGCGGCGGAGGGCGACGGCCGGTGGCAGCTGTCCTGGACGAACGCGGGTCACCCGCCGCCCCTGCTGATCAGCCGCGACGGCCTGGCGCGCTACCTGACGGACGGACACGGCATCGTCCTGGGCGCCGGAGCCGGCACCCCGCGCCCCGACGCCACGACCTTGCTCCCGCCCGGATCCACCCTCGTGCTGTACACCGACGGCCTGATCGAAGCACCCGGCCACAGCCTCGACGAGGGCCTGGAACGGCTGAGCCGGCACGCCGCCGCCCTCGCCCACCGCCCCCTGTCCTCCTTCACCGACCACCTGCTGCGCCGCGTCCGCCCCGCCGACAACGAGGACGACGTCGCCCTCCTGGCCCTGCGCACACCTGTCCCCAGGGCACCGGCAGCCGGTCGGTGACCCGACTGCGGACCCTCAGGGTTCGACGTGGGTCTTGGGGCCGGGCCCGGAACCGGCCGGGCGCTCGCCGGCGAGGACGGGGCCCACCTCGTCCAGGCCGACGGTGGCGGCGACGAGCGGCCTGGGGTCGACCGATCCGGCGGCGTACGCCCGGATGGTGGCGTCGAGGCCGGGGGAGGCGGACAGGACACCCGTCGCGGTCACGTCCTTGAGGACGAGCGCGCGGGTGTCGATCCTGCTCGGCTCGCCGGCCAGCCCGATGTACACGAGGCGGCCCCCGGGTTCGACCAGTTCCAGGGCCATGTCCGGCAGCAAGGCGGCGTTCGAGGCGTCGACGGCCGCGTCGAAGGGCACGTCCGGTACGGAACCCTCCGTCCACACATGCTCGAAGCCCAGGGAGCGGGCGAAGGCGAGGGAGCTCTCGGTGGCGCCCATGAGGTGCACCTCGGCACCGGACGCGCGCAGGAACATCGCCACCAGCAGCCCGATCGTCCCCGGGCCCAGGACCAGGGCGCGGACCCCGGGCGCCGGCGCGGCGGCCCGGGCGGCGCGCAGGGCGTTGCCGCCGGGCTCGACGAGAGCGCCGAGCACGGCGTCGACGGAATCGGGCAGGGCGTGCAGCGAGGATGCCGGTACGGCGAGTTGCTCCGCCAGCGCGCCGGGCACACCCCCGCGGATGCCGACCTCCCGCCGCTGCTCGCACACATGCTGACGCCCGCGCAGGCAGCGGCGGCAGGAGCCGCAGCCGAGCATGGTGTCGCCCATGACACGGCGGCCGAGCCAGGCGGGATCGACACCGTCTCCGACCGCCGCCACCCGCCCGGCCCACTCGTGGCCCGGCCGCATCGGGTAGGTGGAGTGGCCTTGGTGGAGATAGGCCATCGCGCCGGTGAAGAACTCCGCGTCCGTGCCGCACACACCGACTCGCTCGACATCGACGACGACCTCACCGGGGCCGGCCACCGGCGCCGGAAGCTCCTGGACCTCGTACGCGCCGGGACCGGTCAGGACGAACGCGCGCATCACGCGACGGCTCACCACGGGCGTGACTCGCCCAGGCGGCAGGGCGGAGTCTGCTTATGCTTCATGAGTTCCGGAATCTAGACCGCTGAACCGTCCACCGGAAGGGCTCCATGGAGAGACTCCGCAGCGCGCAGTGGTACGAAGGACAGGACCGCAACGCCTACATCCACCGGGCATGGATGCGACGCGGCGTGCCCGGCGACGCCTTCAGCGGCCGGCCGCAGATCGCCATCGCCAACACCGCCTCGGACCTGACCCCTTGCAACGCGCATCTCGATGAGGTCGCGGCCTCGGTGCGCAACGGCGTGTACGAGGCCGGCGGCATCCCGCTGGACCTGCCCGTGGTGTCGCTCGGCGAGACCCAGGTGCGGCCCACCGCCATGCTGTGGCGGAACATGGCCGCGATGGCCACCGAAGAGATGCTGCGGGCCAACCCCATCGACGGCGTCGTCCTGCTCGGCGGCTGCGACAAGACGATCCCGTCACTGCTCATGGCCGCGGCCTCGGTGGACCTGCCCGCGGTCGTGGTCCCCGGCGGCCCGATGCTCAACGGCACCTTCCGCGGCGGCCTGCTGGGCTGCGGCACCGGCGTGTGGCAACTGTCGGAGGAGGTCCGCGCGGGCACGCTCTCCCAGGAACAGTTCACCCGCTCCGAGTCGGCGATGATCCGCAGCCGCGGCCACTGCAACACGATGGGCACGGCCTCGACGATGGCGCTGGTGGCGGAGGCGCTCGGCACGGTCGTCCCCGGTACGGCCGGGACCCCCGCCCCCGACAGCCGACTGCTGGAGGCCGCGCACCGCACCGGCCGGCTGGCGGTGGACATGGTGGGCGCCGACCGGCGGCCCGCGACGTTCCTGACCGAGGCGTCCTTCCGCAACGCGATCGTGGCACTGGCCGCCATCGGCGGCTCGACCAACGCCGTCGTCCATCTCCTGGCCGTCGCGGGCCGGTTGGGCATCGACCTGTCGCTCGACGACTTCGACCGCATCGGCTCCCGCGTGCCGGTCCTGGTGGACCTCCAGCCGGCCGGCCGCTTCCTCATGGAGGACTTCCACCGCGCCGGCGGCCTGCTCGCCGTCCTGCGCGAGGTGCGCGACCTGCTCGACCCCGACGCGCTGACCGTCACCGGCAGGCCGCTCGCCCACTACCTCGACGACGCCGAGATCTGGGACGGCGAGGTCATCCGCACCCGCACCCGGCCGCTGGTCGCCGAGGGCGGCATCGCGGTCCTGCGCGGCAACCTCGCACCCGACGGCGCCCTCGTCAAACCTGCCGCCGCATCCCCGCACCTGCTCCGGCACCGGGGCCGGGCCGTCGTCTTCGACAGCATCGAGGACTTCCGCGCCCGTGTCGACGACCCCGGACTCGACGTCGACGCCGACTCCGTCCTCGTGCTGCGCGGCTGCGGCCCCAAGGGTTATCCGGGCATGCCCGAGGTCGCCAACATGCCCCTGCCGAAGAAGCTCCTCGCCCAGGGCGTCCGGGACATGGTCCGGGTCTGTGACGGGCGGATGAGCGGCACCGCGTACGGCACGGTCGTCCTGCACGTGGCTCCCGAGGCCGCGGCCGGCGGCCCCCTCGCCCTCGTACGGACCGGGGACGTCATCATCCTCGACGTCGAGGCCCGCCGTATCGACGTCGACGTGCCGGACGGCGAACTCGCCCGCCGGGCCCCCGACCAGGCCACCGTCACGGGCTTCGCCGCTCCCCGGCGCGGCTGGGAACGCCTCTACGTCGACCACGTCCTCCAGGCCGACACCGGAGCCGACCTCGACTTCCTCGTCGGCTCCAGCGGCTCCGAGGTGACCCGTGAGTCGCACTGACACCAGATCACCTCGGGGGTTCACCACGTCACGGGCAGCTCCGTGACGCCACCGGTGAGGGTGGTGCGCACCTCCAGTTCGTCCAGCTCCTTGCCGAGCCGCAGACCGGGCAGGCGGCGGGCCAGCGTGGCGAACACGATGCGCAGCTCCACCCGGGCCAGGCTCGCGCCGATGCAGAAGTGCACGCCGTGGCCGAATCCGAGGTGGGTGCGTTCCGGGCGGTCGGGGTCGAAGGTCTCGGCGTCGGTGTAGACGGAGGAGTCGCGGTTGGCGGAGTTGACCGACAGGATCACAGCGTCGCCGCGCCGGATGGTGACACCGGCGACCTCGACGTCGGTGTGCGCGTACCGCAGCAGCCCGAGGTCGCCGGGCGCGCCCAGGCGCATGATCTCCTCGACGGTGGCGTTGACCCGGCCGTCGGGGTCGGCGGTCAGTGCCCGCCACTGGCCGGGACGCGTGAGCAGGAAGAGCGTGCCCAGGCCGATGCGGTTGACCGTGGTCTCGTGGCCGGCGAACAGCAGCCCGACGCAGAGCTGGATCATGTCGGCGTAGTCGTAGTCCTCGTCGGTGCTCTGCGCGCGGACGAGGTCGGAGATCACGTCCTCGCCCGGCCGCGCTCGCTTGGTCTCGGCGAGAGAGGTCATGTACTCGTTGAACTCGTCCCGCGCCCGGTGGGCTTCGTCGCCGATGGTGTAGTCGGACATGCGCTCCGACAGCGAGGCGAAGCGCTCACGGTCGCTCTCGGGCACCCCGAGCAGCCGGCAGATGACGGCGACCGGCAGCGGGAAGGCCAGCCCGGCCTGGAGGTCCACGACCCGGTCGGGGGCGGCGGCGTGCTCGGTGATCAGCCGGTCGACGCACGTGTCGACCAGGTGCTGGACGTGGTCGGAGAGCATCCGCATCCGCTTGGCCGAGAACGCCGGGGTCAGCAGCCGGCGCATCCGCGTGTGGTCGGCCTCCTCGGTCTCGTAGGTGCCCGTGGGGCCGTCCAGGACCGCGGCGGACGTCAGGCGCGACGCCCGTTCCGGCTCGGGGTGGGAGCGGCCGAGACGCTTGTCGCCGAGCAGGTCGCGCACCTCCTCGAAGCGGGTGACCAGCCAGGCGGGGTCCCCGGCCGGTGTGGTGACCGGCGTGACCGGCGCCTCGCGGCGCAGTACGTCGTACAGCGGCGCGAGGTCGAGGACGTTCGGCCTCGGGAAGGGCAGTTGCTGTCGCTCGGCGGTCACGCTCATGGCGCTCCTCCTGTGATCTCCGCATGCGATCTTCGAGCCGCCCCGACCGTAGCAGTTTGTTGGCAGTAACTGTCATTAAAGTTTCGGTCAGTCGTCTCCCCTGTCGCCCGCGTGTTTAGATCGCCTGATGGAGGACCTCATGGTGGACAGCGGTCGTGCACCCCGCCGGGGCCGGCCGCCGGTGAGCGACGAGCAACGCGGGCGGCAGCGCCTCGACATCTCCCGCCACGCGGTCCGGCTGTTCGCCGAGCAGGGCGTGGCCGCCACCTCCGGCGAGCAGATCGCGCGGGCCGCCGGAGTCTCCGAGCGCACGCTGTGGCGCTGTTTCCCCACCAAGGAGAGCTGCGTCGAGCCGCTGCTCACGAAGATGCTCGACGCCTTCCGGACGGTCCTGCACGCCTGGCCGCCCGGAGTCGGCCTGATCGAGCACCTGCGCACGGCCTACCAGCCCGTCCTCGACTCCTCGTCCGGCGAGGACGTCGAGGCGGTTCTCGCCGTGGTCCGCATGACCCATGACGAACCCGCGCTGCGCGCCGCCTACCTCGTGCTCCGGGAGCGCGCGGAAGAGACGTTCACCGAGGTGCTCGCCGAACGCATGGGCATGCCGCCCGCGACGTTCGAGGTGCGCGTGCAGGCCGCCACCATGAACGCCGTGCTCAAGGTGGCGGCCGACGAGTTCGCCCGTGAGACGGTCGGCCGGGGCATCACCCCCGAGGTGCTGAAGGATCACCGCGAACAACTCGCCCACGCGCTCGGCCTCGTCACCAGGAGACTCTCGGGCACAGACGTCGGCTGAGGAGCTCGTAGCGGTTCAGCGCTCTCGACGACCGGCCTCGGCGGCGTGCGGGTTGTGGGCGCGTACCGCTGCCGCGACCGCGGCGTCGTCGGCCCGGTCGCGCGCTTCGAGGCCCGCGGCGACGCCCTCGATGTTGCTCTGCGGCTGGTTCTGGCTGAGCTTGAACTTGGCCTCGACACGGCTGATGACCACCTCGACGCCGACGATGGCGCGCAGTTGCCGCTCGACGAACTTCGCCGGCGCCTGGTCGACGGACCAGGGCTCGGCGCGCCCGGCTTCGTGCCGGTCGGTCAGTCGGCGTATCCGGCTCTCGATCCAGGCCGGGTCGTCGTGCACGACCAACTGCCCGTACACGTGCGCGGTGATGTAGTTCCAGGTCGGCACCACCCGGTGGTGCTCCTCCTTGGCCGGGTACCACGACGGCGTCACATAGGCCTCGGGCCCGCGCACGATCACCATGGCCTCGCCCTGCACCGGCCGGCGCCACTGGTCGTTGCCGCGCGCCATGTGGCCGATCAAGGCGCCGTGTTCGCCGGCGTCCGGGTCGTACTCGAAAGGCAGCAGGGTGGCCACGAGACCCTCAGGGGTCATGGTGATCAGGTCGGACGCGCCCTGGTTCGCCAGCAGGTCACGGACCGCGGCCTCGTCGGGGACGAAGTGCTTGGGGAGGTACATGGGCTGCCTTTCGCGCGGGCGGTGGTCCTGGACAGAAGCTCAGACGGTGGCCCGGGGCTCGGCCGGGCCGAGGAAGTACACGGCGGTCTGCGCGGCATGCGGGGCGAGCAGGCCCCGCAGCTCCTCCGCCGCGACCTTGAGGAGGTCGCCGTCGTGCGTGGCGCGGAGGGTTTCGAGGACGAAGGCGACGTGCGTGGAGTCCTCGGTGACGCGGGTGCGGTGGGCGTCGCGGTGGTTCCAGTGGCGTGTCAGGACGCCGGTGGTGTCCGCGTAGATGATCTCGCCGGACTTGGGGTGCTCGACGGTGTCGGGTTCGCCCAGCGGTGTGAAGGACTCGGTGCCGTCGGCGTAGCGGATGGTGACGTCCCCGGTGACGTGGGCCAGGTCGAAGGCGCCGGCGGGCAGGCCGTGGCGGACGGAGACGGCGTTGTAGGAGTCGACGGCCGGGTTGATGCGCGGCAGCGTCCCCTTCTTGGCGAGGCGGCGGCCGAGCGCGTCGACGCTGGGGCGGATGCGGCGGGGGTTGGTGCCGAAGGAGCGGTAGGCGGTGTGCCAGGTTTCGATGCGCGGGTCGGTCTCGTCGGCGGGCTGCCAGGTGCCGTCGGCGAGTTGCCGCTCCAGGTCCTCCGCGGCCGTGGCGGTGTGGGGCCAGGAATCGTGGCCGCGCAGGCCGGTGGCGGTGACCAGGGCGATGAGGGTGTCGGGGAAGGCGTCCGCGACGGCGGGGGTGAGGTGGAAGGCGGGCATGGCGGATTTTCCGTTTCTCGCGTCGGGGCGGGCCTTGGTTCGGTGATGCACAGGTGCGGGGCCGCTCAGGTCAGGGGTGCGGAGCCGCTCATGTCAGGGCAGCAGGCCGACCGCTACGGCGGCGGTGCCGAGCCCGACGAGCCGCCCGCGGTGGATCCGTTCCGCGAGCACGCCGCGGGCCGGCAGGACCGTACCGGCCGGGTGGAGGGCGGTGATCACGGCGACGACGGCGAGGTCTCCGCGCGCGCCGAGCCCGCGCCGTAGCCGCCGGGGAAGTCGGCGCATCCGTGGGCGAGCGAGCTGCCCAGGGCCAGCAGCAGAGCGATCACAGGACATCCCTTACCATTCAGTGGAACGACCAGACCGTACAACAGAACGACCGCCCGGTGTCAACCAAACGACCGGACGGTGCAGCCGAATGTTCCAGCGAGGATGGTGATCAGGTGGCCGAGACAGCCGCAGCCCTGCGGACGGTCGCGCACAACGTCAGGGCGGCCCGCATCCGCGCGGGCCTCACGCTGGAGGAACTCAGCCGGCGCGCCCAGGTCAGCAAGGGCGCCCTGGTGGGACTGGAGAAAGCCCAGGGCAATCCCAACCTGGCCACCCTGGTCCGGCTGGCCGACACCCTCGGCATCTCGGTCTCCGCCCTGATGCAGGGATCGCCCGAAGGCCGCGTCCGTGTCGTGTCCGCCGAGGCCGTGGCCCCCCTGTGGACCGGAGAGTGCGGCGGCGAGGCCCGGCTGATGCTCACGACGTCAGGACCGGCGCCGGTCGAGGTCTGGCGCTGGCGCCTGGAACCCGACGAGGAGTACCCCAGCCACCCCCACCAGGCCGGAGTCGTGGAAACCGTCAGCGTCACCTCCGGACGGATGACCCTGATCGTCGATGGCACCGAGCACACCGTCGAGGCGAGCCAGACCGCCACGTTCGACGGCGACACCCCGCACACCTATCGCGGCGCGGGCACGGAGACCTGCCACCTGATCATGACGGTCCATCTGCCGCCCGGCCCCGCCCCGGCGAGCTGACCCGCAGGGGCGGCGGCCGGTCGCGCTCGCGGTCCTACGAGAAGCCGGGCTCAGGGTCCGCGAACCTCATCCGTCACTCCAGTGGGGTCAGGGCAGTACGACGATCTTGCGTCCCTGGCCGGCCGCGAACTGTTCCAGTGCCTGCGGGTACCGGGCCAGCGGAAGCCGGTGGCTGATGAACACCCGCGGATCGAGTACTCCGGCGGCGAAGAGTTCCGCCGCGCGTTCGTAGCTGTGCAGTACCGCCATGGAACCGGTGATGGTGATCTCCTGGTTGTAGATCCGGTACGGCGAGACGGTGGCCGTCGTGGCGTAGTCGGAGACCCCGAACTGCAGGAACGTACCGGCCTTGGCGACCCGCTCCAGGCCGTCCTGGATGGCGGCGGCGTTGCCGGTCGCGTCGACCACCACGTCCCAGCCGCCCGGCTGCCCCAACTCCTCGGCCGACAGCGCCGTGCGGGAACAGCCCAGCTTCCCGGCCGTCGCCAGCCGCTCCGGGTTGACGTCGACGACATCGATCGAGGCGGCACCGGTGCGCTTGGCCAGCTCCAGCATCATCAGGCCCATCGTGCCGCTGCCGTAGATCAGCACATGGGAGCCGAGTCTGCTGTTGAGCACGTCGTAGCCGCGCACGGCACAGGACAGCGGCTCGATCAGTGCCGCGTCCTGGACGTCCACGTGGTCCGGCAGCCGTACGCAGTTCGCGACCGGCGCCACGGCGTACTCGGCGGCGCCACCGGCCACGGTCACGCCGATCGCCTGCCAGCGGTCGCAGAGGTTGTTGCGCCCCACCCGGCAGTAACGGCACTCGTTGCAGTACAGCGAAGGGTCCACGGCAACCCGGTCGCCGATGGCGAGTTCGGTCACCTCGCTGCCGAGGCCCACGACCTCCCCGGCGAACTCGTGCCCCGGCACGACCGGCAGGGTCGGTGCGAACTCGCCATGAAGGATGTGCAGATCGGTCCCGCACAGCCCGCAGGCCGCCACCTCGACCACGACCTCGCGCGGCCCGGGAGTGGGGTCGGGCACAGTGGTGACGGTGACCTTGCCGGGGGCCTCGATGACAGCGGCTTTCACTTGACTGCTCCTAGGGACAGGCCGCGCACCAGTTTGTCCTGGGCGGCGAAGCCGGCGATGAGGACCGGCAGGGAGACCAGGGTGGCGGCGGCGCAGAGCCGGGCGAGGAAGAGGCCTTCGTTGGTGATGAAGCCGACCAGGAAGACGGGGGCGGTGGACGCCTGGGTGGCGGTGAGGTTGACGGCGAACATGAACTCGTTCCAGCTGAAGATGAAACAGATCAGCGAGGTGGCGGCGAGTCCGGGCAGGGCGATCGGCGCGACGACCCGCCACAGGACGGTGAGCAGGTTGGCTCCGTCGACTTCGGCTGCTTCGAGGATTTCTTTGGGGACTTCGGCGAGGAAGGAGCGCATCATCCAGACCGCGATCGGCAGGTTCATCGCGGTGTAGAGGACGATCAGGGTCCAGACGTTGTCCAGCATCCCGGCGTCCTTGACGATCAGGTAGACCGGCAGCAGGGCCGCGATGGCCGGGAGGAACTTGGTGGACAGGAAGAAGAACATCACGTCGGTCCACTTCTCGACCGGCTTGATGGACAGGGCGTAGGCCGCCGGCACCGCCAGGGCGAGCACCAGCAGTGTCGAAATGACGCTGGCCATGGCGGAGTTGAGGAGGAAGGGGGTGATGTCCCGGCTGAACAGTGTTTCGTACTGGTCGAAGGTGAACGGGGCGAGGGGGCTGGGCGGGTTGGTCGCGGCGTCGGCCTCCTGGTGGAAGGAGGTCAGCACCATCCAGGCCACCGGTGCGAAGAACGCCAGGGTGGCGAGCCAGGCGACGAAGGTCCACAGGGGCGTGAGCCGGGCGGTCATCGGGACACCTCCTGGCGGAACAGCGACGCGATGGTGCGCAGGGCGAAGGTCGCGATGACGATCGAGCCGAGAACCACGACGACTCCGGCGGCGGCCGCTTCGCCGTACTCGTACTTGCGGAACATGGTCAGGTAGATCTCGTAGGGCAGGTTGGTCGTCCGGGAGCCGGGGCCGCCCTGGGTGATGGTGTAGACGGCGTCGAAGGTCTGCACGACGTAGATCGTGCCGAGCAGGATGCCCAGTTCGAGGTACTGGCGCAGGTGGGGCAGGGTGATGTGGCGGAAGGTGGCCATGGCCGAGGCTCCGTCGACGCGAGCCGCCTCCAGCACGTCACCGGGCTGGGCCTGGAGGCCGGCGAGGATGATGAGCATCATGAACGGGGTCCACTGCCAGACCAGGGAGACCACGACGGCCGGCATCGGGTACGTGGACACCCAGTCGACCGTCGGACCGTGGTCGGCTCCGAAGAACCGGTAGAGGGTGTTCAGGGTGCCGTTGAGCAGTCCGTAGTCGGGGTTGTAGATGGCGTGCTTCCACAGCAGTGACGCCGCGACCGGCATGACGAGGAACGGTGCGATGAGCATCGTGCGGGCCAGTCCGCGGCCGGGGAAGCGGCGGTCGAGCAGCACGGCCAGGCCGAGACCGAGGAGCACGCTGATCAGCACCACCGAGGCGGTGAGGACGACGGTGTTGAGCACCGCGGTGCGCAGCCGTTCGTCGGTGAAGACGAACGTGTAGTTGGACAGGCCGGTGAAGTGCCTCTCGCCCGGCCGCAGGATGTTCCACCGGAAGGTGGAGATGACGAGCGTGGCCACGAAGGGCAGTTGCGTGACGACGATCGTGAAGATCAGCGCCGGCAGCAGCGGGATGCGGCGCCGCCACTTGTCGACGCCGGAGGGCGTCCGTGGGCCGGCGGGCGGCGGTGCGGTCCTGGGTGGAGTGGTGAGCGTGGTCATGGGTGTTTCCTCTGCCGGTGACGGCCGGGGTGGGGAAGTGGTGCCCGGCCGGCCGGGAGCGCCGACCGGGCCGTGAAGGTCACTTCTGGTAGTTCTTCGCGACCGTCTCGGCGAGCTTCTGGCCGTCGTCGAGCGCCTGGTCCACGCTGGTCCTGCCGGCGATGGCGGCGGAGATCTCCTGGGTGACCTTGGTGCCCAGGTCCTGGAACTCGGGAATGGCCACGTACTGGACGCCCACCGTCGGCCGCGGCTGGGTGCCGGGGTCGGCCGGGTCGGCTCCCTCGATGGACTTCAGGGTGATGTCACCGAAGGACGCGGCGGCCTTCCGGTACTGGGGTATGTCGTAGGTGCTGGCCCGCTTGCCGGCCGGGACGCGCGCCCAGCCGAGCCTCTCGCCGACGAGCTTCTCGTACTTCTTGCTGGAGGCCCACAGCATGAACTGCGAGGCGGCGTCGGCGTTCTTCGTGGTCTTGGGCATGGCCCACGCCCAACTCCACAGCCAGCCACTGGACTTGGTCTCGGCGGTCGGCGCGTAGGCGTACCCGACCTTGCCGGCGATCTTGCTGGAGCTGGGGTCTTCCAGTGACCCGGCCGCGCTGGTCGCGTCGTACCACATCGCGACCTTCTTCTGGCTCATGGCGTTCAGGCACTCGGTGAATCCGGCCTGCGGGGCTCCCGCCTCGCCGTGCTCGCGCACCAGGTCGACGTAGAAGTTGGTCGCCTTCTTGAACGCCGGGCTGTTGACCTGGGCCTTCCAGTCCTTGGTGAACCAGGTGCCGCCGAAGGTGTTGACCATGGTCGTCAGCGGCGCGCCCAGCTCGCCCCAGCCGGCCAGCCCCCGCAGGCAGATACCCCGCATGCCCGGTTCGGCGCCGTCGACCTCGGCCGCGATGTCGGCGATCTGCTGCCAGGTCGGCCGTTCGGGCACCGTGATGCCCTTCGCCTGCATGACGTCCTTGTTGTACATGAGGAAGGACGACTCGCCGTAGAAGGGCAGGGCGTAGAGCTTGCCGTCGGAACCCGACAGGGACGTGACCATGGGCTTGAGAAGGTCGGCCTTGTCGAAGCTCGCGTCCTTGTCGGCGTAGGAGCCGAGTTCGTGCAGCCAGCCGTTCTTCTCCCAGATGGGCACCTCGTAGGCGCCGATGGTGGCGACGTCGTACTGGCCGGCCTGAGTGGCGACGTCCTGGGTGACCTTGTCACGCAGCTCGTTCTCGGGCAGGACGGTGAAGTTCACCTTGATGCCGGTGTCCTTGGTGAAGGAGTCCTTGGTCAGCTTCGCGATGTCCTCCATCTGCGGGTTGCCGACCATCAGCACGTTGATGCTCTTGCCGCCGCCGGAGGCCGAGGTGCCGCCCGCCCCGCTACAGGCGACCAGTACCGAGCCGGCGGCTGTGGCGGTGACGAGTGCGTGGACCATTCTTCGTGTGCGCATGACTGACTCCAGGGGATGGTTGAGGGCATGGGGAACGCAGGCCCCGGCCTCGCGGGGTGCGACGGGGAGATGGATCGGGCCTCAGGCCCGGATGACTTCGGGGCCCAGCAGTGAGTAGCGCTGTGCTTCGGCGGCGGGGAGTCCGGCGTCGGTGACGATCGCCTCGAACTCCGCGACGTCCGCGAAGCGGCAGAAGCTCACGGCACCGAATTTGGTATGGACGCCGGAGAACACGCGGCGTCGGGCGGCCCTCATGACCTGGGCCTTCACTGCGCTGACCGCGGGTTCGGGCGTGGTGAGTCCGTGCTCGCGGGAGATGCCGTTCGCGCCGACGTACGCCAGGTCGATGACGAAGCAGGACAGCATGCGGACAGCCCATGGGGCGACCGTGGCCGGCGTCCCGCCGCGGACACGGCCACCGAGGAGCAGCACGGTGATGTTCTCGGCGGAGGCCAGGTCGCCCGCGGTGGCGAGCGAGGAGGTGACCACGGTCAGTGGCCGGTCGCGGGGGAGCGCGGCGGCGATGAGCTGAGGTGTGTAGCCCTCGTCGACGAACACCGTCTCGGCGTCCCCGAGCAGTTCGGCCGCGGCGGCCGCGATCCGGGACTTCTCGGGGACATGCATGGTGGTACGGAAGGCGAGCGTGGTCTCGAAACCCGCGCTCTCCACGGCGTGGGCACCGCCGTGTGTACGCCGGACCAGCCCGTGCCCCTCGAGCCGATTGAGATCCCGCCGCACTGTCTCCTTGGAGACCCCGAGGTCGGCGGCGAGCTTTCCGACGTCCACGGATCCGGAACGGCGGGCCGATTCCAGTATTCCCCGTCTTCGTTCCTCGGCGTCCACGGCGACACCTTCCTTCCACGGCTCCGGGGCGTCGTGACCGCGCCCGCACATGTCCGGAGCCCGGCCCGTTCGGCCTCCAGTGGCCAAATTTCTACAAGGCGTTCGCCCGTACTGACCAGGTTCGTCGTAGAGCGGTTCGTGACCGAATCTGCCCGCTCTTCGGAGGGTGGAGCCCCTGGTTGATGAGGGGGATCGCCTTGCGGCACAGGAGCCGCTGCCCGCTTGTCGGCCCGGGTTTGTCCGGTCGCTGCCCACTTTTACGGAAGGATCCGGACACGAGGCCGGGCTGAACACTGACTTTCGGCCACCGGCAAGCTCAGGGAGAGGGGAGAGAACCTCGCTCCGCCGGTGGGGCCGTGGTCCGGCGTGGCACGAGTGTGGGGGAGAGGACGACCCGGGTCGTGGGTCGCCGGCGGTCGGTGATGCGGTCGAGGAGGAGGCGGACGGCGCTGTGGCCCATCTCGTGGCCTGCCTGGTCGACGCTGGTGAGTGAGATGGGGCCGAGTGCGGCGAAGGTGGTGTTGTCGTATCCGGCGACGGAGATGTCGTCGGGGACGGACAGTCCGGCTTCGGTGACCGCTTCGAGTACGCCCATGGCGGCGATGTCCGCTCCGGCGAAGACGGCGGTCGGGCGGTGGGGGCGGGTCAGCAGTTGTTTCGCGCCCTGGTAGCCGCCTTCCTGGGTGTAGCTGGTGGAGACGACGTCGGTCCATCGCTCCAGGCCGTGTGCTCGCATGGCCTGGCGGTAGCCGTCGGCGCGCCGGGCGTTGGGCATGTCGGCGAGGCGTGCGGGGTCCGTGTCGTGGTGTTCGATGTGGGCGATCCGGCGGTGCCCGAGGCCGGCGAGGTGGCCGACGATCAGGGAGGCGCCCTCGACGTCGTCGTCCACCACCGTGTCGTACAGGTCGGAGGTGCCGTGCCGGCCGATGACGACGGTCGGCACGGCGGAGGCGATGTGTTCGAGGCGCTCCCGCGTGGAGACGGGGGCGACCAGGATGATGCCGTCCATGCCGCGGTCGATCATGGCCTCGGTGACCTGGGCTTCGGCCTGCTCGCCGTTGCAGCCCGGTCCGAGGAACACCTGGTACTCGGTGTCCTCCAGCGCGTCCGTGATGCCGTCGAGGATCTCGGGGAAGAAGGGGTTGCGGATGTCGGGCAGCATCACGCCGAGGGTGAAGGTCTGCCCGCGCAGGCCCCGGGCGCCGGCGTGGGGACGGTAGCCCAGTTCGTCGATCGCCTGACGGACCTTGGCGCGCATCGCGGGGCTGGCGCCGTAGGCGCCTCGCAGGACCTTGGACACGGCGGTGGTGGACACCTGGGCGTGTCGGGCGACGTCGACGATGGTGACTCTGCGACGTCGTGCCGGCGGTTCCATCCGGGCCCTGCCTTTCCGGGAAACGTTGCCGCCGAGTGTATGCCGGGCCTCTTGACCGCACTCAGGCCACTTTCTAGGGTCTGGCCACACCCTGCAGACACTGTGCTCTCACGCCTCGGTGCTCCTCCGACCGCGGCGGTCGGCTCCGAGACGGGCGTAGTAGCCGACGAGTTCCGGGGCGTCCACCGTGGCGGGATCGACGACCTGCTCGGCGGGCGCGCCCTGGAGGAGGCGCTTCACCGGCACTTCGAGTTTCTTGCCCGTGCGGGTGTGGGGGATGGCAGGCACTTCGAGGATCTCGTCGGGGACATGGCGCGGTGAAGCGCCGGTGCGGATCGCCTCCTTGATCTTCTCGCGCAGGCCGTCGTCCACCGTCACCCCGGCCGCCGGAACCACGAAGAGGGGCATCCAGTAGCCGCCGTCGGGTTCCTCCGCGCCGATGACCAGCGCCTCGCTGATCTCCGGGAGGCGTTCGACGGCGTCGTGGATGTCGCCGCTGCCGAGGCGTACGCCGTTGCGGTTGAGGGTGGAGTCGGAGCGGCCGTGGACGATCACCGAGCCGTGCCCGGTGACCGTGATCCAGTCGCCGTGCCGCCACACCCCGGGATACGAGGAGAAGTAGGCGTCCCGGTAGCGGCTGCCGTCGGGGTCGTTCCAGAAGCACAGCGGCATGGACGGCATCGGGCGCGTGACGACGAGCTCGCCGACCTGGCCGACGACCGGGGAGCCCTCGGCGTCGTAGGCGGCCAGGGCGACGCCCAGGTTGGGAGCCGACAGTTCCCCCGCCCAGACGGGGGTCGTGGGCGCGCTGCCGGCGAAGCCGGAGACGATGTCGGTGCCGCCGCTGGTGGATGCGAGCAGGACGCCGTCGCCGACGTGGTCGCGGACCCAGGGGTAGGCGGAGGCCGGAAGGGTGGATCCGGTGCAGCCGACGACGCGGATCGTCGACAGGTCGTGCACCGAGGGGTCGATGCCGAACTTGGCCATGGCCAGGAGGTATTGGGGACTGGTGCCGAAGACCGTGACGCGGTGGCGGGCCGCCAGTTCCCACAGGACGTCGGGGTGGCCGAGCGGGGCCGGGCTGCCGTCGTAAGTGCACGTGGTGGCGCCGGTCAGCAGTGTGGAGGCGACCAGGTTCCACATCATCCAATGGGTGGTGGTGTACCAGAGGAGGCGGTCGCCGGGGCCGAGGCCGGAGTGCAGGCCCAAGGTTTTCAGGTGCTCGAGCAGGACGCCGCCGTGGCCGTGCACGATGCCCTTGGGCAGGCCGGTGGTACCGGACGAGAAGACGACCCACAGGGGATGGTCGAACGGTACGGCGGCACAGGAGAGTTCTTCCGAGCGGGTGGAGGCGTCCTCCCACGGCACGACCAGCGACGGGTAGGCCCGCGAGGGCCACGGCAGGCCCACGTGGTCCACGAGCAGGGTGGCCTTCAAGGCCGGCAGGGCGTGGGCGAGTTCGAGTGCGGCCTCGCGGCAGTCGTGCGCGGTGCCGTTGAAGAGGTAGCCGTCGGCGGCGATCAGGACGGTGGGTTCGAGCTGGGCGAAGCGGTCGGCGGCGGCCTTGGGGGAGTAGTCCTGGCCGCATACCGACCAGACCGCGCCGAGACTCGCGGCGGCGAGGAAGGCGACGATCGCGTGCGGGGTGTTGGGGAGATATCCGACGACCCGGTCGCCCGCTCCCACGCCCAGGTCGCGCAGGGTGGCGGCGACGGAAGCGACCTGGGAGCGCAATCGCTTCCCGGTCACTTCGTACCCGGAACCGGTCTCGTCCAGGGCGACGATCGCCACCTCGTCGTCCGCGAGGTCGCGCAGCGCGTGGTGGGCGTAGTTGAGGGTGGCGCCGCGGAACCAGCGGGCACCCGGCATCCGCTCCTCGGCCAGCACACGCTCGTACCGGCTGTCCGCGTCGATGTCGAAGTACTCCCACACCGCACTCCAGAAGCCCTCCAGATCGGTGACCGACCAGCGGTGCAGGGCGGCGTAGTCGGCACCGGCCTGCACGCCCCGGTGCCGGGCCGCCCAGTGGGCGAAGTCCATGATGCGGCTGGCGGCTGCCGCCTGCGGATCAGGCGTGTGGAAAGGGGCCGGATGCGGTGCGTTCATGGCGTCGTGCTCCTCAGCAGGCTCTTCTCAACGGTCCGTTGGGAAGGAAAAGGGCTTCGTGTGGTGTGCAGCAGGGACGCCCAGCCGGCCGTACCCCTGAATTCGCGACCGCCGGGCCGTACGACGTCCATCACGACGCGATCCGGCCGCAGCAGCACGGCGTCCGCCCGCCCCTCGCGCAGCCAGCCGCTGAGCCGGCCGTCGTCGCCGAGGCCGGCCACGGACAGGACCCGGGCACCGAGGCCGTCGGCGACCGCCGTCAGCGAGGGGGAGAGCGATACGGCGGTCAGGACGGCGAAGGAGTCCCCGAGCAGCTCGTCGAGGCGGGCGGGCCGCCCGTCGACGCTCACCCAGGGCTGCGGGCAGAAGCCGCCTGTGAGACAGCGTCCGCCGAGGCGGAGACGGCGTGGTACGAGCGGCCCGGCGGTCAGTGCCGGGCTGAGGTCACGGGCAGCAGCCGTGGCCAGGCCGGGGACGCGAACAGCCGCGCCCAGGGCGCCGCGGCGGATCGCCGCGGCGCCGTCCTGGCCACCGGTCATGGCCCAGCCCATGGCGACCGCGAGCCGGATCACATGGCGGGCGTGGGGCTTGCGTTCGCCCTCGTACGTCTCCAGCAGGCGCTCCGGCGCGCCTTGCCGGAGGAAGCGGGCGAGCTTCCAGCTCAGGTTGTAGGCATCGCGCAGGCCCGAGCACAGCCCCTGGCCGATGAACGGCGGGGTGAGGTGCGCGGCGTCGCCGAGGAGGAAGACCCGCCCCCGACGCCAGCGATCGGCGATGCGGGCCCGGAAGGTGTACTGCGCCTGCCGCACCAGCTCGAAGTCGCCGCCGTGCGGGAGATCCACCCACGGAGCGATCAGCTCCCTGAGTCGTTCGTGATCCGGTTCCGAGTCGTCCGGGAGGCGGAACTCCCAGCGGTAGCGGTCCTCGCTGACGCGCATGAACGTCGCCGGCCGCTGCGGATCACAGATCTGTTCGACGCCTTCCCAGCAGCGGACGGGGAGGCTTGTGCGCACGTCGACGACCGTCCAGCGTTCCTCGAAGCGCAGGTCCTCCCATACGGCGCCGATGGCGTCGCGGGTGAGGCTGTTGGCGCCGTCGCAGCCGAGGACGGCGTCCGCCCGCACCAGGCGTTCGCCCTCGTCGTCGCGGTAGGTCACGCGGACCGGGCCGTCGTCGTCCTGCTCGACGCCGACGACTTCGACGCCGCCGCGCAGCTCGCACTCAGGGGCGCGGGCCAGTGCGGTGCGCAGCACCCGCTCCAGTTCGGGTTGGTCGAACATACTGGTCTGCGGGAAGCCGTGCGCTCCCTGGGTGGCCCGCGGGAACTCGGCCAGCACTCGGTGCCGGGCGTCCAGCAGCCGCAGCCCCCGTGCCGGGCGGGCGATCGCGGCGAACTCCTCCTGCACCCCTGCCGCCTGGAGAATGCGGCGGACCTCGTCGTCGGTGGCGACGGCGCGCGGAAGGGAGTAGACGTCGTGGTGACGTTCGAGGACGAGAGTCCTCACACCACGCCGGGCGAGCAGGAGGGCGGCGGTCACGCCCACGGGCCCGGCTCCGACGATCACCACGGGTACGTGTCCCGCTCCGGGCGCGGTCTCCCGTGGTCCGGCGGTTTGGTCGACGGTCATGTGCGGCTCGCTTCGGGTATCGGTTCGCGTCGGTCAGGTCGCGTCGGTCACGGGGGTGCGCTGCTCACCGAGATCGATGCGTCCGTCCGGTGTGGCGATGGTGGCGGTCATGAGGTCGCCGGCGTGCAGGTAGTGCGGGTTGCGGGCCTGGCTCTTGAAGAACGCCTTCCATTTCGCGGCGGGCGGCAGCAGCGAGCCGATCTTCTCGACGGCCTTGGGCGGGGCCTTCAGTGCGGTGCCGCCGGGAGTGCCGGTCAGCAGCAGGTCGCCGGGATCGAGGACCTGGAAGCGGGCGAGCAGTGTGAGCGCCTGCGCCGGGCGGACGATCATGTCGGCGAGGGTGCGGTCCTGACGCGGATCGCCGTTGACCGACAGCTTCAGCCGCAGATCCGGGAGATGGGCGAAGTCCTCCGGCTCCAGCAGCGCCAAGTACGGCCCCGTCGGCGTGAAGCCGGGGTACGACTTGCTCTCGTAGAACTGGGTCTTGGTCAGCTGGACGTCCCGAGCGCTGACGTCGTTGGTGATCACGAGTCCGGCGACGTACGACGGCAGGTCCCGCTCCTCGACGACGGTGCCGACCGGGAGGGGGCTGCCCATGACCAGGCCGAGCTCGATCTCGTAGTCCAGGAACCTCACATGGGAAGGCCGGACGACGGCGGCGTGCGGGCCGCTGACCGAGCCGGACGCCTTGCGGAAGAAGGTGGGCGGAATCTCGCCGGTGAACCCCGAATCACGGGCGTGGCTGCGGTAGTTGACCATCTGGGCCACCACGCGGCAGGGGGTGGTGACCGGGGAGAGCGCCACCAGGTCGGCCACCGGGGTGCCCGTCGCGCCGCTCGCGGCGGCCTCCCGGACGGCGTCGCGGTCGGTGAGAAGGCCGGCGGTGGTGACAGCCTCGGTGTCGATACGGACGGCGCGCGTGTCGCGCACCACCCACCACCCGTCGGCGGTGCGCAGGACGTTGGTGCTCATGAGTTCATCGCTTTCAGCAGGCCCAGGAGCCGGGCCGGGTCGAGTTCGTTGTCGCCGCGCAGGGCATGCAGCACCTCGCGGACCTTGGCGGGAGACGGATGCGCGCCGAGGAAGTCGCGGGTGGCCGGTGGCCCCCATTGCGCGAGGCCGCTCGCGGACATGGGCGACCAGCCGGGTTCGACGTCGCAGGAGAAGAGATCGCCGTCGGCGAAGTGCTCCAGCATGAAGCGGTCCGGGTCCCGCCAGTAGTCGAAGAGCTGGCTGCCCTGGATGTGCCGGCCGATGCCCCAGCTGCGCTGATAGCCACGCTCGGCGAGGTACTCCCCGCCCGCCGCGATCGCGTCCAGGTCGGTGACCTGGTAGGCGGAGTGGACATAGCCCGTCCCCGGCCCGAGATGCATCGCCAGCGTGTGGTGGTCCACCGCGACGCCTCCCTGGTCGCAGCGGATGAACGCCATGACCGGGCCGCGCTCGCGCTGACCGTCCAGGAAGTGGAAATCGCTGACGATCATGCCGAGGGTGTCCAGGTACCAGTCCAGGGCACGGGCGAACACCTGCGTCTGAAGCACCACGTGACCCAGCCGCTGGATCCGTGACGGCTCGCGCGGCGGGCGCTGGGTGACGTTCGTACGACGGTGATGCGTCCCGAAGTTGAGCAGGAGCGGCCGCTGTTCGGGCAGCGCGCGCAGCTCCTCGGCACGGTGTACGACCCGTACGGGGAAGCCGGACGGGTCGAGCAGGTCGACCACCTTGCCGCCGCCGGGCGCGTCGACGTCCCGCACGTCGGAGCCGGTCGCGCGGGCCAGCCGGTCCAGGTCGGCCCGCTCCGCCGCGCGGAACACCGGGCCGATGAAACGGGACGCGGGGCCGCGCCGGATCACCGTGCAAGGCGAGCCGGCGAACGTGCCCCGCAGCCACAGCGCGCGCTCACTGCGGGCGGCGATCCCGAAACCGAAGTCACGCGCGAAGACCTCCGCGCGGTCGAGGTCGGGCTTTTCGAACTCCAGCCAGGCCAGGTCGGCCACCTTGATCAGCGGATTGCGGGAGCGCCCGGGGTGTTCGCCGCGCAGGGCGCCCTGTTCGCTGTGGAGATCCTGGTGGGCTGTTCTGACGTCGGTCCCGCCGACGCGTGTTTTGGACACGGTGCCTCCCAGCGCATTGCCATAATGATGAAATCATCATGTCTGAGGAAACCATCGTCAAGGGTTTCGTCTGAGCCACCTGATGAATCCATCAGAAATGCGATCCTCATCGTCGCCGTTGCTAGACTCACCGCATGCCGACCTCAGCTCCGCCCAGCAACCGCTTCGAACGGCGCCGTGCCGAGACCCGCCAGTCGCTCGTTCGTGCGGCCCGGCAGATCCTGGCCGACACCGGGGACACCGGCGCCAGCATCCAGGCGATCGCGGAGCGCGCGGACGTGGGTTTCGGCTCCTTCTACAACCACTTCGCGTCGAAGGCGGAGCTCTTCGACGCGGCGGTGGTGGACGCGCTGGAGGAGTTCGGTCAGGCCGTCGACGAGCACCTGCGGGAGACCGAGGACCCGGCCGAGCTCGTCGCGGCGGGCTTGAGGCTCAGCGCGCGGATGGTCGACTCCCACCCGGAGCTCATGCGGGTACTGCGCCACCGCGGACTCGGCCACATCCACTCCGACCGGGGGCTGGCCCCCCGAGCCCTGCGTGACCTGGAACGAGGCGTCGCCGAGGGCCGGTTCGTCGCCGTCGACCCGACCGTCGCCCTGTCCGCGCTGGGCGGGTCCCTGCTGTCCCTGGTGGAGCTGAGGTTCGCCCGCCCCGAGCTCGACGCCGACGAGACGGCCGCCGGCCTGGCGGAGATGATCCTGCGCATGCTGGGGGTCCCTCCGGACGACGCCCGCGACATCGCCCGTCGCCCCCTGCCCGACCTGGTCTGAGGTCTGCCGTTACAGCGACCGGACCGTCCGCGTCACCCGGGTCACGACCGCCGCGTAGCCGATGCCGACGGCGAGGGAGGCGAACAGGGCGGTGAGCGGGAAGTCCTCCTGGAGATAGGGGTAGACCTGGTAGTGCGTCAGGTAGATGTAGAGGGAAGCGCTCGCCAGGACGCCGGCGAGTGCGTTGAGCGGCCTGAGGCTGGGCAGGGTCGGCACCCAGATCAGCAGCGCCAGGCCGGCGATCACGAGGGTCGTGCGCAGGGGCTGGTCCTGGAACAGGCCGGGCAGGGTGAGCAGCAGCAACCCCGTCAGCAGCACGCGTCGGCGTACGGTTGCGGCTCGCGCCGCCGCCCACCCCAGGGTGAACAGCCAGAAGACCACCGTGGGGCTCAGCTGGGGACGGGCGGACGCCAGGCCCAGCAGGTCGTAGCGGCCGACCAGGCCGACGGCCGTGAGGGCCAGCGGCACGCCGAACGCGTACCGCCGCTCCAGCCGGTCCAGCAGCGGCACGGCCAGGAGGGCGGCGAGGACGACGAGGAAGTAGACCAGGGCCTCCACGAACCAGTAGGCCCAGTCGAACCGGTCGTTCCCCTGGTCGAGCAGGCTGTTGAGCAGCACCGCGTTGGCCGGGTCGTAGAAGTCCGTCAGGAGTACCGCGCCGGTGATCCACACCATGCTCGGTATCGCGATGCGGGCGATACTGCGCCCCATGTGCCGCAGCCGTTCGCGGCGTTCGGCGCCGGTCAGCTGGAAGCGGGCGAAGTTGTACCCGGCGACGCAGATGAGGATGTGGGCGAAGCCCTTGATCTCGAAGACCTGGACGTGCGAGCCGACGATGAGGACGATCCCGACGGCGCGCAGGGCGATGCCGGTCTCCAGAGTGCGGCGGGTCCGCCAGGAATGCGGGGTGGTCCAGGAGCGCAGTGCCCCGCGCAGTCCCGGCGCCGGGCGGGCCCGCTTCGGCTCAGGCCGCTCGTCCTGTCCTTCCGTTCGCTCCGGCGCCGGTGCCGCCATGGCCCGCAGCTCGCGGATCGTTGCCCTGTGCCAGTCGGTGGGCAGGCGGCCCAGGGCTTCTTCCAGGCGCAGCGACATCTCGACGTAGCACAGTGAGTCACCGCCCAGGCCGGCGAAGCTGCTGTCCTCGGTGACGTCGGTGTGGTCGAGGATCTCCGTGTAGAGATCGAGGAGATCCTGGCCGGTGCCGGGTGGTGCCTCCTGGGCGGGCCGCGTCAACCGCCGTACCGCCTCGTAGTCGGGCTTGCCCGTGGCCAGGCGGGGGAGTCGGTCGAGGACCCGGACCCGTACGGCGCGGGAGGGGAGCCCGCACTCCTCCGCGACCAGCCGCCGGATCCGCGCCTGTTCCCCGGCCCGCCCGAGTGCGGCCACCGCGAGCGCCTCCCCGTCCCCAGCGCAGTACGCGGTGATCCCGTGCTCCTCCAGCAGCGACTCGACGCGCTGCGGGTCGATCCGCAGCCCCAGGATCTTCGCGAAGCGGCTGCGGCGGCCCACGATCTCGTACAGCCCGTCGGGCGCACGCCGGGCCAGGTCCCCGGTGCGCAGTTCTTCCACTGTGCGGCCGAGGGCGAGGTCGGCCGGGCTCTCGGCGTATCCGAGCATCACGTTCGGTCCGGAGTAGAGCAGTTCACCGACGTCCGGACCGTGGCCGTCCGTCGGCAGCAGCCGGAACGAGCCGCCGGGTATCGGTACGCCGACGGCCTCGGGGCGCTCCGCGGCGAGCTGCGGCGGGAGGTAGGCCATGCGGGCCGTGGCCTCGGTCTGGCCGTACATCACGAACAGCTGCCAGCCCGAACGGCGACCCGACTCGGCGTAATGGGCGACGCGTTCGGGAGCGAGCCGGCCCCCCGCCTGGGTGACGCGGCGCAGCCGCGGCAGCTCCATGTGCGCGAAGCCGATCCGGTCGAGCAGGTCGAAGGTGTACGGCACGCCGGCCAGCGAGGTGCCGCGTCCGGCGCGGAACTCGTCCCAGAAGGCCGCCTCGGACACCGACCGCTCGGTGAGGATCAGCCCGGCTCCGCGCAGCAGATGGCTGTGGATGACGGACAGGCCGTAGCAGTAGTGCATGGGCAGCGTGGTGGCCGCCCGGTCGGTGTCGTCGATGCCGAGGTACGTGGCGATGGATTCGGCGTTGGCCTGAAGGTTCTCGTGGGAGAGCCGCACCAGCTTGGGCGAGCCGGTGGAGCCCGAGGTGCTCAGCAGCAGCGCGAGGTCCGGGTGGAGGGCGTGGACGCCGGTGCGGTGCCTTTCGGTCAGGGTCCAGGTCCCGTCGGCCTCCGGGCAGGCCACGACGTCGGGCGCGTACGCCTCCGTCAGCGAGCGGATCGTGCTCTCGTTGTCGCCGGGGACGAGCAGGACCGGGTGTCCGGCGGACAGGGCGGCCAGATACGTGACGAGCGCGTCGACGCGGTTGGCCCCGGCCAGCAGGACCAGCCGCCGGACGGACCCGAGGCGTTCGGCGGTGCCGGCGACCCGCTCGGCCAGCTCACCGTACGACAGCTCTCCCTCCGGCGTGATGAGCGCGACGCGGTCGCCGTAGGCCGCGAGTTCACGCGCGAAGGGCACGCCGTTCGGTCGCAGAGGCCGAACAGGCCGCACGGGCAGCAGACGCACGGGAGACGGAGCCGGGAAGGGCTCGGAGGGGTGGAGCACGGGGCGCGCCCTTTCCGCGGCAACGTCCGCTTTCAGCACAGAACCCTTGACGTTTAGGTAACCCTTACCTTATTCATAGCAGGGTCATAATCAAGCCACAGAAGAATCACAGGTTCCTCTTCGCCCTCGCCGCCACCGACGTGGCCGGCGGCGGCACCGAGGCGAACCCCGCAGGAAGGCACACACCATGCGACGCCCCTCGGTTCGCCGGATGACCGCGCTGGTCACGGCTACTTTGCTGCTCCCCGCCCTCGCGGCGTGCGGCTCCGGCGAGAAGGACGGCGGGGGCGAGGGCGACGCCTCTTCCCTCGTCATCTACTCCGGCCGCAACGAGAAGCTCGTCAAGCCACTTCTGGACAAGTTGGAGAAGGCCGTCGGCACCGAGGTCGACGTTCGCTACGGCGACAGCGCGGAGCTCGCCGCCCAGATCCTGGAGGAGGGCGACCGCACCAAGGCCGGGCTGTTCTTCTCCCAGGACGCCGGAGCCCTGGGCGCCCTGTCCAAGGAGGGCATGCTGCGGAAGCTGCCTGCGGACACCCTCGACGAGGTCGACGAGGCCTACCGCGGCTCCGGCGGTGACTGGGTCGGCCTCTCGGGACGCGTCCGCGTCATCGCGTACAACCCGGACCAGGTCGGCGAGGACGAGGTTCCCGACAGTGTCTTCGACGTCGTCAAGCCGCAGTGGAAGGGCAAGGTCGGTTTCGCGCCGACCAACGCCTCCTTCCAGGCCTTCGTCACCGGTATGCGCGTCCTGAAGGGCGACGACGCCACCCGCGAGTGGCTCGAGGAGCTCAAGGCGAACGGCGCCAAGACGTACGCCCACAACCTCGCCACCCTGGACGCCGTCGAGGCCGGCGAGGTCTCCCTCGGCCTGGTCAACCACTACTACTGGTACGAGCGGGTCGCCGAGAAGGGCGAGAGCAAGGTCAATTCCAAGCTGCACTTCCTGCCCGGCGAGGACCCCGGCGCGCTCATCAACGTCGCCGGCGCGGGAATCCTCAAGGACAGCGGACAGAGCGAGACCGCCCAGAAGGCCGTGGACTACCTGCTGTCGAAGGAGGCACAGACCTACTTCGCGGACAGGACGAAGGAGTACCCGCTGGCCGCGGGCGTCACCAGCACCGTGGAGGACCTGCCCGCATTCGAGTCGCTCGAGTCCCCCGACATCGACCTCGGCGAGCTGGAATCCCTCCAGGAGACGCTGGCCATGCTCCAGGACGTCGGACTGGTCTGACCCGCCGTGCCCACCTCGCCGTCCACGTCCAGACGGGCGCGTACGCCATCCCGTACGCCACGACGAGCGCGCACGGCCGGCCGCAGGCCACCCCTGGTCCTGCTCGTCCCCGGCTGCGTGGCCGCCCTCTTCGCCCTGCTGCCCCTCGGCTACCTCGCCGTCCGTGCCCTGGAACGCGGGCCGGCCTTCGCCTGGGACGTCGTCTCCGACGAACGCACCCTGGGCCTCCTCGGCCGCAGCCTCGGGCTGACCGTCGTGGTCGTGGCCGCCTGCCTCGTCCTGGGGATCTCGCTGGCCTGGCTGACCGTGCGCACCGCACTGCCCGGGGCCCGCGCCTGGTCGGTGCTGGCCACGCTGCCGCTGGCCGTGCCCAGTTACGTCGCCGCGTTCGCCTGGCTGTCGGCCGAGCCGGGCCTCGCCGGATTCGGCGGCGCCGCCCTCGCCCTGACACTGGTCAGCTTCCCGTACGTCCATCTGCCGGTCGCCGCCGCCCTGCGGGGCATCGACCCGGCCCAGGAGGAGGTGGCGCGCTCCCTCGGGCACGGACCGCTGCGGACGTTCCTCAGGGTCACACTCCCGCAGCTGCGACCGGCGGCCGCGGGCGGAGCACTGCTCGTCGCGCTGTACGTGCTCTCCGACTTCGGCGCGGTGTCCCTGATGCGGTACGACACCTTCACCCGGGCCATCCACACCTCGTACCGCGCCTCCTTCGACCGGACCCCGGCCGCCGCCCTCAGCGTGGTGCTGGTCGTGATGACCATCGTCCTGGTGGCCGCCGAGGCCCGCACGCGCGGACGCGCCGGGCACGCCAGGACCGGTACGGGCACCGCCCGCCCGGCTCTCCCGGTCGCCCTCGGCCGGTGGCGTCCGCTCGCCCTGCTGTGGTGCGGGGCGGTGGCTGCCGTGGCCGTAGCCTTCCCGCTGGGCACCCTCGGGTACTGGCTGGCCGTCGGCAGTTCGGCCGGCCGGGACCTCGGCGGCCTCGCGGAGACGGCCTGGGCGACGTTCTCCGTCGCGGCCGCGGGCGCCGGCCTCACCACGGTCCTCGCCCTGCCGGTCGGGGTGATCGCCGCCCGGCACCGGGGCCGCGGCGCCCGTCTGCTGGAGCAGGCGGCGTACGCGGGGCACGCCCTGCCCGGCATCACGGTCGCGCTCGCCCTGGTGTTCTTCGCCGTGCGCTACGCCTACCCGCTGTACCAGCAACTCCCGCTGCTCGTCTGTGCCTACGCCGTGCTGTTCCTGCCGGTGGCGGTGGCCGCCACCCGCGCGGCCGTGCTCCAGGCGCAGCCCGTCCTGGAGGACGTGGCCCGCTCACTCGGGCGACGGCCGTGGCAGGTGCTGCGCGAGGTCACCGTGCCGTTGGCCGCCCCCGGTGTGGCCGCCGGGGCCGCGCTCACCTTCGTGGTCTGCATGAAGGAACTCCCGGCGACCCTGCTGCTGCGTCCCACCGGCATGGACACACTCGCCACCCGGCTGTGGACCGAGACCGGCGCCGGCTCCTTCGCGGCAGCCGCCCCGTATGCCGCCGCGCTGATCCTGCTGGCCGCCGTCCCCTCGTACCTCCTAGGCAGGCACCGGACATGAACGAACTGCACGTCGAAGGGCTCACCAAGTCCTACGGAGCCGGGGAGCCGGTCCTGCGCGGACTCGAACTCACCGTCCCCGCAGGCACGTTGGCAGCGGTCCTCGGCCCTTCCGGCTGCGGCAAGACCACCATGCTGCGGGTCGTCGCCGGGTTCCTGCGCGCCGACGCGGGCACCGTCCGGCTGGGGGACCGCCTCCTGAACGGGCCCGGGGTCCACGTGCCGCCGGAGCGCCGCCGCATCGGCATCGTGCCCCAGGAGGGCGCACTCTTCCCGCACCTGAGCGTGGCCCGCAACGTCGCCTTCGGTCTGACCGGTGCCGACCGCGGCGAACGGCGGCGTACCACGGACGAGATGCTCGAACTGGTAGGCCTCACCGGATACGGCGACCGCATGCCACACGAGCTGTCCGGCGGCCAGCAACAGCGCGTCGCCCTGGCCCGCGCACTCGCCCCGCGCCCCCGACTCGTGCTGCTCGACGAGCCGTTCAACGCCCTCGACAGCGCACTGCGGGCGGGAGTACGGGCGGACGTACGCTCCGCGCTGCGGGCCACCGGCGCCACGGCCGTGCTCGTCACCCACGACCAGCAGGAGGCCCTGTCCACCGCCGACCTCGTCGCCGTCGTACGGGACGGCCGGGTCGCCCAGTGCGCCACCCCTCAGGACCTCTACCGGCACCCGGCGGATCCCTGGATCGCCGGCTTCGTCGGCGACGCCGTCCTGCTCCCCGGCACCGTCGACGTCGACTCCGGCGACACGGCCCGGACCGCCTTGGGCGCGGTGCCCCTCGCCGCTCCGCCCGGCGGCCCGCGCGCCGGCACGGTCCTGCTCCGTCCGGAACAACTCCGCCTCACCGGCGAGGACTCCGTCGGCGCGGTCAGCGGAACGGTCACCGACGTCTCGTACTACGGCCACGACGCCATGGTCACCGTGACTGTCGACGGCCACGACACCCCCATCGGCATCCGCGTGGCGGGCCCGATCCGCGTCCGCCCCGGTGAGCAGACGGGCGTCCGCGTCGAGGGCGAGGCGGGTTTCCACTCGTAGGCGATCCGGCGAGTACGGCACCCGCAGTTTGGCTCGACGCAGCCCAGAAATGTATGATCAGGGCGAATACTTCATGTGCGGGGATCGACCGCGCGGGTCGTCACGCAGGGCGTCACACCCCAGGAATCGCGTCACTGAACACAGCAGCCGGTAGGACGACCATGACTGAGTTGGACACCATCGCAAATCCGTCCGATCCCGCGGTGCAGCGGATCATCGACGTCACCAAGCCTTCTCGATCCAACATCAAGACAACGTTGATCGAGGACGTCGAGCCCCTCATGCACAGCATCGCGGCCGGGGTGGAGTTCATCGAGGTCTACGGCAGCGACAGCAGTCCTTTTCCAACTGAGTTGCTGGATGTGTGCAGGCGGCAGAACATCCCGGTCCGCCTCATCGACTCCTCGATCGTCAACCAGTTGTTCAAGGGGGAGCGGAAGGCCAGGACGTTCGGCATCGCCCGCGTCCCCCGCCCGGCCGGGTTCAGCGACATCGCAAGCCGGAGCGGGGACGTCGTCGTCCTCGACGGGGTCAAGATCGTCGGAAACATCGGCGCGATCGTACGAACGTCGCTCGCGCTCGGAGCGTCGGGGATCATCCTGGTCGACAGCGATATCACCAGCATCGCGGACCGGCGTCTGCAAAGGGCCAGCCGGGGTTACGTCTTCTCCCTTCCCGTCGTTCTCTCCGGTCGCGAGGACGCCATCGCCTTCATCCGGGACAGCGGTATGCAGCTGATGACGCTCAAGGCGGACGGCGACATTTCCGTGAAGGAACTCGGGGACAATCCGGATCGGCTGGCCCTGTTGTTCGGCAGCGAAAAGGGTGGGCCTTCCGACCTGTTCGAGAAAGCGTCTGCCGCCTCGGTTTCCATCCCCATGATGAGCCAGACCGAGTCTCTCAACGTGTCCGTTTCCCTCGGAATCGCGCTGCACGAGAGGATCGACAGGAATCTCGCGGCCGGCCGATAGGCGCCTTTGTCAGTGATGATCACCTCATGCGGCAACGATCACCACTGACATATCGAGGTCAACTGTCGCGCCCCCCGGTAACCCCCCTCGGAGTCCGCGAGGGTATGGCCCTCGACGGCCACCCGTCCAACACTGTGGGAACGCAGTGCGAGTCGGGGGAGGAAGCGGTATGGCGACGCGTACGGAGTCACCGCAGGCGGCGTTACCGGAGCGCCGGCGGCCGGAGTTGGACGCGATGCGGATGCTGGTGGTCGTCGGACTGGTCTTCTTCCACTCCGCGCTGGTGTTCGCGACCGAGGGCGACTTCTACGTCACGAACGCCGAGACCACCGAAGCCATCACGGTCATCGCCGGGTTCGGGGTCGTCTGGGCGATGCCGCTGCTGTTCCTGATCTCCGGCCTGGGTGCCTGGCACTCGCTGCGGCGTCGTGGTGCGGGCACCTTCACCAAGGAGCGCTTGCTCCGGTTGGGCGTCCCGCTGCTCCTCGCGACCCTCCTTCTGAACCCGCTGCCGCAGTGGCTACGGCAACGCTCGTCCGACCCCCACTACGACGAGTCGTACGCCGGTTTCCTGCCGCGCTTCTTCGACGTGCACCTGGAGTTAGACGAGGTGCCCTTCCTCGTCCAGGGTGAGTACTTCGAGACCGGACATCTCTGGTTCGTCGTACTCCTGCTGACGTTCTCCCTGATGCTGGCTCCTCTCCACCACTTCCTGCCCCACGAGCCCTGCCGCCGGCTCGCCGACCGCGTGGCGGCCGTGACCCTGCGCCGACGAGGCGTCGTCCTCCTCCCGGCCCTCGCCTTCGCCGCGATCTGCGCCTTCGCCGGCATGGAGGAGGACTACGCGGGCTGGCACCGCTGGTCGTACCTTCTCTTCTTCGCCGCCGGCTTCGCCCTCGCCACCGACACCCGCTTCCGTACCGTCATGCGTCGCGACGCACGCCCCGCGGCCTGTCTCGGCGCTCTCCTGTTCGTGGCGGCCGCCCCGGGCTTCACCACGGGCGACGACCCCTTCACGGACACGACCCCGCCAGCCGTCGTCTCCCGGGCCCTGTTCGGGGCGGCCGGCTGGTGCCTGGTGGTCGCGATCCCGGGCCTCCTCGACCGCCCCCGCCAACAGCCGTCAGGGGCCCGGGCTCCGACGGCTCCGACGACGCGTCAGCGCGTCTACGGGTACCTCGCCGCCGCCGTACTTCCACTGTACGTCCTCCACCAGCCGATCGTCGTCGCCGTCGCGTACTTCGTGGTGGGCTGGGCGGCGCCGATTCCGGTCGCGTACGTGGTGCTGGTGACGATCTCCCTCGCCCTGACGGTCGCGGCGTACGAGCTGCTGGTACGCAGGACGCGGGTGACGCGTTTCCTGTTCGGGATGCGGGGCTGAGGAAGGACCGGGACGGCCGCCGTGCGAGTCAGGCCGCTGTCCTGACCGGCGAGCCCGCACGGGCCGGCTGCCGTACGACGTGGCGGCGGCGGGTCGGCAGGCCGAGAGTCGGGTTGGTGACGCCCCAGGCCGCGCCCTTGCAGACCAGTTCCTTGTAGACGGCGGCGAACCGGCCCGTCAGGGCCGCCCGGACAGCGCGGTCGTCGGCGGTGACGTACTGGATCAGGCCTTCCCTGCGGCCCAGCGAGATGCACTGGTTGAAGTAACGCAGCGGCGCGTTCGGGAGCTTGCCGCCGGTCAGGCGGGCCGCGATGGCGTCGGCGGCCTGCCATGCCATGGGGGTGCCGGAGGCGCACGACATCCGCAGCGGCTTGTCGCCGGGGCCCATGGCCAGGGCCGCGTCGCCGATGGCGTACACGTCCGGGTGCGAGACCGAGCGCATGGTCCCGTCGACCACGATCCGGCCGGTGTCGGTGACGTCCAGGGTGGTGGCCTCGGCGATCGGGTGGACGGCGAAGCCGGTGGTCCACAGGGTGACCGCGGCGGGGATCGTCCCGCCGTCGGCGGTGGTGACCCGGTCGGCCTCGACGCCGGTGACGGCGGTGTGCTCGTGGACGGTGATGCCGAGCTTGTCGAACACCTTCCGCAGATGCCGGCGGCCCTTGGGCGAGAGCCAGTCGCCGAGCCCGCCGCGGGCGGCCAGGGCGACGTCGAGGTCCGGGCGGGCCTCGGCGATCTCGGTCGCGGCCTCCAGGCCCGTGAGTCCGCCGCCGACCACGACCACGGACTCTCCGGCGTCCAGGCGGGCCAGGCGCTCGCGCAACCGCAGTGCGCCGGGGCGGCCGGCGATCTGGTGGGCGTGCTCCGCGGCGCCGGGGACGCCCTGGTCGTTCCAGCCGCTGCCGAGGGCGTACACGAGGGTGTCGTACTCCAGCTCCTCGGTCTCCGGCTCCCCGGGGCCGTCCGCGTCGACGACGGCGACGGTCCTGCGGTCGACGTCGACGCCGGTGACCTTCGCGAGCTTCAGTTCCACGCCGGTGCCCGCGAACATCTCGCTGAGGGGCAGGGACCTGAGGTCCTGGCCGGCCGCGAGCTGGTGCATCCGGACGCGCTCGGCGAAGTCGGGTTCGGCGTTGACGAGGGTGATGGCGACGTCTTCGCGGTACAGCCGCCTGGCGAGGCGGCCAGCGGCGATGGCTCCGGTGTAGCCGGCTCCGAGGACGACGATGCGGTGCTGCATTTCCGGACTCCTGTCTCGAGCGGGATTCGCCCCTTGAACCGGGCAGCCCGCCGTTTCCTGACAGGAACGCGGTGTGAAGCACGTCACATCACGGTCGGCTGGGTCAGAAGACCCTGAGCAGGGGATCGCCGTGGTCGGTGGCCGCCCATCGCCTGGTCACGCGTTCGAGCTTGTCGGGGTTGACCTGGTTGCGGAACGCGGCGATGCCGTCGGGGGTGACCTCCAGGCACATGACGCCGATGACCCGCCCGTCGAGGACCACCACCAGGGCCGGGCCGCCGTTGGCGGTCGTCGCGTAGACGTCGGGTGAGCCCCCGACCAGGTCGCGCTTGGCCTTGCTGGGTTTGAACAATCCCCGCATGAACTTCGCGACCGCGAGGGCACCCTCGAACGCCCTGGCGCGGGCCGGGACCTTCCCGCCGCCGTCGCCGACCGCGATGGCGTCCTGGGTGAGCAGCCGCACCAGCGGCTCGGTCCGGCCGCTGGTGGCGGCCGCGAGGAACTCGTCGACGATCCGCCGGGCGGCGTCCTCGTCGACCTCGGTGCGGGCCTTGCCCTGCGCGACGTGTTTCTTGGCGCGGTGGAGGATCTGCTGGCTGGCGGCCTCGGTGATGTCGAGGATCTCGGCGATCTCCCGGTGCGGGTAGTCGAACGCCTCCCGCAGGACGTACACCGCCCGCTCGTTCGGGGTGAGGCGCTCCAGCAGGGCGAGGACCGCGAACGAGACCGATTCGCGCTGTTCGGCGGTGTCGGCAGGGCCGAGCATGGGGTCCCCGGCGAGCACCGGCTCGGGGAGCCACTGGCCCACGTAGGTCTCCCGCCGCGCGCGGGCCGAGGTGAGCTGGTTGAGGCACAGGTTGGTGAGCACCTTCGTCAGCCAGGCCTCCGGGACCTCGATGTGGTCGACATCGGCGGCCTGCCAGCGCAGGAAGGTCTCCTGCACGGCGTCCTCGGCCTCGCTCGCGGAACCGAGGAGGCGGTAGGCGATGGCCTCCAGGCGGGGCCTGGCAGCCTCGAACCGGTCCACGTCGTTCATGGTCATGGCCATGGCCGGGATCCTAGCCGTCACGAGCACCGGGCGCCGGACTGCGGCGCAGCGGCGTCGTCAGCCGTGCAGTTCGCGATAGGCGGCGACCGCCCCCGGATGCAGGGGGACGGCGCCCGTGGAGATCAGGCTGCGGGCGTCGAGGAACTGGGTGCCGAGGGCCGGGGCGGGGACGAGGCGGCCGGCCCGGCGGACCAGGACGTGGGTGAGGGCCGCGGCGACGGGGACGGGGAGATCGGGGCGGCAGAGCAGGAGGTTGGCGACGCCGATGGTGGGGACTTCGGGGTTGCGCCCGTACGCCCCGGCCGGCACCGTCACCGCCTCAAGACCCGATCCCGCCGGGCCGAGACCGGCCCGCAGCCGGGGCAGCAGGCCGGACAGGGGCAGCAGACGGATGCCGGGGCGGGCGTCGAGCCCGGACAGCACGGGGAGCGGGACACCCCCCGCGACCAGCAGGGCGTCGATCGTGCCGGACCGCATCGCGCGGGCCGCCTGCGGCATCAGCAGATGCCGGACCTGTACGTCGGTGCCAGGGGTCAGGCCCGCGGCCCGCAGCAGACGGTCGCCGAGCACGGCACCGCCGGACGCGGGCGCGCCCAGCGAGACGGTGCGGCCCGCCAAGTCGGCCACGGTGTGGAGGGGCGCCCCGGAGCGCACGGCCAGCTGGACGTAGTTCTCGTAGACCCTGCCGATCGCACGCAGCGGGACGCGGCGGTCGAACGGCGCGGTGCCGCCGTACGCCGCCCACGCGATGTCCGACAGGGCCGGCGCCACCTCGGCCCGGCGGGCCTGGAGCAGCCGTACGTTGGCCACGCTGCCCTCGCTGTTGACCACCTGGCAGGACAACCGAGGGTAGGCGGCCGTGACCTGGGCGGCGAGCAGTCGGCCGAAGGCCGCGTAGAACCCGTCGGGCTCGCCGGTCGCGATCCGCAGGTCCCCCTCCGGGCCGCTGCCCGGGCGCCGCGCGTCCGCCGTCGCGGAGCCCGCGAGCAGGCCGGCGCCCGCCGCGCCGAGTGTGGCGCGCAGGACGGTGCGGCGGGGCGTGGGGCGGGCGGGACCGGTCATGGCATGTGCCCCTTCGGGAGTACGACCCGGACGCGCAGGCCGTGCGGTTCGGCCGCCGTGAACCGGACGTGTCCGGCGTGACCGGCCACCAGCCGCTCGGCGATCGCCAGGCCGAGGCCGCTGCCGCGTACCTCGCGGTGGCGTTCCGAGCGCCAGAAGCGGGTGCCCGCCCGGGGGAGTTCGCCGGTGTCCAGGCCCGGTCCGTCGTCCTGTACCTCGAACACCGCGTCCGCGCCCTCGATGAAGCAGCGTGCCTCCACGCGGGCGCCGCTCCCCGCGTACTTGATCGCGTTGTCGAAGAGGATGCCGGCCACCTGGGCCAGCTCTCCCTCCGCGCAGGCCATGGGGACGGCCGGGCCGGGGACGAACTCCAGGCGGACCGAGGCCTGTTCGGCCACCGGCTGCCACAGCCGGGCCTGGGCCGCGGCGACCTCCGTCGCGTCGCAGCAAGATTCCCGCGCGTCCGTGACGGCCAGCTCACCGGCGCGGTGCTCGGCGTTCGCCAGCGTGAGCAGGTCGTCGAGGAGGTGCTCCATGCGTTCGAGTTCGGCCGTCACCCCGCTGTACGTGCGGGTGGCGGAGGTGCGCAGGTGGGGCTGGAGCGAGTCGATCCGCAGCCGCAGGGCGGCCAGGGGGTTGCGGAGCTGGTGCGAGGTGTCGGCGACGAGCCGGCGCTGCTGTTCCAGAGCGGTGGTGACCGCGTCGGCCATGCGGTTGAAGCCGGTGGCGAGCTGGCGCAGCTCCGGCGGACCGCCGGCCCGCGCGTGCTCGGGCGGCAGACCGGCGGCCAGCGTGCCGACCGCGCGGTCGAGACGGTGCAGCGGCCGTACGACCCACTGCGTGGCCCGGCGGGCGAGCAGCACACACGCCACGGCGAACAGGCCGGCGCCGACCAGGACGAGCGCCCAGCGCAGGGCGATGTCGTCCGCGGCGGCCCGCACCGAGACCCGCAGCACCACGGCGCCGGACACCCTGGTCCCGGTGCCCACGGGGCGGGCGAGCAGCCGGTCGGCCCGGGACCAGGGTTGCAGCGTCCCCCCGGGCGGGACGGGCTGGTTGCGCAGCGCCGCGTCGACGAGCCGGGCGACGGCCGGGTCGGCGGCGCGCAGACCGCCTGTCTGCACCACCGGGGCGCGGCGGGCGTCGACGACCACGACGGCCTCGCCGTACAGCTCGGTGTAGCGGCGCACGTCGGCGGTGAGCGCGCCGGTGTCGTCGCTCTCGGCGGCCTGCTCGGCCAGCCCGGCGAAACGGTCGAGGTCGGCGGTGCGTGCCGCGACGAGCTGCTGGGTGCGCTGCGCGGCGGTGACGGCCAGCAGCGGGACGGCGAAGCCGGCCACGGCCAGGACCGCGAAGGCCAGGACCACGGTGAGGACACGGGTGCGCATGAACAGGGCCTGCCGTGAGAACCGGCTCAGTCGCCGAAGCGGTAGCCGAAGCCGCGGATGGTGGTCAGCACCTCGGGGCGGCCGAGCTTGGCCCGCACCTGGGTGAGGTGCACGTCGAGCGAGCGGGACACGGCGAGGAAGGCGTCGCCCCACACCTCGTCCATGAGCTGCTGGCGGCTGACCGCCGTGCCGGCCCGGGCCGCCAGCGCGGCGAGGACCTCGAACTCCTTCGTGGTCAGCCGCACCTCCGCGCCGCCGACCGTCACCCGGCGCGCGTCGAGATCGACCTCGACGTCGGCGACGCGGACGGTGCGCGGCGCCGGGGCGGCGGGTGTCGTGGCGCGGCGGGTGACGGCCTCGATCCGGGCCAGCAACTCGGCCAGCCGGACCGGCTTGACCAGGTAGTCGTCGGCGCCCAGCCGCAGGCCGCGCACCACCGACCGTTCGTCGCCCCGCGCGGTGAGCACCACCACCGGCAGGGGGCTGACCGCGCGCAGCTTGCGCAGCACCTCCAGACCGTCCAGGTCGGGCAGGCCGAGGTCGAGCAGCAGCAGGTCCGCCTGCCGGTGACGGGCGAGCACGTCCTCGCCGCGCCGCACCCGGGCCGGCAGGTGGCCGTTGTCGTACAGGGCCTCGGTCAGCGCACCCGCCACACCGTCGTCGTCCTCGGCCAGCAGCACCCGCACGGTCGCCTCCTTCCCGCCTCGTCAGCCGCGAGACCCGGAAACGCCCTCATCGAGGGGCGACCCCTCGGAGGTCTCGCGCATCCGAATGTAGACGAGCAGCGAGATCAGGACACAGGCGGTGACGTAGTAGAAGTACCAGTTCTCGTGTCCGGCGTTCTTGAACCAGAGGGCGACGTACTCGGCGGTCCCGCCGAACACGGCCACGGTCAGCGCGTACGGAAGGCCGACGCCGAGCGCCCGGATCGAGGTCGGGAACAGCTCGGCCTTCACCACCGCGCTGATCGAGGTGTACAGGGAGCTGACGGCCAGCGGCCCGACCATGAGCAGGAACGCGTACACGGGGTCGCTGGTGTGCGACAGCAGGGTGAGCGAGGGCACCACCACCACGGTGCCCAGCACCCCGAACGCGATCAGCAGGGGACGCCGTCCCACCCGGTCGGAGAGCAGTCCCATGACCGGCTGGAGCACGACGAACACGAGCAGCGCGAAGAAGTTGATCCAGGCCGCCGTCGGCTTGGCGATGCCGCTGGTGTTGACCATGAACTTCTGCAAGTAGGTCGTGTACGTGTAGAAGAACAGCGTGCCGCCCATGGTCAGCCCGACGACGACCAGGCACTGCCGCGGGTAGGACAGCAGCAGTCGCAGGCTGCCGCGGGCCGGGCCGCTCTGCTCCTCCTCGCCCTCCGACGCGGCGCGCTCGAAGCTCTCGGACTCGTCCATGCCGCGCCGCAGCCACAGCACGACCACCGCGCCGGCGGCGCCGACGACGAACGCGATGCGCCAGCCCCAGGACTCCATCTGCGCGGGGCTGAGCACCTGCTGAAGGACGATCTGCAGGCCGAGCGCCGTGAGCTGGCCGGCGATGAGGGTGACGTACTGGAAGCTGGAGTAGTAGCCGCGACGGCCGGGCGAGGCCACCTCGGACATGTAGGTGGCGGAGGTCGAGTACTCACCTCCCACCGAGAGCCCCTGCAACAGCCGCGCGGTGACCAGCAGTACGGGCGCGGCGACCCCGATCGAGCCGTACGACGGGGTCAGCGCGACGATCAGCGAACCGGCCGCCATGAGCGTCACCGACAGCGTCAGCGCCGCGCGGCGGCCACGGCGGTCGGCGTAACGGCCCAGGATCCAGCCGCCGATCGGCCGCATCAGGAAGCCGACGGCGAACACCGCGGCGGTGTTGAGCAGTTGGGCGGTCTGGTCGCCGGAGGGGAAGAAGACGGAAGCGAAGTAGACGCTGAAGGCGGTGTACGCGTACCAGTCGTACCACTCGATCAGGTTGCCGATCGATCCGCGCACGATGTTGCTGACGACCCTGCGTTCGTCGCGGCGCGGTTTCCGCGCGCGCTCGGCGGTGGTCTGTGTGGCCATCGGAACTCCCTTGTCTGCGGCTCGGGAGCACACAGAGTCGACGGCGCGAACAGGGTCGCTCAATGCCGGGAGCCAAGTCCTTACAGTCCCTTAGGGCTTCCCCGGTCCGCCGGCGCGGTCGCCCTGCCCATCAGCCATTCGAGCGGCCCACCGGCTCAGCGACGTGGGAGTGCTCGATCTGCTGTTCACCGGCTTCTACCCGCCGATCACGTGGATGGCGTTCGTGATCGCCGGTATGGCGCTGGCCCGCCTCGACCTGTCCCAGGCCGCCGTCCAGTGGCGCCTGGCCGCGCTCGGCGCCGGCCTCACCGTGGCCGCGTACGGCATGTCCTTGCTGCTGGCCGGCAAGGACGCGTTGAGGAGCACGGCGGAAGACGGGCCATCGTCCAGCAGCTCCGGGTCGATGCCCCTCGACAGCGGGTCGCTCGAGTCCCAGGCATCGTCGCTCTTGACGGCCGGGCCGCACAGCGGGACCACGTTCGACATCATCGGCAGCGTGGGAGTCGCCATCCTCATGATCGTGGGCGCGACGGCGGCGATGGACCCCCTGCCGCGACTGCGCCGCCTGGCCACACCGGTCATCGCCATGGGCACCATGTCCCTGACCGCCTACGTCGGCCACTTCGTCGCACAGTCCGCGCTGTCCATGCCCAGCGGGACCAGCACCCAGCAGTCCTGGGTGCCGCTGCTCATGTTCGTCCTCGGGACGATCCTGTTCACCGCGATCTGGTCCCGCTTCTTCCGCCGCGGACCCCTGGAGTACCTGCTCAACGCCGCCACCAAGCCGGCGAAGCGCATCCGATGAGGCCCCTCGCAGGCTTCCACCCGCGTTCAGGCGTCGATGATGACCGGGATGATGAGGGGCCTGCGGCGGTGGGTGCGGAACGCCCAGTTCGCCACGGCGCGGGCGAGGAGTTGTTCGAGTTGGCGGGCGTCCCCGACGCCTTCCTCGGCCGCGGTGGCCAGGGTCTTCTCGATGACGGGGATGACCGGCTCGAAGGTGGCGTCGTCGTGGACGAAGCCGCGGGCCAGGAAGTCGGGGGCCTCGGCGAGGGCACCGGTGTCCGCGTCGACGATCGCCACCACCGTGACCACGCCTTCCTCCGCGAGGGTGAGGCGGTCCTTGAGGGACGCTTCCGTGGCGCCGCCGACTTCCATGCCGTCCACGTAGACGTTGCCGGCCGGGACTTTGCCGGTGATGGACGCGCGCCCGTCGACGAGGTCGACGACGACGCCGTCCTCGGCGATGACGACCCGGTCGGGGTCGACGCCGGTACGGATGGCGAGATCGCCGTTGGCCCGCAGGTGGCGCCATTCGCCGTGCACGGGCATGACGTTGCGGGGCTTGACGATGTTGTAGCAGTAGACGAGTTCGCCGGCGCTGGCGTGCCCCGAGACGTGCACCTTGGCGTTGCCCTTGTGGACCACGTGGGCGCCCCACCGGGTCAGTCCGTTGATCACCCGGTAGATGGCGTTCTCGTTGCCGGGGATGAGGGAACTGGCGAGCAGGACGGTGTCGCCCTTGCCGATGCGGATCTGGTGGTCGCGGTTGGCCATCCGTGACAGCGCGGCCATCGGTTCGCCCTGGGAGCCGGTGCACACCAGAGTGATCTTGTGGTCCGGGAGCTTCTCCAGCTCCTTCGTGCTCACGACCAGACCGGACGGGACCTTCAGATAGCCCAGGTCACGGGCGATGCCCATGTTGCGGACCATCGACCGGCCGACGAAGGCGACCTTGCGGCCGTGCTCGTGGGCGGCGTCCAGGACCTGCTGGATGCGGTGCACGTGGCTGGCGAAGCTGGAGACGATGACCCGGCGCGGCGCGGTGCGCATCACCTGCTCGATCGCCGGGTTCAGCTCACGCTCGGAGGTGGTGAAGCCGGGGACCTCGGCGTTCGTGGAGTCGGTGAGGAACAGGTCCACACCCTCCTCGCCGAGGCGGGCGAAGGCGCGCAGATCGGTGATGCGGTCGTCGAGAGGGAACTGGTCCATCTTGAAGTCGCCGGTGTGCAGCACCATCCCGGCGCTGGTGCGGATCGCGACCGCGAGGCTGTCCGGAATGGAGTGGTTGACCGCCACGAACTCGCAGTCGAAGGGGCCGAAGCCGCGCCGGTCGCCCTCCCGCACCCGCACCGTGCGCGGCCGGATGCCGTGTTCCTTGAGCTTGGCCTCGATGAAGGCGAGGGTGAGCTTGGAGCCGACGAGGGGGATGTCCCTCCGCTCCCGCAGCAGATAGGGCACGCCGCCGATGTGGTCCTCGTGGCCGTGGGTGAGCACCACGGCCACGATGTCGTCCAGCCGGTCCCGGATCGAGGTGAAGTCCGGCAGGATCACGTCCACGCCGGGCTGGGTCTCCTCGGGGAACAGCACGCCGCAGTCGACGATGAGCAGCTTGCCGGCGTGCTCGAAGACGGTCATGTTGCGGCCGATCTCACCCAGGCCGCCCAGGGCGGTGACCCGCAGACCTCCGGCGGGAAGGGGTGTGGCGGCTTTGAGTTCGGGGTGCGGATGGCTCATACCTCGACGTTACCCGGAGAGCGGGACGGGATGATCCATCGCCTGCGTGATCTCTTCCTCCCCTGCCCCGCGTCCCCGCCGACGCCGACCGGGAGTGCCGGGACGCCCCGGAGCTGCCGGTGCGGGAAACCCGGAGAACCCCCGTCATCACAGGTCACAGGCACGCCTTCGTCGCCGACGCCCCGCCGGCGGTCACCGACCTGTGGACACGGCTTCAAATCTTGAGCACAAATTCCACACACCCCTCTCTTCAGAAGGGCCCCGATAGTCTAGATTGACCGTGCTTCCCATGCTGGGACACGAGGCGACAAATGATGATCTACAAGTCCGGTGCGACGGACGGTCAGCGATTGCGTCTCCGGTGCCAGACGTGGAGGTGATCGGTTCTTGGAGCCCGGGAGGGGGCTTCGGGTGCGGGGAGCATCCGAGGTTTCGACGGGTTCCCACACGCACCTCGAGAGTCTGGCAGGACAGGCGAGTCCGCTGCCGTCGGCGCGGGTCGTTCAAGCAGCGCTGAAGCAGCCGGGATGTCATACGCGGGCCAGGGGTCTCCCGCGGGCAAAGAACAGCGCGGCGCGGGGGCCGGGGGTCCCCCGAGGGGAGGAAGCGTGCGGGGGGCGGAGCCTCCCGGGGAGAGGAACAGTGTTGGGCGACATCGTCGAATCACTGGGAACCGGGGGGGTTCTGTGCGGCAGGGGGGATTAGTCGGCCCTTCATCGTCGGCGCGCGGGAGTCTGGCGAATGGGGCAATCAGCAGGCCCGCGATCGACTGGGAGCAGCGGTACCGCCGTACCGTGATCACCAGCGACACGGTGGCCACCGCCTTGGTGGTGGCGGCGATCGGCAACTTCTTCGGGGCCCGGGACGCGGCCAACTGGCACGAGAAGTGGGGAATTCTCGCATTCGGCACCGAGCTGCTGGTGCTGGGAGCGCTCGCGGTGAGCAGGTCGTGGTCTCCGGCCGTGCTCGGCCAAGGGGCCGAGGAATTCCGCCGGCTCGGACGCTCACTGTTCGCGGCGACCGTCGTACTGGCGCTCGGCGGGATCGCCCTCACCTCGCGCAACATCAAGCTCTGGATCTTCGTCGCGGTCCCCGCGATCGCGCTCGTCACCATGACCGCGCGGTATCTGCTCCGCCTCCGGCTGCACAAACAGCGTAAGGAGGGACGGTGCCTGAGACCGGTGCTCGCTGCCGGGAGCCCGGACACCTTGCGCGACCTGATCACCCGTACCCGCAAGTTCCCGCACCTCGGCTGGCGGGTGGAGGCGGTGTGCACGACGGACGGTCGCGGGCTCGACGGTGACCAACTCGACGGAGTACCGGTCGTCGGACAACTGGCGGACGTCGCCAAGCACGTCCGCCACGACGGCTACCGCGTCGTCGCGGTCACACCGGACCCGCACTGGTCACCGGACCGGCTTCAGCGGCTGGCCTGGAACCTCGAAGGCAGCGACACCGAGATGGTCGTGGCCCCCGTGCTGATGGAGGTGGCCGGGCCGCGGCTGCACGTCGACGCGGTGCTCGGGATCCCGCTGCTGCGGGTCAGCATGCCGACCTTCACCGGAGGGCGCCGGGTGATCAAGGGGGTGGTCGACCGGGTGGGCGCGGCGGTCCTGCTGGTGCTGTTCGCGCCGCTGATGGTGCTCGTCGGGCTGCTCGTGATCGCGGACAGCCGGGGCGGGGTGTCCTACCGCCAGCGCAGGGTCGGCAAGGACGGCCGCGAGTTCACCATTCTCAAGTTCCGCACCATGGTCGCCGGGGCTCACGGGGCACGTGCCGAGCTGGCCGACCGCAACGAGGGTGCGGGGCTGCTGTTCAAGCTCCGCCGGGACCCGCGGGTGACCCGGGTGGGAGCGGTGCTGCGCCGGTACTCGATCGACGAGCTCCCGCAGCTGTTCAACGTGCTCACCGGCTCGATGTCGCTCGTCGGCCCGCGGCCTCCGCTACCGGAGGAGTCCGCCGCGTACGGCCCGGACATTCGGCGGCGGCTGCTGGTCAAACCCGGGCTCACCGGCCTGTGGCAGATCAGCGGACGCAGTGACCTGCCGTGGGAGGAGGCGGTCCGGCTCGACCTGCGGTACGTGGAGGACTGGTCGCTCGCCCTGGACACAGTGATCTTGTGGAAGACCCTGCGTGCGGTGATCCATGGGCAAGGGGCCTACTGATGCGCGCGGGCCGTCGTCCGGCCGGCGCGCGGACCGCAGGCCACAAGGGCCTGCTCGGGGGGATCGCAGGCCACCAGGGCCTGCCTGGGGGGAGGGACGGGTCATGAGAGTCAGCGTTTTCGGGCTCGGCTACGTGGGCTGCGTTTCGGCCGCGTGCCTGGCCAGCATGGGGCACGAGGTCATCGGGGTGGACGTGAACCAGGCGAAGGTCGACCTGGTCAACGACGGCAAGGCCCCGGTGGTCGAGGAGCGGATCGGCGAACTCGTCGCCGACGTCGTGAGCACCGGAGCGTTACGCGCCACCGGCGACGTCCGTGAGGCGATCACGGGCAGCGAGGTGTCGCTGGTCTGCGTGGGCACGCCGTCGGAGCCCAACGGCAGCCTGTGCACCACGTACTTGGAACGGGTCACCGAGCAGATCGGCGCCGCGCTGGCCGAGCGGGGCGGGCGGCAGACCGTCGTGTTCCGCAGCACCATGCTCCCGGGCACCTGCCTGAACCTGCTGGTACCGATCCTGGAGAAGTACGTCGGAGGCACGGCCGGGGTGGACCTGGGGGTCGCGGTCAACCCGGAATTCCTGCGCGAGGGCACGAGCGTGCGGGACTTCTTCGATCCGCCCAAGACCGTCATCGGCCAGCTCGACCCGGCGAGCGGCGACGCGGTGATGGCGCTGTACGACGGCCTGCCCGGCGAAGTGTTCCGGGTGCCGGTGCCGACAGCCGAGGCGATCAAGTACGCGGACAACGCGTTCCACGGCCTCAAGATCGGCTTCGCCAACGAGCTGGGCGCGGTGTGCCAGGCGCTCGGCGTGGACTCGCACCAGGTGATGGACGTGTTCCTGGCCGACCGCAAGCTGAACGTCAGCCCCGCCTACCTGCGGCCCGGCTTCGCCTTCGGAGGCTCCTGCCTGCCCAAGGACCTGCGCAGCCTGGTCCACGCGGCGCAGCGGGCCGATGTCTCGGTGCCCATCCTCGCCCACGTGCTGCCCTCCAACTCCGCGCATCTGCAGCGCGCCGTGGAGCTGGTCGAGCGCACCGGCAAACGCAGGGTGGGCCTGTTCGGGCTGTCCTTCAAACCCGGCACCGACGACCTCCGCGAGAGCCCGCTCGTCGAGCTGGCGGAGAGGCTCTTCGGCAAGGGGTACGACCTGCGGATCCACGACGCCAACGTGAGCCTCTCCCGGCTGATCGGCGCGAACCGCGAGTACATCGAGACCCGGCTGCCGCACCTCGCGCAGCTGCTCGCGGATTCCGTCGACGAGGTGCTCGAACACGCCGAGGTGTGCCTGGTCGGGACCAGGGATCCGGCCGTGCTGGCGGCGCTGCCCCACGGCGGCCGCCCGGTGATCGTCGACCTCATCCACCTTCCCGACGCCGAGGCGCGCCGGGCCGAACCGGGGTACGTGGGCCTTGCTTGGTGACAGATCGTCAAATGGCATGGCCGGCGGCGACCGGCCTGCCCGGCGCGCGCTGATCCTGGTGGAGAACCTGTCGGTGCCCTTCGACCGGCGGGTGTGGCAGGAGTGCACGACGCTGCGCGACGCGGGCTGGACGGTGCACGTCATCTGTCCCCAGGGGAGCAAGCGGGACACGGAGCCGGAGGCGGAGATCGACGGGGTGCGGATCCACCGCTACCCGTTGCGCGCGGCCACCGGAGGACCGGCCGGCTACCTGCGGGAGTACGGATCGGCGTTGTGGCACACGGCCCGGCTGGCCCGCAAGGTCGGCCCGGTCGACGTGGTCCACGCCTGCAACCCGCCCGACCTGCTGTTCCTGCCGGCACTGTGGCTGAAGAGGCGCGGCGCGCGGTTCGTCTTCGACCAGCACGACCTGGTACCCGAGCTGTACCTCTCCCGGTTCGACCGCGGCGAGGATCTGCTCTACCGCGCCGTGTGCGCGCTGGAACGCCGGACCTACCGGGCCGCGGACATCGTGCTCGCCACGAACGAGAGCTACCGCGACGTCGCGGTGCGCCGCGGCGGCCGACGGCCGGAGGACGTCTTCGTGGTGCGCAGCGCACCCCAGATCGACCGGTTCCAACCGGTGCCGCCGGAGCCGGAGTTGAAGCGCGGCAAGCCTCATCTGCTGTGCTACCTCGGTGTCATGGGCCCTCAGGACGGCGTCGACTACGCCCTGCGGGCCCTCGCGAAGCTGCGCGACGAGCTGGGGCGGACCGACTGGCACGCGGTGTTCGTCGGCTCCGGCGACGCCTTCGACGCGATGGTGGAGCTGTCCCGGCGGCTCGGGCTGTCGGAGCAGGTGCAGTTCACCGGGCGGATCCCGGACGCCGACCTGGTGCGCTACCTGTCCACCGCGGACGTGTGCCTTTCCCCCGACCCGCGCAATCCGCTCAACGACGTGTCGACCATGAACAAGGTCCTGGAGTACATGGCGATGGGCCGGCCGATCGTCTCCTTCGACCTCCGGGAGGCGCGAGTCTCCGCCGGTGACGCCGCCGTCTACGCGCCCGCCAACGACGAGACCGAGTTCGCGCGACTCATCGCGCTGCTCCTCGACGACCCGGAACAGCGGGCCAGGATGGGCAGGACCGGCCAGGAGCGGATCAGCGGGCCGCTCTCCTGGCGGAACTCGCAAGCGTCGCTGCTCGCCGCCTACGCCGCCGCCTGCCGTGACGACACCCCGGTGTCGGCGGGCGACCCGGTCCGCACAGAGAAGAGGCCGCGTCGTTGAGCGAGGACACCATACGCCTGGCCACCATCGGGCGGATTCTCCGCCGGCGCCGGCGGCTTCTCGCCGTCCTCGCCGTGGTGGGCGCGCTCTTCGGCTACGGCACCTCGCTGGTGTTTCCGCCGCGGTACACGACGTCGGCATCCGTACTGCTGCCGGGGCAGTGGGAAGAGCGTGAACTGCTGACCCAGGTGGACGTCGCGACCAGTTCGACGGTGGTCGACCGCGCGGCCGCCACGATCGGCTGGACGGGCGTCAGCGGCGCCGAGCTGCGGGATCGAGTGACCGCCGAGGCCGCCGACGGGAACCTCATCAAGATCTCCGGTACGGCCGACACCCCGGAGCGCGCGCAGCGGCTCTCCGACCAAGTGGCCCGGCAGTTCGTCGAGTTCGCCGCGCGGATCGCGGGCGGCGGCACCGACGCGGAAGTGGCCACGGAGCCCGAGGCGCTGCGGAAGAAGGTCGAGGAGACCAACCGCCGCATCACCGACCTGGCCAACGCGGCCGGTCCGGGGCAGACAGTGGAGAGCGTGCAGGGCCGCACCGCGCTCGAGAAGCTGCGCACCTCGCTGGAACAGGCCATGACGAAGCTGGACGAGGCCGACCCGGCGACCAGCAAGGCCGGCATGGTCGTCATGGGGCCGGCGGCCCGGCCGACCGGCGAGGCACCGCCGACGAGGACGCAGCTCATCGTCGCCGGGGCGCTGTCGTTGTTCCTGCTCGCGGTCATCGGCCATCTGGCCGCCGCACGGACGAATCGCCGGCTGCGCACCGAACCGGAGATCGCCGCGGCGCTGGGCTCGGCGCTGCTGGGCACCGTCGACGTGCCCGAGGAACAAAGCGGCGCGCACCGGCCGGAAGACCGCGTCCCACGGGCCCGGATCCGCCGCCTCCTCGGTCTCGACACCCGGTGGGACCTGCCGACGCCGCCGGGCTCCGGCGACGAGGCCGGCAGACGGATCCGCTACCGGCGGGTGTGCGCTCGCCTCCGGGACCGGACACCGGCCCCCGGGCGGCTGCTGGTCGTCGTACCGGACGGCGACGAGACCGCCCGCCGGGCCGCCGGACAGCTCGTCGCCGAGGCCGATGGCGATCCGCTGCTGCGGGTGGTGGAGGTCTCGGTGGACCGGCCGATCGTGCCGGACCGCGACACGGAGTCCGGTGCCCTGGTCGTCATCAGCGCGGGCAGCCGGACCGCGGAGGAGCTCGCGGGCATCGCCGAGGCGTGTGCGGACGGCAGGCATGAGGTCGTCGGCGTCGTCGTCGCCGGCACGGTCCGGATCCGTCCGACGAGGTCCGCCGGCCGGCCTCCGGATGACGCCACTCCCGCGCTCGCGGTTCGCGGCCAGGCGACGGGAGGTTCACTGTGACGACGAGCACGACGTCGGAGTCGTCGGCAGCCGCTCCGCTCTTCGACCTCCAGGCGCTGGTGGTGGCGGTGCGCAGGCGCCGCCGCCTCTGGTGCGCGATGGCGCTGCTGGGACTGCTGGCCGGCGCGGCGGTGGCGGTCCTGATGCCGCCGCCGCCGACGGCGGTGACCAAGGTGCTGGTCGCGCATCGGGAGGACCAGCCGAACGACACCGGAACGCTGATCCGCACCGACGTCGAGCTGCTGGGGACCACACGGATCGCCGGCAAGGCCCTGGAGGCCCTCAACTCCCGGGAAGACCCCGAGGACTTCATGCGGGACTACCGGGCCACCGGCTTGACCAACAACCTGCTGCGGATCGATGTGACAGGTGACAGCGACGCGCAAGCGGTGGCCCGGGCCAGGGCGCTGGCCGACGCGTTCGTCGCGGACCATGTGCGGCGGATGCGGGAAACCGCGAAGGCCGAGTCCCAGGCCCTGCTCGACCAGCGTGACCGCATGCGGGACGAGCTCGCCCAGGTCAACAACGCGATCGGAGACCGATCGGCGGAGAGCGACCCGAAAGCGTCGGCGAGCACGGAGTCACTCTTCGCCCGCCGGGCCGAACTCAACTCGCGGATCGCCGACTTCGACCAGCGCGCCGCGGAGGCGCGCACCGGCACGCCGCAGGTCATCTCCGGCACGCAGATCGTGGACGCCCCGCGTGCGGTGCGGCACTCCCTGCCCAGGGCCGCCGCCACCAACGCCGCGATCGGACTCGTCCTCGGGCTCGTCCTCGGGCTCGCGCTGGCCGCGGTCGGCACGGTGGTGGCGGACCGCCCCGTGCTGCGCCGGGACATCGCGGCGAACCTGGGCGCCTCGGTCATCGCGGAGCTGCCCCGCCGGTCGGGCAGGCTGTGGCAGCGCCGACGGACCCGAGCGGCACGGATGAGGCTCACCCGGACCCTGGCCCGCACCGTGCGTGGCTCCGCGGAACCGCTGTCACTGCTGGAACTGGGCTGTGCGCGCGGCACGAGCGCGCTGGCCCTGGACCTCGCCGGGGCGATGGCGGCGGAGGGGCCGGTGGCCGTCATCGACGGTCTGCCGGGACCTCAGCTCGCGAACCGCCGCCCGAAGCCGGGCGACCCCACCGTGGTCAGCGGCGAGCCTGCCGCGGGTGTGTCTCCTCAGGAACGCCGGATCGGCGTCGGATCGGTGGCGCCCGGCACGGCCTGGACCGACCTCCGGTACCTCGGCGCCCGGACCGTGCTCGTCGTGCGTGCCGGGCACGGCAGCGCCGCATGGCTGCACACCGTGGCGCGACAACTGGCGGACCAGCGCATTCCGGTGATCGGGGTGGTGCTGATCGACCCCGATCCGCGTGACCGGACCGACGGCACGCTGTGGGACGGGCCGCACACCGCGCCACGCGGCCGGAGCGAGCGGCCGGCCGGGCAGAACGGTGGGGGTACCTCCCACGCCGTTCAGGCAGTGGGGGAGGGCCCGGTGCGGACGGAACGGCAGCCGCTGTGGGCCGCACGGGTCCCGGACGACGACCAGGAGGCGCGGTAGGACATGTGTGGCATCGCAGGCACTTACCGATGGCCGGACGGGAAGGCCGTGACCGACCGGCTCACCGAAACCCTCGCCCACCGCGGTCCGGACGGGGCGGGCCGCTACGGCCACCCCGTCGGTGACGGCGAAGTGCAGCTCGGGCACCGCCGGCTGGCCATCATCGACCTGTCCGAGACCGGCGCCCAGCCGATGGTCTCCGACGGCCTCGCCCTGACGTACAACGGCGAGCTGTACAACGCGCCCGAGCTGCGGGCCGAACTGGCAGCCACCGGGGCGCGCTTCCGCGGCACCTCCGACACCGAGGTGCTGCTGGAGGCCTGGCGGCGCTGGGGCACGGACTGCCTGCCCCGGCTGCGCGGCATGTTCGCGTTCGGGATCTTCGACGAGCGCACCGGTGAACTGGTGCTCGCCCGCGACCAGTTGGGCATCAAGCCGCTGTTCCTGCTCCGGCGCGGCACGGGCCTGGCTTTCGCCTCCGAGCTCAAGGCGCTCGCCGCCGCGACCGGCGGGAAGCTGGAGGTCGACCACGCGGCGCTGGTGGCCTCGCTGCTGTACTACTGGGTGCCGGACTCGCGCTGCGCGTTCCGCGAGGCGGAGAAGCTGCCGCCGGGGAGCTGGCTGAGATGCCGGCCCGACGGCCGGGTGGAGCGCGGCCGGTTCTGGAACCTGAAGGACGTCGCGGCCGAGGGCCGGGAGCGGGCCCGGGCCGGCGAGCGGCCGGACCTGGCCGCCATCGTCGAGGAGTCGACCCGGCGCCACCTGCTCTCCGACGTACCCGTGGCGACCTTCCTCTCCGGCGGCCTCGACTCCAGCTACCTGACCGCCCTCGCGGCCCGCCACCGTCCCGGGATCTCCGCCTACACGATCGGATTCCGCGCCGAGGACGCCAAGTTCGAGGCGATGCCGGACGACCTGCGCTACGCCCGGCAGGTGGCCCGGCGGTTCGGCGTCGACCTGCACGAGATCGAGATCGCCCCGAACGTGCTCGACCTGCTGCCGCGGATGACGTACCACCTGGACGAGCCGATCGGCGACCCCGCCGCGATCAACACGTTCCTGATCTGCTCGGCCGCCCGGGAGGCCGGAGTGAAGGTGATGCTCTCCGGGATGGGTGCCGACGAGCTGTTCGCCGGGTACCGCAAGCACCTGGCCAACCTGCTCGCGCTGCGCTACCAGCGCGTCCCGCGGCCCCTGCGGCGCGGCCTGTTCACCGCCGTGGACCGGCTGCCGGTCGCCACGGCCCGCCGGGGGTACCGGTCGGTGCGCTTCGCGAAGCGGTTCCTCTCGTTCGCCGATCTGCCGGAGGAGACCGCGTTCCGGCGCAGCTACACCATGTACGACCAGGACGAGTTGCTCGCCCTCGTCGCCCCGGACCTGGCCGGGACGGTCGAGGACGTACTGACCGAGCATGCGGACACCTACCAGGACAACGACCTCGACGATTTCGTCAACCGCATGTGCCTGACCGACGCCCGGATGTTCCTGCCGGGCCTGAACCTCACGTACACGGACCGGTCGAGCATGGCCGCGTCGACCGAGGTGCGGGTGCCGTACGTGGACGTCGAGGTGGTCAGGGCGGCGTTCGCCGTACCCGGCGATCGCAAGATCGTCGGACGACAGGGGAAGGCCGTCCTCAAGGAGGCGGCCGTCTCGGTCCTGCCCCGGGAGATCGTGTACCGGCCCAAGGGCCTGTTCAGTGCCCCGCTGCGCGCCTGGATGAGCCGGGATCTGGCACCGCTGGTACGCGAGGTGGTGCACGACGGCGAGCTCGTGCGTTCCGGGTTGCTGCGCCGCGAGGCGCTGGCGCGGATGGTCGCCGAGGACGCCGCTGGGCAGCGGGACTTCTCCAAGCATCTGTGGCATGTGCTGACCCTCGAGTACTGGTATCGCGACGCGACCTCTGGGTCCGGCCAGAGCACTCGGTCAACGGCTTAGGAAATCAGAGGAGTTCGGGTGAAGCAGGTTGTACAGAACTACAAGAGCGGCGAGCTGGCGGTGCTCGACGTGCCGGTGCCGGGATGCAAGCCGGGTGGTGTGCTGGTCCGCAGCGCCTTCTCGCTGATCTCCACCGGGACCGAGCTCATGAAGGTGTCCGAGGCCGGCATGTCGATGCTGGGCAAGGCCCGCTCCCGCCCGGACCAGGTGGCCAAGGTCATGCAGAGCGTGGCCACCAACGGGGTGCCCGCCACCTACCGCAAAGTGATGGGCAAGCTGGACTCCTACACGCCGCTGGGCTACTCGCTGTGCGGGGTGGTCGAGCAGGTCGGCGCCGGGATCGACGACGTGAAGGTGGGCGACCTCGTGGCCTGCGCCGGCAACGAGCACGCGCTGCACGCCGAGCTGAACTGGGTGCCGAAGAACCTCTACGCCCGGGTGCCGGACGGCCTCGCGCCGCCGCACGCGGCCTTCGGCACCGTCGGGTCGATCGCGTTGCAGGGCGTTCGCCAGGGCGAACCGCAGCTCGGTGAGGTGGCACTCGTCATCGGCCTCGGGCTGATCGGGCAGTTGGTGGTGCAGCTCCTGGCCGCCTCGGGAGTCCGCGTCGTCGGCGCCGACCCCGACCCGGCGCGCTGCGAGCTCGCCGAGCGCCTGGGCGCCCAGGCCGCCGGCGATCCGGCGTCCGCGGCCGTGGAGTCCGCCGTCGCCGAACTCACCGGCGGGCACGGCGTGGACCAGGTGTACCTGGCCGCAGGCGGCGGCAGCAACCAGCCCGTGGAGCTGGCCGCGCGGCTCTGCCGGGACCGCGGCCGGGTCGTCGACATCGGCAAGTGCCGCCTGGACCTGCCGTGGAACGCGTACTACGAGAAGGAACTCGACGTCCGCTTCTCCCGGTCGTACGGACCCGGGCGCTACGACCCGGAGTACGAGCTGGAGGGGCGGGACTACCCGATCGGCTACGTGCGCTGGACCGAGCGCCGCAACCTGGCGTGCTTCCTCGATCTCCTCGCCCGCGGCAGCGTCGACGTGGAGCCCTTGATCTCCCACGTCGCCGAATTCGACGATGCCGTCGAGACGTACCAGCGCCTGAAGGACGGCGACTTGAAGGCCGTGGCCGTACTGTTCCGCTACCCGGACCACACGGCGCAGGCAGAGGCCCCGGCGGTGGCCGTGCCTACGGTGAACGTGCAGCGGAGCCCGGCCCGGGCCGCCAGGACGCCCGTACGGCTGGCGTTCGTCGGCGCCGGGAACTATGCGACGTCCATGCTGCTGCCGCACCTCGCCCAGCGCGACGGCGTCGAGTTGTCCACGGTCGTCACCACGACGGCGCTGTCCGCGGCCAACGCCCAGCGTAAGTTCGGCTTCGCCGAGGCGACCACCGACCTCGACGCCGTGCTCGGCGACAAGTCCATCGACGCGGTCTTCGTCGTCACCCGGCACAGCTCGCACGCCGAACTGACCCGGCGGGCACTCCTCGCCGGCAAGACCGTGTTCGTGGAGAAGCCCCTGGCTCTCACCGAGGACGAGCTGGCCGGCGTGCTCGCGGCGGTGGAGGAGTCCGGCAACGACCGGTTGCAGGTCGGCTTCAACCGCCGGTTCTCGCCACTGCTGCGGGAGGCCCGGCAGCGCTTCGGCACCCGGACGGGTCCGGCGAACCTCCGCTACCTGGTCAACGCGGGCCGGCTGCAACATGGCAGCTGGTACCTCCAACAAGGCGCGGAGGGCTCCCGGTTCGCCGGCGAGGGCGGACACTTCATCGACACGGCGAGCTGGCTGCTCGATGCCGACCCGGTATCGGTGTACGCGGTCGCCACGTCCGGCAACGAGGACCTCCAGGTCGTCCTGCGCTACCCGGACGGGTCCACCGCCACCATCAGCTACGTCACCACCGGCCCGGCCGGCTTCCCCAAGGAGACGCTGGACCTGGTCGCGGACGGCCGTGCGCTGCGGCTCGACGACTTCGTCCGTGCGTCGGTGTACGGCTCCAAGCGGTGGGTCAGTTCGCGGCTGCCCAAGGCCCGGGACAAGGGCCAGTCCGCCGAACTGGCCGCCTTCGTCAAGGCCGTGCGGACGGGCGGGCCGATGCCGGTGCCGCTCCAGTCGCTGGTCGCCACCACGGCGGCCACGCTCGCCGTGCAGGCCGGCCTGGCGGGCGGTGCGCCGGTGACGCTGGCGAGGTCGCGATGACCATGAGCGCGGGCTGGTACCTGCGGCGGCTGTCCCGCATGGGACCGCGGGAGGTCGGCGGCCGGGCGGTCGACGCGGTGCGCAGGCGGTGGTGGCGGTCGGCGCGGCCGGCCTGCCCGAGCGTGACCGGCGCCCGGTTCACCGCCGTACTGCCCGCCGGGACGATCGCCGCGATACCTCCGGACGCCGCGAAACGTCTCATCGCCGAGGCGGACCGGCTGATGTACGGGCACGCCGAGTACTTCGGGGTGGTCCGCGACGACCTGGCCGATCCGGACTGGTGGTGCGACCCGAAGACCGGGCGCCGGGCTCCGTGGGGCTACGCCTTCGACGTGCCGTACCGGGACGAGGAGGCGGTCGGGGACATCAAGCAGATCTGGGAGCTGTCCCGGCATCAGTACCTGACCCAGCTCGCCGCCGCCTACGCGATCACCGGCAACGAGCGGTACGCCGAGCGAGTGGCCGAGCACCTGCGGTCGTGGTGGGCCGCCAACGCGCCGCTGCGCGGGGTGCACTGGATCAGCGGCATCGAGCTGGGCATCCGGCTGCTGTCCTGGGTATGGATCCGCCGGCTGCTCGACGGCTGGCCGGGCGCGGCCGGGCTGTTCGAGGGCAACCCGGTCGCGCTGAACCAGATCTGGCACCACCAGCGCTGGCTGGCCGCCTTCCCCAGCCGGGGATCTTCGGCGAACAACCACGTCATCGCCGAGGCGGCCGGGCAGTTGGCGGCGGCCTGCGCGTTCGGGTGGTTCCCTTCCTCGGCGCGCTGGCGGGCCGACGCGCTGCGCTCGCTGGAGCGGCATCTGCGAGGCAACACCTTCGACTCCGGTCTCAACCGCGAGCTGGCCACCGAGTATCACGGACTGGTACTGGAGCTCGGCCTGGCCGCGGTGGCCGAGGCGGATGCCGCCGGCGTGCCGGTTCCCGCGTCGATCCGGCTGGTGCTGCTGCGGATGACCGACGCGCTCGCGGCCATCGTGGACAGCCGCCTGCGGCCGCCGCGCCAGGGGGACGCGGACGACGGACACGGTCTGGTCGTGGACGGCGCGGGCACCGACCGCTGGGGCTCGCTGCTGGCCACCGGGGACGCCGTGTTCGGCCGGCTCGCGTGGTGGCCGGAGGTGACCGGTACCGATGTGCGCACCCCGCTGCTCGCCGCGCTCATCGAACCCACCGAACCCGCCGCGACCCGCCCGGCAAGCCGGCCGGCGCACTTCGCGGACGCGGGGCTCACCATCCTGCGCGGCCCGGAGGAGATCTGGTGCCGCTGCGACGGTGGCCCGCACGGCTTCCTGTCCATCGCCGCGCACGCCCACGCGGACGCGCTGTCCGTGGAGGTCCGGCACGACGGGGTCGACGTGCTCGCCGACCCGGGGACGTACTGCTACCACGGGCAGCCCGAATGGCGGCAGTACTTCCGGTCGACCCTCGGGCACAACACGCTGCAGTTGAACGGCAGCGACCAGTCCGTCTCCGGCGGCCCGTTCCTGTGGCTCCGGCATGCCAGGAGCCGCGTCCTGGCCGTGGACACCTCCGGCGAGGGGGTGGCCCGCTGGTGTGCCGAGCACGACGGTTACCAGCGCTCCGTGCACCGCCGCCGGGTGGAGCTGACGGCCGCGAGCCGGGAGCTGAGGGTGGTCGACGAGGTGCGCGGCCCGAGCCGGGACGTACGCCTGGCGTTCCACCTCGGCCCGGCGATCGCCGCGGATCTGGTGGGGAACCGGGCGGTGCTCACCTGGGTCCGGGACGGCGAGGGGTGCTCCGCGGTGCTCGACCTGCCCGGGCAGTTGTCCTGGCGGGCGCATCGCGGCGAGACCGGCCCGCCACTGGGCTGGTACTCCGCCGGATTCGGGCGCAAGGAACCCACCACCACGCTGGTCGGCACGGGCTTCGCCGACGGCACGCAAGGGTTCACCACCGAACTCAGGTTCCGCGGCTAGGGGGGCGGGTGGGGATCAAGAGGCGGTACTGGGCGTGGGCGGCGGCACCGCTGGCGCTGGCCCTGCCGGCGGTGACCGGCTGTGAGAGCACGGGCACGGACACGAGCACTGCGGACGCCCGGGCGAAGCCGACCGCCGCGCCGTCGTCCACGCCCGTGGCGCGGGTGTGCGCCAAGCCCGCGGCCGGGCCGGTGAAGGCGCCGGCGGGCGCGGTGACGGTCGACCCCGCGGTGGTCGGTGACCTGGCGGCGAAGACCAGGAACAACCCCCCGAACACCACGTTCTGGCTTCGACCGGGCAAGCACAGGCTCGACCCGGACCGCTACGCCCAGGTCATCCCCAAACAGGGGAACCGCTACCTCGGCGCCCCGGGCGCGGTGCTCGACGGCCGGAAGACCAACCAGTACGCGTTCGGCGGTAGCGCCCGCGACGTCACCATCCGCCACCTGACCGTGCAGCGTTTCGTCGCGCCGCATGACGAGGGTGTGGTCAACCACGACTCGGCCGACGGGTGGGTGATCGAGCATGCCACGATCCAGAACAACTCCGGCGCCGGGCTGATGGCCGGTGCCCGCCAGCGGGTCCGCGCAAGCTGTCTGCGCGGCAACGGTCAGTACGGCATGAACGCGTACAAGGCCACAGGCCGTATCAGCGGTCTGGTGGTCGAGGGCAACGAGATCACGGGCAACAACACCGGCGACTGGGAGCGGCGGCGGAAGGGCTGCGGCTGCACCGGAGGCGTGAAGTTCTGGGCCGTCAACGGGGCCGACGTGCGCGGCAACTGGGTGCACGGCAATCGCGGAACCGGGTTGTGGGCGGACACCAACAACAACGACTTCCGCATCGAGAACAACGTGGTCGAGGCCAACGACGGTGCCGCGCTGATCTACGAGACCAGCTACAACGCCGTCATCCGGAACAACACGATCCGGCGGAACAACTGGGTCGAGGGCCGCAGGCAGGCCGACCGCGGCGACAACTTCCCGTTCGCGACCGTCTACCTGTCCGAGTCCGGTGGCGAACCACGGATCCGAGCCCGCACGGACAAGATCGAGGTCTACCGGAACGTGCTGGAGGACAACTGGTCCGGGATCACCCTGTGGGAAAACGCCGACCGGTTCTGCAACAGCCCGGCCAACACCTCGTCCGGTGACTGCACTTTGCTGGTACGCGACACCGACCGCTGTGCGAACCCGGCGATCGCCGAGCCACCCCTCTACGCCGACTGCCGGTGGAAGACCCAGCGGGTGGACATCCACGACAACCGCTTCGTGCTGGACAAGTCCGTCGTCAAGTGCACGGCGAAGTGCGACCGCATGGCGGTACTGGCCAACTACGGCACCTACCCCGACTGGTCGCCGTACAAGGGCAAGCGGGTGGCCGAGGCGATCACCCACGAGCAGCACAACCGCTGGCACGACAACGTCTACCGGGGACCGTGGAAGTTCGTCGTCCAGGACCCGAGCCAGGTGCTCGACCCAGGGCATTGGCAGGGCCCGCCGTACCAGCAGGACGCGGGCAGCACCTTCGCGGAACGGGCCGGTGGTTGAGATGGACCGTGACCGCACCACCACCACACCGAAGACCGTCGGGATCGTCTGGGGGCTGCTGGTCCTCAACACGCTCGGCTCCGCCGGGGCGAAGACCATCGTCCCGCTGCCCCGCTCCCTCATCCAGATGGTCACCATGGGCGCGCTGGTCGCCGCGTTCGCGCTGGCGCTCGCGGTCAATCTCCGGCTGCGCCTGCGAGCCGGCGCCTTCCTGTTCCTGCTCACCCTGCTGCTGGTGCCGAGCGTGATCTCCAGCGCGCACCTGGAGTCCGGGTTCGGCGCGCTGTTCCGCTGCGCCCGGCTGGCTCTCTTCGTCGGCACGCTGTGGCTGCTCAGCCGCTGGTGGGACGGCGGCACGACGTTCGTCCGGCACCACATCCGGATGTACTTCGCGGTGCTCGGGTCGGTGGCCGCCGGCCTGGTCATCTCACCGGGCGCGGCTCTGCCCGAGCTCTACGGCGGGCGGCTGGTCGGCGCGTTGTGGCCGCTCACCCCGCCGCAGATCGGACAGTACGCCGCGGTGATCACCGGGCTCACCGTGCTGCTCGTGCTGGGCCGCCGGACCGACAGGGCCGGCGCGGCGCTGGTCATCGTGCCGTCACTCGTCCTGCTCGCGTTGACCCACACCCGGACGGCCACGCTCGGCCTGCTCATCGGACTGGCGTTGGCGATCGGCTCGCTCGTGCTGACCAGCGCCGCCGCCCGCCGGTTCTTCACCTGGGCGGTGCTGTGCGCCGGGGTGGCCGCGGTGGGGTTCGCCTCCGCGCTCCAGGCCTGGTTCCTGCGCGGACAGAGCCAGGAGCACTTCACCAGCCTCACCGGCCGGGCCAAGGTCTGGGACGCGCTGCTGGCGGCGCCCCGGACGACCACGGAGCAGGTGCTGGGCGTGGGTCTGGGCGACAAGTCGTTCGGCGGGCTGCCGATCGACAACAGCTGGCTGGCCGTCTACCACGAGCAGGGTCTGACCGGAGTCGCCTTGGTGGCGGCGATCATCATCGTGCTGGGTGGCGTCGCGTTGCTGCGGCCGCCGTCGCTGTCGAGGGCCTGCGCGATCTTCCTGATCAGCTACTGCGCGATCGCGTCGTACACCGAGGCCGGCCTCGGCGACGCCTCACCGTATCTGCTGCACCTGGCGGTTGCCGCCTCGCTGCTCGCGGCACCTGCTCCGGCCGCTCCTCTCGACGCCCGAAGTCCCTCGACCACGCATCCCGTGCCGGCCCGGAGATCGGAGGTGACCTGAGCATGCACGTCCTGGTGGTGCACAACCGCTACGCCTCGGCGCAGCCGAGCGGGGAGAACAGGGTCGTCGACCAGGAGGTGGAGCTGCTGCGCGGGGCCGGCCACCGGGTCGAGGTGTTCGAGCGGCGCAGTGACGACATCGCCGCCCGGTCCCTCCTCGCCAAGGCGGCGGTGCCACTCCTGGTGCCGTGGAACCCGGTGGTCCGCGCGGAACTCGCCGCCCGGCTCCGCAGCGAGCGACCGGACGTGGTCCACGTCCACAACGTCTTCCCGCTCCTGTCGCCCGCCGTGCTGGCCGCTTGCGCCGACGCCGGCGTGCCCGCCGTCGCCACGCTGCACAACTACACCCAGGTCTGCCCGCCCGGCACGCTTCAGCGGGACGGCCGGCCGTGCACCGAGTGCGTCGGGTCGGCCCCGCTGCCCGCCGTCCGGCACGGCTGCTACCGCGGCTCCCGGCTGGCGACGGTGCCGCTCGCGGTCAGCCTGTCGGTCAACCGGCGGCGGTGGTGGTCCGGCGTGGAGCGGTTCCTCTGCATCTCCGCGGCGCAGCGCGACGTGCTGGTGCGGTCCGGCATGCCGGCCGAGCGGCTGGCGGTGAAGCACAACTTCGTGCCCGACCCGGGCGCCTGCCGAACGGGCCCCGGCGAGCACGTGCTCTATCTCGGCCGACTCGCGGAGGCCAAGGGCGTACGGCTGCTCATGGCCGCGTGGGACGAGATCGCGGCGAGCGGCGGCGTGGGCGTACCACTCGTGATCGCCGGCGCGGGGCCACTGGAGCCGGAGGTGACCGCCTGGGCGGCGGGCCGGGACGACGTGCGCTACGTCGGCCTGTACGACCCGGCCCAGTGCCGTCAGGCCATCGCGCGGTCGGTCGCCGTGGTGGCCCCCTCGACGTGGCTGGAGGCGTTCGGCCTGGTCGTCGTGGAGGCGATGGCGGCGGGGGTCCCGGTCGTCGCCGCCGGTCACGGCGCCTTCGTCGAACTCGTCGAGGACGGCGTGACCGGGCTGCTGCACCGGCCGGGCGAGCCCGCCTCGCTCGCGTCCCGCATACGCCGGATCGCGGCCGGGCCGGCCCGCAACCGGGAGATGGGCCAGGCGGCCCGGCGCCGCTACGAGCAGGGGTTCAGCCCGGCCGTCGGGCTGGAGCGCCTGGTGGAGGAGTACCGCACCGCGATCGCGGGACGGACGGAATCAGCGGGGGACGGAATCAATGGGGGGCAGTAGATGACACGATGCCGACTCTGCGGCTCGGCGACGCTGGCGAGCGTCGTCGACCTGGGGGCGACGCCGCCGTGCGAGAGCTTTCTCGCCGCGGACCAACTGGACGAGCCGGAGCCGGCGTACCCGCTGCACCTGCGGGTCTGCACCGACTGCTGGCTCGCGCAGATCCCGCCGCTGATCACGCCGGAGGAGACGTTCAAGGAGTACGCGTACTTCTCCTCGTACTCGACCTCCTGGGTGGAACACGCGCGCACGTTCGTCGACGGTGCCGTACAGCGGGTGGGACTCGACACCGAGGGCTCCGACGCCTTCGTGGTCGAGGTCGCGAGCAACGACGGATACCTGCTGAAGCACGTGGTGGACCGGGGGATCCGCTGCCTCGGCATCGAGCCGTCGGTGAACGTCGGCGCCGCGGCGCGCGAGGCGGGCGTGCCCACGCTCACGGAGTTCCTGAGCCCGGACACCGGCTCGGCCGTCCGCGCCCAACACGGCCCGGCGGACCTGGTCGTCGCCAACAACGTGTACGCGCACATCCCCGACGTGGTCGGGTTCACCCAGGGGCTGCGCGCCCTGGTCGCCGACGACGGCTGGGTCTCCGTCGAGGTGCAGCACCTGCTGACCCTGATCGAGGAGAACCAGTACGACACGATCTACCACGAGCACTTCCAGTACTACACGGTCGCGTCAGCGACCCGGGCCCTTGCGAGCGGCGGACTCACGCTCGTGGACGTCGAGTTGCTGCCCACGCACGGCGGTTCCATCCGGCTGTGGGCCCGGCCGGCCGAGGTGGCGGGCGAGCCGACGCAGCGGGTGGCCGACGTGCTGGACCGGGAGAAGGCCGCCGGGCTGCAAGAGCTGTCCGGGTACACCGAGTTCTCCGCCCGGGTGGCCAAGGTGCGCCGGGACCTGCTGCGGTTCCTCGTCGAGGCGGCCGAGCGCGGCGAGACGGTCGTCGGCTACGGCGCCCCGGGCAAGGGCAACACCCTGCTCAACCACTGTGGCATCCGGCCCGACCTGCTCCCGTACACGGTCGACCGCAACCCCTACAAGCACGGCAGGTTCACCCCGGGCACCCGCATCCCGATCCTGCCACCCGAGCAGATCGCCGCCGACAAACCGGACTACGTCCTCGTCCTGCCGTGGAACCTGCGGGCCGAGCTGGTCGAGCAGCTGTCCTTCGTGCACGACTGGGGCGGTCGGCTGGTCTTTCCCATACCGGAACTGAGCATTGTCGAGGTCAAGGCATGAAGGTCGTTCTGTTCTGCGGCGGTTACGGGATGCGGATGCGGAGCGGTGCCGCGGACGACGTGCCCAAGCCGATGGCCATGGTCGGCCCGCGACCGCTGATCTGGCACGTCATGCGCTACTACGCGCACTTCGGGCACACGGAGTTCATCCTGTGCCTCGGGTACGGGGCCCACCACATCAAGGACTTCTTCCTCAACTACGAGGAGACGACGTCCAACGACTTCGTGCTGCGGGGCGGGCGGACCGAGCTGCTGTCCACCGACATCGCGGACTGGACGATCACGTTCGCGCAGACCGGCATCGAGTCACCGATCGGGGAGCGGCTGCGCCGGGTGCGCCACCACCTGGACGGCGACGAGATGTTCCTGGCCAACTACGCCGACGTGCTCACCGATGCCCCGCTGCCGGAGATGATCGACCGGTTCGCCCGGCGCGACGCCGGCGCGTCGATGATGGTGGTGCCGCCGCAGTCCTCGTTCCACTGCGTGGACCTGGGCGAGGACGGCCTGGTGGGGGGCATCACCGCGGTGAGCGAACTGCCGCTGTGGGAGAACGGCGGCTACTTCGTGCTCCGCCAGGAGGTCTTCGACCACATCCCGGAGAACGGCGACCTGGTCGCCGACGGATGCGCCCAACTGGCCAAGCGCGGACGGCTGGTGGCGCACCAGCACCGCGGCTTCTGGAAGCCGACCGACACCGTGAAGGAGCGGGCCGCGCTCGACGACGCCTACGCCCGGGGCGACCGCCCGTGGGCCGTGTGGGAACGGGACGGCGCGGGGGTGAGCGCGTGATCCGGCTCGGGGCCGGGCGCCTGGACCGGATCGTCGCGGTGGGCGCGCACTGCGACGACATCGCCATCGGCGCCGGCGGCACGCTGCTGACTCTGTGCCTCGCGCGGCCGGGTGTCCGCGTCGACGCGCTGGTGCTCTCCGGCGGCGGCAGCGAGCGGGAGCAGGAGGAGCAGGCCGCGCTCGCCGCCTTCTGCCCGGGCGCCGACCTGCGGCTGACCGTGCACAAGCTGCCGGACGGCCGGCTGCCCGCGCACTGGGAAGAGGCCAAGGCCGCGGTCGAGGAACTGCGCGAGCGCACCGACCCGGATCTGGTCCTCGCCCCACGTACCGATGACGCGCACCAGGACCACCGCGGCCTGGCGCGGCTGATACCGACCGCGTTCCGCGACCACCTCGTCCTCGGCTACGAGATCGTCAAGTGGGACGGCGATCTCGGCCGTATGGCGGCCTACCAGCCGCTGCCGCCGGAGATCGCCGAACGGAAGGTGCAACTGCTGCAGGAGCATTACCCCTCGCAGCGGCACCGGCCCTGGTACCACCGGGAGGCCTTCCTCGGGCTGGCCCGGATCCGCGGCATCGAATGCCACGCGCGCTACGCCGAGGCGTTCGCCGTCACCAAACTCACGCTCAATCTGGGGGGATGAACCGTGCGCGTACTGCTGACCGGACACCAGGGATACCTGGGCACCGTGATGGCCCCGGTCCTCGCTGCCGCCGGACACGAGGTCGTCGGCCTCGACGCCGGCCTGTTCGCCGACTGCGTCCTCGGCCCGACACCCGCCGACCCGCGGGGGCACCGGGTGGACCTGCGCGACGTCACGGCCGACCACGTGGCCGGGGTGGACGCCGTGATCCACCTGGCCGCGCTGTCCAACGACCCGCTGGGATCGCTGGCGCCGGAACTCACCTACGACATCAACCACCACGCGTCCGTACGGCTGGCCCGGCTGGCCCGCGACGCCGGAGTGCGACGCTTCCTCTACGCGTCGACCTGCTCGGTCTACGGCGCCGCCGGCGGCGACGACCTGGTGGGCGAGGACGCCCCGCTGCGCCCGGTGACGCCGTACGCCGAGTCCAAGGTGCGGGTGGAGGACGACCTGCACGCGCTGGCCGACGGCGACTTCACCCCCGTGTTCATGCGCAACGCCACCGCCTTCGGCTACTCGCCCCGGCTGCGCGCCGACATCGTGCTGAACAACCTGGTGGGCCACGCGCTCCTGTCCGGCGAGGTCCTGGTGCTGTCCGACGGCACCCCGTGGCGCCCGCTGGTGCACGCAGCCGACATCGCACGGGCCTTCGCGGCCGCGCTGGTGGCGCCGCGGGAAGCGGTCCACGACCGGGCGTTCAACATCGGCAGCGAGATCAACAACGTCACGGTCGCCGAGATCGCCGGGCAGGTCGCCGAGGCGGTGTCCGGCGCGAAGGTCGTGATCACGGGGGAGACAGGGGCCGATCCGCGGTCATACCGGGTGGACTTCTCCCGGTTCCGCGCGGCGGTGCCCGGCTTCGACTGCGAGTGGACGGTGAAACAGGGCGCGCTCGAACTCGCCGACGCCTACCGGGAACACGGGCTGACCCGGGAGGACTTCGAGCGACGCTTCACCCGGCTGGCCGTGCTGCGCGCGGCGTCCGACGCCGGCACCGTCGACGACACCCTGCGGTGGCGCCCGTGACCGAGACCGGCGAGGAGATGTACGCGCTGGTGGAGCGGCTGTACCCGCTGTGCCGGAGCATCACCGGCGACGGGGTGCGCGCCACCCTGGACATCGTCGGCGAGTACATCCCGCTCCACGTGCACGAGGTACCGACCGGGACCCAGGTGCTCGACTGGACGGTGCCGCAGGAGTGGAACATCCGCGACGCGTACATCGCCGACACCACCGGCCGGCGGATCGTCGACTTCGCCGAGTCCAGCCTGCACGTGCTCGGCTACAGCGTGCCCGTGTCGGCGACCATGCCGCTGGCCGAGCTGCGGGAACACCTGCACACCCTGCCGGACCACCCGGGCTGGGTGCCGTACCGCACCAGCTACTACAAGCCGGAATGGGGGTTCTGCCTGGCCCAGGACACCCTGGACGCGATGCCGGACGGCGAGTACGAGGTGCGCATCGACTCCACGCTCGCGGACGGCCACCTCACCTACGCCGAGCACGTGGTCCCGGGCCAGGTCCCCGACGAGGTGATCGTCTCCTGCCACGTCTGCCACCCGTCGCTGGCCAACGACAACCTGGCCGGCATCGCGGTGGCGACGTTCCTGGCCCGGGCGCTGGCCCGGCAGACGCCGTACTACACCTACCGGTTCATCTTCGCGCCCGGCACCATCGGGGCGATCACCTGGCTCGCGCGCAACGCGGAGCGGGTGGAACGGGTCAAGCACGGCCTGGTGCTGGCCTGCGCCGGTGACCCGGGGCACCTGACGTACAAGCGGAGCAGACGCGGCGACGCGGAGATCGACCGGGTGATGCGGTACGTGCTGACCGCCTCCGAACGCCCGCACCGCGTCACCGAGTTCACTCCGTACGGCTACGACGAGCGGCAGTTCTGCTCACCCGGGTTCGATCTCGGCGTGGGCTCGCTCACCCGGACCCCGTACGCCGGCTACCCCGAGTACCACACCTCGGCGGACAACCTGGACTTCGTCTCCCCGGAGGCGATGACGGACACGCTCGCCGTCTGCCGCGAGGCGTTCGCCGTCCTCGACCGCAACCGCCGGTACGTCAACCTCAGCCCTTACGGCGAACCGCAGTTGGGCCGGCGCGGGTTGTACGACGCGCTCGGCGGCCGCAGCGACACCCAGCAGGCCCAGATGGCCATGCTCTGGGTGCTCAACCTCTCCGACGGCGAGCACGGTCTGCTGGACGTCGCCGAGCGGTCCGGCCTGCCGTTCGGCACCGTCGCCGCGGCGGCCGACGCCCTGCACGGCGCCGGACTGATCAAGGCATGACGCCGATGACCACCGAGGGGGAGAGGACGAGACCGAAGGCGGCGAACGCCGGGCGGGCCCTCGCCGGCCGGCTGTCCTGGGGACTGGCCGACCAGGCGGCCTCCAGCATGTCCAACTTCGCGGTGGGCATCTACGTGGCCCGCTCGCTCGGCGTGACCGCCTTCGGCGTGTTCAGCCTCGCCTGGGTGACCTACGGCGTGGTGCTCAACGTCTCCCGCGGACTGACCACCGACCCGCTCATGGTGCGCTTCAGCGGCGTGCCGGACGCGGACTGGCGCGGGGCGGTGGCCCGGTCGTCGGGTACCGCGCTCGGTGTCGGTGCCGCCCTCGGCGCGGCGTGTCTGGTGGCCGGCGTCGGCGTCGGCGGCCGTGTGGGGCCCGCGTTCGCCTGCCTCGGCGTCGTCCTGCCGGGGCTGCTGTTGCAGGACGCCTGGCGGTTCGCGTTCTTCGCCGCCGGCGCCGGGCGGAAGGCGTTCGTCAACGACCTCGTGTGGGGCGTCGCGCTCGTCCCCGCCCTGGTGGTGGCGGCGCGCGTGGGCAGTGTGGCCGCCTTCGTGCTCGCCTGGGGCGGATCCGCGGCGGTGGCCGCCGCGTGCGGCTGCTTCCAGTCCGGCATCCGGCCCCGTCCGACCGGAGCACGCGAGTGGCTTCGCGCCCACCGCGACCTCGGCTACCGGTACCTGGTCGAGAACGTCAGCAACAGCGGCGCGAGCCAGCTTCGGGCCTACGGGCTCGGCGCGATCGTCGGAGTCGGCGCGGTGGGTGTGATCCGGGGAGCGGAGCTCCTGCTCGGCCCGTTCCTCGCGGTGCTGATGGGGCTGTCGTTGGTCACCGTCGCCGAGGCGGCACGGGTGCTGCGGCGGGCCCCGCACCGCCTCGGCCCGTTCTGCCTCCTGCTGGGCGGCGGACAGGCCGTCGCCGCGCTGCTCTGGGGCGGCGCGCTGCTGCTGGTGCCGGACCGCCTCGGCGCGTTCGTGCTCGGCGGCGTCTGGAGCTCCGCCGCGGAGCTCATCGTGCCGGTCACGCTCGGCGTCGCGGGCGCCGGACTCGGCACGGGCGCGGCGGCCGGGCTGCGCGCGCTCGGCGCGGCCCGGCGCAGTCTGCGTGCCCAACTGCTCGCCTCCGCCTGCTATCTCGGCGGCGGGCTCGGCGGGGCGGTCGCCGCCGGCACGGTCGGCTCGGCCTGGGGCGTCGCCGCCGCGACCGCCTGCGGCTCGGCCGTGTGGTGGCTGCACCTGCGGACCGCCCTGCGCGAACACCGCCAGAACCCCATCCCCGAAGTGAGGACCTCATGACCGCCCAACCCAGGCTGAGCATCGGCCTGCCCGTGTACAACGGCGAGGAATACCTGGCCGAGTCGCTCGACGCTCTCCTCGGCCAGACCTACGAGGACTTCGAGCTGGTCATCTCCGACAACGCCTCGACCGACGGGACCCAGGACATCTGCCGCACGTACGCGGCCCGGGACTCACGCATCCGGTACATCCGCCTGTCGCGGAACATCGGCGCCGCACCGAACCACAACCACGTGTTCACCGAGTGCCGCGGCGAGCTGTTCAAGTGGGCCTCGCACGACGACCTCTACGCCCGCGACCTGCTGCGGCGCTGCGTATCGGCGCTGGACGAGCGGCCCGACGTGATCCTCGCGCACGCCGACCAGGCGGTCATCGACGAGGACGGCCGGGTGAAGGTCCCGTACGAGTACACGCTCGCCACCGCCTCGCCGCACGCCCCGGAGCGCTTCCGCAGCATGCTGTTCGAGCCCGGCGGCGACGACTTCTACGGGGTGATGCGGGCCGACGTGCTGCGCCGGGTGAAGCCGCACGACAGCTACCACCATGCCGACCGCACGTTCGTCGCCGAGATCGCCCTGCACGGGCCCTTCCACCAGGTGCCGGAGCTGCTGTACTTCCGCCGCGACCACCCCACCCGCGCCGAGCGGGCGAACCCTTCCAAGCGCTCCCGGTGCGTCAACCTGGACCCGCGCCGGGCCGGCCCGCTGCACCCGACGCCCCGGCTGCTCGCCGAGTACGTCTGGGGCTTCGTCTCGGCGATCCGGCGGGCGCCGCTGTCCCCGGCCGAACGGCGCGCGTGCCACCGCCACCTGGCCGCGTGGCTGACCAGCCGCATCCGGCCGGGCGCCGGCGAGCGGGTCGAGGACCGCGCCCCGGTCGACCCCGGACGGCACACCGCCGCCGTCGACGCCCTGGTCGCCGGCCGCGAGGGGAGGCGCACATGACCTCGGTGCGGGTGGGGGTGTTCGGCCTGCTCGGCTCCGGCAACCTCGGCAACGACGGGTCGCTCGAAGCCGTGCTCGGCTACCTCCGCGCCGAGCACCCGGAGGCGGTCGTGGACGCGCTGTGCGGCGGACCCGAGGTCGTCGCGGTCCGGTACGGGATCCCCGCGACGCGGCTGCACTGGTACCGCGGGGAGTACCGGACCGCGTCGCGTGCGGGCGCGATCGCGGGGAAGGGGCTGGGCAAACTCGTCGACGCCGTCCGCACCGCCGCCTGGGTGCGCCGGCACGACGTGGTGATCGTGCCGGGCATGGGCGTCCTGGAGGCCACCCTGCCGCTGCGGCCGTGGGGCTTCCCCTACTCGCTGTTCCTGCTCTGCGCGACCGGCCGGCTGTTCGGCACCCGCGTCGCGCTGGTCGGCGTCGGCGCCGCCGCGATCGGCAACCGGTCGACCCGGGCCCTGGTGCGCTGGTCGGCGCGGCTGGCCACGTACCGGTCGTACCGGGACACCCAGTCCCGCGACGCGATGCGGGCGATGGGCGTGGACACCACGCGCGACGACGTCTACCCGGACCTCGCCTTCGCCCTGCCGACCCCGCCGGCGAGCGCGCCCTCGGGCCGGCCGGGCCCGGTCTGCGTCGGCGTCATGGCCTTCCACGGCGGCGACGACGACCGCGCCCGGGCCGAGGAGATCCACCGCCGCTACCTCGACGGGACGACCCGGTTCGTCCGCGCGCTGGTGGAGGACGGCAGGCCGGTCCGGCTGCTCACCGGCGACGCGTGCGATGCTCCGGTGGTCGCCGCGATCCTCGACGCGGTGGACTCACCGCTGGTCACCGCCGCCGAGGCGGCCTCGCTGGCCGACCTGATGAAGGAGACGGCGGCTGCCGACGCCGTGGTCGCGACCCGGTACCACAACCTGGTCTGCGCGCTGAAGGCCGGCACACCGACGCTCGCACTCAGCTATGCGGCGAAGAGCGACGCGCTCATGGACCGGATGGGCCTCGGCGCGTACTGCCACCCGGCGCGCGAGGTCGACGCCGACCGGCTGCTGGAGCAGTTCCGGGCGCTGGAGCGGAAGTCGGCGGAGCTGCGGCGGACCCTCGCCGAGCGGAACCGGGTGGCCGCCCGGCAACTCCAGGATCAGTTCGACGCCTTGACCTCGGCCCTGTTCCCGGCGGCCGACCTCGTGTACCGGGAGGCTCCATGAAAGCGATCCGAGTCCCGGAGATCGCCGGCGCGTACCTCTTCGAGCCGACGCCGTACGCCGACGAGCGCGGCTTCTTCTGCCGCACCTTCGACGCCGACCTGGTCCGCTCGGTGGGCATCGACCCGGACGCCTTCGTCCAGGACAGCCTGTCCCGCTCGGTCCGGGGCGTGCTGCGCGGCCTGCACCTGCGCTCCGGCGCCGGCGAGGCCAAGCTCGTGCGATGCTCGTCCGGCAGGATCTTCGACGTCGTCGTGGACCTGCGGGCAGACTCGCCGACGTACCGGGGCCGGGCCTTCTTCGAGCTGTCCGGCGAGACGCAGGTGACGCTGTACATCCCGGCGGGGTGCGCGCACGGCTTCCAGGCGCTCACCGACACCGCCGACACCTCGTACCGGATCGACCGCCCGCACGATCCGTCCGAGGACGTGACGATCGCCTTCGACGACCCGGAGCTCGCCATTCCCTGGCCGCTGCCGGTCACCTCGATGTCCCAGCGGGACCGGGAGGCGCCGAGTCTCGCCGAGGTCCTGAAGCAGAGAGAGAAGTGAGGCCGGCGTGGACACCGAAGAGTTCCAGCTGCCCAGATCGCGGCAGGCGAACGAGCGGCTGCACGCCATGATCCCCGGCGGCGCGCACACCTACGCCAAGGGCGACGACCAGTACCCCGAGAACCTGGCCCCGGTCATCAGCCACGGCCGCGGTGCCCACGTGTGGGACATCGACGGCAACCGCTACGTCGAGTACGGCTCCGGCCTGCGGTCGGTCAGCCTCGGCCACGCCCACCCACGCGTGACCGAGGCGGTGCGGCGGGAACTCGACCGCGGCAGCAACTTCGTCCGGCCGTCCATCGTGGAGGTCGAGGCCGCGGAACGCTTCCTGGCCACGGTGCCGACCGCCGAGATGGTCAAGTTCGCGAAGAACGGCTCCGACGCCACCACCGCCGCGGTGCGCCTCGCCCGCGCCGTCACCGGGCGCCCGCGGGTGGCCGTCTGCGCCGACCATCCGTTCTTCTCCGTCGACGACTGGTTCATCGGCACCACGCCGATGTCCGCCGGTATCCCGGCGGCGACCACCGAACTCACCGTGGCGTTCCCTTACGGGGACCTGGCCGCCACGGAGGAGCTGCTCACCCGGCACCGGGACGAGGTCGCCTGCCTGATCCTCGAACCCGCCACCCACACCGAGCCGCCGCCCGGATATCTCGCCGGCCTGCGCGAGCTGGCCGACCGGCACGGCTGCGTACTGATCTTCGACGAGATGATCACCGGCCTCCGCTGGTCCGAGGCGGGTGCCCAGGGCCTGTACGGTGTCGTCCCCGATCTGTCCACGTTCGGCAAGGCGCTGGGCAACGGGTTCGCCGTCTCCGCGCTGGCCGGGCGCCGCGAGCTGATGGAGCGGGGCGGGCTGCGTCACTCCGGCGACCGGGTGTTCCTGCTGTCCACCACGCACGGTGCGGAGACGCACTCCCTGGCCGCCGCGATGGCCGTGCAGACCACCTACGTCGAGGAGGGCGTCACCGCGCGGCTGCACGCCCTCGGCGAGCGGTTGGCCGCCGGTGTCCGCGACGCCGCGGCCGCCATGGGCGTCGGCGACCACATCGTCGTCCGGGGCCGGGCCAGCAACCTGGTCTATGCCACCCTCGACGAGAACGGGCAGCCGTCACAGCGGTACCGCACCCTGTTCCTGCGTCAACTCCTCGCGGGCGGGGTGCTCGCCCCGTCGTTCGTGGTGAGCAGCGCGCTCAGCGACGCCGACATCGATCACACCGTCGAGGCGGTGGCCCAGGCATGTGCGGTGTACCGGAAGGCACTGGACGCCGCCGACCTCACCCCCTGGCTCGCCGGGCGGCCGGTGAAGCCCGTCTTCCGCCGCTTGGCGTGACGTGTCGTGTCGTGTCGTGTCGTCAGGAAGGTTCCCGCCGACGGGAGTCGGCCGTCCGGTCGACCAGCCACGCGGTCGCCGGTATCACCGCCAGCGTGGTGCACCAGCCGCCGAGGACGTCCGTCGGGTAGTGCGCGCCCAGGGCGATCTGTGCCCAGCCCATCGCGGCGCCGGCCACCAGCGCCGCGGCGAGCACGAGTGACGCCCCGGCCGTCCTGCCGAGACCGAGCCGGCCGGCCGCGAGCAGCGCCACCATGAGTGCGAGCGCGGTGAGGAAGGCGGTGTGCCCGCTCGGGTAGGACAGGTGCCCGTCGTGGATGGTGCGTCCCACCACGGGCTTGAGTACCTTCGTCGTTCCCACGGCCATGGCCGCACCGACAACGATGAACACCGCCGCGCGAGGACGCCGAAGCAGCAGGCAGCCTGCCACGGCGGCCACGACCAGCATCGCCGCTCCGGCGGGCTCTCCCAGGAAGTCCGTGGCCAGAGCGACGCGCCGCCACGGCGGTCGCACACTGTCCGCCGTCGGCTGGATGACCCACCTGTCCACCCGGCCGGGCTCGTCATGGCCGGCGTACAGGACCCCGAGCGCGACGACCACCAGCGCGGCGAGGGCCGCGATCAGCCCGAGCCACGTGCGCAGCGGCGAAGGCAGCACCGCGGGCGCCGGCCGGCCGGTCACACGCCCACCGCGCCCGGTTCTGCTCCGGCCAGGCGATCCCACGCGAACTCCCCCCAGGGTCCTGGCCATCACCCTAACCAACGAAAGAGATCACGCCACCGTGAATCCGTCGAACGTGGCGATGCCCCGAGTGCCGTTCCAGCCGTTGGCCGCGGTCATGAAGACCCCGACGTCCTGCGCGGCGGCCGCGCCCCCCGGCGTGGCCGTGCCCACCGTCGTCCAGGTGACGCCGTCCCTGCTGGCCTCCCCGGTGTACGAGGCGCCGGACCTGGTCAGCCGCAGCCGCACCGGCGCGGTGAAGGAGCCCGACTGCGCGATGGAGTCAAAACGGCCGTCGCCGTCGGCGTCCCAGCTCAGCACGCAGCCGTTGGACGGCGTGACCGCCAGGTTCACATAGCCCGCGCTCCCCTGAGTGCCCAGGTTGTTGCGGACGACGAGGCCCGCCCGTGCCCAGCCCCCGGTCATGTCCTGGGAGGTGATCGTGACCTCGGCCACCGTTTTGTCGCCGTACGCGCCCGCCCGGTACACCGCCCCGAACTCGTTGGTGGCGCCCCACAGGTCGGCCCCCGCGCCCTCGATGGCGATCTCGTCGCCGGCCTGGCCGAACACCGCGTCGTTGAAGGAGACCGTGCGGTACGGGTCACCGACCCCGGCCGCGGCCATCAGCCGTACCGGCGCCACCGCCTTCCCGCCACCCGCGTACGCCGCCGTCGCGACGACCCGGCCGACCAGTTCCGTCGGCTCACCCGCCAGAGAGACCTCGAAGCGAGCGGCGAACTTTTCGCCGGACGCCACCGACCCCTTGCGCACCGGATCGAGCGGCTTCACCGCCATGCCCTCGGGTGCGGTGACGGAGAGGGCCACGTCGCGTGCCGTCGCGAACCCGTTCCTGTTGGTGAAGGTGACCGTCACCGTCGCGGGAGTGCCCTCGGCCACCGCTCCCCGGTCGGTCCCCGCGGTGAGGACCGCCTGATAGGGAGTGGCGGCGAGCAGGTCGCGCACGCGGCGGGCCAGGGCGTACGGGGAGCCGTTGGGCTCGGTCGGGTGTGTCTCGTGGGCGTGCGCCCAGCGGTCCTCCAGGGCGAACCAGTCGATCGCCGACGGGTCCTTGCCCTTGGTGAGCGCGTCGAAGTACATGGTCCAGCGGGTGCGGTACAGGCCGCCGACCAGCCCTGACCACTCCCGGTTCGCGTAGTCGTGCAGGCCCTCCTCGCTGCTGGCGCGTCCGCCCCAGGTGGTGATGAGGGAGCGGACGTCGTATTCCAGGCGGTCCTTCTCGGCCCGGTCGGCGCCCCAGGAGCGGGCGTCGGCGAGCCACCTCCCGAGCAGGTGCGGGCCGGAGGTCGCCAGCAGGTCCTCGAGGAGGTCCATCCACTCCAGCCAGGTCTTGGTCAGCTTGCCGAACAGGGCCTTGTCCCCGGCCTCGTGTGCGGCCTTGATCTGGGGCAGCAGGACGCGGCTGCGGTTGGACAGGACCTGCCGGGCCACGTCGACGACGTCGTACCGGTAGGCCGAGCTGTCCCTCAACTCCGCGCGGACCGCAAGGAGTTCGGTGAGTGCGGCATCGAAGGCGGTGGTGTCGTAGCGGTCCTGCTCCGGGCCCCAGGCGGCGGCCTTGTTCGCGTTCAGGCTGGGACGGGCGCCGAACAGGCCGTCGGGTGCCTCGCTCCAGCCGTCCGCGCGGGACATGTTGTACGCGGTGTCGCGGATCGTCTGCCAGGCCGCGGCGGCATGCCGGTCCGGGCCGCCGTAGCGGGAGAGGGCGTACGCGGCGAACCAGTCGTCCAGGTCGACGGTGCCGGGTGTCCAGGCCAGGTCGGTGAGGAGGGCGAGGGCGGGCGCGTTGTTGTCGGCGGCTTCCGGCATCGCCGCGATACCGGCGAGCGAACTGTCCTTCTTGTCACGCCACTTGGGGTACTGCTCCACCCAGTCCGGGGCGTTGGCGCCGATCGGGGTGTGGCCGCCGAAGTTCCAGATGCTGCCGAAGGCGTAGGGGGTGCCGCCCCAGTCGCTCTCCCGGTCGGTGACGGTGGTGTAGCGGTCGGACAGGCCGTCCACGATCAGCATCCGGGCCTTGTCGACGCCGTCGAGCAGCGCCTTGGACGGGTTGGACTGCCAGCCCAGGATGGCCCAGATCGCGCCCGGGTGTGCTTTCTGAAGCGCCCCTTCGACGGCTGCCGCGGCTTCGCCCACCGGCACGTCACCGGGGTTGCCGCCCTCGTGCAGCAGGTCCATCTTGTACATCGTGCTCGCGCCGAACCGTTCCTTCTGGACACGGTAGAAGGCGGCGGCCACGTCGTCGAAGGCCGTGGTGCGCGGGTCGAGCCAGTCGGGGCGTTTGAAGGCGCCCCAGTCCCCCTGCGCCACCACCGCCGCGTCCCCGCCGTGCTTGGCGGGGAAGTCGTCCGGCACGCTGCCGTAATAGCCCGGCAGGACCGGCGTCATGCCCAGGTCACGTATCCGGTCGACGATCTTCTCGGCGAGCGCGGCACGTCTTTCGAGGAGCTGCCGCGAGACCGGCCCGCCGAAGCCCGACATGTTCTGGAGCAGCCACCAGGGCTGGTGGGCCGGGGCCGGGATCCAGGCGCGCATCTCGGCGTCGGTGTACCCGAACTGGCGGAACGTGTCGTAGTAGACGGCGTCGCCGCCGATGTAGACGAGCACCCGGTTGACTCCGTGCAGGGCCAGCACGTCCAGCTCGTACTGCCAGGCGTCCCAGTCGCGGTACGGGCCGGTGTAACCCTCGTTGGTGTCGTTGAAGGCGAAGCGGTGCGGCACATCGGCCGTTCCCTTGATCTCCCCGGCGGGCGCCGGGAGGGCGCGCGGCAGGTTCAGCTGATCGCCGGTCCAGGAGACGGAGGCGTGCGCGGTCCGCCGCAGGTAGGTGTGGAGGCCGGTGAGCAGCACGGCGGGGCTGGTGCCCTCCACTGTGATCCGCCCGGCCCGGCCGGTGACCCGGAAGCGGTCGCTGTCGGCGTCGACGGCCCGCAGGGTGACCTGCTGGTAGTGGTCGGGAAGCAGCCGCTTCAGCGCGGCTGCGGCGGGCGCGGTGTCGAACGGGGCGCCGTCGGCCGCGTACGCGCCCAGCGGGCGGGGCAGCAGCGCCGCGCCGCCCAGCACGACCGCGCCGGTGAGGATCCGTCTGCGGGTGACACCTGTGATGCCGAGGTGGTCTCGGTTGTCGTGCATGAACGTCCTTCCGCAGAGCTCAGTCGATCGTCAAGGCGAAGATGTGCAGGGCGGGCAGGCCCGCCTGGATGCCGTCGCTGACCTCGGGCAGGACCACGGAGCGCAGCTCCTTGCTGGCCGTCAGATCGACGCCGAAGGTGAACAGGCTGACGGGATTGTCGTCCCGGCCCGTGGAGTTGTAGCGGTAGGGCAGCACCACCGCGGCGGAGGAGTTGGCCCCGTACCAGTCGGGAACGGTCACCGAGAACGCCTGCTCGGTGCCGTCGGCGTAGACGACCTTGCCGTCGCCCTTGCCCTCGCCCCAGGTGCTGGTGCCGAGGAAGGACAGCCGGGAACCGGAGCCGGACAGCAGCACGGTCTGGCCGGAGGAGATGACGTTGTCCTTGCTCCCGGGCCGCGTGTCCGGCCAGGTGAAGGGCACGCCGTCGTAGGTGACCGTGGCACCCGGAGTCAGGCCCACCGACGCCAGCGCCTCGGCGGACAGAGCGGAGTTCGAGCCGTCGATGTTGGCGACGAGGGCGTCGGCGGAGGCGATCCCCGCGTTGTCGAAGGCTGCCCGCAGCGAGCGGTACGGCAGCAGGGCGGAGGAGGTGGTGCGGGTGCAGTCGGAGCCGTGCAGGTGCACGTCGAAGAGGGCGTGCGCGGTGAACACGATCCGGCCCTCGGCGTCGTCGGCGAGCCGGGTCCGCCAGGTGCGGGTCACCGACCGTCCGGGCGCGAGGTCGCCCAGGCTGTCCCTTTCGGCGGTGTCGTCCACGGCGAGGTAGAGCACGGTGCCGCGCAGCGCGATCCTGGTGGTGTTGGTGAGGGTGGCCGACAGGGTCACGGCCTTGCCCGGCTCGGGTGCGGACGGGGTGAAGGTGAGCGAGACGGGTGGCGGGAGGAAGTCCTCCTCGGGGCGGTAGGTGTTCATGACTCCTCCACGGTGAAGCGGTCGAACACGGCCTGGACCGTCGTGCCGGGGTAGTTGAGGTTCACGGCGCTCGCCACCACGCCGGCGTCCAGGGCGCCGCTCGCGGACGGCACGGTCGCCCGCGCGGTCTCGGTCCAGGAGAGACCGTTGTTGGTGCTGCTGTGCGCGATGTACGTCGTGCCGTCGCGGACCAGGCGCAGCCAGGCGGGGTGGGTGGAACCGCCGCCGCCGGCCCAGGTGTCGAGGTGTCCGTCGCCGTCGCTGTCGGTCATGAACTCCAGGCCGTACGACTTCGACATGGTGAGCACGGCGTAGCCGCCCTTCTCCGGCGCGGTCAGGTCGTTCGCGACGGCGATCCCGTACTTGGCGGTGGGGTTGTCGCTGCCGGTGAGGCTGACCGTCTTGACCTGCACCACGCTCGACTCGGCGGCGGAGCCGGGAAGGAGGATGCCCCCCTTCTCGTCGGTGCCGCCGGAGAAGTCGCGGCCGCCCGCCCAGATCACCAACTGGCTGCCGTACTGGCCGAACTCGGCGTCGTCGGTGGTGGCGAACGTCCGGTACGGGTCCCGGACCCCGTTGGGCCGGTAGGGCACCGTGAAAGTCTTCGCGGACCGCGCGCAGTCGCTGCTGCGCCCGTCGACGTCGAAGACCACGTGCGCGGTGAACGACACGTTCCCGGCCACGTCGGCCGGCATCGCCGTCTCCCAGCGCCGGGTCGTCTTCGCGCCGAGCCGCAGGTCGCCGAGCGGGATGGTCTTCGCCGCCGTGGTGGCGCCCGGGTTGATCAGGTGGAGCACGACGTTGCGGAGCGGGAAGGGGCAGTCGTTGGTGAGGACCGCGGTGGCCGTGATCGTGTCACCACCGGCCGGCTCGGCGGGTTCCGTGGTGACGCTGAGCGTGGGCCCCAGGGTGTCGAACTGGGTGCCGTCAGAGATTCCCATGCCGGTCACCGCGCCCAGTCGACGGTGAAGACGTTGGCGATGCGGCTGGGAAGGGAGGACGGCACGGTGATGTTGATCTTTCCGTCACGGCGGGTCCACCTCAGACTGCCGCTCGTGCCGAGCAGCCGGACCCGGGACGTGGCGCTGATGGGGATGTCGCCGGGCACCGAGAGGGTGCCGCTGGGCGCGCCCAGCACGATGATGTTGAACTTGCCCGGGGAGACGGTGTAGCGGATGCCGAGCGCACTGCCCTCCTCCTCCGCCCGCACCCAGGGCGTCGACCCGTAGATCGCGGGGCCGTTGACCTTCAGCCAGGCGCCGATGTCCTTCAGTCGCTCCTGCATGATCTCGGGGATCGTGCCGTCGGCCTTGGGACCGATGTTGAGCAACAGGTTGCCGTTCTTGCTGACCACGTCGGCGAGCAGCTGGATCAGGAACTCGGAGGTCTTGTAGTCCTCGTCCGGCTCGTGCTTGTTGTAGCCCCAGGAGTAGCCCATCGTCATGCAGCACTCCCACTTCTGCGGATCCATCGTGGGGTTGGTGCGCTGCTCGTACGTCGCGAAGTCGAAGTGGGTGTCGAACCGGTCGTTGATCACCACGCCCTTGGGGCGCTCACGGTTCTTGGCCTGGTTGTAGTAGTGGGCCATGGGTTCTTCGCTGCGCCACGGCGGGTTGCCGGTGGGCCGGAACCACTGACCGTCCGCCCACAGCAGCTCCGGGTCGTAGCGGTCGATGATCTCGTAGAGCTGCTTGAGCTCGTAGTCGCCGATGTAGTCCTCGACCGGCTTGTAGCCGGTCATCGGGATTTCCTCGTCGGTGTAGAAGTTGCGCATCGGCCGGCCGATCGCCGGGTTGAAGTACTCGCCGAGCGAGTAGTACAGGCCCGGGCGCACGGTGCCGCGCCTGCGGGCCGCGGTCATCAGCTCACCGACGAGGTCGCGCTTCGGGCCGTACGCCACGGAGTGACGGTCCGTCACCTTGCTGGGGTAGAGGGCGAACCCGTCATGGTGCTTGCTGGTCAGCGCGAAATACTCGGCGCCCGCCTGCTCGAACAGCTTCACCCAGGCGTCGGGATCGTACTTCTCGGCCTTGAACTGCGGGATGAGGTCGTCGTAGGTGACGTCCTCGCCGTAGGTGTCGCGGTGGTACTTCCACTCGGCGGTGTCCTTGGTGCTCTGGTACCAGAGGTACCACTCGGAGGCGCTTCTCGGCGTCGCCCCGGCGATCACCGAGTAGATGCCCCAGTGGACGAAGATGCCGAACTTGGCGTCCTTGTACCAGCGCGGCACGGGATGGGTGTCGAGGGACGCCTTGGTGGGCTGGTAGTCGGGTATGCCGGAGCCGCCCGGCACCGCCGCGCCGGTGAGGGCCTGGGCGGTCCCGGGCGGGGCGAGGAGCACGGCGCCGCCGACGGCGGCCGCCGTGGTCATGAACTGCCTGCGATTGACTGCCATGGGGAGACCTCTCACTTCGTGCTGGAGAAGGAGTCGAATACGGCGGTGGTGGTCTGGCCGGGATAGTTGAGGTTGACGGCGCTCGCGACCATTCCGGCGTCCCCGGTGCCGCTGGCCGAGGGCACGGTGGCTGTCGCGACCTGCTGCCAGGCCGTGCCGTCGGAGCCGGCGTACGCGGTGTAGGTGGAGCCGTCGCGGACGAGCTTCAGCCAGGCCGGGTGGTACGAACTGCCACCGCCGGCCCAGGTGTCGAGCCTGCCGTCGCCGTCGCTGTCGGTCAGGAACTCCAGGCCGTACTGCGCGGACATGGTGAGCACGGCGTAGCCGCCCTTCTCGGGCGCGGTCAGGTCGTTGGCGACGGCGATCCCGGCCTTCGCGGACGGGCCGCTGCCGGACTGGGCGGCTACCCGGGCGGTCACGGTGCCGGACGGTGACGCGGCGTCGGCGAGGTAGATCGCCGCCTTCTCGTCCTTCCAGCCGGACAGGTCCTGGCCGCCCGCCCAGATGGCGAACTGGCCGTCGTTCTTAGTGTATCGGGCCTCTTCGGTGGTGGTGGCGGTCGTCAGATACGGCGCGCGCACGCCGGACGGAGCGGGGGTCACCGTCGCGTCCACGCTGTCGGAGTCGCGGCGTGTCCGGCCGTCCTGGAGGAAGGAGGTGCGGACGCCGATCTGGTGGGTGCCCCAGGCCGCGTCGGCCGCGGGGGTCACCGTCCAGGTGACGGTGGCGCTGTCGCCCGGGGCGAGAGTGCGTGTCCGCGCGCTGCCGGCCGGTTCGGCGGACCAGCCGTCGGGGAGATCGAGGCGCGTGCTGACCTCGGTGACCGTTTTGGGGCCGGTGTTGGTGACGGTCGACGTGATCTCCGTGCCGTCACCCCCTGCTTGCAGGGTCGGCCGGTACGGGGTGAGCCGCACGCGGGCCGACGGGCAGTCGCGGGCCGCCCCGAGGGTGGTGAGGTCGACCGCGTCGGCGAACGCCTTCATGCCGGTGTCATTGGGGTGCAGATGGTCACCGGAGTCGAACGCGGCGGCGTACCGGGTGGGGTCGTCCGGGTCCCGTACCGCCTTGTCGAAGTCGGCGTAGTCGTCGAAGACGCCACCGGAGTCGCGGACGAACGCGTTGACCTTCTGCCGGTCGGCCTCCTTGGCCTCGGTCCACCAGTCGCCCCAGCCGCGATACGGCACGACGGTCGCGCCGATCAGACGCAGCCCGCGGGCGTGGACACGGCGCGCGATCTCCTTCATGCCGTCGATCACCTGGTCGCCGGTGGCGCCGCCCCAGCTGAGGTCGTTGACGCCCTCGAACAGGACCACCGTCCGGGCGCCGGGCTGCGCCAGCACATCGCGTTCCAGCCGGTCCAGCGCCGACGGGTTGCCGTCGACACCGGCCGTGATCCGGTTGCCGCTGATGCCCTCGTTCAGCACCCCGGCGGTGGACGAACACGCCGACAGCCGCCCGGCCAGATAGTCGGGCCAGCGCCGGTTGGCGTTCGCCGTGGAGGACGCGCCGTCGGTGATGGAGTCGCCGAGCGCCACCACGGCGCCCGCCGCGTTGCCGCCCTGTACGTCGACGCCGGTCAGGAACGGGAAGGTGGAATCGGTTCTGGTGAAGGCGTCCCCGTCGGCGTCCGAGGCGTGGTCGCCGCCGCCGTCGGGCGTCCAGTAGACGGTCTGGAGACCCATCCAGTGCTGGCTGATGTCGGTGAGCCGGCCCGGGAAGTACAGGCTGACGACCAGGTCGCTGCGGGCGGGCACGGTGAGCTGGACCTGATCGCTGGCCGCCTGCTCGCCGGCCGGGATCGTCACCTCGCTCTTCCCGCCGAACCGCAGCCTCTGCGGCTTCCTGACGTCGGAACCGCCCTCACGAAGTCCGACGGTCGCGTGCCCGATCGTCACCGGCTCGGTGGTGAAGCCGTTGGTCAGGCGGATCCGTACGCTCGACCCGCCGGCGCTCACCCGCACCGGTATCCGCACCGTCACCTCCGAGGTGCCCGGGTCGTACGAGGCGTGCTGCGCGGTCGCCCAAGTCCCCGTCCACCCCGGCTGCGTGGTCTCGGCCGTGGCCGGCGCCGCCGGAAGCAGCGCTGCCAAGGTCGCCGCCAAGGCTGTGGCCAGGGCCGCGCATCTTCGGTGTCCACGCAGGCGTGCAAGCGTTCTGGACACGGGTCCTCCTCAGGAACACGCGCGGCCGAGGCCGAGCGCGGTCAGATCGATGGAGTCGGCGAACGCCTTCATCCCGGCGTCATTGGGATGCAGATGGTCACCGGAGTCGTATGCCGCGCCCAGCCGGCGCGGGTCCGCCGCGTCCCGGACCGCCCGGTCGAAGTCGGCGTAGTCGTCGAAGACCCCGCGGGAGTCCCGGACGAACGCGTTGACCTGCTGTCGCCGCGCCTCGGTCTCCTCGCTCCAGCCGCCCCAGGTGAAGTCCTTGTACGGGGTGATCGTGGCGCCGACGACCCGCATGCCGCGCCGGTGCGCCCGGTCGGCGATCTCCGTCATCCCGGCGATGATCCGCTCGGCACTCGCCCCGCCGAGATCGTTGATCCCCTCGAAGAGGATCAGGGTCCGCGCCCCCGGCTGGGAGAGCACGTCCCGCTCGAGCCGGTCCAGGGCGGAGGGATTCGTCCCGGTCCCGGCGGTGATCCGGTTGCTGGTGATGCCCGCGTTGAGCACTCCGGCGCCGGGCAGGCAGGCGTTCAGCCGGGCGGACAGCAGGTCGGGCCAGCGCTGGTTGGTGTCGGCCGTCGAGAAGGACCCGTCGGTGATCGAGTCACCGAGCGCCACCACCGCCCCGGTCCTCGGCGCGGTCACGTCGACGCCGCTGAGGAACGGCCAGCTCGTGGTGGTCCAGGTGTAGGCGTCGCCGGAGGTGTCGGCGGCGTGGTCGCCCGCCCCGTAGTCCGTCCAGTACACGGTCTGCTGCGCCCACCAGTGATCGGTGATGTGCGTGACCTGGCCGGGCAGATGGAGACTGACGACCAGGTCGGCCAGGGCCGGAACGGCGAGTCCGACCGGGTCGCTCACAGCCTGGCCGCCCGCCGGGATGGTGACCGCGCGCTTCCCGCCGAACCGCAGGTCGTACGGGCGGGCCACGGCGGAACCGCCGTCGCGCAGGCCCACGGTCGCGTGCCCGATCGTCACCGGGTCGGTGGCGTAGGCGTTGGTCAGGCGGATGCGTACGGAGGAGCCGCCGACGCTGGTGTGCACCGGCATCCGCACCGTCACCTCGGACATCCCCGAGACCTCGTAGTGCTCGCTGGCCGCGGTCGCCCAGGTCCCTGTCCAAGCGCGCCGATCGTCCTGCTGACCGGCCTCGGCGGGTGCCATCGTCCCGGCCACGACGGCCGAGACCGCCAGGAGCAGAGCCGCGAGCCTGCCGCGCATCCCCTGCATATGACGCCCCTTGCTCAGGCTGGGCATCAGGCACCGCCGCAGGTCAGCTTGGCCTCGGCCCAGTCGGCGTGGTCCGAGGAGACATCGCCGTCCCCGTCGACCAGCAGGTCCAGCCAGCGCGCGCCGGTCACGTCCACGTCGATGTCGGTGCCGCCGTCGGAGCCGCGCACCACCGGGGTCGTGGCGAGGGAGCGGCCGTCGGCGATCACCTTGAAGGAGACGCTGCCGCCGTCGCCGACCTCGTCGTCCACCCCGGCGGTGGCGGTGAACCGGGTGCAGCCGCCGCCGAGATAGACCCGGATCTGGCTGTTCGCATGCACGCCGAGGCCCTTGGCGTAGGTGGTGCCGCCGATACTCAAGGGGCGACCGTCACCCGCCGCGTTCTCCCCGTTGGAGGTGTCCTTCTCCACCGGACCCCAGCCGTTGACCGCCTTGACCAGGGTCAGGTCGCTCACATAGGCGTCGGCGGACAGCCCGGGCGGTGGCACCTGCACGGCCCGTACACCGGTGACGGTGCCCGGGTGGCCGGGCTGGGTGAGCTTGGCGGTCGCGGACAGGACGGCGTAGTGGACCGGTTCGCCCGGTGGGGTGACGGTGTAGTCCGCGGTCACGGTGCCGCCGGGCCGCACCTGGTCGAAACGGGTGGTGTCGCCGGTGGTCGCGGTCCAGCCGTCCGGGACCTTCAGCGCCAGCTCGACCTTCGAGGCGGTCGGCGCGTCCTTCGGCACGCTGAGGGTGACGGGGACCTTGGCGGCGGTGCCGGTGCCCAGGAACGGCTCGGCGTCGACGGTGACACGGGCGCCGGAGTCCGGCATGGCGTACGTCGTGGCGTTGTACGAGGGCGCGGCCACCGTGCCGACCTTGATCCCGCCCGCCGAGGCGCCGAGGCCGACGAGCTTCGCCGAACCCGGGCCCGCGCCGGCCTTGGTGGACCAGACGGCCAGGGCGATGGTGTTGGTGCCCTGCTCGCGCAGGATGCCCTTGGGGATGACGAACCGTGTCTGCGGTCCGGTGTCCGGCAGGTAACGGCCGATCAGCCAGCCGTTGACGAAGATCTGGGCGCGGTAGCCGGTGCTGCCGCCTTCGCCCTCGGCCAGGTCCAGCGCGACCGCGTTGTCTTGGCCCTGCGGCAGGTCGAGCCGCGCGGACGTGCGGTACCAGCGCACGCCGGGCCCGGTCTTGCCGGTCTGCCCGGAGAGGGAGGTGCTCTTCCAACTGCCGTCGGGGTAACCGGAGAGGGACCAGCCGGCCCGTTCCCCGTACAGCCCGCCGTTGTTGTACGGGCCTCGGGCGGTGTCGACCGGGTCCTCACCGCCGCGGCTGCCCTGGATCTTCCAGGTGAGGGTGGAGGCCCCGCCGATCACCTCGGCACTGAGCAGACCGCGCGGCTCCTTGGAGTAGTCGTGACCCCATTCCTCGTTGTGGCCCGCGTTCTCCACCAGGACGGAGAGGACGTTGTCCCCGCCGTCTCCGGCGGACTTCAGTGTGCCCGCCGGGATGCCGAAGGTGTGCGCGCCGTTGCCGGAGCTGCCGAGGTAGCGGCCGTTGAGCCAGACCGCGTACTGGCCGGTGTTACCGGTTTTGGCGTCGAGTGCGAGCGCGGTCGCGGCGCCGGTGGTCTTGAACCGGCCGCGGTACCAGACGTTGCCGTGGTGGAAGCCGTACTCGTCCATCGCGAGGACCGGCAGCGACCCGGCCAGCTCCGGGTTGTTGGCGGTGAGGCGGTCGGCGGTGGTCCAGGTGGAGTCGTCGAAGCCGGGAGCGGACTCCGGTGCCTCCTCCTTGTACTTCCACGTCGTCAGCGCGGGCAGCTCGACCGGGCGCGGCGCCTGGGTGGCGGCGACCTCGCGGCCGTTCCAGGTCACCTTCTTGGCGTCCGCGATGACCTCGATCTTCGCGGCCTTGGTGGAGTCACCGGTCAGCTTCAGGGTGCCGTCCGCCAGTTCGGCCGTACGGACGAGGGACGGTCCGCGTACGAGGACCGGTCCCGAGGCGGTGTCCTGCCGCCACCAGTGGGCGGTCTCGGCGGTGTCGGCGATCAGCAGTTCCATGCCGTTCACCAGCACCCGGGCCAGGCCCTTGTGCGTGTAGTTCAGGCGCAGGTCGCCGCGTTCGGCGTCCCAGGTGGTGGTGACTTCGCCGTCGAGGACGGTGACCTCGGGCCGCTCGGCGTACCGCAGCACGGTCTCGCCGGCCTCGCCCTCACGCCCGTACAGCAGCGCCACGTCCCGGTCGGCGATCCGGGCGTGCGTCATGATCTCCGAAGTGGAGTAGACGAGGCGATGCTTCTCGCCCAAGTCGTAGCCGGCTACGAGGAGTTTTGCGTCCCGGCCGTCCACGGCGATCGTTCCCTGCTGGGGAACGCGCGGGTAGTCGCCGTCCTCGCCCTTCAGCGACAGGGTGGTCTCGTCCTTGTCCTTCACGCGGGTGTCGGCGTGCCGCACGGTGAAGAACTGGGTGCCGTCGTCGGGGTTGACGCGCCGGTCGATGCGCAGGGCGTCGTCGGACGGGGTCGGGGCTTCGGCCTTGTCGGTGCGCGCCAGCGAGGTGACGGAGTTGACCATGTACCCGAGGCGCTTGAACTCCTGGTACTTGTCCGTCAGTTGGCGCGACTCGTTGATCGGAGCGCCGTAGTCGTACGACGTGTAGACCGCGTTGGGGTCGGCGAGCCAGCCCCAGTTGGTGCCGCCGTACGTCATGTAGAAGGACTGGCCGCTCACCCCGGCGGCGATGTTCATCTTGCTGAACACCCGGGTGAAGTCGGTGCCGGTGAGCTTGGCGCAGTCCTGGTATCCGGTGCCGCCCCAGGGGTCGAACGCGCCGCCCTGCGCCTCCGGGATGATCAGCGGGGACTCCGGCTTCCACTCGTTGACGTACGAGTAGTCGGGCAGGTTCCTCCAGGTGTCGGGGTCCTTGCAGTCGAAGCCCTGCGGGTAGGCGTCGAAGCCGTAGATGTCGGGGGCGCCCTTGCCGCTCACCCAGTTCTTGTTGGCGCCGCCGTCATTGACGAAGGTGGGCACATCGATGCCGTCTTCCTTCGCCCAGTCGATGAGGGTCTGCATGTAGTCGGCGTCCTGTCGGCCGCCCTGGTACTCGTTCTCGACCTGGTACAGGATCACCGACCCCGTGCCACGGGTGAGTTGATGGCGGGCGATGATCGGGTTGATCCGGCTCATCCACTCCCGGGCCGCCTTGAGGTACTCCGGCTCGGAGGTGCGGTTCACGCCGGCCTGTGTCTTGCGCCAGGCGGGCATGCCGCCGCCGGAGACCTCCGCGTTGATGTACGGGCCCGGGCGGGCGATCACATACAGGCCCGCGCGCTCGGCCTCGTCGAGCAGCCGCTCCACGTCACGAGTGCCGGTGAAGTCGTACGAGCCGGGCTTGGGGGAGTGGTAGCCCCAGTCGAAGTAGAGCGAGACCGCGTTGAATCCGCCCGCCTTGATCTTCTGCAGGACATCGCGCCAGGCGTCGGGGCTGGGCAGTCGGAAGTAGTGGAACTCGGCGCCCCAGATGTACAGGGGCTTGCCGTCGACCCGCACGGAGTACTGGTCGTAGGTGACGGTGTGCGGGGCCTTGGGCGCCGCCTCGGCCGGTGCCGCTACCCCCGCACCGGCCATAGGCATGACGGTCAGCGCTCCGGCGAGCAGCAGAGATCTCCACTTGCCTTTCATGAGGTCAGCCCCTTCACGACTGCCGCCCGCGCGGTCTCGATGTCGCCCACGTCCTTCGTCCGGCCGTCGAGGTTCCGCGTCGCGGTGGTGAGGGCCTCGGTCAGGGCGTCGCTGTCGGCGCCGCCGTCCTTCTTCCGCAACTGGGCGATGAGTTCGTAGTCCTCGATGCCCTCCTTCAGCTGCTCCCAGCGGATGCTGGACATCGGGCCGTCCTTGCCCGGGTAGACCAGGTACTCGTCGCCCTGCGTGAAGATGTGCACCGGCTGCTTGAAGGGGTCGCTGGTCCAGCTGTTGTACGACCAGCGCAGGAAGCCGTCCAGATTCCGCTGGGCGGAGATCCACGGCAGCATCCGCGACTCGACGGCGGGCGAGAACGACAGCGTGTTGGGGTGGGCCGGCGCGCCGTACACGTAGAAGGTGGTGATCTTGCCGGCCTTGCGCCGCTCGGCGACCTTCTCCTTCGTCATCGCGTCGATGCCGCCCCAGTCGACGGACAAGTTGGACGCGACGCCCTCGGTGCTGATCGAACCGGCCACGGAGATACGGCTGTCGAAGGTCGGCGCGACCTCGTGGACGAAGTCCTTGACGACCGTCATCGTGCTGATGGGCCGCTCGTCGAAGGACAGCCAGGTGTTCTCCAGCCAGCCCTTGTCCTTCAGATGCTTCTCGAAAGCGGGGAGGAACGCTCCCCACGCCTCCCGCCAGCGGTCGCCGCCCAGATCGACGTTCTCGTAGACGGTCCTGCCGGTGCGGGTGTCGGTGTAGGTGAGGTGCTCCTGGTCCTGGAACGCCAGCATGGAGAAGGCGCCGATGTCGGGCCCGAGGCCGGCGCGTCTGGCGGTCTGGACGTACTTGTCCCAGCGGCCGAAGTCGAAGGAGAACGTCTTTCCGTTCCAGCTCCAGCCCACCATGCTGCCGTACGGCGTGGCTGTCTGCGACTCCCGGGTGCCGAGTGACCACTGGTGGTGCCAGGGGTTGTCGACGATGGTGGTGTTGATGACCTTCTGGCCGCGCGACGCCAGGTCGCGGTTGTACTTCTCGATCAGCTTCCAGTGGTCGTCGGACCAGAGCTTGACGCCGTGGTTCTTGGCGATCGTCTCCGGTTGTGCCCATACGTCGAGGAAGAAGTCGTAGTCCTTCGGGTCGGGCACACTCGCGTCGGCGACCTCGATGGTCAGCGGGTAACTGGCCTGGGTGCGGCCGTCGGCGTTGACCTTGACCGTGCCGGTGTAGGTACCGGGCGTGGCCTCTTCGGGGATGTGGAAGGTGAACCACAGCGGCTGCGCCGCGTACGCCGGTACGTCCACGGACGACCGCTCCTCGAGCGCGTCGCCGACCACGTCGGGGTTGCGGTCGCCGGACACCTCCTTGCCGGAGCTGACCTGGTCGATGGTGGCGGACCAGTCGACCTCGCTCTTGGAGCGCTGCACGGGCACGTACTTGACGAACCGGACCTGGGTGTCGGCACCTGACAGTTTCGCCCCGCCGGGCCCGGTGAGGTCGCCGACCACGGCCTTGACGTCGTCGAGGTTCCGGCCGGAGGCGATCGCGAGCTGCGCCGAGACCTGTTCGTTGCGCACGGCGGAGAGCTTGAGCTCCTTGGTGTCCTTGCCCTGGATGGTGGTCATCGGGTAGCGCGGGACGCGTTCCTCCGCGGAGCCGGCGAAGGAGCCGGTGGGGACCCAGGTGATGGTGTCCCTGGTGCCCATGGCGTCGGCGACCTTGACGGTCAGCCAGGTGGTGGTTGCCTTGGAATTCACGTCGGTGTCGGTGGTCGTCATACCGGTGACGGCGATCGCGGTGGTACTGGCGGCCACGACCACGCCCGCCACGAAGCCGGCGACAGCTGAGGATGTACGTGCCATGGAGTGGGTTCCAATTCTCACGGCTGTGCAGGGAGGGGTCCCCGGCAGGCCCCCATGGGGGTGGGAGGCCTGCCGGGAAGCGGGGGGTGGCGGTGGTGCCGGACCGGCGTGTCAGGAGGTGACGGAGAATCCGCTGAAGACGGCTTCGATGTTCTCGCCGGGGTAGTTGACGTTGGCCGCGCTGGCGACCATCCCGGCGTCACCGGTGCCGGTGGCCGACGGCACCTGGGCGGTGCCGACCTGCGACCAGTTCTCGCCGTCCTTGCTGGCGTACGCCGTGTACGTTGCGCCGTCCCGGGTCAGCTTGAGATGGGCCGGGTGGTAGGTGGAGCCACCGCCCGCCCAGGTGTCGAGCTTCCCGTCGCCGTCGCTGTCGGTCATGAACTCCAGTCCGTAACTCTGGGTCATGACCAGCACCGCGTAACCGCCCTTCTCGGGCGCCGTCAGGTCGTTGGCGAGGGCGACTCCGGCCTTGCCGACCGGTGATGCGCTGTCCTGGGAGACCAGCTGGGCCTGCACGGTGGCCTTCTCCCCGGCCGCGTCGTCGCGGTAGATGACGCCCTTCTCGTCCTTCCACCCCGACAGGTCCTGGCCGCCCGCCCAGATGGCGAACTGGTCGCCGGCCTGGGCGTATTGAGGATCCTCGGAGGTGGTGTCGGTCGTCAGGTACGGCTCCTGCACACTGCCCGGGGCGGCCTTCACCTGCGCCTGCACGGTGTCGGACACCTTCGTCGACCCGTTGTAGGTGGCGGTGCCGGTGAGGTTGTGACTGCCCCATCGGGCGTCGGCGGCCGGGGTCACCGTCCAGGTGGTGGTCAGGGTGGCGCCGTTCTTGAGCGAGTTGGCGGTGGTCGGGCCGGTCGCCTTCGCCGTCCAGCCCTCGGGCAGAGCCAGCGCCGCCTTGGCGTTCTCGATGGTCCGGGCGCCCCAGTTGGTCACCTCGGTGGTCACCTCGAACGGCTTGCCGGCGTCGGTGGACGGGGCGTCCGGGGTGATCAGCACGGAGGCGGCCGGAGCGTCGTCGCGCTTGAGCGCCTTGATGGCCTTGTCCGCGCCCTCGGCCTTGAGATCGACGAAGGCCGGGGTGACGCCGAGCGGCGCCGCGTACCCCTTCAGGGTCTTGGGGCCACGGATCACGGTGCCCTGGTTCACGTCGTACCAGGCGCCCGGCGGCAGATGGACGGAGCGGGTGGCGCCGGTGCTCAGCTTGGGCGCGGCCAGCACGGCCGGGCCGAGCATCCACTCGTCGGTGACCGTGTAACTCGCCTCGTCCTTCGGGAAGTCGAAGAACAGCGGCCGCATGATCGGATCGCCGGTCTTCAGGGTGCTCTGCACCTGGTCCCAGATGTAGGGGGCGAGCTTCTCGTGCGTCTTGATCGCCTGCCGGTAGAGGTCGACCGTCTCCTGGTCGTAGTCCACCTTCTGCCCGGTGGTGGTGTCGTTCGTGTCGACCGGGGAGGTCGAGGCGTACATCAGTGGCATCAGCGAGGCGGACTGCGCCCACCGCACCAGCACGTCCTTCGACGGTGCGGGCTGGCCGCCGGAGCCGCCGATCATGTCGGACTCGACGAACGGGTAGCCGATGGTGGAGATCGCCAGGTTCTGGGTGGCGGAGGCGCGCAGGGAGTCCCAGCCGGTGCCCTTGTCGACCTGGCGGGTGACGAAGCCGGCCTCGTGGGCCGTCTGGTTCCAGTGCACCCGGATGCCCGCGCCCTGGAGGTCGAACTCGTCGGCGAGCTGCGTGCCGAGCTTCTGGTAGTCCGTGGCCTGGTGGCCCTCGCGCGGCGCGCACTTCTCGTCGAAGAAGCGGGTGTCGAACTTCAGCCCGTCGATGTCGTACGTGTCCATCAGCTTCTTGAGGTTGCCCTCGTACCAGGCTTTGGCGTCCGGGTTCGCCAGGTCGATGATCCCGGCCTGGCCGTTCCACCAGGTCACTTCACACGGCTTGGTCGTGTCCTTGGCGTCCATGAGCAGGTAGCCGTTGTCGACCGCGTACTGGTAGTTGTCGGAGTCCAGGTTGATCCACAGGGTGACCCAGATGCCGAAGTCGAACCCCATGTCGTGGATCTTCTCGGACAGGCCCTTGGGATCGGGGAAGGTCTTGGGATCCCAGGTCAGATTGCCGTAGTTCGACTCCCACTTGTCGTCGAGCTGGATGGTGTGCCCGTCCAGACCGTTGTCGTGGAGGTCGGTGGTGTAGTCGAGCAGTTTCTCCTGGTCGATCTTGGTGTAGAACTGCGCCCAGGAATTCCACAGCGGCTTGGCGTACTGCTCGTAGGTCGCGTCGCTCTTGGTCGGCTTGCCGACGATGCCGATGTAGTCGCGGTAGACCTCCAGCGGCGTCGACTCGACGAACACGGTGGCCTTGTAGGTGTCGGGCGACTCGACGGTGAAGGTGCCGAGGCCGTCCTTGCCCTTGTTGAGCCGCACGTCCATGACATCCCCGGTGTCGACGCGCAGACCGGTCGACTTGGAGGTGTACCAGAACGGGTCGATCATGTTGTACGACGCCGGGCCGAAGGTCTCGTGGTCGACCTCGCCGGCGTCGAGCGGCCAGGGCTGGTTGACGCCGGGACCGCCCTGCGGGGTCTCCGCCTCGCCGTGGCCGTACCAGTGGCCGGCCGATGACAGGTCATAGGCGAGACCCAGCTGCTTCGGCCCGCCGCCGTGGACCTCCCAATCGAGTTGGTAGCGGTCGGCGAGGGGGGTGATCCGGGCCTCCACCGTGGTGCCGTCGAGCGTGCTGTCGGCGGTGACGGTCAGGACGCCGTTCTTCCACGTCCAGTCCGTGACGTCGGTCGCGTGCTGCCACGTGCCGTCGGCCGCGGTGAAGCGCAGGGCGCCGGTGTCGCCGGAGGCGGTGGCGAGCACGGTCTTCCCGGAGCGGCGCGTGGTCAGGGCGAGTTCGTCGGTGGCCACGTCGAGGGTGTAGCCGGGGGCGCCGGCGGAGGCCGGCACGGAGACCGTGACGGCGTCCGCGGTGGGGGCCACCTTCGGCTCGCCGGTGGTGGCGGTGGGGCGGGCGTCGGCCGCGGCCGCAGCGGGGGAGCCGGTGACGGGCGCCGTCAGCAGGGCGGCGGTCAGGGCAGCTGCGAGCAACGGGCCGCCGGGACTGCTCAGTCGGGGCTGCACTCGTGTCCTCCTGTCGGACAGGACGGTGACTCAGGAGCGGCGGTGCGTGGTGCCGGTGGCGTGCGCAGTGCACGGTCACGAGGAAGCGCGGTGCCGGGCGGGGCTTGCGATCTGCTTGAAACTGCGTGCCGATGCAAGATTCCAACTGATTTCGCTCATGCTCTTGCGGTAATCGCCACCTGTCAACATGTGGGGCAGGCGGCTTCCGGGGTGCTTGGAGCGTTCTCCTGAAGCAGCTGTTGTCGCTGGTGGCGGTCGCTCCGGGGTCCCGCCGAGAGGCCTCGGCGGGACCGGAAACCGTTCGTAACAGGCAGGTAAATTCTGCGAACCCCCGAGATCCTTTCCGGGGGTGCATGGTCAGGCCAGGATCACCGAGCGGGTCAGGTGGCGTGGATTGTCCGGGTCGAGACCGCGTGCGGAGGCGAGGGCGGCTGCCAGTCGGTGCACCACGACGAGGTCCGCCAGTGGGTCCCGGCCGAGTGCCACCAACTGCCCGCCGGTGCGGGCGATGTCGTCGGCGAGACCGGACGGCAGGGCGGCCGGGTCCCCGAACCACCACGCCACACGGCCGGGTCCGGTGACGCTGATCGGACCGTGCCGGTACTCCATCACCGGATAGGCCTCCGTCCAGGCGGAGGCGGCCTCGCGCATCTTCAGCGCCGCCTCCTGGGCGATCCCGTACCCCCAGCCCTGTCCCAGGAAGGTGAACTGCTCGGCTTCGAGGACCCCGGCCGGCAGCGGTTCGTCCAGCGCCGAGCGCCCCTGCTGCGGCAGATGCCCCAGGTCCTCGCCCAGGTGCGCCCGCAGGAGCACCAGTTCCGTGCTGGCGAACCGGGTCTGGACGACCGAGGTCTCGTCGGCGAAGTCGAGCGGGACGACGGTGTCCGCCGACCCCCTCACCGGCGACTCCGGTACCGCGGTCACCGCGGTCGTCGGGGTGCGCCCGCGGAGCCGGCGGAGCAGTTCCAGCACCTCGGTCGTCGTGCCGGACCGGGTCAGCGCGACCACCCGGTCGTAGGCGCGCCCCGCCGGCATCTCGGAGGCGGGGAAGGCGTCGGTCTCGCCGTGGCCGCCCGACTCCCGCAGTGCCGCGTACGCCTGGGCGATGAACCACGACGTCCCGCAGCCCACTACGGCCACTCGCTCGCCGGGCCGGGGCAGCGCGGCGGCGGGGCCGTCGGGCTGCCGGGCCAGTGCCACGGCCTGCCGCCAGCAGTCGGGCTGGGTGGCGATCTCTGTCTCGGTCTGACTCATCGGGAGGTCTCCCCTCTCAGGCGCACGGCGTGACCGATGCGTCATGCGGCGGCTCTTGACACCGTGTGCGTTTCCTGGAGCATCATGTCGTTCAGTGATTGATAGCACCTGGATTCGAGCATAAACAAGCAAGCGGGCACGCAATCAGGCGAGCACGCGCTGGACGAAGCACGCCATGCGTGCGGAGAGGTACTCCGTGAAACGGCACCTCGCAGGCCTCGCCGGAGGACTGGCCCTGGCCCTGGCCCTCACTGGATGCGGCAAGGGCAGCTCCTCGGACAGCGGCGGATCCGACGGCAGGACGATCAAATTCGTCGCCGCGAAGTACGACGACGACACCCAGGCTTACTGGACCGCGCTGATCAAGGACTTCGAAGCCGCCAACCCCGGCTACAAGGTGAATCTCGAAGTCGTCGACTGGGAGCAGATGGACTCCAAGGTCAAGACGTACGTCCAGACCAAGCAGGTCCCCGACGTCCTCAACTACAACAAGTTCTCCGACTTCGCCCGCGACGGCCTGGTCCACAAGGCGCAGGACGTCGTCTCACCCAAGGTGCTGACCGACTTCCTCCCGCTGTTCCGGCAGAAAGCGCAGTACAAGGGGGCTCAGTACGGCCTGCCGTTCATCTCCAGCGCGCGCCTGTTCTTCTACAACAAGGACATCTTCGCCAAGGCGGGCATCACCCGGCCGCCGTCCACCTGGGCCGAGGTCGAGGCCGACGCCAAGAAGATCAAGCAGGCTGGTTACATCGGTCTCGGGCTGCCCCTGGGCCCCGAGGAGGCTCAGGCCGAGTTCCAGATCTGGGCGATGAACAACGGCGGCGGCTGGACCGACGCCTCGGGCAAGTGGGCCGTCGACCAGCAGGCCAACGTCGACACGCTCACCTATCTGCGGAAACTGACGAAGGACAAGCTCACCCAGCCCAACCCGGAGGCCACCAACCGCAAGGACGTCTTCAACCAGTTCGCCCAGGGCAAGATCGGCATGCTGAACGGTGCGGTCTTCATGCGGAAGGGCTTCATCGACCCGGTCGACGCGAAACTGAACTACGGCGTCGCGGCCCTGCCCAGCAAGGACGGCAGTACCCACAAGACGCTCGGCGTGCAGGACTACCTCGTCGCGTTCAAGAAGAGCGACGGGTCGAACAAGGCGGCCGTGAAGAAGTTCCTCGACTTCTTCTACCAGAAGGAGAACGCCGCCGAGTTCGTCTCCACCGAGGGGTTCCTGTCGGTCACCAGGTCGGCCGGTGAGGTGCTCAGTTCCGACAGCCAGAACGCCGCCTACTACAAGCCGTTCGTCGACGCCCTCTCCAGCGCCGAGTTCGCCCCCACCGACGACCCCGCATGGGCCGCGGTCGACGGCGCCGTGAAACAGCGCATCGGCACGGCGGTGGCGGGCGGAGACCCGGCGAAGGTCCTGGGCGAGATCCAGAAGACCGCACAGAAGGGCGACTGACCCCGGTGGCCGTACACGATGTCACCGTGAGCGCCACCGGGGCCGAACACCCGGCCCCGGCGGCGCCACCGCCGCCGCCCTCGCCGCGCCGCGGCCGCAGGACATGGCGCGCGCTGGAGCCCCTGTTGTGGCTCGGTCCCGCCACCCTCCTCATCCTGACCATGGTCGTCTGGCCGGTCGTCGAGATGATCCGTACGTCTCTGACGCGGGTGAGCTCCACGGGTCTGTCCCAGGGGTTCGCCGGAGTCCGCAACTACACCGACCTGTTCGCCGAGGGCGACCTGCCCGGAGTGCTGCTGCGCACCGTCGTGTGGGTCGTCGGGGTCGTCACCGTCACGATGGTGGTCTCGCTCGGCCTGGCCCAACTGCTGAACTCCAAGTTCCCCGGGCGCCGGCTGGTGCGGTGGGCGCTGATCGTGCCCTGGGCCTCGTCCGTGCTGATGACGGCACTCATCTGGCGCTGGATGCTCAACAACTTCTACGGCGTGATCAACCGGCTGCTCATGGACCTCGGCGTGCTGGACGCGCCCGTCAACTGGCTGGCCAACCCGGGGCAGGCCCTGGTCGCGATGATGGGCGTGGCGGTGTTCGTCTCGCTGCCGTTCACCTCGTTCGTCCTGCTGGCCGGCCTGCAGAGCATCCCGGCCGAGGTGTACGAGGCGGCGCGGGTGGACGGCGCAGGCCCGCTCCGCGGCTACCTGGGCATCACCCTGCCCCTGCTGCGGCCCGCACTGGTGGTCGCCGCGATCATCAACGTCATCAACGTGTTCAACTCGTTCCCCATCATCTGGGCCATGACGCGCGGCGGCCCCGGCTTCGCCACCGACACGACCACCACCTACCTGTACAAACTCGCCTTCGACAACCAGGCGGTGGGGGAGTCGGCCGCCATGGCCGTCGTCAACTTCGGGCTGATCCTCGCTGTGGTGCTGGTCTATCTGCGCGTCGTCCGCCGACAGGAGGACACCCCGTGAGCAGGACCGCCGTCATCCCCCGCAAAGCCGCACACCGCGAAGCCGCGCCGCGCAGAACGCGGCGAGGACCGATGAAGTTGCGCACCGTCCTGCTCACCGCCGTCGGATGGCTGGTGGCGCTGGCGTTTCTCGCGCCCTACGCGCACATGCTGCTGACGGCGCTCAAACCGACGCCCGAACTGATGAAGTCCCCGCCGTCCTATCTGCCCTCCCAGTGGGAGTGGTCGAACTTCACCCACATCTGGTCGCTCACCGACCCGCGCGTAGCGGACGCGCTGATGTTCTCGCTGTACGTCGCGGGGGCGTCGACGCTGCTCGCCCTGGCCGTCGGGATGCCCGCCGCGTACTACACCGCCCGGCACCGCTTCCGCGGGCGCGGCGCCTTCCTGCTGCTCGTACTCGTCACCCAGATGTTCGCTCCTACAGCGCTGCTGGTCGGCATCTACCGGGAGATGGTCAGTCTCGACCTGACCGACACCGCTGAAGGCCTCATCCTGGTGAACGCGGCGTTCAACCTGCCGTTCTGCGTGTGGATCCTCAACGCGTACTTCGCGAGCATCCCCCGGGAACTGGAGGAGGCGGCCTGGCTCGACGGCACCGGGCGGCTCGGCTCCCTCACGCGTGTCGTCCTGCCCCTCGCGATGCCCGGTGTGGTGACCGCGCTCGTCTACACCTTCATCAGCGCGTGGAACGAGTACGTGGTGGCACTCACGATCACCTCGTCCAGCGACCGGATGACCCTGACCAAGGCGATCCCCGGCTTCGTCACCTCGTACCACGAGCAGTGGCAGTACCTGTTCGCCACGTCGCTCGTCGCCATCGTTCCCGTGGTGGTGCTGTTCGTCTTCGTGGAGCGCCACCTCGTCGCGGGCCTGACCGCGGGCGGCGTCCGGGGATGACACCGGGACGCGCATCGGAGCCGAGGCCGTGGCCGGGAAGACCACGGAAGCGGCGTGCGGTGTCAGGCGCGGATGACCTCTACACCGGCCGCCGTGAACGACTCGGTCAGCTCGTCCGAGGCGCCCTTGTCGGTGACCAGGACGTCGATGTCCTCCACCGGGCAGATGCGGGCGAAGGCCCGCCGGTCCAGCTTGGAGGAGTCGGCGACCGCGACGACCTGCTGCGCGCGGCGGGCCAGCGCCCGGTTGATGCTGGCCTCCCCCTCGTGGTGGGCGGTCGCCCCGTGGGCCACGTCGATGGCGTCCACCCCGATGAAGACCTGGTCCAGTGCGATCTCCGCGAGCAGTTCGGTGGCCAGCGGCCCGATCAGCTCATAGGACGCCGGCCTGGCCACCCCGCCGGTCACCACGAGCTTCACGTGGCGCCGTACGACCAGTTCGTTGGCGATGTTCAGGGCGTTGGTCACCACGGTGACCGCCGTCTCCGCGCCGCCGGAACTCAGGTCGGCCCGTGTGGCCAGTGCCCGGGCCACCTCGGTGGTCGTGGTGCCGCCGTTGAGCCCCACCACGGCGCCGGCCTTGACCAGCCCGGCGGCCGCGTCCGCGATCCGCTCCTTCTCCGGAGCCTTGCGCGCGGCCTTGTAACGCAGCGGCAGGTCGTAGGCGATCGCGTTGATCACGGCTCCGCCGTGCGTGCGGGTCACCATCTGCTGACGGGCCAGCTCGTCGAGGTCGCGCCTGATCGTCGCGGCGGAGACCCCCAACTCCTCGGCAGCCGGTTCGACTTCGATCCGTCCGTCGCGCGTCAGCATCTCCAGCAGCGCGCTCCACCGGGCCTGTGGTGCCGCCATGTCTCACAACTCCCTGTCGCTGATGTGCGCCCCGATGTGCGCACCTCCATGAAACCACAGCGCTTGATTGGGTGTTTTATGGTCCACAAACGAGCAAAACCCTGCACGTGCCGCAAGTCCATGTTGCTGCCGCCGTCCCTGCCCCTGCGGCTGTCGCGGCCCTCGTGTACCACCACAGGAGGCCGTCCGTGCCGCTGACTCCCACCGCTCACGTGGTGAGCTCCGCGTGCCGCGAGGGACGGGCCGTCGGCGCGTTCAACGTGATCACCCTGGAGCACGCCGAGGCCGTGGTCACCGGGGCGGAAGCCGCCGGCCGCCCGGTCATCTGCCAGATCAGCGAGAACGCCGTGCGGTTCCACGGCGGCCGGCTCGCCCCGATAGCCCGCGCCACCGCCGCGCTCGCCGAGGCGGCCACCGTCCCCGTGGCCCTGCACCTCGACCATGTCACCGACGAAGCCCTGCTGCGTCGCGCCGCGGACTGCGGCTTCGGATCCGTCATGTTCGACGCGTCCGCGCTGCCGCACACCGAGAACGTCGCCGCCACGCGCGCCGCGGCACGGTGGGCGCATGCGCAGGGCCTGTGGCTGGAGGCCGAACTCGGCGAGATCGGCGGCAAGGACGGAGTGCACGCACCCTCGGCACGTACGGACCCCGATCAGGCGCGCGACTTCGTGTCCGTCACCGGGGTCGACGCACTGGCCGTCGCGGTCGGCAGCTCCCACGCGATGACCACACGTACCGCCCGGCTGGACCACGGTCTCATCGCCCGCCTCGCCAAGGCGGTCCCCGTGCCGCTGGTCCTGCACGGCTCGACGGGCGTGCCCGACGCAGAGCTCAGGCAGGCGGTGGCGTCCGGCATGGTCAAGATCAACATCGGTACGGCACTGAATGCCGCCTTCACCGGCGCGGTCCGCGACGCACTCGCCGCGGCACCCGCGGCGGTCGACCCCCGCCCGGCCCTCACCGCCGCGCGCCGGGCGATGACCGATGCCGTTGCGTCGGCGCTGCGGACCCTGTCGGGCGGCGGGTACGGACTGAGACGAGCCGACCGGGGACCGTAAAACCCGACGGCGCCCCGAACCGCTCGGAGGAGCCCGGCACGACGACCCTGGTGGCGCAGCCGGTCAGCTCAGCTTTCGGCAGTAGAGCGCGTCCGGAGTCCGTGCTGAGCCCACCCGACCCGTGTACGCGATCCCGGCCGCGTACTCGTCGTCCGCGCACTGGCCCTTGTAGCGGCCCTGCGCGAAGTCGCCGCCTTTGGCGGCCGAGCCCCTGTTGTCGCCCCGGTCGAACCAGACGGTGCGGCCGCTCGTGCCGAGCGCCCCGACCGGAGCGGCCGCGCACAGGGCGGCGGAGACGGCGGAGCCGCGGACGCTGTAGCCGGTCAGGAAGTGGCCGTCGGCGCACTGGAGTTTGGTGTATCCGGACGCCCAGTCGTGGCCCGGCCTGACGTACCGGTCGTCGGCGACCACGACATGCCCGCCGGCCGGGTCCCACAAGGGGCCGGTGGACACGTCCGAGCACAGGCCCCGGTTGCCGGTGTGACTGAGGCCGAGCAGCCGCTGTCCGTCGGGGCACACGGCTTTGCGGGCGCCAGGGTCCCAGTCGGGCAGGGCCCGTATCCGCCGCGACTGGACGAAGTCGCCGTGATCGGGGCTGAGCATGGACCAGTCGGCCACGGGCTGCACCGGGCCGGTGCGACCCTGGGTCCGGATGAGCCGGGTCCAGGCGGCGGCCCGCCAGTCATCACCGTCGTAGAGGCCCATGCGGCGGCCCTCGGCGTCCCAGTGCAGAAGAGCCCAGCCGTTGCCCTTGCGGTCCTTGTGCCAGCCGACGAGCGGCCAGTACGCGAAGTCGGCGTCGGTACGGATCAGGTGGTCGACGAAGTTCCCGAACCAGGCTCGCTGCCTGTCACCGGTCTCGTCCCGGCCACCGGCACCGAACTCGCTGATCCAGACAGGCGCGGTGAAGTGCCGGTCCGTTTCCGCGGTCACGAAGAAGGCCTGGCGGTCCAGCACCTTGATCAGTTCGGCGGGACTCAGGTCGCGGTAGCGGGGGTCGCTGGTCTCGCCCGTGCCGGTGGCGCCGCTGTGGTTGGGGCCCGTGTAGTCGTAGAAGTGGGCGGAATACACGAGCTTGCCGGAGTCGACGAGCGTGTGGGAGAGGCGGCGTACGGGCTCCAGCGTGGGGCGTTCGTGGGGGAGTCCGTCGACGGGGATGCCGGTCCAGTTGATGCCCTCCACGATGATCAGGAGGTCGGGGTCGGCCTCCGTCAGGATGCGGTCACCGACGCGCTGGGAGGCGGCGAACCAGTCGTGGTGGTCACCGAGCCCCCAGTTGGGGTCGTCCCAGACAGTGCGGCGCACCTCGTTGTAGAGGTCGGCGCCGACGACGCGTTGGTTGTCCCGGTAGCGGCGCGCCATGAAGAGCCAGTCGTTCTCCCAGGTCTCGGCGGACTGGCTCGCGTTCCAGCGTTCGTTGCCGTCGACTCCGCAGCACCAGCGTGTGGTGTTGGTGTGGTTGTTCAGGATCACCGCGAGTCCGGCGGCGGTGAGTTCCCGTACCACGACGTCGTAGACCTGTAGTGGGGTTTTGCCACGCAGGGAGGGATTGGCGGCCACGGAACCGTCCGTGACGGGACGGCTGTCGTGGATCATCTCGTTGGAGAAGGGCAGCCGGATGCTGTTGATTCCGATCTCCCTGAAGCCGGCGATGATCTGGGCCATGGGAGCACGGTCCAGGCCGAGCGGTATCCGGCCGGAGTTCTCCCCCGCGTGGTGGTTGGCGTCCTCGTCCGCGCTTCCCGAGCCGTTCCAGGTGCCGCTGGCTCCGTGCCAGTTGCCGGACCGCAGCTTGAAACGGTCGCCGTCCGCGTCGACGATCCAGCGGCCCCGCGTGCTGAGCGGCGGCGTCCAGTCCGCCGCGGTCGCGGCGATTTCGGGTCGGGCGCCGGCCTCGGGGGCGGGTTGTCGTCCGACTGCTGCCTCGGCCGCGGGCGCCAGGGGCACTACGAGGAGTACGGCGGCCAGTGTGGTCATGGCCCTGATGAAGGATCCGCGCACGGTCACCACCCTGAGGCATGCATTGTCATGGCAGCGTCATCATGAGGGACCGTGCGGCATTGGTCCAGTCCTGCGTGCAGTCCCTCGCTGAAGCGCGGAACCATGCCGACCGGCTGGTCGAGAAGTGGACGGGTACACCAGTGGGAGGAACGGGGAGTCGGCGCGCGAGTCGGGCTCGGCCGAGAAAATCAGGCTGAGCGAACGGCGCCTGACGGGGAGCGGAGCACGAGCAGGGTGATCTCGCTGGGGGCGAAGACACGGAACGGCGGGCCCCAGAAGCCGGTGCCGCGGCTGGTGTAGAGGAGGGTGCGGGGGCCGTGGTGGCTGAGGCCGGCGAGGGCGGGCTGGTCGATGCGGACCAGGTGGTGGAAGGGCCAGATCTGGCCGCCGTGGGTGTGGCCGGAGAGTTGGAGGTCGATGCCGTCGGCTGCCGCCCGGTCGACGAACGTGGGCTGGTGTGCCAGGAGCAGGACGGGCAGGTCGGGATCGGCGCCGTTCAAGGCTCCGGCGAGGTGGGCGCGGTGGCCTGCCAGGCCGGAGGACTCGGCGGTGACGTCGTCCACGCCGGCGACCACGAGGGTGTCGCCTCCGCGTTCGAGCAGCAGGTGGCGGTTGCGCAGCGGCTCCCAGCCCAGCTCGTCCATCAGGTCGACCCAGCCCTGGGCCTCGCTGTAGTACTCGTGGTTGCCGGTGACGTAGACCCGGGCCCGGGTGGCCCGCACGGTACCGAGTGGGACGGCCTGGGCGCGGCGGCGTTCGGCCGTGCCGTCCGCGATGTCGCCGGTGTGGCAGACCAGGTCGGCATCCAGAGTGTTCACCGTCTCGCATACCCGCTCCGACCAGCGAGTGCGATCGAGGGGGCCGTAGTGGGTGTCGGTGATGAGGACGACGCGGATGCCGTCCAACCCGGCACCCAGCCGAGGGAGTTGCACGTCGAGTCGGCGCACGCGCGGCACGCGGCGGGCTTCGGCGTACCCCCAGGCGAGTAGTACGGCGGTGATGCCGAGGACGGCCCAAGTGACGATTCGGGCCCGGTCCTGACTCTCGCCGACGCCGGCCACGGTCAGGGCGAGCCGCAAGAAGACGCCGAGCAGAACGGACCAGGTGAACAGAACCCAGCTGGTGCCCAGCAGGGTGTCACCGACGATCGCCGCCCGGTCCTGCTGGCGCCGGCCGTGGCCGCGCACCATCGCGAGCGGCATACCGACGAGGCCGAGGGCGAACAGGGCGGTGCCGGCCAGCGTGACAGGCAGCGGCCAGTGCTGGCCGGTGTGCAGGAGCACCCAGCAGGGCACGGCCCACAGCAGGACAGGGGCGACCAGGGGGATGTAGCGCATCAGGCGGTGCAGTCGGCTCTGTCGCGGAGCTTGCGCTGCGCTGTCGGCGGGTCGGGTGTTGCTGGTGTCGGTCACGCTTGCCCTCCCTGACCAGGCTGCCGTCTCGCGCACTGTATCCGGTCGCCCTCTGGCCGGCCGGACCGGCGTTCCCGGGCGGGGCCCCTTGGGGCGAAGGGTTCTCCGCGGGAGGGCAGGACTCCGCCGCAGACACCTTTCTTGGCATGAGCCGCGATCAGGGCGCTAGGGCGTGTCCGCAAAGTCCCGCCTGCCCCGCGACGCCCGGCACGCTCCCCCACTGCCTTAAGGGCGTGGGAGGTGCCCCCACTCGCCGCACCGGGCGAACACCCGCGTACAACCAGTACGCGGGCGTCCGCCCGGCACTCCCCCAGCCTTCGGCCGGGGGTACCCCCAGAGCACGCACCGGACGCCGCGGGGCCCGCCCTCCGGGCGAACGACGGGACTTTACGGACACGCCCTAGTGCGCCGCGTGTACGAGCGCATCGCCGCCCACGACCCGAGCGGCGCGGCCGAGGCGATGGTCACCCACATCACCGAAGTCCGGCTCGTCCGCCACAATGCACCAGGCGACCCGGTGTGCCTGCACATTGGCAAGCGCCACCGGCACCACCGCGTTACGGGATGGCCCTCGGGCTGGCGAGCGTTGCCCGACCCCGCGCTTCGTCGCCGTGCGAGCGGTGACGTTGTCGCGTGACCGGGCGGGCTCGGCCTTCCGCCGAGCCCGCCACGCCGGCTCCATACCGGAGCCGGACCCGTGTCACGCCGTCAGCGCCGCAGGGTCAGCAGACCTGGACGGTAGGGCCAATGGCCGTACTCGCCGCCGGAGTTGGGGTTGCGTCCCTGGTAGAGGAACTGCAGGTTGCAGGGGTCGACGGTGAAGGTCTGATCGGCGCTGGTGCGGATCAGTTCGCCATGGCTGATGTCGTTGGTCCAGGTGGCGCCGCTGTTGGCCTTGCCGGCGAAGGGGTTGCTCTCGGTCGCGGCCTGGGGTGTCCATGAGCCGTTTAGACTGGTGGCCGTGAACGAGCGGAAGTAGCGGCCCTGCGAGCCGATCGCCTCGACGATCATGAGGTAGCGGTTCTGGCCCTGGAGCTTGTAGACCTGCGGGGCTTCGAACAGGTTGTTCGTCGTATCGCTCATGATCGTGGTGTAGCTCGAGCCGAAACTGCCCGGGAAGTTCCCGATCGGCATGCTGGCCCGGTAGATCTTGCCGTTGTCACCGGCGAAGAACAGGTACATGTTCTGGCCGTCAGCGATGAGCGTCTGGTCGATGGGGCCGGTGCCGGAACCGGTGATGCTTCCGGAGAAGAGCACCTGCTGTGCTGACCAGCCATTGGGGTTGGTGGGGTCGCTCGACGTCCGGTAGGAGAAGGCGCTCCCACCGCCCCACTGGTAGGCGAGCACCCAGATGTTCTTCGGCGCGAAGTAGAAGAGCGTGGGCGCGACGGTGGAAGTCGACATCGTGTTCTGGCTGGCCGAGGCCATCTCCGGCCAGTTGCCGAACAGGCCGAAGTTCATCGAACCCCAGCCCGCTCCCGTTCCCGCGGCGCCGTGCGTCGTCGCATAGACGAGATGCTTGCCGTTGTAGGGGGCGACGGTGAAGTCCTTGAGCGAGGCCCACCCGGCCTTGGGCTGCGCCAGCGCACCCGTTGACGTCCAGCGGTAGGTCGACGGAAGATCGCACGAGCCGGGGTTGTCGGCGCCGACCTTGACGATCTGCCACTGCTGGTTGGTGCCGCCCCAGTCGTCGTACTGGACGATGTTCGCGTTGTCGGCGGTGGAGCCGCCCTGCACTTCGAGCGCCTTGTTGCTGTGACGCGAGATGAGCCTCACGTAGCCGTCCGAGCTGTCGGCCAGCCGCCACTGCTGGTTGGTGGCGTTCTGGTCGGCCCACTGGACGATCGCGCCGCCGTTCGCGGTGGACCAGTTGTGGATGTCCAGCACCTTGCCCGAGTGGCGGGACTTGATGCGGTAGTAGCCGCCCCCGGAATCGACGAACTGCCACTGCTGCTGGGCCTGATCGTTCCTGGCCCACTGGGTGATGCGGGCGCCGTCGCCGGTCGCCATGTTGTAGACGTCCAGGGCCTTGCCGCTGTTGCGGTTGACCAGCACATACGAGGCGTTGGGGTCCACGGTCGCCGCGCCGGCGGGCTGGGCACCGAGGAAGGTGGCCACGAGCAACAGGGGCGCGAGGACGGCGAGTAAGCGTCTCAGACGCATCAGCGGGCACTCCTTTGGGGCGAGGGTGAGGGGACCCCGGGGAACCATCTCGAAATGTTTCGAAGAATTCCCGGAAGCTTTGACGCCACAAGCTAGGAATGAGGGGCCCTCCGGTCAAGACCTGTCGCCGATCTGTCCACAAACAGCGTCTCGCCCAGCCTCGAATGTTTCGGACGAGAAATCGAAACTTCTTCTGCGAGGAGTATTGACGATGCATCGTCAATCCCTCAATCATCCGGTCTGAGAAACCGGCCGTAGTTCGATATATCGAACCACGTCGGTCCTGAGCAATCTGTGCTGCACGACAGGCGCCACTTCCCCTGCGCTTCAGTCCTTCCTTGATTTCTACCTTGGAGGCACAGTCATGGGCTCGTATGCCCTTCCCAGACCCGCTGTCCGCCGGACGATCCGCGGCCTGCTGCTGGCGCTGGTCGTCGGCGTCCTCGGTGTGGTCACCGCACTGGTCGCGCCGCCGGCCGCACACGCCGCCGAGAACACGCTCGGTGCCGCGGCGGCGCAGAGCGGCCGCTACTTCGGCACCGCCATCGCCTCGGGCAGGCTGGGCGACTCGGCGTACACGACGATCGCGAGCCGTGAGTTCAACTCGGTGACGGCCGAGAACGAGATGAAGATCGACGCCACCGAACCGCAGCGGGGCCAGTTCAACTTCACCGCCGCTGACCGCGTCTACAACTGGGCGGTGCAGAACGGCAAGCAGGTGCGCGGCCACACCCTGGCCTGGCACTCCCAGCAGCCCGGCTGGATGCAGAGCCTCAGCGGCAGCGCGCTGCGCCAGGCGATGATCGGCCACATCAACGGCGTGATGGCCCACTACAAGGGCAAGATCGCCCAGTGGGACGTCGTGAACGAGGCCTTCGAGGACGGCAATTCGGGAGCCCGGCGCGACTCCAACCTGCAACGCACCGGCAACGACTGGATCGAGGTCGCCTTCCGCACCGCCCGCGCCGCCGACCCGGCCGCCAAGCTCTGCTACAACGACTACAACGTCGAGAACTGGACCTGGGCCAAAACCCAGGCCATGTACCGCATGGTCCGAGACTTCAAGCAGCGCGGCGTGCCGATCGACTGCGTCGGCTTCCAGTCGCACTTCAACAGCGGCAGCCCCTACAACAGCAACTTCCGCACCACCCTGCAGAACTTCGCCGCCCTCGGCGTCGACGTGGCCATCACCGAACTCGACATCCAGGGCGCCCCGGCCTCGACCTACGCCAACGTGACCAACGACTGTCTGGCCGTCCCGCGCTGCCTCGGCATCACCGTCTGGGGTGTGCGCGACACCGACTCCTGGCGACCGGGGGACACGCCGCTGCTGTTCAATGGCAACGGCAGCAAGAAGCCCGCCTACACCGCCGTCCTCAACGCACTCAACGGCGGCTCCACTACGCCCCCTCCGGATGGCGGACCGATCAAGGGCGTCGGTTCGGGCCGCTGCCTGGACGTGCCCGGCACCGGCACCACCGACGGCACCCAGCTCCAGCTGTGGGACTGCAACAACGGCACCAACCAGCAGTGGACGCACACCGCCGCCGGCGAGCTCAGGGTCTACGGCAACAAGTGCCTTGACGCAGCTGGCACCGGCAACGGCACCAAGGTCCAGATCTACAGCTGCTGGGGCGGCGACAACCAGAAATGGCGCCTCAACTCCGACGGAACCATCGTCGGCGTCCAGTCCGGCCTCTGCCTCGACGCCGTCGGAGCCGGGACCGCCAACGGCACCCTGATCCAGCTCTACTCCTGCTCGAACGGCAGCAACCAGCGCTGGACCCGCACCTGATGGGGCCTGTCACAGACGAAAGGGTGAGTCGATGAAGACCTACGGTGCGGCTTCCCCCGCCCCTCCACACAGACATCGCTGGTGGTCCCGGATCGCCGCCGTGGTGGCGGCGACCCTCGCCGTCGGCATGCTCACCGCGGTGAATCCGACGCCCGCCGAGGCGGCGACGGTGGACCCCAATGCCTGGTACGTCCTGGTCAATCGCAACAGCGGCAAGGCGCTGGACGTCTCCGGCACGTCCACCGCCGACGGCGCGCGGGTCAGCCAGTGGACGCGCACCGACGGAGCCAACCAGCAGTGGCAGTTCGTGGACTCCGGCGGCGGCTTCTACCGCCTCAAGGCCCGGCATTCGGGCAAGGTTCTGGACGTTGCCGGCGCCTCGACCGCGGACGGTGCCGCGATCCAGCAGTGGGCCGACCACAACGGGGCCAACCAGCAGTTCCGCCTGGCCGACTCCGACGCGGGCCACGTCCGGCTGGTCAACCGCACCAGCGGCAAGGCCGTGGAGGTGCAGGGCGCCTCCACCGCCGACGGCGGCAACGTCGTCCAGTACTCCGACTGGGGCGGCGCCAACCAGCAATGGCAGATGGTCAAGCTGTCGTCCGGTGGCGGCGGCGGATGCGGCAGCGCCCCGACTCTGACGAGCGGTACGCACACGATTCAGAGCGGCGGCAAGAGCCGCAGCTTCATCCTCCGGGTTCCCGCCAACTACGACAGCAGCCACCGCTACCGGCTGATCTTCGCGTTCCACTGGCGGGGCGGAACCGCCGGCGACGTCGCCTCGGGCGGCACGAGCGGGAGCGCCTGGTCCTACTACGGCCAACAGGAACAGTCGAACAACAGCGCTATCCTCGTCGCCCCCCAGGGCCTCGGCAACGGCTGGGCCAATTCGGGCGGTGAGGACGTCACCTTCGTCGACGACATGATCCGGCGCGTCGAGGGCGGCCTCTGTGTCAACCCGGCACAGCGCTTCGCCACGGGATTCAGCTGGGGCGGCGGTATGAGCTACGCGCTCGCGTGCAGCCGGGCGAACGTCTTCAGGGCCGTCGCGGTCATCTCCGGCGCCCAGATCAGCGGGTGCAGTGGCGGCACCCAGCCCATCGCCTACTTCGGAATCCACGGCATCAGCGACAACGTCCTCAACATCGGGCAAGGACGGTCCCTGCGCGACACCTTCGTCCGCAACAACGGCTGCACCTCCCAGAGCCCGCGCGAGCCCGCGCCGGGCAGCCGAACGCACATCACCACCACCTACTCGGGCTGCCGTGCCGGATACCCGGTCCAATGGGCCGCGTTCGACGGAGGCCACGGGCCCGGTCCGGTCGACGGCTCCGGCGGCGAAAGTGGCGTCACCACCTGGACCAAGGCAGAGATCTGGAGGTTCTTCGCACAGTTCCAGTGACACGAACGCACCACTGAGTGGAGCCAGGATGATCCTGGCTCCACTACGTCGACGTCGATCCCGGATCGAAGGACGGAGAGGCCTTTCAGGAGAGGTCCCACGCCCAGGATCACCCCGCCCGCCGAAACAGCGCATGCGGCCGCAGTGATGAGTTTTCGCGCCCGCAGCCGTCACACCTACGACGGGACACGAGCGAGGCGGAAGGACGACGTGATGAGTGCGGACACGCGGCTGGAGGAGCTGGGCGTGAGCGGTCTGGGCGAGGTCGACGAGCCGGCGTTCTCGGGGCTGGCGGAGCGGCACCGGCGGGAGCTGCACGTGCACTGCTACCGGATGCTCGGGTCGTTCGACGACGCCGAGGACACGGTGCAGGAGACGTTCCTCCGTGCCTGGCGGGGGCGGGAGACCTTCGAGGGGCGGTCGACGTTCCGGGCCTGGCTGTACCGGATCGCCACGAACGCCTGCCTGGACCTGCTCGCCAAGTGCCGCCCGGAGCCCGCGGCCGGCGGCGAGGTGCTGTGGTTGCAGCCCTACCCGGACCGGCTGCTCGACGAGCTGCCCGCGGGTGACGCGGACGAGCCGGAGACCGTCGCCGTCGCGCGGGAGACGATCGAGCTGGCGTACCTGGTCGCAGTCCAGCACCTCGCGCCGCACCCGCGGGCCGCACTGATCCTGCGGGACGTGCTCGGCTGGCCGGCGAAGGACGTCGCGGCGTTCCTCGGGGACTCCGTCAACTCCGTGAACAGCGCGCTGCAGCGGGCCCGCGCCGGCATGCGGGAGCACCTGCCTGCCGAGCGGCAGGACTGGACCGGCGGCGAGGAGGACGCCGGAACGCGCGAGCTGGTACGCCGCTACACCGACGCCAGCGTGGCCACGGACATCCCGGCTCTCGCCGCGATGCTGCGGGACGACGTCCGCTGCTCGATGCCGCCCACGCCGGGCCTGCACGTCGGCCGCGAGGCGGTGGTGAACGACTGGGTCGAGAGCGGCTTCGAGGGCATGAAGGGCCTGCGCACCGTCCTCACCTCCGTGAACCGGCAGCCCGCCGTCGCCTTCTACCTCTGGCGGAAACCGGAGGGCGCGTATCTGCCACTGACGATCGACGTCCTGCGCTTCACTGGCGGTGCGATCACCGAGATCGTCACGTTCCACGACGACCGGTTCCCGCGGCTCGGGCTGCCGGACCGCCTGCCGGCGGACGGCACGGAGTAGTCCCGGCATGAACGGCGCATCTGCGTTCAACGATTGGCGGCCAGCACTGCCGCGAGGCCCTCTTGCAGATCTTTGACGAAATACTCGGGAACCTCCAGCGACGGGAAATGCCCCCCGGTTTCGGGGGACCTCCATCGGACGATCTGCCGGTACCGCTCCTGTGCCCAGGCCCGCGGAGACTTCTCGATGTCGCGGGGATACATGGTGATTGCCGACGGGACGTCGACCCGGAGTTCGGGATCGAGCGAGTTGTGGCTTTCGTAGTAAATGCGGGCCGCCGATGCGCCGGTCCGCGTCAGCCAATACAGGGTGACGTCGTCTAGAACGCGGTCTCTGGAAATCGTCTCGAACGGGCTGTCCTCGGTGTCTGACCACTCGGCGAACTTGTCAAGGATCCAGGCGAGAAGCCCGACCGGTGAGTCGACGAGCGAGTAGCCGATGGTCTGCGGTCGGGTCGCCTGCTGCTTCGCGTACGCCGCGCGGTGGCGCCAGAAATCGCGGGTTTCCTCGGTCCACTTGCGCTCGACCGCCGTCAGCCCGTCCGCTGTCAACCCGGGCGGTGCCTCCGCGAACAACGTGTGGATGCCGAGAACGTGCGCCGGGAACCTGCCGCCGAGGACCGTGGTGATATTGCCTCCCCAGTCGCCGCCGTGGGCTGCGAACTTGCTGTAGCCGAGCCTTCCCATCAGTTCCACCCAGGCGGCCGCGATCTTTTCGGTTCCCCACCCGGTGGTGGCCGGCTTGTCGCTGTAACCAAAGCCTGGCAGCGACGGGATCACGACGTGGAACGCCGGGGCGTCCGCATCTTCAGGATCTGCCAGCTCGTCCACCACATCGATGAACTCGGCAATGCTGCCCGGCCAGCCGTGCGTCAAGATCAGAGGAGTGGCATCCGCGCGCGCGGATCGGCGGTGCAGGAAGTGGATTCCCAGATCATCAATGGTCGTGCGGAACTGGCCGATACGGTTCAGGCGCTCTTCGAACGACCGCCAGTTGTACCCGGTGCGCCAGTAGTTCACGACTTCGACGAGGTCGGCGAGAGGAACGCCCTGTTCCCATCGGCGAGGGCCGGGCGCGGCGCGAGAGACCGTCTCAGCCTCCGGTAGTCGCGCCGCGGCTAGTCGCGCGCGCAGATCGTCGAGGTCAGCGTCCCTTGCGTGGGCTTCAAATGCTTGCACGTCGCTGGTCAGACGGGGCATGAGACCTCCCGGCCATCGCGGAACCGGCTACGACCAATCGCGAACCGGCTAAGACGGTTCTAGCAGGCCTCCATGCCAGTGTGCAACCAGCTAAGGTGGTTCCATGCGTACCGGATTCCCTGACTTCCGCCTCGGCAGCGTGCTGGCGACCAGCTTCACGGGGACTCTGTCGGAGCGTTACGGCGACGCTGTGGAGCGCATTCCCACGCCGCACCGCCTCGTCGACTGGCTGGCAGTGAACGGCCTCGCCGTGGACTCCTGCACCACCGCCCAGCTCGAACTCGCCCGGGAACTGAGGGAGTCGATTCACGCCGCCGCGACAGCGGCCGCGATCCAGGACGCTCTTCCTGCGTCTGCTGTCCAGGTCATCAATGACCGCAGCGCTCAGGGTCGGGCCGCGGCGATCCTGACGCCCGAGGGCAAGCGGCGCTGGCAGCTCAGCTCGGCCTCCTGCGTGGAAGACGCCCTCGGCGTGATCGCCGCCGACGCGATCAGCATCATCGCGGGCGAACGAGACGGAAAACTGGCCTTGTGCGCATCGCCGAGCTGCCAAGCCGCCTTCTTCGACACCAGCCAGAGTCGCACCCGCAAGTGGTGTGACATGAACACGTGCGGGAATCGTCAGAAGAAGGCGCGCTTCAATGCCAACCAGCGCCGCAGATCAGCGGAGTGATCGTTACCTCGGTACATCCAGGTCAGGCGCCTTTTTCGGGCGTCTAGAAGAAGCCCAGCTTCTTCGGCGAGTAGCTCACCAGCAGGTTCTTCGTCTGCTGGTAGTGGTCCAGCATCATCTTGTGGGTCTCACGGCCGATGCCGGACTTCTTGTAGCCTCCGAACGCGGCGTGCGCCGGGTACGCGTGGTAGCAGTTGGTCCACACCCGGCCCGCCTTGATCTCGCGGCCCAGGCGGTAGGCGGTGTTGCCGTCGCGGGTCCAGACGCCCGCGCCGAGGCCGTACAGGGTGTCGTTGGCGATCTTCAGGGCCTCGCCGACGGAGTCGTACGTCGTCACCGAGACCACCGGGCCGAAGATCTCCTCCTGGAAGATCCGCATGCCGTTGGTGCCGCGGAAGATCGTCGGCTCGACGTAGTAGCCGCCCTCCAGGCCGGGGACCGCGCGCGGGTTGCCGCCCGTGACCAGTTCGGCGCCTTCCTTCCGGCCGATGTCCAGGTAGGAGAGGATCTTCTCGTACTGGTCGTTGCTCGCCTGTGCGCCGATCATGGTGTCCGGGTCCAGTGGGTCGCCGCCGCGAATGGCCCGGGTGCGCTCGACGCAGCGGGCCATGAAGTCGTCGTAGATCGACGAGGGGATCAGGGCGCGGGACGGGCACGTGCAGACCTCGCCCTGGTTCAGGGCGAACATCACGAAGCCCTCGACCGCCTTGTCCAGGAAGTCGTCGTCGGCCGCCATGACGTCGGGCAGGAAGATGTTAGGGCTCTTGCCGCCCAGTTCGAGCGTGACGGGGATGATGTTCTCGCTCGCGTACTGCATGATCAGGCGGCCGGTCGTCGTCTCGCCGGTGAACGCCACCTTCGCCACGCGCGGGCTGGAGGCCAGGGGCTTGCCCGCCTCCACGCCGAAGCCGTTGACCACGTTGACCACGCCGGGCGGGAGCAGGTCGGCGATCAGCTCGATGACGTAGAGGAGGCTGACCGGGGTCTGCTCGGCCGGCTTGATGACCACGCAGTTGCCGGCGGCCAGCGCGGGGGCCAGCTTCCAGGTGGCCATGAGGATCGGGAAGTTCCACGGGATGATCTGGCCGACCACACCCAGCGGTTCGTGGAAGTGGTACGCGACGGTGTCGGCGTCGATCTCCGCGATGCTGCCCTCCTGGGCGCGGACGACGCCGGCGAAGTACCGGAAGTGGTCCACGGCCAGGGGGATGTCGGCGGCCAGCGTCTCGCGGACCGGCTTGCCGTTCTCCCAGGTCTCGGCGACCGCGATCTTCTCCAGGTGCTCCTCGATGCGGTCCGCGATCCTGTTGAGGACGCGCGCCCGTTCCGCGGTGGAGGTGCGGCCCCACTGGTCGGCCGCCCGGTGCGCGGCGTCCAGGGCCAGGTCGACGTCGGCCGCGGAGGAGCGGGCGACCTCGCAGAAGACCTTGCCGGTCACGGGGGTCGGATTCTCGAAGTAGCGGCCCTCGACGGGGGCGACCCAGTCGCCGTCGATGAAGTTGTCGTAGCGGCGGGCGAAGGTGACGATGCTGCCGTCCGTTCCGGGCTGCGCGTACACCATGGCGGCTCTCCTCGGTGAAGGGCGGTGCGGGGCGGGGGACGGCCCTCACTGTGCTCCTGGGAGGTTGGCGCAAGGTTGGCGCGTGATGACGGCCCGTCAGTCGCGCAGGGCCGCAGTCAGCCGGCCCGCCGCGATCGCACGGCGCGTGTCCTTCGGGCCGAGCAGCCGCAGCGCGTGCTCGTGGACCTCCGCGTCGTACGGGGCCCGTTCGCCGTAGCGCAGGGCGTTTTCCGGGCGGGCACTCGCCAATACGGCCTCCCGTACGGCCACTTCGAGGCGGCTGCGCCACTCCTCGATGCCGGGTGCCTCGGAGCGGGGCAGGAGCGGGCCGCCGTAGCGGAGCAGGGCGGTGTCCGTGTCGCCCTGCTCCAGCGCGCGCAGGACGTCGGCGGCGTCGCAGGAGACGGGGGCGGTGAGGGCGTAGTGGCGGGGGATATCGCGCCGCCCAGCGCCCGGCGCAGGTGGGAGATCTCCGCCTTGAAGGTGGAGGACGTGACCGGCCGGTCGCCGTACAGGGCCGCGCGCAGCCGTTCCGGGGAGAAGCCCCCGGGTTCGAGTGCGAGGAGGGTGAGGATCTCCAGCTGGCGGGGGCGCAGGGGGAGGGGCCGTCCCTCGCGGGCGACTTGTTCGGAACCCAGGCACGTGAGCCGCAGCCGGCTCGGGCGGGCCACCTCCGTTGTCAGGCGGGCCTCGATCGTCGACACCAGCGTGCGGACGGTGGACATGGCCAGGGGGTGCGAGCGGTCCCAGGTGGTCGACAGGTCCAGTACGCCGAGGACGCGCCCGTCCGGGCCGTGGACCGGGGCGCAGTAGCAGACCCATCCGTGCAGGGCCGACACCAGGTGCTCGGCCGAGAAGACGGAGCTGGGACGGCCGGTGCGCAGGGCGAGGGACAGGGCGTTGGTGCCCATGGCCTGCTCGTCCCACCGGCCGCCCGGCGCGAAGTTCACGCGCTCGGCGTGGCGGCGCATGGTCGGGCCGCCGCAGGTCCACAGGATGGTGCCGGACTCGTCGGTGACCGCCGTGACGAACCCGGCGTCCTCGGCGATGCTGCGCAGTTCTCCGGCGAGGCCCGAGACCGGCCGGTACAGCGGTGAGGACGTCCAGCGCTCGTGCACCGGGCCGCCGTCGGTGACCGGGGCGCTGTCCCGCCCGGGGTCCACGCTGCTCAGCGATCGCGCCCAGGACTCGGTCACCTCGTGGCGCAATGCCGCGCTGCCGCCCGGCCGCGCGCCCGCGACGCTCAGCCGCGGCACCCAGCGGGACCACTCGTGCTCCAGCACGGCCCTGCGCTGCCGGAGGTCAGGGCGCTGTGACATGGCCTCTCCCTGCCGTCGTACCGGGAGGACCGGTTCCGGGCGCGGTGCCGGCCCGGTCCTCGGTCTGACGTCAGTGTTACCGGATGCGTACGGCCGCGGTCGAGGAGACCGCCGCAATGCGCAGGAGCCGCCAGAGTGCGCAGGGCCCGGAAACGCCCCCGCCCTGAACGGGCGACCGCCTGACTGGATGTTTGTCCGGTGCCCGCGTGCCGCCGTACGGGTGACGGGTTCACTCGACCCGACGGACGGGGCCCGGCTCGCGTACCACCGGCGCGCCCCGTCGCGTTGCCCGGGCATGGACAGCACTGAGACGGCGCGGCGCCTTCTCGGGAACGACGCCGCTCCCCGGTCGTATGCCGAACTCACCAGCGGATACGGGGGTCATCCGCCCATCTATGCGGCGCTCGTCGCCGAGTGGCAGGCCAGGGGCCACGAGGTCCCGGAGCACCGTGACGGCCAGTGGGTCTCCTTCGCGGCTCCTTCCGCGAGCGAGACCTGGGCCGCCCTCACCACATGGACCGTCGGCCGGCACCCGGGGACGGCCGCCCCCGACGGCACCCGCCTCACCAGCAGTCGGCCACCGCGTGCTCCGCGCTGACCGGCGCCAGCACGGCGAGGGCCTCGGTGGCCTCCCGCAGGGCCGACTCCAGCGTGCCCGGGGCGTGCAGGCTGCCCGTGCCGTCCGGCGGGACGAGCCACTCCAGGCGCCCGGCGGGCCGGTACGGCGGCGGCACGGCGACCCAGGAGCCCCGGCCGACGTGCCGGACCCCGGAACCGACCCACTCGCTGACGGGGTCGGGTGGCAGGAAGAAGCCCACTCTGCGTGCCGCGCAGTCCACCAGGGTGGGGCCGGGCACCTTCAGGGGGTCGCGCCACAGACAGTCCAGGGCGAGCAGCCCGAGCCGGTCGGGGACGCTGAGCACGTCCCAGTACCGCCCCGCCTCCACGAGCACCGTCCCCGTGCCGTAGTCCCACTCCCGCTTGCACTCCTGAGGGTCCCGGGCGGCCGCCGCGAGCCACTCGACGGCTTGCTTCCACATCACGCTCTGCATGGCCACCCCAGGCACAGTCGGTCGCGCCCCGGCGGGCGCACGCTGGACACGGGCCGGTGACCCGCGGGGCCTCGGGCTCCGCGTGCCGGTCCGGCAGTGGCCATGCTCGTAGATATTTCTACGTGCTGGAAGGGGTGGCGCGGTCTGGCGTTTGGGTCGGGCATGTCCCGGTCGAAAGGGGGCACTCGAAGGTGGATCCCGTAAGGCATCGATCAACTCCGTGCGCGTCCATGCCGCCCCGCTGAAACCGGCCATCGAGGGATGGACGACTGGGGGAGGACTCGGGGAGCGCGCCGGGCGGATGAGGCGCCGGTGCCGGAAATGCGGGGTCTCCCAGGCATGCTCTCCGCCCGGCGATCACCGCCGCTGTGCGGGAGGTGTGGATCAGTCCACGAGGGCGCGCGGGCGGGATGTGCGGATCGCGGATTTTTGCCTTCACAAAACCTCCTACTGTGCTGGCCAGAACCCGCCTTGTTCGGTCAACTCCGAACGCAGCAAGGTGGATTGAGCACTTGAGCATCAGGAGTCACAAGCGAGCTGCTTGACCCGTGCGACCGAACGCGCGGGTACTGACGGGGGAACTGATGAGGTGCGCGCGTGTCCACCGCCGACGGGTGGGGGCCAGGTTCTCGCGCACGGCCGCAACGTCTCTCCCTCCTCTCTTGGTGCCTTCATCCGGTGCCCGAGACAGGGATAGGAGGGGGAATGCCGATGAGTGCAGTGAGCGCCGCCAAGCCGACGTATCCCGGCGTCTACGTCGAAGAGCTTCCCAGCAGCACCCGCACCATCTCGACCCTGACCACTTCGGTGACCGCGTTCGTGGGCCACACCCGGCGCGGTCCGCTGAACGAGCCGGTCCGCGTCACCAGCTTCACCGAGTTCGAGCGCCGCTTCGGGGGGCTGAGCGCCCAGAGCGCCGTCGGCTACGCCGTTCACCAGTTCTTCGGCAACGGCGGCACCGTCGCCGTGATCGTCCGCGTCGCCAAGGCCGGCAGCGGCAAGGCCGCCGGCGTCACGCTGGAGTCCACCGAGGGCCACAGCGAGTGCGACGTCCTCAAGGTGCACGCCAAGGAACCCGGAGTCTGGGGCAACGGCCTGCGCGTCGCCGTCGACTACGACACGCCCTGCCCCGACGAGACCTTCAACCTGCGCGTCCACGACGCCAAGGGCGAGGCCCGCGAGAGCTACACCGGCCTGTCCGCCGACCCGTCCCACGGCCGGTACGTACAGACCGTCGTCAACGCCGGCTCCCGGCTGATCCGCGTCGAGGTCGTCGGCGAGGGCCGGCCCGACCCGTCCGGCACCGTCTCCAAGCCGTTCGGGCACGAACTGCCCGACCTCGCCGTGGACCTCACGGTCAAGATCGGCGACGTCGAGCGGGAGTTCACGCTCTACGACCCCGACTACGACGGCGAGGCCCCGCACTCCGTCGCCGAGCTGGCGCTGCTGCTGGAGCGCAAGCTGCGCGCCCTGCCCGACGCGCCCGGCAAGCACGCCTTCGCGGGCGCCGAGGTCACCGCCTTCGGCCGGCGCGTCCAGGTCGTCGCGGGCTCCACCAAGCCCGAGGACGTCGTCCGCTTCCTCGGCGAGTGCGCCAACGACCTCGGCCTGGAGGCCTCGGTCAACCCGCCCGTCTTCCCGCTGGAGGGCGGCGAGGACGGCGAGGCGCCCGGACCGCGCGACCTCATCGGCTCCGAGGCCGACAAGTCCGGCATCCAGGCGCTGCGCGGCGTCGCCGACGTCAACCTCCTCGTGCTGCCCGAACTCGCCGCCTACGAGAAGACCGAGGACGCCGTCACCGTCGTCTCGGCCGCCCAGCGGCTGTGCCAGGAACGGCGGATCTTCCTGCTGGTCGACGCGCCGGGCACCTGGGTCAGCGTCGACACCGCCCGGGCCGGGCTCGCCGCCTTCGACGCCGTGCGCGGCAACCACGCGGGCCTGTACTTCCCGCACCTCCAACTCACCGACCCCCTCACGGGCCGGCTGCGCTCCTTCCCGCCGTCCGGCGCGGTCGCGGGTGTCATCGCCCGTACGGACTCCGAGCGCGGCGTGTGGAAGGCCCCGGCCGGCACCGAGGCGCGGCTCGCCGGCGTGCACTCGCTCACCGTCAACCTGACCGACCGCGAGACCGGCCTGCTCAACCCGCTCGGCGTCAACTGCCTGCGCACCTTCCCGGTGACCGGCCCGGTGGTCTGGGGAGCGCGCACGCTGGAGGGTTCCGACGCCCTCGACAGCGAGTGGAAGTACGTGCCGGTGCGGCGGCTCGCCCTGCACGTCGAGGAGAGCCTCCAGCGAGGCCTCCAGTGGGTGGTGTTCGAGCCCAACGACGAGAACCTGTGGCAGCAGATCCGGCTCGCCGCCTCCTCGTACCTGCACACCCTCTTCCGCCAGGGCGCCTTCAAGGGCGGCACGCCCCGCGACGCCTACTTCGTCAAGTGCGACAGCGACACCACGACCACCGAGGACATCGAGAACGGCATCGTCAACGTCCTCGTCGGCATCGCGCCGGTCCGCCCGGCCGAGTTCGTGATCGTCAAGATCCAGCAGACGTCCGGGCAGTTCGCGCTCTAAGGAACGCTCCTAGGAATCCCTGAGGACATTTTCGATGGCAGAGTTCACGGTCAACGCCCATCGTTTCGACCCGTACAAGAACTTCAAGTTCCTGGTCCTGTGGGACGGTCGGACGGTCGCGGGTATCAGCAAGATCAGTCCGCTGAAGCGGACGACGGAGGTCGTCAAGCACCGCCACGGCGGCGACCCGTCCTCCCCGCGCAAGTCGCCGGGCCGCTCCGAGTTCGAGGGCATCACCCTGGAGCGCGGCGTCACGCACGACCCCGAGTTCGACCGCTGGGCCAACAAGGTCTGGCAGGTCGGCGCGGGCCTCGGCTCCGAGGTGTCCCTCGCGGACTTCCGCAAGGACATCGTGATCCAGGTCCTCAACGAGGCCGGCCAGGTCGCCGTCTCGCACAAGCTGTACCGGACCTGGCCCAGCGAGTACCAGGTCCTCGGCGAACTGGACGCCAACGCCAACGCGGTGGCCATCCAGTCGCTGAAGCTCGAGTGCGAGGGCTGGGAGCGGGACTACGAGGTGCCCGAGCCGGAGGAGCCCTCCTTCCTGAACCCGGCGTAACGCGGGGCTGGGGGGAGGCATGGCCATCACACAGGCGGCCGAGTTCCTGGCCACCTGGGAGACCGGTCTTGACCGGGCCCCGGCCGGGCGGGCCCTGCTGCTGCACGGGGCCGCCCGCCCGGACCTGGGCGGCGACCGGCAGGCTCTGCTGTCGCTGCCGGTGGGGCAGCGCGAGGCGGACCTGTTCGCCCTGCGCCGGGCCCTGTTCGGCGAGCGCATGCAGGTGCGTCTGGAGTGCGCGGCGTGCGGCGCGGACATGGAGTTCGAGCTGGACGCCGGGGAGTTCGCCCGCACCCTGGCCGACCGGGGTGATCCGCTGGTGCGGGTCGCCGAGGACGGCTGGGAGGTCGAGTTCCGGGTGCCCGGCGTCGCCGACCTGACGGCGGCGGCCCGGGACGCCGACCCGCGCCGGGCCCTGCTGGCCCGGTGTGTGGTCACCGCGGTACACGACGGGCAGCCCGTGTCCGCGGACACACTGCCCGTCGCCGTACAGCGCAGGGTCGCCGAGGCGGCCCGGGCCGCGGACCCGGGCGGTGACGTCACGCTCAACGTCGCCTGCCCCGAGTGCGGGGAGGGCACGCGGGCCGAGCTGGACATCGCCTCCTTCCTGTGGACCGAACTGGACGCCTGGGCCCGGGACCTCCTGCTCGACGTCCATCTGCTCGCCACCGCGTACGGCTGGAGCGAGCCGGAGATCCTGGCGCTCAGCCCGCTGCGGCGCCGCTACTACCTGGAGCTGTGTGCGGATGTCTGAGTCCACTGCGGAGGGGCGGGCGGAGCCCGACTTCCTCGACCGGCTGCTCGCCCGGCACGCGGCGCCCGTCGCGCAGCGCCCCGGCGTTGTGCGCGTACGGCCGAGGCTGGCCGGACCGTTCGAACGCACGGAGGCGGTACGGGGCGCCGCACCGGACCCGGACGGCGCCGAGCCGCTGTGGCCCGTCGCCGCCCCGGCCGCCGTCACCCGGCCGGACCGGGCACGCCCGGCGGCCCGCGAGGTCGTCCGTACGGAACGGGAGCGGACGGTTGTACGGACCGAGCGGGCCCCGGCACCGGCCGAGACCGGACCTCGTCCGGCCCCGCCGGCCGAGCCCGAGGGGCCGCTGCTGCGTCCCGTCACCCCGACGGGTCCCGCGCTGCGGCCGGTCCCGGACGCCGTGCGTCGCGCGGCGGGCCGGGGCCCTACCGAGCGGGCGGCCACCGCGAACGCGGCGTCCGTGCCGACCCCCCCTGGCACGGACGCCGCTCCCCCCGCCGCCGTGTCCGCCGCGTTGCTCCCCAGCGCGGCGGACACGGCGGCCGCCCGGGACGCCGTCCGGCAGGCGGCGGCCCGGCGGACCGGGCGTCAGGCCGAGCAGGTGGTGCAGGTGCAGATCGGGCGCCTGGAGGTGACGGCGGGCGGGACGCCCCAGGGCGGTGGCGGCAGGCCCCGGCCACGGGACGCGGAGCGCCCGCGGGCCGCCGTCAGCCTGGCGGACTACCTGGCCAGGGGGCGCGAGTGAGGACGACGAGGCCGACTGGCCGGATGAGCGGGACGACGGGACCGGTCGGCGGGATGAGCGGGACGACGAGGTCGACGGGCGGGACGAGCAAGACGGTGCGACTGGCCGGCGGGACGAGCAGCACGACGAGATCGGCCGGCGGGACGAGCAGGACGACGTGGCCGGCCCGCGGGACGAGCGGGATGACAGGGACCGAGGACAGGACCAGAGAGACCGGGAACGGACGCCATGAGTAACGCACTTGCCATCGCCCATGTCACCCAGGCCCTCGCCCTGCTCATCGAGACCAACCTGCCGCCGGACATCGACATCGCGGTCAAGGTCGAGCCGCGCAAGCCCCCGGCCGACCCGCCGACCGAACCCACCATCACCGTGTTCCTGTACCAGGTCACGCCCAACACCTCACAGCGCAACACCGACCTGCCCACCCGCGCCGCCGACGGCACCCTGGTCCGGCGTGCGGCCGCGCCGCTCGACCTGCACTACCTCATCAGCGCCTACGGCGAGGAGGCGGAGCTGGTCGGGCAGCGGCTCATCGGGTCGGTCGTGCGCACGCTGCACGAGATCCCCGTCCTGCCGAAGGACATCATCGAACTGGCGGGCGAGCGCGCCCACTTGTCCGGAAGCAACCTGGCCGAGGCGGCGCAGCGGGTGCGGTTCACGCCCACCGTGATGGACATCGACGAGACGTCGAAGCTGTGGGGGATGCTCCACCAGACGCCGTACACGCTGTCGGTCGTCTACCAGGCCGCCCTGGTGTTCATCGACGGCCGCGAGGTGCCGGTGCCGGGTAAGCCGGTGGAGCGTCACGAGGTGCGGGTGCTGCCGTTCGGGGCGCCCGGCGCGCCGGTGCCGCCGAAGCTTCCCGAGGCGGGGGAGCGGCCGGCCCTGGGGTCCGGGGGCGCGGAGCCGCCCGCGGAGTCAGGGAGTGCCGAGCCGCCCGAGTCCGGACGGGAGGCGGACACGACCGTCGTGAAGGCCGCTCCTGCCAAGGCTCCCGACAAGGGGCCCGTGAAGGCGGCCGCGAAGGCCCCGGCCAAGGCCGCCGCCAAGGCTCCGGCGCGTGGTCGCCGGAGCGCGACCGCGAAGAAGGCCGCCGCCAAGTCCTCCGCCGAGGAGACGAAGGACGCCGGGGGCCGGGCCGGCGGCGCCGAAGACACGGAGAACTGAGGCGGCGCATGGCAGCGACGGGGGGAGGAGACGACATGGGAGCGCACGGTTCGCACGAGGTGCGGGAGCCGCGGGCGGCCGCCGCACACGGTGGCGGGCCGACGCTGGCCGACGAGATCCGGCGTGTCCTGGCTCGTGTCGACGCGCATGCGGGGCGCGGCAGGGGTGGTGACGGTGGGGCGTCTGGGGCCGCTTCGGCGTCCGGGTCGAGCTCGCTCTCCGGGTCCGCTCCTGCCGCCCGGGCCGGTGACAGCGGTGGCGCGTCCGGGGACACCTCGACGGCGGCAGTCGTTGATGACCCCGACGGCCAAAGGGCCGGTCCCGGAACCGCTCCCCTCGACGCCCTCGTCGCCTGCTTCGGTCTCACCCCCTTCGAGCGCGACCTCGTCCTGCTCACCGCCGCCCAGGAACTCGACCCCACGACCGCAGCCCGCTGCGCCGCCGCGAGTGCCGACCCCGAGCGGGCCCACCCGACCTTCTCGCTCGCCCTGGCCGCCCTGGCGGAACCCCACTGGAGCGCCCTCACCCCCGTGTCGCCGCTGCGCCGCTGGCGGATCGTCGAACTGGACGACGACACCCGGCTGACGACCTCCCGGCTCCGGCTCGACGAGCGCATCCTGCACTTCCTGCTCGGCTCGCCCTACCTGGACACCCGGCTGCACGGCCAGGCGCGCCGCACCCCGGTACCGGACCGGCTGCCGCCGTCGTACGACCTGGCCGCGAGCCGGGTCGCGGCGGGCTGGGCGGACGGCACCCGGCCGGACGCGCCGCTGCTCGTCGAGCTGGTCGGCGGCGACCTGCGTAGCCGCGCCGACATCGCCGCCGCGGGTGCCGCACGCGCCGGACTCGGCCTGTACACGATGAGCGCCGAGGACGTCCCCACCGATCCCGCCGAGCGCGACCGGTTCGCCCGGCTGTGGCAGCGCGAGGCGATCCTGCTGCCCGCCGCGCTGCTGGTCGAGGCCGGAGAGCTGGACCGGGACCAGCAGGCGGCGACCGAGGCGTTCCTGGCCGGGGCCGCCGTACCCGTCGTCGTGTCGAGCACCGACCCGCGCCGCAGCGACCGACCGCACGGCACCCGCGTGTCCGTGCCGCGCCTGGACGACGACGAGCAGCTCGACCTTTGGGCGGACGCCTTCCAGGGCGTCGCCGACCTGGACGACGGCGAACTGCGGTCGCTGGTCGCGCAGTTCCAGCTGCCCCCGCACATCGTGCGCTCCGCCGCCGCCACCGTACGGCGTGAACTGCCCTACGAGGACGAGCTGGACGCCGTACAGCTGGCCTGGCGGGCCGGTCTGGACGAGGCCCGTATGGGCATGGACGAGCTGGGCCGCCGTGTCGAACCGCAGGCCGGCTGGGACGACCTGGTGCTGCACGAGCGGCAGACGAGCGTCTTGCGGGAGATCGTCGCCCATGTGCGCCAGCGCGCCACCGTCCACCAGGAGTGGGGCTTCGCACAGACCCTGCGCCGCGGCCTCGGTGTCACCGCGCTGTTCGCGGGCGGCTCCGGCACGGGCAAGACCCTCGCCGCCGAGGTGATGGCCAAGGAACTCGGCCTCGACCTGTTCGTCATCGACCTCTCCCAGGTCGTCAGCAAGTACATCGGCGAGACCGAGAAGAACCTCCGCCGTGTCTTCGACGCGGCCGAGGCGGGCGGTGCGCTGTTGCTGTTCGACGAGGCCGACGCGCTGTTCGGCAAGCGGAGCGAGGTCAAGGACAGCCACGACCGGTACGCCAACCTCGAGGTCAGCTATCTGCTCATGCGGATGGAGGCCTACCGCGGGCTCGCCGTCCTCACCACCAACATGAAGAAGGCCCTGGACAACGCCTTCCTGCGGCGCATCCGCTTCGTCGTCGACTTCCCCTTCCCGGCCGAGCACGAGCGCGCCGAGATCTGGCGCCGCGTGCTGCCGCCGCAGGCACCGGTCAAGGACCTGGACCCCCGGCTGCTCGCCCAGCTCACCGTGGCGGGCGGCTCGATCCGCAACATCGCCCTGTCCGGGGCGTTCCTGGCCGCCGAGGAGGGCGAGGCGCTCCAGATGCGGCACATGGCCGCGGCGGCCCGGACCGAATACCTGAAGCTGGAGCGCTCCTTGACGCCGACGGAGGTTCGCGGATGGGTGTGAACGGGCCACATCGGGAGAGCGCGGCCGGTCGCCCCGAGCCGCGCGAGATCCGCGTCGACATCGGCGAGCTGGTCCTGGACGGCTTCGGCCCGTCCGTGGACCCGCGGCGGGTATCGGCGTCGTTCGAGCGGGAGTTGACCCGTCTCGTACACGAACACGGGGTGCCGCTGGCCGCGGACGGCGCCGTGTCGCTGGACGGCCTGTCGGGCCTGCCCTCGATGCCCGCCGGGCTGTCCGCGCGCCGCCTGGGCCAGGAGCTGGCCCGCGCGGTGCACGCGGGGCTTTCGGGCCGTGGGGAGGTGACGCGATGACCGCGTCCGCCGCTCAGGACTCCCAGGCGGCCCAGCAGGCCGCCGCCGAGCGCCGCCGCAAACGCAAGGAGCGCGCGGCGAAGAACCGAGCGCCCGAGCCCAAGAACATCGTCAGCGGGGCAGGGCAGCCGCTGGACGCCGGCGTGCGCCGGGAGCTGGAGGAGCAGCTCGGCCACGACCTGGGCTCCGTACGCCTGCACACCGACCGCGACGCGAGTGCTCTCACCGGCATGCTGGGCGCGGACGCGGTGGCTGTGGGCCAGGACATCTTCTTCGGCGAGGGCCAGTACCAGCCGGGCACGGAGCAGGGCCGCGCCCTGCTCGCGCATGAGTTGCTGCACACGATCCAGCACCCGTACGCCGGCGGCATGCTGGCGGCGGGCCGTGACCTGGGTCAGGTCAGCGCGCCGCACGAGGCGGCCGAGCGCGCCGCCGAGGATGCCGCCCAGGCTGTGGCGCGCGGCGAGCAGGTACCCGAGGTCGCCCCGGAGGCCAACACTCCGGCGTGGATGCGCTACACCACCGTCCACGCCGACCGCAATCGGCTCGAGCACCTCGACCCCGCCACGCTGGTCGACCGCCTCGCCAACACGGTCATCCGGTCGCTCCGCACCGACCCGACGGACAGCGCGCAGCGCGTCCGCGCCTCCCTGGCACCGCTCTCGGAGGAGCTTCAGGAGCGCGTACTGGATCGCCTGGAACACCGGCTGCTCACCTCGGAGCACGACTTCGTGGTGGACCTGATCACGGAGATCGACGAGGAAGGCCGGGCGGAGAGCGAGGCCACCGCCCGGCAGCGCGGCCTCCTCGCTCCGGAGATCGAGGAGGACACCGCCGAGGAGGTGCGGGCGGAGCGGGAGAAGGAGCAGGAGGCCGCCCAGGAGGAGCAGCAGCGCACCGAGCGGACGGGGCCCGCTCCCGGCCCGGAGAAGCAGTCCGTGGACGGGGACGGGGCGGGGAACACCGCTCTCGCCGCGGGCAGTACGCCGGAGAACGCGGGCGGCACGATCCCGCAGGGCGGCACTCCGGGCGCGGACGCCGGGAAGGCCGAGGACGAGAAGGACTCCGACCCGCTGACGGGTGGGGACGCGTCCAGGCCCAAGGGGGACGGCGAGCAGCCCACTTCGCCCGCCGCGCAGTCCGAGCAGAAGGCGGGTCGGCAGGAGGCCGGGGCAGGCGAGGCGGCCGGTGCGCAGGCGGCCGGTGCGCAGGCGTCCGGGAAGCGGGACGCGAAGTCCGGCGCGGAGAAGAGCGGACAGCAGGGGCAGCAGCAGGACAAGGGGGACAAGGGGAAGCAGGCCGGCGGGAAGGACGGCGACCGGGCCGGGGCGAAGCAGGCCGAGGAGCAGGCCAAGAAGGAAGCCGGCCAGGACGAGGCGGCGGGCCCGCGCACCGACGCCGAGGACGAGGCCGCCGCCAAGGCTCGCGAGAGCGCCGCCGCGGCCGAGGCGGCCAAGAAGGACGAGCCCGGTCGCGACGAGGGCAGCCCCCAGGTCGCGGGCAAGGACGAGGGGTTCCCCGGCCGCTCCAGCACGCTGGACGGGGCGCGCGCCCAGGACCAGGAGGGCGAGGAGGAGCGGGAGGAGCCCGCCGTCCAGGGCGGCGACTCCGAGGTGGAGGTCGGCGGCGGGGAGGAGAGTGCCTGGGACATCAAACTCAGGCCGGAGGACTTCCTTCCCGAGCAGGACCTCGACGTGTCGAACGTGCCGACCTCCGCCCAGACCGACGAGTCCGCCGGGAACTCCGCCCCGCCCACCCCCTCCTTCTCGGCCCCGCCGCCGACCAGGGCCGAAAAGGTGCAGGCACGGCGTGAGCAGGAGGACGAGGAGGACGCCGAGCGCGAGGCGGCGGCGGAGAAGGACGACCCGGGCACCGAGGACTCCCCGCCCGTGCCCGGTGCCGAGGAGGAGGCGGCGGAGCAGAGCCGCCGTACGGAGAGCGAGCTCGGACCCGAGGAGAGGCCCGAGCCGAAGCCGGCGCCGGGCGTGGCTTCCAAGGACCCGAAACAGGGCGACGATCCCAAGGCCGGTCCGGTCGCCGCCGAGGCCAACACACAGGAGGCCGACGACCGTTCGAAGGAGACGGGCGGCGGTACGGCCGAGCAGGCCGCCAAGGAGGAGAAGGGCACGCCGACCGCGGGCGGACCGGGCGACAAGGCGTCGGGCGGCGACAAGGGCTCCGCGCAGGCCCGCTCCGACACCTCGGCGACCGAGTCCCCGTCGGACACGGCCAAGAAGGGTGCCGAAGGGGAGAAGACGGCTTCCGACGAGGGCGCTACGGGAGCGGCGAAGCCCGAGGAGTCCCCCGGCCCACAGGAGTCGAAGGGCCCCAAGGACGAGGGCGGGAGCGGCACTTCGGGAGGCTCCGCGTCCGGGGGCGGGACGACCGGCTCCGACAACTCGGCTGATACCGGTACGACACCGTCGTCCGGCTCGACGTCCAGCCCCTCTTCGGACAGCGACAACTCCGCCCCGGACACGGCAAGTTCCGGCTCACGAACGGCGTCCCGCTCCTCCTCCCGCACGGAGAAGGCGAGCCCGAGGGCACAGGAACCGCGTACCGAGGCCCCGAAGGAGCAGGCTCCGCAGCCGCAGAACAGGGTCGACTCCGGCGGCGGGGGCGAATCCGGCTCCCGGCCCGCTCCGGCGGCGGCACGCGGTGGGGGCGGCGGTGGCGGCTCGAAGGGAGGCTCCAAGGGCTCCGCGACCAAGGGGAAGAAGGCGTCCAAGGCTGCTCCGGACCTCTCCGGTGTCTCCCCCGAGGAGGGCCTTTCCGCCGCGTCGAACCTCAAGCCGCACCAGGCCGTCGAGGCGATGGACAGTGTCGGCGGCGCCGTGGACAAGGACGTCGGCAAGGAACACGGGCAACTGGCGTCCAAGCCGCCCGCCATGGACCGCCCCTCCGGCGCCCCGAGGACGCTGCACGGCAAGCCGGACGCCGAGGAAGCGGCGCAGTACAACCAGGACAAGGCACAGCGCGCCGAGGACGCCAAGGGCGAGAAGGCCGAGGTCAAGGGCGAGAAGAAGCCGGAAGGCAAGATCGAAGCCGAGGAGATGGAGGAGCCGGACTTCTTCGACCAGATCGGGATGATGGCCGGCTACGCCATCGGTGGGATCGGCGACTGGCTCGGCTTCGACGTGACGGCGGAGGACCTGGCCGCCCAGTTCGCCGGGATGCCCACCAAGGACGAGGCCATGAAGGAGGCGCAGAACGGTACCGCGCCGGGCGTCGACATGCAGGGCCAGGCCGACGACAAGGCCGCGGAGCAGGGCGGCAACACCGACGACAAGAGCCAGGAGGCCGCCGAGACCGGCGCCGACGACGCCGGTCGCAAGATGGGCGAGGACCAGGTCTACCCGGACGCGCCGAAGGAACGGCTCGAGGGGAAGGTGCCGGCCCAGCAGGGCGGCAAGTCGCAGGTGGGCGGCGGCGGTGCGAGCACCGGTGCCGTACCGCCCGAAGCGGCCTCGGAAGTGGCCGAGCACGAACGCAAGCCGCAGTTCAAGAAGGCTCTCAGTGACGGCCGCCAGGGCATGGGCAAGGGCCGGGAGAAGAAGACTCAGGACACCCGCAGGTCCCAGGACGAGCACAAGCGGCAGGTCGACAAGGAAGTCCAGTCCAACACCAAGGAACAGACGGGCAAGCGCGAGGGCGTCCTGACGGACGTGGACAAGCAGCGCTCCGACTGGACCAAGGAGCAGGACGAGGAGCTGAAGAAGCTCGGCACGAAGAAGTCCGACCGCGAGAAGAAGATCCGCGACGACGTCAAGAAGGAAGAGGAGGACACCGACAAGGACGTCGAGACGGAGAAGGAGACCAGCGACAAGGACATCAAGGACAAGGGCGACAAGGCCGAGGAGGAAGCGGAGAAGAAGAAGGACGAGAAGGTCGACGACTCCAAGGGCTGGCTGTCGAAGACGCTCGACTGGATCAAAGAGAAGTTCATCGAGCTGCGGGACAAGGTCGTCCAGATCATCAAGGACGCCCGGAACGCGATCATCGAGGCGCTGAAGAGCTTCAAGGAGACGGTCGAGGGCTGGATCAACGCGGCCCGCGAGGGCATCGTCGAGATGATCAAGAAGTTCATCGAGGACCTGATCGAGTTCGTCACGTCCCTGGTGGAAGCGGTCATCGAAATCGCCCGCCGTATCCGCAAGTTCATCACGGACCTGATCAACGCGGCGCTCGCGTTCGTCACTCAGCTCGCCAACGCGCTGAAGCAGATCATGAAGGATCTGCTGGAGTCCATCGCGAAGCTTCTCAGCGACATCCTGAACGTCCTGAAGAAGATGCTTCTCGACGTTCTCAAGGCGTGCAAGGACGCGCTCAAGTCGATCCTCGACTTCGCTACGAAGTTCATCGCCGCCTTCGGCGAGTTCATGATGATCCTGGTCGACATCCTCTCGGACCCGGGCGGCTGGCTGAGCGGCGCGAAGAACTCCGCGTACGACGGCGCGAAGAACCACCTCTTCAACGAGGTCAAGAGCGCCGTGAAGCAGTGGTTCAACGACAAGGTCAAGGAGATCACCGGCCTGACCGAAGCCGTCTGGAACAAGCTCATGAAGGGCGGCTTCACCGTTGAGAAGATCGCCCAGGAGGTGTGGGACGCGATCGTCCCCCAACTCCCCTTCATCATCGGCGAGATCGTCATCACGAAGGTGCTGGCGAAGCTGATCCCCGGCGCCGGCTGGGGCGCGGCCATCCTGGAGGCCATCCAGGCCGCGATCGGCTCACTGGGCGAGATCCTCAAGGCCATCGGCGCGGTCATCACCTGGCTGAAGTCCGTACGCCAGGGCGGCGCGGGCGTCCTCTTCGCCAAGGCGATAGCGGCCGGCATCGTCGTCCTGCTGGAAATGGCCTACGAGCTGATCCTCAGCGGGATCGGCAAGTACGTGTCGAAGGTGGGGACGCGACTGAAGGGCGTCGCCGCCAACTTGGGCAAGGACAAGGGCGGCGGCAAGGACAAGGCCAAGGACGGGCAGGGCGGGGACGACAAGGGGTCCAACAAGGACGGGGACAAGGGCGCGCCCTCGTCGACACCCCCCAAGACGCAGACGGCCACGCCGCCCCCCGGCAAGAAGTCCCAGGACGCGCCAGGCAAGCCGAAGGGTCAGGACGGTCCCGGCAAGCCGAAGGATCAAGCCGGTCCTGGGAAGCCGAAGGACCAGACCCCTCCCCGCAAGCCGAAGGGTAAGGACGGCCCGGCGAAGCCGACGGACAAGGGGGCGCCGGCCAAGTCCATGGACAGGGACACTCAGGCTCCGTCACCCAAGCCGACGAAGCCCAAGGCCCCCACGAACAAGAACGACACGACCGAGGGCAAGAACAACACCCCGAGCGACAACTCGACCAAGCCGACCCCTTCCACGTCGAAGGACAAGAACGGCAACCCCAAGAACGAGAGCACGAACGACAAGAAGGACACCCGGCCGACACCGTCGCCGAAGCCCACCACGCCCGATCCCAAGAAGACGGACGGTCCGGACAGCTCCAAGAAGGACACCGCTTCGGACGGCAAGGGCAAGGATCAGGGGCCCGACAGCAACAACGGCAAGGCCGACTCGGACCGGAGCGGCAAGAAGGACACCGACGGGTCGAACGAGAAGGACGCCGACGGGCCGAGCAAGAAAGACAAGACCGATTCGGACCGGAAGGGCAAGAAGGACGGCGACGGCTCGGGCAAGAAAGACACCGACGGCAAGGACAAGGAATCGGTCGGCGGCAAGCAGGACAAGAAAGACGACCGACGCAAGAACGAGGACTCTCCGGACGCCCTGGATGATCGACTCGCCCTCATATCGGCTCGCATTCGGGCGTATCTACTCCCAAGATTGCGAGAAGGGATGGCGGAATCGAATTTTGACGCGTCCCTCGTTGCGTTGAAGAACTGGTACCGCCTGACGAGTCTGCGAGCGCATGGCGACCCGGAGATCGATGTGATCGCCAGGCTCAATCCCACGTCGAACCCGGTGGACGCGGTCCGCACCCGTGACCCCAATGACCCGCATCAGCGCCAGCCGGAGATCCGCCTGGACGAAGTGAAGGAAGACGGCCTCCCCGAGCCGGAGATGCCGCACTTCAACAGTTCACGAGCCGACACGATAGAAGCCGACTACCTGAGTCGCGGCGTCAAGAACACCGGCAAGGCCCCGGCCTCGTGGAGCCGACCTGACGGCTGGTCTTACATCACAAAGAACCATCTGTCGGAAGAGAGTAAATGGGTGCGCATGCACCTGCTCCCCGACCGGTTGGGTGGAATGCCGTCGAATAACAACCTCGTACCTGCCCGCGGGCCCGCGACAAATATCCCCATGCGGGCCCAGTTGGAGGACCATGCCTTCGACGCCATCGGAACCAAAAAGCCCATGATCTGGTACAAATCATGGGTAGAATTCCACCCCGACACCGTGGACGCGAATAGGGATAAGCTCGAAGGCTTCCCCAGCTCGATCACCTCTTCCTACGGCTTCTACAAGCAACTGAGCGAGACTGGGGATAAGGGGTCGGATTGGTCTCGAATAGACACTCCGGAGAAATCGGTTTCCTTCACTGACATAAAACTCCCTACGCCGGAGGAGCACGGGCAGCTCCTCATTAATTCAGCTGGAGAGGATGCCATCTGGAACTCCCTCGGCGGCAAGGAGAGCGGCTTCTCGATAACGATTCCGCGATACATCTCCGGAAAAGACAGCAACGGTAAGCAGAAAATGAAGACGGAGAATGGTCAAGACGTGGCGGATCCTCATCCCGTCTACCGCAAAGTTGCTGACATCGAGACATATCTGGAGAGCAGGAAAGGTTCGATGCGCGAGGTTTCAAGGAAGGCGATCGCCGACATCATAGCCAAGCTCAAGGAGCTGGATGAAGCGGGCAAGATAAATTGGGATATTTAAAGGAAGGGAAGGGGAAGGTCTATGTCTGCCAGCTATTTTGACTCTGCTCTTGATGACGCCGTCAGGCGTATGGGGCAGACTCAAGGACTCACCGTGGATGAGTACGAGCGCAGCGAACATCAAAGTGGTCAAGATGTCGACGCCGCACTTCAGGAGTTGATGTCCGTCAGCCCGAACACCCCTCCTGATACTGCTGGAGCCCATCTCTTGCAGGCGGAAAGGGTCTATGTCCGCTGGCACCGGGATGACTACTACCTTGATGGCGAGTTCGCCCTCAAGAGTCTGCACTCCTGCCTCAGTGGAAACTATGTGACCTTTGAGGATTCCCGACTGGCAGAGGATCAGCGGGAAGTGATGCGCGACTTGAAGATATTCGAGGAGGCGCCAGGGTCCGGGCGCATGACGGGGATCCGCTTCCAGGCTGGTGGTACCAGCGAATCGGAGATTTGGTTCTACGACATGAACCAGCTCAAGTTGGAGTCATTGGACATCGACTACACCACGTATCTTGACACCCTGCTTGCCACCGGAGGGGTTGCTGGGTGGCAGTATCTTTTCGCTGACCTGGACTTCAGGAACGACGCCTTTCGCGGCATCGCGAAAGATCTGGGGGAAATGCTCAGTTACTTCCGGCAAGTCTTTCCGGATCGTGACTACGAACCCCTGCTTCATCGCCTGGAGGCCCGCCTGTGACCCGCTACGCAGACATCCCCAAACCCATCCGCTCCGGAATAGTCCTCCTGGACCCCGAACGCGGCACCCCCCAACGCATCATCGTCCTCCAGTTCAACCCCGACACCCTGGAACGCAGCCTCTCGCCCCAGTCGGCAGGAGGCAGTGGTGATTCCGGCGGAGGAGGCAGTGGGAGCGGGGACAGAAACGAGGCCCTCCGCCTCAAGGGGCCGGCTCAGGAAACGTGGAAGTTCACCGCCGAGATCGACGCCACCGACCAGTTCGAGATCGCCGCGCCCGACGGTATCCACCCCCAGCTCGCCGTGCTCGAAATGCTCGTGCAGCCGACCTCCGCGCAGCTCAGGGAAGCGAGCCGGCTGTCGAAGAAGGGGACCATCGAGATCAGTCCGATCGAGATGCCGCTGACCCTGTTCACCTGGGGCAGCAAGCGCGTCATGCCCGTGCGGCTGACGGAGCTGTCCATCAACGAGTCCGCCTTCGACGTCAACCTCAACCCCATCCGGGCCTCCCTGAGCATCGGCCTCAAGGTGCTGACCGTCAGTGACCTGCCGCTCGGCCACCCCGGCGCCGAGCTGTACTACGCGCACCTCGCGCAGAAGGAACGCCTCGCCGGCGCGGCACGCACCGCGGGGCTCGGATCGCTGGGGCTCAGGCCCGGTGACATCGCGGTGGGAAGGGGCTGAGTACCGGACATGGCCGGCATCGAACCGTACGAGAGCGCGCTGGACGCGATACCGGGAGCACACCCGTACCCGCGCACCAGCCGTTACCACGACGCCGAGATCGGGGTGCACCGGCAGCCCGACGGGACCGAAGTGCGTTACACCAAGCGCCGGTTGCTCCCCCCTCTCGACGAGAGCGAGGACACGCAGGTGCACACCGTGCGTACCGGCGAGCGTCCCGACCTGCTCGCCCAGCGCTACTTCGGCGACCCCGGCCAGTGGTGGCAGATCGCCGACGCCAACCCCGTACTGGACCCGCGTGAGCTGACCGCCGAGCCGGGCAGCGAGGTCGACATCCCGCTCGCCGGGCACTTCCCGCGGGGGGACCGGCGTGTCTGAACTGCCGGTGGGGCGCGGCCCCGTTCACGTCACCCTGCACATGGGACCGCAGCTGGTGCGCCCCGTTCCCGCCGAGGTGACCGAGGCCCTGCTGTCGGCGCAGATCACGGCAACCGCGGGGGAGCGCAGCGGTTTCCAGCTGGCCTTCGACCTCACCAAGAACGGGCTCATCAACCGCACCCTGCTGCCTGAGGGCTTCTTCGATCCGAAGACGCGTCTCGTCGTGAACGTCACCGTCCGCGGCACGCCCGAGGTGCTGTTCGACGGGCTGATCGTGCGTCAGGAGGTCGGGGCCAGCAACCAGCCGGGGCACTCCACCCTCACCGTCACCGGCGAGGACCTGGCCCTCGTCATGGACCTGGAGGAGCGCACGGACCGGTACCCCAACATGCCGCCGTCGCAGCGGGTCCTGACCATCCTGCGCCGCTACTCCGGCTACGGCGTCCGGCCCGACGTGTACACCGAGAAGGTCACCCAGCCCCCGCACCAGGACCTCCGCGTCCACTACCAGACGGGCACCGACCTCCAGTACATCAACGACCTCGCGCGGGCCAACGGCTACACCTTCTACCTGGAGCCCGGACCGACCCCCGGACAGTCCAGCGCACGCTGGGGGCCCGAGGTCCGCCTGGGCATCCGCCAGCACGCCCTCAACGTCAACATGGACGCCAACTCCACCGTCGACCAGCTGACCTTCGCCTACGACGGGACGGCGCGGGAAGAGCCGCAGGCCCGCTGGCAGGACCCGGGGACCCGGCAGTCGACCCTGCTGCCGCAACCGCCGATCAGCCCGTTGCGGCCGCCCCTCGGCAAGCGGCCCACCCCCGCCCTGAAACGCAAGACGCTCTCCGGTACCGCCAAACAGCAGCGGGAGCAGGCCGAGGCCGAACTGCTCGCCAGGGCCGCCGTGTCCGCCGACGTCATCTCCGGTTCCGGCTCGCTCGACGTGAACCGGCACGGCTACATCCTCCAGCCGCGCCAGCTGGTCGGCGTGCGCGGCTCGGGCCGTACGTACGACGGCGACTACTACGTCAAGTCCGTCACGCACAACCTGCGCCCGGGCTCCTTCCGGCAGAACTTCACGCTCTCCCGAGAGGGACTCGAAGCACGCAGCCCGTACGTGAGGCCCTGAGCAGCGCCTACACAAGGTCCTGATCAGCGCCTGCGTCAGGGCCCTGATCCACCCGAACCGATCATCACGACCAGGAGCAGTACACATGGCGGCACCCGGCAATCGCTACCTCGGCAAGTTCCGCGGCCGAGTCGTGGACAACAACGATCCACTGCACATCGGCCGCATCACCGTCGAGGTCCCGGACGTCCTGGGGGACGAGCCGTCGACCTGGGCGCTGCCCTGTCTGCCGTTCACGGGTCCGCAGGCCGGCCAGTTCGTGGTGCCGTCGCCCGGGGCCGGTGTGTGGGTCGAGTTCGAGCAGGGCGACCCCAGCTTCCCGGTGTGGACGGGGTGCTGGTACGGGGAGCAGGCCGAGCTGCCGCCCGACGCCCGCCGGCTCGTCCAGCCGGCGTCCCAGGCCAAGCCCGTCGTGGTCCAGACACCCGAGGCGCACAAGATCGTGATGAGCGATCCGCCCGGCACCGACCAGGGGATCCTGCTCCAGGCCCAGGGCGGGGCGTACATCCGCATCACCAAGGAAGCCATCGTGATCTCCAACGGCCTGGGCGCGGAAATCACCCTGCGCGGCGACCAGGTGGACGTGAACGAGGGCCAGTTGACCGTCGCGTCCAAGCGATAAGAACGGGGGAACGAAGAACGTGTCCGGAACATCCGGGAGTCTGCTGGACACCGCCGCCGTGATCGGCTGCCCGCACGGCGGGCGCGTCACGGCGGCCACCCCACCGGCCGGCGGCGTACGCGTCGCGGGAGCCGCCGTCGCCACCACCGCGCACAGCTACGTGGTCACCGGCTGCCCGCACACCGTCGACCGGGTGCCCATGCCGTGCGTCACGGTCCGCTGGACCGCGGGCGGCAGCGGCATCACCGTCGACGGCGCGCCCGTGCTGCTCGACATCTCCGCCGCGCAGTGCTTCACCGCGGCCTTCGTCCCGCAGGGACCGCCCGTCGTCCAGGGCACGCAGCGAAAGGTCACCGTCCGATGAGTCCCACGAGCCGCGGGACACGCCCCCGCAGCGACATCGCCTTCCCGTTCCGCGCGGACCGCCGCGGACGCACCGCGCACGCCACCCACGGCGAGCACGTCCACGACCTGATCGAGCAGTTGCTGTTCACCAGCCCCGGCGAACGCGTGATGCGCCCCGGCTTCGGCTGCGGGCTCCTCGACCTGGTGTTCACACCCAACAGCCCCGAGCTGATCAGCACGCTCGAACTCTCCGTGCAGGCCTCGCTCCAGAGCTGGCTCGGCGACCTCATCGACGTCGAAGCCCTCGACGTCGTCAGCGAGGACCACGTCGTGCGCGTGTACCTGTCGTACGCCCTGCGCGCCACCGGCACCCGGCACGAGGACGTCTTCGAAGGGAGGGCGGCATGACCACCGGCACCACCGCCTCCCGCCGGGCCCGTGTACGGGCCGCCCAGCTTGGCGGCGTCGACACCGTCGAAGCCGGCGACGGCGGCCTGCTGCTCACCGTCACCTTCCTCGGCAAGGCCCCGCACGGCCTCGGCCCCGAGAACGTCCGCATCGACGGCGGCCGGCGCGTCACCGGCATCACCGCCGTCGACGTGAGCGTCGAACGCGAGGAGGACCCCGAGCTCGACGACCGGCTCTACGTCACCCTCGACAAGGCAGGCGACACCTCCCGCTACCGGCTCTCCCTCGTCGAGGCCGACCCGTACGGACGGCCCGGCACCGAGCCGTACCGCGGCTTCGACCAGCGCTACCACAGCGCCACGTTCTCCTTCCGGCCCGACTGCCCGACCCCCTTCGACTGCAAGGACCAGGACCAGCCGGAGCCGGACTTCCCCGCCGCGCCCGTCATCGACTACACCGCCCGCGACTACGACACCATCCGCAAACTGCTCCTGGACCGCCTCGCGCTCACCACCCCCGACTGGGTGGAACGCAACCCCGCCGACCTGGGCACGACCCTCGTCGAACTCCTCGCGTACACCGGCGACCAGATCAGCTACCAGCAGGACGCGGTCGCCACCGAGGCCTACCTCGACACCGCCCGCCGCCGCGTCTCCGTACGCCGTCACGTGCGGCTCATCGACTACGCGATGCACGACGGCTGCAACGCCCGCGCCTACGTCACCGTCCGCACCGCGGACGACCGGACGCTCGCCCCGGGCACCTTCCGCTTCGCCTCCGTCGACGTGCGCAGCCTCGACCCACACGACCGCCCCGAGCCGGGCACCGTCATCGACGAGAGCGAGCTCGGCGACCTCGACGAGCGCGGCTCGGTGGAGGTCTTCGAACCCGTCGTCGCCACCGACCCGCTGGAGCTGAGGGTCGCGCACAACGCGATCCGGCTGTGGACGTGGGGCGGCGAGGTGTGCACCCTGCCGAAGGGCGCCACCGCCGCCACCCTGCGGGACTCCTGGGTGGACCCGGAGACCTGCCGCGAGCGCCGTCTCGACCTCAAGCCCGGCGACGTCATCGTCCTGGAGGAGGTCAAGGGCCCGCGCACCGGCACCCCCGGCGACGCCGACCCCGGCCACCGCCAGGCCGTCCGCCTCACCTCCGTCACGCCCGGCCTGGACCGGATCGAGGACCAGCCGGTCCTGGAGATCACCTGGGCCGCCGGGGACGCGCTGCGTTTCCCGCTCTGCCTCACCACGCGCGGCGGACGCGACTGCCTGCCCGTCGAGGACGTCACGCTCGCCCGCGGCAACGTCGTCCTCGTCGACCACGGCCGGACCCTGGCCGGGCTGCCCGAGACGGTCACCGTGCCGCCCGTGCCCGCCGTGGTCGCTCCCTGCGACCCACCCGCGTTCGGCTGCCGCGACACCGAGGAGGGCAACGCGCCCGCGCGGCTCATCAACGCCCTGACGGACAAGACCCGGTCGGGCCGGGCGCTCGTCCCCGACGACGTCCGCGAACTCTTCGAGGTCGTCGGCGAGCGCGCCACCGCACGCGCCGGCCTCGGCCTGGAGAGCGCCGGGCAGCGGCACGAACAGGTCGTCCCCGGCACGGCGTACGCCCAGACCGCCGCGCTGCGCACCCTGCTCGCCCAGTCCGTCTACCCGGGCATCGCGCCCCGCTTCCGCCCCGTCCTCGGCCGTACGCCCGTCACCCAGGCGGTGCCCTTCCCCGACCCCGGCACCGTCGCCGCCGGGCAGGCCGAGCGGATCGCCGCCATCCCGGGCCGCATCCGGCAGCGGCTGGTCGAACTGTGGCGCAGCGCCCGGGACCGGGACGGGCTCGGCGAGAAGGAGATCGCCGAACTCGCCGTGGTCTACGGCCTGAACGTGCTGGAGCGCTTCGAACTGCGCCGCCACCCGGTCCGCGCCCTGCGCGAACTGCTCTACCGCAGCGACCAGTTGCTCGACACGAAGCTGCGCCGCGTCGAGGTCCTCGCCGCCCGGGCCCGCGCGGGGACCGTCCTCGACGGGCACATCGCCTGGGAGATCGCGCACAGCTGGGGCCCTGCCTACGCGGCCGGACTCCACCCCGAGGAGACGGTACTGCGCGGCTCGGCGACCGCAGCACTCGCCCAGCACCCGCGCCGGGCGCTGCCCGCCGTACGCGTCGAGGGCGACGAGGAGACCTGGGAGCCGCGCCGCGACCTGCTCGACAGCGGTCCGCGCGAGCGGCACTTCGTGGGCGAACTGGAGGACGACGGTCGTATGGCCCTGCGTTTCGGCGACGGCCGGCACGGCGCCAAGCCCACGCCCGGCTCCCGGCTGGCATTGCGCTACCGGCTCGGCGGCGGCACCGCCGGCAACGTCGGCGCCGAGGCCATCAACCACCTTGTCGTGCAGAGCGGTTGCGAAGCCCCGGCCGTCTCCGTGCGCAACCCGTTGCCCGCAGTGGGCGGCACCCTGCCCGAACCGGTCGAGCAGGTACGCCAGTTGGCCCCGCTCGACCTGCGCCGCACCCGGCTGCGCGCCGTGACCGCCGAGGACTACGCGGCCCTCGCGGGTGAACTGCCGGGCGTGCAGCGAGCGGCGGCCGCACTCCGCTGGACCGGCAGCGTCCAGGAGGCGCACATCGCGATCGACGCGTACGGCACCGCGGCCCCGTCGCGGGAGCTGCTCGACTCGGTCGCCCAGGCGCTGGAGACGTACCGGCGCATCGGCCACGACCTCGTCGTGGGCCCCGCCCGCCTGGTGCCGCTCGACATCGCGCTCACCGTGTGCGCCGAGCCGGGCCACCAGCACGGGCAGATCCTTGCCGAGCTGTACCGCGTGCTCGGCAGCGGACGGCTGCCGGGCGGACGGCTCGGCTTCTTCCACCCGGACGCGCTCACCTTCGGCGAACCGGTCCGGCTCAGCCGCCTGGTCGCCGTCGCCGCGGCCGTCTCAGGAGTGGCGAGCGTCGAGGTCACCCGGCTGCGACGGCTGCACGGACAGGACCGAGGAGAAAGGGAGGACGGCGTGCTGCGGCTCGGCCCGCTGGAGATCGCCACGTGCGACAACGACCCGGACCGGCCGGAGAACGGCCTGCTGGCGATATCCCTGGGAGGTGCCCGATGACGGACACGCACCCGGTCCCCGCGACCGACGAGTGCGGCTGCGGCGGCGCCTGCCGCGGCGGCCACGACGAGCGCCTCGCGCCGTCCCCGTTGCACAACCCGCCCGGCCGCACCGCGCTGGACTACCGTGTCGGGGAGTACGGCTCCTTCCTGGCCGCCCTGCTCGACCGGCTCGCCTCACCCGCCTACCCGGCCCTGAACCGGCTCACCGTCCGCACCCCGGACGATCCGGCGATCGGCCTGCTCGACGCCACCGCCGTCCTCGGCGACCTGCTCACCTTCCACTCCGAGCGCATCGCCGACGAGGCCTACGTCCGCACCGCCAACGAGCACCGCTCCCTGGTGCTGCTCGGCCGGCTCGTCGGACACCGGCCGCGCCCCGGCGTCGCCGCCGCCACGCACGTGGCGTACACCCTCGAACGCGACCCGCGCGCCGAGGCCCAGAACGTGCTGATCCCGCGCGGTGCGCGCAGCCACAGCGTGCCCGCGTCCGCCGACGAGGAGTCGATGACCTTCGAGACCAGCCGGGACCTGACGGCCCGCTGGGACTTCAACGAACTCAAGGTCCGGCGCCGCCGTCCCTCGCTCGTCACCCCGCGGGATCTCGAGAAGCGCTCCGAACTGTTCGTCGAGGGCACCGCGCACTCCCTGCGGACCGGCGACCAGTTGCTGTTCGTCTTCGGGGAAGGCGCCGGCGGCGAGCGCAAGCTGGTGCCGGTGGCGGACACGCGCGTCGACCGGGACGACGACGTCACGGCGATCTCCCTGCCGCAGTCGGCGCCGCCGAGTTTGAAAGAACTCGTCGACGAGGTGCGGCGCTGGACGGCTCCGCCGGTGCAGCCGGGGGAGCCGGGGGAGGAGCCGCCGACCCCGGAGGTGCCCAACCCGCGTCCGGTCAGTCGGCTCATCGAGGACTTCGAGGACCAGGTCCTCGCCCCGCTGCGGGCCGACCTGGAGGACGTCAAGACCCCCGAGCGGCTCGCGGCCCGTCTCGCGGAACCTCTCGCCCGTCTCGGTGAGGCGCAGGTGCTGGCCGAGCCGTATGAGGACGTGGCGGAGTGGTTCGAGCAGTTGGAGGCGGTGTTGGCGGAACTCGCGGAGCGGGCACTGGAGTTGGCGCCTGCGCAGGCGGATGAGGTGGGTGCCTCGATGGGTGGTCGGCCGTCTGCGGCGCCGTCTGGGCTGGGCGCGCAGTTCCCCGCGCCCCTGGGGGGCGACTCGCGCGCCGCCGCTTGGGATGCTCTGGGCGCCATACTTCCCGCCCTGCGCTCCACCGCCAACCGGGGCACCACCGGCGTCCGTCAGCTCCCCGGTACCGACGCCGCCCGGCTCCTCTCCGCCCTCAACCCGGGCCTCGGCAGCCTCTACTCGGCCTGGCGCACGGCCGCCGCCCCCGGCGCCCCGCAGCTCCTGCGCGAGCTGCTCGCCCTGCGCGTCACCGCGGCCCCCTTCGGCGCCACGGCCCCGCTCAAGCCGGTCCAGGACGACCGCGGCCGGGTCATCCGCACCGCCGACTGGCCGCTGACCGGAGCGGTGCTGGCGACCATGCGCGTCGTCTACGACACGGCGGGCAAGGCCCCGGTCCGGGCCGAGTTCCAGTACGTCGAGGGCAGCAGCTCCGACCAGCGCGCGGAGAACCTGCCCGTCACCCAGCCGGTCACCTTCACGCTCGGTCCCGGCCAGGTCGAGCTGTCCGTGCGCTCCGGCCAGGACCGCGACCTGAGCTGGCTCAACCGGCGGCCCGCCGACTCCCAGGAACCCGGCGTCACGGCCCGCCTCCACTCCGGCCTGCCCGAGCGCACCCTGTTCGTGTCGCGGCCCGACGACGAGGGCCTGGTCCACGTCGGCGTCCACAACGGCACGTCCGAGCAGATCGCCCTGCGGCCGGGCGCCGCCGAGCAGTTCACGCACGGCGAGCACGAGGTCAGCCTCAAGTACACGGTGGGCACGGCCGAACCCAACGTCGAGATCGTCATCGCCACCAAGCCGGAGCAGGTCAACCGCAGCACGCTCCAGCTCGACACCGTGCACGAGGGCATCACCGGCGGGAGCTGGGTGGCGATCCAGCGGCCCGCCAAGGGCGCCGACAAGGGCGTCCCCGGTGATCCGAAGCTGGCGTTCGTCACCACCCAGGTGAAGGCCGTGCGCACGGCCGCGTACACCAACTACGGCATCACCGGCCGCGGCACCGAACTCACCCTCGCCGACGCCTGGCTGGACGAGTTCGACGTGCTCCTGTCGCACATCCGCGACACCACCGTGCACGCGGCGGGCGAGCCGCTGCGCCTCGCCGACGAACCGCTCGGCGAGGACGTGCACGGAAACGAGATCGAACTCGCCGAGCTGTACGAGGGCCTCAGGCCGGGCCGCACGCTCATCGTCGAGGGCGAGCGCAGCGACATCCCCGGCACGGCCGGGGTACGGGCCACGGAGGTCGTCACGATCGCCGCCGCCGGCCCCGCCGCGGACCCCCGGATCCCCGGCGACCACGTCCACACCCGGCTCACCCTCACCGCCGACCTCGCCCACCGCTACCGCCGCGAGACGGTCCGCGTCCTCGGCAACGTCGTCGAGGCCACCCACGGCGAGAGCCGCGAGGAGGCCATCGGCAGCGGCGACTCGGACCGCGTCAACCAGACCTTCGCCCTCTGGCAGTCCCCGCTGACCTGGCTCGCCGACGACAACCCCCTCGGCGCCACGCCGGTGCTGGAGATCCGGGTCGACGGCGTGCTGTGGCACGAGGTCGACAGCCTCGCCGGACGCGGCCCGACCGAGCGGGTCTACATCACCGGATCCACGGCCGACGGCCGCACCACCGTGACCTTCGGTGACGGCGTGCACGGCGCCCGGCTGCCCTCCGGACACGAGAACGTCCGCGCCCGCTACCGCTTCGGCACCGGCAAGGCCGCGAACGTCCCGGCGGGCCGCGTCACCCAGCCGCTCACCCGGCCCCTCGGCGTCACCGCGGTCACCAACCCGCGCCCCGCCACCGGCGGCGCGGACGCCGACGGCCCGGGCCTGACCCGCCGTACCGTCCCGCTGGCCGTCTCGGCCCTGGACCGGCTGGTCTCCGAGTCCGACTACGAGGACTTCGCCCGCTCCCGGGCCGGCATCGGCCGGGCCGCCGCGCGCGAACTCTTCGACGGACGGCGGCGCGTGCTGCACGTGACGGTCGCGGGCACCGACGACGTGCCCATCGCGCCGGACTCCGACACCCTGCGCGCGCTGCGCGGCGCCCTCACCGAGTACGGCGACGTGAACCTCCCGGTCCGCGTGGACGGCCGGGAGTTGGTCCTGCTGCTGATCGCCGCCAAGGTGAAGGTGGCCCCGGATCACGCCTGGCAGATCGTCGAACCGCGCCTGCGGCAGGCCCTGCTGAACCGGCTCGGCTTCGAGGGCCGGGAGCTGGGCCGCCCCGCCCGCCTCTCCGAGGTGCTGGCCACCGCCCACACCGTGCCCGGCGTCGACTACATGGACGTCGACGTCTTCACCGGCGTGCCCGCCTCCGCCACCCCGGAGGAGCTCACCGAGCTGCTCACCCGGCCCGGCCCGCCCAGGGCGACCGTCCCCGCGCACCCGGCGACGTACGACGAGAAGACCCACACCGTCCGCGCCGGCAACGGCGAGACGCTCTCGGAGATCTGCGCCCGGTACGGCCTGCCGCTGGCCGAACTCCTGCGCCTCAACCCCGACATCACCGACACCCGGCGCCTGCCCGAGGGCCGGTCGGTGTACGTCTTCCGCGGCATCCGCCCGGCCCAGCTCGCACTGCTGTCGCCCCGGGCCGCGGACACCCTGATTCTGACGGAGGTCAAGTGATGTCCCCGGACACCCAGATGGAGACGCCGGCCCCGGTGGTGCCCAGGGAACCCGACGGGCTCGCCGAACTGCTGCCTCGCTGGCACCTGCTGCGCGACGCCGAGGAGGGCGGGCCGCTGCGCGCCCTGCTCGCGGTGATCGCCGAGCAGATCGACCGCGTCCGCGACGGCGTCCAGCAGGGCTACGAGGACCTGTTCGTGGAGACGGCCGCCCCCTGGGTGCTGCCGTACCTCGGCGACCTCGTCGGTTACCGCACCCTGCCCGGCTACGAGCGCGTCCTGACCACCGGTCTGCACGACGGCGGCCGGGCCGCCCTCGCGGAGGCCATCGCCCCGCGCCGGGACGTGGCCGCCACGGTCGCGAGCCGCCGCCGCAAGGGCACCCTGCACCTCCTGGAGGAGCTGTCCGAGCGGGTGACGGGCTGGCCCGCGCGGGCCGTCGAACTGTCCCGGCAGGTCGCCCACACTCAGCCGGTGAAGCTGTACGGCACCGGGGAGCGTGGTACGCGCGGACGCCTCGTCGACCTGCGCGACGGCGCCGAACTCGCCCTCGGTGGCGGCCCGTTCGCCAACGCGGCCCGTACGGTCGACGTCCGCCGCGCCGAGTCACGGCACCGGCAGGGCGGCTGGAGCCCGGCCGGCGTCGCGCTCTTCGTGTGGCGGCTGAAGGCGTACGCACTGACCCGGAGCCCGGCCTACTGCATCGACCGGGCCCGCAACCTCTACACCTTCTCGATCCTCGGCAACGACACCCCGCTGGTCACCAAGCCGTTCCCGGAGCCCTCACCGGCACACATCGCCACCGCCGACAACGTGCCGGCCTTCGTCACCCGCCGCCTCCTGCACGACCGGCTGCTCGACTACTACGGCCCCGGCAAGAGCTTCGTGATCCGCCTCGACGGCGAGGACAACCCCGTACCGCCCTCGGACATCGTGGTCGCCGACCTGTCGGACTGGCGCTACCGGCCGAAGCGCGGCCAGGTGGCCGTCGACCCCGAGCTCGGCCGGATCGCCTTCGGGTCGCGCTCCGCGCCCCGGCAGGGCGTGTGGGTCGACTACCACTACGCGTTCGCCGCCGACATGGGCGGCGGCGAGTACGAACGCGACCGCGAACCCCGCCCGGACGCCGAGGTGTACCGGGTCGGCCCCGGACAGCCGTACCGGCAGATCATGGACGCCTACCGGGCCTGGCAACACGACCGCCGGGCCGACCGCACGGGCCCCGCCGGCATCATCGAGATCACGCACAGCGGCGCCTACCAGGAGCAGCTCGACTTCGACCTCGACCCGGGGGACCGGCTCGAACTGCGCGCCGCCGAGGGCACCCGCCCCGTCGTCCGCCTCCTCGACTGGTACAGCAACCGCCCCGACGCCCTCAACATCCGCGCGGTGTCCGACGACTGCGCCCCGCACGAGCGGCCGCGGGTCGTCCTCGACGGGCTGCTCGTCGCCGGACGCGGCATCAACGTGGCGGGCGCCATGGGCGCCGTCGTCCTGCGGCACAGCACGCTCGTGCCCGGCTGGTCCCTGGAGCCCGAGTGCGAGCCGCACTCGCCCGAGGAGCCGAGCATCATCCTGGACCGCACCACCGCCTGCCTCCAGATCGAGCACAGCATCCTCGGCACCATCGAGGTCATCGGCGACGAGGTGAGCGAGGACCCCCTCGACATCCACATCCGCGACAGCGTCCTCGACGCCACCGCCGACGACCGCGAGGCCCTGTCCGCCCCGGACTGCCGCCACGCCCACGCCGTGCTGCACCTGCACCGCACCACCGTCATCGGCGAGATCCACACGCACGCGGTGCAGATCGCCGAGAACAGCGTCTTCACGGGCCGGCTCCACGTGGCCCGGCGCGGCATCGGCTGCCTGCGCCACTCCTACGTCCCCACCGGCTCCCGCACCCCGCGCCGCCACCGCTGCCAACCCGAACAGGCCCGGGGCATCAGGCCGTCGTTCACCTCCCAGCGCTACGGGACGCCCTGGTACGGCCTGTTGTCCGACCGCTGCCCCGAGGAGATCAGGCGCGGCGCGGACGACGGCGCCGAGATGGGTGCCTTCCACGACCTGTACCGGCCGCAGCGCGAAGACGGCCTCCGGGCCCGGCTCGCCGAGTACACGCCCGCGGGCACCGACGCCGGGATCTTCTTTGTGACGTGAGGCGCGCGCCCGCCACCGACCTTGTGAACCGCACTTCTGAACCAGGGGGGACACCCTTCATGCACGCAGACCTCTCCCGCTCCACGTTCCGCCCGGAGCGGCACTACTCCGCGGTCGTCGCCCAGCAGGGCCGCGTCCAGCTCGACGCCGACCTCAACGAACAGACTCAGATCCAGCTCCACCAGGCACGCGGCCTCGCCGCCGACCTGATCGGACCGCACGGCGGGCCGCGGCACGCCGCCGGCTTCCGCATCGAGTACGTCGGCGGCAAGCACGAGATCGACACCCTGCTCATCCACGGTGGCCGCTACTACGTCGACGGCATCCTGTGCGACGCCGGCCGCCCGGCCGCCGGTGTGCCCGTCACCGACGAGGACAGCGAGGAGCCGGCGCCGGAGCCGCCCGCGCATTGGACCTACTGGGACCAGCCCGACGGCTTCCGCGACCCGGAGAAGCCCGGCGACCGGCTGCCCTCGCCCGCCCAGACGCCGTTCGTCGTCTACCTGAACGTGTGGGAGCGCTCGGTCACCGCGGCCGAGGACCCCGCGCTGCGCGAGGTCGCCCTCGGCGCGGCCATGCCCGACACCGCCGCCCGCCTGAAGGTCGTCTGGCAGGTGCTGCCGCTGTCCCTCGCCGCGCTGGAGATCGAGGAGACCGACCCGTCCAAGGACGTCGTCCGCGCCGCGTTCACCCGCTGGGCGCAGCGCCGGTCGGCCCCCTCGGCCCGGCTCGCCGCCCGCAGCGAGCGGCCCGACCACGCCGACGAGGACCCGTGCCTGGTCAAGCCGGACGCCCGCTACCGCGGCCCGGAGAACCAGCTCTACCGGGTGGAGGTCCACGAGGGCGGCGAGGCGAAGGAAGCCACCTTCAAGTGGTCCCGCGAGAACGGCTCCGTCGTCTTCCCCGTCGACGAACTCGACGGCACCTGGGTGCAGTTGGCGTCCCTCGGCCACGACGACAAGCTGGATCTGGACGTCGGCGACCACGTGGAGTTCGTCGACACCGCCTACGCCTCCCGACTGGAGCCCCTGCCGCTGCTGCGGGTCGAGGAGCTGGACCTGCCGGGCCGCCGCGTCCGCCTGTCCGCCGAACCCGCCCCGGGCGTCGGACGGCTCGCGCACCTGAACCCGTACCTGCGCCGCTGGGACCACCGCGGCGGCCCGAAGCGCAAGGGCCGCAGCACCGCCCTGCGCGGCGGAGCGGTTCCCGTCGCTGAGGGGGAGTGGCTGCCCCTGGAGGACGGCGTCGAGGTGTACTTCGCCAAGGGCGGCGCCTACCGCACGGGCGACCACTGGATCGTCCCCGCCCGCACCGCCACCGGCAGCGTCGAGTGGCCGGTGGACGCGGCCCGCCGTCCGCTGCTCCAGGGCCCGGCCGGCATCGCCCGGCACTTCGCCCCGCTGGCCCTGATCAAGGGCGAGGGCAGCGCCGTCGACCTGCGCCTGGCGTTCGGCCCGCTGGCGAGCAGCATGCCGCCCGCGGACGAGGCCACGCTCGCCGCCGAGGAGCAGGCCCACCGCGAGGAACTGGCCGCCGAGGACCCCTCCCACGGGCGGTCCCAGACCACAGCCGAGGCGGAAGCCGCCGTGGAAGGAGACAACTGATGGCCAAGCCGCTGAGCGCGTCCAAGCTGGTGGAGATCCTCCGGGCCGAGGGCCTGACCGTCCACGAGGTCCGCAACTGGCGCACCCACAACCGCAACAGCAAGGGCCCCTGGGGGCCGGTCAACGGCGTGATGATCCACCACACCGTCACCTCCGGCACTGCCGCCTCCGTCGACATCTGCTACGACGGCTACTCCAGCCTGCCCGGCCCGCTGTGCCACGGCGTCATCGACAAGAAGGGCCACGTCCACCTGGTCGGCAACGGCCGCGCCAACCACGCCGGCCTCGGCGACGGCGACGTCCTGCGCGCCGTGATCAACGAGTCGAAGCTGCCGGCCGACAACGAGGCCGACACCGACGGCAACCGGCACTTCTACGGCTTCGAGTGCGTCAACCTCGGCAACGGCAAGGACCCCTGGCCCGAGGCGCAGAAGGAGGCCATCGAGAAGGTGTCAGCGGCGATCTGCCGCCACCACGGCTGGTCCGAGCGCTCCGTCATCGGCCACAAGGAGTGGCAGCCGGGCAAGGTCGACCCGCGCGGCTTCACCATGGACAGCATGCGGGGGCGCATACGCGACCGGCTCAAGGGCGCCGGAGGCGGCAGCAAGCCGGCCCCGGACCCCAAGCCGTCGCCCAAGCCGTCCTACGAGCCGTTCCCCGGCGCCGCGTTCTTCCACGTCGGCCAGCGCTCCCCGATCATCACGGCGATGGGCCGCCGCCTGGTCGCCGAGGGGTGCAGCCGCTACGAGGAGGGGCCGAGCCCCGACTGGAGCGAGGCCGACCGCCGGTCCTACGCGCTCTGGCAGCAGAAGCAGGGCTTCTCCGGCAAGGACGCCGACGGCATCCCCGGCAAGCTCACCTGGGACCGGCTGAAGGTGCCGAAGTCCAAGTAGGTGACCGGGTGCGCCCCTCCGCGCGGAGGGGCGCACGCCCGTTTTCACCAGCGGGGGAGCCGCAGCTCGTACTCCGGCTGGATCCGCCGCATGTAGCCGGTGTCGTCCCGGCCGCGCATCCCGGAGTCGACGTACCGCCGGTGCAGCCGCTCCAGCTTGTCGTGGTCGAGCTCGACGCCCAGCCCCGGCCCTGTCGGCACCCGGACCTCCCCGTCACGCAGCTCCAGCACACCGGGCACGATCACGTCGTCCGCCGAGTTCCACGGGTAGTGCGTGTCGCAGGAGTGGTCGAGGTTGGGAATGGCCGCGGCGACATGGGTCATCGCGGCGAGGCTGATGCCCAGGTGGGAGTTGGAGTGCATCGACAGGGCAAGCCCGAACGCCTCGCACACGGCGGCCAGTTCCCGGGTGCGGCGCAGCCCGCCCCAGTAGTGGTGGTCGGTGAGCAGGACCTGGATCGCGTCCTGCTCGACGGCCGGCTTCAGATGCTCCCAGGCGATCACGCACATGTTGGTCGCGAGCGGCATGGGGGAGTCCTTCGCCACCTCCGCCATGCCCTCGATGCCCTTGGTCGGGTCCTCCAAGTACTCCAGTACACCGTCGAGTTCACGGGCGACTTCCGTGGACGTCTCCACCGTCCACGCCACGTTCGGGTCCAGACGCAGCGGCTGCCCGGGGAAGGCCTCCGCCAGCGCCCGGATCGCGGCGATCTCCTCGTCGGGCGGGAACACGCCGCCCTTGAGCTTGAACGACCTGAAGCCGTACCGCTCCTGCATCAGCCGGGCCTGCTCGACGATCCCGGCCGGGTCGAGGGCCTCGCCCCAGTCGTCGGTGATGGCCGGACGGCCGTCGAGCGCGGGGTGCTCGGCCCACTTGTAGAAGAGGTACGCCGCGAACGGCACCGCATCGCGGACCCTGCCGCCCAGCAGATCGCTGACCGGACGGCCGAGCAGCTTGCCCTGCGCGTCGAGACAGGCCACCTCCACCGCCGAGGTGGTCCAGCCGCGCTCGTGGGAGCTGGGTACGGTCGGCAGCAGCGCCCCGTCGATCGCGGCGGCGACGGCGGTGGCGTCGAAGACGTCCATGCCGACCACCACCTTCGCCGCGGCCTGAAGCCGCTCCAGCCGGGCGGTGCCGCCCGGGGACTCGCCGAGTCCCACCGTGCCGTCCTCCAGCACGAGTTGGAGGATGATTCGCAGGGCGAGCGGCTCGTGCACGCCGTTGGAGTTGAGCAGCGGCGGGTCGCCGAAGGCGATCGGGGTGACGATCAGCTCCCGGATGCGCGTCTGGCTCATGCGCCGACCACCTCCAGACCACGGTCGATGAGTTTGGACAGCCGGGCGATGTGCTCCGGTGCCGGATCCAGCAGCGGCGCCCGTACGCCGCCGACGTCCAGGCCGCGCAGTGTCACCCCGGCCTTGACGAGCGACACCGCGTACCCGGGGACCTCGTCGCGCAGGGCGACCAGCGGGCCGTAGAACTCGTCGAGGAGCCGGGAGACGAGGGCCTCGTCATTCTCGGCGAGGGCCCGGTGGAAGGCCAGGGCGATCTCCGGGGCGAAGGCGAACACCGCCGAGGAGTACAGCGCGACGCCGATGCCCTGGTAGGCGGGTGCGGTCATCTCGGCGGTGGGCAGGCCGTTGAAGAACTGGAAGTCCTCCGTGCCCGGCACGGCACGCACCGCGCGGACGACGCGGTGCATCCGCTCGATGTCCCCGATGCCGTCCTTGAGTCCGACCACCCCGGGCAGGGCGGCGATCTCGGCGGCCGTGTCCTCGGTGAGCCGGGCGGTGCCGCGCTGGTAGAAGACGACGGGCAGCCCGGTGGCCGCGGTGACCTCCCGGACGTAGCGCACCAGGCCCTGTTGCGGGGCGCCGACCAGGTAGGGCGGCAGCAGCAGGATGCCGTCGGCGCCGGCGCGTTCTACCCGGGCGGCCTGGTCCCGGGCGACCGGCACAGGACCGCCGGCGGCCGCGAAGACCGGTACCCGCCCGGCGGTCGTCCGCACCGCGACCCTCGTGGCCCGCTCGATCTCATCGGCCGACAGGGCGTGGAACTCGCCGGTGCCGCAGGCGACGAACACACCACCCGCGCCCGCGGCGACACCCGACTCGATGTGCTGGGCAAGCCGTTCCTCGTCCAGTGAACCGTCCGCCGCGAACGGCGTGACCGGGAAGAACAGCACTCCGTGGAACTTCATGTCTCCCTCATACGTGGGGGGTGGGTGGTCAGCCCTTCGTGGCACCGGCGGCGATGCCGGTGACCAGCGAGCGCTGGAGGAGCAGATAGACGATCAGGCTGGGGATCAGGGCGATCACCGCACCGGCCAGCACCACCCCCGAACCGACCTCGGGGTCGGTGCGCAGGATGGACAGGGCGACGGTGACCGTGTAGTCGGTGGGGTCCTTGGCGGCGATCAGGGGCAGCAGGTACTGGTCCCAGATCATGATGAAGCCGAGCACCCCGGCCACGCCGAGCGCGGGCCTGCACAGCGGCAGGATGACCTGCCACAGCATCCGCAGCTCACCGACGCCGTCGATACGGGCGGCCTCCTCGATCTCGGCGGGGATGTCCTTCATGAACTCGGTGAGCACCATCACCGAGAAGCCCCACGCGCCGAGCGGCAGGATCACGCCCCAGACGGTGCCCTTCAGATCGAGTCCGACCACGGGCACATGGCCGAGGACCAGGGACAGCGGGATGGCGATGACCTCCTCGGGGAGCATCATCGTCAGCATGAACAGGGTCAGGATCAGCGCCTGCCCGCGGAACCTGTGCCGGGCCAGCGCGTACGCGGCGAGTGTGCAGACGACTAGCTGGAGCAGCAGCCCGCCGCCCGCGATGACCAGGGAGTTGCCGAAGTAGTCCCAGATGCCGCGCTCGCCCGCCACCTGGAAGTTCAGCAGGCTCGGGTGGTGGGGGAGGAACGACAGGGTCGAACCGCTGGCCTTCTCGCTGAAAGAACCGGAGAAGACCGTCAGGAACGGCGCCGCGAAGACGCCCAGGGCGAGCGCGCAGAGCAGGACGCGCAGCGCCCAGGCGGGACCCGGCCGGTCGCTCCAGCCGAGGGCGGTGTCGAAACGGGCGGGGGTGGTGCGCCGCTTCCCCGCGGACTTCCGCTCGGGGGAGGCGGTCACCGGGGTCCGGACGGGCTCGATGGCGGGCGCGCTCATCTCACGTCTCCCCTCTTGCGGAAGTAGTTGACCGTGACGGTGAGCAGCAGCGTCACGCAGAGCAGGAGCACGGAGGCGGCCGAGGCGCCGCCGATGTCGTTGCGGGAGAAGCCGAGGGTGTAGGCGCGGGTCATCCAGACGTCGGTGGACCCGGCCGGGCCGCCGCCCGTGAGGACGTACACCTCGGTGAAGACGCGCAGCCCGCGGATCGCGGCGAGGGTGAGGACGATGCCGAGGGCCGGGCGGATGGCGGGCAGGGTGATGTGCCGCAGCCGCTGCCACAGCGACACCCCGTCCATCGCGGCGGCCTCGTACAGCGAGCGGTCCACGCCCGCCAGTCCGGCGAGGATGATCACCATGTTGTAGGGGGCGAGCATCCAGATGCCCATGGCCATCGTCGCCCACAGCGCCGTGTCGGGGTTGTCGAGGTAGGGCACGGGCCCCAGGCCGAGGAGCCCGAGACCGCTGTTGATCAGGCCGTCGGAGGTCGGGTAGTACATCAGCCGCCACATCTCGCCGACCACCGCGGTGGCGGTGACGACGGGCAGGAAGACGGCGGTACGGATGATCTTCAGTGACCGGGCCTGGCCTTCGAGCAGCAGGGCCAGGAGGAAGCCGGCGACGATGCCGCCGAGGGACATGCCGATGCCGAGGACCAGGGTGTGGCCGATGGCGTCCTGGAAGCGGTGGTCGGTCAGGACCCGCGTGTAGTTGTCGAGGCCGACCCACTGGTCACCGAGGAAGGGCCGCACGTCGAAGAAGCTGAGCCAGACGCCCTTGCCCATGGGGAGGAACTTGAAGACCAGGGCGAGCAGCAGACCCGGCGCGAGGAACAGCCAGGGCAGTACGGCCTTCTTGCCGAGTACGGCTTTCTTGCGGAGGACCCGGGCTCTACGCGGCCCGGGTGTCGTCACGGTCGCGGTCATTTCAACAGGTCCTGGTCCTTGAGGTCACCGGCGAGGGTGTCGTTGAGTTCCTTGAGACCGGCCTTGACGTCACTGCCGCAGTACGTGAACAGGGCGTTGAGGGAATCGGCCGTGTCCTGCTTGATCGGGGCCCAGTCCGGTGCGTTGGGGAACTGCTGCGAGTCGTCCTCGTACGCCTTCTGCACGACGCTCCAGCGCGCGTCGCCCCGCACTTTCGCCGCGTCCAGCGTGGAGTTGACGGGGATCCGCACGACGGGCTGGTGGTCGCCGGTCATGGCGAGCGTCTGGCCCTCGGGGGAGATCAGGAACGCGGCCAGCGCCTGCTCCTGCTTCGCCTTCCCGGTCCTGGCGCCGAAGTAGATGTTCTCGCCGTCGGCCAGCACGTCGTTCCCGGCCGGGCCCGCAGGGGCGGGCAGCACCTCGTACGTGGCCTTGCCGAGCGCCTTGTCGAACGTGGAGATGTTGTACGGGCCGGTGAGGTACATCCCGGCGTTGCCGTCCTGGAAGTTGGTGGTGTTCGCGGTGACGGAGGTGAGGGCGCTGGGCTGGATGACACCGTTGTCACCGCAGAAGAGGTTGTCCTTCATCCAGGTGACGGTGCGCAGGGCGGCCGCCGAGTCCATGGCGGGCCGGTAACCGGTGCCCTCCTTCTCGACGATCCGCACGCCGCCCTGCCACAGCCAGCTCGCGCCCCACCATGCGACATAGCCGTTCTGCGCGCTGCCGGGCACGACCATGCCGTACGTGTCCCTTTTGCCGTCCCCGTCCGGGTCGCGGGTGGCGAAGGCCTTGGCGAGGGCGAGCGTGTCCTGCCAGGTCTTGGGCTGCGGCAGGCCGAGCTTCTCGCGCCAGTCCTTGCGGACGAACAGCGTCATGGCCTGGCGGGAGTACGGGATGCCGTAGTGCCGGCCGTCGCGGCCCACGGTGGACGACCAGGACTTGGCGGTGATCTCGCCGTGTCCGGCGATCGAGGCCGGTGTGACGGGCTTGAGCAGGCCCTGGCCCTGGTAACTGCCCATCAGGGCCGTGTCGTTGATCATGACGTCCGGCAGGTCCTTGGTGGACGCGCGGCTCTGCAACTGCTGGTCGAAGTTCATGACCGGCTGGTAGTCGATCTTGATGCCGGTCTTCTCGGTGAAGGCGGCGAACACCCGCTTGTAGGTCTGGGCGGAATCCGGATCGCTCCGGGTCCACACCTCCAGCGTGTTCGGATCGCCGGCCCGGGCGCTGCCGGAACCGGAGCCGCAGGCGGCCGTTCCGAACAGGAGCCCCGAGGTGGCGAGTGCGGCGGCCAGGCGGCGCCCGCGGCGGAGCCGCATATCGATACAGCGTCGGCGATCCCGCATGGATGCCTCCGTTCATATCCGTGAACCAACTTCACGAATCTAAATGATCGGCCAAGCTACGGATCGTTTCATCACCATGTCAAGACATGGCTGAAAGATTTCACCGAGGTCACACGAGGTCGTGGCAGGGCCCGGAAAACGACAGCGGCCCCAACCGGATGGACCGGTTGGGGCCGTGTAAGAGAAAGTTCGAGGTCAGCCGCTGCGCTCGGCGCGCTCGGCGTTCTTCCTCTTGATGCGCTCCGCCTCCTTGCGGACCTCCGCCTGGGTGGCGCGCTCCCGCTCGAGCCACTCGGGGCTTTCCTGCTTCAGCGTCTCGATCTGCTCGGTGGTGAGGGGCTCGGTGACGCCGCCGCGGGCGAGACCCGCGATGGAGACGCCGAGCTTCGCCGCGACCGCCGGGCGGGGGTGCGGGCCGTTGCTCCGCAGGTCCTGAAGCCACTGCGGCGGGTTCGCCTGGAGCTCGTTCAGCTCGGCGCGCGAGACGACACCCTCCCGGAACTCGGCGGGTGTGGCCTCGAGGTACACACCCAGCTTCTTCGCCGCGGTCGCGGGCTTCATGGTCTGGGTGCTCTGGTGCGACGTCATGAGGCCCAGGGTATCGAGCGTGTGCGCGACCGCTGACCACAGCCGCTGACCACGACCGCTGACCACGGCCGGTAACCTGGCCGGGTGACAGGCTCGGAAGAATCATCGTCGTTCCGGCTCGTGTACGTCCCCGGGGTGATGCCCGACAAGTGGGTGCGCGTCTGGAACGAGCGGCACCCCGACGTCCCGCTGGCCCTGACGCAGGCGCCGGCCGGAGCGGCGGCCGGGCGGCTGCTGGACGGGGACGCCGACGCGGGCCTCGTACGCCTTCCCGTCGACCGGACGGTCCTCAGCGCGATCCCGCTCTACACCGAGCAGACGGTCGTCGTGGTGCCCAAGGACCACCTGGTCACGGCCGTCGACGAGGTCTCCCCGGAGGACCTCTCCGACGACATCGTGCTGCACCCCCTGGACGACGTCCTCGACTGGGAGAACCTCCCCGGACGGCCCGCCTTCGAACGCCCCGCCACCACGGCCGACGCCGTCGAACTGGTCGCGGCGGGGATCGGCGTGCTCATCGTCCCCCTGTCGCTCGCCCGCCTCCACCACCGCAAGGACCTCACGCACCGTCCCCTCAAGGACGCCCCCGAGTCGAGCGTGGCCCTGGCCTGGCCCGAGGACGCGACCACGGACGAGGTGGAGGACTTCATCGGCATCGTCCGCGGCCGCACGGTCAACAGCACGCGCGGCCGCAGGCCGGCTCATCCGGAGGGGAATCCCAAGGGCGGCGCCCGGCGAAAGCCGGTGCCTGGGGAGTCGGCGGCCGGGAGGCCGGCGGCAGCGAAGCCCACAGGCAAGGGTGGCCAGTCGGCCGGTCGGAGCGGGCGCGGCACCCCCAAGGGCGGCAAGCGCGGCAAGCCGCGCCGACGTTCGTAGCCCAGGGCCTGTCCGGCCTAGGGGCCGCCGCCGGAGCGCGGCCCCCGCCCGGTCTCTGGTTCAGCCGGCCGACGGGGACGGCTGCGGCTGCGCGTAGGACGGATTGGGAGCCACCGTCTCCAGATCCTTCAGGTTCTCGGGGATCTCCAGCACCCGGACCGGCGCACCCGCCTGCGGGGCCGGCGGCGTCACCTGTTCCTGGGGCATCTTGGGCGGGGCGGTGATCTGGAAGCTGACCTGCTCCTGGTTGACCATGCCGGTCTTCTCCAGGACCGAGATGTGGTCGAGCACGGTGTCGTTGGTCTGGTCGGCGAGCTCCCGCACGAGGCTGTTCCGGGTGGTCGCCCGGATCTTGGCAACCGTCGGGAAGATGCCGCCGTGCGCGACACGCATGATGTTCACCGCCGTGGAGTCGAACTCCTTGCCGGTGGCGCCCTCCGCCGTCGCCACGAACTGCTGTTGCTGCGGCGACGGCTCGTTGGGCAGGGTGATGCCCAGTTCGAGGGAGATCCTGCGGGCGGTGCTGTCGAGCCGGCCGTGTCCGACGATCAGATGCTCGCCTGCCTCCTTCATCTCCGGCGTCGTGCCCCGCTGGAGCACCAGGTTGCCCAGCGGGTACTCCCACAGTCCGGCCGCGCGCACCTTCACCACGAAGTCGCGGTCCGCCTCGGTCAGCGGACCGTACTGCGTGTTGGCGATGATGCGGTCCTGGCCGGAAGCCGTGTTCTGCACGCCCAGCATGCTCGGGTAGGCGAGCGCGGTGAGCGTAAGGATCAACGCACCGCCCACGAACGCGGTTCCTGCCGTGCTGCGCGAGATGCGCATCGTGCCTCCTGGGATATGAACGGCCCAACGCCAGGAGGTACGGATGCCAGGGGCGAAACAATCACCGCTGCCGCAAAAAATTTTGTGAACCGACCGGGTCCGGTGCCGAGGGTGGTACGGCACCGGACCGGCCGGAAAGGCTCAAGGCCGGTACGAGGCCGCGCCCGCCGTGCTCACCACCTTGTCGCCGTCCGCCCTGCTCAGCAGCCCGGCCGTCACCCACGCGTCCACCGTGGACCGCACCCGTGCCACCAGCGCCCCCTTGTTACGGAACGGCGCGCCCGCCCAGACCTCGTCCAGCAGCGTGGTGCCCTCCGGCTTCGCCGGGTTGGCGACGCCCGAGTCCCGGCCGCCGAAGACGACCTTCGGCTCCGAGCGCCGGAAGTAGGCGTGCGTCGGATCCTCCGTCCCCTCGGCGAACGGCGCCCACTCCCTCCCGTCCAGCGTGAAGTGCAGCGGCTTGCCCGGCACCGGTGCGAGGGAGTGCGACAGATCGCCGGACAGTCCGGCACGGCCGTACAGCCCGACCTTCAGGTACTCCGTCGCGGCGTCGCGGGCGACCAGGTTGACCGGGCCGTGGAACAGCGTTTGCAGCGACGGGTCGTCGAGGGCCTTCTCCACCCGCGTCCGGAACGGCATGGCGATGCGGACGGTGTCACCGGCCCGCCAGGTCCGCGACACGTCGAAGTAGCTCCCGGGCTTCGGAGTCCCGGACACCGCACGCCCGTTGACGGTCACCCGGAACCCGGCGGTCGCCCACGACGGCACCCGCAGCCGCAGCGTGAAGGCGGCACGACGGCCTCCGAAGGCCAGGGTGCTGCCCTGCTCCTGCGGATAGCGGGTGGTCTGCGTGACCGTGACACCCTTCTCGGCCCAGGTCAGCGTGGACGGGCTGTACAGATTGACGTACAGGGCGCTGCCGTCGGACTTCGCGAAGTACACCGAGTCCTGGTACTTCGTGGCGCTCTCCATGCCGGTGCCCTCGCAGCAGGTCGTGCCCTGCTTGGGCGTGTAGTCCCGGACGTGACCGGGCGTCAGCCCGATGAAGTACGTGACGAGCGGCTTCTCCGCGTCCGGCTTGTCCTGCTTCGAACCGAGCACCTGGTTGTACAGGGCACGCTCGTAGTAGTCCATGTACTTCGGGTCCTGATCGTGGAAGAACAGGGTCCGGCTCAGCTTGAGCATGTTGTACGCGCAGCAGGTCTCCGCGGTGGTCGCGCCGATCGTGCCCGCGATCACGTCCCGGGCCTTCCAGAACTCCTGGGTGCTGGTGCCGCCGATGCCGTACATGCGGTGCGGTACGACCATGTCCCAGAAGTTCTTCGCCGACGTGAGGTAGCGCTCCTCGCCCGTCTCGTCGTAGAGCCGCACGTACCCGGTGAAGATCGGGATGTGCTGGTTGGCGTGCAGCCCGTCGAGGACGTCGGTGTTCGCCGCGCAGGCGTCGATCAGCCGGTCGAGGTCGAACAGCTTGGCCAGCGCGAGGTGTTCGGCCTTGCCGGTGATCGTGTGCAGGTCGCAGATCGCCTCGACGATGCCGCCGAACTCGCCGCTGGAGAAGATCCCCCACATCCGCTGGAGCGTGGACTCCGGCAGTTTGGACAGCCGCGCGTACATCCAGTCGCACATGCCGGACGCGAGGTCGAGGGCCCGGTCGTCGTCCGTGGCGGTGTACGCGTCGAGCAGACCCCTGAGGATCTTGTGCGCGGTGTAGTACGGCGCCCACACCTTGGTGTAGTCGGGGGTGGTCCTCGACTCCAGTTCGATGAACTGCGTCTCCGGGTACGCCGCGAGGAACCCGGGGTGGCTGGGTCCGCCCCAGGTGCGGTGCAGGGTGGCGGTCAGGCCCCGGCCGGAGGCGTCCGCGAAGCTTCCGCCCGCCGTCTCGTCGAAGGCGTACGACGCCAGGTCGCCCCGGCCCGTCGAGGCCTCGGCGGCCCGGCGGCTCTGCAGATCGGTGATCTCGGCGGCGGTCAGCGCCCGCGAGAAGACGTTGAACTCCTCGAAGGCGCCCGCGAAGACCGGGTCGGCGGAGAAGTTCGAGCGGCCGAGCCAGTTGTTCTTCAGCGTGCCGAGGGCCGCCGGGGTGAGGCTCATCGAGGTGTTCCGCGCGACGGCGGTGCCGTTGACGTAGAGCGTGCCGGTACCGCCCGCGATCGTGACGGCGAGGTGGCTCCACTGGTTCAGCGGCAGCGCGGCCGTGCCGTCGAGGGCCTGCTCGCCGCCGGGACCCGACGTGGTGATGGCGAAGCGCGGCACTCCGGCCTGGTTGCGGGCGGCCAGATACAGGTAACGGGTGGTGTCGTTCCCGAAGTCGAAGACACGGGTCCAGTTCGCGTCGTGCGTGGGCCGCACCCAGACGGACAGCGTGATCGCCGAGGCCCCGCCGAGCACGGCCGCCGGCAGATCCACGTACTGGTAGGAGCCGCGCACCTGATCCGCGGCGGTCCCGAACCTGCCGGCGACGCTCAGCACCGCCGGGTCACGCCGCAGCGCCGCGCGCACCTCGGTCAGCGCCCCGACCATGGTGCCGATCCGGTCGGCGAACACCCGTTCCTTCGTGCCGCGGTACGCCTGCGCCAGCATGGTCAGGAAGTGGCCGGTGTAGTGGCCCCGCAGATTGCCGTTGGCCTCGCCGTCCAGCCCCTCCCAGCCGCCGGGGGCGACCGCGCCGCCCGTGGCGAGACCGGCGTTGGCGCGGAACACCTGGAGCAGCCGGTTCACGTCGTAACCGCGGGCGTGGTCCAGCATCAGCTGCCGCTTGTCGGCGAAGACGCCCCGGCCGAGGCTGACGTCCTCCAGGTCGAACGGTCGTACGGTCCAGGCGGACGGGACGTCCATGGCTGCCGCCGCGACGACCGCGGCCGCGGGAGCCGCCGCGGCTCGCCCGGCCGTCGTCTCGGAGAGCGCGGGCGCGGCAGCGGCGATCGCCGCTGCCTGAAGAAGGGTCCTTCTGGAGACGGGCCGTGCCATGTGTGCTCCTCCAAGGGTCCACCGTACTCATGGTCGACATATCGAACGCTGTGCGGATGATCGACCAGACCCTAGGGAGGGGACGGGGGAGCGTCAACGGGGCGGGAGGGGTGAAGTTCAGGAAAGGCCGACCGAGTTCAGGAGCCAGTCGTATGCGGCTTGTGCAGTGAACTCCTCCTGGCCGCCCCGCAGAAGCAGACCCGCGGTGGCGAACTCCGGTGCGTCGGCCTGGGCGGCGACGTAGGGGAGGGCGACGCAGCGCATCCCCGCCGCGTGCGCGGCGGCGGCGCCCGGGGCGGCGTCCTCCAGCACCACGCAGGCCGCCGGGTCCGCCCCGAGCCGGCGGGCTGCCTCCAGGAAGACGTCGGGAGCCGGCTTGCCGTGCGCGACCTCGTCAGCCGAGACGACGGTCCGCAGGTGGGCGTCCAGGCCCGTGCCTGTCAGCACCGCCTCGATGGCCTCGGGCGAGGATCCCGAGGCCACGGCCATGGGCACGCCTTCGGCCGCCAGCAACTCGACGAACTTGCGCATTTCGGGGTACGCGCGCGTGGAACTGCGCGCCAGTTCCAGATAGCGGCGGTTCTTGGCGGTGAACAGCTCTTCCACGGAGGCCCGCAGGCCGTACCGCTCGATCCAGTCCGCGACCGTCTCCTGCGTGCTGATGCCGACGTACCGCTCGTGGTCCGTCCAGCCGAAGTCGCGGACGCCGTGCTCGGCGAGGGTCTGCCGACCCGCCTCGTAGTAGTTCGGCTCGCTGTCCACGAGCGTTCCGTCGAGATCGAAGATGACCGATATGCCGCCGAGACTGCTCATGGTTCCAGCATGTCAAAGACCATGATCCCTAGGTCGCCGGGGGTCAGGCCCGGCCGCGCGGCCGATCGACTCCACCAGCGGCAGCAGCCGGTGGGGGACGCGCTCGCGCAGGGCGATCTCGGTGCGGGTGCGGACGACCCCGGGCAGGCTGATCAGCTTCTGGACCACATCCTCCAGATGCGCGTTGTCCCGCGCCACGACCCGGGTGAGCAGATCCCCGCCGCCCGTGATGGAGAACGCCTCGACGATCTCGGGCACCGCCGCCAGCGCGTCGCCCACCTCGTCGAGATGGCCCTGGGTGACCTCGATGTGCACGAACGCGAGCACCGGATGCCCGAGCGCGGCGGGGGAGAGGGCCGGTGCCGTGCCGGTGATCACGCCGTCCCGCTCCAGGCGGTCGAGCCGGGCCTGCAACGTGCCCCGGGCGACGCCGAGGAGACGGGCGTACTCGCGCACACTCGTGCGCGGCTGCTCCAGCAGCAGCCGCAGGATGCGGGTGTCGAGCTCGTCCACGGTCATGCGGTGCCCTCCTCGTGGCTCTGCCGCGGCCGCCTTCCGGCCGCTCCGGCTGTGCCAATGGCCCAGTCTAGAAGGAGGCTGTTGAGCCGGTGGCGTCCGAGATGGTGACAGTGAGGCGTCGATGGCGCTGCGGACCACCACCCGGTGGCCCGGAATCGCACCTTCCTCGCCGTGGTCGGCGCCGGCGTGTACGCGCGCCGCTGGGTCCGCGCGGGCACAGCCTCGGCGTGTTCGTGTTCATGACCTTCTTCGTGGCCCGGTTCCTGCACGCCACCACGGACCAGTTGCCCGAGCTGTACGCCGGGGTCCCGCTGTCCGTTCTCGCCGCCGCCGGAGGTGCGCTTCGGGCTGTGGTGCTACGAGCGCCGCCTGCCCCCCGGCCGCCGTGCCCGCCCCGCCGGGCGGCAGCGGGCTGGCCCGGGTGACCACACCACCTCGCGCGGCGAGAGCCTGGTCCGCGGCTTGCGTGCCGCCGGTACGCACCCGCAGCCTTCGCTCAGGGGGCGGCCGTCGAGGCTCGGGCGTCGGCGCGGAGCATGGACAGACCGGCCGGTGTGAGGGTGTGCAGAACGTTCCCGCCGTGTCGGCTGCTGATCAGCAGTCCCGCACCGCGCAGGACCCCGACGTGTTTGCTTACGGAGGACGGGGAGATCCCCGCTGCGCGGGCGATCTCCCCGGTGGTGGCGCCCGCTCCCGACGCCGCGACGCGCAGTACGGTCGCCCGGGTACGCCCGAGCAGTGCGGTCAGCGGGGTGGTGAGGGTCGCCGCGGCCGGTTCGTGCAGCAAGGGGCAGAGCAGCACGGGCGGTAGCCGGGGGTCGGCCAGGCTGACGGGGTTGTCCCAGCAGAAGTAGGACGGGACGAGCCGGATGCCCCGGCCGCCCAGATGCAGGTCCCGGTCTTCCGCGTAGCGGACGTGGAGGACCGGAGGCTGCCAGCGCATGGTCGGGCCGAGCCCGGCCAGCATCCCCTGGACGCCCCCAGCGAGGAGGTCGCGGCAGGACGACGACCGCTTCGCCTCCAGACGCGCGTGGATCTGGTCGGCGAACGGCCGCACGGCGACGTCGTGGTAGGAGCGGATCGTGGCCACGAGGTCCCGGCGCTCCTGCGTGCCGGTCAGCCGTCGTACCCACGCCGGAGCTCCGACTCTCCGGTCGAGCAGGGCCAGTTCGCGGCCTACCCGGCCGGCCGGTGTGGACACGATGGCGTCGAGCCCGGCGTCCAGCCCCTCGCCGCCACAACCCGGTTGGCTGGGCGTCAGGAAGTCAGGAAAGTACCGGGCTCTCGGAAACAGCGGCAGCAGCACCTCGCGCACGATGCGGTCGAGTTGCCGCTCACGTAATCGGGCATAGGTGGTCCGGTACCACCCGGCGTACGCCCAACGGCCCGCGCGGGTCTGGAAGCGGTGCAGGCTCGCGGCCACCTCCCAGAGTGCGTCGGGTGCCGTGGCCACCCGGGTTCTCGCCAGGTCAGCGTCCGTGAAGTGAATTCGGAGCACGCCGTTCCCCCTTGCGACCACGGCTTTTTCCTCCTGGCGACACAGCATGGCCAGTGGGGTGGAGGTTGGCAATAGTGAAGGCGACCAACTCGAAGAGTAAGGGGGAAAGATGAGGCGTATATTGGCCATGATCGCAGGAGTGGTCCTCCTGCTCGGTGCCATGGCCGGTACCTCGGCGGCCAGTTCGGCGAACGGCTCCGATCAGCAGAACCAGGTTTCCGCGGCGGCATTCAAGTCGGTGAAGATCGCTGCCGCGCCGTCCGGATGCAGTTCAGGAAACTTCTGCTTCTGGCCGAACGCCGGTTATTCGCCGGCGGGAAATCCGGGCGAGCTTTCCGGTAGGAACGCCGACTGGTCCGTCTTCTACCGCGGCGACTGTCCCAACGACAACTGGGACAACTGCGCGTCCTCGGACTACAACAACGGAAACAGCTGCGAAGCCGTCGTCTGGACCGGGAAGTCCTACTCCGGCACCGCGGGCTGGGTCCTCCGCGGCACAGGCGGGAACTTCAACTCCACGTTCAACAACGCCGTCTCCTCGAACAGCTGGGGCACGGCCTCTGGCGGTACGAGCGCGACCTGCGGCGGCCCTGTGCCGTAATCCGGGCTCAGGGTACCTGCCGTTCCAAGGTGTCCGCGGGCAACCGTCCGCGGACACCGCATCTCACCTCCGCCTTCCCATCAACGACCGAGAGGGTCCGGGCACCATGCGACTTGCCTCGCTCGCCTGCGCGATGGCGGGCGTCCTCGCACTGAGCGCCTGCGGGACATCCGCCACAGACAGTGATGCGACCGGCGTCGAACTCACCGGCGTCGAACTCGACCTCCTCACCCGTTCCGGGTCCTTCACCCGGTCCAATGTCGATCTCGCGAACGCGGAATCGAAACTCATATCGGCGTGCATGAAAGCGAAGGGGTTCCGCTACCGTGCCGAAGTGTCGGCCCCGGTGGCCGAATCCGATGAGGAACGCTCCCTGAACATGAAGGAGCGACGCGCCAGGGGCTACGGACTCGCTTCTCAGTACGGCTCCGACAAGGAAACCGCCGGCGCCGCGACCAACGACGCCTACGTGGCCGGACTGTCGAAGAAGAATGCCGACGCATACATGAAAGCTCTGCGAGGAGACACCACCGACTTCCGCGAGATGAGGTTCGGGGGCGGCCGGAACATCACTTTCTCGGCGCGTGGCTGTGAGGCGAAGAGCCGTACGTCTCTTTACGGAAGCCTGGACGACTGGGTCTCCGTCGCCTACTTCCCGCAGAATCTGAACAGCGAGCTCAGCCCCCGCGTGGAGAAGTCCCCGAAGTACCGCAGGGCCATGAACGACTGGCGGACATGTATGCGCGGCAAGGGATACACCTACGCGTCCCCCGACACGGCCTACGATCAGCTCAAGGCCGCCTACCGCGCCAAGGGCGTCACCACCGCCCTGCGAGACCGGGAGATCGCCGTCGCCGTGGCGGACGGCGACTGCGGCGCCGAAGTCCACGTTCCCTCCACCGTCCTGGCCCTGCGCCGCGACCACGCGCAGACGCTGCGCACCACTGACAAGCTCCAGCTACGGCGCCTCGCAGCCATCTGGAAGGCGGCCGCCGACCGCGTCCGGTGACGCCGGCGCCAGCACGTGGTTGTTCGGGTGCAGCCCGGACCCTGTGGGAAGACGCCGAGGTGACGGCGGTCGTCGCGTTGTCCGATGTGCACGCGGCGGCCGCCATACGCGTGGCGCGGGACCGCGGGATGGCGGTTCCGGACGATGTCTCGGTGATCGGTTACGACGACGCGCCCGTGGCCGCCCTGACCGACCTCTCCACGATCCGCCAGCCGATCGTGGAGAAGGGCCGGCAGGCCGCCGTCATGCTGTTGGACCGCATCGCCGGGGGCGGCCGTAAGCGGACTGTGCTGCGAACCAGGCTGGTGGAGCGGGGTTCCACGGCCGCGCCACGCCTGTGAGGCCGTGACACCCCGTTCCTCCTGGCGCGGGCTCCGGGGCTCTTCGACGCAGAGTCTGGGGCTCGGCGGCCGTCCACGTGGTGTCCGAGTCGTGAGCACGCAAGGTGGGCAGGAGCGGTGTGGCCGACCGTGCGTCGCGGGTGAGCAGCGGGCCCGATCCGCGCCCCGTGCGCTCGGCGTGTGCGAGCGCCTCGTCTCTCCAGGCCATCCCTGTGGTGACGACGACCTGGTAGTCACCCATGTCCGCGTCCGTCTTCGAACCTGGTTCAGCCCGACCGCATCACGGCGGACATCGAGGGCCGGGATGGGTGAGACGCGGTGAGCAGAGCGCCGTGCACGGCTGAGGACGCCGCCCGGGTGGCATAGCGAGCGGTGTCCGGAGGCCATGCGTCACGTTCCTGGTGGATCAGGAGACAAACCGCGCCGTGCACGCCGGCACACAGCAGTCTGGCGGTTTCGGTGGTGCTCTCCACCGGTACTCCGGCATCGGCACAGGCTGCGACCTTGTCCCGGAAATAGCGGAAACACGCGTCCTCGTTCCGGCGACTGGCCTCGGTGGCCTCGCCATCCATCACCAGTCGGTACTGGGAGGGGTGGCGAAGCCCGAACGCGATGTAGGCGACGCAGGTTTCGTAGAGCGCCGTCACCGGGTCCGGGACCTCCCGGGACACTGCTTCCAACTCGATGAACAGTGAACTCCACACACGCAGGCACGTGGCGTGGACGAGTTCCCTCTTCGAGGCGAAGTGGAGGTAGACGGCCGGCGGGGTGACTCCCGCGCTTGTCGCCACCGCGCGAATCGTAAGAGCGTCGGCGCCACCGTCTTCGAGCAACTGGTCGGCGATGTCGAGAAGCTGGTCGCGGAGCAGGCCGCCCTGGCCCTTGGCGGCACGAACGCGGGATCCGGTCACAGCAAGGTGCCTTCGGACGAGAGCGGCATCAGGATGTCTTCGGTTTGACGCTGGTGACGACCTGGGTCACCCGGGCGCACAGTTCCCCTTCGGCATCGTGCACGTCGACCTCGACGACGGTGTTGCGACCCACACGCAGGGGACGAGCTGTCGCGACGACGTCTGTGTGTGCCGGCCGAAGGAAGTGCGTGGTCGACTCCACGGTGGCCGGTGCGGCGCCGGCCGGACCGTTGAGGGCGGCGCACACGGCACCGCTCACATCGGCGAGTCCCATCAACGCGCCCCCATGGAGGGCACCGCCCACTGTGGAGAGCGAGAGATCGTGCGCCAGCGTGGCTCGAACGCCGGATGCCGTCATCTCGTCGAACACGACTCCGAGGGTCTTGGCGTACGGCGCGAGCGCGTAGACGTCTTCGGCTTCGAGTGTGGGCACGGGCTGCTCCCATCTGAGTTGAGTACGACAAGTTATCAACGTTAACTCAGGCCGTCGACCCGGGACTTCGGATCGGCACCTGCATGGCAGGTCCCTGTGGTCCACACGGTGCGCGACTGACGTACGACGGCTACGGGGAAGTCCTTTCGCGGAGAGCGGGGCTCGTGTCGCCTGGTGGTGTGCCGACGCGGCCCAGCGACCGGTCGGCTGTGCACAGGGCCAGGAACACAGCGGCCACACCGATGAGCAACCAGGCCATGGCATGCAGTCCGGAACTGGTGGCGCCGCCGCGGAAGAACACGGCGCCCGCCGCCGCCGCGAACATGCGTTTCGAGGAACCGCTGGACCGCGGGGAGGACCGCGAAGTGGTTGTGGCCGGTGCCGGGCACGATGTCGAGGCGTGCGTCGATGCCGTGTTCGCGCCAGTTGGCGCGCAGCGCGTTGATACATTCCATGCGGTTGGCCCCCGCGGTCACGGGCCGGCGCTCGTCGTCCGGTACGAGCTCGGCTGCGTCGGTGTCGTTCTCGCCGATGACCAGTTGCACGGGAAGGCCGTGCAGAGCTGCCGGGTCGGCGTCGGTCCCGAATCCTTGATGACGTCCCAGGGTGAGGCGAAGTCGGCGGACGGTCGTTTCGCGACGGGGTGCGTCTCGGTGGCGGAAGGCTGACCGGTGTGCGACAGCGTGGCGGCGTGGTGCCGGCGGCCCAGGAAGAACCAGGACGTGGCGAGCAGCAGCAGCATGAGGACGGGCGGGATGGCGAACGCCAGGGTGATCCTGCGGTCGACGACGAGCAGGCTGATCAGGGACGAGACGACGATCGTGAGACTGACGCCGGCCTTCACGAAGCCCTGGGCCTTGCCCCGGTGGGAGGGGGCGACGTAGTCGGGGACCAGGGTCTCCGTGATGCCCTTGAACGCGTTGGCCATGGCCGCACGCAGGCCGCCTCTCCCCAGCCGTGGACCGGCGAGAACGGCCCGCGTCACGCATGAATCAGCTGGACTGGAGCGAGGGGACGGTCGGCGACCGGGACGGGTTCGGGGCACCCACACAGCCTTCACCACTTGAATCACCGTCATCCGGCGGCTGTTGTACCAAGCATGTTTATTTCCGCCCAGACGGACATGCGGTGGCGTCCTCCAGAGCTGGTCGTCGAGGTTGGCGCTGCCCCACTGGACGACGGGGGCACCGTGCCCGCGTCGGTGAGGGTCCACTTCTGGGAGCCGGCGCTGGAGGCGGTGTTCTGGACGAGGGCCGACGGCGGTGCCGGCGGTGGTGGAGCCGGCCGGGATGCTGCCCTGGTCTTGGCCGAATCTGATCCATTGGCCTCCCATTGGCCGGGATCGAGACTGATCATCTGTGCCATTGGCACAGTCAATGGGATGACAGTTGAGCCATTGGGCCCCGAGGTGGTTATCTTTGTCCTATCCATGTACTTGCGGCGCCGCGTAGCGCCGGACGGCGACGAGGCCGGGTCCGGACCGCGGTGCCTTCGTCGTGCCTGCTTGTTGCCCGCCACCCGGGACGACCGTGGGCAGGACGCGTACCACCGCGAGGGGGGCGGCGCACCGCCGTGAAGAGGATGTTCGTGGCTCCGGACCCGGGGCGCCTGAGGCTGCGGAACGCGACCCGCGCTGTCATCGGTGTCGCCGCCGCCGTCACCGTTTCCGAACTCTGCGGGCTGTCGCTCACCGCATCGATCACCGGAGGGCTCGCGGCACTGCTCGCCCTCTTCACGGTCACCGATGCGACCGTCCGTGACCAGCGGATCACCACCGCCCTGCTTCCCATCGCCGGATTCCCCGTGCTGGCGCTCGCCACCTCACTGCACGGCATCACCCCGGCCCGCGACGCCGCGTTCCTGGCCGTCGTCTTCTGTGGGGTCTACGCCCGCCGCTGGGGCCCGCGAGGCCACGCGCTCGGGATCTTCGCGTTCATGAACTTCTTCATGACACAGTTCCTGCACGCGGTTCCCGCTCAACTGCCCGAGCTGTACACTGCCGTGGGCCTCGCCCTTTTCGCGGCCGGCGCCACGCGCTTCGTGCTCTGGCCCATCGAGCGTCACACCCCACCCGCGGCAGCCCCGTCGGCCCTGCCCGGCAGCGGATTGGCGCGGCCCACCACCCGACAGGCCTTCCAGGCCACTGCTGCCTCGACTCTCGCGCTTCTGGTCGGGCAGCTGCTCTCCCAAGAGCGCTGGTACTGGGCCGTCGGTACTGTCTGGTGGATCTTCGTCAACACGGCTTCTCGCGGCGAAACCCTGGTCCGCGGTTTCCGCCGGGTCTTCGGAACTGTGATCGGTATCGCCGTCGGGCTGCTGGTCGCCATCCCGCTGCACGGCGCGCCCGCGCCGACGGCCGCCCTGGTCGCCGTCTGTGTCTTCGGCATCTTCTACACCGCCGCCGTCTCGTATTCCTGGATGATGCTGGCAGTGACGGTCATGGTCAGCTTGCTGTACGGCCTGCTGGGCGTGCTGGACCCCGGCCTGCTCGGGCTCCGTCTTGCAGAGACCGGTGTGGGCGCGCTGTGTGCCGCGCTGGCCGTGGCCCTCGTCCTGCCGGTCACCACGCACGCCACGAACGATGCCTGGATCCAGCGGGCCCTGCGCTGTGTCCACGCCTGCACCGCCGAGACCGCCCGGCGCCTGGCGGGCGCGGTCGACGCCGACCCCGCCCCACGGGTGGCGGAACTGGAGCAGCTGCTCGCCCGGGTACGGCTCTCGGTCGCGCCGCTGGTGCACCCGCTGAACCCGATGCTCGGCCGCAAGCGACGCGCCCGGCACGTGCTCGCCCTCCTCGACGCCTGCGCCCGGGAGATCCGGGGCCTGGTCGCCGTCGCCGCGGACCCGGAGGCCTCCCACGACGCCCGGCTGGCCGCCGCCTGCTACCGCGTCCAGGCCGCGGTCGAGGCGCTCACCGACGGCGGAGACGTCTCCCTCCAGCCGGACGACTCCGCCGCGACGGAACCCGCCCTGGCCCACCTGCACGGCCTGGAACGAGCCCTGGCGGAACTCGCCCGCCCCCTCCGCACGCCGCCGTCTGGTTCGCCGCTTGTCGGTGCCTGAGCGCTGTACGGCGCTGAGGGGCCCCGGCCGGGCTCGCTCGGCGGGCGGCTCTCCGCCCCTGGAACGGGTCGGCTCAGTCCTTGACCGTTTGGTCTAGACCGCGCATGATCGGCAGCGCGGGCATTCCGGACGGTCGAGGGACGTGTTCAGGGACGAGAGGGGACAGCGGTGGCGGACGGCGGCAGGCGGAGGGCGTACATCGGGTCGTTCACGGCGGCCGGCGGCCCCGGGATCGTGACGGCGGCCGTCGATGCCGACAGCGGTGCGCTGACCGCCCTGAGCAGCGTCGACGCCGTCCCCGACCCCGCCTCCTTGGCCTTGTCCCCCGACGCGCGGACGCTGTACGCGGTCAGTGAGACGGCCGAGGGCGCGGTGGCCGCGTACCGCGTGGACGGGGACAGGCCCGAGCCGGCCGGACCGCCCGTGCCGGTCGGCGGGAACGGGCCGACCCACCTCAGTCTGTTCGCCGGACACGTCCTGACCGCCAACTACGGCTCCGGCAGCGTCACCGCGATCCCCCTCCGCCCGGACGGCACCCTCGCGCGGTCCCGCGCCCACGTGCTCCAGCACACCGGCTCGGGCCCGCACAGCCCGCGCCAGCAGGGTCCGCACGCCCACCAGGTACAGCCCGACCCGAGCGGCCGCTGGGCCGTCAGCGTCGACCTCGGGACCGACTCCGTGCGGGTCTGCACGCTGACGGACGGCGCCCTCGTCCTGCACAAGGAGACCGCCCTGCGGCCCGGCTCGGGCCCGCGCCACCTCGCCTTCCACCCGGAAAGGCCGTACGCGTACGTCGTGAACGAACTCACCCCCTCCGTCACCGTCTGCCGCTGGGACGAGGCCGAGGGCGTGCTGACACCGCTGGCCGAGACCCCGGTCCTGCCCGGCGCACCGGCCGGCGACGCCTACCCCTCGGGCATCGTCACCTCGCCCGACGGCCGCTTCGTGTGGACCGCCACGCGAGGCGAGGACGTCCTGTCCGTGCTCGCCGTCGAGGGCGAGCGACTGCGGCTGATCACCACGGTGCCCTGCGGTGGCCACTGGCCCCGCGCCCTCACCGCGTCCGACCGCTCCCTCTACGTCGCCAACGAACGCTCGGGCGACGTGACCTGGTTCGCCACCGACCCGCGCACGGGCATTCCGCGACGCGCCGGCTCGATCGGAGTGACGGCGGCGTCGTGCGTGATCCTCGGCTGACGGGGATACGGGGATACGGGGATACGGGGATACCGGGGGGCGCCGCCCCGACGACGAAGGCCCGCCCCTGACCGGGGCGGGCCTTCTCGGCCGTACCGGGGGACGTCAGCGAACCGGCGTGCCCTGAGCCTGCTGCGGCGCGATCCCCAGCGCCGTCGTGTACTTGGCCAGCGCCAGCTTCCCGATCGCCGGGTACGCACCGAGCGACTCGGCGGCGGAGCACTCCGCCTCCTTCGCGGCCTCCTCGACCAGTCCCGGCTCGATCTCCGGGCCGATCAGATACGGCGCGAGGGCGAGCTGCTGCGAACCCGAGGAGCGCAGCTGCTCGGCGACGGACGCGATGGAGCCCTCCTGGTCCAGGGCCGCCGCCATCACCGGCACCGCCAGGCGCGCGGCGAGCAGCATGCCGGTGATCCCGGCCGCCTGCACGGCCTCGTCACCGCCCACGGAGGCCAGGATGATGCCGTCGGCGGCGGTCGCCACGGTGAACAGCCGGGCGCGGTCCGCGCGGGCCAGGCCGGCCTCGGAGAGCCGCACGTGCAGCGCCTCGGCGAGCAGCGGGTGCGGACCGAGGACATCGGTCAGCTCGGCGGCGATCCGGCTCTCCATGACGGCCTGGCGGACCCGGCGCAGCAGCGCGCTGTCCGGGCCGGCGAGCAGCGGCACGACGACGGCGACCGGCCCGTCGGGCTCCCTGACGTCCAGGCCGGCGGCACGCGCCTGCTCGAAGCGGGCGGTGCGCTCCTCGGCGGCGTACGTGAGCACGGCCTGGAGCGTGGGGAACTCCGCGTTGTCCCCGTCGAGGTACCCGATGCGGGCGTCGAGGCCGGGCAGCTCGGAGCGGGCGATGCTCACGACCTCTTCGGCGAGGCTGCGGGTGGCGCTACTGGGCGTGCCCGGCACGGCGAGGACGAGCGCGGGCGCGCCCTCGGGAGCCACCAGCGGCTCCGGGCGGCGGTGCCGTCCGGGCTGGCGGGGTCGCGGCATTCGTACTGGGAGGCCGGACTCGGGTCCAGTGGGGGAACTCATGGCGCCGCATGTTACTGGCTTCTTGGGCTCCCCTGTTCGGGGAGGGGTCAGGTGAGCGGTATCCGTCCGCTTTTGTCTGATGAGTTACGTACGGATTGAATGACCTGCGGATGGTGCGCGATCGGATCAATCACCCGATCGGGTGGTCACGCTCAGCATGGTCTCGTCACCCGGCAGGGTGAGCGGACCGGCGCTCAGCTCGGCCGCCATGCGCACCGAGCCGTGCAGCGGATCGCCCTCGGCCGGCACCCGTCGCGCGTGCGGGAGCCGCTTCGCCAGTTCCTCGTCGAGGGGTGCGAGGAGCGGGTGGCCGATCTTGAACAGGCCGCCCGTGACGGCGACGCGCGAGGCGCCGCCGGGGCACACGGCCGCCGCGGAGTCGGCCATGTGCCGGGCGGCCGCGCGCAGGATGCCCGCCGCCACGGGGTCCTCCTCCGCGCAGACGGCCACCCGGGGCGCGAACGAGGCGAGGACGGCGGGGCGGTCCGGCCGTGGATACAGTGCGCCGGGCAGCCCGGCCACGGGCCCGAACACCTCCTCGGCGCAGGCCAGCAGCCGGGCCGAGCCGCCTTCCCGGCCGTCGTGGGCTCGCAGCGCGGCCTCCAGCCCGGCCCGCCCGATCCAGGCACCGCCACCGCAGTCGCCGAGCAGATGCCCCCAGCCGTCCGCCCGACGCCAGCCCGCCAGGTCGGTCCCGATCGCGATCAGTCCCGTACCACCGGCGATCACGGCACCGGGCCGGGGCCCGAGGGCACCCACGTACGCGGTCACCGCGTCGGCGGCCAGCGCGACCCTCCGCACACCGAACTCCCGCGCCAGGGCACCCGGCAGTTCGGCGCGCAGCCCGGCACCGAGGGAGGCCAGCCCGGCCGCGCCGACGACGGCGGCGGTCAGTCGCACAGGACCGGCCTCGGCGGTCAGGGCGCGCACCAGCGGCACGAGTCGCGCCATGAAGTGCTCCGGGTCGATGCCCCGGTCACCCGTGCGCACCGGCTCGTCGGACGTCCGCCGGGCGAGCGGTCCGCGCTCGGCGGTTCCGACCACCACCCGGAGTCCGGACCCGCCGGAGTCCACCGCGAGGAAGCCGGAGCCTTCCGGCGCCCCGGTCACGGCAGGCGCCAGTCCACCGGTTGGCCGCCCTGACGGATCAGCAGGTCGTTGGCCCGGCTGAACGGGCGGGAGCCGAAGAAGCCCCGGTCCGCCGACATGGGGGAGGGGTGGGCGGATTCCACGGAGGGCAGGTCGCCGAGCAGTGGGCGCAGGTTGCGGGCGTCACGGCCCCACAGGATGGACACCAGGGGCTTGCCGCGCGCCGCCAGGGCCCGGATCGCCTGCTCGGTGACCTCCTCCCAGCCCTTGCCCCGGTGGGCCCCGGGCTTGCGCGGGGCGGTGGTGAGCGCCCTGTTGAGCAGCAGCACGCCCTGCTGCGTCCAGGGCGTGAGGTCACCGCAGGACGGCTGCGGCAGTCCCAGATCGGCGTTCAGCTCGCGGAAGATGTTGATGAGGCTGCCGGGCAGCGGCCGCACCTCGGGCGCGACCGAGAACGACAGCCCCACCGCGTGCCCCGGGGTCGGATACGGGTCCTGACCGACGATCAGGACCCGTACGTCGTCGAAGGGCTGCTGGAAGGCCCGCAACACGTTCGGCCCGGCCGGGAGGTAGGTGCGTCCCGCGGCGATCTCCGCGCGGAGGAAGTCCCCCATCGCGGCGACGCGTTCGGCCACCGGTTCCAGGGCCTTCGCCCAGCCCGCTTCGACGATTTCATGCAAGGGTCGTGGTGCCACGGGCGTCACCCTACTGCCGTACGGGCAGCGGCGATCAACCAGTGGCCAAGGGCCGCTCGTAAGCTCATCCCTCGCCTCGTACCTCCCCCCGTCCCCCACCTGGTCCCCGCCTCAGCCGACGACCGCGGCCCGCACGCACAGCACGTCCGGCAGATGCGCGGCGAGCTGCTGCCAGCTGTCGCCGTCGTCCGCCGAGGCGAACACCTCGCCGTTGCGGTTGCCGAAGTAGACGCCCGCCGGGTCCGCGTCGTCCGTGCACATCGCGTCGCGCAGCACCGTGCCGTAGTGGTCCTCCTGGGGCAGCCCCGCCGAGAGCGGCTCCCAGCTCTTGCCCGCGTCCGCCGTCCGGTAGACCCGGCACCGGCGGTCGGCCGGGACCCGGTCGGCGTCGGCGCTGATCGGGAACACGTACGCGGTGTCCCCTCTGTGCGGATGTGCGGCCGCCGCGAAGCCGAACGTGGACGGCAGGCCCTCGCCGATGTCCGTCCAGTGCGCACCCGCGTCGTCGCTGCGGTAGACACCCCAGTGGTTCTGGAGGTAGAGCCGGTCCGGGTTCGCCGCGTCCCGCGTCACCTTGTGCACGCACTGGCCGAACTCCGGGTTCGGGTCGGGCAGGAACACCGCGGAGACGCCCGAGTTGGAGGGCGCCCAGCTCGCTCCGCCGTCCAGCGTGCGGAACACACCGGCGGTCGAGACGGCGACCGTCACCGCGTTGGGGTCGCGTGCGTCGGTGAGTACGGTGTGCAGGCCCTCACCGCCACCGCCCGGCACCCACTTCGACCGCGTGGGGTGCTCCCACAGGGGCCGGACGAGCTCGAACGTCTCGCCACGGTCCTCCGAGCGGTACAGCGCGGCCGGTTCCGTGCCCGCGTACACCACGTCCGGCTCGGCCGCGGCCGGGTGCAGTTGCCACACCCGCTCCAGGGACGCCCCCGTGTCCTGGGGGAACTTGACGGCCGGCCGGGCCGGTTCGGTCCAGGTCCGGCCCAGGTCGTCGGAGTGGAACACGGACGGGCCCCAGTGCGCGCTGTCGCCGCCGGCCAGCAGCCGCGGGGTCGCGGTGCGGGTGTCGATGGCGACCGAGTACACGGCCTGCGCGTTGAAGTAGGGGCTCTGGTCGAACTCCCAGGCGCCACCGTCCCGCCGGCGCCCGATGAACAGGCCTTTGCGCGTGCCCACGGCGAGCAGTACCTCGGTCATGCCGATCACCTCCGCGGCGTCGTCGTCGACGCCCTCGTCTCAGACACGGGCCAGTCTGCACCCCACCACTGACAGTCACCCCCGGAGCGGACTCCGGCGCAGGTCAGGGCCGTGTCGGCGCCGCGTACGGGCGTCAGGCGCCCCGCCCGCGAAGACGCTGCCACAGCCCGAGGCGCCCCCTTGTGGGTACGTGCAGTGAGCATCCAGCGGCCCTCTTCCGTATGGGGAGGGCGGCGGGATGGTCATGCGCTCGTGAGGAGGAGCCTTCGATGGCGTTACGTGGTCCGAAGGTGTGGCTGTGGCGCTGGCGGCGCAATCCGCTCAAACGGCGCGCCGACAGGGTGGAGGCCTGGGTCGTGCTGGGCGTGTGGATGCTCACCGTGTTCGTCGGGGTGCTCGCCGGCCTGACGGTGAGCCGTTCCGTGGAGGACGGGCTGGCCCGCGAGCGGGTCGAATGGCGCCCCCTCGTGGCCCGGCTCGCCGAGCGGGCTCCCGGGACGGCCTCCGAGAACGGCGACGTCTCCCGTGCCGAGCACGTCTGGGCGGAGGCACGGTGGACCGCTGCGGACGGTTCCCCGCAGTCCGGCCAGGTGCGGGTGCTGGCGGGCAGCCAGGCCGGTTCGCCGATCACCGTGTGGACGGACCGCGAGGGCCGCCAGGTGACCCGCCCCGTCACCGAGTCCCAGGCTCGCGTGCGCGCCTCGCTGATCGGCGGCGTGGCGGGCGTCTGCGCTGCGCTCGCCCCACTCGCCGTCGGCCGCGCGGTACGCCGCCGCCTGGAACGCCGCCGCATGGACCAGTGGGACGCCGAGTGGTCCCGCTTCGGCCCGATGTGGGGGCGCACGACGGGGTGACCGGAGGGGCTGGTCCCGGTCCGGTGGAAGGACTGGTCGCCGTCCGATGGGCGCGGCGGGTCGCAGTCCGGCGGGGCGGGTCGGTCCCGGTCCGGCGGGGGCGGCTGGTCGCTGTCCGGCGGGGCAGGGGGGCAAGGCCGCCGAGGGCTGCTGGTCCCCTTCTGATGGGCGCGGTTGGTCGCGGTCCGATGCGGCGGGGCGGTGCCAGCCCAGCGGGGGCGGGTGGTCCCCGTCCGATGGGCGCGGCGGGTCGCAGTCCGGCGGGGGCGGCTGGTCGTGGTCCGATGGGGCGGGGCGGTCCCCGTCCGATGGGGACGGCTGGTCGCAGTCCGACGGGGCAGGGCGGTCCCAGCCCGGCGGGGGCGGGTGGTGCCTGTCCGATGGGCGGGATGGTCCCCGTCTAGGGGCTGGTCGCGGTCCGGCGGGGCAGGGCGGTCCAAGCCGCCGAGAGCCACTGGTCCCCGTCTAATGGGCGCGGCCGGTCGCGGTCCGGTGGGGCAGGGCGGTCCCCGTCCGGCAGGCAGGGCGGCCCCAGCCCGGCGAGGGCCACGGTTCACCGTCCGACGGGCGCGGCCGGTCACGGTCCGATGGGGCGGGGCGGTCCCGGTCCGGCGGGGGCCGCTGGTCGCGGTCCGATGGGGCGGGAGGGTCACGGTCCGGCGGGGGCGGCTGGTCGCGGTCCTACGGGCGGGGCGTCCCACGTCCGGCGAAGGTGGCTGGTCCCCGTCCGGCGGGACCGCCGGTCCCGCCCGACACGGCAGGCCGGTCCCACCCGGACGCGGGCGTACGCGTTCCACCCCGCCCGCTCTACCCGCCACCCTCCCGGCTCAGCGCCCCCCGGCACAGCCGCAACAACCCCTCGTCCTCATGGATGCCGTGGCTGCCGCAGCCGCCGGAGTCGGCCCGATGCCGTCGTGGGGACGTGAGCTCCGCTCGCAGCAGGTCGTGCAGGGGCGCTCCCATGGGGCCCAGCGCTGCCACGCACCCGGCGATCGCCGTGCGGGTGCGCGGGTGCTCCGTCCATGCGGCGCGGAGGACGGGCAGGACCTGCTCCCGTTCCGGCTCCCCGGTGATCCGCCACACCGCGCAGGCCGCCGCTGCCCGTTCCGGCGCTTCGCCGGAGCCGGTCATCCGGCGCAGCGCGGGCAGGGCCGTACGGGCCGCCGGCCCCAGGCGTCCGAGTAAGTCGGCCGCCGCCGGCCGATACCGGCCCCTCCCGCCGTCCGTCAGCTTGCGGAGCAGTACGGGCACGACGGCATCCGCCTCACCCGTGACCGACCACAGGGCGTCCGCGGCCGCGACGGCGCAGTCGGTCTCCAGCAGCCCGCGCAGATCCGGTACCGCCTCGTGCGCGGCGCTGCCCACCGCCCCCAGGGCACGGACCGCCGCCTCCGTGACGGCGCCGCGCAGCCGCAGCCCGTCCGGCATGCCACGCAGCAGGCGCAGCACCGACGGCACGGACTCGGCGTCGCCCAGTGCCGCGAGTGCCGTCAGGAGGGGGACGGCCCGCTCATGCGTGTCGGGGCCGCCGAGCGGAACACGGGCGAGGCGTCGCCGCAGGGCGGGGGCGAGCGGCGCGGCAGCGCGGCCCAGATGGGGTATCACCAGCCCCAGGTCGTGCGGTACGACCGGGCCTGCCAGCACCTCGGCCAGCACCGGCGTGGCCCGCGCGTCCCCGGCCCTGGCCAGTGCCTTGAGCGGGCTGCCCAGCGTCGGCGCCCCCCGCTCCCCGTGGCGTACGCGAAGCTCGGGACGGCCGGTCACCAGGGCGTGGAGGTGGTCCGAGGCAGGCAGGGCCAGTTCGAAGAGCTCCACCAGGACGGCGACCGCCGCGTCGTGCAACCAGCCTTCCTCGGCGTCCAGTTGGGCACCTATGAGGGCGACCGGCTCCACCACGTCGGTACGCCACTCGCGGAACAGCCCGGCCGACATCCACACGGCGTTGCACCGGTCGAGGGGATCCGGACTGGTCAACTGTCCGCACAGCAGGGCGACCCGGTCGGCCACCCGGCAGCCGAGCGCGGAGTGCAGGGTGCGCAGCAGCCGGGAGCCCTCCTCGTCCGAGGGGCGCAGGCGCCGCAGCCGCCCGGCGAGCGTGTCCGCGCCGGGACCGTCCTGCGCGAATCTCTCGCAGCCGCGCTGCCCGGACCTGTCCCGGAGCAGCCGGACCACCGTGGGTACGAGATCCGCAGGAAGCAACTCCGGGGCGCACTGCGCCAGCTGGCCGAGCGCGGCGAGGCGCAGCCCCGGTTCGTAAGGCGGCCCGCTCAGCGCCGCCAGCAGGCCCACCGCCTCCGCGGCGTGACAGTCACCGGCCGGCAGGTGCCGCCGTGCGAACAGGCCGAGGCTCTCGGCCAGGGCCAGCAGGACCCGGTCGTCCCGCTCCACGGTGAGCCGCTCCCGTAACAGGGCGAGCACACGAGCCGGTCGGTCGAGGAACCGCACAAGCGCCGCCGGGGCCGCCCGGCGCACTCCGGCGTCCGCGTCCCCGGCCAGCAGTACGAAGACATCGGCACCCGCGCGCAGGACGGCACGAGCCTGCGCGGCGAGATCGTCGGCCCCACCCCCGTCCCCATCGAACTCACCCCCGCCGGCCCCGACCCCACCCCCGTCGGCCCCGCCGATACTGACAAGGAGCTCCACGACCCCCGCCCGGTCCCGCACCTCCTCACGGACGGCGAGCGCGAGGAGAAACGGAACACAGGCGAGCGTCGAGTCGTACAGGCCTCCCTGGTGGTGCACGGCGCCGTACATCCGGTCGAGCGCGGTCTCCCGCTCGGCCTGGTCGGCGGAGGCCAGTCCCCGGAGCAGTCCGGGCACGTCCTCCGCGCTGCCGTAGGCGTGCCGCAGCGAGGCCCAGTCGACCTCGTCGATCCCCCTGAACACGTTGTCCTCCCCGGGCGAAGTGCCAACTGACGGGGAGTCTGCACCACGGCACTGACAACGAAGTGGAATCGGGAGGTGACTGTCCGCGAACTGTGTGCCCGTTGGCCGACAGCGGCTCGTCGCCGCCGGGGGAGGACCGCTCAGTTCCCGACGGGCAGCGCGCGGTCCACGATCGCGTCGAGGTCCGCACCCTCCGGCAGCGTCCCGAACGCGTGCCCCCAGTCGCCCCCGAGCCGGGTCGCGCAGAACGCGTCGGCGACCGCCGGCGGGGCGTACCGGACGAGGAGGGAGGCCTGGAGCGTCAGTGCCATCTCCTCCACGAGACGGCGGGCCGTCGTCTGGGACGCCCCGGACAGCCGGTCTCTGAGCCGCACCACGGCCGCGTCCAGCCGCGCGTCCGCCCCCCGGGCACGGGCGAACTCGCCGAACAGGGCCTCGGCCGTGCCCGGTTCACGGCTCAGCGCTCGCAGCACGTCGAGGGCGTTGACGTTCCCCGAGCCCTCCCAGATCGACAGCAGAGGAGCCTCGCGGTAGTGACGGGGCATACCCGAGTCCTCGACGTAGCCGTTGCCGCCGAGGCACTCCAGCGCCTCCGCGGTGAAGGCCGGACCTCGCTTGGTCACCCAGTACTTGCCGACGGCGGTGGCGATCCTGCGGAACGCGGTCTCCTGGGCGTCCCCGCGGATCGCCCGGTCGGCCGCCCCGGCCAGCCGCAGGGTGAGGGTCGTGGCGGCCTCGGACTCCAGCGCCAGATCGGCCAGAACGTTGCGCATCAGCGGCTGGTCCACCAGCCGTGCGCCGAACGCGCTGCGGTGCCGCGCGTGGTGCCCGGCCTCGACGAGCGACTTGCGCATCAGTGCGGCCGACATCATCACGCAGTCGAGCCGCGTGCAGTTGACCATCTCGATGATGGTCTTCACACCCTGCCCCTCGGGGCCGACCAGCCAGGCGACGGTCCCGTCGAACTCGGGCTCGGAGGAGGCGTTGGACCGGTTGCCCAGCTTGTCCTTCAGACGCTGGATGCGGAAGGTGTTGCGGGTGCCGTCGGGCAGCACGCGCGGCACCAGGAAGCAGGACAGGCCGCCCGGGGCCTGCGCCAGTACCAGGAACACGTCGCACATCGGCGCAGACGTGAACCACTTGTGCCCGCGCAGGGTGTACACCCCGGGTTCGGACGTGGGCGTGGCCGTCGTGGTGTTCGTCCGGACGTCGGAGCCGCCCTGCTTCTCGGTCATCCCCATGCCCGCCAGCAGCCCGCGCTTCTCCGTGGGCACCCGCAGCCCGGGCTCGTACTCCCGGCTCGTCAGCAGCGGTCCGTAGACCTTCGCCAGCTCCGGCTGCCTGCGCAGTGCGGGGACGGCCGCGTAGGTCATCGACGTCGGGCAGCCGTGCCCGGCCTCCGTGTGGCCCCACACCAGTCCGCCCGCGGTCCGGGAGACATGGGCGCCCGCCCGGTCGTCCGCCCAGGGCGACGCGGCCAGTCCCTCGGCGATCGCGGTGCGCATCAGGTGGTGCCAGCTCGGGTGGAAGTCGACCTCGTCGACGCGGTTGCCGTACCGGTCGTGCGTCCGCAGCTCCGGCTCGTGGCGATTGGCCAGGTCGGCCCACTCCTGCGCCTGGACGCTGCCGGCCTGCCTGCCGAGCCGCCGCAGGTCCTCCTCGGACCACCCGGCGCCCTCCCGCCGCAACCCCTCCAGCAGGGCCGCGTCCTCGGAGGCGTCGTACGGGGCGTACGGCGGAGCCTGGTTGGTGACGTCGTGCGTGGCGGCTCCGCCGTACGCCCGCTGTTCGTCGAGTGTCGAGACCATACGTCGAGTGTTGCACTCTTCCTGCAGTCGCAGCAATCCTGCAACACGCAATTCCGCCGCGTACAGTACGTGACCATGCCGATGAACGTCCCGGCGCGGCCCGGCGCGCTCGATCTGCGGCCGCTGTCCGCGCGGTCGGTCGTGCTGAGCCTGCTCCTCGGAACGCATCCCCCCGAACTGCCGGTCAGGGAGCTCGTGCGGCTCGTGGAGGGCTTCGGCGTCGGCGGCTCCACACTGCGGGCGGCGCTCAGCCGAATGGTGGCCGCCGGCGATCTGCGGCGCACGGACACCGGCTACCGCCTCAGCGACCGGCTGCTGGATCGCCAGCGCCGCCAGGACGACGCCGTGCACCCGCGCACGCGCGCGTGGGACGGCGACTGGGAGATGGTGGTGATCACCGCGACGGGACGCGGCCCCGCCGAACGCGCCGATCTGCGGGCCCGGCTGACCGCCCTCCGGCTCGCCGAACTCCGCGAGGGCGTCTGGCTCCGCCCCGCCAACCTGGCCCGCGCCCTCCTCGGCGACCTGGACCGGGTGGCCCAGCACTACACGGCCCGCCCCGACCGGCCCGCCCGCGACCTGGCCCGGAGCCTGTGGCCGCTGGACGCCTGGTCCGCCACGGCCCGCGCGCTGCTCGCCCACATCGCCCGGACACCCCGCCCGGCCGACCGCCTGACCGCCTTCGCCGCCGTCGTGCGGCACCTGCTGGCCGACCCCGTCCTGCCGCCCGGACTCCTGCCGGCCGACTGGCCGGGAGCCGAGCTGCGCGCCGCCTACACCGACTACCAGCGGGAGCTGATCGGCGAGGTGCGTGCGCGGGTGCGGGGCGTATGACGCGGACGGCCGTGCGAAGCGCCCGCCAGGACGCTTCGCACGGCCGTCTTCACCGTGGGGGGACTGCCTCAGGGACTACCTGTAGGTGATGTCCGAGGTGGAGTACTTGCAGTTGGTGCTGTCGGGTCCCGTCCCCACGGCGGTGTTGTTGTTGTACTTCTGGCAGGGGACGACCTTCCGGCTCGCGTCGTTGCGGATCGTGATGCCGCGCAGCGTCGCCACGTCGTTGCGGTTGACGTTGATGCCGACGAGCCGGGCGGTGGTGCCCGTGCCGGTCACGTCGATGGTGTTGAGGTTGACCTTGCGGGTGTACTGCGTGGAGCAGTCGCCGCAGGAGCGGTAGAGCGTCTTGAACTCCTGCACCGCGAAGTTGGAGATGTTCAGGGTGCCGCCGCCGTTGTGCTGGAAGACCTTGTCCGCCGCCTTCTTCGCGCCGCCGCCGATCACGTGGTACGTGGCGCCGGTGCCGCCGCGGAAGGTGGCGGCGTCCTCGCCGACGTCCTCCCACCAGACGTTCTGGAGCGTGCAGCTGCCCTCGCAGTGGATGCCGTCGGCCGCGGGGGCGCCGAGGATGACGTTCTTCAGCACCGCGCCGTCGGTGAGCTTGAAGATCGGGTCCTGGCCCTCCTCCTGGCCGTCACCGGCCAGGCTTCCGGTGCCGTAGAACCGCTTCATCCCGTAGTCCTTGGTGCCGGACACGGAGATGGTGGAGGAGGTCCCCTGGCTGCCGTTGGGGGTGGGCCAGGTGGCGGCGCTCGCCGTCGGCGCGTTGGTAGTCATGATCATGCCAACCGACAGGCCGAGGGTGGCCAGCGCGCCGGTCAGCGCGCGCCTGCGGGCGCGCGGACGTGTCGCAGAAGTCATGTCCCGATTCCTTCTGTCGTCTGAGCGGGTGAGGGGTGTCCGAGCGGAAGGGGTGTCCGGGCGGACGGGGTGCCCGACCGGGCGGGTGTCAGAGCTTTCCGGCGCCCGCACCCGACGTCACCGAGGCGACGACGGACGAGGCCGGCTCCGCCGTGTAGGCGTACGGCGGGCTGGTGAAGGTGCCGACCCGCGAGATCTCGGTGGCGGCTCCACCGAGGTCGTTTCCGCGCAGGTTGGCGTATCCGTCGACGTCGCTGCTGCGGTTCGTGGTGACCGCGACCTTCGTCGAGCGGAAGACGTTGTTCTCGACCAGCATCTGGGCGCCCATGCGCGAGTGGCAGGCGGTGTCGGCGCCCTCTACGTAGTTGTTGTAGAAGTGCCCGGTGCCGAAGCGCAGACTGGGGATGCGCGAGTACACGTTGGCGAAGTGGTTGTGGTGGTACGTCACCTTCAGCCGGCCGGTGTCCTCGCTCGCGTTGTTGTCGCTGTGGCCGGCGAGCGAGCCCTTGAAGTGGTTCTTGAAGGTGTTCCAGGACACCGTGACGTTGTCCGCGCCGTGGTTGACGTCCAGCAGACCGTCGTAGTGGTCCTTGTCGTGATCGCGGTCGGCCGAGAAGGAGTTGTGGTCGATCCAGACCTTGCTGGACGCCTCGACGGTGATGCCGTCGGCGGGTGCCACCGGCTTGCTGATGTTGAGATTGCGGATGACGACGTTCGAGACCTTCTTCAGCCGGAGTCCGCCGCCGGTGAACCCGGACGCGGAACCCACGCCCAGGACGGTCGTGTTGGACCCGACGTCGACCTGACCGCTCAGCGAGATCAGGCCGTTGACCCGGACGACCTTGGCCGAGTTCCCGGTCACGGCCGTCTTGAAGGCGCTCAGCGTGGAGACGGTGACCGCCGAGGCGCTGCCGCCGCCGGTCGTCCCCGCGCCGAACCCCACCGGAGAGGTCTCTGCGGCCCCGGCCGGCTGGGGAACGGCCAGGACCGTCACGGTCGCCAGTGCGGATGCGGCGGCGAGCGCCAGGGTGGATCTGCGGACACGTGTACGTGGGGGTTGAGTACGCATGTGGGGTGCGTCCCTTCGTGGTGCCTTCATGGTGCCAGGTCGGTCATGTACATGAATGACGTTCGCCATGTTGTTCACCGCGCGCGCTGCGTGCGACTGCTCCGGAGGTCTTGCCACGCCTCAGGGGTGCACATCCCTGGACCTGGCAGGCTCCGGCGGGCGCCTTGGCGGAGGCGCTACCGGGTCACACTGCTGAACGGAACGTAGGGGGCAAGCGCTTTCTAGTCAACGCCTCGCGCAGAACACATTCGGCCGGACCTGGTCGGAGCGCCGACGCCGGGGGAAGTGGCGTGGGAGCGCTTCCATGACAGCCATGTCCATGTCACCATGCCGATCGGACGCTTCCCTTCAGGAGAGGGCGGGTCGATGAGGACTCCGCGCATGCGTACGTTCGTCAGCGGACTCGTGTTCATGCTGCCGGCCGTCGGTGTCCTGGCCCTGGCGCCGGGACCGGCGCTCGCGGGCACGCCGCAGCCCGGCCGGGAGGGCTCCCTGCCGGGGTCGTTCTCGTGGTCTTCGAGCGGCCCGCTGATCAGCCCGAAACCGGATGCCGGCCACCCGATCCTCTCGGTCAAGGATCCGACGGTGTTCCGGTACCGGGACCGCTGGCACGTCTACTTCACGACCGCCGACACCGCCGGGCGCTGGAGCCTCGGATACACGAGCTTCGCCCGGTGGTCCGAGGCCGGCTCGGCTCCGCAGACGTTCCTCGACACCAACCCGGACATCGGCAGCCGGTACGCGGCGGCGCCCCAGGTCTTCCACTTCGCGCCCCAGCAGACCTGGTACATGGTCTACCAGACCGGACCGCCGTCCTACTCCACGACCAAGGACCCCTCGGACCCGCTCAGTTGGAGCGCGCCGCGGAACTTCTTCGGCGGTGAGCCGCCCATCGTGACCGAGAACAAGGGCGACGGCACCTGGCTGGACTTCTGGACGATCTGCGACCGGACGGACTGCTACCTGTTCTTCTCGGACGGCAACGGCCACCAGTACCGCTCGCGCACCACCCTCGCCGAGTTCCCGAACGGCTTCCGCGACACCGCCATCGTGCTGTCCGAACCCAACCGCTTCGACCTCTTCGAGGCGGGCAACGTCTACCGGCTCGGCGACGCGGACGGCTACCTCATGCTCGTCGAGGCGCTCGCGACCGGATCCGACTGGCGGCGCTACTTCCGGGCCTGGACCGCCGACAACCTGGGCGGCGCGTGGAAACCGCTGGCCGACACCGAGGCGAACCCCTTCGCCCGCTCGTCCAACGTCGCCTTCGAGGCCGGACAACCCGCCTGGACCAGGGACTTCAGCCACGGCGAGATGATCCGCGCCGGCGTCGACCAGACCCTCACGATCGACCCGTGCCGTCTCCGGTTCCTCTACCAGGGGATGGACCCGGCCGCCGGCGGCGAGTACTACCGGCTGCCCTGGCGCCTGGCCCTGCTGACCCAGACGAACTCCACCTGCTGAACCGCCGTACGACGTCCTGCGAGCCGCGCCTCACAACCGAAGGGACCCGGACGTGCCTGCCACCCCCCGCCCCACGACGAGGAGACCGCTGCGGTCGATGCCCGCCGCACTCCTCGCCACGCTCCTCGCCGCGCTGCTGCCGTTGCTCGCGGCCACGGTGCTCACCGCACCAGCGGCCGCCGCCCGTGATTCCGCCCGTGATTCGGCCCGTGATTCCGCACGTGAGAAGGCCGTGCCCACCGCGACCCTCACAGAGGTCACCGGCTTCGGCACGAACCCCAGCAACCTGCGGATGTACCTGTACGTGCCGGAGAGCGTCACGCCGAACCCGGCGGTCGTGGTCGCCGTGCACTGGTGCACCGGCTCGGGCCCGGACATGTACAACGGCACCGAGTACGACACCCTGGCCGACCAGTACGGGTTCATCGTGCTGTACCCGTCCGTCACGCGCAGCAGCAAGTGCTTCGACGTCTCCTCGCCCCAGGCGCTGCGCCGCGGCGGCGGCAGCGACCCGGTCGGCATCAAGTCGATGATCGACTGGGTGACCCGCACCTACGACGCCGACACCGGCCGGGTGTTCGCCACCGGCATCTCCTCCGGCGCGATGATGACGAACGTCCTGCTCGGCGACTACCCCGACGTGTTCGCGGCGGGCGCCGCCTTCTCCGGCGTGCCGTTCGCCTGCTTCGCCACCACCGACGGCTCCGAGTGGAACAGCAACTGCTCGGGCGGCACGGTCACGCACACCCCGAAGGAGTGGGGCGACCTCGTCCGGAACGCGTACCCCGGCTACAGCGGACCCCGCCCGCGGATGCAGATCTGGCACGGCACCGAGGACGACGTCCTGCGCTACCCCAACTTCGGCGAGCAGATCAAACAGTGGACGAACGTGCAGGGCGTGAGCCAGACGCCGGCCGCCACCGACTCGCCCCAGTCCGGCTGGACCCGCACCCGCTACGGCGGCACGGGTGACCAGGCGCCCGTGGAGGCGATCAGCCTCCAGGGCATCGGCCACAACCTGTACTCCCACGGCATGGCATCCCGCGTGCTCACCTTCTTCGGCCTCGACAAGTCGGGCCCGGCCCCCCAGCCCCAGCCCGGCGCCTGCAAGGTGACGGCCGCGGTGAACGCCTGGAACACCGGCCTGACCGCCTCCGTGACCATCACCAACACCGGTACGACGACGGCCAACGGCTGGAAACTCGGCTTCACGCTCCCCGCCGGGCAGACGGTCACGGGCGGCTGGGGCGCCACGTACACGCCCTCCTCCGGGTCGGTGACCGCGGCCAACGTGTCCTACAACGGCACCATCGCGCCGGGCGCGAGCGTGAGCATCGGCTACCAGGCCGCGCACGGCGGCAACAGCGCCGCCCCGGCCGCGTTCACGCTCAACGGGACGGCGTGTGCGACCGGTTGACGCGGGCGCCTTGCCTCGCGGCTCGGGTGCCGGCTCAGACCGACCGGTGGTACTGGTCCGGCACCCGCACCTCACCGCCGAGTTCCCGCGCCGCGAGCCGGGCCCACGAAGGGTTGCGGAGCAGCTCACGGCCCAGCAGGACCGCGTCGGCCTCGCCGTTGGCCAGGATCTTCTCGGCCTGCTCGACCTCGGTGATCAGCCCCACCGCGGCGACCGGCAGCGTCGTCTCCTGCTTCACCCGGGCGGCGAAGGGCACCTGGTAGCCGGGGCCGGTGGGGATGCGCACGCCGGAGGCGTTGCCACCGGAGGAGACGTCCAGCAGGTCGACGCCGTGGGCCCGCAGGTCGGCGGCGAAGCGGACGGTGTCGTCCGCGGTCCAGCCGCCCTCGTCGAGCCATTCGGTCGCCGAGACGCGGAAGAACAGCGGCTTGTCCTGCGGCCACACCTGCCGTACGGCGTCGACGACTTCGAGCGCGAAACGGGTGCGGTTCTCGTACGAGCCGCCGTAGGCGTCGGTGCGGTGGTTGGAGTGCGGGGAGAGGAACTCGTTGATCAGATAGCCATGGGCGCCGTGGATCTCGGCGATCTCGAAACCGGCGGCGAGCGCGCGGCGGGCCGCGTCCGCGAACTGCTTGACAATGTCCTTGATCTGATCGGCGGTCAGCTCGGCCGGAACCGGGTGCCGGTCGTCGAAGGCGATCGGGCTCGGCGCGACGGAGTCCCAGCCGTGGGCGTCCGGGCCGACCGGGGCGCCGCCCTTCCAGGGGCGGTCCGTCGAAGCCTTGCGGCCGGCGTGGGCCAGCTGGATCGCCGGCACCGTGCCCTCTGCGGCGAGGAAGCGGGTGATGCGGCGGAACGCCTCGACCTGGGTGTCGTTCCAGATGCCGAGGTCGTACGGCGAGATGCGCCCCTCCGGGGACACCGCCGTGACCTCTCCCGCCGTCAGCAGTCGCGACCTGCCGCATCCCGTGCGCGACGAGATCCGGCTGGAGGGTGTGCTGCACGCGCTCTCCGACCCGATGCGGCTGCGGATCGTGCGGGAGCTCGCCGCGGCCAGCGGGGAGTTGTCCTGTTCGCACTTCGACCTGCCCGTCACGAAGTCCACGACCACGCATCACTTCCGGGTGCTGCGCGAGAGTGGGGTGATCCGGCAGGTGTACCGGGGGACGGCCAAGATGAACGGGCTGCGGCGGGACGATCTGGACGAGCTGTTCCCGGGGCTTATGGATGTCCTTCTCGATGCCGCGGGCCGGCAGGCTGTCCGTGGCGGCTAGAGCACGTCGCCGTGCGCGGCGGTCATGAGGGACTGCCAGTCGGGGAGTTTCACCACGTTCCTGCCGAGCGACGCCCCCAGCAATGCCTCTGCCTGCTCGATCGACTGCCAGCCCGTCCACTCGACCGGGTCGGCCCCCTCTGCGCGCAGTGCCGTGATCGGGTCCTCCGCGACGTTCTTCCGGGTGAGGACCGGGGCGTCCTCCAGCAGGGACGTCGCCGTCTCCTTCGCGCAGGGGCGGTTCGAGCCGATGACGCCTGTCGGGCCCCGCTTGATCCAGCCGGCCACGTATTCGCCGGGTGTGACGACGCCCTCGCGCAGGACACGCCCGGCCAGATTCGGCACCGTGCCGCTGTCCGGGTCGAAGGGCAGCCCTTCCAGCGGCACCCCGCGATAGCCCACCGAGCGCAGCACCAACTGTGCCTCGACGTCCTCGAACCGGCCCGTGCCCGTCACGCCGCCGTGCCCGTCCGGTGCCGTCCGCTCGAAGCGCACAGCGCCCACGTGGCCCTGCTCGGCGAGCAGTGCGGCCGGGCGGAGGAAGAAGCGCAGCCGGATCCGGCGCGGGGCGCCGCTCGGCGGAGTCTCGGACCAGCCGCGCAGCACCTCCACGTTGCGGCGCTGCGCGGCGGGCAGTGCGGACGGGTCGGTGTACCCGGGGTCCAGGGCCAGCTCCGCCGGGTCCACGATGACGTCGGTCTCCGGCAGGGTGCCCAGTTCGCGCAGCTCCTTGGTGGTGAAGCGGGCCTGGGACGGGCCGCGCCGGCCCACCATGTGGATCTCGGTCACCCGGCTCGCCGCCAGTGTCGTCAGGGCTGCCTGGGGCATGTCGGTCGGGCTGAGCTCGGCCAGGCCGCGCGCCAGCATCCGGGTGACGTCCACGGCGACGTTGCCGACGCCGATCACCACGGCCGACCGGGCGTCCCGCAGGAATCCGGCGTCCACGGCGTCCGGGTGAGCGCTGTACCAGGACACGAACTGCGTCGCCGACCAGCTGCCCGGCAGGTCCTCCCCGGGGATGCCCAGGTGCCGGTCGGTCGCGGCGCCCACGCAGTACACCACCGCGTGGTAGAGCTCCCGCAGCCGGGCGACCGGCACCCCGCCGGGGCCGGCCTGGACGCCTCCGACGAACCGGACCCGGTCGTGTTCCAGGATCGTGCGGAGGTTGTTCTGGAGCGACTTGATCTTCTCGTGGTCCGGAGCCACGCCGTACCGGACCAGGCCGTACGGGCACGGCAGCCGGTCCAGGACGTCGACGCGCACCTCGGGGTCCTGCTGGACGAGGCTCTGGGCGGTGTAGCACCCGCTCGGCCCGGAGCCTACGACGGCGACTCGCAGCACGGCGGAACTCCTTACCCGGGGATCCCGAGGGATCGCAGGAGGTGCTGATGCCTCCAGCATCGCACCGGCCGGGCTCCGCTGACAGGGTGCTGTGCTCCGCCCGGGGTGCGTGTCCGATCTATAGGGAATGTGATCATTCGGTTACGTTCTGTGTGTGCTGGAAGCATCCTTTCTTAATCTTTCCGATCGCTCCCCGGCGGACAGTGCGGTGTCCGTGCGGCCCGCGTGGGAGGTGCGGGAGAACGAGGACGCCACGCGGTGGTTCGACGTCCGGCTGGCCTTCGCGGACGGCGCCCACGTCGACGCCCTGGCCGTCGTGGCCGGAGGACGCGTCGGCGTCGAGGACGTACGCGCGCAGCCCGCGCTGTCCCTCGACGACCTCGCGGTGCTCGCCGACTGGATCGAGGACTCGCTGGCCGAGGCGTGCTGCGCCGGTGCCGGGACGGCTCCGGAAGACGGCGGCAGCCAGCGGCGGCGCGCCCGGTCGGCCTGGCCGCGCGGTGCGGAGGGGCGGTGGCTGGTCGCGCAGGAGTACCGCGCGGCACAGCTGGAGGGTGCCGATCCCGTCCTCGCCGTGATGTGCGCGACCGGACACAGCCGCCGCACGTCCCTCAGGCTGATCGGCCAGGCCCGGGACGCCGGACTCCTGACCCCGCGCCGCGCCCGGCACTGAGGAGTCCGGCCCGGCGCTCGACCGGGACCGATTAGCACGCCTAGAGCATGTCCCGCATGCGCGAGATCTCGCTCGTCTGCTGGGCGATCACCTCGTCGGCCATCTCCTCGACCCGGATGTTGTTGCCCTGCCCCTTCACGTCCGTGGCCATGGTGATCGCGCCCTGGTGATGGGTCGTCATCAGGGTCAGGAAGAGCTGATCGAACGCCCTTCCGTCAGCCGCGCGCAGCTTGTTCAGCTGTGCCGCGGTCGCCATCCCGGGCATCGTGGCGTGCTCGTGCCGCTCGGCCTTCAGCGGCTTCCCGTACGATTTCAGCCAGCCCTTCATGGCCTCGATCTCCGGCTTCTGGGCGGCGGCGATCCGGGCGGCGATCCGTTTCACCTTCGCCGACTCGGCGCGCGCCGGGGCGAGTTCGGTCATCACGAGGGCCTGGGCGTGGTGCTCGATCATCATGCGGGCGTAGGAGACATCCGCCGAGTTGGGAGAGTCGTTCTCCGAGTGCTGGTCTGCGGCTTCCTCGGCGGACAGGGTGCGGTTCGCCTCGCCGGGCTTGCCCGGGGCGATCACGGCGGGTCCGTCCGCGGCGGCCGGCTTCCGGTCCGGACCGGAGTCGCAACCCCCGGCCGCGAGTGCGGCCAGGGCGACCAGTCCCGTCATGGCGACGGACGTACGAGACGCGCGGCGGAAGGGCACAACGACCTCCTGTGGCAGGCGTGTTGGTGGACACCTGGTGGTACTTACGGCCATTCGGGCATGCTCGCGGGTCATTGAGCGAGCGACTTCTTTAAGATCCTGTTGCCGCCTGTTGGTATGTGCATGGCGAGGACGATACTGCGTGGTGCGTGAACCGTTCCGCAGTGAACGGAACCAGGGAGGAAAAACAGTGATCCTGTTCAACGACCGCAGAACCCGCCGCAGACGCCTGGGAGCCGGCGCGATCGCCGGCGGAGTGCTGGCCGCGCTCCTCGTGGCGGCGCCGGCCGGGGCCACCCCCGACCCGGGGGACGTCCCGCCCAGGCCGAAGGAGGTCTCCAAGAGCGCCCAGGCCGAGGCGCGCGAGGCCATCGAGAACGGCGAGATACCCGGCCAGGACGAGATCGTCCACTCCGCGAACATCGAGCACGTCGCCAACATCCCCAAGGACGTGCTGGCAGGCACCAACACGGACCTGGCCTTCCAGGGCAGGTACGCCTTCGCCGGCAACTACGACGGCTTCCGCATCTTCGACATCAGCAACCCCGGGTCACCGAAGACGGTCGCCCAGGTGCTGTGCCCGGGCTCCCAGAACGACATCTCCGTCTCCGGCAACCTGCTGTTCCTGTCCACCGACTCCTCGCGCAGCGACAGCAGTTGCAGCAGCACCACGCAGCCGGCGACCGAGAAGTCCTCGTGGGAGGGCCTGAAGGTCTTCGACATCAGCGACAAGCGGAACCCCAGGTACGTCGCCGCCGTCGAGACCGCGTGCGGCTCGCACACCCACACGCTGGTGCCGGAGCGGCGGAACGTCTACGTGTACGTCTCCTCGTACTCGCCGAACGCCACGTACCCGGACTGCCAGCCGCCGCACGACGGCATCTCCGTCATCAAGGTGCCGCGCAACGCCCCCGAGAAGGCGGCGGTCGTGGGCTTCCCGGTGCTGTTCCCCGGCGAGGGCCCGGACGGCGGCGGCAACCCGGGCGGGCCCACCAACCCGGGCGTCTCCAAGACCACCGGCTGCCACGACATCACCGTGCTGCCCTCGGCGGACCTGGCCGCGGGCGCCTGCATGGGGGACGGCATCCTGTTCTCCGTCAAGGACCCCGAGCACCCGAAGGTCATCGACCGGGTGCAGGACAACGTCAACTTCGCCTTCTGGCACTCGGCGACCTTCAACCAGAAGGCGAACAAGGTCGTGTTCACCGACGAGCTGGGCGGGGGCCCCGCGCCCACCTGCAACGAGGCGACCGGCCCGAACCGCGGTGCCGACGGCATCTACGACATCGTCGGCAAGGGCGACAAGCGCAAGCTCGTCTTCCGCACCTACTTCAAGATCTCCCGCCACCAGGCGGACACCGAGAACTGCGTGGCCCACAACGGCTCGCTGATCCCGGTGAAGGGCAGGGACCTGATGGTCCAGGCCTGGTACCAGGGGGGTGTCTCCGTCTGGGAGTTCACCGACTCGTCGAAGCCCAGGGAGATCGCCTACTTCGAGCGCGGCCCGGCCAGTACCGAGCAACTGACCTTCGGCGGTTCGTGGTCGGCGTACTACTACAACGGCTACATCTACTCCAACGAGATCACCAAGGGCTTCGACGTCCTGAAGATCAAGGACCGGCGCACGGACCCGGCACGGTGGGTCCATCTGCGTGAGTTCAACGCGCAGACGCAGCCGGACTACTTCGGCTGAGCCCGCGGGTCGCACTCCGGTGCGGCCCCGGTCGCGAAGAACCGCGACAGATCCCTGTCACCCCTCCCGCCGGAGGCTCCGGTCTCCGGCGGGACACCCAGCTCCCAGTCGAGCCGGTAGCGCGCGAACAACTCGCCCCGCAGCACCGGGACCGGCATCGGCGCCCCCGGCACCAGGGCGGCGTACACGGCACCCATCAGCAGGGCCCGCAGCATCGGATAGTCGCTGTCGACGTCCCGCGAGCCGTGGCGGGCGACGGTGTCCCGCAGCAGTTCGGCCAGGCGCCGCTGTTCCGGGCAGGGCACGAAGCCCTCGGCCTGCAGCAGCCCGGCCATGTGCTGGCGCATCAGCACGGGCCGGTCCCTGGCCAGGCCCAGGATCGCGTCGATGGCCCGCGCCATCCGCTCCCGGCCGTCCTCGGTACGCGGCTCGCGCTCCAGCGCCTCCTCCAGCGTGCGGTGCATCAGCCGGTGCACGGCGGACTGCACGAGCTGGCGCTTTCCCGGGAAGTAGTACGAGACCAGCCCGCGGGCCGAGCCCGCCCGGTCGGCGATGTCGCCGAGCGTCGTGGCCTCGAAGCCGCGCTCGCCGACCAGTTCGACCGCCGCTTGGAGAAGCCGCTCCTTGGAACGCCTCCGCAACTCTTCATTGACCGAGGCGCTGCGCGGGGACATGCTGAAACTCCTGCGTTGACTGGCTGCCAGCCAACTATACTCGGAGAGGTCCGGCCAGAACCGCGCGGTCATGGCCGGGGGATGCCGTCTGCCTCGGGCGACACGGGGGATCGTCCGAGGCGGGCGAGCAGATGACCAGGTGACCTGGTGGTGGCCTCAGCTCACCAGGTCCAGGACCGGCAGCAGTCCGTCCGGCCGGTCGGTCACCGGCAGGTGGTCCACGAAGTGCACCCCGCATCCCAGGGCGGCGGCCCCGCCGTCCGCCCTGCGGTCGTCGCCGACCATGAGCGTCCGGCGCGGTTCGGCGCCGAGCGCCTCGCAGGCGGTGGCGAACAGCCGCGGGTCGGGCTTCTGGATGCCGTGCTCGTACGACAGGACGTACACGTCGATGTAGCCGTCCAGGCCGTGCTCACGGAACACCGGGCGCGGGTCCCAGCCGATGTTGCTGACCACTCCTACGGGGATGCCCCGTTCCCGCAGGGTGCGGAGCACCTCCACGGCGTCCGGGTACGGGGTCCATGCAGCGGGTGTCATATGGCGGTCGTACAACGCGTCGTGCAACGCCGGGTCGGGCAGCGTGACCTGGCGGGAGAGGCCGGTGTAGGCGGCCCGGTGCAGTGCGGCGCTCTGGTCCCGGATCAGCCAGGAGTCGGCGAGTTCGGCCGGCACCCGTGCGGGAGCACCACCGCCGGGCAGCGCTCCCGCTGCCTCCAGCGCACGCACGGCGGCGGTCAACTCCGCCTCGGTGAAGGGGACTCCCGCGTCGGCGACGACGCCGCGCAGCCAGGAATCGGTGGACTCGACACGGAACAGCGTTCCCGAGAAATCGAACAGCACAGCCGTCATGGGGCGATCCTACGAGGCGCTGTCCGGGTGGGTGCGCGGCTGCCGGTGCTCGTGCGTCCACACGGCCAGGGCCACCACGGTCGCGCCCAGCAGCCAGCCGCCCACCACGTCCGACGGCCAGTGGACGCCCAGCCAGACACGGGTCAGTCCCACGCCGACCACGGACACGACGGCCACGGTCACGGCCGTACGCCACACGGCACGGCCGACGCCGTGCCGCCGCAGGAGCCACAGGAAAAGGCCGCACACCACCGTGGCGGTCATGGCGTGGCCCGACGGGAAGGCCGCGTAGTGGGCCGAGTCGACCGGGTCGGGCCAGACCGGGCGAGGGCGGTCCACCAGTGCCTTGAGGGCCTGCTGGAACAGCGTGCCCAGCGTGACCGCCAGCGCCAGCCACAACGCCGTCCAGCGCGCCGCCAAGCGCACCACCAGCCACACCACGACGACCGCGCACAGCAGTCGCATGGTCCACGGGTCCCACACCCAGTCCGTGAGGATGCGGCACGCCTGGGTGACGCCTGATTCCTCGACCGCCCAGCGGTGGGTGGTGGCGGAGATGTCTCCGTCCGCGCTGATCAACGGACTCCATCTGGCCGCGACGAGGGTCAGCAGCAGAACGGAACACAGCGCCAGGACGCCGGCCGACCGGGCGGCGGTGCGGTGCTGCGGGCGGGGCGGGGAGTCGACGGACGGGGCGTTCATGATGCGATCCTCGCCGAACCGGGGCCTCCGGATCCAGTACGGCGAAGATCTTCGGTCCCCGAACCGCATGCTTCGGCCACCCTGACGCCCCTCCGGCGCCCACGAAATCGGCCAGGACGCCACCGGCGCCCCGGGTCGTGGATCCCGGCTATCCCAGCGCCCGCAGCCCCGGTCCGAACGCCACCAGCACCGGCACCACGGGCACCAGTGCGGCCGCCGCCGTCAGCCGCAGCCGGCGTACCGGGGGCAGACGGTCCGGGGGAGTGAGCAACCGGTGCACCCGTGCCGGGACATGTGCCTGCGGGGTCGGGCAGGGGCCGAACACACCGCGGTGCTCGTTGAGTTCGACCAGGGCCAGGGCCGTGGTCAGGCGTCCGAAGCGGCGGGACGCCGTGTCGTCGGCGGCGAGTTCGACCAGGCGGTGCATCTCGTCGCGGAACGCGGCGAACACCGGCACCTGCGGAAAGCCGCCCGCCAGTGCGGAGGAGCAGTTCAGCAGCCAGTCGTGCCGGGCCCGCGCGTGCCCCTGCTCGTGGGCGAGCACGGCGTCCAGTTGCCGGCCCTTCAGCCGGCGCAACGCGGCCGTGGTGACGACCAGTTGCGGTGGAGTGCCGGGTTGCCACCAGGCGTCGGGCTGCTCGCTCTCCAGGACGACGAGCCGGCCGGACACGGCCACCTCGCCCGGCATCAGCGGCGCCCTGACCAGCAGATCGGCCCGCCGGCGGCGGCCCCGGGCGCGTGCTCCGCCGATCTCGCGGACCAGCATCGCCGCGCTCCACAGCCCGCCGCCTGCCAGCGCCACGGCCATGGCCGCCGCCCAGGGGCCCGCCGTACCGAGGGCGTAGGCATCGACGACCGGGCTCGGCGCCGTTGCGAAAACATGCCCGCCGACCGCGTGCCAGGCCGCCGCCGCGCTGAGTGTCATCGCCAGCGCGCAGCACACGAGCACGGCCGCCACCACGCACTGCCACACCCACAGCGCCACCACCGGCTCACGATCCGGCCAGTCCGCACGGGCGAGCAGCCGGGGAGCGACCACTGCGATCAGGGCGCCGAGCAGCAACAGTGCCGCGGGGAGCATCATGAGGCGCAGCCTATGAGTGACGCACCGCTCAGGGGTACGACTTGTGGCGCCGAAGTGACGCAGGCAACGAATCCGTACGGGCGTACCGGGATCGTCCCGCTCACAGCGACAGCAGCATCGCCACCATCGAGATCCCCATGGACAGCCGGCAGGCCCGCGCCAGCTCCGGCCGGTCACCCCACCCGGCGGATCCGCCGCCCCCGGCCCCGCTTCCCGCCACGGCGGCCACCGGCACCAGTCGGACGCCGGTCAGCAGCACGTATCCGGCGAAGTAGAGCAGCAGCGCACCCGTCAGGAGCGGGACTCCCGATCCCCCCTGCCCGTGCGCGTGTGCGGGAGCGCCGGCCATGACGACCGACATGTAGACCATGGCCCCGGCCCCCACCAGGTGGTGGAGGTGGTGCGCGCCGGCCCTCGCCGCCCACAGCGCGGGGACCGCGGCCGCCCCGAACACCACCGCGTACACGGGCCAGGCCCATGAGGGCGGAGTGAACACCGCCGCCGGCACGGCCATCGCGGCCATCCCGAAACCCATCAGCGCCTCGCCGCCCGCGGCGCCGCGCTCCTCCCCGGCGCCGCCGCGCATCCGCGCCAGGCAGTAGGCGCCGGTCACCGCGCAGAGCGCCACCAGCAGCCAGCCGGACGAAGCCGGTCCGTGCACGCGCACCTCCCGCTCGACGGTCGGTCAACTCGGCAGTCGGTCCATCGATGCCCGGGCCATGCGGCGCGCACGCGAGCGCAAGGGTGTACACGGGGAGCATCCGACGGAGCACAGCAGGTGAGGGCTATGTTTTACGAGTAAAACACCTGTTAATCTTTGTCCCATGAGCAGTGCGACCCCAGCCCCGGCATCCCCACCCGCCCGGTTTCTCCCGCTGGCGGGCGTGCTGCGCGTCGGCCGGCCCTCGGACATCTGGTTCAAACCCGCGCTGAGCGTGGTCGCGGCGATCGCCCCGCCCGGCGTCATCTTGCTGGCGCTCGGCCGGCTCGACCTGGCGATGTACACGATGGCCGGATCCCTGTGCGCGCTGTACGCCCACAACCGGCCGTACGCCGCCCGTGCCGGGGTCCTGGTGTGGGTGGTGCTCGGCATGCTCGGCGGGCTCGCCGTCGCCCTGGTCGCGGCCTCGCTCACCGGCAGCGCCGTCGTGCTGGTCACCGTCGGCGCTCTGCTGGCCGCCGCCCAGAAGGTGCTGTGCGACGCCACCCGGGTCGGGCCACCCGGCAACGTGGTCCTCACCTTCGTCAGCTCCGCATCCCTCTTCGCGCCGCAGACCCTCGCCCAGGTTCCCGGCCATCTGGCGCTTGCCGCCGCGACGGGTGCCTGGGCCTGGCTGGTCTGCATGGCGCCCGCGCTGGTCCGCCCGCACGGCCCGGAGCGACGCGCCACCGCCGCCGCGCTGAAGGCCGCCGCCGCGTACGCCGGGACGGGTGGCACCGGTGAGGGCCATGCCCGGGCCCGCGCCGCGGGCTACGCCGCCGTGCAGGCCGCCTGGCAGGCGCTGCTGTCCACCGGTGCCCGCTCCCGCACCCGCCGCGCGCTCGAACGGCTCGTCGTCCGTGCCGAGGTGGCCCTCGCCGCACCGACGGAGGCGGACGCCGGCCGTCTGCGGGCGTGGGCGGGCGCGCTGCGCGGCACCGGGCCCATCCCGCAGGCCGGGCTGCCGCGGGCGGCCGCCGACGAACTGCTCGGTGTGGACGCGGCCCGCGGCCTCTGGGCGCGGCTGGGCCCGCTGACCCCGCTCGCGGTACGCACCGCGCTCGGCTGCGCGCTAGCCGGCTACGCCTCCCTGGCCCTCGGCGTCGGCCGCCCCTACTGGGCCCTGGTCACCGCCGCCTCGCTCTACCAGGCGAACATCGCCCTGACCTGGAGCCGGGCCGTCCAGCGCGTCGTGGGCAACGTCGTCGGAGTGCTCGTCTTCGCGGCCGTCGCACCGCTCGCGCACCTCGGCCAGGCGGCCCTCGTGCTGTGCTGCCTCGCGTTCAGCTTCGGCGCCGAGCTGCTGATCAGCCGCAACTACTGGCTCGGCAGCGTCTGCGTGACCCCCATGGCGCTGCTCATCACCGAGTTCGCCGGATACCAGAACCCGGGCGAGCTGATGACGGAGCGGGTCGTGGACACGGTCCTCGGCGCCCTGGTCGGCTTCGTCGCCGCCGTGGCCGTCACCAACCGCCGTGCGGGCGACCGCGTCGAACGGGCCCTGACCGCCGCCGACCGGGCGCGCGAGCGCGCCGCCCGCCTCCTGGCCGAGCGGGACCCCGACGCCGCCGCCCTGGAGGCCGCCCGCCGTGGACTCGCCGTCGCCCTGGCCGAGCTGCGCGCCACCGCCGACGCCGCGGCCGGCGAATGCTGGCAGCGCGCCCTGCCCCAGGAGCGGGTCGTACTGGCCGAGCAGTCCGGACACCGTACGCTCGCCGCGACGGCACGACGCCAGGGGCTGCTCCCGGACCGGGGCACGGACACAGAGACGGAGGACGCACGGCCATGACGGCGACGGATGGACCATCGGCCAACGGGGGCGGGCCAGGGGGCGGCCCGGAGCCGGGGACCGGGGCCGGCCCGGGGGCGGGCCCGAGGCCGGTGGCCGGAGGAGAGCCGGTGGGGGACAGGCGGGTGGCTGACGGGGCCCGGGCGGCGGGAGAGGACCGTGCCGATCGTGCCCAGGGGGCTGGAGAGGGCTCAGGCGGCGGGATCACTCCCGCGGCTGGAGGGGGCCCGGGCGGTGACGTCTCCGCGGCCGATGGAGGCCTGGCCGGTGAGGCCCCTGCGGCTGGATGGGATCCGGACGGTGAGGCCTCGGGCGTCGGTGGGGACTTCGCCGGCCGTCGGCGGGGCGACACCGTCGCCGCCGTCGTGCGGCAGTGGCAGGCCGTGCACCCCGGGCTCGACACCGGGCCGATGGAGATCATCGGGCGGATCAACCGTTGTGCCGCCCTCCTCCAGCAGGCCGAGGACGCGCCCCTGCGCAGGGCGGGGCTCAGCCGTCCGGAGTTCGATCTGCTCGGCGCGCTGCGCCGCACCGGGCACGAGCTGACGCCCGGGGAGCTGGCCCGGGAGACCTTCTCCTCGGGGGCCGCCGTCACCAAGCGCCTCAAGCAGCTGACCGAACGCGGTCTGGTCGAACGCCGCGGCGACAGCCGCGACCGGCGTGTCGTCCATCTCCGCCTCACCGACGCCGGACGCGAACTCGTCGACGGCATCCTGCCCGCCCAGCTCACCTACGAGACCGCCGTCCTGTCCGGCTTGGACGGCCCCGAGCAGGGCGAACTGGCGGCCCTGCTCGGCGAGTTGCTCGGCCAGCTGGAGGGCCGCCTGGGTGCGCTGCGGAGCTGATCCGTCCATCGGCGGGGCCGGCCCGGGGCACAGCCGCCCGGGCCTGCGGTCCGAGCACGTCGTGCGCCGTGCGGGAAGCCGAGCGGCGTCCGAGGCCCGCATGACCTCAGCCCTCGTCGCCCGCCCGGTACACACCGAACATCGCCCCCTGCGGATCCCGCAGCACCGCGATGCGCGGTCCGTCGGGTACGGAGGTGGGGACCATGAGGACGTCGCCGTGCGCCTGGACGACGGCGGTCGTGGCGTCCACGTCCGCGACGGCGAAGTACGGCAGCCAGTGCGGCGGAACCTCCGGCGGGAACTTGTCGTCCATCGTCACCATGCCGCCGAAGTCCGCCCCGTCGACGCCCCACTGCGGGTAGCGCTCCGAGGCGTTGACGGTCCAGCCGAACACCCGTGTGTAGAAGGCCACGGCGTGTTCGGGATCCCGGGTGTACAGCTCCACCCAGCCCAGCGAACCGGGCGCGTTGAACAGCCCGGCGCCCGGGAAGGCCCCCGCCTGCCACATCTGGAACACGGCACCGCCCGGATCGGCGGCCACCGCGAACCGGCCCGCGTCGAACACGTCCGTCGGGCCGAACAGGACCGTCCCGCCCGCCTCGGTCACCGCACCGGCTACGGCGTCCGCGTCGGTCACCGCGAACGACACGTTCCACGCGACCGGCTGCGACGGCTGGTACAGCGGCGCCAGCGCGGCGACGGCCGCGTCCCCGAGGTGCGCGATGGTGTAGCCGCCCGCCTCCTGACGCGGGTCCGTCTCGGGCCGCCAGCCGAACAGTCTGGTGTAGAACCGCCGGGCCGCCTCCAGATCGGTGGTCCCCAGCTCGGTCCAGCAGGGCCCGCCGGTCACCGGTGCGTCGAGCTTCATGGCGTTCCTTCCGCAGACAGTTCCCGGGCGTGAGCCTCTCCAGCACGCTAGGCCGCGCTCCGTCCTCCCCGCCATCCGGGGAAACCCACTGGTGTGCCGCACCGGCCCCGGCATACCCTCGGTCCGTACCGCACCGCGTGGCGGCCTCCAGCTCCTTCACCCTGCCCGGAGGTTTCCCATGCCCGCGCTCGAGGTGCGCCCCTTCCGCCGGGCCGACCGCGACCAGCTCACCGACCTGGTCAACATGCACGTGGCGGCCGTCGTCCCCGGCGTCTCGGTCTCGGTCAACACCGTCCTCAGCGACCTGGAGCGGCAGCCCGGCGAGTTCATCACCGACCCTTGGGTGGCCGAGCGGACGACGCTCGTCGCCGAGCAGCGCGAGTACGTCGTCGCCGCGGCCCATCTGCTGCGTTACCGCGCCGACGCCGAGGTCGGCGAGTCCTACCGGGACGCCGCCGAGATCGACTGGTTCGTGTGCCGTCCGCCGGCGTCCTTCTCGCCGGACGCCGACCAGGCCGCGGACCTGCTGATGCGGGCGTGCCTGGCGCGGTTCGCCCGCTGGAACGTCCGCGTCCGGTACGCCGACGGCGCGCTGCCCGCCCCCCTCGTCTACGGCCTGCCCCGCAACTGGCCGCACATCCGGGCCGTCTACGAACGCGCGGGCTTCCGGCACGTCGGGGACACCGAGGTCATCCTCATCGCCCGGGTGGCCGACCTGCCGGAGCCCGAGCCCCGGCCGGGCGTCACGGTCGAGCGCACGCTGGGGGAGTGCGGCACCCGCTTCACGGCCCGCGCCGGCACCGGCGCCCTCGGGTTCGTCGAGATCGACACGGCCCTGGCCCGCCCGGAACGCCACGCCCGGGCCGCCGGCCTGGCCGACATCGGCAACCTGCGCATCGAGCCCGCGCAGTACGGCACGGGACTGGAGCACTGGCTGCTCGGCCAGGCCGCCGACTGGCTCCGCCTGTGCGGCGTGGACCGGCTCGTCGCCTACGAATCCGCCGCGGACAGCACCATCCTCGGGCACCTGACGGGCGCGGGCTTCCGCGAACTGACCCGTACCGACCGGGGCTGGGAGCACCGCCCCGGGTGACCTCAGATGCCGGGCCGGTAGCGCATCGGGTGGTCCGCCGGGACCTCCACCAGCACGATCGGCGTCCCGTCCGGATCCGCGATCCACATCTCGACCAGCCCCCAGGGCTCCTTCACCGGCGGCCGGACGATCTCCACGCCCTTCGCCCGCAGCTCGTCCTGCGCCGCCGCCGCGTCGGCGACCTGGAGCCACAGCCGCGCGGCCGGCGCCGGCGGGGTCTCGGACCGGCCCGAGACCTCCAGGAAGCCCCCGCCGAGGAAGTAGACCGTCCCGCGTTCCGGCCCCGTGCCGAACTCCCGGTACACGGGGAGCCCGAGCTGTTCCCCGTAGAAGGCGCGGGACCGCTCGGGGTCGGTGGGGCGGAGCAGAATCCGGCTGCTGAGTACATGCACCATGCACCGGAGCCTAGTGGCGGAGTTACTCTCATCCCTGCCCGCGCGCCCCACGAAACGGAGACGTACGCCCATGGACACCGCCGCCACCGGACTGACCTTCCGCGATGCCACGGACGCCGACGTGGACGAGCTGGTCGCGCTGATCGAGTCGGCGTACCGGGGTGACGCGAGCCGGGCCGGGTGGACCACCGAGGCGGACATCCTCCAGGGGCAGCGGACCGATCCGGAGGGTGTGCTGGCCGTCGTCAAGTCGCCCGACGGCCGGCTGCTGACGGTGGAGCGGGAGGGGCGGATCGTGGCCTGCTGTCAGGTCGAGCACCGGGGGGAGCACGCCTACTTCGGGATGTTCGCGGTCAGTCCCCGGCTCCAGGGTGCGGGCCTCGGCAAGGTGATCCTCACCGAGGCGGAACGGCTGGCCCGTGAGACGTGGGGCGTGACGGAGATGCACATGACCGTGATCTCCGTACGCGACGACCTCATCGCCTGGTACGAGCGCCGCGGCTACCGCCGTACGGGACGGATGACCCCCTTCCCGTACGGCGACGAGCGCTTCGGCGTGCCGCAGCGCGACGACCTGGAGTTCGAGCTGCTGGTCAAGGAGCTGGTCTAGTCACCAGGGCCTGTCCCGCGACAGGCCCTACGCGGTGAAACGGCCCGTGCGCTTGATGTCCGGGTGGTCGGTGGTCGCGCCGTCCAGACCGAAGGCGCGGACGAGACGCAGATGGTCCTGCGTGTTCACCACCCAGCCGATGATCCTCAGGTCGGCCTTGCGGGCGCGTTCCACGATCTCCAGGGTCAGCCGGCGGATGTTCAGGCAGACGGTCGCGGCGCCCGCCTCGACGGCCCGGTCCACGATGTCGGTGCCGTAGCGGCTGGCGATCAGCGCGGTGCGCACACCCGGCACCAGTGGCTTGATCTCGGCGATCGCCTCGTCGTGGAACGAGGACACCTCCACCCGGCCGGCCAGCCCGCGCCGGTTCATCACCTCGGCCAGGGCCCGCGCCGCCTGGACGTCCTTGATCTCCGCCTGGAGCGGCGTCGACACGGCCTCCAGGACCTCCTCGAAGACCGGCACCCGCTCGCCACGGCCCGCGTCCAGGGCCCGCAGCTCGGCGAGGGTCTTCTCGGCGATCGCCCCGGTGCCGTCGGTCGTGCGGTCCACGTCCGTGTCGTGCATGACGACGAGCGCGCCGTCCTTGCTCAGATGCAGATCGAGTTCGATGACGTCGAGGCCGGCCTCCTGCGCGGCGACGAAGGACCGGAGGGTGTTCTCGGGTTCCACACCCATGACTCCGCGGTGACCGATGGTGAGGAAGTTCAAGACGCGACTCTCTTCCGTCGACAGGCGGCACTGGGGGCCTGACGGCCCACCTGACCGTATCGCCTGCACCCGCCCTGTGCAGAGGGTGAGGGCATGGTCGGCGTGCGTGCGGGCAGAAGGATGGTCGACAGGAAAAAGTGCGGTGAAGGGCCGGGTGAGGCAGGATATTTTCCCGAGGTGGCCCTTGCTGGGAGGAACCTCGTATGTATACGGTCGGCGTACGCGAGATTCTCCCGTGGAAGGTGTGACATGACGGAAATTCTTGTGCAGGTGGGTTCGGAGGAGCAGGTTCCTCCCGTGGTCAGGGTGGTGGAGCACCCGGCATGGCCCGTGCTCAAGGATGCCGTGGAGCGGATCCGGCCATGGCAGTCCAAGGACGGGTCGATCGACTTCGACGCCGAGGGCGCGCCCGACCCGGCCGACGCCGAGCTCGCCGTCCGCCAGGTCACGGACGCGGTCCTGGAGCTCTCCCCGCTGCTCCCGCACGACCGCGACTATCACGAGGCCCTGGCCAAGGACCTCGGCCGGTGGGCCGACGGCGGGTTCCAGGTGCCCGACTTCCTCGACTCGCTGCTGGCCTTCCAGCCCGCCGCGAACCGTGCGGACGGCCTCCAGCACCTGGTCGTCTTCCCGATGTACACGCAGAACGGCAACCCGGACCGCAACCTCGAAGCGGTCGTGCTGCGCATGGTCTGGCCGGACTGGCTGGCCGAACTGGAGCGCACCCGCTACGACAACCCGCTGTTCTGCGGCATCAAGTTCGAGGACTTCACGTCGGGCTACGACACCAACTCCGCCGTGCTCTTCCCCGAGACCATCGCCGTGCGCGAGGCCCCCGAGCGGTTCAGCTGGGGCGGCATCTTCTGCGACCGCGAGGCCGCCCGCTTCCGCCGCGTCACCGACGCCGCCGTCGACATCCTCGGCCTGGAGCTGCCCGAGGACGTCGCCGCGATGGTCCACGACCAGAAGCGCTGCGAGGAGGCGTTCGTCCTGTGGGACATGGTCCACGACCGCACCCACAGCCACGGCGACCTGCCGTTCGACCCGTTCATGATCAAGCAGCGCCAGCCGTTCTGGATGTACGGCCTGGAGGAGCTGCGCTGCGACCTCACCGCCTTCAAGGAGGCCGTGAAGCTCGCCCAGGACGGCGTGCCGCAGGCGCGTGACGTACAGGTCGCGGTGCTCTTCGACCGCATGTTCCGCTTCCCGGTCACCGGCGAGCGCGTCCGCAACTACGACGGCCTCGGCGGCCAGCTCCTCTTCGCCTACCTGCACAAGCACGACGTCGTCCGCTGGACCGACAACAAGCTGACCATCGACTGGGAGCGCGCCCCGCAGGTCACCAACCAGCTGTGCGCCGAGATCGAGCAGCTCTACCGCGACGGCATCGACCGCCCCAAGCTCGTCCACTGGTTCGCCGGGTACGAGCTCGTCTCCACCTACCTCGCCCCGCACCCGGGCTCGAAGTGGGCCAAGGGCCCCGACGCGCTGGACGTGACGCAGCCGCCGCGGAAACTCGTCGATGACGTGCTTCCGGACGAGTTTCCGCTGAGCATGTTCTATGAGGCACTGTCCAAGAAGCTCAAGAACGTGATCGCCTCCACCAAGGGCATCACGGCGGACGACGCCGAGCGGGTCGCCGCGTGAGCGATCGGCGAAGCGAGAACACTGCTCAGGAGGCGAAGACCATGGCGGGGAACGGGGCGCTCAGCGGCGCGGTGATCGCGGTGGCCGGAGCGGGAGGACCCGCGGGCCGGGCCGCACTGCTCAGGCTGGCCGAGGCGGGGGCCACCGTCATCGGCTCGGACAACGATCCGGAGCGGCTGGCGGAGGCGGTGGACGCGGCGAGCTACGCCACCGGCGGCGCCACCGTCACCGGTGACACGGTCGACCTGCTCGACCTGCGGGCCACCCACGACTGGGCCACCCGCATCGAGAAGGACTTCGGCCACGTCGACGGACTGGTCCACCTCGTCGGCGGCTGGCGCGGCAGCGAGACCTTCACCCGGACCAGTCTCGACGACTGGGACTTCCTGGAGATGCTGCTCGTGCGCACCGTGCAGCACACCTCCCTCGCCTTCCACGAGGCGCTCCAGCGCAGCGACCGCGGCCGGTATGTGCTGATCAGCGCGGCGGGCGCCAGCAAGCCCACCGCGGGCAACGCCGCGTACGCCGCCGGCAAGGCGGCGGCCGAGGCGTGGACGCTGGCCATGGCCGACTACTTCCGCAAGGCCGGCGGCCCCGAGGGCCTGACCTCGGCGGCTACGATCCTGGTGGTGAAGGCACTGGTGCACGACGCCATGCGTGCCGACCGCCCCAACGCGAAGTTCGCGGGCTTCACCGACGTCCAGGACCTGGCCGAGGCCATCACCGGCATCTGGGAGAAGCCCGCCGCCGAAGTGAACGGAAACCGTCTGTGGCTCACCGAGAAGCCGTGAACCCGCCGAAGACCGACGCCCGTCGCCATCACGACCCCGAGGTCCGCGGTTTCGCCAGCGACAACTACGCCGGCGCCCACCCGGAGGTGCTCGCCGCCCTGGCCCTGGCCAACGGCGGGCACCAGGTCGCGTACGGCGAGGACGCGTACACCGAGAACCTCCAGCGACTGGTCCGCAGCCACTTCGGGCCCACGGCCGAGGCGTTCCCGGTCTTCAACGGAACCGGCGCCAACGTCGTCGCCCTCCAGGCGGTCACCGACCGCTGGGGAGCGGTGATCTGCGCCGAGAGCGCGCACATCCACGTCGACGAGTGCGGGGCGCCCGAGCGGGTCGGCGGCCTGAAACTGCTCACCGTGCCCACGCCCGACGGCAAGCTCACGCCCGAGCTGATCGACCGGCAGGCGTACGGCTGGGACGACGAGCACCGCGCGATGCCGCAGGTCGTCTCCATAGCCCAGGCCACCGAGCTGGGCACGGTCTACACGCCGGACGAGATACGCGCCATCTGCGAGCACGCCCACGCGCACGGCATGAAGGTGCACCTGGACGGCTCCCGGCTGGCCAACGCCGCCGCCACCCTGGACGTCCCGATGCGGACGCTCACCAACGCCGCCGGCGTCGACCTCCTCTCCCTGGGCGGCACCAAGAACGGCGCCCTGTTCGGCGAGGCGGTCGTGGTCCTGAACCAGGACGCCGTCAGCCACATGAAGCACCTGCGCAAGCTGTCCATGCAGCTCGCCTCCAAGATGCGCTTCGTGTCGGTGCAGCTGGAGGCACTGCTCGCCCGTGACCTGTGGCTGCGCAACGCCCGCCACTCCAACGAGATGGCCCAGCGCCTCGCCGAGGGGGTACGCGCCGTGCACGGTGTGGAGATCCTCTACCCGGTGCAGGCCAACGCCGTGTTCGCCCGCCTGCCGCACGACGTGAGCGAGCGCCTCCAGAAGCGGTTCCGCTTCTACTTCTGGGACGAGGCCGCGGGCGACGTCCGCTGGATGTGCGCCTTCGACACGACCGAGGAGGACGTGGACGCGTTCGTCGCGGCACTGAAGGAGGAGATGGCCCGCTAGGGCCATCTCCTGATGACCGCCGTCAGTTGACGACGATCCCCGCGCTGTTGTTGCGCAGGTTCGGGTCGAACTTCCTGATGCTCAGCTCGGGATCGTCGTTGACGGTGGCGACGGTGGTGCGTGCGCCCCGCACCACACGGTCGATCCGCAGCGGGATCTCGAAGGTGTGCGACGCCTTGTCGTGCAGGTAGATCGGCGTCTTGCAGTAGTACGTCGTGGGGGACGCGGGGTCCTCCGAGGTCCAGCAGTCCTCCTCCGGGGGCACTGTCACCGTGGTCCCCTCCGGCGCCTGGAACCGCACCTTCGCCACGGCCGCGCCCACGCCCAGCGACGCCACCCAGGCCGGACCGCGGTTGTGCACGGTGACCCGGGCGGTGACGGTGTCACCGGCGGCCCCGCTCACCCTGCTGCCGGTCAGCTTCAGATCGGCGGTGTTCCGGGCGTCGAGGATGACGGTCCGGTAGTTGTCCTGCGGATCGATGTCGGGGTCCGCCGCCGTGGCCCGGGCGGCGGCCACGGGGCGCAGGTCCAGTTCGGCGCCCGTGCCCCGGGTCCACGTCCAGTCGCCGCGCATCTCCTCCACCGCCTCGTCGGAGTACGGATGGACGGAGTGGTCGAACCGCTCGTACAGCGCCTTCCGGCCCACGCCGAGACCGGTGTCCAGCGCGTACCGCTGTCCCGGTGCCACCGCCTCGTCCAGCACGCACAGGGCGGACGTACCGGTGTCGTGCTCCCGGTACTCGCAGTTGGCGTGCCGCTCCCCGAAACGCAGCCCGTACGAGGCGTCGAGCGACAGCAGGGTGCGCTCCGCGGTGCGGTTTCCGCTGTTGGACAGTGTCGCCCGCACGCTTGTCTTCGAGCCCGGCCTGAGGTCGCGCTGGTAGTCGGCCTGACTGAGACCGAGGTCCGGCCCGTTGCCCACGCCGACCCGGGTTTCGGCCGGGTGGGCCGTCGCCTCTCCGGCGGCGGCCGAGTAGCGCACGTACCCCGAGGCGCCGGTGTCCGCTCCGGGCAGCGCGCGCAGCCCGAACGCGGCGGCCGGCACGCTCTCCGTCCCGGCGGGCATCTCGGGGAAGTCGCAGACCGCCCTGACCTCGGACTCGGGCTCGCAGTTCGCGGGCCACGACGCCCGCGCGAAAGAGGCGATCTCGCTGATGTCGACGGTCAGTCGCCCGGCCGGCACCCCGCCGTCGGCGACATCGCGGCTGACCTGTACGGCCAGGCCGCGCTCACGCGCGCCGCCGTCCGCGTCGGCGCCCGGCAGCACCGTCTCGTACGGCGCGCTGATCCACAACTGGTTCTCCTGGGCGTGCGCGGGCCCGGCCCCGACTCCGGCCGCCGCCAGGGCGCAACTCGCGAGCGCGGCGCCGAGCAGGCGGTGTGGGTGCTTCATGTCTTCCCCCTTGTCACGGATCTGCGGAGGCCGAGACCGGTGGCGCGGGGGAAGGGTTGTGGCCGGGCGGGTGGTTGCGGCGGTGTTCAGCCGTTCTTCCGGTCGATGCATATGTATGCGGTAGAACGAAAATGCATTGACCCGGGAGTGATCTCGTCCCTATGCTCTGCCCGCATGCAGCTGATCCAGGAAACCCCCGACCTCTCCGCCTACTTGGTCGCTGACGAGGCGGTAGACCATCACCATCCGCTCGTTCGCGAGACGGCGGCCGAGCTGGCCAGGAGTGTGGCTAACTCGTATGAGTATGCGCGGGCGGCGTTCGAGTTCGTGCGCGACACCATTCCGCACTCGCAGGATTCGGGCGATCTCCGTGTCACCTGGCGAGCCTCCGATGTCCTGGAACAGCGCACCGGCATCTGCTACGCCAAGGCCCACGCGCTCGCGGCGCTGCTGCGGGCCGAGGACATCCCGACCGCGTTGTGCTACCAGAAGCTCGACGTGGTGCACGGTCTGGTCGCCGTGCGGTTCAACGGCGCATGGCACCGGCAGGACCCCCGGGGCAACAAGCCGGGTGTGGACGCGCGGTTCTCCCTCGACGGCGAGCGGCTCGCCTTCACGCCCGACCCGGCTTCCGGTGAGACGGACTGGCCGGTCCTGTATGCCGCGGCCCACCCGGTCGTGCTCGACGCCCTGAAGTCAGCCGACGACCGGCCCCACTTGTGGGAGACACTCCCCACCGCACTCTGAGGCGGGACCCGAGCCCGGGCCGGCCGCCCCCGTGTCAGTGCGCCTCGGCCGCCCGCACCTGCTCCGGCGTCGGAGCCGTGCCGCCGAGGTGGGCCGGCATCCACCAGGTGTCGTCCGGGCCCTTCGGGCGTACGGGGTAGGCGCGCTGGGCGGCCTCGAGGAGTTCCTGGACGCGCTCGCGCAGCTGACGGGTGATCGCGCCGGCGTACTTGTCGCGGGATGCCTCGATCGCCTCACCGACCCGGATCGTGATGGGGATGTGGCTGCGCTTGAAGTTGCGGGGGTGGCCCTTGGTCCACAGCCGCTGCGTGCCCCACACCGCCATCGGAATCAGCGGGACGCCGGCCTCCTGGGCCATGCGCGCGGCACCCGACTTGAAGCTCTTCAGCGTGAACGACTGCGAGATGGTCGCCTCGGGGAAGACGCCGACGATCTCGCCCGACCGCAGTGAGTCCAGGGCGTGCGCGTAGGCCGCCTCGCCCTGCTTGCGGTCCACGGGGATGTGCTTCATCCCGCGCATCAGGGGGCCCGAGATCTTGTGACGGAAGACGGACTCCTTCGCCATGAAGCGCACGAGACGTTTCTGTGGCAGCGCCGCCAGGCCGTTGAAGACGAAGTCCAGGTAGCTGATGTGGTTGCTCACCAGCACGGCGCCGCCCGAGCGCGGGATGTTCTCCGAACCCTGACAGTCGATCTTGAGGTCCCACGCCTTGAACAGCGTGCGGGCGCAACCGACGACGGGACGGTAGACGAGCTCTGCCATGGGCGGGTCGGACCCTTCCTGCTCTGCCTGGGAAGGGATTCCCAGTGGAAAGTTACGCAGCCGTAGGTTTACGGCTTGTCGAGATCGTGCCCGAAGAACGGCCGGGTAGCCAGTCCCCGTGCCCGCCCGTGAAGAGATTCTCGTCACGTCTCCGCCGGACCCCACCTCGGGCTTTTACGTCCGTATTACTTCAGGCCTACCGTCATCCGCCGTACGAGCAGGTACATCTCGCACCCCAGGCAGTACCCGAACACGGCGTTCAGGAAGGCTGCCGCGAGCGCGGCGCCGGTTGCCGCGAGACCAAGCCAGCCGGGTCCCAGGGCGTAGCCGGCGAGCCCGATTGCGGCGAAAAACAGCCCCACCGCCTGGGCGAAACGCGGCGGTTCGGGCGCCTCGAACGCGGTCGGAGGCCCGAGCCGCGGCCGTACGGCCTTCCGGAACAGCAGGCCGTAGGGCGCCCGGGTCACCCCGCCCGCGGCGCCGAGCAGGAACGCCAGCGTCTGCCAGGCCAGCAGCCACGCGCTCCCCGTGACCAGTACGACCGCCAGGACGACGGTCGTCACGGCCGCGCCGAAACGCGGCCCTCTCACATCGATGTCCATGGGAAGCAAGCATTCCGCAGCATGCGCCCGAGGTGAGGGCGGGAATCTTTGCGGTCTCGTGAACGCTTGCAGCAGGTGATGACCGGACTGGTGGTGTGCGTGCTGGTGCTCGCGGTGGCGAGCGCCTACGGAGTGCTGCAACGGCGGCGGAGCGGGAGAGTGCGGGTGCGCGGGCGGGACGAGGGCAAGCGGCTGGACGCGGCCGAGCTGGGCGCGGAACTGGGCGAGCGGGCCACACTCGTGCAGTTCTCCAGTGCCTTCTGCGCGCCCTGCCGGGCGACCCGGCGGGTCCTCGGCGAGGTCGCCGGCATGGTCCCGGGCGTGACCCACGTCGAGATCGACGCCGAGGCCCACCTGGACCTCGTGCGACGGCTGGACATCCTCAAGACCCCGACCGTGCTGGTCCTCGACGCCGACGGCCGGGTGGTGCGGCGGGCCGCCGGCCAGCCGCGCAAGGCCGACGTGATCGCCGCGCTGGGGGAGGCGGTGTGAGGGACGCGACCCGGTCAGTGAGCCATCTCCCACATCGGGGAACGAACTTGACTGCGCCAACCATTTATCGTCAGCCTGACCCCATGCCTGCGGACCTTCTCGGCACGCCCGACCTCCTGCGCTCGGTCTTCCGGCGGCACGCGGCGGGGGTCGCCGTGATCACCGCCCGTGGCGACGCCGGTCCGGTGGGCTTCACCGCCACCTCCCTAGCCTCCGTCTCGGCCGAGCCGCCCATGCTGTCCTTCGGGGTCGGCACCGGCTCCTCCAGCTGGCCCGCGATCGCGGCGGCGGACCATGTCGGAGTCCACATCCTCGGTGAGCACCAGCAGGAGCTGGCCGCCACCTTCGCCCGCAGCGGAGCCGACCGTTTCGCGCCGCCCACGGCCTGGCGTGAGGGGCCCGAGGGAGTCCCCGTGCTCGACGGTGTGCTGGCCTGGCTGGTGGGCCGGGTCGTCACGCGCGTGCCCGCCGGAGATCACCGGATCGTGATCGCGGAGGTCGTGCTCGGCGACCCCACGGGCACCGGCCGGCCGCTCCTCTACCACCAGGGACGCTTCAACCGCCTGCGCGATTGATCACCTGTTCCCCGGGCTGCGGGACCGTCGAGTTCCGGTTACGCTGCGTTGCGAAGGTCACAGTTCAAAGCGCTTGCTTAGCGGGAACGAACTGGGTGTACTGACGAGTAATATTTCGCTCGGAGCAGGGGTCGCCCCCGACCGGGATCGGCCGCTTGAGGCGCCTATGCTGCCTGCAAGTAGGCAGCATGGAAATGACGATGCAGTAGGAGAGCCGGCGTGAGCTTGAGGATCGTTGTCACTGTGAAGTACGTGCCCGACGCCACTGGCGACCGGCACTTCGCCGATGACCTGACCGTCGACCGGGACGACGTGGACGGTCTGCTCTCCGAGCTCGACGAGTACGCGGTCGAGCAGGCGCTGCAGATCTCCGAGAACTCCGACGACGACGTGGAGATCACCGTTTTGACGGTGGGCCCCGAGGACGCCAAGGACGCCCTGCGCAAGGCGCTGTCCATGGGCGCCGACAAGGCGATCCACGTCGAGGACGACGACATTCACGGCACCGACGCCATCGGCACCTCCCTGGTCCTGGCCAAGGCGATCGAGAAGGCCGGCTACGACCTGGTCATCTCCGGCATGGCCTCCACCGACGGCACCATGGGCGTCGTCCCCGCGCTGCTCGCCGAGCGTCTGGGTGTGCCGCAGGTGACCCTGCTGTCCGAGGTGTCGGTCGAGGACGGCACGGTCAAGGGCCGCCGCGACGGCGACGCCGCCTCCGAGAACCTGGAGGCCTCCCTGCCGGCGGTCGTGTCGGTGACCGACCAGTCGGGCGAGGCGCGTTACCCGTCCTTCAAGGGCATCATGGCGGCCAAGAAGAAGCCGGTGGAGTCCTGGGACCTGTCCGACCTCGACCTCGAGGCGGAGGAGGTCGGCCTGGAGGGCGCCTACACCACCGTCGAGAACGTGGCCGAGCGTCCGGCCCGTACGGCAGGCACGATCGTCAAGGACGAGGGCGAGGGCGGCAAGCAGCTCGCTGAGTTCCTCGCGGGCCAGAAGTTCATCTGAGCCCCGCATTCGCTGACCGCCCCTCATCTTTCGCAAGCAGGAGAGAAGAAGTCCCATGGCTGAAGTTCTCGTCTACGTCGACCACGTGGACGGTGCCGTCCGCAAGCCCACCCTGGAGCTGCTGACCCTGGCCCGCCGCATCGGCGAGCCGGTCGCCGTCGCGCTGGGCAACGGCGCCGCCGACACCGCCGCCGCCCTCGCCGAGCACGGTGCGGTGAAGGTGCTCACGCACGAGGCGTCCGAGTACGCCGACTACCTGGTCGTACCGAAGGTGGACGCCCTCCAGGCCGCGGTCGAGGCCGTCTCCCCGGCCGCCGTGCTGGTGCCGTCCTCCGCCGAGGGCAAGGAGATCGCCGCCCGTCTGGCGCTGCGTCTGGGCTCCGGCATCATCACCGACGCCGTCGACCTGGAGGCCGGCGACGAGGGCCCCGTGGCCACGCAGTCGGTGTTCGCCGCGTCCTTCACCACCAAGTCCCGTGTCTCCAAGGGCACCCCGGTCATCACGGTCAAGCCGAACAGCGCGGCCGTCGAGGCCTCCCCGGCCGCCGGTGCGGTCGAGGCGCTGTCCGTGACCTTCTCCGAGAAGGCCACCGGCACCAAGGTCACCGGTCGCACGCCGCGTGAGTCGACGGGCCGTCCGGAGCTGACCGAGGCCGCGATCGTGGTCTCCGGTGGCCGTGGCGTCAACGGCGCGGAGAACTTCGCGATCATCGAGGCCCTGGCCGACTCGCTCGGCGCGGCCGTGGGCGCCTCGCGTGCCGCGGTGGACGCCGGCTGGTACCCGCACACCAACCAGGTCGGCCAGACCGGCAAGTCCGTCTCGCCGCAGCTGTACATCGCCTCCGGCATCTCCGGCGCGATCCAGCACCGCGCCGGTATGCAGACCTCGAAGACGATCGTCGCGATCAACAAGGACGCCGAGGCCCCGATCTTCGACCTCGTCGACTACGGCGTCGTCGGCGACCTCTTCGACGTCGTCCCGGCCCTGACCGAGGAGATCAAGACCCGCAAGGGCTGATCGACCCCGGCTGTGGAAGGCCCCTGTGACCGCACGAACGGTCACGGGGGCCTCTTCTCATCCCAGGGTCATCGAGGCCTGCACCGGCAGGTGGTCGCTCGGGTACGTCCCGTCCACGGAGAAGGTGTTCATCCCGGCCCAGTGCGTGGTCACCCCGGGCGTCGTGAGGATCCAGTCGATGCGCCGCCCTCCGGGCTTGGGCCCTCGGTAGCCGTGGTGCGTCCCGTACGCCGGACTCCGCGAGGCCGCCGTGTCCCAGGCGTCCACCAGTCCGATGTCCAGCATCATGTCGTGCACCCGGTTGTCGTGGGCGTCCGCATTGAAGTCGCCGGTGACGATGACCGGTAACGACCGGTCCCACCCGGCGATCGTCTCACCGATGAGCCCCGCCGAGCGTTCCCGGGCGTACTGGCTGACGCTGTCCAGGTGGGTGTTGAGGACGTAGAACTCCCGTCTCTCGTTGGCGAGATCGGCGAAACGGACCCAGGTCACCATGCGCAGCCAGTCCGCGCCCCAGGTGTTCGAGGCGATCGTGTACGGGGTGTCGGACAGCCAGAAGTGATCGAACTCGATCGGGTCGAGTCTGCGCGTGTCGTAGAAGACCGCCATGAACTCGTCCTTGCTGCCGCCCCCGCGTCCGGTGCCGATCCAGTCGTAGTGCCCGCCGAGATCCTTCTCGATCGCGCGCACTTGCCGGTAGAGCCCTTCCTGGGTGCCGATGACGTGCGGTCGCTCGCGGCGCAGCAGTTCTCGCATCACCGGTCGGCGCACGTCCCAGCGCGGTGTCGTGTCGACGACGGTCCCGAAGCGCACGTTGAACGTCATGACGTTCAGAGCGCCTGGGTGCTCGCCGGCGGAAGCGGGCTGTGTGGGGCCCGCGCTGGTGAGCAGCGGTCCTGTGATGGCGGCGGCCGCCGCCGCCTTGAGCCCGTGGCGGCGCGTCACTCCGGCCTCGTTCGGCACGTGGTCTCCCTCCCCTTGCACGTCAGGATGAAGCTTGCCTTCTGAATACGGAAGAAGACGGCGGGTCGGCAGTGACCAAGGGTGAAGGATGGGGAATACCACTTCAAGACGGTGTTGACCAGGCCGAAGGCCGACCGATAACTTCGCTCTACGGATTGTTGATTCCGTACAGCGGAAAATAGGAGGGTCTCGGAATGGGTCAGGGCCAGCAGGAGAAGGTGGCGACGAGCCTCGCGGGCGCCGTCAGCGAGGAGATCAGCGCCTCCCTCGCGCCGGTCGACGCCGAGCTGGAGCGCCGCTACCCCGGTGACCCCGGCACCCGCCAGCCCGTCCACACCGTCTACGTCCCCGGCGACGCCTTCGCCGCCGACACGATCCGCTCCTGGGGCGACCGTGCCCTGGCCGCCCTCGACGAACACGCCCCGGACGCCGCGTCCTTCGCCGCCGTCCTCGGTCTCTCGGACGAACTCGCCGAGCCCGTCCACGCGCGCGTGCGCGCCAAGCTGGAACGCGAGCCGATCGAGGACCTGCGCGTCGACTTCGAGGACGGCTACGGCAACCGCCCCGACGCCGAGGAGGACGAGGCCGCCGCCCGCGCCGCCCGGCTGATCGCCGAGGCGTACGAGGACGGCACCGCGGCCCCCTGCATGGGCATCCGCATGAAGTGCATGGAAGCGCCCGTACGCGCCCGGGGCATCCGCACCCTCGACATCTTCCTCACCGGCCTGATGGAGGCCGGAGGCCTGCCCGGCGGGCTGGTCCTCACCCTGCCGAAGGTGACCTACGCCGAGCAGGTCACCGCCATGGCCCGGCTGCTGGACGCCTTCGAGAAGACACACGGCCTCGAACCCGGCCGGATCGGCTTCGAGATACAGATCGAGACCAGCCAGTCCATCCTCGCCGCCGACGGCACCGCCACCGTCGCCCGCATGATCCAGGCCGCCGAGGGCCGTGCCACCGGCCTGCACTACGGCACCTTCGACTACAGTGCCTGCCTCGGCGTCTCCGCCGCCCATCAGGCCAGCGACCACCCGGCCGCCGACCACGCCAAGGCCGTCATGCAGGTCGCCGCGGCCGGCACCGGCGTCCGCGTCTCGGACGGCTCCACCAACGTCCTGCCCATCGGCCCGACCGAGAAGGTGCACGCCGCCTGGCGCCTGCACTACGGCCTGACCCGCCGCGCCCTGGCCCGCGCCTACTACCAGGGCTGGGACATGCACCCCGGCCACCTCCCCACCCGCTACGCGGCCGTCTTCGCCTTCTACCGCGAGGGCTTCGAGCAGGCCGCCGCCCGCCTCGCCCGCTACGCCAACCGCACCGGCGGCGACGTCATGGACGAACCCGCCACCGCCAAGGCCCTCAGCGGCTACCTGCTGCGCGGCCTGGACTGCGGCGCCCTGGACATCGGGGAGGTCGCACGGCTGACCGGCCTGACCCGCGCCGACCTGGAGAGCTTCGCGGTACCGAGGCGAGGGGACCTGACCGCGTCCGCCTGACGGCTTCTCCCCGGGGGTCTGCTCCCCCGTACCGGCACTGTCACAGCAGTCACCTCCGGCTGTCGCCGTCACAGCCGCCCCGTAGTCTGTACGCCACGCACGGACGTGTCGGTGAATCCGGTGGGGTCAGAGGAACGGGGCAGCGGTGTCGACGGGGGAGTACGGGCAGGCGGACGGGGCCGGTCGGCTGCTGGCAGACCGCTATCGCGTCACGGCCCAGCTGGGTCGCGGCGGCATGGGCGTCGTCTGGAAGGCCGTCGACGAGGTCCTCGGCCGTGAGGTGGCCGTCAAGGAACTGCGCACCTACACCGACGCGGCCGGCCCCGAACTGGCCGGTCTGCGCGTGCGGATGCAGCGCGAGGCGCGTGCGGCGGCCCGGGTGCGCCACACCGGAGTCATCGCCGTGCACGACATCGCCGAGGTCGACGGCCGCCCCCTCATCGTCATGGAGCTGGTCGACGGGCCGTCCCTGGACGACGTACTGCGCGACCGCGGCCCGCTGGACGCACGCGAGGCGGCCGGGATCGGCGCCAAGGTCATGGACGCCCTGGCCGCCGCCCACCGCGCGGGCGTCCTGCACCGCGACGTGAAGCCCGGCAACATCCTGCTCGACCGCTCCGGCCGGGTCGTCCTCACCGACTTCGGCATCGCCACGATGGAGGACCCGGGCGACGGTTCGGCCACGAACCTCACCCGCAGCGGCGAACTCGTCGGCTCCCTCGACTACCTGGCCCCCGAGCGGGCCCAGGGCGCCGACCCGGGCCCCGCCTCCGACATCTGGGCCCTGGGCGCCACGCTGTACGCGGCCGTCGAGGGTTCCGCGCCCTTCCGCCGTACGTCCACGTTCTCGACGCTCACCGCGATCGTCTCCGAGCCGCTGCCCGAACCCCGGCGCGCCGGTCCTCTCGCCCCCGTCCTCCGACAGTTGCTGGACAAGCGCCCCGAGGGCCGCCCGGAGGCCGACCGGGCCCGCGAGATGCTCCAGGCGGTGGCGGACACGGGCGGAATCGACACGCCGACGTCCTCACTCCGAGGCCGTGCGGCTCCGACCTCGCCCACGCGCCCGGAGACGGAGCGCGTCGTCCCCTCGATACCGCCGGGATTCGGCCCACCGCAGCACGGTCTGCCGGGCGCCGCCGGAACCCACGAGGACCCGGGCACACCGGGCTCCGGCACGGAGGCCGGTTCCGGGGCCACCGGCGCTTCAGGAGCGACCGCCTCCGGCGCACCGGGACAGACCGGATCGGGCTCGGACGGGCCGGCGCAGGCAGGGGTCGGTGCGCAGGGCTCAGAGCTCGGCTCGCAGGGGACCGATCCCCATGGCTCGGGACAGGGTCCGCAGGGCGCAGGAGCCGGCTCGCCCGGCTCAGGGGCCGCTCAGCATGGTTCAGAGCCCGGCCTGCACACCACTGTGTCCGGCCCGCACACCACTGTGTCCGGCCCACACGACCCAGGACCCGGCCCGCAGGGCTTCGGGCCGGCCGGCCCGGGCAGCCCCGCCGCCGGCGCCTCCGCTCCCACAGGTCCGATGAACGCCGGAGCCACGCCTCGCCGTAAGACCCGCGTCCTCCTCGCCGCCGCGGCCGTCACCGTCGTCCTCGCGGCGGCCGGTACGACGGTCGCCCTGATGAATGACTCCGACGGCAAGGACACGGGCGCGCGGACCGACGCCGCCCGTGCGGATGCCGCGGCCTCCGCGGCTGAGTCCGGTCGTGCTGACGACGGTTCGAACGCCCCCAGGCCCGAGGGGAAGGGCGACGAGAAGGGCAAGGCCCCGTCGAAGAAGCCCGGGGACGAGAAGAAACCGGAGCCCACCGGCCGGGCGACCACCTCGGCCCCCGCCAAGTCCCCCGGCGAGACGACCGGGGGAACGTCCGGCGACACCTCCGAAGGCGGCGGCACCGGCGGCGGATCCGGCGACGGCGGTACGACGGGCGGCGGCGGAACCCCCAGCGAGGCACCCGTCTGCCACGCCATCGGCGGCGGCAAGTACAACTGCACGGTCTGGAAGACCGCGGACTCCTACACCGCCTCCGGCACCAAGGTCGGCATCCTCAACGCCGGCACCAACTACTTCTACTGCCAGCAGAACCTGGGCCGGCGGGAGACCGACGGCCGGTGGACCAACATCTGGTGGGCCAAGACGGACGACGACAGCGGCAACACGGACGTCTGGGTCAGCGACGTCTACATCAAGGGCGGCGACAACGACGCGCCCGTCCCCGGGCTCCCGGTCTGCTGAGCGCGCAGCGACACCGCCGCGTACCGCTCCAGCCCGGAGGCCGTCACCAGCTTCTCCTCGACGAACAGCCGCGTTCCCCGCTCGCACAGCCGCCGATCGGAGCGGGCGCGTGCGCAGAACTCCTCGGGCACGACGCCGAACAGCTCCCGGAAGCGGGGCAGGCCGACGAGCAGCTCGGTGAGCAGCACCCGCTGGCCCGGGTGGGTGCGCGGCACGCCGGTGCCGTCGTGCAGGACACCGTGCCGGTTGACGTACGCGTACGCGCCGGGCAGGCGGGTGCCGTCCGCGAGATCGATGCGCACGTCGGGCGAGGGCAGCCAGGCACGGTCGTAGTTGCCGGTCGGCACCGGCACGCCCTCGCTCGCGTCGATCACGGCGAGCTGCTCGGCGTCGAGCCAGAGGACGAACAGCTCCCGTACGGTGTCCGGGGCGCCGACCGGTGAGGCCGACACGTACCCCATGCGGCTCACATGCGCCGACACACCCGCGTCGACGCCCGTCACCCGGGCCTTCACCATCGGGATCGGCGACATGATCCCGAACTCCTGCATCTTGTGCCGCAGTTGCCCTGGGCAGGCGTTCGAGCCGATGGCGAGAACCGGCGTGCGGTCCTCGTGCACGAGCCGGTCCAGCGGCAGGAAGCGGTCCCCGTCGAGGAGCCCGGAGTCGGCGGGCCACGCGCCCGGGTAGAGCAGGGGGTGCTCGCGCGGCGCCTCGGCCAGGCCGAGTGCTCGCAGTGTGCGATCGGTGACGTGCTCCGTGTGCTCCGAGGGTTCCATGGGCCGCTCAGTCCGCCGGGGGCAGCTCGCCCGAGCCGCGGGTGATCAGCCGGGTCGGCAGCTCGATGCGTTCCGGGACGACGAGGGTGCCGTCCAGCTGCCGGAAGAGGCGTTCCGCGGCGGTGCGGCCGATGGCCGCCGGATCCTGGGCGACGACCGTGACGCCCGGCTGGAGCAGGTCGGCGAGCTCGATGTCGTCGAAGCCGACCAGGGCGACCCGGCGGGTCTGCTCGGCGAGCACGCGGATCACGGTGACGGTCACCCGGTTGTTGGCCGCGAAGATCGCGGTGACCGGGTCCGGGCCGGACAGCATCTCCTCGGCCGCCCTGCGCACCCGCTCGGGGTCGGTGACACCGAGGGACATCCAGGAGTCCGCCACCGGTATGCCCGCGTCCTCCATCGCGGCCCGGTAGCCGCGCAGCCGCTCGGCGGCGGTGTGGATGCGGGGCATGTCGCCGATGAAGCCGATCCGGCGGTGCCCGTGCGCGACGAGGTGGGCTATGCCGTCCCGGGCACCGCCGAAGTTGTCCGACAGGACCACGTCGGCGTCGATGTGCCCGGCCGGCCGGTCCACGAACACCGTGGCGACACCCGCCCTGAGCTCCGGCTCCAGATACCGGTGGTCGTCACCGGCCGGGATCACCACCAGCCCGTCCACCCGCCGCGCGCACAGGGCCAGCACCAGCTCCTGCTCGCGGTCCGGGTCCTCCGCGCTGGAGCCGTTGATCAGCAGGGCCCCGTGGGCGCGGGCCACCTCCTCGACCGACCGGCTCAGCGGCCCGTAGAAGGGGTCCGCGAGGTCCTCCAGGACCAGGCCGATGCTCGCCGTGCGGCCCTTGCGCAGCACCCGCGCGCTGTCGTTGCGGCGGAAGCCGAGCGCGTCGATGGCCTCCTGGACACGCCGCTCCGTCTCCGGGGTCACGCCCGGCTCCCCGTTCACGACGCGGGAGACCGTCTTGAGTCCGACCCCGGCACGTGCCGCGACGTCCTTCATGGTCGGCCGGGTGCCGTAGCGCGTGGCGGATCGGAGGTTGGTCTCGGGCACGGTGCGGTGTCCTGTCCTGTCGTCCACGGGGGTGCGTCGGTCCTGGGTTTGTATGAGGATGTGGCGTCGAGCATAGAGCCTGGACAACGTTGTCAGCCTCGGGAGAGACTGTCCACCGCAATCTGCGGACCGTGCTCCGCTGCCGGCCGGCCAGTCCTTTCACCGTTGACGGGGAGTTCCGACACTCATGCACACCGACCTCGTGGCCGCGCTCGACATCGGCGGCACCAAGATCGCCGGCGCTCTGGTGGACGGTCAGGGACGGATCCTGGTCCGCGCCCAGCGGCCGACGCCCGCCCGGGAGGACGGTGACACCGTGATGCGGGCCGTGGAGGAGGTGCTCGGCGAACTCACCGGGTCACCGCTCCGGGACCGGGTCACGGCCGTGGGGATCGGCAGCGCCGGTCCGGTGGACAGGTCGGCGGGGACGGTCAGCCCGGTGAACGTGCCCGGCTGGCGCGACTACCCGCTCGTCGGGCGCGTCCGGGCCGCGGCCGGGGGTCTCCCCGTCGAGCTGATCGGCGACGGTGTGGCGATCACGGCGGCCGAACACTGGCAGGGGGCCGCCCGCGGCCATGACAACGCGCTGTGCATGGTCGTCTCCACCGGTGTCGGCGGCGGCCTGGTGCTCGGAGGCCGGCTGCACGCCGGGCCCACGGGCAACGCCGGCCACATCGGCCACATCAGTGTGGACCTCGACGGCGATCTGTGCCCGTGCGGCTCGCACGGCTGTGTGGAGCGCATCGCGAGCGGTCCCAACATCGCCCGGCGCGCCCTGGAGAACGGCTGGCGGCCCGGCGCCGACGGCGACACGTCCGCCGCCGCGGTGGCCGCCGCGGCCCGGGCCGGCGACCCGGTCGCCGTCGCCTCCTTCGAGCGGGCCGCCCAGGCCCTGGCCGCCGGGATCGCGGCGACCGCGACCCTCGTGGAGATCGACATCGCCGTGATCGGCGGGGGAGTGGGCAAGGCGGGCGACGTCCTGTTCGTCCCCCTGCGCAAGGCCCTGAGCACCTACGCGACGCTGTCCTTCGTGCGGCACCTGACCGTGGCCCCGGCCCAGATGGGCACCGACGCCGGGCTGGTGGGCGCGGCGGCGGCCGCACTGGCGCGGCGGACGGACACGGCCGCGGCCGGGGTGTGAGACCGGGCAGGAACGTTCAGGGGGGATACGTCCTGAGCGTGGCACGTTCCTGAGCCCGGCACGTTCTCGATCTGGAGGGAACCGCTCCGGCGCGGGCGGCATCTGACCCTGCGGATGCCGGAGACACGCACCGCACCTGACGGGCGGCGCCACGTACTACACCTGACGGACGCCTGTCCGGCATACCGGGTTTTCTCTCGGAAAGCGCCCGAATGTCTGTGCGATGTGACACGATCACGCGTGTGAACAGCAGACCCGCCCCGGCCCAGCGCCTGCGCGACCTCGCCCTCCTGCGCCGGGTCAAGGACCGGATCGACCGGGAGTACGCACAGCCTCTGGACGTCGAGGCGCTGGCCAGGGGTGTGCACATGTCGGCCGGGCATCTCAGCCGCGAGTTCAAGCGCGCCTACGGCGAGTCGCCGTACAGCTACCTCATGACGCGCCGCATCGAGCGCGCCATGGCGCTGCTGCGCCGTGGGGACCTCAGCGTCACGGAGGTGTGTTTCGAGGTCGGCTGCTCGTCGCTGGGCACCTTCAGCACCCGCTTCACGGAACTGGTCGGCATGCCGCCCAGCGCTTTCCGGCGCGAGGCGGCCCTCGCCACCGCGGGAATTCCGTCGTGCGTGGCGAAACAGGTGACCAGACCGATCAGGAATCGAGAAGCGCCCACCCCGAGCCGAAACTAGCGTGATGGCCATGGACCTCACCATTCACGCCAGCTTCCTTCCGCACGACGACCCGGACGCCGCCCTGGCGTTCTACCGCGACACCCTCGGCTTCGAAGTCCGCAACGACGTCGGCTATGAGGGCATGCGCTGGATCACGGTCGGCCCCGTCGGTCAGCCCGGCACGAACATCGTCCTGCATCCGCCGGCCGCCGACCCCGGCGTCACCGAGGACGAGCGCAGGACCATCGCCGAGATGATGGCCAAGGGCACCTACGCCAGCATCGTCCTGGCCACCCCCGACGTCGACGCCGTCTTCGAGCGGGTGCAGGCGGGCGACGCCGAGGTGGTCCAGGAGCCCGTGGACCAGCCGTACGGCGTCCGCGACTGCGCCTTCCGCGACCCCGCGGGCAACATGGTCCGCATCCAGCAGCTGAAGCCGTGACGGCGCGGTAGCAGCCGGCCCGCAGACCCACACGCAACACCCCCGCGCCGCGCCTCTCGGCCGGCGCGGGGAAGCCAGATCGTCCGACCGCGGCAGCCCCGCCCGACAGATGGAGACCGATGAGCATGGCCATGAGGACGGAAAGACAGTCGTCCGGGCCGCACGTTGCCGACAGCCACGATGCGATCCGCGTGCACGGCGCGCGCGAGAACAACCTCAAGGACGTCAGCATCGAGATCCCCAAGCGCCGGCTGACGGTGTTCACCGGTGTCTCCGGCTCGGGCAAGAGCTCGCTCGTTTTCGACACCATCGCCGCGGAGTCACAGCGGCTGATCAACGAGACCTACAGCGCCTTCCTCCAGGGCTTCATGCCGAACCGGGCCCGGCCCGAGGTCGACGTGCTCGACGGGCTGACGACCGCGATCGCCGTGGACCAGCAGCGGATGGGCGGCGACCCCCGCTCCACGGTCGGCACCGCCACCGACGCCAACGCGATGCTGCGCATCCTCTTCAGCCGGCTGGGCAAGCCGCACATCGGCCCGCCCAGCGCGTACTCCTTCAACACCGCCTCCGTCCGGGCGAGCGGCGCGATCACCGTCGAGCGCGGCGCCAAGACCAAGGCACAGAAGGCGACCTTCGAGCGCACTGGCGGTATGTGCAACCGCTGCGAGGGCCGCGGCAAGGTCTCCGACATCGACCTCACCCAGCTCTACGACGACTCCAAGTCGCTGTCCGAGGGCGCGTTCACCATCCCCGGCTGGAAGTCGGACAGCCAGTGGACCGTGCAGCTCTACGCCCAGTCGGGGTTCGTCGACCCGGACAAGCCGATCCGCGAGTACACCAAGAAGGAGCTGCACGCCTTCCTCTACGGGGAACCGGTCAAGATCAAGGTCAACGGCGTCAACCTCACCTACGAGGGACTGATCCCCAAGATCCAGAAGTCCTTCCTGTCCAAGGACAAGGAGGCGATGCAGCCGCACATCCGGGCGTTCGTGGAGCGGGCGGTCACCTTCACGGTCTGTCCCGAGTGCGACGGCACCCGGCTGAGCGAGGGCGCCAGATCCTCGAAGATCGACGACGTCAGCATCGCCGACGCCTGCGCGATGGAGATCAGGGACCTGGCCGAGTGGGTCCGGAAGCTCTCGGAGCCGTCCGTGGCGCCGCTGCTCACCGCGTTGCAGGGGACGCTCGACTCGTTCGTGGAGATCGGCCTGGGCTATCTCTCGCTCGACCGGCCGGCGGGCACGCTGTCGGGCGGTGAGGCGCAGCGCGTGAAGATGATCCGCCACCTCGGCTCCTCGCTCACGGACGTCACCTACGTCTTCGACGAGCCGACCATCGGCCTGCACCCGCACGACATCCAGCGGATGAACGACCTGCTGCTGCGGCTGCGGGACAAGGGCAACACGGTGCTCGTCGTGGAGCACAAGCCGGAGGCGATCGCGATCGCCGACCACGTCGTCGACCTCGGGCCCGGCGCCGGCACGGCGGGCGGCACCGTCTGCTTCGAGGGCACGGTCGAGGGGCTGCGGGCCGCGGACACCGTCACCGGCCGTCATCTCGACGACCGGGCCACCCTCAAGGAGACCGTGCGCAAGGCCACCGGCGCGCTGGAGATCCGTGGCGCCTCGGCGAACAACCTGCGGAACGTCGACGTCGACATCCCGCTCGGGGTGCTCACCGTGGTCACCGGTGTCGCCGGCTCCGGCAAGAGCTCCCTGCTGCACGGGTCGATCCCGTCCGACGCGGGTGTCGTCTCGGTGGACCAGAGCCCGATCAAGGGCTCCCGGCGCAGCAACCCCGCGACCTACACCGGGCTGCTCGACCCGATCCGCAAGGCCTTCGCGAAGGTCAACGGCGTGAAGCCGGCCCTCTTCAGCGCCAACTCAGAGGGCGCCTGCCCCACCTGCAACGGCGCCGGAGTCATCTACCTCGACCTGGGCATGATGGCCGGCGTCGACACCCCCTGCGAGGACTGCGAGGGGAAGCGGTTCCAGGCCTCGGTGCTGGAGTACCACCTCGGCGGCCGTGACATCAGCGAGGTGCTCGCGATGTCGGTGACCGAGGCGGAGGAGTTCTTCGGCGACGGCGAGGCCCGTACCCCGGCCGCGCACAAGATCCTGGAGCGGCTCGCCGACGTCGGGCTCGGCTACCTCACCCTCGGGCAGCCTCTCACCACGCTCTCCGGCGGCGAGCGCCAGCGCCTGAAGCTGGCCACGCACATGGCGGAAAAGGGCGGCGTCTACGTCCTCGACGAGCCGACCACCGGTCTGCACCTCGCGGACGTGGAGCAGCTGCTCGGCCTGCTCGACCGGCTGGTGGACTCCGGTAAGTCGGTCGTCGTCATCGAGCACCACCAAGCGGTCATGGCGCACGCCGACTGGATCATCGACCTCGGCCCCGGCGCCGGCCACGACGGCGGCCGGATCGTCTTCGAGGGCACCCCGGCCGACCTCGTCGCGGCCCGCTCCACCCTGACAGGGGAGCACCTCGCGGCCTACGTCGGCGCCTGACACGGGAACGGTCGTGAGGCGAGTGCGCCACGGAGTCACTCGCCTCACTACCACCACAAACAGCCCAGTCTGTACATAAGCCTCAAATCGGGTGAATAACGGCACGCTCCGAGGGCACTCCGTTTCCGGAACCCCCCACGGAACGGAGTCGCTGATGATCATCAAGAAGATGCACGAGAAGGGCGTCCGCAGCGAGCACGCCTACATGGCCGCCATGGCGTCCATCGGCTTCAGCGTCGTCGCCTGGATGGGCTCGCTGAAGATGGAACCCGGCACCAACCTCGCCCGTGCCGACCGCTGGGGCATCTTCGTGGGCGAATGGGCACCGACCTTCTTCGGTCTGGGCCTGGCACTGTCCCACTACGAGCAGCACGACGGCACCCTCACCGCCGACGTCCACGAATTCCGGCAGACGCAGAAGGCGAGCTGAACGGCCTGCTCCGGCGAGCGCCCGGCGCCGATCCCGCGCACCCTGGTGCCATGGCGTCCGTGAAACCCGTCGTGGTCTACCCGCCCGCCACCGACGGTGGCCGGCGGGTACGCGTGGACGACCAGTTCCTCGGGATCGCGTACGGGCTGCTGGACGTCGCCGAGTTCCTGCGGCGGGCGGGGATCGAGGACGCGGACGAGGCGTACGTGGCGGCGTCGGGTCTGATCGAGTGGCGCGGCGGCGGGCCCGGAACCTGGGGTACCGGGCTCGGCTGAAGCCGATGCTTCCCCCGAATGGCCCAGCGGCGTGACCCCGGAGCGGGTCCGGCAGTTGAGTCGGGCATGAAGAAGCGCAGCATGCTCGCCATCGCCTCCCTGGCCACCGGCTTCGTCGTCGCCGCGGTCACTCCGTCGCACGCCATCGGGGAGAAGCTCCCCGCCATCAACGTGGACGAGACCCTCAAGACGCTCGACCAGACCGTCGGGAAGGACGGCCTGTCCGTGGCCGGGAAGGACGGCGTCCAGAAGAAGAAGGGTGCCCAGAAGAAGGGTGCCCAGAAGAACAAGGGCTGACGGTCCGCCCGTCCCCGGCTCACGGCGCCGGCGCTCCCGAGTCAGGGGGCGCCGGCGCCGTCGTCATGCGCCCTCAACTGCGGCTGGTTTCCGTGGCAGGGTGGAGCGGGCAAGCCTCAGGGGGCCAACAGAAGAGGGGGACCTGTGACCGTCGTCTGGATCAACGGCGCGTTCGGTGCGGGGAAGACCACCACCGCACAGGAACTGATCGAACTGATCCCGAACAGCACGCTCTTCGACCCCGAGGTCATCGGCGGAGCGCTCCGGTACCTGCTGCCGCCCAAACACCTCGCCGAGGTCGGCGACTTCCAGGACCTGCCGATCTGGCGCCGGCTCGTGATCGACACGGCGGCCGCGATGCTCGCCGAACTCGGCGGGACCCTGGTGGTCCCCATGACCCTGCTGCGCCAGGAGTACCGCGACGAGATCTTCGGCGGCCTGGCCGCCCGCAGGATTCCGGTCAGTCACTTCCTGCTCGCTCCGGCCGAAACGATACTGCGGGAGCGGATAGCGGGCCGCGAGGTTCCGCGGGACCTGTCCGACGGCGAGATGCGAATACGCCAGTGGTCCTTCGACCACATCGAGCCGTACCGGGCCGCACTCGCCTCCTGGCTCACCGCCGACGCCCACCCGGTCGACACCAGCGACCTCACACCGCACGAGACCGCCGCCCGGATAGCCGAGGCGGTCAACAGCGGCTCCGTGCCCGTCTGCGACATCGTGCAGACGCCCGAGCCCACCGCCGAGACACTCGCCGCCGGTGTGCTCCTCTTCGACGAACACGACCGGGTCCTGCTCGTCGACCCCACCTACAAGGCCGGCTGGGAGTTCCCCGGCGGGGTCGTCGAACCCGGTGAGGCCCCCGCACGCGCCGGTGTGCGGGAGGTCGCCGAGGAGACCGGCATCCACCTCGACGAGGTGCCGAGCCTGCTCGTCGTCGACTGGGAGCGCCCCGCGCCCCCCGGGTTCGGCGGCCTGCGGCTCCTCTTCGACGGCGGCACCCTCGACTCCACGGAGGCCGGACGGCTGCTGCTGCCCGGGCCGGAGCTGCGCGACTGGCGGTTCGTCACCGAGGAGGAGGCCGCCGACCTGCTGCCACCGGTGCGCTACGAGCGGCTGCGCTGGGCCCTGAGGGCACGCGAACGCGGAGCGGCGTTCTATCTGGAAGCCGGGGTACCGTTCGGCTGAGCCGAGCTCCCAGTGCCCGCCCTTTACCCGGCGCGGGGGATTCCGAGGGAAAAGCAAAAGGAAACGTCCACGGGCCCATTGCTAAGTACTGCCCAAGGAATCTCCCGCACTCCTTCACGCGGCGGGTAATCACGTTCCCTGCTCTCGTCAACACTTTTCCATGACCGCAAACAATCCCTTTTCTGCCCCCTGCTCGGCTTGACCGGACTCGCACGGCATTGCGAAAGTCCGCAGAGTCTCACGGCGGTGATTGCGACCGCCACTCAATTTCCTTGCCTCAGGGGCAGATCCGGGATGTCCGTACGATGACCACGCAACACCAGCCGGCCGACGCCGGCGGCGGCACCGCGCTCCTGGCCGAGCCGCCGACGCAGGATCCCAGAACCGGCGGCACGGTCGTCGCCGGCCGCTCACCGGCCCGCATGGCCTGGAAGCGGATCAGGCGGGACAAGGTCACCACGGCCGCCCTGGTGGCCACCCTCCTGTTCATCGTGATCGCACTGATCGCGCCGGTCCTCACCGCGCTGACCAGCTGGGGACCGATCACCCCCGACAACAAGGCGATCAACCCGGACACGGGCAACTTCCCCTACGGATCGCTGGGCGGCATCAGCGCCCAGCACCTCCTCGGCGTCGAACCGGGCACCGGCTACGACCTGTTCGCCCGCATCGTCTACGGCCTGCGCACCTCGCTCTACGTCGGTTTCGCCTCGGCCGTGCTGTCCACCGTGGTCGGTGTCGTGGCAGGGCTCGCGGCCGGTTACTTCGGCGGCTGGGTCGACTCCCTGCTGTCCCGGGTCATGGACGTGATGCTGGCGTTCCCGCAGCTGCTGTTCATCATCGCGCTCACCCCGGTGATCCAGAACGCGCTGCAGACCAACAGCCACGGCGGCACCGACGAGAACCTCCGGCTGCTCGTCCTGGTGCTCAACATCGCCGTCTTCGCCTGGGCGTACACCGCCCGTCTGGTGCGCGGACAGGTGCTGTCCCTGCGCGAGCGCGAGTTCGTCGACGCCGCGCGGCTGATGAGCGCCGGCCGGCGGCACATCCTGTTCCGGCAGCTCCTGCCCAACCTGTGGGCGCCGATCCTGATCTCCTTCGCCCTCGCCGTCCCGCAGAACATCACGACAGAGGCGGCCCTGTCGTACCTGGGCGTCGGCGTCATCCCGCCCAACCCCGACTGGGGATCCCTGCTGTCGGACGCCTCCCAGTTCTTCCTCCAGGACCCGATGTACCTCTTCGTGCCCGGTGTCCTGCTCTTCCTCCTGGTCCTGGCGCTCAATCTCCTCGGGGACGGCGTCCGGGACGCCCTGGATCCCCGCGCCCGGCGCGGCTGACAAGCCACCCCCCGAGTGTCGGCCGGGCGGCCCCACGAACGGCCGCCCGGCCCGTAGCAAGAAACGGAGTTTCCTCAATGACGCGCAGCACGCGCAGATCGCGCACGGTCGCTCTCACGGCCTCCGCCGTGGTGATCGCCCTGGGGGCCACCGCATGCGGAGGTTCCTCCGGCGACAGCGGCAGCGGCACGCCCGGCAAGGGCGGCACCCTGACCGTCCTGAACAAGGCGGACTTCGACCACCTCGACCCCCAGCGCGTCTACACGACGGAGGGCTCGAGCATGGACGTGGAGATCGTCCGGACGCTCACCGGCTGGGACGAGACGGGCTCGGCCCCGAAGCTGGTCGGCGACCTCGCCACCGACACCGGAACGCCGTCCAAGGGCGCCACCGTCTGGACCTTCCACCTGCGGCACGGGGTCAAGTACCAGGACGGCAGCGAGGTCACCGCACCCGACGTCAAATACGGCGTCGAGCGCTTCTTCTCCTCCGACATCAACGGCGGCCCGCCCTACGCGTCCCAGTGGCTCGTCGGCGGCGCCGACTACAAGGGCCCCTACCAGGGCAAGGAGCTCGGCTCCGTCCAGACGCCGGACAAGTACACGATCGTCTTCCATCTGAACCAGCCGGTGGCCGACTTCAACGAGACCACCGCCATGCCCGGCTGGTCCGCCGTACCCAAGGCCCACGACACCGGCTCGACCTATGACACCAAGGTCTGGTCCGACGGCCCGTACATGATCAAGTCGTACGCCAAGAACAAGGAACTCGTCCTCACCCGGAACACGTACTGGTCGCAGTCGACCGACCCGATCCGGCAGCAGAACGTCGACGAGATGGACGTGAAGTTCGGCCAGGACGAGGCCGCCATCGACCAGCAGATCAAGGCCGATGCCGGCACCGCCCAGACATCGATCCAGCAGTGGCCGATCGCGGGCTCCGACCTGGCACAGCTCGCCAACGACCCGGCCCTGAAGAGCCGTTACTACAAGATCCCGGCACCCGGCATCAACTACCTGGCGATCAACACCACCCGCGTCAAGGACCTCCGGGTCCGCCAGGCGATCGAGTACGCCATCGACAAGACCACGGTTCGCGGCGCCTTCGGCGGTTCCGCGTACGGCGACTACGCCACCACCATGCTGAGCCCCGGCATCGGCGGCTACAAGAAGTTCAACCTGTACAGCGCCAACCCCTCGGGCAACCTTGCCAAGGCCAAGGCACTGATGAAGCAGGCGGGCGACCCGAAGCCGACCATGTCGATCGCGGTGGAGAACACCCCCACCCAGGAGCACTTCGCCGACGCGGTGAAGACCGCGCTGGAACGCATCGGCATCCACGTCAACATCTCACCGATCGAGGCGGCGAACTACTTCAGCACCGTCAACAACACGAAGAACCAGTACGACCTGACGTGGGGCGACTGGATCGCCGACTGGCCCAACGCCTCCACGGTGCTGCCCACCCTCTTCGACGGCCGGCTGATCAAGAAGAACCCGCAGGCCAACCAGGACCTGTCCTATCTGAACGACCCGAACGTCAACACGCTGATCGACAAGGCCGCCACGATGACCGACGTCAAGCAGCGCAACGCGACCTACGGTCGGATGGACGAGCAGATCATGAAGGACGCCGCCGTGGTCCCGCTGACGTACATGAACTTCAGCGACATGTCCGGCTCCAAGGTCGGCGGAGTCATCCCCGACACGATCCTGGCCGAGCCGAGCCTGGTCCACGTCTACGTCAAGCACTGACGGCAGCAACCCTCTCGACCCCGCCGGCGGCCTGGGCCGCCGGCGGGCACCCCACTCACGTCAGGTCCCGGCATCCCATGCTTCGTTACCTCATCAGACGCCTGCTGGCAGCGGCCTTGATCATGCTGGTGATCACCACGATCACCTTCTTCATCTTCTTCGCGCTGCCGTCGAACCCCGCACTCCTGGCCTGCGGAAAGACCTGCTCCCCGTCCCGCCTGGCGGAGATCAAGCACTCGCTGGGCCTGGACCAGAGCTACCTGACTCAGTACTGGGAGTTCCTCAAGGGGCTGTTCGCCGGCCGTGACTTCGGCGACCAGAGCGTGCGTATCCACTGCCGGGCGCCCTGCCTCGGCGTCTCCTTCCAGACCGACACCCCCGTCCTGACCACCCTGCTGTCGGACTTCCCGGCGGACCTCTCCCTCGGACTCGGCGCCGCGGTGGCGTTCCTCGTCCTGGGCGTCGGCCTCGGCACCGTCGCCGCGGTCCGCAGGGGCAGGGCCGCCGACAAGGCGGCGGTCGGACTGGCCCTGTTCGGCGTCTCGGTGCAGATCTACTTCATCGGTCTGCTCCTGCTTTACCTCTTCGTCGACAAGTTCCAGATCCTGCCGGCCTCCGGCTACACCTCGATCACCGAGGACCCGGCCGGCTGGTTCAGGGGCCTGATCCTGCCGTGGGCCACCCTGGTCATCGTCTACCTCGCGATGTACACCCGGCTCACCCGCTCCTCCATGCTGGAGGTCTTCGCCGAGGACTACATGCGCACCGCCCGCGCCAAGGGACTGCCGGCCGCCACCGTCGTCCTCAAGCACGGACTGCGCGCCGCCATCACTCCGATCATCACCATTTTCGGCATGGACGTCGGCTCCCTGATCGGCGGCTCCGCGGTCATCACCGAGTCGGTGTTCGGCATCAACGGCATCGGCAAGCTCGCGGTCGACTCCGTCCAGAACTCCGACCTCCCCGTCATCCTCGGCACCACGCTCTTCGCCGCGACGTTCGTCGTCCTCGCCAACGTGGTCGTCGACCTGGTGTACGGCCTCGTCGACCCGCGCGTGCGCCTCGCCTGAGCCCTTCTTCCGTCCTTAGGAACACCCGTGTCCGTTCAGACCTCACCGCAGCCCGCGGACGTCACGCCCGCGCCCGCACCCTTCCTCGACGTACGTGACCTGAGGGTGCACTTCCCGACCGAGGACGGCCTCGTCAAGTCCGTCGACGGCGTCTCCTTCACCCTGGAGAAGGGCAGCACCCTCGGCATCGTCGGCGAGTCCGGCTCCGGCAAGTCGGTGACCTCGCTGGCCCTGCTCGGACTGCACAAGGGCACCCGCGCCCGGGTCTCCGGCGAGATCTGGCTGGAGGGCCGGGAACTCGTCGCCCTGCCCGAGGCCGGCATGCGCGAACTGCGCGGCCGTACGGTCTCCATGATCTTCCAGGACCCGCTCTCCGCGCTGCACCCCTTCTTCACCGTCGGCGCCCAGATCACCGAGGCCTACCGCGTCCACCACAAGGTCTCCAAGAAGGAGGCCAGGGACCGCGCGGTCGAGATGCTCAAGCGCGTCGGCATCCCGCAGCCCGAGCGCCGGGTCCGGGACTATCCGCACCAGTTCTCCGGCGGCATGCGCCAGCGCGCCATGATCGCCATGTCGCTGGTCTGCGACCCCGCCCTGCTCATCGCCGACGAGCCCACCACCGCCCTCGACGTCACCGTCCAGGCACAGATCCTGGACCTGATCCGCGACCTTCAGGAGGAGTTCGGCTCCGCCGTCGTCATCATCACCCACGACCTCGGCGTCGTCTCCGACATAGCCGACGACATCCTGGTGATGTACGGCGGCCGCCGGATCGAGTACGGCTCCACCCGCGACGTCCTCAAGCAGCCCCAGCACCCCTACACCTGGGGCCTGTTGCAGTCGATGCCGCACCTCACCGGGGACGTCGGCGAACGGCTCAACCCGATCCCCGGCACCCCGCCGAGTCTGATCAACCTGCCGGACGGCTGCTCCTTCCACCCCCGCTGCGCCTACAAGGGCTGGGTCCCTCAGGGGCGTTGCACGGTGGAACGGCCCGAGCTGCGCCTCGTCCCCGGCACCGGAGGGCACCTCGCCGCGTGCCATCTCAGCGACGAGGCCAAGCACGAGATCCGTGACGGCGCACGACAGGGAGCATGACGTGAGCACCACCGAGTCCCTCACCGGGCAGACCACCGACCGCCCCACCGGTGGGAACCTCCTCGAAGTACGCGGTCTCCAGAAGCACTTCCCCCTCCGGCAGGGCATCCTCTTCCAGCGGCAGATCGGAGCCGTGCGAGCCGTCGACGGCATCGACTTCTCGGTCGGGCCCGCCGAGTCGCTGGGCCTGGTCGGCGAGTCCGGCTGCGGCAAGTCGACCACCGGCCGCCTGATCACCCGGTTGCTCGAACCCACCGGCGGCTCCGTCGTGTTCGACGGAGAGGACATCACCCACCGGCCTCCCGGACGGATGCTCCAGGCCCGCCGCAACCTCCAGATGATCTTCCAGGACCCGTACTCCTCCTTGAACCCCCGGCACACCGTCGGCACCATCATCGAGACGCCGATGCGGCTCAACGGCATCAACCCGCCCCAGGGCCACAAGCGACGAGCCCAGGAACTCCTGGAGACGGTGGGTCTCAACCCCGAGCACTACAACCGCTATCCGAACGAGTTCTCCGGCGGCCAGCGCCAGCGCATCGGCATCGCCCGCGCCCTCGCCCTGCGGCCCAAGCTGATCGTGGCCGACGAACCCGTCTCCGCACTGGACGTCTCCATCCAGGCGCAGGTCGTCAACCTGCTCCAGGACCTCCAGCGGGAGTTCGGCATCGCCTTCGTCTTCATCGCCCACGACCTCGCCGTCGTACGGCACTTCTCCGAACGGGTCGCCGTGATGTACCTCGGCAAGATCGTCGAGGTGGCCGACCGGGAGTCGCTCTACACCCGGCCACGGCACCCCTACACGCACGCGCTGCTGTCCGCCGTGCCCGAGGCCGACCCGGACGCCACCGAGCGGCGCGAGCGCATCCGGCTGGCCGGGGACGTGCCCTCACCGATCGACCCGCCCTCCGGCTGCCGCTTCCGCACCCGCTGCTGGAAGGCACAGGACAAGTGCGCCACCGAGGAACCCCGGCTGGCCGGCGTCGAGGGCAGCCCGCCGGGTCACCTGACCGCCTGCCACTTCCCCGAGGAGCCGACGGTCGCGGCGCGCGAGGAGGACATCGTCCTCGACCCGGCGCTCGCGGAGCTCAAGGGCAGCCTCTGACCACCGCCGGTCACGCGTACGCCATGGCCCGCAGCGCCCCGGCCGCCCCCCGCGTCACCGGATCCGCGTGACCGAAGCAGGCCACGTTCGTGTGAGTTTCGCCCCGGACGACGGGCGCGTCCAGCCGGTCAACCAGCACCTCGGCACCGCCGAACGCGGCGCACTCGCCCACCCCGCCCGCGTGGTCCTCGTGGAAGTGGGTCAGCACGACCCGCCGCACGTCCCGCGGATCCCGGCCCAGCGCGGTCACCGCCTCGGCGATCGGGGCGCCGGAGCCCGCCGGGCCGGCGTCGATCAGCGTCAGCTCGCCGCGGTCGTCGCCGTCGCGCCACAGGTAGGCCTGGCCCACGGGGAAACGCGGTAAGTGGAGGCGGGGGAGGAGCTCGATGACGTCCATGGGACGACCGTAGGCAAGGCCCCCGTCCGCGGACGAGGGCCTTGGCTGTCGGCAGAGCGGTCAGCTGGCCGCGTAGTTGCGCAGGAACAGCGCCTCCGCCACCGACAGCCGCTCCAGCTCCTCGGGGGACACGCTCTCGTTCACGGCGTGGATCTGGGCCTCCGGCTCGCTCAGCCCGATGAGCAGGATCTCCGCACGCGGGTAGAGGGCGGCGAGGGTGTTGCACAGCGGGATGGAGCCGCCCTGGCCGGCGTACTGCATCTCCTGTCCCGGGTACGCCACGGCCATCGCGTCCGCCATGGCCTGGTACGCCGGGCTCGTCGTGTCGGCGCGGAAGGCCTGGCCCTGGCCGATCTGCTCGGTGCTCACCCGCGCACCCCACGGCGTGCGCGCCTCCAGGTGCGCCTGGAGCAGCTTGGTGGCCTCGGCCGCGTCCACGCCCGGCGGCACCCGCAGGCTGATCAGCGCCCGGGCACTCGCCTGCACGGACGGCGTGGCGCCGACGACGGGCGGGCAGTCGATGCCGAGGACCGTCACGGCCGGGCGCGCCCAGATGCGGTCGGCGACCGTCCCGGAACCGATCAGCCCGACGCCGTCCAGCACCTTGGCGTCCTGCCGGAACCGCTCCTCGTCGTACTGGAGCCCGTCCCAGGCCGTGTCCCCGGTGAGCCCGTCGACGGTCGTCGAACCGTCCTCGGCGCGCAGCGAGTCCAGGACCCGGATCAGGGCGGCCAGCGCGTCGGGCGCGGCGCCGCCGAACTGGCCCGAGTGCAGGTTGCCGGCGAGCGTGTCGATCCGGACGCGGACGAGGGTCATGCCGCGCAGGGTGGCGGTGACCGTCGGCAGTCCGACCCGGAAGTTGCCCGCGTCGCCGATGACGATCGTGTCGGCCTCCAGCAGCCCCGGGTGCTCCTCCGCGTACCGCTCCAGGCCGCCCGTGCCCTGCTCCTCCGACCCCTCCGCGATCACCTTCACGTGGACCGGGACACCGCCGTTCGCCTTCAGAGCGCGCAGCGCCAGCAGGTGCATGATGACGCCGCCCTTGCAGTCGGCGGCTCCGCGCCCGTACCAGCGCCCGTCCCGCTCGGTCAGTTCGAACGGCGGGGTCGCCCAGCCGGCCTCGTCCAGCGGCGGCTGCACGTCGTAGTGGGCGTACAGCAGGACGGTCTTCGCGCCCTCGGGGCCGGGCAGGTAGCCGTAGACCGACTGCGTGCCGTCGGGGGTGTCGAGCAGGGCCACGTCCTGGAAACCCTCGGCGGCGAGCGCGTCCGCGACCCAGCGGGCGGCACCCTCGCTCTCGCTCCTCGGGAACTGGTCGAAGTCCGCCACCGACCGGAAGGCCACCAACTCGGTGAGCTCTTCCTTCGCCCTGGGCATCAGCGAGGCGACGGTCTCGGCGACCGGATTCGACGACATGGGCACGCTCCTTGTGGGTGCGACGTTGTAGCGGTGAGTGCCGTAGATCCTCCCACAGCGGCCTTCGGCCAGGTCCGCCGTAGGATGCGGGAGACAGCAGGGGCAGGCGGCTTGATCGGGAGCAGTAGACCATCGTGAGCAGCGAGAACTCTTCGGCGGACGACGTGCGACAGGTGTGGGACGTCGTCGTGGTGGGCGCGGGACCCGCGGGCGCTTCGGCCGCGTATGCGGCGGCGGTCGCCGGGAGACGCGTGCTGTTGCTGGAGAAGGCGGAGCTGCCGCGGTACAAGACGTGCGGCGGCGGCATCATCGGCCCCTCGCGCGATGCGCTCCCGCCCGGCTTCGAGCTGCCGCTCAGGGACCGCGTGCACGCGGTGACCTTCTCGAACAACGGGCGCTTCACGCGCACGCGCCGGTCCAAGCGGATGCTGTTCGGGCTGATCAACCGGCCCGAGTTCGACCAGCAGCTCGTCGAGCACGCGCAGAAGGCGGGCGCCGAGCTGCGGACGGGTGTCACGGTCCAGCGGGTCGAGCAGCACGGCTCGGCGGTGCCCGACCGGCGCACGGTCGCCGTGATCCTCCAAGGCGGCGAGGTGCTGCTCGCGCGGGCCGTGGTCGGCGCGGACGGCAGCGCCAGCCGCATAGGGGCGCACGTCGGGGTCAAGGTCGACCAGGTGGACCTCGGCCTGGAGGTGGAGATCCCGGTGCCGGAGACCGTCGCCGAGGACTGGAAGGGGCGGGTGCTCCTCGACTGGGGCCCCATGCCCGGCAGTTACGGCTGGGTCTTCCCCAAGGGCGACACCCTGACGGTCGGGGTGATCTCGGCGCGGGGTGAAGGCGCCGCGACGAAGCGGTACTTGGAGGAGTTCATCGGGCGGCTGGGTCTCGCCGGCTTCGAACCGAGCATCTCCTCCGGGCACTTGACCCGCTGCCGCGCCGACGACTCGCCGCTCTCGCGCGGGCGGGTCCTGGTGTGCGGCGACGCGGCGGGGCTGCTGGAGCCGTGGACCCGCGAGGGCATCTCCTTCGCGCTGCGGTCCGGGCGGCTCGCGGGGGAGTGGGCGGTACGGATCGCCGAGGCGCACGACGCCGTGGACACGCGTCGGCAGGCCCTCAACTACGCCTTCGCGGTCAAGGCCGGGCTCGGGGTGGAGATGAGCGTCGGCAAGCGGCTGCTGACCGTGTTCGAGCGCCGTCCCGGCCTGTTCCACGCGGCGCTGACGAGCTTCCGGCCGGCCTGGCGGGCGTTCAAGGAGATCACGCAGGGTTCGACGTCGCTGGGTGAGATCGTCCGCACGTATCCGGTGGCTCAGCGGGCCCTGACCGCGCTGGACCGCCGTCCCGCCCCGACGGGCGAGGCGCAGGCGGACGAGGTCAGCCCGTCACCGTGATCTCGAAGACCGGGTGGTCGGGGGCGATACGGCGCAGTTGGTCGTCCGGGGAGTCGGGGCCGACTCCGTTGAAGAAGACCCCGACCTCCGCCTTCCAGCGCTTGAGGTAGGCGCGCAGGACCGGGGTCTTGTCGTGGTCGGCCACCTCGATCGCGGTGAAGGTGTCCACGCGCTCGCCGAGGTGCAGTTCGCCGCCGCCCGCCGCGCGCATGTTGTGCGTCCACTGGACGTGGCCGCGGGGCGCGACCAGGTACTGCCGGCCGTCCAGGGTCAGCACGTTGACCGGGGTGGTGCGCCACTGGCCGCTCTTGCGGCCGCGGACGGCGAGGACGCGGGAGCCCCAGACGCTGATGCCGCGGCGGGTCAGCCAGGCGACGAGCCGGTTGAAGACGTTGATGGTGAGCCAGCCGGGCTTGCGGACATGCGTGGACATGGGGTTCCTCCCCCTGTTGGGTGGGGAGCAGCGCTCTCCTTTGTGAGCGCTGCTCTCGCTCGGTGTTGCCAGTCTGCCCGAGACCGGTGCCCCAAAGCAAGAGCACTGCTCTCTTTTTTGGGTACCGCTCTCGCTTGTGTGCGCCGATCTCGTTCGTGTGCACTGCTCTGTTTCCATGGCACACTGCCCCGCATGAGCACCGCACACGGCGCCCGTGCCCGGGCCAGGATCGAAGTCACCGCGGCCATCAAGGACGAGGCCCGCAGACAGCTCGCGGCCGAGGGCGCCGCCCGGCTCTCGCTGCGGGCCGTCGCCCGCGAACTCGGCATGGTCTCCTCCGCGCTGTACCGCTACTTCCCCAGCCGCGACGACCTGCTGACCGCCCTCATCATCGACGCGTACGACTCCCTGGGCGGGACCGCCGAGGCCGCCCACGAAGCAGCCGCCGGCTCGGGCCCCCTGCAACGCTGGATCGCGGTGTGCGAGGCGGTGCGGCGCTGGGCGCTCGACCATCCCCATGAATACGCCCTCATCTACGGATCGCCCGTGCCGGGCTACACCGCCCCCGACACCACCGTCCCGCCCGCCGCCCGCGTCGGTCTGCTGCTCTTCGCCATCGTCCGCGACGCCTACCGAGGCCTCGGCCTGGCCAGGCCCTCGCTGCCGGCCGACCTGCGCCCGGAGGCCGAGCGGATGGCCGCCGACCTCGCGCCGGACCTCCCGCCCGAGACGGTGGCGGCCCTCGTCGCGGCCTGGGCCCAGCTGTTCGGACTGGTCGGCTTCGAGCTGTTCGGGCAGTTCAACCGGGTGGTGCAGGATCGCGAGACGTTCTTCCGCCACACGGCGGGGCAACTCGCCCACGGGGTGGGGCTGGTGTATCCGCAGAACGGGCCCGCCGCCAGGAACCCGGCGTCCTGACGGGCGCCGTACTCCCCGGGGAGTACGTGTGATCACCGCACCTGGCTGACGCCGCCGCGGGCGGGTGGCGTCTAGCGTGGCCGCTATGGACGAGCAGCGTGTGCGGGGCGGTCCGCCGCGGTGGTGGCGGCACGGGCCTGTGTGGTGGGACCGGTGGGGTGAGGGGGAGCGCGCGCCCCGCATGCCCTGGCGGTCCACCGTCGTCGTCACGGCCTTCGTCCTGGTCGGCTCCCAGTTCGCCGCTCGTGGCCAGGAGGGCGAGCGGGCGGCCCTGGACCCCTTCGCGCGGGTGCTCCTGCTGCTGGCAGGGGCGCTGCTGCTGTGGCGCAAGCGGTACCCGGTGGCCGTGGTCTTCGGCACGGCGGGTGCTGTCATGCTCTACCTGGGGGCCGGGTATCCGTACGGGCCGGTGCTCCTCACGGTCGCCCTGGCGTGCTTCAGCGCGATCGTCGCCGGGCACCGCTGGGCGGCGTGGGCGGCGATGGGAACGCTCTGGGCGGGGCACGCCCTGGTGGCGCACTGGCTCTACCAGTGGCTGCCGCCGTCGGGGGACTCCGCCGCTTCCTGGGGCGAGGAGATCGTGGTCGCCACCTGGGTGGTGGCGATCGCGGCGGTGTCGGAGCTGTTCCGGATCCGGCGCGAGCAGTGGGTCCGCGAGAGGGCCGAGCGCGCCGAGGCCGCGCGGCGACGGGCCGACGCGGAGCGGCTGCGGATCGCGCAGGAACTGCACGACGTGCTCGCCCACAGCATCTCCGTGATCAACGTGCAGGCGGGGGTCGGCCTCGCGCTCCTCGACTCCGATCCCGAACAGGCCCGTACGGCGCTCACCACGATCAAGGCCCAGAGCAAGGAGGCGCTCGGCGAGGTGCGCCAGGTGCTTGACACGCTGCGCGCGCCCGGTGACGCGCCGCGCGCCCCCGCGCCGGGGCTGGACCGGCTGCCCGAGCTGGTGGAGCAGGCGGCGAGCGCGGGCCTGACCGTCGACGTCGAGGGCGCGCCGCCGCGCCTCGCGCCCGGCACGGACCTCGCCGCCTTCCGGATCGTCCAGGAGGCCCTGACCAACGTCGTACGGCACTCGGGTTCGCGGCACGCGCGCGTGCGTCTCGCGCACGACGCGGACGTGCTGCGGCTGCGCGTCGACGACGACGGGCCCGCGACCGGTGCCGACGCCGGTGGCAGCGGCAACGGACTGGCGGGGATGAGGGAGCGCGCCGCCGCGCTGGGTGGCACCATCGAGGCGGGGCCCCGTCCGGACGGCGGTTTCCGGGTGCTCGCCGTACTGCCGCTGACGGCTTCCGCCGAGGTCGAGGAGGACCGGTGATCCGCGTACTGCTCGCCGACGACCAGTCACTGGTCCGGGCCGGGTTCCGGGCGCTGCTCGACGCGCAGCCCGACATCGAGGTGGCCGCGGAGGCCGCCGACGGGGAGGAGGCCGTGCGCAGGATCCGCGAACTGCGGCCCGATGTCGTCCTGATGGACATCCGCATGCCCGCGCTCGACGGCCTGGCCGCGACCCGCCGGGTCACCGGGGACCCGGACCTCGGGGACGTCAAGGTGGTCATGCTCACCACCTTCGAACTCGACGAGTACGTCTTCGAGGCGATCCGGTCGGGCGCCTCCGGCTTCCTGGTCAAGGACACCGAGCCGGACGAACTCCTGCGCGCCGTACGGGCGGTGGTGGCGGGCGACGCGCTGCTCTCGCCGGGGGTGACGCGCCGCCTGATCGCCGAGTTCGCGGCCCGCTCCAAGGAACCGGCGGCCGCCGACGCGCTGGCCCGGCTCACCGAGCGGGAGCGCGAGGTGATGGCCCTGGTCGGCATCGGTCTGTCCAACGAGGAGATCGCCCGCCGCCTGGTCGTCAGTCCGCTCACCGCGAAGACCCACGTCAGCCGCACGATGGTGAAGCTGGGCGCCCGCGACCGGGCCCAACTGGTCGTGCTCGCCTACGAGTCGGGGCTGGTGCGGCCGGGCTGGCTGGGCTGACCCCCCGAGCGGAACCGGAGCAGCACACTGACGACCCGGGCGGCGAAGAGGACGGGCGCGAGCACCAGCCCGGCGTGCAGCAGCAGGCTCTCCGGAGTGTCCGGGAGGTCGAAGAGCAGCGCGGGACCGGCCACGGCCCCGAAGACGACCGCCGCCGCGAAGGCCGCACTGCACAGCGCGTACCCGATCTCGACGGTGATCGCGTCCCGTTCGGCCTGCGTGCGCCGTCCCCCGTGACTGGTCATACGGCGAGTCAAACAGGAGGGCGCCCGGTGGGCAAGCGGCTACGGGGCACCGTCGGCGACGCCGACCGCGGGTTTGTCGAGGACGTACGCCGTGTAGCGAGTGACGCGCCCGATGGCCCGGTGAGCCCGGACGACGGCGATGACCTCGTCCCAGTCCTGTGCGTCGAGCGTCCTGAGGCCGGGCCACCGCACGCACAGGGCCCGTCGCCCGGCCCGGGTGGACGCGGTGCCGACGAACAGGGCACAGAGCTGGGCCGCCCTGTGGAGCACGGGCGTGGTCCAGTCGAGGATCCGGCGCGTGGTGAAGCCGGCGGCGGAAGCCATCAGCGGGTACCGCTCGCAGGGTTCGATGTCGTCGAAGCGCCAGGTCCCGCGTACGAGGCCGTTCGGGTCGAGGGTCCCGATCGGCTGATCCGTACGGGACGTGACATCCACGAGGACGAGCCGGCCGCCCGGGCGGAGCAGCCGGAAGCTTTCGTTGAGGAACGACCTGCGGCCCTCGTGGCCGAAGTGGAAGGCGGCCTCCAGGCAGTGCACTCGGTCGAACGAGCCATCCGTCAGCGGCATCTCCGCTGCCCGCCGCGGCAGAGCCGTGGCGTCGGCGACGGCGAAACGCACGCCGGAAAGGCCGCCGAAGCGGCGACGAGCCTGGTCGATCTGCGCGGGCTGGATGTCCACCCCCAGCGCCCGGCACCCGGCGGCGCCCAACCGCGCCGTCGTGTCGCCGCGACCGCATCCGGCGTCCAGGACGAGCTGTCCGGGCCGGGCGTCCAGCAGCGCCAGCGACCGGCGGACCAGACGGCGCTGAAAGGGCACCGGCCCGGTCAGGGCCGCGAACGGCAGGGTGGGCGGCGTGAAGTAGCCGATGTTGGCCAGGCTGTCCCAGCCGAGGTGCCGCAGCACCCGGAAGAGCACACTGTCGTCGCTGTACGCACGCGCGAGGTCCCCGCTGTCGTCCATCCCGCATCCTCCGCTTCCCGTGGGCACCGATACCGGACGCACTGCCCGTGTCACCGCCCCGACCTGCGCTTACACTGAGCCCATAAGGGATGTTCGTGACGTACCGGAACCGTCGTGCGCTATCAGCGGCTGCTCGTACCGGCCCTCGCCCTGATCCTCCTGATGGTGCCCGCGATCTCCGCCCGGGCACAGGGTGAGGAAGTTCCGCGCGGCCCCACCTTCGCCGCCCGTGCTCTTCAGGCGCTGATCGACGGTATCCAGTTCGGGGTGATCATCGCGATCACCTCGGTCGGGCTCTCGCTGATCTTCGGCACCATCCACCTGATCAACTTCGCGCACGGTGAGTTCGTGACGATCGGCGCCACCTTCGCGTTCTTCCTCAACGTCTCCGCGGCCGGCCCCGGCTGGCACCTGATCCCCGCCGCCCTCGCCGCGGTCGCCTTCGGAGCCCTGCTGGGCGGGGCCGTCGATCGCGGCATCTGGCGCCCGCTGCGCGCTCGGGGCACCGGGCTGATCAACATGTTCATCGTCACCATCGGGCTCTCGCTGGTGCTGCGCCACGTCGTACTCGTGCTGTACGGAACCCGTCCCGCCTCCTACGCGCAGTACGACATCCAGAGCACGATCGACCTGGGGCCGGCCGGCATCACCCCACGGGACCTCACCGTCACCCTGCTCGCCGTGCTGGTACTGCTCGGCGTCGCCGCGCTCCTGCAGAAGACGCGGATCGGCACGGCCGTGCGGGCCGTCTCCGCCAACCGCGACCTCGCGGAGGCGTCGGGCATCGACGTGCAGCGGGTGGTGCTGTTCGTGTGGATGCTCGCCGGCGGACTGGCCGCGCTCGGCGGTGTCTTCTTCGGTCTGGTGGAGATCGTCACCTGGGACATGGGCTTCAAGCTCCTGCTGCTCATGTTCGCGGGGGTCATCCTGGGCGGCCTCGGCTCCGCCTACGGCGCGATGGTCGGCAGCCTCGTCATCGGCATCGTCGCCCAGATGTCCACCCTGTGGTTCCCGGTCGACCTTCAGTACGCCTGGGCGCTGCTCGTCCTCATCCTCGTCCTCCTCGTCCGGCCGCAGGGCATCCTCGGCCGGGCCGAACGCGTCGGGTGAGGGGTGCGCCATGGACTTCTCCGCAATCGTCACCGACGCCCTGCGCTCGGGAATCGGCCCCATCGCCGCCGTCTACGCCCTCGCCGCGATGGGACTGAACCTGCACTTCGGCTACACGGGGCTGCTGAACTTCGGCCAGGTCGGTTTCATGCTGGTCGGCGGCTACGGGCTCGCCATCACGGTGTCGACGTACGACGGCCCGATGTGGCTCGGCGTCCTGGGCGGCATCGCCTGCGCGATCGTGCTGGCCCTGCTCCTCGGCCTGCCCACCCTGCGGCTGCGCGCCGACTACCTCGCCATCACCACCATCGCGGCGGGCGAGACGCTACGGCTGTTCTACCGCTCCAGCTGGGCCGAGCCGGTCACCGGTGGGGTGTTCGGACTCCAGAGGTTCGCGAACGACTTCTACGAGCTCAGCCCCATCGACCCCGGCACCTATGGCGTGTGGCTCGTGAGGTTCAGCTCCCGGGACCTCTGGGTGATGATCGTCGGATGGGCCCTGGTGCTCGTGGTCGGAGGTCTGATGGCCCTGCTGATCCACAGCCCCTGGGGCCGTGTCATCCGGTCGATCCGTGAGGACGAGGTCGCCGCGCGCAGCCTCGGCAAGAACGTCTACGCGTACAAGATGCAGAGCCTCGTGCTCGGCGGCGTCATCGGGGCCGTCGCGGGCATGATGCAGGCGATCCAGGTGCAGTCCGTGAACCCGGACAACTACGATCCTGGCGTCACGTTCTTCCTGTACACGCTCCTCGTGCTGGGAGGCGCCGGGCGGATCCTCGGGCCGGTCGTCGGCGCGATCCTGTTCTGGTTCGTCCTCAGCTTCCTCGACAGCGCGCTCCGCCAGGCCATCGACGCCGAGTACATCTCGCCGGACCTCATCAGCACGTCGGAGGTCGGCGCGGTGCGCTTCGCCCTGGTCGGGGTCGCCCTCATCCTGCTGGTCGCGTTCCGGCCGCAGGGCATCCTCGGCAGCCGGAAGGAGATGCTGCTCAGTGGCCGCTGACCCTGTAGGGCCCCACCCGGGCCGGCTCTCCGCGATCGATCCCGAGCCGGGGGTGCGCAAGCCCGACCCCCTGCTGGTCCTGGACCAGGTGACCCGCACCTTCGGCGGTCTCGTCGCCGTGCGGGTCGAGCACCTGGAGGTGCAGCGCGGGGCCATCACGGCGCTCATCGGGCCGAACGGCGCCGGCAAGACCACCCTGTTCAACGTGGTGAGCGGGTTCGACCGGGCCGACGACGGCCGGTGGTCGTTCGACGGACAGCCGCTCACCGGCGCCCCGGCGCACCGGGTGGCGCGGCGGGGAATGGTCCGCACGTTCCAGCTCACCAGGACGCTCGCACGGCTCACCGTGCTGGAGAACCTGCTGCTCGCCGCGCCCGGGCAACGCGGCGAGGGAGTGCTGCCCGCGCTGCTGCGACCGCTGTGGCGCGGGCAGGAGCGGGAGTCCGAGCGCCGGGCCGACGAACTGCTGGACCGGTTCCGGCTCGGGCCCCTGCGCGACGACCACGCCGGCACGCTCTCCGGGGGGCAGCGCAAACTGCTGGAACTGGCCCGCGCGCTGATGGCCCGGCCCGTCATGCTCCTGCTCGACGAGCCGATGGCCGGGGTGAACCCCGCGCTGACCCAGTCGCTGCTCGGACACATCACACGGCTGCGTGACGAGGGGCTGACGGTGTGCTTCGTCGAGCACGACATGGACGTGGTGATGGGCATCAGCGACTGGGTGGCCGTCATGGCCGACGGCCGCCTGGTGGCCGAGGGCCCACCGCACACGATCGGCCGGAACCCCGCCGTCGTGGACGCCTACCTGGGCAAGCGGCACGACGAGCCGGAGGCGACCGAGGAGAGGGGCGACGACGAGCCGGAGGCGACCGGCAAGAAGGGCGACGGGGAGCCGGAGGCGACCGACGAGAAGGGCGAGGAGGAGTAGCGATGTCCGCCGAGAATCAGGCACCGGTGCTGGCGGCCGACGACATCGTCGCCGGTTACGTCCCGGGTGTCGACGTGCTGCGCGGATGCAGCGTGGAGGTGCGGCCGGGCGAGGTGGTCGGTGTGATCGGCCCCAACGGTGCCGGCAAGTCGACGCTGGTCAAGGCCGTCTTCGGGCTGCTGCGGGTGCGCGGCGGGACCGTGCGGCTGCGCGGCGAGGACGTGACCGGCCGGCCCGCGCACGAGCTGGTCCGGCGGGGCGTGGGCTACGTACCGCAGCTCCAGAACGTGTTCCCCACACTGACCGTCGAGGAGAACCTGCGGATGGGCGTGTATCTGCGGCCCAAGGACCAGGCGCGGCGGGTCGCGGCGGTCGAGGAGCTCTTCCCCGTGCTGGCCGACCGCCGCAGGCAGAAGGCCGGCGCGATGTCCGGCGGCGAACGCCAGATGCTCGCGATGGCCCGCGCCCTGATGATGGAGCCGCAGCTGCTGCTGCTCGACGAGCCGTCGGCCGGGCTGTCACCGCTCCACCAGGACCACGTCTTCGACCGGTGCAGAATGATCAACAGCGCGGGCGTCGCCGTGCTCATGGTCGAGCAGAACGCCCGCAGGTGCCTTCAGCTCTGCGACCGCGGCTACGTCCTCGACCAGGGCCGCAACGCGTACACCGGCACGGGTACGGCCCTGCTGCACGACGAGAAGGTGATCGAGCTCTACCTCGGCACACTCGCCCGCGTCCGTTGACTCCCGCTTCCTCGGTCCTGTCTGTCAGCCCTCCCGGTCACTCCTCGGCCTGGCTGGTCTCGGTGCGCAGGGTCTGCAACGCTCCCTTGTCGTCGTAGCCGTACACCTCGATCGTCGCCTGGCCGGGTTCGCCCTTGTCGGTGAAGTTCAGCGGACCGCTCACACCCTCGTAGTCGATGTCCCTGCCGTCGGCGAGCAGCTCCTTGCAGGCGGCGAACGAGTTGCACTTCTCGCCGTCCTTGGTGATCCCGTTCATCTCCTTCACGTAGTCGCGGGGATCGTCGGACTCCGCCTTCTCCGCCGCGAGCGCGATCGTCGTCGCGCAGTCGAACACCTGCGGTGCGAACTGGAGCTCCTTCAGCTTCGGCGCGAACTCCTTGAGGTCCTTCACGTACTGCTCGTTCTCCGCCGATGCCGGCGCGGTCCCCTTCATCCCGGAGAGCCTCTCGGGCTGGCCCGGGGCGACCAGCGAGGGCAGTTCCTCGCTGCGCAGTCCGTCGGCGCCGTAGACGCCGATCCGGTCGGGTCCGATTCCGGACTCGATCATGCCCTGAAGGATCTGGGCGCCTTCCTCGAAGGCGATCACCACGGCGGCGTCCGGCCTGGAGTTCTCGATCTGCTGGGCGACCTGGTCGAAGTTGGTCGCCTTCGGGTCGTAGGTCTCGGCGAGCGTCACCGTCAGCCCGCGCTCCTCCAGCGTCTTCCGGGTGGCCTCCATCAGGCCGCGCCCGTAGTCGTCCGCCCGTGCGACCAGGGCCACCCGGTCGTGACCGTCGTCGCGGACGACGTCCGCCAGGATGGGCCCCTGCAAGGCGTCGCTCGGGACGGTACGGAAGTAGAAGCCGTCGTCCTCGTAGTCGGTGAAGGTGGGAGCGGTGTTCGACCCCGAACACTGGACGACGCCCGCTCCGGTCACCCGGTCGATGAACGCCAGCGACATGCCGGAAGCCGCGGCGCCGACGATCGCGTCCACGCCTGCCGCGAGGACCCGGTCCGCCGACTGTGCGGCAACGGCCTCCTGGCCCGCCTCGTCACTGGAGACCACATTCGGCACGGCCTTGCCCAGGACTCCGCCCGCGTCGTTGATCTTCTGTATCGCGAACTTCAACGACTCGATCTGGGGTGGGCCGAGGTAGGCCAGCTGTCCCGTCTCCGGCAGGACGTAGCCGAACTGGAGCTCACCATCGCCCGGCTCGGCCTGGGCAGTGCCCGTCGTACCGCAGACGGCTATCACAAGAGCAGCCGCGCTTGCGAAGATCGCGGACCGCCGTATCGACGCTTTCATCTCCGCCTCCGCTCGTTACAGGCGGCGGTGGTCGACTGGCCGGCCCTCCGCCCGCCATCTGTACATGAGCGTAGAACGCATTCGTGGTCCAGAAAAGCATGAAATGTGAGCTTTTCTATTGTTGTGCTTCTAGTCGCGTACGGTGACGCGCTCCGTCTCCTTCGGGGCGGACCTGGCGACCACGACGGACGGCCGCTCCCGCCGGGGTCGCAGGCCCGTGAGGGTGATCAGCAGGCCGGCGAGGGCGATGAGCGTCACGACCACCAGGCCGGGCCGGTAGCTGTCGAGGACGGCCTGCGGGGAGGCGTTGCCCTGCTCGGGGGAGTTCGCGGTCACCACCGCCGTCACCACGGCGAGGAAGATCGCGCCGCCCACCTGGACCGAGGTGTTGAGCAGCCCGGAGACCATGCCCTGCTCGTGTTCGTCGACGCCGTTGGTGGCCTGGACGTTCAGGGACGGGAAGGTCAGCGCGAAGCCCGAGCCGACCAGCAGCATCGTCGGAAGGATCACCGCCGCGTAGACCGGGTCGAGGTCGATGCGCAGGAACAGCACGTAGCCGGTCACCATCAGGGCGAAGCCCAGCACCATCAGCCGGGCGGTGCCGAACCGGTCGATGACGGCCCCCACCTTCGTCGCGGACAGCGCCACCAGCGCACCCGCCGGCAGGAAGGCCAGGGCAGTGTGCAGTGCCGACCAGCCGAGCAGCTGCTGCATGTAGAGGGTCACCAGGAACTGGAAGCCGATGTAGCTGCCGACGAACGTCAACGCGCCGAGCTGAGCCCGCACTTGCGGCCCCGAGCGCAGCACGCCGAGCCGGATCAGCGGGCTGGGGCTGCGCCGCTCGACGGCGACGAAGGCCGCCAGCATGACGGCGACGGCGGCGAAGGACAGGACGGTCCGGGCCGATCCCCAGCCCACCTCGGGCGCCTCGACGACGGTGAAGACGAGCAGAAGCATCGAGGTGGTGCCGAGGACGGCGCCGGGAATGTCGTAGCCGCCCCGGCCGCGCTCGCGCTCACTGCGCGGCAGCAGCTTCAGGCCCACGAACAGGGCGATCAGCGCGATGGGAGCGGGCAGGAGCATCGTGAGCCGCCAACTGGCCTCCGTGAGCAGGCCGGAGAAGACCAGGCCCATCGAGTAGCCGGTGGCGCCGCAGGTGGTGTAGATGGCCAGGGCTCGGTTGCGCAACGGGCCCTCGGGGAACGTCGTGGTGATGATCGACAGGCCGGCGGGGGCCGTGAAGGCCGCGCTCAGGCCCTTGATGAACCGGCTGGCGATGAGCAGCGGCCCCGAGTCGACGAGACCGCCGAGCAGCGAGGCCAGCGCGAAGACGCCCAGCGCCACCAGGAAGACCTGGCGCCGGCCCAGCAGGTCGGCGGCGCGTCCGCCGAGGAGCAGCAGACCGCCGTAGCCCAGGATGTAGCCGCTGACGATCCATTGCAGCGCCGAGGTCGACAGGCCGAGGTCGGCACCGATGGAGGGCAGTGCGACGCCGACCATGGACACGTCCAGGGCGTCCAGGAACATGGCGGCGCAGAGCACCAGCAGGGTGCCCCAGAGCCGGGGAGTCCAACGCCCGTCGGACGTGGGGGAGGTGAGCGGAGAGGTCATGCCCCGAGACATTACATGCGCGTGCATGAGATGCAAGCGCATTTAATTCGGATGCAACAATCATGGTTCTCTGTTACGGTGCGGCGCATGGCGGCGACCCAGGCCGAGCAGGCGCTCGTGGAACAGTGGCGGGACATTCTGGCGCTGCACGCGCGAACACAGTGCGAACTCGACCGGGTTCTGCACGACCACGGCCTGTGTGCCAGCGACTTCGAGGTGCTCGACGTCCTCGCCGGGTGCCGGGCGGCGAAGGGCACGCCCTCCTACCGCGTCCAGGAGATCTCCGAGCGGATCCATCTGAGCCAGAGCGCGCTGTCACGGCTGATCGCCCGGCTGGAGAAGGAGGGGCTCGTCGAGCGCTGCATGTGTCCGGAGGACCGGCGGGGTGTCCGCGTCGCTCTCACGGCGAAAGGGCGCACGCTGCACGGTGAGGTGCTGCCCGTGCAGCGTGCGGTGCTGGCGCGGATGCTGGCGGACGGCTGACCCGGTCAGATCCCTGAGGTCTCCCGCCACAGCTCGGCGAGCGCCCGGTCGCCCGTGACCGACGGCAGGGGAGCCCGGTTCCACAGCGCCAGGTACAACTGCTCGGCCGTGCCGGACAGTTCGCACTCCGCCTCCCCGGCGGCGCCTCGGGTGGTCACGGGGGGCTCGGACGACAGCCGGACGGTCCACACGGCGCCGGTGTCGTCCGTACGCACCCGCAGGACGCGCGGCTCGTCCGTGCGCACCCGGCTCCTGGAGCGGGCGTGGAAGCCGCGCAGCAGTTCGTCGATGCCGTCGGTCGCGAAGTCCGGGGCTACGGCGGTGGGTCCTGACCCGCCTGCGGACTCCGCGTCGAACCGGTGCACGGTCGTCTCGTGTGCCTGCCGCCGGGTCCAGAAGGCCAGCGGGGACGGCGCGGGCAGGAAGAACCAGCACTCCACGTCGGGCGCGGCGTCGGCCAGCGTGCCGACTAGGAGACGGTGGCTGTCGCGGTACCAGGCCACGAGCTCCGCGCCGTCGAGGTCCGGGACCTCACCCAGCGGACGGCGCTCGGTGTGCCGCTCGGCGACGTACGACGCGGCCCAGCGGTGCACGGCGCCCGTGTGCCGCAGCAGATCACGCACGTGCCACTCCGGGCACGTCGGCACCTTCGCGTCCGTCCCGGCCTCCTCGGCGGCCGCGGCCAGCAATCGGCCCTCTGTCTCCAGTGTCTGAAGGAACTCGGCGGTCTCCATGGCGCGAGTCTGCCGCACGGAGCGCACTCCGAGCGCCGGAATTTCCCAGGGGACGTTACGGCAGCGGTGTGCCGCCCGTGGCGTTGACGATCTCCGCGGTGATGTACGACGCGTCCTGGGAGGCGAGGAAGACGTACGCCGGAGCCATCTCGGCCGGCTGCGCGGGCCGCCCGATGGGCGCCTGCTTGCCGAACTTCTGGGTGTCCGGCATCGTCGCCGGGATGAGCGGCGTCCACACCGGGCCGGGCGCCACGGCGTTGACGCGGACGCCCTTGTCGATCACCATCTGCGCCAGCCCCTGCGTGAAGGTGACGATCGCGCCCTTGGTCGTCGCGTAGTCCAGCAGATGCGGACTGGGCTTGTAGGCCTGCACCGACGTCGAGTTGATGATGCTGCCGCCCTCCGGGATGTGCGGCAGGGCCAGCTTGCACAGCCAGAACATGCCGTACAGGTTGGTGCGCATCACCCGGTCGAACTGCTCGGTGGAGATCGCCTCGATGCCGTCGGGCTGCGACATCTGGTACGCCGCGTTGTTCACCAGGACGTCGATCCGGCCGAACTCCGCGACGGCACGGTCGATCAGCGCCCGGCAGTTCTCCTCCTCCCGTACGTCGCACGAGACGGGTACGGCACGCCGTCCGGCCTCCTCGACCAGCCGGGCGGTCTCGGCGGCGTCGTCCTTCTCGTCATCCAGGTGGGTGAAGACCACGTCAGCTCCCTCCCGGGCGAACGCCAGGGCGACCGCGCGGCCGATCCCGGAGTCCCCGCCGGTGATGACGGCCTTGCGGTCGGTCAGCCGGCCGCTGCCCCGGTAGGACTCCTCACCGTGGTCCGGGGGCGGGTCCATGGGGCCGGTCCAGCCCGGGTGCGGCTGGTCCTGGGAGGGAAACTCCGGGGTGGGGTGCTGTTCGCCGGGGTGCTGCTGATCGGTCACGGGTCTGCCTCCTTGTGCATGGCGTACGGCCCGGTGATCACAACCGCCGATCACAACGGGCGAGGCCCCGGGTACCCCGCTGCCGGGGTACCGATCACCTGGCTGCGGACATGCCCGGCGCGCCGGCAGAAGGATCAGCGCGCCGCGGCACCGCGCGTCGCGAAACCGATGGCCGCCGCCACCGCGGCAAGGATCGCCACGCTGGTGAGCGCGGCCGGCAGGGAGAACCAGTCCGCCATGAACCCGATCGCGGGCGGCCCCAGCAGCATGCCGCCGTAGCCCAGCGTGGAGGCCGTGGCGACTCCGCTGGGTCCGGCGAGCGCGCCCGCGCGTTCCACGGCCACGGGGAAGAGGTTCGCCAGGCCGATGCCCGTGACCGCGTACCCGAGCAGGGCCATCCACAGGGCGGGGGCGAGCGAGCCGAGCAGCATCCCGGCCGCCGCCGTGGCGCCGCCCGTGACGACGGTCCGGGTCCGCCCCAGACGTTCCAGGAGCGTCGTGCCGGTCAGGCGGCCCACCGTCATGGCCAGCGCGAAGCAGGAGTAGCCGATGGCCGCGGCACCCGGCGAGGCGCCCAGGTCATCTTCCAGGTGCAGGGCGCCCCAGTCGGCCAGCGCCCCCTCGCCGTACGCGGTGCATCCCGCGATCAGGCCGAAGACGAGCACGAGTCCCCGGGTACGGCCGTCGAGCCGGCGCGGGGCGGCGTCCTTCGCGGGCCGGTCCCGTTCCGGCGGCTCGGGCGGCTTCTGCCGCAGGAGCGTGGGGCCCGCCACGGCCGTCACGAGCAGTCCGACAACGGTGAGCAGGAGCAGGTGCCGGGTGGGGGAGAGGGACCCCGCGACCAGAGCGCCCAGCCCGGCGCCGATCATGCCGCCCAGGCTGAACGCGGCGTGGAAGCTCGGCATGATCGGCCGCCGCATCGCGGCCACGAGGTCCACGGCGGCGCTGTTGAAGGCGACGTTGATCCCGCCGTACGCGGCGCCGAAGACCAGCAGGACGAGGCCGAGCGCGAGGGCCGAGTGGGTCAGCGGGGGCAGGGCGACGCTGAGGGAGAGCAGGACGGCGCAGGCGACGGTGACCCGGTGGTTGCCGTAGCGGCGGCACAGCCGTCCGGTGAGCACCATGGTGACGACGGCTCCGGCGGAGACCCCCAGGAGGGCGAGTCCGAGGGCGCTGGCGGAGGCTCCGGTCTGTTCCTTGATGGCGGGGATGCGCACGACCCAGCCGGCGAAGACGAAGCCGTCCAGGGCGAAGAAGACGGTGATCGCGGTACGGAGTCGGGTGAGGGAGTTGCCGTTGCCCGGCACGGCACTGTGCGTTCGGGGTTTGTTTATTTCCGGCACAAAATCAGGCTAGGCGGGTGCGCGCGCCACGACAAGGTGCGCCGCCGGGACGAGAAGGTGCGACGCTGGGACGAGAGCCATCCGCCGAGGGAACTCGGGAGCGTACATGGGACGTGACGTGCCGGCCCTGGTGTTCACACGGGAGGACCGCCGTCGATACCGGGCCAAGATGCAGACCGACCTCGAAGTGCTGGCCCGGATGCTGAGCGAGTCCAGCTTCGAGAGCGAGCGCCCCCGGGTCGGGCTGGAGATCGAGCTCAACCTGGTGGACGACCGCGGGCTGCCCGCGATGCGCAACACCGACGTGCTCCAGGCCATCGCCGACCCCGCCTGGTCCAGCGAGCTGGGCCGCTTCAACCTGGAGATCGACATCCCGCCCCGGGAGCTGACGACCGGCGGCCCCGGAGCCTGGGAGCAGACGATCCGGGACGCCCTGAACCACGCCGAGGACCGCGCCGCGGCCGTCGGCGCGCACCTGATCATGGTCGGCATCCTGCCCACCCTGGACGAGGCGGACGTCAGCGAGTCCGCCCTCTCCGGTGACCCGCGGTACCGGCTGCTCAACGAGCAGATCTTCGCGGCGCGGGGCGAGGACCTGCGGATCAGGGTTGACGGTGTGGAGCGCCTGTCGACGTACGCCGACACGATCACTCCCGAGGCCGCCTGCACCAGCACGCAGTTCCATCTCCAGGTCGCCCCCAAGCAGTTCGCGGACTACTGGAACGCGGCCCAGGCCGTCGCCGGCGTGCAGATCGCCCTGGCGGCGAACTCGCCCTTCCTGTTCGGCAGGGAGCTGTGGCGCGAGACCCGGATCCCCCTGTTCGAGCAGGCCACCGACACCCGCCCCGAGGAGATCAAGGCCCAGGGCGTACGCCCCCGGGTGTGGTTCGGGGAGCGCTGGATCACCAGCGTCTTCGATCTCTTCGAGGAGAACGTGCGCTACTTCCCGGCCCTGCTGCCGCTGTGCGACGACGAGGACCCGCAGCAGGCGCTCGACAGCGGAGGCGTCCCGCAACTGGGCGAACTGACCCTGCACAACGGCACGATCTACCGCTGGAACCGCCCCGTCTACGCCGTCACCGAGAGCGGCCCGCATCTGCGCATCGAGAACCGGGTGCTGCCCGCCGGCCCCACCGTGGCCGACATCATCGCCAACGGCGCCTTCTACTACGGCCTCACCCGCGCCCTGGTCGACGAGGACCGGCCGGTGTGGACGCGGATGTCCTTCTCGGTCGCCGGGGAGAACCTGCACACCGCGGCCCGCGACGGCATCGACGCCCGCCTGTACTGGCCCGGCACGGGCGAAGTGCCGGTCACCGAACTGGTGTTGCGTCGTCTGCTGCCGCTGGCGCACCGGGGTCTGGAGCTGGCCGGTATGGACGCGGCCTGGCGCGAGCCCCTGCTGGGCATCATCGAGCAGCGCTGTGTCACCGCCCGCAACGGCGCCCTGTGGCAGGCGGAGATGGTCCATCATCTGGAGAAGACCGGCGTCTCCGACCGGCGTGAGGCTCTGCGGCAGATGACCGCCACGTACATGGACTACATGCACATGAACGCGCCCGCGCACACCTGGCCCGTGGACTGACCGCCGCGGCATCGCCGGGTCACGCGGGGCTGGGCGCGGCCCGGCCGCCCCGCTCCTCGGCGGCGCCGCCCCAGTCCTCAGAGGCCGTCAGCGGGACGGGGGCGGGCGGCTGCGCCGACGTCGTCAGCTCGATGCGCCGTCCCTCGGCCGACGAACGCAGGAGCGCGGTCATCGTCTCCAGCACGTGCAGGGCGAGTTCGCCGCTCGCACGCGGTGCCCGCTGCCCGTCGGCGGCGAGGAAGTCGAGCAGCCCCACTCCCCGGGCGCCGTCGACGTAGCCCGCGGACGGCGGGAGCGTGCGCCACTGCGTGTCGCCGAGTCCGAAGAGCCGTACGTCGCCGTCGAAGCGGTTCGGATCCGGGACGGCGAGCGTTCCCACCTCACCGTGGACCTCGATCGGGGACGCCGTGGTGGCCACCCCGTCGAAGCTCGTCGTGATCGTCGTCAGCGTCCCGTCCACGTGCTCCAGCACCCCGGAGACATGGCTGTCCACCTCCACCGGTATCCGCTCTCCCGTACGCGGGCCGGAACCGATGACCCGCTCGGCGCGCAGCCTGCTGGACGCCCCCGTCACGGCCCGCACCGGGCCCAGCAGATGGACGAGGGAGGCGAGGTAGTACGGCCCCATGTCCAGCAGGGGGCCGCCGCCCTCGGTGTAGTAGAAGTCGGGGTGCGGGTGCCAGCGTTCGTGGCCCGGGGTGACCATCACGGCCGAGGCGAACAGGGGGCGTCCGATGCTCCCCGCCGCCAGGGCCGCCCGCGCCGTCTGAACTCCGGTGCCCAGCACGGTGTCCGGCGCGCACCCCACACCGACGCCCGCCCGCGCGGCGGCCGCCATGACGGCGTGGGCGTCGGTGAGCGTGGCGGCGAGCGGCTTCTCCCCGTAGACGTTCTTGCCGTGGCCGATGGCCCCGAGGGCGATGCCGGCGTGCGCCCCGGGGGTGGTGAGGTTCAGTACCGTGTCCACGTCCGGGCTGCTCAGCAGCTCGTCGACGGTCAGTGCCAGGACGCCGGGCAGTCCGGCGGCGACCGCTGCCGACCGGGAGGCGTCGAGGTCGGCGACCGCGGTCACGCGCACGGCGGGATGACCGGCCAGCGTGTCCAGGTACGCGCGGGAGATGACTCCGAGCCCTACGACGCCGATGCGGTGCGCGTCGCCCACAGCATGCCCCTCTCGATGATGGTGCGGACGTTGGGGTTCTCCAGCACGTCGAGGCTGTGCCCCGGCGTCGTCACCACGATCCGCCCGGCCCCCCACCGGCGGGTCCAGACCGCCGGTGAGGTGACCGGCCGGTGCCAGGGCTCCCACGGCCGGGTGGGGTGCGTGGTGGTGGCCAGGACGTCGATGAGGTCGTCGTGGAGCACCCAGTACTGCTCGGTGTGCAGCTCGAAGTCCTCGATGCCCGCGGTGACGGGGTGCTCGCGGCCCGCCTCGGTGACGGCGATGGTGTGCGGCAGGAAGTTGTCCTCCGGCCCGCCCCGGCGCTCGCACGGTTCCTTGCCCGGGTGCGTGGCGAACTGCCCTCCCACCAGGTGGAGATAGTCGGAGGAGGCGCGGAACGAGTCGGCGACGCCGCCGTGCCAGCCGGTGAACCCGGTGCCGGCCACGACCGCGGAGCTCAGCCCCGCGAGCTGCTCGCGCGTGATCTCCGACATCGTGACGCACTGCACGATCAGGTCGGTGCCGGCCATCTCGGCGGCGTCGGCGTAGACGTCGGTCGACTCCTCGACCCGGACGGCGTATCCGTTGCTCCGCAGGAAGGGCAGGAACAGTTCCGTCGCTTCGACCGGCTGGTGCCCCTCCCAGCCGCCGCGGACCACCAGGGCTTTCTTCAGCGTCATCGTGATCTCACTATGCGCCGGGCGTCCGCGCTCACGAAAGAGGGCCGGGCCTCACGAAAATTTCGCTGACGAGGCCCGGGCGGCGACCGTCCAGCAGGCCGCGGTGAAGCGGACCTCCGAGCCGTGTACGAAGGGCTCGAAGGCGGCACGGACCGTCTCGACGACCCGCTCGCGGGTCTGCTCGTCCACCTCGGGCAGGTACATGCCCACCGGACCGAGCCGGGTGAAGTAGCGGACCAGCTCCTTCTCGGGCAGGGTGCAGACCACGTCGACCGGCCGGATGTCGATCCCGGTCCAGCCGCTCTCCGCCAGGATGCGCCGAACCTTGTCCGCGTCCGCGAAGGCGAACTGTCCCGGCTCGTCCGGCCGGCGGACGGGCAGGTCCGGCAGCAGCGGTGACGCGGCGCGCTGGGCCGTCGTCATGAACGGGTTCTCGGCCGGATCGCGCCAGACGACGCACCGCAGCGCGCCCTCGTCCCTGACGGCGCGCCGGAGGTTGGCGAAGGCCCGGACGGGATCGGGGAAGAACATGACACCGAACCGCGAGATGACGGCGTCGAAGGCGCCGGGTTCGAAGGCGTGGTCCCCTGCGTCGTCGCAGACGAACGACGCCCGTACGTCCTCCTGTTCGGCGTACTCCCGGGCGGTGCTGATCATCGGTTCGGAGATGTCGACGCCGACACAGCGACCCTCCGGACCGAGCCGTCGCGCCACGGCCAGCGTGAGGCCGCCCGTACCGCAGCCGACATCGAGCACGTGCCGCGCCTGTTCGGCGGCGACGGCATCGACGAGGAGCTCCTCGATGGGCCTGAACATCTCGTCCAGTACGCCCTTCAGCTCGCCCCACGCGTGACCGGCGCGTCCGTTCCAGCGGGCCGGCTGCTCGTCGTCGGCCCTGCGCGCAGCGTCCATGACCGTCTCTCCTTCTGGTTGCCTTCGTCGTGCCGGGATGACAGCGTTCTACTTCAAGTCGACTTGAGGTCAATGCAGAATGGCAGAGCTGGACATCGCCGAAGTGTCGCACCGCGCCGGGGTACCGGCATCGACCCTGCGCTACTACGAGGAGAGGGGTCTGATCTCCTCGACGGGCCGGCGGGGCCTGCGCCGCCAGTACGATCCGGGCGTGCTGGAACGGCTGGCGCTGATCGCGCTGGGGCGGACGGCCGGGTTCTCGCTCGACGAGATCGCGCTCATGTTCGCGCCGGACGGGCAGCCGCGTATCGACCGGCAGAAGCTGGCGGCCAAGGCGGACGAACTCGACAACAGGATCCGCGAACTGGGCGTACTGCGCGACTCCCTGCGCCACGCCGCCGCGTGCCCCGCGCCGAGCCATATGGAGTGCCCCACCTTCCGCCGCCTCCTCGACGCCGCGGCGTCCGGCGGTGTCGCGGTGCCGGGCAGGCGGGTTCCCGGCAGATAGGGGACGCCGGCGCTCTTGGTCCAATCGTGGTACCTGCTTTGCCCGATTCCCGGTGTCCCGTGCCTAGCCTCGGCTCCGAACTCGGGAGGCCGCAGTGCTGAACACCGTGAAAGGGCAGGCAGCGGGTCTGACGAAAGACCAGCGCAACGCCTTCCTGGCCGCCTATCTAGGCTGGGCGATGGACGCGTTCGACTATTTCCTGGTCGTGCTCGTCTACAGCGAGATAGCCGACGAATTCCATGTCTCCCTGACGGACATGGCCTTCCTCACCACCGCGACGCTGGTGATGCGGCCCGTCGGCGCGCTGCTGTTCGGCATGTGGGCGGACCGCCGCGGCCGCCGCGTACCGCTCATGGTCGACGTCGTCTTCTACTCGATCGTCGGATTCGCCTGCGCCTTCGCGCCGAACTACACCGTGCTGCTGGTGCTGCGGCTGCTCTACGGCATCGGCATGGGCGGTGAGTGGGGCCTGGGAGCGGCCCTGGCCATGGAGAAGATCCCGGCCTCCAGGCGTGGCTTCTGGTCGGGGCTGTTGCAGAGCGGCTATTCGCTGGGCTACCTGCTGGCCGCCGTGGCGTTCTTCGTCATCGAGCCCGTCTTCGGCTGGCGGGGACTGTTCGCCTTCAGCCTGCTGCCCGCCCTGGTCGCGCTGTGGGTGCGCAGCCGGGTGGAGGAGAGCGAGGTGTGGGAGAAGAGCGTCCGGCTCAACCGCACCCCCGCGCACCAGGTGTTCAAGGACCCGGCGGTGCTGCGGCGCTTCGTCTACCTGGTCGCGCTGATGACCGCCTTCAACTGGATGTCGCACGGCACCCAGGACATCTACCCGACCTTCGTGAAGAAGGGCCTGGACCTGTCCGCGAACACCTCGATCGCGATCGCCGTCGTCTACAACATCGGCGCCATGATCGGCGGTGTGCTGCTCGGTGCGTACTCCGAGCGGCTGGGGCGCCGCCGGACGATCATGATCGCGGCTGCCGGGGGCCTGGTCGTGGTGCCGTTCTTCGTGCTGTCCACGACCGTCGGCTGGCTGATGCTGTCGTCCTTCCTCATGCAGGTGTGCGTGCAAGGGGCCTGGGGCGTCATCCCGGCCCACCTGACCGAGATGAGCCCGGACGCCGTCCGGGGCTTCTACCCGGGCGTCACCTACCAGCTCGGCAACCTGATCGCCGCGCTGAATCTGCCGATCCAGGAGGCCCTCGCCGAGCGCCACGGGTATCCGTCCGCGATGGCGTGGACCATCGTGCCCACACTGGCCGTGGTGATCCTGCTGAGCGCGATCGGCAAGGAGGCCAAGGGCGTCCGCTTTGGAACCAGCGGCTCACAGGCGCCGAGCACGACGGCGCGGGGCGCGGCCCAGCCCTGACGGGCAGTGTGCGGCACACGCCGGGTGAGCCCCGGCCGCCGCACAAGCCCTCGCGCAGGGCAGGCCTTCGCTGCCGCGCAGGTTCTTGCCGCCGGGTGAGCCGCGAGTGCTGTGGATGCCTCCGGCGTCGCACGAGCCCTCGGTGCCGGGGGAGGCTCCCGCCGCGTGAGCACCCGCGCCGTGCAAGCCCCCGCCACCGGAAAGCCCCCGCCACCGAGCGAGCCCCTGCCCGCGCAAGCCCCAGCCACCGCGCGAGCCGTACCCGGTGCCACCACCCGGCGCCACCGCCGCCGGCTCCGGCGGCGTCGTCACCGTCAGCGGGCCATCAGTTCACTGGGGCGGTGTCCCCCCGAACTTGACTTCCGCAGGGCCGAGTTCGAGGAAGACGGCGACTGGTTGAAGAGCGATTTCCCGGCCTGCACCGGGCACGCGCTCCTAGAGTGACCCCCATCCGACCGGAAGCAATGGAAGCACCGGAAGCACCGGAAACAGGGGGACGTATGACCGAGGACACCCGCAGCGCGGCACGCGCGATCATCGACGGGAACCTGTACATGGTGCTGGCCACCGTCGGCGCGGACGGCGCCCCCTGGGCCTCGCCCGTCTTCTACTCCACCGAGGACGGACGGGACTTGTACTGGGTCTCGTCCCCCGAGGTCACCCACTCCCGCAACATCGCCCATGAGCCCCGGATCGGCATCGTCCTGCACGACTCCCGGGCCCCGGTGGGCACGGCGAGTCCCCTCGCCCTGTACCTGAGGGCCACGGCGGAGGAACTCCACGGGGAGGAGGCCCTGGAGGGCCTGCGGGTGATCCCCGGCCCCGCCGGGCGCGGCGGCCGCTCCCTCGCCCCGGAGGAGGTGCGTCCGCCCGCCCCGTGGCGGGTGTACCGGGCCCGGGTCAGCGAGTACTCGATGATCTGTCCCCGCGGGGAGGGACGCTGCGCCGAACACGGTCTGGACTACGAACACCGCGCGGCAGTCCGCCTCTGACGAGGGATCACACAGCGTCCGGCCCTCTCACTCCCCGCGTTTTGGAACAGCGCTTCTCCTGCCCTGCATCAGCGCTGTACGGGCGCTAACCGGTCTCCCACGACAGTTGGATCACCGCTCCCGCCAGGGAGAACGGGGACCGAAAGGGAACGGCCACATGAGTACCGCCAGGACACCACAACGCAGGGCCATACTCACCGGCGGGCTGGCTGCCACCGCAGCCATGCTCACCGCCTGTTCGTCGAACTCGGACAGCACGAACGGGGGGAAGACGTCGGCCGTGGGAGCGGCGAAGACCCCCTCGCCCTCACCCGCGGCGGGCGCGCGACCGGACTCGCCCTGGGCGGCGTTCGCCCGGCTGATGGACGGCAACAAGCGCTGGGTGGACGGAAAGCTCCAGCACCCCGACCGTGACCCCGAGCGGCGCGAGTTCGTCGCCGAGGCACAGGATCCCTACGGCGTCATCCTCTCCTGCATCGACTCCCGCGTTCCGCCGGAGCTCGTCTTCGACACGGGCCTCGGCGACCTGTTCGTGATGCGCACCGGCGGGCAGGTCGTGGGACCGGTGGTCGTCGGTTCCGTGGAGTACGGGCCGATGACGTCCGGCACCCCGCTGATCGTGGTCCTCGGACACCAGCGCTGCGGTGCGATCAAGGCGGCCTACGAGGCGATGCGCGACGGCAAGAAGCTGCCCGGCAACCTCCAGGCGATCTCCGACGCCCTGCGGCCGGCCTACCGGGAGACCACCAGGGGGAAGCACGCCGACCCGGTCGACGCCATGGTGCGGATCCACACCAAGCAGACCGCCGCCGAGCTGCGGACCAACCGGGACCTCGCCCCGCTCGTGAAGAAGGGAGACCTGGCCGTCGTCAGCGCCTACTACTCGCTCGACACCGGCCGCGTGGAAGTCCTCACCGGCGCGCCCTCCGCCTGATCCGGAGAGATGACGTCGACCGGGCGGGAAAAACGTTCCACGCCCGGTCACGTTATACTTGCGGCGCCCGTGAAGGACACCGTCGTGCCTGGTCGCACGGCTTGCGACAGCGAGGGGGTGGACGCCGTTCCGGCACGCCCCGCCCGCATCCAGGACGTCGCGGCAGCCGCCGGCGTCTCGGTGTCCACCGTGTCGAACGTGCTCAACCGGCCCGAGCGCGTCAACGCACGGACCGCCGAACGCGTCCGCGTCGCGGTCGCCGCGCTCGACTACGTCCCCCACCCGGGAGCCGCCGGCCTGCGCACCGGCCGCGCCTCGGCCATCGGCCTGGTGCTGCCCGACGTGACCAACTCCTTCTACGCGCGCATCGCACGGGGCGCCGCGGACGCGGCCTACGACCACGGCTACTCCCTCGCCCTCTGCCACAGCGGGGACGCCCCGGAGCGGGAGCAGGGCTACTTCAGCATGCTCGTCGAGCAGCGGGCCGTCGGCGTCGTCGTCGTGCCGCTCAGCGCCGACCCGGGCCGGCTCGCCCGGCTGCGCGAGCGGGGCATCCCGCTCGTCCTGGCCGACCGCGCGATGCCCGACCGGGAGGGCTGCTCGGCCTCCGTCGACGACATCGCCGGCGGCCGTATCGCCGTACAGCACCTCCTCGACCGCGGCGCGCGCGACATCCTCGTCGTCAACGGCGAGCGCGGCATACGCCAGTGCGCCGACCGCTACCAGGGCGCCCGGCAGGCGGTGCGCAGCCGGCGCGAGGCACGGCTGGACCAGGTCGTCGCCGGGCGGATGACCGTCGCGTACGGCACACAGATCGCGCACGACCTCGGGGAACTGCCCGACGGGGTCTTCTGCACCAACGACTTCCTCGCGGCGGGCCTGTGCCGGGGCCTGACCGACCGTGGCGTGCGCATCCCCGAGGACGTTCAGGTGGTCGGCTACGGCGACCTCGACATCGCGACCTTCGGCGCCACCACCCTCACGACGGTACGGCAGCCGGTCGAGGAACTGGGCCGGGCGGCCGTGGAGATGCTCCTCGACGAGATCGAGGCCCGCGCGGACCACGTCCACGAGACCCGTGTCTTCGCCCCGGGCCTCGTCCTGCGTGACTCCACCCGGCCGCCCTCCGACGACTAGACCCCGCCACCCCGGCGGTAGGCCGGAATTCGCAGCGTCACCGGCCCCAACAGCCCCGAAGACAGCTGTGAGTCGAACGCCCAGGCCGTCGGCGTGGCCTCCGCGAGATAGGGCGCCAGCGTGCCCCGGACGGTCACCTCCAGCCGGACGGTACGCCCGGCGGCACCCCGCAACGGGAAACGGTACGGCGCGCAGAACGCCTCACCGGCCGGCTCCCCGTCGACCGACACCTCCACACTGCCCCGCACCCGCCCGAGATCCAGCACGGGATCGGGCCCCGGCGGCACCTCCAGCGCCCGCGCGTACGTCACGCCTCCGCTCCAACTGCCCAGCCCCAGCTCCCGCCAGTCCCCCAGGGGCAGCGGCGCCGGTACGGCGCGCACACGCACCGGCCCCCGCCAGGCGGAGCCGGCCCGCAGGACCGCCGTGGGTTCCGTGACCACCTCGACCGGTGCGGGCTCCGGGAGGGGGTGACGGAGACTGAGCTGTGCGTCCTTCAGGGGCAGTTCCGGCCCGTCCCCGACGCGCACGCTCGCGCTGAGCGCCAGCGGCAGGTCGAGCGACACCGTTCCCGCCGGCACGGTGAACCGGAAGCGCTGTGCTGTCGCGTGGACGTCGTCGGTGGACCGTGACGGCCATACCGTGCCGCCGAGCACCGGCCGGCCCGTGAGCCATCCGGAGTCCGGCAGCGGGTGCGGCCGTACCGCGGCGTGGCAGTGCTGCAACTCGCCCCGCCTGCGCTCGTCCTCGACGGTCCGCCCCCGCCGGCCGCCCGACTCGGCCTCCCAGCCGGCGCCGCTGACCAGGGCCGTCACCCCGGCCCCGGAACGCACCACCAGGTCGACGAACACCGCGTCCCGGGCGTCGGCGCTGTCGGCCACGACCTCCAGGGTGTGCTCGCCCGCCCCGAGCGCGGGTTCATGGCGGAAGAACATGGGCACGGCGCCCCAGTCCGCCTCGTAGTACTCCACCTTCTCCTGCCGCGCCACGACCTGCCCGTCGAGCAGCACGGTGACCGCCGAGGCGGCACCCACGACGAGCACCGCCCGCGCGTCGTCGCCCGGGACGTGGATGCGCGCGCGGTAGGTGACGCGGCCGTCCGGCCGCACACCGTCGGGTGGCCGCATGAACCTCGGACGCGGCCCGAGCCCGCCCGGCTCCGACAGACAGAAGAAGCTGCCCAGGGGAGTGCCCTCGGCGGCCGAGATCGTCGAGGGGCGGCCCTGAGCGCCGGACAGTTCGTACTCGAGCACGTTGCGGTCCCGGGCCACCGCGACCCGGGCGGAGGCCAGGTAACCGCCGCCGTCCGGCTCCAGCGGCTCGCCGTTCCACCACACCCGCTTGACGCACTCCGCGCCGACATGCAGTTCGGCGGGCCCCCGGTGATCGGTCTCCACGATGCCCCGGACCCGGGCGGCCGTTGTGCCGCCCGGCACCGGAACGCGCACGAACTCCTCGTTCACCAGCCCCTTGAGGCCCAGCAGCCCGCCCGGGTCAGGGATGCCCCGGCTCGACGAGTACACGGCGACGTCCCAGCCCGTGTCGGGTGGCACCAGGGGCAGTTCACCGGCCAGGATCCGCTCCACCGCCGTGGCGTCCAGCGGCTCGGGCACCTCATCGAACGGCACCGGTGGCAGGACACGGACCCGGTTGCCGTACGTGACCCGGGTCCGCTCCCACGTCCCGCCCTCGGTCCACTCCATGGCCCAGATCTGCGGTTCGTCCACCGACGAACCCGGGGGCAGTGCCAGATCGCCCCAGGTGTTGTCCATGGTGGGGACCAGGCGGCCGTGCCAGCCGGTCGAGACGTCGATCACCCGGGCGGGGGGCGCCTCCTGTTGCGGGCGCCTGGGCGCCGGCCGGCCCTCGCGCCACACGACCAGGGCCGCCGGGGCGCCGTCCAGCGGTACGTCGATGGTCGAGACGGCGCCGTCGGCGGAGACGGTGACGTGCGCGGGGGCGCGGGCGCCGGTCGCCGGGTTCCAGACCTCGGCCTCGGCGACCGAGGCCCGCACGGTGACGGACGAGGCGCCGACGGCATCACCCGAGGGGGAGGGCCCGCCCCGCAGCGGATGCGCGCCGATCTCGGGGAAGGCCGCCGTGACCAGTGCCACCGCCTCGTTGCCCGTCCGCCTGACGAGCAGTGGCACCTCGCCCGTGGCGTGACCGGCCGCGTCGGCCACGGCCGCCGCGCCCGACTCCGGGTCGCGCACCCGCTCCAGCCGGGGATGCGCCAGCAGGGCCGCGACCACCGAGTCGTCGCCGGACCGGCCGGCGGCCGTGGCCGGCGGACGGCCCACGACGACGACGCGGCCGCCCGCGTCGAGCAGTTCGGTCAGCCGCCGCGCCGTCTCCTCCTCCAGCACGCTCACCGACGGCAACAGCACCGCGCGGTATGCCAGGTCCCTGATCCGCAGGGCGCCGTCGGCGGCCTTGGCGCGCTGCACCGAGTCGTCGTCGACCACGTCGAAGGAGATGCCGCGCCGGTCCAGGGCGCCGGGCTGCGGGGCGAGCCAGTTGTTCGTGCCGCACAGGTCGAGGTAGTGGCGCTGTGTCTCGTCGGCGTCGGCGTGGCCGTCGCCCAGCCGGCCGTCGCCGAAGTGCCGGACGGGCGCGTCCAGCGGGACGAGGGCCTGCATCGTGGCGGTCGGGTGCAGGACCGCCACGTCGGCGGCGTAACCGCCCCAGGACATGATCGAGCAGATCCGGGCCACGGCCCGGGAGAACGCCGGGTACTGCTTCCAGTACGGCTGGCGCCAGTCGGTGGACGGCGGCGCCCACTCGAACCAGCCGCCCGCTGTGCCGAAGTAACTGGCGTGCGGGTTGTACAGGTTGGCGCCGCTGCGCAGGAACGGCAGCAGCCAGTGGTAGGTGTCCTCCAGCGTGCCGCCCCAGCCGGAGGAGTGGAACGCCTCGATCCACACCCGCTCGTGGCCGTAGAGGTGGGCCATGGAGGAGTGCACCTTGGCGTCGCCGTGGTGGTCGCTGCCGGCGGCACCGTACCAGCGGTGGGTGCGGAAGTAGTCGGTGTAGATCTGCGTCGACTGGGCTGGGTATCCGGCGCGGGCGGGGTGGCTCTGGTCGCTGCCCAGCAGCATCCCGCGCTCACGGTGCCATGCCGCCAGCGGCCGGAAGAGGGACTCTTCGGTGAGTTCCGCGCGGACCGCGTAGTAGTCGGCGCGGATCTTCGTCTCCGGCACGGGGGTGTCCGTGCCGAACAGGGCCGGCAGGTGGTCGAGCAGGTCGTAGCCTCGCCGGGCGCGGAACTCGTCGGCGAAGCGGTGGCTCCAGGCGTTCGTGCCCGGCAGTTCGTCCTGGAAGCTGCCCGCGATGACGGTGCCCAGGTGCTCGGGCACACGGCGGTCGTACTCGTGGTGCACGGCGTCCATCAGCAGGCCGACGGCGTGCGGGTCCAGGTAGTCGAACGCCGTGGGCACGGTGGTGACGAACCGTACGACGGTTCCGTCGGCGGCGGCGACGGCCAGGGTGTCCGGGCCGTCCGGGGCGAGGCCGAGGCGCCGGCCCTGCGCGGTGTACGCGGCCAGTGGGGTCTCGGCATCCCGCAGGGCGACGGTGCCCCGGGAGACGGTGACGTCGCGGCAGCGCAGCGCACAGCCCCTGGCCCCGGAATGACGCCGTGTCACACCGCCCTGGACATTGGCGCCGGAGAACCCGATCTGGTCGTAGAACCACAGGTGGGTGCCCAGCTCCGCCGCGATCTCGCAGGCGTCGGTGAAGCGTGCCCACCACTCCTCTCCGAACCACGCCGGATCGTCGGCCCGGGCGCCGAACGTCGGGCCGGCCGGGGCCAGGTTGATCACGACGAGGTCGTGGACGCCGCCCTCGGCGAACGCCCGCATCTGCCAGGCGAGTCGCTCACGGGTGACCTTCGCGCCCGACCACCACCACAGGGGGGCGGGACCGAAATCACGGGGCGGGTTGTCGAAAAGCTGCCGGAGCGCGGGGGAGATCACGGATGCGGTCCTTCCCCTAAAACGTTTTTAGGCCACCCTTCACGGTAGGCGACCAGGAACGGCCACGCCATACGCGAGCACGCCCCCGGGAAAGCCGACGTCATGTCACGCATGTCTGCGAGACACCTTGTTGCAACGTTTTTCTCGCCCTATATTCGCTGCGACCAGGCCCCCGGAACCGCGATGTCACCAGACGACGGAGTCGCATCATGGCCGGTACCCGCCCCATCCCCAAACCGCTCTGGAAGGCCGCCGCCCTGTCTGGCATGGCCTCCTATCTCGACGCCGGGCTGATCGTCAGCATCTCCGTCAACCTGGCCATCTACCGCGACAGTTACGACATGGGCGTGTGGATGGCCGGTGCGATCAGCGCGATCGTCACCGGCTGCATCGCCGTCGGATCCCTCGTCGGCGGCCGGCTCGCCGACCTCTTCGGGCGCCGCCGCGTCTACAACTGGGACATCTTCTGCTTCGCGCTCGGGGCGATCGTCATCACACTGGCACCCGACGACATCACGCTGCTGACCGGCGTCCTCATCGCGGGACTCGCGGCCGGCGCCGACCTGCCGACGTCCCTGGCCGTGGTCTCGGACGCCGCGCCCTCCTGGGCCCGGGGACGGCTCGTCGCCTTCACCCAGGTCATGTGGATGCTGGGCATCGCCGTCGCCATCTTCCTCGGCTTCGTCCTGTCCACCACGGGCATGACCGGAGCCCGGCTCATCACCGGACAACTGGCCGTCGCCGCGCTCGTCACCTGGGCCCTGCGCTCCCGCCTGAAACTCTCCGACGAACAGGACACGGAGGAGAAGACGGCGGCCGCCCCGCCCGGCAGCGCCCTGAAGAACATCCGGACGCGCGCCGCCCTGCTGCCGATGACCGCGACGTTCGTCTTCTACGTCACCTGGGGCCTCGGGGCCAACACCTTCGGTCAGTTCGGCACCTATCTGCTCGTCACCGTCAGCGACGCCTCACAGAGCCTGGCCACCGGAATCAACCTGGCCTTCATCCCGATCGGGGTGCTGCTCACCTTCGCCTTCGTCCGGGTCGCCGACACCCCCTGGCGCGACCGGCTGTTCCACGTGGCCGCGGTGGTGCAGATCCTCGCCTTCGTCATCGCGTCCCTGACCGCGGGCGCGCTCGTCGGCATGCTCGTGTTCTTCGTGCTCTACCAGCTCTCCAACCCCTTCGCCGGCGAGGCGAACTACAAGGTGTGGTCGCAGCTCACGCTGCCCGCGGACACCCGCGGCACCACCCAGGGCCTCACCTACGCCCTGGCACGGGGGGTCTTCGCGGTCGCCGCGTTCTTCACCCCCGCCCTGGCCGACTACAGCCCGGCCGTCCTGCTCTGGACGATCACCGCCTGCATGACGGCGGCCGCGTTCGCGGGCGTGTTCATCATCCGCGTCCTGGTCCCCCGTGCCACCGGCGCGGCGCAGGACAGAGCGGACCTGCGAGTCCCCAGCACCTGAGCCGCAGCACACCGACAAGGAGCACCGACCATGGCAACGACCGCGGACCGCACCGCCGGACGGGCCGCCGCCCTGCACGATCTGCTCCCGCCGGTCACCCGGCGCCGCACCCGGATCGGACTGGTCGCCGGCGGACTCGGCACGTACTGGCCGCAGTTCCCCGGTCTCCTCCCGCAGCTGAAGGAGTCGGCCGCCTACGTCGCCGAGCGCTTCCGCGGGATGGACGCGGAGGTGACCGACGCCGGGTTCGTCTCCGACGCACAGGAAGGCGCCCGCGCCGCCGAGCAGTTGCGCAAGGCCGACTGCGACCTCATCGTGCTGTTCCTGACGACTTACCTCACCTCCTCGATGGTGCTGCCGATCGCGCAGCGCACGCACACGCCGGTCCTGGTCATCGACCTCCAGCCGTCCGAGAAGATGGACCACGCCTCCTTCGACACCGGGGCCTGGCTGGCCTACTGCGGGCAGTGCCCCGTCCCCGAGGTCGGCAACGTCTTCCGGCGCGCCGGCATCCCCTTCCGGTCGGTGTCGGGCTGGCTGCGGCAGGAGTCGGCCTGGCGGCGCATCGAACAGTGGATCCGGGCCGCGCACATCCGCGCCGCGCTCCGGCACGCCCGGCACGGCCTCATGGGACACGTGTACCCCGGCATGCTCGACGTGCAGACCGATCCGACGCTGCTGTCCACCACCTTCGGCTCGCACGTGGAGGTGCTGGAGTTCGACGACCTGCGGCACCGGGTGGAGCGCGTGACCGAGCAGGAGACCAGGGAGCGCATGGCGCTCGCCCGGCAGGTCTTCACCCTCGACGACAGTGTGGTGGAGGAGGACTTCGCCTGGGGTGCGACCGTGTCGGTCGCCCTGGACCGGCTCGTGGCGGACTCCCAGCTCGACAGCCTCGCCTACTACCACCGGGGTCTCGACGGGGAGCTGCACGAGCGGCTCGGCGCCGGCATGATCCTGGGCGCCTCCCTGCTCACGGCCCGGGGCGTGCCGGCGGCCGGGGAGTACGAACTGCGCACCAGCGTCGCCCAGCTCGCCTCCCAGAGCGTCGGCGCCGGAGGCTCCTTCACCGAGATCCAGGCCCTCAACTTCGAGGACGGCGTCGTGGAGATGGGCCACGACGGACCCGCCCACCTCGCGGTCAGCGCCCGCGACCCCCTGCTGCGCGGGCTCGGCGTCTACCACGGCAAACGCGGCTGGGGCGTGAGCGTCGAGTTCGACGTCCAGCACGGGCCCGTCACCCTGCTCGGCCTCGGCCAGGACGCCGACGGCAGCCTGTCCTTCGTCACCTCCGAGGGCACCGTCGTACCGGGACCCCTGCTGGAGATCGGCAACACCACCAGCCGCGTCGACTTCGGCCGCGATCCCGGCGAATGGGTGGACGCGTGGAGCGCCACGGGCGTCGGCCACCACTGGTCCCTCGCCGTCGGCCACCACGCGGCCGACTTCAGGGCGGCGGCCAGCCTGCTGGGCGTCGACCACCGGAACGTGTGAAGGGAGATCGGGGCCGTCCCGCCCGGAGATGGGTGTCGCCCCCGCCCGGAGATGGGTGCGGACACCGATGGTGACGGGCCCGGAGCCCGTGTGAGGCTGGAGCGTCGCCGAGGCTCGCGTCGGTCGCCATGGCCGCGGCCTCGGGCGGCGCTGAGACGCGCACGACGCGTCCGCCCCAGCCCCACGAAGGAGGAGCCCCTATCCATCCCCGCACGGTGAAACGATCCGCCCCCAGCGCGCCCGCGAAGGCGGTGACCCGTGGGACACGCTGACAGCCTCCTCGCCATGGGCGGAGCCTTCCTGGCCGCCGCCCTCCTCGCCCGCCTCGGCGGCAGGATCGGACTCCCGACCATCCCGCTCTTCATGCTCGCGGGCATCCTGCTCGGCCCGCACACCCCGGGCCTGGTCATAGTCGAGGACGCGCACGACTTCGAGATGCTCTCCGCACTCGGACTGGTGCTGCTGCTGTTCTACCTGGGCCTCGAGTTCCACCTCGACGACCTCAGGAACGGCGGCCGGCGACTGCTGACGGCGGGTGGCATCTACCTGCTGCTCAACGTCGGCGCGGGGCTGGTCTTCGGGTTCGCGCTGGGCTGGGGTGTCCGGGAGGCGCTGGTGCTCGCCGGTGTCCTGGGGATCTCCTCGTCGGCCATCGTCACCAAGATCCTCATCGACCAGGGCCGCATCGGCCGCCCGGAGACCCGGCTCATCCTGGGCGTCATCGTGGTCGAGGACATCTTCCTGGCCCTCTACCTCGCCGCGCTCCAGCCGGTCATCAGCGGCGCCCAGGGCATCGGCGACACGGTGCTCCAGAGCGCCAAGGCCTTCGGCTTCCTGCTGGTACTGGCCGCGGCCGCCCGCTACGGCACGAAACCGGCCGGACGCCTGATCTCCACCCGCGACAACGAACTGCTCGTCATCAGCTTCCTCGGAGCGGCCGTCCTCGTGGCGGGAGTCGCCGAGGTCCTCGGAGTCGCCGACGCCATCGGCGCGTTCATGGTCGGGCTGATCCTGGCCGGCACGCCCTCCGGGCCGCGCATCCGGGAACTCGTGCATCCGCTGCGCGACGCCTTCGCGGCGATCTTCTTCTTCGCCTTCGGGCTCTCCATCGACCCCGGCGACATCGTCTCCGTCGTCGGACCGGTCACCGCGGCGGCGGCACTGACCGTCGTCATGAACGTTGCCGCGGGACTCCTCGTCGCCCGCGTGTACCGCTACGGCACCGAGCCCGCCGCCGAGATCGCCACCACCCTCGTGGCCCGCGGGGAGTTCGCCCTGATCCTGGCCGCCATGGCCGCCGGCGCCGGGCTCGACGCCCGCCTCGCCCCGTTCATCGCCGGGTACGTCCTCGTCCTCGCGATCCTCGGCCCCATCGCCGCCGGCCGGGCCCACCTGCTCGCCCGCGCGCTCCGCGCCGCCCAGGACCTCCGGCCCGGCCGCACGGTCCCGTCGTACGACACCGAGCCCCGCCCCCGGGACGACAGCGCATCGTCGTCCGCCTCCGCCGCGCTGCCCACCGAGGCCGAGCGCTAGCGCACTCCCGGCTCGGGGCTCGCGGGCCGGTTCCGGACGGTCTTCATGCCCAGCTTCTGGAGCGGGTTCGCGCGGTGGCGCTGTTCCCGGACACCCCCTGGGCCGGTGCCGGCGGGCAGGGCACGAGCACGCCTGCCCGGAGGCGGGCTCCCTCCGGCGCGCCGCCATCCGTGCCACCACCCATCATTGGCCGAACATCCGCCTTACGGCAGGGCGTTCGTAGGGGGCGGCCACCGGGAAGGATGAGGATTGGGCCCGATGGCGGACACCGTTGGAGGAGGGAGAGGCTGAAGCCCTGGTGAGACCGGCCGCGCCGCGCGTCGGCGGGCTGTCTCCCTCCGTATCGCCACGCGGCCCGACAACCCAGGACTTGCCATGGCCTCGGCCGTGCCCTGCCTCGAAGCGTGTCGGGTTCCGGGAAGGAGAAGCCGTGCCCCAGTCCGAAGACCAACGTCTCGTCGACCTCGAAGCACGACTCGAGCGGGAGGACCCCAGGTTCACCCGGGCCATGAGATCAGGCCGCCCGGCCCGGCCCCGGGAGTACCGGCGTACCGGAGCCTGGTGGGGGCTGGCCGTCGGCGTGGCCGTCCTGGGCTCCGGCATCGCCCTGGCACAAGGGCTGCTCATCGCGGCCGGGCTGGTCCTCGTCGGCATGGCGGCCCAGCTGGCCGACCCGGACCCGAGCCGCCTGGGGCGTCAGCGGCAGAGGCGCTGGTGACCTGTGCGCCAGCCGGGACCTACGCCCCGGCCCACTTCCGCAGCAGCGCCTCGCGTTCCTCGTGCGGCGGAGTGCCCTCGGCCGCGTGGTCACGGCCCCAGGCGAGGAGATCGCCGATGTCGGTGCCGCCGTCGGCGAGCCGCTGGAGGAGGGTGACGGAGAGCTCGTACTCGGAGGGCAGGTAGATCCCTCCGGCGACGGCCGCGTGCACATCGGCCTGGACGGTCTCCTCGGCCGTCGCCACCTCCACGGAGAAGGCGGGCGGCAGATCGCCGTAACCCGTGACCGCGACGAGCGCGGCGTCGAAGGCCATGGACGCCAGCCTCCGCGCCCCGGAGCGCACGGGCACATCGCGCGTCTCGATCCGGACCACCTCGTCCCACGTCCAGAACCTGCCCCGGCCGGCCCCCAGCACCTCGACGCCGTCCTCGGACAGCCGCACCCCGGAGGCCGCCCCCTCGGGCTCGGCCCCCACGTACACCGAGTCCTCGCCGATCCAGAACAGGCCGACCATGGCCATGAACGCCTCCCGCAGTTGGTCCGGGGGGAGAGCTGATCCCGCCCCCCGTTTCGCCGTAGGAGACGGGCGTGACCGGCGAGAGGTTGCGATCTTTCCGGCCGGACCGGCGTGGGTGAATGCCGCCGTCAGGGTGGGGCCGTAACCCATGTGAACGTCCTGGATGGTGGGACGGCCCGGCATGACTGACGGTGGTGCACGTCGGGGCCGGGTCTCGTGAGCTGGCGAGGCGTCAGCGCCCGGTCCGTGACGGAAGGACTCACCGATGCGCTCTGCAGGCATGCTGCTCGCGACGGCCACGGCCACGGCCGCCCTCGCGATCGCCGCACCCACCGCCTACGCCGAGACGATGGGCGACGGGGACCACGACTCCACTTCCTACAGCAAGGAGCACGACAAGGACGGCAAACACCACAAGCCGCGCGGCGGGATGCACACGGGTGGTGGAGCGCTGGCCGCGGTGACCGCGGACGACGCGGCCACCCGCAACCACGACGAGCACGACGAGCACGGCAAGCATGACGAGCACGGCAAGCACGACGGGCACGGCAAGCATGACGAGCACGGCAAGCACGACGAGCACGGCAAGGACGACCACGGCAAGCACGAGAAGGACTCCCGGCACGGCGACAAGCACCACAAGCCGCACGGCGGGGTGGACACGGGTGGCGGCGCGCTGACCGTGGCGAACACGAACGACGACTGGGACCCCAAGCACGACCCGGACACCTACAAGGACGGCGAGCACGGCGACGACTCCTGGGGCGACAAGCACGACGAGGACCCCTGGGGCGACGAGCACGGCAAGCACGACGACCACGAGAAGGGTTCCTGGAACGGCGACAACCACGACAAGCCGCGCGGCGGGATGCACACCGGTGGCGGCGGGCTTGCCGGCGCGCCGGGCGTCACGGCCGGCGGGCTCGCGGTGCTGGCGGTCGCCGGCACCGGCCTGTACGCCCTGCGGCGCCAGAAGGCCTCCCAGGGTGCGGCATGACCGAGGCCTGACCGCATAGCCGCCGCGGCCGCCGCACGTGCTCCTCGCGTCGCGGCGGCCCGGCTCGTCCTCCCGCGCGCCGTGTCCGCTGTCGTGTCCGCTGCCGTGTCCGTTCCGCTGCCGTGTCCGAATGAGGTGGTCTCCGATGGCAGCCAGCCCCAGCCCCCCGTCCCCTGCCGAACCCGGCCCCGCGCCGTCGAAGCGGCGGCTCCGCACCGTCGTGTCGGTCTTCTGGGGTCTCGCCGCCCTGGTCCTGACCGTGAGCCTGGTCGCCGGCCGCGGCGAGTCGTCGTCCGACGCCGGCGGTCCGCCGCACGCCCCGCCGGCCGTCCCGACGGCCGCGCCCGCCACCTCCGCCGCGCCGGACGCGCCGTCCTCGTCCGCGGCGCCGCACCGGTCCGACGCGTCCGGGACCGGCCGGCATCTGCCGCGGTCCCGGCCGGTCCGCCTGTACATCCCCAAGATCTCGGTGAACGCGCCCTTCACCGACCTCGCCATCGGCCGTTCGGGTCAGCTCGAACCGCCTCCGGCCGACGACATCAACCTCGTCGGCTGGTACGCGAAGGGCGCCTCGCCCGGCGAGCCCGGAACGGCGATCATCGCCGGGCATGTGGACACCGCGACGTCCCCGGCCGTGTTCGCGGGGCTCAGCGCGCTGAAGAAGGGCGACCGGTTCCACGTGGCGCGAGCCGACGGCAGCAGGGCGACCTTCGTCGTCGACGGCACGCAGTCCTTCGACAAGGACGACTTCCCCAGCGAGCGCGTGTACGGAGACACCCCCGACGCCCAGGTCCGGCTCATCACGTGCGCGGGTGCCTACGACCGCAAGGCCCGGGACTACACCGAGAACCTGGTGGTCTTCGCCCACCTCGTCTGACTTCCGGGCCCCGGCCTGACTAGGTGTTTTAAAGTGACTGCACCAGCTTCAGGCGACTGTGGGACCTGTGAGGTATTCGCGAACCATGACGACCGAAACGTTTGAGTTCCAGGTAGAGGCGCGTCAGCTGCTCCAGCTGATGATCCACTCGGTCTACTCGAACAAGGATGTCTTCCTGCGGGAGCTCCTCTCCAACGCCTCCGACGCGCTGGACAAGCTGCGCCTGGAGAAGTTGCGGGACGACTCGCTCGACGCCGATGTGTCCGACCTGCACATCGAGATCGACGTCGACAAGGAGGCCCGGACCCTCACGGTGCGGGACAACGGCATCGGGATGTCGTACGACGAGGTCGGACAGCTCATCGGCACCATCGCCAACTCCGGTACGGCCACCTTCCTGAAGGAGCTGCGGGAGGCCCAGGACGCGGCCAGTGCCGAGGGGCTCATCGGCCAGTTCGGCGTCGGCTTCTACTCCGGCTTCATGGTGGCGGACGAGGTGACGCTGGTGACCCGGCGCGCCGGCGAGGGCCAGGGGACCCGCTGGACGTCCCGCGGCGAGTCCACGTACACGCTGGAGAAGGCCGACGACGCGCCGCAGGGCACCTCCGTCACGCTCCACCTCAAGCCCGCCGACCCGGAGAACCAGCTCCACGACTACACGTCGCCGTGGACGATCAAGCAGATCGTCAAGCGGTACTCGGACTTCATCACCTGGCCGATCCGGATGGTCCCGGAGGCGGCCGACGGCGAGGACGCGCCCGAGCCCGAGACGCTGAACTCGATGAAGGCCCTGTGGGCGCGGTCGCGCGACGAGGTGTCCGACGACGAGTACCACGAGCTGTACAAGCACATCAGCCACGACTGGCGCGAGCCGCTGGAGACGATCCGGCTCCAGGCCGAGGGCACCTTCGAGTACCAGGCCCTGCTCTTCGTCCCCTCGCACGCCCCGCACGACCTGTTCACGCGGGACTTCAAGCGCGGCGTCCAGCTGTACGTGAAGCGCGTCTTCATCATGGACGACTGCGAGGCGCTGCTGCCGCCCTACCTCCGCTTCGTCAAGGGCGTGGTCGACGCGCAGGACCTGTCGCTCAACGTCTCCCGGGAGATCCTCCAGCAGGACCGGCACATCCGGATGATGCAGCGCCGGCTGACCAAGAAGGTCCTGTCCACGATCAAGGAGATCAAGACCAAGGACGCCGACCGCTACGCCACCTTCTGGCGCGAGTTCGGCACGGCCTTGAAGGAGGGCCTGGTCACCGACTCCGAGAACCGGGACGCCATCCTCGCCGTCGCGTCGTTCGCCACCACGCACGCCGAGGACGAGCCGACCACGCTCGCGCAGTACGTGGAGCGGATGAAGGACGGCCAGGACGACATCTACTACATCACCGGCGAGTCCCGGCAGAGCATCGAGAACTCCCCGCACATGGAGGCGTTCCGGGACAAGGGCATCGAGGTCCTGCTGCTCACCGACGCGGTCGACGAGGTGTGGGTCGACGCCGTCGGCGAGTACGAGGGCAAGAAGCTGCGCTCCGTCGCCAAGGGCGAGATCGACCTCGACGGCGAGAAGGACGAGAAGGCCGAGGGGGAGCGGGAGAAGCAGGCCGAGGACTACGCGGGACTGCTCGGCTGGATGCGGGAGCAGCTGGACGAGGACATCAAGGAGGTGCGTCTGTCGGCGCGGCTCACGGTCTCCCCGGCCTGCGTCGTCTCGGACGCGCACGACCTGACCCCGGCCCTGGAGAACATGTACCGGGCGATGGGCCAGGAGGTGCCGCGCACCAAGCGGATCCTCGAACTCAACCCCGGCCACCCGCTGGTGAAGAACCTGAACGAGGCGTACAAGGAGCGCGAGGACCGCTCGGGTCTCGTCGAGTCCGCCGAGCTGCTCCACACGCTGGCGGTGCTCGCCGAGGGCGGCCAGCCCAAGGACCCCGCACGCTTCGTCAAGCTCGTGGCCGACCGCCTGGAGCGCACGCTGTAGGCAGGGAGCGGATCAGCGGGGGTCCGGGGCGTCCGCCGCCCGCGCGCCGGGCGGGGTCGTGCCGGTGCCCGGCGGGACGATCTCGCCCTGGACCACCCGCGGCGCGGCTCCGGCCTCCTCGTCCTGCGCGGCGCGTGCCTCGGCCTTGAGGATGCGGGCCGACTTGCCCGCCGACCGGGCCAGTTCGGGCAGCTTCCTGGCTCCGATCACGGCTATGACGACGATGAGGAGGATCGCGAGCTCGCTCAGTCCGAACATGGTGTCCTGTCCTTTCCCGCCCGGGCCGGGCACGGCGCGAGCGTATCGGGCGGGGAGCACGGTGTGATCCCCGCCTCCGCAGGTGCGACCGCCGGATGCCGGAGCAGATGGGGCAGGATGCCGCGGTCGAGCAGGGCCTGCCGCCAGGCGAGCCGGGCGTGCTCCACGCGGTCGGCCCGTCCGCCCAGGGCCGAGCGCAGCAGCGCGGCCAGGCCGATGAGACCGGTCACGGCCGCCACGAGCGCCAGCGTCCAGCCGGCCGCGACGAGCGATCCGGGCAACGGGCCCGGTGCGTCGGCGACTTGGAGCAGGCCGCCGAGCAGGAGCAGAGCCCCGGCGGACGTCGCCGCCACGAGCGGCGTGAGCACCGCGAGGGCGGGCAGCAGAGTGCCCGTCGCGAGCGGGCGCCGCGCGTCCTGCCGGGCGGCGGTCCGCGCGGCGCGGTAGGCGCGGTAGGGCTCGCCGGCCGCCGCCGTGATGTCGTCGGCGTGGGCGAGCGCGTGGGCGCGCAGGTGCGCGGCCGTCCTGCCGGTCGGGTCGGCGCGCACGGCGCCGTGGAGGTCCGCGGTGCTCAGCGCCAGATCCAGTACCGCTTCGAAGTCCGCGCGGTCCTCGGGGTGAAGGCGGGGCGGATCGGCCACAGAGTCTCCTTGTCGGTTGCTGTGTCGGACGTCGGTACCCGACGCAGTGAAATCTACAACACTGTAGAAGTAGCTGGGGTCGGCCCCGCGGATCTATACGATGTCCGCAGGGCAAGGCAGGGCGGCGAAGGGAGACAGGGCGGTGACCGAACCCCGGCAGCGTCCCCGGCGGGGGCAGGGCGAGCTGGAGGCGCTGGTGCTGTCGGCACTGCGCGAGGCGGACGGTCCGGTGACGGCCGGCTGGGTGCAGGAACGCCTCGGCGGTGACCTCGCGTACACAACGGTGATCACGATCCTGACCCGGCTGCTGGGCAAGGGCGCGGTCACCCGGGAGCGGGTGGGCCGGTCCTTCGCGTGGACGCCCGCCGCGGACGAGGCGGGACTGGCCGCCCGGAAGATGCGCAAGGTCCTGGACGCCGAGAGCGACCGCGAGGCCGTCCTGGCCAGCTTCCTCACCGGCCTCGGCCCGGACGACGAGCGGCTGCTGCGTGACCTGCTGGAACAGGCCCATGGCGAGGGGGAAGACTGAAGCCTCATGGGGGTCTTCGTCTTTCTGCCACTGGTTCTCCCGCTCACGGCATGGCCGGTCGCGCGTCTGGCCGAACAGCATCTGCATCCACGCACCGCGACCCGGTTGCTGACCGCGATGGCCGCGGTGCTGGCGCTGTGCAGCACGGTGTGCCTGGGTCTGGTCATGGTGGTCGGCACCGCCCAACTGCCCGGCAATCCGCTGCCCGACGGCTGGTCGGACCCCGAGGTGCGGGCGGCGGTGCCGTTCGACGAGGTCGTCGGCAAGGCCGCGATTCCCGCGCTGTGCGCGGTGGTCGTCGCCTGCGCCCGCACAGTGTGGCGGCACGCCCGGGTACGCAGCCGGGCCCACCGCGCGCTGGCCGGGCTGCCGGACACGGAGGTGGCCGTACTGCCGGACGGCGCTCCCTACGCGTATGCGCTGCCCGGTGGTGGGCGCCGTGGCGTTGATGCTCCGCGGGGCGGTGCTCGGCGTGGCGGTCGCACTGGCGATTCCGAGCCGCACGGCCGCGCCGGGCGCCGTGTCCGTGGTCGGCGCGGGGGGCGTGTCGTGGTGACCACGGCGCTGCTGGACCGGCTCCGGCCGGCCGAGCGCCGGGCCCTGTTCTCCCACGAGCGGGCGCACCTCGACGCCCGGCACGACCGTTTCCTGCTCACCGTGCAGCTCGCGGCCCGGGCCAACCCGTTCCTGCGGCCGCTGCGCACCGCCGTGGCGTACACGGCCGAGCGGTGGGCGGACGAGGAGGCGGCCCGGGCGATCGGCAGCCGCCGCACGGTGGCGCGTGCCATCGGCACGGCCGCCCTGGTCTCCCGGGGCACCCCGGCGCCCACGCTCGCGGGACTCGCCGCGCCGGGCCCGGTGCCGCGCCGGGTGGCGGCCCTGCTGGGCCCGCCACCCGCCGTACGCACCTGGCCCCCGGTGTTCACCTCGGTCGGGCTGGCGGCGTGGGGCGCGGCCGCGGGAACGGCCGTGTCGGCGATGTCGTCCGCGAACTCCGCCGTCACGATGGTGCTCATCCTGCACGCCGCGACGCCTCTTTGAGGGGTGGGGTGCCGCTTGCGGCGGCACCCCTGTGAGGCGAGCGGGCTCACCTCACCACGCGAGTCAGCCCACGACCCGGCCCAGTTCGATCCGGTCGATGTTCGGCGCCCAGGCGCTCGCGTTGCCGAACGTCACCTTGTTCGCGCCCTTCGCCAGATCGACCGGGACGCCGACGGTCCAGTAGTCGTCCCAGCTCCAGGTGTTCTTGAAGGTGACCTTCACCGGGTCCGCGGACCCGATCGTGACGTCCGCCGTACGGGACATGATGTCCGTGTTGTAGGCGTGGCCGTTGTCCCGGCGGTCGTTGTGCGCGTAGTGGACGACCAGCAGGTAGCGGCCGGACCGGGGCGCGTCGACCGTGAACTCGGCGGTGCTGGAAGCGCTGTTGCCGAGCCAGCCGATGTACGACCCGGCCGACGCGTGCGGGGAGTCGACGAGCTTGGCCCCGCCGGCGAGCGTGGCCGAGGCGCCCTCGTAGGAGAGGGTGCCGGCGGACGAGCCGTCGCCCGACACGTCGAGGGAGCGGACGGCGGAGTGGCCCGACGTCATCGCGATCCGGTTGTTGCCCGCGACCAGGTAGAGCCGCAGCGGGCGGCCGGGCGAGGCCGTCACCGTCTCCCCGTGCAGCGAGAGCTTCACGGCCGCCGAGGTCCGCGGCACCACCGTGTAGTAGCCGTCGCGTGGGGCGTAGACGTCGAACACCGCCTTGTCACCGGAGCGCAGCACCAGGGAGCCCGTGCCCACCCCGGCCGACGAGGTGTAGTCGTACGACGGCTTGCCGCTGATGTCCGCCAGCGTGGCCTCGTAGGACGCGGAGGGCGCGCCCGTCCGCGTGGTCAGGTCGATCCGGTCCAGTGTGACCTCGGCGTCGCCCTTCGACAGGGTCAACTGGTGTGTGCCCGCCTTGAGTTGGACACTGACGTCCTTCTTGGCGCGGTACGTCCAGTTCTCGGTGGAGGGGTAGGTGACCGTCACCGGGTCGCCGCCGTCGACCGACAGCTTCTGCGTGGCGGGGCCGCCCGACTGGTTGCCGTACAGGATCGCCAGGTCGTACGTGCCGTCCTTCGGCACCGTCACCGAGAAGGCGACCTTGCTGCCGGGCTGGTTGAGCGAACCGACGTCCTTGGTGCCGGACGCCGCGTAGCCGTTGGCGTTCTGGACCGTGCCCTGCGTGTAGACCTTGCCGTCGGTGATCGCCGCGTCCTCGGCCTCGTACGACGCCGACCACGGCACGGAGGCGGCGGACGGGGTGCCGGAGCCGCCGGGCGTGAGGACGACCCGGTACGCCGACATCTTGTGCAGGCCGCGCAGCGGCACGGTCACCGAACCGTCGTCCGCGACCTTCACCTTGGTGCGCGCGAGGACCCGCGGCGCCGCGTGCTGCCCCTCGTACCCGGACCAGGCGGCCTCGGCGACGGTCGCGGTGACCGTACGGCCGAACACCGACCGGGGGACGCCCCGCACGACGACGTCCGAGTCGGCCGCGGAGCCGCCGAGCAGGACCTGCGCCTGGCGGCGGGAGGTGTCGAGGGAGGCGAGCCCCTGGAGGGTGTCGATGGTGTTGGGCTGCGGCGGCGTCACCTTCACGGTGTTGCCGGTCATGCCCGCGTACCAGCGGAAGAGCCACCAGCCGCCGTTGGGGATGTTCGAGCGCACGACGTGGCCGCTGAGGTTGCCGGCCGCGTCCCAGTACGCCATGTTGGCGTACACCTTGTTGCGCTCGAACAGGGACACCCACTGCACGAGCTGCCCGGGCACGGACAGGTCGCGGCGGTTGGCGTACTCGTCGATGTCGATCTTCAGCGGGACTATGCCCGCCTCGCGCTCCAGCTTGCGGTAGTCGTCGTAGTGCGCCTGGAAGTCGCGCAGCGAGCCGGAGCCCAGCTCGTGCCAGGTCATCACCTGGGGGAGCACGTTCTCGCGCTTGGCGAAGGCGAGGAAGTCCTTCAGCAGGCGGGTGTGGTACGCGGCTTCGTTGGGTCCGGCGATCCTCGCGTCCGGGTCGATCGCGCGGATCCGCTGGTACACCGTCTTCCAGTCCTTGAAGAACCTGTCGCGGTTCTTCTCGTACTGGGCCTGGTCGGCGACGTCGAGCTTGTACCAGATCTGGTCGGGCTCGTTGAACGGGATGTAGACGAAGCGGTCGCTGTTCGGGTCGGCCGAGACCTCCTTGGCGATCTTGTCAACCTTGGGGAGGTAGTCGTCGATGCCGAGGTCCTCGTACGGCCACTTGGCGTAGATGTCCTGCATCATCACGTTGATCTCGCCGCCGCCGTTGCGGAAGAACGACTTGGAGACCGTGAGCGCGTCGCCGTTGGGGTGCTGCGCGCCGCCCTCCGGCTTCTGCGAGATGCTGGTGATCTTCAGGGGCGCCATCGCGGCGTCGCTGGGCACCCCGTCGTCGCTGACCCCGTACAGCGAGCCGTTGGCGCCGAGCATCACCGGTCCCTCGGAGGCTTTGAGGTCGACGGTGAGGCGCTGTGGATCGGCTGCCGCTGCCGCGTTGCCGGCTGCGGGGAGAGTGGCTGCCATGGCGGCTGCTCCAAGTAGTGCTGTCATCAAGGCGGTTCTGGTACGGGACCTCGTACCGGCTCTCGTGCGGGTGGGGGTGATCACGCTGCTGGACCTCCAGTCACTTCACGGCTCCACTGGTGATTCCGGACACGATCTTTCGCTGGCCGACGAGGAACACGGCGACCATGGGCAGGCTCATCACCACGACGTACGCGAAGACGAGATGCCAGTTGTTGAGGTAGAGCTGGGCGCTGGCGACCTGGTAGAGGTTGAGCGGCAGGGTCGCCCGGTCTCCGCCGCCGAGGACGAAGAACGCGTAGAAGATGTCGCTCCAGGCGTAGAGCATCACCATGATCGTCGCGGTGGCGATCACGGGCCGGAGCAGCGGCAGGACGATCCGCCAGAAGATGCGTGACGGACTCGCCCCGTCCATCCGGGCCGCCTCCTCCAGCTCCATGGGGATGGCGCGGATGAAGCCGGTCATGAAGAAGATCGACGTCGACAGGTACATCCCGGTGTAGACGGCGATCATGCCGGGGCGGGTGTTGGACAGCCCCAGTTGCCGCAGCTCCATCACGATCGTGATGACGGCGGGTGGCAGCAGCAGTCCGCTGATGCACAGCGCGTACGCCGCCGAGACCAGCTTCGACTTGCGGCGGGCGAAGACCCAGGCGGCGCCCGCGCCCAGGATCAGCACCAGGACCACCGAAGGCACCACGACCAGCAGCGAGTTGAGGAAACCGCGCAGCATCTCGCCCTGGCTGACGGCGTCCGCGTAGTTGCTCGCGGGCTGCCACTGCCGGGGCAGGTCCAGGTTCGGCTTGATCGCCTCGGCCTGCGGCTTGGCCGAGGTGACGGCGACCAGCCACAGCGGCACGCCCACGGCCAGCGCGGCGAGCAGGACGACGAGGGAGGGGCGGCCGTACCGCCACACCGCGGTCACAGCAGCTGCTCCCTTCGCCGGAGCCCCACGACCAGCGGGATCGCCACGGCGACCACCACCAGGAACAGGACGAGGCTCATCGCGGACGCCTGCGCGTAAAGGCCCTGCCCGAAGATCCGGAACATGTAGATGTTGAAGACCTCGGTGGAGGCCGCGGGGCCGCCGCCCGTCGTGGCCTGCACGATGTCGAAGGTGTTCATCGAACCGATCAGCGCGGTGGTGACGTTGAAGGTGACGGCCGGCGCGAGCATCGGCCAGCGCACCGACCAGAAGGTCCGCCAGGGCCCCGCGCCGTCGCACTTCGCGGCCTCCAGCATCTCGCCGGGGATGCCCTTGAGCCCGGCCAGATAGATGAGCATCGACAGGCCCATCCACTTCCACCCGTGGATGAGCGTGACGATCACCAGCGTCCAGGTCGTCGAGCCCAGCCACGGGATGTCCGTGCCCAGGACGGAGTTGACGGCCCCGTCCTGGTCGAGCAGCGCCTGGAAGACGTAACCGGTCGCCAGGGCCGAGATCAGCACCGGCAGGAAGAAGACGGCACGGAAGAACCGGTTGAAGCGGCTGTCGTCCTCCAGCAGCAGCGCCAGCACGAGCCCGAAGCCGTTCTGGAACAGCGCCGCCAGCAGCGCGTACACCAGGGTCGTGCGGATCGCCCGCAGCAGCGAGCCGTCCTCGGCGATGGTCTGGAAGTTGTCCAGGCCCGTGAAGGCGATGTCCGCGTGGTACGAGGACCAGTTGGTGAACGGGTAGTAGAAGTTCAGCAGGTTGGGCACCAGGAAGAAGCCCGCGAAGACGACGATCGCGGGGAGCGCGAACCACCAGGGGTGGTGCACGGCGGCGCGTGGCAGCCGTCCCACGCCCTTCGGTGCGCCTTGTGCAGCCGGCTGCTTGCGCGTACGTACGACCGTGTCCGCCATGGTCAGAACCCGGGGGCGCCCTGGGCCTTGGCCACCTGCGCGAACTGGTCCTGGATCGCCTGCGCGACCTGCTGCGGGCTCTTCTTGCCGAAGATCATGTCGGCGAGGTAGAGGTGGGTGTCGGGGGCGACGATCGCCTTGGCCTGGAAGACGCCGATGGCCTTGGGCAGGGCCGCCACCTGGGCCTCGGACGCCTCGGGCAGTCCGTCGGGGGTGGGCACGGACGGCTGCACGGACGGGATCTTCATCGTCTTGATGTAGTCCGGGTAGTCCGGGCCGAGCCAGAAGGCGAGGAACTGCCGGGCCGCGTTCTGGCGCTTGTCGTCACCGGTCTTGAAGGCGACGACACCGTTGGTCTGGTCGGGGGAGTACAGGCCGGTTGCCGAGGAGTTGGCGACCGGGAACCAGCCGATCTTCTTGTCGAGCTCGGCGGTGGAGTATTTGGCCTGCAACTGGCTCTGGAAGGAGGTGACGTTGAGGACCATGCCGGCCTCGCCCTTCCACAGCGCGTCGGCCTGCCCGGTGAAGGTGCCCGTCCGGTAGTTCTTCTGGGCGAGCCCGGCGTCGAGCAGCTTCTCCTTGTACTTCTTGATCGCGCCGACGACGACCGGGTCGGTCCACTTCTTCTTGCCGGCGTTCAGGTCGGCCCACCACTGCCGGTCGAGGTCGGTGAGCTGGACCTGCATCTGCCACTGGAGCGGCCACTTGTCGCCGCCTGCCTCGTAGAAGGCGGCCGCGTCGGTCTTGTCGACGACCTTGCGGCCGAGGGCGAGGAGCTCGTCGTAGGACTTGGGGAAGTCCTTCTCGCTGAGCCCGGCCTGCTTGAAGACGTCCTTGTTGTAGTAGACGCCGAGCATGGCGGGGCTGGTGACGATCGCCGCGTACCGCTTGCCGTCGATCATGCCGAGGGACTTCTCGGTGTCGCCGAGCTTGGCCTCCCACGGCTCCCCGTCGAGGGTCAGGAGGTTCTGCTTCGGCTGGATGAACGGCAGCGTGGAGATGGACGGCTGCCAGAACATCAGGTCGGGGCGGTCGCCCGAGGCCAGCTTCGTCGGCACGTTCTGCTCGTAGAGGTCCGGGATCGCCTGGGTGTCGACCTCGGCGCCGGTGGCCTTCTCGAAGGCGTCGATGACCTGCTTCGGCGCGTTCACCGTGTTCTGCGCGGTCCACATGGTCAGCTTCACGCCATCCAGCCGCGCGGTCGGATTCACCGCCGCCTGCTTGGCGTCCGAACCGTCCGAACCGGAGTCCCCGGCGGTCGGGTCGCTGCACGCGGTGGCGGCCAGGCCGGCGGCGCATATCAGCGCCAGGGCGGGGAGAGCTCTTCTCTTCATCTCGTGCCTTTCCGGAGCATGCGGTTCGGTTCAGAGAGCGGGACTCACAACTGCTGCGCTGGTTCGGGTTGTTCAGGCATCGGTGGTTAGGCGTCGGCGGGCGGCGGCCCCGAGCTCTCCCGCACCACCAGTTCCGGTACGGACACGGGATGCGGGGCGACCGGCGCGGACTCCTCCAGCGCGCCGTGCAGCAGGGCGAACGCGGACCGCCCGAGGCCGGTGAAGTCCAGGCGTACGGTCGTCAGGGACGGGGTGAGGAAGGCGGAGTGCGGGGCGTCGTCGAAACCGGCCACGCTGACCTCGCCCGGCACCGGGCGGCCGGACTCGTGCAGGGCGCGCAGCACGCCGAGCGCGAGGTCGTCGTTGCCGCACAGGATCGCGGTGACGGACTGGTCCTTCGCCAGCTTCAGCCCGGCGGCGTGCCCGCCCGCCGGCCCCCAACTGCTCTGCACGGGGCGGGGTTCCGGGGCGCCGGCCTCCTTCAGCGCCTGCCGCCAGCCGCTGGTGCGGGCGCTGGTGCGGCGGGTGCTGGACGGGATGGCCACGTAGTGCACGGTCTCGTGGCCGAGGGAGAGCAGGTGGCGGGTCGCCTGGTAGGCGGCCTCCCGGTCGTCGGCCCACACCCACGGACGGTCGCCGCCGGGCGGGCTCGCGGGGGTCTCGACCACGCCCACCACCGGCAGCCCGGCGGGCACGGCTTCCAGCGCCCGGACACCGGCCGGATCGTATGCGATCACGACGATCCCGCCGCCCGCGTCCGCCGCGCGCTGCACCTCGGCGGCGACGGCCGCGTCCTCGGCCGACTCCAGCACCCCGATCCCGACCGCGTACGACGCCGCGCGGGCGGCCTCCTCGATGCCCTGGAGGATCGAGGCGTAGCCGTAGTGGGTGGTGTTCGCGGTCAGCACGGTCACGGCCCGGCTGCGCCCGCTGGCCAGGGCGAGGGCGGTCGCGTTGCGGCGGAAGCCCAGTTCCTCGATGGCGGCGAGCACCCGCTCCCGGGTGGACGGCCGGACGCTGGGATGGCCGTTGATCACTCGCGAGACCGTCTGGTACGAGACCCCCGCGGCGGTCGCGACGTCCCTGATGCTCGCCGGGCGCCTTGTGTGACCGGTCACATTCATGCGAGGATTGTGACCGGTCACACTTGGGTCGTCAAGAGACCGTAACGAGGGATTCACGCGGACCTCCGCTCCCCGAAGCGGGGCGGGGCCAGGAGGGGGAGCACCTTGACCGGCACGGCGGATGCGGCGCACATGGCCTCCAACCAGCGGCAGGACGAGTTCACTTGGGGACATCAAGCCCTCCGGGCCGGGTTCGCGATCGCCGCCGACGGGACCCTGCGGCTGGTCCGGCTGGCCCACCCCGACGACGATCGCCCCGCCACCCCCCACTCCGCGCTCCCGCTCGTGGAGCTCACCGCCCTCGGCCACGGCAGCGGCTGGTCCGGCCCCCGCTTCACCGGCACGGCCCTCGGCGCCCGGCTCGCCTACCGGACCCACCGCACGGACAGACGCGACGGCTGGGAGTGGCTGACCGTCGAACTCCACGACGCGGACACCGGATTGACGGCGTCCGTCGAGCTCACGTCACCCACCGGACTGCCCGTCCTGCGCTCCCGAGTCCGCCTCCGCAACGAGGGCCGGGCGCCCCTGGTCGTCCAGTCCGTCAGCAGCCTCCTGCTCGGCGGCCTGCCCGCCCCGGACGCCCTCGACGTCCACCGGGCCCGCAACGACTGGCTCGCCGAGTGCCGTTGGTACGCCGAACCGTTGCGCGCCGCCGTCGCCGACATCCACGTCGACGTCCACGAGCACGACAGCCGGGCCGCCCTCGCCCTCACCGGGCGCGGCAGCTGGCCCACCGACGGACATCTGGCCATGGGCGCGCTGACGGAACGGGACGGCGGCCGGGCCTGGGCGTGGCAGGTCGAGTCCCCGGCCGGCTGGCGCTGGGACCTGGGCGAACGCGCACACGGCACCTACCTTGCGCTGAACGGCCCCACCGACGCGGAACACCAGTGGCGGGTCCGGCTCACCCCGGGCGAGGAGTTCACCACCGTGTACGGAGCTCTAGCACTCGGCTCCGACCTCGACACGGCGATCGGCGCCCTGACCTCCTACCGCCGGGCGATCCGCCGCCCCCACCCGGACCACACCGCCCTCCCCGTCGTCTTCAACGACTACATGAACACCCTGATGGGCGACCCGACCACGGCCAAGCTCCTGCCGCTGATCGACGCCGCCGCCGACGCCGGCGCCGAGTACTTCTGCATCGACTCGGGCTGGTACGACGACGACACCCGGGGCTGGTGGGACAGCGTCGGCGCCTGGCAGCCCTCGCCGCGCCGCTTCCCCGACGGCGGCATCCGGGCTGTCCTGGACCGCATCCGGGAGCGCGGGATGGTGCCCGGGCTGTGGCTGGAGCCGGAGGTCGTCGGGGTGCGCAGCCCCGTCGCGGCCGAACTGCCCGACATGGCGTTCTTCCAGCGCGACGGCGTGCGCCTGACCGAACAGGGCCGCCACCAGCTCGACCTGCGGCACCCGGCCGCCCGCGCCCACCTCGACAAGACCGTGGACCGGATCGTCGGCGACTGGGGCGTGGGCTACCTCAAGCTGGACTACAACATCGTGGTCGACCCCGGCACCCAGGCACCCGGCGACCTCGCACCGGGAGCCGGGCTGCTGGGCCACGCCCACGCCTACCTGGACTGGCTGTCCGGCGTACTGGACCGCCACCCCTCACTCGTCGTGGAGAACTGCGCCTCGGGCGGCATGCGCATGGACGGCGCCACCCTGGCCGTCTCCCAGCTCCAGTCCACCAGCGACCAGCAGGATCCCCTGCGCTACCCGCCCATCGCCGCCGCCGCGCCCACCGCCGTCCCGCCCGAACAGGGCGCGGTCTGGGCCTACCCGCAGCCCGAGTTCGACGACGACCTGACGACGTGGACCCTGGGCGGGGCGCTGCTCGGCCGCATCCACCTCTCCGGCCACCTCAACCGCATGCCGGAACACCAACTGGCCCTCGTACGGGACGCGGTCGCGGTCTACAAGTCCATCCGCGGGGACCTCGCGCGCGCCCTGCCCTTCTGGCCGCTCGGCCTGCCCGGCTGGACGGACGAGTGGCTGGCCCTGGGACTCTCGGTCCCCGGTGACCGCACGGCGTACCTGTCGGTCTGGCGCCGGGGCGGACCGGCCGAACTCCGCGTCCCCGTCCGGCACCTGGCGGGCCGGAGCGTCCGCGCGGAGGTCCTGCACCCTTCCTCCGCGGAGGCGGGCCGGGTCGTCTGGGACGGGGACGGGCTGACGGTGTCCGTGCCGCGCACGCCCGGTGTGCTGCTGATCCGGCTCACGCAGAGCGGGTAGGCCAGGAGGTGTGGGCGGGGCGCCTGGCGTCACCCGCGTACGGCGTTCCCCTCGCGGACGGCATTCCGTTCCCGAGCCTGCTGATGCGCGTCCCGGCGGAACGCCCACGGCATCTCGGGCTCCATCACCCAGCGGAACAGCCGCCGCACCGGCGGGGTGCACAGCGCGGTCACGAGCACCGCGGCGAACGCCGTCACCACGACCACACCGACGGGCTGGTGGACCCACGCCGGCTCGTACCAGCCCCAGAACTTGGACCCCTGCGCGACGAAGCCGTGCAGCAGGTAGCCGTACAGCGTCCCCGCGCCCAGTGCCGTGAACCACGCCCGGCGCCCGGGTACCCACGCGAGGAAGCAGGCCACCAAGACCAGCGAACAGCCGAAGGTCACCAGTGTCATCACGGGCCCGTACCAGGCGGGTGCGGCGAGTTCCTCGGCGCTGTCGCGGTGGTAGAACCAGGCACCGGTCATCCGCGGGACCGCCCAGTAGGCCACCACGACCGCGGCGGCGAAGACCGGCACGGCCAGCACACGTGCCGAGCGGCGGCGCACCAGCCGGAAGTGCTCCGGCTTCAGCAGCAGACCGAGGACGAAGTACGGCAGGAACTGAAGGGTGCGTTGCAGGTCGAGGTCGTTGCCGACGGACGACGAGAGCGTCGCCAGCATCGCGATGACGAGGGCGACCGGCAGCGGCCACCGCACGCGCCGCCACACCGGCGTGGTCAGCCGCCAGATGAACAGCGCCGCCAGGAACCACGTCAGATACAGGGGATCCAGCAGGCTCACGGGCCGGTCGGGCTCCTGGTCCGTCCATCGCGTGAACAGCGTGTACGCCGTCTCGAAGACGACATAGGGAACGGCGAGCCCGGTGACCAGGCGCCTGACCCGCCCCGGGCTCGCGTCGAAGGAGCGGGAGAAGTAGCCGGAGATGACGATGAACGCCGGCATGTGGAAGGCGTAGACGACCATGTAGAGCGCGCTGACCGCGCGGCTGCCGTCCCGCAACGGCTCCCAGGCGTGCCCGATCGCCACCAGCACGATCGCGAGGTACTTGGCGTTGTCGAAGAACGCGTCGCGCTGCCCGGCCTGCTTCGGCGGGGCAGCGGCCTCGCGGGACGTACTCGCCCCGGCCTCGCCGCGGGTGCTCGCGACGGGCCGCATGCGCAGGGTGTCCTCGCGCAGAGTGTTCTCACTCATCGCGCCTCCCGCGCACGGTGCGGGGAACCGGGGCGGGCGGATACGCGTCTTGCCGGGGTTACGGCGGTTGGGTGCCGGTGCGACATCTCCGCCGCCTGACCCATGCGGAGCGACGTAAACCGCTTTCCGGGGTGGATGTCGCGCGGATCACACTCGCGGATCACCCCTGTGGCGACGGTGTCGCCGCGTCCGGCCCTTCCCGGGCGCGCCGGCACCGTCGCACACGGCCGGTCAGCTCACCGAGCAGGCCGCGCCGTTCAGCGTGAACGCCGTCGGGCTGGGGTTCGCCGTCGCCCGGGAGGCCGTGAAGCCGAGGGTGACCGAGCCCGCCGCGGGGATCGTCGCGGTGTACGGGGCGGCCGCGACGCTGACCTCGGAACCGCTCTGCGTCGCCGTACCGCCCCAGAGGTTGCTGATGCGCTGGCTGTCCGGGAAGGTCCAGCGCAGCGTCCAGCCGTTGATCGCCGACGTGCCGGTGTTGCGCAGGGTGATCTCGCCCTGGAAGCCGCCGGGCCAGGTGCTCGTCACCCGGTAGCCGACGCCGCAGGCCGCCGTCGAGCCGCCGGAGGACGTCGTGAGCGTCACCGTGGCCGAGCGCGGCGAACGGTTGCCGGCCGCGTCACGGGCGTAGACGGCGAAGGTGTAGGAGGTGGCGGGGGACAGGCCGGTGAGGGTGGCGGTCGTCCTGGTTGTGGAGGTGACCGCCGTCTCGGCGCCGCCACCGATCCGGACCACGTCGTAACCGGTGACGCCCGTCGCATCGGTGGCGGCGGCCCAGGTCAGGGTGGCGGACGAGGAGGTCACCCCGGAGGCGGTCGGGGTGCCGGGAGCGGTCGGGGGAGTGGTGTCGCCTCCGCCGGAGGAGTAGATCGCGGCCTCCTTGGCGGTGGCGGCGATGCCGTTCGCGCCGTTGAAGAGCCGCTGCCCCCAGCTCGTGAGCTGGTCCGGATCGAAGTTCGTGACCATGTCCAGGTACTCGACGCCGCCGCCGTTGCCGCTCCAGGACCAGCCGAGGTAGCCCAGGCGGAGCTGCTGCGCGACGGCCAGGATGGTGTCCTCGTCGGGGTTGCCGTCCGAGTGGTCGTGGCCGAACTCGCCGACGACGATGGGGAGTTTCGCCGTGACGAAGCGGTTCAGATAGTCGGTGATCTCGGCGGCGGTGTCGAAGACGCCGTACATGTGGATCGAGAAGATCGTGTTGGCATCCGGGTCGGAGGCGAAGACCGAGGCGGCGTTGTCGCGCATGGTGAACGCCCAGTCCTGGCCCCAGTTGGGCGCGTCGACCATGATCGTGTGGTCGAACCCGGCGTTGCGCAGCTTCTGGATGGCCGCCTTGGTGTCGGCCGTCCAGGCCGTGTAGCCGGTGTTGCCGTGCGGCTCGTTGCCGATGTTGACGATGACGTAGTCCTCCTGACCGGTCAGCGCGCTCTGCACGCTGATCCAGTAGTCGGCGGCGCGGGAGAGCGTGACGGCTCCGCTCTGTTCGCCGTACCCGGTGGTGTCGTGCACCTCCAGCACACAGATCAGCCGGTTCTGCTTGCACTGGGCGACCACGTTCGCCACGTCGGCGGTGTCGTTGCGGGTCCAGCGGTCACCGCTGGAGAGGACCACCCGGACGGTGTTGGCGCCCTTGGCCTTGATGTGGGAGAGGGAGCTGATCCGGTCCGGGAACCAGGTGTGGGCGTGGTTGACGCCACGCATCACGAAGTCGTTCCCGGACGCCTCCAGCAGCCGGCCGTTGTCGATGCGGAAGCCGGTGGGGGCGGCGTGTGCCGGTGTGCCGAGCGAGAGGAAGGAGAACAGGAGCCCGAGGAGGGCGACGGCGACGGTGGCCACGCGTGGGGTGGGGGCGGTGGCGGTGCGGGGTCTCATGGCGGCTCCAGAGGTGGGGGTGGAATGGGATGGGGCCTGTGCCGGGTCTCGTCCGGTCCTGGGGAGAGAGCGGTGGGTGTGCTGCCGGGCCGGCTGGTCCTGGTTCCTGGTCCGGGCCGGGTGTCAGTTGGCGGAACTCTTCGCCGTGCACGTGACGGTCGCCGCCGGGGCGCCGGCCGTTGCCGGGGCGGTGGCGACGAAACCGAACGTGGCACTCGCGCCGGGCGCCAGCGCCCCGTTCCACGCCGCGTTCGTGACGGTGGCCGTACCGTCCGCGGCCGTGCTGTGGGTTCCGTTCCAGACCTGGCCGATGCGCGCGCCGTCAGCCGGTACGACCGTCGCGGTCCAGCCCGAGGCGGCGGAGGCGGACGTGTTCGTCACGGTCACCTCTCCCTGGTAGCCGCCCTGCCACGTGGAGACGGCTCGGAAGCGGGCCGTGCAGGCCGCCGGGGCGTCGGGGTCGTCGGGGTTCTGCGGGACGCCCGCGTCGAGGACCGCCGCGAGGGCCGGGAACCAGCGGGCGGCGATCTTGTCGTCACCGGAGGCGTTGGGGTGCACCCCGTCGTAGGTGTCCGTGACGGTGCTGAAGCCTGTCCACTGGTCGACCACGGTGATCGGGGAGCGTTCGGTGCCGGTGGCCCGGGCCCAGTCGGGGATCCGCGCGTTGAAGTCGACGACACGCTGAGCACAGGCCGCGCAACTGCCCGGGTTCATGGGGATGAGCTGTGCGACGAGGATCCGCATGTCCGGATTCGAGGCCCGCATCTGCGTCACGAGCTTGGTGTAGGCGGCCAGGATGCGGTCCGGGGCGATGCTGCTCCACACGTCGTTCGTGCCGAAGTGCATGACAACGATGTCCGGACGCGTGGCCGCGAGCCTGCCCGGCAGCAGGTTCTGGTCGGCCACGTTGGTCACCAGCTCACCGCCGTGCCCCTCGTTGTCGCCGTCGTGCGCCTGTCCGCAGCCCTGCGGCGGGAGGGTGCCGACGAAGTCGACGTCCGTGTATCCGCTGTTCAGCAGCCGGTTCCAGAGCACCGCACGCCAGCAGCCCGGCGAGCCGGTGATCGAGTCGCCGAGCGGCATGACGCGGACGGGGTCGGCCGCCGGTGCGGCCGTGGCGCGGGGCGCGAAGGTGAGACCGAGGGGGAGGAGCAGGGCGGCCAAGAGGCCGAGAACCGGGATGATCCGTAAGCGCGAGGACGAGCGGCGGGTTCTGCGCATGGTGATCCCTTCCCTGGGCGAGGTGGGAGCGCTCCCATGCATCAAGCCACTGTTGTCATTGACGCGTCAAGAGGGGTGGAGGTAACTCGTGCGGTGGTCGGTCACCCGGCGGACCGGGCCCAGTGTTCCCAAGGCTGTGCTTTGACCCACTCGATCACCGGCGTGAGCCGTACACCCAGAGCGCTCTCCACGGCGGCGGGCGACGGAGCGAGCAGGTCGCACGCCCGGGCCGTGCCGGCGTAGTGGTAGATCCCCGCGACCCCGGCCGCGGCCTCGGGGCCGAGCAGCTGGGCGAGCCCCTGCTCGAACTGTGTGACCTCCAGCGGGACGTACCGGATCTCACGGCCCAGGGCCTGCCCGAACGCGGCCGCCAGCTCCGGACCGGTGAGCACGTCGGCGCCGCCGACGTTCAGCACCTGCCCGGCCGGCACGTCGTCGTCCAGGGCCCGGGCCAGCACACGCGCGAGGTCGTCGTGCGACATCCACGCCACGCGCTGCTCGGCGGGCAGTGGGTAGGCGAGGACGCCGTCGTTGACGATCGAGGGTCCGTTCCAAGGGCTGAAGAGGTTCTCCAGGTAGACCGGCGGCCTGACCACGACCACGGGCACCTCACCGGCCCGCAGCACCTCTTCCGCCAGGCGGCGCGTCTCGAAACCGGCGTACGGCGTGGTCTCGTCGGGCACGGGGGTGTTGACGTTGTAGACCAGCCGTCGAACCCCGGCCTCACAGGCCACCTCGGCGAAGTTCCGGGCGTAACCGGCCACCGTCTCGGGGTCGTACTCCAGAGGCATCACGACGACCGCGTGCGTGACGCCCCGGAAGGCGGCGCGCAGGTCCTCGACGCTGCCCAGGTCGCCGCGCACCGGCGTGACCCCGGCCGCCGAGACCGACGCGGCCTTCGCCTCGTCCCGGATCAGGCCGCGGACCTCGTGCCCCTGGTCGGCCAGCAGCCGGGCCACCGCGCCGCCCTGGAAACCGTTGGCTCCGGTTACGAGGACGCGCTTGCGGTGCTCTTGTGTCATGTCGGGCCTTTCTTCGTGGTGTTCGTTTCAGTGGGCGCGCGGTCCCCGGACCGGGCGGGCGGGCGCGATCAGGGCACGGCGCGCCGGTGTTCGGCGGCGGTGCTCGCCTCCGGCGGTGCGGGGGCGTCCGGAGCGGGAAGCCGCAGCCGGAGAGTGAGCAGCAGGGCGACCAGGGCCGGCACGGCCCCGACCAGGAAGGCCGTGCTGAAGCCGTCGGTGAGCGCCACGTCGCGCGCCGCGGAGGAGGCGTCCGTGCGTGCGGCGGCCACACCGGACAGGACGGCGAGACCGAGGACCGAGCCGAACTGCAGGCTCGTGTTGACCAGCCCGGAGGCGAGGCCGGCCTCCTCCTCGCGGGTGTCGAGCGTGGCTGCGACGTTCGTGGTGATGGACACCAGCGGCAGCGCGACGCCCAGCAGGAGACTCGGCGGCAGGACGTCCGCCACGAAGGAGCCGTCGGCCGACAGCAGCGACTGCCAGGCCATGCCGACGGCCACCAGTACGAACCCGGCGCCCATCACCGCGCGCAGGCCGAACCGGCCGATCAGCCGGTCCGCGGTGGAGGCGACCGTGATGACGACCAGACACAGCGGCAGCAGGGCCAGGCCGCCGAGGACCGGTTCGTACCCGAGAACCGCCTGTAGGTACAGGCTCACCAGGAAGAACATCGGGAACAGCGACATCTGCCACAGCGCGGCCAGGATGTTGGCCAGCCGCAGCGTCGGCCTGCGCAGCACGGCGAGCGGGACCAGCGGGTGCGCCACCTCGCGTTCGACCAGGACGAACGCGGCGAGCAGTACGACGGCGGCGGCCCCGGTGGCCAGCGTCGGCGTGGAACTCCAGCCGGCCTCGCCCGCGTTCACCACGGCGTAAGCCAGCAGCCCCAGGCCGGTGGTGACCGCCACCGCGCCGGGCAGGTCGAAGCCGCGCTCGCGCCCGCCGGGCGTACCGGGCGGCAGCAGCCGAGGCACGGGCAGGACCAGGGCGATGCCGGCCACCACGTTCAAAGCGAAGGTCGATTCCCAGCCCAGCCAACTGGTGAGCACGCCGCCGAGCACCGTGCCCGCGGCGCCACCGGCACCGGCCATCGCGGCGAACACGCCCAGCGCCCGGTGCCGTTCCGGGCCGTCCTCGAACAGCGTGAGAATCAGGGCGAACGCCGCCGCTGCGGCCATGGCCGCCCCGACGCCCTGCACCGCGCGGGCGGTGATCAGCAGGGCTGCGCCGTCGGAGAGGGCACCCAGCAGCGAGGCGGCCGCCAGTACACCCAGACCGGCCACGAACACCCTGCGCTGCCCCAACAGATCGGCGGCACGACCGCTGAGCAGCAGCAGCCCGCCGAAGGAGACGAGGTAGGCGTTGGCCACCCAGGACAGCGCGGCGGGCGAGATGTCCAGGCTCTCCCCGATGGACGGCGCCGCCACGTTGATGATCGAGGTGTCCAGGATCAGGACGAACTGGGTACAGGCGAGCAGGGCCAGCGCCCGCCGGCGGTCAGCGCCCGCCATCGAAGCTCCCCGTACCGCCCGTCAGCTCGTCCAGCCGGTACCCGTCCAGGCGCGACTGGGTGAAGGCGGCCGGCAGGTCCGGGTTGGCGTACTTGGCCAGATCGGCACCCAGGCCGGCGACGGCGGTCAGGCCGCCGATGCCGGCACCGGTCATCAGAAACATCATGGAACGTGTCCCCCAGAAGTGCGGCCCCGTGTGCCGACCAAACAGCCCCGGCTTCGCCTCTCATCGTTCTGGGAGCGATCGGTACGATCAATTAATCATGAGCCGAATCGCTTTAAGGATCGTCCGTGCATGACGATGTGCTGAGCGAGCTGCTGCGCCCGCTGTGGCTCACCGGCATCTTCCACAGCATGTGGGAGGCCGGTGGAACCTGGGGAGTCAAAGGCCACGACGACAATTGCGCAATCGTTCATTACATGCTCGCGAATTCCTCTGTCATTACCTTCGGCGACGACCCCGAACCGGTGGAACTGCACGAGGGTGACCTGGCGATCTTTCCGCACGGCACCGCCCACACCTTCGCCGGCGAGTACGGCGTACAGGCGACGCCGCTGTCCGCCCTGGTGCCGCACTGCCGCCCCGGCGAGTCCGGCGTCGTCAGGGTCGGGACACCGCCGTACATCACACGCATGCTCTGCGCGAGCCTGCACTACAGCGCCATCGGCGAGCCGGGGCTCTACAGCGCCCTGCCCCGGATCATCGTCCTGCGGCGGCACATGCTGGAGGGGGAGCCACTGCTGCTGCGTACCCTGGAGTCCTTGCCCTCCGAGATCGGGCGTACGGCGCCGGGCTCCCGGCTCGTGACGTTACGGGCCTTCGAGACCGTGTTCGTGCTCTCCCTGCGGATCGCCATGGAGGAACTGGCGGAGGAGTCAACCGCGCTGACCGCGCTGCACCACCCGGGTATCAGCAAGGCGCTGATGGCGATCCACGGCTCCTACGCCGAGCCCTGGACGGTGGAGTCCCTGTCCCGTGAGGCCGGCATGTCCCGCTCGGCGTTCTCGCAGATGTTCCGGGAACTGGTGGGCGAGCCGCCCATGCGGCATCTGACGGTGCGCCGCATGCAGGAAGCCAGGCGACTGCTGTCGGACACCACCGTGCCGCAGCAGGAGATCGCGCAGCGCATCGGCTACCGCAGCCAGGTCGGATTCCACCTCGCGTTCCGCAAGGAGTTCGACATGACCCCCGGCGACTTCCGCTCCCGCCGGGCGTCGAGGACCCGGCTCGTACAGCAGGTCCGGGACGACGGCTGAGCCGCTTCCTTCGGATCACTCCCGCTGGGCTTTTGCCATGTCATGAGCCTTGCATGACCAGATGCCCAGAGAGCCGAGGTCATGATGGTCGGCGTCGGTAAGGCATGCCTTGCTAACTCGCTTGCGTGGTGGTCGGGGCGGAGGGCCGGGAGGGCCGCAGCACATGTGGGACGACGCGTTTCCGAGTTTCCTGATCGGACTGAGGGAAGGGCTGGAAGCCGGCCTCATCGTCTCCGTGCTGGTCGCCACACTCGTGCGGGCGGACGCCAAGTCCCGTCTGCCGCAGGTGTGGACCGGCGTACTGGCCGCGATCGCGCTCTCGATGAGCTTCGGCGCGGTCCTCACGTTCACGGCCGCGTCCCTTTCCACCGCCGTGCAGGAAGCCTTCGGCGGCGCGCTGAGCATCGTGGCCGTGGCCTTCGTGACCGCGATGGTGTTCTGGATGCGCCGCTCGGCCCGCAGCCTGGCGGGAGAGATCAAGGAGAAGGTCACCGAGGCACTGACCATGGGCGCCGGAGTGCTGGTCCTCACCTCCTTCCTGGCGGTGGGGCGCGAGGGCCTGGAGACCGCCCTGTTCCTGTGGACCACGGCCCGCGCGGCAAACGAGTCGGTTGGGCCGCTGACCGGTGCGGGCACAGGCCTCGTTCTGTCGGCGGTGCTGTGCTGGGGGCTCTACCGCCGGGTGCTCTCCATCAACCTCACCCGCTTCTTCACCGCTACCGGCGCCGTCCTCATCGTGATCGCCTCGGGTGTGCTCGGTTACGGGCTGCGCGACCTCCAGGAGGGCGGGGTCCTGCCCGGCGGGGCGGCCTACGCCGTCGACCTGAGCGGCAGCGTCGACGCCGGGTCCTGGTACAGCACTCTGCTCCAGGGCGTGCTCAATCTGACGCCGACGATGACGTGGCTTCAGGTGGTGGGGTACGTCGGGTATCTCGGGGTGGTGATGACGCTGTTCGTGCGGGGGGTGCAGGGAGTCGCCCCGGTCGCGAGCGCGACACCGGCCCTGCCCGTTCAGGGCACGCCGCCCCTCCCCACCCCCACCCGCCCCGCCTGGCTCATCCCCGTCGCCGTGGTCGCCGTCCCCGTCGTCCTGGCCGGGCTCGTCGTCGTCCTGGCGCACCCCGAGCCCGCCGGGGGCGAGACGGTCGCCGTCTCCGCGAAGGACTGCGGTCAGGGCTTCACCGCGCCCGAGCCGGGGCGGCAGACCTTCCAGATGCGCAACACCGGCGACCAGACGTCCGAGGTGTACCTCATCGACCCGGCCACCAACGCGGTCTACGGCGAGATCGAGGGCCTGGCCCCCGGCACCACCCGGGACCTCGTCGCCACCGTGGCGGGCGGTACGTACGCCTGGCGCTGTGTGCCCAGCGACGGCAAGGCCGTCACCTCCAAGGCGGTCCGGGTCGGCGGCGCCGCCGGCGCCGGGGCCGTCGTCCCCGTCTCCGAGCAGGATCTCGCCGGGCCGCTGAGGGCGTACAAGGCGTACGTGAACCGGGGTCTGGCCACCCTCGTCACCGAGACCCGGAAACTCGGCGGCGACATCCGCGCCGGGCACCTGGGCGCGGCGCGCGCCGACTGGCTGACCGCGCACCGCACCTACGCCTCCCTCGGCGCCGCCTACGGCACCTTCGAGGACTTCGACCAGAAGATCAACTGCCGGCCCGACGGTCTGCCGGGCGGGGTTCACGACAAGGACTTCACCGGCTTCCAGCGGATCGAGTACGGGCTGTGGCACGGTCAGTCGGCCGGCGAGCTCAACGGCCTGGCGCGTCAACTCACCGACGACACGGCCGGGTTGCGGAAGGCCTTCCCCCGCCAGGACTTCGACGCCTCCGACCTGCCCCTGCGCGCCCACGAGATCCTGGAGAACACCCTCCAGTTCGAGCTGACCGGCGACACCGACCAGGGCAGCGGCACCGGACTGGCCACGGCCGACGCCAACCTCTCCGGTACACGCGAACTGCTCACCGTACTCCGGCCGTTGCTCACCACGCGGGCCCCGCGTCTGCTGCCCACCGTCGACGCGGACATCGCGCGACTCCAGGCGCTGCTCGACGCCGGGCACCGCGACGGCCGCTGGACTCCCGTCGACCGGCTCGGCCGGACCGCGAAGGCCCGGATCGACGGGGCCACTGGGCAGCTCCTGGAAGACCTGTCGCCCGTGCCGGACCTGCTCGAGATCAGGAAGTCCGCGTGAGCACCGGCCGCCACGAGCACAACGAACACGCCGAAGGGAACGTCTCCATGCCGTCCGCTGACACGCCTCCGCCGGGCTGCCCCGCCCACGCGGGCCGCCGGTCCTTCGTCAAGACGGCCCTGGGCGCCGGGGCCGCGGGCGCGGTCCTCGCCGGGGGAGGCGTGGCGCTCGCCGAGACCGGCAGTGGCGCGGCCCGAGCGGCCGAAGAGACGAACGCCGCCGTGCCCTTCCACGGCCCCCACCAGGCCGGGATCCTCACCCCCCAGCAGACGGCCGCCGCCTTCGTCTCCTTCGACGTCATCGCCGGCGACCGCGCGGAACTGGCCGACCTGCTGCGGACCCTGACCCAGCGGGCCCGTTTCCTCACCGCCGGCGGCACCCCCGCCGACCTGGGCGTCGGCGCTCCGCCCTCGGACAACGGCATCCTCGGCCCGGTCGTCCCGGCCGACGCGCTCACCGTGACCGTCGGCGTCGGCGCCTCCCTCTTCGACGACCGCTACGGACTCGCCGAGGCGAAGCCGCGCCGGCTCACGCCCATGCGCACCTTCCCCAACGACGACCTCAACCCCGCCGAGTGCCACGGCGACCTGTCCCTCCAGATCTGCGCGGGCCGGCAGGACACCGTGCTGCACGCGCTGCGCGACATCGCCAAGCACACCCGGGGCGCGATGCAGATCCGGTGGCGTGTCGACGGCTTCCAGAACGTGCCGCGGCCCAGCGGTACCCAGCGCAACCTGCTGGGCTTCAAGGACGGCATCGTCAACCCGGACGTCGCGTCGGCCCGCGAGATGGACCACCTCGTGTGGGTCGGCGACGGGCAGGGCGAACCCGGCTGGGCGACCGGGGGCAGCTACCAGGTCGTGCGGATCATCCGGATGCTGGTGGAGTTCTGGGACCGGGTCTCGCTGACCGAGCAGGAGCAGATGTTCGGCCGCCGCAAGGACACCGGCGCGCCGCTGGACGGCGCCAAGGAGTCCGACAGCCCGAACTACGCCAAGGACCCGCACGGCACGGCCATTCCGCTCGACGCCCACATCCGCCTCGCGAACCCCCGCACCGCGGCGACCGACGACTCCCGCATCCTGCGCCGGGGTTACAACTACGACAGGGGCGTCGACAGCGTCGGCAACCTCGACATGGGCCTGGTCTTCTGCTGCTACCAGCAGGACGTGCGGCGCCAGTTCGAGGCGACGCAGACCCGGTTGATCGACGAACCCCTCGTGGACTACATCTCCCCGACCGGCGGCGGCTACTTCTTCGCCCTGCCCGGCGTGCGCTCGTCCTCCGACTGGTTCGGCCGGGGACTGCTCTCGGCTTGAAGTCCCGTCCCCAGGCTTGAAGTCCTGTCTCCAGACCTGAAGTCCCGTCTGTGTCAGAAGTATTGACCGTGTCGTGTAAACGTTTTAACTTCCCTTCACCGGACACGCCGAGGTGAGGGGGAGCCGTGGCAACTGCCTTACGGGAACGAGCAGGTACGAAGGGGGTGGACCCGAGTCGGGGCGATCCCGAGGGGGTGAAGCGCGAGCGTAAAGGTTTTCAGAGCCGGACGTTGTTCCTGCTCATGCTGCCCGGCGTCGCCTACTTCCTGCTGTTCCACTACGGCGCACTCGTCGGCAACGTCATCGCGTTCAAGGAGTACGTGCCGTTCGACGGCCTGTGGGGCAGCCCCTGGGTGGGCCTGGGCAACTTCCAGCGCATGTTCGAGGACGCGGCGTTCTGGGACTCGGTCCTCAACACCCTCTGGCTCTCCGTCCTCCAGCTCGTCTTCTACTTCCCCGTGCCGCTCGGCCTCGCCCTGCTGCTGCACTCCCTCACCTGGAGCACGGTGCGGCGGTTCGTGCAGTCCGTGGCGTATCTGCCGCACTTCATCTCGTGGGTGATCGTCGTCGCGCTCTTCCAGCAGGTGCTGGGGGACACCGGCCTGCTCAACAGCGGTCTGAGCGGGGTCGGCCTGCACACCGTCGACATCATCGGCAACCCCGACGCGTTCGAGCCGCTCGTCGTCGCCCAGGTCATCTGGAAGGACGCCGGCTGGGGCACGATCATCTTCCTCGCCGCGCTCGCCCAGGTCGACGAGCAGCAGTACGAGGCCGCCGCCATCGACGGTGCCGGACCCTGGCGGCGCTTCTGGCATGTCACTCTGCCCGCCATCCGCCCGGTGATCGTGCTGCTGCTCATCATGCGGCTCGGCGACATCCTCTCCGTCGGCTTCGAGCAGATGCTGCTGCAACGCGACGCGGTCGGACCGGAGACCGCCGAGGTCATCGACACCTTCGTCTACTACCAGGGCATCGTCGGCGGCGACTACGGATTCGCGGCCGCCGCGGGCCTGTTCAAGGGTGTTGTCGGCGCCCTCCTCGTCTACGCGGCCAACAAGGTCGCCCACCGCCTCGGCGAACAGGGGGTCTACAAGTGAGCGCGTCCGCCCGGCCCGGCTGGATGGAGAAGCCCCGGCCGCTCACCCAGGCCGCGAAGGCCCTCGCCCTGGCCGCCGTCGTGCTGCTGGTGTGCGTGCCCTTCCTGGTGATCGTGTCGACCTCGCTGGCGTCCACCCGGGAGGTCGTCGACAACGGCGGCTGGGTGCTGTGGCCCAGCGAGCCCACGCTCGACGCCTACCGCGACATCTTTGACGGCGGCATCGTCACCCACGCCCTCGGCGTCAGCGCGGGCGTCACGATCGTCGGCACCCTGCTCAGCCTCGCCTGCACGGTGACCCTGGCCTACGCGCTGTCCCGCCCGGGCGTCTTCGGCGGCAAGCCCGTCCTGCTGCTGGTGCTGTTCACGTTCCTCTTCCCGCCCGGCATGATCCCGAGTTTCCTGCTCGTCAAGGAACTCGGCCTGCTCGACTCGTACGCCTCGCTCGTCCTGCCCGTCCTGGTCAACGTGTTCAACCTGGTCGTCCTGCGCGGCTTCTTCCAGTCGGTCCCCGAGGAGCTGTACGAGGCGGCCCGGCTGGACGGGGCGGGGGACTGGCGGGTGCTGGTGTCGGTGGTGCTGCCGCTGTCCAAGGCCGCGCTCGCCGTCGTCGGCCTGTTCTACGCCGTCGCCTACTGGAACTCCTGGTTCTACGCCTCGCTCTACCTGGAGAGCGACCACTGGCCGCTCCAGCAGGTGCTGCGCACCTACGTGGTGTCAGGCGCCGGACTCACCGACGCGACCACCGGCGAGGCCACCGTCACCGCTCCGCAGAGCGTGCAGATGGCGGTGCTCGTGATCGCCACCGTGCCGATCCTGCTCGTCTACCCGTTCCTCCAGAAGTACTTCACCAAGGGCGTGCTCACCGGCGCCATCAAGAGCTGACCCAAGCCGACACGAGGTGATTCACCCATGCCCAGCATGTCCCGACGCACCCTGCTGCGTACCGTGGCCGCCGGTGGTGCCGCCGTCTCCGTCCCCGGTCTGCTGACCGCCTGCTCCTCCTCGGACTCCGGGGACGGCGACGTCTCCAACGCGGGCAAGAAGCTCGCCCCCTGGCCCGCCTACCGGCCCGCCGCCGGGCCCAAGCCCGACCTGGCCCCCACCGACGCCGGTGTCCAGGCCGGGTACACCACCTACCCGTCCGACCTGGTCAAGTCCGTCTCCCGCACCCCGGGCGACGGCTCCACCGTCCGCGTCATGACCGTCTCCTTCGGCACCCCGCCCAAGCCAGCCTCACAGAACCGCTTCTGGTCAGCCGTCGAGAAGGCCCTCGGCGTGAAGATCGAGTACACGATCATCTCCCAGGCCGACTACCAGAAGAAGATGGCGACCGTGATGGCGGGTGAGGCCGACGCCCTGCCCGACATCATCAACATGTTCGCCGGCTTCACCCTGCCGCGTGAGGCGCAGTTCGTGCAGCGCCGCGCCCAGGACCTCACGCCGTACCTGTCGGGCAACGCGGTCGCCGACTACCCCAACCTCGCGGGCATCCCCACCCACGCCTGGCGCGACATGGGCCGCATCGGCGGCCGCATCTACGGCATCCCGCTGGAACGCCCGCTGCCGGGCTCCACCCTCTGGATCAACCAGGACATGTTCGCCGACGCGGGCATGAAGGAGGGCTGGACCGCCGACGACTTCACCGCCGTGGCACGGCAGGGCACCCGCGGCCGGACGTACATGCTCGGCGCCGCCAACGGCTCCCTGTTCGGCAACGCCTACCACTCCGCCGCCCACAACGCCCCCCAGCGCTGGGCCGTCACCAAGGACGGCACCTTCCTATCGGCCGCCGCCGACGAGCGCTACAAGGCCTCGATCGCCTTCCAGGCCCAGCTGCGCAAGAACGGCTCCTACCACCCCGACGCCACGTCCATCTCCCAGATCGACCTGACGACCCTCTACTACAACGGCACCGTCGGCTCCATGCAGGACGGGTTCGGCGCCTACCTGCCCAAGTACCGGGAGTCCAAGGGCAAGATGAGCCCCGCCGCGGCCCTGCCGTACAGCGTCGGCGGCGAGCCCGGCGGCATCGTCGCCGCCCGCCGCTCCTTCGGCTACACCGTCCTGAAGCAGGCCAAGAAGGAGCGCATCGAGCTGCTGCTGCGCATCCTCGACTACCTCGCCGCGCCTTTCGGCAGTCAGGAGTGGGAACTCGTCCACTACGGCGTCGAGGGCGTCCACTTCACCCGCGGCAAGGACGGCTCGCCCGAACCCACCAAGCTCGGCGAGGTCGAGAACAACACCAACCTGCCGCTGAAGTACCTCGCCGAAGGCCCTCAGGTGCTGTTCGTGCCCGGCATGCCCGACGCCGTGCGCGCCCTGCACTCCTGGCAGCGGAAGGTCGTACCGCACGCCATCCGCGACGCCTCCTTCGGGCTCCAGTCCGCGACGAACAACTCCCAGGGCGCCACCCTCAAGACGTTCCTGGACGACACCATCACCGGCATCATCGCCGGACGGCTGCCGATGTCCGAGTGGGACGCGGCCGTGAAGAGGTGGCGGAGCCGGGGCGGCGACAGAATGGCCGAGGAATACGCGAAGGACTACGCGGCCAACACCTGAACAGCGGTGGGGCGGAAGAGGAGACGCGGGGGATGGGGAACGACATGGTGTCCAAGGGACGGGTCACGATCCGCGAGGTCGCCGAGCGGGCGGGCGTGTCGACGGCCACCGCCTCCCGCGCGCTCAGCGGCAACCATCCGGTGCCTCCGGCGACCCGGGCCCGGGTCCTGCGCGCGGCCCGCGACCTCGACTACGTGGCCAACGCGCACGCCCGCGCCCTGGTCGGCGGCGGCCGCAAGATGGCCGCCGTCGTGGTCCGCCAGGTCACCAGCCCCTTCTACGCCCAGGTCGCCGAGGGCGTGGAGGCGGAGGCCGCCGACCGCGGCTGGCTCTGTGTGGTCGGCGCCACCGGCGGCGACGCACAGCGCGAGATGGAGTTCGTGCAGCTCATGCGGGAGGAGGGCGCCCGGCTGGTGATCCTGGTCGGCGGGGTCGTCGAGGACGACGCCTACCGCGAGCGCGTCGCCCACTACGCCCACGCCCTCGACTCCTCCGGGGCCCGGCTGGTGCTCTGCGGCCGGCCCGCGCCCGACCCGGAGATCCCGGCGCTCGTCGTCGAGTTCGACAACGAGGCCGGGGCCCGCGCCATCACCGCCCATCTGCTGTCGGCCGGTCACCGCAGGATCGTCTTCCTCGGCGGACTGCCCGGCAACACCGCCCTCGACGCCCGCGTCGCCGGCTACCGGGCCGCCCTCGCCGAGCACGGGCTGCCGCCCGAGGCCGCACACGTCGTCGACTGCGGCCTCGGCCGGGCCGCCGGCCACCGCGCGATGACCGAACTGCTCAAGTCGACACGGGAGTTCACCGCGGTCTTCGCCGGGGACGACATGGTCGCCGCCGGTGCCCTGCGCGCCATCGCCGACACCGGACTGCGCGTCCCTGGCGACATCTCCGTCGTCGGCTACAACGACATCCCGCTCGCGGAGGACTTCAACCCGCCCCTCACCACCGTCCGTACCCCCGCGGAGGAACTCGGCCGCGCCGCCGTGCGCATCGCACTGCGCGACCCCGAACACGCCGCCGGGGCCCACCATCTGCTCGGCACCCACATCGTCGTACGCGACAGCGTCGGCGCGCCCCCGCCCGGGCGCGCCCTGTGACCAACGGAGGAACCGCACCCGCATGAGCGCGCCGCACGTGTCGCTCCCCGACCCGACGCACCTCCCCAACCTGCCCCACCTGCCACCCCCCGACCCGCTGACCTCGCCCCTCACCGGCTGGACCCGCGCCCACTGGGAGGCGATCGCCGACCGCCTCCTCGACGCCCTGACGCCCTACGCCTCCCCGGGCCTGGCCCAGTACCGGCTGCCCGGCCCGCCCAGCCACTCCGGGCCCTGGTCGGACGGTCTCGAAGGGTTCGCCCGCTCCTTCCTGCTGGCCGCGTTCCGCATCGCCGGTTCGGGCGGGCAGGGCGTGTCCGGCCTGATCGAGCGGTACGCGGCCGGGCTCACGGCCGGCACCGACCCGCGCAGCCCCGACCGCTGGCCGCCCATCACCGACCGCTCCCAGCCCATGGTCGAGGCCGCGTCCCTCGCGATCGCCCTGCACGAGACCCGCCCCTGGATCTGGGACCGGCTCGACGACCGGGTACGGCAGCGGGTCGCCGACTGGCTGGGCGGCTTCGTCGGAGCCGTGGTCAACGACTCCAACTGGCGGCTGTTCCAGGTCATCACCGAGGAGTTCCTCGCCTCCGTCGGCGCCCCGCACAGCCGCAGCGAGATCGACGCCGGCCTCGCACGCCTGGAGGACTGGTACCGGGGCGACGGCTGGTACACCGACGGCGACGGCCGCAAGTTCGACTACTACAACGCCTGGGCGTTGCACCTCTATCCGGTCCTGTGGGCCCGTATCGCGGGGCCGCGCGCCGACTCCCGGCTGGTGGCCGGACACCGGACACGCCTGCGGTCGTTCCTCTACGACCATCAGCACTTCTTCGGCGCCGACGGCGCGCCGGTCCACCAGGGCCGCTCGCTCACCTACCGCTTCGCGACGGCGGCCCCGCTGTGGGCGGGCGTCCTCGCCGACGCCACCCCGCTGCCGCCCGGCCGCACCCGCCGCCTCGCCTCCGGCGCGCTGAAGCACTTCGCCGAGCGCGGCGTGCCCGACGCCCAGGGGCTGCTCACGCTCGGCTGGTACGGGCCCTTCCTCCCCGTAACCCAGCGGTACTCGGGCCCGGCCTCCCCTTACTGGGCGAGCAAGGCCTTCCTCGGCCTGCTCCTGCCCGCCGACCATCCCGTGTGGACGGCGCCCGAGGAACCCGGCCCGGTGGAGACGGCCGACGTGTGCCTCGCGTTACCGGCGCCGGGCTGGCTGCTGCACTCCACCGCCGCCGACGGGATCGTCCGGCTCGTCAACCACGGCAGCGACCGGCTGCCACCCCCACCCGCAACGGCCGAGGACAGCCCGCACTACGCCCGGTTCGCCTACTCCAGTGCGACGGCGCCCGAGACACCGGCCGACCGAGCTACTGACAACCACATCGCCCTGCTCGCCCCCGACGGCACGCCCACCCCGCGCGGCCGCATCCACCCGCTCGGCGTCGAGGGCACGCGGGCCGCCTCCTGGCACCGGGCGGTGCTCCCGGGCAGCGACGAAGGACACCGCATCGAGACGGTCAGCATGGTGCACGGCCCCTGGGAGGTCCGCGTGCACCGCGTCGACGCGCCCCCCGGCACACCCGTGCGCGAAGGGGGCTGGGCCGTCGCCGACGACAGCGCGCCACCGGCCGCCCGGACCGGCCCCGGCTGGGCGCTGGCCCGGCGCGCGGACGGGCTGACCAGCACGGTCGTCGGCCTGCACGGGTGGCAGGACGCCGGGACGACGGTGGCACACGCGGTCGGCACCAATGCCTGCGGCCACCACTCGGCGACCCCGTACCTCACCCTGCCCGCCCACCCGGGCGGCACCCATCTCCTGGTGACCCTCGTCGTGCTGAGCGCCGACCCGGAGACGAACGGCGACCCGCACGCGCGGCGTTCAGGACCGCGCGTACGGGTCGCCGCGACCGGCGAGGTGGAGATCCGCTTCCCGGACGGCACCCGGGAACGGGTGCCGCGATGACCGGGTCAGGCCGCGGCGCGGCCCCGCGTCACCGCCTTCCTCAGCAGCGGCCAGACCAGCAGCAGCACGATCACCGCGTACACCGTCACCGCGAACGGCGTGTTGAACAGCCCCGACACGCTGCCGTCGCTGATCTGCAGTGCGCGCCGCAGCTGCTGCTCGGCGTTCGGGCCGAGGATCACGCCGATGACGGCGGGCAGCACCGGCAGGCCGTAGCGGCGCATGCCGAAGCCGATCAGGCCGATGATCAGGAGGATCAGCAGGTCGATCACCTCACCGCCGACCGCGTACGCGCCGACCGCCGCGAAGAACATGATCCCGGCGTAGAGGTACGGGCGCGGAATGCGCAGCAGTTTCGCCCACAGCGGCGCCAGTGGCAGGTTGAGGGCGAGCAGCAGCACCATGCCGACGAAGAGCGAGGCGATCAGGCCCCACACCAGGTCGGGTTCGCGCTCGAAGAGCAGCGGGCCGGGCTGGATGCCGTACTGCTGGAAGGCCGCCAGCATGACGGCCGCGACCGCCGTGGTCGGCAGGCCCAGGGTCAGCATCGACACCAGCGTGCCCGCCGCCGAGGCCGACGCCGCCGACTCCGGACCGGCCACGCCCTCGATGGCGCCCTTGCCCCACTCGTCCTTGTGCTTCGACAGACGCTTCTCCGTCACGTACGACAGGAAGGTCGGGATCTCCGCACCGCCCGCCGGGATCGCGCCGAACGGGAAACCGATGAACGGACCGCGCAGCCACGACTTCCAGGTCCGGTTCACATCCCCGCGACCCAGCCACGGACGCCCCACCGGGATCGGCTCCGGCGGGCTGCGCCGCAGGTGCGCCGCCACCCACAGGGCCTCGCCGATCGCGAACAGACCGACCGCGACGATCACCACGTCGATGCCGTCGGCCAGCTGGAGCGAGCCGAAGGTCAGGCGCTGCTGGCCGGTCATCTGGTCCAGGCCCACCAGGCCCAGCGTGAGGCCGATGAGCAGGGAGGCCAGGCCCCGGATGCGGGACGAGCCCAGCACGGACGTCACCGCGATGAACGCCAGCACCATGATGGCGAAGTAGTCCGGCGCGCCGATGTCCACGGCCAGCTTGGCGACCGTCGGGGCCAGCGCGACCAGCAGGATCGTGCCGATCAGGCCGCCCGCGAAGTGCCCGACGGCGGCCGCCGCGAGGGCCTGTGCGCCGCGCCCGGACTTGGCCATGGGGTTGCCCTCCATGGCCGCCACCACCGCCGCGCTCTCGCCGGGCGTGTTGAGCAGGATGGAGGTGGTCGAGCCGCCGAACATCGCGCCGTAGTAGATGCCGGCGAACATGATGAACGCGCCGGTCGGTTCGAGCCCGTACGTCACCGGCAGCAGCAGCGCGACCGCCATCGCCGGGCCGATGCCGGGCAGCACGCCGATGGCCGTGCCGAGCAGCACGCCGATGACGGCCCAGAGCAGGTTGACCGGGGTGAGGGCCGTACCGAAGCCGTCCAGAAGGGAGTTGAAGGCGTCCATGTCACAGCACTCCCATCAGCGGACCGCCGGGCAGGGGCACTCCGAGCAGGTTGTTGAAGACGACGTAGGTGACGAGGGACAGCCCGGCCGCGATGAGCGGATCGCGGTCGATCCTGCGGCTGCCCAGCGCGAACGCCGCACCCCAGAACAGCAGCGCGCCCGCGACGGGAAAGCCGAGCGGCTCGATCAGGACCGCTGCGCCGAGGAACACCCCGGCGAGCAGCAGCACCGTGCGCCAGTCGGCGGGTTCCGACAGGTCGACGTCCTCGCCGGTCTCGGCCTGGCCCCGGCCGCCGCGCAGCACGTCCACGGCGAGCAGGGCGGCTATCACCAGCAGACCGGCGCCGACCACGACGGGCACGGTCTTCGGGCCGACCGGACCGCGCTGGGCGATGTCGACGTCCATGGTGAGCGCGTCCGTCAGGACCAGCACGCCCAGCGCCAGCAGCAGCACGCACACGCCGAGTTCGGAGTGCTCCCGCAGCCATGTGCGCCGCTCGTTCCGCTCGGCCGGGGGAATCCCGGTGGTCTGCGTCGTCACAGTCCCAGCTCCTTCAGCACCGACACCACGCGCTTGTCCTCGGCGTCGAGGAACGCGCCGAACTTCTCCCCCGTGAGGAAGGCGTCGTCCCAGCCGTTCTGCTCCAGGGACTTGCGCCATTCGTCCGAGCCGTGCAGTTCCTCGAGCAGCCGCACGAGCTTGTCGCGCTCTTTGTCGGTCAGACCGGGCGGGGCGACGATGCCGCGCCAGTTGGTGAAGTTGACGTCGTATCCGGCCTCCTTCAGCGTGGGCGCGTCCAGCCCCTCGACGCGCTCGGGGCCGGTGACCGCGAGGAGCCGCAGCTCGCCCGCCTTGATCTGGTCGAGGTACTCGCCGACGCCGGACACACCGAAGGCGACCTTGTTGCCGAGGATCGACGCGAGCAGCTCGCCGCCGCCGTCGAACGGGATGTAGTTGACCTGCTTCGGGGGGATCCCGGCGGCCCGCGCCATCAGCATCGGCGCGAGGTGGTCGGGCCCGCCGGGCGACGAGCCGCCGCCCACCGGGAGCTTGCCCGGGTTCTTCTTCCAGGCGCCGATGAGGTCGTCGATCGTCTTGTACGGGGAGTCCTTGGCGACCACGACGACGTCCTGCTCCTCGGTGAGCCGGGCGATCGGTGTGGTGTCGCCGAGCGTCTTGGGCGCGTCGTTGGAACGGACGGCGCCCACGACCCCGAGGCCCATGGACATGGCGAGCTTGCCGTTGCCGTGCTCGCTGACCAGCCGGCTCAGTCCGACGGTGCCGCCGGCGCCGGGCAGGTTGAACACCTCGATGTTGTGGGTCAGTTCGGCGTCCTCGGCGTTCTTGGCGGCCGTGCGGGCCGTGATGTCGTAGCCTCCGCCGGGCGTGTTGGGGACCATGAAACGCAGGCCCGGGATCTGTGTGCCGGTCTCGGAGCCGCTGCCGGCGGTCAGCAGCGGTGGTCCGACGAGCACGAGCACGGCGGCCCCGAGCAGGGCGAGGGGAGTGCGCAGGCGCACGAGTGCCACCACCTGTCGGTACGTCGTTGCGGGTAGGGAAGGCCCTGTGGGGGAGGGTGACGTGGGCCACATGGTGCCCGGACGCCGACGAGGTGTCTCGCTTGCGGAATCAACGGAGGTTGTGGTCTTTGCGGTCGCAGGGTGCCGTGTCAGGTGTCCCCGCGCCTGTTCGCGGGCAGGGCCACCTTCTCGACCTCGGTCAGCAGCTCACCGAGGGCCACGGTGGTTTTCTGCACCCCCTCCACGGACGTCGTGAACGCCTTCGAACGCTCCGCTTCGGTCTTGTACGTCTCATCGCCCGGGGCCGTCGCGTCCCGGCAGGTTTTCGCGTGGTGCGACAGCGCGGTGAGGGTCTCGGACCACTTCTTCTGTATGCCCTGGTCGGGCACGGGAAAGTAGGCCATGGCGTCCTCCGTGCGGCGGACCAGCGTGCCGCAGATGCGGTGGAACTCCTTCTTCTCCACCCGGGCCTTTCCGTTCGGGCCGGGTTTCTCCATGGCTGCGAGGAGTGCGTCGCTGAACTCCCCTGCCGACTTGTTGATCGCACCGAAGTGATCGAGGCCGCCGTGCATGAGCCAGGCGAGTGCCTGCCACGCGCGGATCTTGGCCGACCTGGCGCGCGGCGCGGCGTCGGTCACCGTGTCGCCCGGCATGGCGGACGCGCCCACCTTCTTGTCCGACGACGACTTGGTGGACGCGGAATGGGCGGCGGCGGTGAGCAGCAGAGTGGGCACGACCAGGGCGACGACGGCACCGGCGGGAGCGAGCCGCCGCCACCGCGGGCCGGGCGCGGCGGCGGGTCCGTGCGGTGCCCCCTTGTCCGGCGTCACTTGGGCGTCCGGGGTGGTCGGGTCTGCCGCTGCCGGGGCGTGCGGGGTGGTGCCGTCTGCCGTTGTGGGGACGGACGGGGTGGTCCTGTCCGCGGGCACTCGGGTGTCTGAGGTGCCCTGGTTCTCTACGGGGGCGTGCGGCGTGGACCCGTCCGCCGCCGCAGGAGCACCCGGGGTGACCCCGTCAGCCCCTGGCCAGGCGGCGTGTTCCTGCTGCCTGCGGCGCTGCCGTACCAGCCGCCCGGCCACCCCGCGCGCTCCCGCACCGCCCACCGCCGCGCACGCGGCGAGGAGTACGGCCGGGGTCAGGGCGTTGAGCACGGTCCGTCTGGCGAAGGGCCAGCCGGCCCCGGGGACCCAGGCGCACCGGTCCACGAACGCGCTGAACGGTCCGAGGCAGCCGTCGGCCGAGAACATCACGAAGATCGCGGCGTACCCGAAGAGTTGTGTGACGGCCACGGCCGCCAGGGCCCGCGGCAGCCACAGGTGCCGGGACAGGGCGGCCACGGCCGCGGCGGTCAGCAGGCAGGCCGCGAGGACGGCGGCGATCAGCAGCCAGCGGTGGACGAAGAGGTACGGCCCGGTGCGTTCCGCCCAGGTGGCCGGACGGCGTCGGTGCTGGAACCCGTTCACCGCGAGCAGCAGCGCCCAGCACAGCAGCCCGCCCGCCACGCCCGCGCCCAGCGTCCGGCGCAGCCGCAGCCCGGACGCCGCGGACGTCGACACGCGCAGCACCAGGGGGAAGATCCACAGGAGCAGGGCTGCGACCAGGAGCAGCACGCCGGCGTTGAGCGTCGTGAGGGTCGGCAGGGCCTGGGCTATGGCCGACAGTTCAAGGGAAAACGCCTCCCACGAACCCGGAATCACCTGCCGCACCATGTCGCGGTGCTCCTCGACCTGGCTGTAGACGCCCATCGTCTGGTACCAGCCCACCACGTACCACCAGTACAGCCCACCCCACAGCAGCACCGCGGTGACCAGCAGGTTCAGCAGCCCGGCCGCTCGGCGCAGCCATGTCCTGGCCAGCCCCAGCGCCAGGCGTGTGCACTGCGCCGACCACGCCGCCGCGACGGCTGCCGTCAGGAGCAGACCGAGCAGGAACCCCGGTTCGGGGCCCAGCCAGTCGGTGCCGTGCTTGCCGTTCGCGAACTCGCCCAGCACCAGGCCGCAGCCGAGCCAGAACCCCGAACGGAGCCCGGACTCCTTCCGGCCCGAGACCTGCGCCGCCGTCACCGAACGGGCCAGCGAGACGTACAGCACCGGGGCGAGGAACGCCGTCGTCAGCCACGCACCACCCTCGCTCGTCGACGCCCGGGGCACGACGTCCCCGGCAATGTTGACCAGCACCGTTCCGCTCACCCCGACCAGCAGCATCGCCAGCGCGCCCACCCCCGACAGCCGTCCGGGCTCCGCCAGGGCGCGCCGCCTCTCGGCCCAGCTCGGATGGGTCCGCAGCAGCGCGGTCACCCGCCGGACCGAGGCGGCGACGGCGCTGTCACGGTCCCGGTGGGCCCACGCGGAGGCGGACGCGCCGCTGCCCACAGCCCGTGCGTCGGCGTACAGTTCGCGCCGGCGCAACAGGTCGGCACGGGCGAGGTGTACCAGCCCGACCAGCAGGAGCCCGGACAGGACGGACCGGGTGAGCATGGACGCCACCCCAGGCCAGAACGGCGAGGTGGTCCGGCCGGTGAGTCCGTCGAAGAGCAGGGTGCCCTCGTGCCAGAGGTACGGCAGCAGGGCGAGCACAACGAAGGTCCGCCACAGGGCCGTACTGGCCGAGGCGTACTCCACGTCGCGGTTGCGGATGTGGGCGAGCTCGTGCAGCACGACCGCGCGGAAGCCCTCGGGATCCGTGGCCCGCCGCACCAGCAGCCCCGCGTGCAGACACACGGTGTACTCCCCGAGCCGCCCGTACACCACGGCCCCGGAGCTCGTCCGCGTCGGATCCACCCGGAACCGTACGTCCGACGCGACGCCGGCGAGCTCGCGCAGGACGCGGAGTTCCGTGCCCAGGGAACCGTCGGTGTCCAGAGCCCCGGCCGGTACCGTGCGCCGCCACCGTTCACGCAGGCGCGGCTGCCACCAGTACACGAGGGCCGCGACCGCCAGCAGGGCGGCCGTCGCGGCCATGCCCTTCCAATACTCCACCGTCGGCACGCCGGACATGCACTCCGCGAGCGCTTCCGGATGGCGCATGGTGGCCAGCACGTTGTCCAGGTTCCGCCCGTCGGGATCCATCCCGGCCGCCAGCAGACAGCCCAGCGGGTCCCCCGGGGTGTCGTTGGGATCCGGAGCCAGGACCGCATCGAGCATCCTCACGCTGGACGCGACGACGCCCGTCATCAGCAGCGCGAAGCGCGGTCCGGTGTCGGCCAGTCCGTACCGCCCGGTGTGGGCAGGCGCGGTGGCCGCCACCGAGGGGGACGTGCTCACGGAGCGTCCCCGCCGGCCGTGGGGGTGGTGCCGCCCGCGTGGTCGGCGGACTCGTGGGCCTCCGGATCCGCCGTGGCGAGGTGTGCCACGACGGCGTCCGCGAGGGCCTGCGCTTCCGAGCCGTCGATACCGCGCTCGACCGCGCGATCGACGATCTGTACCCGTACGGCGGCCAGCTCGGCTCGGTCCCACTCCGGCAGGAGCCGGGGCGGTTCGGCGGGAGCGCGGCGAAGCAGCCGGCGCAGTCCGCTCCGGCTCCGCTCGATCGCGCTGTCGGCCGCCGTGTCGATCGCCCGCCGGGCCGCCTGATCCAGCACCAGCCACACCACGGCGGTGACAAGCGCGGTGACCTCCGCCAGACCGAACCCGAGGGGCTCCCTGCGCGCGCCCTGCCCGGCGAGGATCCGGACGGCCCGCTCGTCGTCCAGCGGCCACAGCGCATCGAGGAGCGGCAGCTCATGTGATGCGCGTTCGGTCACCACCGCGCGTACGACGCCCCTTACGGTTGCCGCATCCGCCGGTTCGATCACTGTGAACTCCCTTGTTCCCAGAAGCCGTTGGGATCCTATGCGAGCACAGTGAACCGTCTGCCGCCACTGTCCCGGCCACGACGCGGGGGAGGCCGGGGGGCGCACAACGTTCGCGTCGTGCGCCCCCCGGGCTCACCGGGCGGGCGCTGCGCAGCCCACGTCCCGGGCCGGCAGGCGACCCGTGGCCAGGTACGCGTTGACCGTGTCGTCGACGCACGGCACACCGTAGACGCTGTACACCGCGTGCTGGTCGGCGCCGTGCAGGGTGATCAGGCGCGAGGAGGGCCACATGCCGCGGACCGTCCGGGCGCCGTCGTAGTCGGTGCGCGGGTCGCCGGTGGCGTTGACCAGCAGGGCCGGCAGGTCGTCCCGGATCGCGGTCGGACGCTCGCGCGGCCGGTCCCAGAACGTGCACGGGTTGAGGTTGTGTGTGACGGGCGCGAACAGCGGGTCCTCGGCCCGCGTGCGCTGCACGTCTCGCCAGTACACATCCGGGTCGCGCGGAGCCGGGCCGTCGCCGCACAGGATCGCCGTCTGCACGCTGCCGTAGTGGGAGTCGGTGTCCGTGAGCACGAACTCGAGCACCCCGGCGAGCCACGGTGACGGCGTGACCCGCTGCCCCCGCGACGCCCGCAGCATGTCCCGGACGCCCTGCGCGAAGTCCCCGTAGGCGGCGTCGTTGTGCTGCGACAGGCCGTTGAAGGCGACGATCGGCATCACGTGCTCGTCCAGCCGGTGGCCGCCGAGCCGCAGCGGCGTGCGGGCCGCGGCCTCGCGGACACGGTCCACGGTCGCCAGCACCTCGCCCCGGGTACGGCCCAGCCCGTACGTCGCCTCGCGGGCGGCGGCCCAGGAGGCCCAGCCCTCCAGCGCGCGCCGGTTGGCCCGCTCGACGCCCCGGAGCAGCCTCGGGCCGTACCGGTCCGGGTCGATCACACCGTCCAGGACGACCCGGTCGGTCCGGCCGGGGAACATCGTGGCGTACACCTCGCCGAGGTAACTGCCGTACGAGTAGCCGAGGTAGGAGATCCGCCGCTCGCCCAGCGCTGCCCGGATGACGTCCATGTCGCGGGCGGTGTTGCGCGTGGTGGCGTGGGGGAGAACATCGCCTGCGTGGGTGCGGCAGCGCTCGGCGAGGTCCTTCGAGAACGCGGCCACGCGGTCGAATCCGGCCCGGTCCTCACCCGCCCCGCGCCAGGCCGAGCCGGTCGGCCAGTGGCAGTCCAGCGGTGTGCTGCGGCCGACGAAACGGGGATCCACGCCGACCACGTCGTACCGGCCGGCGACGTCCTTCATCGCCTTGCTCACCCATGGCGGGTCGCCGAGGGACGTCCCGCCGGGGCCGCCGCCGTTGAGCAGCAGCGGGCCGACGCGGTGGGCGGTGTCGGTGGCGCGGATCCGGGATATCGCGACGGTGATCGTCCGGCCGTCGGGGTCCGAGTGGTCCAGCGGTACGGTCACGTCGGCGCAGCGGGCGCCAGCCTGCTCCAGTTCCTTGCCGGTCGTGTCGTCCGGTCCGAGCACACAGCTTTTCCAGGTGAGGCGCTGGTCGTGGTAACGGGCGAGGGGGTCGGGGCCGGGATTCGCCCCGGCCGTGGCGGGCAGCGCCGTCAGGGTGAGACCGGCGGCCGTCAGGGCGAGTACGGCTCGCCTCGCGGTTCCCGGGATGCGGGATAACACGGGTGGGTGTCCTTTCTGTCGCCGATGCCCCCTCGCGACTGGCAGGGACATGCCCGAGAGGGGTGCGGTGCGACAGAACGCTAGGGACGGGCCGCCGTCCGATCACTCCGGCTGGCAGCCGGCTCGGGGTGGGGCGAGCCCCAGTACAGAGGCGGGGGACCACCGTTTCCATGACCCCGGCAACAACCGGAATCACGGCCCCGAGCTGGGAGAACGCTCGGGAAGACCTTGTGCAGGTCGATGCAGGGGGGTTGTCCTGACATTCGCTCACGCCTAGGGTCGGCTTCCGAGTGCAAGCGCTTTCCAAAGTGCTTTCCACAGTGCTTCCCAAGCGTGTGTCCGCCGGCCGTCCGAGGAGCGCCGCATGTCCTTGTCCCCCACCCGCCGCCGCGTGGCCGTCGTCGGCACCGGAGCCATCGTCGGCGGCAGTCATCTGCCCGCGCTGCGGGCCCATTCCGACCGGGTGGAGCTGGTCGCCGCCGTCGACGTCGACCAGGAGCGGCTCGACGCCTTCCGCGAGCTGGCCGGCGGTCAGGTCGCCGGGTACACCTCGGTGGACGCGATGCTGGACGCCGTCCGCCCCGATCTGGTCCTCATCGGGACGCCACCGTCCCTGCACCGCGACCAGACGGTGGCCGCGCTCAAGGCCGGTGCCTGGGTGCTGTGCGAGAAGCCGCTCACCCTGTCGCTCGCCGAGTACGACGAGATCGCCGCCGCCGAGGAGGCCTCAGGGGCGTACGCGGCGGTCGTCTTCCAGCATCGCTACGGCTCCGGCGCGGTGCACGCCCGCGAGCTGATCACGAGCGGCGAGCTGGGCTCCCCGCTGGTGGCGCACTGCCAGACCACCTGGCACCGGGACGCCGCCTACTATTCCGTGCCGTGGCGCGGCAAGTGGGCCAGCGAGGGCGGCGGGCCGACCATGGGCCACGGCATCCACCAGTACGACCTGATGCTGCACCTGCTCGGCGAGTGGGAGGAGATCCGGGCCATGGCCGCCCGGCTCGTCCACGACACCGAGAGCGAGGACGTCTCCACCGCGCTGGTCCGGTTCAAGAGCGGCGCCCTCGCCACGGTCGTCAACAGCGTGCTGTCCCCGGACGAGGTCAGCCGTATCCGCATCGACTGCGCGGACGCCACCGTCGAGCTCACCCACCTGTACGGCCACACCAACGACAGCTGGGTCTACACCCCGGCCCCGCACGTCGGCTCCGACCGCGCCATCGCCTGGCGGACCCCCTCGAACGACGTGCCCAGCTCGCACACCGCCCAGCTCGGCGAGCTCCTGGACGCCTACGACGCCGGTACCAGACCACCGGGCAGCGGCCAGGACGCCCGCGCCACCCTGGAGTTCGCCGCCGCCCTGTACAAGGCGGCGTTCACCGGCCGCTCCGTGCACGCAGGAGAGATCGGCCCGGGCGACCCCTTCTACGAGGCCATGCACGGCGAGTACCCCGACTGGGCCCCCAAGGAGCGCGCATGAGCATCCGAGTCACCCACACCCACGGCGAGGACATCGCCGTCACGGCGGCGAACGGCACGGAGATCCTCCGCTACGTCTACCGCCCCGACCCGGATCCCTTCGAGTCCCGCAAGCCGTACGCCCACCCGGTGCGCACCCTGTCCGGCCGGACGGTCACCGGCTACCGCCCGAACGACCACCGCTGGCACAAGGGCCTGCAGATGACCGCGAGTCATCTGTCCGGCCAGAACTTCTGGGGCGGCAACTGCTACGTCCACGGCCAGGGCTATCTGCGTCTGCCCGAGCGGGTCGGCTCCATGCGGCACGACGGCTTCCCGGAGTTCACGGTCGAGGACGACCGCCTCGCCTTCACCGAGGAGCTCACCTGGGTCGAGAACGGCGGCGAGGAGTGGGCACGCGAGGTGCGGGGGCTGACCGTCCACTCGGTGGACGAGGAGGCCGGCGCCTGGGCCCTGGACTGGTCGATCCGGCTCACCAACGTCCGTTCCGAGCCGCTGGCCTTCGGTTCCCCGACCACCGCCGGCCGCGAGATGGCCGGTTACACCGGACTCCAGTGGCGCGGCCCGCGCGACTTCACCGGCGGTACGGTCTTCGCCCCGGACACCGACGCCGACGCGGGCAAGCTGATGGGCACCCAGGGCCCCTGGCTCGCCTTCACCACCGAGCACGACGACGTCGACGGCCACTCCACCCTCGTCTTCGCGCACGCGCCCGAGAACCTCGACGAGACGTCCGCGATCCACGAGTCGCACTGGTTCGTCCGCTCCGAGCCCTTCCCGACGGTCGCCTTCTCCTGGGCGTTCTTCGAGGAGTTCGAACTCCCGCCGGGCGAGTCCTTCGCCTTCCGCTACCGGCTCGTCGTCGCCGACGGCGCCTGGGACCGCGACCGGGTCGGCACGCACCTGGAGGGCCTGCCGTGGTGAACGACCCCAAGCCCGCCCTGCCGCACCCGCTGCCCGGCGCGATCGGCCTGTCCCACCTGAGCGCCTACGACTGGGAGGCCGCCGACGGCGTCTGCGGCGGCAGTCCGCATCTGCACCTGGTCTGCACCGAGGCGTACGTCGTCACCGGCGGCCGGGGCGCGGTCCAGACGCTGAGCCCCGACGGCTACCGGGACATCCCCCTGGAAGCCGGCTCCATCGCCTGGTTCACGCCGGGCACCGTCCACCGCATGGTGCAGGGCGGCGATCTGCGCATCACCGTGCTGATGCAGAACAGCGGCCTGCCCGAGGCCGGGGACGCCGTGTTCACCTTCCCGCCCGAGGTGCTCGCCGACCCCAAGAGGTACGCCGCCGCGGCGACCCTGCCGCCCGGCACGGGACCGGAGACGGCGGCGGCCGCCCAGCGCCGCCGCGACCTCGCCGTGGAGGGCTACCTCACCCTGCGCGAGGCGCTCGTCGCCGGCGACAACGGCCCGTACCTGGAGTTCCAGCGGGCCGCCGCCCGGATCGTGCGCGACAAGGTGCCCACCTGGCGCGCCCTGTGGCGGGCGGGCGCCCTGGCCACCGCCGAACGCACCGGCGCCCAGCTCGACGCGCTGGCCGACGGCGAATCCGCCTACCTGGGCGAGGCCACCGCCTACGAGGCCGCGCCCACCCGGCTCGGAGGCTTCGGCATGTGCGGCCGGCGGGACGAGTACAACCTGCCTGGGACGACGCTGCCGTACCAGGGGGAGTAGCCGCACGAACGAGGGGGGACCTCAACCCGAATCCGAGGAGAGAAGAGGTGACCTCGGCATGCCCGGACACAGGACAAAGGGGTTCTGCGCGTCGGCCGCCGCACTGGCACTGTGTGCCGTGCTGGCGGGCTGCGGAGGATCCGGGGAATCGGCCGGCGGCGGCAAGGTCGTGCTGCGCTACACGTGGTGGGGCAACCCCGACCGCGCGGAACGCACCGAGCAGGCCGTCGCGCTGTTCGAGAAACAGCATCCGGACGTCGACGTGACGACGTCGTTCTCCGGCTACGACGCCTACAAACAGAAGCTCGCCACCCAGGCCGCCGGCGGTGACGCGCCGGACGTGATGCAGCTGGACTACCGCCAGATCGACCAGTACGCCTCCGGCGGCGTCCTGCTCGACCTGGCGAAGCAGAAAGCCGTCCTGCGCACCTCCGAGATCGACCAGGGCCTGCTCGCCACCGGCCGCGTGGACGACGTCCAGTACGCGATCCCACAGGGCCGCGGCACCGAGACCGTCGCCTACGACGTCGGGACCTGGAAGAAGTCGGGCGTGCCCCTCCCCGGCAAGAGCTGGACCTGGAGCCAGTGGGCCGACACCATGCGGGCCCTGGCGAAGAAGACCGGCAAGCCCGGGGCGACCGACCCCGGCCAGAGCGAGGACGCCTTCGAGGTCTGGCTGCGCGGGCAGGGCAAGGCCCTCTACACCGAGGACGGCGGACTCGGCTTCACCGCCGACGACCTCACCCGCTGGTGGACCTTCACCGACAAGCTGCGCCGCGAGGGCGCCGTCTCGCCCGCCGAGCAGACCACCCAGCTCGACGGCTCCGTCGAGAACACCCCGCTGGGGCGCGGCACCTCCGTCACCGACGCCAACTGGGACGCCCCGGCCAGCGGCTTCCTCGCCCTCGTCAAGGGCGGCGTCGCCCTCGCCCCCATGCCGTCCGGCGAGGACGGCACACCCGGCCAGTACTTCAAGCCCTCCATGTTCGTCGGAGTCTCCGCGAACACCGCCCATCCGAAGGAGGCGGCACAGCTCGTCGACTTCCTGGTCAACGACCGGCAGGCCGCGAAGATCCTCGGCGCGAGCCGCGGCATCCCCGTCAACGAGACCGTCCGCGACGAGATCGGCCCGCAGCTCAAGGACTTCGACAAGACCATCGCCGACTTCCAGGCCTCCCTGGAGGGCAAGCTCAAGGACCCGCCCCAGGCACCGCCGGCGGGCGACAACGCCCTCCAGAGCACCTTCCAGCGCGACTACGACCAGGTGTCCTACGCGCGCATGTCGCCCCGCGAGGCGGCCGAGAACTACATCACCGAGGCGAAGGCGGAGCTGAGGTCATGACCACCACCGCGATCCCCACGGAGACACAACACGTCCCCGCCACCGCCCCGAAGCGCCGCCCCAAGCGCGAACGCGAGGGCGCCGCCTGGGTGTTCCTCTCGCCCTGGGTCCTCGGCGCGATCGTCCTGACCCTGCTGCCGATGGCCGTGTCGCTGTACCTGTCGTTCACCGACTACGACCTGTTCAACCCGCCAAAGTGGGTGGGCCTGCGCAACTACGTCCAGATGTTCACCGAGGACCCGCGCTACTGGCGCTCGGTCGTGACGACGGTGACGTACGTCGTCATCGCCGTGCCCCTGCAACTGGCCCTCGCCCTGGTCGTCGCGCTCGCCCTGAAAGGCATGAAGCACGGCAAGGCCTTCTACCGCTCCGCCTTCTACGCGCCCTCGCTGCTCGGCGCGTCGATGTCCATCGCCCTCGTCTGGCGAGCGGTCTTCAACGACGGCGGCACGGTCGACAACCTGCTCGGCACCGGCGGCTGGGTCAACAAGCCCGGCTGGTCGCTGCTCGCCGTCGCGCTGCTGACGGTGTGGCAGTTCGGCGCGCCGATGGTCATCTTCCTCGCCGGTCTCCAGCAGATCCCCGCCGAGCTGTACGAGGCGGCGGCGGTCGACGGGGCCGGGAAGTGGCGGCAGTTCCTGTCGGTCACCGTGCCGATGCTGTCCCCGGTGCTGTTCTTCAACCTGGTCCTCCAGACCATCCAGGCCTTCCAGGTGTTCACGCCCGCCTTCGCGGTCAGCGCGGGCAAGGGCGGACCGGCCGACTCGACCCTCGTCTACACCATGTACCTCTACGACCGCGGCTTCGTCGCCTCCCACATGGGCTACGCCTCCGCCATGGCCTGGGTGCTGCTCCTCGTGATCGGTGTGGTCACGGCGGTGCTGTTCCGCACCTCCCGCTCCTGGGTCTTCTACGCCTCCGAGGGGGACCGATGACCTCGACCGCCGTTTCCCACAAGCCCGTCCGATGGGGGCGGGTCGCCGTCCACCTGGGCTGCCTGGCCGCCCTGCTGGTCATGCTGTACCCGCTGGCGTGGCTGCTGGCCACCTCGCTCAAGCCCGCCGACGAGGTCATCGCGAGCCTCGACCTGCTGCCCAGCCACCTGGAGTGGTCGAACTACTCCACGGCCATGGAGGGCGTCAACGACGTCTCCGTCTGGCGGCTGCTCACCAACTCCCTGCTGATCGCCGGCGGCGCGGTCCTTGGCAACGTCATCAGCTGCTCGCTCGCCGCCTACGCCTTCGCACGCCTCAGGTTCCGGCTGCGCGGGCCGCTGTTCGCTTTCATGATCGCCACGATCATGCTGCCGCACCACGCGGTGCTGATCCCGCAGTACATCATCTTCAACCAGCTCGGCCTGGTGAACACCTACTGGCCGCTGATCCTGCCGAAGTTCCTCGCCACCGAGGCGTTCTTCGTCTTCCTCATCGTGCAGTTCATGCGCGGCCTGCCGCGCGAGCTGGAGGAGGCGGCCCGGATCGACGGCTGCGGCCCCTTCCGCAGCTTCTTCCAGGTCGTGCTGCCGCTCACCCGGCCGGCCCTGATCACCACGGCCATCTTCACGTTCATCTGGACCTGGAACGACTTCTTCACCCAGCTCATCTACTTGTTCGACCCGGACAAGTTCACGCTGACCCTCGCGCTGCGCTCCTTCGTGGACGCCTCCAGCACCTCAGCGTTCGGCCCGATGTTCGCCATGTCGGTGATCGCGCTGCTGCCGATCGTGCTGTTCTTCCTCGCGTTCCAGCGGTTCCTGGTGGAGGGCATGGCCAGCTCCGGAGTGAAGGGGTGAGCGGGATGCGGACCCAAGAGGCCGGTGAGGTGTTCGGGCCGCGCATGACGCTGTTCGCGGACGTGCTGAGCGTCGGCCTCGCCACGTCGGTGGCCTGCCTGCCGCTGGTGACCGCCCCGGCCGCGCTGTCGACGGCCTGCGCCGTACTGCGCGGCGCCGGACAGGACCGGCCCGTCACGGCCGGGAGGTACGTCGTCCTGCTGCGGCAACGGCTGCGGGCCGGTGACGTGCTGGCGGGGGCCGTCGCCCTGGCGGGTCTACTGCTGTTCGCGGCCGACCTGGCGCTGGCCGGGGCCGGGCTGCCCGGGGCGCCGCTGTTCGCGGTGACCGCCGCGGTCATCGGCGCCTGCGCAGCGGTCGTCGGCCTGCGGGCCTGCGCACGCCCCGAGTCGCTCACCGACTGGCGCGCGGCGGTGCGCGGGGCCGCCCGGGACGCCGTGGCGGACGTGGGCGGCAGCGGGCTGGTCCTGCTCGCCGTGGCGACGGCCGGGCTGTGCGCCTGGATGCTGCTGCCCCTGGCCTTCCTGGCCCCGGGACCGCTCGCCCTGGCGCTCACGGCCGTCGACGTACGCCGGTCCGCTGCTGTTTCCCTGCAATAGCCAACGCGTGCGACAGCACTGCGTGGACGTACTGCGGCCTCACTGCCGCAGGGCAGCGCCGATGCTGATCCGCGGCCACGAACGGGCTGTCGTGAGGAGCGCCTGCGTCCTGGCCGACGGAGTGGCCGCCGCCGCTGCCGCCGCCAGGGCCGCCGCGGCGCTCGCGATGCCGAGGACCGCGCCCGCGGCCACGTCGCCCGGATAGTGCACGCCCGTGTGAATACGGGAGTAGCCGACGGCGCTCGCCAGCGCCCCGAGCGGCACCGCGGCGGGGGGCAGGACCACACCGACGGCGGTGGCGAACGCGACCGCCGACGCCGTGTGCCCGGACGGGAACGAGGCCGACGTCGGCATCGGAACGTGCCGGTCCACCGTCACCCGGGCCGCTTCCCGGTCCGGCCGGGCCCGGCGCACCAGGCGCTTGCCGAGCAGGTTGGCGGAGGCCGAGGCCACGGCGATCGCCCCGACACCGGCGAACGCGGCCCTGCGCGGCCGCTTCCCGCCCAGCGCCAGGGCCGCGGCGATGGCGAACGAGATCTTGGAGTGGTCGGCCGCGTGCGACAGATGGCGCAGCGTCCGGTCGAGCGTGGGCGTGGGTGTGGCGGCCACCGCCGCGTACAGGGCGCCGTCCACGGCCCTGAGATCGCCCATGACGGCAGCCAGGAGCCGGCCGGGCCCGCCCGAGGGCTTCCCGACCTTCGGGAGCGGACGAAGGGCGTCCTCGTCTGTGGTCGTCGGATCGGTCATGTGCTTCTCCCCGCAGTGGCCTTCCTCAGCAAGGTACCGGCTCACGCCGGGCGCACGCTCGGCGCCCCCGTGGGCCGGTACCTCCCGAGTGCCCATGTCGGGCGACTGAACCCGTCTGCTGGACTGGGGGCATGACGCCCCTGTCACGCCGGGTCCTGCGCGCACTCGACCGTTTCCACGCCGACCGTCCGTGGGACCACAACGCCCACTTCCACCGCTGGATCCTGCGGCAGCTCCCCAGGCGTGCCGGGGCCGCCCTGGACGTGGGATGCGGCAGCGGCGACCTCGCCCGGCTGCTGGCCGGCCGGGCCGAGCGGGTGCACGGGGTCGACGCCGACCCGGCGATCACGGCCCGGGCGCGGGAGCTGACCCCCACGGCGGTCCCGGTGACGTACGCGGTGGCCGACGCGCCGGCCGGGCTTCCCGACGGCCCGTACGACGTCATCACCTGCGTCGCCGTGGTGCACCACCTGCCGTTCACCGAGGCGCTGGAGGCTTTCCGGGACCGTCTGGCCCCCGGCGGCACCCTGGTGATCGTCGGTGTCTCCCGGGAGCGGACACCCGTCGACCACCTGCTCGGCGTCGCGTCGATCCCGCTCAACATCGTGACGGCCCTGCTCAAGAACCGGGGCCGCCCGGTGCCTCGCCCCGTCTCCATGACGGCCCGTACGCGTCCGCCGGACATGACCTTCCCGGAGATCGTCCGCGAGGCCCGGACCGTTCTTCCCGGCGCACGCCTGCGCCGCCGCCTGTTCTGGCGGTACACGCTGGTGTGGCGCCACCACTGACGGCCCGGCGGATCAGGGGCTCTCGCCCCCTCAGCCCGCGGCGCGGAACGTGCGGAGCCGCAGGGAGTTGCCGACGACGAAGACCGAGGAGAAGGCCATGGCCGCCCCGGCGATCATCGGCGTGAGCAGACCGGCCGCGGCCAGCGGCAGGGCCGCCACGTTGTAGGCGAAGGCCCAGAACAGGTTGGAGCGGATGGTGCCGAGGGTGCGGCGGGCGAGCCGGATGGCGTCCGAGGCGGCCCGCAGATCGCCCCGTACGAGGGTGAGGTCGCCGGCCTCGATCGCGGCGTCCGTGCCGGTGCCCATGGCCAGACCGAGATCGGCCTGGGCGAGAGCCGCCGCGTCGTTGACGCCGTCGCCGACCATGGCGACCGAACGGCACTCGGTCTGGAGCCGCTTGACGACGTCGACCTTGTCATGGCCATAGCCACGACGGGAACCGCCAGCACCACGGCCGTCACCAACCGCTGCCGCAGCGGCCGCAGTCCGTCGGGCTCCTCCGCCCGCTCATCCTGCCCGGCGGGGGGAGCGGGCTCCTGCGCTGTGTACCCGGTCGCCTCGACGGTGGCGATCAGGTCGCCGACGGAGACGTCACCGCCGTAGCTGACCTTCGCCTTCTCGGTCGCGTAGTTGACGGTGGCGGTGACCCCGTCCATGCGGTTGAGCTTCTTCTCGATGCGCGCCGCGCAGGAGGCGCAGGTCATGCCGCCGATGGCGAGTTCCACCTCGGCGCCGGTACCGGTCGTGCCGGTGGTCATGGCTCACACCCGGCCGGTCAGCTCGTAGCCGGCCTCGTCGACGGTCTCGGCGACCAGGGCGTCGTCGGGCTCGCCCGCGCTGATGACGGTGACCTGCCCGGCGTCGAGGTCGACCTCGACGCCGCTGACGCCGTCCAGCTCGCCGATGACCTTGGTCAGCGTGGCCTTGCAGTGGCCGCAGGACATTCCGGAGACGGCGTAGGTGGTGGCGGGCATGGCGTGCCTCCTGGGTACGGTCACGGTTCTTCAATACGGGGCGGGGGTATCCCCCCGCCAGTCCCTGTATACCCCTGAGGGGTATAAGATGCAAGCGGAGAACAACTTGACTTGATACCCCCTAGGGGTATGGTGAGCTGCATGGAGGCCCGCATGAGCGCGGGCGACCCGGTCCTGAAGGAGAAGCCGGCCGTGAACACCGGACTGAAGATCACGAGCTTCGCCGCCGTCCTGGCTGCGACCTTCGGCACGGCCTACGGCGTCGGCCAGGGCGTCGACCCCGTCGTCGCCGACAAGCCGCCGAAACACAAGGACGAGCACACCCCGCCCACACCGCGGCCCGAGGAGGCCGGCGGTCACACCGGGCACGACACGCCCCCGGCCGGCGGGCTCCAGATCTCCGAGGACGGCTACACCCTCGACCTGGAGACCCCGAGCGTCACCGCCGGGAAGCGGGCCGACCTGCGCTTCACCGTCAGGGACGGCAGCGGCCGGGCCGTCACCGCCTATCAGCGCGAACACGAGAAGGAACTGCACCTCATCGTGGCCTCACGCGACCTGGTCACCTACCGCCATCTGCACTCCACCCGCGCCGCCAACGGCACCTGGAGCACCCCCGTCGACCTGCCCCGCGCGGGCGGCTACCGCGTCTTCGCCGACTTCACCCCGGCGAAGAAGGACGCCCGGAACCTCACCCTCGGCGCGGACCTCGCCGCCTCCGGCCCGTACCAGCCGAAGGAACTGCCGGCACCGAGCCCCACGGCCACGACCAACGGCTACGAGGTGAAGCTGGCCGGCGCCCTGCGTCCGGGCAAGGCGAGCGAACTGAAGCTGAAGGTCTCCCGCGCCGGCGAGCCCGTCACGAACCTCCAGCCCTACCTCGGCGCCTACGGCCACCTCGTCGCCCTGCGCTCCGGCGACCTCGCCTACCTCCACGTCCACCCGAACGGCGAACCCGGCGACGGAAGGACCAGGCCCGGCCCGGACATCTCCTTCACGGCCACGGCCCCCAGTGCCGGTTCCTACCGCCTGTTCCTCGACTTCAAGCACGACGGAAAGGTCCACACGGCGGCGTTCACCGTCAGGGCCGGGGGAGCGGCGGCCGGTTCCGGTACCCCCGAGGGGCATGCGGACGACGGCCACGGGCACTGAACGTCAGCCGAGCGCCCGGTCCAGGTTGAAGGCCGCGCTGATCAGCGCGAGGTGCGTGAACGCCTGCGGGAAGTTGCCCTGCTGCTCGCCGGTGTGGCTGATCTCCTCGGCGTACAGGCCGAGATGGTTGGCGTACGTCAGCATCTTCTCGAAGGCGAGGCGCGCCTCGTCGATCCGGCCGGCGTGCACCATGGCCTCGACGTACCAGAACGAGCAGATGGAGAACGTGCCCTCGTCGCCGCGCAGCCCGTCCGGACTGGCCTGCGGGTCGTAGCGGTAGACCAGCGAGTCGGAGACCAGTTCCTCGGTGAGCGCGTCCAGGGTCGACAGCCACTTCGGATCGGTCGGGGCGATGAACTTCGTCAGCGGCATCATCAGCAAGGCCGCGTCCAGCACGTCCCCGTCCTCATGCTGGACGAAGGCCCGGCGCGCATCGGACCAGCCCCGGCTCATGATCCGCCGGTAGATCGTGTCGCGGCACTCCCGCCAGCGCGGCAGGTCGGCGGGCAGGCCGCGCCGGTTGGCCATCCGGATGGCCCGCTCGATCGCCACCCAGCACATCAGCCGTGAGTACAGGAAGTTCTTGCGGCCGCCCCGCGTCTCCCAGATCCCCTCGTCGGGCTGGTCCCAGTTCTCGCACACCCAGTCCACCAGCGCGCACACGTCGTCCCACTGGTCGCTGGAGATGGGCTTGGCCCACTTGTCGAAGAGGTAGATGGAGTCGATCAGCGCGCCGTAGATGTCGAGCTGGAGCTGGTCGGCCGCCGCGTTGCCGACCCGTACCGGAGCGGAACCCTGGTGGCCCTCCAGATGGTCGAGTGTCGTCTCCGGCAGCTCGGTGCGCCCGTCGATGCCGTACATGATCTGCAAGGGACCGGAGGGCTTGCCGTCGCCCGGGCTGATGTGCCGGGTCACGAAGTCCATGAACGCCTCGGCCTCACCGGTGAAGCCCAGCCGCAGCAGGGCATAGACACAGAAGGCCGCGTCGCGCACCCACACGTACCGGTAGTCCCAGTTGCGTTCGCCGCTGAGCTGCTCGGGCAGACTCGTCGTCGGCGCGGCCACGATCGCCCCGGTCGGCGCGTAGGTGAGCAGCTTCAGTGTCAGCGCCGAGCGGTGCACCATCTCCCGCCAGCGGCCCCGGTACTTGGAGGCGGACAGCCAGCGCCGCCAGTACGCGACCGTCGCCGCGAACTGCTCCTCCGCCTCGGTGTGCGCGCACCGGCGGGGCAGGACGTCGCCGCCCACCTTGTCCAGCGCGAACACCGCCGACTCGCCCTCGGCGAGCTTGAAGTCCCCGCGTACGTCCGGACCGTCCGTCTCCAGCGGCATGGTCGCGGTCAGCGCCAGCGCGAGCCCGTCCGCCTCGAAGAGCGCCGTCTCACCGCTCAGCCGCACGGTGTGCGGCCGGGTGCCGTAGTCGAACCGGGGAGCGACGCGGGTGCGGAACGGGATCGAGCCGCGCACGCACACCACCCGGCGGATCAGCCGGTGCCGCTCGGCCTCGGCCGACGTACCGTCGACCGGCATGAAGTCCTGCACCTCGCCGACGCCGTCCTCGGTGAAGAACCGGGTGATCAGGACGTTGGTGTCGGGGAAGTAGAACTGCTTGGTCCGCGCCGGCACCGCTGCCGCCAGTTCGAAGCAGCCGCCGCGCTCCGCGTCCAGGATCGAGGCGAACACGCTGGGCGCGTCGAAGGACGGGCAGCAGTACCAGTCGATCGTGCCGTCGGTCCCCACCAGGGCCACGCTGCGCAGGTCGCCGATCAGCCCGTGCTCCGCGATCGGCAGATACCGCCGGCCGCCCGGCACGTCGTGGTCCTCCGCTGGTCCGCCCATGACCGCCTCCCTGGCCGGTACGCGCCTCAGCTCCAGCCTAGGGCGTGTCCGCAAAGTCCCGCCTGCCCCGCGACGCCCGGCACGCTCCCCCACTGCCTTAAGGGCGTGGGAGGTGCCCCCACTCGCCGCACCGTGCGAACACCCGCGTACAACCAGTACGCGGGCGTCCGCCCGGCACTCCCCCAGCCTTCGGCCGGGGTACCCCCAGAGCACGCACCGGACGCCGCGAGGCCCGCCCTCCGGGCGGACGACGGGACTTTACGGACACGCCCTAGGGCGTCGATGCGGGGTACGGCGATCACACCGTGACGACCCGCAGCCAGGCCTCCTCGAACCGCCGCACCGTCTCCGCGGCGACCTCCGCACCTCCACCTCTCGATCTCCGGCGCGACCCTGGCGCACGGGTCACACCCCCGATGCTTGATATTGCTCGAAAGTTGGAGATATCTTGCAGGAACAATCACGGCGGAGGGTGCCGCATGACGCATGTCGAGGACGAGCTGACCAGCCAGCCCGAGTGCTGGGCACGCGCCGCTTCGCAGGCGCCCGGGTACGCGGAGGTGCTGCCGGCGCCGGGGGAGCGGGTGGCGATCGTCGGGTGCGGCACCTCGTACTTCATGGCGCAGGCGGCCGCGGCCCTGCGGGAGAGCGCCGGGCAGGGCGAGACCGACGCGTTCGCCGCCTCGGAGTTCCCGTACGGCCGCGCCTACGACCGGGTCGTCGCCCTCACCCGCTCCGGCACCACGACCGAGGTCCTCGATCTGCTCGGCAGGCTGAAGGGCAGTACCCCCATCACCGCGATCACCGCCGCCCCGGACACGCCCGTGAGGACGGCGGCCGATGACCTCGCCGTCCTCGACTTCGCGGACGAACGCTCCGTCGTCCAGACCCGGTTCGCCACCACGGCCCTCACCCTGCTCCGCGCCCACCTGGGACTCCACCCCGAAACCGCCGTCACCGACGCGCGCACGGCCTTGGCGGAGCCCCTGCCCGAAGGCCTGGTCGACTGCGCTCAGTTCACCTTCCTGGGGCGCGGCTGGACCGTCGGCCTGGCCAACGAAGCCGGGCTGAAGATGCGCGAGGCGTCACTGTCCTGGGCGGAGGCCTATCCGGCGATGGAGTACCGGCACGGGCCCATCAGCGTCACCACGAGCGGCACCGCTACCTGGATGTTCGGGGACGCGCCGGACGGACTCGCCGAACAGGTGTGCGGCACGGGCGCGTTGTGGGTCGCCGGAGCCTTGGACCCGCTCGCCGAGCTCGTCCGTGCCCAGCGTCTCGCGGTCGCCGTCGCCGCGGCACGCGGCCTCGACCCGGACCAGCCGCGCCACCTCACCCGCTCGGTGATCCTCGCCCACTGACCTCGGAGGCACCGTGCCCCTCACCACCACCGGCGAGCTCATCACCCGCGCCGCCGCCGCCCGTTCGGCCGTCGCCTCCTTCAACGTCATCACGCTGGAGCACGTCGAGGCCGTCATCGCGGGCGCCGAGTCCGTGACCGCCCCCGTCGTGCTCCAGGTCAGCGAGAACGCGGTCAAGTTCCACGGTGGACAACTGCTCCCGCTCGCCCGCGCGGCCGTCGCCGCGGCCGAACGAGCCGCCGTGCCGGTCGCGTTGCACCTCGACCACGTGCAGAGCGAGACCCTGCTGCACCAGGCCGCGGAGGCCGGCTTCAGCTCCGTGATGTACGACGCGGCCCGGCTGCCCTACGAGCAGAACCTCGCCGCGACCAGGGCGGCGGTCGACTGGGCGCACACGCAAGGGCTCTGGATCGAGGCCGAGCTGGGGCAGATCGGGGGCAAGAACGGCAGACCCCCGCTGGACGCGCATGCCCCGGGCGCCCGCACCGACCCCGACGAGGCCCGGGCCTTCGTCGCCGACTCGGGCGTGGACGCCCTGGCCGTCGCCATCGGCAGCGCCCACGCCATGACGACCCGCACCGCCACCCTCGACCATGCCCTCCTCAAGCAACTGTCGGCCGCGCTGGACGTCCCGCTCGTCCTGCACGGCTCCTCCGGCGTCCCGGACGACGAACTCACGGCGGCGGTAGCGGGGGGCATCACCAAGGTCAACATCGGCACGGCCCTGAACATCGCGCTGACCGGCGCGATCCGGGAGTTCCTCGCCGACCGGCCCGAGGCCGTCGACCCGCGCGGCTACCTGACGGTCGCGCGGGAGGCCATGGCCCGGGCGGTGGCGAGGACCCTCCAGACCCTCGGCGCGGCTACCGCTTGACGGCCTTCAGCACCACGAACTTCGGATCGCTCGCGACGAGCCGGCTGTTGCCGAACAGCTTCCGCAGCTTCACGTGGTAGCCCAGATGCCGGTTGCCGATCACCCACAGCTCGCCGCCCGGCCGCAGCGCACGCCGCGCCCCGGTGAACATCCGCCAGGCCGTGGCGTCCGTCGTCGCCTGATGGGAGTGGAACGGCGGGTTGTTGAGGACCAGGTCCACACTGTCGGCCGGCACGCCCGCCAGCCCGTCGCCGACCCGGAACTCCGCATGCCCCGGCACACCGTTCGCCTTGTACGTCGCCTCCGCCGAGGCCACGGCCTGGAACGACTCGTCCACGAACAGCACCTCGGCCGCCGGGTCGGCCAGCGCCACCGCCGTCCCGACCACGCCGTTGCCGCACCCCAGGTCCACCACCCGCCGGCCGCCCCCGCCGCCCGGCAGATGCTCCAGGAAGAACCGCGTGCCGATGTCGAGCCGGTCGGCGCAGAAGACACCCGCGTGGTTCACGACGGTGCGCCCCGACGCCGGCCCGATGCCGTCCGGGAGCGTGTAGACGTACGGCCACGGACTGCCGGGCCGCTCCAGCGCGGGATCCGGCGTGCAGAAGATCAGCCGGGCCTTCTTCTCGGCGAGCGAGGTGCGGGTGGGGCCGAGGATCCGCTCGAACAGCCGCAGCGTGGAGGTGTGGATCTCCTTCACCATGCCCGTGCCGACGACGACCGTCCCCGCGTGCACCGCGGGCGCCAGCCGCAGCAACTGGTCCTCCAGCAGCGCCAGACTCTTCGGCACCCGCACGAGGAGCACGTCGACGCGTCCGGGTGGCGGATCCTGCGTGGTGAGCAGCCGGACCGCGCCGGGCTCGACGCCGTGCCGCGCGAGGTTGGCCCGGGTCGCCTCCTGGGTCAGGTGGGAATCCGTGATCTGCGCCGGCCGGTGCTCCGCGAGCGCCGTGACCAGGGCACCCCAGCGGTCCCCGACGACCACGACCGTGCCCGACAGCGGGACCCCCTCCTGCGCCAGATACCTCAGCAGGTACTCGTCGGAGGCGTCCCAGGCACGCAGCCTGTCGCGCGGGTCCTCCGGGAAACGGGTCAGCGCGAGCTCGCCCCAGGGTGTCGTCATACGGTCGTTCATCGTGCGTCCAGGCTAGCCGAGCCGCAGCTCAGCCCAGGTCGGGGAGGATGGGAGGCATGGACGGCGAACTGTTCCCCAGAGCCCGTACGCAGGTGGCGCCGGGCGCGGTCCACGTGCCGGACTGGCTGGACACCGAGCACCAGAGCGAGCTGCTGGAGGCCTGCCGCGCGTGGGCGCGCCCGCCGGCCGGGCTGCGCACGGTCCGCACCCCCGGCGGCGGCACCATGACCGCCCGGCAGGTCTGTCTCGGCTGGCACTGGCACCCCTACGCCTACGCCCGCACGGTCGTCGACGGCGACGGCGCCCCGGTGAAGCCGTTCCCCGACTGGCTGGGCGAGCTGGGCCGCCGGGCGGTGCGGGACACACTCGGCGGACCGGCCCCGGCGTACGACATCGCCCTTATCAACTTCTACGACGCCGACGCCCGGATGGGCATGCACCGCGACAGCGACGAGAAGTCGGACGCGCCGGTGGTGTCGCTGAGCCTCGGCGACACCTGCGTCTTCCGCTTCGGCAACCCCGAGACCCGCACGCGGCCCTACACCGACGTCGAGCTGCGCAGCGGCGACCTGTTCGTCTTCGGCGGCCCGTCCCGGCTCGCCTACCACGGGGTCCCCCGGGTACACGGAGGCACGGCACCGCCCGGGCTGGGCCTGACCGGACGGCTCAACATCACGCTCCGGGTCAGCGGCCTGTAGGCCGCGGGCCCTACGGATCATGGGAGACTCGCCCTCATGAGCGGGAAGGCGGACCCCCGGCCGGCGGGGGATGGGAGCACCTCGACGAGGACGCGGCTGGACCGGGGGCGCGGAGCGCTCGGACCCGCGCTGGAGCTCGTGCACACCGGACGCGCGCCGACCCGGGCCGTACTCACCGCCGAGCTCGGCGTGACCCGGGCGACGGCCGGAGCGGTCGCCGCCGAACTGGAGGCGCTCGGGCTGATCCGGGTCGACGCCCGGCCCGGCGCGGGGGCGGGTTCGCAGGGCCGGCCCTCGCACAAGCTGGCCGTCGCCGAGGACGGGCCCGTCGCGCTCGCCGCACAGGTGCACGCCGACGGCTTCCGGGCGGCGCTGGTCGGACTGGGCGGCCGGATCGTCGCCACCGCGCCCGGCTGCGAGGTCGTCGACGCCGACCCGGCGAAGGTGCTCGCCTCCGTCGTCACGGCGGGCGCCGAGCTGCTGCGGGAGACGGGGCGGCGGTGCGTGGGCGCGGGGCTGGCCGTCCCCTCCGCGGTCGCCGAACCCGAGGGCCTGGCACTGAACCCGCTGCACCTCGCCTGGCCGGCGGGCTCGCCCGTCCGGGACATCTTCGCCGAGCAGGTGCGCGCCGCCGGTCTCGACGGACCCGCGTTCGCCGCGAACGACGTCAACCTCGCCGCGCTCGCCGAGCACCGGCACGGCGCCGGACGCGGCTCCCGCGACCTGCTGTGTGTGGCCACCGGCCACCGGGGCGTCGGCGGCGCGCTCGTCCTCGACGGCCGCCTCCACCGGGGCAGTTCGGGCCTCGCGCTGGAGGTCGGCCACCTCACCGTCCACCCCGAGGGCCGCCCCTGCCACTGCGGCAGCCGCGGCTGCCTGGACGTGGAGACCGACCCCCTGGCCTTCCTCACGGCGGCGGGACGCGAACCGGGCCCCGAGGTGTCCCTGCTCCAGCAGTCCATCGACCTGATCCGTCACCACTACGACGACCCGGGCGTCCGCACGGCCACCGAGACCCTCATCGACCGGCTCGGCCTCGGACTCGCCGGTCTCGTCAACATCCTCAACCCGGACCGGATCATCCTCGGCGGTCTGCACCGCACCCTCCTGGACGCCGACCCCGGCCGGCTCCGCGCGGTAGTCGCCGACCGCAGCCTGTGGGGCCAAAGCGGCGGCGTCCCGATCCTCGCGTGCACCCTCGACCACAACAGCCTGGTCGGCGCGGCCGAACTGGCCTGGCAGCCGGTCCTGGACGATCCGCTCGGGGCGCTCACCTGAGCAGTCTCGTGAGGAAGGTGCTGAGTACGCGCCGCCTGACGCTGCTTCGATGCCTCCGCCACATGGCCAAAGGCCTCGACGACACAGTTAATTGACTGATCGTTCTGGATACGTCTATGGTCTCTAGGTGTGGCCAGGACCAAGGAATTCGATCCGGACGCCGCGCTGCAGTCGGCCCTTGAGCTGTTCTGGCGGCGCGGCTACGAAGCGACGTCGATGAGCGACCTCGTCGAGCATCTCGGCATCGGCCGCGCCAGCATCTACGCGACCTTCGGCAGCAAGCACGAGCTGTACCTGAAGGCCCTGGACCGGTACGCCGAGACGCGCGACCCGTCTCTCCTGGCCGAGCTGTCCCAGCCGGGCCCCGCACTGCCCGCGGTGCGGGCGGTGGTGCGCCGCTTCGCCGCGGAGGCCGCATCCCCGGAGAGCCGGCTGAACGGTTGCTTCGTCACCAATACCGCCGCCGAGTTGGCCCCGCACGACCCCGCGGCGGCCCGGCGGGTCGAGATCAGCTGGGAGCACGTGGAGACCCCGTTGTACTCCGCGCTCGTACGCGCCCAGGCTCAGGGTGAGCTGCCCGAGGGTCGTGATCCGCACGCGCTGGCTCGCATGCTGTTCGTCCTGCTGCAGGGCCTGCGCGTCGTCGGCAAGGCATCGAATGATCCCGCCCGGGTGCGGGACGCGGCCGAGCAGGCGCTGGCCCTGCTGGACTGAATGACACGCACCACAGTCACCGGGTTTCCTGCAGCACGCCCGAATAATGAACCGATCGGTCAAGAAAGGGCGAGGTATGACCGCCACGGACGCCGCCCGCGTTGCTGCCATACAGCAACGATGCGCCTTCGTCCTCCTCGGCAGTGTCCAGACCACGCTGATCTTCACGCTTGCCTCGATCTCCGTACCGCTGCCCGCCATCGGGCGCGAATTCGGCCTGCAACGTGCCGACTTGATCCTGCTCAGCGCCGCCTACGGATTGACCTTCGCCGGACTGCTGCTCTTCGGCGGGCGCCTCGCTGACCGCTACGGCGGGCGGCGTGCCCTCACCACAGGCCTGGTCCTCTTCGCCGCCGCCTCGGCCGCAGCCCCGCTCGCCCCCGGCATGGGGACGCTGCTCGTAGCGCGCTTCGCGCAGGGCGCGGGGGCGGCTCTGATCGCGCCCGCCGCCATGGCCGTGCTGCACGCCGTCTTCCCCTCCCCACCCGCGTACGGCAGGGCGATGGCCACCTGGGGCGGGTTATCGGTACTCGGCGCGACCGCGGGCAATCTGCTCTCCGGCGTCATCTCAGCGCTGCTGTCTTGGCGTTGGACCTTCGCCGTACCGCTCGTGGTGGCCCTCGCAGCCCTCGCCCTCATGCCTCGGCTGCTGCCGGACACCACGCCGAGCCGGGGCAGGACTCTCGACCTGCCGGGTGCTCTGCTCGCCACCGCCGGGACAACCCTCGCCAGTTACGGGCTCGTCGTCACCGATACCCACCCCTGGTCGTCGGTCGGCGTGCTCGTGCCGCTGCTCTGCGGGGCCGCGCTGCTGGCCGTGTTCTGGTACGCCCAGCACCGCGCCCGCGACCCGCTGCTGCCGCCCCGCTTCCTGCTCGACCGGCGGCGGGTCCTCGCTCTCGCCGCCATCGCACTGAGCGCTTGCGGAACCGCGATGACCTTCGTGCTCCTCTCGCTCCACCTCCAGCAGGCGCGCGACTGGTCACCGCTGCAGACCTCGGCGGCGTTCGTACCGTTCGCTGTTGGGCTGATCGCCTCGGGCCGGGCGGCAGGACCGCTCATCGGCCGGTACGGGGCCCGAACCGTCACGGCCGCCGGTCTCGGCACCGGCGCGGCCGGGCTCGCCCTCCTCGCGCTGACCGGTACCGACGCGCACATCTCATACGGGTACGGACTGTTGCCGGGTCTGGTGCTGTTGCCTGTCGGCACGGCGGCTTCCTTCGCAGGGGCCGCCGTACTCGCCACCGAAGGCGTGCCGAAGCAGCAGACAGGACTCGCGGGCAGTGTGCTGAACACCGCGATGGAATCCGGTCCGACCGTCCTGTTCGCGATCCTGCTCACGCTCGGCAGTGATGCCTCCTCCCTGGCCTCAACAGGGGCCGCTCTCGCCTCAGTCGCCCTCCTGAACCACCGCACCAAGTAACCCATCGCTCAAGGGAGCCACCGAAATGAACCGCTTCACCGGCAAGACCGTCCTCGTCACCGGCGCGGGCTCCGGCCTCGGCCGCGCGATCGCGCTCGCATTCGCCGCCGAGGGCGCATCCGTGGTCGTCGCGGGACGCACCGCGGCCCCCCTCGACGAGACGGTCGGCCTCATTGAGGCCGCCGGCGGCACGGCCGCCGCCGTCACCGCTGATGTCACCGACTCCGGCCGGCTCCAGAACCTCGTATGCGAGAGCGTCACCCGCTTCGGCGGACTGGACATCGCGGTCAACAACGCCGGGATACTCCGCGGCACCGTGCCGGTCGGAGAGGTCAGCGAGGAGGAATGGGACGCGGTGCTGCGGACCAATGTCACCGGGGTCTGGCTGGCCATGAAGCACGAGATCGCGCACATGAAGGAGAACGGCGGTGGCACCATCGTCAATATCTCCTCCAACCTGGGCGCACACCTGCGGATCCCCAACGCCGCCGCGTACATCGCCTCGAAGGCGGCGGTCTCGGCGCTGACCCGGGCCGCTGCTCTCGACCACATCCACCAGGGCATCCGCATCAACGCGGTCAGCCCCGGTGCATCGGCCGCTCCCATGTCGCTGCGGCCCGGCGAGACCGAGGCCGACCGTGCCGAGCGGGTGAAGACGGAAAACCCGCTCGGACGGGTCGCGGAGGCCGAAGAAGTGGCGGCCGCGGTGCTCTATCTCGCCTCGCCCGCGGCCGGTGCGGTGGTCGGCGCCGACCTGGTCATCGACAGCGGCTCCTCGGCCTGACGGTTCGTGGGCTCCGGCGACGCCCTTCCCCGGCAAGCAACTCCGCCACGAGGGGCTGATGATCCTCGCCTGCCGCGGCGAGGCCCGCGGCAAGGCGACCGGAGCACGGTTGAAGGGTGGAATCCGTCTGGTCCGCCCGGTGATCCAGACCCAACCGCTGAGCCACCCGCGGCCGCTCACCCAGGCCACTCGGGGCGCGCACCCGGGCCGGCCAGACTCCACAGCGCCGCCACCAGCGGCCGCCGCAGATCGGCCCGCCGGACGCACAGCCCGATCGGGAACGGCTCCGGCGCCGGATCCGCCGGCACCACCGCCAGCCGCTCCCGCACCGCGCTGTTGTCCAGCACCAGGCGCGGCACCACGCCCGTGCCGCACCCCAGCGCGACCAGCGTGAGCAGCCCCTCGTGGCCGTCCGGTTCACAGGCCACGTCGGGTGCCGCGCCCCGGGCGCGGAACCAGCGGTCGGCGGCATCGCGGACCAGCCCGCGGTGAGGGAGGACGAAAGGCCCGTCGAGCCCCGGATCCGGCCGGTCCCGGGCCGTGACCAGGACAAGCTCGGTCACCGCGACCGTCCGGCTCGCCAGCGCCTCCGGCAGCCTCGGCGGGATCCCCGCCACGGCCGCGTCGACCTCCCCCTCGTCCAGCCGGGCCAGGGCGGCCGCCGCGTCACCCGTACGCAGATCGAGCCGGACCTGGGGATGCGCGGTGCGGAAGGGCGCCAGCAGGTCCGGCAGCAGCGCCTGGCACGCCGTCACCGTGGCGAACAGGGCGAGGCGGCCGGTGAGTTCGGCCGGGTCGGGGTGCTCCTCGCGGTAGGCGCGCCACAGCTCCAGGGCCCGTACGGCGTACTCGCGGAAGCGGTGCCCCTCCGCCGTCAGCGACACCCCGCGCGGCCCCCGGTCGAACAGCCGGTGCCCGAGGTCCGCCTCCAGCCGCTGCACGGTCCGGGTCAGCGTCGCCGGGCTGACGTGACAGTCCAGGCTCGTCCGGCCGAAGTTGAGCGTCTGCGCCAGGTGCAGGAACAGCCGCAGCTCCCGGTGATCGTCCCGCACGGCCTGCGCCTTTCATTCGATGCAACAGGGCGCTGCACAAGTTGCGCTTGCCGCAACGCTCCGGCCGAGCCTACAACTCGACCATGACCTCGACGACCACGTACACCTCCCGCGTCTTCCCCCTCGACACCATGGACGTGCCCGGCGGCACCGAGACCGTCCTGCGCGGCGGACGGCACCTCTTCCCGCTGCTCCCGCAGGCCTTCGCCGGTGTCCGGCGGATCGGCGTCATCGGCTGGGGCCCCCAGGGGCGGGCGCAGGCCCTCAACCTGCGCGACTCCCTCGCCGGCACGGACATCCGGGTGGCCGTCGGACTGCGCCCCGGCTCCGGCTCCCGCGCCGACGCCCGCGCCCACGGCTTCACCGAGGACGACGGCACGCTCGGCGACTGGCTCGCGGTGGCGGGAGAGAGCGACCTGGTGATCCTGCTGATCGCCGACCACGCGCTCGCGGCCCATCACGAGGAGATCTTCGCGGCCCTTGAGCCCGGCGCCGTCATCGGCCTCTCGCACGGCTTCCTGCTCGGCCATCTGTGGGAAACGGGCGGCGAGTTCCCGCCGGGCCACGGGGTGATCGCCGTGTGTCCCAAGGGCATGGGCGACTCCGTGCGGCGGCTCTACGAGCAGGGCGCGCACGTCAACGGCGCCGGGATCAACAGCAGTTTCGCCGTGCACGCGGACCCCGACGGACGGGCCGTCGACCTCGCGCTCGGCTGGTCGGTGGCGCTCGGCTCCCCCTACACGTTCCGCACCACGCTCGACAGCGAGTACCGCTCGGACATCGTCGGCGAACGCGCCGTCCTGCTCGGGGCCGTCCACGGCATCGTCGAGAGTCTGTACACCCGCTACCGCCTCGCCGGCGACGACGAGGTGACGGCGTACGAACGGTCCTGCGAGAACGTCACCGGCCCGATCGCCCGCACCATCTCGCGGGCCGGGCTGCGGGCCGTGCGCGAGAGCCTCGACCGGGAGGGCCGGGACGTCTTCGACCGGGCGTACACGGCCGCCTACGCCCCGGCGCGCGAGATCGTCGAGGAGATCTACGACGAGGTCGCCGACGGCACCGAACTGCGCAGCGTGATCCTCGCGGAACGACGGATCGGCGCACGTCCGATGAGCCGGATCGGGGGATCCCCGATGTGGTCGGTGAGCGACCGGGCGCGGGCCCGGCGCGGCACCCGCGAGCTGCCCGTCGACCCGTTCACCGCAGGCGTGTTCGTCGCCACCATGACCGCCCAGATCGACGAGTTCACCGAGCGCGGGCACCCCTGGTCGGAGATCGTCAACGAGTCCGTCATCGAGGCCGTCGACTCGCTGCTGCCGTACATGCACGCCCGGGACGTGGCGTACATGGTCGACAACTGCTCCCGCACGGCCCGCCTCGGCGCCCGCCGCTGGGGCCCGCGCTTCCATGCCGCCTACGAGCAGATCGCCTACCCCGCCGCCGACCACCCGGCGGACGTGACTCTGCTCGCGGCCTTCGCCGCCCACCCCGTGCACGAGGCCCTGGCCGCGGCGGCGAAGCTGCGGCCGTCCGTGGACATCTCGGTGACCTGAGCCGGTCACCCGGTCACCGCATGCGCCTACGAGGGGAGACCCGAGCGGCGAGGCCGTGCCGGCCAGGTCGGCTGCACGCCCGCGGCAGCCGCGTGAACAGCACGGTCTCCTCCGGCTCCCGTCCCACCTCGTGCTCAACGGCCATTCGGCACGGCTCGACGGGCTTGTCCGCGCCGCTTCCGGGAAGGCTCGCGCCTGAGCGGGCAGGCTGGACCGCAGGCGGCACGCCCGCACCGTACGAACGAGGAAGATGGACGTCATGACCGACAAGCTCACCGTGAGCGTCCTGGGCACCGGCATCATGGGCGCCGCGATGGCCCGCAACCTGGCACGCGCCGGGCACACCGTCCACGCCTGGAACCGCACCCGTGCCAAGGCCGAGCCGCTGGCCGCCGAGGGCGTGCACATCGCCGACACCCCCGCGCAGGCGGTCCGGGGCAGCGACGTCGTCCTGACCATGCTCCACGACGGCCCCGCCGCCCTGGACACGATGCGCCAGGCCGCGCCCGGACTGCGCCCCGGCGCCGCGTGGGTGCAGTCCACGACCGCCGGCGTCGAGGCCATCGGCGACCTCGCCGCCTTCGCCCGCGAGCACGGCCTGGTCTTCTACGACGCCCCCGTCCTGGGCACCCGCCAGCCCGCCGAGGCCGGGCAGCTGACCGTGCTCGCCGCCGGCCCCGTCGAGGGCCGGGACACGGTGACGCCGGTCTTCGACGCGGTCGGCGCCCGTACCGTGTGGGCCGGCGAGGACGGCGCGGCCGGCGGCGGCACCCGGCTGAAGCTGGTCGCCAACAGCTGGGTCCTCGCCGCCACGGCCGCCGCCGGTGAGGCCCTGGCGCTGGCGAAGGCCCTCGACGTCGACCCGCACGGTTTCCTCGACCTCATCGCCGGCGGCCCGCTCGACATGGGCTATCTGCACGCCAAGTCCGGCATGATCCTCGAACACCGGCTCACCCCGCCCCAGTTCGCGGTGACCACCGCGGCCAAGGACGCCCGCCTCATCGTCGAGGCCGGTGCGAGCCACGGCGTCCGCCTGGACGTGGCCGAAGCCGCCGCCGCCCGCATGGAGCGTGCCGCAGCCCAGGGCCACGGCGACGAGGACATGGCCGCCGCCTACTTCGCGAGTTTCGACGACAACCCGTCCGCCTGATCACCCTGGAGGTTCCCCATGTCCAAGCCGCCGCTGCCGCCCGAGGCCGACGCCCTGCTGAGCCGGCCCAACCCATGCGTCATGGCCACGCTCCGCTCCGACGGCACACCGGTCTCCACCGCCACCTGGTACCTGTGGAAGGACGGCCGGGTGCTGATCAACCTCGACGAGGGCCGGGTCCGCCTGAAGCACCTGCGCCGCGACCCGCGCGTGACCCTCACCGTTCTCGCCGACGACAACTGGTACACCCACGTCACCCTCATCGGCCGCGTCACCGAGATGTACGACGACAAGGACCTGACCGACATCGACCTGCTCTCCCGGCACTACGGCGGCCGGCCTTACCCGAACCGCGTCCGGCCCCGGGTCAGCGCCTGGATCGAGGTCGACCGCTGGCACGGATGGGGCGAGATGAAGGACAACGACCAGGCCGCGGGCTGAGACCGGCCGGCGACGCCGTCAGCGCCACCGCACGGCGAACGCCCGGCCCGGGTTCTCCCTGAGGATGCGCCCCACCAGGTCCTCGCCCACCGCGTGGACGAGCCGGGGGCGCACCCGGCGCAGCAGATACGGCATCCCTGGACCGCCGCCCACCGAGCGGGCGGCGGCCGTCGTGGTGTCCGCGCCCAGCAGCAGCCGGTCGCCGAACCCGGCGTCGGCGAGGGCCCGTACGGCGTCCGGCATCCGCCAGTCGGTGGCGTGGTGGGCGTGTGACGGACCGTCAAAGGCCAGATAACACCCGGACTCGGCGGCCTGCCGGTGCACCACGAGATCGGGGGAGCGGTTGAGGTGCCCGAGCACCACGCGATGCGGCGGCACCCCCAACTCCCCGCACAGCAGGTCCAGTACGTCCAGCGCCCCGGTGCCCAGCTCCAGATGCACGGCGACGGTCGCGCCCGTGGCGTGATGCGCCTCGGCCGCCGCCGTCATGGTCCAGCGGGCGTGCGCGTCCAGGGCGTGGAAACCGCCCGCGACCTTGACGAGCCCCGCCCGCACCCCCGACGCCCCGATACCCTCCGTGAGTTCCGAGACGAAGACGTCGGCGAGCCGGCCCCGCAGCCCCGCGAGCGTGTCCTCGTCGTAGTGGACGGCCTGGTGCAGCCCCGTCGCCGCGACCACGTGCACCCCGGTCTCCCGGGACAGCGGCGGCAGATCGGCGGCCCGCCGCCCGAGCCCGTACGGCGTCCACTGCACCACGGCACCACCGCCCTGCTCCCGGAACGCGACCAGTTCCGCCCGTGCCGCCGCCACGCTGCGCAGCTCCTGGCCGGGCAGTCGGGGACTGCCGAAGAACAGGTGGTCGTGGGCGTCGCACACGCCCAGCTCCCCGGGCGGCACGTCCCCCAGCACCGTGCGGACCGCGCTCACCACCGCCGCCCCCGGGGCAGCCGGTCCAGGCCCGGTGCCGACAGGTGCAGCACCTCGAACACGTCGCCGTCGGCCTTGGGGGTGTCGTGTTCCCAGAGGGAGAAGTGCACCAGCTCCCAGCGGCTCGTGTCGACGGCGGCCGCGGCGAGCACGGCCCCGTCCTCCGCCGCCAGCCGCCGGGCCTCCCGCACCGCGTCCCCCACAGCCTCGGCCAACCGCCCCGAAGCTGGGACGGGTTGGCGCCGCCGTACCGCGAACCGCGCGTGCGAACCGCCCCCTTCCTCGTACGCGAGCCCCGTCCACTGCCGTACGGACGGCCGCCCGAAGTCGTCGCTGAGCCCCTGGAACCCGCCGCCCCAGAGGAAGGCGTTCATGCCTTCGACGGTGTTCCACAGGTAGAAGGGCGCGTACTGGTCGACCGGCGAGCCGCGCAGACCGCGCTCGCGTATCAGGTAGGCCTTGACGCCGAGCCCGTCCCAGTCGTCGAGCAGATGCCCCAAGCGGGCGACACGGTCGCGGATGACGCCCATGTCGTAATCGGCGGGCAGAGTGAGCTCGTACTGCATGGCGTGCATTCAGGTCTCCTCAGGCGGGGCGGGGTGCCAGCAGCGACAGCAGGCCCCGCACACCCGTGTCGAACGCGGCGGGGGAGCCGGAGGCGCGGGCGAGGACGTAACCGCCCTGGACCGTCGCGACGACCGCCGCGGCGATCTCCTCGCCGTCCAGCGAGGGCGCGAACTGGCCCTGCTCCTTGCCCTCTTCGACGATCCCGGCGATCCGCTCGCGGATCCAGTCGAGCGTCTCGTCGACCGGGGCGCGCAGCTCGGCGCTGGCGATCACGTCCGGGTCCATGGTCAGCCGGCCGATCGGGCAGCCCCGCAGCACATCCCGCTCGCGGCGCAGATACGCCTCGATGCGCTCGTACGGCGTTCCCGGCCCGTCGAGCACTCCGGCGGCGACAGCCCGCATCTCCTCGGCGGTCCGCCGGATCGCGGCCAGCGCGAGGTCGGGCTTGCCCTTGAAGTGGTGGTACATGCTGCCCTGCCCGGCGCCGGCGCGTTCCAGGATCGCCTTGGGGCTCGTGCCCACGTAACCGCGCTCCCACAGCAGCTCGCGGGTGGACTCGATCAGCCGTTCCGAGGTGCTCATGCACCTACTGTACATACCAGTAGTTACAGAAATCGACCCGGCGCCTACCCCTCAGGGCGTAGGCGCAGTGTCGCTGGACGTACGACGACCGGGGGCCCCTCGTGGGGCGACTCTCGAAAGCGACGCACAGACATCCGGCACGGCGATCGAGGAGTGGGACGACATGCAGACCCTGGCACACTTCGGCGACAGCGGCCCCGGACCGTGGATCCTGTTCTTCCCGGTCCTCTGGGCCCTGCTCATCGGCGGCGGCATCGCACTGCTGCGCCGCACCGTGTGGCGCAGCCACCGCGGTTGGCGGCAGCCCACGGTCGAGAACGACTCGCCCATCGCCGTACTCGGCCACCGCTTCGCTTCCGGCGAGATCGACGAGGACGAGTACTGGCGCCGACTGTCCGTACTGAACGAGGAGTTCGGCCGCACGGCCAAGGGTGGAGGTGCCTGAACATCCGGCCGGATGCCACGCGTCGCCCCGGCCGGATGCCACGCGTCGCCCCGGCCGGATGCGACGCGTCGCCCCGGTCGGATGCCACGCCGGGAAGGCGGCGGGCGCACGCCGAGTGGTTCCGCGCCGCCGTCACCGGGTGACGTGCGCGCGGCGGCGAACGTCACCCGGTGGCAACCGCCGTGCGAACGGTGGTCACCGCCCGGTCAACCGGCAACGGCGGACCGGGCGGGAGCATGTTCGGGCCGTAGCCCGTCGGTGGTGTGCCCGACCTCCGCGAACCTGCGCGCGGGTTTCTCCAGGACCGTGCGCCGGGCCCGGCGCGACGGCGCCGCGACCGGGGCGGAGGACGTCGGGAGGGTGAACCAGACGACCTTGCCGGACTCGCCGTCCGGCCGGACGCCCCAGCTCTCGCTCATGGCGGCCACCATCGCGAGCCCGCGCCCGCAGGTCGCCAGCGGCTCGGCGTCGTCGATCACGGGCATCCGTGGGTCGTGGTCGCGCACCGAGACCGTGAGCCGGTCGAGCAGCAGCTCTATCTCGACGGTGCACGTCTTGTCGGGCTGGGCATGCCGGTGGACGTTGGACAACAGCTCCGTCACGCCGAGCGAGGCCCGGTCGATCAGAGCGTCCAGATGCCAGTAGCGCAACTGCGCAGAGACGATTCTGCGGACCTGGCCGATCCGCGACGGCAGGGCTTGGAGCTCCACCGTGCAGTGCCTGCTTGGATAGCTGATCACGGCTGCGACTCCCCGACGTGAGGTCCGGAAGAACACGGAGTTCGGATCCAGCAGGGCGCCTTCGTGACGCTGTCGCCCGCTGTCGTGGCCGGCGGGCTGGTTCGCAGCGTTATCGCCGGTAAACCCAGAGTGACGTGAGACCAGAGTGGCGCAGGGGGTAAGGGACCGCAACTCGCGGACATCTCAGTCGCCGCGCCCCGCCGCCCTGCGCACGGCCTCGATGAAGCGCCGTGCGGCCGGCGGCCCCGGCTCGCCCGGAGCGGGGTCGTGGTCGCCCATGGTGAGCAGGTACCGATTGCCGTTGAGGTCCGCCGTGGCCCGGTCATCGGGGCCGAACCAGGGCCTGGAGGCGCGCACCGCCTGCACCGGCGCGCTGTCGATCTCGCTGCCGTAGCTGGTCAGCAGCTCGAGCCGGCCGCCGCTGATCCGGACCTGTCCGGCCCGGGTGAGCGAACGCAGCCGCTTCCCGATCCGCACGCCCGTGGCCCTGAACTCCGGCTCGGCCATACCACCCGCCCCCTTGTGCGCGTCGGTGCACCGGCCGCCGCTCTCCGCGGTACCCGGCACAGGCTCGTGTCCTGATCCAGTGTGCCCCCGTCCGGATGCTTGCTCCGGTTGGTGCTTCGACCCCTGCCGGTACCCCGTTCGGAGCCCCGGTCCCGCGGTGAAGTCTGCCCCCACCCGGCGTCGAGCACCAGTGCAGCAGACCCCCTCTCCTGGGGGCGCCTGGAGCACACACCCAAGTGCGCCCCCCTGATCACGCGCCCCCTTGCCCCGGGCCCTGCCCCAGGGGGCGCTTTGGGGGGCTCAAAGGTGCGTTTATGCAGGTGAGAAGCGTGAGGAAGGTGCATATGATCGGGGTGTCGGCCGCGCGACGCGTCGTCGGCGCGCAGCGTTAGGAGCCCCCGTGAGCACTCCCCAGCAGACCCGGACCGGTGTGACCCTCGACGTCGACCACAGCGACGCCGCCTACCGCGCCTGGCTGAAAGAAGCCGTCCGCAGAGTCCAGGCCGACGCCAACCGCTCGGCGGACACGCACCTGCTCCATTTCCCCCTGCCGGAGCGGTGGGGGATCGACCTGTACCTGAAGGACGAGTCCACCCACCCCACCGGCAGCCTCAAGCACCGGCTCGCCCGCTCCCTCTTCCTCTACGGCCTCTGCAACGGCTGGATCCGGCCGGACCGTCCGGTGATCGAGGCCTCCAGCGGCTCGACGGCCGTCTCCGAGGCGTACTTCGCCAAGCTCATCGGCGTGCCCTTCATCGCCGTCATGCCGCGCACGACGAGCGCCGAGAAGATCCGCCTCATCGAGTTCCACGCCGGCCGGTGCCACTTCGTGGACGACCCCCGCACGATGTACGAGGAGTCCGCCCGCCTCGCGGCCGAGACCGGCGGCCACTACATGGACCAGTTCACCTACGCCGAACGGGCCACGGACTGGCGCGGCAACAACAACATCGCCGAATCCATCTTCCGGCAGCTGCGGATGGAGCGGTTCCCCGAGCCGGCGTGGATCGTCGCCACGGCGGGCACCGGCGGCACCTCGGCGACCCTCGCGCGCTACGTCCACTACATGCAGTACGACACGCGCGTCTGCGTGGCCGACCCCGAGAACTCGTGCTTCTTCGAGGGCTGGACCACCGGCGATCCGGACGTCACCTACGACTGCGGCTCCCGCATCGAGGGCATCGGCCGGCCCCGTATGGAACCGAGCTTCGTGCCCGGCGCGATCGACCGGATGATGAAGGTGCCCGACGCGGCCAGCGTCGCCGCGGTACGGGCACTGGAGCGCGCCATCGGCCGCAAGGCGGGCGGCTCGACCGGCACGGGCCTGTGGAGCGCGCTGAAGATCGTCGCGGAGATGGTGTCCGAGGGACGGCAGGGGAGCGTCGTGACGCTGCTGTGCGACCCGGGGGACCGGTATCTCGACAAGTACTACTCGGACACCTGGCTGGCCGCCCAGGGGCTGGACATCGAGCCGTACACGGCCGCGATCGACTCGCTGCTCAAGACGGGCGTCTGGCCCGACTGACCCGAGACCCCGGGCCCGCCGACAGGCGGTGCTACGACGCAGCCAGCCTCCGGTCCAGCGCCGTGACGGCGTCCCGGAAGGCCTTGGCCTGAGCCGCCCGCACCGGCCTCAGGGCGAGCCGGTACGCCGCCGTACCGTCGGTCGCGAACGTCCACCGCACCCGGGTCCCGGTACCGGCCGGGGCGAGCCGCCACTCCTCGGCGATCGCCCGCACCCCGGGCACGTTGGTGACGTCGACGCGATAGGCGTACACCTCGGGTCCCTCCGCCGCGATGACCGACTCGCGGAACCGGACGCCTCCCATGAGGCGGATGTCGCGCCCCTTCCCGCCGTCGATCGGACGGGCGGCCGTCACCTGGGGGAACCAGCCGACCCAGCCGGGCACGTCCTCCAGCGCGCGGTAGACCGCCTCCACCGGAGCGGAGATCTCCCGCTCGGACACATGCCGTACGGGCGCGGTCCCGACGAAGTCGAGCCCCACCGGGCGCAGACGGTGAGCCATGGACGAAGCCCTCCTCGTACGGGATCGGGCGATGACCGGCAGCGTCACCCTAGCTGGCGCCCCGTCAGATGTCTGCCGCTTCGTCGGGCTCCCCGGCCACCACCAGCCGCCGCAGATGCTCCACGACCACCCCGCGCGCCTCGTCCGGCAGGCCGGCGTCCGTCACGAGCGTGTCGATCCGCTCCAGCGAGGCGAACGAACTCAGGCCCACCTTGCCCCACTTGGTGTGGTCGGCGACCACCACCACCCGCCGGGCCGACTGCACGAGCCGCCGGTTCGTCTCCGCCTCCGCGAGGTTCGGCGTCGACAGGCCGGCCTCGACCGATATGCCGTGCACCCCGAGGAACAGCAGGTCGAAGTGGAGCGCCGCGATCGCCTGGTCGGCGACCGGCCCCACCAGCGAGTCGGACGGGGTGCGCACACCGCCGGTCAGCACGACCGTGGCCGCGCCCTGCCGCGGACCCGAGGTGCGCTGCGCCGCGTGGAAGACGTCGGCCACCCGCACCGAGTTGGTGACCACCGTCAGGTCGGGCACGTCCAGGAGCTGCTGTGCCAGCGCGTACGTCGTCGTGCCGCCGGACAGGGCGATCGCCGCGCCCGGGGCGACCAGCTTGGCCGCCGCCCGTGCGATGTCCTCCTTGGCGGTCAGCTCCAGCCCCGACTTGGCCTCAAAACCCGGTTCGTGCGTACTCGCCTCGACCACCGGGACAGCGCCGCCGTGCACCTTCTCCAGCACGCCCTGGCGGGCGAGCGCGTCGAGGTCGCGGCGGACCGTCATGTCCGACACGCCGAGCTTGCGCGTCAGCTCGTTGACCCGGACACCGCCCCGGCGGCGGACCTCGTCGAGGATCAGGGATCGCCGCTGCTCCGCGAGGAGGTTCTGATTCTCGCTCACGTACGCTCCGGTCCTTTCGCCTCAATGCCGTCCGACACGTCCTACGCACCTGCCGCAACCAGGGCATTCTCCCCCGGCTCCGGTGCGCGGACGCCCCATCCTTGCATGTCGCGGCGTCGGCGGCGCCACCGACCGCTCGTCGCGTACATGCCACCCGGGGCCTCGCTCGTCGCTCCGCAGTGTTACGGATCGGAGAGATTCCGTGACGGGAGGTGTGCGGCGCCGCGGAAGTGGAGATCCTTGTGCCCGCACGGACAGAGCCGACGGCGTGTCACGGGGGAAGTGCGAATCAGTGGAACGTGCACGGGAACATGACTCGACCGGCGGGCCCGACCAGCCCGCCCGGCGGCCCGGTGAGACCGGGACCGCCCTGGAACTCCTGGTCCACGGCGTGGGCGGCACCACGCCGCAGGAGATGCTCAACGATCCGCGCACGGTGCGGATCACCGGCGACGGCATCGCGGCCGTCTTCCGGCGCGCCGACGACGTCGACGCGGAGAAGAGCGCCGACGACCGCCGCCGCGACGGACCGGTGCCCGAGGCCTACGTCTGGTGCAACCTGACCTCCGGAAACGGCACCCGGGCCCTGTGGCTGTTGCTGCTGCCGTTCATGGTCGTCAACCTCGCCCACTGGATGCGCCCCAGCGCCCGGGGCCGCCGCCGCACGGTGCGCCTGTACGGCCTCCTGGTGCGGCTCACGGGGCTCACCCTGACGGTGCTGCTCGTCGCGGCGGCCTGCGAGGTCGCCCTCGACCTGGCGGCCTGGCAGTGCGCGGGCACGCGCGCGTGCGCCGACCGGCACTCCTGGCTGGGCTTCCTCTCACCCACCGTCTCGGACGGCGGCTGGTGGAGCAGCCCCGGCCGCAGGCTCGCCCTGGCGTCCTTCGTCCCGACCGCCCTGACCGTCCTGCTGTGGTACCTGTCCCGGCGCACCTGGAGCGACTACGAGTCCCAGCAGCCGCTGGCCCGCGACCCCGAGCCCGAAGACGACGGCGGCGGCACGACCGCGCTCGGCCGGCCCGGCTTCTGGTACGGACGCCGGCTGGTGGCCCGGCTGCGCGCCGCGCACACCGCCGCCGGGCTGGTCACGGTCGCCGCCGCGGTCGCCAGCGCCGCCGCCCGCCACGACCGCCGGCCCGGCGGCCCCGCCGTACTGAACATCCTGGGCCTGCTCCTGGAGGCGGCCCTCGCGGCCTGCGCGGTCGCCGTGGTGTGGGTGGTCTGCCGCCGGGGCCGCAGCGAGAGACGCATCGACCGGGAACTCGACGAGCGCTTCGTACGGCGCCTGCCGCTCGCCGCCCTCGTCCTGCTCGCCCTCGCCCTGCTGTACGCGGGGTGGGAGCGCCCCGGCTGGGAGTCGGCCGGCCGGCTGCCGGGTGATGCCACCTTCGGCGGTCTCGCCCTGGTCCAGGGCCTGCTGGTGATCGTCCTCGCCGGCGTCGCCCACGCACTGCACCGCACCGACCCCGACCGGCGGGCCGTGCTGCGGGGTCTCGGCGGACCGGCCGTCGCGATGCTGGCCTGCGCCCTGGGCGGGGTGATGTCCGGCGGTGTGTCGCAGCGCGTGTCCGACTGGCTGGACGGCACCGGGACGTCGATCGACGGCCCGCCCGTCCTGCTGACCTGGCAGGCGTCCGTGATCCCGCCCCTGATCGTGGTGCTCCTGGTGCTCTTCGGCTGGCTGGCCCACCGCGCCTGGCAGCTCGCCCGCGCCGAACGCGAGGCGGTGGCCCGCGACTACCCGGACGAGGCCCAGGACCGCGCCCGCACCCGCCGCATCGCCTACACCCGCGCGATGGCCTCCCTCACCGACCGGGGACCCCGCATCGTCGCCGTCACCTCCGGCGTCACCCTGCTGCTCGGTGCCGCAGCCCTCGTGGGCGCCATGGCCACCGACGAGACGCCCGGCGAGGCGGCGCGGGGCACCTACCCCCTCGTCCACGGCGCCGCCGAGACCGCCCAGGCCCTCGGCTCCTGGCTGATCGGCCTCGGCTTCATACTGTTCGTCACCTGGGGCAGGCGCGCCTACAAGGACGCCGCCGCGCGGCGCACCATCGGCATCCTGTGGGACGTCGGCACCTTCTGGCCGCGCGCCGCCCACCCCTTCGCCCCGCCCTGCTATGCCGAGCGCGCGGTGCCCGACCTGACCTGGCGGATCGCGACCTGGACCCGCGTCACCGGCGGACGGCTGGTCATCTCCGGGCACTCGCAGGGCAGCGTGCTCGCCGCCGCCGCGGCCTGGCAACTCACGCCGTCCACCCGCAAACGCGTCGCACTGCTGACGTACGGCTCCCCGCTGGAGCGGCTCTACGGCCGCTGGTTCCCGGCGCACTTCGGCCCCGCCGCGCTCGGTTCCCTGCACCGGGAGGTCGACTGCTGGCGCAACCTGTACCGGCTCACCGACCCCATCGGCGGCCCGGTGCGTCTGCCCGGCAACCACGACCTCGGGGTCGACCACGTGCCGCTGCAGGATCCCCTCTCCTACGGCCGCAACGACCTGCACCCGCTGCCCGCGCCGATCCTCGGCCACTCCGACTACCAGGCGGACCCGGCGTTCGCCGAGGAGCGCCGCAAGCTGCTGGCCCGGCTGCGGCCGGACCTGCCGGCACCGCGGCACACGGCCGAGCAGCCCTGCCCCGATCCGGAGGCGGATCCTCAGAGCAACTCGGGCAGGTCCTCCGCGTAGAGCAGGGTCAGGTCGTCCGTGCTCGGCTCGGCGAACTGGGCGACCCGGCTCGCGTGCCGCTCCACCATCGCCTCGAAGGTCTGCCGCGCGGTACGGCCGTTGCCGAACGCCGGGCCCTTCGGGAGCTCCGTGAAGTACGTCCGCAGCGCCTGAGCCGCGCCGGGCGCCAGCCGGTACTCGTGCTCCTCGGCCTGCTGCTCCACGATCCGCAGCAGGTCCTCGGGGCCGTAGTCGCTGAAGGTGATGGTCCGCGAGAACCGGGACGCCACACCGGGGTTGACCGAGAGGAAGCGCTCCATCTCGGCCGTGTAGCCCGCGACGATCACCACGACCGCGTCCCGGTGGTCCTCCATCAGCTTCACCAGCGTGTCGATGGCCTCCTTGCCGAAGTCGCGGCCCGCGTCCTCCGGGGACAGCGCGTACGCCTCGTCGATGAACAGCACGCCGCCGCGCGCCTTCTCGAAGGCCTCCTGCGTGCGGATCGCCGTCGAGCCGATGTGCTCGCCCACCAGGTCGACCCGGGACACCTCGACCAGGTGGCCCTTCTCCAGCACACCGAGGGACGCGAGGATCTCGCCGTACAGCCGCGCGACCGTCGTCTTGCCCGTACCGGGGGAGCCGGTGAAGACCAGGTGCCGCTTGACCGACGCCGCCTTCAGGCCCGCCTGCTGCCGGCGCCGGCCGACCTCGATCATGTCCGTGAGGGCGCGCACCTCGCGCTTGACGCTCTCGAGGCCGACCAGCGCGTCCAGTTCACCGAGGACGTCCTTGGAGCTACGGGCCGACTGCTCGGGCTCCGCGACCGGGGCCGGGGCCGGAGGCTCCGGTTCGGTGCGCTGACCAGGGACGGCGCCCAGCAGGCCGCCGGGGGAGTGGCTCACCGTCTGCACAGCCGTCTCCCGCGCCCCGGGCGTCCGCAGCCCGCCGCTCTCGTCACTGGTGCAGTCCTCGACGAGCGGGCCCGCCCCGGACGCCGCGTCCGCGCCGCTGTCCGCGAACTCGTAGCCGCCGCGCGCGCACCGCTCCGTGCGGCACTTCCGCAGCGTCGTACGGCTGCCGTCGATCACATGGAAGCCGTAGCCGCCGCTGCCCGTCACCCGGCAGTTGTGGAAGCTGCCGCGGCCTCCGGCCGACACGTACACACCCGCCTCCGCGGGTGAGTCGATCGTGCAGCGCTCCACCGTGGGGTCGGCGCCCTTGGTGACGATGACGCCGGTCTGGGTGCCGTCCAGCGTGCAGTTGCTGAGGGTGCCGCCGCTGCCGTGGTCGCGGAACCAGGCGCCCGTCGCCGCGTCCCGGATCCGGCAGTCGTCGAGCTGGGCTGTCGCACCGTCGCTCACCGACACGGCCGTATTGCGCACCTGCGACAGGTCGCTGTCGACGACGTCGGCGCGCGAGCCGCGGTCGAGGACGAACAGGGCGTCCGGCACGTCGTGCACCCGGCACGAGTCGAGCACCGCGGTGGCGCCGTCGCTCACCCACACCGCCGGGTAGTCGCCCGTGCTGTCGAAGATCTCGCACTGGTTGGCGTCCACGCGCGTGCCCGGGTCCCACACCGACAGGCCGTTGCGCCCGAACTGCCGCACCGTGGTGCGGGTCAGCGTGAGCACGGAGCGGGAACGCAGGTCGACCGCGTTCTCCGGGATGTCGTGGATACGGCAGTCGGCCAGCGTCAGCACGGCGTCCGTGTCGAGCGTGACCCCGTCGGCCGTCGTGCGGTGAACATCGCAGTCGGTGAGGTGCGCGGTGGCCCGGCCGGTGATCTGCACACCGCTGCCCCGGACCTCGTAGATCTCGCAGCCCACCGCCTCCAGCGCCGAGTTCTCCCCGGTCGCCGACAGGCCCGAGCCGGAGGTGTGGTGCACCCGGCAGCGCTCCAGACGGGGGTGGGCGCCGCCGCGCACCGCCACGCCCGCCTGGCCGGCCGCGACGACCTCGCACTCTTCGAACACCCCGCCCGCGCCGTCGAGTACGGCGATGCCGATGCCCGCCGGATTGTCGACGGCGCAGCGCCGGACCGTGGGCCGGGCGTTGCCGCGCACCTCGATCCCGGCCGCCGACCGCGTGACCACCCGGACGTTGCTCAGCTCCGGAGTGCCCTCTTCCACCAGCACCGCCGGGGCGGCCGCGTCCTGGCCCTCCACATGCAGGTCCTGGACCACCGCCGAGGCGCGCACGGTCAGCGGCACGCCGTCCACGGGCGCGATCCGCACCGAGCCGGGGGAGCCCTCGGGGCCGCGCAGGGTCACCGCACGCTGCACGACGAGGTTCTCCCGGTAGGTGCCGGGGGCGACCGTGAGGACGTCTCCGTCGGCCGCGGCCTCCAGGGCAGCGGCGAGCGATGCGTACTCACCCGTGCGGCGCCGCCACCGCGACGTGCCGGTGTGCGTCACCTGGACCGTGCCCTGTGCCATGGTGTAGCTGTGCCCCCACCTCGGTCGTACTGATGGCTCGTTCGCCTTCGGGACGCTGCCACCGGTGTCGGGACCGCGACCGGGCCGGGCCCCTCGGGCCTGCGCGCGCACGCGGCATCGAAACCGGCGCGCCCCTCCTGCTCGCTCGCGCGCGGGTGTGCCGAACGGTTCGGCCGGACCACCGTAGCGTGCGCGCGGGTGGTGGGTTGACCAGAGCCGGAAGGCTGTCAGCTGCCGGTGCCCGTCCTGCCCCAGTCCGGGCCCGCCTTGTCCCATGCCTGGTCCCAACGGGCGTACCGGCGGCGGACCATGCGCCAGACGATCAGCCGTCTGCCGCCCTCGACGAGACCACCGACCGCCAGGGCCGCGCCGAAGCCGGCGAGGACCGCGTGCGTCGACGCCGTCGCGGAGTCGAGGGGGCGGGCCACCATCTGGCCGTGCCGGTCGGTCCATATCCGGAACGTGTCGCCCTGCTGCGGGTCCTTGAGGCCCGCCAGCACCGGGCCCTGATGTGCGGTGCCGTCCGGTGCCGTCCAGTCGGCGAGGACGCGGTTGCGCAGATCCCGGCCCGTGGAGGTCTCCGGATCGGCGTCCAGCGGGGAGGGGTCGAGCTTGCGGACCACTGTGGCCGTCACCAGATGCCGCGCTTCGTGCTGCTCGCGGACGGAAGCCTGGAGGGCGTCCCGGGCGGCACCCCCGACGAGGGAACCGGCCACCGGCGCGGCCAGGAGGATCAGCACCAGGGCCGCCAGCGCCAACCAGGCCTCGGCCAGATCGGTCGCGCGGCACAGCGGGTTGCGCCGCCAGCGCCAGAGTCCCCTGATCGCTCGCACCGCCTGCACCCCCTTCCCCGCTCCGTGATAACCCCCTGCCGAGCCGTCCACGCGCCAACCGGGTGAAGAGAGAGCGAAATCACCTCTCACCGGCGACTCTCATGAACTTCTCACACAAGCCCAACGCCCGGGCGCTTGGGGCGGTTCCCGCCCGGGGGCGCCGACCGCCGACCCCGCTACTGGAGGATGCTCACCGGATCGCCGACCCGGATCGTGCCCCGGGACAGGGGCACCAGGTTCTGCCCGAAGACCAGCTTGCCGTCGAGCCGCCGGTGCCGCCCCAGGCTGTACAGGGGCTCGCGGCCGCGCTCGCCCGTGCCCTGGTCCGTGGTGGTCACCACGCACCGTCCGCAGGTCTTGGCGACGCGGAAGGACACGTCCCCGATGGCGAGGCGCGACCAGTCGTCCTCGGCCCAGGCGCCGGTGCCCGCCACGACCACGCTCGGCCGGAAACGGTTCATGGGGAGCGGGCCCTCGTCCGCGTGATCGCCCTGCGCGATCAGGGCGTTGAGGGCCTCGAGGGAGGCCGTCGTGGTGAGCAGCAGCGGAAAGCCGTCGGCGAAGGACACGGTCTCGCCCGGACGCGCGTACTCCGGGTCGACGGGCCGGCGCGTGGCCGGGTCGTCCATGTACACGAGACGCGCGTCGATGCCGAGATAGGCACTGCACCAGGCGTGCGCGGCCTCGTCCTCGGCCGGGACCGCGTCGACCTTGTCACGGAAGATCTCCACCGGCACTGTGTCCAACGGCCTGGGAACGGGCACCGTCAGGGGCTCCATGCCGGGTGCGGACAGGCGAACGCCGCCGTCCGGCAGAAGCTCGGCGGCGGCCAGGGCGAGGCGCGGATGCCGACGCTGCGTGAGGACCTTCTCCCCGTCGTCGACCAGCGCCCAGCGCCGGTCCCCGGTCAGCCCCCAGGGCTCCACGACGGCCTCCCGGGGCGCGAGGCCCCGGACCGCCTTGACCGGATGGACGTGGATCGAATGCAGGTGCGCGTTCCCCATGGGGCCATCGTGCCAGCCGGCACCGACAGCCCCCGGGCGGGCGGCTCAGTAACCGCGGTACTGCTGGTTGTTGTACGGGTCCTGATAGGGAGCCTGGGCGGGCCGGGGAGCCGCGGGGCGCATGGCCTCGTAGCCCGCGGGTGCCGCGGGGCGCGGCTGCTGCGGGCCGGGGTAGCCGCGCGGTGCGGTGGCCTGCTGCGGGATGTACGCCGCCGGCGCCTGCTGGAGCGGGGCGGGTTGCTGCGCCTGCGGATAACCGTAGGCGGGCTGGGACGGGGCTGCCGGGAGAGCGGGCAGCGCCGACGGGAGGGCGGGCAGGTTGCCGCCCGGCGTGTCGTACTGAGCGGGGACCCGGATCGGAGCGATCTGCGGGGTGCCCCGCTCGGCGACGAGCTTGTCGTAGATCGGGGTGTCCGGGAAGGAGGCGGAGTAGTAGCCGCCGCCATAGGTGGAGCGGGGGGAGGTCATGGCACATAAGTTAAGCCCACGATGTGCTGGTTGGGGAGACCGATAAGAGGGTTGTTTTCCGTGTCCGCAGTGACCGGGTATCCCCAATGCGAGCGAACTCGGCAAAAAGGGGCGCCGAACAAGGCTCCGATCGTGTAAAGGCCGAGTTCCGGGTGGGTTACCAGGGGTTGGCCACCGGGCTTCCGCCCGCGGCGCATGAGAGTTCGCCGCGGGGGAGGAATAGGTTGTGCGAACGGAACTCGACGGACGGCCGGGGTGTGCCCGGCGCGGTGACACGCAATGGGGGCGGACATGCAAATGCTGAAAGGTTCAAATACTGCGGTGCCTACCGCGGCGCTGCGGGTGGAATTGGGCTGGCGGGCCGGACCGGGTGTGCCCGACGCCGACACCTCCGCTTTGCTGCTGGTAAGCGGAAAGGTCCGCTCGGACGCGGACTTCGTCTTCTACAACCAGCCCGCGCACTCCTCCGGCGCGATCCGGCACGACGGCAAGCGCAACGCCGACGGCCGGGTGACCGACACGCTTATCGTCGACCTCGCGCGCGTGGAGCCCGAGGTCGAGACGATCGTCCTGGCCGCCTCTTCCGACGGCGGCGCGTTCGGGCAGGTCCCTGGCCTGTACATCGAGGTCCAGGACGCCGCCCAGGGAACCCCGGTCGCCCGCTTCGACAACCCGGGCGCCACCACCGAAACCGCTTTCGTCCTCGGCGAGTTCTACCGCCGTCAGGGCGCCTGGAAGTTCCGTGCCGTCGGCCAGGGCTACAGCAGCGGACTCGAAGGACTGGCCACGGACTACGGCATCACGGTGGACGAGCCGCAGCAGGCGGCCCCGGCTCCGGTCCCGGCCCCCGCACCTCCCGTCGCCGCGCCCTCGGCGCACACGCCCCCGCCGGCCGCGCCCCCGGCGGCACCGCCCGAGCCCGTCCGCCTCACCAAGGTGACGCTCACCAAGGCGGCCCCCTCCGTGTCGCTCACCAAGCAGGGCGGCACCTCCGGTGCCCTGCACGTGAACCTCAACTGGCAGGTCCGCAAGCAGTTCTCGGGATGGAGCAGCAAGTTCGGCCGCCCGGCCGCGATGCACTCCGACCTCGACCTCGACCTGTGCGCGCTGTACGAACTCACCGACGGCAGCAAGGGCGTCGTACAGGCCCTCGGCAACGCCTTCGGGGCGCTGCACCAGCCCCCGTACATCCACCTCGACGGAGACGACCGCACCGGCGCCGTGTCGACGGGTGAGAACCTCACCGTCAATCTCGACCACAAGAACGACTTCCGGCGCATCCTCGTCTTCGTCACCATCTACGAAGGCGCCCGCTCGTTCGCCGACCTGAACGCCACCGTCACCCTGCGGCCGCAGCACGGCGCCCCCATCGACTTCTCCCTCGACGAGTGCACCGTTCCCTCGCCCGTGTGCGCGCTCGCCCTGATCACCAACACGGGCGGCGACCTGGTCGTCCAGCGGGAGGCGCGCTACCTCGTGCCCGAGCGCGGGGTGAGTCCGCAGCGGACCGTCGACTACGCCTACGGGTGGGGCATGAACTGGACCCCCGGCCGGAAGTGACTCCTCCCGCGGCCGTCAGCCCTCGTCGGCCACGGCGTCCGGGCGGGCGTAGGTGCGGCCCTTCCAGGCCGCACCGCGTCCCTGATAGTGCCGCACCGCCGAGTCGACCGTCATGAGGAGATAGAGGAACGCGGTGAACGGCAGCAGGGGAGCGAGCCACAGCGGCTGCCGGTAGTAGCGGAGCATCGGCACGTACGTCCCCGTCATCACGATCCAGGCCGCCCCTCCGACGACCGTGGCCGCCGCGTTCCCCGCCACCAGCCCCACCACGACCGCCGCCGGCGGCACCAGGTACACCAGCGCCAGCCCGGCGACCGTCCCGGCCAGCAGCAGGGGGTTGTGCCGCAACTGGGCGTACGCGCTGCGCGACACCATCCGCCACAGGTCGCCCAGCCGCGGATACGGCCGGACGCTGTCCACCCGGTCGGCCAGCCCCAGCCACACGCGGCCGCCGCCGCGCTTCACCGCCCGCGCCAGGGCCACGTCGTCGATCACGGCATGGCGGATCGCGTCCGGGATCCGCGCCCGTTCGGCGGCCTCCGTCCGCAGCAGCACGCAGCCACCGGCCGCGGCCACCGTGCGCGTGCCCTCTCTGCCGATCCGGCGGAAGGGGTAGAGCTGCGCGAAGAAGTAGACGAAGGCCGGCACGACGAACCGTTCCCACGTGCTCTCCACGCGCAGCCGGGCCATCTGCGAGACGACGTCGAACCCACCGGCACGGGCCGCAGCCACCAGTTCCCGGAGACTGTCCGGCGCGTGCGCGATGTCGGCATCCGTCAGCAGCAGGTACTCGGGATCACGCGCGCGTGCCAGGCCGATTCCGTGGCGCACCGCCCACAGCTTGCCGGTCCAGCCCGCGGGCGGCTCACCCGGCGAGCCCACGGTCAGCGGCAGCCCGCCGGTCCCGCGTGCCAGTTCACGCGCCAGGTCACCGGTGCCGTCCGTACTCCCGTCGTCGACGAGGAAGACCTCCGCCCGCCCCGGGTAGTCCTGCCGGAGCAGCGACGGCAGCGCGGCGGGCAGCACCGCCGCCTCGTCGCGGGCCGGGACGACGACGCACACGGACGGCCACGCGTCCGGGTCCCGGCGCGGCGGCAGCCGCACATCCGTGCGCCAGAAGAAGCCCTGGCAGAGCAGCAGCCACAGCCAGGCGAGAAATGATCCAGCGGCAGTCCACACAACGGCGCTCACGCGCGCAGTCTGCCCCACCGGAACGGCCCGGGACCGCTCATCGTCTATCGTGACCGGGTGAAGATCGCGCTCATGGACTCCGGAATCGGTCTGCTGGCGGCCACCGCCGCGGTGCGGCGACTGCGCCCCGACGCCGATCTCGTACTCTCCCTGGACCCCGACGGCATGCCGTGGGGCCCGAGGACCACGGAAGACCTGACCGAGCGCGCCCTGGCCGTCGCCGAGGCGGCCGCCGCGCGCCGCCCCGACGCCTTGATCGTCGGCTGCAACACCGCGACCGTGCACGCGCTCACCGCCCTGCGCGCCCGTCTCGAACCGGAGCTTCCGGTCATCGGCACCGTCCCGGCGATCAAGCCGGCCGCGGCCGGCGGCGGACACCTCGCCATCTGGGCCACCCCGGCCACCACCGGCAGCACGTACCAGCGCACCCTGATCCGGGACTTCGCCGACGGGGTCCCCGTCACCGAGGTGCCCTGCTGGGGTCTCGCCGAGGCCGTCGAACGCGCGGACGAGGCGGCGATCGACGCCGCCGTGTCCGCGGCCGCCGCACTGACGCCCGACGAGGTGACCACCGTCGTCCTGGGCTGCACCCACTACGAGCTGGTCGCCGAGCGCATCCGGGCCGCCGTACAGCGCCCCGGCCGGCCGCCCCTCGTGCTGCACGGCTCCGCGGGCGCCGTGGCCGCGCAGGCCCTGCGCCGGCTCGGCGAGCAGCCCGCGCCGGGGGCCACGCCGCACGGCACCCTGACCGTCCTGCTGAGCGGACGCGAGGGCACGCTCCCCGCAGCCGCCCTGGCGTACGACGAAGGACGGCTGTTGCAGGCGGTCACGCCGGCCGGCTGACCGGCACCGGTCTCCGAGCGTCGTCGGTCTGCCGGATCCGCGCCCGCCGCCCGGCCGGCGCAGTCACGCTCCGCCATGAGGTACCAGCGGAGCGAAACCTGAGTAACCTCATAGGCATGAGGGACCACCGCCACGGCGAGCACGCTCCCCACCCGCACCCCGACGTCTGGACGGGCCGGGCCACCAACCGGGTCCAGTGGCTGCTGGCGCTCATCGGCGCCGCCTGCATGGCACTGGGCATCGAACTGGCCGTCGACTCGGCGTGGACGTCCGGCGTCGTCCCACTGGTCATGGCCGTGGTCGGCTGCATCGCCGCCGGGCTGCTGGTCCTCTTCGGAACGCTCGCCTTCGTGCATGTCGCCCTGCGGGTCGACGAGCAGCACCTGGAGGTGCGCTGCGGCCACATCGGCCTGCCCCGCCGCCGCATCCCGCTCTCCGATGTGGCGGGCGCCACGTACATCTCGCACGTCACTCCCCGCCACTGGGGTGGCTGGGGCTACCGGTGGCGGCCGGAGAAGGGCACGGCGGTCGTCGTACGACGGGGTGAGGGCGTCGTGCTGGAACTGTGGGACGGACACACCTTCACGATCACCGTGGACGACGCGGAGGCGGCCGTACAGGTCATCAAGGCGCGGCTGGGGCGGACCAAGCCGGGCGCTGCCGCGCACTGAACGGGCTTCCGATCACCACGCCGGGGTACGTCCGGCGCCCCTGGAACGTGTGTCCGGAGCGGTGCCCGCCGGTTCGGCGACGAGCGGCCGGGCCGTGGCCATGCCCGCCAGCAGTCCCGCACCCACCGACACCGCCGTGAAGCTGAGCGCGTTGCCGATCGCGGCGATGGCCGCCAGCGCCGTCAGGGCCGCGCCCGCGGTGAGCGCCACCGGCGTCGGGCGAGGGCCGCGCCACAGCGCGTACAGCACCCAGCCGAACGCCGCCGCCAGCAGGACCACACCGACGAGCCCCTGCTCGGCCGCCTGCTGAAGGGGTGCCGAGTGGGGTTTGCCGTCGGACAGCAGTGACTGTGCGGACGTCGTGCTCAGCTCCCCGAAGCGCCCCGGGCCGATCCCCAGGGCGGCGTCGTCGCGCAGCAGATGCCAGGCGTCCTGCCAGAGCTGTACGCGGTGCGGCGTGAGCCGCTCTTCGACGGCGGTCACGAGCCCGCCCGGTACGGCCCGCGCCGCGACCGCCCACGTCAGGCCGGTCACCAGGACGGCGACCGTGCCCAGTATGGCGAGGCCCGCGCCGCGGTGCCGGGTGCGGCCGGCGGCCAGCGAGCACAACAGCACCGCGACCGAGGCGACGCAGCCGGTGGCCGACCCGAGCACGGCCGCCAGCACCGCCGTCCCGGCGGCCAGCAGCCGCAGGGCGAAGCGCACGGCCGGAACACGAGCGGCCCAGGCCGCGCAGCACGCGGCACCGGCCGACAACGTCAGCACGGCAGCCGTCGCCCCGGCATGCCCGAGAGGTGTCGCGATCTGCGGGCCCGGCGCGAGATGCGGAACGGCCACGGTCAGCCCGACACCGGCCAGCGCCCCGGCGCAGGGCGCGCCGACCGGCAGCAGCGCCCCGCCGATCCGGCCGGCGGCGTACCCGGCCGCCACGGCCAGCACCGCGAGCAGCACACCCTCGGGCCGGCCGCCGTGCACCGCCGCCGTGATCAGGGACCAGCCGGCGCAGGCCCCCAGCACCACGACGCCCGCCGCGTCCACAGCGATCGGTCTCTCACCGTCCGCGTCCTGCCCGGACGCGGGCGTCAGCCCACTGGAACCCACCCCGCCCCGCCCCCCGCACCGCGTCGCCCCCGACCTGTGAAGGCCCCGGTCGCACAGGCCGCCACCGGCCGCACGACTGAGGCTTCGGGACACCGTAGCCGCTGGTGGACGGTTTGTGGATGTGTCGTCACGAAATGAGCAGGAACGTTGCGGCAGATCCACGGCGAGGCCCTGCGCGATCGGGCCCGCGGTGCGTGACGCCGCCGCCTGGTGGACCGCGCTGTCGGTGTCAAGGTCACTCGCCTTACACTCCGGGAGTGACCGTCACCGCAACCTCCGTCGGCGAGTCGGACCAGCTGGAGCCGCGGATCGCGCCCGAGGCGCGGGCCTGGGCCCGGCGGCTCGGGCGCCTCCTCCCGGCCGTAGCAGCCGCGCTCTCCGGCCTCCTGCTCTACGTCAGCTTCCCGCCCCGCACCCTGTGGTGGCTGGCCCTGCCGGCCTTCGCGATCTTCGGCTGGGTGCTGCGCGGCCGCGGCTGGAAGGCGGGGCTCGGCCTGGGCTACCTCTTCGGTCTCGGCTTCCTGCTGCCGCTGCTGGTGTGGACCGGAGTGGAGGTCGGTCCCGGCCCCTGGCTCGCCCTCGTGGCGATCGAGGCGATCTTCGTCGCGCTGGTCGGCGCGGGTGTCACCGTCGTGTCGAAGCTGCCCGGATGGCCGGTGTGGGCCGCCGCTGTGTGGATCGCCGGCGAGGCGGCACGCGCGCGCGTGCCGTTCGAGGGCTTCCCCTGGGGGAAGATCGCCTTCGGGCAGGCGGACGGTGTGTTCCTGCCGCTCGCCGCGGTCGGCGGCACCCCGGTGCTCGGCTTCGCGGTCGTGCTGTGCGGCTTCGGGCTGTACGAGGTCGTCCGCCTGGCTGTGGTGTGGCGGCGCACCGGCACGGTGCGCAGGACGGCGGCGGCGGTGGGTCTGCTGAGCCTGGCCGTCCCGGTCGTGGCGGCCGTCGCCGCCCGGCCACTGGTCAGCGACAAGGCCGAGGACGGCAGCGTCACCGTCGGCGTGGTCCAGGGCAATGTGCCGCGGGCGGGCCTCGACTTCAACTCCCAGCGGCGGGCCGTTCTCGACTACCACGCGCGGGAGACCGAACGCCTGGCCGCGGAGGTCAAGGCAGGCAAGGTCGCCAGGCCCGACTTCGTGCTGTGGCCGGAGAACTCGTCCGACATCGATCCCTTCGCCAACCCCGACGCCCGCGCCGTGATCGACCAGGCGGCCAAGGCCGTCGGCGTGCCCATCTCGGTCGGCGGCGTCGTCGAACGGGACGGCAAGCTCTACAACGAGCAGATCCTGTGGGATCCGGCGAAGGGACCCGTCGACACCTACGACAAGCGCCAGATCCAGCCGTTCGGCGAGTATCTGCCGTTCCGCTCGCTGATCGGGGCGATCAACAGCAACTGGACCTCGATGCAGCGCCAAGACTTCAGCCGGGGCACCAAGCCGGGCGTGTTCACCATGGACGGCGCCAAGGTCGGTCTCGTCACCTGCTACGAGGCGGCCTTCGACTGGACCGTGCGCTCCGAGGTCACCGACGGCGCCCAGATGATCTCCGTGCCGAGCAACAACGCCACCTTCGACCGCAGCGAGATGACCTACCAGCAGCTCGCCATGTCCCGGGTCCGAGCGGTCGAGCACAGCCGGACCGTGACCGTGCCGGTGACCAGCGGCGTCAGCGCGATCATCATGCCGGACGGCAAGATCACGCAGAAGACCGGCATGTTCGTCGCCGACTCACTGGTGCAGAAGGTGCCGCTGCGCTCCTCGCAGACGCCCGCCACACAGCTCGGCATCCTGCCGGAGATCGCCCTCGTGCTGGTCGCGGCCGGCGGACTGGGCTGGGCCGTCGGCGCCGGAATGCGCGGGCGACGCGCCGGTGACGTGTAGCCGTACGCCGGACACACGCCGCCTGAAACCCGCCGGGCCGCCGGAAGCCGCCCATTAGGGTCGGCGGCATGGCTACTCCCGACTTCATCCGCACCCTCCGTGCCTCGGCCGGTCATCAGCTGCTCTGGCTCCCCGGAGTCACCGCCCTCGTCTTCGACGACGAGGGCAGAGTGCTGCTCAACCGCCGGGCCGACACGCGCCGGTGGTCCGTGATCGGCGGCATCCCGGACCCGGGGGAGCAGCCCGCGGCATGCGCGGTGCGGGAGGTCTACGAGGAGACGGCCGTGCGCTGTGTCGCCGAACGGGTCGTGCTCGTCCAGGCAGGGGACCCCGTCACCTACGACAACGGCGACACCTGCCAGTTCATGGACATCACCATCCGTTGCCGGGCCGTCGGCGGCGAGGCGCGGGTCAACGACGACGAGTCGCTGGACGTGGGTTGGTTCGACGTCGACGCCCTGCCCGAGCTGAACGAATACGGCCTGTTCCGGATCAAGCAGGCTGTGTCGGACGCCCCCACATGGTTCGACCCCACTGCCTCCGGCTGAACTGTAGGGCGTGACCACATGGGGCGGAGCAGGGGTGCTGCCTAGGGTCGACGCATGACCGCGCCCCATGTCCTTCCGGTACCCCACGCCTCCCCGCTCGATCTCGGTGGCCGCACCGCGCTCGTCACCGGCGCCGCCGGCGGCATCGGCCGCGCCTGCGCGCTGCGGCTCGCGGCCGCCGGGGCGAAGGTGAGAGCGGTCGACCGGGACGCCGTGGGCCTGGAGGCCCTCGCCGGACAGGGTGGTGGCCTCGCGGGCACCGTGGAACCGCACGTCCTCGACCTCACCGACCTGGACGCCGCCGAACTCGCCGCCGCGGGCACCGACGTCCTCGTCAACAACGCCGGGCTCCAGCTCGTGAGCCCCATCGAGGACTTTCCGCCCGACGTCTTCCACACGGTGCTCACCGTGATGCTGGAGGCACCCTTCCGGCTGATCCGCGGTGCCCTGCCCCACATGTACGGACAGGGGTGGGGCCGCATCGTGAATGTGTCGTCCGTCCACGGGCTGCGCGCCTCGGCCTACAAGTCGGCCTATGTGGCAGCCAAACACGGGCTGGAGGGACTCTCCAAGACCACCGCCCTCGAAGGCGCACCCCACGGTGTCACCTCCAACTGTGTGAGCCCCGGCTATGTGCGCACCCCACTGGTCGAGAAGCAGCTCGCCGACCAGGCCCGGGCGCACGGCATCCCCGAGGAGCGCGTGCTGTCCGAGGTGCTGCTCCAGGACAGTGCCGTCAAGCGGCTCATCGAACCGGAGGAGGTCGCCGAGGCCGTGGCGTACCTGTGCGGTCCGCAGGCGTCCTTCGTGACCGGTACCTCGCTCGTGCTCGACGGCGGCTGGACCGCCCACTGAGCGGCCCTGAGCGTCCGTCGGGAGTTGTCCACAGGGCTGACGGGACGGCCCGGTCATGGTGAATCCTGTGAGCATGTCCAGCGATCACGTGCAGCCGGCCGAGCGCTCCGCCGGCATCGCCGAACCACCCCCGGCCGCCGCGGAGACGCCGTATCTCGAGCTTCTGGCCCGGGGCGCGTCCGCCGACGCCTACGAGCAGCCGGTGCTGCTCGCGCGCGCCGAAGGGCGCCCGGCGGAGTGGATCGCCGCGCTCCAGCGGGCCAAGCCGCTCGCCCTGCGCGTGCGTTCGGAGCTGGAGGGACGGCGCCGCCGCGAGGCCGAGCTGTCCGCACTGTTCGAGACCGCCCACGACCTCGCCGGGCTGCGCGACCTGGACGCCGTACTCCAGGCGATCGTGCAGCGCGCCCGGTCGCTGCTGGGCACGGACGTCGCCTACCTCAGCCTGAACGACCCGGCGAGGGGCGACACCTACATGCGGGTCACCGAGGGCTCGGTCGCGGCCCGGTTCCAGCAACTGCGGCTCGGCATGGGGGAGGGCCTCGGCGGCCTGGTCGCACAGACCGCACGCCCCTATGTCACCGACGACTACTTCAAGGACGACCGCTTCCAGCACACCCTCACCATCGACGCCGGCGTGCGGGACGAGGGACTCGTGGCCATCCTCGGCGTGCCGCTGACGCTCGGGCACCACGTCATCGGCGTGCTGTTCGCCGCCGACCGCCGCGCCCGGGTCTTCGAGCGGGAGCAGATCGCCCTGCTGGGCTCCTTCGCCGCCCTCGCCGCGGCCGCCATCGACACCGCCAACCTGCTCGCCGAGACCCGCTCGGCCCTCGCCGACCTGGAGCGGGCCAACGAGATCATCCAGGACCGCAGCGGCGTCATCGAACGCGCCTCCGACGTGCACGACCGGCTCGCCGAACTCGTCCTGCGCGGCGGCGGGGTCCACGACGTGGCCGCCGCCGTCTCCGAGGTCCTCGACGGCACGGTCCAGTTCGCCGAGGCCACCGCGGCACCGGCCGATGCCCTGGAGGCGTCCCGCGCGGAAGGCCACGCGGTGCGGCACGAGGACGACTGGATCGCCGCCGTCGCCGCCGGCGGTGAACTGCTCGGCGCGCTCGTGCTGCGCGGCCACCCGGGGCTCGACCCCGTCGACCAGCGCACCCTGGAGCGTGCCGCCATGGTCACCTCCCTGCTGCTCCTGGCCCGCCGGTCCGCCGCCGAGGCCGAACAACGCGTCCGCGGCGAGCTCCTGGACGACCTGCTCGACGCCCGCGACCGTGACCCGCGCCTGCTGCGGGAGCGCGCGGCCCGCCTCCACGCCGACCTCGACGCCGTCCACGTCGTTCTGGCCGCGCGCCTGGAGGGTGACGCGCCCGACGCCGACCAGGAGGCGGACGCCCGCAGACGCCTCGCCGCCGCCGCGTCCCACCTCGCCGCGACCCGGCACGGCCTCGCCGCCGCACGCGACGGCGGCACCGTCCTGCTGCTGCCCCTCGGACCCGGCGACACCGCCACCGAACTGGCCCGTCGCGCCGCCCGGCACCTGGGCACAGCGGTCCACGCACGGGTCACCGTCGGCGCCTCCGCACCCGCCGAGAGTCTCGCCACCCGCCCCGACGCCGTGGCCACGGCCTACGCCGAGGCCCGGCGCTGCCTCGACGCCCTGCGGCTCCTCGGCCGCTCCGGGGACGGCGCCGCCGCCGAGGACTTCGGCTTCCTGGGGCTGCTCCTTGCCGGAGACCGGGACATCCCCGGCTTCGTCGACCGCACCATCGGCCAGGTCGTCGCGTACGACCGACGACGCGGCACCGAACTGCTGCGCACGCTCGACGCGTACTTCGCCTGCGGCATGAGCCCCGCCCGCACCAAGGACGAACTGCACGTCCATGTGAACACGGTCGCCCAGCGCCTGGAGCGCGTCGGCCGCCTCCTCGGCGACGACTGGCAGAGCCCGGCCCGCACCCTGGAGATCCAACTCGCCCTGCGGCTGCACCGGTTGTCGGCGCGGCACTGACCCCCATGGGCGGGCCCCCGAGCACGCGGGGACGCACGCACGGGGGCCGGTGCCGGGACATCTCAGGGGGTCCGGGCGTCCGCCGCCGGTGCTGGGGTCCGGTCCGCGTCGGCGAGAGGGGCGACGTCGGCCAGGTCCCGGTGGCGGGTCTCCTTGGCCACCGCAACCGCGATGACCGTGAGGACGGCCGCGCCGATGACGTACAGGGCGATCGGCGTGGAGCTGCCGTAGTCGGACAGCAGCGCGGTGGCGATCAGCGGCGCCGGCGCACCCGCCGCGACCGAGGCGAACTGGGCGCCGATGGACGCGCCGGAGTAGCGCATCCGCGTCGCGAACATCTCGGAGAAGAACGCGGCCTGCGGCGCGTACATCGCCCCGTGCAGCACCAGCCCGACCGTGACGGCGAGGATCAGGTTGCCGAAGCCGCCGGTGTCGATCAGCGAGAAGAACGGGAACATCCACAGGCCGACACCGACGGCACCCATCAGATACACGGGACGGCGGCCGATCCGGTCGGAGAGCGCGCCCCACGCCGGGATGGCGGCGAAGTGCACGGCCGAGGCGATCAGTACGGCGTTGAGCGCGGTCTGTTTGGAGACGCCGGCCGAGGTGGTGGCGTAGACGAGGATGAACGCGGTGATGACGTAGTAACTGATGTTCTCCGCCATGCGCGCGCCCATCGCGATCAGGACGTCACGCCAGTGATGCCGCAACACGGCGACCAGCGGCAGCTTCTCCGCGGTCGCGGCCCGGTCCGCCTTGCGGGCCTCGGCCTGTGCCAACGCCTGCTTGAAGACCGGCGATTCATCGACAGACAGACGTATCCACAAACCGACGATCACCAGCACTCCGGAGAGCAGGAACGGGATCCGCCAGCCCCAGTCGCCGAACGCTGCGTCGGACAGGACGGCGGTCAGCAGCGACAGCACGCCGGTGGCGAGGAGTTGCCCCGCCGGCGCGCCGGTCTGCGGCCAGGAGGCCCAGAACCCACGCCGCCGCGCGTCCCCGTGCTCCGACACCAGCAGCACGGCACCGCCCCACTCGCCGCCGAGCGCGAAGCCCTGCACCAGCCGGAGCACGGTGAGCAGGACCGGCGCGGCCGTCCCGATGGTGGCGTGCGTCGGCAGCAGCCCGATCGCGAAGGTCGCCCCGCCCATCAGCAGCAGACTCAGCACCAGCAGCTTCTTGCGCCCGAGCCGGTCGCCGTAGTGCCCGAACACCAGCGCACCGAGCGGCCGGGCCGCGAACCCGACCGCGTACGTCAGGAACGACAGCAGCGTGCCGACGAGCGGGTCGGAGTCCGGGAAGAACAGCTTGTTGAACACGAGCGCGGCGGCGGAGCCGTAGAGGAAGAAGTCGTACCACTCGATCGTGGTGCCGATGAGGCTGGCGGTGACGATGCGTTTGAGGCTGGCTGGGGGTGGGGGAGCGGTTGCTGCGGAGGTCATCTACGCCACTTCCTCGTGTGCGGTGGGGACGGGCAGGTATCGGCACACCGTAGAAACACGCAGGTCAGGCGCACATGTGGCGGGGCAACATAGTTCGGGGACTTGGTATGCGTGCGGCCACCATGCTGACTCAAGGAAGGGCGGTTCAGGGACCCGGGGGAGGCCGGAACGAGCGCTGTCCGGGAAGTGTGGTTCGGGGTGATTTGACGGTGTGGTGCTGACTCCCGTTCTTGAGCCGAGTTGGTCCGCATGGGTGCGTCCGTGAGGGTTGGTGACTCGCCTGTGATCGCTCGTGACACGACGACGCCCCGCCGGCTTGCTGCGGCGGGGCGTCGTCGTGCAGCCAGCATGCTACGCGCGGCCCCGCCGTTCTCGTCTTTTGTCTCATTCATCCGCTTGCGGCCCGTGAAGGGCGCCTTGTGAGGGGGAAGATTTTGAAAAGGGCAGGCCGCTGGTGCCCGAAGCCACGTGGGCGCTGCGTTGGTTGTGTGGGCGGCTGGATCAGCCCTCGGGGGCGTTCCACAGTTCGCTGAGTTCCGCCCAGTCCGGTGCCGGGCCCTGCAACGTGGTGGGCTGGTCGGCGGCCGGCGTGCGCAACCCGGCGAGGATCACGTCCAGGTACCGCAAGTGGAGCGCGGTGGCGCGCTCGTCCGTGACGGGAATCCGCGCGGTGAGGTGTTCGAGCAGCAACGGGACGTCGGCGGCTGTGAAGTCGGCGCGCAGTACTCCCGCGCGGTGCGCGCCTGCCACCAGGTCGTCGAGGACGGCCCGGAGCTGGGCGGCGGCGGCCACGATCTCGTCCGTGGCCGGCAGGCGGCCGCCGACCAGGGGGAGTAGTGGGCCGCCCGGTCCCTGGGCCGAGAGTGCGTCCCGCAGGAAGCGGGCGAAGGCGGCCCAGGGGTCGGGTTCCTCGGTGAGAGCCGTGCGTGCCTGGGTGACGAGCTGTTCCATCCCCACGATGCGCATCCGCTGGGCCAGCAGTTCCTTGCTGGGGTAGCGGCGGTAGAGGCTGCCCATGCCGATGCCGGCCCGGCGGGCGATCTCCGAGACGGGGGCGTCCCAGCCTTGCTCGGCGAACACCTCGCGCGCGGCCTGCATGAGGCGGGCGTCGTTGAGGTCCGCCTCCCGTCGGCGGCCGCGCGGTCTGCCGGTCTGCGTGTCACCCATGGACAGGTATTTTCCCCTACCGTCGTGCCACGCCGTGCCCACCGTCGACGGTGAGCACCTCGCCGGTGACGAAGCCGGCTTCCTCGCCGAGGAGCATCGCGATCGCCCGGGCCACGTCCTCCGGTTCCGCGACCCGCCCCAGGGGCGTGTTCTCCGCCAGCCGCCGCTGGAGCTCCTGCGGCATGTGCGCGCTGCTTTCGGTGCGGACGTAGCCGGGTGCCACGACGTTGACGTTGATGCCAAGCGGGCCTGCCTCGTGGGCGACGAAGCGGGCGAAGGTGTTCAGGGCGGCCTTGGCGGTGCCATGGGCGGCCATGCCCGGGGCGGGCGGCCCGTCGGCCACGGCGCTGGAGACATACACGATGCGGCCCTGTCCCCGGGAGCCCATGAGTGCCAGCGCGTGCTGGGTGAGGGTGTAGACGGAAGCCAGTTCGTCCGTCACCTTCGTCCTGAAGTCGTCCCAGGCGAGGGTCTGCACGGGCGTGGGGGTGAACCGGGCGCCGGCGTTGCAGACCAGGACGTCCAGACGCCCGTCAGTTGTCGAACGCTCCAGCAGTTCGGCTGCTTGGGCGGGGTCGTGCACGTCGGCCTGAACGGCGAAGGCTTCGCCGCCGTCGGCCTCGATGAGCTTGACCACCTGCTCGGCCGCCTCACGGTTCGAGAAGTAGTTGACGGCTACGCGGTAGCCGCGAGCCGCCAGTTCCCGCGACGTGGCAGCGCCGATCCCCCGGCTGCCGCCGGTCACCAGGGCCGTCGGCGTCGTCGTGGCGTGCATGTGTCCTCCCGCGTCGGTTGATCGGTCGCCAACATATCGGAGCGGAGCGCTCCGCTCAAAAAAGTCCCGTGAGGGGGAATCGGCCCTTCCGGCACCGTGTTGTCCTCTGACATGAGCGAAGCAGTAGTAGCGCGTGCCTACGGTGGTCCCGAGGTGCTGTCGGTGATCGATGTCGCCGCAGCGGAGCCCGGGCCGGGTCAGGTGCGCATCGAGGTCCGCGCCGCCGGCGTCAACCCCTTCGACCACAAGACGTACAGCGGCGCCTTCGGGACCGATCCGGCGAACCTGCCGATGCGGCTCGGCGCCGAAGCGGCCGGTGTGGTGACCGCGGTCGGCGCCGACGCGATCGGCCCCGCCGGCCCGATCGAGATCGGCGACGAGGCGATCGCGTACCGAGCGCCCGGCGCGTACGCCGCCGAACTCATCGTCCCGGCCTCGTCGGTGGTGCCCAAGCCCGCCGCTCTCTCCTGGGAGCAGGCGGGAGGACTGATGGTCACGGGCGTCACCGCTGTGCACGTCCTCGAAGCGATCGGCCTGCGTGAGGACGACACCGTGCTGATCCACGGTGCCGCGGGAGGCGTCGGCCTGATGGCCGTGCAGCTGGCCGTCGAGCGCGGTGCCAGGGTGCTGGGAACGGCGAGTCCGGCCAAGCACGACGTACTGCGCGACCTGGGGGCGATTCCGATCCCGTATGGGCCGGGTCTGGCGGACCGGGTGCGTGCGACAGCGCCGGAGGGCGTCCACGCGGCTGCCGACCTGGTGGGTACCGACGAGGCGGTGGACGTCTCGGTGGAACTCGTGGCGGACCGTTCCCGCATCGCGACCGTCGCGGCGTTCGAACGCGGGGCCCGAGCCGGCATCAAGCTCCTGGGCGGCGGGCCCGGCGCGGACCCCGGCACGGAAGTCCGCGCCGCCGCGCGCATGCAGCTCACCGAAGCCGCGGGGGCCGGGCGACTGCGCGTCATGATCGCCGCCAGCCATCCGCTGCGCGAAGCGGCCGCCGCGCATCGGCAGATCATGACCGGGCGTACGACGGGGAAGATCGTCCTCGTCCCGTGACCCGGCCCTCGACCGCACCGGCGACTTCGTGCGGATGACCGTGGCCGGCTGGTGTCCGAGTCCCGACGTGGTGTGCCCGTGCCGTCACGACGCAGTGAGAAGAGATGAGGCAGTGTCCGAGACGGCAGCGGTGAGCAAGAAGCTCTGCCGCCTTGCTCGCGGTGGTGGGGACCGCTGGGATCTGCGCCACGCACCTGGTTCAGGCGGCAAGGCGTGCGCCGTCAGGGTCCGTGCCGCCGTGCACGTTCGTGTACCTGTCCGCCCTCCACCCGCACACGGGTGCTGTGTGTGAGTGGCCACGGCTCGGCGACCCGCGGACTGGCGGGACGGCCCGTCCCGCTCGCCGAGGCCGTGCGCGCACGAGCCGTCGACCTTGAGGCGGCGAGGGCGGTGGACTGGGCGGAAGCGCCGCTTGCGCCCGGTGTGGCCCACTCTCCCTCCCGGCATCGGACATGCGCGCCGTGGCAGGACTACTACCGCCACGGCCTGCGCGGCAACAGCAACGTTCCGCGGATGCTGCTCGCCGTGAACCCGCGTCCTTCGAGCAAGTGGCCGCTGCCTTCGCCGCGGGCTGGGCGGCTCCGCAGTCGGACGGACCCCCCTGGCGGTCGACGCACGATGCGCCGGACCGAGAGGGAGGAGTCAGCGTGCGCCGCGCCGCGCGCCCCGACGCACAGTCGCGGCCGGCCGACGGGCTCAGGCGTCGCGCACCGTCTTGCTCACCCGTTCGAGCAGCGTCCGCAGCTGCGCGCTCTCGTCCGGTCCCAGGCCCTCGGTGATGTGGCGCTCGATGTCGGCGATCACCTGGTCGGCCGCGCGCAGCGCCTCCCGTCCGGCATCGGTGAGGTGCAGTTCCTGGACGTGCCGGTGACGGGGGTGTGCGCGCCTCTCCAACTGCCCGCGGCCCTCGAGGCGTGCCACCAGTGAGGCGACGGCCTGGGGGGTCACGTTGAGGCGGCGGGCCAGCTCGGCGCCGGCCAGCCCTGGTTCGCTGTGCACCGACATCAGGAGTGTGTAGTGCGCGGCGGCCATGCCCAGCGGGCGCAGCCGCTGTTCCTTGAGTGTCTGCACCGCCAGTTCCGCGCGGCGCAATGCCCAGGTCACCCGGTCAAGCGCGCCGAGCCCGACAGGCTCCTCGTCATCACGTATCACCCGCCAAGAATACGACACTTCATGAGAATCAAGCGTTTGACACAAGGCTAACGCTTGAGGCACGCTCGAGGTATGACTCGTACGATCGCTCTCATCACTGGCGCTTCCTCTGGCATCGGCGCCGAATACGCCCGTCTCCTGGCGGACGACCATGACCTCGTCCTGGTGGCGCGCCGCGCGGACCGGCTCGGCGACTTCGCAGGGGGGCTCCGCGCCCGGGGTGCAGCCGTGGAGGTACTGCCCGCCGATCTCGGCACCCATGAGGGCATCACCGCTGTCGCCGATCGCCTGGCCGCGGGGGACGTGCGCCTGCTGGTCAGCAACGCCGGCGCCGGCGGCTACGCCCCGCTCGTCGATGTCGACCCCGCCGACATCGACCGCCTGTTCACCCTCAACGCAGTGGCCCCCGTTCAGCTGGTCCGCGCCGCGCTTCCCGGAATGCTCTCCGCCGGAGAAGGCGCGATCATCACCGTGGCCTCGCTGCTGGCCTTCAGTGGGGGCCTCGAGGATCCCCGCGCACCCCGACGCACTCTCTACGCGGCGGCGAAGGCCGCCACCGTCGCCTTCACCCGGACCCTCGCGGGTGAGCTCGCCGACACGCCCATCCGTACGCAAGTGTTGCTGCCCGGCGTCGTGGCCACGGAGTGGAACGGCGGCGTCGGCCGCGACATCCCCTGGGCGATGCCCCCGCAGGACGTCGCCGCGGCCAGCCTTGCCGGCCTGCGTCTGGGGGAGACCGTCTGCGCCCCCGGTCTGGAGGGCCAGGCCGCAGCCCTTGATGCCTTGCTGTCCGCGGAGTCCGCTTTGGTCACCGGCGGGAACCAGCCCACTCCTGCGGCTCGCTACCGCGGCCCGCAGGCGTAGAGCGGGCGCTTCCTCGGCGCTGCTCCCGACCCTAAGAAAGTAGGGGAAGACTCATGACCGACAACACTCCGACGATCACGCGTGACGGCGCCATCGCATACGACGCGACCGAGATCGTCACCATCAACCAGGCCACCGGAGCCGAGTTCGCGCGATACCCCGTGGCCGGCAAGGAAGAGGCGGCCGCGGCCGTCGCCGCCGCACGCTCGGTCACCGGGGCCTGGTGGGACCTCGGCTTCGAGGGCCGCGCGGAGCGGCTGCGCGCGTGGCGGCGGCAGATAGCCCTGAGCGGAGAGGAGGGCGCCGCGCTCATTCACGCCGAGAACGGCAAGCCCCTCGACGACGCCCGCGTCGAAGTGCTCGGGACTCTCGAGCACCTGCAGTACGCCGCTGACAACGCCGCGCGCGTCCTGGAGCGCCGGGAGGTCCCGGCCGGCCCCACCACGCCCAACCAGCGTGCATGGGTCGAGTACCAGCCCTATGGCGTGGTCGGCGTCATCGGCCCGTGGAACTTCCCCCTGCTCACCCCCGCGGCCATCCTCGCCGACGCGCTCGCGGCCGGGAACGCCGTCGTCCTCAAGCCCAGCCAGATCACGCCCGGCGTCGCTGAATGGCTCATCCGGACCTGGCAGCGCGCCGTTCCGGACCTCCCCGCCGTCCTGCAGAACCTGAACGGATACGGGGCCACGGGGCAGGAGCTCATCAAGGCCGGCCTCGACAAGCTCGCGTTCACGGGCAGCGTCGCCACGGGCAGGATGGTGGCCGGCCAATGCGCTCAGACCTTGACGCCCGTTCTGCTGGAACTCGGCGGCAAGGACGGCGTCATCGTCGCCGAGGACGCCGACCTGGACGAAGCCGCCGCTCACATCGTGTGGGGCGCCATGCAGAACACCGGGCACGGTTGCATCAGTCTCGAAGTGGCCTACGTCGTCGAGTCGGTGCACGACGAGTTCGTCCAGAAGATCAGCGAGCTTGCCGGGCAGGTACGCGTCGGCAGCGACGAGGATGCGGAGATCGGGCCGGTTCCGCTGCCGAGCCAGACCTCGATCATCCGGGAACACATCCAGGACGCTCTCGAGCGCGGCGCGACAGCCACCGTCGGCGGCCTCGACGCGGTGGGTGACCGCTATGTCGCGCCCACCATCCTGGTCGGAGTGGCCCCCGACGCCCTCGCGGCGACGCAGGAGACATTCGGGCCGACACTGGCGGTCATCAAGGTCGCCGACGCCGACGAGGCCGTCGCTCACATCAACGCCGGCCAGTATGGGCTGGGCAGCGCAGTCTTCAGCCGCGATCGCGGCGAAGCCATCGCCCGTCGCCTCCGCGTGGGAATGACCAGCATCAACGATGCACTGGTGTTCTCCATGAACCCCGCAGTGCCTTTCGGTGGTCGCGGCGACAGCGGTTACGGGCGCAAGCAGGGCGAGGAGGGACTGCGGGAGTTCGCCTACGCACACTCCTTCACCGCCAAGACCGGTCCCGCGCGGTTCTCCGCCTCGACCTTCGGCAGGCCCGCGGGTGCCATGGCGGGAGCCCTCGCCGGCGTCCGTAACAGGATCCTGGCCGAGAGCGGCGAGACGTCGGACTGATTCAAGTCACGGGCGCCGACGGACGTCCCAGGCCGAGCCCGGTCCGTCATACGTCCCCTCACGAGGCAGGCCATCGACCGGCCCGGCACCCGGGTTCGAGACGCTGCACCGCCTTGGACCCGGGTCTGGGACGCCACGCCGATGTCGGGGCGCGTGGGGCGGTTCCTGCACTGGATGCGGTCGACGGTGTGTCCTCGGCAAAGGATCTCCAGGGACTCCTCGCCCGGGCCCGGTGGTCACCGCACTCCTTCCTCCTGAGCAGGGCGCGGCCTGCCAGGTGTCTACACTCACGTGAGATGTGGTGAACTCATGGGAGGAGTCGGGATGCCGCGGAACCGCCAACAGATCCCCCGGGAGGAGCGCACGGGTGATCTGCTAGCCGCGGCCACCGAGCTCTTCCTGGCGAAGGGCTACGCCAAGACCACGATGGCGGACATCAGTTCCGCCGCGGGCGTGGCCCGGGGCAACGTCTATTGGTACTTCGACTCCAAGGACCACATCTTCGCCGCCGTCATGAACCGCCTGCTCAGTCGCGAGATCCGCATCCTCAACGAGGAGCAGGCCGGTGCCGACCCACTGAGCCGCCTCGTGCGCGGGCTGTCCGACATGCGCTACTCCCGGCCGCTGCACCAGGCCATGCACGACCGACTTCCTTATTCGGAGGCAGTCCGCGAGGCCCACAACACCTTCCTGAACTGGATCGTGGGACTGGTCGACGAGCTCATGGCCGAGCGCGGCCTCGATCACGACCCTGGCGTCGATGCCGCGCTCGTCCGCGATGTCGCGCTCGCCGTGTTCGAAGGGGCGAACGTGCCCAACGACCGGAACAGGCCGGCCCACGAGATGATCCGGTTCCTGATGGAGTCCGTCATGGCCAGGAGCGCAGGGGCCAAGGGACGAGAGCGCTGAGCGCGGCACCTCAGACGAGGTGAGCCCCGACTCCCGTTGATACCGCTTGCGCCGCTCCGGGCGCTTTCGCGTCCGGAGGCGGGACCGCCGCCCCGCGCAACATGTCGAGCACGGCGACGGGATGTGCGGGAGCCTGCCGGCCCCGCCAGCCGACGTGACCGTCCGGGCGGACGAGCACCAGCGGCCGCTCGTACAGCTCCGCGGCGGCCGGGGCGGCGAGGCGCAGCACCGCCAACGGCACACCACACCGGCGCGCGGCCTGCACCAGAGGCGTCGGGTCCGCGGAACCCGATACCACGAGCGTGAATCCGCGCCCGAAGTGGTCGAGCACCGAGCTGCCGTCGGGCAGCCGGACGTGCGGTGCGCGGCAGCCGGGCCAGGTCGATGGTACGTACTCGTCCGGCTCGTCGGGCGGCTCCGGACTGCCGTCCGGTACGCAGATCGGGGAGCCGCTGTAGCGGTATCCGAGCTGGACGCCCGTGCAGCGGAACTCCTTGGCGCGGGTCCGGCGGATCTCCTCGCTCATCTCACGTCGGACCTGTTCGCCTTCCGCGTCCATGCGGTCGAGCACTGGATCGGGGACGAGCCGCGCGTCGGCCCTCCAGTTGCTGGAGGCTTCCATGACGTTGCGGACGGCGATCGGCCGCCGCTCCTGTTCGTAGCTGTCCAGCAGCGCCGGGCCTCCCCATCCTTGGAGGGTCGCGGCGAGCTTCCAGCCGAGGTCCACGGCGTCGCCGATCCCGGTGTTGGCGCCGAAGCCCCCCTTGGGCCACAGCAGATGCGCCGCGTCGCCCGCGAGGAACACCCGCCCCGCACGGTAGGTGCGGGCCACGACGCAGTGCCCGCTCCAGGGCTGCGCCGCGAGGACCTCCACGTCGATCGGCGCACCGACGGCCTCGCGTATCCAGGCGACCGCGTCATCGGGATCGGGCTCCTCGTCCAGGTAGACCGAGAGCCGCCACTCGTCCACGCCGTTGACCACCGTGATGTACGGCCTGCGCGCCGACGACAGGGTGTGGATCTGCACCGCGGGGCCGCCCAGCCGCTCCCGCAGCAGGTCGAGCAGCTGGGGCGCACGGAAGTGCACAGCGAAGTTGTGGCCCTGCGCGAACCTGCCCTCGAACTCGATGCCGAGCTCCCGACGGATGCCGCTGCGGCCTCCGTCGCAGGCCACCAGGTACGTGCCGGCCAGCTTCTCGGTGGCACCGCTCGCCATGTCGCGCACCACGGCCAGGACACCCTCGGAGTCCTGCTCGATCGTCTCCAGGCGGGTGCCGTACCTGATCTCGACTCCTGGCAGTTCACTCGCCGTGCGCGCGAGCAGCGGCACGAAGGAGAACTTGGACAGGAAGGCGGGACCCTCCGGAGTCAGCGAGGCGTACACGCCCGAGGACCGGTTGGTGACCCCGTAGTCGAACTCGGTGAGGACGCTCCCCGTTGCGGAGGTGGCGAACACCGTGCGGTGCGGGTAGTCCGGGGGCGGTGCCGACTCCGTGCGTGCCTCTTCCGCGCAACCCCAGCGGCGAAGGTGTTCCATGGTGCGGGAAAAGATCGCCTCACCTGCTGGAAAGGGCACGCGGCCGTCGCCCTGATCGATCACGGTGACCGGTACACCACGCCACCCCAACTCGGTCGCGAGGGCGAGGCCCACGGGCCCCGCTCCCACGACCAGGACGCGCCGAGATCCGGCTCTCTCGTGCTGGTCAGACATCAAAGATCTGCCTTCCTGAGCAAGGGTCGGACCGCTCATGGCCCGATCTCTTGAACCGGGGTCAGAGTCGCATGCGCATGCCGCTGTATGGAAGACCTGTAGAAACACAAGACTTTTGAGGGGTCATACGCGGTGCTACGCTCGTCTTGGGTTCAAGAGACAGGCGGCGCAGCGAGATTCTCGACTTCCTCCGTGCGCGGGAGGCCGACAGGGCGCGGCAGACCGTCCACGTGTTTGCCCATGAGGTCACCACCACCCAGGCCGGCCGGCCCCACGGCAAGTCCGTCCACCACCAGTTCCGCCGTACCGGCGGCAAGCAGCGCATCACGCGCCGTACCTCAAGGCCGTTGCACCCCACCGATTGACGGGCAAGGAGGCCCCCACGATGACGACGACCTCCCAGACCGAGACCGGGACCGGGACAGGGGCCGGCGGAACGCAAGCCGTCGCGTTGCAGCTCTCCGAACTCGTGCTCAAGACCGGCCGCTACGACGACATGGCCGCCTTCTACACGCACGTACTGGGACACGGCCCGTTCTACGAGCGGACCCCGGATCCCGACGCTCCGCCGCGTCCCGTGGGGATGCCCGAGCGAGCGGTCGACGTCCGGCTGGGCTTCTTCCGTGTGCGTGACTCCCCGCACAGCCAGGTCCTCGCGCTGTTCGGCATCGACAGTCTGATCGGGACCGACGCTTCCGGGCCGGGCCTGCATCACTTCCAGTTCGGCGTCGGCACCCTGGGCGACCTCATCTCCCAGCACGAACACATGGCCTCCATCGGCGTGCGCCCGCACCGTGCCGCCAACCACGGCCAGGCCACCAGCTTCTATTACCGCGACCCGGACGGGAACATCGTCGAGTTCTCCTGCGCCAACTTCGTCACCACCGAGGAGGAGGTGGCCTTCATGTCCGGGCCCGTCTTCGCCGCGAACCCTTCCGGCCTGGAGCTCGACCCCGATCGCTTCACCGCCCGCTACCGTGCCGGTGACCCCGAGAGCGAGTTGCTGCGCCTCGACAACCAGGCCGTGGCCCTGTGACCAGGCTCGTCAGCACGGCCAAGGGAATCGGCAGACCTGAGGACGACGGCGAAACCGTCGCCCTTCTCGACCTCGACGCGGCGGACCTCGGCGCCGCCCTGCAGGCCGGCCTCGACATCGCGTCCATCGCCACGGCCTCGGTCCGTGACCGTGTCCCCGTGGCTCAGGCTCAGCTGATCGCCCCCGTCCCCAGACCTTCCAAGATCTGGGCGGTGGGCTACGCGTACGCCGACCACCGCACCGAGGTGGACTACAACGGCGTGGCGGAGGAGCCGGTCGTCTTCCTGAAGGCTCCTTCCTCGGTCATCGGCACGGGCGGGCGGATCCGCTTCCCGAAGGCAGCCCCCGACGAGGTCGACTACGAAGGCGAACTCGCGGTCGTCATCGGCCGGCGCGCGACCGATGTGTCCGAGGCGGAGGCGTACGCGTTCGTCGCCGGCTTCACGATCGTCAACGACGTCAGCGCCCGCGACGTGCAGAAGGGCCGCGTCCCCGGCCGGGCGGCCTCCTATGTCTCTCGGCAGACGACCCTGGAGCCCGGCGACGTGATCGCCACCGGAACGCCGGCCGGTGTCGACACAAGGAGGGACGCTTCCTGCAGTCCGGCACCGAGGTCCGTATCGAGATCGAGGGCATCGGCTCCCTTGTCAACACCTGCGCTTGATTGACCGGGCGCTTCCCGCAGGCTACGGAGGACATGACGACATGAGCACACCAGCCAAGGACAGCTTCGGTGGCGGCGACCCGTGGGGATACATCCAGCCGTGGGACGAGGAGCGTTTCGGCCCGGAGATCCATGACGTCACCCAGCGGGCGAAATGGGAAATGGCCATGGCCATCGCCGGTGGTCTGCCGTACATATGGCAGGAGCTGGCCCGGCCGATCTCCGAGATCGTCTACGGTCTGCTCGAACTCCGCCCCGGGGACCGGGTTCTGCTCATCGGTGAGGGCATCGCGCCCTCCGGGTGGGTCGAGGACATGCGGGCCCTGGTGGGACCGGAGGGTGTCATCGACACCGTGGAGATCATCAAGGACGGACGAAACGCCGTCCTGGGCAAGGTCCCCGGCCGGAACGGCCAGATCGGCTGCTGGCGCTGGTCGTACACGGACTCGGTGGGCGACGAGGCATACGATTGCGTCGCCGTGCTGCAGGCGACACAGCACTGTGACGACTGGCACGAGACGGCCGCGGACCTGCTGCGGGTGATGAAGCCGGGCCGGCGCATCGTGCTGGCCGAATCGGTCTTGAAGGGAGCGACGTTCTCCTCCCGTATCAACTCCGACGTCCACCTTCGGCAGTGGTTCGACAAACTCTTCGCGCACGTCCCCGTGGACGACATTCCCTACTACTCCGGAGAGCAGATCCGCGAGGCGTTCGGGGACAAGGTCGACAGCCCTCAACTGATGGAGTGGAAGGGCATCGAGATGTACTGGGGCCGAAAGAGGTGAGCACTGCCACGGGCTTCAGGCAACAGGCTGCGGCACACATTCCCTCCGCGTCACCCGAGTCGATCCACTCATTCACCCAAGGACAAGGAGGTCCCCATGAGTGTCGTTGAAGACGTCATGGTCTTGGGCTCCGACCAGCCGTTGCGCAGTATCGTCCGCGACGAGCACCTGCTGCTCTCGCCGCCTCATCCACCGAAGGTGCCCGTCAAGCTGTGGGAGGAGCACCCGCCGCTGACCGTGGTGCACTACCCGCAGCAGTACGAGCCGGAGGCGTTCGCCCCGCCGCGCGGCGTCTACGAGAACGACGAGATCCGCGTCGAGTGGCAAAAACTCGACGGCCGGCAGCCGTTCTACCACCGCAACTGCGACGTCGACGAAATCTCCTACCAGATCGGCGGCGAACGGACCCTGATGTCCGAACTCGGCGTGATCGAGTTCCAGCCCGGCGATTTCTCCCGTATCCCGCGCGGCGTCGCCCACGACAACTACGGCCGCGAGGACAGCCACGTGCTGTTCTACATCCCCGCGCCGGTCACCGAGCTGGCGCCGGCCCAGCGGGAGTCAGGGGCCGTGTTCCCGCCGTTCCCCGGCTGGCAGCCCGGCGAGGCCAACGAGGCGATCACTCAGTGCATGGCCGCGCTCGGCCACGACATCACCGTCTTCGGAGTCGACGAACAGCTCCTGCTCGAGCAGGTGCACCAGGAGGACCGGCGGATGGCGGTGCTGCGGGCCGATCCCGGTCAGGACGTCACTCGGCTGTACACGACCGATCGCATCCGCCTCGGCATGGTCACCACCGCTCCTGGCGGGCAGCGCCGCTACCGGCGCACCCTCGACGCCGACGAGATCCAGTACCAGGCCCACGGCCACCGCACGCTGATCACCCAGCGGGGCATCGTCGACCTCGAGCCGGGCGACTTCGTGCGCATCCCGCTCGGCATCTCCCACGCCAGCGTCGCGACCGAGCCCGGCGACTACGTCAGTCTCCTCTCGCACCAGGAACTGCCCCAGGTCGCCGAGACCACGCGTACAGCGGATGCCTACACCCCCGAACGGCTCCCGAGCCTCACCGTGGAGGCCCGCTGATGGCCACGATGCTTGCTCTGCGAGCGCACCAGGGCGCCGAAGCACTCGTCCTGGACGAACTGCCCGTCCCCGAGCCAGGTCCGCTCGACGTGGTCGTGAAGGTCGCCTCCGCCGGCCTGGCGCCGGGCATCATGCGCCTGCTTCGGATGGGGGCGCTCAAGCATCTGCCCACCACCCTCGGCCACGAGGCCGCAGGCGTCGTCTCCGCCGTCGGCCGCGATGTCATGGGGCACGCGGTCGGCGACCGGGTGCGGGTGCACCCCCTGCTGAACTGCCGTGAGTGCGACTACTGCCGTACCGACCGGGACATGATGTGCGCCCAGCAGGCCATGCTCGGCCACGCCGCTTTCGGCGATGGTCCGATGCCGCTGTACGAGGAGTACCACGACGGCGGACTCGCGGAGTACGTCCGTGTCCCGCACTGGCTGATCGATTCCCTGCCGGACTCCGTCGGCTTCGACGTCGCGGCCAAGGTCCAGGATCTGGCCAACGCCGTGCGCGCACTCAAGTGCGCCGACCTTCCGGAACGGGCCACTCTCGTGGTCACCGCCGCGACCGGCACCATGGGAACCGCGACGGTCAAACTCGCGGAGCACTTCGGAGTCGCCCGTCTGATCCTCGTCGGCCGCGCCACCGAGCGTCTCCACCGCGTCGCCGGGCTCGCCGGCGGCATACCGGCCAGTGTCGTCGCACTCGACGAACTCCCTGAGAACTGGTCGACCGACGGCACTCTCACCCGTCGGCTGCGCGAGCTGGCACCCGAGGGAGCCCATGCCGTCATCGACTTCATCCCGGAGGGTCCCGTCCTCGGCCAGACCATGGCCGGCATGGCCACCGGCGGCACACTCGTGCACATGGGCGGCAACTCCACCCCGCTGTCGCTGCCCCCCATCGCCCTGATGATGCACTGCTGGCGCTTCGTCGCCACTCGCGCCTACACCCGCCGGGACGCAACGGATGTCCTGCGTCTGCTCGAGACGGGCACCCTCACCGCCGACGAGCTCATCACCCATCGGTTCCCGCTCACCGAAGCGCTCAAGGCCATGGACGCGATACAGCAACGAGTCGACGACCCCATGTGGATGACCGTGATCAACCCCTGATCCAAGCGAGAGGAAACCGGGAAAGTGTCCGAGTCAGAAGCCGTACGCGGCCAGGAGCAGCCGCTGATCGCGGTGATCGGGGCGGCAGGGCTCTGCGGTACGCACGTGCTGGAGGCCGCGCTGCGGGCTCCATTCCGGGTCCGGGCCGTGGTGCACGGCCCGTCAGGGCGGGAACGAGTGGCTGCCCTGGGCGTGGACGACATCGTCGAGGCCGACCTGGAGGAGCCGGACGCCGTCCGCAAGGCGCTGAGGAACGCCGACTTCGTGTTCATGATCCCGCCGGCGTTCCATCCGGAGGAAGACGTGCTCGCGATCAGGGCGCTCGAGGCGGCTGAGCACGAGGGCGCGCGCCGGTTCGTGTACCTGTCCGTCCTCCACCCGCACACCCCTGAGCTGCGCCACCACATGCGCAAGGCGAACGCCGAGGCCGCCGTGCGGGCCTCGAACCTGGAATGGACGATTCTCCAGCCCTCAATGTTCGCGCAGATCGTCCTGTCGACGTGGGGGCGGGCTCCGGCCGGGCACGTGAACGTGCCGTTCGACGTCCACAACGAGTTCTCGTTCATCGACTTGCGTGACCTCGGCGAGGCCGGCGCCAAGGTGCTCTCCGAGCAAGGACACGACTCGGCGACCTACGAACTCGCGGGACCCGCCCTCACGTTGTACGAGGCGGTGCGCATCGCCGGACGTGCACGAGGAGTGGATCTGGAGGCGAGGACGGTGGACTGGGCGGACGCACCGCTCCCACCGGGAGTTGCCGACTCCGCGTCCCGGGCCTCCGACATGCGCGCCATGTGGCAGGACTATGACCGGCACGGCCTGCGCGGCAACAGCAATGTCCTGCGGATGCTGCTCGGCCGCGAACCCGCGTCCTTTGAGGAAGCGGCCACCGCGTTCGCCGCGCGAGGCTGAGCGCTCCCTACGCAGTCGCGGGGTGTCTCCCCAGATGGAGGGGAGACACCCGCGCAGGGACTGCAACGGAAAACCACCACGGGGCCAACGGCTGCCCGGTACGCGGCAGCACGATGACCTGCGGGCTCCTCGCCTTCACCGCCGGCAGCATGAAACCAAGTGACCCCTCGGATTCTTGACTACGAGTCATGAGATGAGGCTGTGTCTATCCGGCTTCCTCACTGGTCTTGACTGAAAAGTACCCTGGAACTAGCTTGGCTCCAGTTCAAGAGAGGGGAAGTGGGCAGCAGTCCCACGTCACCCAGGAGCGCTCTGCCCGACAGGTTGCACTTGCCCTCGGACCCGGTCGCCGGACGCGGCCCGCCGACTCTGCGAGCCGACCAGGACCAGCCGGTCACAACAGCCATTGGCAGGACCCCGGCAATCACCCGCGTGCCCTCGAGGGAGAGTGGACATGCCCGACGACCGTCCCTTCCAAGCCGTGACTCCGCCCGCCGAGTCCCGCACCAAGCCTCCTACCGAGGCCACCCGGCGAAGATTCATCGCCGCGACCGCTGCCGCCGGGGGAGCCGCCGTGGCCGGCGGTCTGGCCGCGGGGCAGCCCGCGCTCGCCGCCGAGACGGCGCCCGGCAGCCGTACCTCCACCACGGTCGGCGGCTCGAAGGGCCGTCGAAACGCCAAGAAGGAGAAAAAGATGCGCATCGTGGCCGTGGAAGAGGCCTTCTCCATTCCCGGAGCCATCCGGCAGGAGGCAGCGATCCGGCAGCGCATGGCGGTGCCGGAGGCGATCAAGCGGGAGTGGTTCCGGCGCCTGGACGATCTGACCGAGCTGCGGCTGGCGGACATGGACGCCAACGGCGTCGATGTCCAGGTCCTCTCGTATTCCACGCCGGGCGTGGAAGTGATCGAGGACCCCGCGGAGGCCGTGGCGGCCGCGCGGCACATCAACGACCATCTCGCCAAGGCGGTCGCCGCACATCCGAAACGGTTCGCGGGCTTTGCCACCCTTCCCTTGCAGGACCCCAAGGCCGCGGTTGTGGAACTGCGTCGGGCGGTGAAGGAGCTCGGGTTCAAGGGTGTGCTGTACAACGACCATGTGCGGGGGCACTACCTGGACGAACCGCAGTTCAGGCCGGTATGGGCCGAGCTGGAGCGCCTCGGCGTGACGCTGTATCTGCATCCTGCTGTGGTGCCGGCGGACAACTGGCGGGTCTTCGACGGGTATCCCGTGCTGGTCGGGCCGTCCTGGGGCTGGACCGCGACGGTGGGTGCCCATGCGCTCCGGCTGATCTACGGCGGTGTGTTCGACCAGTTCCCGGGCGCCTCGGTGATGTTGGGGCACATGGGCGAGCTGCTGCCGTTCCAGATGGCCCGGCTCGACAGCCGCTACGACCAGGTGCCTGCCGAGCACAGGGTGCGGCACCTGCCCTCGTACTACCTGCGGAACAACGTGTATGTCACCACCAGCGGAGTCATGTCGCATGCCGCGCTGCTGGGAGCCGTCCATGCCGTCGGCGTCGACCGGGTGCTGTTCTCCATCGACTACCCGTTCGAGTCGAGCGCCGAGGCGGTGGGATTCCTGCGTTCCGCACCGTACGCGCCGGCCGACCTCGCGAGCATCGCGCACGGCAACGCCGAGCGGGTTCTGAGGCTGTGAGGAGACACGCTGCCGAAAGGGCGCGATTCGTGGAGCAGGGATCGGCGTACTGAACGTGGGCGATTGCTAGGCGCACGCCACCATGCGGCTTGACGGCGGCGTGCGCCACTGCCCTTCACAGGCCTTGCCCGATGTCCCGCGCGGTCGTGAGCAGAGGTCGGGACAGTTCAGCGAGCCTTGCGCGGGTGCAACGGACGGACGGAGCCGCCACGACCACGGCAGCTATGGCGGTGCCCGTGCGGTCGCGCACACACGCACCGACGGCGTGCACTCCGCGCTCGCTCTCCTGCCGGTTGGTCGCGTAGCCGTCCCGGCGCACTGCTACCAGCTCGTTCATCAGGCTCTCGAAGTCCTTGGGAGCCTTGGCCCCGTCCTCGGGGAGTCCGTTGGGGTAGAGGGCCAGGAGCCGGTCCGCCGGCATCGCCGCGAGCAGGGCCTTGCCGCCCGAGGTCACGTGGGCGGGCAGGAGTGTGCCGGTGCGGTAGCTGACACGCAGGGCCTGGGGGCCCTCCACGCCGTCCAGGAAGCGTGCTCCGTTGCCCTCGAGCACCATCAGGTGGGTCGTCTCACGGACGGCGTCCGCCAGTCGTTGAAGGTGAGGGTGGGCGATGGTGATCAGGTCCGGGGGAGGGGCCGCCTGACTTCCCCTGATCGCCTGCAGAGCCGGCCCCGGCCGGTACACCTTGCGGCGGTCCTGCGCCGCGAATCCCTCGTGGACGAGCATCGCGAGGATCCGGTGGGCGGTCGAGCGCGCGACGCCGAGCCGGTCGGCCACGTCCATCACCCGCAGCTCGTCGAGCTCGTGCAGCAGCCGGACGACACGTAGGGCGTTGCCGGCTCCACTCACGGGATACGAGGGGCCGGGCCCATCCGAATTCTCCATAGAGGAATTCTACCCCGAGAAGATTCCGCAAAAGGGAAATGGCGGCGTAGCGTCCTCTGCAGCGCGCAAGTGAGCGCGCCCTCGGGCGATACACAGAACCCATTACGTGGAGGTTGTCTTGACCGACACAACCAGCGAGCAGACCGAGCGGAAGCTGCTCGACGAGCTCTATGCGGACTTCGAGGACGCGGGCCTGATCCCGCTGTGGACCCAGGTGGACGGCCTCATGCCGATGTCGCCGCAGTCCGCAGCGGTGCCGCACCTGTGGCGGTGGGCGGAGCTGCTGCCCATCGCACAGCGCTCCGGCGATCTGGTGCCGGTGGGACGTGGCGGCGAGCGCCGCGCCATGGCCCTGTCCAACCCCGGCCTCCCGGGCCGTCCGTACGCCACGCCGACGCTGTGGACCGCGATCCAGTACCTGGGTCCGCGCGAGGTCGCCCCCTCGCACCGGCACAGCCAGGGAGCCTTCCGGTTCGTGGTCGAAGGCGAGGGCGTGTGGACCAACGTCGACGGGGACGCGATCGCCATGAAGCGCGGTGACCTGCTGCTCACGCCGAGCTGGGCCTTCCACGAGCACCAGAACGTCACCGACAAGCCGATGGCCTGGCTCGACGGCCTCGACATCCCGCTCGTCTCCCAACTGGACGCCGGCTTCTTCGAGTTCGGACCCGATGAGCTCTCCACCCGCGAAACCCCCGAGCGCTCGCGCGGCGAACGACTGTGGGGCCACCCCGGGCTGCGCCCGATGGGCCTGCCCGACCAGCCCAACTCCCCGCTGGCCGCCTACCGCTGGGAGCACACCGATGCCGCGCTGACCGCCCAGCTTGAACTCGAGCAGGAGGGCGTGCCCGGCGTGATCGAGGCCGGACACGCCGGCATCCGCTTCTCCAACCCCACCACCGGCAGGGACGCCCTGGTCACGATGCGCACCGAGATGCGCCGTCTGCGGGCCGGCGCCCAGACCACCCCGGTGCGCCAGGTCGGCTCCTCGATCTGGCAGGTGTTCGAGGGCGAGGCGGTCGCCCACGTCGGCGACAAAGTCTTCGAGATCGTCAAGGGCGACCTGTTCGTCGTCCCGTCCTGGTGCGAGGTCTCCCTCGTCGCCCGCACCCAGGTCGACCTGTTCCGGTTCAGCGACGAGCCCGTCTACGAGGCGCTCGGCCTCGCCCGTACCTCCCGAGGAGAACACAAGTGAAGCTCGCCACCATCCGGGTCAACGGCGCCACGCGCGCCGTCCGCATCGATGACGACAGGGCGGTGGACCTGGGCGAGAGCGACCTGGTGGCCTTCCTGCGCCACAGTGACTGGGCGACGCGTGCCGCGGACGCCGATGGCGAAACGTACGAGGGCGCCCTGGAGTACGCCCCCGTCGTCGTCGCACCGGAGAAGATCGTGTGCGTCGGCCTCAACTACCGCACCCACATTCTGGAAATGGGTCGCGAACTCCCCTCGCACCCCACGCTGTTCTCCAAGTTCGCGCGGGTGTTGGTCGGCGCGTACGACGACGTGACCCTGCCCGCCGCGTCCACGCAGATGGACTGGGAGGCCGAGCTCGGCGTCGTCATCGGTGCCGAGGTCCGGCACGCCGACCCGGAGCAGGCACGGGCCGCGATCGCCGGGTACACCGTGCTCAACGACGTCACCGCCCGCGACTGGCAGTACCGCACCACCCAGTGGGACCAGGGCAAGAACTTCGAGGCCACCACCCCCATCGGACCGTGGCTGGTCACCGCCGACGACCCCGCGGCGGCCGCCCAGGGCCTGAGCCTGACCTGTGAAGTCGACGGCGACACGGTCCAGAAGGCCGACACCGGTGACCTCGTCTTCGACCCGGCAACGCTGGTCGCGTACCTGTCCGAGATCATCACGCTGGTGCCCGGCGACGTGATCGCCACCGGCACTCCGGGCGGGGTCGGCCACGCCCGTAAGCCCGCCCGCTATCTGCAGGACGGTACGCGCCTCGTCACCCGCATCGAGGGGATCGGCGAGTGCCGCAACACCTGCCACCGGGAGACGCGGTGAGCGCACGCCCGGCCGCGATGCTGGAGCGGGCCGCCAAGGGGACGGCCGCCTTCGAGGCGGCCGTGCACCGGCTGACCGACGCGGGGCTCACCCGACCGTCGTACCTGCCGGGCTGGAGCAGGGCCCACGTCGTCGCCCACGTGGCCCGGAACGCCGACGCGCTCGTCAACCTGATGACCTGGGCGCGTACGGGTGTGGAGACCCCGATGTACACCAGTGCCGACCAGCGTGCCGACGGGATCGAGGACGGAGCCCGCCGACGGGCGGGCGTGCTGCGTGAGGAACTCCTCGCGGCCGACGGACGACTGGCCGAGGCGTTCGCCGGCCTGCCGGACGAGTGCTGGGGCGCGACCGTGCGGACGGCACGGGGACGCGAGGTGCCGGCCTCCCAGGTGCCCTGGATGCGCGTGCGCGAGGTGTGGGTCCACACCGTCGATCTGAACATCACCACCTTCGACGATGTCCCGCACGAAGTGTGCGCGGCGCTCGTCGACGACGTGGCCGCCGCCTTCCGGGCCCGCCCGGACTGCCCCTCCGTCGAGCTGCGGACCGAGAGCGATGTCCGCACCTGGCTCCTGGGCGCGCCCGGCGGCGCGGAGCCGGTCGCGGTGAGCGGTGACCTTCCCAGCCTGGCCGCCTACGCGACCGGGCGCCCCGTGCCCGGCCCTCTGTACCCGACCGGCGGAGAATCCCTGCCGAAGCTGCCCGCGTGGCTGTGAGCACGAAGGAAAAGCCATGAAAGTTGCCTGCATCGGCGCAGGTCCCGGAGGACTGTTCTTCGCCACGCTGCTGAAGCGGAGTCGGCCCGGCGCCGAGGTCGTGGTATTCGAACGCAACCGCCCCGACGACACGTTCGGCTTTGGAGTGGTCTTCTCCGACGCCACACTCGACGCCATCGACGCCGCCGACCCCGTCCTCAGCGAGGCGCTGGAGAAACACGGCAGGCACTGGGACGACATCGAGGTCCGCGTGCACGGTACGCGGGAGCGCGTCGGCGGCATGGGCATGGCGGCCGTGGTCCGCAAGACTCTGCTGAGCTTGTTGCAGGAACGGGCCCGCGCCGAGGGCGTGCAGATGCGTTTCCAGCACGAGGTCCGCGATCCCGCCGAGCTGGACGAGTTCGACCTGGTCGTGGTGTGCGACGGCGCCAACAGCCGCTTCCGCACCCTGTTCGCCGACGACTTCGGACCGACCGCCGAGGTGGCGAGCGCGAAGTTCATCTGGTTCGGCACCACCTACATGTTCGATGGGCTCACCTTCGTCCACCAGGACGGCCCTCACGGTGTCTTTGCCGCCCACGCGTATCCGATCAGCGACTCGCTGAGCACCTTCATCGTCGAGACCGACGCCGACTCCTGGGCCGCAGCGGGCCTCGACGCCTTCGATCCTTCCACCCCGCCGGGCCCCAGCGACGAAAAGACCAAGAGCTACCTGGAGGACCTGTTCCGCGAGCAGATCGACGGGCATCCACTGGTCGGCAACAACTCCCGCTGGGCCAACTTTGCCACCCGCAGGGCCCGTTCGTGGCGACGTGGCACGTGGGTGCTGCTGGGCGATGCGGCGCACACCGCGCACTTCTCCGTCGGGTCCGGCACCAAGATGGCCATGGAGGACGCCGTCGCGCTGGCCGAGGCCCTGGGGGAGGCGTCGCGCAGTGTGCCGGAGGCACTGGAGATCTACGAGGAGCGTCGCCGCCCCAAGGTCGAGAGGATCCAGAACTCGGCCCGTCCCAGCCTGTCGTGGTGGGAGCACTTCGGCCACTACGTCCGCTCGTTCGACGATCCCACGCGTTTCGCCTTCCATTTCCTCACCCGCAGCATCCCGCGCGGCAAACTCGCCGTGCGCGACGCGGCGTACGTGGACCGCGTCGACGGATGGTGGCGGCGACGCCACGAGGCGGAGCCCCTGGAGACGCCTTTCCGTGCCGGGCCGTTCCGCTTTCCCTCGCGCCGGGTGACGGCCGGCGACGACGGGCTGACCGGGGCTGACGGCACCCGCATCCCGATGGTTCCGTTCGACGACCGGCCGTCGCACGCGGGCGTGTGGATCGACGCCCCGGGCACGGAGGAGGGTCTGCCGCTCGCCCTCGATCAGGTGCGCGAGACAGCACAGGCGGGCACACCGCTCATCGGCATACGCAGCGGTACGGCACTGACGCGCGTACTGGTCGCGGAGGAGGCCCGGCTCGTGCACGGACTGCCTGCCGCGGTCATCGGCGCGTATGACGACGACACGGCGACCACGCTCGTGCTGTCCGGCCGGGCCGACCTCGTCGGAGGCATCAAGTGACCACCCTGAACCCGCTGTTCGCACCCCGAGCCATCGCCGTACTCGGCGCGTCGGCCACGCCCGGGAAGCTCGGCGCGGCGATGACCGACTCCCTGGCTTCCTTCCCGGGACCGGTGATGAAGGTCAACTCCGGCCGCCCGGACCCCGATCGGGGCTTCTTCCCCACCGCCGACGAGGCGGCCGAAGCCCAGGGCATCACGCCGGACCTGGTTGTCTCCTGCATCCCGGCCGCCGTGACCGCCGACGCCCTGCGCGAGGCGGCGGCCGCAGGGGCCCGCGCCGCCCTTGTGTGCGCGGGCGGGTTCGCCGAAGCCGGCGGCGACGGTGCGCTGTACCAACAAGCGCTGGCCGAGGTCGTGCGGGACACCGGCATCCGTGTCCTCGGGCCGAACACCTCGGGCTTCCTCGCGCCCCACCGACGGCTCACCGCCAGTTTCGTCCCGGGCGTGGCCGACCTGGAGCCGGGTCCGGTGGCAGTCGTGGCCGCCAGCGGCGGCGTGAACCACGCGCTGGCCTTCGCACTGGCCGAGGCCGGCGTCGGCCTGCGCCTCGGAGTCGGGCTGGGCAACAGCCTGGACGTCACCCAGGCCGACGTCCTCGACCACCTCGCCGACGACGACGGCGTACGGGCCGTCGCCCTGCATGTGGAGACGGCGGCGGAAGGCCGCCGTCTCACCGAGGCCGTACGCCGCCTGACCGATCGTGTCCCTGTCGTGGCCCTGGTCGTGGGCCGCAGCGACATCGGCGACTTCGCCCGCTCCCACACCGGCGCCCTGGCCACCTCCTGGCGCGTGACCAGGGCGGCCCTGCGGCAGGCCGGAGCCGTCCTGGTCGACGACGAACGCGACCTCGTCGACGCCGTCACCGCCCTCAGCCGCGTACGCCTCCCCGCCGACCCACGCCCGGGCATCGGCCTGGTCACCGCGCAGGCCGGACCCGGGCTGCTGCTCACCGACGACCTGCGCTCGCACGGCATCCAGGTTCCGCCCCTGGTCGAACGGACGGTGAAGGAACTGCGCGAGCTGCTTCCCGCCCTCACCTACCTGAACAACCCCGTCGACACCGGCCGCCCCTCACCCGCGCTCACGCAGGTCGTCGAGCGGGTCTCGGAGGACCCCGGCATCGACGTCACCGCCGTGTACGGGCTGCTGGAACCCACCGCGGTGGACCTCCCGGCCGCGCTGACCGCCGCCCGCACCGCCACCCCGCTCGTCGCCGTCGTCGGCGGACCCGTGGAGCAGGCACGGCAGACCCGCCGACAACTCGGGAAAGCCGGCATTCCCTGCGCGGCCACGCCGGCCTCTGGTTCGGTCATGGTGCGTGCGCTCGTCGAGGACGCGGCGGCCCGCACTCGCCTGGAGACCGCCGACGTCACCGGGTGCGGTGCACCCGCGCTGCCCCTGTCCGGCCCTGTCGACGAGCACACCGCCAAGGGTGTCCTCGCGGACTTGGGCATCCGTACGCCCGTAAGCCGCGTGTGCGCCGACCCCGCCGCGGCACACACGGCTCTCGACGAGCTCGGCGGACCGGTCGTGGTGAAGATCCTCGACGCGGAGATCCTGCACAAGACGGAAGTCGGCGGGGTCCAGGTCGGCATCCGCACGCACCAGGAACTCGACGACGCCCTCGCCCGCATGCCGGCAAGCCCCGCATGGCTGGTCGAGCGCATGGCCCCCGCGGGCCCCGAACTCATCGTCGGCGTACGCCGCGACCCGGTCTTCGGCCCCGTGCTGGCTCTGGGCGCCGGGGGAACGGCCGCCGAGATCCTCGGCGACGTCTCCCTGCGTCTCGCGCCCCTGTCCGCGCACGAGGCGGACACGATGCTCGACGAGCTCGCCACCCGCGAGGTGTTCCTCGGTGCGCGCGGCGCCACCCCGGTCGACCGCGCGCGACTCACCCGCGTGCTGCTCGCCCTCTCGTCCCTGGCCGCGGACAAGACGGTGGCCGAGTGCGAGATCAACCCCCTGCGCGTCCTACCCGACGGCGACGTCGTCGCGCTCGACGCCGTACTGCTGCTGCGTGACTCCCGGGATCAAGGAGGATCCGACGATGCGTGAGGGATTCGTTCCCTGGCCCAAGGAGGCCGCCGACCGCTACCGCGAAGCCGGGTACTGGCGTGGCAGGCCGCTCGGGTCGTACCTCCACGAATGGGCCGCGACCTACGGCGACGCGGTGGCCGTCGTGGACGGCGACATACGCCTGACGTACGGTCAACTTGTCGACCGAGCCGACGGATTGGCGTGCCGGCTGCTGGACAGTGGTCTCAACCCCGGTGACGCGATGCTCGTCCAGCTGCCCAACGGCTGGGAGTTCGTCACGCTCACCCTGGCGTGTCTGCGGGCGGGCATCGCTCCCGTGATGGCGATGCCCGCGCACCGCGGTCACGAACTGCGCTACCTGGCCGAGCATGCCGAGGTCACGTCGATCGCCGTACCGGACCGACTCGGCGACTTCGACCACCGGGCCCTGGGTCTGGAGGTCGCCGAAGCCACGTCGAGCGTACGGCTGTTGCTCGTCGCAGGTGGCACGGTCGGCACCGATGTCACGGATCTGCGCGCCCTGGCCGCACCGGCCGACGACCCGGCCACCGCACGGGTCCGGCTCGACCGGATCGCCCCGCAGAGCAGCGACATCGCCGTCTTCCTGCTCTCCGGCGGTACCACCGGACTGCCGAAGCTCATCACCCGCACCCACGACGACTACGAGTACAACGCGAGGCGCAGCGCCGAGGTCTGCGGCATCGACTCCGACACCGTCTACCTGGTGGCATTGCCCGCCGGACACAACTTCCCGCTGGCCTGCCCCGGGATCCTGGGCACCCTCATGAACGGTGGCCGCGTGGTCCTGGCCGGCACCCCGCACCCCGACAAGGTGCTGCCGCTGATGGCAGCCGAGGGCGTGACGGCCACCGCGGCCGTGCCCGCCGTCGTCCAGCGCTGGATCGACGCCGTCGCCTTCGGCCGCCACGCCGCGCCGCCCGCGCTGCGGTTGCTGCAGGTCGGTGGCGCCCGACTCGCCCCGGAGGTCGCCCGCCGCGCCGAACCCGTGCTCGGCGGCACGCTCCAACAGGTGTTCGGCATGGCAGAGGGGCTGCTGAACTACACGCGCCCGGACGACCCCGACGAGATCAAGATCGAGACCCAGGGGCGCCCCATGTGCCCGGACGACGAGATCCTCGTCGCCGACGCCTCCGACAACCCGGTCCCGCCCGGCGAGATGGGCACCCTGCTCACCCGCGGCCCGTACACCCCACGCGGCTACTACCGGGCCGACGAGCACAACGCCCGGGCGTTCACGCCCGACGGCTGGTACCGCACCGGAGACGTCGTCCGGCTGCACCCCTCGGGCAATCTCGTCGTCGAAGGACGAGACAAGGACCTGATCAACCGGGGCGGGGAGAAGATCTCCGCCGAGGAGGTCGAGAACCTCATCTACCGCCTGCCCGGTGTTGCCCGTGTCGCGGCCGTCGCGAAGGCTGACCCCGATCTGGGGGAGCGGGTGTGCGCGGTCGTGGTCGTCGAACCGGGGGCCGACCTGACCCTCGAATCGGTCCGCGCCGCCCTCACCGCGATGCAGGTGGCCCGCTACAAACTCCCCGAAGACCTGCTGGTCATGGACGAACTGCCGCTGACGAAGGTCGGCAAGATCGACAAGAAGCGTCTGCGGGATGTCGTCCGTGGCAAGGCAGGATCCGTCGAGGCGGTGTGAGAGGGCGGGCCGACGACGTTGCGGTGATGTCCCGCTTCCCCTGGGGAAGTCAGAGCTGCCCTGTCGGCCCGGTCCGCCGCCCAGGGATTGCACTTCGCCACACGGGGTGTGCGTGGCGAACGGCAGGCCGGAACCGGGGGGCGGTCCAGGTGCGAGGCGAACTCCAGGGTGCCGAGCGCCGCACGGAGGTGCTCGGTGTGGAGGTGAGCCGGTCGGGGAGGTCGTCGACGGACAGCGGGGCGGTCGGACAGTCACATGAACAACGACTTCTGTCAGTACCTCTTTGGACCATGCCGTCGGCCCAACGGTGCAGGCGGGCTCGGTGCCAGGCGGAGTCGTACGACGGGGCGGTTGCGCTGCGCGGACGAAGGTCGGTACCGCCGTGGCTGCGCCGCTGGCGGTGGCGAGGGAGCTCGGTGCGCTCCGGAGAACTCACCCGTTGCCGCACCAAGACGCTTGAGTCTCCAGCGGCTGGAAGGTCCAGGATATCGCCATGGACGACGAACGCCCCGACGTGCTCACCATCGGCCGACTCGCGCAGCGCACCGGACTTCCCGTGCGTACCCTGCGCTTCTGGTCGGACGAAGGAGCGGTGCCGCCCGTGGCCCGCTCCGCGAGCGGCTACCGGCTGTACGACGCCGAGTCCGTGGCCCGCGTCGAACTGGTCCGCACCCTGCGCGAGCTGGGCTTGGGGCTCGACGACGTGTGCCGGGTGCTGAGCGGTCGGACCACGGTCGCCGAGGCCGCCGACGCCCATGTGGCCGCGCTCGACGCGCAGATCCGCTCCCTCAAGGTGAGCCGGGCCGTCCTGTCCACCGTGGCGAAACGTGGTTCCACCGCTGAGGAGACAGCACTGATGAACCGGTTGGCACGGCTGTCCGCCGCCGAACGCAAGCAGATCATCGATGAGTTCAAGGAGGAGGTGTTCGGCGGTCTCACCGTCGACCCGCGCCTGCGTCACCGCATGCGCACCTACAGCATCGAGTTGCCCGACGATCCCACGCCTGAGCAGGTCGACGCCTGGATCGAACTTGCCGAACTGGTGCGGGACCCCGGCTTTCGCGCTCGGCTGCGCACATGGCTGGAGCTCAACACGCCCGTGCCAGGGCAGAGCCGTCCTCCCGGGGCGTCCATTTGGTGGGCCAGGAAGGTCGCGCAGACCGTCGCGGAGGTCAGAAGCCGCGGAATCGCCCCCGAGGGGCCGGCAGCGGCCGAGGTGCTGTCCGAGCTGTTCGGTGACGCCGATCGGGCCGCCGTGCTGCGCAGCCTGGAGGCCGGGATCGAGGCGAGGGCGGAGCGCTACCGCAGGCTCGTCGCCCGTGTGCGCGGGCAGTATTCGTCGCCCGACGCGACCGAGGAATTGGAATGGCTTGCGCTGGCTCTGCGGGCCGCGGATCAGACCTGAACGGACACAGGTCCCGAACGGCCACGGTCTGTTCGTCCAGCGCGGTGAAGACGTCCTCAATCAGCCGCTCGGCAATCGCGGCATTCTGCCGCAACAGGCTGATCAAAAGACGTCGTCCGGCCTTGCGGATGCTGGCCGGCGAGCCGAATCGCCCCAGCAGTCCGGTCGTCCCCGCCCGGCCGTCCCACGGCACCGATCGCACATCACAACGACCAGGGCGGCACCCCCGGCCCGTGCCATGGCTACTCGCCGAGTACGTCTTGTTTCTCCAGGGCCTTGCGCAGTGCCCGCACGGCGTAGAAGGCGCGGCTCTTGACGGTGCCGGGCGGGATGCGAGGTGCTCGGCTGCCTGGGCCACGCTGCATTCCAGGTAGTACATGAGGCGGATGACGGTCCGTTGCTGTTCTTTCAGCTCCCGCAGTGCTTCACCGGGCGTGTTTCCAGGCACGGGCCGCGGTCTCCTGGAGTTCGTCGTCGCCGCGCTGCTGCCTGGGCGCCATCGAGGTGCCCAGGCAGCGATGGAGGTTCAGTGGGCGAGGTCGAAGGTGGCGGCGCGGGGCAGGAACACCGTGCCCCCGTCCTTTTGCCGTCGCCGGCGCCGAGACGTACCAGGTGCCCTGGTCCAGCACGTCCGCGGTGAAGGTGAGCGAGGCGCGGCACTCGCCGGGTGCGGCCACGACCAGTTGCCCGCCGAGCAGCTCTGGACGGGCAGCGCGGCCGGCGTGCTGGTACGGCGGCGATAGGACACGTTCCTCCCTGGCGTGATCCATGCCAGCCGGCACGAGGCCGGCCGGTTGAGGAGGCGTGGCTCGGCAAGCGCACACCCACCGTGTGCGTGAGACCACCGGATCGTCGCGCAGTCGGCGCGCTGCCCCGCCTGGGCAACGCGCCGACTGTGCAGTCGGTTGCCGGCTCTTTGACACGGACGGCCGGTGACTTGTCCCTGTTGGCGCAGGCTGGCACTTTCCGTTCCTTCAGCGGGTGACCAGCAGTCCCCGCCCGCGCAGCACCCGCCGTTCCAGCGGGCTGAAGATCAGCAGGTCGATGGCGATGCCGACGAGCAGGATCAGGAAGATGGCCAGGAAGACCTGCGACATGCTGGCGTTGTTCCGTCCGTTCTCCAGCAACTGGCCGAGGCCGACGCCGAGGTCGGGCGAGGAGGCGATGATCTCGGCGGCCATGAGTGAGCGCCAGGAGAACGCCCAGCCCTGCTTCAGTCCCGCCAGATAGCCGGGCAGCGCCCCCGGCATCACGATGTGCCAGGACTCGCGCAGCCCGGTCGCGCCCAGGGTGCGCCCGGCGCGCAGGAAGAGCGGCGGGATCTGGTCGATGCCCGCGACGAGGCCGTTGGCGATGGAGGGGACCGCGCCGAGCAGGATCACGGCGTACATCATGGAGTTGTCGAGGCCCAGCCACAGCACGGCCGGCGGCACCCAGGCGACCGACGGCAGCGACTGCAGACCGGACAGGATCGGGCCGATGGCCGCGCGGACGAACCTGACGCGGGCGACCAGCAGGCCGAGCGGCGTGCCGATGGCGAGTGCCATCAGGAAGCCGAGCAGACCGCGCGAGACGCTGGTCCAGATGTAGTCGAGGAGCGTGCCCTGCCGCCAGGCGACGGTCACCTCGTCCCACACCGCGGACGGTGACGGCAGCTTGTAGTCGGGGACGATCCCGGCCCACACCAGCAGTTGCCAGATGACCAGGACCAGTGCGATGGCCGTGATGGGCGGCAGCACCTTGCGGATCAGGGTCTCGCGCAGCGGTGTGCGACCGGTCTGCACCGAGTCCAGTGCGTCGAGCCCGGCCTCCAGCCCCGCCAGATCCTGGCTGTCCTGTGGCTCCCCGGTTGGCGACGAGCCGTCCTTCCCGGTGACGACGCCGGTGTCAGTGCTGGCCATGGCGGCGGATCTCCCTACGCAGTTCCTCGGTGATCTCGACGGACAGCTCGGCGACCGCGCTGTCCTCGATGCGGCGTGGCTGCGCAATGCCGACGGTCCATTCCCGGGCTATCCGTCCCGGTCGGGAGGACAGCAGCACCACCCGCTGCGACAGCTTCACCGCCTCGCGCACGTTGTGCGTGACGAACAGCACCGACAGTCCTGTCTCGCGCCAGATACGAGTCAGTTCGTCGTGCAACACGTCGCGGGTGATGGCGTCCAGCGCGGCGAACGGCTCGTCCATCAGCAGCAGTCGGCTGTCCTGGGCCAGCGCCCGGGCCAGTGCGACGCGCTGCCGCATGCCGCCGGACAGTTCGTGCACCCGCTTGCGGTACGCGCCCTGCAGCCGTACGAGTTCCAGCAGCCGTTCAGCCTCCTGGCGGCGGTCCGGCCCCGCGACCCCGCGCAGTTTCAGCGCGAGTTCGATGTTCTTGCCCGCGGTCAGCCATGGGAACAGGGCGTGTTCCTGGAACATCAGGGCGGGTCGGCCGTCCGTGTCGATCGAGCCGGCGGAGGGCAGGTCCAGTCCCGCGACCAGGTTGAGCAGGGTGGACTTGCCGCAGCCGGAGGCTCCCAGGAGGGTGACGAACTCGCCGGGTGCGACGTCGAGCGTGATGTCGTCCAGTACGAGCTGTTGTCCGCCGGGCGTGCCCGGCGCGGGGAAGGACTTCGAGACGTGCTCGATGCGGGCGGCGTGCGTCACAACTGTGGCGTCCTGTGCAGCCTTGGCGACCGCGGTGGCCATGGTCGTCACCTCCTGGTAACTCATCGGATCCGGTTTTCGGTTACTCGGCTATTCGGCGCCGAGACCGGCGTCGTCGACCTCGTCCTTGCCCTCGGACTTGAGGACCTTGTTCAGCGGTGCGAGGTCGTAGATGCCCTTCAGATCGGGCTTTTCCAGCAGACCGGACTTCACCGCGTGCTCCGCCTCGGTGTTGAGGGTGGACGCCAGCGGGTCGTCGAGGAAGGTGATGGACTTCCAGGCCGGGTCGATGACCTCGGCGGGCAGTGCCTTGCCGGACTCCTCCTTCAGCGCCTCGTTGGCCGAGGCCTTGGCCTTGTCCGGGTTGGCGTTGATCCACGCGTTGGTCTTCACCGAGCCGCGCAGCACGGCCTCGACGACGTCCGGGTGCTTCTTCAGGAACTCCTGCCGGACGATGATGTTCGTGATCACGAACTTCTTGTCGGGCCACAGGTCGGCCTCGTCGAGCAGCACCTTGCCGCCCTCGGCGACGAGCTTGGACGCCGTCGGCTCCGGCACCCAGGCGCCGTCGATCGAGCCGGACTTGTAGGCGTCCGGCGTGATCTTGTTGTCGGTGCGGACGACGGAGACATCGCCCTTACCGCTCTGCGCGTCGACCTTCCAGCCCTGCTCCGAGATCCAGTTCAGCAGCGCGACGTCCTGGGTGTTGCCGAGCTGCGGGGTGGCGATCTTCTTGCCCTTGACGTCCTTCAGGGACTTGATCTTCTCGGGGTTGACGACCAGCTTCACGCCGCCGGAGGCGGAGCCGCTGATGATGCGCAGGTTGTTGCCGTTCGACTTGGTGTAGCCGTTGATGGCGGGGGACGGGCCGATCCAGCCGATGTCGATGGAACCGGCGTTCAGCGCCTCGATCTCGGAGGGGCCGGCGTTGAAGGTGGACGGCTTGATCCTGGTGCCGCCGAGCTCCTTCTGGAGCAGGCCTTCCTGGACGCTGACCAGCGCTGTGGCGTGCGTGAGGTTGGGGAAGTAGCCGATCTTCACTTCGTCGGCGGAGAGCTTCTTGGCGTCCGCCGCGACCTCGGTCTGCTTGCCGTCGTCGGTGGACTCGGCGCCGTAGCCGCAGGCGGTCAGCAGCAGGGGGAGCGCCGCGAGGACGGCGAAGGTGCGCAGGGTGGTGAGCGGTCTTGCGGCAGACACAGAGGTGTCCTCTCAAGGGAAGGGCGTTCAGGGAGCACGGCACGGGAGGCGTGGAGCCTGCTGATACACACCGGCACACCGCTTCGCCCGCCATCCCGGCGGGACGGCAGGGGCGCAGCGGTGTGGGGGGGCGTGCGGATTGCGCGGAGAGTCTCAGACCAGCTGACAGATGGCGCTGGAGGTACGGCCGAAGTCGATGTGGCGACGCGAGGTCAGGAGGGGCGGCAACAGGGCCGTGCGGTTGCGCGTTCGCATGACGACCCCACCCCGCAGATTCCTAGTTTTCCTACCTGGTTGCTAGGGATCGTGGCAGAAGTGAGCGTCCACCCCAAGGGGTCGTCCATATGATGGACGATGTTTTCTCGCTTTTTGGGACCGGTGGTTATTGGTCCAGTGTGTCAGGGGTTTCCCCAGGCACCTGGGGCGTTTGTCAACGCAAGGACATCGGCGGGCAGTTGGGCCGACACGACGTCGGTGAGCGACACGCCCTCCAGGATCTCGCGCACGTTGGACCGCAGCGCGACCCACAGGGGGAGCAGCGACTCGGCGGGGCCGGTGTAGGTCAGGTCCGGCGGGCGGACGCCGCGCACCGAGACGAGGGGCCCGTCCACGGTGCGGATGACGTCGGCGATGCTGATGGACTCGGCGGGCCTGGCCAGCCGGTAGCCGCCGTTGCCGCCGCGCTGGCTGAGCACGAGGCCGCCCCGGCGCATGTCGTTCAGGATGCTTTCGAGGAACTTGTGCGGAATGTCCTGGGCGTAGGCGATGGCCTCGGCTTTCAGGGGCGCGTCGTCCCGGGACGCGGCGAGCTGCAGTGCGGCACGTACCGCGTAGTCCGCTCTGGCTGAGATCCGCATGTGCACATTGTCCCGTACGGCTTCGGTCGGCGTTCGTCGCGGGCGGGCCGCCGGGCAGGGACGGGTGTCCGCTGCCCGGCGGCCGAGGTGCTCAGGCCACGGCGGGGGTGTAGTGGGAGGCGTCGTCGCCTTCGAGGACGTGGCTGGGGGTGCCGTCGATCCCGGTGGGGACGTCGCCGGCGACGGTCACCCGGTGCAGCAGGCGGGGCAGGTCGCCGTAGTCGTCGGGGGCGTAGTGCTGGGTGATGCGGTTGTCGAAGAGGACGAGGTCGCCCGGCGTCCAGGCCACGCGCGCGATGTTCTCGGGGCGGGTGACGTACGACTGGAAGATGCGCAGCAGGTCACGGGAGTCGGACGGGCCGAGGCCGACGATGCTCTGGGCGAAGCCGCCGATGAACAGGCCTCGCTCGCCGGTCTCGGGGTGGACGCGGACGACCGGGTGGACGGTGCGGTACTTGCGCGAGACGAACCGCTTGCGGTGCTCGGCGGCCTTCTCGTTCTTCGGGGCGGCGTAGTCGTAGGCGTTGGTGTGCACGGCCCACAGCCGGTCCGCCAGCTCGCGCAGCGGCTCGGGCAGATCCCGGTAGGCGGCGGCCGAGTTGGCGATGAGGGTGTTGCCGCCGTAGGGCGGGACCACGATGCTGCGCAGCGTGGACGCCTTCGGGGGCGTTCGGACGAAGGTGACGTCGGTGTGCCAGTGGTTGGCGCGGATGCCCTCGTCGCCGTCGACGGGCAGGATCTGCGGCTGCCCGTCCACGGAGGGGACGGTGGGGTGGGCGGTGGTGAGTTCGCCGAAGAGGGAGGCGAAGCGGAGCTGGCCCGCGTCGTCGAGCTGCTGGTCGCGGAAGACGAGCGCCTTGTGCTCCAGAAGCGCGGAGTTGATTTCGGAGACGAGGGCGGGTTCGAGGTCGCCGGAGAGATCCACACCGTGGATCTCGGCGCCGATACGGCCGCCGATCCTGCGGATGTCGAAGCCGGTGCTGGTGGTCATGTGCGGGTGTTCCTTTCAGGAGGTGATCAGTCGGGAGGTCGTCAGGAGGTGATGGGTGGGGACGTTCCCCCGGATCCCGGGGGTCCGAGGGGAGGGCCGACGGCCCGTAGCGCGCCGGGGGTGCGGCCCCGTCCCCAGCCGATGTGCCGGCGGTAGCTGCCGAGCAGGCCGGTGCGGGCCAGGTGGTCCTCGTCGCGGGCGGTCGAGTCGTCGGGCAGCGGGCTGGTCAGGGGCGCGACGTAGAGCGCGTCGGCCGGGCAGTTCGCCTCGCACTGGAAGCAGGTCTGGCAGTCGTCGCGGCGGGCGAGCACCGGGATGCCGTCCTCGCCCCGGTCGAAGACGTTGGTCGGGCAGACCTTGATGCACTTGTCGCAGGTGATGCAGCGTTCCGCCGAGACCAGTTCGATCACGAGATCACCTCCAGTGGTGCGGCCGGTGCCGTCGATGCGGGTGGTGCGGTCGTCAGGGGCTCGGGGCGGGTCCACACCTGGTCGAGGCCGCCGGTGACGATGCGGTGGTGCCAACGGGGGTCCTGTGCCGGGAAGTCGAGCCGTTTGGCCATGCCGCGGGTCTCGGTGCGCACGAGCGCCGCGGAGTACATCCAGCGGGCGTGCGCCACCATGGCCGCCGCCTGCCTGGCCCGTACGGTGTCTCCGCCCGCGGCGTGCAGGGAGGCGCGCGACTCCTCCCACACGCTGTCGAGCACCTCCAGGGAGGCGGTGAGCCGGTCGCCGTGGCGCAGGTAGTTCTTGTCGTACGGCAGCACTTCGCCCTGGACAGCGGTGATGACGTCCCGGAAGCCGTCGGCCGGGCCGGGTGTCCCGGCGGGCCGGAGCCCCGCACCGCCCGCGGCCACCAGCCGCCTCGTGGTGGCGCCGGCGCCGAGCGAGCGGGCGTGGCGGGTTGCGCCCCGGCCGGCCCAGGTGCCGGAGGAGATGGCCCAGGCCGCGTTGTGGCTGCCGCCGCCGGTGAAGCCACCGCAGATCAGCTCACGGGTCGCCGCGTCCCCGGCCGCGTACAGTCCGGGGACGGTGGTGGAGCAGTCGTCGCCGGTGATGCGGATGCCGCCGGTGCCGCGCACGGTGCCCTCGGCGAGGAGCGTGACGGCGAAGGGCTGGGTGAAGGGGTCGATGCCGAGCCGGTCGAAGGTGAGGAAGAAGTTCGGCTGGGCCAGCCGCATCGCCTGCCGGGCCGCCGCGTCCGCCCGGTCGAGTCGGCAGTACACCTTCTCGCTGAGCAGCGCACGCGCGATCACGGACCGGCCGCCCTGGCTGGCGGCACCCTCCAGGACCGTGCCGTCCTCGCGGTAGAAGGTCGCGAAGGAGTAGAACGCGGTCTTGGTGACGGAGGTGCCCTCGGGCGCGATGCCGTACGCGTTGGAGAACTCCATGCCGGACAGCTCCGCGCCCACTTCGGCGGCGAACAGCGCGCCGTCGCCGGTGTTGACGTTGCAGCCGAGCGCGCCGCTGAGGAACGCGCAGCCGCCGGTGGCCAGGACGACTGCCCCGGCGCGGACCTGGAAGGGCTGACCGGCCCGCAGCCGGTGGCCCCTGGCTCCGCCGACCGCTCCGGAGGTGTCGGTGAGCAGCTCGGTGACCGGGCTGTGGTCGAGGACGCGGGCCCCGGCGCGCTGGACGCGGATGCGCATCCTGCGCATGTATTCCGGTCCCTGCAGGCCGTTCCTGAGCTGCTTTCCGTCCGGCCCTGTGGGAAAGGGGTAGCGGCCGGCAGCGGCCAGCTCGTTCATCCCGGCGTACGTCTGGTCCAGCACCCGGGTCATCCAGCGTCGGTCGGCCAGATACCCGCCCCGTGCCTCCCTGCTCGCCATGGCGGCCTCCCGCGCGGCGGACTCCGGGGGCACGTACCAGACGCCCGTTCCGGCGGAGGCGGTGGCGCCGCTGGTGCCGCAGTAGCCCTTGTCGGCGAGGACGACGTCCGCTCCGTCCTGGGCCGCCTTGAGCGCGGCCCAGGTGGCCGCGGGACCGCCGCCGATCACCAGGACGTCCGCGGTGAGGTCCGGCCCGGTCATGCGAATTGCCCTTCTCCTACGGCCGCCGCGGCCAGCTGGTTGGCGGGGCGGGGGAGGCCGTAGTGCTCGCGCAGGGTGCGGCCGGTGTACTCGGTTCGGAACAGGCCGCGCCGCTGCAGGATCGGCACGACGTGGTCGACGAAGTCCTCCAGACCGCCCGGCAGATGCGGCGGCATGATGTTGAAACCGTCGGCGGCGCCCTGGGTGAACCACTCCTGGAGCTGGTCGGCTGTCTGTTCCGGGGTGCCGGCGAACACCCGGTGCCCGCGCCCGGCGCCGAGGCGGGCGATGAGCTGGCGCAGGGTGAGGCCGTCGCGGCGGGCGAGTTCGGCGACGAGCGTGAAGCGGCTCTTGTTGCCGTTGATGTCCCGCTCCTCGGGCAGCTCGGGCAGTGGCCCGTCCAGCGGCAGCCCGGTGAGGTCGGTGCCGAGCATCCCGGACACCTGGGCGAGCCCGTACTCGGGGACCTGCAGGTCCGTCAGTTCCTGCTCCAGGGCGCGGGCTTCAGCCTCGGTCGAGCCGATGACGGGAGCGATGCCGGGGAGTACCAGCAGCTGGTCCTCGGTGCGGCCGTAGCGGGCGAGCCGGGACTTGAGGTCCTTGTAGAAGGCCTGGCCGTCGGCGAGGGTCTGCTGGGCGGTGAAGACGGCCTCGGCGTACTGGGCGGCGAACTCCTTGCCGTCCTCCGACGAGCCGGCCTGCACCAGCAGCGGATACCCCTGCGGGCTGCGCGGTACGTTCAGGGGTCCCTGCACCCCGAAGTGCGTGCCGCGGTGGTCGATCTCCCGCACCTTGTCGGTGTCGGCGTAGACGCCGCGCTCACGGTCGAGCAGGACCGCGTCGTCCTCCCAGCTGTCCCACAGCTTGGTGGCGACCTCGATGAACTCCCGCGCCCGCTCGTAGCGCAGCCGGTGCTCCAGGTGCTCCTCCCGGCTGAAGTTGCGGGCTTCGTTCACGGTGCCGGAGGTGACGATGTTCCAGCCTGCCCGGCCGCCGCTGATGTGGTCCAGGGAGGCGAACTTGCGGGCGGTGTGGAAAGGCTCGTTGAAGGTGGTCGAGACGGTGGCGATCAGGCCGACGTGCTCGGTCACGGCCGCGAGGGCGGACAGCAGGGTGAGTGGTTCGAAGCCGCCGAGGGCGTTGTGCCGGACCTTGCCCCACAGGGCGAGGCCGTCGGCGAGGAACACCGAGTCGAGCAGGCCGCGCTCGGCGGTTTGCGCGAGCTGCTGGAAGTAGCGCAGATCGGTGACCCGTTCGGGCTGGGTGCGGGGGTGGCGCCAGGCGGCGTCGTGGTGGCCGGCGTTCATCAGGAAGGCGTTGAGATGCAGGCGCCGGGGGGGCTGGTCGCGGTCATGGGGTTCCTCGGATCGGGTGATCGAGACGATCGGGAGAAGGAAGGGATCGGCGAAGACGGTGGGACGAGAGGGCGGCCGAGTCAGCCGCCGACCGGTATGCGCCAGGAACTGAGCCGCCGCTCCATGGCCACCAGAAACTGGTTGAAGATCACGCCGATGCCGGAGATCGTGATGATGCCCGCGTACATCTGCGGGATCGCGAAGTTGTACTGCGAGGCGTTGATCAGATAGCCGAGGCCTGCCTTGGCGCCGATCATCTCGGCGGCGACCAGCACCAGGATGGACACCGCTCCCGCCAGCCGGATGCCGGTGAACATCACCGGCACCGAGGCCGGCAGGATGACCTTCTGGAACAGACGGGGCGCGGACAGGTCCATCGACTTCGCCAGCTTCAGCAGGGTCGGGTCGACGTTGCGGACCGCGCTGATGGTGTTGAGCAGGATCGGCCAGGTGCACGCGTACACCACGATGGAGATCTTCGAAGTCTCGCCGATGCCCAGCAGCAGCACGAACACCGGCAGCAGGGCCAGCGCGGCGGTGTTGCGGAACACCTCCAGCAGCGGTCCGAGGAGGTCGGCGATCGGCCGGTACCAGCCGATCAGCAGCCCGAGCGGCACCGCGACGGCCACCGCGAGACCGAATCCGCTGAACGAACGCGTCAGACTGGCACGCGCGTTGTCGGCGAGCTGACCGTCGACAGCCAGCCCCCACCACGCGCGGGCGACCTCGCTGAAGGGTGGCAGGAAGGTCCGGTCGACCAGGCCGAGTCGAGGTGCGGTCTCCCACAGCAACAGCAGAGCCACGATCGCCGCGGACTTGGTCGCCCCGTTCAGCAGCAGGTACGGCAGTCGGCGGACCGCCCGGCGGATCCGGGCCCTGGAGGAAGGGGCTCGGCGCGCGTCCGACGGTACGAGGCCGAGGCCAGGTGGCGCGAGCCCAGCGGACCCGGCGGACGCGGCGGTGGAGAGGGCCGGGCCGGGCGCGGCGGTGCTCTCCGAGCCCCTCGCCGTGGTCTCGTCGGTGGCCGTGCCGGTTGTGGGACTCATACGGAAGCCTCCTCCTTCTCCAACTGCTGGGCCCTGGCCACCTCGTCGTGCAGCAGCGACCAGATCTCGTGCCGGTGGCGCGCGAACTCGGGGCTGGAGCGGAGGTCGTCCGTCGCCGTACGGGAGCCGAGGGCGATCGGCACGATCTGCTTGATGCGGCCCGGCCTGGACGTCATGACGGCGACGCGCTGTCCCAGGTAGACGGCTTCGTCGATGCCGTGCGTGATGAAGACGACGGTCTTGCCGGTGCGCTGCCAGATGCGCAGCAGTTCGTCCTGCAGGGACTCCCGGGTCTGGGCGTCCAGCGCGGCGAACGGCTCGTCCATCAGCAGCACATCGGGGTCGTAGGCGAGGCTGCGGGCGATCGCCACCCGCTGCCGCATCCCGCCGGACAGCTCATGAGGATGGCGGTCCTCGAACCCGGTCAGGCCGACCAGATCCAGGAACTCCCTGGCCCGTGCCCCACGTTGACGTCGGGGGACGCCGGTGGCCTCCAGGCCGAACTCGACATTGCCCTGCGCCGTGCGCCACGGCAGCAGCGCGTACTGCTGGAACACGATGCCTCGGTCCAGGCCCGGTCCGGTGACGGGTTCGCCGTCCAGCAGGATCCGTCCGCCGGTGGGGCGGGCGAGTCCGCCGAGCAGATCCAGCAGTGTTGACTTGCCGCAGCCGCTGGGACCGACCAGGACGATGAACTCACCGGCCGCTATCTCCAGATCGATACCGTCAAGGGCGGTGAACCGGGTTGGCTGCCGAGTTCCCGTCCTGTCCTTGACGGTGAAGTCCTTCCGTACGTCCTCGAACACGATCTTGGGTGTGGTGGATTCCGGCATGGGATCAGCTCCCGCTCTTCGGTGCGGAGGAGGAATTCGCATTGCCGTTGAACTCATTGGTGTAGAGGTCCGACAGCGTGACCTGGCCCTTTTGGATGTCGCCGCGGTCGGCCAGCCAGTCGATCCACAGCTGGAGTTCCTTGCCGGTGATCAGGCCCGCCCTCTCGGCCACACCGTAGGACCGCCAGTACTTCAGGGGCGCGGTGTCCTCGTTGCGGCCGCGCTTGTTCACGATGTCCGTCATCCGGGCGACGACCTCGTCGCGCGGAGTGGAACGGGACCACTCGATGGCCCGCCCCACGGCGGTGACGAAGATCCGGGCCGTGTCCGGGTTCTGCTTCAGGAAGCGGTCCGTCATCACGTAGGTGCCGGCGCTGAACGCACCGAGCAGTCGGTAGTCGGTGAAGAGCGGGCGGATGCCACCGGTGGCCAGTGCCTTGTCGCGCAGGATGCCGCCGAGCACGGCCACATCGATCTGCTTCTGCCGCAGCGACTGCTCGGTGTTGACCGGGGGTACCACGAGCGGTTCGACCTTGCCGATCTCCGCCCGGGACAGACCACCGCGCTGAAGATAGATGTCGAGCATGGCCTCGGAGTGAGCTCCGAGGGTGTTCATTCCGACCTTCTTGCCGAGCAGATCCCGGGCCGAGCGGATCGGGCTGTCCTCGAGGACGTAGAAGCCGTTGTAGGCGTACTTGTCGGCCCCGTAGTAGCTGATGACGGCCTTGACGGGGGCGTTGTTCGCGGCCAGTTTGACGACCGCGCCGTTGAACGCGCCGCCGAAGTCGACCTGGCCCGTGGCCGCGGACTGGATGTCCTGCGGCCCGCTGATGGTGTTGCCGACCCACTCCAGCTTCAGGTCCTCCAGATAGCCGAGATCCTCGGCCAGCTCCGGCAAGGTCACCTGACCCGCCCAGCCCTGGTACCGGAGCGTCTTGGTCCGGCCCTTGCCGGACGTGGCTCCGGTCGCGGCCGTGCCGCAGCTCACCGCCACCGTCGAGAGACCGAGCAGAGTGAGGAACTGACGTCGGGTCGATGCCGTAGTGGCCATGGAAGGGTCCTGTTCAGGAAACCGGTCAGGGAAATGCAGACGTCGAATGGCGGAAAGAGGCCCCGGTGAAAAGGGCTACGACGAGCCTGACGTTTGCGAAAACAGCGGCTTGGCGCAGAAGCCGGCTGTGAAATGGAGCGAAGGGAGCTGTGCCTGTCAGTGAGTGCGGCGACCGGCGGCACAGATGGCGCTGGCCTGACGTCGCAGATCGACGTGCAGGCGCGCGGCGAGGGTCTCGGAATTGCTCACAGCCACGAGAGTTGCAGCGGAATCCAGCCAGGTCAATGTCGCTTGCGGACGCGTCTCATATTCTCAACGGTGCGACATGCGCACGAAGTGCGGTGTTCACAATTCTCCGGACGGGCGGCGGCGTGGTGACCGTCGTCTGCGTCGGCCCCGGCCGTCAGCGCAGTGACTGCACGGCGTAGAGGGCACCGAGGACGGCGGCCAGGACGCCGAGCAGGAGGCGAAGTGCGGTCTCGGGCAGACGAGGTCGCAGACAGGCACCGAGGTAGCCCCCGACCAGTCCGCCGAGACCGCAGGCCAGGCCGAGGTGCCAGTCAGGGGCGATGTCACCGGAGCCGGTCAGGGACAACAGCGCGAAGGCCGCGGCACCGGCCACGGAGGTGGCGAAAGTGGAGGCGAGGGCGGCCGGCGCCACCCGCGCGACGGGCATGCCCCGGCCGACCAGGACGGGGCCGAGGATGGATCCGCCGCCGATCCCGTAGATCCCGCCGACAACGCCGACGACCAGGGACAGTCCGGTGATGGTTCGGGGGGAGGGTTCCGCAGCCGGGGCCGGCCGGGTGGGCCGGATGGTTCGCCCGATGAGCCACAGGCCCAGTGGCATCAGCAGAGCCGCGACCAAGAGGCGGAATGCGGTGGCCCCCGGGACGGCGAAGACCCGTACCACGGCGCCGATGACCACACCCGGCAGCGTGCCGGCCACCAGGCGGCGCGTCAGCGCGCTGTGCAGCAGCCCCTCGCGGTGGTGGCGCAGCAGGGCGCCGGGCCCGGCCACCACGTTGTACAGCAGGTTGGTGGGCGTGACCGCCGGGCTGGGCACCCCGAGTACGCTCAACTGCACGGGAAGCAGGAACACCGCTCCCGAAACGCCCACCGGCGCGGTCACCACCGCTATGAGCAGGCCGGCGGTCAGACCTGCCAGCCCCGTCGACCATGTCATGGCAGCCCTCTGAATGAACGTCCGTCCAGTATCGCCTCCTGGTCAGGCGGGCAGGACGAACGGAGGGTGGGCGCCGTTGAGGAAGTAGTGTCCGACGTCGCGGAGCCGGTGGGTGACGGGCTCGTACAGGGTGTGGGTTCGGGCGTTGCGCCAGAACCGGTCGAAGCCCAGCCGCGCGGAGGTGGAGCGGGCACCGACGATTTCCAGGGCGCGGGTGGTGGACTCCTGCGCTGCCCCGGCCGCGGCGGTTTCGGCCATGGCCACGAGGGCGGAAATGTCCGCGGACTCGTCGTAGGTGAGGTCGTCGCCGCGCTCAAGGCCGCCCCGCACGGCTTCCAGGGCCTGATCGGTGAGTGCCGACGCGGAGCGGGTGAGGACGGTGAGTTCTCCGTAGGCGGTCTGCACCTGCGGGTCCTGCGGGGTACCGGCCGGCCAGGCGGGGTGCCAGGGCGCGTGGCCCGTCCTGCTGAACTCACGGGCTTCGGCGAGCACTCCCTCGGCCATGCCGAGAAGGAGCTGGGCGGAGAAGAGACGCCCGACCGGAGATGCCAGGGCGGCCCGGGGCGACAGCAAGTCCTCGTCCGCGGACAGGGAGCCGAGCACGTCGTCGGCACCCACCGGTACGTCGTCGAACTCCACGCTGCCGCCGGCCGCGAGCCGCTGGCCGAAGGGGTCGGCGTCGCCGTCGATCGTCACACCGCGACGGGCGGGATCCACCACGACGGCGAGTGGCTCACCCGTGTCCTTCCGCACGGCGCGCACGGCGAGACGGTCGGCGACCAGGACCCCGGTGGTATAGCTCTGCCGACCGTCGAGCACCAGTCCGTGGGAGGTCCTGGCCAGCATCAGAGGCGGCTCCTGACGTGCGAAACCGCCGCCCCAGCACCACTCCTCGGCCGCGGACCGCTCCTCGATCTGCGCGGCGAGAGCGGGCCCGGCGAAGAAGCGGGCACTCCACGACAGGAAGTAGTGAGAGCCGAGCAGTTGGCCGATCGCGCCGTCGGCTGGGGCGATCTCCCGGACGACGGCGTAAGCCGTCAGCCAGTCCGCGCCGCCTTCCTGGGACCCGGCCGGCATCAGGAGCGACAGCAGTCCCGCCTCGCGCAGCCGGGACACCTCGTCGAACGGGGCCTTGCCCGCCTGCTCCCTGGCCACGGTGTCCGTGGCCAGGTCGTCCGCCGCTTCACGGGCCACGCGCAGCCAGTGAGCTCGGCCGGGTGCGGTCATGTCGGATGGCGGGGTGGGGCGGGACGGCGCGGAGGCAAGGCCCATGGAAGTGGTCTCCTCAAGGTCGGCCGCAGAGCGCGGCGTCGGGGCTCACCTGCTGGTCGGGCACGTACTTGTAACCCACGCGCCGAACGGTGACGATCCGGTGCCGGTGAGCCCGGCCCAGCTTGCGACGCAGGCGGGCGACGTGGACATCCACGGTGCGGCCGTCGCCGATGTGGTCGTAGCCCCAGACGGCGGCCACCAGCCCGTCGCGCGACTGTACGTGGTGGGGATGCCGAACGAGATGCGCAAGCAGCTCGAACTCCAGGTAGGTGAGGTCGAGTTCACGCCCGTCCACCTCGGCGACATGGCGCGCGGGATCGATGCGGACGACGTCGTCTCCCGTCCGCCGGTCAGGGGCCGGCTCCGCGGCGACGACCGGTCGGATCTCGGGCCGCGGCCTGTCCTTGACGAAGAGCTCGGCGGGATCGGTGCCCTCCGGGACGAGCACGAGGTAGCTGACGAGCGGGGCAGAAGTGTTTCCCTGGGTGCCTCTCCGCGCGGTATCGCCCACCAGGCGAAGACGGGGTGTGTCGGAGAGTGGCGGATCGTGTGGGGTGGCCTGGGCCGGAAGTGCCGTGGTCATGGCGGTTGTCCCTCGGAAGAGTGTCGGGCCGTCAGGCGTAGTGGGTGACCTCACCTGACGCCTGGGAAGGGCGGGGGCGGAGCGGCACGGTGAAGGTGTGAGCCGCGTGCCTCACGCGCGACAGCAGGCGGCACTGACGACGTGACCAAAGTCGACATGCCGACGACGAACGAGTCGTTGCTGTGTACGGGACATGTTCATCATCCTGCGCACCCTGGGTGAACACCGTCAAGGCTTCCCTAGTAATTCCATAGGAAAAGTAGGGAAGGTCTCACACTCTGAGAGACGGGCCGTCCACCTGAGACGTTGCCGTCCCGGCCTCGGTGGTGCTCAGGGCGCGCAGGAGCACGCGGGCCACCGCGTCGTTCTGGCGGAAGGCCGGCGCGTTGGTGCGAGGGCGGGCGAAGGCGGCGACGGCCCGGCTGTTGGTGGGGGCGCCGAGGGCGATGCGGCGGGGATGGGGGCTGCCGAGGGACGGGTCGACGAGGTGGCCCTCCGCGGGGGAGACCGCGAGCAGGCCGGAGCGGTGGGTGTGAGTGGGGTCGGTGATGACCTCCTCGGTGAGGGCGCCGGTCCGGTGCAGGTCGCGCAGGAGGGGGTCCTCGGTGCGGTCGAGGGAGGGGCCGGGCAGGTACGCCTCGATCAGGGCCGTGGCGTGGGAGATGTGCCCGGGGACGGTGGAGCTGGTCGCGGTGAAGGTGCCGGTGCTCTCGTCGGTGCCGATGCGGACGTCGGCGCCCAGGAAGTGGACGATGCCGGCCCGGGACAGCGCGAGGAGCTGACGCAGGCGGAAGCCGGGCGGGCCCGAGGCGAGGAAGCTGAAGAAGCCGTGCCACCAGCCGTCGAGTCGCTCGGCGACGGACCGCGCGGTCAGCCGTCCCGCGGCGACCAGACGGGGCAGCTGGCCGTAGACGGAGAGCAGGGCGAGGAACGCTCCGAGGTCGGCGCTGAACTCCGGGTCCTCGCGGCGGGCGACATCCTCGGCGATGTGCTCGCGCAGATGCTCCTGGAGCGCGTCCGCCGTCGGGAACGCGAGTCCGTCCAGCGGATGGTCCAGGACCTCGAAGTCCAGGCGGTCCGCCGGATCGGGTACCGCCGTGGCGACGAGGGCCGCCATGTCGTCGTCGTACCAGCCCAGACGGTCGTACGCGGCGATGAAATCCGCCCAGGGAAGAGCGGTGCGCTCGGGATGGGCGTGGAAGAGCTCGTGGTAGTGGCCGAAGCCGATCTCCTTCGCCATCAGCGGCCACACATCGCACCGCAGGTCCAGCGGGCGTCCCTCGGCGAGCAGCGCGTCGACCGCCTCGGGCCCGAAGTGGCGCGGCAGCGGGGGCCGAGGGCCCTGGAGCCGGTAGCGGGTCTTGGAGTGGTACGGCACCCCGCGCCGCGACCCGACGTGCAGGACGGGCTCGCGACCGGACGGAAGGTAGGTGAGGGTGCCGTCGGCCTCGGTGCGGTACGTGCCGCCGCGGCCCTCGGTGAGCAGCGTCATCAGGTCGATGAAGGCCAGGCCGAAGCCGCGCAGGAGGACGTGCTCGCCGGGCCGCAGCCCGGACAGGTCGGCGTCGGCGGAGAACTCCGGCGAGAGGTGGAAGCGGCCGTGGCGGAGGGCGAAGGCGGCGTGGTCGCGGTGCTCGGCGGTGGGCGTGGAGCCGAGGTGTCCCTGGGCCAGGACCACCAGGTCGGCGGTGAGCGGGGTGGCGCGGTCGGCGAGGTGCACGTATTGCGGGCCGTCCGGGGGGCCGGTGACGGCGGTCGCGGTGGTGCGGTGCCACTCGACGGTGACCGAGGGTGGCAGCTCGGTCAGCGTCCTGCGGAAGACCCAGTCCAGGTAGGCGCTCTGCGCGCGGCGGGTGGGGAAGTCGGCCCCGGTGAGCGTGCGTAGTTCGGCGAGCACTTCCGGGTCGGCGGGTTCGGCGTACGGGGTGTGGCGTGGGCCCCGGCCGGAGAACTGGGCGGCCCACTCGGCGAGCGACGGGCCGGGCCGCACCGGGCCCTCGATGGTGGACGACTCGTCGGTGAACATGGTGACGTCCTCGGCCATGGAATTCATCCGGAGCAGCGCCGACTGCTCGTGCCGCCAGATGCGTCCCGGGCCGGGCGGGTGCGGGTCCACAAGGTGGATGCGCAACTCCCGTGACCCGTCCCACAGTTCGCGTGCGTTGGCGGCGATGCGCTCCAGCAGGCCGGTGGCGCGCGGGCCCGCGCCGACGATGACCAGGACGGCCGTGGAGGGGGTGCTGCTCACCGGTCACCGCCGATCGCCGGGCGGGCGTCGGCAGCGGTCGCCGCACTCAGCCGGTGGCGTACGGCGGTCAGGTGGCCCCGCAGCCGCTGCAGCGGAGTGGGCGGCAGGGCGCGGGAGTTGCCGCGGGCGTAGTACCGCTCGACGTAGAACTGACCCGCGCTGAGCACGGTGGTGACGGCGATGTACCAGAGGGTGGCGACCATCAGCAGCGGGATGACCTGGTAGGTCTGGTTGTAGATCAGCTGCACCGAGTACAGCAGGTCGTGCACGGCCAGCACGCTGACGATGCTGGTGCCCTTGAGGGTGCCGATCAGCATGTTGCCGGCGGTCGGCACGATGGAGCGCATCGCCTGGGGGACAACGATCCGGCGCAGCGTGCGGCGTCTGCTCAGACCGAGTGCCTGGGCGGCCTCGGTCTGCCCGGAGTCCACGGAGAGGATGCCGCCGCGCACCACCTCGGCTGCGTAGGCGCTCTCGTGCAGGGTCAGGCCGATGACGGCCGTCAGGGTGGGGCCGAGCAGGTTGACCGTCTTGACGGTGATGAACTGCGGGCCGAACGGGATGCCGAGGCCGAGCGTCGGGTAGAGCGCGCCGATGTTGAACCAGAACAGCAGCTGCACCAGCAGGGGAGTGGACCGGAAGATCCACACATAGCCCCAACTCAGCGTCCGCAGCACTGCGTTGGCGGACAGCCGCATCACCGCGAGCACGGTGCCGAGCAGGAAGCCGAGCACCATCACCACAGCCGTCAGCCACAGGGAGAGCAGCAGCCCTTCGAGCACGGCGGCGGTGGTGAAGTATTGGCCCACCACGTCCCACTGGAACGCCCGGTTGCGGACGACGGAGTTGAGCACCATCGCGAAGAGCAGCAGGGCGACCGCAGCGGTCAGCCACCGGCCGAGGTGCCGGCGAGGCACGATCCGCGGCACGTCCGGGCCGAGGGCGCCCACTCGATGCGGTGGCTTCGCGGCAGGGGCTGGCGTGACTTCGGAAGACATGACCATGGAGAGGCTCTCCGGGGGGAAGGGAATCGCAGGCGGGGTGACCACCCGGTGGCACCCGTAGGGAGCGCAACGGCACAGGCGCTGCGTGCGTACGGTGCGGCCGGGGCTCGGCGTCGTCACATTCGCCGCGTCCCTCAACGCGGCCGGAGAGGCTGCCGCGCATCGCGGAGCCGGTCCGCCGTCGATCGTATGTGCCCGTGGCGTCGATGTGTCAACAGCGCGCAGAGAGGCGCTGGTCGAGGCGGTCCGGTATCCGGGCGCTGCTTGACGAGCGCAGCGATGTACTGCTCAAGTAGTCGCATGAATGCCCAGCAGCGCTTGGTCACGCGCGATCACATCGACTTCGGTCGGGTGTGGTCCGCGGCGTGTTGCGCCTGACTCGGCAGCGGGCCGTCTGACCGGCCCTTCCCTCCCTCGGTGACCCCGTCGCGGGCCGAGCTCTCTCTTCACGCGCGCTGCCGCAGCCCCGCTTCTCCCGACGCTCGACGTCGTCACGACTGCACCGACCTGTCTGCCTGAAGGTCTGTTCGCTCATGCCCGCACGCAAGGCGATTCCGCCATGCCCGCGTGCCGCCGCCATCCCTGAAAGGCCACTCCCATGCCCGTGGAGTTCCTTGGCATCGCCGCGACCAACGACGGCTCCGAAACGACCCCGCGCTCCGGCGCCGCCTTCGACAAGGAGTACACGCTCCGGCTGGCCCGGGCACACGAGGACCACGGCTGGGACCGGGTGCTGTTCGCCTACGGCTCCGGATCACCCGATCCGGCACCGGCCGCCGCGTACATCGCGAGCCGGCTGGACCGCCTCCAGATCCTCCTCGCCCACCGGCCCAACGTCTCGTACCCGACCTTCGCCGCCAAGACCTTCGCGACCCTCGACCGGATCAGCGAGGGCCGCCTGACCGTGCACTTCATCACCGGCGGCAACGACCGCGAACAGGGCCGCGAGGGCGACACGCTCAGCAAGGACGAGCGCTACGCCCGCACCCGCGAGTACATCGGGATCGTCAAGAAGATCTGGACGACGCACGAGCCCTTCGACCACGAGGGCGAGCACTACCGCTTCCACGACTTCGTCAGCGACGTCTTCCCGGTCCAGCAGCCCCGCCCCGACGTGTCGTTCGGCGGCTCGTCGCCCGCCGCGTACGCCGCCGGGGGCGCCGAGGCCGACGTCTACTGCCTGTGGGGCGAGCCGCTGGAGAAGACCGCCGAGCAGATCGAGAACGTGAAGGCCGCGGCGAGGGCGGCCGGCCGCACCGACGTGCCGCGTGTCCAGGTCGCCTTCCGCCCGATCATCGCCCCGACCGAGGAACTGGCCTGGGAGAAGGCCCACCGCACGGTCGGCGCGATCAAGGCCCGCAAGGAGAAGGGCGAGTCGATCACCAAGCGTCACAACGGGCTCGCCCAGCCGCAGAACGCCGGTTCGCAGCGGCTGATCGCCATTGCCGACGAGGGCGAGCGCTACGACCGCGCCCTGTGGACCCCGACGGCCGCCGCGACCGGTGGCGCGGGCAACTCCAACGCGCTGGTCGGCACGCCGGAGACGGTCGCCCAGGCGCTGCTCGACTACTACGACCTCGGTGTCGACATCCTCTCCGCCCGGGGCTACGACCTGCTGGGTGACGCCATCGACTTCGGCCGGTACGTGATTCCGATCGTCCGCGAGGAGGTCGCCAAGCGCGACGCCGAGCGGGCGGCCCGCGGGACGCAGAATCTCACGGCGGTGAACGGATGACGTCCGCACCGGAACTGACATTCATTCACGTCCCCGTCTCGGACCCCCGCGTCGAACCGCTGCTGCTCGAACTCGGCAACGAGTACTCCCGCCGCTACGGCAGGGACGCGCACGCCGAGATCGCCCGCTATCCCGACGACGAGTTCACCGAACCGCACGGCGGTCTGCTCCTGCTGCTCCTGGAACGCGGCGAACCCGTCGCGGGCGGCGCATTCCGCCGGTACGACCTGGCCACGGCCGAGCTGAAGCGGATCTGGACCCACTCCGCCCACCGGCGGCGCGGTCTGGCCCGGCGCGTGGTCGCCGAGCTGGAGCACGAGGCGTCCCTCCGCGGCTACCGGCGGATCTTCCTCACGACCGGCCCGCGCCAGCCCGAGGCCCGCGCCCTGTATCTGGCCACCGGCTACACCCCGCTGTTCGACACGGAGGCCGACCCGGAGTCCATCGGTCCGCTGCCGTTCGAGAAACACCTCGGAGAGGCCCTCACACAGTGAACATCCGCACGATCAGCACCCGTCTACGCGGCACCGCCGCCTTCGTGCTGCTGCCCGCCCTGGCGCTGACGGCCTGCGGCTCCGGCGGCACGGCCGGGACCGGTCCGGTGGGCGCGCAGTCTTCCGCGCCGACCGACGACCCGGTCGCCGCCGTACGCGAGGTGGACTCGGTCGCCGCCCTGCTGCCCGCCGACGTCCGCAAGGCGGGCACGCTGCGCATCGGCAGCTCGATCGGGTTCCCGCCCGGTGCCTACTACCCGGACGGGCCCGGCAAGCCACCCGCGGGCCAGGACATCGACATCACCGACGCGGTGGCGAAGATCCTCGGTGTGAAGGCGGTGCGTCAGGACGCCTCGTTCGAAACGATCCTGCCCGCCCTGGGCAGCGGCAAGTACGACGTCGGCACCGGCAACTTCGGCGTCACCACCCAGCGCCTGAAGACCGTCGACTTCGTCACCTACATCAACGACGGCCAGGGCTTCGCGGTGAAGAAGGGCACCACCACGCTCAAGAAGAAGGTCACCGACCTGACCCAGCTGTGCGGCCTGACCATCGGCACCGGAGCCGGCACCACCTTCGAGACGACCCTCACCGCACAGAAGGACGTGTGTGCCAAGGCCGGCAAGAAGCCGTACGAGGTGAAGGTCTACTCGGAGAACGGCGCGACGCTCACCGCGCTCCAGCAGGGCCGCATCGACGTGATCATGTCGACCATCAACGGCCTGCGCTACCAGGCGTCCCAGCCCGCGGCGCAGACCGCCTTCCTCGGCGAGTACCACCGCCTCGACGTCGGCTTCGCCTTCAAGAAGGGCTCCCCGCTCACCAAGGCCTTCCAGGCAGCTGTCAACGAGCTGATCGAGGACGGCACCTACGCCCGGATCCTCAAGAAGTGGGGCACCACCGCCTCGGCGATCGACACATCGCAGATCAACCCGCCCGAGCACACATAAGAGTTGAGCAGGAACACCACGATGGCATCCTCAACCGACACCGCGCCGCCCGGCGCGGCCGCCCCGGGCACCGGCCCCGAAGCCCCGCCCACTCCGCACGATCCGGCCTCGCCCAAGGTCGTACCCGCCCGCCACTACGCCCGCTGGGCGGCGGCCGTCGCCGTGGTCGTGCTGGTCGCCCAGTTCGTGCACGGGCTGGCCACCAACCCCGTCTGGGAGTGGCACGTCTTCCGCGACTACGTCTTCTCCGAGACGATCGTGCAAGCGGTGTGGGTGACCCTCCAGCTCACCGCCTACGCCACCGTTCTCGGCTTCCTCCTGGGAACCGTGCTGGCCTTCATGCGGTTGTCGCGCAGCCCGGTGCTGCAGACCGTCGCCTGGAGCTACATCTGGATCTTCCGGTCGATCCCGATGATCGTCCAGCTCGTGTTCTGGTTCAACCTCAGTGCCCTGTACGAGGAGTTGGGCGTCGGCATCCCCTTCGGGCCGGTGTTCTGGTCCGTCGACAGCAACAGCCTGATCGGCACCATCGGCGCCGCCGTCATCGGGCTGACCCTGCATCAGGCCGCCTACGCCGCCGAGATCGTCCGCGGCGGTGTCATCGCCGTCGACCACGGACAACTGGAGGCCGCGGCCGCGCTCGGCATCCCCCGGCTGCGGCAGATCCGCCGGATCGTGCTCCCGCAGGCCATGCGCGCCATCCTGCCCACCGCGGGCAACGAGATCATCGGCCTGCTCAAAGGCACCTCGGTGGTCTACGTGATGTCCATCGGCGAGCTCTTCTACCAGGTGCAGGTCATCTACGGCCGCAACGGCCGGGTGATCCCGCTCCTGCTGGTCGCCACCGCCTGGTACGTCGTCCTCACCTCCCTGCTGTCGATCGCCCAGTACTACGTGGAACGCCGCTACGCCCGGGGCGCCAACCGCACCCCACCACCCACACCGCTCCAGCGCGCCCGGCGCTTCGTACGCAACCTGCGCGCGGCGGCGGCCCGGCGCAACCAGCCCGTCGTACCCCTGAAGCCCTTGGGAGACAGCCGATGAGTGACGTGACGGTGGCAGTCAAGGACGCGAAGCCGGCGGTGGACGGCGTGATGGTGGACGTCCACGGTGTCCACAAGAACTTCGGTCCGCTGGAGGTGCTGCGCGGCGTCGACCTGAGGGTCCGCGCCGGTGAGGTCACCGTGGTCCTCGGCCCGTCCGGCTCCGGGAAGTCCACGCTGCTGCGCACCATCAACCACCTGGAGAAGGTCGACCGCGGCTGGATCAGCATCGACGGCGAACTCATCGGATACCGCCGCTCCGGGAACAAGCTGCACGAGCTCAAGGAGAAGGACGTCCTCAAGCAGCGGACCCACATCGGGTTCGTCTTCCAGAACTTCAACCTCTTCCCGCACCTGACCGTCCTGGAGAACCTCATCGAGGCCCCCGTCTCCGCGCTGCGCCGCCCGCGCAAGGAAGCGGAGGAGAACGCCCGCCGGCTGCTGGAGCGGGTCGGGCTCGCCGACAAGACCGACGCCTATCCCCGGCAGCTCTCCGGCGGCCAGCAACAGCGCGTCGCCATCGCGCGCGCACTCGCCCTCGAACCCAAGGTGCTGCTCTTCGACGAACCCACCTCGGCGCTCGATCCTGAACTGGTCGGCGAGGTCCTCGACGTCATCAAAGACCTGGCCCGCACCGGGACCACGATGATCGTCGTGACCCACGAGATCGGCTTCGCCCGGGAGGTCGCCGACACGGTGGTGTTCATGGACGGCGGAACCGTCGTGGAGCAGGGCCCGCCCGCAGCCGTACTCGACTCCCCGCAGCACGAGCGCACCCGCGCCTTCCTCTCCAAGGTCCTCTGACCGCCACCCCATGACGCACGCAAGGAGCACCACCGTGACCACCCTCGCCGCCCGCCGCACCACCGCCGCAGCGCTCGGAATCGCCGGCGCCCTCCTCCTGGCCGCCTGCGCCAACCCCGACGACGGCGGCACGACCGAGGTCGCGGCCGAGTCGGGCGGCAAGACGAAGATCAACATCAGTCCCGACCAGAACCGCGTCACCACCGGCAAGGTCGACTCCATCGCCTCCGAGGTCCCGGAGAAGATCCGCAAGAGAGGCACCCTGGAACTCGTCGCCTCGTCCGGCTCCGCCGCGCCGCTGACGTTCTACGCCACCGACAACAAGACCGTCATCGGCGTCGAGCCCGACATCGCCCACCTGGTCGCCGACGTCCTCGGACTGAAGGCGCACATCAACACCGTCTCCTGGGAGAACATCTTCGTCGGCCTCGACAGCGCCAAGTACGACGCCGGCTTCAGCAACATCACCGTCACCGAGGAACGCAAGGAGAAGTACGACTTCGCCACCTACCGCGAGGACAACCTGGCCTTCGAGGCGAAGAAGGGCAGCGGCCTGAAGGTCACCGGGCCGAAGGACGTGGCGGGCGAGACCGTCGCCGTGGGCAGCGGCACCAACCAGGAGAAGCTGCTGATCGAGTGGTCGGCGCAGAACAAGAAGGCCGGCCGGAAGCCGGTGGACATCAAGTACTACCAGAACGACAGCGACACCTACCTCGCTCTCCAGTCCGGCCGCATCGACCTCTACCTCGGCCCCAACCCCACCGCCGCCTACCACGCGGCCACCACCGGCAAGACCGAGGTCGTCGGCACCTACTCCGGCGCCGGCGCCCGGCTCCAGGGCCTCATCGCGGCCACCACCAAGAAGGACAGCGGACTCGCCAAGCCGCTCGCCGACGCCCTCAACCACGTCATCGACAACGGCACCTACGCGAAGGTGCTGAAGCGCTGGGGCCTGTCCGACGAGGCCGTGACCAGGTCGGAGATCAACCCGCCCGGCCTGCCCAAGACCGACACGTAGCCGTCGCAGGGTGCGAGGGCGTGAAAGTCCACCGAACTCGACAGGGCCCCGACAGCATGTCCGCGAAGGAGTACGCGTGAACCCGTTCAGAAACCGTCACCCCGTCCGTCCCGCCCTGGTGGCGCTGGGCTCGGCCGTCCTGCTGGCCGCCTCCGTCACCGTCCCGTCCGCCGGGGCTGCCGGGGCGGAGGAGCAGCCGCGTTCGTCCGTGGTGCTCGACTGGTACGACACGACAGCGGCCACCATCGCGGCGGGCGGCGCCCCGACGCAGATCACGAACAGCCGGATCTGGGCCGTCAGTTGGCTCGCGGCTGCCCGCGCCACCCGCCTGGTGCCGGCCGGCGTCGACCGGGGCGACTTCCAGGACGCGGCCCTGGCGTCCGCCGTGCACGACGCTCTGGTGGCGCTGGTCCCTTCCCGCACTGAGGAAGTGGACGCCGCTCTGCGCACGACGCTGGAGGGCGTTCCCGACGGACCGGCCGAGTCGGAGGGCGTGGCGGCCGGTGCCCGGCAGGCGCGGCTGGTGCTCGCCGCCCGCGAGGGTGACGGCCTCGACCCGGCCTCGGTCAACGCGCCGTTCACCGTCCCGCCGGCGGCCCCTGGAGTGTGGCAGCCGACCCCGCCCGCCTACGCCCCGGCCGCGCAGTACGGGAACCGGCTCGCCCGTCCCTTCCTGCTGGACAGCCCCGACCAGTACCGTCTGCCCGCCCCGCCCGCCCTGGACTCCGCGCGTTACCGCGCCGACCTGGCCGAAGTCCGTGCATACGGGGCGGTGGACAGCACCGTACGCACGGAGAAGCAGACAGAGACCGCCGACTTCTGGCTCGGCTCCTCACTGACGCTGTACACCGAGCCACTGCGGGTGGCCCTCGCCCGGTCACCGCAGTCCAGCGCCGGACGGGCCGGGCTGGTGGCCCTGTTCCACGTCGCCCTGGTGGACACGCAGATCGCCACCTCCGACACCAAGTACGCCTATCCGCGGTGGCGCCCGGTCACGGCCATCCGTGCCGGTTCGATCGACCCCGACCCCGCATGGACGCCGCTGCACACCACACCGGCCCATCCCGACTACCCCAGTGGCCACAACACGTACTCGGGCGCCGCGGAAGCGGTCCTGTCGGCGCTCGTCGGGCCGCGCACGGCGCCTTTCAAGCTGACCAGCCCCACCGCTCCCGGAGTGACCCGGACGTACACGGCCTGGAGCCGGCTGTCCCAGGAGAACGTGGATGCCCGCGTGTACTCCGGCATCCACACCCGCTCAGCCGACGAGGCCGGTCTCGTCCTCGGCGAGCGGGTCGCGACGCACGCCCTGCGCAACGCCGCGCGTCTGTTCGGCACGCTGTGAGCGGCACCGACCCGGACCATCGCGGCCGCGGCCCGGCCACGCGCCTCATCCGCGCGGTCCCGGCAGGCATCCGCGCCCGGCGCCACATCGACCTCAAGCGCGTTGCCGGCGCGCTCTGTTGCTCCTGACCCGTTCCTTCACCGCCGTTACCGCCTCATACGTGAGGCGGCCGGCGTTCTCGTCACGGACTTTCAGGAAGGCACCTGCTCGTGTCCTCAACACCTGCTTCTTCCCTGCACCTTGCCGTCGCCCTGGACGGCACCGGCTGGCATCCCGCCTCCTGGCGCGAGCCGGTGGCCCGCCCCCGGGACCTGTTCACCGCCGCATACTGGGCCGACCTGGTCGCGGAGGCCGAGCGCGGTCTGCTCGACTTCGTGACCATAGAGGACGGTCTCGGCCCGCAGTCCTCCCACTTCCTGGACCCGGACGAGCGCAACGACCAGGTGCGCGGCCGCCTCGACGCCGTCCTCGTCGCCTCGCGCGTCGCCCCGTTGACCCGGCACATAGGTCTGGTGCCGACGGTGGTCGCCACCCACACGGAGCCGTTCCACATCTCCAAGGCGATCGCCACCCTCGACTACGTGAGCGCCGGCCGCGCCGGCCTGCGCGTGCAGATCACCGCCCGCCCGAACGAGGCCGCGGACTTCGGCCGCCGCATCATCCCGCGCATCGATGCCTACGACAGCCCCGCCGCCCGGGAAGTGGTGACCGAGCTCTTCGACGAGGCCGCCGACTACGTGGAGGTGGTGCGCCGCCTCTGGGACAGCTGGGAGGACGACGCGGAGATCCGGGACGCCGCCACGGGCCGCTTCATCGACCGGGACAAGCTGCACTACATCGACTTCGAGGGACGACACTTCAGCGTCAAGGGCCCCTCGATCACGCCCCGCCCGCCGCAGGGCCAGCCGGTCGTCAGCGCCCTCGCCCATGACACCGTCCCGTACCGGCTCGTGGCCCGCGCCGCCGACATCGGTTACGTCACCCCGTACGACGCCGACGAGGCCCGCGCGATCGTCGCCCGGATCCGTGCCGAGCAGGACGCGGCGGGGCGAGCCGCCGAACCTCTGCATGTCTTCGGCGACCTGGTGGTCTTCCTCGACGACGACCCGGGCGCCGCGACCGCCCGCCGGGAACGGCTCGACGCGCTCGCGGCACAGCCGTACACAAGCGACACCCTCGTCTTCGCCGGCACCCCCTCCGGACTCGCCGATCTGCTCCAGGAGTTGCACAGCGCCGGGCTGAGCGGATTCCGGCTGCGCCCCGCCGTCGCCGGCCACGACCTCCCGGCGATCACCCGCGGTCTGGTCCCTGAGCTTCAGCGCCGGGGCGTCTTCCGCCGTGCCTACGAGGCCGACACCCTGCGCGGCCTGCTGGGCCTGGCGCGCCCCGCCAACCGCTATGCCGCCCCCACCACCTGAGCCGGAGGGACGTCCACGACCATGAGCAAGCCGTTGAAGCAGATCCACCTGGCCGCCCACTTCCCCGGCGTCAACAACACCACCGTGTGGAGCGATCCGCGGGCCGGCAGCCACATCGAGTTCAGCTCCTTCGCGCACTTCGCGCGCACCGCCGAACGCGCCAAGTTCGACTTCCTGTTCCTCGCCGAGGGACTCAGGCTCCGTGAACAGGGCGGAAAGATCTACGACTTGGACGTCGTCGGCCGCCCCGACACCTTCACCGTCCTCGCCGCGCTCGCCGCCGTCACCGAGCACATCGGCCTCACCGGAACCATCAACTCCACCTTCAACGAGCCCTACGAGGTGGCCCGCCAGTTCGCCGGCCTCGACCACCTCTCCGGCGGCCGCTCCGCCTGGAACGTCGTCACCTCCTGGGACGCCTTCACCGGCGAGAACTTCCGCCGCGGCGGATTCCTGCCCCAGGAGGAGCGCTACTCCCGCGCCAAGGAGTTCCTGGCCACGGCGAACGAACTCTTCGAATCCTGGCACGGTGACGAGATCCTCGCCGACCAGGAGACCGGCACCTTTCTGCGGGACGCCAAGGCCGGGGCCTTCGTCCACACCGGACAGCACTTCGACATCCACGGGCAGTTCAATGTCCCGCGCTCGCCGCAGGGCCGTCCGGTGATCTTCCAGGCCGGCGACTCCGACGAGGGCCGCGAGTTCGCCGCGCAGAGCGCGGACGCGATCTTCAGCCGGTACGCGACGCCGGAGGCGGGGCAGGCCTTCTACACGGACGTCAAGAACCGCCTCGCCAAGTACGGTCGTCGCCCCGACCAGTTGCTGATCCTGCCCGCCGCCACCTTCACGCTCGCCGACACCGACGCCGAGGCGGAGGAGCTGGCCAAGGTGGTGCGCCGCCAGCAGGTCAGCGGCGCCACCGCCATCAAGCACCTGGAATTCGTCTGGAACCGGGACCTGTCCTCCTACGACCCGGACGGGCCGCTCCCCGACATCGACCCGGACGTCAGCGACCACCACATCTCCAAGGGCCGCGCCCAGGTCCGCATGTACCGGGACCCCCTGGCCACCGCCCGCGAGTGGCGCGAGCTCGCCGCCGCGAACAACTGGTCGATCCGTGACCTGGTCATCGAGACCGGCAACCGGCAGAACTTCATCGGATCGGCGGAGACGATCGCCCGCACCATCAACGAGTTCGTGCAGGCCGACGCCAGTGACGGCTTCATCCTCGTGCCGCACATCACCCCTACCGGCCTCGACGAGTTCGCCGACAAGGTCGTCCCGCTGCTCCAGGAACAGGGCGTGTTCCGCACCGAGTACGAGGGCACGACCCTGCGCCACCACCTCGGCCTCGCGCACCCGGACGACGTCCGTGACGAACGGGTGGCGTCGTGAAGTTCCTCGCGATCATCTTGATCTTGCACCGCCCGGTCCGATCACCGGCTTTCGCACCCACGACCACGCCGACCGGGTGAGGTCGTACCGGCTGCTCGCGGAGGCGTGGAGCCGGAGACGAGGGGGAGGCCCGGCGCGCGGGAGACCGCCGCCGGGCCTCTCGCGCGCAGGCCGCGGGGAACGGTCGCGGGGCCGATCGGAGTGAACCCGCGCAACGAGGGTCGTCCACCGCCGCCCCGCGTGAGCCCTGTCTCACCTGGGCAGCGCCTCTTGGCTATGCAACGAGTTGCATATGAGGATCAAGGTATGGCGCTCGAACACGCGATCCTCGTCTCCCTGCTGGAGAAGCCGGGCTCCGGTTATGAGCTGGCCCGGCGGTTCGAGCGGTCCATCGGATACTTCTGGACCGCCACGCACCAGCAGATCTACCGCGTTCTCAAGCGCATGGAGAGCGAGGGCCTGCTCGCCGTCCGTGAGCTGTCGCAGCAGAGCCGGCCGGACAAGAAGGAGTACTCCGTCGTAGGCCCCGGCCGCACCGCCCTCTCTCAGTGGCTGCACGAATCGATCCAGCCCGAGAGCATGCGGCACGAACTCGCCGTGAAGATCCGCGGCGCGGCCTTCGACGACCCGTCCGTGCTGATCCGTGAGGTCGAACGGCACCGCCAGGTGCACATCGACCGGCTCGCGCACTATCTGGCCGGGGAGCTGCGCGACTTCACCGGCCCGGCGGCTCCCACCCCGCTCGACGCCGGTCAGGAACTGCAGCATGTCGTGCTGCGCGGCGGCATCGCGTACGAGCGGATGACGATCGCCTGGCTCGACGACGTACTGGCCACCCTCCGCCGGCTCGGCACGTCACCCCCGCACGTCTGACCTGCCGGCCACCGACGCCCGCACCCCGCGACCTTCAGACCCGCACCCTCCACCCTCAACCCTCGGAAGGCGGACCCACATGGCCGACCCCCTCCTCTTCAACCCCCGTACCTACGACCCGGCGCACTTCGACCCCGACACCCGCAGGTTGCTGCGTGCCACCGTCGACTGGTTCGAGGACCGCGGCAAGCGCAGGCTCATCGAGGACTACCGCTCCCGCGCCTGGCTGGCGGACTTCCTTGCCTTCGCAGCCAAGGAGGGGCTGTTCGCCACCTTCCTCACCCCGGCGTCCGCCGCCGGACACAAGGACCAGCGCTGGGACACGGCCCGGATCGCCGCCCTCAATGAGATCTTCGGGTTCTACGGTCTCGACTACTGGTACGCATGGCAGGTGACCATCCTCGGCCTCGGCCCGGTCTGGCAGAGCGACAACGCCGCAGGGGACCCGCGCGGCGGAACTCCTCGCCCAGGGTGAGGTGTTCGCCTTCGGTCTCTCCGAGAAGACCCATGGCGCCGACATCTACTCCACCGACATGCTGCTGACGCCGGACGGCGACGGCGGCTTCAGGGCGACGGGCTCCAAGTACTACATCGGCAACGGCAATGCCGCCGGGCTCGTCTCGGTCTTCGGCCGACGCGCCGACATCGAGGGCCCGGACGGCTACGTCTTCTTCGCCGCCGACAGCCGTCACCCGGCCTATCACCTCGTCAAGAACGTCGTGGACTCCTCGAAGTACGTCAGCGAGTTCCGCCTCGAGGACTACCCGGTGGGCCCGGACGACGTCCTGCACACGGGCCGCGCCGCCTTCGACGCCGCCCTCAACACCGTCAACGTCGGCAAGTTCAACCTCTGCACCGCCTCGATCGGCATCTGCGAGCACGCGATGTACGAGGCGGTCACCCACGCGCACAACCGCATCCTGTACGGCCGCCCCGTCACCGCCTTCCCGCACGTGCGCCGCGAGCTGGCCGACGCGTACGTCCGCCTGGTCGGCATGAAGCTGTTCAGCGACCGAGCCGTCGACTACTTCCGTTCCGCCTCGCCGGACGACCGCCGTTACCTGCTCTTCAACCCGATGACGAAGATGAAGGTGACCACGGAGGGCGAGAAGGTCATCGACCTGATGTGGGACGTGATCGCCGCCAAGGGCTTCGAGAAGGACACCTATTTCGCCCAGGCCGCCGTCGAGATCCGGGGGCTGCCCAAGCTCGAAGGCACGGTCCACGTCAACCTCGCGCTGATCCTCAAGTTCATGCGCAACCACCTCCTGCACCCCGCCGAGTTCGCGCCCGTACCGACCCGCCTCGACGCGGCCGACGACACGTTCCTCTTCGAGCAGGGACCGGCCCGTGGCCTCGGCTCCGTACGCTTCCACGACTGGCGCCCCGCCTACGACGCATACGCCGGCGTGCCGAACGTCGCCCGCTTCCGGGAGCAGGCCGACGCCCTGTGCGAGTTCGTCGCCACCGCGGCCCCCGACGAGGAGCAGAGCCGCGACCTCGATCTTCTTCTCGCCGTCGGCCAGCTGTTCGCACTGGTGGTGCACGGCCAGCTGATCCTGGAGCAGGCCCGCCTGACGGACCTGGACGAGGATGTGCTCGACGAGCTGTTCTCCGTCCTCGTCCGCGACTTCTCGGCCTTCGCCGTCGAACTGCACGGCAAGGACTCCGCCACGGCGGATCAGCAGCGCTGGGCGCTCGGTGCCGTCAGGCGTCCCGTCGTCGACGAAGCGCGTTCGGGACGCGTCTGGGAGCGTGTGGAGGCGCTGTCCGGGGCGTACGAGATGGCCCCGTGACAGTCCGCCCAGGGGGCTCGTCGACAGGTGACGGTCAGGGCCCCCGGGAGCAGTGACGCTCGCACCGTGGCCCTCCGCGCGACCTGCCGCGCGGGGGGCCACGGTGCGAGCCATGGGCTCAACGGACGACAACCTCGGGCAGGGCCTGTTCGGCCCAGATCACCTTGCCCTGCGGGGTGTACCGGGTGCCCCAGCGCTCAGCCATCTGCGACACCAGGAACAGGCCCCGGCCTCCCTCGTCGGTCGTCGCGGCGTACCGCAGATGCGGTGAGGTGCTGCTGCCGTCGGCCACCTCGCAGATCAGCGTGCGGTCGCGGATCAGCCGCACGTGGATCGGCCCGGCGCTGTAGCGGATGGCGTTGGTGATGAGCTCGCTCAGGATCAGCTCCATGGTGAAGCCGAGCTCTGACAGGCCCCATGCTTCGAGCCTTCGGGACACAGCGTCGCGCATACCCGAGACGGCGGCCGGGTCCGCTGGTACATCCCAGTCGGCGATGCGGTCGCGCGGCAGTACCCGAGTGCGGGCGATGAGCAGGGCGACGTCGTCCTTGGGACGATCGGGGAGCAGGCTGGCCAGCACCTCCTGGCAGGTCTCCTCGGGCGGCCGGCCGGAGTGGCCCGTCAGGGTGTCGCGCAGAATGTCCATTCCCACGTCCACGTCGCGTCTGCGGTCCTCGATGAGTCCGTCGGTGTACAGGACGAGCTGGGTGCCCTCCGCGAGGCACAGCTCCGCGGTCCGGAACGGCATGCCGCCGAGGCCCAGGGGCGGACCGGCCGGCACGTCCGGGAAGGTTACGGTTCCGTCGGGCTGGACCAGCGCGGGCGCCAGATGCCCCGCACGCGCCATGACGTAGTGGCGCGTCACGGGGTCGTAGATCCCGTACAGGCAGGTGGCGCCCACGACGCCCGCTGCGCTCTCTGCCGTCTCGTTCTGGTCGATGCGCCCGACCAGGTCGTCCAGATGGCTCAGCAACTCGTCGGGTGGCAGATCGAGGGCGGAGAAGTTGTGCACCGCGGTCCGCAGCCGTCCCATCGTGGCGGCGGCGTGCAGGCCGTGGCCGACCACATCGCCGACGGCCAGTGCCACCCGGCTCCCCGGCAGGGGAATCACGTCGAACCAGTCTCCGCCCACGCCCGACTGGGCGGGGAGGTAGCGGTAGGCGATGTCGAGGGCGTTCTGCTCCGGCATGGCCTGTGGCAGCAGGCTGCGCTGGAGGGTGACTGCCGTAGCGTGCTCACGGGTGTAACGGCGGGCATTGTCGATGCTTATCGCGGCACGGGCCACGAGCTCCTCCGCCAGCGACAGATCCTCTTCGTCGAAGGGCTCATGCGGGTGCGCGCGCCAGAAATTGGCCATGCCCAGCACGACGCCACGGGCCTGGATGGGGGCGCTGATGAGGGAGTGGATGCCGTGGTCGATGATCGCCTTGGCGCGCTCGGGGTCCTGCACGCGCCAGCCCGTGGCGGTCGGCAGATCGCTCACCAGCTGGGACCGGCCGCTGCCGTAGCCACGCGCCTGGGGCGTGGTGGGAAGGTAGTCGAAAAGCCGGCCCTGTTCGGAGAGCGGATGGTCGTCCTCAATGCCGCACACGGCCGCGCGTCGCATGTCCGTCGCCGTGAGGGCCGGCTCCTCGCCGTGCAGGACGGCGTCGGCCAGGTCCACGGTGACGAAGTCCGCGAAGCGAGGAATCGGGACCTGCGCCAACTCGTCGGCGGTGCGCAGCACGTCCAGGGTGGTACCGATGCGGAGTCCGGCGTCGTACAGCAGCCTGAGCCGCTCCCGTGCCACCTCCGCCCTGCCGGTCACCGCCTGCAGCTCGGTGGAGTCGCGCAGTGTCACCACCGTTCCCTCGGGGCCTCCTCCGAAGTCCGTGGGCCGTTGGTTGACCGCGAGCAGCCGCTCGCCCGCGAGGTGCACCTCGTCGGTGGCCTCGCGCCCGGAGACGAGCAGCGCCTTCGTCTCGGGATCGAGGCCCGGCAGCTCCGAGACGAGCTGCCCCTCGACGTCGGGGGGCAGCTCCAGCAGGCGTCTGGCTTCGTCGTTCGCCAGCATCAGCTGCCCGTCGGCGGCCACGATGAGTACCCCTTCCCGAACGGAGTGGAGCACCGTGTCGTGGTGCTCGTACATCAGGGTCATCTCGTCCGGGGCCAGGCTGTGTGTCTGGCGTCGCAGCCGCCTGCCCACCAGCGCCGTCACACCGGTGGACAGCGCGAGCGCTGCGGCCCCGGCGCCCAGGATGATCGGTAGTTGCCGGTGCAACTGACTTTCGACGTTCTCCACCTTCATCCCGGCCGAGACCAGGGCCACCACCTGGCTGTCGGCGTTCTCGATCGGGACCGTGGCCTGCACCTCGCGACCGAGCGGGCCGTCGACGCTCTCCACGTAGACCTTCCCCGCCAGCGGCGGCCCGATCTCGCCCACGAACCGCTTTCCGATGCGGTCCGGCAGGGGGTGCGTGTACCGGATGCCCTCGGTGTCCATGACCACGATGAAGTCGACGCCGGCGGCCCGGCGTGCCGCCTCGGTGAGCGGCTGGAGAGTCTTGCTCGGATCCGGGGTCTGCAATGCCGCCAGGACGCCTGGTGAGTGCGCGTAGGTCTGTGCCACGGCCGTGGAGCGCCGCCTGGCCTCGGCGCTGGAGTCCCGCTCCGACTGCAGGATGAGAGCGAAGACGCCGCAGGTCACGAGCAGCACTACCAGAGCCACCTGGAAAACCAGCACCTGCCCGGCCACGCTCCGCGTGCCCTTGCTGAGGAGGCGCTTGACTGATAGGTGTCGAAAACGGGCGAAAGGATTCGCCATGCGACCTTTTTAGCATCGGTGATCCCAAGGGGCCAGGGCTCGGCCGACCCGTGCCCGGCTGACTTCGGGCGCCCGGGTGGCAGGCGCCGCATGGCTTCGGCTCCTCCGGACGTGGCCGTCCGGTCCGGATTTCTCGCGTGCGGCCCATGATCTTTCCGCGCCTGATATCCGATTAGGCCGATATCATGCATTTTGTGATCATGTCTGCACGGCTGTGGCGCCGTCGCCCCGCCTACAGCGGCCGATGGGAAGCTGCCCGGCTGTCACCCCTCATCCTGACCGCCCTCATCGCAGGCCTGGCGTTCTCCACGCCCAGGGAGATCGCCTTCAGCCGCCTTCTGCCCGCAGCGCCCGCCCTTGCCGCCGCGATGTGGCCCGTCCTCCCCACGATCCTGTTGGGGGCGTTCTGCCTGCTGCTCATGATCGTCCTCAGCTTCTTCTACACCGATCTGGGGACGCAGTACACGGCGGCCGCGATCGTCGCGGTCACCCTGGCGGCCGCATACGGGAGTCATGTCCGACTCCAGCGTGAGGAAATGCTCTTCCAGATCCGGCTCGTCGCCGACGCAGCCCAGAAGGTGCTGCTGCGCCCGCTGCCACGCCGCATCGAGGGCGTCGAGATCGAGTCGCTGTACCTGGCGGCTCAGGAGCAGGCCCGGATCGGCGGCGACTTCTATGAGGCGATCGGTACACCGCACGGGGTCCGGCTGCTCATCGGCGACGTACGGGGCAAGGGCCTGTCCGCAGTGGGGGCGGCCTCGGCGGTGATCAGTTGCTTCAGGGAGGCCGCTTACGACGAGCCCGACCTGCAGGGCATCATCCACCGTCTCGAGACCGCCGTCACGCGCCACAGCGCTGCGTTTCCGGCCCAGGACCAGCCCGAGCACTTCGCCACTGCTCTCCTCGCCGAGATCCCGCACGACGGCGGCTACGTACGACTTCTCAACTGCGGGCATCCCCCGCCGCTGGTCACGCATCACGGAAAGGTCCGGGTCCTGGTCCCGACCATCGCCTCCCCGCCTCTCAACCTCGCAGCGCTCATCGGTGACCGTTACTGGGTCGACGTCGTCGCCTTCGACCCGGGGGACCAGCTGCTGCTCTATACGGACGGCGTATCGGAGGCCCGGGATCACGAGGGCGAGTTCTTCCCGCTGCCGGACTGGATGCGGCGGCAGGGCCTTGAGCAGCCCCGCGAGCTGCTCGACCAGTTGCACCGGGCTCTGCTGCAGCACAGCGGCGGAAGGCTCGACGACGACATCGCGGCCCTCGCGCTGAGGTCCTCCAACGCGCAGGGTGCTGGTGCGGGCCACGACGGAGACCGGGGGCAACCTGACGATCGAAACGCTGGAGCGGCTGGGTCGGCGACGCTGTGAAAAACCGCAGGTCCTGGCTCCGATCGATCGTAGGCTCTCCGTCTTGGGAGAGCGAAAGGCAGGGTGACCGTGACTGGCGATGATGTGTTGGAGATCTTGGACGCGCTCCGAAGGGCCGGCACGGATGTCTGGATCGGTGGAGGCTGGGGCATCGATGCCCTGCTGGGCAGGCAGACCCGCCCTCACCGGGATCTGGATCTCATACACCGCCGTGAGCAGGAACCGACTGTCGTTGCGGCTCTTGCCGAAGCCGGCTTCGCCGAATCGCTCGACTGGCGCCCCGTGCGCTTCGTCGTCGCGGATGCGACAGGACGCGAGATCGACCTGCATCCGCTGGTCTTCGCGCCCGATGGAAGTGCCACCCAGGCCTCGTCGGAACCAGGGTGCCCGTTCGTCTATCCGACGGCCTGCTTCGTCACCGGCACGATTCAGCACAGCACCGTTCCCTGCCTGTCCGCTGAACAGCAGGTCTACTTTCACCAGGGCTACGAGCCCAGCGACCGGGACCGCCACGACATGGCCCAGCTCCGCGAGGCATTCGGGATCACTACGCACTTTTGATCCGCCGCGCTCACGTGTCGCAGTGGCCAAGCCGGCAGTGCAGAGAAGGTCCGACCACACCAGATCTGCGACCTTGTCAGAGGATCTTGGCCAGACCGGCGAGCGCGGACCGGTAGTCGGGGCCGACCGGGCTGAGGACGGTGGTTGTGACGCCTGACTCGAAGAGGTCTTGTACGCGGGCACGGACCTGGTCGGGGGTGCCCGTCAGGGCCAGCCGGTGTGCCCACTCCTCGGGTATCGCCAGAGCGAACTCCTGGGCGCTCTTGCTGGTGTGGCGCAGCGCGGTGAGCTCGTCATGGAAGCCGAGGGGGACGATGTGGGGCGCCCAGTCGGGATCGCCCAAGGGTTGCAGGGCGGGCCGTGCCGCGCAGAGGGCGTTGTGCGGGTCGTCGTCGACGACGGTGATGTTGTAGGCGGTGATCCGGTGCGGGCGCTGCGGGTTGATGCTGGTGAGGGCTTGGCGGACGTACTCGGGTGATACCGGCTCGGCGAGCAGGGTGCCGTCGGCCACTTCACCGGCGAGGGCGAGCGACTTGGGGCCGCGCACGCCGGCGAAGATGTCGGGGGCGTGCTCGGGCAGCGCCGATGGGTCCAGGCGTAGTCCGTCGAGCCGGATATAGCGACCGTCCGTATCGGCCGGCCGACCTGCCAGCAGTGTCTTGAGCGTGTGGATGTACTCGCCCAGCAATGTCAGAGGGCTGGCCGGCCAGGCTCCGACGCTGCGCATCCAGTCGGGCATGCCGTGTCCGACCGCGATGTCGAGGCGGCTCGGGTGGAGTTGGGCGAGAGTGGCCACTTCCATCGCGGCGAAGGCGACGTTGCGGGCCGCGGCGGGCAGCAGCCCGACTCCGACGCGGATCCGGCGGGTGCGGGCCAGCACGGTGGCGGCCTGGACAAGCCCTCCGCGGTAGCCGAGGTCTTCGACGACCCACAGTTCGTCGAAGCCGTAGGCGTCCGCTTCCTGCGCGAAGGCGATGACGTCGGCCTGGGGGATGTCGCGGGGGAGGAGGACGCCGATCGTGCCGGACGCTACCTGCGGGCTCATGAGCGGCCTCCTTGGTGCTGCTCTGCGGGAGTGGTGCCGGGGCGCGTGCGCTGGGACAGGTCCACCGTGGCGGCGGCGCGGTCACGGGTGTCGGCGGCGGGAGCGATGAGGATGGCGGCGGCCACGAACACCAGAACCACCACCATGGCCGAGCGCAGCCCGTAGTGGTCGCCCAGGAACCCGAGGGCGGGCGGCCCCACGAGGAAGGCGACGTAGCCGATGACGGCGACCAGCGAGACGCGGGCGGTCTGGTCGGGACCTGAGTCCCCCGCCGCCGACAGGGCCACCGGGAAACCGAGGGAAGCCCCAAGCCCCCAGAAAAGCACGGCCGCTGCCGCTACGACAGCGTTGTCGGAGAAGATGACCAGGAGGAGTCCGACGGCACCGGAGACGGCGCTCGCGCGCACGACAGCGGCCCGCCCGAAACGACTGAGGAAGAAGCTGCCGCTGAAGCGGCCCAGGGTCATCGCCGCCGCGAACCCCACAAAGACGAGCGAGCCCATCGCGGCGTCAAGGCCGTGGCCGTCGACCATGAGCAGCGGCAGCCAGTCGTTGGCGGCGCCCTCGGCCAGCGCCATGGCCAGCACGATGGCGCCGATCAGCAGCAGTTTCCGGTCCTTCCACACCTGCGGCTTGGATGGTTGCCCCGGGACCGGCCCCGGCATCGACGGCGCGGTGCTGATGCCGATACCGGCGGGGACGGCACGAAGAGCGTGGACCAGCATCCCCGTGGCGACCAGGGCGACCACGGTCAGATGCCAGTGAACGGGGAGCGCGACGGCGGTGGCCGCCATTCCGGCCGACCCCCCGATGACCGTGCCCAGGCTGAAGCAGCCGTGCAGCGTGGGCAGCACCGCGGTCCCGGTGATGCGCTCCACGTCGGCGCCGTCCACGTTGACCGCCACTTCGCCCCCGCCCATGCCCGCGCCGAACAGGCACAGCCCCGCGGTGACCAGGGGTGCCGACCGCACGGCGCTGCCCATCCCGATGACGACCGTGCCCGCGATGATCAGGAGCGTGCCGAGCGCGATGACCGGCCGGGTGCCGAACCGGGATACGAAACGGCCGGAACACAGGATGCCGATCATGGAACCGATGGACAGACCGAACAGGACCAGCCCCATCTGTCCAGTGGACAAGCTCAGTTGATCGCGGACATCGGGGGTGCGCGTGACCCAGGACGACATGGCGATGCCTGGAAGGAAGAACAAGAGGAACAAAGCTCGACGGCGTCGGCGTACGGCGCGGTCTGCCAAGGGGGAACTCCGCTGGGTTTGGAGGAACGGTTCGGCAGGGGAGACGTCGGATCGTTTGTCGAGTATCCGCACACTCGGCAAGCGATCGACAAGAGAAAGAGAAGGGGGACGGCTTCAAATGCGTCTTGGGCGGCGCGGTACGCCTCGATGCGCTCGCGTACCTTTCATTCGGTCGTGCTGCGGCCGGATGCGTTCAGACAGTGCCTCGCTGCCGCGACGAGTGTGAGGGCTGCGGCACTCGCTCCGCCGACAGGCGGGCTGACGTTGGTCGTGAAGGCCATGCCGACGGAGAACCGAGGATCGGCCAGCGCGAGCGAGCCGGCGTGTCCGTCATGCCCGTACGAGGCAGGCCCGAGGAGGGGAAGACGAGCCGTGGGCCTTTGGACTCCGGAACCGAAGTGGGACGGCTCGCCGAGGACCTCGTCGGGCCCGATGGAGCGGGTACGGGCGAGCGCGGCACTGCTCTCGGTGTCCAGCAGGCGCACACCGTCAACCGGTCCGACGGTCGCGGCATACAGCCGTGCCAGGTCGCGGGCACCGGCGACCAGGTTGGTCGCGGGCCAGGGCGCTGCGAGAACGTCCGGCTGATTGAAGACCGAGGGGTCGTCGAGCAGTCCGAGGCCGACGGCATCGAAGAGCCGCCCGGGGCGGGCCGACTGCAGCGGGGTGCGCATCGGAGGGCGTGTCCGCAGCGGCAGCACGTCGTCGTTGTCGGAGGGCGGAACGCCGAGAGCGAGGTCGAGACCGAGCGGTTGCCGGATGTGTGCGTGGATGTACTCGGCGACGCTGGTGCCCAGGGCCCGCTGGAAGACGCCGTCGAGCAGGGCTCCGTAGGTGATGGCGTGGTAGCCGTGCTTCGTCCCCGGTTCCCAGGAGGGCTCCTGCTGCTCCAGGGCGGTCTCGAGCTTGCCGGCCACGTGGTCTGCCACGGTGAGCTCCTGGTCGACCAGGGGCAGCCCCGCCTGATGGCTGAGCACGTGACGGGTGGTGATGCGGCGGGTCGCTGTCCGTCGCATGGCGGGCCAGACATCGCAGATCGGGGCATCGAGGTCGAGCCGTCCGGCAGCGTGCGCGTGCTGGGCGGCGATCGCCGAGACGCCTTTGGAGACGGAGAACAACAGGTACCGGGCGTCGCTGGGACCTCCGTGCGACAGGTCTACGACTGGATGCCCGTCCAGGTGGATCGCCAGGGCGGCGGCACCGTCTCCCTGTTCCGCGACGACTCGCGCGAACACATCGGCGAGGGCTGCGAACGGGGCCCGGGCCCAGCCTTCCACCCGCACGGCACCGGCTTCGGTGCGGCCCGTGGCTCTCCCGTGCGGCTGGCGCGCCGGCTCTCGGGTGACTGAGGTGGCCGAGTCGCCTGCGGCGACGGAACCGGTGGGGCCGTGGACCGGCGATGTGGTCACCGCCGGCACCGACCGCCGGTCCAGGCTCATCAACGGGTGCCCTTCGCGGCGAACTGGGCGATCTGGTCGACGTTGGACTTGTCGACGAAGGCCGGGCCGGTCAGGATCGCCTGTTCACCGCCGCCCATGTAGTTGCCGTTGTTCTTGTACAGCCACAGCGAGTCGATCGCCAGGTAGCCCTGGAGGTACGGCTGCTGGTCGACCGCGAACTGGATCGTGCCCTTGCTGATGGCGCCGGTGAGATCCTTGTTCAGGTCGAAGGTGGCGATCTTCGCCTCGCTGCCCGCCTCGGACACGGACTGCACGGCGGTCAGCGCGTACGAGGCACCGAGGCTGACGATGTAGTCGATGGAGCTGTCCTGCTTCAGCTTGGCTGTGATCGTCGACTTCACGGACGGCATGTCGGTGCCATTGACGTAGAGGTTCTCCGTCTTGCCCTGGAATGTCTTCTTCACGCCGTCGCAGCGCTGGGTGAGGCCGATGTTGCCCTGCTCGGTGATGACGCAGACGGCCTTCTTGGCGCCGACCTCGTTCAGCTTCTTGCCGAACGCCTCGCCGGCCACGCTCTCGTCCTGCCCGAAGAACTCCGTCAGGCCGAGCTTCTTCCACTCGCTCACACCGGAGTTGAGGCCGACGACGGGGATACCCGCTGCCGTGGCCTTGCGCACGACGTCCTTCATGGCCTCCGGCTTGGCGAGCGTGATCGCGATGCCGTCGACCTTCTGATCGACGGCGTTCTGGACCAGGTTGGCCTGGTTGCCCGCGCTCGGGTCGTTGGAGTAGACGAGCCGGATGTTGTCCTTCGCGGCGGCCGCCTCGGCGCCCTTGCGGACGATGTCCCAGAAAGTGTCGCCGGGCCCTTGGTGGGTGATCATCGCGACCGTCAGACGGGGAGTGGTCGCCTTGCCCGCGGAGGCGCCGTCGGCGCTTTCCTCGGCCTGCTTCCCGCCCGAGCCGCTGGAGCAGCCGGCGAGGGTCAGTGCCGTGGCCGTGGCCACGGCCACGAGGGAGGCGGATCTGCGCGGATGAGAAGAGCGGTGCATCTGTCCTGGACCTTACTGTGCGACAGGGAGAGAAAAGAGGGGACCGCGCGAGCTCAGAACCTGAGGTCCTGGAGATCGCGTGGCTCGAGCGGCGTCGCGGCGCCGGACAACGGCATTCTGTTGGAGCGCTCCAATGGCCTACACTTTGGAGCGCTCCAACAGGTACGTCAATAGGTCCGGGAGGCTGCGTGTCGGTAACGCTGGAGGACGTCGCGGCCCGAGCCGGCGTATCGCGGTCCCTGGCCAGCCTGGTGATGCGGAACGATCCCCGCGTCTCCGCACGGCGCCGGGAGGCAGTGCTGAAGGCGGCGGCCGAGCTGGGCTACCGCCCCAATGCCCATGCCGCCCAGCTCGCCAGCCGGCGCACCATGACGGTGGGGGTCGTCCTGGCGGAGCTGCGCAATCCCGTCTACACGGAGATCTTCACCGGCGTCCAGGAACAGGCGGAGCAGGCCGGCTACGGAGTGCTCCTCACCGGCGGAGAGCTTCTGACCTCGGACACCGAGCGACGGGCCATCGACGGTCTGCTCGAGCACCGGGTGGACGGCATTGTCCTCGTCGGTCCCCGTCTGGCGTCGAAGGACCTGCGCGAGCTGGCCGACCGCGTGGCCCTGGTTGTCGTGGGCCGTCATGTACAGGGCGTCGACTCGGTCGCGGTCGACACCCGGCACGGCACCCGCCTCGCCGTCGAACATCTCGTCGGCCTCGGCCATGAGGACATCGCCCACATTGACGGCGGCAAGGGTCCTGGGGCCGAGAGTCACCGCCGGGCTTACCTCGACACCATGGAGCAGCATGGACTGTCCGCATACAGCCGCATCGTCCGTGGCGACTACACCGAGCACGGCGGGAGGCGAGCAGCGGAGATCCTGCTGTCGAGTTCCCGCCCTCCCACCGCTGTTTGCGCGGCCAACGACCTGTCCGCTCTCGGTGTCCTCGCGGCCCTCAAGCATCGAGGGATGAGCGCGCCGGAAGACCTGTCGCTGATCGGCTTCGACAACACGGTTTTCGCCCAGTTCGGCTATATCGACCTGACCACAATCGACACCCCCCGCCAAGACATGGGAGCGACCGCGGTGACCATACTGACCGCCCGGATCGAGGACACCGGCCGCCCGACCCGCCCCGTGCAACTCGCTCCACGGCTCATCGTGCGCTCCACCACCGTCCCGCACCCCGGGGTGTAGCCCGCGCGGTACACGGGGCGGACGGCCAGGCTGCGGCAGGGATCCATGCGCCCACGCTCCGCTACCACGACGGCCGCTCCTGGCCGACCGTCACGAATCTGAGCGGCGACGGCAACCGGCTGTTCACGGCGACCGATCCGACCCGCCCCTGGTCCGACCCGGTCCGGCTGTCCGGGCTGCACGGCATCGACCCGGACCTGGCCTCGACGACGACGGCGACTGCTGGTGCAAAACGGCTGGCCTGCTTCGCCGCCAATACCGCGACGGAGCGTACAGGCACCATGATCGGTGAACCCGCAGAGCAGATGCTCACAATTGCTCGATTCGCCCGTCGAGCCGCCGGTCAGTCGAAGCGGCTCAGCAGGACCCGTGACTCGTCCCTGGCGGCGGCCACCTCCGACTCGCCGAGCCCGCACAGCCGCAGGCACGAGGACGCGATGACATCGGTGTCGGCCGCTTCCGGCTCACGAGAACGCCGTATCTGAATGACGACCTCGACCAACTGGATCAGCAGTTCGCCGATCCGCTCGGCGGGCACGCTGCGGGCGACGCCCTCGGCCGCCGCCTGGGCGCCGAGAATGCCGTAACTCTCCTGCAGCCGGCCCCGCTCGGCTCGGAAGGCGTCGAAACGCTCGGCCCGCACCTCCGGCAGCAGATAGAGCGTGCCGATGTTGTACGAAGTGCGGCAGAGGGTGCGTACATCCATCGCGGCCACCGCGTAGAGCGCCGCGGCCGGAGTCGCCCGCTCGGGCACCAGTGCCTGGATCCGCTCCACCATCTGAAGACTGGGGCGCACGGAAGTGGCCAGCAGCTCGGCGAGGATCTCTTCCTTGGTGGCGAAGTGGTAGTAAAGGGAGGCCTGCCTGATGCCCACCCGTTCGGCGATCATCCGGGTGCTCGTGCTGGCGATCCCGCGTTCCACGAAGAGCGCGCCCGCGGCGTCGATGATCTGTTCCCGGGCGGAGGCGCCAGGGTCGGACGGCGGCGCGTGCCGGGGTCTGCCTTGGCGGGGACGCGTGATCGACATATGTCCATCCTGCCACCTTGGTGGCGGACCTCTTCGGTGCCCGGTACTCGAACACGGCGGCCGGGAGCACGAAGAAGCACCAACGTCTGCGCCGGTCATGCTGTTGACGCAGGCTTGAATGCCGCCCCCTGTCGCCTGACGGTCATACGGACGCCTGATAGGCCCGCCAGCCGCCGAAGCGAGTGATGTCGGGCGCGCCCTCGACGGCGTACGGCTCCACGAGGAAGCCGCTGACCTGTCGCCCGTCGGCCAGCTCGACGGTACCGATGGTCATCGGCGCGGGAGCGGCGGTGGTGAACGCCCCGAACCCCGAAGCCGGCAGCCGCCAGATCTCACCCTCGATGCCTCTTCCCGCCCCGCCCTCGGGCACCCGGACCAGGCCCGGCTTGGGCGGTTCGGTGGCCAGGGCGTACAGCCGGTAGCCGTCGGCGGTGCGGGCCGGGCCCACCAGTGTGCCGCCCGCCTGCACCAACTGGGCGTTGAGCGGCTGCCCCGTGAGGTGGGCGCCGACCACGAACAGGTCGAGCCCCGGGTTGGCGAACCGCTCGGCGAGGGCGGCAAGGGCGCGGTCGGAGAACGCCGGGCCGGTGAACATCACGCCGAACGGCAGGCCGTCCACGAACCCGGCGGGGACGGCGAGCGAGGCGTGGTCCAGCAGGTTGGCGAAGTTGGTGAAGCGCCCCATCCGGGCGTTGGCGCCGACCGGATCGGCCGCCACCTCGTCGAGGGTGGGGTGCCAGGTGGTGGTCGGGGTCAGGAGCGCGGCGCAGCCGTCGAGGGCCGCGCGTCCGGCGGCGCCGAGGGCGGCGAGGCGGGCGGTGTCGGCGGCCCAGTCGGCGGCGGTCTTCTCCCGCCCGGCCAGCACGATGGAGGCGACGGTGGGGTCGAGATCCGTACCGATCAGGTCGCGGTGCTTCTCCAGGTGCCCGCCCACGGCGGCGTACCGCGCGGCGACGAACGCGCCGCCGTACAGCAGTTGCGCCGCCTCCAGCAGTGGCGTGATGTCGGCCTCGACGATCTCCGTCCCGGTGCTCGCCAGGCGGGCGACCGCGGCGTCGAAGGCCTCACGCCAGCCGTCGGCCATGCCCTCCAGGTGCCGTGGCCCCGGGACGGCGACCTTGGGGCGCGCGGGTGGCAGCGAGAGCTGGGGGCCCGTGCGGCAGAGCGGGTCGGCCGGGTCGGGGCCCTCGACGATCTCCGCGGTGACGCGGGCGAGCCGCAGGTCGCGGGCGAAGACGGTCACGCAGTCGAGGGTCTGGCACGCGGGAACCACTCCGGTCACGGGCACCAGACCCTTGGTCGGCTTGACCCCGACGATGCCGTTGAGGGCGGCGGGCACCCGTCCGGAGCCGGCCGTGTCGGTGCCGAGCGCGATGTCGGCGATGCCCAACGCGACCGCGACGGCGGAACCGGAGGACGAGCCGCCGGAGATGCGGGTCGTGTCCCAGGCGTTGCCTACCGCCCCGTAGGGGCTGCGGGTGCCGACCAGGCCGGTGGCGAACTGGTCCAGATTGGTCTTCCCGAGCACCACCGCGCCGGCCGCGCGCAGTCGCGCCACCGCGGGCGCGTCGGCCGGCGGCAGGTAGGCGTACGACGGGGCGCCCGCGGTCGTGGGCAGGCCGGCCACGTCGATGTTGTCCTTCACGGCCGCGACCAGGCCGGCCAGAGGCAGCGCCGGGTCGATCCCGGCCGCCTCGGCGAGCACCTCGCTGCGGGGCCTGAGGTGGATCCAGATCTCGGGCCGGCCGGCGCTCTCGATGCGGTCGTACGCGGCCTCGACGCGTGCGGTCGTCGTCATGGCGCTCATGACCTCACCGCCGCGAGGACCTGGCCGGCGGCGACCTGTTCACCGGGCTTGACGTAGATGTCCAGCAGGGTGCCCGCGGCGGGGGCGCTCACCTTCGACTCCATCTTCATCGCCTCCAGGGAGAGGATCGGGTCACCCTCGGCCACGACGGCGCCCGGCTCGGCGACGGTCTGCCAGACGGTGGCGGTGAACGGCGCGGTGACCGGGACCGCGCCGTCCGGGACGGTGACCGCGACGGTACTCGCGGCTGCGGGTCCGGGATCGTCGTCCCGGTCGAACTCGCCCGTGGCCCGCCAGCGATCCTTCTCGGCCTCGAACGCGGCGCTCTGCCGCGTGCGGAAGGCGGCGATCGAATCGGCCTCGGCGGACAGGAAGGCGTTGTACTCGGCGATCGAGAAGGCCCCCTCCTCGGTCCGGAAGGCGCCGCGGCCGGCGTCGGTCTCGGCGCGCAGTTCGAGCAGTTCCTCCGCGGTGACGGGATACCACTCGATGCGGTCGAAGAAGCGCAGCGCCCACGGCGAGTCCTCGAACAGCCCGCCCTTGCGGAACCGGTTCCAGATCTGCACCGTGCGGCCGACGAACTGATAGCCGCCGGGACCCTCCATGCCGTAGACGCACAGATAGGCGCCGCCGATGCCCACGGAGTTCTCCGCGGTCCAGGTGCGTGCCGGGTTGTACTTGGTGGTCACCAGGCGGTGCCGCGGGTCGAGCGGGGTGGCGACGGGGGCGCCGAGATAGACGTCGCCGAGGCCGAGCACCAGGTAGGAGGCGTCGAATACGGTGCGGTAGACGTCGTCGGCGGTCTCCAGGCCGTTGACGCGGCGGATGAACTCGATGTTCCACGGGCACCACGGGGCGTCGTCGCGCACCCCCGCCATGTAGCGCTCGATGGCGAGCCGGGTCGCCGGATCGTCCCAGCTCAGGGGAAGCCGCACCGTGCGGGAGGGGACCACCAGCTCATGCGTGGGCGCGACCTCGTCCTCCAGCTCACGCAGCAGGACGGTGAGATCGCGGGCCTTCAGCCGCCGGGTGTCGGTGTGGATCTGCAGTGAGCGGATGCCCGGGGTGACGTCGACGATGCCGTCGGGCGCGTGCGCGGCGAAGGCCTCCTGCAGGGCGTGCACGCGCATCCGCAGCCCGAGATCGAGCACCATGGGGCCGTACTCGACGAGGACGTTGTCGTCGCCGGCCCGGCGATAGGTGACGCAGGGGCGGTCGTCGGTGGCCTCCAGACGGCCGAGTACGCCGTCGTCACCGTCTCCGCCCGCGCTGATCAGCGCGGGCGAGGCACGGCGGGCATCCAGGGCGGCCGCCTCGGCCTCCCTGACCGGTACAAAGCGGACGGTGTCTCCGGGGCGGAGCTGACCGAGCTTCCACAAGTCCCCGCTGGCGACCACCGCGGGGCAGACGAAACCGCCCAGGGACGGCCCGTCGGGGCCCAGGATGATCGGCGTGTCTCCGGTGAAGTCGAGGGCGCCCACCGCGTACGGCGTGTCGTGGATGTTGGAGGGGTGCAACCCTGCCTCGCCGCCGTCCTGGCGGGCCCACTGGGGTCGGGGCCCGACCAGGCGGATACCGGTGCGGGCCGAGTTGTGGTGCACCCGGTAGTCGGTGGCGTAGAGGGTGTCGATGTCCTCGCGGGTGAAGAACTCGGGCGCCGCGTGCGGGCCTTCGGTGACACCGATCTGCCAGTGCGGGGTGATCGCCGGCCGGCGCTCGGGCGGTGTCGGCCCGCCACCGGCGGTCGCGGCGGCCCCGGGCCGCAGGACGTCTCCGGCGAGCAGTGCCCGACCGCCGTGTCCGCCGAAGCCTCCGAGGGTGAACGTCGAGGCGCTGCCCAGGTATGCGGGTACGTCGACGCCGCCCCGGACGGCCACGTAGCTGCGCAGGCCGGGACCGCGGCAGGCGCCGAGGACCAGGGTGCCGCCGGCCGGGACCGGCACCGGCTCCCACAGGGCCGCCGCGGCGCCGTCCACCGTGACCGGGACGGGGGCGCCGGTGACGGCGACCACGCAGGCGGCTGAGAAGCGCAGGGTCAGCCCGCCCGCGGTGACTTCGAGCCCGGGCGCCCCGGCCGGGTTGCCGACGGCCAGGTTGGCCTCGGCGAAGGAGACGGGGTCGAAGGGCCCGCTCGGCGGCACGCCGACATGCCAGTGGCCGAGCCGGCCGGGAAGGTCCTGGACGGTGGTCATCGCTCCCGGCACCAGGACGTCGACGCGTGGCTCGGGGTCGGTGGCGGTGGCGAGGGTGCTGGTGCTGTGCGCCGCCTCGCGCACCTCGTCCCGCACGGTCAGCGAGCGCAGCAGGCCCAGGTTGGTGACGACGCCGTCGACCCGGCTGGCGGCCAGGGCCTGGCCGAGCACGTCGAACGCGGTGTCGCGGTCGGGGCCCTTGCCGATCACCTTGGCGAGCATGGGGTCGTAGTACGGCGAGACCTCCAGGCCGGTCTCGGCGAAGCCGTCGACGCGGACGCCGGGAATCTCGTCGGCGCCCTGGCCGGGGAAGGCCGCCCGGGTGATCAGGCCCGAGGAGGGAGCCGAGTCCTTGCCCGGGTCCTCGGCGTAGACGCGGGCTTCCACGGCATGTCCGGCGGGCGTCCACTCCCGCTCGAACACCCAGTCGTCGACCCTGCCGTCGCGGGCCAGGGTGAGCATGAGCGCGACGAGGTCGACGCCGTACGCCTCCTCGGTCACCGGGTGCTCGACCTGGAGCCGGGTGTTGACCTCCAGGAAGGCGGCCTCCTCGCGCACGGGGTCGTAGACGAACTCCACGGTCCCCGCGCCGCGGTAGCCGACAGAGGCGAGCAGCCGGCGCGACGAGTCCCGCAGCAGTCGGCGGACACGGTCGGGCAGGGCCGGGGCCGGGGCCTCCTCGATCACCTTCTGGTTGCGGCGCTGCAGCGAGCAGTCGCGGTCGCCGAACACGGCGATCCGGCCGGTGCCGTCGCCGAAGACCTGCACCTCGACGTGGCGGGCCGGGCGTACCAGACGCTCCAGGAACACCCCGGCCGACCCGAAGTGGGACTCGGCGAGCGCCGCCACCCCGGCGAAGGCCTCGCGCACCTCGTCGCCGGTGGCGCAGGCCCGCATGCCGATGCCGCCGCCACCGCCCGTGGCCTTGACCATCACGGGCAGCCCGATCGACTCGGCCGCGGCGACGGCCTCCTCGGCGCTCCCGAGCAACTCGGTCCCGGCCAGCAGCGGGACTCCGGCCGCCCCGGCCAGTGCGCGGGCGGTGTGCTTCTCGCCGAAGGCGGTGATCTGGTCGGCGGTCGGGCCCGCGAAACGCAGGCCGGCCTCCTCGACGGCACGGGCGAAGGCGGTGTTCTCGGAGAGGAAGCCGTAGCCCGGGTGGATGATTCCGGCGCCATGGGCGAGCGCGGCCTCGATGATCGCGTCGCCGCGCAGATACGAGTCGCGGGCGGGCGCCGGACCCAGGCGGACGGCGTGGTCGGCTTCGCGGACGTGCGGGGCGGCCCGGTCGGCGTCGGAGAAGACGGCGACGGTACCCAGGCCCAGCTTCCGGGCGGTGCGGATGACACGGCGGGCTATCTCACCGCGGTTGGCGACGAGAACAGCGGTGGGGCGGGTCACGCGGCGTCCCCCGGGGTGCGCGGGGCCCGCGCGGACCGCGGGCCACCCGCGACGGGACCGGGGCCCCCGCCTCGTGCCGGGGCCACGACGATCATTCGCAACGGGGTCGGGTTGAAGTCGTTGCACGGGTTGTTCATCTGCGGGCAGTTGGACACCATCACCAGGACGTCCATCTCGGCGCGCACCGCGACCCGGCGGCCGGGCGCCGACATGCCGTCCACGATGCCCAGCGCGCCGTCCGCCTCGACGGGCACGTTCATGAACCAGTTGAGGTTGGAGACGATGTCCCGCACCCCCAGACCGCGCCGCCCCGCCTCGGCGAGGAAGTTCTCCCGGCAGCCGTGATGGAACATCACGTGGTGGCCGTAGCGCAGGGTGTTGGACTCCTTGCCGCAGGCGCCGCCGATGGTGTCCTGGCGGTCGATCTCGTTGGCGACGACGGTCATCAGCGGGCGGCCCTCGCTGCTGCGCAGCACGGTGCCGGTGCGCACATAGGCGTTGCCCTGCCAGGCCAGGGTGTCGGGGACGCTGTAGCGCTCCTCGGGGTCGTCGGCGTTGTAGAGCAGGCAGTCGGCCGACTGGTTGCCGCCGACGTCGACGATGGTCAGGACGTGTCCCTCCGTCACCACCGCCGACCAGGGCGCGTTGGGGGCCACCTTCTCGTCCAGGACGACCGCGCCCTCGACCAGGCTCGCTCCCCAGTCCAGGGGGGAGCCCCCGGCGTACACCGCGCCGACCGGGACGGTGGAGGGGAGGGTGCCGCCCGAGGTGGTCGGGTAGGTGGCCGACGTGCTGTCGGTCTGAGTGGTCGCCATGTCACAGCCCCCGGGCTTCGCAGTAGTCGACGGTGTTGAGGTAGGCCCGGTGCAGCTCGGGCGTGGCGGTGAACCGCGGATCGGCCGGGCCGGTGGCGGCTGCGCGCCAGGCGTGCACGCGCAGCGGCCCGACGACGTAGCCGGGGCGCGGGTCCAGCGGATGCGCGACGTTGGCGACCAGCACCAACAAGGGCATTTCCGCGAGGAGTTCGACGTGCTTGCCCGGACCGGCGCTGCCCCGCCAGGCGAGGGCACCGTCCGCCTCGACACGTACGCCCTGGAAGAAGGAGAGGCTGGGCGGCAGGTCGCGGCGGCTCAGGCCGTGTTTGGCGGCCGCCTTGAGGAAGAGTGCGCGGCCGGAGGGGGACGGCCCGTGGGGGCGGGCGTCACCGTACTTGCGTTCGTTCCAGGCGTCGGTGGTGGTGCCGCAGAAGGCGTCGTGCCGGCCGGAGGAGTCACCGGTGACCACGGCCAGGACCCGGCCGTCGCCGGACAGCAGCGGATGGTTCTCGCCGAGGTAGGCCTGCCACGGGATTTTCTGGGTGTCGGCGACGTTGAGCCGCTCCGTCGGTTCCAGGGCGTTGAAGAGCAGCAGGTGGGGGCAGGCGTCACCGGTCGGGTCGTCGAAGCGCAGCCGGGTGCCGCGGGCGAGGACCTTGTGGGTGTAACCGCCGGGTGCCACCGTCTCCGCCCATACCAGGGCGGCCGGGTCCACCGCCGGCGGGCAGTGCGGGCTGCCGGACGCCGGGAGGTACGGCATCCACGCGCCGGCCTGTCCGCCCTGGGCGCGGGCGTCGTCGCGGGCACTTCGGACACTGTCGGTCAGGTGCAGATCACGGACTCCGGTGGGGTACTGGTCGTGAGGTGCGATGGCCGTCGGCTCGTCGGCTGTGGTCATGGATGTCCCGTCATCCCTTCGTCAGTACGTCATCAGGGCGTCTGGTTGCGGCGCGCACGGCCGTCGAACCCTCAGGCGGGCTCGGCGACGGCCTCGGCCTGTGCGGGCGGCTCGACGTGCGTGGGGGGTACGTGCCTCAACTCGATGTGGCGGTGCAGCCGCCGGGCGAGGAAGTAGGTGGCGCCGACGGCCAGACTGAGCCCGATGAAGAGAAGGGCGCTCCACCGCAGCCACCACGTGCCGCCGGTGAGGTCGTAGATCTCCGGACGGGGCCAGATCAGGTTGACCGTCATACCGGCCCCGTAGAGCACCGCGAGCGTGTTGACCGCCGTCCCCCAGCGGCCCAGCGAGAACAGCGGCCGGCCTGTCTCGTCGACGCCCTCCGGTTGCCCCCGGTGCCGGATCCGGGCGACCAACTGCGGCAGCGTCACGCCCAGATAGGCCAGGTACAGCATGGCGATGCAGAGGCTGGCGAGGGCGGTGAAGATCGCCGTCTGGCGAAGGTTGACCACGAGCGCGATCGCGGCGCCCACGCCCACCACGACCGACGTGGTGATCGGCGTACCGGTACGGGCCGAGACCTTGCCGAGGTGCCGGTGGAACGGCAGGGCGCCCTCGCGAGCCATGGAGTAGATCATCCGTGCGCCGGAGGTCTGCACGGCGAGCGTGCAGGCGAACACCGCGACCGCGACGCAGCACAGCAGCAGCCGGCCCAGGACGTCGCCGAGCCGGTCGGTGAGCACCCAGGACAGACCGCCGGTGGCCAGGTTCCCGTCGGTCAGGCTGCTCGCCGCCATCAGTCCCGAGAGGATCAGCAGCGCGCCGCCGACGCCCGAGAGGATCAGTGCCCGCAGGATGGTCCGGGGAGTGGTCCGGCGTGGGCTGTGTGTCTCCTCGGCCAGTTCGCCCGCCGAGTCGAAGCCGACCATGACGTAGGCCGCCATCAGCGAGGAGGCGAGGAACGCCCCGATGTAGCCGCCGTCGCCGGCCCAGCCGGTGTGGTGGGCCACCACCTGCGGGCCCCGCTCGGGCAGGAAGAAGAGCACCAGCACCAGCGCGATCACACCGACGATCTCGATCGCGACGCCGACGCTGGTGGCGGCGGCCATTTGGCGGATGCCGAGGATGTTCACCGCCGTGGTGAGCACCAGCAGGAGGCAGCCCAGAAGAACCGCGTTCTGAGCGCCCGTCGGGGAGCCGACCGACGGGTCGGCTCCCGCTCCGCCGACGATCTGGAAGCCGGACCAGATGCCCGGCAGCACCGCCTGCGCCGCGATCGCGGCCGCCGCGACGGTGAGGATCTGGCCGATGATCATGATCCAGCCGACGAACCAGCCCACCGTGGTCCCGGCCAGCCGGCTCGACCACTGGTAGATGGCCCCGGAGATGGGCCAGCGTGCCGCCAGTTCGGCGAAACAGAGCGCGACCAGCATCTGGCCCGCGAAGACCAGCGGCCAGGTCCAGAAGAACGCCGCCCCACCGAGGCCGAAGCCGAGGCCGAAGAGCTGGAAGACGGTGGTGAGGATCGACACGAAGGAGAAGCCGGCGGCGAATGACGCGAAGCTGCCCACCCCCCGGCGAAGTTCCTGCTGGTAGCCGAGGGTGGCGGGACTTGTCGCGACGCCACCGTCGGGGCTCTGCCCAGGGGCGAGTTCGGGCCGACCCATCACGGCACCTCCGGTCGATCAAGGAATACCTGTCGATTGACAGGTATGGCGATGGTGGGGCGGACGCGTCTCACGTCTGGGTCCCGGACGTTAACTTCGTGTGTCTGGTGCCACGCGAGCGGCGCGACCACGACAGGCCCGGGCGGCGTGTCCCGTGCTAGCGTTACCCGTTTGCAGCGTCGCTGTGCCGGTCTCCATTCGGTGTCTCTGGCTGGTGCCTGCGTCCCTGCCGCGCCTTCCTCGGTACGGTCCCTTCGGAGGAAGGCTCTCTGTGAGCGAATCAGCACGTGCCGATGCCCGGCAGCGGGACGAGGCGTCGGGGGCCGCTTCGGCGCCGCACACGGCGGCGTCCTTCGCGGAGCTGGGGCTGCCGGCCGAGCTTCTGCGGGCGCTCGATGAGCACGGTGTGACCGTGCCCTTCCCCATCCAGGCGGCGGCGCTGCCGAACGCGCTCGCGGGACGGGACGTCCTGGGCCGGGGCCGCACTGGATCCGGCAAGACGCTCGCCTTCGGCCTGGGGATGCTCGCCCGGACGGCCGGGCGGCGCGCGCAGCCGAAAGAGCCGCTGGCGCTCGTTCTGGTGCCCACCAGGGAGCTGGCGCAGCAGGTCGGTGAGGCGCTCACCCCGTACGTCGAGGCGCTGCGGCTGCGGCTCGCGACCGTGGTGGGCGGCGTGTCCATCGGACGGCAGGCCGCCGTGCTGCGGGACGGCGCCGAGATCGTCGTCGCCACGCCCGGTCGGTTGCACGACCTCATCGAGCGCAAGGGCTGCCGTCTGGGACGGGTGCGCATCACGGTCCTGGACGAGGCCGACCAGATGTGTGACCTGGGGTTCCTGCCACAGGTCACCGAGATTCTGGACCAGGTGCGCCCCGACGGGCAGCGGATGCTGTTCTCCGCCACCCTCGACCGCGACGTCGACGAGCTGGTGCAGCGCTACCTGCGCGACCCCGCCGTCCATTCCGTGGACCCCTCGTCCAGCGCGGTCTCCGCGATCGAGCACCACGTCTTCGTCGTGCACGGCCCGGACCGTTACGCCGTGACCACGGAGATCGCCGCGCGGGACGGCCGTGTCCTGCTGTTCCTGGACACCAAACACGGCGTCGACCAGCTCACGCGGCATCTGCGGGCCAGCGGCGTGGCCGCCGCCGCACTGCACAGCGGGAAGTCCCAGCCGCAGCGCACCCGGACCCTGGCCCAGTTCAAGAACGGACAGGTCACCGCGCTGGTGGCGACGAACGTCGCCGCACGCGGCCTGCACATCGACGACCTGGACCTCGTGGTCAACGTCGACCCGGCCACCGACCCGAAGGACTATCTGCACCGCGCGGGCCGCACGGCCCGGGCCGGCCGTTCCGGCACCGTCGTGACACTCGTCCTGTCGGGACAGCGCCGCGAGACGAGCCAGGTCATGACGGACGCCGACGTGGCCCCCAAGGTCACCAAAGTGCGGTCCGGCGAGGCGGAGTTGAGCCGGATCACCGGCGCCAGGACCCCCTCCGGAAAGATGCTTGACGGCGGGCCGTCCGTACCGCGCCCCAAGAACCACAACGCCCCGTTCCGCGGCCTGGGCAGCACCAAGGACGCGAAAGACGGCTCCGGCGGCAGGCCGTCCCGCAAGAGCAGCGAGGCCCGCAAGCTCGCGGAGGCCCGCAAGGCGGCCCGGGTGCGGCGCGGCGGCTGAGACCGGCTTCCCGGACTGCCCGGGGTGTCTTCGTCTACTCCGGGCTTCTTCGGCGAGAGGACCTCCTGACGTTCCAGCGGCCACTCCTGCGCTCCGGGCCGTGGTACTACATGGCCGACGACGTCGGTCGGCGCCCGCGCACGCCGCTCCGCCGTCGGCATGCGGTCCACGTTCAAGCGTGCGGCGACGCCGACCGCCTCGTCGGGGTATTACTTCCGCCCGCCCTACAACCCTCGGTGTCCCCCGTGAGTCTCCCTAGAGCCTCCCCCCGCTTCATTTCGCAGATGCCCTCTGGCATTTGACACACTCGGAGCGTTCATAGTGAAAACCGGCATCAAGGGCGTACGTATCCGCAGAGCCGCAGCTGTCGCCGGCGCCGGCGCGCTGCTCGCGGGCGGCGCCCTGACCGCGCCCGCGCAGGCGGCGACCGCGCCCTCGGTCAGCGCCAAGGGCGCGTTCATGCTCAACAGCGCGACGGGCTCCACGCTTTACAGCAAGTACGCCGACACCAAGCGGCCCATGGCGAGCACCACCAAGATCATGACGGCTCGGGTCGTGCTGAGCACCCCCGACCTGAACCTCGACCGGAAGGTCACCATCAAGCAGGCTTACCGGGACTACGTCACTGCCAAGGGCGCGAGCACCGCGGATCTCAAGACCGGCGACAAGGTCACCATCCGCCAGTTGCTCCATGCGATGCTGCTGCCGTCCGGCTGCGACGCCGCGATGGCCCTCGCGGACACGTTCGGCACCGGTACGACCATCTCGGCGCGGACCAAGTCGTTCGTCAGCAAGATGAACGCCAAGGCGGACACCCTCGGCCTGACCAACACGCACTTCGACTCGTTCGACGGCAACTCGACGCAGAACACGAACTACACGACGCCGCGCGACCTCGCCAAGCTCGCGCGCAGCGCGATGAAGTACTCGACGTTCGCGGGCATCGTGAAGAAGCCGAAGACCGTGCAGTACGCGACGACCAGCACCGGCGGCACCCGCACGTACACCTGGTACAACACCAACCAGCTGCTGGGCTCGTACAGCGGCGCGATCGGGGTGAAGACGGGTACCAACACGCCGTCCGGCCCCTGCCTCGTCTTCGCCGCGACCCGCAACGAGAAGACGGTCATCGGCGTGCTCCTCAACGACCAGTACCGCTACACGGACGCCGCCAAGTTGCTGGACTACGCCTTCGGCACCAGCTCGGCGAGCACCATGCGGCTGCGCACCCTGCCGACGGGCGCTCAGAGGGACTGACCTGGTCTGACGCTGACGATTTACGCGAGCCCCGAGCCGTGGGGAAGCACCAGTGCCGAGTCCGTGTGGAGTGTGATGCGCACCGGTGTGAAGGTGGTGGCGTCCATCGGTGACTCACCGGTGCCGGGACTGCGGGCGTAGCGCGGGTGGGCGCCTCCGCTGATCTGCCAGCGTATGCGGTGGCCGACGGGGAAGCGGTGGGCGGTGGTACTCATCGGCACCGTGACGTGAGAGGGCGCCTGGTCGGCCGTCCGGAGTCGGCCGAACCCGTCACAGATGTTGACGGAACGGCCTTGTGGGTCCACGTCGCACAGGCGGGTGAAGACGTCGGCGTGCCCGGTGTCCGTGGAGATGCTCAGCCGTGCGGAGACGGGGCCCAGGATGTCCAGGGGCTCGGTCAGTGGCGGGCTGGTGAATGTCAGGACGTCGTTTCGTGCCTCCAGGGTGCCGTTGTCCCGGGGGCCGGCGGTGCGGGAGAGCAGGGGCCCGCCGAGGGAGGGCGTGGGGTCGGCGGGGTCGTAGCGGAACGCCGTCACGGGTGCGGAGTCCACGGTGGCCTGCTGGGTGAGATGCCCGCCGGGGACGGGGTACCACGAGCCGGCAGCCGTGGCCGGCGGCCAGTCGTCGAGGTCCCGCCAGGTGTTTTCGCCGCCGATGTGCACACGCACCGCGGTGGGACGCAGGCCGGAGGGATCGGCGTACAGGTGGGCTCGCAGCCAGGCGAGGCTTTCGGTGAACACCTCGGGCCATCCTTGCTGCAGGGCCGAGGTGTGGGTCCAGGGACCGACGAGCAGGGCGGTCTCGCACCCGGCCTGGCGCAGTCGGTCGTACTGCTCGAAGGTCTGGTCGACCAGTGCGTCGTGCCATCCGGTGATCAGAGCTGTGGGCACGCGCAGCCGCTCCGCCGACTCCGCCAACGACGCGCCGCGCCAGTAGGCGTCCTTGGCGTCCGGGTGTGTCATCACGTCGTCCAGCCAGGGCACTTCGCCCCCGAGGGCTGACACGTACGCACCGCGCAGGGGCCGCGCGGTGATGACGTCGCGCAGGCGGCGCTGCAGACGCAGCATCGCCCTCAGGAACGGCGCCATGCCTCGGTGCTGGTAGTGCATGCCCGCGCCGACGACGAGGGCGTTCTCCAGGCGGAGCGCACCGTCCGCGTGGAACAGCGCGTAGGGATCGTGCAGCCCTACTTGCACCACCATTGCCTTGAGTTCCGGCGGTGGGTCCAGAGCGAGGGCCCATTGCACGTAGCCCAGGTAACTGGGGCCGACGGTCCCCAGTGTTCCGTTGAACCAGGGTTGCTCGCGCAGCCAGGAGACCGTGGCCCGGCCGTCGGCGGGCTCGTTGCGCCACAGGTCGAACACGCCGCCCGAACCGCCGGTGCCGCGGCAGCTCTGCAGGACCACGTGGAAGCCCTGTTCGGCGAAGAGCAGGCCGTACTGGGGTGACCACGGCAGGCCTCGGCCATAAGGCGAGCGGACCAGGAGGGTGGGGAAGTCGCCCTGGGTGCGCGGAAAGTAGTGGTCGGTGATCAGCGGGCTGCCGTCGGCGGCCGGCACCACCAGCCCCGGCTCCCATCCGACCTCGTGCCGTTTCGCCGGCAGACCTCGCCAGGTCGCCCTCATCATCCGGGAGGACAGCGGCGGCTTTCCGGCGGGTGGCACCCAGGCCGGTCCGGCCACGGCGTCGGGCGTGCGTGATGGCATCGTTCTCTCCTCTATTCTCGTACGACGTACGAGAATAGAGGATGCTTGGATGAACCTGGCAAGAACCACCTCGACGACCAAGGGGAAGGAGTGCGAGGCCGTGCCCAGTGACGGGAAGCCCGGTGCCGTCGGCGTCGATCCCGAGCAACTCTGGCTGCGTCCCACTGAGCCCCGCAGAGGCCGCAGACCCTCCTTCAGCCGCGAGGCGATCACCGCGGCAGCCGTCACTCTGGCGGACGCGGAAGGACTTGAAGTGGTCACCATGCGGCGGGTGGCCGCCGAGGTCGGAGCGGGCGTCATGTCGCTCTACAGCTACGCCCCTGACAAGGAGACGCTGCTGGAACTGATGGTCGACCACGTCAGCGGGGAACTCACGGTGACGGACCCACCCAGCGGCGACTGGCGTGCCGATCTGAAGACCGTGGCCCACTTGCAGCGCGCCCACATGCTGCGCCACCCCTGGCTGCCCGCCGCCTTGACCACCCGTCGCGTCCCGGGCCCCAACACACTGGCCTTCCTGGAACACGTGCTGGCCGTCCTGCGGCCCACCGGGCTGGACGGTGCGGCGAAGCTGGAGGTCTTCGCCCAGCTCACCGCATTCGTAGCCGGGCACGTCGGCCATGAGATCGCGCAGGCCGCAGTCTCACGATCGCCGGACCGGGCCGCGGCCGAGGGCCGCTACCTCGCCGCTGTCGCCGCCGACGGCAGCCACCCGGAGCTCGCCGAAGCCCTTTCCGCCCCCGGACGTCCCCTCACTCCCGAGGCCACCTTCACCCGGTTCCTCAACCGCCTGATCGACGGCCTCGACACCGACTGATGCCACGCACAGTGACCGGCCGTCGCCATCCCGATCGAGACAGTCCCGTAGCGGCTCGTCATGAGGGGCCACCAGGCCTGCCGTAACCCCTCATGCCCGCCACGCCGCGCCGCGCGCCGGACAAGGCGGCGGCCTTCGCCGGGTTTCAATAGGCTTACAGGGTCAGCAGACCGGCATGCATTCGGGAACACCGAGCCACCGCCACGGACGCCGTCATGCCGGTCACCGGCCGCGGTCAGGACCCGCGGCAGCACATCGGCGACCGAGTACACGGTGGTGTCCAGCGGTGGAGAAGCCGATGACGGAGCTCAGCGAAGGCCAGGACGATCCGTTCGCCCTGCACCTCGCCGCCTTGGTGGTGCTCGACGACCGGGGAACAGTGGTCGGGTGGAGCAGGCGGGCTCAGGAACTGCTCGGCCATCCGGACACAGCCGTGATCGGCCGTCCGGCGTACGAGGTCCTGGTCGATCCTCGTGACCTGCCGGCCGTCACCGAGGCCGCGGCGAAGTGCAGGAGAGCCGGTGGCTGGTTCGGCGTGCTCACACTGCGCCACCGCGACGGGCAGCTCGTGAAGCTGGGGCTCAGGGCCCATGAGCTGTCACGCGGTGGCCGGGGCCGTGAGTGGTTTCTCGCGGGGGCACTCGCGGGTGACGTCCTCGAATGGCAAAGGGACCGCGCGGTTCTCGACGGTCTGTACCGCCAGTGCCCGATCGGCTTGGTCATCCACGGCCCCGACCAGAGGATTCTCCGGGTCAATCGGGCCATCGAACGGTTCAGCGGCGTCCCGGCGGCGGACTTCCGGGGGCTGTCCACCGGCCGGTTGCTCCTCGCCGACGACGCGCGCAAGGCTGTGGACCGGGTACGCCAGGTGATGCAGACCGGAAGACCGCTGGTCTACTCCGAGCAGTTCGTCCGCCTGGAGCAGGATCCGGCACGAGAGCGGGTCGCGTTGGTCTCGTCCTTCCGGATGGAGGATCCCTCCGGCCGCGTCCTGGGTGTGGCCGAGATGATCGAGGACATCACCGATCGCCACCGGGCCCAGCGTCGGCTGGCGCTCCTCGACCAGGTGGGCAGCCGTATCGGAACCACGCTCGACGTGGCCGAGACCGCCCGGGAACTGGCCGAAGTGATGGTGCCCCACCTCGCCGACCATGCCTCGGTGGACCTGCTTCAGGCGGTGACGCGCGGTGAGGAACCGACGCGCGCTGTGGCAGGGCCCGTGGTCCGGTTGGGGACCTGCAGCGTCGGTGCCCAGCAACCCGGCCCGCCCCACCCCGAGGGCGAGCCCGTGCAATTCGGGCCCGACACACCGCAGGCCGGATGCCTGGCCGAGGGACGGCCCGTCCTGGAGCCGGTTCTCCCGCCCGACTGGGTCGCGGCGGCAGGCCGTCAGGGGGCCCAGGCTCCGGACCTGGGCGCCCACTCCCTGATCGTGGTACCCCTGGCCGCGCGTGGCCTGGTGCTCGGTGTGATGACCCTGTGGCGCTCCCGCCGCCCCGATGCCTTCGAGACGGACGATCTCACCCTCGCTCAGGAACTCGGCTCGCGCGCCGCCGTCGCCATCGACAACGCCCGGCGCTTCACCCAGCAGCAGCAGACCGCGTTCACCTTGCAGAGCAGCCTTCTGCCCCGGGCGGTTCCGGACCAGTCGGCCGTCGAGGTGGCCCTGCGGTACCTGCCGGCCAGCGCAGGCCCTGGCCTGGGCGGCGACTGGTTCGACGTCATTCCCCTGTCCGGGGCCCGGGTCGCCCTCGTCGTCGGCGACGTGGTGGGACGCGGCATCCACGCCGCCGCCACCATGGGCCGGCTGCGCACCGCCGTCCATACCCTCGCCAGTCTCGACCTGGAACCGGACGAGGTCCTCTCCCGCCTCGACGACCTGGTCAACCTGCTGGCGGTCGAACAGGAGGCAGTCGGCGAACGGCCCGTGGGTGAGCAGGTCGTCGGCGCCACGTGCCTGTACGCCGTGTACGACCCGGTCTCCGGACGCTGCTCCGTGGCCCGCGCCGGTCATCCGCCGCCGGTGGTGACCGCTCCGGACGGACAGGTGGCTCTGCTCGACCTTCCCGCCGGCCCACCGCTCGGCCTGGGCGGCCTGCCGTTCGAGGCCCGGGACATCGAACTGGCCGAGGGAAGCCTGCTGTGTCTGTACACCAACGGAATCATCGGCGAGCGCCACATCGATGCCGACGTCGGCCTGACGAAGCTGTGCGCAGCGCTCGCCCGCCCCGCGGGCGCGCTGGAGCGCACCTGCCAAGCCGTGGTCGACGCGCTTGTGCCCTCGCGCCCCAGCGACGACGTCGTCCTGCTGATCGCCCGCACCCGCGTGCTGCCACCGGACAGTGTCGCCTCCTGGCGTCTGCCGCCGGAGCCTGCCAGCGCCGGCCGGGCCAGGGCGCTGGCCTCGGCCAAGCTGAGCGAGTGGGGTCTGGAGCACCTGGCGTTCACCACCGAGTTGATCGCCAGCGAACTGGTCACCAACGTCTACCGCTACGCCGGCGGCCCCGCGACCCTACGGCTGATCCGTGAGCAGTGTCTGGTGTGCGAGGTCAGCGACACCAGCCACACCTCACCACACCTGCGCCGCGCCCGTACGACCGACGAGGGCGGGCGCGGCCTGTTCCTGGTGGCCCAGATGACCGAACGCTGGGGCACCCGCTACACCCGCGAGGGCAAGACCGTGTGGACCGAACAACCGCTGACCGGCACGCCCGTCTGACCGCATCGGGCCGCGGCCGGCGCGGAGGGCCGCCCGGAGTCGGCCCGCCCACGCCGCCGTGGTCATTGGGCCGCGGCGAGAAGCCGTGCCTCGCTCTCCTCGTACAGGCGCCGCTGCTCACGGCTGTCGGCGGCACGGCGACGGTGGTCCAGAAGGCTGCCCAGCCAGCCCGAGAGATAGCCGAACGGGATGGAAACCAGCCCGGTGGACTGCATGGGGAACAGATCGAAGTCGGCATGCGGGAAGACGGCGGACGGCGTGCCCGAAACGGCCTTGGAGAAGACCATGAGCAGCAACGCGCACGCCGCGCCGCCGTAGAGGGTGGCGAGCAGGCCGGTGCGCGTGAACCCTCGCCAGAACAGGGAGTAGGTGAGCGCGGGTGCCACCGCCGACGCCCCTATGCAGATGGCCGCAGTGGTCAGCACCCCGACGTCCCAGTTCTGCACCATGGTGGCGAGCCCGATGGCGACGATCCCCACGGCCACGCTCGTCCACGCCGCCACCGTCATCTCGGTACGGGGCTCGGCCTGTCCCCGCCGCACCGCATGGGCGAACAGGTCGTGGGCGAGTGACGAAGCCGCGGCCAGGGTCATCCCCGCGACCGACGACAGCAGGGTGATGAACACCATGCCTGCCACGGCCGAGTACAGGGTCGTCGCGCCTGCCGAGCCGGGGGGCCCGCCGAGCATCTGGGACAGCATGAGCACCGATGTTCTGCCGTGCGGGTCGGCCGCGGTGATGTACTGCGATCCCACCAGGGCCGCCGCGCCCGTACCCATGATGATCACGAGCAGGCAGAACGCGGTGACCGTGCCGACCGCCCATGACATGGAGCGGCGCACGGCCGGTACGTCCTGCGCGGAGTACAGGCGCATCGTGATGTGCGGCAGGCAGGCCACGCCGAGGATGACGGTGATCTGGAGACTGACGAAGTCCAGCCGGCCACCGGTGGACGTGCCGAGTTGCAGACCCTGCTGAAGGTAGGCGGGGCCCGCGCCGCTGCCGTGCTGGGCTGCCCTGAGGATGTCGCCGGGGCTCCAGTCGAAGCGGTTGAGCACGAGAGCGGCGACGACGATGCTGGTGCCGAGCAGGAGCACGATCTTGATCATCTGAATGAGCGCGGTGCCCCGCATACCGCCGATCGCCGCGTAGATGATCATCAGAGTGCCGACGATGACGATGCACGCCGTCCTGGCGCCCGCAGCGTACGGAATGTCGAGGATGAAGGTGAGCAGCGACCCGGCTCCGGAGAGCTGGACGACCAGGAAGGGCAGGGTCGCCGAGAGTGTCACCACGCAGGCCGCGATACGCACGGCCCGTCCGGACATGTTGCGGGCCAGGACGTCGCCCATGGTGAACCTGCCGGCGTTGCGCAGGGGCTCGGCCAGCAGGAACATCAGCAGCACCAGGGACAGGGCGGTGCTGACCGCGAGGACGTAGCCGTCGTATCCGGAGAGCGCGATGATCCCGGTGGTGCTCAGCACCGTGGCGGCGGAGATGTAGTCGCCCGCGATCGCCAGGCCGTTCTTGAGCGGGGTGAGCGACAGGTAGCCGGTGTAGAAGTTCGCCAGGTCGTCGCGGTCCGGCCCCGCCATGACGCACATCAGCAGTGTGACGGTGACCAGCGTGGTGAACAGAACCAGGACGAGGGCCTGGGTCCCGGAGCTGAAGTCGTTCATCTCGCCATCCCCGCGTTCCGGCCGGCGGGGACCGTCCGCTCCCTGACGGCGCGGGCCAGAGGATCCACCGAGCGTTGTGCACTGCGTCCGTACCAGAAGACCGCCGCGAAGGTGACGACGAGCTGGAGGATGCCCAAGGCCATGCCCAGGCTCAGCTCCCCGGTGACCCTGGATCCCATCAGACCGGGCGCGTAGCAGGACAGCACGACGTACACCACGAAGGAGCCGAGTGCGGTGAGCGTGGAGATCCGGCGGAGCAGGCGGTAGGCCGAGCGGAGGGCGGCGAGGTCGGCGTCGTCTCGATGAGTCTCGTGCGCGTAGGGGGCGTCCCAAGGGGCGTTCCATGGGGCTTGCCGCCCGTACGAGTCGTATCGCGGGGCGTCGTGCCCGTACGACTCCGGCCATCCCGTGGGTGCTGAGGGTGGGTAACGGTGCTCGTCTGCGTATGTCATCGCCTGGCCTTCCACTACGGCACGGATGCGTGCGGTGAACGGGAAAGGATGCTTCAGGCGGCGCACCATACCGACTGGTTGGAATGCCCGTAAGCCTGCCGTAGGTCACATTTCGACGTTGAGCCGGCCGCAGTCGGAGACCGTCCTACCCCTGCTCGTGAACCGCCATCTCGCCCAGGAGCGACCAGTCGTCCTGCGGAACGTTCGCGTTCACGATGCGGGGGGTCTCGACCAGATGGGGCGGCAGGGTCTGCTGCGCGGCCCTGAAGTGCGCCGACTGCACGTGAGAGGCGCCTGCTTCGTCATCGCGGAAGGCCTCGACCAGGACGTACTCCGTGGGGTCCGTCAGGCTTCGCGACCAGTCGAACCAGAGGCAGCCGGGCTCTCGGCGCGTGGCTTCGGTGAAGTCGGCGGTGATCTCCGGCCACCGGTCGGCATGCTCGGGACGGACTCGGAACTTGGCGGTGATGAAGATCATCGGCCTTCCTGTCTCCTCGTGATGCGTGGTGACAAGACCGTACGACGTCAGCCGCGCACGGGCAGTTCACGCGGGCCGGGAAGTGCCCTGTATGAGAGGGAAGCCATGTCTTCCCTCTCATGAACAGGGTCAGCGGGTGGGATCGAGGAGGATCTTGCGCACGCCGTCGGAGCGGTCCGCGAACAGTTCGTACGCCGCCGGACCTTCGGAGAGGGCGTAGCGGTGGGAGACGACCACCTCCGGATTGATCCGGCCGGCACGGGTGAGGGCGATCAGGGGAGGGAGTTCGTAGTGCACCGAGCACAGCCCGATGGCGAACTCCAGTTCCTTGACCTGCGCCAGCCCCATGTGGAATGGGAACGCCTTGTTCTGGCTGACCCCGATGACACTGACCCGGCCGGCTTGCCGGACGGCCTTGAGGGCGAGCTCGATCGTGGCGTCCGAGCCCACGGCCTCCACCACGGCATCCGGCCCGCGTCCGCCCGTCATGTCCCGAATGGCCGTCCGCGCGTCCTCGCCCTCGACCGGTTCGACACCCAGGGTGGCGGCGAAAGCGCGGCGTTCCGCGACCAGGTCCGCACCCAGCACCCGTGCGGCGCCCATGGCGAAGGCGCCCTGGGCGGCCATGAGGCCGACCGGGCCGAGGCCGACGACCAGGACCGTCTCACCGGGCTGGATACGGGCACGGCGGCAGCCGTACCAGGCCGTGGGGGCGTTGTCCGTCAGGACGACCGCGGCTTCGTCGGAGATGTCCTCGGGCAGGTGCACCAGATTGACATCGGCGTACGGCACCGCGAGGGCCTGGGCCTGGCTGCCCTGGAGCTGCGGGCTCACCCCGTAGCAGAGTTCCGTGCTGGACTTGGCGCGCTCGCACCGGGCGGTGAATCCGGCCGCGCACGACCGGCACTCGGCACAGCCGACCGAGGCGGGCACCAGGACCCGGTCGCCGGGCTTGAACCGGGTGACCTGGTCGCCGATGTCGGCCACCACACCGACGCACTCGTGTCCCGGTGTGTAACCCAGCTCCGGGCTGAACGGGTTGCCGTGGTAGATGTGCAGGTCGCTGCCGCAGATGCCGGCCGTGGTGACCTGGACGACCGCATCGGTGGGGTTGGTGACGGCAGGCTCGGGGACGTCCCCGTAGCGGATGTCGTGACGTCCGTGGTAGCTCAGTGCTTTCACCGGAATCCTCCCTCCCTCTGCCCGGTCAGTCCGCGATCTTCAGCACCAGCTTGCCGTGGTTCTCACCACGGAAGAGCCGCATCAGGGTTTCGGGGAACGCCGCCACGCCGCCGGACACCACGTCCTCCAGGGACTTCAGCCGGCCCTCTGCCCGCCATGCGGCCAGTTGAGCGACGCCTTCGGCGTACCGGTCGGCGTAGTCGAACACCACCATGCCCGTCATGGAGGCGCGGTTCACCAGCAGCGACAGGTAGTTGCCTGGGCCCTGCGGCGTCGTGCTGTTGTACTGGGAGATCGCGCCGCACACGACGATGCGGGCACCGCGCGCCAGCCGCAGCAGCACGGCGTCCAGCACGTCACCGCCGACGTTGTCGAAGTACACGTCGACGCCGCCGGGGGCATGTACCCCCAGGGCCTTGCGGACGTCTTCCTTCTGGTAGTCGATCGCGGCGTCGAAGCCGAACTCGTCGACCACCAGCCGGCACTTGGCCTCGCCACCGGCGATGCCGATGACCCGGCAGCCCAGGATCTTGGCGATCTGCCCGACGACACTGCCGACCGCCCCCGCCGCTCCGGAGACGACGACGGTCTGACCGGGCCCGGGACGCCCGATGTCGATCAGGCCGAAGTAGGCCGTCAGGCCCGACATGCCGAGAGCACCGAGATAGGTCGGCAACGGGGCGGCCTCCGGGTCGACCTTGGTCACGTCGCGGCCGTCCGACACGCAGTACTCCTGCACGCCGAACGAGCCCGACACATGGTCACCGACCGCGAACCCGGAATGCCGGGAGGCGATCACCCTTCCCACCGCGCCGGCGCGCATCACCTCGCCGATCTCCACCGGACGGATGTAGGACCGGCCCGCGTTCATCCAGCCGCGCATCGCCGGGTCGATCGACAGGCAGAGCACCTGCACCAGGAATTCCCCGTCGCCGGGCTCTCCGGCCGGCTCCTCGACGTGCTCCCAGTCGGTGGGCCGCGGCTCGCCCACGGGACGTGCGGCCAGACGCACCTGGTGGTTGATTCTGCTCATCTCCGGCGGCTCCTTCGACGGTCGCGTGGGATCGGCGGTCAGCGTGGCCGTGCGGGCCGCCGTGATCGCGTACCGACACCTCCACCTGACATACCGGCCAGTCGGTACGAGCGGTGAGCGTACGGTGCTGTCCCGCCGGAGGCAAGAGGGGCCCGGTACGGCGTCGGCGCAGGCGCGCGGCCCCTGCCCGTTCGCCGGCTCCGCGGGTCGGGCGTTCCGGTCGGTGAACTCGTGCTTGGGGTGTGGCAGTGGACGGCGTGTCGGTGGGTCCGTCACCCCCGGGCCCCGCCATCGGTTTCATGCGAAGATCTACAGGCCCTGTCGGGCTCCACCCTGCCGCAGTAACGATTCCTCGGAGAGTCCATGCGCCGCGCCCACCTCCTCTCCGCTGCTGTCCTCCTGCTCTGCACCGCCTGTTCCGGCGGTCCGGGCCATGATTCGGGGGAGAGTGCGGAGAAGGCCGTGGATCACGGGGCGGCCGTGCGCGCAGCGATCGAGAGGACGAGCGCGGACAGCGCCCGCGTGGACGAGAAGATCGAGTTGCGGTCCGCCGACAGTCCCACGACGTACGTGTTCGCGATCGCCGGCGCCTTCGACCTGGCGGGTGACAGGGGCCGGCTGACGGTGGAGCTCAAGGACAGTGGCATGGAACCCGTCGAGGAGGTCTTCGTCGGCGACACCGTTTATGTGCGGGGCTCGCGGGCGGTGGGCGAGGGCAAGTGGGCCTCGGCCGTCCGGAGCGAGGCCCTGACCCGCTACTTCCTGCGGGCGCCGCTGAACGACCCCGAGCACATGCTCCGTCAGATGAAGGCGATGCGGCAGGTGTCGAACGAGGGCGAGGAGCAGGTGAACGGCGCCCCTGCGGTGCATTACCGGGGCACGATCGACCACGCCACCGCGACGCTCCGGATGACAACGGAGACGAAACAGGGGCTGGCCGACCTGCGCGAGAAGCTGGGGGACGACATGCCCGTCTTCGCGGACGTGTGGGTCGACGGGACAGGGCGCGCCGTCCAGGCCCGGCTGTCCTACTTCGGCGGTTTGAAGGCCGTGACGACGCTGACGCTGTCGGACTTCGGGACGCCGGTGAAGGCCGAGGCGCCGCCGGCCCAGCAGGTCGTCCCCGTGACGGCGGGTGAGGATGTCCTGCTGGCCTGAGCGGGTGCGAACCCGGCGCGGGCAGTCGAACGAAACAGCGCGCTCCGACAGTCGGACGTTTGCGGCGTGTTGGGCGTTTCCTTCAAAGTCCACGCCGGAATACGGTTGGCCGACCGGGAGAGGCGGCCGGGCTTGTGGCAGCGGCACACCTGGCCCGGTGCCCGTCCTTTAACCCGTTGACGGGCGCGCCGCCCGGCCCCAACGATCAGGCGCATGTCTGCCGCCCTGGCGCCCCTGCGCCACCGCCCGTTCCGTCACCTCTTCATCGGTACGACGGCCAACCTGCTCGGCAACGGGGTGGCGCCGATCGCCCTGGCCTTCGCCGTGCTCGACGCCACGGGCTCGGTCGGCTCGCTCGGGTTGGTGGTCGGCGCCCACTCCGTCACCAGCATCCTGTTCCTGCTGTTCGGCGGGGTGTTGGCGGACCGGTTGCCGCGCGGCCCGCTGCTGGTCGGCAGCAGCGTGGTCAGCGCCGCGAGCCAGGCGGTGGTCGCCGCCCTGGTCCTCACCCACAGCGCCGCCATCCCCCTGCTCATGGTGCTCGCCGCGGTCAACGGGGCGTCAAGTTCCTGCTACCAGCCCGCCGCCCAGGCCCTGCTGCCCCAGGCCGTGCCGGCCGAGTCCCGCCGCGCCGCCCTCGCGCTCTCCCGGATCGCGGGCAGCAGCGCTTCGATCGTGGGCGCCTCGCTGGGCGGCGTACTGGTCGCCGCGGTCGGCCCCGGCTGGGGCCTGGCCGTCGACGCGCTCAGCTTCGCGCTCGCCGCCGCGTCCTTCGCGCTGGTCCGCGTCCAGGTCGCACCGCCCGCGCCCAGCCCCGGCCTGGTGCATGAACTGCGCGTCGGCTGGCAGGAGTTCACCTCCCGCAGTTGGGTGTGGGTGATCGTGGTGGCCTTCTGCTTCCTCAACGCCGGCGTCACCGCCTCGTTCACCGTCCTCGGCCCGGCCGTCGCCGACACGACCGGGATCGGCCGCAGCGGCTGGGGCCTGGCCCTCGCCGCGGGCTCGCTCGGCGCGGTCGCCGGCGGCTTACTGTCCCTGAGATGGCGGCCCCGGCGCGCGATCCTGGTCGGCTGCGCGCTGATGGGCCTGACGGCGATGACCCCGCTGCTGCTCGCGCTCGCCCCGTACACCTGGGTGCTGGTCGTGGCCAACTTCGTGGCGGGCGTGGGCGTCGAGCAGGCCGGCGTCGCCTGGTACTCGACCCTCAACGAGCAGATCCCCGAGGACCGCCTGGCCCGCGTCTACGCCTACGACGACCTCGGCTCCTACCTCGCGCTCCCGTTCGCCCAGTTCGCCGCCGGACCGGCCGTACTCCTCCTCGGCCTCCATGCCACCCTCTACGCGGCGGCCGCGCTCATCCTCCTCGCCACCCTCGCCATGGTCGCCACCCCCTCCATCCGCGCGCTGGTCCCGAAGACCGTGGAACCGCTGCCCGCCTCCGAAGATCCGGTGCCTCGCTGAGCTCGACTCGGACGCGTGGACACCACAGTCAATGGTGGTGTCGATCGCCGGCCGCCACCGCCACTTGCCATCGAGGGGCTACCGCCGTATGGTCGTACGAACATAAGGCGTACGATCATAATTCAAAACTCGAAACCAAGGGAACTCGTGATGGCGACAACTCGGCCGGTGGCGCTCGTGACAGGTGCCTCATCGGGGATCGGCAAGGAAACGGCCCGCGCCCTCGTCGCGGCGGGTTTCGACGTGATCGGAACCGGCCGCAAGACCTCCGGACTCACCCCGCCCGCCGGTGTGACGTACCTCGACCTCGACGTGGCCAGTGACGACTCGGCCACCGCCGCGGTCGCAGACGTGATCACCCGGTTCGGGCGCATCGACGTCCTGGTCAACAACGCGGGCGTCGGCTTGGCGGGTGCCGTCGAGGAGAACTCCGTCACCCAGGCCCAGAACATCCTGAACATCAACGTCCTGGGTGTCATCCGTATGACGAAGGCCGTCCTGCCGCACATGCGCGCCCAGGGCGGCGGACGCGTCATCAACATCTCGTCCGTCCTGGGGGTCGCCCCCCAGCCCTTCATGGCCCTCTACGTCGCGTCGAAGCACGCCGTCGAGGGCTACTCCGAGTCGCTGGACCACGAGGTCCGCGAGCACGGTGTCCGGGTCCTGCTCGTCCAGCCCGCCTACACCAAGACCAGCTTCGACACCAATGCCGCGCAGCCCGACACCCCGCTGCCCCTGTACGCGGAGCGGCGGCGCGTCTTCGACGAGGTGATGGCGGAAGCGATGGAGGCAGGCGACGACCCCGCCGTCGTCGCCGAAGTGATCGCCGCCGCGGCCACCGACAAGAAGCCGAAGCTGCGCTACACCGCCGGTCCGCTGGCCTCACGCGTCACCACGGCACGCCGCCTCGTCCCCGCCGGAGTGTTCGACAAGCAGATCCGCAAGAACAACCGCATGGCCGGCTGACCTGGCCCGCCGCCGGGCCAGGGCGCTGTCAGCCGTTCACGGGGTGTGACCGGTGCGGCGGAGGACAGGGCGCAGGACCTCGATGACGTCCGGGTCGTCCACCGTGGACGGGATGGGTTCGTCGCGGCCGTCGGCGATGCCGCGCATGGTCTTTCGGAGGATCTTGCCCGAGCGGGTCTTGGGCAGGGCGGCCACGACCGTGACGTCCTTGAGGGAGGCGACGGCGCCGATGCGCTGGCGTACGAGCCGGACGAGTTCGGCCTCGGCCTCGCCCGGTTCACGGTTGCTGCCGGCTTTCAGGACGACGAAGCCGCGCGGGATCTGGCCCTTGAGTTCGTCGGCGACACCGATGACGGCGCATTCGGCGACGTCCGGGTGGGCGGCCAGGGCTTCTTCCATGCTGCCGGTGGACAGCCGGTGTCCGGCGACGTTGATGACGTCGTCGGTGCGGCCCATGACGAAGACGTAGCCGTCGTCGTCGATGTGGCCGCTGTCGCCGGTGAGGTAGTAGCCGTCGTAGGCGGAGAGGTAGGAGGCGACGTAGCGGTCGTCGTCGTTCCAGAGCGTGGGGAGTGCGCCGGGCGGCAGGGGGAGTTTTACGACGATCGCGCCGTCGGTGCCCGCGAGCGCCGGCTCGCCCGAAGGGTCGAGGACCCGCACGTCCCAGCCCGGCAGCGGGCGGGTCGGGGAGCCGGGCTTGACAGGAGCGGCTTCGATACCGACCGGGTTGGCGACGATGGGCCAGCCGGTCTCGGTCTGCCACCAGTGGTCGATCACCGGGACGCCCAGGAGGGCGCTCGCCCAGTGGTAGGTCTCGGGGTCCAGGCGCTCACCGGCGAGGAAGAGATAGCGCAGGTGGGAGAGGTCGTAGCTCGCGGTGAGCGCGCCCTTCGGGTCCTCCTTGCGGATGGCCCGGAAGGCGGTGGGTGCCGTGAACATGGTCTTGACCCGGTACTCGGCGGCGACGCGCCAGAACTGCCCCGCGTCCGGGGTGCCGACCGGCTTGCCCTCGTACAGGACCGTCGTCGCGCCGGCCAGCAGGGGCGCGTAGACGATGTAGGAGTGCCCGACGACCCAGCCGACGTCGGAGCCGGTGAACATCGTCTCGCCCGGGCCCACGTCGTACACGGCGCCCATCGACCAGTGCAGGGCGACTGCGTAACCGCCGCAGTCACGCACGACTCCCTTGGGCTTTCCGGTCGTTCCGGACGTGTAGAGGATGTACAGGGGATCGGTGGCGGCGACGGGAACGCAGTCGGCAGACGGCGCGGCGGCGACCAGGTCGGCCCAGTCGAGATCATCCGGCCCCAACTCGGCCTGCTCCTGCGGGCGTTGCAGGATCACCCGCTTCTGCGGCTTGTGGACGGCGAGTTCGATGGCCCGGTCCAGCAGCGGCTTGTACGGGATGACCCGCTTGCCCTCGATGCCGCAGGAGGCGGAGACGACCACCTTGGGAGCGGCGTCGTCGATGCGGAGGGCGAGCTCGCGCGGGGCGAACCCGCCGAAGACGACCGAGTGGACCGCGCCGATCCGTGCGCAGGCCAGCATCGCGACGGCGGCCTCGGGGACCATCGGCATATAGATGACCACCCGGTCGCCGTGTCCCACGCCGAGCTGTGCGAGCGCTCCGGCGAAGGCCGCCACCTCGTTCCTCAGCTGCGCGTAGGTGTAGGTGCGGCGGGTGTCGGTCACGGGGGAGTCGTAGACGAGCGCGGGCTGTTCGCCTCGGCCGGCTTCGACGTGCCGGTCGAGCGCGTTGAAACAGACGTTGAGCCGTCCGTCGGGAAACCAGCGGTAGAACGGTGCGCCGGAGGAGTCGAGGGCGTGCTGGGGAGTGACATCCCAGTCGAGGGCCTCTGCCGCCTTCAGCCAGAAGCTCTCCGGGTCCTCGGTACTGGCGCGGAAGACATCCTCGTACGTTCCCATCGCGCACTCCTTTTGTGGCATCGAGGGACGGTGGTGGGGCTGCGTGCGGAACGGTGCCGGACACAACTACCGTATGCCGACCCTGGCCGCCGGTAGGCTCGTGGAGGCGCTCCGAGCCCTGTGCGAGGATCCTGAGGTGCCAACCTGATGGCCAGGACTGCAGGCCCGTGCGGAGACGAGATGACGACCGTTGACTGATACCGCTGCCGTCGAAATTCTCGCCGACGTCCACCGGGGCGTCGGCCGCATCCTTTTGAACCGGCCCAAGGCGCTCAACGCCCTGACGACAGGCATGGTCGTCGCTATCGACCGGGTGCTCGTCGAGTGGGAGCGCCTACCGCTGTCCGCTGTGGTGCTCGCCAGCACCAGCACGAAGGCGTTCTGCGCGGGCGGGGACATCCGCACGATCCGCGAGCACAGCCTCGCCGGGGACGCCGAGGCCAGTGAGCGGTTCTTCGCGTCGGAGTACCGGCTCAACGCCCGGATCGCCGAGTATCCCGTCCCGGTCGTGTCGCTCATCGACGGCCTGTGCATGGGCGGCGGTCTCGGTCTGTCCGTCCACGGCAGCTTCCGGGTCGTCACCGAGGGCGCGGTGCTGGCGATGCCCGAGACCGGCATCGGGTTCTTCCCGGACGTCGGGGCCAGCTACTTTCTGCCGCGGTTGCCCGGCGCGATCGGCATGTACTTCGGGCTGACCGGGCACCGGCTCGACGCCGCCGACGCCCTGTACACGGGGCTGGCCACACACTTCGTCCCCGCGGACGGGCTCGACGCGGTCGGGGATGCCCTGGCCGAGAACCCCGGTGACCCGGTGGACGCGGTTCTGAACCGCCTCGCCGGCCGTTCCCCGGTGGCGGGCAGCAGGCTGGCGGACGTGCGCGGGGACGTGGACTGGGCGTTCGGCGCGCCGACCCTCGGCGAGATCGAGAAACGCCTGCGCCACCTCGACACCCCCTGGGCGGCAGAGGCGTTGGTCGCCCTGGAGTCCGCCTCGCCGCACAGCCTGGAGATCACTCACGCCCTGCTGGCCCGGGGCAGGCAGCGCACGTTGCGCGAGTGCCTCAGCGCCGAACTCGCCCTCACGCGCACGACCATCCGCACTCCGGACTTCCTGGAGGGCGTCCGTGCGGCCCTGGTCGACAAGGACCGCAGTCCCGACTGGCAAGGTGCGTCGCTCGGCGGACGGACGTCGCCGTCCTGAGCGTGTCCGCCGTGAGCGTCGAGAGCCGCGAGCCGTCGGTGCGTCTCGCCCGACCCGGCCGTGCCGGACGGAGGGTCGGTGGCCGGGGACGGTCTCAGTCGTTGTCGGGCACCATCGAGACCACGACCTTGCCGGCCTTGGTGTGGCCCTGCTCGACGTGTGCCATCGCCTCCAGCGTCTGGTCGAACGGGAAGGTGCTGTCGATGACCGGGCGGAGCTTCCCGCTGTCGTAGAGGGCGCCGAGTTCGCGCAACTGGGAGCCGTTGGCCCGCATGAAGAGGAACTCGTAGCGCACGCCAAGCGCCTTGGCCTGCTTGCGGATCTTGCGACTGAGCCTTTTCATGATCAAGCCCATGAATGACGGGGCGCCGAGCTGCTTGGCGAAGCCGGCGTCCGGCGGGCCGACGACACTGATGGCCAGGCCGCCGGGCTTCAGCACGGTCAGCGACTTCTCGAGGTTCGCTCCGCCTAGGGAGTCCAGCACCAGGTCGTAGCCGGACAGCACCTTCGAGAAGTCTTCCTTGGTGTAGTCGACGACGACGTCGGCGCCGAGGCTCCTGACCAGCTGCTCGGTCTTGCTGTTCGTGGTCGTCGCCACTGTGGCGCCGAGGTGCTTGGCGAGCTGGACGACTGTCGAGCCGAGGCCACCGGCACCGGCGTGGATGAGCACCTTGTGACCCGGCCGCACGTGGGCACGGTCGACGAGAATCTGCCAGGCGGCCAGGGCCACCAGCGGCACGGCGGCTGCCTCTTCGAGGCTGAGAGAGGCCGGCTTGGGCGCGACATCGTCCATGTCGATCGCGATGAACTCCGCGAAGCCTCCGATCCGCAAGTCGCGCGGACGGGCGTAGACCTCGTCGCCGACGTTGAAGCCGCGTACGGCGGAGCCGACCCGCGTCACGACGCCGGCCACGTCGTGCCCGAGTACGAACGGAAGCTTGTACTTCAGGAGCTGCTTGAACTCCCCGTTGCGGACCATTTTGTCCAGCGGGTTGATGCTGGCGGCGCTCACTTTGACCAGGACGTCCCGGTCTCCGACCGTGGGCTCGGGCACCTCAGCGGCGCGGGCGCCGTCCTTGCCGTACTTCTCGACGACGAATGCCTTCATGCCGGCCGCCTTTCCGTGTGGGTGTTCCAGTGGTCGATCTGATTCTTCGCGCAGGTCCCCCTGCGCGCCCGTTTCTCGCGTGCGGCCGGGTTGATGTGATGGTCGCGACGCTACATTCTGAGTATAGAAAAGTAAACCCAGGTGGGCATGCCGTGCGGGCGGAAGGCATCGCGAGTGTCCCCGGCCCTGCATTCCGGACGAGGATGGGCGGGGGAACTGGGTTCAGGATTCCGGTCGATCCGCGTGTGGCTCAGTCAGGGCTTTGTGGGTCGACTCCAGGATCTTCTCCGACAGTTCTGTGTCCGCCGTGGCCCGGGCAAGCAGGATCGCGCCGACCAGAGTGGCCACCAGGGGAAGGCCGTCATGGGTGTCGGTGGACAGCCACGAGGCGAATTCCTCGACCCCGGCTGCGTACGTTTCGCGCACCTCCTCGGGTGTGGGCTCGCGAGCCACGTCCCCTGCGAATCCCGCGGTGGGGCAACCGGTGCCGGGCTGGTCACGGTGCTCGGCCGACAGGTAGAAGTCGATGAGGGCGCCGCGCGCGGTGTCGTGATCGCTGTGGGCCAGCTACGCGCGCACACGCCGCGCGAGGGTCAAGCTCGCCGACTGTCGGGTCGCCCACCGCAAGTGGCCGAGCTCGCCGACTCTCGGGTCGCAGTCCGGGAGAGGAGTCTCGCGGCTCACGACCGGACGCGGGCGCCTGTTCCCAGCCGGGCGGTGACTTCACGGGGAGTGAGGGGTGAGTGCTCGGCGGAGCACTCGACGACGACGCGGACCGGGGCGTCGCACTCGGTGTGACGGACGTCCAGTGCAGGACCCTCGGAGCCGAGGGCGTATGCCTCGCCCCACTGGCTCAGCGCCATAAGGACGGGCCAGAGGTCCCAGCCTTTACGGGTCAGGCGGTATTCGTTGCGGGAGCGGCTGCCGGGCTCGCGGTAGGGGACGGTCTTCAGGATGCCGGCCGAGGTCAGCTTGCGGAGGCGGTCACTGAGGACGGCTTCCGACAGGCCGATGTGGCGGTGGAAGTCGTCGAAGCGGCGCACGCCGTTGACGGCGTCCCGCAGGATCAGCAGCGTCCACTTCTCCCCGATCACGTCGAGCGTGCGCTGGACGGGGCAGTTGTCCGTGCTCGCCTCAAGCCACTCCATCCCGCCATCGTAAGGGAGCTGCCTTCACCATTGACAGTCAGGCGAGCAAAAGCCTAGCTTCACCTGGAAAAGTCAGGTGACAGTCAGAGGGAAGGGCGCTGGACCGTGGGGCGAACGCGTACGTATCACTGGGACGATCCCGCGATCTCGGCGGAGGCCGCCGGGCGCATGGCAGGCATCGACTTCCTGCGCGAGGTGCAGGCGGGGCGGCTGCCGAGGGCACCGATCAGCCACACCGTCGACTTCGCCCTGGACGAGGTGGAGCCCGGCAGGGCGGTCTTCTCCCTGATACCGGGCGAGGAGCACTACAACCCGATCGGCAGCGTCCACGGCGGCGTCTTCGCCACTCTGCTCGACTCGGCGGCGGGCTGCGCCGTCCAGTCGACTCTCCCGCAGGGCGTGGCGTACACCTCGCTCGATCTGACCGTGAAGTTCCTCCGGCCGATCACCGTGGACACGGGCCCGGTGCGCGCCATCGGCACGGTCGTCAACAAGGGCCGCCAAACCGCTCTCGCCCAGGCCCAGTTGGTCGACGCGAAGGACCGTCTCCTCGCGCATGCCACCAGCAGCTGCATGCTCTTCCCGGTGCCCGGCACTCGGGTGTGACTCGGCAGGCATGTCCCCGGGTCCGTAGGAACAGCTGGAACAACAGGGACCTGAGCGGGGGAGCGGTCTGCCCGTGGGTCGGTCGACCGTCGCCGCTGTCGACTCTTTGGATTACGCTCGCAATACCATAGGCTGGGGAAGTCGGTGAAGGGCAACCGGTCCTTCCGGCCGGCGAAGGAGCGTGCGCTGTGGCGCGGTACGGAAAAGAGCACAAGGCGGAGACGCGGCGGCGGATCATCGAGACGGCCGGCCGTCGGTTCAAGCAGGACGGCATCGACGGCTCCGGGGTCTCGACGCTCATGAAGGACGCGGGGCTGACCAACGGGGCCTTCTACGCTCACTTCGAATCCAAGGACGACCTCGTCACCACGGCGATCGCCGACCAGTTGAAGGCGCAGGCCGAGAACGTCGTCGCGCGGGCTGCGCCCGGCCGTGCCGGACTCGAGCAGATCGTGCGCGGGTACCTGTCACCCCAGCACCGCGACAGCATGGGCGACGGCTGTCCCAACGCCGCCCTGCTCGACGAGATCGGGCGCTGCGCCGACACCACCAGGCAGGCGTACACCGACGGCGTGCTGATCCTCATCGACGGCATCGCCGACCGCATGGCGCCCGAGGCCCCCGCCTCCGCACGTGTGAAGGCGCTCAGCCTCCTCGGTCTGATGGCCGGGACACTGCAACTCGCCCGCGCCTTGACCGACAGCCAACTCGCCAACGAGCTCCTCGAACAGGGGGCGAGGAACGCCCTCGCCCTGCTGGATGCCGGGCAGCGCGTCTGACGCACCGCATCCCCAGCGGGCAGTTCGTGGCGGAAGCCCTCGACTTCCTTGAGCGGTAGTGGGTGTCAGGGCGGGCGGCACGTCCGTTGCGGCTCGGTCGTCACTCTCAGCGCATGAACGTCTGGGGCGTTCTCTCTTCGCCGATGGCTGAGTATCTAAAATTAAACTCAAGCTCGGCTAGGATCGCTCCCATGGATGCGTGGACCGAAGTTCTTCAGGACACCGGCATGGACCCCCGACTCGACCGGGACACGTCCAACTGCTCGATCGCGCGGACTCTTGAGATCGTGGGCGAGAAGTGGACCATCCTCATCCTGCGTGAGGTGTGGTACGGCTCGTCCCGGTTCAGTGACTTCGAGCGTGTCCTGGGCTGTCCTCGTAACCTTCTGGCGACGCGGCTTCGGATGCTGGTGGAGGAAGGGATCCTGGCGACCGAGACGTACAAGGAGCCCGGTTCGCGGAGTCGGCCGAAGTATGTGATCACTCCCAAGGGCATGGATCTGGTGCCGGCCGTGATGGGGCTGCTGCAGTGGGGTGACCGTTACCGCGCCGACCCGGAGGGACCGGCGGTGCTGGCGCGACACCGCGAGTGCGGCGCGCGCGTCGACGTCCAGGTCCGCTGCGAACGAGGTCACCCGGTGCAAGCGAAGGACATCGAGAGCGTCCCCGGGCCGGCCTTCCGCTTGAGGTCGTCCGAGTGAGCTGAGGATTCCTCCCGTCGGCTATCCGTGTTCCGGCCGCTCGTCCCGTGCCGCAGGCCGCGCCCGACCGGCCCTGCCGACATGATCGGTACGGTGGTACCGGGGCGGCGATGAGAGGGGCGGCGAGGTCGTGGGTGAGGAAGCGGAGATCAGGACGGCGAAGGAGGCCGCCGACCACGAGCTCATCCTGGCGTTCGGGCGGTTGCAGGGGGCGGCCAACCGGCTGGAGTACATCCTCGGCCGGGCGCTCGAAGTGGAGTGCGGCATCAGTCATCTGGTTTTCGAGGTGCTGCTGATCCTCGGCCGGGCGGGCGAGCCGGGGCTCTCGATGCGGGCCATCGCCCAGGAGCAGGTGCTGACCACCGGCGGTGCCACCCGGCTGGTGGATCGCATGGAGTCGGCGGGTTACGTGACGCGCGCGGAAGCCCCCGGCGACCGGCGCGGGAAGCTCGTGCGGCTGACGCCGCTGGGTGAGGAGACGGTCGTACGCGCGTCTTTGGTGCACCTGGAGAACATCAAGCGGTACTTCGTGGAGCCGCTCCCCGGGGCGGACCGCGAGCGGTTCGCCGAGAATCTGCGGATCCTCAGTCATACGGCTCGAGACGAGCTGCCCCGGCTGCCCTGACCTGCGGCCCGACGGCACCGCCGGTGTCATGACCTCAGTCAACGCCCATGCGTCGCACCTCACGCGACCCTGGAAATATCTGACGAGTCAGTTACTGCTTCCTCAGGTGAATCGCTCGCAGCCGGCGGGCACACATCCCTGCCGAGGTCTTCGATGAAGCTCGTCTACGTCTTCGACGCCTACTGCGGCTGGTCGCACGGGTTCTCCGCCACGCTGCGCGAGGTCGTCGCCCGCCACCCGGGGTTGCCGGTCGAGGTGATCTCCGGCGGTCTGTTCACCGGGCCGCGCCGGGTGCCGATCCGGGAGTTCGGCCACGTCCGGGGCGCGAATGCCCACATCGCCGAGCTGACCGGCGCCGAGTTCGGGGAGGCGTACGAGCGGCTGATCGCCGACGGCTCGTTCGTGATGGACTCCGAGGCCGCCGCCCGCGGTGTCGCGGCCCTGCGCCGGACCGCCGCCGACCGCGCGCCGGAACTCGCCGCGGCTGTCCAGCACGCCTTCTACGTCGACGGCCTCAGCCTGTCGGAGGCGTCCACCTACCGTGCGGTCGCCGAGGCGGCCGGGCTCGACGTGGATGCCGTGATCTCGGCCTTCCAGGACCCCGAGGCGTCATATGCGGCAGCGGAGGACTTCCACCGCGCGGCCGAACTCGGCGTCAGCGGCTTCCCCACCTTGCTGGCGGTGGACGGCAATGCCGTCACCTCCCTGGCCCGTGGCCACGCCACCGCCGACGAGGTCGACCAGCGGCTCGCAGCCCTGGCCACCGCCTGACCTCCTTCTTCTGCCCCCATCCATCACCCTCTAGGAGGCTCCACATGAGCACGCTCGACTTCAAGGTCCTCGACCTCGACTTCCCGGCCGGAAGCAAGAACAAGACCGCCACGCTCGTCACCGGCGAGACCGAAGCCCTGCTGGTGGACGCCGGCTTCACCCGCGCCGACGGCCACCGGCTGGCCGCCGAGATCCTCGACTCGGGCAAGAAGCTGACCACCGTCTTCGTCAGTCACGGCGACCCCGACTTCTACTTCGGCGCGGAGGTCCTCGCCGACGCCTTCCCGGACGCCGTCTTCGTCGCCACCCCGATCGTCATCGAGCACATCCAGCACTCGTACGAGGGCAAGCTCAAGGCCTGGGCCGCGCTCGGCCCGAACCTGCCCACCCGGCTGGTCGGCCTCCAGCCGCTGACGGGTGACCTCACCTTGGAGGGCCACCGCTTCGAGCTCAAGGGCGGCCCGGCCGGTCTGCCCGACCGCCACTACCTGTGGCAGGCCGACCAGCGCGCGGTCCTCGGCGGTGTCCTGCTCTTCCAGCAGGAGCACGTCTGGGTCGCCGACACAGCCACCCCGGGCGACCGCGCGGCCTGGATCGACCTGCTGGACGAGATGGCCTCCCTCGACCCGGAGCTGGTCGTCCCCGGCCACCGCCTGCCGGGCACCGCGGCCGACGCCTCCGCCATCACCGCCACTCGCGACTACCTGCTCGCCTTCGAGGAGGAGCTGGCCAAGGCGGCCGACGGCGCGGCGCTCACCGAGTCGCTCGTGAAGCGCTACCCGGACCACGGCATGCTGATCGCCGCCCAGATCGGCGCCAAGGTCGCCAAGGGCGAGATGAAGTGGGGCTGACATGACGGACTTCGCCACCTCCACCGCCCCCGCCGACGTCGTACGCCGTCAGTACCTGGCCTCCGCCGCCGGTGACCTGGAGGCTCTGCGCGCCACCCTCGCCCCCGACGTGGAGTGGACCGAGATGGCCGGTTTCCCGCTCGCGGGCACGTACCGCACTCCCAGCGGCGTCACCTCCCACGTCATGGAGGAACTCGCCAAGGAGTGGGACGACTGGGCCGCCCACGACGACACCTACGTCGTCGACGGCGAGAACGTCGTCGTCCTGGCCCGCTACACGGCCGTCAACAAGGCCACCGGCAAGCCGCTCGCCGTCCGCGTCGCCCATCACTTCGTCGTACGCGGCGGGCTCATCGTCCGCTTCGAGCAGTTCGTCGACACCGCGCTGGTACGTGAGGCGATGAGTGCCTAGACGGTTACGCCACCTGGAGCTTCGCCCCAGGCGGGCATACGCGCTCAGGCGTCGTAGACGTGGAAGCCGCGGCCGCTCTTGCGGCCGAGGTGGCCCGCGGCGACCATGCGGCGCAGGAGGGCCGGTGGGGCGTACAGCGGCTCCTTGAACTCCTCGTACATCGACTCGGCCACGGCCTGGGCGGTGTCGAGGCCGATGAGGTCGAGCAGCCGCAACGGCCCCATGGGGTGGGCGCATCCGAGTTCCATGCCCCGGTCGATGTCCTCCGGCTGCGCGGCGCCCGACTCCACCATCCGTACCGCGCTGAGCAGGTAGGGCACCAGGAGGGCGTTGACGACGAAGCCGGAGCGGTCGGGCGCCTGGATGGCCTGTTTGCCCAGCTGCTCGGCGAAGCCGCGGGTGCGGCGCACGGTGTCCGCGCTGGTGGTGAGGGCGGGAATGAGCTCCACCAGCTGCTGCACGGGCACGGGGTTGAAGAAGTGCATGCCGATGACCTGTGCGGGCCGCTCGGTGACGACGGCGAGATCGACGATGGGGATCGATGAGGTGTTGGTGGCCAGGACCGCCGCGGGGTCTTCGACCACCTTGTCGAGGGTGCGCAGGACATCCGTCTTGATGTCGCGGTTCTCGGCGACCGCCTCGACGACGAACTGGCGGTCGGCCAGGTCGCTGAGGTCGTGGGTGAAGGAAAGCCTGGCGAGGGCCTGGTCCCGCTGCTCCTCGCTGAGCTTGCCGCGCCGTACGCCTCGGTCGAGCGAGGCGGTGAGCCGGCGGCGGCCTGACTCCAGCGCGTCCGGCGTGGCCTCGGCGACTCGGACGTCGATGCCGCCGCGGGCCGCGACTTCGGCGATGCCGGAGCCCATGAGGCCGCATCCGACCACGCCGAGACGAGTAACGGGATCCATCTGAGGTCCTATCTGCTGAGTCGCTGCGGGGTGGCTTCCGGGACTTTACGAACACGCCCTACGGGGGCTGGGTCAGACGTTGCGGCGGTACTGTCCGCCCACCTCGAAGAAGGCCTCGGTGATCTGCTGGAGGGAGCAGACCCGGGTGGCGTCCATGAGGACGGCGAAGACGTTGTCGCCGTTCGTCGCCGCGTTCTTGAGAGCGGTCAGGGCGTCGTGGGCCCGGTCGCGGTGGCCGGTGTGGAAGTCCCGCACGCGCTCCAGCTGGGACTGCTTCTCCTCCTCGGTGGCCCGGGCGAGTTCCAGCTCCTGAGGCCGGCTGTCGCCGCCGGGGCGGAGGAAGGTGTTGACGCCGATGATGGGCAGGGTGCCGTCGTGCTTGCGCTGCTCGTACAGCATCGACTCGTCCTGGATACGGCCCCGCTGGTAGCCGGTCTCCATCGCGCCCAGTACGCCACCGCGCTCGCTGATCCGCTCGAACTCCTGGAGTACGGCCTCCTCCACCAGGTCCGTGAGGTCGTCGATGATGAACGAGCCCTGGAGGGGGTTCTCGTTCATCGCCAGGCCCCACTCGCGGTTGATGACGAGCTGGATCGCCAGCGCCCGCCGCACCGACTCCTCGGACGGGGTGGTGACGGCCTCGTCGTAGGCGTTGGTGTGCAGCGAGTTCGCGTTGTCGTAGATGGCCGTGAGGGCCTGGAGGGTGGTGCGGATGTCGTTGAAGTCCATCTCCTGGGCGTGCAGGGAGCGTCCGGAGGTCTGGACGTGGTACTTCAGCTTCTGACTGCGTTCGTTGGCCCCGTACTTCTCCTTCATCGCGACGGCCCAGACACGGCGTGCGACCCGGCCGAGGACGGAGTACTCGGGGTCCATGCCGTTGGAGAAGAAGAACGACAGGTTCGGGGCGAAGTCGTCTATGTGCATGCCCCGGGCGAGGTAGGCCTCGACGTAGGTGAAGCCGTTGGCGAGGGTGAAGGCGAGCTGGCTGATGGGGTTCGCGCCGGCTTCGGCGATGTGGTAGCCGGAGATGGACACGGAGTAGAAGTTGCGGACCTTGTGGGCGATGAACCACTCCTGGATGTCGGCCATCATCCGCAGGGAGAACTCGGTGGAGAACAGGCAGGTGTTCTGGCCTTGGTCCTCCTTGAGGATGTCGGCCTGCACCGTGCCGCGCACGCTCGCGAGCGCGTGGGCCCGCAGCTCCTCCGCCTCCTCGGGGGACGGGTCACGGCCCTCGGCGGCTCGGAACTTCTCCGTCTGCTGGTCGATGGCGGTGTTGAGGAAGAACGCCAGGATCGTCGGCGCGGGGCCGTTGATGGTCATGGAGACCGAGGTCGTGGGTGACGTCAGGTCGAAGCCGTCGTAGAGGGCCTTCATGTCCGCGAGCGTGGCCACCGACACCCCGGAGGTGCCGACCTTGCCGTAGATGTCGGGGCGTTCGTCCGGGTCGCGGCCGTAGAGGGTGACCGAGTCGAAGGCCGTGGACAGGCGGGTGGCCGGCTGGCCCTCGGAGAGCAGCTTGAAGCGCCGGTTCGTGCGGAACGGATCGCCCTCACCGGCGAACATCCGCGCCGGGTCCTCGCCGTCGCGCTTGAAGGGGAACACGCCTGCTGTGAAAGGGAAGTAGCCGGGCAGGTTCTCCCCGCGCCAGAACCGCACCAGCTCCCCGTGGTCGGTGAAGCGGGGCAGGGCGACGCGCGGGACCTTGTTGCCGGACAGGGACTCGCGGGTCAGCTTGGTGCGGATCTCCCTGTCCCGGACCTTCACCACCTGCTCGTCCCCGGAGTAGGAGGCGATGACGGCGGGCCAGTTCCCGATCTGCTCCGTGATCTGGTGCGGGAGCTGCTTACGGGCGTCGTCGAGCAGTGAGTCCACGTTCGCCGCGTCGGAGCCGGCCTCGACGAGCTCGTCCCGGACCGCTTCCAGGCGCTGCAGCCGCCTGGCCGCCTCGGCCAGTCGCTCGGTCTCGGCGTGGTACGCGCGGACCGTCTCGGTGATCTCGGCGAGGTAGCGCACCCGGCCTGCGGGGACCACCTGCCGGATGCCGGAGGAGTGGCGTACCCCGACCGGTGCCAGCGCGCCCTCGGACAGCGGCAGGCCCTTCTCCGCCAGGCCCGTTTTCAGGTGCTGGTAGAGCGCGGTGACACCGTCGTCGTTGAACGTCGCCGCCGACGTGCCGTACACCGGCATGTCCTCGGGCCGCATGCCGAACGCCTCGCGGTTGCGGACCAGTTGGCGGCCCACGTCACGCAGCGCGTCCTGCGCGCCGCGCCGCTCGAACTTGTTGATCGCCACGACGTCGGCGAAGTCGAGCATGTCGATCTTCTCCAGCTGCGAGGCGGCACCGAACTCCGGTGTCATCACATACAGCGAGGTGTCGACGAACGGCACGATCGCCGCGTCGCCCTGGCCGATGCCCGGCGTCTCCACGATCACCAGGTCGAACCCGGCGGCCTTGACCACGTCGATGACGTCGGTCAGGTGCTCGGGCAGCTCGCGACTGCCACGGGTGGCCAGGCTGCGGAAGAAGACCCGGTTCCCGTCCAGGGAGTTCATGCGGATCCGGTCGCCGAGCAGTGCTCCGCCGCCGCGGCGGCGGGTCGGGTCGACCGCGATCACGGCGATCCTCAGCTTGTCCTGCTGGTCGAGGCGGAACCGGCGCACCAGCTCGTCCGTCAGTGACGACTTGCCCGAGCCGCCCGTGCCGGTGATGCCGAGCACCGGCATGACCCGCGCCGCGGCGGCGGCCCGCAGCCGCTCCAGGAAATCGGGGGGCAGCTTGCCCAGTTCCGCGCCGGTGATGGCGCGGGCGATCGCGAACCGGTCACCGGCCAGCACGGCGGACGCGTCGGTCGGCTTGCCGTCCCAGAGGTCGAAGTCGCAGTCCTTCACGACAGAGTTGACCATCCCGGCCAGGCCCATCCGCTGCCCGTCCTCGGGCGAGAAGATGGTCACCCCGCTGCCGAGCAGCCGGGCGATCTCCTCGGGCACGATGACGCCGCCTCCGCCGCCCACCACACGGATGTGGTCGGCTCCCCGCTCGCGCAGCGACTCGACCAGGTACTCGAAGTACTCCACGTGCCCGCCCTGGTACGACGAGACGGCGACACCGTGGGCGTCCTCCTCCAGAGCGGCGTCCACGACCTCCCGCACCGACCGGTTGTGTCCGAGGTGGATCACCTCGGCGCCCTGGGACTGGAAGATGCGCCGCATGATGTTGATCGACGCGTCATGCCCGTCGAACAGAGCCGAAGCCGTGACCAGACGGACGGGATGCACGGGTCGGTGCAGATCACTCATGGGGGCCTTCCCGGACGGGGCGGAGGTACTGCCGACAGAAGAGATACTAGGACGTCCTAGTAAATTGCTGGTAGTGATCGCCGTCACAGATCCAGGACGAGTCGAGTCCCGCACGAGCGGGACACGCAGATGAGCATGGTGTCGCAGGCAGCCCGCTCGTCCTCGGTCAGCAACGAGTCGCGGTGGTCGGGCTTGCCGTCGAGTACGTCGGTCTCGCAGGTGCCGCAGGTGCCTTCCCGGCAGGAGAAGTCCACCGCGACACCGGCCTGCTCCACGGTTTCGAGCACCGAGCGGTCCGCCGGGACGGTGAGGGTGAGCCCGGATCGTGCGAGCTCCACCTCGAAGGCCTCGGCCTGGCCGGTCGCGTCCGTCCGTACCGGGGCGAACCGTTCGACGCCCAGCGTGCCGGGAGGCCAGTCCCCGCAGTGTTCCTGCACCGCCTGCAACAGGGGCTCGGGACCGCAGGCGTGCACCAGCGTGCCCTCTTCGGGGACCCCGAGGTGGGCCGCGAGGTCCAGCAGGCCGTACTCGTCCTGCGGACGGACGAGTACCCGGTCCCCGTGCGGGGCGAGGCGGTCCAGGAACGCCATGGAGGTGCGGGTGCGCCCGCCATACAGCAGGCGCCAGTCGGCCCCCGCGGCCTCGGCGGCCTCCACCATCGGGAGGATGGGCGTGATACCGACGCCACCGGCGATGAACAGGTGGCGGGCGGCGGGCCGCAGCGGGAAGTTGTTCCGCGGACCGCGGACCCGCACGGCGGCGCCTTCGCCCAGGTGGTCGTGGACGTACGCGGAGCCGCCGCGGCCCTGCGGCTCGCGCAGCACGGCGATCTGCCAGGAGTCGAGCGCCGCCGGATCTCCGCACAGGGAGTACTGACGGATCAGACCCCCGTCGTCACCGTTCAGGAGTACCTCGATGTGGGCGCCCGGTGTCCAGGCGGGGAGCATCCCGCCGTCGGGGCGGCGCAGGGTGAGGGAGACGACGTCGTCGGCGGCGAGGGTACGGGCCGCCACGACAAGGGTCGTCGCGACCGAGGTCAGCTGGACGTTCACGATGATTCGGCTCCGGGTTCAGTCCTGGGTCGGCACATGCAGCAACAGCGCGTCGCCCTGGCCGCCGCCCCCGCACAGGGCCGCCGCTCCGCTGCCGCCTCCACGCCGCCGCAGTTCCGCCGCGAGAGTCAGCACCAGCCGGGCTCCGGTCATGCCGACCGGGTGCCCGAGCGCGATCGCTCCGCCGTTGACGTTCACCTTGTCGAGAGGGAGGTCCAGCTCCCGTACGGAAGCCAGGGCCACTCCGGCGAACGCCTCGTTGATCTCGAACAGGTCCAGGTCGGCGGTCTTCAGGCGGCCGTCCCGGGACAGGGCGTCGCGGACCGCGCCGGCCGGCTGGACGAGCAGTGAGGGGTCGGGGCCGGCGACCGTTCCGTAGGCGCCGATCTCGGCGAGCGGGGTCAGGCCCTCGAACCGGGCGCGCTCCGCGCTCATCACGACGACGGCCGCGGCGCCGTCGGAGAGTTGTGAGGAGTTGCCCGCGGTGATGGTGCCCTCGCCGGAGAAGGCGGGCCTCAGGCGCCCGAGGCTCTCGGCGGTGCTTCCCGGCCGTACGCCCTCGTCGGTGTCCACCACGGTCTCGCCCCGGCGTCCCGCCACGGTGACGGGGGCGATCTCGGCGGACAATGCCCCCGACTCCTGGGCGTGGGCTGCCCGTTGATGGGACAGCGCGCTGTACTCGTCCTGCTCCTCGCGGGTCAGGGCGAACGGCCGCTGGTAGCGCTCGGTGGCCGCGCCCATGGAGACGCCGTCGAAGGCGCAGACCAGGGCGTCGCGGTCGAGGGCGTCCTCCGCCGCGGCGGAGCCGTACTTCCAGCCGGTGCGTGCCCCGCGCAGCAGGTGGGGGGCGTCCGACATGGACTCCATGCCACCGGCGACGACCACTTCATGGCGGCCGGAGGTGATCATGAGGTCGGCCAGGGCGATGGCGTGCAGACCGGACAGGCAGAGCTTGTTGACGGTGCTCGCGGGGACGGAGAACGGAATGCCGGCGCGGACCGCCGCCTGCCGCGCCGAGTTCGGGCCGGCCCCGGCCTGCACGACGTGACCCATGACGACGGCTTCCACGGCCGCCGGGTCCAGACGGGCGGCGGCCAGTGCCGCGCCGATGGCGTGGGCGCCGAGGTCGACCGCGGACACGGTGCTCAGGGCACCCGCCAGCCTGCCGATGGGCGTCCTTGCTCCGGCGACGATGACGGATCCGGGCATGCCGGGACCTCCTGGGGTGTGGGGCGGGTCAGGCGACCGCGTCGACGGCACGTTCGGCGACCATGTGGGCCGTCTCGTTCACCGAGTGCAGGACGATCCGGCCGCCGGGCATGCGCCGCACCCGGCTGACGGACGTGTAGTCGGGGTGGAACCAGAACATCGTGGGCAGGCCGAGTACCGTCGCCAGATAGGTGTTGGTGATGCCGCCGTGGCACACGACCGCGACCCGCCCTCCGGGATGGGCGTCGAGGATGGTGCCCATGGCCCGCCCGGCACGGGCGCGGAAGGCGTCCCAGTCCAGCTCGGGCACGAAGTCCTCGTAGCGCCCCTCGGCGAGCGCCGCAGCGCGGGGATCGTCCGCGCCGATCTGCTCCGGCGGCATGTAGGGCTGGGACACGTCGGTGTCCCACTCGCGCAGGTCGTCGAGGACGGTGGCGGTCATGCCGGTGAGGCGCTCCAGGGGTGCCACGGTCTCGCGGGCACGCCGGTACGGGCTGGAGTACAGCGCGTCGACGTCCTCGTGCACGAGCCAGGAGGCGAGGCGCTCGGCCTGGGCGGTGCCCTCCGGTGACAGCCGGGGGTCGAACACGCCCGCCTGGGGGAGGCCGTGCCGGATGAGGAGGAGTTCGGTCATGGGTGGTGGTCCTTACTGGGTGGGCCCGGCTCAGCCGGCGATGGTCCGTTCGGAGTGCCAGTACGGGCGGCGCATCGCGCGTTTGTCGAGCTTGCCCATCGCGTTGCGCAGCAGCTCGGGGACGAACTCGTACGACTTCGGGCACTTGTGGGCGGCGAGGTGCTCGCGGCAGAACCGGTCCAGCTCATCGGCCGGCGGCTCGTCCGCCGCCACCACGACCAGCGCCCGCAGGGACTCGCCGAAGTCCGGGTCGGGCACGCCGACGACCGCGACCTCGGCGACCGCCGGGTGCCGCCGCAGGACCGCCTCGCTCTCGGCCGGGTACAGATTGACGCCGCCGGAGACCACCACGTCCGCGGCCCGGTCGGTGATGAAGATGTAGCCGTCCGCGTCGACGTAGCCGATGTCGCCGAGCGTGAAGACGCCGGGGGAGAGATAGGCGGACCTGGTCTTGTCCGGGTCCGCGTGGTAGCGGACGCCCTGGTCGTCGGGTGCCCGGAAGGCCAGCAGTCCGCGTTCGCCGGGCGGCAGCCGCCGGCCGTCGTCATCGGTGACCAGGACCTCGAAGGGGGCCCGGACGCGCCCGACGGAGCCCGGGTGCGCCAGCCACTCGTCGCTGCTGATGCGGGCCACGGTTCCCGCCTCGCTGGCGCCGTACGACTCGGTCAGCACCGGACCGAACCACTCGATCATGGCTCGCTTCACGTCCGGCGGACATGCCGAGCCGGTGTGGGACACCTGCCGCAGGCTGGAGACGTCGTACCGGGCGCGGACCTCCTCCGGGAGGGCGAGCAGCCGCTGGAAGTGGGTGGGCACCATCACCGTCGAGGAGACCCGCCACCTCTGCACCCGGCTGAGGAACGTCTCCCCGTCGTATCTGCCGAGGACGACCACCGGCTGACCGGCCGCCAGGTGGCGCAGCGAGGTCAGCGGCGCGTTGTGCTGGAGCGGGCCGCACACCAGGTGCGGTCCCGGCGGGAATCCGGGCCGGGCGGACATCGCGGTGAGGTAGGCGGCGCTGTCGGCGACCGGGCCGCTCACCCAGCGCACCTCGGTGCCGCGCGCCCGTCCGGTGGTGCCTGAGGTGTAGACGAGCGGAGGCCGGGCGGGCCGGTCCGCCGGGACGGCGCGTCCGGCCGGCGCGGCCGCCAGCCACAGGTCCCAGTCGAAGGCGTGCCCGACGGCCGGCGTTCCGTGCGTCACCAGCGGCAGGCCCAGTTCCCGGGCCGCGTCCAGGGCGGCACCCGCCCCGGCGGGACCGGTGACGATCGCGGTCACGCCCGCGTCGATGATCTGGTCGACGAGTTCGCCCGAGGTGAGGTTCCGGGACGTGGCCACGGTCCCGACCCCGGCGCGCAGGCCGGCCAGATGGGCCACCAGCGTCGGGATCGCGTTGTCACCCAGGACGGCGATCCGGTCGTCGGGGCCGGGCGCGAACTCCAGCAGCCGTGCCGCCGCCCGCGCCACCTGGTCGGCGAGGCCGGACCAGGACAGCACGCCCAGGTCGTCCACCAGGGCGGGTTCCTCGGGTGTCTCCTGGGCGCGACGGTCGAGTGGCAGCAGCGACATGGCTCCTCCGGCGGCTCATCGGCCCTCTCCCGATTCGAGGGGAGAGGTGATGCGGAGACTGTAGCGTTTATCAAGAAAGTACGGAACACTCTGATCCCAAGCGGAGGCGTTACCGCATGCTCAAGGGACCTGCAAGCACACTTTGTCGCCACCGTTACTGAATCTTTCGTCTGGTAAGTGTCCGAGGAGGAGTCATGCCCCAGCCCGATCCGGACGCATGGCGCACGCAGGTACGGCAGTGGCTGGCCGGCGTGCTCGAACCGGCGCGGGCGCCGGAGTCCGCCGGAGAAGATGCCGGTCTCGCCGTGTTCCACAACCTCCCCGAAGACGAGGAACGCCTGCTGCTGGAGCGCTGCCGCGCCTACCAGCGGGCCCGCTTCGACGCCGGCTACCAGGCGCTGACCCTCCCCGCGGACAAGGGCGGCGCGGGCCTGACCGCCGCCCACGTGGCCGCCTTCGCCGAGGAGGAGTCCGCCTTCGAGGTGCCACCCTCCACCGAGCTCATCAGCGTCACCGTGCGCCTGGTCGCGATGGCCGTCTCCCTGTTCGGGACCGCCGAACAACTCCACGACCATGCACGCGCGTTCCTGCGCACCGACCTGCTGGCCTGCCAGCTCTTCAGTGAGCCGGGTGCCGGGTCCGACCTCGCCGCCCTGCGCACCCGCGCCCGGCAGGCCGACGGGGGCGAGTGGGTGATCGACGGCCAGAAGGTGTGGACCTCGGGCGCCCAGTTCGCCGACTACGGCCTGCTGCTCGCCCGCACCGACCCGGACGTCGTCAAACAGGCCGGCATCACCGCCTTCCTGGTCCCGATGGACGCCCCGGGCGTGGAGATCCGCCCCATCCGGCAGATGAGCGGCGGCGCCTCCTTCAACGAGGTGTTCCTCAGCGGCGTACGCGTCCCGGACCGGCTCCGGATCGGACGGCCGGGCCAGGGCTGGGAGGTCGCCACCACCACCCTCGCCTTCGAACGGACCGCCTCCGGCAGCGGCAACCGCCGCAAGGGCGGCACCTTTCCGGACGTGCTCGCGCTCGCCCGCTCCCTCGACCGCACCTCGGACCCGCTGGTCCGCCAGCGGCTCGCCGACCTGTACGTGCGTGCCGCCCTGCGCGCGGCCACCGTGGATCGCGTCGCCCGGACGAGCGCGGCCGGCGGCCGGCCGGGTCCCGAGGCGTCGTTGACCAAGCTCATGGCCTCCGACCTGCTCACCCGCACGGGACAGGTCGCCGCCGAGCTGATGGGTGCGCGCATCAGCGCCGACACCGGGGAACCGGGCACCTTCGCCTGGACTCAGCACCTGCTCGGCGCCCCCGGCTACCGGCTGGCCGGAGGCACCGACCAGATCCAGCGCAACCTCATCGGCGAGCGGGTGCTGAAGCTGCCACCCGAGCCGCGGGCGGACCGGGCGCCGTTCTCGCAGCTTCCCGGCAACTGAGGGACTGCTCAGCTACCGAGCTACCGGGACTGTCCGGCAATCACAAAGGAGTGACATCGATGGATCTGGGACTGACAGGCGCGAAGGCGCTGGTGACCGGCGCGAGCCGGGGCATCGGCCGGGCGATCGCCGGAACCCTCGCGGCCGAGGGCTGCGCGCTGGCCCTGTGCGCCCGGGGCGAGGAAGGGCTGGCCAAGGCCGCTGCCGAACTGCGCGGCGAGGGGGCCACGGTGTTCGCGGAACCGGTCGACGTCACCGACCCCGCCGCCCTCGCGGGCTTCGTGGAGCGGGCGGCCGGTGAACTCGGCGGCCTGGACCTGCTGGTGTCCAACGTGTCGGCGGGCAACGTGAAGGGCCCCGAGTCCTGGGAAGCCAGCCTGCGCGGCGACCTGATCCCGTTCGCGGGACTCGTAGAGGCGGCACTTCCGCATCTGGAGGCCTCCGACCGGGCCGCCGTCGTGGCCATCGGCACCACCAACGCCTCCGACACCGCGCGCCCGGCCGGAGCGAACTCCTACTCCGCGCTCAAGGCGGCCGTCGTCCAGCACGCCTCGGCCCTCGCGCACTCCCTCGCGCCGAAGGGCATCCGCGTCAACACCGTCTCGCCCGGGCCGATCGACTTCCCCGGCGGCGCCTGGGAGACCATCCGCACCAGCCGCCCGGAGGTGTACGAGGAGGTCCTCGCCAAGCTGCCGATCGGCCGCTACGGCACCGCGGAGGACGTGGCCGCGGCGGTGGCGTTCCTGCTCGGGCGGACCGGCTCCTTCTGCGTCGGGGTCAACCTCGTGGTGGACGGCGGGCTGCTCACCCGCGTCCAGTACTGAGCCGTGGCGGGCCCGGCCGGACGCCTGGACGCCGTACTGGTCTGCGGCGGCCGGTGGCACGACTTCGACCACGCGCGGCTGCGGCTGCTGGAGCTGCTCGGCGAGCATCCGCGGGTGCGCACCACGGTGTACCAGGACTACGACTGCCTGGCCGCCCTCGACAGGGCGGACCTGCTGGTCACCTACACCTGCGACGTCCGGCCCCGCCCGGCGCAACGGGCCGCGCTGGCGCGGTTCGTCGAGCGGGGCGGGCGCTGGCTCGCCCTGCACGGCACCAACGCGGTGATCGAGCCGTCGACGGGCAACGGGCAGCGGTTGTTCACGACTCCACGGCTGCTCGGGGACCTGGCGAAGGTCCTCGGCAGTCAGTTCGTCGCCCACCCGCCGATCGAGCCGTACGAGGTGCTGGTGGCCCGGCCCGACCATCCGCTGGTCGCCGGGATCGAACCGTTCACGGTCACCGACGAGCTGTACGTGTGCGAGCTGCACGGCGAGCTGGAGGTACTGCTGCACGCCGAGTACACGGGGCCGTGCCGCGGTTTCGCCGAGGGCGACACGGCGGCCCTCGACCGTGCGCCCCGGCCGGTGCTGTACCTCAAGCGGCACGGCCGCGGCGAGGTCTGCTACTTCACCCTCGGCCACTGCCGGGGCCGCTACGACGTGCAGGACCTCGGCGTCGACGACACCGGGCGCGTGGACGTGGGGCCCTGGGAGACACCGGAGTTCCTGACCGTGCTCCGGCGCTGTGTGGAGCGGACGGTGGGCGGGCGAGGCCCGGCTCGGTGAAACGCGGGCCGTGGAGTGGCTGTCCGACCTGCGGATTGTTATGGACGGGGCCTCGCAGCAGGCGTACCGTGCCTCCGCACGCGCTCTATCGCGGGCCTTTTCGTACTCCGCCCGTGGGGGGCCACCGTCGTGTCCGCATCCAATGAACTCCGTCCGCGTCGCATGCTACCGAACGGCACACCACGCTCGGTGCGCGGCCTGCTGGCAGCGGCGTCGGTGTCGCTCGCGATCGTCGCCCTGAGCGATGTCCTCGCCGTCTTCGCCGGAGCCCGGATCTACCTGCTCATCGACGAGGACCAGGGATTCACCGCCGCTCCCCGGCAAAGGCTGGACGCCGCGTACTCGCTGTACCAGACAGCCGGCAACATTCAGGGCATCGTGTTCCTGCCCTGCGCGGTCCTCTTCGTCGCCTGGTTCTTCTGGACGCGCCGCAACACCGGGCTGCTGGCACCCGATCGGTTCCGTAAGGGCCCGGGCTGGGCCATCGGGGGCTGGCTCATCCCACTGGCGAACTTCTGGCTGCCGTACCGCATCGCCGTCGACATGTGGGGTGCGGCAACCCCCCTGCCCGCCGACGGGGAGCCGTACCGGGCAGGGATCTGGCCCGTGAACCTGTGGTGGGGCCTGCTCGTTTCCAGCTCGCTGTACGGCCTGTACGCCTCGTCGCGATACGAGAGCGCAGAGACCCTCACGGAGATTCGGTCCGCGGTGATGCAGTACATGGCAGCGGACGTCCTGGACCTGGCCGCTGCCGTGGCCGCGGTGTACTTCGCCGTCCGCCTGACGTCCATGCACTGGCTGAAGGCGACCGCGAGCAGCCCTTACCGCGAGTGAGGCGACGAGGCGTGCGGCAGTACCACCGCGCGGCCGTCGATCTCCCCGGCGTGCAGGCGCTCGTACGCCTCTGGCGCCTGTTCCAGCGTGAAGGTCTCGACGTGCGACGACACGAGACCCTGGCGCGCGAGCTCCAGAACCTCCATGAGCTCCGTCCGGCTGCCCCAGTAGGGGAAGGAGGCCGACACCTCGAACGGCAGACCGCCCCCGAAGCCGACGGCCAGCGTGCCCCCGCCGAGGCCGACGACGGTGACGTCGCCCGCCACCGCCACCGACGCTGCGGCGACCGCCAAGGTCGCCTCGGCTCCGACGAAGTCCAGGACGACCTCAGCTCCCGTACCGCCGGTGAGTCCGCGGATCCGCGCGGCCGCTTCGCTGTCGGAGAGGAGCGTCTCGTGCGCGCCGACTTCGCGGGCCAGCTCCAGTTTCTCCTTGCTCACGTCCAGGGCGACCACCCGGGCCGGGGTCAGTGCGCGCAGCAGCTGCACGGCGAGATGGCCCAGACCGCCGACGCCGATCACCACCGCCGTGCTGCCGGGCAGCAGCTTCGGCAGCGATCCGCGGAGCGCGTGATACGGGGTCAGCCCGGCGTCCGTGAGGGGTGCGGCCTGCACCGGGTCGAGTCCGTTCAGCGGCACCAGGTGCCGGGGCGAGTCCACCAGCACGTACTCCGCCAGGGCACCGGGTGAGCCGAGCCCCGGCGGCAGGATGCCGAGCCCGGCGGCGTGCGGACAGCAGTTCTCCTTGCCCTCGGCGCACGGGTGGCAGCGCCCGCAACCCCACGGGCCGTACACCGCCACCGCCTCGCCCTCCGCCACGGCGGTGACACCGGCGCCCAGCTCCGCCACCGTCCCGACGCCCTCGTGACCGAGTGTCATCGGCAGGGCGTAGGGGAACTGCTCCTCGGGCCAGCCCATCACCGCCAGATCGGAGTGGCAGAGCCCGGCCGCCGTCACCTTCAGCAGCACCTGGCCCGGGCCGGGTTCAGGGACCGGGACTTCCACGACTTCGGGGGCCTGGCCCACGCGCCGGTATTGAAGTGCCTTCATCTTCGGATCTCCTTGCTGGTGGACGGGTCCGGCCGGGTCTTCGCCCGGCGGCGCAGCACGGTGGGCAGGGCGATTCGGCCACCGGTGAGCACCAGCGCCACGATGAGGACCGAGCCGGTGAACAGGCTCGCGGCCCACTGCGCGCTGGTGGCGAGCCCGAGGCCCGTGATGCCGGTGCCGAGCAGGAGGACCGCGAGGACCGTGCCCCAGGCGTTGAAGCGGCCCGCCCGCAACTGGGTCGCCCCGACGAAGGCGGCGGCGTAGGCCGACAGCAGGTACGGGGTGCCCGCGGTCGGCGATCCGGAGCCGACCGAGGCCGTGAAGACGACACCGGCGAAACCGGACAGCAGCGCGGAGGCCACCAGGGTCAGAAAGCGCAGCCGGTCGGTGCGCACCCCTTGCAGCCGGGCCGCGTCGGCGTTGAATCCGGTGGCGTACAACCGGCGCCCGGTGGCGGTGTGTTCCAGCAGGAACCAGATGGCGAGGGCGGCGAGCAGCAGATACAGCACCGGCAGGGTGACACCGCCGGCGTCCAGCTGGGCGATGCTCGCGAACGGCTCGGCGAGCAGCCGCACACCGGTGATCGAGCTGTCGTTGGTGACCATGGTGATCAGGGACTGGATCAGCGCACCGGTGGCCAGGGTGGCGATGAACGAGTCGACGCGCAGGACCACCACCACGATGCCGTTGACGACCCCGACCAGCAGCGCGGTGGTCATCGCCAGGGCGATGGCCGTGCCGGGCCCGAACCCGGCGGAGACCATGAAGTGGGCGGTCAGCACGCTGGTGAGCGACATGGTGAAGGCGATGGAGAGGTCGAAGACGCGTGCGGCCAGCGGCGGTACGACGCTGAGTGCGACCAGGCCCGCCACGGCGTTGCCGTTCAGTACCTGCTTGACCGTGATCATGGTCGGGAACGTGTCCGGCGCCCACACGGTGAAGAGCACGACGATGACCAGCCACACGTACACGGCGCCGATGTTGCGGAACGACAGGGCGGCCGCCGCCCGTCGGGCCCATGTCCCCGGCACGTACACCGCGGATCTCTCCGGTGCGGACGGCGGGACCTCCGCCGCCCGGGTCGGGGTGGACGTCATGTCACTCGGTTCCTTCCAGGGCTCATGTCACTCGGTTCCTTCCATGGCGTGCACGAGCGCGGGCTCGGTGATGTCCCGGCCCCTGATCTCCCGTGCGATCCGGCCGTCCCGCACCACCAGGACGCGGGTGCACAGCGCGAGCAGGTCCTGCGTGTCGGAGGAGGACACGATGACGCCCATGCCCTCGTCGGACTGACGCCCAATCAGGTCGTACAGCTGAAGGCGGGTGGCGATGTCCACGCCCGCCGTGGGTTCGCACAGCGCCAGCACCGGCGGCCGCCCGGCCAGGCAGCGGGCCATGACGACCTTCTGCTGGTTGCCGCCGCTCAGCGTGGTGATCCGGGCTGCGTGTCCTGCCGTACGCACTCCGACCCGGCGGATCCAGTCCTGAGCCAGGGCGGACTCGCGGCGCCGACGGAGCCGCCCGGAGCGGGAGCGCAGCCGGTCCAGGAGCGGCAGGGTGAGGTTCTCGCCGACGGAGAAATCGCCGATCACTCCCTCTCCCGCCCGGTCCGCAGGGACCAGGGGAAGACCCAGGCCGCCGGCGTCACGCGCCTCGGTCCACCGCTCGGAGCGCTCCGGCAGCCGCAGCCTGCCGCTCACCCGCCCGGCATGCGCCCCGCACACCGCGTACGGCACGATCTCGTGGCCGGAGCCGACCAGCCCGGTGATGCCCAGGCGCTCGCCCCCGGCCAGGTCGAAGTCGACTCCCCGCAGTGGCCCGGCCCACAGGTCGCGGACCTCCAGCACGGGGTTGGTGGGACCGGAGCGGGGTGCCGGACGGTGGGTGGTCTCCATGTCCTCGCCCGCCATCAGCTCCGCCAGCAGGCGCGGAGTGAGCTCGGCGACCGGGCGGGTGGCGATCCGGCGCCCGCCGCGGATCACGGTGACCCGGTCGGCGAGAGCGAAGATCTCGTCCATCCGGTGCGAGACGTACAGGACACCGGCGCCGGCGTCGCGGACCTCCCGCACGATGTCGAAGAGGCGGGCCACCTCGCCGGGCGGGAGCACGGCGGTGGGCTCGTCGAGCACCAGGACCCCGCGGCGGCCCTCCCAGCCCTGGAGCGCGGCGGCGATGGCCACCACCGCGCGCTGGACAGGGGTGGCCGTCACCAGGGGTCTGCGTACGTCGATGCCGAGGCCGAACCGCTCGACGAGGGCGCTCGTCCGCCGCTCCATCTCCGGCCAGCGGATGTTGCCGAACGCCGTGCGGGCGAAGCCGTGGCTGAGCGCGAGGTTGTCGATGGCGCTCAACTCGCCCACCAGCCCCAGCTCCTGGTGGACGAAGCGCAGCCGGTCGTGGCGGGAAGCCGCGACCTGGCCGAGGCCGAAGGGCTCGCCGTCGAGTTCGGCCACCGCACCGGGCTCCGCGTGGTGGTAGCCGGCGAGGATCTTGATGAGGGTGGACTTGCCTGAGCCGTTGGGACCGATCAGGGCGTGGATCTCGCCGGGCAGGACCTCGAGATCGACGTCCTTCAGCGCCTGGGTGCCGCCGAATCTCTTCGACAGGGCGGCCACCCGCAGGACCGGCCCGGTCAACTCAGTCCCCACAGCGCCTTGAACTGCTTCTCGTAGTCCTCGACGATCGGGAAGTCGCCGTCGGCGGAGGGCAGGTTGTCCTTGGTGACGAGCATGTTGGGCAGCGCCGCCTTCTGGTCCACCGCCATGGGCTGGCCGGTGAAGTGCCGGGCGAGCGCATCGGCCTGGATCCAGGCCGTCTCGTGCGAGTTCAGCGCCATCGCGCCGTCGGTGAGACCGCCCTGGATGTACTGGTAGTTCTGCGCGTCACCGACGTTGACGACGATGTGCTTGCCGGTGATCCCGGCGGTCTTCAGCGCGGCCGGCACACCCACGTTGAGCAGGCCCAGGGAGAAGACGACATGGGTCACCTTCGGGTGCGACCGGAGGTACGACACCACGCGGTCCGGCATGTCCTTGCCCACCGAGGTGATCGGCACGTCGACGTTGTCGAGCGCGCAACCGTCGCACCATTCCTTGTACTTGGCCGCGAAGGAGTCCTTGACGGGCTTGAGGATCGTGTAGGCCGGCAGATCGAAGTAGACGGTGTCCGCCTTGGCGCCGCTGTTCGACACCACCCATGAGGCGAGCATCTCGCCCTGGACGCCGACGTCCTTCGGACCGTTCTTCAGCAGGGAGATGCCGTCACCCGCCACGTCGTCCGCGTTCGACTGGATGACGGGGATGCCGGCCGCCTTCAGCTGTGCCAGCTGCTTGGCGTAGACGGCACGGGGGAATCCGGAGGCGACGACGGCGTCCGGCTTGTCGCGTACGGCCTGCTCGTAGGCGGCCTGGACGGACTCCGGGGTGCCCTGGGTGGCGATCTGCTTGACCTGCCAGCCGAGTTCCTTCGCGGCCTCGGTGAAGAAGTCGGCGAGGTCCTTGCAGGACTGGACGCCGCAGAGGATGAAGTCGATTGTCTTGCCCTTGGGGATCGCCTTGCCCACCGGCTCGGTCACGGAGATCGTGGCCGGTCGTGCGGAGTACTTCGCCAGGGCTGCGCGGGCCGCGGTCAGGCCGGGGGAGCCGGGCGCCCCCGCCTGTGTCGAGTCGGCGGCCGGAGTGGTCCCGGTGCCGCATGCCGCGAGGGCGAGCAGGGCGGTGACGGGGAGGGTCGCGGTGATGGCGCGGCGGACCGCGCGACGGGGTCTGGAACTCATCGTTGAGCGCTCCCGTGGGGTGACGTAGAAACTTATGAGGCACTACAGCCTCAAGTGGGTCGGAGTGTGACATGCCCCAGCAGGCTTGGGGAGAGGGTTGCCGCAAGAAATTCCGGAATAACGGTGCGAAACTGCGGTGACCTCGTCAGGTACGAGATCGTCCACCGGTATGAGTGTTGCTCCCTGCGGCAACCGGTAACTACACTCAATCTAAAGTTTCTGCCGGAGGAGAGATGATGGACGAAACGTCGGAACCGGCCACGGCACGGTGCCCCGGGCCCAGCGTTCAGGACTACCTCGACCAGGACAGCCGTCCCGTTCCCCCCGCCCTGAGGTACGAGCGGAACGACTACCTCGGCAGCGAGGACATCGACACCGCCCGTTTCACCTCCCGCGAGTGGGCCGAACGCGAGATGCGGCAGGTCTGGCGGCGCGTCTGGCAGTTCGCCTGCCTGGAGAGCGAGATCCCCGAGGTCGGCGACCACGAGGTCTACGAGATCGGCGACGACTCCCTCATCGTCGTCCGCACGGCTCCCGACGAGATCCGCGCCTACGTCAACGTCTGTCTGCACCGCGGACGCAAACTGCGCACCGGCGGCGGCAACGTCAGCGAGTTCCGCTGCTCGTTCCACGGCTTCACCTGGAACCTCGACGGCACGATGCAGACCCCGCCCTGCGCCTGGGACTTCCCGCACGTCACCCCGGAGAAGTTCGCCCTCCCCGAGGCCCAGGTGGCGACCTGGCGCGGCTTCGTCTTCATCAACATGGACCCGTACGCCGAGTCCTTCGACAGCTACCGCGGCACCTTCGACGACTACTACATCTGGCCGCTGGAGAACCGCTACAAGTCGCTGCACATCGCCAAGGTGCTGCCCTGCAACTGGAAGGTCGCGCAGGACGCGTTCATCGAGTCCTTCCACGTGATCGCCACCCATCCGCAGATGCTGACGTGGCTCGCCGACGCCAACTCGCAGTACGACGTCATGGCGGACCAGCCGAACTGGAACCGGATGATCAACATCCAGGGCGCGCCCAGCCCGCACGTGGCGGACTCGGTCACGGAGGAGGACGTCCTGGAGACCTTCTACGACTCGCGATCGTTCTATTCCGCCGCCCAGGGCCGTGACCTGGTCATGCAGGAGGGTGACGAGCTGCCGGCGATCCCGCCCGGCGGCACCGCCCGGCAGGTCCTCGCCGCGCGGATGCGCGAACAACTGGCGGCCACCTCGCAGCAGGACTTCTCGCAGACACCCGACACCGAGCTGCTGGACGCCATCAACTACTTGCTGTTCCCCAATTTCAACCCCTGGGGCGGCGCCAAGTCGAACATCATCTACCGGTTCCGGCCCAACGGCCTCGACCCCGACTCCTGCACCGCCGAGATCATCTTCATGTCGTCCCCGAAGCAGCCCGGCGAGACGCCGCCCCCGGCGAAGATCCGCTGGGTGCCCGAGGACACACTCTTCGCCGACATCCCCGAACTCGGCGTGCTCGGGCCCGTCTTCGACCAGGACTGCGAGAACCTGCCCTACGTCCAGCAGGGCCTGAAGGCGATGCGCAAGCCGGGCATCACCCTGGCGAACTACCAGGAGAGCCGCATCCGCCACTTCAACCAGACGCTCGACCAGTGGATGAGCAGATGACCCACCGGGTGGCGGTCAGGCCCTCCGGCGTCGAGCTCGAAGTCCTCGACGGCGAGGACGTGTTCACCGCAGCCGGGCGCCTCGGCTACCGCTGGCCCACCGTCTGCGGCGGCAAGGGCACCTGCCGTACCTGCTTCGTCCAGGTCGAGGAGGGCGCCGAGAACTGTTCCCCCGTGGGCCCGCTGGAGCGCGAGGGCATCGAGGCACTGCGCAGACCGGTGGACGGCCTGACCCGGCTCGCCTGCCGGCTCCGGGTCGAGGGCCCGGTGACCGTGACCAAGCGCGGCGTACGCCGCCGAGTGCAGGAGTGAGACCCCCATGTCCAAGCAAGTGATCCACCCGCTGACCGGCCATGTGTACCGGCTCACCGAGGACGGCCTGGTCGAGGTGACCGATCCCAGGACAGGGGTGCGGGGCGTCTTCGACTTCCAGGCCCGGTGGCAGTCGGGCGAACTGCGCCACGCCGACCTCCAGATGGCCGGCTGGGTCGGCCGCCTCGCCCAGCGGCGCACCACCCCGCAGCCGGAGGAGTGACCCCGTGACGCCACGCACCACCCGGGTGGTCTGCCTGGCGCGCCGGCCCGACGGAGAACCGCTTCCCGGTGACTTCGTCGTGGAGGAGCGCCCGCTGCCGGCCCCGGGGGAGGGACAACTGCTCGTCCGCAACCTCTACATGAGCGTCGACCCGTCCATGCGCGGGCGGCTGTCGACCACCGAGAAGCACTACACGCACAATTTCACCCCGGGCTCGCCGCTCGACGGCCGCGCCCTCGGTGTCGTGGAGGAGAGCCGCTGCGCCTCGGTGCCGCCGGGCACGTACGTACGCCATCAGCTCGGCTGGCGGGAGCGGGCCGTGCTCGACGCGGCGTCCGCCGACGGCGCCGGCCGCATCGACCCGCACCTCGCGCCGCTGCCCACCTGGCTGGGCCTGCTCGGCCAGACCGGATTCACCGCGTACGTCGGCCTGACCCGTGTCGCGCGACTGCGGCCGGGCGACACCGTCTTCGTGTCGGCGGCGGCCGGCGCCGTCGGCACCGCCGCCGGCCAGTTCGCCCGTCTGCTGGGCGCGGACCGCGTCATCGGGACCGCCGGAGGGCCGGACAAGTGCGCCCTGCTGGTGAAGGAGTTCGGCTACGACGCGGCCGCGGACTACCGTGCCGAGCCGGTGCGCGACGCGCTGGCGCGGCTGGCACCCGACGGCATCGACGTGTACTTCGACAACGTCGGCGGTGAGCAGCTCGCCGCCGCCCTGCACGCACTGCGCACCGGTGGCCGGGTCGCCCTGTGCGGCATGATGTCGCAGTTCGGCGGCGCAGGGCGGACCGTGGACATCAACCAGTTGATCCAGGCGGTCCTCAAGCGGCTGACCTTGTCCGGGTTCATCGTCCGCGACCACGAGGACCTGCGGCCGGAGTTCGAGCAGCGGGTCGCGGGCTGGCTCGCCGAGGGCCGGATCACCGCGCGCGAGACGGTCGTCGACGGCCTGGAGAACGCCGCGGGGGCGCTGCTGTCCCTGCTGGGCGGCGGCAACGTCGGCAAGATGCTGGTGCGGCTGGACGGTTCCCACTGAGACTGCCGGCAACGGCGCCCCGGCCGGGGCGCCGCTTCAGCGCATGGGATGTGACGCGGCGACGGTGTGGGCCGTCAGCGAGACCCCGACCCGGGCCAGCCCCGCGACGGCCGTCCGGAAGTCCTCGATGTGCGGGGTGGCGAAGTGCTCGTCGAGGGCCTGCCGCGAGGTCCAGTACTCGTACACGCGGATACGGCGCTCGTCGGTGGGATCGGCGGTCATCGCGTAGTCCAGACAGCCGGGTTCCTCCTCGCGGGTGCGCCGGCCCAGCTCGACGAGGGCCGCCAGCACGGTGTCGCGGTCGCCGGGTTCATAGTCCATCCAGCCGGAGACGATGAGTTCCTCAGCCATGGCGATCCTTTCCAGGTCGTGCCCGCGGGCCCGTCGCTCCGGTGCAGGGAAGCGACGGGCCCGCGGAGTTCTCAGATGCCGAGCGGGGCGGGAACACTGTCCACGGTGACCGTGCCCCGCTCACCGTCGACCGTGATCACCATGCCGTCCCGCAGCCGCCGCGTCCCGCCCTCGACGGAGATCACGGCCGGGATGCCCAGCTCACGGCAGACCACCACGGCGTGGCTGTTGAGCGCCCCCACGTCCACGACGGCCGCGCCGGCCACCAGGAACAGCGGGGTCCAGGCCGCGTCCGTGATCGGCGCCACCAGCACCTCGCCGGGCTCCAGCGCCTCGCACGAAGCCGGGTCGGTGACCACCCGCACCCTGCCGGTGTACGTGCCGTGGCTGCCGCCGACACCGCCGAGCACATCGCCCTCGACGGCCGCCTCGGTCCGCTCCTCGGCGCGGCGCGGCCAGGTGTCGATCTCCGTCTGCGCGTCGTCGGCGACGAAGAACGGCGGTTCCAGCTCGTGCAGACCCGCGTACTCCTCCAGCCGACGCGCGATCACCGGGCCGAAGGACTCCGGAGCGGCGACGTAGCCGTCGAGTTCGGTGTCCAGCAGCATCATCACGTCCTCGGGCCGGGCGAAGAGCCCCGCCGCGACACCGCGACGGCCGAGCTCCCGTACGGCCATGCGGATCTCGTTGACGACGGTGACGCAGTTCGCCTTGGTGCGCTCGCGGGCCGGGATCCATACCTGGGAGGCGTGCATACCGGCGTCGAACATCGGCTGCGCCTCCTCGGGCAGCACGGCCCGGATCTCCTGTGCCGTCCGCTCGCGCCCCTCGGTCAGCCGTGTGCGCCGGGCGGCCGGGGAGTCGTCGTCGGGGCTGTGCCGGATCCGGTCGACCAGGGCCAGCGCCTGGACCGGCGCCGCCTCCCACGACAGCGCGTGGATGTCCCACTCGTTGGGGCCGCGGTCGCCGGACTCCGCGAGGAACTCCTCGAAGGAGTCACGGAACGCCTTCACGTCCCCGCTCGCCCCGTCGAGCGCCCGCTCCACCGCGGCCGGACCCTGGTCGAAGAGCGCGCTCAGTTCGGCCGAGGCCGCCACCTGCCGGGACAGCGTCCACAGCCCGGTCGACGGGGAGGCGGAGTCGACGTCGCCGAGACCGCCGATGAGGTCGAGCATGGCGCCGGGGCGGTCCACGCTCGCGCACAGCGGGCCGAGGATCGCCGGCCCGACGGACGCGGGCAGCGACGACTCGACGTGCCGCTGGAAGGTCGTCTCCACCTCGTCGAGCAACGACCGTACGTGCGCCACCAGTTCGGCGTCGGACAGCCTCGTCAAGTCGGGTCGCGAGCGGCGCAGGGCGCGCAGCCGTTCCCGGTCGGCGTCGGCCTCCGGGAAGCCGGCCTGGCCGAGCATCCGCTGGAGCGTCGCGCCCGCCTTGGCGGTCAGCTCCTCGTCCTGGTCGTCCGGGTGCGCCAGGTACACCGGCGTGTCGGAGCGCTGACCGACGAAGGCCGCGTCGATCTGGTCCGCCGTCTGACCCATACGGATGCCGAACAGCCGCATATGGGACAGGTTCAGGTAGAAGTGGCCGCCGAACATGCCGACGAACGGCGGCCGGGGGCCGGCCACCTCCTCCTCGCGGTAGATGCCGAACCCGACGAAGCCGCGACGCCAGCCCTGCAGGCCCCGTCCCCAGACCAGGGTCCAGCCCAGGGGGCTGGCCGGTTCCGGCAGGGTCTCGCCCGCGTTGGCCCGGGTGTAGTGCGGCAGTCGCTCACTGCGCTGCCAGTCCGTGATCCAGCTCTTCATGACCGAGGTCTCCCGCTGTCCGTACCCGCGCCTACCACTGCGCTGTTCCGCCGTCGACGCTGATCAGCGTGCCGGTGATACCCGCCCCCGCCTCGCTCGCGAGCAGCGAGGCGACGGCCGCGACCTGCTCCACCGTGGTGATCTTCTTGGTGGCGGCGTGCTCGGCGAAGCGGCCCAGCCAGTCCTCGTAGGAGATGCCCTCCGCCTCCGCGGCGGCGGGACCCGCGGCCCGCATGAGGTCGGTGTCGACGGCGCCGGGGCAGATGGCGTTGCAGGTGATGCCCAGGGTGCCGTACTCGAAGGCGGTCGCCTTGGTCAGGCCGTGGATGGCGTGCTTGTTGGTGATGTAGTGGCTGATCGCGGGCTTGTTGGCCTGCTTGCCCTCCACCGAGGAGATGTTGATGATGCGGCCCCAGCCGCCCTCCAGCATCTTCGGCAGGGCCCGGCGGGTGCCGTAGAAGTAGCCGTTGACGTTCAGGTTGAGGGCGTCGTGCCAGGCCTCGTCGCTGAGCTGGTGGATCGGGGCGAAGCCGGAGCTGCCGCCGACGTTGTTGACCCAGATGTCGAGCCTGCCGAAGCGCTCGGCGGCGAAGTCGGCGAGGCCCTCGATGTCCTCCTGGCTGTTGGCGTCGCAGGGGTGGAAGACGGCCCGGTCCCCGGCGTCCATCTCCTCCAGGGCCTGCTTGCCCTTGACCTCGCTGCGGCCGCTGACGACGACCGTGGCGCCGTCGGCCAGGAAGGCCTCGGCGATGGCGCGGCCGATGCTGCGCGTGCTGCCCGTGATCACCGCGACACGTCCGTCGAGGCTGCCCGTAGCCACCATGGTGTTCTCCCGCGAGTCTTGTTGGTTGCTCACCTGGCGGCTCTGGGGGCTGCTGTGTCCAGGTGCTGATGGATGGTGCGGTGGAAGTGCTGGAGCCCGGGCTCGTTGCGTCCGAAGACGAAGTCGGTCCCGTCGAGGGCCTGCAGGCCCTGCTGGACTCCGTAGGTGGTCGCGTAGTCCTCGTCGCGGACCACCTCGTGGAACCACGCGCCGAACCGGTCGGCGGCCTGGCGCTCCTCCTCGGTGACCGCCGGGTCCCGCAGCAGGATGATCTGCTGGGTCACCGACTCGGTCGCCGTCCGGGGGAGCACCAGGGAGACGGCGATCTTCTGGCGCCAGCCGCCCGCGATCGCCAGGCCCGGGAAGAGCCAGTAGATGGGCCCGACACAGTCCCCGGGGTCACGCTGGTCCGGCGGCAGCTCGACCGCCTGCGCGATGGGGCGCAGGGCCGGCGCGATGCGCTGGTGGGGGCCCCAGGTGTCGTGAGCCATCATGTTCGAGAGGTTCGTCTCGAACACCGTCTTCGGGTGCAGCGAGGCGAAGTGGTACGTCTCCAGGTACCCGTCGAGGGTAACCTTCCAGTTGGGACTGGTCAGCTCGCTGGTGGCGTAGTGGTGGCACTCCGCCAGCCGGAGGCCCTCCAGCAGGGGCTGGAGGTCGCCCAGCCAGGCGTCCAGGTCGGGCTCGGCCGCCGGGTCCAGCGAGACGAAGACGATCCCCGCGCGCTCCCCGGCCGGGAGCCGGACAAGGCTGCGGCCCTCGCGCGGCACCTCGCCGAAGGTCTTCTCCGCGTACACGCCCCGCAGCTCTCCGGCGAGGTCGTACGACCAGGAGTGGTAGGGGCAGGTGAGCCGCTTCGACACCCCGCAGCCGGGTTCGAGGAGCTTGGCTCCCCGGTGCCGGCAGGCGTTGATCATCGCGTGCACGGTGCCCTGACGGTCACGGGTGATCAGCACGGGCATGCCGAGCACGTCGATCGCCTTGTAGGTGTTCGGCCCGGGAAGCTCGCAGGACATGGCGAGCGGCAGGGGAACGCCGCGGTGGACAGCGTCCGTCTCGCGCTGCCAGCGGTCGGCGTCGAGGTAGTTGGCGACGGGTTCCGTCCACTGGCCGTCCGCCTCGTGCGTCGTGTTGTCGCGGTAGTGCGTCATCACACGCTCGACGAGCTCGGCGGCCTCCCGCCGCATCGTCAGGGACGCGGCGTCGGTGGACCGGTCCTGGCTGATCCACGACGAGTACTCGGGGGCCGAGGGGGCCGACGGTGCCGGGATCGACGACCTGGGCTCGGCGTCTGTTCCCCGAATCTCCGGCGAACTGGTTTGGACCACGATGTCCTCACATCCTCCCAGCCGCGAGCCGGTGACCGGCTTCGGAACGCGACAGCTGGGCTGTGTCCGAAACGACAACAGCACTTAGTGTGGTCTGTCAATAGAAAGTGGCGAAGTTGCCGCTCGGTGTCTGATGGAGCGCTTCTACTGTGACGTGCTCGGCTGCCGCGCCGAGCGCCGCTCGGGCGTACCGGAGTCCGTCGGCGGCCCGGCCAGGCTCGGCGGCGAGCTGGTGGTGGCCTGGCTGGGGACGCCCTCCGGGGGGTGCGTGAAGTTGATCCTTCCCCGGTCGGCGGCGGTGTCGGCGGGCGCTGTGGCCTTGCCGGCCGGGCATCTCGGGCTGTCGTATCCGACCTTCCATCTCGACGGCATGGGCCCTGTGGTGGTGGCGCTGCCGACCGCGGATGCCCGGCTTCTGGGTCGATCCGGAGGGCAATGTCGTGGAGTTGGTGGACGCGCGTGCCGACGACCCCGGCTCGGACCATAGTAATTAGAGACGCTGTTCAGTAAGGTGCCTTTGCTGGTTACTGTAGATCGGCACAAGTAAGTCCGATTGCTTGGCAACCTCCCTCGGACGAAGGGGCGGACGGTGGCTCAACGAGTGTCAACGGCGTCGAAGAAATCCACGCAGGTCAGCGCGCAGGTCATCAAGGACCTCCACGAGCGCATGGTGCGCATCCGGCTCTTCGAGACCGAGGCGGGAAAGCTCATGGAGGCCGGCAAACTGCCCGGCTTCCTGCACCTCTATGTCGGCCAGGAAGCCGTCGCCGCCGGCGTGATGGCGGCCCTGCGCGACGACGACCAGATCACCTCCACCCACCGCGGCCACGGGCACGCCGTGGCCAAGGGTGTCGGCTTCCGCGAGATGTACGCCGAGCTGTACGGCCGGGTCACCGGCGCCTGCCTCGGCCGCGGCGGCAGCATGCACATCAACGACCTCACCCGCGGCATGCTCGGCGCCAACGGCATCGTAGGGGCCGGCGTCCCGATCGCCGTGGGCGCGGCATTCGCCGCCCGGTACAAGGGCGAGGACAACGTCGCCGTGACCTTCTTCGGCGACGGCGCCACCAACATCGGCGCCTGGCACGAGGGCGCCAACATGGCCGCGATCCTCGGCCTGCCCGTGGTCTTCGTCTGCGAGAACAACGGCTACGCGGAGTTCACCCCGCAGTCCGCGCACATGCTGCTCACCGATGTCGCCGACCGCGCCGCCGCCTACGGCATGCCCAGCGTGATCGTCGACGGCATGGACGCGGTCGCCGTCCACCGGGCCGCCGTCGAAGCCGTGGAACGGGCCCGGTCCGGCGCGGGCCCGATGATGATCGAGGCCAAGACCTACCGCTTCTTCGACCACCAGGGCGTCAAGGGCCTGCGGCACCCCTACCGCTCCGACGAGGAGGTCGCGGAGTGGAAGGCGCGTGACCCCATCGACCTGCTGGAGGCCCGGGCCGTCGCCGACGGCACCGCGACCCGTGCGGAGCTGGACGACGTATGGCAGCGCACGCGCGACGAGATCGCCGAGGCCATCGCGTACGCCGAGGCGAGCCCGCTGCCCGACCCCGCCGACCTGCTGCTCAACGTCTACTCGGGATGACCGCCATGACCACCACCACCGAGGCACCGGCCGTCACCCCGGTCGCCGCCCCCCGCAAGCTGTCCTACGTCAAGGCCTTCAACGAGGGACTCGCGCAGGCCATGCGCGAGGACGAGAACGTCTTCGTCGCCGGTGAGGACGTGGCCGGATACGGCGGCGTCTTCCGCATGTTCGACAACCTGCTCGACGAGTTCGGCCCCCGCCGCATGATCGACACCCCCATCTCCGAAGCCGCCCTGGTCGGCCTCGGTGTGGGAGCCGCCGCCCGGGGCCTGCGGCCCGTCGTCGACCTGATGTTCATGGACTTCATCGGCGTCTGCCTCGACCAGATCGTCAACCAGGCCGCCAAGATGAAGTACATGTTCGGCGGCGCGCTGTCCGTGCCGCTCACCATCACCACCGCCTCCGGCGCGGGCCTCGGCGCCGCGGCGCAGCACAGCCAGAGCCTGGAGGCCTGGCTGGCCCACGTGCCCGGCCTCAAGGTGGTCATGCCCAGCGACGCGTACACCGCCAAGGGCCTGACCGTCTCGGCCATCCGGGACGACAACCCGGTCGTCATCATGCTCAACAAGGTCCTGCTCGGCAGCACCAGTGAGGTGCCCGAGGAGATCTACGGCATCCCGCTGGGCCAGGCGCACACCGCGCGGCACGGCTCCGACGTCACGGTGATCGCCCTGGGCCGCATGGTGGGGGAGGCCCTCGCGGCAGCCGACGAGCTGGCGGCCGAGGGCGTGGAGATCGAGGTGATCGACCCCCGCAGCGTGCAGCCGCTGGACACCGAGACGATGTTCGCCTCCGTCCGCCGCACCAACCGGGTGCTCGTGGTGCACGAGGCCGTCACCTTCGGCGGGCTCGGCGCGGAGATAGCCGCCCAGATCCAGGACTCCGCCTTCGACTACCTGGACGCGCCGGTCCTGCGCATCGGCGCCCCCTTCTCCCCGGTTCCCTTCTCCCCGGTCCTGGAGAAGGCGTACGTGCCCGATCGCGCCCGCATCGCCCAGGGCTGCCGGCGTCTCCTCGAAAGGGCGTGACCGACATGGCGGTCGAGGTTCTGCTGCCGAAGATCGGTCTGACCATGCAGGAAGGCACGATCGACGAATGGCTCGTGCCGGTCGGCGCGGCCGTCGCGGAGGGCGACGCGCTGCTGAGGCTGGCGACCGACAAGGTCGACGTGGACGTCGAGGCGGAGGCCGGGGGACTGTTCCACCCGGTGGTCCCGGCGGGCGTCACCGTCCCCACCGGGGCCCTCATCGGCTGGCTGCTGGCCGAGGGCGAGCAGCCACCGGACCCGGCGGGTACGCCGATGCCCGCCGGGTCCGGGGCCGGTGCGAGTGCTTCGCCGCCCGCGCTCGACGGCACCGACGCCGGGGCTGCTCCCGCGGTGCCTTCCGCCAACGGCACCGATGCCGACGCTGATCCCGCTGCGGCCTCCGTCAACGGCACCGCCGGCCGGCTCCTGTCCTCACCCAACGCCCGGCGGGTCGCCACCGCTGCCGACGTCGAGCTCACCGCCGTACGCGGCACGGGACCCGGCGGACGGATCGTCTCCGAGGACGTGGAGGAGTTCCTCGCGGCCCTCCCCGGCGACCTCGGTGACCTGGTCGACCTCGGCGAGCCGGTCGCGCCGGGCGGTACCTCCTCCTCGCCGCTGGTCCGCAAGCTGGCCAAGGAACGGGGCATCGACCTGTCCGAGGTGAACGGCACCGGGCCCGGCGGCCGGATCCGCCGCTCCGACCTCGACGCCGTCACCGCGGCCCCTCCTCGCCGGGACACGGCCCCTCCCCTCCGGGGCGCGGCCCCTCGGCCCGGCGACGTCGTCCCGCTCACCGGGATGCGCGGCACCATCGCCCGCAGGATGCACGCCAGCCTCCAGGAGATGGCACAGCTGACGCACGGCTACGAGGTGCGGATGGACGCCGTGGTGTCCCTGCGGGACCGTCTCAAGGAGGAGTGGGCCGACAGTGATCTGCCGGTGCCCAGCCTCAACGACTTCCTGCTGAAGGCCGCCGCCCTGGCCCTGCGCGAGCACCCGCTGCTCAACGCGACGGTGCGGGAGGACGGCATCCATCTGCTCGACGGCATCCACCTGGGCTTCGCCGTGGCCGTTCCGGGCGGCCTCATGGTCCCCGTGATCGAGGATGCCGTGCAGCTGCCGTTGCCCGAGATGGCCCGCCGCTCCAGGGACCTGGCCCAGGCCGCGCGCGAGGGGCGGATCTCCCCCGCGCAACTGGAAGGGGCCACCTTCACCGTCACCTCACTAGGCGGATACGGCGTCGACTTCTTCACCCCGGTGATCAACCCCGGCAATGTCGCGATCCTCGGGGTGGGCAGGCTCAGGGACGGCGTCGAGTGGGCGGACGACCGGCCGCTGCGGACGCGCGTGCTCACCTTGAGCCTCACCTTCGACCACCGTGCCGTCGACGGGGCACCCGCAGCCGAATATCTGCGCACGGTCGGTGACTTGCTGAGCAGGCCCCTCCGGCTGCTGGTGTGATCCGCCGGACCGTCCCTCAGGTCGCCGGGTCGGCGATCCGCTCCGCGAGAGCGCCGACCTCGCGGACGAACGAGCGGTGCCCCAGCGACCGGTACACGTCGTCGCCCCGGACCTGCGAGATCGCCGCGGTTTCCAGCAGCGCCAGCAGGCCCAGCCCGATCACCGCCGCCTCGGCGTCGGTGACGGACGTGCGGGCCTTGCGGATCAGCCGCACCAGCTCGTCCAGCAACTCGCTGCGGCTCTCCTGGCGCAGCGCCTCGGCCTCCTGGCTCATGCCGGCCGACGACACGAAGAACACCGTGGCGGCGGAGCGGTGTTCGCCCAGCCAGGCCAGCAGCGTGGTGACCGCCGCACCGATGTCCGAGCCCGGTTCGTGGGCCTCCGTGAGTGCCTGCAACTGCTCGCGCAGTGCGGTGGCGAACGCCCGCATCCCCTCTGCCAGGACCTGGTCCTTGGAGGAGAAGTGGTAGTACACCGCTGCCGAGGTCATCTCCGCGCGAGCGGCGATGTCGGCCACCGTCACCTCGTCCGGCGGCTGGGTGGCGAACAGCTCGGTGGCTGCTTCGATCACCCACTGCTTGCGCGACGGACGGTGAGCGGCGCGGGTTCCGGAGGTCGTCATGGTGTCAAGTATGCCGGGCGGCGAGTGTCCCGTAAGCCCACGCGCAGCAGGAATTACTTCGCCGGCCGGTTGGAGTTACTGGATAGCATGGGCAGTACACAGGGCCCGCGGACGCGGGGTCACGGCAGCCGGCAGGGAGCATGATGGCCAGCACGAAGAACGGCAAGCAGCCCGCCCACCGACCCTCGCGGCGGCAGCACATCATCACCGCCGCCGTGCGGGTGTTCGGCCGCAACGGGTTCGCGGAGACCAGCATCCAGGACATCGCGGACGAGGCCCAGGTGGTGCCCACGGCCGTCTACTACCACTTCGACGGCAAGGAGGAGCTGCTCGAACTCGCCATGCGTCGCGTGTTCGACCAGCTGAACGCGGTCGTGGAGGCGGCCCGTCCCGAGTCCGAGCCGGGTGACGCGGAGGGGCTGATCCGCGTCATCGACGCCGTGTGGGACTGGGTCGAACAGAACCCGGACGAGGCCCGCCTGTACCAGGTTCAGGTCGCCTCCGCCAACGGCAGCGTCAAGGTGCTGCGGGACGAGTTCGAGCAGCGGCACGTCCAGCGTGGCTACGACTATCTGCCCGAGGGCACCACCCGCAGCCCCCGGGCGGCGAAGGTACGGCACGCGTCACAGGCGCTCGCGGTCCGCACCCTGATCAGTACGACCATGCTCGTCACCGCGCTGCGGGCGGAGGGGGGACCGCTGTCCCAGTTGCCCTCCCGCTCCGTGCTGGAGGCGGTCAGGGAGCTGGCGCTGCGCATCGTCGCCACCGAGCAGAAACCGGCGAAATCGACGAAAGCATCGAAGTCGGCCAAGCCGGTCACGTCCCGGACCTGAGACGGTTCACCAGGCCAGTGGCCTGCGGTCGGCGAACAGCCCGCCGGTCGTCTCGTCGCCCTCGGGCAGGGTCGCCAGCCAGACCGGGGTGTCCGCCCCTTCCCGCGGACCGCGCGGGGCGGAGGAGCCGCCCATGCCGCTGCGGGTCCAGCCGGGGTCGGCGGCGTTGACCAGGACGCCCGTGCCGTACAGCTCGGCCGCGAGCATGCGGGTCAGGGCGTTGAGCGCCGTTTTGGAGATCCGGTAGGCGGGACGCCGGCCGGAGTCCATCAGCGTCAGCGAACCGTACGAGCTGGTGACGTTCACAACCCGCCCGTAGCCGGCTTCCACCATGCCCGGGACGACGGCCTGGGCCACCCGCCAGGCGCCGGTGAAGTTGGTGTCCAGCGTGGCGTGCAGGACGTCCTCGTCGACGTAAGGGGGCCGCAGGTCCCCGTCCAGCGACACCCCGGCGTTGTTCACCAGCACGTCGATCCCGCCGGTCAGCTCTCTCGCTTCCCGGACCGCTTCGGTGACGCTCCTCGCGGAGGTCACGTCCAGGGCCAGCGGCACCGCCGCCGGGCCGATGGCACGGCACGCCTCCTCGGCGGCCTCCGGTCTTCGCGCCGCGACCAGGACCCGCAGCCCCCGGTCCGCGAGCTGCCGGCCGATCTCCAGTCCGATTCCCCGTGCCCCGCCCGTGACGAGGGCGGTTCTGCCGTCGTGCCGCATGGCGGTGTCCGCCCCTTTCACACCGTGAGGACCGAGCAGGCGCTGATACCGGGCGCCCCGTACACATGGGTGAAGCCCACCCGGGGCGCGCCGGGCACCTGCAGCCCCGGCGCCCGGCCCTGCAACTGCCGTACGACCTCGTGGAACTGACGCAAACCGGAGGCGCCGACGGGCTCCCCGCCGGCCAGACAGCCGCCGTCGGTGTTGACCGGTATCCGGCCCGCCGCATCGGTGTCCCCGGCGGCCAGCAGCGCCTCCTGCTCGCCGTGGCCGCACAGCCCGGTCTCCGCCAGGTGGATCAGCTCCGAGCCGCTGTCGGTGTCCTGCAACTGGGCCACCTGTACGTCCGCGGGACGCAGCCCCGCCGTGCGGAAGACCGCCTCCGCGGCGTCCACGCTGGGGCTGCGGTGCGGTCCCGGCGGCAGCCAGGGCGAGAACACCTCGAACGAACCGAACCGGCGGGTCCGGAAGGCCAGCGACGCGAGCCTGACCGGCCGTTCGCACAGGTCGAACGCGCGGTCGCCGAGCGCCAGCACCAGCGCGGCCGCGCCCTGTCCCGGCGAACAGAACATGTATTGGGTGAGCGGGGGACTGACCTCGGCGGAGTCCAGGATCTCCTGCTCCGTCAGCGGCTTGCGCCGCCACGCCAGGGGATGGTGCGTGCCGTTGCGGAAGGCCCGCGCCGCCACCATCGCCAGCGCCCGCTCCGAGATCCCGTGTTCGTACAGGTACCGCTGGGTCTTGAGGGCGAAGAACTGGGTGGTGAGCATCATGCCGGTCTCGGCGTACCAGTCGCCCAGGCCGTAGCGGGCCGCGGAGACGTGGAACGCGCCCCGCTCGTGCTTGTCGAACCCCACCGCCAGCCCCACGGAGGCCTCGCCCGCGCGCAGCGCGTTGGCCACCGTGAGCACGGTCGAGGCGCCGGTCGCGCAGCCGTTCTGCACGTTGACGAACGGCACTCCGGTCAGGCCCAGCCGGCCCACCAGGGTGTCGGGCTTGCCGGACACGTCGGAGCCGCCGGCCGCGTAGCCGATGTCCTCCCAGGCGACACCGGCGTCGGCCAGCGCCTCGCGTATCGCACGCTCGGCCATGTCCATTCCGGTGACGCTCTCGTCGCGGCCGAAGGGGTGCATACCGCAGCCCACGACATAGACGTCGTCGGTCCGCCTCATCGTCCGCCGTCCCCATCCGGTGCGAACGCGAAGGTCAGCACCTCGGTCCCGTCCTCGTCCTGGTACGCGGTCACGGTGGTGAGCCGGACCGGCAGACCGATCCGGATCTCCGCGCGGGGCACCGCCAGCCGCGCCTCGACCAGCACCTCACCGAGGTCCACATAGCCCACGTGGTAGGCCCGGTGGCCGCCCGACGGCGGCCGGTACGGCGGCTTCGGCGGGAACGCCTGGAGCGTCCACGACCACACCCGCCCGCTCACCGGCAGCACCCGCGCGGACATCACCCCGTCCGGACACCTGGGGCAGGAGTCCTGCCGGGGGAAGACGACGGTGCCGCACGCGGAGCAGCGGGCGCCCACGAGCCGCGGAGGATCCCCGGCGTCGGAGCCCCCGCCGAACTCCCCGTCGAACAGTGACTCGTCGATGAGTCTGGTGGCCATGCCGTCCCGCCTTCCACGTCACCAGCCCAGCAGCCCGGCCAGCCGTTCCCGATGGTGTGCGGCGCCGCCCAGCAGGACCGCGTCCGACTGGGCGCGCCGGAAGTACAGGTGCGCGTCGTGCTCCCAGGTGAAGCCCATCCCACCGTGGAACTGCACGCACTCGGCGGCGACGGCGACGAACGCCTCGCCGCACCACGCCTGCGCCACCGCCGCCGCCTCGGCCAGCGCCCCCGGTGAGCCGTCCGCCAGGACCGCGCGGACCACGGCCGACCGTGCGGCCTCGACCTGGAGCAGCATGTCGGCGCAGGCGTGCTTGACCGCCTGGAAGCCGCCGATCGCCCTGCCGAACTGGGTACGGTCGCGCACGTGGGCCACCGTCATGTCCAACGCGGCCTGTGCTCCGCCGAGTTGCTCGGCGGCCAGGGCGATCAGCGCCACGTCCAGGGCGCGGGAGACGATGTCCGTTCCCTCGCCGCCGGCGGTCAGCGCCCTGGCCCGGGCCCCGGAGAAGGTGACCACTGCCTGGCCCCGGCTGAGGTCCAGCGTGGGCACCCGGCGCACCGTGACCCCGGGCTCGCGCGGGTCGGCCAGGAAGAGGTCCACGCCGTCGGTCCCCGCCGCGGCCACCACCAGCGCCTCGGCGTCGGCGCCGTCGAGGACGAACGGCGCGGTGCCGTCCAGCAGCGGGACACCGCCCTGCCAGGAGACGGCCACCGGCACGGCGTCGGCCCGCCACCTCCCGTCGGGCGCGGCCACCGCCAGGGCATGCACGGTGCCCTCGGCCAGCTCGGCCAGCGCCTTGTCGGCCGTACCGCAGCCGGCCAGGACCTGCCCGGCCAGCACGGTGGAGGACAGCAGCGGTACCGGTGCCAGCGTCCTGCCCAGTTCCTCGCAGACGGCGGTGATCCCGGCGAGGCCGCCGATGCCTCCCGCCGACTCGGGCAGGCCGAGGGCCGCGAGGCCCACCTGCCGGCCCAGGGTGTCCCACAACTCGGCGTCGATGCCGGGGGCTTCCTCGGACATCCGGCGGACCGCGGCGGTGCCGCCGGCGTCGGCGCACACCGACCGCACGGTCTCGCGCAGATCGTCCAGCTCGGTGTCCGACAGGGCCGTGCCCTCGGTCGTGGTGCTCGTCATCGTGCGCTCCCGCCCTCGTCCTGCCGCTGCCGCAGGGCACTGTGCGCGGCGGCCATGCGGGCCACCGGTACGCGGTGCGCGGAACAGGAGACGTAGTCGAGGCCGACGTCGTCGCAGAAGGCGATCGACTCCGGGTCCCCGCCGTGCTCACCGCACACGCCGAGCTTGATGCCGGGCCGTACGCTCCGTGCCCGTTCGGCGGCCAGGGCGACGAGCGCCCCCACCCCGTGCGGGTCGAGCCGGGCAAACGGGCTGGCGGTCAGGAACCCGCGCTCCTGGTACGAGGCGAGCACCTGGCGCTCGACGTCGTCCCGGGAGAACCCGTAGGTGAGCTGAGTGAGGTCGTTGGTGCCGAAGGAGAAGAACTCGGCGTGCTCGGCGAGTTCACCGGCCAGCAGCGCGGCCCGCGGGGTCTCGATCATCGTGCCGAGCCGGTACGGGACCTCCACCCCGGTGCGGGTGGCGACCGCGTCGGCGGCACCGCGCACGTACGCGGCCGCGGCGGCGAGTTCCTCCGGCAGGCTGACGAGCGGGATCATCACCTCCAGCTCCGGCCGCACCCCGGTGGCGGCGACATCGGCCCAGGCCGTGAAGAGCGCCTCGGCCTGCGCCGGGTAGAGCCTCTCGTGCAGCAGTGCCAGCCGCACCCCGCGCAGCCCGAGCATCGGATTCGCCTCGCGCAGTGCGGCGGCCCGCTGCTCCTCGCCCGCGTCCAGGGCCTGCCCGGGGGCGGGCAGGAACTCGTGCAGCGGGGCGTCCAGCAGGCGCACGGTCACCGGGCGGTTCCCGACGGCGGCCAGCAGTGCGCGGAAGTCCTCGTGCTGCGCGTGCTCCAGCGCCACCAGCGCCTCGTCGCGGGCGGTCGGGTCGGCGGCCAGGAGCACCCGGCGGATCAGCGGCAGCCGCTCGCCGAGGAACTGGTGTTCCGTACGGCACAGTCCGACACCCTCCGCGCCCAGGGCGAGAGCCGTGTCCACTTCGGCGGCCGTGTCGGCGTTGACCCGCACGCCCAGCCGGCGCATGCCGTCCCCCCACTCCAGCAGGGTGGACAGCTCGGGCGGCGGTCCGGCGACGCTGACGCTCAGGGTCCCGGCGTAGACGGCGCCGGTACGGCCGTCCAGCGAGACCGGGTCGCCCTCGCGCACCACCCGCTCCCCGAAGCGGACCGTCCCGGCGGCCAGGTCCACCCGCAGCCCCTCGGCGCCGCACACCGCGGGTTTGCCGGCGCCCCGCGCGACCACGGCGGCGTGCGAGGCGATCCCGCCGCTGCCGGTCAGCACGGCAGCGGAGGCCAGCATCCCGGGAACGTCCGCCGGGGTCGTCTCAGCGGCCACGAGCACGACCCGCGTACCGTCCGCGGCCAGTTCGAGGGCACGTTCACTGGACAGCACGACCGCTCCGGTCGCCGCCCCCGGGGACGCGGGCAGCCCCCTCACCAGGAGGTCCTCCCCGCCGGTCAGCCGTAGCTGGGGGTGCAGCAGTTCCTGCACCTGCGCGGGGGTGATCCGCCGTACGGCGTCCTCGCGGCCGAGCGCCCCGTCCCGGGCCAGGTCCGCGGCCAGGCACACCGCCGCCCTGAGCGGCGGGCGGAGCTGCGCCGAGGCGGCGAGCAGGGAGATCTCGTCGTCGCGCACCTCGAAGTCGACCGACACCGGTGCCCGCAGATGACGCTCCAGGGTGAGCAGGGAGTGCTCCAGCAGCGCGGTCCCGCCCGCGAGCCGGTGCAGCGGTTCACCGGTGTGCGGCGGCGGGGCGCTGCGGCGCACGCCCCGGAAGAAGAAGCCCTGGGGGGAGAGCCGCCCGGTCTCGGGATCGCGGCTGACCGCCGTGCCGTAGCCCGAGTGGTCCGCCGGGCCGATGCGCAGCGCCTGCACGTGCAGGGCGAGCGTCAGATCGGCGGGGAGCCGCTGGGCCCGGCGGGACCTTCGCGCACGCGGCGAGTCCCACCGGGCGAGGAGGGCGCGGGCGGCCAGCGCGAGCTGCTGCGCCGGGTCGTCGGGGAAGGGCTGGGAGCCGTGCCGCGCCACCAGGGCCAGCAGTGCTTCCACTCGCGCTCGCGGCTCGGGCGTGTCCAGGAGGGCGTCGTCGAGCACCGCACCGGACACGTCGAGGGCGTACTCGGCGACCATCCGTACGGTGGCGGCCCACACCTCGTGCAGGGCCTCCGTGCGCCCGATGACGGCGCCCAGGTCGTCGGCGTTGCCCGAGGTCACGCCGAGACAGGCCAGGTCCGGCGGCAGCCCCGCGATCTCGGTCGGCGCGCTCGCGGACAGACGCAGCAGCAGCGGCCGGCCCGCGTCGCCGATCCGCCGCCCCGAGAGCTGTTCGACCAGATCGACGGCGGCCTCGGCGGTGCCGGGCTCCCCCAGCGACGTGGAGGCGCCCGCGGGCACGGTGAGCCCCGGCACGACCGGCAGCCCGAGGGCCACCAGCCGGTCCATCGCCGCGCCGTGCGCGCCCAGCTCGTCGGCGTCGAGGCCCCGGATCCGGCCCTGCCCGTAGGGCACCAGGACCCGGCCGGGGGCCTCGGAGGGCGCGAGAGGAGCGCCGGACTGTGCGAGCGGGCCCGCCGCGCGGTCGGCGACGCTCACCCCCGGCTCCTCGTGACCAGTTCCTCTTCCAAGGCCTCGTCCTCGGCCCGGCTGATCCCCAGCACGAGCAGCAGTTCCTGGTGCAGCCGCATCCACACGGTGTGGTACGAGTCGCACAGAGGTGAGGCCAGCCACGCCGTCGCGCCGTCGTCGAAACGGTCGAGGGCTTCCTCCAGGGCCGGGAGGTACCGGTCGCTGCCCGCGAGCACCCGCTCCAGCCTGCGCAGCACGGGCTGGATGGCCTCGTGCACGTCTTCCAGCGACTCGCGCACCCCGGCGTCGTAGGCGTCGTCGGAGTGGTCGTTCGCGGAGCCGTCGGGGCGGCACTGCCAGGCCGTGCACACGTCGCGGATCTTCCGGTTGACCGGCAGGAACGCCTCGTAAGCGGCGGTGATCCGCGCCTCCTGCTCGGAGCCGGCGGGGACCCGCAGCATCCGCGCGGCGGCGGCCTTGGCCCGCTCGGTAGGCAGCACCACCGGACCCTTCACCATCGCCAGCCCGGCGTCGACCAGCGGACGGTGCTCCGACTCCGGCCGGCCGCGCCACATGCCGCGCAGAACGAGGTCGACGACGGCTTCGCCGAGAGGCTCGTCGGGAGCGTCCGGAAGGCCCACGGCAGCAGATTGCATCGCCACACCTTTTCCCCGGCTCTGTGGTGACCGGTTCCTCGGATCTGTGTTGCCCGGAGGTTACGCCTCGGCGAGCCTGTTAGTGAAGAGGGACTCAAGAAACACTTTTGGATTCGCCCGCTTCGGTCCGGCCGTCGCCCGCCTTCGGGCGGTCCCGCGCGGCGAGGAACGACGCCATGCGGTCCCGCGCCTCGCGGCCGTCCGCCAGGGCGGCGATCAGCCGCGCCTCTTCGTCGAGGTGGCGGCCCAGTTCGTCGCCGGTGCCGGCGCGCAGCAGGCCCTTCGCGGCGCGCAGCGCGTCACCGGCGCCGGCGGCCAGGCCGGCCGCTGTCCGGTGTGCCGCGTCGTCCAGTTCCTCGTCGTCCACGGAGTGCGAGACCAGGCCCCATCGTTCGGCGTCGTCGCCGGTCAGGACCCGGTTGGTGAGGATCAGGTCCGCCGCCCTGCGAGGGCCCACCAGGCGGGGCAGGAACCAGGAGGCCCCGCAGTCCGGCGTCAGCCCGATCGCCGTGTACGCCAGCCGGAACCGCGCGGACCGGGCCGCCAGGACGATGTCGCCCACCAGCGCCAGGCCGATCCCGCCACCCGCGGCCGCGCCGCGCACGGCGGTCACCAGCGGCACGGGCAGCTCGTAGAGGGCCTGTACCGCCGCGTGCGCGGCGCTCGCCACGGCATGGACGTAGGCGCCGGTCCCGGTGCCGCGACCGGCGAAGGCGCGCAGGTCACCGCCCACGCAGAAGCTGCCGCCCGCCGCCCGCAGCAGCACGGCGCCGCCCGGGTCCGCGGCCACCTCGCGCGCGGTGTCCCGCAAGGCCTCGGCCGTCCTCAGATCCAGGGCGTTGCCCCGCCCCGGGTCGTCGAGTCTCAGCTCGACGACCCGGTCGGGGTGGCGGACGATCCGGACCGGCTCGGTGCTCACGGCAAGGTCCATGGGTGCTTCTCCTGTCGTAGCTTCCCGTCGCCGGGTGCTTCCCGTCCCCGGTGCTTCCAGGCAAGATACTTAAGAAGCTATACAGTTTCTAGACGCGACGGGACCCGATGCCCGTACGCCCGTCGGCGGGAGGTCCCGTGCCCATCCAGTTCGATGTAGACCCAACAGTCACTCAACTCGCCTCAAAGGCCGCCGAGTTCGTGCGCGAGGTGGTCATTCCTGTCGAGCGTGAGTGCGGCGGCTCCGTGCACGACGCCCCCGAGGCCCTGCGGGAGACACTGCAAAAGGCCGCCCGTGACGCGGGGGTCTTCGCTCCGCACGTGCCGGCGCGCTGGGGCGGACACGGGCTCGACCTGCGCGGGCAGGCGGTGGTGTTCGAAGCGGCGGGCTACTCCCTGCTCGGACCTCTGGCGCTGAACTGCGCCGCCCCGGACGAGGGCAACATGCACCTGCTGGACAAGGTGGCCACCGAAGAGCAGAAGCAGCGGTACCTGCGCCCGCTCGCCGCGGGGGAATCGCGGTCCTGCTTCGCCATGACCGAACCGGCTCCCGGGGCGGGTGCCGATCCCCGCTCCCTGCGGACCACCGCGACCCGGGTCCCCGGCGGCTGGCGCATCGACGGGCGCAAGTGGTTCATCACCGGTGCCGAGGGAGCCGGCTTCGCCATCGTCATGGCCCGCACCTCCGGCAGTCCCGGCGACCCGGGCGGCGCCACCATGTTCCTGGTCGACGCCGAAAATCCCGGCATGCGCCTCGTCCGGACCATCGAGACCCTCGACGAGTCGCTCTTCGCCGGGCACAGCGAGATCGCCTTCGAGGAGTGCGTGGTGGGGGAGGACCAGGTGCTCGGAGCGGTGGACCACGGCTTCGAGGGTGCCCAGGTCAGGCTCGGCCCCGCCCGGATGACGCACTGCATGCGCTGGCTGGGAGCCGCCCGCCGCGCCCAGGACGTCGCCCTGGAGCGGGCCGGGAGCCGGATGGCGTTCGGCTCGGTGCTGGGAGACCTCGGCATGGTCCAGCAGATGCTGGCCGACTCCGAGATCGACATCGAGGCGAGCCGCGCCCTGATCCTGCGCACCGCCTGGGAACTGGACACCGGCTCCGCGGCCGCCTCGCAGCTCACCTCGGTGTCCAAGACCTTCGTGGCGGAGGCGGTGAACCGAGTGGTCGACCGCGCGGTGCAGATCTGTGGAGCGCTGGGCATCTCGGCCGCCGACGCCCCGCTGGCCCGTCTGTTCAGGGAGGTGCGGCCGTTCCGCATCTACGACGGCCCGTCGGAGACGCATCGTTTCGCCATAGCGCGCCGCGCGCTGCGTCCCTACCGGCAGCCGCGCACGGGTGTCGCCGACGGCTGATGACGACGGCAACCCAATGCGCAACCAAACGTTGCGCATAAACGCCTGCTGCCGTACTCTGATACGCAACTAAAGGTTGCGAAAGGGTTCGGGCAATGGAGTACGGCAGCATCGAGCGCGAGATCCACGTCGACGCACCACCGGAGGTGGTCTTCGAGGTCGTCAGCTGGCCGGAGCACATGCGGGAGTGGTGGCCGGACGACGCCCGCTTCAAGTCCGTCGCGGGAGCGCCTGGTGAGCTCTTCTGGCGGGACGAGACGACCGGCGACACGATGACCGTCGCGCTCACCGTCGTCGAGGTCGACCCGCCGTCGCGGTTCTCGTTCAGGTGGTGCTACACCGACGCCGAACGTCGCGGGGACTCGTTGCTGGTCACCTTCGACCTGGTGCCGACGGAGCAGGGGACCCGGGTGCTGATGACCGAGACCGGGTTCCGCGAGATGGGCTGGGAGATCGCCGTTCTCGAGGAGCAGTACCGCGATCACGTGAGCGGCTGGGACCACTACATCCCCCGGCTGGGCGCGTACATCGCGCGACTGGTGTCGACTCCATGAGCACGCCGGTCGACGACGAACTGTGGTCGGCGATCGGTGACCCCACCCGGCGCACGCTGATCGACCTGCTCCTCGCGTCCGGAGCCGGAACGGCCACCTCGCTCAGCGCCGGCCTGCCCCTCACCCGGCAGGCCGTGTCCAAACACCTCGCCGTCCTCGACCGGGTCGGGCTGGTTCGTGCCGAGCCGGCCGGCCGCGAGCGGCGCTACCGGGTCGACGAGGCACAACTCGCCCGCGCGGCCGCGCAACTGGCCGCGGTCGGCACGTCCTGGGACGCCCGGCTGCGCCGGATCAAGCACATCGCGGAGACGATCGAACGCAGCCGCGACCACACCGAAGGAGAATGAAGATGCCCGACATCCTGCATCGCGTCGGCGCCCTAGGGCGTGTCCGTAAAGTCCCGTCGTCCGCCCGGAGGGCGGGCCTTGCGGCGTTCGGTGCGTGCTCTCGGCGTGCCGGGCGGACGCCCGCGTACTGGTTGTACGCGGGTGTTCGACCGGTGCGGCGAGAGTGCGTGCCGGGCGTCGCGAGGCAGGCGGGACTTTGCGGACACGCCCTAGCGCCGCTGGACGACGTCTACCGGGCCATCGCCACGCCCGAGGGCATCGCCGGCTGGTGGACGACCGACACCACCGGCAAGAGCGAGGTCGGCGGTCAGCTGGCGTTCCGCTTCGGCGACGTCGGCGGCTTCGACATGGAGATCCTGGAGCTCGACCCCGTCGGCCGGGTGCGGTGGCGCGTCACCGACGGCCCCGCGGAGTGGATCGGGACCGAGATCGACTGGAGCCTCAGCCGGCGCGACGGCTACACGATCGTCCTGTTCAAGCACGAGGGCTGGCGTGAGCCGGTCGAGTTCATGCACCACTGCAGCACGAAGTGGGCGACCTTCCTGATGAGCCTCAAGGACTTCGCGGAGACGGGACGCGGCAGGCCGGCCCCCGACGACGTCCGGATCAGCGACTGGCACTGATCAGCGACTGGCACTGGGGGCGGAACGCAGCCAGGCGGCGATCCATCCCGTCTGCATCGCGGCGTCCAGGAGGTACGTCGGCCGGATCCGCCCCTTGGGCACGTAGATCAGGTCGATGGCGAGCAGGGTGGTGGCCGTGCCGAGACCGATGCGACGGGCCTGGACCGGCCCCTGCGGTCCCGGAGCCGCAGCGAGCTGTGCGACGCCGGCCGAGACCAGCATGCCGCCCGTCGTCATCTGGAGCCAGACGTCGGCCTTGGGCCCGAAGACCCACTCGAAGCTGCGCAGATGCACCAGCGGCCACAGCCCGCCCACGACGTTGAACAGGCCGTGCGCCACCGCGACCGTGTCCGCCCGGTCCGGCACTCTCGTTCTGCCCATACCGGCGTCCTTTCCGCTCTCTTCGCGGTTCGGCCGGGTACCCGGCCGAACCGGTGAGGAAACGAAGGTCACCGGCCCAGCTCCACCGTCGTCGTGACCCGGGTGAGGGTGGGTTTCCGGGGCACCGAACCGAACCCGAAGCGCACGGGCGGTTCGACCGGTGCCATGACACCGAGATCGAGGCCCTCGAAGACCGCGGACATCCCGCCGACCGGCCGCATGTCCCGTACGCCGTACCACTCACGGCGTCGCGCGCCCGTACGGCCGCGGGTCCGTACCTGCGTCGGCAGCAGGTGGGCGGGCCCGTTCGTCAGGGCGGCCCATGCCGGGCGGGCGGCGAGTACGCCGGGCACGGCCCGCAGGAGAACGCCCAGCGGCCGTCGTCGCGCGACAGTGAAGTGCAACTCCAACGGCCCGGCGTCGACCGTCCAGGTGTCGTCCGCGACGCTCACCTCGACCGGCACGACACGCACCGTGTCGAAGCCATAGGTGTCACCGACGAAGTCCGCCGTCCGGTGCGAGGGGGCGAGCAGCAGCCGTTCCCCGTCGGCCCGCTCGATCATCACGTCGCTGAACGGCCCGAACGGCGACCGCTGCCAGTGCCCCAGCACGACGCGCGTCCCGGAGGAGGTGCCCACACCCGCGATCCAGCCGTCGAAGCGCAGCCGCGGGTGCCTTCCGCGGGTGCCGCGCGTGCGGCTCACGGCGCTACCCACCTGACAGACCTGGCGTCGGGACGCGCGGCCTCGACGCCCCGAGCCGCACGTGCCGCACCCCCTCCGAGAAGTGCACCAGGGGCTCGGCGGCGGGCGCGGGCAGGCCTGCCGCGCTGGTCAGCGTCTCCTCGAGCACGTCGACGGCGGCGTGGGCCAGCGGCCAGGGTTCGTGTTCGACCGGCGTCTCCCAGAGCATGCCGAGCCGACGGGTGTACGCCCGCCAGCGCGAGGTCAGCCACACGTCCCGCTCGGTGGGCGTGATCGGGTCACCGGGCCGGACCACCAGGCGGTAGGAGGCCTCGCCGACCCACCTGGACCCGGCGTACGCAACGGCGTCCCCGTTCAGGGAGACGCTCAGCCTGCCCGGGTTGTACGGCGCGCCCACGGCCCTGGCCGCCAGCATCAGCGGGCAGGCCACCTCGATGGACAGGAACCACAGCCCGTCCGCGCCGTCCCGGTGCCGGACGAAGGTCCGCAGGTTGGTCTCCGCGAACGTCGGGAGCCCGGGCACCTGGGCGGGCACCGCGGGAGGGCGCACATCCGCCATCACGAAGGGGGTGAGCCCCACCCAGGCCGACCCCTCGTACTCGTCCACCACCAGTTCCTCGGGCAGCAGCGCCTGGACCGCGTCCGGCGGAAAGGCCCAATGGACGAACGTCTGCCTCAGCCAGCCTGCCCGTAGCGCGGGAACGCGCACGCGCCGCTCCGCTCCATACGCGACCACACACGGCGAGTCCCCCGGCACGGTCGGCGGAAAACGCCCGGCCGGTCTTCAACGACTACTTCCGTGGGGCCGGTCAAGCGCCGGGTTGGGCGAAGCCGGTCTGGTAGGCGATCACGACGAGCTGGGCGCGGTCGCGGACGCCGAGCTTGGTCATGGTGCGGTTCACGTGGGTCTTGGCGGTCCAGGGCGAGACGTGCAGTTGTTCGGCGATGGCGTCGTTGGAGAGGCCGGCGGCGACGAGGACGAGCACTTGGCGCTCGCGTTCGGTCAGGCTCGTCAGCTCTGGGGCGGGAGCGTTCGTCAGGTCGGGTGTGGTCAGGTACTGGGCGATGAGTGCCTTGGTCGCCCTGGGCGACAGCAGCGACTCTCCTCGGGCCACCAGCCGGATCGCCTCGAGGAGGTCGGAGAGTTCCACGCCCTTTCCGAGGAACCCGCTGGCCCCGGCACGCAGCGCCTGGAAGACGTACTCGTCCGCTTCGAACGTCGTCAGGATCAGCACCCGTACGCCCGCGAGGTCTTCGTCCGCCGAGATGGCGCGCGTGGCGGCCAGGCCGTCCATGTCGGGCATCCGGATGTCCATCAGCACGACATCGGCACGGGTACTGCGGGCCAGTCCGACAGCCTCGCCGCCCGTTGCCGCCTCTCCTACGACCTCCAGGTCCGGTTCCGAATCGATGAGCATGCGGAAGCTGGCGCGGACGAGGGCCTGGTCGTCGGCGAGCAGAACACGAATGGTCATCCCTGCCTCCCGTCAGCGGCGGTCGGGTACAGGATTGTGCCGGACCCGTCCGACGCGTCAGTGCCGGCCGGTGGTGCGGCTTCGGGCAGCGGCAGACGCACGTCGAGGCGGAACCGACCGTCGGGTTCCGCTCCGGCACGGAAGCTGCCGCCGACCGCGTGGGCGCGCTCGCGCATGCCCGTCAGCCCGTGTCCGGTGCCCGCCGCGGCCGGGACCGGGGACGGGCGGGTGTGCAGGAGGTTGGTGATCCGGACGCGCAGTGCGTCGGGCCCGTAGCCGACGAGCAGGTCGGCCTCGGCGGTGGCACCGTGCTTGTGCGCGTTGGTCAGCCCCTCCTGGATGACGCGGTAGGCGGCCAGGTCGACGGCGGTCGGCAGGGGGCGCGGCCGGCCGGTCTGCCGGTGGCGGACGCTCAGCCCCGCGGCGGTCAGCGATTCGAGGAGCCCTCCGAGCCGGGCCAGGCCGGGCACGGGTTCGGCCGGCTGCGTCTCGTCCGGCTCGTCACCGGACTGCCGTAGTACGTGCAGCAGCGAACCCAGTTCGTCCAGCACCGTGCGGCCGCCGTCGCGGATGTGGCCGAGCGCCACGTCGGCCTGGTCCGGCCGGTCACGCAGGAAGTGCCCGGCGACACCCGCCTGAATGGTGATCAGGGCGATGTGATGAGCGATCACGTCGTGCAGTTCCCGGGCGATCCGCAGCCGCTCCTCGGCGACGCGACGACGGGCCTCCGCTTCCTTGCTCGCCTCCGCCCGCAGCACTCGCTCCTCCACTGCAGCGACGTAGTCGCGCCAGGTGCGCACGGTACCTCCGACAGCGGCGAACATCCCGGTCCAGGCGAACACCGCGCCGGCCTCCGGGGTGTAGGCAGAACCCATCGCATACGTGATGACGGCGTACAGCACGAGGGCCGTGCCCGCTGTGACGATCAGCGCTGTCCGCCGGGGGACCGTACGTGCCACGGTGTAGATGACGAGCAACACGGTGATCTTGAGAGCCCGCGACGGCTGTGACGCGAGGACGGTGAACGCCACCTCGCCGAGCACGGTCAGCGCCAGGACGGGCAGCGGTGCCCGGCGGCGCGCCAGCAGCAGCAGGAACGCGGCCACGGCGGCGACGGCGTCGGCGCCCGACGCCCGGTCGCCGTCGGGCCAGCGTCCGAACAGCAGGGGCACCATGCCCGCACCGCCCACGAGAGTGGCGAGGGCGGCATCCAGCAGGCGCGGGTGGGCGCTGGTCACCCGTCGCAGCGACGCCGGTCCGATCACGGCTTCACCGTTCCTCCGTACGGATCCTCGCTACGCAGGGACGCGGCCGCCCGCCTCCACGCCCGAAGGCGTACGAGGGGGTCGGCGGCGTGCCCGCGGCAGCCGGGCTCACGCGTCGCGCCGCTTGAGCAGGATAGCCGCGCCGGCCAGGAGCACGACGAGGTACACGGCGAACACCGCCAGCCCGGACCCCGACGACAGCGAGTCACCGCTCGTTTGCACGGACATGAACGCGTTCGCCGCGTTCGACGGCAGGTACGGGCCGATGGCGTCGTTCCAGCTGCTCGGCAGGAGCTGGATCACACCCGGCAGCACGAACAGCGCGCCCACCACGGTGGTGATCGCCCCGGCCGTGTTGCGCAGCAGGACGCCGACCGCCAGCCCGATCAGCCCTGCACCGGTGAGGTAGACCGCCGCGCCGGTCAGAGCGCGGAACACGCCCGGATCGGAGAGCGCGGCGGTGGCCATGTCACGCGAGGACAGGACGGACTGACCGGCCAGGAACGCCCCCAGGGCCGCGACGAACATGAGCACGAAACTGACCACGGCGAAGACGAGCACCTTGCCCCACAGCACCGGCAGGCGTGACGGGACCGCGGCCAACGTGGCGCGGATGGACCCGGTGGCGTATTCGCCGGCACTCATCAGGACCCCGAGCACCGCGACGGCCAGCGAGGCGAGCATCACCCCGCCCAGGCTGATCGAGGTCGGGTCACTGAAATCGTCCTCCCCGGGGCCCTGCCCCGAGCCGACCAGGCTGCTGAACAGCAGTCCGAGGCCGATGACCAGGGCCACGGTGATCGTCAGCGTGTAGAGCGTCGAGCGCAGCGACCGCAGCTTGATCCATTCCATGGTGACCACCCGCGGGAAGGTGACCCGCAGACCGCCCGTGTGCCGACCGGCGGACCCGGTCGTCTTCTGTGTGTCCTGGGTGTCAAGGGCGGCAGTGCTCATCGGTTCGTCCCTCCGGTGGTGGCGAACTCGGAGGTGGCGGCGTGGTATTCGACGGCATCACGGGTCAGCTCCATGAACGCCTCCTCCAGCGACGCCTCCTGGACGAACAGCTCGTGCAGCACCAGCCCGGCGGCAGCGGCGCGTTCACCGATCTCGGCGGCCTCCAGTCCCTGGACGTCCAGGACACCGGGCCGGCTGCCGGTGACCGAGACGCCGTCACCCACCAGCAGGTCCCGCAGGGCCCCGGCCTGCGGCGACTGCACCCGTACGCTGCGGCTGGAGGACTGCGCGACGAAGTCGGCGAGCGGGCCCGCCGACAGCAGCCGGCCTCGCCCGATCACGATGAGGTCCTCGGCGATCAGTGCCATCTCGCTCATCAGATGGGAGGAGACGAAGACGGTCCGCCCCTGGTCCGCGAGGTCCTTCAACAGGTTGCGGATCCACAGCACGCCTTCGGGATCGAGTCCGTTGACCGGCTCGTCCAGCATGACGATCCGCGGGTCGCCGAGCAGTGCGGAGGCGATGCCCAGCCGCTGCCCCATGCCCAGCGAGAACCCACCCGCCCGCTTGCGGGACACCTCCGTCAGGCCGACCATGTCGATCACTTCCAGCACCCGCCGCCTGCCGATGCCGTTGCTCGCCGCGAGGGCCAGCAGGTGGTGATACGCCGAGCGTCCCGGGTGGATCGCCTTCGCCTCCAGCAGTGCCCCGATCGTCTCCAAGGGCGCCTCGTGCTGCTCGTACGGGCGGCCGTTGACACGTACCGTCCCGGCCGACGGCCGGTCCAGCCCCATGATCATCCGCATCGTCGTCGACTTGCCCGCGCCGTTGGGCCCGAGGAAGCCCGTCACCACACCAGGACGCACGGCGAAGCTGAGCGCGTCCACCGCGAGCTTGTCCCCGTACCGCTTACTGAGGTCGTTCACTTCGATCACGATCCACCTCCGGGTTGTTCAAGGCCTCAAGGCTCCTGCAAGGCGGTCGGTTCTCGCGTCGCCCCACGGCGGTCACCGCGCGTACCACGACCGGAGTACGCCGCTGCCGACGGCAACGACCCTGGGGGGACGCCCGTCGTCGACCGCCGTGGTCGAACAGGGCTGAACGCCGCCCGGGATGTGCCGATCCACCCGCCCCTACCTCTTGACGTGTCCGGCGTCACATCAGTACCGTCCCGGCAACCTGCATGTTTGAAACGATTCAAAACGGAGTTGCCATGGGCGAAAAGCGCTCGGTCCTGCACGTGCTCCTCAGAGGCTTCGTAGTGCTCGCCGTAGTCGGAAGCGTGGCGATCCTGCCGACGCCCATGTCCTCCGCCGCGTCAGTGTCCGACGCTCCGTTCACCGTGAAGGCCCTGACCGCCAACGGCCGGGTCAACCCGCTGGGCATCGGTGATGAGGACCCGGTCTTCGGCTGGCAGTCGGCGTCGGCCCGGCGGGCGACGTCGCAGAAGGCCTACGAGATCCAGGTCGGACGCAGGCCGGGGTCCGCCGATGTGTGGTCGTCCGGCAAGGTGGTGTCCGGCCGTCAGGTCGGCGTGAGGTACGAAGGTCCCGGCCTGGAGGCGGGCACACGGTACTTCTGGCGCGTCCGGGCCTGGGACGGCAAGGGAGCCGCCAGTCCGTGGAGCGCGACCGCGTACCTCGAGACCGGCCTGCTGAACTCCGGCGACTGGGACGGCGCCCAGTGGATCACTCGCCCCGCGGCTCCCAGCGACCTGGACAAGTGGACCGACTACACCGCCACGGTCGACTTCAAGCTCGACAGTGCCGCCTTCGGTATGTTCCTGCGTGCCTCGGACGCGAGCAACGGCTACATGTGGCAGTTCAACGTCACGGGCCCCACCCCGATGCTGCGACTGCACAAGCAGGTCAAGGGCACCTACACCGTGGTCCAGCAGGTGGATCTCGCGCCCTACGGCTTCACCAACGCCGGTCTCCTCGACGGCCGGCACACCGTCCGCTACGACGTGGCGGGCACCACCATCAGGACGACCCTCGACGGCAAGCCGGTCAGCACCCTCACCGACTCCACGTTCACCAAGGGCTACATAGGCTTCCGCACACACGCCTGTTGCGGCGAACGGGGAACGGTCTACGACGCCGTCGTGACCGGCGCCGACGGCAGCACACTCCTCGACACCGACTTCGCCTCCGGCCGGAACCCGTTCACCGGCGGTGACATCACCGACTCCGCCCTCGTCGTCTCCGGCACCACGGACGCCCTCTACGGACCCACGGCCCGCCCGCAGCCGCTGCTGCGCAAGGACTTCGCGACCGAGCCCGGCAAGAAGGTCGCCTCCGCGCGCGTCTACGCGTCGGCACTCGGCCTCTACGAACTGGAAATCAACGGCAAGCGGGTCGGCGACCAGGTCCTCGCCCCGGGCTGGACGAACTACCACAAGCGCATCCAGTCCCAGACCTACGACGTGACGAAGCTGCTCGACGGCGGCGACAACGTACTCGGCGCGTCGTTGGCGGAGGGCTGGTGGGCCGGCAAGGTCGGGCTCGGCTGGAGCCGGCAGTACGGGGACACCCCCGCCCTGGTGGCGAAGATGCGCATCACCTACACCGACGGCTCCGTCCAGTGGATCGCCACGGACGGTTCATGGAAGTCGGCCGACGGCCCCTATGCCAAGGCCGATTTGCAGGACGGCGAGACCTACGACGCCCGGCTGGAGCCGTCGGGCTGGAGCCGGCCCGGGTTCGACGACGCGAAGTGGGAGCCCGCCGCGAGCCTTACGTCCCGCACCGCCCTGCTGGTCCCGCAGAGCGACGAGCCCGTGCGCCGGACCCAGGTGCTCCAGGCCAAGAAGATGACCGAACCCACCGCCGGGATTTACGTCTACGACCTCGGTCAGAACATGGTCGGCGTGTCCCGGCTGAACCTGACCGGTTCCGCCGGCCAGACCGTCAAGATCCGCTACGCGGAGGTGCTCAACAAGAACGGCACCCTCTACACCGACAACTTCCGCAGTGCCAAGGTCACCGACCGCTACACCTTCGCCGAGACAGGAACTGTCACCTACGAACCCACCTTCACCCAGCACGGCTTCCGCTACATCGAGATCACCGGGGTGACCGAGCCTCCCGCCCTCTCCGACGTCAAGGGCGTCGTATGGGGATCCGACCTCCCGGCCACCGGCACGCTCAAGACCTCGGACGGCATGCTCAACCGGCTGGTGAGCAACATCTCCTGGAGCCAGCGGGGCAACTTCCTCTCCATCCCCACCGACACTCCGGCCCGTGACGAACGCCTGGGCTGGACGGGAGACATCAGCCTGTTCGCGCCGACGGCCAACTACCTCGTCGACACCCGCGCGTTCCTGTCCCACTGGATGGCGGACGTGCGCAACTCCCAGTACGCCAACGGTGATCTGCCCGCGGTCGTACCGACCCCTCAGGGCCAGTTCGGCGAGAGCGGTGTGGGCTGGTCCGACGTGATGATCACCGTGCCGTACTCCGTGTGGCGCTCCTACGGCGACACCCGCATCCTGCGGGAGAACTACCCCGCCATGCAGAAGTTCTTCCAGTTCGTGCGCGACAGCGCCGGACCGGACCTGCTCGAGCCCGGCCGCACCACCTTCTTCACCAACGACTGGCTGCACCTGGACGACCCCACCGAGCAGGGCATCCTGGGCACGGCCTACTACGCAGAGAACGCCCGCATGATGGCCGAGGTCGCCGAGGCCCTGGGCGACGAAACGGCGGCGTCCGACTACGGCAAGCTCTCCGCCGACATCCGCGACGCCTTCACCGAGGCCTACGTCGCATCCGACGGCACGGTGAAGCGCGACTCGCAGACCGGATACGCGCTGGCCCTCGGCATGGATCTGATCTCGGATCCGGCACTCGTCGAGAAGGCCGGGAGCAAGTTCGTGGCCAAGCTGGCGCTCACCGACCACCACCTGCGGACCGGCTTCATCGGCACACCGCTGCTGCTGCCCGCGCTGAGCAAGATCGGCCGGGACGACCTGGCCTACAAGATGCTGCTGCACAAGGACTACCCGTCCTGGGGCTACGAGGTCGTCAGCGGTGCCACCACCATGTGGGAGCGCTGGAACTCGATCATGCCCGACGGCAGCTTCGGCCCGGTCGACATGAACTCCTTCAACCACTACGCCTACGGCGCCGTGGGCGACTGGATGTTCCAGAACATCGGCGGCCTCTCGGCGATCGAGCCCGGCTACAAGCGCTCACGCATCGCGCCGGCACCCGGAGGGAACCTGACGGAGGGCTCCGGAAGCCTCGAGACCGTCTACGGCCGCCTCTCGTCGCAGTGGAGCACGGACAACGGCGCTGTCGATCTGAAGGTGACGGTGCCGGTCAACACCGTCGCTGAAGTCCACGTGCCCACGCGGACCCGTTCGGCGGTCACCGAGGGCGGCCGGCCGGCCGATGCCGCCAAGGGTGTCCGGTTCCTCCGGATGGAGGACGGGGCCGCCGTGTTCGAGGTCGGGTCCGGGTCCTACAGCTTCGGCGTCGGCCCCGTCCTCGGCGGCCCCGGCGAGACCGGGAGAACTGCAGTGACCCGGTAGGGCACGGTCCTGCGGCTCATCGCCTACCGGCGGCCGAGGAATTCGGTGATGAGCTCCAGCCATTCCGTGGGCCGCTCGACGAACGGGAGGTGCCCTGTGGGCAGTTCGGCGATCCGAGCGCCGGGGACGGCGGCGGCCAGCTCGTGTTGCAAGGTGGCGGGCACGAGGGAATCGGCGGTGGTGACGACGACGAGGGTCGGGACGGTGATCGCGGCGAGGTCGTCACGTACATCGACCCGGCGGACCAGGTCGACCTGGGCGCCGGTGCCCGGCGGCATGGCGAGGGCCGTCTGCTCGGCGGCGGCGCGGGCCTGGGCTGGGCTGAGGGAGTTCAGGGCGGGGGCACTGAGGACCAGTTGGGTCAGGTACCGGGCGAGCAACCGGGACTGCCCGGAGGTGAAGAGCTGGTGCCAGACGTCGGCGACCAGCTCCGTGCGGGTGTCCAGGCGGGCGAACGTGGCGCTCAGTACGAGCGAGGTGACCCGTTCCGGGTGGCGGGCGGCGATGCGGATGGCGACCGGGCCACCGAGGGAGTACCCGGAGACGGCGAACGTGTCGAGCCCTTCGGCATCCGCAGCCGCGACCAACTGGTCCGCCAGCTCGTCGAGTTCCAGGGTGCCCTGCGCGGTGGGGGTGTCGCCGGAGCCCGGGTAGTCGACCCCGACCACGGTGTGCCGGGCGGCGATCCCGTCGATGATCGGGCCGTAGTTGGCCTCGATGCTGCCGCCGGCGCCGTGGGCGAGGAGGAGGCCGGGGCCCGAGCCGTGGACGGTGCGGGCGTAGGGGGCGGGGACGGTGGTGGTCATGGCTGGATCCTTGATGCGCGGAAGGTGGGCATGGGTGCTCGATCGCGCCAGCTTTAGCGATCGCTAAAGCTGGCGTGTGGTGTGACTGTAGCAGTGCTGCTTTATCGTTCGCTAAAGATGGCGGGTTAGACTGCCCAGGTGACGGAGAGCGGGGAGAAGGAACGGCAGGGCCGCAGGCGGCGCGGCACGGGCGCGAGCGGAGAAGGCGGCGACTCGCCCACCGCCCCGCCGGGCAGGCCCGCTGCGACGCGGACCCGTCGCGCCTTCGACCGGGACGAAGCCCTGGCCGCGGCGCTCAGGGAGTTCTGGACCTACGGGTACGAGTCCACCTCCATCGCCTCGCTCACCAAGGCGATGGGGATCAATCCGCCCAGCCTGTACGCGGCGTTCGGTGACAAACGGCAGTTGTTCGGCGAGGCGGTGCGCCTGTACCAGCGCACCACCGCCACAGCCCCCTCGACCGAGGGTCAGGACGCGCGCTCGTCGATCGAGGCCATGCTGCGGCACTTCGCGGCCGACTACACCGACCCCCGGCATCCCCCGGGCTGCCCGATCATCTCGGCCGCTGCGAACTGCGGACCGGGTTCGCAGGATGTGAAGGCGGAACTCCGCGGCATGCGGGAGGCCTCGAAGGCGGCCATCGCCGCCCGCATCCGCCAAGACGTCGATGCGGGGCGCCTGCCTGGAGACACGGACACGGAAGGCCTTGCGGCCTTCTACGCGGCCGTCATCCAGGGCATGAGCCAGCAGGCGTGCGACGGTGCCTCGCGGGAGGTGCTGGAGAAGGTGGCGGAGTCGGCGATACGGGCCTGGCCCACGACCGGCCAGGGCTAGTCGGCCGGTCCTCGCGGCTCGGTACGACAGGAGGCCCAACCCCTGACACGTACCGCACGCCGGTCAGGTCAGGTCACCGGAAGCCTTCACGGCCGACGCGCGGTGCCGGTGACCCTTCGCCTACCCCTCGTCTCCGTCGTCCCGGTCGAGAAGCAGGCGGACGAAGTCGTTGAGCGGTCCGATGATGTCGAGGTCCTGGTCCAGGACCCACTGCAACTGGAGGCCGTTGAGCACGGCATGGAAGAGAGCCGCAGCGCTCTGGGGGCTGACTCCCTCGCGCAGCCGGCCGCGGGCCGCCTGGTCGAGGAAGCCCTCGGCGAACTGCGTGCGCCCGCGTTCGTAGCGCTCGACGAAATAGGCGTGGGCGGGATGATCCGTGCGTGAGGCCGCGGCGGCGAGCTCGATCCACAGACGCATGAGCTCAGGGGCCTTCTGGTGGTGACGGATGAGCTCACCGAGGTAGGGCGCGAGCTGGTCGAGGCTGTCGACCTGTGCCGCGCCGTGCTGCCACTCCTCGGAATCCCGCTCGGCGAGCACTGCCGCAAGGATCTCGTCCTTGTTGCGGAAGTGGTGGAGGAGCCCGGCATGGGTGATGCCCGCCCGCTCCGCGATGTCCCGCAGGGAGGCCTTGGCGTAGCCGTTCTCGGCGAAACTGTCACGGGCCGCCCGTACGATCTCCGCTCGGCGGGCCGGTGTCTTGGCGTACGGCCCGCGCGCTGTTGCCTGACCCACGGTGCGCTCACTCTCCCCGGCGAAGCCGGTCCCGACAAGTCGTGCGCAGTGATTGACCTTTCAAAAATTACCATACGGTCGGAATTTGCTTCGTCCGCCTGAAGACACCTGTCGTAGTGACCTCGGTGGTGCCGTCGGGGAAGACGACGCGTGCGGAGGTGCCGGGAGGCACGTCGACCGTGAGGGTCAGCTCGTCGCCGGCCGTCCGCCACTCGACGGTGATCGTGCCCTGCGGGGACTCGTGCGTGCCCCGGGCCCACGACAGCGACGGGTGGGGGACGGGCGCGACCTCGATGGACTCCCAGGCGACCGACCCCACTGCCTGGCGCAGTCCCAGCGTGTGGGTGTGCAGGAAACGGATCACGGCACCCTTGCTGTAGTGGTTCAGGGAGTCGTGGGCGTCACCGTTGTCGTCGATGCCCTCCCAGTCCTCCCAGATGGTCGTCGCGCCGCGGTCGAGCATGTACAGCCAGGACGGTGCGGTGCGCCGCAGGAGAAGCTCGTAGGCGGTGTCGCTGTGGCCGGTGTCGCAGAGCACGGGAAGCAGGTCGCCGGTGGCGAGGAAGCCGGTGCCGAGGTGGGTGTCGGCGGCGCGGATCAGTTCGACGAGGCGGGCGGCGGCGGCCGGGCGCAGCTCCTCGGGGACGAGCCCGAGGGAGAGTGCCCGTACGTAGGCGGCCTGGGTGTCGCCGGTGGTGCGTCCGTCGGGGGTGAGGAACTCGGTGCGCCAGGCGTCCCGGACGAGCTCGGCGGTCTCGGTGTAGCGGGCCGCGTCCTCGGTGCGGCCCAGCACCCTTGCGACATCGGCGAGGGTCGACGTCGAGCGGTACAGGAACGCCGTGCCGACCTCGCCCTTGTCGGCCATGAACCATGCGATCGGGTTGGTCTTGATCGGGTCGATGGGGGTGCCGTCGGCCGTCTTCTCCTTCGGCTCGGTCCACTCGCCCCAGTGGAAGGAGCCGTCCCAGATGAACCGCTCGTGGGGGAGCGGCTGGGCCGAGCGTTCGATCCGGGACTGGTGGCGGGCGGTGCGGGCCGTCCGCAGGGCCCACTCGACCCAGCGGACCATCGCCTCCCAGTTCTCGGCGAGGACTTCCTGGTCGCCGTAGGACCGGTACAGCTCCCAGGGGACGGCGACGATCGCGTCGCCCCAGCCTGCCGAGCCGGTCATCATGGCGAACTGGTCGTCGAGGTGGTGCTTGATGCGGCGGCCGTCGGGCGAGAAGTTGGCGATCCGGCCGTCGGACAGCTGGTCGTCGCGGACCGAGCGGAGCCATTTGCGGCTGAAGCCGAGGACGTCGTACAGGCGCGTGGCGGTCGGCGCGAAGACCTGGTAGTCGCCGGTCCAGGCGAGCCGTTCGCGGGTCGGGCAGTCCGTGGGCACGTCGACGGCGTTGCCGCGGAAGCTCCAGTCGGCGATCTCGTGCAGGCGGTTGAGGTCGTCGTCGCTGCACGCGAAGGTGCCGGTGCGGCGCAGGTCGGTGTGGACGACGCGCATCCTGACGCTCTCCGGGTCGAGCGGGGCGCCGTCGCGGCGGATGCGCGCGTACCGGAAGCCGTGCACGGTGTGGCGTGGCTCGAACGTCTCACCCCGGCCCGCCGAGACGGCCTCGTCGCGCTGCACGAAGAGGATCGGGTCCTCGCCGGGGCGCGTGGAGTCCAGGTGGGTGGTCGTCAGGTCACCGTCGGCGCCGATGTGTTCGCCGTAGTCGATGACGGTGCGGGTTCCGGCCGGGCCCAGATCGTCCAGAGCGATCCAGCCGGAGGCGTTCTGGCCGAAGTCGGCGGTCCAGAGGCCGTCCCGCAGTTGCCTGACCGTCTCGGCCGGGCGCGTTTCGACGACGCGCACGGGTGGCGCAGGCGACCAGTCGATCGCGGGTGCCTCGACCTGATCGACGAGGACCGGCTGCTCGGCGCCCGGCCCGGCGCGGAAGTCGGTGGTCTGCCCGGCCATGAGGTCGGCCCGGGTGATGGCCGACCGGGTGCTCGTCCAGGTCCCGTCGCTGCGCTCGACCTGGCGTGAGCCGTCCTCGTACACGACGTGCAGTTCGGCGCGTGCGCCGAGCACCGTCCCCCAGCCGGCCGGCAGACGGAACGCGCCGACCTGGCCCCGGTACCAGCCGTCGGAGAGGACGATCTCGACACGATTGCCGCCCGCCTTGACCGCGGACGTGACGTCGGACGCCTGGGCGTAGAGCGTGCGGTCGTACGAGGTGGATCCGGGGGACAGTTCGGCGGTACCGGCGCGCTCACCGTTCACGTACGCCTCGTAGACGCCGAGCGCCGTCGCGTACAGCCGGGCCGAGCGCACCCCGGCCCGTGCCTCGAACCGGGTCGTCAGGGTGTGAGCCGGGCGCTTGCCGTAGCCGGGATCGCCGGATTCGGCCGGCGATATCCAGTGCGCCCGCCAGTCCTCGTCGAGGAGGCCGACCTCGAACGCGTTCCACTCCGACCACGGTGACGGCCCTCCCGCGCCGTCGGCCCGGACGCGCCAGGCGACCTGCCGGCCACTGCGCAGAGCCGCCCACGGCCAGGGGAGGAACCGGTGCCGGCCGGGCGCGACCCGTACCGCGGGCCGCGCCTCGCCGTCGACGGTGCATTCCAGCTCGTGCTCCGTCGGGCGTTCCGCGTCCGACGCCGGCTTCCACGACAGCCGGGGTGCGGGGCCCGACACGGTGAACTGGTCGCCTCCGCTGTCGATGCGCAGGTCATACGGTGCGTTGTTCATGCTCTGCCTTCTCGGAACTCGTCGGACTCTGCTGTTCTCTTTGCGGTCGGCTGCCGACCTGCCCTGCTACCGGACGGACTTGACCTTGAACTTGATGATCAGTCCGCCGAGGAGCGCGAGCACCGCGCCGCTCAGGTAGAGCAGCGTGTAGTTCTTCTCCTCTCCGCTCGCGACACCGACGGTGATGACGAGCGGTGCGATGAGCGGGGCGAGGGCGCTGGGGATCTTCTGCGCGAAGGCGACCACCGCGAGATAGCGGCCGGCCTGGGCCCGGTCCGGGAGGACGGCGAACACGATCGCCTGGTCGACGGCGCTGAACATCGCGATGGCGACCTGCATCAGCACCGCTCCGACGACGAGCTGGGGCAGCGAACGGGCGAACGCCTCGGCGACGGCCCCGGCGACGAAGATCGCGGAGCCGATCACGGTGAACAGCTTGCGCCGGCCGAGCTTGTCGGAGAGGAAGCCGCCCCCGATGGCGCCGCCGGTCGCCGCGAGCACCCCGAGGATCCCGATCGTCGCCACGACGCCGGCGACCTCCTTGACGGGCATGTCGAGCCGCTGGGCGTAGAAGAAGGTCCCGAAGGTGGTGTTGAAGTACAGGCCCATGAAGAAGACGAAGCGGCCGAGCCAGTTCCAGCCGAAGTCGGGGTACTTCCGCGGATTGAACCCGTAGCTGGCGACCAGGCCCTTCAGGCTCACCTCGCTGGTGTGGACGAGTGCGCGGGAGTCGCCTTCGGGCTTGAGCACCGGGAACAGCAGCAGCATCACCGCTCCGATGACACCCGGGACCAGGAACACCAGAAGCGTGCTGGAGGCCACCGTGTACGCGATGCCGATGCCGATCACCGGCGCGATATGGGTCATGACACTGGTCACCGCCGAGACGCGTCCGCGCTGCTCCTCGGGTACGCGGTCGGCCTGGACGTTCTGGATGGCCTGCCCGACCGTGGACCAGCCGACCATGCCCACGACCCACGTCAGGCCCACCAGGAAGACGGTCGGGGCGACGGCGATCCCCAGGAGCCCGGCCAGGCCGATGACCGTGCCGGCGAACATGAACGGTGTCCTGCGGCCCAGGCGGGAGCGCATCCGGTCGCTCCAGAAGCCGATCAGCGGGCTGAGGACCAGATAGACGAACTGGGCGGATCCGGTGACGTATCCGAGCAGTTCCTCGCGTCCGGGGGCGAGGTCGTCGATCCGCACGGCCAGCGAGTAGGAGAGCGGAACCATCAGGGCCAGGGAGGCCCCGAAGCTGGCGATCATGATCCAGGCGAGGTAACTGCCGCTGACCCTCTCCAGCGGCGGGGCCTCGATCTCGGGGGCGGGGGTCTCGGCCGGTTCCTCCCCGAAGACCTCGGCCCCCCGGGTCGGCTCCGCACCGTCACCCTTCGCCTGCTCGGTCGGCGGGGGCCCGGCCACACCGATGTCACGGTCGTTCTGAGGCATGAGGACTCCTTCGTCTCATGAATGCCAGGTGGCGCGGCGGTTGGCGGAGGACGGCATGCGCGGTCGTGGAGGGAGCTGCCGATTGGAACGTTTCAGTCGCAGGCGTCAGTAGTCCGTCGTGGCGCCAGGCTCGCGTCCGTCCGCGAGACGGGGCTTGCGTCCGTCTGCGAGACCGGGCTTGCGCCCGTCCAGGCCGCGCCAGCGGCGGCGGAGCGAGAACGCGGCCGTCTTCGGCCTGCGGTCGCGGGTGAAGACACCCTTCTTGTTCCCGTCGACGCGGTGGATGCCGTTGGAGGTCTGGAAGTCGGCGAAGTTCCAGACGTGTTCGCCGAGGAACTCGGGGAGGCGGTCGAAGACACGGTGGTACATGGCGAGGTAGTCGCTCTGGTACTCCTCGCTCCACGGGGTGTCCCAGACGGAGTGCAGGCCGGGCTGGGTGTCGGCGCCGTACTCGGACATCATCACCGGCTTGCCGAAGCGCCGGGCCCAGCCGCGCAGGTCCTCCTCCAGGTACTGCTCGGCGGTCGCGAGGTCGCCGGTGAAGAGGTACCAGCCGTAGTAGCGGTTGATGCTCAGGACGTCGAACAGGTCGCCGACCAGGTCGTTCTGCGGCGTGGCGAACATGACCGCCGCGTAGGTGAGGGGGCGGGTCGGGTCGAGCTTGCGGGCCAGTTCGACCAGCGGCTCGAAGTACTCGCGGGCGCCGTCCTCGTTGGAGGCCGGTTCGTTGGCGAGGCACCACATCACCACGCTCGGGTGGTTCTTGTCCCGCTCGATGAGCTCCCGCAGGTGCTGTGCGTGCACCTCGCCGGTGACTCCGCCGAAGTTCTCCGGCGCGAAGGTCGGGGTCGGCGCGGCGCCGGTGAGGCCGCCCATGACGCCCAGGTTGAGGCCGACGGCGGCGGTCTCGTCGATGACGACGATGCCGTGCCGGTCGGCGAAGTCGAGCACCTCCTCGGCGTACGGGTAGTGCGAGGTGCGGAAGGAGTTGGCGCCGGTCCACTCCATGAGCTGGAAGTCGTGGACGAGGTAGGCGTCGTCGTGGCCCTTGCCCCGGACGGGGGTGTCCTCGTGCTTGCCGAAACCGGTGAAGTAGAACGGTTCGCCGTTGATGAGGAACCGGGTGCCACGTACCTCGACGGTGCGGACGCCGAAGGGCTGGGTGTAGCTGTCGACGAGTTCTCCCGCACCGGCCGGGTCCTCGGTGAGCAACTCCACCACGAGGTCGTAGAGGTAGGCGGCGCCGGGCTGCCAGAGGGTGACGTCCTCGATGCGGAAGGTGCCCTCGGGGCCGTAGGCCTCCGCCACGGTCCGGCCCGCCTCGTCGACCGCGCGCACCCGGACGGCCGTCGCCTCGGCGGCCTCGCCGCCGGTCTCCACGCGGTAGTCGACGACGCCGGCGGCGCCGTCCCGTCCGGTGACGACCGTGACGTCCTCGACGAAGGTCGGCGGTGTGCTGCACAGCCGGACCGGACGGGCGATGCCGGCGTAGTTGTAGAAGTCGTGCAGGTAGGACTGGCGTTCGCGGCCGTCGGGGCCTGTGGTGACGGTGCCCGGCGGGATCGTCTCGTTCGTCAGCCGGTTGTCGACGCCGACCGTCAGCCGGAACTCGGCGCCGGGGCGCACGATCCCGGTCAGGTCCGCCTCGAACGGCGTGTAGCCGCCGACGTGTTCGGCCACCAGCCGGTCGTCCACGTACACCTGTGCCGCATGGGTGACGGAGCCGAAGCGGAGGACCACCCGCTCTCCCGCCCAGCCGCGCGGCACCCGCACGTCGCGCTGGTACCAGGCGACGCCGACGTGGTCGCGGATCTCCGCGTCCACGAACAGGTCGTTGTAGCTGGCGGGGACGGGGGCTTCGAGCGACGAGGTGAGCCGCGACGTCCACGGGTCGGCACCGGCGCGGGTGTCGAGGGCGAATCGCCAGAGGCCGTCGAGGCTGACGATGTCGCGGGTCGGGCTGGTACGGGGGGAGAGCATGGGGCTCCTACGCGTCGTTGCGGACAGTGGCCAGAGGGCCAGAGGGCCAGAGGGCCAGGGGCTGGCAGGGGGTGGGGGAGTGGAGGGGGTGGGGCGGACGGGGCTAAATCGTTTCTCCGGCGTCGGCGAGGAGCGTGCTCCCCGTCATGAAGGCCGAGAGGTCGCTCGCGCAGAACAGCACCACCCGGGCGATGTCGTCGGGTACGCCGAGGCGACCGAGCCGGCTCGGCCGCATCACGGAGACGATGTTCCCGGCGGCTGCGGGATCCCCGGCGACCGCGGTGGCAGCAGCCATGTTTCCCTCGGTCGGCACGTACGTCGGCGCGACGCCCAGCACGCGAATGCCGAACGGGGCGAATTCCAGGGCGAGTTGCCGGGTGATCCCCCGTGCGGCGTGCTTGGAACCGACGTAGGCGGCAAGCCCTGGGGCCGTTCCCCGGAACCCCGCCGTGGAGACGACGTTGACGATGACGCCCCCGCCCCCGGCCTCACCCCTGCCCCCGGTCTCGCGCATCCGGCGCGCGGCCTCCCGGGATCCGAGGAAGACGCCGCGCGTGTTGACGGCGAACACCTCGTCCCAGGCCGTGTCGGACATCTCGAGTGCGGGGACGCTGGGGAAGATCCCGGCGTTGTTGACCCAGATGTCGAGTCCGCCCAGCTCCCGGACGGCGAGGTCGGCGGCCGCGATGACGCTGCCGGCGTCGGAGACGTCCGCATGAGCGGCCACCGCACAGCCCGGGCGGAGGGCGTTCAGGCCCTCGGCGGCGGTGGCGGCGAGCTCTGGTTCGATGTCGGCGACGAGCACGTCCGCGCCCGCTTCGGCCAGGCGCCGGGCGATGGCCCGGCCGAGACCGCGGCCGGCGCCGGTCACGACGGCCCGTCGTCCGGACAGCGAGATCAGTTCGGCCAGGGACCGGGACGAGACGTCCGGTACGGATATCTGCACAGTGCGTCCTTCCGGCGGCGGGGCCGTCAGCCGCGCAGGCGGCGGGCGGTCTCGCCCAGCCAGGCGAGGCTGGGCTTGGGGCGGCGCTCGAAGGTCTCGCGGTCGACCTCGATCAGGCCGAACGTCGGCTCCCAGTGCCCCCACTCGTAGTTGTCCAGCAAGCTCCAGTGCAGATAGCCGCGTACGTCGGCGCCGTCGGCGATCGCCGCCCTGAGGTGCTTCAGCGCCTCGTCCGTGTAGGCGATCCGGCGGGTGTCGTCGCGGGTGGCGATGCCGTTCTCGGTGACCAGGATCGGCATGCCGCCGGTGACCTCGGCGGTGTGCCGCACGGCGATGCTCAGGGCGTCGGGCCGGTAGGCGGTGCCCACGAGGGTGTTGTCCGGGTGCTGCGGGTGCGGCTCGACACCGTCCGGGCCGACCCACTGGCTGGAGTACGACTGCACGCCCACGAAGTCGTCGCCGCGCGATCCCTCCAGGTAGAGGTCCTCCCAGATGTACTCCAGCTCCCGCTTCCTCTCCTCGGCCCCCGGGCGGGCGACGAAGGCGCGGTTGGCGACCGTCCAGCCGACCTTCGCGCCGGTGTGCTCGCGCAGCACCTCGCGGACGGCGTGGTGCGCCTCGACCAGCCGTTCGCCGATCTTCACGTCCGGGGCCGGAGTCTTCGGCCGCGGGCCCTCGTTGTCGACGGTGGGGCTCAGCCACGCGTCAGCCGCGTGCGGGTCGTCCTGCAACGCCCGCGCCATGCCGATCATGATGGCCAGCATGTTCGGCTCGTTCATGGTGACGACCCACTCGACGCCGTCGAGGATTGGGGCGACCGCCTCGGCGTACGCCCGGAACCGCTCGACGGCACGGTCGCCGAGCCAGCCGCCCTCCTGGGCGAACCAGAGCGGGCTGGTGAAGTGATGCAGGGTCACGACGGGCGTCAGACCCAGCTCGAAGGCCGTTTCGATCATGCGCCGGTAGTGGGCCAGTTCGGCCCGAGAGATCATCCCGGGGACCGGTTCGATCCGTGCCCACTCGATGCCGAAGCGGTAGGCGTTGAGCCCGGCGTCTGCGAGCAGCGTCATGTCCTCGCGGTACCGGTGGTAGCTGTCGCAGGCGTCACCACTTCGCTCCATGCCCGGCATGCGCCCCTCGCTCGCCCAGAAGTCGCTGTTGAGGTTGTTGCCTTCGATCTGGTGCGGTGCCGTGGAGGCCCCCCAGAGGAATCCCGGAGCGAGCTCGGTCATCGTCGACTGCCTTCCTGAGTGTCGGCCAACTCTTACCACGTGGTTGGTTTTCGGGAACGTAGACCGGGATCACGAGGGTGGGAAGACCGCGGTTCGGCTTCGTGATCAGAGCGTTATATGGTGACGCTTCGTCAGGAGTGGGATTTCGTACCACCTGGCTTACCGAGTGCTGGCCGAATTGCGTGTGCGCGTCTTCGACGGGCTCGCCCCCGGCGCACCCGCCCGCATGGCCGGCCGGCGCAGCGGGGACCTGGTCGCGACGGCGATGCCGACGGGGAGCCACTGGAGTTCTTCTACGCCCACACCACGGCCCAACTCCTCGTATCCGGCGTGGGGTTCACCGGCGGAGCCACCGCACTGGCCACAGTGGAGACCTGGCTGCCGGGCGTTCCTTCAGTCCTACGCGACGGAAGCCGGTCTCAGCGCCCGGGGGACCGCACCCCGCCTGGATGCATACCTCGGCTGGAGGATGTACTCCGTCGGGATGCCCTGGCTATGGGACCCGGACGAGCTGCGCCTTCCTGTGTTCCTGCCCGACTCCGTGCGCACGTGCGGTCCGATGTACCGGCTGCGTCCCGCCGGCGCGGTGCACATCGCTCTGGTCCAACGGGTGAACGGGGGAAGTTGCACGGAGCCGTCGACATCATCCGTCAGCCGGACGCCGTGACCCGGCCAACGCCGACCGCAACGGCTTCACATGCGCGGTGCGGCCGTGGAACCCCGCTTCACCAGCCTGGTCCGCAGCAGCGTCCGCTTGCGGGTGCCCCCGGCGATGCGATCCAACAGCATGCCCGCCGCCTGCCGGCCCTTCTCCACGATCGGCTGATGGATCGTGGACAGGTCGGTCAGAGCGGCCACGGGCGCGTCGTCGTAACCGATCACCGAGACATCACGCGGCACTGACAATCCCCGGTCCCGCGCGACGCGCATCGCGGCCGCCGCGTGCACGTCGGACAGCGCGACAACCGCCGTCACTTCGGCATGTTCGAACAGAGTCAGGGCCGCGCGAGCGCCCGCCACCTCGTCGATCCCCGCCGCGTCCACGAGCCGCAGGTCGGACAGCTCCAGGCCGGCGTCACGCCAGGCTTTGAAGTGACCGGCCAGCCGTTCCCTCGCATTGCGCTCAGTTGCCCTGCGCGCCTGGGCAAGGCTCACCAGGCCGCCATCGCCGTGGGTGAACAGCTTGTCGACGAGAATGCCCACGCGGCGGTGGCCGAGCTCCAGCAGGTGTTCCATCTGTAGCCGGGCCCCACGCCGGTCATCGATGCCTACGTACGGCAGGCCGCTGCCCCGTGGTGAGTCCACGGCCACCGCAGGAATGCCCGAAGCCGCCAACACCCCGGCCAGGGGATGTTCCTCGGGCATGTTGTGCAGGACGATCCCGTCGACCAGGCCCCGCAACGCTTTGGACGTCCTTACGTCCTCGCCGGCGGTCAGGAGCGTCAGGGCCACGCCCTCAAGGTCGCCGACTTCGGCGATTCCCTTCATCAGCAGAATCGTCGAAGGATCTTCCAGGGCGTCGACCACCGAGTCCATGACGACGACACCCACCGCGCCCACTCGCCCGGAGCGCAGGCTGCTGCCCACGGCGTTCGGTCCGGCGTACCCGAGCTGGGCGGCCACGGCGTAGACATGCTCACGCTGCGCTTCGGAGACCCTGCCCAGGTTGTTGTAGACGTACGACACCGTCGCCTGCGAGACGCCCGCGGCGCGTGCAACGTCCTTCATGGTGACCAACGCGCTGTCCCACCCTCCGACGATGGTGCGGGCCCCCGGTCGCCCGACAGCCCAATCCTAATTACTCCCGCTGACGCCCTGCCTGCGTCGCAACGGCACGGGGGCCGCATGCACCTGCCTCGTTGGGCTAACGTCGATGGGCGTTGGCGCGGACGGCATCCCGGATCGGAGTGGATCCGGTATTGAGTTCGAGGATCTGCCGGCCGATGCCCGGCTCGTGCAGCAGCTCGGCGATGGTTTCGGCGACATCAGCGCGGGCCACCTGGCCATGGAACTCTGCCGGCCCCAGTGAAATCGTGCCAAGTCCAGGATCATCGACGAGCAACGACGGGCGAATGATCAGCCAGTCCAGATCACTGCGGCTGAGTGCCATGTCTGCCTCCTTCTTCACGGCGAAGTAGTACTCGACCTCGTCACCCAGATCACGTTCGCGCCAGGCCTCCGGGAAGACCGACACATGCGCGAGGCGGTCGACCCCCGCGCGACGGGCAGCCTCGATCGTCTTGACGAAGCCATCACCGTCAACGGCCTTGGTGAACTCCCTGGATCCGCCGTTGGATCCGGCAGTGAACACGATCGCGTCAACGTCCCCGAACGCCTCCGCCAGCTCCTCCACTGACATGCCGGCCAGGTCCCCGACCACCGCATTGACCCCGTGCGCGGCAAGGTCCGCCCGCTGTTCTTCGCGGCGCACGAGCCCGTGAACGGCATCCCCCCTGGAGAGAAGCTCCTGCACAAGCAGGCGGCCGATTTTTCCCGTAATCCCGATGATGAACACGTTCATCTGCACTCCCTTCCACGGAGCTTGACGGCCTCAACAACATATGCGAACGTCCGTGGTTATTCGTATCACCAACGGTGGAGGAAGGTGTCATGAGCCAGCACAGCCGCGATGCGTATGCGGTACTCCTGCCGGTTGTCAGTGAGTTGTCCGTGAGTCCCTGGCTCCGCACGCTCCTGGAGCGGGGGACCGTCGCCGTGTTGCCCGGTGAGAGCCGCGAAGAGTATGTGGCGCGGAGCATGAGCCCCGAGCGCCGCTCCACTGAAACGGCCGCGGACTTCACCCGGTTCGTCACCGAGGTCGAAGACCTGGCGGGGGCACCTGTTCTCGTGGCGGTCGACCAGGAGCCGTGGGGTATCCAGCGACTGCATGGACTCGTCCCCTCCTACCCCCAGCCCAGCCTGCTGCCGCAGCTCTCCGACGAGGAGATCCGTGCGTCCTCGAAGGCGGTGGCGGCCGCGGCGGCGGGTGTCGGAGTGAACATGTTCCTTGCGCCTGTACTCGACATCTTGACCGGGAGCAATCCGTGGCTCGAGGGTCGTTCACTCGCGCTGAAGCCCGAAGAGGTGGGCAGGATCGCGGCCGCTGTCGTCACCGGTGTGCAGGAAGGGGGCGTGGTCGCTGTCGCCAAGCATTTTCCCGGCTTCCCGCAGCTCGATTTTGACCCTGCCCTCGAGGACACCGTTCTGGCGGCCCAGGCAACCGACGAAGGTGACCTCGTCCCCTTCCGCCGGGCCATCGAGGCCGGGGTGGGAGCAGTCATGCTCGGCCCTGCGGTCGTTGAGGCTCTGGACGCCGGCGAACCGGCGGCCACATCGAGGACGGCGGTGGACCTTCTGCGCCGGTCGCTCGCGTTCAACGGGCTGATCATCAGCGATGACCTCGACGCGCCGAGCACCACACACGGCCGCAGCCTTGTCGACACGGTCTTCGCAAGCATCGAGGCCGGGGCGGAGCTGCTGCTTCTGCCTGGCGGGGACGAGGTCATCGCCCTGGCGGAAGCGATCGCCGCGAGGTCTGGAGACGATCACGCCTTCGGGCAAGCCGTTGCGCGGGCCGCACAGCATGTGCGCAAGGCTGCCGAAGCGGCCAAATGCGTGTGAGTTGTTTCTGATCAAACAGCGGGGGAGAGCTGCTCGCGCACCCATTCCGGATCAGGGTTGGTGTACGGCCGGCCCGCGACGACGACAGTCGGCACTGTCTCATTGCCGGCGTTGGCCGTCCTCACCGCCGCGGCTCCTGCCGGGTCACGCCAGATGTCGACCCAATGCAACTGGCGGGCGCTGCGGCCCAACCGGATGCGCAGTCGAATGCAGTACGTGCAGCCCGGCCGCCAGAAGACGACCGGCCGGCCGTCGATCGCGCTGCGGCGTTGGGCCTCCAGCGCGCCGATCGACTTCGGGAAGAGCAGCGGCGAGTTCACGCCTGCCGGCACCAGGAACACCAGCAGGAGCGCTGTGGCTGCGCCGGTTCTCTCCCCGAGGACCAGCCCCGTCGCCACGGCGGAGCCGCAGAGCACAAGCAGTATCGGCAGGATCCAAGCGCGCATCATGATGCCGCAGGCTACCTGTGAGGATGCGGACGTTCTCCGTCGGCCGGTCGTCCGTCCGCCCCGGGCCAACACGCTTCCCGTCCCGCTACTGCTCGGGCTCGACCCAGGCCAGCCCGTCCTCCGACGCCACCAGACCGCCGGGCCGCAGCGGCGCCTCGGTCTCCAACGGCCCGCCGAACAACCCCCGTTCCTGTAGGACGGTTCCCTCCTGGAACACCTGCCGGAAGGTCTCGGACTCGTAGAGGGGGTTGCGCAGGTCGTCGGCGTCGGGAAGGCGGCGCACCGCTCGCTCGAAGTCGTCGGCGGCCGCGGTGAGCCGTTCGCCCGCGGGCCCGGCTCCGGCGAGCGACGCGTCGCCGGACGCCAGGCCGCCCACCAGCTCGACGAACGCCTCGAGTTCCGTCGTGCCGACGTTGGTGACCTTGCGGGCCTTCCAGAAGTACGACCGTTCGTCCTGGTGCATGTCGTAGAAGGAGACCAGGAACTCGTGGAACAGGCCGTACTCGTGCCGGTAGCGGGCCTCGAACTCGGCGAACAGCCGGGTCTCGTCCGGGCTTCCGGCGAGGGAGCTGTTGATGGACCGGGCGGCGAGCAGCCCGCCGTAGGTCGCGAGATGGACTCCGCTGGACAGTACCGGGTCGACGAAGCACGCAGCGTCTCCGACGAGTGCCATGCCGGGCCGCCACAGCCGTGACTTCCAGTACGACCAGTCCTTGCGGACGCGGACCTGGTCGTAGGGCGTCTCGGTGGCCTGGGGGACGCCGTCGAGGAAGCCGCGTATCTCCGGGCAGGCGTCGATCAGGCGGCGCCAGGCGGTCGCCGGGTCCCGCTGGACGGCCTCGGCGTTCTCGCGGGCGACCACCGCTCCGACACTGGTCAGGTCGTCCCGGAGGGGGATGTACCAGAGCCAGCCCTCGTCGAAGGCGGCGCAGAAGATGTTGCCGTCGTTCGGTGCCGGGAGCCGCTCGCCGCCGGCGAAGTAGCCGAACACGGCGATGTTGCGGAAGAAGTCGGAGTAGATCCGCTTTCCGCCGACGTGCGGGTGGATCCTGCTGCCGTTGCCGGAGGCGTCCACGACATACCGGGCGGCGGCCTCGCGGACCTCACCGTCGGGACCGGTCCAGCGCACCCCGCGGATCCGCTCCTCGTCGGCGAGTACGCCGGTCACCCGGCAGCCCTCCCGTACGTCGACGCCGACCCGGCGGGCGTTGTCCAGGAGGATCGCGTCGAACCGGGACCGCTCGACCTGGTAGGCGAACGACGTCGGGTCGGCCAGCCGGGGCGACAGCGCGAAGGAGAACTGCCAGGGGTCCCGGTTGCGGCCCCAGCGGAACGTGCCGCCGCGCTTCGGCTTGAAGCCCGCACGCGCCATCTCCTCCTCGACGCCGAGGATCCGGCACACGCCGTGCACCGTGGAGGGGAGCAGGGACTCACCGATCTGATACCTGGGGAAGGTCTCCTTCTCGACGAGGAGGACGCGATGGCCGCGCAGGGCGACGGCCGCCGAGACGGTGGCCCCGGCCGGGCCGCCCCCGACCACGATGACGTCGAAGTCCTGCGCAGGCTCGGCGTAACTCACTGGCTTCCCTCCGCCGTTCGGGCGTCGATCCACGTGCGGATCGCCGACACGGTTGTCTCCGCGTGTTCCCGCATCATCGTCAGATGGTCTCCGGGGACGTCCACGACATCGTGAGCCGCGGGCCAGGACGTCCGCCAGTCGTCCGCTTCCGCGGCGGCCGCCATGGCGGGCGTGGGCCGCTGCGCGCGCACGAGGAGCGTGGGCGTGACGATCGGCTCGGGGGACCAGCCGAGGAAGATCCGGTTGTAGGCGCCGATCGCGGCCAGTGTGCTGTCGTCGTCCCCGGTGACGAGGGGTTGTCCGGTGTCCTGCGGCGGTGGAGCGGCCAAGGACAGCAGCCAGTCCTTGCCGCTGTTGTCCGGCGTGATGTGGTAGGTGTCCAGCAGCACCAGACCGGCCGGTGCCCGGCCCGTGTTCTCCAGTTGGTGCGCCACCAGGTGCGCCACATTGCCGCCCGCCGACCGTCCTACGACCACGAAGGGCCGGTCCCCGACGTGCCGCAGCACGTTCCCGGCCTGCGTACGCGCCAGCGCAGTGAGGTTCTGCGGTATGCAGGCCCCGGCGCCGATACCGGGGTGCGGGAATTCCAGGATCTCCAAGGCCTCGGGGCCGTCCTGGAAAGCGCGGTGGAACCGAGGGAAGTCTCCGGCGTCCGACGTGAGCGACGGATGGTAGGCCGGGAAGTAGACGACCGTCGGCCTTTCGGAGCGGGAACTGGAACTGGAGCCGGAGCGGGCGGGGGAGCGGCGGATCGGGGGCAGCGCGTGCTCGCGGCCCTGGGCGGCGGTGAAGGCGGGGAGCGCCCAGGACGCGGTGACGAGCAGGTGCATCGCCGCCACCGGTTGTCCGGCGGCACTGACCGACCGGAACAGCGACGAGAGGGTGTACGCGGGCCGCTCCGGCCCCGTGGCCCCTGCGTCCTCGGCGGCTCTTGCGGCCTCGGGGGCGGCCGCGGCGGCCGGTTCGCCGTCCAGCAGGCCGAGCAGGTGGCGTGCCAGTTCATCGGCCGTGCGGTGCTCGAACACCACCGCGGCCGACAGCCGGAGCTTCAGCGCCATGCTCAGCCGGTTGCGGATCTGCACGGCCGTGAGGGAGTCGAACCCCAGGTCGGCGAGGGACTTGCCGGCCGGGAGCGCCTCGGCGTGCGGGTAGCCGAGTACCGCGGCCACGTCGGCCCGCAGCAACTCCACGAGCTTCGCCTCCCGTTCTCCCGGGGGCATGGCGGCCAGCCGCTTCCGCCAGGCTCCCGGCTCCAGCATCTGCCCAGGGGAGCCGGCGGAGCCGCCGGAGGCCGTCGTCGCGGCGGGTGGCCGGTGGTGCCGGACGAGTCCGCGCAATGGCGGTGGCAGGTACCCCGCACCGGATCGAAGCGCCGCCCGGTCCAGCAGGATCGGTGCCAGGACCGGCTCCGTCGAGCGCAGCGCGGCGTCGAACAGGGCCATGCCCTGCGGTGTGGACACCGGCACCAGCACCTCACGCGACGGGCGCTGCGGGTTCTGCCCCGCCGCCATGCCGCCGACGTGCTCCCACGGGCCCCACGCCAGCGAGAGCGCCGGCAGTCCCTCGGCGGCGCGGCGGTGGGCGAGGGCATCGAGGAACGAGTTCGCGGCCGCGTAATTGCCCTGGCCCGGCCGGCCCAGCAGGCCGGAGACGGACGAGAACAGGACGAACGCCGAAAGACCCATGTCGCGGGTCAGTTCGTGCAGGGTCCAGGCCGCGTCGGCCTTCGGACGCAACACGGCCGCCATCCGCTCGGGGGTCAGCGAGTCCAGCACGCCGTCGTCCAGCACCCCGGCGGCGTGCACCACAGCGGTCAGCGGCGGCTCGCAGCGCTTGACCACCTCGGCCAGCGCGGCACGGTCGGCCGCGTCACAGGCGACGATGCCGACCCGCGCCCCCAACTCCTCCAGGTCGTCGCGCAGTTCCGCCGCTCCGCGTGTCTGCGGCCCACGGCGTCCGGTCAGCAGCAGGTGCCGTACGCCGTGTTCGGCGACCAGGTGGCGTGCCAGCTCCGCGCCCAGCGCGCCCGTGCCTCCGGTGATCAGGACCGTGCCCTCCGTGTCGAAGGGAGCCCCCGGGCCAGAGGTACCACCGGCGGCGGCCAGCCGTGGCACCGTCACTTGCCCGCCCCGCACTTGGAGTTGCGGCTCCCCGGTGGCGACGGCCGACGGCAGCATCCGAAGCGACTCGGGCCGCCCGTCGACATCCACCAGGACGACACGGCCGGGCAGCTCCGACTGCGCCGTCCGCACCAGCCCCCAGACCGCCGCGCCCGCCAGGTCCGGCACCGGCCCTGTGGCGTCCCGCGTCACGACCACCAGCCGTGAGCCCACCGCGCCCGGATCGTCCTGCCAGTCCTGGAGCGTCTTGAGTACTCGGCCCGTCAGCTCGTGAGTGGCGGAGAGCGGATCGGACCCGGCCCCACGGGCGATGGCTGTGACGGCGACGACTTCGGGATTCACGCCGCCGGGCACGAACTCGGCGAGGTCCAGCTCGTCCGGCCCGTGCACCGTCCAGGCACGCTCACCGGCGTCACCGGAGCCGTCTCCGGGGAGGTCGAGGGCGGCCCACTCCGGGCACAGCAGGGCCCTTCGTACGGTGTCGTCCGTCATGTCTGCCCGGCCGGCCGGGAGCTCCCGGGTGGCCAGCGAGTCCACGCGTGCCACGAGCCGGCCCGACGGGTCGGCGAGGGTCACCGAGACCGTGTCCGGGCCCGACGAGGTCACCCTGACCCGCAACTCCGTGGCTCCCGAGGCATGCAGACTCACCCCGCTCCAGGCGAACGGCACCCGGACCGTGCTCGTGTCGGCGGACCCGGCCAGCAGCGGCGCGTGCAACGCGGCGTCGAACAGCGCCGGGTGGAGTCCGAAGCGGCCCGCTTCCGCTGTGCGCGAGGCGGGCAGCCGGACCTCCGCGAAGACGTCGTCGCCGCGCCGCCAGACCGCGCCGACCCCCTGGAAGGCAGGCCCGTAGGCGAGCCCGGCGTCGGCGAGGGAGGCGTACGCGCCGGTGAGGTGCACCGCCTCGGCGCCCTCGGGCGGCCAGTGGGTCAGTTCGTCCTGCGCGGTGTGAGGACCTCGGCCCAGTTGCCCGGAGGCATTCCGGATCCACGAGGCGTCCTCGGCGGACTCCTCCGGCTTCTCCGGCTCGTCCGGTCGGGAGTAGACGTCGACGGGCCGCCGGCCCGAGTCGTCGTCCCGCGCACCCACCACGACCTGTACCCGCACTCCCGCGGAACCGGTCAGGGCGAGCGGCGACAGCATCACGAGGTCGTCGACCGCGTCGCAACCCACCTCCTCGCCCGCCCGCAGGGCCATCTCCACGAACACCGTCGCCGGCACGACGACCCGCCCGGCGACGACATGGTCCGCGAGCCAGGGGTGGGCCGCGAGGGACAACAGCCCGGTCACCACTGTCCGCTCGGTGCCCGGCACCGGGAACGCCGGGCCCAGCAGGGCACCGGCGTCGGTCGCCGTCGGCCGCGGCGCGTCCAGCCAGTAGCGCTGCCGCTGGAAGGCGTACGTCGGCAGGTCCACGCGGCGCGCGCCGGAACCCGCGTACACCTCCGCCCAGTCGACCGCGGCCCCGGCCACATGCAACCGCGCCACGGCCGACAGGAGCGTCTCCGGTTCGTACGCACCGCTTCGTGTGGCCACGGCGAGGACGGGGCCCCTCGTGGGCGCGTCGGCCAGACAGTCGGTGGCAGCCGCGGTGAGTACGGGTCCGGGACCGAGCTCCAGGTAGGCGGAGACCCCGTCGTCCGCCAGCCGGCGCACGGCGTCGGCGAAGCGCACGGGCATCCGGGCGTGCCGCGCCCAGTACTCGGGCGAGCACAGTTCCGAGGGCTCGGCGACTCGGCCCGTCACGGTGGAGACGATCGGTATGCGCGGCGGCCGGAAGTTCAACTCTCCTGCTATGGAGAGGAATTCGTCGACCATCGGCGCCACGAGAGGCGAGTGGAAGGCGTGACTCACCCGCAGTCGTACGGCCCTGCGGCCACGCGCCTCGAAGCCGGCCGCGACCGCGAGCACCGCGTCCTCCGCGCCCGAGATCACCACCGAACGGGGCCCGTTGACGGACGCGACGGCCACCTGGGCCGCCTGCGCCTCGGACTTCGCCAGCGCCGCGACGACTTCCTCTTCGGTCCCGTCCAACGCCACCATCGCTCCACCGTCGGGCAAGGCCTGCATCAGCCGGCCGCGAGCGGCGACGAGCGTGGCAGCGTCGGGCAGATCGAGTACGCCGGCGACGTGCGCGGCCGTCAGCTCGCCGACGGAGTGGCCCACGAGGCGGTCGGATCGCACGCCCCACGACTCGAGCAGCCGGAACAACGCCACCTCGAAGGCGAACAGTCCGGCCTGGGCGAAGTCCGTACGGTCGACGAGAGCCGCTTCCGGCGAGCCCGGCTCGGCGGACAGCACCGCGCTCAGCGTCCGGGGGAGACGGTCGTCCACGTGCCCGCAGACCTCGTCGAAGGCGTCGGCGAAGACGGGGAAGGCGGCGCGCAGTTCGGCGCCCATCCGGGGGCGCTGGGCGCCTTGTCCGGTGAACAGGAAGGCCGTACGGATCTCCGGGTCCGCGAGTCCTCGTACGACTCCCGGTGCATCCCGGCCCTGCGCGAACGCGTTCAGCGCGTTCAGCATCGCGGTCCGGTCACCGGCCGGGACGAGTGCGCGATGGGTGAGGGCGGAGCGCGACACCGCCGACGAGTAGGCGACGTCGGTGGGGGACAGGCCCGGACGGTTCGCCGCCTCGGCCGCGAGCCGTCGGGCCTGGGCGCGCAGGGCGGTCTCGTCGGCGGCGGAGAGCAGCCATGGAACGGGCGGCGCCCCGGCTGCATCCGGCGAGCCCGACGCCTCCGGGGAGCTCGACGCATCCCGGCAGCCCGTCGCATCCTGGGAGATCGCCGCATCCTGGGAGATCGCCGCCTTCTGGGAGATCGCCGCCTTCTGGGAGCCCGCCGCCTCCGGCGAGGCTGCCGCCTCCGGCGAGACCGCAGACTCCCGTGAGACCACACTCTCCTTCTCCGGCGCCTCTTCCAGAATCACATGCGCGTTGGTCCCGCCGATTCCGAAGGCCGAGACCCCCGCCCTCCGCGGCCGGTCCGAGGCCGGCCAGGGCCGTGGGGTCGTCAGCAGTTCCACGCGGCCGGCGGACCAGTCGACGTGCGGTGTCGGCGAGTCGGCGTGCAGCGTTCGGGGCAGCTCGCCGTGCCGCATGGCCTGCACCATCTTGATGACGCCGGCGACACCGGCCGCCGCCTGCGTGTGCCCCAGGTTGGACTTGACCGACCCGAGCCACAGCGGCTGCTCCCGGCCCTGTCCGTATGTGGCCAGGAGGGCCTGCGCCTCGATGGGGTCGCCCAGCCGCGTGCCCGTACCGTGGGCCTCCACCACGTCCACGTCACCGGCGCGCAGCCCCGCGTCCGCCAGCGCACGCGTGATCAGCCGCCGCTGTGCCGGCCCGTGGGGCGCGGCGAGCCCGTTGGACGCGCCGTCGGAGTTCACGGCGGAGCCGCGGAGTACGGCCAGGACCGGATGGCCGTTGCGCCGCGCGTCGGACAACCGCTCCAGGAGGACGAGTCCCACGCCCTCGCCCCAGGCCGTACCGTCGGCCGCCGCCGAGAACGACTTGCAGCGCCCGTCCGGCGACAGCCCGCGCTGCCGGCTGAACGCCAGGAACGGCTTGGGCGTCGCCATCACCGTGACCCCGCCGGCCAGGGCCAGCGAGCACTCGCCCGAGCGCAGTGCCCGCGCCGCCCAGTGCAGCGCCACCAGCGAGGAGGAGCACGCGGTGTCGACCGTGATCGCGGGACCTCGCAGTCCGTACACGTACGAGATCCGCCCGGAGGCCACGCTGCCCGCCGAGCCCAGCCCCAGGTGCGCCTCCAGCTCGTGGTAGCCGGTGAAGCGAGTGGAGTAGTCGGCGTACATCACGCCCACGAACACGCCGGTGTCGCTCTCGCGCATCGACGCCGGGTCGATCCCGGCCCGCTCCCACACCTCCCAGGACGTCTCCAGGAGCAGCCGCTGCTGCGGGTCCATCGCGAGCGCCTCGCGCGGCGAGATCCCGAACAGCCCGGCGTCGAACTCCACGGCCCGGTGAAGGAATCCGCCGTGTCGCGTGTACGACGTGCCGATCCGGTCGGGATCGGAGTCGTAGAGGGCGTCCAGGTCCCAGCCGCGGTCGGCCGGGAACTCCGAGATGGCGTCCCGTCCCCGCGACACCAACTCCCACAAGTCTTCGGGGGAGTTGACGTCCCCGGGATACCGGCAGCCCATGGCGACGATGACGACGGGATCGTCCTCGGCGGACGCGGCCTGTCCGCCGTATGCCTGCGGCCGCTGGACGGGCTCGCCCTCGAAGAGCGCCGTGCGCAGGTAGCGGGCCACCTCGGCCGGTGTCGGGTGGTCGAAGACCAGCGTCGACGGCAGGCTCAGCCCGGTCAGCGCGGCGAGCCGGTCCACCAGCTCGACGACACCGACCGATGTCATGCCGAGGTCGACGAACGGGCTGTCCGCGCCGGGCAGATCGCCCGGGGTGTGCCGGCAGACCTCGGCTGTTTCGCTGAGCACCGTTTCACGTAGCGCGCGCTCCTGGTCGTCGCGCGAGAGGGGCAGGAGCCGCTCACGCAGGGTGGTACCCGCGGCGTCGGCCGCGGCCGCGGCGGCCGGGGCGGGGACGACCAGCTCGTGCCGGGCGATCTTGCCGGACGCGGTGCGTGGGACGGCGGCGATCTCGCGGATCTCGGTCGGCACCTTGTAGTCGGCCAGCCGGGTCCGGCACTCGGCGAGCACCTGCCGTGCGTCGATCCCGTCCGGACCAGGTACGACGAAGGCGAGGGGCACCTCGCCGAGCACGTCGTGCGGTACACCCACGACCACGGCCTCGGAAACGCCGGGACACTGCGCCAGGACCTGCTCGATCTCCGTCGGGTGGATGTTCTCGCCGCCGCGGATGATCAGCTCACTGACCCGGCCGGTGAGCCGGAGATGGCCGTGCTCGACGCGGCGGCCGAGGTCGCCGGTGCGGTACCAGCCGTCCCGCAGCGCGGCGGCCGTCGCCTCGGGCTGCTCGTGGTACCCGGTCATCAGGCTCGGCCCCCGCACCCAGACCTCGCCCTCGGCGCCGTCCGGGACGTCCTCGCCGCTCCCCGGGTCGACGACGCGTACGTCCATGCCCGGGACGGGCAGACCGCAGGAACCGTCGACCCTGGGCCCGTCCGGACGGTTCACCGCGATCATGCCGCAGGTCTCGGTACTGCCGTACGCGTCCAGCAGCGGCGCCCCGAGGGTCTTCTCCACGGCCGCGCGCAGTGCGGGGCCGCTCGGGGCCCCGGCCACGACGCACATCCGCAGTGCCGGCGGGGTCTCGCCGTCGGAGTCGAGCAGCCGGTGATACGTCGCAGGCACGCCGGCCAGCATGGTGAAGGGCCCGCCGAGCCCCGCGTGCGAGGTGAGCAGCTCCCGCCGCAGACCGCCCGGCGGCAGCAGTTCACCGGCGATCCGGGCGCTCGCCCCCACGGCCGTCACGCCCAGGATCGCCAGCGAGTGGCTGAAGCTGTGGAAGAGCGGTAGCGGCCAGAGCAGCCGGTCGTCGGGCGAGAGACCGAAGATCGGGGCGTAGCAGGCGGCCACCGACCACAGCGCGGCCCGCTGCGTGGACAGCACGCCTTTGGGCCGGTGCGTGGTGCCGGAGGTGTAGAGCATCCAGGCCGGATCGTCGAGGCCGAGCATGTCGATCTCCGCGGGCCCGTCGCTCTCGGCCGCGCTCCGGAACGAATGGGCGCCGTCCGGGGCCGGGCCGCTCCCGGTGACCAGGACGCCCAAGCCGTCGTACGGCGGTCCCAGGCGCCGCAGTTGTGCGAAGTGCGCGGCGTCGGTGATGACGAACGCGGCGCCGCTGTCCTGGAGGAAGTGGGCCAACTCGGCGTCGGAGGAACGCGGATTGAGCGGGACGCCGACCATTCCGGCCCGCAGGACGGCGAGGCAGCTCTCCACCATCTCCACGCGGTTGCCGAGGCAGATCGCGACGCGGGCGCCGCGGCGCAGTCCTGTCCGGGTGAGGTATCCGGCCAGCGAGCGCGTGCGCCGCTCCAACTCGGCGTAGGTGACGCTGCGCGAGGAATCGGAGTAGGCGATCCTTTGTCCAGCCGCCTCGGCGTGCCGCCGTAACAGCTCCGACACCGGCCGGATCAGCTCGTCACGCCTCATGTCTCCGCCTTCCCCGAATCCTCGCGCCCCAACGATGTTGAGCCTATGCGAACGGGGTTACTCGTACGGTTCGCCGCATCGGCACGCGCGGCAGCAAGGAGGTACCCCCATGGCCAGCAACGGAGCGCACGTGACCACCGTCCAGAGCCCTGTCCCCGAGCAGGAGCTCACCGGGATCGTCGGCCACCGCTTCATCTACACCTACGCCAACGGCTGGCAGTACGAGATGTACGTGAAGAACCCGACCACCATCGACTACCGGATCCACTCCGGCATGGTGGGCGGCCGCTGGGTCAAGGACCAGCGGGTCGACCTCGTCCAGCTTGACGACGACCACTACAAGATCTCCTGGAACGAGCCCACCGGCACGTCGGTCTCCGTCAACGTCATGCCGGGCAAGCGCCGCCTGCACGGCGTGATCTTCTTCCCGCACTGGGTCGAGGAACACGGCGAACGCACCGTCCTCTACCAGAACGACCACCTCGACGAGATGCGCAGGTACCGCGACGAGGGCCCGACCTATCCGATCTACGTCGTCCCGGAATTCGCGAAGATCACGCTCTTCGAGTACGTGGGCCCCGACGACGAGACGGTCATCGCCACGGCCCCCGGAGACCTCCCGCAGGGCTGGTCCGACCGCACCAACTGACCGAGGCCGACTACTAGGCAGGCCTGGAGCTCAGGACGTCCTCAGCGGCGGGACGGCAGGCACCTCGGAAGCGCTGCGGATGTCCTCGGCGGTCATCCGGAACGCCTCGGGATAGGCGTGACGCCGGGTGCGGCGCTCGGGCTCGCTCGTACGCCACATGTACAGGCACCGCCCGCACTGCAACACGTCCCAGACGCCCGGGACGGGCGAGGTGAAGACCAGCTCGACGGTCTGGTGGGCGCAGCGAGGGCAGACGGTGGCGGTCGGGTCGGCCATGGCCGGTGTCCTTTCCGGGAGTTGGTGAGACGGCGGTCAGCGGCGGGCGGAGAGCCGCTGCAACCGGGTGAGCCACTCGGCGGCCTCGGGCAGGTCGTGCACCTGGGTGCTGTAGTTGCCGCGGCGGTCGGGCTCGACCGGGGTGGTGGCGTCGATGACGAGCTTGTCGACGATGCCGGGGGACTGTGCCTGCGGGGCCAGCTCCAGCACGGGCAGGTTGGGGATCGTGATCAGATCGCCGGACGGGTTCATCTTCGTGGACAGCGCCCACATGACCTGCGGAAGGTTGAAGGGGTCGACGTCCTCGTCGACCACGATGACGGTGGTGGCGTAGCCGAGGCCGTGCGCCGTGGTGAGCACCCGCAAGCCGACGGCCTTGGCGAAACCGCCGTAGCGCTTCTTCGTCGAGACGATGGCGACCAGCCCGTGGGTGTACATGGCGTTGACGGCCTGGACCTCGGGAAAGTCCTTCTTGAGCTGCTCGTACAGCGGCACGCAGGTGCTGGCGGCTATCAGGTAGTCGACCTCGGTCCAGGGCATGCCGAGGTAGAGGTGCTCGAAGACCGGGTTCGTGCGGTAGGAGATCCGGTCGATGCGGATGACGGTCATGCTGCGACCGCCGGAGTAGTGGCCGGTGAACTCGCCGAAGGGGCCTTCGATCTCCCGCTTGCGGCCCTCGATCACGCCCTCGATGACGACCTCCGACCCCCACGGCACGGGCAGCCCGGTCAGCGGGGCCTCGGCGATCGGCGCCGGGGCCCCGCGCAGCGCTCCGGCCAGCTCGTACTCGTTCTCGTCGTACTTCATCGGAGTCGACGCCACGATGGAGATCACCGGGTCGTTGCCGATGGTGATGGCGACGGGCAGGTCCTCGCCCTCCTCCTCGGCCTTGCGCAGATGCTGGGCGATGTCGTGCATGGGGACCGGCTGGAGAGCGAGCTTGCGCCTGCCCTTGACCTGGATGCGGTAGATGCCGACGTTCTGCTTGCCGGAGTGCTCGGGGTCCTCCGGGTCCTTGGAGACGACCGCGGCCTTGTCGATGTACAAGCCGCCGTCGCCGTCGTTGAGCCGGATCAGCGGAAGCACCTGGAAGATGTCGACGTCGTCGCCCTCCTGGGTGTTCTGGGCCCACGGCGGGTCGGCCCGCCGTTCAGGGGCGACGGGGAACTCCGCCCAGCGGCGGACGAACTCCTCGACCTGCTCCTTGGTACCCGTCTCCTTGGGCAGGCCGAGGGCGAGGGCGTGGTTGGCCCATGAGCCGTGCACGTTCATCGCGATCCGGGCGTCGGTGAAGCCCTTCACGTTGTCGAAGTACAGGGCCGGGGCCGCATCGCCCAGTCGCGGGGCGGCGTTGGCGGCGGCGGCGATGTCCGGCTCGGGGTTCACCTCCTCGGTGATGCGAAGCAGCTGGCCCTCCTTGTCGAGGGCCTCCAGGAAGGAACGCAGGTCGTCATAGGCCATGGCGGAGATGTCCTTGTCTACAGCGGTGTGTTGGGTCCCACAGCGGTGCGTGTGGAGGGCGGCGCTCAGACCGCGGTCCTGAGGGCGCGGGCGGCGCGCATGCCCTCCCAGCGCTTGGCGGCGGGCGCGGGCAGCTCGAACTGGTCGAGGACGCGGGCGGTGATGTGGTCGACGATGTCGTCGACGGAGGCCGGGTGGTTGTAGAACGCGGGCATCGGCGGCACCATCTGCGCGCCGAGCCGGGTCAGGGCGAGCATGTTCTCCAGGTGGATCTCGCTCAGTGGGGTCTCCCGCGGGACGAGGACGAGCTTCCGGCGCTCCTTGAGGACCACGTCCGCGGCGCGGCCCACCAGCCCCTCGGCGTAACCGGCCCGGATGCCGGCCAGTGTCTTCATCGAGCAGGGCACGATCACCATGCCGCCGGTCGTGAAGGACCCCGAGGAGATGGTGGCGCCCTGGTCCTCGGGATGGTGTGTGACGTCGGCCAGTGCGCTGACGTCGGCGACGGAGAGCCCGGTCTCCAGCTCGATGGTGGTGCGCGCCCAGCGGGTGAGCACCAGGTGGGTCTCCACCTCGGGCAGTTCGCGCAGGTTCTCCAGCAGACGGACGCCGAAGGCGGCACCCGTCGCGCCCGTCATTCCCACGATCAGTCGCACAGCGGTCAGCTCCCTCGCACGGATTCGGCGACGATGACCGCACCTGTCATTTTCGGTCACCGCTCGCCTCCGACCACTCCACGCTAGGTGCGGGCCACTGGACCAAGCCCATATCCTGGCGACAGGCCATGAACAGAAACGGACACGAAGATGTCACCGACCTCCCGTTCCGGCCCTCCGTCGGGGCCCCGTCCGGAGTCGCCGTGCTGGACTTCGCCGGGCTGCTCGGCCGGGCGCACGGCCACGGAGTCGACGCCTTCGCCCCCCTGCGCCCCGCCTTCCACCACCTGATCACGGTGCGCTCCGGAGCGTTGCGCTGCTCGCTGGACTTCACCGACCACACGCTGTCCGAGGGCGACTGGCTCTGGGCACGGCCCGGCCAGATCCTTCAGTTCGGCACCGACCTCGCCGAAGCCCGGGGCACCGTCGTGCTCTTCCCTTCCGGCTTCCTCGGCGGCCCCATGGTCGAGGCCGCCCGTGTCGACCAGCCGGCCCCGCGGCAGCCGCTCGTTCCCCGGGACGAGGATCAACAGCAAGCGCTCCGGCGCGTCCTGGACCTGCTGGAGAGCGAGTACGACCGACTCGCCGAACTGCCCTTGGACGTGCATATCGAGGTCGTCCGGCACCTGCTCGCCGTCCTCGTGCTGCGCCTGGCCCACCTGCACGGCGCCCAGGACGGCGACGAGGCGGGGAGCGAGGCTTACCGGCGCTTCCGGCAGGCCGTGGAGCGGGACTTCGCCCGAAGTCACCGGGTGGAGGAGTACGCCCGGCGACTCGGCTACAGCGTGCGCACCCTCACGCGCGCGACCCGGGCCGTGACCGGGTCCGGTGCCAAGCGCCTGATCGACGACCGGGTGCTCCTGGAGGCCAAGCGCCTGCTGGTGCACACCGACCTGTCCGCCGCCGCCGTCGGCGAGCGGGTCGGCTTCCCCGGCGCCACGTCGTTCACCCGCTTCTTCCGGGATCGGGCCGGGGAGACTCCGGCAGCCTTCCGCGAACGAGCCCGGGGAAGCCGGCGATGAGTCGCCGGGGTGGCGGCACCCGCTCGCTCCTCGGACATGGCGACCTCGACCTGGCCCGGTGGGCGGCTCTCGCGGCGCCTCCGTGGGGCTGCGCCGCTCGGCGAAGGCGCGTCAGTGGTGGTGGCCCTGCCGGCCCAGGGTCTCCACGGGGGTCGCGCCGGGGCGCGTCCACTGCGGTACGGGGCGGCTGGTCGGGCCCCAGGTGGCATTACCTTCCGCGTCCGAGCGCCAGTACCAGCACGGGCTGTGCCCCTCGGGCCGGCCCTCGGGGTTGTCCTCCCACGCCTCGCCGCGGCCGTAGGGCGTCATGTCGAGCAGGCCGAGGGAGCCGTTGACCCGCTCGTTGCCACGGCCCGTCGTGGAGTAGGTGAGGAACACGCGGTCGCCGTCGCGCAGGAAGCAGGTGAGGTAACCCATGTCGCCGCCGACCGGCGCGTCCACGTCGCGCACCGAGTACCAGGGCTGCGTGTAGCCCATGAACTCGACGTAGGAGGCCACCTCCTCCCACCGGCCCGTGGTCAGGACCGCGAACGAGACGCCGCGGGCGTTGAGGTAGACGGCGTCCTTCAGATGCCAGGCCGTGGTGGTACAGCCCTCGCACTGCCCCTGGTGCGGCGCGCCGTCGTACCACATGTGCTTGTAGACCACGAGCTCGTCGCGGCCCTGGAACAGGTCGAGGAACGGGACCGGACCGTCGGGCCCGACGACCTCGACCGTCCCGTCGAACTCCACCATCGGCAGCCGGCGGCGGGCCGCGGCGAGGGCGTCGCCCTCGCGGGTGTGGGCCTTCTCGCGGACCAGGAGCTCGTCCCGCGCGTCCTGCCAGGTGGCCAGCTCGGCGACGGGCGGGCGGCCGGGCAGTGGGGTGGTGGGGTCACTCGGCGTGGTGGTCATGGTGTCCTCCGCGGTGGCTCGTGCCGGGCAGCGTCGTACGGCGTCATACGCCGCTCACCAGGACAGACCCAAGACGCGGCCGGAACTCATCGCGACAGTGGCGCGTAGTGCGCGGCCCGTCATTCCTTCGGGTGGCTATTTTGCTCCGGACGCGGGAAATGCCCTGGTAGGTGTCACGATGGGTGATCTGGCGAAGGCCGGTCGTGATCAGGGGGCGCCGGCACCACAGGAGGTTCCTAGTTGTCCCGTCGTCAGCTTCCCGCACACCATGTCGATGACCAGACGCAGACCCGGGACCAGACACCCGATACGCCGGCCGAGATCCTTCCGGTGACCGCGGGACAGCGCGAGGTCTGGCTCGCCGAGCAGCATTCCCCGGACGTGAGCCCGGCCTTGCGCCTGGGCGAGTACCTGGAGATCCACGGACCGGTCGATCCACCCCTCTTCGAGGTGGCACTGCGTCAGGTCGTCGCCGAGACCGACGCGCTGCGGGTACGCCTCGTGCCCGGCGAAGACGGCCCGGTGCAGATCCTGGAGCGCGAAGTGCCCTGGTCGCTCTCGTTCGTCGACGTCAGCGACGAGCCCGACCCGGAGGCGGCCGGCCGCGCGTGGATCGCCGCCGACCTGGCCCGGCCCATGGACCTGGCCTCCGGACCACTGTTCAGCTACGCGCTGTTCCGGCTGGCCCCTGACCGGTTCTGGTGGTACCACACCTACCACCACGCCGCCGTGGACGCCTTCGGCTACGCGCTCGTGGCCAGGCGGGTCGCCGAGGTCTACACGGCCCTGGTCCAAGGGGACAAGGCCGGCCCCTGTCCCTTCGGCCCGTTGTCCGCGCTGGTCCAGGCCGACCGGGACTACCACGAGTCCCAGGAGCGTGCCGAGGACCGTGCGTACTGGATGCGGCAGTTGGCGGGATGGACGCGCCCGCAAGCGGCGTCCTCCGCCGATTCGGCGCACGGGCCCGTTCCGCGAACGGACCTGCTTCCGCTGCCGCGCCCGCAGGTACTGAAGGCGGCGGCCACGCGCGCCGGCGTCTCCCGCTTCCGTTTCGTGTTCGCCGCCGTGGCGCTGTACACGCATCGTCTGACGGGCGCGCGGGACGTCGTGGTCGGCCTGACCGTGGCCGGTCGGGTGGGGGAGGCCTCCCGTGCGACGCCGGGGATGCTGGCCAACAGCGTTCCCGTACGCCTCACCGTCCGGCCCGACATGCCGCTGCGGGAGCTGCTCGCCCAGGTCGACCATCGGATGCGCGAAGCGGTGGAGCACCAGCGCTACCGTGCTGAGGACCTGCACCGCGACCTCGACCTGACCCGTGGTCCGGGTGTGGCGTTCTCGCCGATGGTCAACCTCATCGGGTTCGACTACGACATCTCCTTCGCGGGCCACACGTGCACGGCGCACAACCTCTCCTTCCCGCTGGCCGCCGACCTGATGATCATGGTGTGGGACCGCCGGGACGGCTCCGGCCCGCACATGAGACTGCACGCTCCACCCGGCGCGCCCGGCGCCGACGAACTCGCGGAAACCCAGCGGCGGTTGCTCGACTTCCTCGCGGACATGGCCGACTCGGACCCCGATCTCCCGGTCGGCGGGCTCGATGTTCTGGCGGCCGGCGAGCGACATGACCTGCTCGCGATGGGGGACGCCACCGCGGCGGGCGTGCCCCCCGTCTCGATGCCGACGCTGTTCGAGGAGCAGGTGCGCCGGGCGCCGGACGCGAACGCGGTGGTGTCCGGCGGCATGACCGTGACGTACGGGGAGCTGAACGCGCGCGCGAACCGGCTCGCGCACGCGCTGACGGCCCGTGGGATCGGTGCGGAGGACATCGTCGCCCTCGTGCTGCCGCGCTCCGTGGACCTGATCGTGGCCGAGCTCGCCGTACTCAAGGCCGGGGCCGCCTATCTGCCGGTGGACCCCGAATACCCGGCGGCGCGCAGGGAGTTCATGCTCGCCGACGCCCGCCCGGCCTTGGTCCTGGACGGTCCGCGGACCGTGGCCGAGCTGGCGGAGGGGCAGCCGGACACCGACCCCGGCATCGCCGTGGACCCGCGACACCCGGCGTACGTGATCTACACGTCGGGCTCGACAGGGCGGCCCAAGGGGGTGATGGTGCCGCACACGGGCATCGCCTCCCTGGTCGCCTTCCACGCGGAGCGTCTGGGGATCACCCTAGGCAGCAGGTTCTCGCAGCTGGCCTCGCCCGGCTTCGACGCCTCCACGTGGGAGATGTGCGTCAGCCTGCTGACCGGGGCGACCCTCGTACTCGCCCCCAGGACCGATCCGCTGTCGGTCCTCACCGACCCCGATGCCCGGATCACCCATGCCTTCGCGCCGCCGTCGGCCCTGGCGGTCGTGGCCGAGAGGGACAGTGCCGTTTCGACGCTCGTGGTGGGCGGAGAGCCGGTGCCGCCGGCGCTGGTGCAGCGGTGGGCTCCGGGCCGTCGCTTCATGAACGTCTACGGACCGACGGAAACGACCGCGATCGTGACCACGAGCCGGCCGCTGCCGCCCGCCGGCACGACCCCGCCGATCGGGGAGCCGCACTCCGGCAGTCGTGCCTACGTGCTGAACGGCAGCCTGCAACCCGTGCCCGTGGGGACGGCCGGGGAGCTGTACCTCTCCGGTGTGTGCCTGGCACGCGGCTATCTGCGCCGGCCGGCGCTGACGGCCGAGCGGTTCGTCGCCGACCCGTACGGCCCTCCCGGGACACGGATGTACCGGACGGGTGACGTGGTGCGGTGGCGGGCGGACGGGCAGCTGGAATACGTCGGCCGCGCCGACCGCCAGGTCAAGATCCGCGGCTTCCGTATCGAGCAGGAGGAGGTCGAGGCCGCGCTGATCGCGTGCCCGGGCGTGGCGCAGGGCGCGGTGCTCGCCCGCCGTCACCGGCGGCAGGGCGATCTCAGGCTCGTCGCCTACGTCGTGGCGGACGGGAGCGGGACCCGGCCGCAGTCGCTGCGTGAGCACCTGCGCGAGCGGCTGCCCGACTTCATGGTGCCGTCGGCGTTCGTGATGCTCGACGAGCTGCCGCTGACCCCGAACGGAAAGATCGACCGCGACGCCCTGCCGGACCCGGACGACGACACCGGCCCGTCGACCGGGCGGGCACCGCGCACGCCGCGGGAACAACTGCTGTGCGAGCTGTTCGCGGAAGCGCTCGGCCTGCCGCGGGCCGGGGTGGACACGAACTTCTTCGACGCGGGCGGGCACTCGCTGCTGGCGCTCCGCCTGGTGTCCCGGATCCGCGCCGTGCTCGGGGCGGAACTGAACCTGGGCGAGCTGTTCGAGGCACCCACGGTCGCCCTCCTGGCGGCGCGGCTGGACCGGGCGGACGGGGCACGCCCGGCGCTGACCGTCCAGGAACGGCCGGACCTCACCCCCTTGTCGTTCGCGCAGCGGCGGCTGTGGTTCCTGCACCGAGTCGAAGGACCCAGTGCCACCTACAACATTCCCCTGGTGCAGCGCCTGACGGGCGAGCTCGACCGGGGAGCGCTGGAGCGCGCGCTGGGGGATGTGGTGGGCCGGCACGAGAGCCTGCGCACGGTCTACGCCGACGTCGGCGGTGAGCCCTTCCAGCGCATCCTGGACGCGTCCGCGGTCCGTACGCCGCTGCCCGTCACAGAGGTGGACGACGAGGAGGCGCTGCACGCGCGATTGCTGGACGCCGTCCGCTACCCGTTCGACCTGGCCGTCGAAACGCCACTGCGCGCCGAGCTGTTCGCGCTGGGGCCCGCCGAGCACGTCCTGGTGATCGCGGTCCACCACATCGCCGCCGACGGCTGGTCCATGGCCCCGCTGGCCCGTGACCTGGCGACCGCCTACACCGCCCGGTGCCACGGCGAGGAGCCGGCCTGGGAGCCACTGCCCGTCAGGTACACCGACTACGCCCTGTGGCAGCGTCGGATCCTGGGCGACCCCGACGAGTCCGACAGCCTCCTCAGCCACCAACTGGCCCACTGGTCCGCCGCGTTGGCGGGACTCCCCGAGGAACTCACGCTTCCCTGCGACCGGCCCCGTCCGGCCGTCGCGTCCCACAGGGGCGCCCGGGTCCGCCTGCGGATCGACTCGGAGCTGCACACGGCGCTGAGCGAGCTGGCGCGCAGGTCGGGAGCGAGCCTCTTCATGGTGCTGCACGCGGGACTGGCGGCGCTGCTGACGAAGCTGGGCGCGGGCACCGACGTGCCGGTCGGCACCGTGATCGCCGGCCGTACCGACCAGGCCCTGGACGACCTGGTCGGGTTCTTCGTCAACACGCTCGTACTGCGGACCGACACCTCGGGCGATCCCGCCTTCACCCGGCTGCTGGACCGTGTCCGCACCACCGCACTGGCCGCCTACGCGCATCAGGAGGCGCCGTTCGAGCAGGTCGTGGAAGCGCTGAACCCGACGCGGTCACCCGCCCGCCACCCGCTGTTCCAGGTCGCGCTCTCCCTCGACGCCGACGAGGCCGCGGTGTTCGGGCTGCCGGGGCTGGAGACCTCCAGACTGCTGGTGCCGACCGAGACCGCCAAGTTCGACCTGGACATCGGCCTTTACGAGAAGCGCTCCGCGCAGGGCGAGTGCCTCGGCCTGGACGGCACCGTCGACTACGCCACCGACCTGTTCGACCACGGCACGGTCGAGGACCTGGCCGCACGCTGGGTGCGGCTGCTGGAAGCGGTCGCCCGGGACCCGGACCGTCCGATCAGCCGCATCGACGTCCTGTCCGGCAGCGAACGCCGCGACCTCCTGGGCGACGCCGGCCGGCCCGTGGCGGCGGGCACGATTCCGGAGCTCTTCCAGGCACAGGTGCGTGCCACGCCCGACGCGGTGGCCGTCGTCGCGGACGGCGCCACCCTGACTTACGGGGAGTTGAACGCGCGGGCGAACCGGCTCGCTCACGCATTGGGCGCGCGCGGCGTCGGCCCGGAGGACGTGGTCGCCCTCGCCCTGCCCCGATCGCACGATCTCGTCGCGGCGGTGCTCGCCGTGCTCAAGGCGGGGGCCGCCTACCTGCCGCTCGATCCGGAGAACCCGGCTGCGCGTCTCGCGGCCATGGCCGAGGACGCACGGCCCGCGCTGCTGCTCACGAACACCACCACCGCCCAGATTCCGGGTACTCCGTCCCTGCTGCTGGACGCGCCGGAGACCGCGGAAGAACTGAACGGCCTGCCGGACAGTGATCCGGTGATCCTGCTGTCGCCCGACCACCCGGCTTACGTGATCTACACCTCGGGATCGACCGGGGTGCCCAAGGGTGTCGTCGCGTGCCACGCGAGCGTGGTCAACGTCGCGGCCCAGTACCGGGACCAGGTCTTCGGACCGGCGGCCGAACGTCTCGGGGACCAGGGTCTGCGGGTCGCGCTGACCGCCTCGGTGTCCTTCGACGCCTCGTGGAGCCAGCTCGCCGCCCTGACGGCCGGTCACGAGCTGCATGTGCCCGACGCCGCCACCTGGGTGGATGCCGACCGGTTCGTGGCCTGGCTGATCCAGCACCGGATCGACTCGGTCGACGTCACGCCCTCGTACATGCGCGTCCTGTACGACCGCGGCCTGTTCACCGACCGGCGATGGCGGCCGAGCGTGGCCGTGCTCGGCGGCGAGGAGCTGCCCGACCGGCTCTGGACGGAACTGCGGGCGGTGGACGGGCTGGCAGCCCACAACATGTACGGGCCGACCGAGTGCACCGTCGACTCGCTCCAGGCGCGGCTCGACGCCGCCGCGCACCCGGTCCTCGGCCGGCCGGTCCCCGGCACCCGCGCGTACGTCCTGGACGCGGCGCTGCGGCTGGTACCGCCCGGGGTGACCGGCGAACTGTACGTGGCCGGTGCCGGACTGGCGCGCGGTTATCTGAGCCGCCCGGGCATGACGGCCCAGCGGTTCGTCGCCGATCCGTACGGCCCGCCGGGGGCGAGGATGTACCGCACCGGCGACCTGGCCCGATGGCGCCGCGACGGACAGCTCGTCTTCGCCGGGCGGGCGGACGACCAGGTCAAGATCCGCGGCCACCGCATCGAACCCGGCGAGCTCGAGTCCGTCCTCTCCTCGCACCCCCGGATCGCCCACGCGGCCGTCCTCGCCCGCGACGACCACCGGGGAGAGACCCGCCTGGCCGCCTACGTCGTACCCGTCGCCGGCTCCGGGGTCGATCCGGCCGAGCTGCGGTCCTTCCTCCGGGAGCGCGTGCCCGTCCACATGGTGCCGTCCGTGTTCACGGTGCTCGATGCCCTGCCGCTGACCTCGAACGGCAAGCTCGACCGCCGCGCCCTCCCCGAGCCGGACTTCACCACCGCCGCCGGCGGCGGCCGGGCCCCCGACACCCCCGAGGAGCAGGCCCTGTGTGACCTGTTCGCCGAGGTACTGGCCGTGCCTGCGGTCGGCGTCGACGACGACTTCTTCGCCCTGGGCGGCCACTCGCTGCTCGCCACCCGCCTGGCGAGCCGGATCGGTGAGAGCCTGGCCGTCCCCTTCAGGCTGTCGGCGCTCCTGGAGGCACCGACCCCGGCGGGCCTGGCCAGGCGCCTCCGCGCGGGAGACCCGGACACCACGACGTCGTGGGTGCCCGACACAGAGGCGGAACTCGCTCCCGCCCTGCGCTTCACCTCTGCCCCTCAGCGAGCCTGCGACCCGCGCGAGGTCCTGCTGACCGGAGCCACCGGATTCGTCGGAGCCTTCCTCCTGTCCGAACTCCTGCAAAGGACAACCGCACAGGTGCACTGCCTCGTCCGCGCGCGGACCGACTCCGAGGCGCGCGAGCGACTGTCCGGAGTCCTGCGCACCTACGGCATCACGGCGACGGTGGACGATCCACGCCTGCACATCGTGCGCGGAGACCTGGCCGTCGCCGGTCTCGGCATCGGCCGGACAGACTGGGCACGGCTGCGCGAGACGATCGACACGATCGTCCACAGCGGCGCGTACGTCCATCACCTCTCGCCCTACGCACGGCTGAAGCCCGCCAACGTGGAGGGCACCCGGACCCTGCTGCACCTGGCGGGGGAAGGCCGTCCGAAGGCGTTCCACCACCTCTCGACCCTCGGCGTGTTCCGACCCGGCCAGAAGCCCCGGCTGGTCACGGAGGATTCGCCGATCGAAGGTGAACGGCATCCGTTCGGGAGGGGTTATGCGGCGAGCAAGTGGGTGGCCGACCGGCTGGTGGAGCGTGCCTTCGAGCGGGGAGCCGGCGGTGGCATCCACCGCCTCGGCCGTATCTGGGCCCATTCCTCGACCGGTGCGGTCAACCGGGACGACATGTTCTCCCGGCTGCTCACCAGCTGTGCGGCGCTCGGCTGTCATCCGGTGCATCCCGAACTGGAGGAGACCCTGCTGCCCGTCGACGTCCTCGCCGCCGCCCTCGTGGAGCTGCTGCGCGACAGTGACGGGACCGGCCGCGTCCACCACCTTCACGACACGCGCCGGATCGGACCGGGCCCGTTCCTGGCCGCCTACGACCGCGTGCACGGGACGGACTCGGAACAACTTCCGCTCGCCGACTGGCTGCGACGCCTGCGTCGCGCGACCGAACGGGGACAGGAGCTGCCGATCCTGCCCTACCAGGCCTACCTGGAGGAGCAGTCCGGGAAAGGGCAGGCCGCACAGGGGCCGACCTTGGAGTTCGACAACGACAGGACGGTCCGGCGGCTGCGGAAACTGGGCGTGGTGATCCCCGAGATCGGCGATGCCGCGATCTCCGGCTACTGGAGCTTCATGGAGAGCAGTGACTGACGCGATGGCCTTGCTCGAAAGTCCCCCGGGCGACCGCCCGACGACACGATGTACCCCCACGAGAGCGAGGATGCGGCCACGCTCGATCGTTCCGGGCCGTCAGCGCTGGGAGGTGGACCTCCTGCGTGGCAGACCCGCCTCGGCGCGGCTGACCGAGACGTCACTCCTCGAGGCCCCGGGCATCGAGGAGGTGCACGCCAGCCCGGTCACCGGCCGGGTGCTGGTGAGGCACGACCGCACCGTCAGTCCGCGCGAGGCCGCTCGGTTGCTGCGGCGGGCGATCGCCCGGACGCTGGCAGCCCTGCGCGCGACCGCGGCGAACCTGCCGTGGCCCGACACCACCGCACAGCCCGGTGAGGGCATGCCGGAGGACCGTGGGGACGGCGCGGGCGCCGGACGCTGGCTGCCGAGGATCCTCGGGGCCTCGGGCGCCGTGGCGGCGGCCGTCATCGGCGGGCCCTTCCTCCTGAAGCTGCTCAGCAAACCCCTGCTCACCCTCGGGCTGACCACCGTCGCCACGACAGCGGTGGTCCGAAGAGCGTGGCGCAGATCCGACAGCGCGAAACAGTCGGCGGACGAGGCCGCGGCGCGCCGCCACCCCTTGCGCCGCATCATCGGACCGCACAAGCGGAAGTTCGCTCTCGCGGCACTGCTGTCCGGTCTCTCCCAACTGGCGGAGATGGCGCTGTTCGCCCTCAGCCCCTCGATCGTGCTGCTGGTCGCCAAGGGCGGCAGCGCGACCCTCGCCAAGTACGGAGTGGCCGGAGTCACCGCCCAGTTGTCGCTTCTCGTGGGCGCCGCCGGAACGGCCTGCCTCGCCATGGCGGCCTTCGGCTACGGGGCCAGTGTCGTCTGGCGACAGCTGGCCCAGACCATCGAGGACGACTGGCGCACCCGTACCTACGAGCACGTCCAGCGCGTGGCACCGGCCGACCTGGAGAAGGAACGCGTCAGCCGGGTCAACGCCGTCCTGTCCGAGGACATCGGCCAGATCAGCACCTTCGTCGGCACCAACATGAACGACGTCGTCCAGATGTGCACCAGCCTGGCGCTCCTCATCCCGGCCTTCCTGCTGCTCGCTCCGCAGATCGCCTGGATCGCCCTCGCACCGATCCCGCTCGTCGCCTGGCTGTCCTTCCGCTTCCACGAACGCGCGGTGGCCGGCCACGCCGCCTCCGACGCCCGTCGATCGCGGTTGAACGGCCGCGTGACCGAGAACCTCCACGCCCACACCACCATCAAGTCCGCCGTCACCGAAGAGCACGAGATCGCCCGTATCACCGAGCTGAACCGCGAGTGCAGCGAGGCCGACCGCGCCGGCGGACGCAGCTCGGCGATCCCGCCGCAGATCCTGCGGCTGGCCGGTGGCTCGGCACTGGTCGGCACGGTGCTCCTGGGCGGCAGGGCCGTGCTCCGGGGCACCCTGTCGACCGCGGCCTTCGGCCCGCTCATCGAGATGCCGGGCATGGCCATGCTGAAGCTGTCCCGACTGGGCAGCACCACCGACCAGTACCAGCGCGCCGTCACCGCCCTGGACCGGGTGGAGCGGCTGCACGACCTCCCCCTCGAACCGTTCGCCGAGGGCCGCCCGATGCCCAGACAGCAGGTCAAGGGCGAGATCGAACTGCGCAACGTGACCTTCGCCTACCCCGGCCGGCCGCCGGCGCTGCGCGACACGTCCCTGGTCGTCCCACCCGGCCGCACCACCGGAATCGTCGGTACCAGCGGCGCCGGCAAGACCACCGTCGCCAAACTGCTGATGCGCTTCCACCACCCCGACCGCGGACGGGTGTTGCTCGACGGCGCCGATGTGCGCACCCTCGCGCTGCCCGACCTGCGCCGCGCCATCGGATACGTCACCCAGGAGCCCTTCCTGTTCGACGCGACGATCGCGGAGAACATCCGCTACGGCACGTTCGACGCCACCGACGAGCAACTCGTCACCGCTGCCCGCACAGCAGGCGCCGACGCGTTCATCGACAGTCTGCCCGACGGCTACGCGACCCGCGTCGGCGAACGGGGCGCCGCGCTGTCCGGCGGACAGAAACAGCGCATCGCGCTGGCCCGGACCATCCTGCGCGACCCCCCGGTCATCATCCTCGACGAGGCCACCTCCGCCGTCGACAACGAGACCGAGGCCATCATCCAGCAGGCCCTCCAGGTGTTCGGGACGGACCGGACGATGGTCGTCATCGCCCACCGGCTGTCCACCGTGCAGCACGCCGACCAGATCTACGTGATGGGGCCCGGGGGAGTGGTGGCCGAACACGGCACGCACGAGGAGCTCGTGACACGCGGCGGCACCTACACCACCCTGTGGCAGCTCCAGGCCGGCACTCCCGCACTCGCCTGACGGACGGGCTGTTCAGCCGCTCGTCATTCGTTCGGGTGGCAGCGGCTGACACTGTCCCGAAAACCGCCGCTGACCTGGCAAGATGGATGTCTGATTCCCCGCCTGTCCGCTGATCGGCGCCAACCGGTCACTCGACATCGCTGATGTGCGGGTGGCCTGACCCCAGGCCTCACCGTGCCCGCTCCGATCGAGGAGCGGGCACGCCCGAGCCCTCTTCCGCGCGGGCGCGCTCATGACCGCCCGTCCGTTCCTCCCCACTCGACCCGCCGGCGCCTCGCTCACCCGGACCCGGCCACGAGAACCAGGAGAACCGACATGACGCATGCGACCAACCCGTTCGAGGACGACGACGCCCGTTTCCTGGTGCTCGTCAACGACGAGGGCCAGCACTCGCTGTGGCCGGTCTTCGCCGACGTACCCGACGGGTGGACCGTCGCGCACCCGGAGGACACACGTCGGGCGTGCCTCGACCACGTCGACCGGGTGTGGACCGACATGCGGCCGCGCAGCCTCGCCGAAGCGACGGACGGCGGAGGGTGAGACCCACAGGGCGACACCCGTCCGCGTCCAGCGGCGCATGACCGGGGAGCCGCCCCCCCCGGGGCTGCGCCCGGTGAACCCCCCTCATCCCACGAGCCGTTAGGACACCGCACGTGTTTCTCTCGGAATCCTGCGCCGTTCTCGCCCGCCATCCCGCCCTGAAGGACTTCGCCTCCTCCGTCACCGACTTCCTCGACATGCACCTGCCCGAGCCGGTCACGGAGGAGGCGGCCCGGCCGCCGTGGCTCGATCTGCGCAAGCGCGCCGCCCAGGCCGGGCTGACGGGGTTCGACCTACCGCGCGCCAAAACCGGGCCGGCGCACGCGTGCGGTGTCGCGGGGGACCGGGCGGACGCGACCCGGACCGTTCCCCCGCACCTCGAACGAGTGGCCCAGGGGCTGGCCATGTTCCTCGCCGGGCGCCGGGACTGCGACGCGCGGGAGATCTTCAGCTCGGGACACGGCGCCATGGCCGTGCGGTACGGCAGGCCCCTCGTCGCCCGCTCGGTCCATGACAGGATCGTGGGCTGCGGAGAGCTGGCGGGCGTGGCGTCGAGCGAACCGCACTCCGGCTCCGATCTGCGCGGCTTGCGCACCGTAGCGGTCGACCAGGGCGACCATCTGCTGCTCTCCGGCACGAAGGGTCTGGTGAGTCGCGTGGAGGAGGCCACCGGGTTCGTCGTCTTCTGCAAGGTGGTCGGGCCCGAACAGGCCGCCGGGCGGGACGCCGACGGGGCATGGCTGCGCGAAGTCCCGCTGTCAGCGGTGTGGTTGCCGACCGCGACCGCCGGCGTCCTCACGGAGACCACCGTGCCCCTCGGGCTACGCGGCTGGAGCCTGGGCCATCTGCACTTCGACAACGTGCGCGTCGGCAAGGAACTCCTGCTCGGCAGGCCCGGCGACGGCCGCCGCATCTTCGACAGCCACTTCTCCGGCTGGCGTCTGATGATGGCGATGGTCTGCCTGGGTGCGGCGACCGCGGCGATCGAGGAGACGATGGCCCGGGCCCGCCACCGCAGCGTGGGCCGCACCTCCCTGGCGAACGTCCCGTCCGTCGTGTCCCGGCTCGGCACGGCCGCGGCCGAGGTCCAGGCGGCCACGGCCTGGTGCTTCTCCCTGCTGGAGCGGATCGAGCGGGACGGAGACGATGTGGACGTGGCGGCCTGCTCCGCCGCCAAGGCCCTCGCCACGGACGTGTCCTACCGAGCTGTCGACATCGGCCTCCAACTGCACGGCAGCGAGGGCTACACCCGCCGCACTCCCATGGAGAAGCGCCTTCGCGACATTCGTGGCCTCCGTATCGCCGACGGCCCCAACGACACCCTCTACGGAGTCCTGGCCCACTCCCTGCTCACCGACTCCCGGCCGGCCGTGCCCCTGGTGGCCCAGCGGCAGGCATGACGCCTTTCGCGCCTTTCAGGAAAGCTTGCTCCTGAGCATCGCGAGATAGAAGGGGAGTTTCTTCACGGCGGCTTTCGGCACCACGTAAACTTCCACATCGCCGTGCAAGTGATCGCGGATGGTGAGAGTGCATTTCCCGTTCGCATGGCGCACTTCAGCGGAATACAGCACTTCCTCTGATGTGGGCTCAGCCCCAGCAACGGCCTCGTCAGTTGCTGTCTTTTCCACATTCACTCCCGGCTCAATTTTCTCACGTGGAGGCGGACAATTACAGCGTGCCTGTCTCGCACGGTAGGTCACAGGGAGACGGAAAAGATCAACGCCGGGCAGTGTGCACACGAACGGGTGAACGTTATGAGATGCCCTGGTGAGAGAGTTTCTGGGGAGCTAAGCTCGGATTTCCAGAACACTGTCCGATAATTCCGGCAAGCTGCGAGAAGGGCTGTACTGACAATGCTTCCTGTGATTCCCGTCTTCTTGGTTGGGGTAGCGTCGGCGCCTCTCCTGAAGAAGCTGATCAGGCCGGTCGTCCGAGGAACTGTGAAGTCCTCCGTAAAGCTGGCGATGGACGCCAAGCGAGTCGCCCACGAGATCAACGAAGACCTGAGCGACATTGCGGCGGAGGCGACGGCCGAGGCGTTCGCCGCCGATCTTCAGGACGGGTCGGACGTGCCGCGCCAGACCACGAAAAAGGCCCGCCCGAGCAGCGCCGCGAACGCGTGAGAAAAACGGGCGAACGACAATTGAAGGAGTCGAAGGGAATTCCGTGACCGCTCCTGTCACCCTCGACCACCGCGCCTCCGGCTACAGCCTGCGCCTTGCCTACTGTCTCTGACACGCAGGCCTACACGCCGGCCGGCGACCACATGGTCATCACCGCGTTCCGCGGCACGGAACCGACCCAGATCAAGGACTGGCTGACCGACGGCACGGCACCGCCGAGGCGCGGCCCGGACGGCAAGGGACACGTCCACCACGGCTTCGCCGAGGCCCTGGACTCGATCTACCCCGACGTCCTGGCCACGCTGGAGGAGTGGCGGACCAACGGCCAGACCGTGTGGTTCACCGGGCACAGCCTCGGCGGAGCCCGGCCATGCTCGCCGGCGCGCGGATGTTCCTGGAGGAGCCGCCTCTGGCAGCGGACGGTGTCTACACCTTCGGCCAGCCTCGGACGTGCGATCCGACGCTGGCCGCCGCGTACAACAAGGGCTACAAGAACCGGACCTACCGCTTCGTCAACAACAACGACATCGTGCCGCAGCTCCCGCCGGAGCCTGTCTACACGCATGTGAACGCCCTGCGGTACATCGACTCCCACGGCAGGATCCGCGCGTCCATGCCCCTGATCGGTGGGCTGGCCGACCGAGTGAGCGGGCTGACCGCGGATGTCCTCGCCCCAACGAGCGACGGAGTACGGGACCCCTACCTGAAGGTGCTGGAGAAGAACCTGGACTGAGGCGAGGGAGGATGGCGAGGGGATTCCCGTCGCCATCCTCCCTCGGGCCTTCATGCCTCACAGAGAGCTGCCGCCTGGTCAGTCCAGTCGGGTCCACAACCAGGCGATGTCCGGATACGGCGGCGGGGTGAGGTCGGCGGGGTCCCACAGCCGGGGGGTGCCGGTCCTGGACAGCGCGGGGGGAACCAGCGATGTTCCGCCGGGGCTGTCCTGATCGAGGGGCGTGAGGTAGCGGACGCTGCGGGACATCCAGTTGACGGTGGCGGGCAGCCACTGCGGCAACTCGGCGGCGTAGCGGGCGACCGAGGGGCGGCTGTCGCGCAGAAGCCGCTCCTGCAGACGCGACATGAGCCCGACGAACCTTTCGTACAGCTCCCACACCTTCAGCAACGCCTCGGCGAGACCGATGCCGTGCTCGGCCGCCACCGCGGAGACCAGGTTGACGTGCCCCTGGCCGTTCGCTTGCTCCTTCAGCAGGCTGCCCAGCTCGTTGATGATGGTGCAGGGATAGAAGACGGCCTGGGTGAAGGCGCGCACCAGCGGGTCGTACTGATCGGCCGGAGACAGCGCGTAGCCGCCGCCCGGGGGGACCAGCGCGGCCAGGACGCCGGTGCCGGCCTTCTGCCAGCGCATGCGCAGCCACTCTCCCACCGTCGGCGGCGCCGGCCTCCGGTGCAGGGCGAGCTTCCACAGCTGTCCGCCCAGCCACTGCGTGTGCTCGGCACGCATCGCGTGCACCCCGTTTGGGCCGAGGCACTCCTCGGTCATGCGGCGGATGTCGCGCAGACTCCTCACGAACGGGTCGTCGATCAGCGGGGCGGCTTCCGGTTCGGTCATCACCCGGTTCGCCTCCCCGGTCAGAGCGATGGCCGCGTCCGGGTCCTGGACGAGACCGTCGAGGTGGTCGTCCCACAGAAACGCCCAGTAGGTGTAACACGTCAGGGCCACGGCCGCTTCACGGCTGAACAACGGCGTGCCGGCCGTGATGAGTTCTCCGAGGCCCGCCCGGGTGAGCAGTGCAGCGGTCATCGAGGGTGGTCCCACCAGCCGAATCCGACACGTCCGGCTCACCCGGCCACAAGCCATGAAGAGGGGCGCCATCGGATCACACGGAGCACTCCTCCCGCTGCCGTCGGCACCCGCGCCACCCCGGTGATCAACGCGCCTGTCCCGTAACGTTTTTGCGCACTGGCGCGACAAGGCATCACCAACTGGTCTGCCGGGCAGGGGAGACGTTGTTCCGATCCGTGTCGACCACCTCAGGGAGCTTTCGTGTCCGCAACCGGCAGGGATGCAGCCGCCGCATCGGAGAGAGGGGACGACGACACCCCGCTGCGGCGTGCCATAGGCCCCAAACTGCTGATTCTGTTCGTGATCGGTGACATCCTCGGCACCGGCATCTACGCGACCACCGGGCAGGTCGCCGGCAAGGTCGGCGGGGCGCTGTGGCTGCCGTTCGTCATCGGGTTCGTCGTGGCGATCCTGACAGCCGCCTCGTACGTCGAGCTCGTCGGCAAGTACCCGAAGGCGGCCGGAGCCGCGCTCTACACCCAGAAGGCGTTCCAAGTCCCGTTCCTGACCTTCATCGTCGCCTTCATGGTCATGTGCTCGGGCCTTTCCTCGGCGAGCGCCGCGGCCCGCGCCTTCAGCGGCGACTACCTGTCCGAGTTCACGGACTTCTTCCCGCCCACCCTCGTCGCGATCCTGTTCATCCTCGCCCTGGCGGCCCTGAACCTCCGAGGCGTGTCGGAGTCCGTGAAGACCAACGTGGTCCTCACCGTGGTCGAACTGACCGGCCTGCTCGTCATCCTCACGATCGGCGCCTGGGCCGTCCTGACCGGTGACGGCGAACCCTCCCGGCTCGGCGAGTTCCAGGCCGAGGGCAGCGGTTACGCATTGCTCACCAGCGTGCTGGGGGCGACGGCCCTCGGCTTCTTCGCCTTCGTCGGCTTCGAGGACTCCGTCAACATGGCCGAGGAGACCAAGGATCCGGTGCGGACGTTCCCGCGCGCCATCTTCATCGGCGTCGCCGTCACCGGCACCATCTACGTCCTGGTCGCCCTGGTCTCCTCGCTGCTCGTCGACTACCGCGTGCTGGAGGACTCCAGCGGCCCGCTACTGGAGGTCGTCAAGGCCGGCGGGATCGACTTCCCGCCCAAGCTCTTCGCCCTCATCGCGCTCTTCGCGGTCACCAACTCGGCACTGATCAACATCATGATGGCGTCCCGCCTGTGCTACGGCATGGCGAACGAGCGCATCCTGCCGCGAGCCCTGGGTCGCGTACTGCCCCGGCGCCGCACCCCGGTCGTCGGCATCGTCTTCGTCTCGCTCCTCGCCATCGGCCTGGTCTCCACCGGGGAGATCGAGGGCCTCGGCGACACCACGGCCTTCCTCCTGCTGTGCGTCTTCGCCGTCGTCAACATCGCCGTCCTCGTCCTGCGCCGCGACCGCGTCGAGCACCGGCACTTCCGTACGCCGACCGCCCTGCCGGTGCTCGGTGCGATCACCGCCCTGATCCTGGCCAGCCCGTTGTCCGACCGGCCCGCGGAGGTCTATATACGGGCGGGCGTACTGGTGGCCATCGGCATCGGGCTGTGGGTGCTCAACAAGGTGGTGCTGAAAGCGCGCGGCGAGGGGTGAGCAGGACGACCGCCGGGCGGTGCGCCCGAGAACGGGCACCGGGCCACCACGGCTCCCGCGCGACGGCGGCGGGAACGTGATGGCCCGGCAGGGGGGTGCTTCAAGGTGGTTCAGAGGAGGGGCCCGTCACCGGGTGAACGTGACCCGGTGTTCCTTGAGGGCGCCGCAGTTGGAGCCGTACACCTGCACATACACGTTCTTGATGCTGCCGCCCCAGTCGACGCAGTGGCCCTTGCCGTAGACGTAGGTCGGTCCGGCGAAGGACGAGAAGCGCCCGACGTCCTCGTGGCTTTCCTCGGTGTCGGGGACGTAGATCCACGCGCCCATGTCCACGGCGGTACCGGGGTTGTTGCGGATGGTCGTGACGCAGTTCTGCCCGTTGGCGGCGTTGTACGTCAGGTAGACGGTGCCCAGCGAACCGACGGCGGCCGAGTTCACCGTCTTGTAGGCGCTGCCGCAGACCTTCTGCGGAGTGGTGTTGGGCGCGGCGGAGGCGGGTGACGCCAGGGCGGTCGTGGTACCCACCGTCAGCGCCGCCAAGGCCGACGCGGCCAGGACGGAACGGGTGAATCTCATATTTCCCCCTTGCAACTCTTCGAGGTGGTTGCTCCTGCATGATGTGACCCGTTGGGCATTCAAAGGGTTGTGCGTCAGTTCGCAGGAAAATTCGGTGAGTTGGGGCGCGAACACGTGAGATTCCCGTTCGTGACGGCCGTCCGCGGCAGGAATCCGGGCCGGGCTCCTGGTCCCGCCTGGGCAAGGGGCCCAGGATGCCCACGCCCCGTCACCTTTACTCACGGGTCGCTTATGGCACACGTGAGATGCAGAGGATCTGCTCAGGGGTGTCACACATGCTGCACATCCCCCTTCCAAAGTCTCGTTAGCGTTACGGCTCGATCCCACGTACGAACGTGACCAGGCCGCGGTCGGCAAGCCGTCGGCACAGCAAGATCGGGAAGGCCACATGGACTACTGCTCCTCGTGCCGTAGGCACCTCAACGGCGCCTTGGTCTGCCCGGGGTGCGGGGCCTACGCCCCGGACATCGACCCCTCCGCAGCCGACGGCCGTACCGGCCCGGCCGCATGGGAGCACCCGGCCGCCTCCGGCGCATGGCGCGACGGGAACCTGTGGGACGACGGGAGTGTGTGGGACACCAACCGCGCCGGCACGCGTGAGCTCCCCCTCGCGTACACCGGCTCGTCCGGCGGCCCCGGGACCCTGGGCGCCGACCCGTCCGACGGTCACGAGAGCCCGGGCCCCGACACGGACTCGTCCGACGGACCCGAGGCCGCCGGCGCCACCGGGTCCGACGGCTACGAGGCACCGCAGCAGGGGCGTGCGGCGCGGCGTCGTCAGATGGCCCGCTGGAAGAAGAGCCAGCGCCGGGCCGTGGTGGCGACCGCCGTCGCGCTCGTCGGAGGCGGTCTCACCGTCGCCGCCATGAAGGGCGACTCGACGCACGGCGTCCAGTCGGCCACGGCGCCCGAGGACACGACCATGGGCGGCACCGAAGGACAGGCGCCGACGTACTCCGAACCGACGTCGACCCGGCCCGACACCCCGCGCTCTTCGCCCACGCCCACCGATCCGCCGCACACCGACCGCACCTCGCGGCGCGAGCAGCAGCCCCGGACCACCGCTCCCCGCAGCACCCCGGCGGCCCCCGGGACGGACGCGGCCGCCGAGCCCCGGGAACTGCCGAAGACGACGCAGCCGAGGACCACCGCCCCGGACAGCGTCGGCACGGTCACCGGCAACGGCGAAAAGTCCACGTCGACGGCGACCGAGCAGACGAACCCGCCCGCCGCCGGCACCGGCTCGGACACGCAGCCCGCGTCCCCCGAGACACCCCCGTCCGAGGCGAGCACCCCTCCGCCTCCCTCGAACTCCGGAACCGGCTCCGACACCAACTCCAAGGAGCTCTGCCTGCTCGTCGTCTGCCTGGGCTGAGACGCGCGCGGACGGCAGCCCAAAAGCGGCAGACGAAGAGCGGAGGCCGAAAACCCGTGGCCGCACCGCGGGCGCCCTCGTACCTTCGGGCGCATGGCAGACGAGTGCTTCCGGCATCCGAGGCTCGCCGCGGTGTACGACCCGCTCGACCCCGACCGCGCCGATCTCGAACCGTATCTGCGCATGGCGGAGGAGTTCGGGGCCCGCTGGGTGCTCGACATCGGCTGTGGCACGGGCGTGTTCGCGCTGCTGCTGGCGGAACGCGGCGTCGACGTCGTCGGCGTCGATCCCGCCGGGGCATCTCTGGAGGTGGCGCGCGGCAAGCCGGGCGGCGAGCGCGTGCGGTGGATCCACGGCGATGCGACGGCACTGCCGCCCCTGGCCGCCGACCTCGCGACGATGACCGGCAACGCCGCCCAGGCGGTCGTCGATCCCGAGGACTGGCGGCGGACCCTGCGCGGGGCCCGTGCGGCGCTGCGGCCCGGCGGCCGTTTCGTGTTCGAGACCCGGATTCCCGCCCGCCGCGCCTGGGAGGAGTGGAACCGCGAGGCCACGCACACCGTGACGGACGTCCCCGGTGCCGGCGCCGTCGAGTCCTGGGTCGATCTGCTCGACGTGACCGGGCCGCTGGTGACGTTCCGGTGGACCTACGTCTTCGCCTCGGACGGACAGGTGCTGACGTCGGAGTCGACGCTGCGCTTCCGCGAGCGGGACGAGGTCGAGGCGGAACTCGTCGCGCAGGGCTACGTGGTGGACGGCGTGCGCGACGCGCCCGACCGGCCGGGCAGGGAGTTCGTGTTCGTCGCGCGGCGTCCGTGAACAGCGGCTGACGCGGGCCCTGCCGTCTCCGCGCAAGCGGAATCCGCCCGTACAATCCTCGCGACCAAATCGGGGGCGTCATCAGCGGGGGAGTCCGCGTGGAAACCATCATCGTGCAGTTGCCCGGACCCACACAGTGGGGTGCGGACGAGACGGGCAGGCCCGACCTGATCCATCTGGGGCCCGGGGACATCGCCGACTTCGGCCGCGGCACGCCCGGCGGCGCGGGGGTGCGCATCGTGCTGACCGACCCGGGGATCTCACGCCGGGCCGGGCAGCTGGAGGCGGCCGGGGACTACTGGCGGCTGTCCAACTTCAGCCGCAGCGTGTCGTACGTCGTGGAGAACCTGGAGGGAGCCGGCGAGTACCTGACCGTCGCCCCGGGGCGGCTCGGCGCGCCCGTGCCGTTCGAGTTCTCGCGCGTGGTGCTCCCGGCCCTGTCCGGCACCGCCACCTTCAAGGTGTTCGCGCCCCAGCACGCCTACCTCGGTGAGCAGTCCGCGCCGGGCGGCGGTGAACAGACCGTCCACCCCTTCGCCCTGGACCCGACGTCGAAGTACTTCCTCGTGCTGGTGGCCCTGTGCGAACCCCGGCTGCGCGACCCCTCCGACACGGCGCTGCCCGGGGTCGGGCAGATCGTGGAGCGGCTGCGGCCGCTGGAGTCCTGCCGGGACCTGACCCGCTCCGCCGTCAACTACCACATCGACTACCTGGCCTTCGCCAAACTGCGCCTGGACCTCGGCGAGGAGACCGCGACCGGAGCCGACGGCGGCCGCACCGGAGCCAAGCGCTCCCGGCTCGCCTCCGTCGCGCTGCGCTTCGGCCTGGTGCGCGAAGAACACCTCGGCCTGCTGCCGTCCCGCGGCGCCGGCCGCCTCACGCCGCAGGAGGCAGACGCATGACGGGATCCGACGTCCCGGACGACCTGGAGATACCCGGGCCGCCCCGCCTCCCGGAGGGTTTCCGGATCGAGGGCTGGGAGGTGGGCGCGGTCGTCGGCTCCGGCGGCTGGGGGACCGTCTACGAGGCCCGTACCGTCGCCGACGGCACGCCCGCGGCCGTCAAGGTGCTCCCGACCGGTGCCCTGGGGCCCGGGCAGCGTGCCGCGCTCGGTGAACTCGTCGAACGTGAGGTGCGGTTCAGCGCCGAGGCCGATCACCCCCACCTCGTGCGCACCCACGCCGTGTGCACCGTCGAGGCACCGGAACTGCCCGCCCTGGACGGTGCCATCGCGCTGGTCATGGACCGCGCCGAGGCCAGCCTGAAGGACGTCCTGGACGCGGCCGGAACCGGCGGGCCGATCGACGGCGCCGACCGCGTCCTGCGCGGAGTCGCCGCCGGACTCGCCCACATGCACGACGCCGGCTGGGTGCACGGCGACCTCAAACCCGCCAACGTCCTGCTGGGCCCGGGCGGGCAGGTGTGGCTGGCGGACTTCGGGCTGGCCGCCGAACTCGACGGCACGCACGCCCATCTGCCGCCGCTCGGCACCCTCGACCACCTGCCGCCCGAGTGGTGGTCCCAGCGCACCGGCACCCAGGGCGCCGTGGTCCGGCCCACCGCCGACATCTGGGCCTTCGGCGTCCTCGCCCACCAAGTGCTCACCGGCGGACTCCACCCCTTCCCTGGCGCCACGGCCCGGGCCCGCTCCCTCGCAGCCCAGGCCTACGCACGCGGCACCGCACCCCTGCGGCTCGACGGCGGCCTCGGCGACGACATGCGCCGGCTGATCGCCGACTGCCTGGCGCCGGACCACACCACCCGGCTCCCGCACACGGCCCGTGACATCGCCGCCCGGGTCGAGAACCTCACCGGCGGTCCGCGCCCCGGCCGGCGACGCCTGGTGCCGGCCGTGGCGGCCGGGCTCGTCGTCCTGACCGCCGCCGCACTCGCCGGCGCGGCACTCCTCGGCGGAGGCGGCGACACCCAGGAGGACGACCGTGACCGCGGCGCCTCCGCCGCCGTCACCGACGCGCACAGACCGGTGCCCGGTGAGATCCCGGAGGACTCCGACGTGCCCGAGGCGCTGCGCCCCGTCATCGCCAAGGCCGCCCACCGCTGCACCGACGAGGAGATCACCCCCGCCCTGCTCGCCGCACTGCTCAAGGCCGAGAGCGGCTTCGACGCCGGCGCCGCCCGCCCGGAGAACGAGGAGTACGGCATCGCCATGTGGACGCCGTCGGTGTTCCGCGCCTGGGCGGTGGACGGGGACGGCGACGGCGACAAGGACCACATGTCGCCGCCGGACGCGATCGCCACCATGAGCCTGTACGTGTGCTGGCTCGACCAGCGCTTCAAAGAGGCCGGACTGCCGAAGAAGGACCTGCCCGCGCTGGTCGCGGCCGGCTACCGCACCAGCGACCGCACGGTCATCGAGGAGGGCGGCGTCCCCGCACGGGTACGCCCGCACGTGGACAAGGTGCTGGGCTATCTCGCCGAGTACGAGCGCTGACCTCCGGACGTACGCGAGCGGTGGGCCGGACCCGTCAGGGCCCCGCCCACCGCTCGTCCCCCGTTCCCGTCACGGCCGCGGCGAGCCGCACTCCGGGACGTTCGGCAGCCGGTTGTCCGGCGAGCTGATGTAGATGTTGGAGATGTAGCCGCCGTACTGGGGCAGATAGGCCCACCACTCGTTGGTGTAGGGCGGCACGCTGACCACCTGGCCCCGGGTCTGGCAGCCCACCAGCACCTCGACCCCGGCAGGGAGTTGCGTGACCCGGGCGTCGGCCGTGGCCGGGCCCTTCCGTACGTTCACGAACTCGCCCCAGGTGCCGAACCAGGCCCCCGCCGGCCGCGCCCCGCCCGGCACGTTCAGCGAGCGGGTCAGCCGGCCGAGGTCGGTGTACGCCTTCCCGTACGACGTGCCGACCGGATGCAGCGTCAGCACGGCCACGATCGTGCGGTCGTCCGCGCCCACCGTGCCCGTGGTGTGCAGTGCCGGACGGGTGAGGTCCACGCCGGCTGCGGCCCGGGCGGCGGGAGCGGCGGCCGGTTCCGCCTCGGCCGCGGCCCCCGAGGCGCCGCACGTCCCCTTCCCGTACTCCCCGGACCAGCCCTGCTTCACCGCCCAAGGGCGGTCGAAGGAGCCCGCGATGCCGAAGTGCTGGTCGAAGCGGTCCGAGGCGCAGCGCGTGGAGCGGCGCAGGTTGTCCATGACGAAGTCGCGGACGGGGGCGGGCGCCTTGTCCAGGATGTAGCGGTAGACCGCCACGGTGTCCCGGGCCGAGAGGGCGGTGTAACCCCAGTAGCCCTCGTACCCGGCGGGCGGCGGCGCGGTGTCGCGCAGACCGAGCCGGGTGGTCATCCGGTCGATGATCGCCGAGCCGCCGTACTCCGACCAGTAGTGGTTCGCGGCATCGTCGTCGCTGCCGCGGAGCATCGGCTCCAGCCGCGCCCGGTCGGCCTCGGGGATCGTGTAGCCGGGCCCGCGGTTCCACAGGAAGTCCAGGGTCAGCAGCAGTTTGACGACCGAGGCGGAGCGGAACCGCGCGCTCTCGTCGACCTGTTCGGTGAACGTGCCGGCGCGGCGGTCGAAGACCGCGACGCCGGCGGTGACGCCGTCCGGGATCTGAGCGCTTTGGGCGGCCTGGGCGGCCTGGGCGGCCTGGGCGGCCTGGGCGGCCTGGGCGGCCTGGGCGGCCTGGGCGGCCTGGGCGGCCTGGGCGGCCTGGGCGGCCGTCCCAGGCCGGGGGAGTGCCGCCGCGCCGCCCGGCAGCGCAGCGACCGTGACGACGGTCGCGAGCGCCGCGGCGCCGCGCAGGAGAATGCGCATGGTTGCCCTTCCTGGCCGCCGGTGGCCCGGTGCGCGGTCGCACGGTTGTCCGGCGGAGCCCTTTGGTCCCGCGCCGACACCCTAGGAGCCCGCGCGGTGCGGCCGGTCCTGACGAATGTCAGGGCTCCCCCGAAACGCGACGACCTGTGGCTTTCGACCCTGATAAGTGTCAGGTGTCGCAGGTGTGGTGACGCCCGTACGGTCACGACCGGAACACCCGCCGACACACGAAAGAGGGCTCATGAGCCGCCGATCGCTCAGGACACTGCTGGCCGCCGGGGGCGCCGCCGCGGTGATGGCGCTTCTCCCCACCTCCGCCCAGGCCGCGCCGCACTCGGGCGGCAACTACGGGGCCTACGGGAACGAGGGGCAGTACCCCACGACCTCCTACTGCTCGGGCACGTTCCGGCAGATCGGGCCCACCAAGTACGCCGAAGGCATGGCCCTGAAGTACTTCTACTCCGACAAGTGCGGCTCCTTCGCCCGGATCGAGAACTCCCGGCCCGGCTGCGTCGCCGTACTCCACCGTTCCAACAACGGCGTGGGACGTGTCGACGGCTGGGTCTCCGAAAGCGTCGACCCGGGCATCACCTACGCCTACACGCAGATGGGCAACAACCTCAACGGCCGCGTCTCGCGCGCCGTGCTCTCGTGCGACGGCCACGACCTGACCGAGACCGGCTGGTACTGAGCCGCACACACGTCACAGGGGGCGGCCGGGGTTCCGGTCCGCCCCCTTTCGCGCACCATCCCACGCAGCACGAGCAAGAAGGAGTCAGCCATGCGCACACACATCCGGCGCGCCGCGTGTCTCGCCCTGGCGGGCGCGGCCCTGGCCCTGTCGCCCGTCACCGCCCACGCCCAGGAGCAGGCGCCCGCTTCCGTGGCGGACACGCAGCAAGTGCAGTCCCGGGGCGGGTACTTCCTCGGGTGACGGTGTCAACATCCGCAGCCGGCCGGTGGACGGCACGATCCACGGCCAGGGCTACTTCCGCGAGACGTTCACCGCGCACTGCTGGAACGCCGACGGCCACTGGATCTACCTGACGGCCCACCGGGGCAACGTCACCGGGTGGGTCAGCGTCGACTACGTCTACTACACGGACATGGGCCCGATGGGTTACTGCTGACCGGCAACACGCCCGCGGCGGGCCACCAGGGAGATCTGGTGGCCCGCCGCAGGCGCGTGGAAGGGACGGTGCGTCAGCAGTCCGGGACGCCGGCGATCTTCTGGCCGCCCCGGATGTACAGGTTGTTCACCCAGGCGACGTCGCTGCCCGAGAGCTCCATGACGGCGGTCCACCAGTTGTTCGTGCCGACGGCCGGGTCGTGCACGGTCTGGCCCTGCTTCTGGCAGATCGCGTCCGCCCACCACTGCGAACGGACCGCGAGCCGCGGGGAGTTGGTGGTCGGCTCCTGGCGCAGGTTGACGTCGGTGGCCCAGATGTAGACGTCGGTGAGGGTCGGGTCGCCGCCGTTGGCGACGGCCGGTGCCGCCTGGGCCGTGGTGGCGAGGCCGCCGACGGCGAGCGCGGTCACGGCGAGGCCCAGGGCGGTGCGGCTGATCATTCGCTTCATGTGTCTGTCCCCCGTAGGACGATGGTGAGGATGGTGTGGCCGGAAGTGGTCATGATCCGGGTCAGCAGCGCGCCGAGGCGGGCAGGTTGCCGTACTCGTTGCCCTTGAGGTACACGGCGCTGACGTAGCCCTCGAGGAGCTTCACCCAGACGTCGTTGCTGTAGCCGTTGTCGGTGATGCGCTCGCCGCGGGTCCAGCAGTAGGCGCCGAGCGGCTGGCCCGCCGCGACGGTGGCGAGGATTCCGTAGGAAGTGCCCGGCCCGTAGCGGACGTTGACGTTCTCGTACGGTACGACCGCGTACGGCGCGGCCATGACGCGGGCGGTGCCCTCCTCACCGGCGGCGGAGGCTGCTGCGGTTCCGGCGGTGAGCGGACCGAGCAGTGCGAGCGCCCCGGCGCCGACGAGCGCGGCCCTGGCGAAGATGCGAGTGGACATGTCGAGTTCCCCCTGAGGTGTGGCCGACGCTCAGAACTGTAGGGAGAGCAGGGGCGACGCGGTCCCTGACAATTGTCAGGGTCGTGCGGGACAACAGGGGCACGGGCGAGGGTACTTGGCCCCGCTGGGCATGGGCGGCGCGATACGGCCGAAAACCGCTCGACGACCGCGACCACCTCTGCCTACGATCCACCGCGCGGCATCGCGTGCCGGTCACCGGCCGGGTGAGGCATGGAGGCGCCGCGGAGATGCCCGTGGAGGCATTCAACCGTGTCAGTCGAGTTCAATCACACCATCGTCCTGTCCCGTGACCGGGAGAAGTCCGCTCGTTTCCTCGCGGAGATCCTGGGTCTGGAGGTCGGGGCACCGGCCGGGGTGTTCCTGCCGGTGACGACCGCCAACGGTGTCACGCTGGACTTCCTCACCATCGACGCCGACATCCCCATGCAGCACTACGCGTTCCTCGTCTCCGAGGACGAGTTCGACGAGGCCCTCGCCCGGCTCGTCGCGGCCCGGATCCCCATCCAGGCCGACCCGCACGGCAACCACCCGCGCAAGATCAACCGCAACGACGGCGGCCGGGGCGTGTACTTCCTCGACCCGGCGGGCCACGGCCTGGAGATCCTCACCCGTCCGTACGGCACGGACCCCTCCTCGCCGCTGAACGGCGTCACGGAGGACGTGCCCGGGGCCGTCTGATCCGGTCCGGGCCGGGGGCGGGGGCGACGCCGCTCCCGCCCCCGGCCCGGCCGATCGGGGCGTTCAGCCGCCGTCCTTGAGTGCCAGGGGAGCCGGCTCGGGGCCGGTGTCCGGTGTGTGGTCGCGGCGGGGGAGCAGGGCGGGAGTGAAGAGGAGAAAGACGCCGGCGAGGGCGATGGCCGTACGGGGGCCGGCCAGGTGGGCCAGCAAGCCCCACAGGGCGGTCACGGCCGCCGTGGTGGCCTTGCCGGTGGCCGACCAGGCGGACAGGGTGCGGATGACCCGGCCCGCGGGGGTCCGTTCGAGGCGGTACGTGGCGAACACCGGGTTGAACACGGCACAGCAGGTGATCAGCCCGAACTCGACCATCATGACCAGCGCCAGCCCGGCCGCACCGGGGCCGGCGAAGGCCAGCCCGAGCGACCAGCACGCCCGCAGCGCCCCCGCGCCGAGCATGACCCGGTGCCGTCCGAACCGCGTGACGAGCCGTGGTGCTAGGCGCGAGCCGAGCAGACCGCCCGTGCAGGGCACCGCGAAGGCGAGCGCGTACTGCCAGGGGGCGAAGCGCAGATCATCGACCATCAGGACCATGAGCGGGGGAGAGGCCGCCATGATCAGGGAGTTGGCGAGGACCGTGTTGAAGAAGAGCGGGCGCAGCGCCGGGTCGGCCAGGATGTACCGCCAGCCGTCCAGCAGGTCGCCCGCCCGGGGCCGGGTGGAGCCGGACGCGGACCGCACCGGGAGTTTCTCCTCGCCGCCGATCGCCCGGAGGCCGAACGCCGAGAGCAGATAGCTCACCGCGTCGGCCACCACGGTCGTCACCGGACCGAACAGCCCGATCGCGGCCCCGCCCAGCGGCGGCCCGACCATGCTGGCCGTCCAGGTCGTCGCCTCGAACCGCCCGTTCGCGACGAGCAGGTCCCGCCGCGGCACCAGTCCCTTCAGAAACGCCCCGGCCGCCGCGTTGAAAGTGATGTCGGACGCCGCGACGACCACCGACACCAGCAGCAGCTGGCCGAAGCCCAGCCGGCCGAGGGCGTACGCAACGGGGATGCTCAGCAGCACCGCGCACCGGACCAGGTCCGTCGCGATCATCACCGGCCGTTTGCGGCGGACCTCCACCCACGGCCCGAGCGGCACCGACACGGCCGCGCCGACCGCCGGTCCCACCGCCGCCAGCAGGGACACCTGCGTCGGTCCGGCGTCCAGCACCAGGACCGCCATCAGCGCGAAGGCGTCGAACGCGAGCCAGGTGCCGGCCGTGCTGACCGCGTACGCGCCCCACAACCACCCGAACCGCCGCCCCAGCGACCGCCTGCCCGCCATACCCGGCGCACACTCCCAGCTCCCGCGGACAACCCGGTGTTGACCGGCAGCCATCCAAGCGGGGACCGGGACGCCCGGGCAAACAACCGCCCGTCACCCGTCTTACAACCAACCGTTGTGACACGAAGGCACGGGCGGTCCACCCGTAAGCCGACTCAGCGCTGGTAGAGCCCCACCAGCGTGCCGTCCGCGATGCGGCGCTTCTCGACCTCCTCGTGCACCTGGTCCGCGCGGGGCGCGTCGGGCAGGACGCACGGTTCGGACAGGGCGTAGAGCCGGAAGAAGTAGTGGTGTGCGTCGTCCCCGGGCGGGGGATGCGGACCGCCCCAGCCGTGCTGCCCGTAGCCGTTCACGAGTTCCGTGCCGCCCGGTGGGCAGTGCCCGGCCTCGACGCCGTCGCTGTGTGGGTCGATGCCGACCACGACCCAGTGCGCGAAGGTGCCCGACGGGGCGTCGGGATCCTCGCAGAGCAGGACCAGTTCGGCCGCGTCGTCCGGTACGCCGCTCCAGGTCAGCGGCGGAGAGACGTTCGGTCCCTCGTACGCGTACCGGCGCGCGATGAAGGAGTGGTCGTTGAACGCGTCGCTGCGCAGTTCGATGCCGGTCATGCGCCCCGGAGTACCCCCGCGGGACCCGGACATGCGGTTCGGGACCGATCGCCTCGGGTACCCGTGAGCCGTCGGAGATGGGGGATGGAGGATCATGAGGATATCTCCCCAGGCAGAAGACTCAGCGGCACAGCCCCGGGAGGACCGCCGCGCCCCCGCTCGCACCGCACGGCTGCGCAACCGCATCCCCGAGCCCGACGAGGAACCCGACCTCCTCGGCCAGTACCTCACGCAGATCGCGGCGACACCGCTGCTCACGGCGGAGGACGAGGTCCGCCTCGCGCGGCGGATGCAGGCCGGCGTGCGGGCGCTGGAGGAACTGGAACGAGCCGACGCCGGTGAAGTCGATCTCGCGCCGGAGCGGCGCCGCGAGCTGGAGGAGGCCGCCCGGGACGGGCAGGCCGCCAAGGACCACATGGTCCGGGCCAACCTCCGGCTCGTCGTGTCGATGGCCAAACGGCACGCCCACCGCGGGCTGCCCCTGCTGGACGTCATCCAGGAGGGCAACCTGGGGCTGATCCGGGCCGTGGAGAAGTTCGACCACACCAAGGGCTTCAAGTTCTCCACGTACGCGACCTGGTGGATACGCCAGGCGATCGAACGGGGCCTGGCCGCGCACGCGCGCACCGTGCGGCTGCCGATGCACGTCGTCGAGCAGCTCCAGAAGGTGGCCAAGATCGAACGGCGTCTGCGACTCGACCTGGAACGCGAACCGAGCATCGAGGAGGTGGCCCGGGAGAGCGGCCTCGCCACCGACAGGATCGGCTGGCTGCGCCGCGTCGGCCGGCAGGCCGTCAGTCTCGACACGCCCGTGGACGAGACCGGCGAGACCGTGGTCGGTGACCTCATCCCCGACACCGAGGTGCTCCAGGCCCCGGAGGTCGCCGAGTACCAGGCCCTCGCTGAGGAACTGCGCGAGGCCGTCGGCACGCTGGCGCCCCACGAGGCCATGATCCTCAGCCTCCGCTACGGCCTGCACGACGGCCACACCCGCACCCGCGAGGAGGTCGCCCGCCGCGTCGGCCTCACCCCCGAGCGGGTACGCCAGCTGGAGAAGCAGTCCCTCGCCCGGCTGCGGGCGCCCGGGAACCGGGAGCGGCTGGTGGTCTGGGCGGGCTGACCTCCCGGCTTACGCGGTGCCGCCGGACCGGTCTCTGCCGGTGCCGCCGGACCGGTGTCCTGAGTCAGGCGGCGCTGCCGGACCGGTGTCCCGGCTCACGCGGTGCTGCCGGACCGGTCTCCCCGCTCACGCGGTGCTGCCGGATCGGCCGACCGAGTCGCCACCGGTTCCACCGGTTGATCCGCGCGTCAGCACGCCAGCGCCAGCGAGCCGTCCGGCTCCAGCGTCACCCCCACCCCGCCGCTGATCCGGTCGAGCGTCGTCCGCAGCCACGCGCGGTCCGCCCGGGACGCGGGCTCCAGGCGCATTCGGCGCGCCCGCAGCGGCACCATGCGCAGCCCCGCCAGCCGGCCGCTGTCCGCCTCGACCGAGGCGAGGAACGCCAGCCGCAGGTCGTCGCGGTACTCCTCGTAGCCGGTGATGCCCTCGTAGTCGTCGACGAAGTCACCGCAGCCGTACAGGATCAGCCGGTCCCGGTACACCTCCAGCGGGCGGGGGTGGTGCGAGGAGTGGCCGTGGACGAGGTCGACCCCGCCGTCCACCAGGGCGTGCGCGAAACGGACCTGTTCCCGGGGCACGCGGAACCCCCAGTTCGTGCCCCAGTGCACGGACACGACGATCACGTCACCGGTCTGTCGGGCCCGCCTCACGTGCCGCAGCACGGCGTCGGCCGCGGCGGGCGAGAGCTCGGGCACGTACGCCACACCGGGCAGGTCCGCCGTCGCCGCCCAGCCGGGCGGGATGCCGCTGGAGCGCGCCCCGACGGCGAGGACCAGCAGGCGCCGGCCGCCGGGGAGGGGGACCGCGGCGGGTGCGTGCGCCTGCTCGGCGTCACCTCCCGCACCCGCCGTCCGCAGTCCTGTCCGGGTCAGCGCGTCCAGGGTCTCCAGCAGGCCCGGGCGGCCGAAGTCCAGGACGTGGTTGTTGGCCAGGACGGTCACGTCGGGCCGGGCCACGGCCAGGGCGGGCAGGTTGGCCGGGTGCATCCGGTAGTGGATCTCCTTGTCCGGGGCGAACGTGTCGCCGGACGTCACCGATGTCTCCAGGTTCACGATCCGGGCGTCCGGGGCGGCCTCGTCCAGCACCCGCAGCGCCTCGCCCCACGGCCAGGCCGGTTCGACGGGCGCCGGCACCGGGCCGTGCGCCGACTCCGCCAGCCGGACGTAGGACCGCGCGTCCTCGACGTACGCCTCCCGCAGTGCCGGATCACCGGGGTGCGCCAGAATCTGGTCGACGCCGCGCCCGAGCATCACGTCACCGCACAGGAACAGCGTCACGACGCCGCCGCTCACACCCCCACGGTAGGCGCACCCCGGCCGTCGGGTTCACGCGTCGACCGTCACCTCACACGACCACCCGTACGGACCCGGCCCGATCCGCATCTCGTTCCACACGACGGCCGTCGGAACCGCCCCGGTGATCTCCACGTCCGCCAGGCCGGTGACCGCCAGCCGTACGTCCAGGCCGCCGTCGGCCTCGTCCGCCTCCACGTCCACGGGCACCTCGCCGTACTCCTCCAGCCGGAAGATGATCTCGTCCAGCAGCGAGGCGAGCAGGTCGTCGTCGCTGGCCTCGGCCAGCCGCACCCGGTCCACGGCGGTCGGACGCACTCCGGAGACGTCCGCGAAGCACTCCACCATCGCCAGGACGGCCTCCGCCAGACAGTGCTCCCGGCACGCCGCCCACGCCTCGATCCGGATGTACTCCGGATGCGGCACCGCCCGGTGCCCGCACTCGCCCGCCTGCCGTCCCTGCCCGTCGTCGCCCCTGTCACCGCCCATGAACATCGACTGCCCGAGGCTCGCGCCCCCATGCAGCGACCGGCCCGGCTCGTGGATCAGACGGGCTCGTCCGCGAGGTACGGCGGCGCCGGGTCGTACTGGATGTAGCGCCGCACGGCCCGCGCGTGGTCCCGGCCGTGCAGCCGCCCGACCAGCCACAGCGCGCTGTCGATACCGGCCGAGACGCCCTGGCTGGTGATCAGGTTGCCGTCCACGACATAGCGGGCGTCCCGGACGACCGTCACGTCGCCGAGTGCCTGGAGAGTGTCCTCGTGGCTCCAGTGGGTGGCCACCCGGCGCCCGCGGGCGGGCCCGGCGGCGTGCAGCAGGAGCGTGCCCGTGCACACGCCGTGCACCCACGCGGTCTGTCCGGCCGTCTTCCCGATCCAGTCGGTGACCACCCGGTTGTGCGGCTGGACCTCCCGCGCCCCCCGGCCGCCCGGCACGTGCAGCACGTCCAGGGGCGGATGGTCGTCGAGGGTGTGGTCGGGCAGGACGCGCAGGCCCTTGTTGCAGCGCACGGGCCCGGGGTGCTCGGCGATGAGCACGGCCGAGTCGACGCCGTCGCGGAGCTGGGAGGAGACGGTGAAGACCTCCCAGGGCCCCACGAAGTCGAGCTCCTCGGCGTCCTCGAAGACCAGCAGGCCGTATGTCGTCATACGGGTTCCCCTTTCTGTGAGACGTGGTGAGCGTTTTTCTGTGAGACGTGGTGAGCGTTCCTACGAGACGTGGTGCGCGTCGGCGGGTTCGGCCGTGGAGCGGAAGCGGGCGCGGTAGTCCGACGGCGCGGTGCCGAGCCGGCGGTGGAACGTGCGGCGCAGGGTCTCCGCGGTGGCGAAGCCGTAGCGGCGGGCGATGGCCTCGACCGGTTCGTCGCCCTCGGTGAGCGCGCGCTGGGCCGCCTCGACACGCACCCGCTCCACGTACGCGGCCGGCGGCACGCCCAGTTCGGCGGTGAAGCGGCGCTGGAGGTGCCGTGGACTCAGCCCGGCGTGCGCGGAGAGCGCGGCGATGTCGTGCCGGGCGCCCGGATCGGCGTGGATCGCGGAGACGGCGGCCCGCACCGGGTCCGTCGCCGGCTGCCGCGACCACAACGCCACACTGAACTGCGACTGGCCGCCCGGCCGGCGCAGGAACAGCACCAGCTGCCGGGCCACCGCGTGCGCGACGTCCCGGCCCATGTCGTCCTCCACCAGGGCGAGCGCCAGATCCATACCGGCCGTCACACCGGCCGACGTCCACACCCGCCCGTCCCGGACGAAGATCGGCTCGCAGTCCACCCGCACCTCGGGATGCTCCCGGGCCAACTGCTCCTCACGGGCCCAGTGCGTGGTGACCCGGCGCCCGTCCAGCAGCCCCGCCGCCGCCAGCAGGAACACCCCGCTGCACACCGAGGCCACGCGCCGGGCACCGGCCGCCGCGGCGGCGATCCAGGAGACCAGCGCCTCGTCCTGCCGGGCCCGGTCCACACCCCCTCCGCCGACCACGACGAGCGTGTCGATCCCGGCCGGGCCCAGGTCCGCCACGCCGTGCTCGGCGTGCACGAGCAGCCCGCTGCCCGACCTGACCGGCCCCGCCCGGGGCGCCACGACCTCGCAGGCGTAGGCGTCGCCCGCGCCGCGGAACACCTCGTGCGGGCCGGTGAGGTCGAGCGGCTGGAAGCCGTCGAAGACGACGAAGACGATACGGCGATCGGTCACGCCTCCACGCTCCTCCCGCCCTCGGCATGGCGTCAACGACACACATCCCACAGATCGCGCCATGCCGGAGCCGGGACGGCTGCCGAAGTGTGGGTAGCCGGGCGGAAGAACCCGGCAACCGCGGCGCGAACGGCCCCGGAAATCCGGGAATTGGAGGAGAGGAGGCCTCCGATGATCTCCCAGACGGTCACCGTGCCCGCCGACGGCGCCGCGCTCACCGGCGATCTGACCGTGCCGTCGGCCGCCCGTGCGGTCGTGCTGTTCGCGCACGGCAGCGGCAGCTCCCGGCACAGCCCCCGCAACCGCGAGGTCGCCGCCGGCCTGCGCACCGCCGGACTCGGCACCCTGCTGATCGACCTGCTCACCGAGGAGGAGGAACGGCTGGACGTCCGCACCGCCGAACTCCGCTTCGACATCCCCCTGCTGGGCCGCAGGCTGGTGGCCGCCATCGACTGGCTGGCACAGTCGCCCGGCACCCAGCGCCTGCCCGTCGTCCTGTTCGGCGCCAGCACCGGCGCGGGCGCGGCCCTGGTCGCCGCCGCCGAACGCCCCGACCGGGTGCCGGCGGTCGTCTCGCGCGGCGGGCGGCCCGACCTCGCGGGCGACGCCCTGGACGCCGTCCGGGCTCCCGTACTGCTGATCGTGGGCGGCCGGGACCAGCAGGTGCTGCGGCTCAACGAGGAAGCGGCCCGACGGCTGCACGTCCCGCACACCCTCCACGTGGTGCCCGGCGCCACGCATCTGTTCGAGGAGTCCGGCGCGCTCGAGCAGGTCACCGAGAGGGCCCGGCAGTGGTGCCACGACCAGCTGAGGACCGCGGCGGGCTGACGGCGGCAGCGTCAGCCGGCCACCGGCAGATCGATGCGCAACCGGGCGCCCTGCCGCAGCAGTTCCCGCTGCACGAGCCGGTACGGCACACCCCGCGGCCCGTGCCCGTGGCGCACGGTCAGCGCGGCGCACACACCGGCCGCCTGCCCGGTCGCCATCGCGATCGGCATGACCCGGTACGACGAGTGCGCCACGTGCGTCCCCGAGATGCAGCGGCCCGCCACCAGCAGCCGCTCCGTGCCCTGCGGCACGAGGCAGCGCAGCGGGATGTCGTAGAAGCTGCCCGCGGGCACCCGCTTCAGGACCGTTCCGGAGCCGCGCGGGTTGTGGATGTCGACCGGGTAGGCGCCGTGCGCGACGACGTCCGCGAAGCGCCGGGCGGCCAGGATGTCGTGGCCGGTGAGGTGGTAGTCGCCGACGACGCGCCGGGTCTCCCGGACGCCGATGTGGGTGCCGCTCTGCACCACGTACGACTCCTCGAAGCCGGGCACGCGGGTGCGCAGGAAACGGTCGATCTCCGCGAGCTGGCGCCGGGCGGTGTACTCGGCCCGGGTCAGGTCCCACACGCTGGTGCCGAGCACCCTGTTCACGCGGGTGCTGTTGACGCTGACCTCGCGCGGATGCGGTGTCGCGAAGAACAGGATGTCCTCGCGCGGCAGCCGCAGATCGCCGTCGGCCCGGGCCTCCTCGACCAGGTCCCACAGACCGTGCACCCCGCGCCACTGGTCGGGATGCTCCCGCACGTACTCCGCGAAGTCCGGCCGGGCGAAGTCCGCGACCCGGAACATCAGCGTCATCGGCTGCACCAGCCCGTCCTCCGGCCGGCCGATCTCGTACGGCGCCCCGCAGGCCGCCGCGACGTCGCCGTCGCCCGTGCCGTCCACGACCACGTCGGCGTCGATCACCACCGGCCCCGACTTGGTCTCGAACACCACACGCCAGCCGTCGTCGAGGCGCAGCGCGGTGGAGGCGAAGGCGTGGAACAGCATCCGCACGCCCGCCTCGTCCATCATCTCGAGCAGGACCAGCTTGAAGAGCTCCGGGTCGAAGGGAACCGTGTATCCGGTCCTGGGGGAGGGCTTCAGGCAGCCGCCGCGTCCCATGAGCCGGTCCAGCAGCCGCCACAGCACGCCCTGGACGACCGGCTCGCCCTCGCCGTGGTCGGTGGGCAGCAGCCGGGCCTCGTCCCCGGACTCGGTGAACGTGGCCTGCTTGTGCTCGTTGTGGAAGGACATCAGCGGCATGACCAGGGCCGCGGTCGCGTTGCCGCCGAGGAATCCGTAGCGCTCCACCAGGACGACCTCGGCCCCGGCGTCGGCCGCCGCGACCGCGGCGGCGAACCCGGCCGGGCCGCCGCCGACCACCAGGACCTGCGTCCGGCCGCCGTGCCGGGCGGGCCGTTCGGGCAGGGTGACGGTGCGGGGCTCGGGCGGTTCTTGCAGGATCGGCATCGGTGTCCTCCCGCGGGCGGGGCCTCGGCGTCGGCGTCACACGCCCAGCGGACGGGGTTCGGCAGTGGGCGGATGCGGTGGTTCTGCCTGCGTGTCCAGCAGGGGAGCGGTGCCGATGGCCGCCTCGGTGCCGCCGTCGACCTCGTCCAGCAGGACTCCGCAGCGGGCGCAGGTCTCCAGGGCCTGCGCGGACAGTTCCCGGACGCGGGAATGCAGCTCCTCCCGGCGCTCCGGGTATTCGTCCCACAGGCGGTCCACCTCCGCCAGCAGCAGCCCGGCCTGCTCCCGTGCCACGCCCACCAGGGCCGGAGCCCCCATGCGGCGTGCGAAGTCGAACACCTTGCCGGAGTAGGGCAGTGGCAGCACCGGCAGCCCGGAGAGCGCCGCGAAGATCACGAAGTGCAGACGCATGCCGACCGCCAGGTCCAGGTGGCGCATGAAGCCCAGGACCTGCCCCGGGCTGTACGAGCCGTGCAGGATCCGCCCCTTGTCGGGAGCGGTCATGTGGGACAGCACGGCGTGCGCGTGCCGCACGTCGTGCCGCTCCATCGGCAGGAACACCACGTGCGCGTCCAGCCGGCGGACGAGGAAGTCGGCGACGTCGGCGAGCAGCGCGTGGTAGTCGCCCTCGTCCAGCTTCTCGGCCGCCCGGCCCGGCTCCCGCACCGACATCCCCACCAGACGCGAGTCGGTGGGCACGCCCTCGTGGCGCATCATCTCGTCGGTGAACGGCTCCGGCTCCAGCAGCAGCGCCGGATCGGCGGTGACGACGACGTCGCGTTCGACACCGACCTCCTCCAGCACCAGCTTGGACTCCTCGTCGCGCACCACGACGTCGTCCATGTCCGCCAGCACGTTGCGCACGGCCTCCCGGTCGTCGGCCTCGCGCAGCGGGCCGGCGCCGATGGCGTAGGCGAAGGTACGGATGCCGCGCTCCTGGGCGGCCCGGACGAGGCGCAGATAGCGGCGTGCCTCACCGTCGAAGAGGAGTCCGCCGCCGCCCAGGACCAGTACGTCCAGCGAGGCCAGCGCGTCCAGGACGTGGTGGCGGCTGACGCCCTCCCAGTCCACCACCTCGTCGGCGGACGGATGATGCACCCGGGTGTGCTCGGCGTTCCGGCTGAAGACGACCAGCCGGGCCTCGGGCCGCTGGGCGCGCAGACAGTGCAGGACACAGGTCAGGATCGACTCGTCGCCGATGTTGAAGCCGCCGTACGAACCCAGCACGCCGATGCGCGGGCCCGGCCGGGCGGGCTGCGGATGAGAAGGGGCAGTGGTCATCCGGGTGCTCCCGTCGCGTCGGAGTCTGCTCAGTGGCCTGGTGCGCCGGTCGTGCGGAGAGGGCCGTGCCGTACGTACGGTTCGTGCCGTGCGCACGGTCCCGGGTTGCCTGCGCCGCACGGCCGGAAACACCCCGCGTTCCGAGTGTGACGGAGGTCCGGAAGGTGCGCATTGTCCGGTAGGTGAGGTGTGCATCGTCCGGTGGGCGGGGGGTACGCGGGAGCCGGACCGGCCGAGGGTCCTCTCCGTGCGGGAAGCAGAGGTGACCGTCATGCGGTTCCGTGATCGCCGGCAGGCCGGCGGGGAACTGGCCGAAACGCTGCGCGTCCGGCAGCGCGAGGGGGCGCTGCCCGATCCCCTCGTCCTCGCTCTGCCCCGCGGCGGGGTCGCCGTGGCGCGGGAGGTCGCCGAGGCGCTGGACGCCCCGCTCGACGTGCTCGTCGTACGGAAGATCGGGGCGCCCTTCCAGGAGGAGTTCGGCGTCGGCGCCATGGCCGGGGACGAGGTGCCGCTCCTCGACGAGGACGCCATGCGTCACCTGGGCCTCCGGGAGGCGGCGCTCGGGCCCGTCATCGAGCGGGAGCGCGCCGAACTGCGTCGCCGCGAGGCGCTGTACCGGCAGGGCCGTCCCGCACCCGACCTGCGAGGGCGCACCGTGATCGTGGTCGACGACGGCCTGGCGACCGGTTCCACGGCCCGGGCCGCGCTGCGATTCGTCCGCCGTCAGGCGCCCGAACGGGTGGTGCTGGCCGCGCCGGTGTGCTCCCCGGAGGCGGCCGAGCTGATGCGCGCCGAGGCCGACGAGGTGATCTGTCTGCACCAGCCCGCCGCGTTCATGGCCGTGGGCCTCTGGTACGAGAACTTCGACCAGTTGACGGACCGGGACGTCCTGGAAGCCCTGCACGCACAGCTGTGACCAAGTGTTCACCTTTCAGGTGTGGCGGAAATCAGCCACGTCGGACAACGATGTCCCATCCCCACACCTGTAACAGGAGCACCAGTGAACGTCTCGCTTTCCGTGTGGCTGCTGACCGTGGCAGCTCTGTGCCTGCTCGTCGCCGTCGACTTCTTCGTCGGCCGCAAGCCCCACGACGTGTCCGTCAAGGAAGCCGGGACGTGGACGGTGGTGTGGATCGTCCTGGCCGTGCTGTTCGGGCTGGGGCTGTGGTATTTCGGTGGGAGCGGGCCCACGGGTGAGTTCTTCGCCGGTTACATCACCGAGAAGTCGCTGAGCGTCGACAACCTCTTCGTGTTCGTCCTGATCATGGGGAAGTTCGCGGTGCCCTCGCAGTACCAGCAGCGGGTGCTGATGGTCGGCGTCCTGATGGCCCTGGTGCTGCGGGCCGGTTTCATCGCGGCCGGCGCGGCGATCATCACCGCCTTCTCCTGGGTGTTCTACCTCTTCGGCGCCTTCCTCATCTGGACCGCCTGGAAGCTGATCCAGGACGCCCGCAAGCAGGACCACGAGGAGGAGTACCAGGAGAACAAGCTGCTGAAGATGGCGGAGCAGCGTTTCGGCGTGGCCGACCGCTACCACGGCACGAAGCTGTTCATCACCGAGAACGGCAAGCGGATCATGACCCCGATGCTGGTCGTGATGCTCGCGATCGGCTCCACCGACGTGCTGTTCGCCCTCGACTCCATCCCGGCGATCTACGGGCTGACGCAGGACCCGTACATCGTGTTCACCGCGAACGCCTTCGCCCTGATGGGCCTGCGCCAGCTGTACTTCCTCATCGGCGGCCTGCTGAAGAAGCTGGTCCACCTCTCCTACGGCCTGTCGATCATCCTCGGCTTCATCGGCGTGAAGCTGGTGCTGCACGCCCTGCACGAGTCGGGCGTGCACGTGCCCGAGATCAGCATCCCCTTCTCGCTGAGCTTCATCGTGCTGGTGCTGGCCGTCACCACGATCACGAGCCTGCGGGCTTCGAAGAGGCAGGAGGCCGAGGCCGAGGAGGCGGAGCGGGCCGCCGGGTCCCGGTAGGTCCGCCCCGTCGGGGACGTCAGACGACGCCGTCCGCGCGCAGGGCCGCCACCTCCTCCTCGGTGCGGCCCAGCTCGGCGAGGATCGACCCGGTGTGCTCGCCGACCGCCGGGACGGGGTCCATCCGGGCGGGCAGGCCCGCGAGGTCGGCCGGCGGGAGCAGTGCCTCCACCGTCGCCCCCGGCACCCCGACCTCGGTCCAGCGGCCGCGGGCGGCCAGCACCGGGTGGTCCAGGAACGCGGCGACGTCGTTGACCCCGGCGCAGGCGATGCCGATGGCCTCCAGGTCCTTGAGGATCTCCTCCGAGCCGGAACGGGCGATGCGGGCGGCGACGATCGTGTTGAGCTCCTCGCGGTGGGCGACGCGGTCGGAGGCGGTGGCGAAGCGCGGATCCCCGACCAGCTCCGGCCGGCCGAGGAACTCGGTGCACAGGGCCGCCCACTCGCGCTCGTTCTGGATGGAGAACAGCACCTCCTTGCCGTCGGCGGCCTCGTACGTCCCGTACGGCGCGATGGTGGCGTGCTGGGTGCCGAGGCGCGGGGGCTGGGTGCCGCCGTGCCGGGTGTAGTAGGCGGGCTGGCCCATCCACTCCGCCAGCGCCTCGAACAGGGACACCTCCACCGGGTGGGCCTCGCCGGTGACGGCGCGGGTGTACAGCGCCGTGAGGACGCCGCTGTACGCGTACATCCCGGCGGCGATGTCGGCGACGGAGATCCCGGTCCGGGCCGTCCCCTCCGGGGTTCCCGTCAGGGACACCAGACCGGTCTGGCACTGCACGAGCAGGTCGTACGCCTTGCGGTCGGCCCAGGGACCGGTCGTGCCCCAGCCGGATATCGTGCACGGGATCAGACCGGGGCGGCGGCTGGTGACGGTGGCGGCGTCCAGGCCGAGGCGGCCGGCGGCGCCCGGGGCGAGGTTCTGTACGAACACGTCGGCCCCGTCGAGGAGTTCGTGCAGGATCTCGCGGCCCCGCGGATCCTTGAGGTCCAGCGTGAGGGACTCCTTGGACCGGTTGAGCCACACGAAATAGCTGGAGTGGCCGTGCACGGTCGTGTCGTACCGGCGGGCGAAGTCACCGCCGCCCGGCCGCTCCACCTTGATCACCCGGGCGCCGAGGTCGGCGAGCTGCCGGGTGGCGTAGGGCGCGGCCACGGCCTGCTCCAGGCTGACCACCGTGACCCCGGCCAGGGGATACCGCTGCACGCTCATGCCTCATGCTCCTGAACCTCGTACCGGACGGCGCCCGGACAGTCTCTCCCAGCGGGACGGCGGCATCACGGCTCCGCGTCTGCGGCGTGATCCAAACGACAGACGACAGACGACCGACAGACCCTAGGGCCGGGCCAGCTTCCGCATCGCCAGTGCCAGTTGCAGCCGGAGCCGGCCCTGCGGGGTGCGCACCGGCCAGCCGAGCAGGTGCTCGGCGTGGGCCAGCCGGTCCTGGAGCGTCGAGTGGTGGACGTTGATCTCGCCGGCCGCCGCCCGCAAGCTCGCCGTGTACGCGACCGCGTGCAGCGTCTCCGACAGCCAGGGGGTGGTCGCCGCGGCCGTCTCCAGGGCCCGGGCGTCGGGCGGCGGTTCGGCACCCGGTACGACGAGATCGGCGAGGAGGGCGATGCCGCCCAGCTCGTCGGCGTACACGACCCGCGGCCCGGGGTCCTGCGGCGTGCCCTCGGCGGTGAAACGCAGGGCGGTACGCGCCTCGGCCCACGACCGGGGGAGCTCCAGCACGGGAACGGCGGGCCCGACGCCGAGCCGTCCGACCGCACCGCCCTCCGCCCCGGCGGGTACGACGCGTGGCCGGTCGTTCAGCGGGGCGAGAGCCCGGGCCGGGACCGTGGGATCCAGGCCGAGGCGACGAGCGGCATGCAGCCGGGCCGGTTCCGGGGCCGTGCCGTCGAGGAGGGTCTCGACCAGCGCCGGATCGTCGGCCGGGGCCCGCCCGCGAGTGCGGTCGAGAACGAGCCGTATGGCGCCGGCGGCACGCTCGAGAATCACCGCGTCGACGACGCTGGGCGCGACCCGGACGTGCCCGACTCGGCCGACGCGGGACGTCGCCCCGGCCTGGCCGGTGTCGACCACGCGAGACACCGCCCTGGCTCGGTCCGCGTTCACGGCGCCTTCCCCCGGCCCGCCAGGGGCCGCGTTCATGAGGCGGGGCGCGTTCCTCGCGCGGCCGGGGTCCTCGGCGCCCGGGGCCGGCCTGTCAGGGGCGGAGTTCGCGACGGCGGACGCGGTCCCGGCATGGTCCGTGCTCGGGGTGTAGGGCGGTGTCCCGGCGTGGTCGGTGACGCTGGATTCAGGCCTGGTGTGATCGCGGGCCGCGGCGCCCGGACCCGACCCGCCAGGCGGAGGGTTCGCGACGGCGGACGCGGTCCCGGCATGGACCGTGTCCACGGTGCAGGACGCCGTCCCGGCCCGGCCGATCCCGTCGACGCCGGATGCAGCCGTGGCGCGGTCCCGCCCCACGGCGCTCGCGGCCGCCCCGGCAAGGGCAGCCTTCTCGGCGCCCGGCGCGGACCCCGCAGAGGCAGCCCCCGCGCCCGCTGGCGCCGCCCCCGCACGGCCCGTGTCCTCCACCTCGTGGGCCGCCCCGGCCCGCTCCAGCCACAGTGCCGCCGTGGCGTCCGGGGTCAGCCGGGCGGACGGCCAGGTGGGGTCGGGTGGCGCCTCGGTGTCTCGCCTCGTGCCGTCCGGCTCCACGCGGACGTGCACGCGCCGTTCGCGGTCCACCAGCCGGGCCGGGCACCCGGCCAGTACGGCGGCACCGCGTACGAGTGCCTCCACACCGGCCCTGGACTCGGCCAGACGGTCGAAGTAGGCGATGACCCGGACCGCCGCACCGGCATCCGGATCGAGCGCGGTCAGGCGCCCGGCCAGCTCTTTCATAGGCCCATGGTGCGGCATGCGGCCGCCGAACGGGCCTGGCATGCCACAGGACAGGCCACCGGGGGACGGTCAGCCGGGCCCGTGCGGCAGGAGCCGGAGTGGAGGCAGGGCGAGCTGCGCGCGCTGCCCCGGCTGCCTGCCGGACTCCCCGCCCGTCACGCGCTCAGCAACCTCCGCAGCCAGTTGACATGCGCCGCCCGCGCCGACTGGGAGAGCGCCGCCTGAGGTGCGAAGCCGTCGAAGCCGTGGAAGCCGCCGGGCCACACGTGCAGCTCCGCCACGCCACCGGCCTGCCAGATGCGCGAGGCGTAGGCGACGACCTCGTCGCGGAAGGTCTCCGCGGAGCCGACGTCGAGGAACGCCGGGGGCAGCCCGGACAGGTCCTCGGCACGGGCCGGAGCCGCGTACGCCGGCACGTCGGGGCCGCCGCGCCGCGCACCCAGCAGCGCGGTCCAGCCGGTCTCGTTCGCGGTGCGGTCCCACACACCGAGGCCCGCCATCTGGTACGTCGACGGCGTGTCGTTGCGGTCGTCGAGCATCGGGCACATCAGGACCTGCCCGATCGGCTGCGGCCCCTTGCGGTCCCGCGTGAGCAGGGCCAGGGCCGCGCACAGCCCGCCGCCCGCGCTGGCACCCGCGATGACGATCCGCTCGGGGTCGGCACCGAGCTCGGCGGCGTGGTCCGCCGTCCACAGCAGTCCGGCGTACACGTCCTCGATCGGCGCGGGATACGGATGCTCCGGCGCCAGCCGGTACTCCACGGACACCACCACCGCGTCCAGCGCCTGCGCCCACGCCAGCGGGACGTCGACGCCTACCCGGCTGTTCCCGATGACCATGCCGCCGCCGTGCACGTGGTAGATGACCGGCCGCGCCCCGGCGCTCGCCGGAGCGGTCGGCCGGCAGATCAGCAGCGAGATGTCGGGCTCACCCTGCGGCCCGGGCACCTGCCGGTCCTCCACCACGAATGCTCCGCCCATCGTCAGGTCCAGATCGGCCAGCATCTGTATCCCCGGCCCCTGGCGCACCTCGGCGATCTCGTCCAGGGTGAGCCCCGGGCTGATCATGTCCTTGATCAGTTCCAGGGCTCCGGCGAGTTCCGGGTCGAACGGGGGCGGAACATGCGTCATGACGTCTCCTCGTGTGAGGTCGCGGCGGCTCGTGCTGCCATGGTCTGTCCCGTCGTGCCGGACCCGGGCGCCGCCGTCCGGCGGAACCTCCCCGCCGTACGGCGGGTGCCGCCCAGGTGGCGGACGAGGGCCATGGCCGTGAGCGCCGCGACCAGCCCGCACACCCCGAGCCACCCGAAGCGGCCGTACGCACGCATGCCCAGCCACGAGCCGACGGCGCCACCAAGATACGCGCAGGTCATGAAGGCGGTGGTGAGCCGGCTGCGCACCTCGGCGCGCAGCGCCTGGATCCGCACCGTGTTGGCGACCATCCCGGACTGCATGCCGACGTCGAGCAGCAGCGTGCCCACGACCAGGGCCGCCACCCCCGCCGCACCGCCGGCACCGCCGAGCGCCAGCACGGCGGCCGAGACGCCCACGACCAGGAAGCACACCCGGTTGACCGCGTCCGGCCCCCGCCGGTCGACCTGGCGGCCCGCGACCGGCGTGCACACCATGGTCACCGCGTTGACCAGGGCGAGCAGTCCCACGGCTCCCGCACCCATGCCGTACACCGGCCCCGTGAGCAGCAGCGCCACCCCCGTCCACACCGCGGAGAAGCCCGCGAACACCAGGGACTGGTACAGACAGGAGCGGCGCAGACAGGGCTCGGTGCGCAGCAGCCGCAGCGGCTCGGCCAGGAGCGCGGAGTAGCCCTGGGAGGAGGGCGGGGACGTCAGCGGAAGCAGGCGAGCCGCCAGGGCGGCCACCGCCAGGGACAGCATGGCGGCCAGGACGTACGGTGCCCGCCAGCCCAGCCAGTCGCCGAGCGTGCCGCCGACGGTGCGCGACAGCAGCATGCCCGCGAGGGAGCCGCTCAGCAGGGTGCCGCCGGTGACACCACGCCGCTCCTGAGGCACCAGCCCGGCCGCCAGCGGGCCGGCGAGCGGTGCCACCACCGTCGTCACCCCCACCAGGGCACTGGCGGCGGCCAGCGGCACCAGCCCTGGCGCGGCACTCGCCGCGAACAGCCCGAGGCCGGTCAGCGTGAGGAGCGTGACCAGCAGCGGGCGGTACGGCAGGCGGTCGCCGAGCGGGACGAGCAGGCAGATCCCGGCCGCGTAACCGAACTGCGTCGCGGTGACGACGCCGGCGGCCGCGCCGGGCGAGACGTGCAGCCCGGACGCGATCAGCGGGCTGAGGGCCTGGGGGAAGTAGACATTGCCCACGGCCGCGCCGCAGACGAGCGCCAGGGCCAGGATCACCCGGGGACTCGCGCCCGGGTCCGCTGTAGGCTGCCGCTGATCGTGATCCGTCATGGACCGAAGTCCACGCCATGGCCGGGCGGTTGCCAAAGGATGTAGCGGGGGCCTTAATGATCAGCTTCCGGCTCGACGCCGCGGACCTCGCCGACACCCGCTTCGCGATCTCGCCCCTGCGCGAGGTGATGGGCAGCCTCCGCGCCCTGCGCGCCCCCGCCCTCTACCCCCTGCACGTCCGGTGGCGCGCCGCCGTGCTCCAGAAGCTCGACCCGGCCGATGCCCGGCTGCTCGCGGCCCTGGTGGGCGACACCCTGGCCCTGCCCGACTTCCTGACCCCCAGGCCGATGTCCTTCGCGCCCACGCTCGACGAGCAGCTGACCGTCGTCCGCGCCACACCCGCGCCGACCGTACGCCGTGACCTGCTCGCCGCCCACGCGCCCAGGCCCCTGCCGACCGCCCTGCGGGCCGTCACCGCGCCCGGTGACGCTCCCGTCGCGGAGCTGCTGGAGGAGCTGTGCGAACTCCTGCGGCGGTACTGGGAGTCGGCGCTGCTGCCGTCCTGGCCCCGGATGCGGCTCGTGCTGGAGGCCGACATCACCCACCGGGCACGGCAGCTGGCCACCGGCGGCGCCCGGCTGCTCTTCGCCGACCTGCACCGCAACCTGCGCTGGGACGACGGCGTCCTGCGCGTCGACCGGATGCGCGGACGCCACCACGTGGACGGCTCGGGACGCGGACTGCGCCTGGTGCCGTCCCTGTTCGCGCACCAGCCGGCGCCTCCGGTGAGCGCCGCCGAACCGCCGATGCTCGCCTACCCCGGCCGGGGCGCCGCCACCCTGTGGGAACCGGAGCCCGAGCCGGACGCCCCCGCCCTGACGGCCCTGCTCGGCGCGCCCCGCAGCACGCTGCTGCGGCTGCTGGCCGAGCCCCTGCCGACGGTGGAGCTGGCCCGGCGCCTCGGGGTGACCCCGAGCGCCGTGTCCCAGCACCTGCGCGTCCTGCACGCGACGGGCCTGGTCACCCGCGCCCGCGACGGCCGCCGTGTCCTGTACCGGCGCAGCCCGCTGGGGGAGCGGCTGGCCCGGCAGGGCAGGGACTGAGTGCTCCCCGGGTGCTCAGCGGCTCGCCGTGCCCGACCGAGCCGGAGCCGACCCGGACGGCGGCCTGCTGCGCGAGACGACGCGCATGCCGCCGCCGTCGACGACCCGGACCTGGAGCGAGCCGCATCCGCAGCGCGTCCACTCCGTGCGGCCCGTCGCGGTGGCGTGCCGGGACAGCACCTGGAACGGCTCGCCTCCGTCCGGCCAGCCGCAGTGCGGGCAGACGGTGCCGGTGGTGCTGATCATGTCTTGACTCCTCGTACGTCGTGGCTGGTTGACCGTCGCGACACAGCCAGGGTGCGCCGGAGCCTCCGTACACGTCCAGGTTGACTTTGTGGACGTCATTGTGAAGCGTGGGCTTCATGATTGACCTGCGCCGACTGCACGTCCTGAGGGCGGTCGCCCACTACGGCACGGTCACCGCGGCCGCCCGAGCCCTGCACTTCACCCCGTCCGCCGCCTCCCAGCAGATCCGGCAGCTCGCCCGTGACCTGGACGTCGACCTGCTGGAACCGCAGGGACGCGGGGTCCGCCTCACTCCGGCCGCCGAGAGCCTGCTCGCCCACGCCGACGCCATCCAGGCCCGCTGGGACCAGGCGGAACTCGATCTACGGGCGGACCACGGGGCGCCGTCCGGAGTGCTGCGGGTGACGGGCTTCCCCGTGGCCATCTCGGTCCTGCTGGCGCCGATGGCGGCCCGGCTGGGGGAGCGGCACCCGCGGCTGTCCGTACGGATCACCGAGGCGGGCGTCCCGGAGAGCTTCGACCTCCTCTTCGAGGGTGACATCGACCTGGCGATCGTCGAGTCCACCCCGCACAACCCGCCGCTGAGCGACATGCGCTTCGACCAGCAGCCGTTGCTCGACGACCCCTTCGACCTGGTCGTCCCCGACGGTCACCGGCTGGCCGGACGGGCCCGGGTCGATCTCGCGGAGGCGGCCCATGAGCCGTGGATCGCGCCGGTGGAGGAGAGCGCCTGCCGCCCGCACGTCCTGTCCGCCTGCGGCGCGGCCGGTTTCACCCCCGGCGTCGTCCATCACGCCCTCGACTGGAACGTCGCCGCCCATCTCGTCGCCCACCGGCTCGGCGTCGCCCTCATCCCCCGCCTCGCCCATCTGACCCCGCACCTCCCGATCGCCCGCATCCGCTGTGAGGGCAACCCCCACCGCAAGCTCCTGACCTGCACCCGCGGCGGCGGCCACGCCCGCCCGGCGGTGGCGACGGCGCTCCGGGAACTACGAGAACTGGCCTCCACGGCAGTCGCCTGAGACCCGGGCCCGGGCTCCTCCCGCCCGCCCCTTCACCGCCCGGGCGCCCCCACCCGCAGCGCGTCCATGACGAGATCCAGCAGGCGGCTGGCGCGTGGTTGCCAGTCGGTGTGCGGGTCGATCGTCCAGATGCCGCCGACGGCGAGGAAGAGGTCGTCCGCGGTGATGCCCGGGCGGATGGTGCCGGCCTTCTCGTTGGCGCGGAGGAGGAGTTCGGCCGCCTCGGTCAGCGGCGTAGGGGACGGCTTCGCCGGCTTTCCCGGCGCGCCGGTTGCCTGGCGGATCGCGTCGGCCAGACCGGCCTTCGTCATGGCGAACTGCGCGCAACGGTCCAGCCACTCGCGCAGCGCCTGGTCCGGTTCCCGGCTCTCCAGCAGCGGCGCCGCGGTGTCGGCGACCTGCTGCATCTCGTGCCGGTAGATCTCCATGACGAGCGCCTCACGGCTGGGGAAGTGGCGGTAGAAGGTCCCCTGCCCGACGCCCGCCTTCTTGGCGATCGCGCTCAGCGGGGCGTCCGCCGCACGCGTCAGTTCCACCAGTGCGACTTCCAGGATGCGCTCGCGGTTGCGCTGCGCGTCCGAGCGCAGAGGAGCGTCCTTCTTGTGCCGCACTCGCCCTCCTCGCGGTCCTTGGCCGAAACCCGGTCCTTGTTAAGCGGACAGTTGTCCGTTACGTTTCCGGGTAACGGACAAGTGTCCGCTTGCCCCATCGTACCGGCGGGACGCCCCTGCGGACAGCCCGAGACGGCCGTACCGCGCATCCTGCACCGTTGCGAACCGGCCCCGCCACCACGACTCCCGCCTCCTGACCGTGCGACGTGAGAAAGAAGGCTTCCATGCCCCCATCGACGTCCAGCGACCTCACCCTGTCCGTCAACGGCGAGAAGTACACGCTGACCGTCGACCACCGCACCACCCTCCTGGACGCCCTGCGCGAGCGCCTCGATCTGACCGGCACTAAGAAGGGCTGCGACCAGGGCCAGTGCGGCGCCTGCACGCTGCTGGTCGACGGCCGCCGGGCCGTGTCCTGTCTCCAGCTCGCGGTGGCGGCCGAGGGACGTGAGATCACCACCATCGAGGGTGTGGCCGAAGGCGATCAACTGCACCCGGTGCAGCAGGCGTTCCTCGACCTCGACGGTTACCAGTGCGGTTACTGCACGCCGGGGCAGATCTGCTCGGCCATCGCCCTGATCGAGGAGCACGCGGCGGGCTGGCCCAGCGCCGCCACCGACGACATACGGCCCGACGCGGGACCACCACCGCTGACCCCTGAGGAGATCCGGGAGCGGATGAGCGGCAACCTGTGCCGCTGCGGCGCGTACGTGTCGATCGTCCAGGCCGTGGCCCGCGCAGCCGAGGCGAAGGGGGCGGCGGCATGAGGGAGTTCGGCTACCAGCGCGCCTACGACGTCTCCGGCGCCGTGGCGCTGCTCGACGGCGACGGCGAAGCCCGTTTCCTGGGCGGCGGCACCAACCTCGTGGACCTGATGAAGACCGGCGTCGAGCGGCCCGCCCTCCTGGTCGACGTCCGTGAACTGCCCCTGGACCGCATCGAGCCGGCCGGCGACGGCGGCCTGCGCATCGGCGCGACCGTCACCAACAGCGACCTCGCCGCCCACCCCGAAGTCCGGCGCCGCTACCCGGCGTTGGCCCAGGCCGTGCTGGCCGGCGCCTCCGGGCAGCTGCGCAACATGGCCACCGTCGGCGGCAACCTGCTCCAGCGCACCCGCTGCGGCTACTTCGCCGACGTCACCTCCGCCTGCAACAAACGCAACCCCGGCAGCGGTTGTCCCGCCATCACCGGTGAACACCACAATCACGCCATCCTGGGTGCGTCCGACCACTGCGTGGCCACGCACCCCTCGGACATGGGCGTGGCGCTCGCCGCGTTCGACGCCGTCGTGTCCTACGAAACGGCGGACGGGCCGGGGGAGTTGCCGCTCGCCGACTTCTACCTGCCGGTGGGGGAGACCCCGCACCTGGAGACGGCCCTGCCTCCGGGTGCGCTGATCACCGGCGTCACCCTGCCGCCCACCCCGGTCGCCGCCGACTCCCGCTACCGCAAGGTGCGCGAGCGCGCCTCCTACGCCTTCGCCATCGGCTCGATCGCCGCCGCGCTCGACGTCGAGGACGGTGTCGTACGGGATGTCCGCCTGGCCTTCGGAGCAGTCGCGTCCCGCCCCTGGCGGGCCCGCGCGGCCGAACGCGCCCTGCTCGGCGCGCCGGCCGACGCCGAGAACTTCGCGGCCGCCGCGGACGCCGAACTGGCCCACGCGAAACCGCTGCCCCACAACGGATACAAGGTGACCCTGATGCGCAACCTTGTCATCGCCGTGCTCAGCGAACTCGCCGAGGAGGCCACCCGATGACCACCGCCACCCAAGGCTCCGTCGGCACCGCCCACACCCGCATCGAAGGCCGCGACAAAGTCACCGGAGCGGCCCGCTACGCCGCCGAGATCCCCTTCGCCGAACTCGCCCACGGCTGGCTGGCCCTGTCCACCGTCGCCCGCGGCCGCATCCGCTCCATCGACACCGACGCCGTGCTCCGGATGCCCGGCGTGCTCACGGTGCTCCACCATCACAACGCCCCGCGCGTCGACAGCGACTACGTCGGCCTGCTGGGCGTCCCGCCGGACCCGAGCGTCGCCCTCTTCCAGCACGACCGGGTGGTTCACATGGGCTGGCCGGTGGCGCTGGTCGTCGCCGAGACCTCCGAGCAGGCCAGAGAGGCGGCCGAGGCCCTCGTCGTGACGTACGACCAGGAGCCGCACGACGTCGCGTTCTCCGCCGAGCGGCAGGCCGAGGCGTATCCGGTCGACGGCCATGCGCCAGGCGTGATGGAGAAGGGCGACCTGGAGGCCCAACTCGCCTCCTCCGCCGTCGTGGTGGACGCGGAGTACACCACTCCGGAGGAGTACCACAACCCGATGGAGCCGCACGCCGCGACGGCCCTGTGGGAAGGCGGCCGGCTCGAGGTCGTCGACTCCAACCAGGGCACCACCTGGGTCGCCGGCGAACTCGCGAACCTGTTCTCCCTCGACCCCGCCTCCGTGCGGGTGCGCTCCGAGCACGTCGGCGGCGGCTTCGGCAGCAAGGGTGTCCGTTCGCACCAGGTGGCCGCCGTGATGGCCGCGACCGTCCTGCAACGCCCGGTCAGGGTCGTCATGACCCGCCGGCAGATGTTCTCGCTCGCCGGCTACCGCAGCCCCACGGCCCAGCGGGTCAGGCTCGGCGCCGACGCGGACGGACGACTGCGCGCCCTGGAGCACCAGTCCCTGAACATGACCTCGTCCGTGCACGAATTCGTGGAGCCGAGCGCCGCGGCGAGCCGGGCGATGTACGACGCCGACGCGCATCACACGGCCAGCCGGGTGGTGCGGCTCGACGTACCGACCCCGACCTGGATGCGCGCCCCCGGGGAGGCGCCCGGCTCGTTCGCGCTGGAATCGGCGTTCGACGAGCTCGCCGAGCGGTGCGGCATCGACCCGATCGAGCTGCGCCTGCGCAACGAGCCCGCGGTGGGCCCGGTGTCCGGGCTGCCGTTCAGCAGCCGCAACCTGATCGCCTGCTTCGAGGAAGGCGCCCGCCGGTTCGGCTGGGCCGACCGGGACCCTCGGCCCGGCGTGCGCCGCGACGGCCGCTGGCTGCTCGGCACCGGCACCGCCGCCGCCTCCTTCCCCGCGGGAGCCATGCCCTCCACGGCGGCCGTCACCGCGGAGGCGGACGGCACCTTCACGGTGGGGATCAACGCGGCGGACATCGGCACCGGCGCCCGGACCGCGCTCACCCTGGTCGCCGCCGACGCGCTGGGAGTGCCGACGGACCGCGTCCGGGTGCGCATCGGGGACAGCGACCTCGGTCCGGCGATGATCGCCGGCGGTTCGACGGGCACCCGCTCCTGGGCCTGGGCCGTCACGGCAGCCGCCGAGGAGCTGCGGCAGAGCCTCGCGCCGGGCGCCGACATACCGCCGGAGGGCATCACCGTACGGTCGAACACCGCCGAGGCCATCGGTGCCCTCGCCCAGAAGGAACGGCACTCCTTCGGCGCGCAGTTCGCCGAGGTCGCCGTCGACCCGGCCACCGGCGAGGTCCGGGTGCGCCGCATGCTGGGCATCTTCGCGGCCGGCCGGATCGTCAACCCGCTCACCGCCCGCAACCAGCTCGTCGGCGGCATGATCTGGGGCATCTCGATGGCCCTGCACGAGGAAGCCGTCCGGGACCGGGCCACAGGCGGTGTCTACGGCGCCGACCTCGCGGGCTACCACGTCGCCGCGCACGCCGACATCCCGCACGTCGAGGCCGACTGGGTCGACGACCCCGACCCGGACGATCCGATCGGCATCAAGGGCATCGGTGAGATCGGCATCGTGGGCGCCGCCGCGGCGGTCGCCAACGCCGTCTGGCACGCGACCGGCGTCCGCCACCGCCACCTGCCCATACGGCCCGACCGTGTTCTGATGGCGGGCGGCGATGCTTGACCTCGCCGGGCACCTGCACGAGTGGATCGAGGAGGGCCGGGAGTTCGCCGTCGCCACGGTCGTCGCCGTCGGCGGCAGCGCCCCGCGCCCTCCCGGCGCCGCCCTGGCCGTCTCCGCCGACGGCACGGCCATCGGCTCGGTCTCCGGCGGGTGCGTGGAGGGCGCGGTGTACGACCTGTGCCTCCAGGCCCTCCAGGACGGTCGGACGCGTGTCGAGCGGTTCGGCTACAGCGACGAGGACGCCTTCGCGGTCGGACTGACCTGCGGCGGAACCATCGACATCATGATCGCCCCGTACGGCGCCGACCGGACGGCCCAGGCCGCCGCACTGTCGGCCGCTCTGTCGGTCGCCGCCCACGGCGAACCCGTGGCGCTCGCCCGAGTGGTCCACGGTCCGGCCGGCCTGCTCGGCCGGGCGGTGCTCGTACGCCCCGACGGTGCGCACGAGGGTGGTCTCGGCGGTCACCCGGACCTGGACCGCACGGTGATCGCCCAGGCCCGCGCGCTGCTGGATGCCGGACGCACCGGCACGGTCGAGGTCTCGGAGGACGGTTCGCAGTGCCCGGGCGGACTCACCCTGCTCGTCGAGTCGGCCGTCCCGCCGCCCCGCATGATCGTCTTCGGCGCGATCGACTTCGCCGCCGCCCTCGTACGGGCGGGCAAGTTCCTCGGCTACCACGTCACCGTGTGCGACGCCCGCCCCGTCTTCGCCACCCGGGTCCGCTTCCCCGACGCCGACGAGATCGTCGTCGACTGGCCCCACCGCTACCTCGCGAGCACGGACACCGACGGGCGCACGGTGCTGTGCGTGCTCACCCACGACGCCAAGTTCGACATCCCCCTGCTGACCGAAGCCCTGCGGCTGCCGGTCGCCTATGTCGGCGCCATGGGCTCACGCCGCACCCACGAGGACCGCAACCGGCGGCTTCGCGAGGCGGGCGTGAGCGATCGCGAGCTCGCCCGGCTCAGGTCACCCATCGGCCTCGACCTGGGCGCTCGTACGCCCGAGGAGACCGCCCTGTCGATCGCGGCGGAGATCGTCGCCGCACGGCACGGCGGCACGGGCCGGCCGCTCACCGGATCGGAGACCCCGATCCACCGGGACGAGCGGGTGGCCGGGCAGCTGCCGCAACCGGTCTGAGCGGGGGCTTCCCCGGCGACGTGCCGGAGGGGCCGTGGCCGGTGACGGCCTCGGCCCCTCCGCGGCACCGCGCGAGCGGGTCAGGCAGCGGCCGGCTCCGTGGCGTGGCCGTGCAGGCGGGCGATGACCTCGGTCAGCTGCGCGGCGACCTCGGCGTCGTCGGCCGGGTGCGTCTCGGCGAAGCGGGTCATCGAGCCGGGGATGGACAGCTTGACGTCCTCCAGCACCTTGCCGCCGGCCACGCCCACGGACTTGCGGGTCTCGTCGTGCGCCCAGACACCGCCGTACTGGCCGAACGCGGTGCCGACCACGGCGACCGGCTTGCCGCTGAGGGCACCGGCGCCGAACGGGCGGGACAGCCAGTCGATGGCGTTCTTCAGGACGGCCGGGATGGTGCCGTTGTACTCGGGCGTGAACAGGATCAGGCCGTCGGCGGCGGAGGCGGCCTCACGCAGCCGCGCGGCGGCGGCCGGGACGCTGCCCTCCACGTCGATGTCCTCGTTGTAGAAGGGGATCTCGGCCAGCCCCTCGAACAGCTCCACCTCGGCGCCCTCGGGGGCGAGCTTGACGGCGGCCTCGGCGAGCTGGCGGTTGTGCGAACCGGCGCGAAGGCTGCCGACGAGCGCGAGGATACGAACAGACATGCTGACTCCCACGTAGTGAAGAACGACTCCGAAACACTGCCGTTACGATCCGGACCGGGGTCCGTTTAAGGTTCTAGCATCCTAACCGGACCGCGGTCCAGTTTTGTTCCCGATGCTTTACGCTGGCTTCATGTCCGCCGTCCCGCCGCCCTTCCCGACGCCTCAGGAGTCCGTCGACCACCCCGAGCTGCTTCAGGTCGGCACCGCCCTGGAGCCCGACGAGCCGTGCCTGCGGGCCGACGCCGCGCGCAACCGTGCCCGGCTGCTGGAAGCCGCCGCGCGGCTGGTGGCGGAGCGGGGCGCGGACGCCGTCACGATGGAGGCGGTGGCCGCCGAGGCCCGTGTGGGCAAGGGCACGGTCTTTCGCAGGTTCGGTGACCGCACCGGTCTGCTGACGGCGCTGCTCGATCACTCCGAGAAGAAGTTCCAGGCCGCGTTCCTGTCCGGGCCGCCGCCGCTCGGACCGGGAGCGCCCCCCGTGGAGCGGCTGCGGGCGTTCGGCTGTGCGACGCTGCGCCGCTGCATCGACGAACTGGAGCTGCAACTGGCGGCCGAGCCGGGCGCCGGCCGCCGCTTCACCGTCCCGCCCCGCCGGGTGCGCCACCACCACGTGGCCATGCTGCTGCGGCAGGTCGTCCCGGAAGCGGACTGCGAACTGATCTCCCACACCCTGATGGGCCAGCTCGACCCGGCCCTGATCCACCATCTGACCAGGCAGTGCGGGATACCCCTGGTCCGCCTGGAGGACGCCTGGGTCGACCTCGTGAACCGGGTGACGGGCACGGCCCCGGCCCGCTGAGGCTCACCCCCGGATCTCCGTGACCGCTCACGGCTTCCTCACAACTCCCCCGCCTGAGAAGCGCATTGGGGCTTCTGCCAAGATGCCGTACGTCATGGTGCAGATACCTAGAACGCCCGCGCCCCCGTCCCCCGTGCCGTCGCGCTCCGTGCCCACGAGTGCCGACGTGGCCCGCCTGGCCGGAGTCTCGCGCGCGACCGTCTCCTACGTCCTCAACAACACCAGCGCCGTACGGATCAGCGAGCCCACCCGCCGCCGGGTCCACGAGGCCGCGAAGGAACTCGGGTACGTCCCGCACGCGGCGGCCCGCAGCCTGCGCGCCGGGCACAGCCGTATGGTCCTGATCCCCGCGCCGACCTTCCCCGTCGGCCCGCTCTACAGCCAGTTCCTCAGCGACCTCCAAGGTGCGCTCGGCAGCCTGGACTACACGGTCGTGCAGTACGGCACCGGCGGCCCGCACGGCGACGAAGCCGCCCGCGCCTGGGCCGAACTGCGGCCCGTGGCCGTGCTCGTGCCCGGTTCCGGGCTCGGCCCGCGCGGAGTGGCGGTGCTCAAGCGCTCGGGAGCGCGGGCCGTGGTCACCCTCGGCCCCGAGACCATCGAGGGCGCACACGCCCTGCTCATGGACCACGACGTGGTCGGCCACAGCGCGGGCTCCCACCTCTACGACCGGGGCAGACGCCGCATCGGCGTCGTCGTCCCGCGGGAACCCGGCCTCGAGGCGTTCTCCGCGCCCCGGCTCGACGGGGTGCGTCAGTCCCTGCGGGGCACCGACGCCACCGTGACCGAACTGCCCCTCCCGTACGAGGAGGAAGCCGCCGCGCGCCTCGCCGCCCGCTGGCGTGGCCTCGGCCTGGACGCCGTGTTCACCTACAACGACGAGTACGCGATGCTGCTGATGCGGGCCCTCCAGGACGAGGGCATCCGCATCCCCGAGGAGACGGCCGTGATCGGCGCCGACGATCTGATGCTCGGGCGGCTGCTGCGGCCGCGGCTCAGCACCGTCCGCCTGGAACTGCCCTCCGGCCGTGACCTCGCCGAACTGGTCGACCGCGCCGTGCGCAGGCCCGGGACCGAGCCCGAGACGCACAAGGTGCTGGGCGCCACGGTGCTGCACCGCGAGTCGAGCTGACCCGACTCCGTAGCGGTTGCTCCGGATGGCGCGGGCCGGAGCGGAAGGCGGTCGGCCGGGTCGTCGTCCCGCGGCATGACTAGGATGTTGCACGCTCAACAAAATGGGGACGCGTACGAACGCGGGCCACCGGCACGCACGGCTGCGCCCCGGTCGGCGCGTCCCGCCCTATGACCGCCGAACCGGCCGCGCACTCACGGGAGTTCCGCCCACCCCGTGCGCCGGTGACCGATCGATCGGAGAGCCGTCATGCCGTTGCTCGACACCAGGACCTGGCAGCCCCAGACCCTGACGGGGCCCGGGTACACCGTCACTGAACCCGCCACCGGCCAAGCCCTCGGCGCCCTGACCCTCGCCACCCCCGAGGACGTCGGAACCGCCGCCGGGAGAGCCGCCGCCGCCCAACTCGAGTGGGCCCGCACCCCGCACTTCGCCCGGGCCGCCGTGCTCCGCAGGGCCGGCGACCTGTTCACGGCACACGCCGCCGAACTGCGCGAATGGCTCGTCCGCGAATCCGGCTCCGTCCCCGGCAAGGCCGACTTCGAACTGCACGTCGCCGCCCAGGAGTGCTACGAGGCCGCCGCGCTCGCCTCTCGCCCGGCCGGCCAGGTCCTGCCCAGCGAGGCGCCGCGCCTGTCGTACACGCGCCGCGTCCCGGCCGGGGTGGTGGGCGTGATCTCCCCGTTCAACGCCCCGCTGATCCTGTCCATCCGCTCCGTCGCACCGGCCCTGGCCCTCGGCAACGCGGTCGTCCTCAAGCCGGATCCGCGCACCGCCGTCTGCGGAGGACTGGCCCTCGCCGCGGTCTTCGCCGCCGCGGGCCTGCCGCAGGACCTGCTGCACGTGCTCCCCGGCGGCCCGGACGCCGGACAGGCCCTGGTCGCCGACCCGCGCGTTTCGGTCATCTCCTTCACCGGCTCCACCCCCGCCGGGCGGGCCGTGGGCGAGGCCGCCGGCCGCCACCTCAAGCGGGCCCACCTGGAACTCGGCGGCAACTCGGCCATGATCGTGCTGCCGGACGCGGACCTCGACGCGGTGATCTCCACCGCCGCCTGGGGCTCGTTCTTCCACCAGGGCCAGATCTGCATGACGACCGGACGCCACCTGGTGCACGCGTCCCTGTACGACGAGTACGTGGAGCGGCTCGCCGCCAAGGCCGAGTCACTCGCCGTCGGCGACCCGTACCGTGAACAGGTCCACCTGGGCCCGATCATCGACTCGGGCCAGCTCGCCAAGATCAACGGCCTGGTCGAGTCCAGCACGGCGTCCGGCGCCAAGATCGCCGCGGGCGGCACCTACGACCGGCTCTACTACCGGCCCACGGTCCTCGCCCACGTCGGCGACCACACCCCCGCGTACGCGGAGGAGGTCTTCGGCCCCGTCGCGCCCGTACGCTCCTTCGACACCGCCGACGAGGCGGCGGCCCTGGCCGCGCAGAGCCCCTACGGACTCTCCCTGGGCATCGTCACCCGCGACACGGCCCGCGGCCTGGACCTCGCCGAGCGCATCCCGACCGGCATCGTCCACATCAACGACCAGACGGTCAACGACGAGGCCGTGGCGCCCTTCGGCGGAGTGGCCGCCTCCGGCACCGGCGCCCGCTTCGGCGGCGAGGCCAACCTGGAGGCCTTCACCGAACTGCGCTGGACGACGGTACGCGGAGACGTGGCTCCGTATCCGTTCTAGCCCTGCGGCGCCTGCTGGCCCTCCTGGGCCTGCTGCTCGGCGACCGCCTTGCGGACCTCGTCCATGTCGAGGTTCCGGGCCTGCCCGATGACGTCCGTCAGGGCGGCCTCGGGCAGGGCGCCCGGCTGGGCGAAGACGGCGACCTGGTCGCGGACGATCATCAGCGTGGGAATCGACTGGATACCGAAGGCCGCGGCCAGCTCCGGCTGCGCCTCGGTGTCCACCTTGCCGAACACGAGGTCCGGGTTCTCCTCCGCGGCCTTCTCGTAGACCGGGGCGAACTGCTTGCACGGCCCGCACCAGGACGCCCAGAAGTCGATCAGGACGAACTCGTTGTCCGTGACCGTCTGGTCGAAGTTCTCCTTGGTGAGCTCCACGGTGCTGCTCATGGCGTAAATCCCTCTTCCTGGTGTGGGTCAAGCCGTCGGCACAACACGGCCGACCTGGTACGTATTCCGCGCCCCTACCCGTGTGGCCGGCGCGCACACCACCCACCAGACTGACCCCATGACGGAAACGGAAACCAACGCGTACGACGTCGTGGTGCTCGGGGCCGGGCCCGTGGGGGAGAACGTCGCCGACCGCACCCGCGCGGCCGGTCTGACCACCGCGGTCGTGGAGAGCGAACTGGTCGGTGGCGAGTGCTCGTACTGGGCGTGCATGCCCAGCAAGGCCCTGCTGCGGCCGGTCATCGCCCGCGCGGACGCCCGCCGCGTGCCGGGCCTGAGCCAGTCGGTGCAGGGCCCTCTCGACGCCTCCGCGGTCCTCGCCCACCGCGACTACTACACCTCCGACTGGAAGGACGACGGACAGGTCGGATGGCTCGACAGCATCGGCGCCGACCTGTACCGCGGCCACGGCCGCCTCACCGGCCCGCGCACGGTGACGGTCACCGGCCCGGACGGCGGTGAACGCGTCCTGACCGCCCGGCACGCCGTCGCCGTCTGCACCGGCAGCCGCGCCGCCCTGCCGGGGCTGCCCGGACTGGACGAGGTCCGGCCGTGGACCAGCCGGGAGGCCACCAGCGCCAAGAACGTGCCCGGCCGTCTGATCGTGGTCGGCGGCGGTGTCGTCGCCACCGAGATGGCCACCGTCTGGCAGGCCCTCGGCTCGAAGGTCACCATGCTGGTGCGCGGCAAGGGCCTGCTGCCCCGCATGGAGCCCTTCGCCGGAGAACTCGTCGCCGAGGCGCTCACCGAGGCGGGCGCGGACGTCCGCACCGGCACGTCGGTGGAATCGGTGACCCGCGAGAACGGCAGCGTCGTGGCCGTCACGGACAACGGCGACCGCATCGAGGCCGACGAGATCCTCTTCGCGACCGGCCGCGCACCGCGCACCGACGACCTCGGCCTGGAGACGATCGGCCTGGAACCCGGAACCTGGCTCGACGTCGACGACAGCCTCCGCGTCACCGGCCACGACTGGCTGTACGCGGTCGGCGACGTCAACCAGCGCGCCCTCCTCACCCACCAGGGCAAGTACCAGGCCCGCGTCGCGGGCGCCGCCATCGCAGCGCGAACCACCGGCGAGAATCTCCTGGCCGAGCCCTGGGGCGCCCATGCCGCGACCGCCGACCACGCCGCCGTCCCCCAGGTCGTCTTCACCGACCCGGAGGCGGCGGCCGTCGGCCTGTCACTCGCCGAGGCCGAGCAGGCGGGGCACCGGGTGAAGGCCGTCGACGTGGACCTGTCCACCGTCGCGGGCGCGGGCCTGTACGCCGACGGCTACAAGGGCCGCGCCCGCATGGTCGTGGACCTCGAGGACGAGATCCTGCGCGGGGTGACCCTCGTCGGCCCCGGCGTCGGCGAGCTCATCCACTCCGCCACGATCGCCGTCGCCGGCCAGGTCCCCGTCGGCCGCCTGTGGCACGCCGTCCCCTCGTACCCCACGATCAGCGAGGTGTGGCTGCGGCTGCTGGAGGCCTACCGCGACTCCTGACCTGCGGATCGTCCGGCCCCCGGGTCCGTCCCCGCTCGGCGCGGGACGGTCCCGGGGCTTTCCCGCAGTCGACCGGGATCCGGCAAGATCAGGCGTGCGCGGGCACCACCAGCTCCCGGTAGTCGTCGCTCCACAGGTCCTCCTCCGCCTCCGGCAGCAGCAGCACCCGGTCCGGCCGCAGGGCGTCGACGGCGCCCTCGTCGTGCGTGACCATGACGATCGCGCCCGGGTACGTGCCCACCGCGGCCAGGACCTCGGCGTGGGAGGCCGGATCGAGGTTGTTGGTGGGCTCGTCGAGGAGCAGCACGTTCGCCCCCGAGTGCACCAGGCCCGCCAGGGCGAGCCGGGTCTTCTCGCCGCCGGAGAGGACACCGACGCGCTTGCCGGCGTCGTCGCCGGAGAACAGGAACGAGCCCAGGACCCGGCGGACTTCGCCGTCGGTGAGGTGCGGGGCGGCACCTGCCAGATGCTCACGTACCGTCAGTTCCGGGTTCAGCGTGTCGTGTTCCTGGGCGAAGTAGCCGAGGCGCAGCCCGTGCCCGTGGACCACCCGGCCGCCGTCCGGCGCGTCCTGCCCGGCGAGGATCCGCAACAGGGTCGTCTTTCCGGCGCCGTTACGCCCGAGCACCACCAGACGGCTGCCCCGGTCGACGGCGAGGTCGACGCCCCGCAGGACGTGCTGACCGCCGTACGACCTGGTCAGGCTGACGGCGCCGAGCGGGATCCGGCCACAGGGTGCCGGCTCGGGCAGCCGGATCCTGGCCGTCTTCTCGGCGCGCCGGGCCGGTTCGAGGTCCGCGAGCATCCGGTCGGCGCGGCGGGCCATGTTCCGCGCGGCCACTGCGGTCGCCACCCGGGCCCGCATCTTGTCGGCCTGGGCGTGCAGCGCCGCCGCCTTGCGCTCGGCGTTCGCCCGCTCGCGGGTCCGTCGCCGCTCGTCGGCGTCCCGCTGGGCCAGATACTCGTCCCAGCCGGTGTTGTGGACGTCGAGCGCGGCACGCCCCGGGTCCAGGTGGAAGACCCGGTTCACGGTGCCGGCCAGCAGGGACGTGTCGTGGCTGATCATCACGAGCCCGCCCTGGTGGCTCGTGAGGAACCCGCGCAGCCAGGCGACCGAGTCCGCGTCCAGGTGGTTCGTCGGCTCGTCCAGCAGCAGCGTGCCGTGCCCTGCGAACAGGATGCGGGCCAGCTCGACGCGCCGTCGCTGACCACCCGACAGGGCGCTCAGCGGCCGGTCCATCAGCCCTGAAGCCAGTCCCACTCCGGCGGCGACCCGGGCGGCCTCCGCCTCGGCCGCGTATCCGCCGCGCGACTGGAACTCGGCCTCGGCCCGCACATAGGCGTTCATCGACCGCTCCGTCCCGTCGGCCATCGCGGCCTCGGCGCGACGCAGCGCCCGTACGGCGTGGTCCAGGCCGCGCGCGGACAGGATCCGGTCGATGACGGTGACCGACTGGTCGGCCGCGCGCGAGTCCTGCGGGAGATGGCCGACGTCACCGGTGTGGGCGACGGTCCCGGCGGCGGGCCGCAGGGCGCCCGCCAGGGTGTGCAACAGGGTCGTCTTTCCCGCGCCGTTGCGGCCGACCAGGCCGATGCGGTCGCCGGGGGAGACGTGGAAGGAGACGCCGGACAGCAGCAGACGCGCGCCCACGCGCACGTCGACGTCACGAACGGTGATCATGAGAAAACGCTCCGAACAAGCAAGAGGACACACGGGTGGCGTGGAAGTGGGTCCTCGGCTAGGAAATTCGGGGCGTAGACATGGACGTCACGGTAACGGAGGCGCCCGCCGGACGCCTCCGAATTTCCGCGGCGGCCGGCGTTACGGCAGCTCGAAGCCGAGTGCCCGCGCGGCCTCCTCCGGCGTCGGCTGAGCCCAGCGCTCCGTCACCGCCCGATTGGACGACAGCGAACGCGACTCGGCCCGGTCCAGATACAGGACCCCGTCGAGATGGTCCGTCTCGTGCTGCACGATCCGCGCGGGCCAGCCCGTGAACACCTCGTCCAGGGCGCGTCCGTGCTCGTCCTGCCCGGTCAGCCGCACCTCGGCGGGCCGCGCCACCACCGCCTGCCAGCCCGGCACGCTCAGACAGCCCTCGAAGAACGCGGCCCGCGCGCCACCGACGGACTCATAGGCGGGATTGACCAGAACCCGGAACGGCTGCGGAACCCGCCCGCGCGCCAGCCGCACCTCCTCCGGCACCGGCGCCGGGTCCTCGATGACCGCGATCCTCAGCTCCACACCGACCTGCGGCGCCGCCAGGCCGACCCCCGGCGCCGCGCGCATGGTGACCCGCAGGGCCTCGACGAACCGGGCCAGCAGCGCGGGCCCCAGCTGACCGTCGTACGGCTCGGTGCCGCGCCGCAGCACCGGATCGCCCGCCGCGACGATGGCCAACGGGCCGCCACCCGCGAGGAGTTCCTCGACCCGCTCGGTCAGGGGTGCGCGATCGCCAGGAGTTCCCATCGCGTCAGGATGGCACGACACCCCCCACCCTCGTGTGTCGCACGTCACACATACTCGCCGGGAACTGGACGCCCCGCCGAACCGACTACTGCATCGCAACGGCCGCCGACCGCACTGCGACGGCCAAGACGACGTCCCCCGGAGAAGCCCGCCGATGACCACCGCTCCCTCGACCACCACGGACGAGGCCCCGCAACCCGCCACCCCGGCACCGCCGAAGAACAGCTGGGCCCCACTGCGTCCGCTGATCCTCCGCCTGCACTTCTACGCCGGGGTGCTGGTGGCGCCGTTCCTTCTCGTCGCCGCCGTCACCGGCCTGCTGTACGCCGCCTCCTTCCAGGCCGAGAAGATCGTGTACGACCACGAAATGACCGTCCCCGCAGGCGAGCGGAAGCTGCCGGTCAGTGAGCAGGTGGCCGCCGCCCGCAAGGCCCACCCCGAGGGCACGATCTCGGCCGTACGCCCCTCACCCGATGCGGACGCCACGACCAGGGTGCTGCTGTCCGGTGTCCCGGGCGTCGACGAGGGACACACGCTCGCCGTGTTCGTCGACCCGTACACCGCGAAGGTGCGCGGCTCCCTCGAACAGTACGGCTCGACCGGCGCGCTGCCGCTGCGCACCTGGATCGACGAGTTCCACCGGGACCTGCATCTAGGTGAATCGGGCCGGCTGTACAGCGAACTGGCGGCCAGCTGGCTGTGGGTGATCTCGGCCGGCGGGCTGGTGCTGTGGTTCTCCCGCCGCCGTGCCCTGCGCAAGGTGCGCGGGACGAGCGGGCGGCGCCGCACCCTCGGACTGCACGGCAGTATCGGCGTGTGGGCGGCGGCCGGGTTCTTCTTCCTCTCGGCGACCGGTCTGACCTGGTCGGCCTACGCCGGGGCCAACATCGACGAGCTGCGGACCTCGCTGGGGCAGGCCACCCCCTCGGTGTCGGCCTCGGCGGGCGGTGACCACGCCGGCCACGGCTCCGCCGCCGGGCAGGCGGGAGACGCCGCGCACGGGGTCGGCCTGGACAAGGTCCTGGCCGCGGCCCGGTCGAAGGGGCTGGGCGACCCGGTGGAGATCGTGCCGCCGGCGGACGCGAAGTCGGCGTACGTCGTCAAGCAGGTGCAGCGCAGCTGGCCCGAGAAGCAGGATTCCGTCGCGATCGACCCGGCCAGTGGCGAGGTCATGGACGTGGTGCGGTTCGCCGACTACCCGGTGCTCGCCAAGCTCACCCGGTGGGGCATCGACCTGCACACCGGCACCCTGTTCGGCCTGGCCAACCAGATCGCCCTGATGCTGCTCGCGCTCTGCCTGATCCTGCTGATCGTGTGGGGCTACCGCATGTGGTGGCAGCGCGGCCGCGGCACGGCCTTCGGCCGCCCGATCCCGCGCGGAGCCTGGCAGCAGGTGCTGCCACAGATCCTGGTCCCGCTGCTGGCGGGGATCGCCGTACTCGGATATTTCCTGCCCCTGTTCGGCATCCCGCTGGCGGCCTTCCTGGCCGTCGACATCCTGCTGGGCGAGATCGCCTACCGGCGGGGACGGCGGACGTACGGAGCGGGGACGCCGGCACAGTAGCGTGGATCGCCCGGCACACAGGTGCCCGGCGGGGGCCGCCCGGCACACAGGTGCCCGGCTCCACACGGAGCCGGGCACCTTCGGGCATGTACCGGTCAGCGCTCCTCGAAGTCACCCGCGAGCGCGGAGGCGATCCGCAGGTGCGACTCCGCCTCCTCGTGCCGGTTCTGCCGCTGGAGCGTGCGGCCGAGCATCAGCCGGGCGTAGTGCTCGACGGGGTCCCGCTCGACGATCGTCCTCAACTCCGATTCCGCGCGCCCCAGTTGGGCCGAGTGGTAGTAGGAGCGCGCCAGCAGCAGCCGCGGCCCGGTCTGCTCGGGCACCTCCTCGACCAGCCCGCCCAGGACCCGCGCGGCGGCGGCGTAGTCCTTGGCGTCGAAGAACATCTGCGCGCGCTCCCAGCGCTCCGCCGGTGTCCCGTGGGCGTAGTACGCGGTGTCGTAGGTCGTGTTCACTCGTGCCTCCTTCGAGGCCGACAACCGAACAGGTTGGTTTAATATTCCACTACAGGGCGGACCGCTACTCGGTAAGGGCGGCCGGCCGACGCGGGCGCCCGGGCGCGACCCGAAGGACGCGCGACGCGGGCCCTTCCACCGGACTAGGTTGTGAGCCATGAGCAATCTTGAGCGCGAGGCGGCTCCCTCCCTGTGCGGTGGCCGCGGCTTCGTCGTGGCCGAGCCGGTTCGCGAACTCCTCAGTCCTCGCCATGTCAAGCTGGGCGAGTCCAGCGAGGTCCGCAGGCTGCTGCCCAACCTCGGCCGCCGTATGGTCGGGGCCTGGTGCTTCGTCGACCACTACGGCCCCGACGACATCGCCGACGAACCCGGCATGCAGGTGCCGCCGCATCCCCACATGGACCTCCAGACGGTGAGCTGGCTGCACGAGGGGGAGGTGCTGCACCGCGACTCCACCGGCAGCCTCCAGACGATCCGGCCGCGCGAACTGGGCCTGATGACCTCCGGCCGGGCGATCAGCCACTCCGAGGAGAGCCCTCGCTCGCACGCCCGTTTCCTGCACGGCGCGCAACTGTGGGTCGCCCTCCCGGACGGCCACCGCCACACCGACCCGCGCTTCGAACACCACGCCGACCTGCCGGTCGTCACGGCACCCGGCGTCAAGGCGACGCTGATCCTCGGCGACCTCGACGGCGCGACCTCGCCCGGCACGGCGTACACCCCGATCGTCGGCGCCGACCTGGCCCTCACCCGAGGTGCGGACGTCCGCCTCCCCCTCGAACCGGACTTCGAGTACGCCGTCCTGTCCATGTCCGGCGAGGCCCATGTCGACGGCGTCCCGGTCCTGCCCGGCTCGATGCTCTACCTCGGCTGCGGCCGCAGCGAACTGCCGCTGCGGGCCGAGTCGGACGCGGGCCTGATGCTCCTGGGAGGTGAGCCGTTCGAGGAGGAGCTGATCATGTTCTGGAACTGGATCGGACGGTCGCAGGAGGAGATCGAACAGGCGCGTCGGGACTGGATGGAAGGGACCCGGTTCGGGGAGGTGAAGGGGTACGACGGGGCTCCACTGCCCGCACCGGAACTGCCGCCGGTGCCGTTGAAGCCGCGGGGAAGGGTGCGCTGACCTGCGGAAACGCGTCAGCGTTGGTGGCCGCGGGTCGGAAGACGGTCGGGCCATTCTCGCTGTCTTCCACCTGCTTGCCGGAAGGCGTCCAAACAGCCGGCTGGCTCAGGCCGGTGCGGTTGGCGATTCCACGGTGTGGCTGTCTGTGGGTGGCTGTGGCAGGACTCTTGCTGACCTGATGCTGACTTTGCTGACGCCTTGTCAGGCTGGGATGCGAGATCCTTTTCCCAGCTTCAGCGCATGTGTAGGCGTTTGCAGGTTCGGTCGTGTCCGGACCGATGCTGACCCGGCTGGCGGTCGAGTCAGGCGTTGGGGAGGGACGGCGTCGCTTACACTGCCGCCTTGTTGAGATTCCACAAGATTCCGATGTCACCGCTGGCTGTCGGCAGCGCCGCTTGTGTCCGATCCGAAAAGCGCTGCGCCGTAGAGGGGCTAGCAGGTTCTTGGTCTGCTGGTCGTACGCCCGGCATGGTGGTCTGACCAGGCGTCCTCTTCGTGTTCGGCCGTGCTCTCCTGCGACGGCGGGTGGCCTTCTCGGCCCTGGAGCTCTTCCGGGCGGGAGCAGATCACGACGCGGCAGCGCCCGGTGTCGGCCAGGGACCGGGCGGCGTTGGCGTAGAAAACGACTGCGTCCTTGGTGGCGGAGACTGTGTCGGCGCGGACCATGCGGCGCTGCTGGCGTTCGGGGATCTCGCGGACAAGTGCGCCGCCGAAGACGAGCTGGGCGCCGAACGGGGAGTCGGTGCTGAAACCGGGGAACGGCTGGTGAAGGTGGGCGACGCTGACCTATTCACCGACGCCTGGCTTCGAGACCTTCTGCGGGCCAACACCCCCTTGGCTCTCCCGGCTTTCCGCCACTGGGCCGCACACTTTCAACCTGAAGCTCCGCTCGCGTTCCCTCAAAGCATTGTGAACTGCTACACCCTCGCCATCCAGGGCTGCGCTGCTCATACGCAAAGCCCGCCCCCTCTCTTGCCCGGGCGAAGAGGCATGGATGCGGAGGCCTGGCGTGCTTACGGCCGGATCTTGTTCTGGCTGCATCGGCCCGACCTCACGCCAGTTCAGCAGCGACAGAGATGCCGGCCGTTGTGGGAACGGCTCAGCGCCGACCTCGCGCCGGCTGCGGTCGACCCGCTTCATTGGCTACATCAGGCAGCCAGCCTGAGTCCTGACTCGAGCCAGACGGCGCTGGGACGCCTGATCCAGCGATTCCCCGACCGTGTGCGCGCCATCCTCCACCACGGTCTTGAGAACATCGACGTTCTGACCTCTGCATTTCCCCACCCCTCATCTGAGGACCGGTCCAGGACTGTCATTGGATTGCTGTCCACGCTCGGCGACGCGACCTCTGAGTCCGTCCTCACCCGGTTCATCGAACACCCGACACTTGCTGTACCGGCTGTCCACGCAATCCGCCGTATTAAGGCAGCTGAGGCGGCAGGAAGTGACTGGTAGAACGGAACGCAGTTCCACGTAGTGGCGGCGCAGAATCTCGCAATCCGTAGTGCAGGAATTTCTACCTAAGAGGTTGTCTCACGTGGCAAGTTCCGCGAGCTTCTTGAGTAGCTCAGGGCGGTGGCCATGGCCAGGCTTCGGCTCTGCCGGTCGTTGCGGTCCACGTACGGGATCTTGAGGCCACGAGTAGCCCATGGCAGGCTCATGCGCATGATCGATGAATTCGCGAAGAACAGCCTGCACGGGAGACTGCGGCGGGACCGCAAGGCGCTGCTCTGGAAACTCGACGGCCTGTCCGAGTACGACGCCCGCCGACCTTTGACAGTGACCGGGACCAACCTCCTCGGCCTGGTCAAACACGTGGCCAGCGTCGAGGCCAGGTACTTCGGCGAGGTCTTCGACCGGCCGTCCCCGGAACCGCTGCCCCGGTGGCAGGACCACGACGGCAGCGATCTGTGGGCGGCTGAGGACGAGGCGCGCGATCAGATCATCGAGTCCTACCGGCGCACGTGGGAACACTCAGACGCGACGATCGACGAGCTTGCCCTCGATGCCCCCGGCCACGTGCCGTGGTGGCCGGAGCCTTATGCCGACACGAACCTGTTCGCCATCCTGGTCCACGTCCTCGGCGAGACCAACCGGCATGCCGGGCACGCCGACATCCTGCGCGAAGGCGTCGACGGCCGAACCGGGATGCGCCCCGAACACGAGATACAGATCGATGAGGACGCCCGCACCGCCTACTGCGCGAAGATCGAGCAGGCCGCCAGATCGGCCGCATCAGTCAAGGCATAGAAGGCCGTCCCACGTAACTTGATGTTCGAGCGGCATGATGCCAGCCGTGAGTGCTGATCTGTCGAAGCGTCTGGTTCCTGATGAACTCTGGGAGTTGGTCGCCCCGTTACTGCCGTCGTTCGCGGCTCGACCGCAAGGTGGCGGGACCGCTCCGCGTGACGAGCAGGCCGTGTTCACCGCAGTGGTGTACATGCTCACCAGCGGCTGTGCCTGGCGGCATCTGCCGCCGACGTTCGGCACGTTCTCCGCCACCGCGCATCGCCGCTTCACGGTATGGACCGAGGTCGGCCTGTGGCGTCGGCTGCATCGGGCGGTGCTGGACGAACTCGGGGTCCGGGGCGAGGTGGACTGGACCTCGGCGATCGTCGACGCGGCCTCCGTTCGCGCCAAAAAGGGGGGATCGCTGACGGGGCCGAACCCGGTCGATCGCGGCAAGAAGGGCAGCAAGCTGCACGTGCTGTCCGATGCCCAGGGCATCCCCCTCGCCGTCGCCGTGTCACGTGCGAACATGCACGACAGTCTCGCCCTCAAGCCGCTCATCCTCGGCATCCCCGCCGTCCGGTCCCGCCGGGGACCACGGCGGCGCCGGCCCGTCAAACTCCGTGCGGACAAGGCGTACTTCTCCGCCGAACACCTCAGCTGGCTGCGCGAGCGTGGGCTCGTCGCGCGCATCGCGCGACCAGGCATCGAGTCTGGCGAACGCCTTGGTCGGCACCGCTGGAAGATCGAGCGGTCGATCGCTTGGCTCTTCGGCTACCGCCGCCTGACTATCCGATGCGAACGAAAGGGCTCGCGCTTCCTTGCCTTCCTCGGCCTGGCCGCTGCCCTGACCTGCTGCAAGAAACTCGCGAAACTTGCCACGTGAGACGCCCTCTAAGACCGTGGGCCGCGGCGATGTGAGGCCTTTGAGCGAGGAGGGTTTCGAGCCGGCTTTCCGGCCACAAGTCGATGTGGGGAGCGACGCCTTCAGCATTGTGGCGTTCTGCCCAGGTGACCGCGTCGGCGGTGAACCGGCCGCTGGTGGCGATCACGATGCCGTGCACCAGGGGCGGCGCCCACAGCTTCCCCGCAGTGGCCGTCTCGCTCACCGCGGCAGCGTTCACTGACCTGCTGAGCCAGTGCTTGGCCTGCACGATGACTCGTTCAGTGCGCACGCCTACCGTGCCATCACGAAGTACGCGGTTTCCGGCGTGAGCCTAGCGATGAGGACGCCGACATGTGTCTGCTTCGCAAACTCGAATAGACCTCGGACCCCGGACCAGCTTCGTCCGGTCCGGGGATCGCTCGCGTATCCGCAGGGGTCGGATGTTCATGCACGCGATGCCGCGCTCAACGACGTCGCCGCGTGCCGGTCACCCCGCGCTGATGGCATCGCCGGGAGATGGCCGGCCTTCCTGCGCGGCGAGTGCCTTGTCGACGAAGGCCTGCACAAGCTCGGTCACCTCGGCCGCCGTGACGTCCTTCGTCCAGTTGCTGACCGCAAGGAAAGCCCCGCGGCGGGGTGGGATCACTGCCACGAGCACGGCTATGTCCGAGGCCCGTTAACCGAACTAACTCGTGAGTTCTTGCAGGTCAGACGGCTTCTCCACTAGCTTCTCAGGATGCTTCAAGGCGATGTCCCCGAGCGGGACTTGGCAGCGTTCGTCCTGCCCGAGTTGGGCAGACTGCAGGAGACCGGTGATCAGTGGGCGCCGTACCAGTTGCTCGACCAGGATGGCGTTGTTGTCGACCCCGTCCGGGTCTTCTTCGCCGAGCTGCAGGCAGAGGACAAACCTGCCTCCACGGTCCGCTCATACGGCATGGACCTGCTGCGCTGGTGGCGGTTTCTGTGGGCTCTCAACATCGAGTGGAACCGGGCAACGCGTACTGATGCACGGGACTTCATCCGGTGGATGCAGATCGCGAACAAGCCCCAGCGCCTGCACTGGCGACACCGGAAGGCAGGCTACTCCGAGAAAACGGTGCCGAAGCCGCGGACGACGCGCAAGAAGATCCCCGGTACGCCGAACGCCACCACGGGCAAGGTCTCACCCGGCCCGCAGTACGCCGCGAGGACGCGCGCGCACTGCGAAACCGTGCTCCGCACGTTCTACGACTTCCACCAGGACGAGGGCACCGGGCCAATCATCAACCCGTTTCCGCTCGATCGCTCGCGTCGCAACAGCCGCGCGAACGCCCACCACACGCCTGACCGGCCCTTTGCCCAAGAGCCGACAGGCCGCTACCGGCCGACCATCCCGAAACGTGCGCCCCGGCGTATTCCGGACGAGATGTTCAACGCGCTGTTCGCCGCCCTCCGGCACAATCGAGATCGCGCTCTACTGGCTTTCTGGGTTTCCAACGGGGCCCGCGCAGAAGAACTGCTCACCAGCCGGCAGCGCGATGCGCTACCCGGTCAGCAGTTGGTCGGCGTGATCCGAAAGGGAACCCGCGCCTACCAGCAGCTTCCTTGCTCAACCGACGCCTTCGTCTGGCTGCGCCTCTACCAGGAGGAAACACGGCGAGATGGCATCCCGCGGGGCAAGAACCTGCCGTTGTGGTGGACCCTGAGGCGTCCCTGGCGCCCGCTGAACTACGACGCGGCGCGGGCGATGTTCAACCGCGCCAACGATCTCCTCGGGGCGAACTGGACGCTCCACGATCTACGCCACACCGCGTCCTACCGACTCGCCCGCGACCCCAACATGCCCCTGACCGACGTCCAATGGGTCCTCGGTCACGCCCATCTGACGACCACACAGCTCTACCTTCCGGCCAGCCAAGACGAAGTGATCGAACGTGTCCGCGCCCATCATGCACGCCGGGCAGAGCAGCGTGACCGGCCGCCCGCGCCACCGGCCCCCGGCTACAACCCCGACTCGTTGAAGACTCTCTTCGGGAACTCATGGTGACGAGCACAGAGACCTTGCGCGCTCCGGCCGTCATCCGAGATGCACAGCCACTCGCCGGCGAGGCTCTCCGGGCAGCCAAGAAGCGTTTCCCGCCGCGGCCCTACGAGGACGCTTGGCCTGCCACCGGCCAGTCCTACGAGGAGGTCGTGGCTCAGCTGAACCGGCCTCCGCTTCGGGCCGCGAGCGAGTCCACCCATTTCTACCGGCGGCGAGGCGCAACGCTCATTCTCCGCTGGCTCCTGGACCAGCCGGGCTCCACCTGGCAACAACGGTGGAACGCGAGCCCCGCTGCAAACGCGACCGGGGCACAGTGGAACAAGCTCAACGCCAGCTGGGTCGGCTACGACGCGGCGAATGCGAACGGCATTCTGAACACGGGCCTGTTCGCCCTGGTCTGCGCCGATGTGCTCCGGCCGTCGCTCCACTGGCAGCTCACCCGGACCTCGACCAACCTCCGTGCCATCATCTGCCAGTACCGTGACCCTGAGGGATTTGCCCGCCTTCAGGAGCTGGTGGGCCCAGAATCGTGGTCCTCCCACCTCGGCATCCTCGCCAAGAACGTTCTGGTCAAGCTGGTCATCGCCAAGGGCGGGGGGCTGGCCGACATCAATGTCGGGGACGCCATTGAGTACATGGAAGCGCATCGAGCTCAGCGGGCCACATCGGGCGGGCAAAGCCTGTTCTACTCCTGGCTGAAGGACCTGGGTCACCTGCCACCCGACGCGCCCGTGTCACTGAGGCTTCTGCACCGAACGTCCGGCCAGGTCACGGTCGAGCAACTCGTCGACCGCTACCGCCCGCAGTCCAAGCCCATCCGGGATCTGCTGGTCGAGTACCTCAAGGAACGCCAGCCCACCATGGACTACACGTCCTTGGAGGACGTGTCCCGGACGCTTGTGAGGAACTTCTGGCTGCAGATTGAGCGCATCCAGCCCGGCATCGACACACTCCGGCTGCCGCCTGAAGTCGTGAGCGCATGGAAGCAGGTCAGCCGGACGAAGGTCACACGCCGCCGGCTGCCGGATGGCACAGTCCATGAGGCGGTGACGGAGCGGGCCAACTACGGCAACCTCATGATCGGAGTTCGAGCCCTCTACCTCGACCTGGCCCACTGGGCCGTCGAGGAACCAGAACGCTGGGGCCCGTGGGTTGCTCCCTGCCCGGTCAGCGCCGCCGACGCCAGTACCTCCAAGCACGAGAAACGCCGCAAGGCCAAGATGGACCAGCGCACCCGCGAACGACTGCCCGCGCTGTCCACCGTCGTCCGCGCCGCTAAGGCGAACTGGACAGAGGCTCGTGAGGGGATGGACGCCCTGCAGGCCGCCCCACTCGGCGGCCAGTTCACGTTCAGAGGCAGAACCTACACGCGCCAGAAGAAGGACTCGTCGACTCCGTTCCGGGCCTACGACGAGTCCGGCCGACGCATCCATCTGGGACTGCTCGAGGAACGGGCCTTCTGGGCCTGGGCCACGATCGAATTCCTGCAGCACACCGGCGTCCGGATCGAGGAGATGCTGGAGGCCAGCCATCACGCCTTGATCCAGTACAAGCTGCCCACCAGCGGTGACATAGTGCCTCTGCTCCAGGTCGCTCCCTCGAAAACAGACGAAGAACGGCTTCTCCTCGTCAGCCCAGAATTGGCCGACGTCCTCAGCACGATCATCGCCCGCGTCCGTGACCCTCGAACAGGCGCGATCCCGATGCTGCCCAACTACGACGTCGCGGAGAAGATCTGGAACCCGCCGATGCCGCTGCTGTTCCAGTGGACATACGGAGGCCAGCGCACGCCAGTGTCCCGACAAATGATCCGCGACGGTCTCAACGAGGTCCTGAAACGGACCGGGCTCACCGACTCCGCGGGCCAGCCCCTCGACTTCGCTCCGCACGACTTCCGAAGAATCTTCATCACCGACGCAATCCGCAGCGGCCTGCCGCCCCACATCGCGCAGGTCCTCGCAGGTCACTCCGACATCAACACCACGATGGGCTACAACGCCATCTACCCGGCGGACGCCATCGAAGCCCACCGCGCGTTCATCGCCCGCCGTCGATCACTTCGTCCCAGCGAGGAATACCGGACCCCGACGAACGAGGAGTGGGACGCCTTCCTCGCCCACTTCGAGAAACGGAAGGTGTCCATCGGTACCTGCGCACGCGCCTTCGGGACCCCATGCATTCATGAACACGCTTGTATCAGATGCTCACTCCTCCGACCTGACCCGGCCCAACGGGCACGGCTTGCCGAGATCCGCGACAACTTGATCGCCCGAGTCACCGAAGCCGAGACGGAAGGCTGGCTCGGCGAGGTCGAAGGTCTCCAGATCAGCCTGGCTGGCGCCGAGGAGAAACTCAGCCAGCTCGACGTACAGATCTCCCAGCAGCAGGAGTCCGTTGACCTGGGAATTCCCACCTTCCGGGAGATCGTTGCTCACACCACTACCGTGGCCACACCGCCGGAGCCTTCGTGACCAGGACGGTCGTCACCTCTGGCGATGCTCAGTGGACGTCGGCACAGAACGCGGCGGCGCGGACGAGCTTCATCCACGCGGATGATCTACACCACCCCGACCCAGGCCACGGGCACGCTCTACGGGCGGCGGGCCAGAAAGTGGGTGTCGAGGAAGCCACGCTCGGACGCTGGGTCGTGGAGCAACCGAGCCACCGTGACAAGGCCGGCACCGGCCAGCAACTCGGCAAACTGCTCCGCCGGCCAGCTATAAGCGGGCGCCACCTTGTGGTCGAAGCGGACCGGTTCCGGCCCCTCCGTCCCGAAGAAGGACACCAGGAGCAGACCCCCTGGTGCCAGGACACGCACCTGCTCAGCGAGCAGTGCGGGCAATTCTCCAGGTGGGGTATGGATCATCGAGTAGTGGGCCAGCACCCCGCCGAGCGCGCCGTCCTCGACCGGCAAGGCCTCCATGCGCGCTTCGTCGAATCGCAGCGCCGGCTCGGCCCGCCGAGCGTGGTCGACCATGGCCGGGGAGAGGTCGAGCCCGAAGGCGTCCAGCCCCAAGTCGTGCAGCATGGCTGTCAGATGACCGGGTCCGCACCCGACGTCGGCTACCCGCAGGTTCCCCGAATCGCGCACGAGCTCGGCGAAGGTGCCGATCATGTTCCGCGCGAACGGCTGCGTCTCCAACCGACTAGTGAACATCGACGCATAGAGCTCGACGACCCCGTCGTAGGCCGCCCTGGTCTCATCCTGGTGTTTTAACACGGGCAGGAAACTAACACCCGCGCCGTTCGCAGCCGTTCTCCGGCCCTTCCTCTCGGGACTGATCGTCCCGTCGCCGGATCACGGGACGCCCCGGTAGTTCGGAGAAGGGCCGCTCTGCGGCAGCTGCAACACCCGCGAGGGCACGGGCATCCCGCACTACTACCTCCGGCTCGAAGGCGCCGCGCTGCAGCACCTCCTGGAGTGCCGCGGCTGCCTCGAACAGCCGGTCAGCAATCAGCACTTCCTGACCGCCTCGAACACACTAGACGTTTTCAACACGGTCACAGATCGGGGACGCCGACGCCGGCCCGCATTCCGCGAACTCCACGGTTCGAGTGGGGTACAGCCCCGCAGCAGCTTAGGGGCCAACGTACATCAGGTTGGCGGGCTCTACCCGATTGCTCAGTTCGCGTTTACGGCATCGTGGTTGATGCAACCCAGGATTGCGTCGTTGATCCGATCATGCCGAGCTTGCCCCGTCGGCATGGCGGTGTCGCATGGCCGCCTCGCCGGGGTGGCTGGGTGCGACGGGTACCAGCGGATATCGAGAGCTGATCATGCGCAACATGGTTACCCGGCTGTACGGCGGTGCTCCCGCCCTGGTCAGGTCACCGCTCGGTGACGTGCGGACGGTCTACTGGAGTCTCCCGCCCCATGCCCCTCGAATGCGGCGGGCTGGAATGCGGTGGGCAGACTCAAGAATGACGCTCAACGGCGCGCGAAGAGCAGAGCAGCACAGCGCAGCAGAATTGAGCTGAGCCACGCACACATAGTGGAGAATTCGGCAAACGAACCCGGCCTGTTCGGCGGGGACCTTCCGCTGACACGGCCCTACGCTGACCTTACTTCCGACATTTTCACCGTCGTGTGTGTGCGCAGAAGATGGAGTTTTCCATCCTGGGCGTCAGACATCCAGACAGAAAACTCTACCCCCCACGCGACTGCCAACTGATGGCAAGCTGACGGTCATGGCCAGCTACGCTCTGAGCGAGCTGGACGAATTCCCCTCTGCCCTGTGCCGAGTCCCGCATCGCAACTCACAAACACGGCCGGAGCACACCGGCGATAACGACGACGCGGATTCTGCCCCTGGGCACGCCGATGAACAGGCCATCGACCTTCCGCCGATCCGAAAGCGTACGCATGTCCACTGAACTCACCGAGTCAGCTGTTTCTCCCCCCACCGAGCCCTCTGCCGAGCCCGCCAACGTGCCCTCCCGGCGCACGTTCATCGCGACGACCACCGCGGTCGGTGGGGCCGTCGTGGCCGGCGGCCTGATGACGGGTCCGGCTGCACTTGCCGTCGAGACGGGGGCTGCCGCCAAGGCGCCGCCGAGCAGCCGTGTCTCGCTGACGGTCAACGGGAAGCGTCACACCGTCACGGTGGACAACCGGACCTCGCTACTGGACCTGCTGCGCGAGCACCTGGACCTGCCCGGCTCCAAGAAGGGCTGCAACGCCGGTGCCTGCGGCGCGTGCACGGTGCTCGTCGACGGACGCCGCGTCAACTCCTGCCTGACGCTCGCGATCCGTCTGGAGGGCGCCCAGATCGCCACCATCGAAGGGCTTGCTCCCGGGGGCGAGGACGGCGAACTGCACCCTTTGCAGCAGGCGTTCATCGACGAGGACGCCTTCCAGTGCGGCTACTGCACGCCGGGGCAGATCATGTCCGGTGTCGGCTGCATCCAGGAAGGCCACACCGGATCGGCGGACGAGATCCGGGAGTGGATGAGCGGCAACATCTGCCGCTGCGGCTGTTACGTGAAGATCGTGCGCGCGGTCGAGCAGACCGCCCACGGGAAATGAGACCCGCCTCCCATGTATCCCTTCGCCTTCACCAAAGCCTCCAACACCGCTGAAGCGCTCAACGCCGGGCGACGCGGTGGGCGTTACATCGCAGGCGGCACCACCCTCGTCGACCTGATGCGCGAGACTGTCGAACGCCCTGAGACGCTGGTCGACATCAGCGCACTGCCGCTGCGCGAGGTCACCGTCACCGAGCGCGGAGGTTTGCGCATCGGCGCGTTGGTGCGGATGGCCGAGGCCGCCGCGCATGCCAAGGTCCGCACCATCTACCCGGTCATCTCGGAGGCGTTGGAGCTGAGCGCCTCGGCCCAGCTGCGGAACATGGCCACCATCGGCGGCAACATCATGCAGCGCACCCGCTGCACCTACTTCCGCGACGTGACCGCCGCCTGCAACAAGCGTGAGCCCGGCTCGGGTTGCGCCGCACTGCACGGCTTCAACCGCACCCACGCGATCCTCGGCACCTCCGACTCCTGCGTGGCCACGCACCCCTCCGACGTGGCCGTGGCCTTCGCCGCGCTGGAGGCGACCGTCCGCCTGCTCGGCCCGGACGGTGCACGCAGCATTCCTTTCGCCGACTTCCTGCTCCGACCCGGCAGCACCCCGAACCGCGAACAGTCCCTCCGTAAGGGAGAGTTGATCACTGCCGTCGAGATTCCGGCCCTCCCGCGTCCGCTCAAGTCGGGCTACATGAAGGTGCGTGACCGGCAGTCGTACGAGTTCGCCCTGACTTCGGCGGCCGTCGCGCTGCACGTACGCGGCGGGGTGATCCGCGAGGCCAAGGTGGCCGCCGGTGGCGTCGGCACTGTGCCGTGGAAGCTGCCCGCCGTCGAGAGGCACCTCATCGGCGAGCGGCCCTCGCGGGCGCTGTGGGCCGAGGCCGCCAAGCATGCGGTGGACGGGGCCCGCCCGCTGGAGCACAACCGCTTCAAGGCCGAACTCCTCAAACGCACCGTCGAGCGCCAGCTGCGCATCGTAGGAGGTACCAAGTGAGCCCGCAGCCGCAGGCAGCCGTCGGAGCGCCGCTGTCCCGGGTGGACGGCCGGCTGAAGGTGACGGGGAAGGCGACGTACGCCGCCGAACACGACATCAAGGGCGTCGTCCACGCCGTCATCGTGGACAGCACCATAGGTCGCGGGCGCATCACCGGCATCGACACCCGTGCCGCCCTCGCCCAGCCCGGCGTCATCAAGGTCATCAGCCACCTCAACGCGCCCAGGCTGGCCTACCGCGGCACGGAGAACGACTGGCCGGACAGCAAACAGCTGCGGATCTTCCAGGACGACAAGGTTCTCTTCCGCGGCCAGCCGGTCGCCGTCGTGGTGGCCACCACCCTGGAAGCCGCGGAGCACGCTGCGCACCTGGTCAAGGTCCGCTACGACGCCGAGAAGACCTCGACCGACATGGCCACCGCACCGGCCGGTGAACCCGTGAACTACGCGCGGGGCGACGCGGACAAGGCGTACGAATCCGCCGCCGTACAGGTGGACGCGACCTACCAGCAGGCCCGTGCCCATCACAACGCGATGGAACCGCACGCCACCATCGCCCGCTGGGACGGCGATCAGCTCACTCTGTGGGACAAGACCCAGTGGCCGATGGGCACGCAGAAGGACGTCGCCGCCGTGTTCGGCATCCCGAACGACTCGGTGCGCGTCATCTCGCCGTTCGTCGGCGGCGGGTTCGGCAACGCCATTCGCGCCTGGCCGCACATCGCCATCGCGGCGGTCGCCGCCCGCGAGACCGGCCGCCCGGTCAAGCTCGTGCTGTCCCGCAGGCAGCTGTACTTCGGGGTGGGCTACCGGCCCTCGTACGAGTACCGGGTGCGCCTGGGCAGCGACCGGCGCGGCCGGGTGAGCGCCATGGTCCAGCACCTGAAGTCCGAGACCTCGACGTACGAGAACTTCATCGAAGGCGTCCTGAACACCGGGCAGATGGTCTACAACGCGCCCCACGTCCGCCAGGACCACCGCACGGTGCCGCTGGACGTGAACACCCCGATCTGGATGCGTGGCCCCGGTTACGCCACCGCCGCCTTCGCCATCGAGTCGGCGATGGACGAACTCGCCCACGAGCTGGACATCGACCCCATCGAGCTACGCCGGCACAACGAACCGGAGGAGGACCCGTCCAACGGGCTGCCGTTCTCCACCCGGCGACTGCGCGAGTGCTACACCGTCGGCGCCCGCGAGTTCGGCTGGAACCGGCGCGACCCCAAGCCCCGCTCCACCCGCGACGGCGATTGGCTCATCGGTACCGGCATGGCCGTCGGCACCTACGACGTGATACGGAACGGGGCCCAGGCCCGAGTCAGGCTGAACGCCGACGGCACCGCCCTGATCCAGTCCGCGACCAGCGACATGGGTCCGGGCACCTACACCTCCCAGTCCCAGGTCGCCGCGGACGCCCTCGGCCTGACGATGCGCAATGTGACCTTCCAGCTCGGCGACTCCACCATGCCGACGGCACCGCCCCACGGCGGCTCACAGACCATGATCAACATCGGCTCCGCCGTCCAGGACGGCTGCGACAAGGTGCGCAAGCAGGCGATCAAGCTGGCCGTCGAGGACAAGGACTCGCCGCTGTACGGCGTCGATGCCGAGGACATCGTGGTCCGCGCCGGACGGCTGCACGTGTCGGACAATCCGGCACGCGGGGAGACCTACCGGCAGCTGCTGACCCGCAACAACCGCACCCACCTCGAAGTCCTCGGCTCCTGGACCCCCGGTCAAGCACGGCACTCCATGTACACCTACGGTGCGATCTTCGCCGAGGTCGCCGTCGACGCCAGTCTCGGACTGGTTCGGGTGCGGCGGATGCTCGGCGTCTTCGACGCGGGCCGCATCATCAGCCCCAAGCTCGCCGACAGCCAGGCGCTGGGCGGGATGGTCGGCGGCATCGGCGCGGCCCTCCTTGAGCACACGGTCACCGACCACCGCGACGGCCGCATCGTCAACGCCAACCTCGCCGACTACATGGTCCCGGTCAACGCCGACATCCCCGACCTGCGGGGGATCTTCCTCGACGGCGGCGAAGACCTGGAAGCCGACCCCATCGGCGTCAAGGGACTCGGCGAGATCGTCTACATCGGTGTGGCGCCCGCCATCGCCAACGCGGTCTTCCACGCCACCGGCCGCCGCGTCCGCGAACTGCCCATCACTGCGGAAGCGCTGCTCTAAGCCACCCAGGGGCTCGCCCGGTTCGAGCCCGCAGTGCTCACCCGACCGTCCGGCGGCTGCCATTCCCCGCCGCCGGACCGACAGGGCCGCCGCCGCGTCCTTCTCCCCCGGACGGCACGGCGGTGGCCCTCAAGCCGTCACCTCAACGACGTCCGACGTCGTCTCACCCGGAGACCTGCCCATGCTGAACATCGCGGACACGCTGTACGACTGGTGCCGCGAGGCCCGCCCCTTCGCCCTCGCCACCGTGGTTCAGGTCAGCGGCAGCGCACCCCTGCCACCCGGCACCGCGCTCGCCGTCAACGCCGACGGCACGGCGGTCGGCAGCATCTCAGGCGGTTGTGTGGAAGGAGCCGTCTACGAACTGTGCCAACAGGTGCTGGCTGACGGTGGCACTCCCGCCCTGACCCGGTTCGGCTACTCCGACGACGACGCCTTCGCCGTCGGCCTGACCTGCGGCGGCGAAATCGAGGTTCTCGTACAGCGTGTGTGCCCCACTACCGAGCCCCACCTCGCCGCAGCCCTCGAAGCCGTCACCCAGGGCCGGCCGACTGCCCTCGCCCAGGTCATCGACGGCCCGGAAGGACTCCTCGGCCGCACCCTCGCCCTCCTCGGTGACGGCAGCGCGTACGACGGAACCCTGAGCAGCGCGCGCGAGGACCGCGCGGTTGCGGCCCGGGCCCGCGCGCTGCTGCGGGCGGGTCGAACCGCTCGCACCGAGGTAGGCGGCGACGCCGACACCTGCCCCGAGAGACTGTCCGTCCTCGTCCACACCCACGCGCCCCGCCCCCGCATGCTGATCTTCGGCGCGGTCGACTTCGCGGGTGCGCTGAGCGAGGTCGGGCGCTTCCTCGGCTACCACGTCACCGTCTGCGACGCTCGTCCGGTCTTCGCGACGCCGACCCGTTTCCCGCATGCCGACGAGGTTGTCGTCGACTGGCCGCACCGCTATCTGGAGGGCACGGAGGTGGATTCCCGCACTGCGGTCTGCGTACTCACGCATGACGCCAAGTTCGACATCCCCCTTCTTCGTCTCGCCCTTGACCTGCCCGTCGGCTACGTCGGTGCGATGGGTTCACGGCGTACGCACGACCACCGTCTCGATGCACTGCGCGAAGCCGGCGTACCGGACGACCGGCTCGCGCGCCTGCACTCCCCGATCGGGCTCGACCTCGGCGCCCATACCCCCGAGGAAACCGCCATCTCCATCACCGCCGAGATCATCGCCAACACCCACCACGGCAGCGGCCTGCCCCTGACCCGCGGTACCGGACCCATTCACCAGCCCGCCCCGGACACTCTTGCATCGGCCACACGAACAGCTGCATGACGACCCACCTGCCCGCGGCACGGCGCGGGGACGCGCACCAACAGAAGGAGATCAGCCGGCGGCGTCAGTGCTCGGCTGGTGGTTGGCGGCCCAGCAGGCGAGGAAACGCAGCCCTTCGTGGGATGCGGTACCGGGCTCCGCGGTCCAGATGACGAGGTGCTGGTCGGGGTCGGTGGGGCAGGCGAGGGTCTCCCAGTCGAGGGTGAGATCGCCGGCCACGGGATGACGGAAGGTCTTCGTCCCCACGGAATGGTGGGCCACCTGGTGGGCGGCCCACCACTCCCGGAACTGAGGATCCTTTTCGGACAGCTCCTCGACGAGTGCAGTCATTCTTGGATCGTCCGGGTTGTCCGCTGCTTCCATCCTCAGAAATGCCACGACGGTACGCGCTACGGTTTCCCAGTCCGCATACAATTTCCTCATTGCGGGATCGGTGAAGAGCATTCGCGCAGAATTGCGCTGCCCTTCCGGAATCTGAGAGAAGTCCGCGATCAAGGCGACCGAAAGGTGATTCCAAGCGAGAATGTCCATGCAGCGGCCGAGAACGATAGCGGGGGTGTCGGTGAGATTGTCGAGGAGCCGCTGTGTCGACCGCCGGACCTTCTGCACCGAGCGCCGACGTGGCCGCGTGTTCTCCTTCCCGGCAAGTTCGAGCATGTAGTCACGCTGGTCGTCGTCCAGGCGAAACACGCGGGCCAGGGCCATCAGCACCGGAGCGGAGGCTTCGATGCGCCCCTGCTCCAGGCGGGTGTAGTACACAGTGCTGATCGCGGCCAACTGCGCCACTTCTTCCCTGCGCAGGCCCGGAACCCGCCGCAAGGCCCCGCCCTCGGGCAGACCCATTGCACGCGGGCTCAGCTCGGCGCGCCGGGCCTTGAGGAATTCACCCAGCTCGCTGAGGTGTGCGTCCCTGCTCATGCCCGCCACGGTACTGCGCGGGCCGTCCCGGAACAGCCCAGGTGGGGGGTAGAGATCTGTACCCGGAACGTGCCTTCCTCCGAATGAGGAGAGGGCCCACGCCGTCTTCACCATTAATGCTCGGGTTCTTTACAGCGATAACCGAGCAATGGGTTGCTCTGACGACACGTCGTTTTCCAGTCGAGGATCGCCATCTGCTCCGGCGAAAGGCGGTCGCCCCTGGCCGCAGGCAGGCGGCTGAGCCTCGCAAGGTGGTCGGGGGTCAACTGCACGTCGACGGAGGCGGTGTTCTCCTCCACGTAGGCGACGTGCCGGGTGCCGGGGATCGGCACAGTGTCTTCTCCCTGTGCCATCAACCAGGCCAGCACCGCCTGCGCGGGTGTGACACCTGCCTCATCGGCAATGGCCTTCACCTCGTCGACGAGGCGCAGATTGCTCTGCAGGTTCGCCGGTTCGGAGAACCGCGGCATGGTCAAACGCATGTCATCCGGGGCGAACGACTCCATCGCCCGGAAGGCGCCTGCGAGGAATCCCTGGCCCAGTGGGGACCAGGGCACGAAGCCGGTACCCACGTGGTCGGTGCCCAACCGCCTGAGAGATCACTCAAGGGCCACCGGGACGTTCGCCGGGCTGCTGTCGAGCATGCCCGCACGTCCCGAGTGCGAGACGAATCCGAACTTCGTCGCGACGACGGCGGCCTGGTCACGACGGCCTTTGAGCGCCCGACCGACCAGCTCCTCATTGAGGAAAGGCCCGTACACCTCGGCCGTGTCGATGAAAGTGACACCCAGCTCCAGTGCCCGATGGACGGCGCGAATCACCTCAGCGTCGTCCGTGTTCTTGCCCGTATAACCGTGGGACGCCGTCAGCCGAGATCGATGCGGGAGACCTCCAGATCCCCCAGCATGACGTGTTTCATGTTCCCATCCGTTCTTCTGAGGCGCATAGCCGGCCCCGGGCCGTTTCATCCACACCTCCCGCGTTCCCGTAGGTAGCGGCGGCCATACGGGGAGAAAATCGTACCCCCTACCTTCCTGCATATTGCTTTGGAGCCAAAATTACACTCTGCGCGCCAAGCGTCCCTCTTCCAAAAATTCGTGGGGGGTAGAGTTTTATACCCGGAAAGATCTCTCCCATTGTCGCCTTCCGGAGTCGATGGCACGGTTGCATCCGTGCCTTCGACGGATCCGGCAGACGGTTGACGAATGAGCATGCTCGACGCGAATGCGTGGGAGCTCGCTGTTCTTCCCTGGCCGACCAGGGCGAGTAGCCGCGTCAGGGGAGACCGCTACCGCAGCCACCCCTGCAAGGACGAGACGGCCGCCGCTGGTTTCTACCCGGCACACCTCAACTGCCCACACAGAGGTCCACGCCGCGCGTGGGAGTAGGCCGCTGAGGCGGCGCCCAGCCGTCTGCTCCTACGCCGTGTATCAAGAGGAAAGGACTAACTCCTATGGCATCGAAACTGACTGGCACTGTTGCTCTCGTCACCGGTGCGAGCAGCGGTATTGGCGAGGCCACCGCCCGCCAACTCGCCGAGCATGGTGCGTCCGTGGCCCTGGTGGCTCGCCGCAAGGACCGTCTGGACGCACTCGCCGCCGAGATTGGGAAGGCCGGTGGCACCGCGCTGGTGGTGGAGGCCGACATCACCGACCGCGCCCAGGCGGAGGCGGCGGTCGAGCGGACGGTCGAGCACTTCGGTCGGCTGGACATCCTGGTCAACAACGCCGGTCTGATGCTGCTGGGCCCCGTCGTCGGCGCGGACGCCGAGGAGTGGGAGCGCATGATCGCCGTGAACGTGAAGGGTCTGCTCTACACCACCCGCGCCGCCCTCCCGCACCTGCTCAAAGCCGCCGAGGACGGTACGCGCCGGGTCGCCGACATCGTCAACATCAGCTCCATCGCGGGCCGCGTGGCCTGGAACGGTTACGGCGTCTACAACCTCACCAAGTTCGGTGTGAACGGCTTCACCGAGTCCCTGCGCCAGGAAGTCACCCAACGGCACCTGCGCGTCGGTGTCCTGGAGCCGGGCGGTGTGAACACCGAACTGGACTCGCACAACAAGCCCGAGATCCACGGCGAGATGATCCAGCCCTTCCTCGACACGACCGAGATCCTCGCCCCCGAGGACATCGCCGACGGCGTCACCTACATGGTCACCCGGCCCCGCCACGCCTCCATCGCCGAACTGTGGATCATGCCCACCGACCAAGCCTGACTGACGGGCCGTTACGACAAGGAGTACCTCATGAAGCACGTATCACTGGGCGGGCTCGATGTCTCGCGCATCGGCCTGGGAGCCATGACCATGGCAGGCGTCTACACCACGGGCGGAGGACTCGACGACGCAGAGTCCATCCGCACCATCCACCGGGCCCTGGACCTCGGGGTCACCCATATCGACACCGCCGAGATCTACGGCCCCTTCCACAGCGAGGAACTCGTCGGCAAGGCCATCAAAGGCCGGCGCGACGACGTCGTCATCGCGACGAAGTTCGGTCTCGTCTCCCACGCCGGCGACGGCCCCGGCGTCATCGACAGCAGCCCCGCCAACGTGAAGACAGCGGTCGAAGGCTCGCTCAAGCGGCTCGGCACGGACCACATCGACCTGTACTACCAGCACCGCGTCGACCCGAACACGCCCATCGAGGAGACCGTCGGCGCGCTGGCCGATCTGGTCGCCGAGGGCAAGGTCCGCCACATCGGACTGTCGGAGGCCGGGCCCGAGACGATCCGCCGGGCCCACGCCGTGCATCCGGTGGCCGCGCTGCAGACCGAGTACTCGCTGTGGACCCGCGACGTCGAGGCCGAGATCCTCCCGCTGCTGCGCGAGCTCGGTATCGGGTTCGTTCCCTACTCGCCGCTCGGGCACGGTCTGCTGACCGGGCAGATCCGCACCGTCGACGACTTCACCGACGACGACTGGCGCAAGACCAACCCGCGGTTCACCGGCGAGAACTTCCAGCGCAACCTGCGCATCGTCGACGAGGTGCGGGCCATCGGAGCCGAGATCGGAGCCACCCCGGCCCAGACCGCGCTGGCATGGCTGCTGACCCGCGGCGACGACATCGCCCCCATCCCCGGAACCCGCCGGGTCTCACGCGTCGAAGAGAACACCGCCGCCGACGCCATCGAACTCACCGCCGCCCAGCTCGACCGCCTCAACAACCTCACACCCGCCGCCGGCGAACGCCACGACGAGGCGAACATGGCCAGCATCGACCGCTGACGTCGGCGCCGCACGTCCAGAGCGGCGAGAGAAGAACCATCATGAGCTCTTGGAGCCAGAGAGAGTTCCGTGCGATCGCTTAGGTGCGTGCCGCCAGCGGACAGCCGTCAACACTGCTGTAGACGCCGCTTTGAGCCCCACCTCGCAGCGCACCCGGGTCTCGCCGGAGGCGTTCACGCGGGCCGGTGCCGTACGAAGCCGCTGAAGATTTCCAGATTTTGGCCGTCGGCGGCGCCGGCGACCGGCTCGCCACGGCTGACCGCATCACCGTTGAATCCGATTCCTGACCCACCAACTACTTGCAAGGAGAGGCACACGTATGCCTTCCGCAGCCGGGACCGCCCCCGGCAAGCTGCCTTTCGTCGTCTGGGTGCTCGCCGCCTGTACGTTCCTGATGGGGACCACCGAGTTCGTCATCGCCGGCCTGCTGCCGGAGATGGCCGGTGACCTCGGTGTCAGCGTGTCTCGCGCCGGCCTGCTGATCACCGCTTTCGCGATCGGCATGATCGTCGGCGGGCCTACCATGGCCATGGCCACCCTGCGCCTGCCCCAGCGCCGGACACTGATCCTGGCCCTGACCGTCTTCGCCCTCGGGCACATCGTCGCCGCGCTGAGCAGCTCCTTCACGATTCTCCTCATGGCCCGCGTCGTCACGGCCCTGGCCACCGGAGCATTCTGGGCGATCGGATTCGTCATCGCCACAGCTGCCGCGGGCCCCGGCAATTCCACCAGGGCTGTCGGCGTGATGATAGGCGGCCTGACCCTTGCCAACGTCATCGGCGTACCGATCGGCTCCTTCGCCGGCCAGTTCACCGGCTGGCGCGGCCCCTTCTGGGCTCTCGCCGCCCTCTCGGCCCTGGCGGCCGCATTCGTCGGCCGCTTCATCCCCACCGTCGAGCAGCGCGCCGAGGTATCGGTGCGGGCCGAGCTACGCGCTCTGCGGCAGGGCCGACTGTGGCTGGCACTCGCCGTCGCCGTACTGATCATGGGTGGTGTTCTGGCGACCTACACCTACATCACCCCGCTGCTGACCGACCGTGCCGGCATTGTGCAAGGGGCCGTGCCGCTGGTCCTGATCGGTTTCGGCGTCGGCGCACTGGGCGGCACCGCCATCGGCGGAGGCATGGGTGAACGCCGTCCGATGGCCACGACCATCACCGCCGCCGCGGCCACCGCCCTGACGCTGTTCTTGCTGGTCCCACTGTCGAACAGCCCGGCCGCGGCCATCGTCTTGGTGTTCCTCATGGCCCTGACGGGGTTCACCGTCCCCCCGGTCGTCACGTCCCTCGCCGTCCGGTTCGCAGGCGACGCCCCCACCCTGACCTCGGCGTTGACGACCTCCGCCTACAACACGGGCATCGCCGCCGGATCGGCCATCGCCGGCCAAGCCATGGACTCCGCTCTGGGCCTGACCGGACCGGCCCTGGTCGGCGCGGTCTCCGCCGCGCTGTCTCTGTTGCCGTTGATCGCTCTCGCTGTCAGCGGCGCACCCCGCCGTGCGCGGATCGTGGCCCAGCGCACAAGCTCCACCCACGTGCAGGACGACGCCGCCACACCGGCACCGTCACAGCACTGACGGGCGCCCGCATCCCGCATCCCGTACAGCTCCGTTGGGAGCCGCTTGAGGGCGGACGGCGGTGACGTAGCGCATGGCGATCTGCTCGGGCGATGCCGATGGCGGGTGCCCCGCATGCCGTCGGCAGTCCCAAGTCGCCCCGCACCCGAGCGGTCAGGTGGTGCTGTCGGGTGCGGGCTGCTGGTGTTTCGTGGCCCAGGAGGCGAGGATGCGCAGCGCGTCGTGGGAAGGGGTGCCGGGCTCGGCGGTCAGCACGACGAGTTGCTGCTCGGCGTCGACGCTTGCGGTGAGGGTGTCCCAGTCAAGAGTGAGCTTGCCGGCCACAGGATGGTGGTAGGTCTTGGTCCCCATCGTGCGGGCGGCGACATGGTGGTCGCCCCACCAACGGCGGAAGTGCGGGTCCTGCACCGACAGCTCTCCGACGAGTGCGACCAGCCGGGAGTCATCGGGATACTTGGCAGCCTGCATGCGCAACTGCGCGACGGTGGTGTGAGCGACCTCCTCCCAGTCCGCGTACAGCCTCCTCATCGCAGGATCGGTAAAAAGAATTCGTGTATGGTTTCTTTTCTTCTCCGGAATCTCCGCGAAATCGGTCATCAGCGCGGCAGCCAGGGAATTCCAGGCAAGGACGTCTGTACGGCGACCCAGAACAATTGCCGGTGTGTCGATCAGGTTGTCCAGGAGGCGCTGCAGCGTCGGCTGTATCTTCTGCACGGCACGGCGACGAGGCCGATCCTGGCCCCTACCGGCGAGTTCGAAGAGGTAGTCCCGTTGGTCGTCGTCCAGACGGAGTACCTGCGCCAGAGCGGACAGCACCGGCCCCGACGCAGGGATACGACCCTGCTCAAGGCGGGTGTAGTACTCGGTGCTGATGGCGGCAAGCTGGGCGACTTCCTCACGGCGCAAACCTTTGACCCGCCTCACGCCGCCCGTCTCGGGCAGGCCCACTGCGCGGGGGCCCAGTTCGGCCCGGCGGGTCTTGAGGAACTCGCCCAGCTCGTTGAGATGTGCGTTGCGAGTCATACCGGCCAGTGTGACACCGAATGGGCAGACATTGAGGGGTAGGGATTTATACCTGGAACCTTTCATCCGGGTAGGGAATCCTTCTCTGCACCGATGCGCGTGGAGGTGCGAAGCCTGATGAAGTGGCTGGGATGGAATCGTCGGGGCTTTGGCAGCCCCGGTGCTGCGCAATTGACCGGGCCCGGCCGATGCGCCTTACGCTGCGCGCGGGCGTGGCCACTCAGATGAGCCAGATGCCGGTCGGCGCCCCGGCCGCCTCCGGTGCGGCACTGCTGAAGTCGCAGTCGGCGGCCCTACAACACTGCACGCCGACATTCCGCCGTCGACGTGTCCTTCCTGGACGACCCGGATCCGACCACGCCGCTCGGCATTCAGGTTCTCACTACCGCCGGAGCGAAACAGACGGCTGTCCGATGCAGGGGCTCGAGCTCCACCTGCCACTCGGCCTCGGCCTTACGCAATTCACTTTTCTCCTGGAACCTGTGAACCGCCGTCTCGCTACTGTGAGTTCCTGTCGCCCTCAGCGCACGGGGCAGTGAGACCGGCGGATCAAGACACGAAGTCGCCGCGCAGTCAGGCCCGTTTCGAGGCGAGTTCGACAACGGTGATGTCCGAGGGTGCACCCACGCGGACGGGTGGGCCCCAGGCCCCGGCGCCGCGGCTGACGTAGAGCTGGGTGTCGCCGTAGCGTTCGAGTCCGGCGAGTGTCGGGTTCGTCAGGTCGGCGATGAGGTTGCCGGGCCACAGCTGGCCGCCGTGGGTGTGGCCGGAGAGCTGCAGGTCGACGCCGTGGCGGACGGCGTCGTGGATGACGATCGGCTGATGGGCGAGGAGGACGGCGGCGCGGGAGCGGTCGCGGTCGCCGAGGGCCCGGGTGAAGTCTGGCCCTTGTCCTTCATCGGTGCCGGCCAGGTCGTTGACGCCCGCCAGGTCGAAGCCGGGCAGTTCTGTGCGGGCGTTCTCCAACGGCCGCAGACCCAGGTCCCGTACTTTCTCGACCCACTGCTCGGCGCCGGAGAAGTACTCGTGGTTGCCGGTGACGAAGAACGCCCCGTGACGTGCCCGCAGCCCGGCGAGCGGTTCAGCGGCCGGGCTGAGGTCCTTCACGCTGCCGTCGACCAGATCACCGACGACGGCGATGAGGTCGGGCTGGGTGGCGTTGATCGTGTCGACGACATGCTGGGCGAAGTCGCGGCCCAGGACCGGGCCGAGGTGGATGTCGCTGACCACGGCGATCCGGAACCCGTGCGCGCTGCGCGGGAGTTTGGCCAACGGAACGGTGAGCCGCTTGACCTTGGGGCCGCGGAGCACGCCGTACGTGCCGTAGCCGACGGTGCCGACGGCGAGGGCCGCTGCGCTGCCGCCTATGACGCGGGAGACGAACAGGCGACGTGAGGGGCCCGCCGTTCCAGGGCGTGGCAAGGATCCGGGCTCCGGTGTGCGCGGGGGCTTTGCCACAGCGACAGTCGCCGCTGTTTCCGGGGTGGTGCCGGACAAGCCGTGCGCGGCCAGCGCCGACCGGGGCCCACCGGCGGCACGTTCCGTGTTCCGGTTTGTCGCAGACGCACTGGGCGAGGCTGGGACAGCCCCGACCACCGGGCGGGTCTCCTCGTGTGCCTCAATGCCCCTTCGTCGCGCGAGCAGGCGCCACAGCACAGGCCGGACGGCCTCGCCCGCGAGCAGTGCGAGCAGGAGGTAGAGGAACAGCACCATCCACAGGTATCCGGGCCAGGCAAAGATCTGTTGGAAGAGAAAGGGGGCTCTCGTCTCGGCCGCCAGGGCGGCAACGGTCAGCAGAGGACCGGCAACGAAGACACAGCTTCCGGCGCGCCGCAGGAGCGAGCCGGGACGTGTCGTGTCGCGTACGAGACGGCGCCAGGCATACCAGTGGAGCGCGCCGAACATCGCCAGCACGGCGCCCCAGACGAGGGTGATGACGATGACCACGGCTCAGCGCAGCCCTTCCTTACGACGTTAATGAAACGGATGGTTGCCCGCACCGGTCTATGACCGACCGTGTCTGGTCACCCACCTGCTCCACGGCATGAAGCCCCGCTGACGCCTTCTCGCGAGGGGGCGGTACGGATCGTGACGGACACGGTCCCGGAGGTTGCGGAGGACCTGGGCGTCAAAGAGACGACCCGGGCGAGCTGAGTCTCAAGAGCGACGCGGGCCGAGAGGGCTGCGCCGGAGGACCAGGACGTGTTGATCGCCCCGCTGACGACGGAGAACACGGCGAGCAAGATCGCCCCGGGGAGAAACCTGTTCGACCCGCACGTTCCATGATCGGTTGAACTGCGGCTTCTTACCAGGAAACCCTGCGGTTGCGCGGTCACTTCACCGGCCGCTCGAGGCTGATACGGCGAAGAGCGGCCGGAGACTGGTGTGACCCAGAACCACCGCGTCACCTTGGGAACAAGGGGCCGCAGTGGTGAGAGAGCGTCAGGCGGCGTAGGAGGCGAGCAGTTCGTTGTACTGCTTGGCGGCGGTGGCCAGGTCCTCGTCGGAGAGGCCGAAGGCGGTGCCGTACACCTTGACCATAGGCTGCTGGATGTCGAACTGGCACAGCCGCAGGGTCGCGTGCCAGTTGCTGAGGAGGGTCTCGATGGTGGCCTTGTTCGCGCCTTCGGGGGTGTAGTGCTCGCCGGGGACGCCGGTGGTGACGGCGACGACGGCCTTCTTGCCGGCCAACTGCGAGGCGGAGCCGTCCATGGTGAAGGCCCAGCCGAGGGTGAAGACCTTGTCCTGCCACTGCTTGAACAGCGGGGTGGTGTTGTACCAAAACACCGGGTGCTGGAAGACGATCACATCGTGGTCGGCCAGCAGCGCCTGCTCTGCGGCGACGTCGATCTGGAAGTCGGGGTAGGTGGCGTAGAGGTCGTGCACGGTGACATGCGGCAGATCGCGGACGGCGTCGACGAGCGCCGCGTTGGCCATCGACTGGGACAGGTCGGGGTGGCCGACGACAAGGAGAACCTTGGACATGGTCAGAAACCTTTTCAGTGATCAGGGAGAGGGTGAATGGACGCGGGTTGGTCGGTGTGACGGGTCAGGGAACTTCGCCGGGGCGTCAGTCCTTCGCGAAGTCCGGGCGCGGGCTGTTCCGGGGATGGGGGCGATGTCGTCGCCGCTGCGGTGTGCCACCAGTCGGCAGACCTTGGAAGTGGGGGTGTGTTGCTCAGGCGCGGGGTTGCCGTAGGCCAAAGCTGTGTTGTCAGTGACAGGCGGCTGGGATCGGTAGGCTGAACCGGCTGTGCCGGGTCAGTGCTCCTGGGCCGCCGGCTCCAGAACGAAGACTGGAATCTCTCGATCCGTGTTCCTCTGGTACTCGGCGTAGGGCGGGAACGCCTCGACGGCTCGGGCCCACCACATGGCCTTCTCGTCCCCGGTCACCTCGCGTGCCAGCATGTCCTGGCGCACTGGGCCGTCCTGGAGTTCGACTCGGGGGTCGGCCACGGCGTTGTGGTACCAGACCGGGTGCTTGGGGGCTCCTCCGGCGGAGGCGACCACGGCGTAGGAGCCGTCGTGCTCCACCCGAATGAGGGGAGACTTGCGGATCTTGCCGCTCTTGGCGCCCAGGGTGGTCAGGATGACGACGGGCACGTCCTCCAGTTTCTCGTCTTCTTCGCGTGTGACCAGGACACCCAGCGTCGTTCCTCGGGTGCCGCCGGAGCTTTCGTACAGCTCGACCTGGTCACGCACGAACTGCGCCGTGCTCGGCTCGTACTCACCTTTCAGTGGCATGGTGTCCCTCTCAGACGTGGGTGTCGTCGTAGGCGAGGTTGTCGCCCAGTTCGCGGGAGGCTTCGGCCTGGGCGAGGAGTTCCTTCGCCTTGGCCTCGACGGCCTCGATGGCGTCCGCACCGGCGACGAAGCGCTGCAGAGGCTTGTCCTGCCGGGCGATGGTGAGCAGGGCGCGGGCGAGCTTGGCGGGGTCGCCGGGCTGCTTGCCGTTCATGCTCTTCATGCCCTCGATCGTCGGGGCGGTGCGCGGGGCATAGTCCTCGATGGACAGCTCGGGCCAGACCGTGGAGCCGTCCACGAGGAGTTCGGTGCGGAAGAATCCAGGCTCCACGACCGTGGTGTGGATGTTGAACGGCTCGACGTCGTGGCGCAGGGACTCCATCCAGCCCTCTTCCGCGAACTTGGAGGCGGCGTAGGCGGAGGTGAACTCCATGCCGACCAGGCCCGCGGTCGAGGTGATGGTGATGACGTGGCCGGCGCGCTGCCGGCGCATGATCGGCAGGACGGCGCGGGTCACGTTCATCGGACCGAACAGGTTGGTCTCGAACTGCCGGCGCATCTGCGCGGGCGAGATCTCCTCGAAGTAGCCGGTGAACAGGTTCCCGGCGTTGTTGACCAGGACGTCGAGGCGGCCGAAGCGGTCGACGGCGGCCTGCGCTGCGGACTCGGCGTCCTCGGGGCTGGTGACGTCGAGCTTGGTGACCAGCAGGTTGTCCTGAGGTCCACCGAGGGTCTTCTCGACCTCGTCGGGGCGGCGGCCGGTGGCGACGACCTGGTGGCCGGCGGCGAGGGCCTCGCGGGCGATGTCCGTGCCCAGACCGCGTCCGGCACCGGTGACGAGAATGACCTTGCTCATGGGTTTCCTTTCAGGCGCCGTGCATCCGGCATCTGGTGTGTGCGGTGGTGATGGGTCGTGCGTTCCCGGCGGCCGACCAAGCGGGGAGGGATCGGGCGGGCCGGACGGCGTCAGGCTTGGTCGGTGGGCATGATCCACAGTTCGGCGATGGAGGCATGCCGGGGGCGTGTGACCATGTAGGTGACGCCGTCGGCGATGTCCTCGGGGGCGAGGATCTCGGTCGTGTCGAGGAAGGGCTGGATCATCTCGCCGTGGATCTCGGGCTTGTTGTGCGAGTCCAGTTCGGTGTTCACACCGCCCGGCTCCAGGACACCGACGCGCAGGTGCCGTTGGGTGACTTCCTGGCGCAGGGACTCGGTGAAGCCGTTCACACCGAACTTGGTGAGGTTGTAGACGCCGTAACCGTTCCAGGCCACGCGGCCCGCGATGGAGCTGATGTTGACGATGTCGGCGACCCGGCGCGTACCGTCCTCGGCGGCTTTGAGCAGGTGCGGGAGGGCGGCGCGGGTGGTGTAGAGCAGACCCTTCACGTTCACGGCGATCATGCGCTCCCACTCCTCGGCGTCCGCGCCGACGACGGGGCCCAGCAGCATCAGACCGGCGTTGTTGACCAGGATGTCCAGCCGACCGAAGTGCTCGACGGTCCGCTCGACAGCCGCCTCCGCCTGGGCGCGGTCGGTGATGTCGGCCTCCACCACCAGCGCGGTGCCACCGGCCTTCCCAATCTCGGCGGCGAGTGCGTCCAGACGGTCCTTGCGGCGGGCCACCAGGGCCACGGACGCACCGTGCTCGGCGAGTTGGCGGGCGGTGGCCTCGCCAATACCGCTGCTCGCACCGGTGACGAGAGCAACAGTGCCAGTCAGTTTCGATGCCATGGGGGGTGTCCTGTTTCCTTGGTTCTCTTCGTCGGTTCTCTGCATGTGCGGCACAGGGCCGGGGGGCGGGCCTGTGTGTGCCGTGGGCGCGGCGAGCGCCGGTCATCGCGTCGGCGTGGGGGCTGAATGCGGGTGCGGTACAGAGTTCCGCTGCTATGCGGCGGGGATGGCGCCCATCTGCCGGAGGATGCCGAGCATGTCGAGCTGGGCGCGCTCCTCGACGATCTTGCCGTGTGACAGGCGGTAGAAGGCCATGCTCTCCGAGCGGATCGCCTTGCCCGTGGCCTCGACCCCGGCGAAGGGTCCTTCGTGGGTGCCCGTCATGGTGTAGCGGACGGCCACGGTGTCGCCCTCGGCCCGCATGTCCTGCACCGTCCACTTGAGGTCGGGGAACGCCTTCAGGTTCGCCGCGACGATGCCGAGATAGGTGTCGCGGCCCTGCCACGTCTGGCCGCCGGAGTGCACGACGATGTCCGGGCTGACGAACTTGCTCGCCAGAGCAGGATCGCGACCGGGCAGGTACTCACTGGTGTAGCGCTCCATGATGCGCTTGTTCATCTGAGCGGTCCCGTGGTTCCAGGAGACCGATTCCGCCGTGACTCGAGACGGTGACCCGGAACCGGTGGTGCGGTCGGCCGTATCGGCCGCCACTCCCGATCCGAAGGCCGCGAGGCTGAGCGCTCCCAGCGCCGTGACTACGGCGGCCTGCTTGGTGTATCGACGCATGATCGTCCTTCTGACTCTGGTGATCACGGCGCCGACTGCGCCGCGAAGGGGACTGGAAAGCGGCGGAACAAGCGCCGCCGTATCCGGGACGTTCACACCGCCGTGGGGCGGTGCACCACCAACAAAACCGGCTGTCATGGGAGCGTGGGAGTCCCTGAGGAGGGGGTCACTGACAGGGACCCCCAACCCCGCGGAAGCGCTCGTAGAGTGGAGCCCATGGCAGGCAGAAAAGACCCCTACGGCACCAACCGCGACATCCGCGATGATTTCCGCGCAGAGATCCGGGAATTCCTGGGCACACGACGGGCCAAGGTCACCCCCGAACAGGCCGGACTGCCGACCTACGGCGGAGAGCGCCGACGCGTCACCGGGCTGCGCCGGGAGGAGGTCGCCCTGCTCGCGGGCATCTCCAGCGAGTACTACACCCGGCTGGAGCGCGGCAACGCCACCGGCGTCTCAGAAAGCGTCATCGAAGGCATCGCGCAAGCACTGCAGCTCGACGAAGCCGAACGAATCCACCTGCTCCACCTCCTGCGCGGCGCCGGCACGACCCGTCCGCCACGCCGCCGGCCCGCCCAGCAGCGCGTGCGGCCCGCAGTGCAGCGCGTCCTCGACTCGATGAGCGGTACACCCGCGTTCGTCCTCAGCGGGCGGGGGGACATCCTGGCCACCAACGACCTCGGGCGCGCCCTGTACTCCCCGGTCTACGCCGACCCTGTGCGCCCGCCCAACAACGCCAGGTTCGTCTTCCTCGACCCGCAAGCGACCGAGTTCTTCCGCGACTGGGACCAGGTGGCAGGCGACTGTGTCGCCATGCTGCGCGCCGAGGCCGGCCGCGATCTCTACGACCGGCGGCTGACCGACCTGATCGGTGAACTGTCCACCCGCAGCGAGGAGTTCCGTCACCGCTGGGCCGCCCACAACGTCCGCATCCACACCACCGGCGTGAAGCTCCTCCACCACCCGGTCGTCGGCGACCTCGACCTGCCCTTCGAGACCTTCCCGGTGGGCGACGACCCCAGCCAGGTCCTCCTCACCTACACCGCCGAGCCCGCCTCACCCACGCAGGACGCCCTGAACCTGCTGGCCAGCTGGTCCGCGGCCAACGACGACATCGAGCGGTCCACGCCCGCCGACGATTCCGAGCCGGCCGACTCGACCGAGACACCCGACTGATCGGTTGAAACGGCAGCCGCTGGCAGCCAGAGCGGTTCCGGAGGAGGTCGCGAAGAAGCTCGCTACCGTGCCGGAGGAGCTGGGCGCCATAGCCAGAGTCGACCGGAATCTCCGGCATGGTCGGCAGACAGGCCGCCAGCCGGTCCAGACTGCTGCAGTGCCTGCATGTTCCCGTCCAGCAGACGCCCGGCCATCGGCTGGGTCGACTTACGCCGCCCGGCCTTGCAGAGATCGGCCCAGGCACAGGGGTCTTCACCGAGACACTGCTGGAGCTGCTCGGGCCGGACGGCGAGATCTTCGCGATCGAGCCGACGCGCATCATGCGCGCCGCCCTGGTCACGCGGTTGTCCCGCATACCGGCAGCTGCGGACACAGTGACCGTGCTGCCCGAGGACGCCCTGGAAGCCGAGGTGGACATCCCGCTGGACGCCGTGGTGCTGTTCAACATCATCATGCACTTCTCGCCGGAGCAGCGGGCTCGGCTCTGGCGCAAGTGGGCCGCTGCGCTCCGGCCCGGCGGCCTGCTCATCATGGAGTCGCAGCACCCCCAGACGGCGACCGCCATCCCGCCGTCGGTGATCCCCGGCGGCACGCTGGGACGGCACCGCTACGACACCCTCGCGCGCGCCGACGTCGTGGGCGAGGACCTGATCCGCTGGGTGATGACCTACCGGACCTGGCGCGGCGACGCCCTGATCCAGGAAGAGACCACAGAGTTCGACTGCCATGTCATCTCCGACGAGACGCTGGCCGCCGAGCTGTCGGCGGTGGGGCTCGAACCTTTGCCGGCCGCGCCCGAAGGCATCCAGACATGGCGGCGTCCGCAGGCCCTGTGAGCCTCTTCCTGAGGGTCCCGTACGTCAGCCCTCCACCTGCCCGCGCACGCGGCGGGAGGGAGCGAAGCCGTACAGGTCGAGGATGCCGGGCGGGTCGGCGAGCCCGGGTCCGCCCTGTTCGATCCAGGTGGTGATGTCGGCTGTGGCGTCGGGGTCGTTGACCAGGCCGAGCCACACGGGCCGGCCGCCTGCCGCGCGGCCGGCGGGTGAGGGCTGCACGACGACGACGTTGGCGTGCTCGCAGGCGTCCAGGCAGTCGGTGACTCGGACGGTGGCGGTGCCATCGAGTGCCCGGCGAAGGCCGCGCAGCTGGGCCGCGTGGTCGAAGCCGGGGATCTTCGGGGTGCCGCAGCAGCAGCCCCGGCACACGGTGACCGTGCACCGCGCCGCCCCGGCGGACGTGGGGGAGGGGGCGGCGGCAGTGCGGCGGGAGCGCTTGCTCACGCGATGTCCTTTCCGGGGTTGGTCCAGGCGGCCTCGCGCAGCAGGCGCAGGCCGTTGAGGCCGACGATGACGGTGGAGCCCTCGTGCCCGGCGACGCCGAGCGGCAGCGGCAGCGTCCCGATCAGGTCCCAGGCGACCAGTACGGCGATGAACGCCCCGGCGATGGCCAGGTTCTGGATCACCAGGCGGCGGGCGGTGCGGGACAGCCGTACGACGGCGGGGATGGTGGCGAGTTCGTCACGCACGACGACGGCGTCGGCGGTCTCCAGGGCGAGGTCGGAGCCGGCCTTGCCCATGGCGATGCCGGTGTGTGCGGCGGCCAGGGCCGGGGCGTCGTTCACACCGTCGCCGACGACCAGAACCTTCCGGCCTTCCTGCTCCCAGGCGCGGACGGCGGCCACCTTGTCCTCCGGGAGCAGTCCGGCGCGGACGTCGGTGATGCCGACCTCGGCGGCCAGCTGCCGCGCGGCGCGTTCGTTGTCGCCGGTCAGCAGGGTCGGGGCACGGCCGGTCAGGGCGGTGAGCGCGGCGATGGTGGCGGCGGCATCGGGCCGCAGCCGGTCGGTGATACCCAGCGCACCGGCCGGTTCCCCGTCGATCAGAATCACCACGGCGGTACGCCCGGCGTCCTCCAGCCGTTGGACGACGGCATCCGCCGGGCCGGCGCCGGCGGGCACGAGCCGGTCCGGGGAGCCGACCTGGACGGTGCGGCCCTCGACGGTGGCCGTGACGCCGTGGCCCGGCACGGAGGTGAAGCCGTCCGCGTCCGCGAGGGTAAGCCGGCTTTCGCGGGCGGCGTCGACGACGGCGCGGGCCAGCGGGTGCTCGCTGGGGTGCTCGGCGGCCGCCGCGAAGGCCAGCAGCTGGTTCTCGCTCAGGCCGCTGCCGGTCAGCGGGCGGATGTCGGTGACGCGGGGCGTGCCTTCGGTGAGGGTGCCGGTCTTGTCGAGGGCGACGGTGTCGATCTGGCCGAGGCGTTCCATGGCGACGGCGGACTTCGCGAGCACGCCGTGGCGTCCGGCGTTGGCGATGGCCGACAGCAGTGGCGGCATCGTGGACAGCACCACCGCGCACGGCGACGCCACGATCATGAAGGTCATCGCGCGCAGCAGTGCCGACTGCAACTCGTCGCCGAAGAGCAGCGGAACGGCGAAGACCGCCAGGGTGGCAGCGACCATGCCGACCGAGTAGCGCTGCTCGATCTTCTCGATGAACAGCTGGGTCGGCGCCTTGGTCTCGGAGGCTTCCTCGACCATCTTCACGATCCGGGCGATCACCGAGTCCGACGGATCCCGCTCCACCCGCACCCGCAGGGCGCCGGTGCCGTTGACCGTGCCGGCGAACACCTCGTCGCCCGCCTCCTTGGTCACCGGCAGCGGCTCGCCGGTGATGGTGGCCTGGTCCACCTCGCTCGCGCCGGCCACGACCCGGCCGTCCGCGCCGACCCGCTCACCGGGCCGCACCAGGATCACGTCCCCGACCGCCAACTGCTCGGCGGGCACGCTCTCCTCGCGGCCGTCGGGCAGCAGCCGGGTCGCGGTGGAGGGAGCCAGGTCGAGCAGGCCGCGCACCGAGTCCGCGGTCCGGGCGGTCGCCACCGCCTCCAGAGCGCCGGAGGTGGCGAAGATGACGATCAGCAGCGCGCCGTCCAGGACCTGGCCGATGGCGGCGGCGCCGAGCGCGGCGACCACCATCAGCAGATCCACGTCCAGAGTCTTGTCCTTCAGGGCCTTCAGGCCTTCCCAGCCCGGCTCCCAGCCGCCGCTGACATAGACGGCGGCATACAGCGGACCCCACAGCCACACCGGGGCGCCGAGCAGATGCAGCGGCAGTGCGATCAGGAACAGGACCAGGGCAGCCAGCGCCCAGCGGGCTTCGGGCAGCGCCAGGAGCCGGGTGCGCCGCCGCGGCGGGGACCCGGCGGCTCGGTGCCCCGGCGCAGCGGGAGCGGTCAGCGTGGAAGTCATCAGACGGGTGCCTTCGAGGGGACGGGGGTTCCGACATCTCCACCGTACAGGAACATCTGAACAGCTATTCATGCGTTCATTCCCGTACGATGGCCGCATGGGCCATGGACAGAAACCCCCCGCGAGCGACTCCGCCACCCCGCGCACCCGGCTGACGCCGGAGAACGCGCCGAAGGTCGCCGAGACCCTCCAGGCCCTCGCCACCCCCTCACGGCTGCTGATCCTGGCCCGCCTGCGCGAAGGCCCCTGCGCGGCCACGGAGCTCGCCGACGCCGTCGGCATGGAACAGTCCGCCTGCTCGCACCAGTTGCGCGTGCTGCGCAACCTCGGCCTGGTCACCGGCACCCGCCGGGGCCGCTCCGTCGTCTACGCCCTGCACGACAACCACGTCGCCGGACTCCTCGACCAGGCCCTCCACCACATCGAGCACCTGCACCTGGGTCTCACCGACGAGCCCGAGGAAGAGCCCGTGCCGGTCGCGATCCCCTGACGGCCCGCTGCGCGGGCAGCCTTCGTAGACGCGCGTCTCCTTAGCCTCGGCGGCGAGCGGACGGGTCACGTTTGGCGGTATGACCGTGGTTCTGAACACGGCCCCGGCGCCGACGGCAACTGTCACAGGGCGCTGCAGGCCGGAGCCCGCAGCCAGGGCGATTCGGTTGGATCACTCCCGCAGGCCGACATTGTCGTCGATGATGTCCAGGTGACTAACCGCGTCAGCCTTCTGATCTCGGCCTTCGGCGTCCTTGTCAGCACCCTGCTGCTCACCTTTGCCGTTCGTGAGTACCGTTCTGGGGCGTCGGCTCTCTGGATCGGGGCTGGAGCTGTGATCTTCGTCAGTGCCTCGTATGCGTTCGTGCGGGACGTGCGGCGGCTCTGCTCGGGACCGACGGCCTGACAAGCAACCCCCTATCAGACACGGCCCAAAAGGGGGATCCACGCGGGCTTCTCGCCGGTCGACCGTGGCTGGGCCGGCTCGAAGCACCATCTAATCACCGACGGGCACGGCACCCCGCTGGCGGTCCTGCTGACCGGAGGCAACCGCAATGACGTCATCTGCTGCCGCTGCTCGACGCGATCCCACCGGTCTCGGCCGGGTCGGGCGTCCGCGCCGGAAGCCGGACTTGCTGTTCGCCGGCCGAGGTTATGACCAAGCTGGTACCCCTGATCGGTCGGGATCGGTCCCATTGAGGGCTCCCTCTGATCGCTCGAACACTGATCGAGTCGACGGTGCCGCGCCAGTCCACTTCGCCGACGGCGCCGAACCGATGCAGGAGTGCGCCGTGCCGCTTGGCCCGCACCACCCGTCACAGAGGTGTCGGATGCGGACTGAGATCGGTCGGCGCTGTCAGGGCAGCCGGAGCAGGTTCAGCCGGTAATCCTCGACCTGGGGAAGTCGCTGGGTGGCGAGGCCGCTGAGCATCTCCTGGACAGGGGCCGGGAGTTCGTCGTACATCGGGGCAGGAAGGCTGCTGAACGTGCAGGAGGCCAGTACTTCGACTCCCGGTCGCCACTCGGCGAGCTGTAGTGGATCGGCGCAGCTCCACTGCATCCGGGCGTCGACCTTGCCCAGCGCGTCCGGCTGGTCCTGGGTGTCGAAGTGGCCGGGGCCGGAGGTGTCGAGGGCCAGTAGGGAGCCGGGGAAGTGGTCGGCGAGCAGGCCGATGACGTTCCGGACGTCCATCTCGTGGAGGTAGGGCAGGACGGCTTCGGCGGTGAAAAGGTAGGGGCCGCCGGAGTGTGCGGCGACGGTGTCCGCCCATGCCTCGTCCGTCACCGACGCGGCGATCATCGTGCGGCGCGGGGTGTCGGTGAAGAAGTCACGGCGCAGCTCGATCACGTCGGGCAGGTCGAGGTCGAACCAGCGAGCCCGGCCGTTGTCGGCGCGTTCATAGCGGGTGTTCAGGCCGGCACCGATCTCCACCACAGTTCCGGCGGGATGTTCGGCGAGGAAGTCCGCCACCCAGCGATCGAACAGGCTCGTGCGCAGGACGGTGCCGAGCAGCATCGGCAGGCCGTCGAAGCGGGCGAAGTCGTAGTCGATCGCCGCGACGAGCCTCTCGGCGACGGAGTCGCGAAGGACCGCTTCCTGCTTGCGGTTCTCCACCGCCCGGCCGTAGAGCGGGATCAGCAGGGTTTCCTGGATCGTGCCCAGGCGTACGTCGCGCTCGGTCATGACCGCCTCCACAGTCCTGCGTGTGTGCGACGACGCTATATGAAAATGGGATCCATTAACAGGAGTTCGGGTGCCGCAGTGTTGTGACGGCGCCCGAACTATTCCTGTGTGTGCCGGATGGCGTCCAGCACGATGTGGGCGATGTGTTCCCCGAGGGCGGTGACCAGCTCGTGGACGTACTTTCCGCCTCCGGGCAACTCGCGCACGATCCCCACGCGGACGGGGGAGGCCAGTGCCTCAGTAGGTCAATCACGACCTCCAGGACGCGTGTTGGCTTATCCGCCGGAGCTGTCGAAGGGGGAGGAGTCAGAGGAGTCATTGGCGCATGCATGCATTAGCGAGTGTCAATGGGTGGTGTGGTCTGCACTCGCGCACTCGTCGACGTGACCCGCGTGCGCCTTGTGGAGGTGGCCGTCGTGCGCGTAGTCGATGTGGTCGCCGTGGTGTTGGTCTTGTGGTGCTCCTCGTGCTCTCCGTTGCCTGAGGCTCCCGCCCCCGCAGGCCGTGCGTGGCCACATTGGCATGTGGCAATTCACGCATGTGTCGCTCGAAGTCGACCCACTGAGCCACAGTTGCTCTCGTGGATCGGAGCGGTCGCTGGCCACGAAGTCCCGCACGCCGAGCCGCAGGTGCTCGATGTGGTGGACCGCCTGGTCGAGAAGCTGTGCCACGTGGTCGTCGTAGAGGCGGTAGACGATGCGGCGGCCGTCGCGCTGCCCGGCGACCAGGCCCAGGGCGCGCAGCAGCCGCAGCTGGTGGGAGGCCGCGGACTGCTCCATCCCGACAGTTGTCGTGAGTTCGGTGACCGAGCAGGCGGACTGGCGCAGGGAAATGAGGATGAGCAGGCGGGAGGGTGTCGCCAGCGCCTGGAGCGTGGCGGCGACCGAGACGGCGTTGACTCGTCAAGGTGGGCGGCCGCGATGACGTCGCGGCCGTGCAGCACCTCCTCCGCATGTGTGCTCCCTTATGCCCCATGGCGTGGACCACTGAGTCCGTGGTCCTGGGGGTTGTGGCGACGGGTGTCCGATGCTGCTACTGCCCCGAGCGTCGCGACGGACGCACGGCCAACAGGCGGCGCGGCGGGCGGCGCCCTTGATGCAGGCCCTCCGCCAGCCAGGTCGCCAGAGCGTCAGCCTGCTCCGGATCAGTGAGCGGGCCGAAGGCCAGAGAGGGACCGAGCGGCGTGCGGTCCTGGGCGCACGGCTGGACCACCACGCGGTGACCCGCGCGCGGCACCTGGTTGCCCTCGTGGTGCGGACAATGCAGATGCCGGCCCAGGCAGCCGGTGGCGACGAGCAGCCCGAACGGCACCCGCCGGGTGGCGCCGCGCAGTGCTTCGAGGACACGGCCGTCCGCCGCGCCGCAACCGCCCTCGGCCCGGCAGATCGCGGCCGTGAAGCCCTCGGCGGCCTGCCGGGCGGCGGTGTGATGCGGCCCCCGGGTCATGCCACAGCCGTCCCGGTCAGGATCCGGGCATCGAGATCCGTCACCGACGCCGCCTCCAGCGCTGCGGTGAAGTGGGCGCGGACGCGTTCCACCGCGGCGGGCGCCAGCCCGTCGAGCAGGGCGCGTGTACCACTGCCCACCGCCAGGTCCCAGGCGGTAGCGGGGGTCAGCGGCACGGCGAGGTCCCGGCGGACGACCCGGGGGCTGCGCAGGCCGAGGCTCTCCAGCCAGGCGGCGAGCGCGTCGGCGGTGTCGATCCGGGCCAGTTGGTCCGACTGCGACGACCCCGGCCACTCGCGCTCCGTCTCGACCGCGCTCTTGAAAGCCTGCCCCCAGCCGCCGAGCGCCCCCTTCTCCCATACGGTCACCGCGAGCCGGCCACCCGGCCGCAGGAGCCCTGCAAGCCTGGCGGTGTCACGGTCCATGTCGGGGAAGAAGAACACGCCCAGCGCGCACTGCACCAGGTCGTAGCCGCCGTCCGGCGCCACCCATGCCGTCACGTCGTGCTCGTGGAAACGCAGGTTCGCCAGGCCCTCCTGCCCTGCGCGCCACTCGCCGAGCGCTACGAGGGCCCCGGCGACGTCCACCGCGTCGACCAGCCCGTCACGGTCGACCGCACGGGCTGCAGGCAGTGCAGACGCTCCGGCACCACAGCAGGCGTCGAGTACCCGCTCGCCATGGCCCGGAGCCGACACCTCCACCGTGGCCTGCCCGACCTGGTCCCACAGCAGCGGCGACCAGCGGTGGAACTCCTCGGCCCCGGCGCTGAACACCTCGCCGATGGTGGCCTGTTGTGCGGTCACGTCAACTCCCATGCACAGCGAAACGGTTGTCGTTATCGACAAGCTACTTGCTGCGGCTCCCCGGTGAACACCCTCGGACGGTGAGACCGCGACAAGCACCGACCGCCCCACCCCGCCTGTCGGTGATGGATTGTCACCGGCCCACGGGATCCCCCTGGGCGCCGTCGTGCCGCGTGCGCAGCATGGCGTGGCCGCCGTGGTGCAAGGGGGTACTCAGCTTCAAGTGGGCTGCTTCGCAGGCCGTTCGGGCGTAGAAGACGTGAACCTCGCCGTGGCCACCACGGGTCACGGCGACCCAGTCCGTGCCGGGTGAGGCGGCCACCGCGCGGCGCTGGACGCCCTCCCAGGGGGTGCCGCCGCGGCGGGGGGCGCCGTCCATTGGGGGGAGGGGGGTGCGGTGTACGGCTGCGTCGGCGTCCAGCAGGATCAGTTCGTCGCCGTCGGGGTGGATGCGGGTGAACGCGGTGTGGTCCTTGGCCAGGGCCAGCCGGAAGACCAGTCCTGGACCGAGTTCCGTCACGGTCGTGCGGTCTGTTTGCAGGTCGTGGCGCCATGCTTGATTCGTCCACTCCGGCCATCGCAGTGGGTCCGCGGGGCCGCCCCGCAGGGTCGACCACAGGGTCCGTCGTCGCGGGTCGAGACGCAGGTACCAGCCCCGGGCGGGTGAACCCCACGGGATCGCCGGCTCCGGAACGAGGGCGTCGCCCTCGCGGCGCGCCCGGCGCACCCCCTCGCCCGTGGCCGCGAACACGCGACCGCTGTACGGATCTTGGGCATCGCCGTGCCCGTCGTCCGGCAGAGGGAGGTGGGTGTGGGGCGTGACCGGTGGGCAGCCGGGCGGTGCGTCGAGCAGGTCGGCGAACCGGTGAACGGCCAGCGCGCCGGGTTCCCGGTGCCGCAGGACGGCCAAGGGGGCGCCGCCGCCCAGTACCGTCACCCCCGGCTCGCCCGCGCGCGTCCGCACCCGGGCCGCGTCTCCCGTGGCCAGGTCGACGACCGTGAGCACATCCGACCACGGTTCGCTGTTCTTGCCCAGGCCTGTCGTGACGGCCGCCCACCGGCCGGAAGGGTCACAGGCGAGGTGCTCGGCCGGCACGGCGACCGGAACAGCGGCCTCAACCAGCTCACGGCCGAAGGGGTCGAGGACCAGCAGCTCGCCCCTGCGGTCGTCGACGCACGCCGCCCGCCCCCTCGGCAGTGCCAGAAAGCCGGCGTGCTCGGAAAGGTGACGGCCGGTGAGGCGGTGCACCTCGACGCCGTCCGGCACGGTCAGTACGTGGACGGATCCCCCGACATGGTCGGAGACGAGCAGCAGCGGGCCGTCGTGCATCGAGAGCCTCCAGCGAGAAAAGGGGTCTGATGAAAACGATTATCATGTATTGTCGACGCGTTCCGGAGCCATGAGAAGAAGCGAGGGCATCGATGCTGCGCTCACCGTCGAAATCCGTCCGCAGTTGGATCACCGCAGCCGTAGTGGGGTCCGTGCTGGTCGGATGCGGAGCGTCCACCGAACCCGCGGGCGACGATGCCGCCGCGGCCGGTACGAAGACCGACGTCACCGTGGAACCCATCAAGTCGACAAGGGAATTGACCGACGCGAACGGCTTCAAGGTCTCCCTGAAGAAGGAACCGCAGCGGATCGTCTGCCTGTTCGCGCTCTGCGACGACATCCTGACCGAGCTGGGCATCGTCCCCACGGCCACGAACAGTGCCCTCCTCGCCCATCCGGACTTCCTGGGTGAGGAGAAGGCGAAGAAGGTCGACATCATCCCCGGCGGTTTCATCGCTCCCGAGGTGGAGGCGATCCTCTCCCACAAGCCCGATCTCGTGATCGGTCTGGAGGACACGCACGGCAAGCTCGCCCCGGCCCTGAAGGACGCCACCACGTTCTGGCCCATGCAGCCCGAGACGTGGCAGGACAGCGTGGGGTACCTGCGCAATGTCGCCGCCCTCACCGGACGCGCCGCACAGGGCGAGAAGGCCGAGAAGACCTTCCGCACCAAGCTCGCCGAGGCCGAGAAGAACAAGAGCGACAAGACCGCGCTCGTCATCTACGGCAGCGACGAGAACTTCGGTGTCGCCACCCCGGGGACGGACGTGGCCGCCGGGCTGTTCCCGAAGATCGCCGACTACCCCTGGAAGTCCCGTGGCGTCGAGGGGAGTTACAGCCTCGAAGAGATCCTCGCCCGCGACGTGGACGTGCTGTTCGTGGAGACGATCGCCTTCGGCGAGGCCGACGGAAAGCTGTCGGAGAAGCTGGCGAAGAACCCGCTGTGGGAGAAGATCCCGGCCGTCAAGAACGGGGACGTCCACGAGGTGAACTCCGAGGTGTGGGCCAAGGGGCGAGGCACCCGCTCGCTGGGCATCGTCCTCGACGAGGCCACGGCCGCCCTGCGGTGAGCGCACGCACCGCGACAGAAAGCGCGGTAGATACGGCGATCTCGGGCAGGCGATTTCCGCGATCCGGCACGATGTGGCAATTTGCCGTGCTCATCGGGCTGTTGGTCGCGGCGTCCGCTTGCGCGCTGAGCCTGGGCACGCCGTACGTCCCGCTGCACCGGCTGCCCGGTGTACTGCTGGACGCGGACGCCACGCTCGCCGGGGTCGTCGTCACCGAACTCCGCGTGCCCCGGCTGGTGCTGGCGCTGGTCGCCGGTGCCTGCCTGGGCGCGGCAGGGCTCGTGCTGCAGGAGGCGCTGCGCAATCCCCTGGCGGTCCCCGAGATGCTGGGCGTGTCCTCCGGGGCCGCGCTGGGAGTGGCCGCGCCACTGGTGCTGGCCGTGTCCATCCCCGCCGCCGTCCAGCCGTTGCTGGCCATCGGCGGGGCAGCACTCGGCGGTGCGCTCACGCTGCTCGCCGCCGGACTGGGACGCAGCCCGTCCGCCGTACTGCTGACCGGAGCCGCGGTCGCCGCCGCGTTGCAGGCCGCGCTGCTCGTGCTGATGGTGATGGCCGACCAGCTCGACCTCCAGTTGATCTACCGCTACCTGCTCGGCTCACTCTCCGCCCGTACCTGGGACGACGTCACCGGCCTGTGGCCCTGGCTGCTGGTCGCCATGCCCGCGCTCGTGCTGTGCGCGCCAGTGCTGTCGGTGCTGCGGCTGGGGGACGAGGACGCCGAGGCGCTGGGGGTGCGCGCACAGCGGGCCCGGTTCGCCGCACTGGCCATCGCCATTGTGCTGATCGCGCCGGTGACGGCCGTGTGCGGGCCCGTGGCGTGGGTCGGCTTCCTCGCCCCGCACTTGGCGCGGCGGCTGAACCCGGCGGTCGACGCGGTGCGTTGGCTGCCGTGGTCGGCGGGGTGGGGTGCCGTCGTGGTGGCCGTCGCCGACCTGCCGGCCCGGCTCGCGCTGGCGCCCGTGGAGACGCCGGCCGGTGCCTGGACGGCCCTCTTCGGCGTGCCCGTCGGCGTCGCCCTGCTCCGGTCGGGCAAGCGGAGGCCGACGGCGCGACGACGACCGACGGCGGGGCCCGAGGCACCCACGTCGTCGGGCGCGGACGAGCGGGGGAGTGGTCCTGAAGTCGTGTCGACCAAAATGGGGGAGTCCCGGTGAGCCGGCGTTTCGCGGTGTTCGCCGCGCTCGTCGTCGTGTGCGCCTGCGCCGAGTTGGCGGCTGGGCGGGGCATGTCCCCGGCCGTGCTCTGGGATGTCCTCGGCGGGGGCGGAGACGCGACGGAGCGGCACATCGTGTTCCAGCTCCGCCTGCCCCGGCTGTTGGTGGCTCTGGGCGCGGGGGCGTGCCTGGGCGTGGCGGGTCTGGTCCTGCAGTCCGCCCTGCGCAACCCCCTCGCCGGGCCGGAGGTCACCGGGGTGACGCCGGGCGCCGTACTCGGGGCCGTCACCGCGAGCGGTCTCGGGCTCGCGGGGTGGGAATCGCCCCTCGCCGTCGTGGTGTCCGCGTGCGTGGGCGGCTTCGTCGGGGCCGGTCTGCTCTGGCTGCTCGCCGGGCGTGGCCGGGGCGACCCCGCGCAGACGGCCGTGCACGGGGTGCTCGTCTCGGCGGTGCTCGGCGGGCTCACGGCCATGGTGCTGCTCGTGGCGCCGGGTGAGCTGGGCAGTGTGGTCCAGTGGCTCGTCGGCACGACCGAGGGCCGTGTATGGCAGCACTGGCACCTGCTGTGGCCGTGGGCGCTCGCCTGGGGTGCCGTGGCGTGGCTGATGGCCGGGCCGCTGACCCTGCTGCGCTGCGGTGATGACATCGCCGGTGCCGCCGGGCTGTCCGCCGCTCGGGCCCGGACCCTCGCCCTGGTGTGCGCCGTGGCGCTGACGGCGGGTGCGGTGGCCGCGGTGGGGGCGCTGGGTTTCGTCGGACTGCTCGTGCCGCACCTCGCCCTGGCCGTGTTCGGTGCGGACCTGCGGATGACGCTGCCCGGGGCCGCCCTCGTGGGTGCGGCCGTGGTGTGCGGGGCGGACGCGGCGGCGCAGCTGGTGTCGCAGCTGCTGGCGGTCGCGCTGGACTCCGGGCGGCTCACGCTCCCGGTCGGGGCGCTCACCGCGTGCGTGGGTGCCGGGTTGCTGCTGGTCGTCGTACGCCGTACGCCGAGCCGAACGTTCTGATGTCGACGAAGGACAGAGCATGACCGAACCCGTGGGGATCAGTGTCGAGGGAGTCCACTTCGGCTACCCCGGCCGACCCGTGCTGCGCGGCGTCGACGTGACCGTCGAACCGGGCGAACTGACCGCCCTCATCGGCCTCAACGGCTGCGGCAAGTCGACCCTGTTGCGGCTGGCCGCCGGGCTCCTGCAACCGGACGAGGGGCGCGTGCTGCTGGGCGGTGACGACCTGGCCCGGCTCACCCGGCGCTCCACCGCCCGGCGGGTCGCGCTGCTGCACCAGTCGGCCCCTGCCGTCCCCGGCATGACCGTCCGGCACCTCGTGCGGCAGGGGCGGTACGCGGCGCGCGGGCCCCTCGGCATGCTGCGCGAGGGCGACGACCCCGTCGTACGGCGTGCGTTGCGAGACGTCGGCGTGGAGCAGTGGGCCGAACGTGACGTCGACGCCCTGTCCGGGGGTGAGCGGCAGCGGGTGCGGCTCGCCATGGCGCTCGCCCAGGACACCCGCGTCCTGCTGCTCGACGAGCCGACCACCTATCTGGACCTGCACCACCAGCTCGACGTGCTGCAGACCGTGGTCCGGCTGCGCGAGGAGCGGGGCCTCACCGTGGTGATGGTGCTTCACGACCTGGCTCACGCAGCCCGGTTCGCCGAGCGGATCGTCGCCCTGCGGGACGGCTTGGTGGTGGCCGACGGGACGCCGAAAGAGGTCGTCACGCCCGGGCTGCTGGCGGACGTCCTCAAGGTGGCGGGGCGGGTCGGCCGTGACCCCGAGGGCGGCTGGCCGGTGTGTTACCCGGATCACCCTCTCCCAGATCTAGAATATGAAAATCGTATTCATTAGAGTTCTCGTGCGGCGCTCAACAGAACGCTGCACCTCCCTTGTGATGAAGGAGAGTTCATGGACAACGAGCAGATCTTCGCGCCCATCGTCGACCCGGGTCAGCTGGCTCACGACTCGGCCTCCCACTCCAACGCGCTCGTCGAGAACCCCTTCGACGACACCGAGGAGTAAGCGAGAGCAAGCGGGGGTCCAGACCCTCGACCGTGGGCTCGCCCGTCACCTGACGGGCGGGCCCACGCCCTGCCAAGGCCCCTTTCCCGACAGGAGGACTGAGTGTCGCGCAGCCAGCTCGCATCCGGTGTCGAGGTCGTCGCCGTACCCGGGCGGGGGCTCGCCGTCCGCACGGCCGACGGGGAGTTCCTCAGCGTACGGACGGGCGACGCGGACGAGGGTGCCCTCCTCTCCCGGCTCTCCGGCTCGGCCGCCGACGAGCCGGATGCCGAACTCGACCGGATTCTGGGGGCCTTCGAGAGTGCCGGATACATGGCGGACGGGTTGCGGCGCGCGCCCTGGCCCGTCGAGCGCCGGGACATCCGGCTGCTGGGTGATACCGGGCTGACCGAGCCGCTGGCGGAGCTTCTCCGCGCCTCGGGCGCCGACCCCCGACCCGCCGCTCCTGACGACCTGGCCGATTCTCTGGCCCGGGAAGAGCCCGCAGCTGTGGTGTGGTGCCTCGACGGCCCCGTTCCCGAAGGGCTGTGGGAGGCGGCCGACCGGTTGCCGGAGCGTGGCATCGCCTGGCTGCGCTGTCACCGGGAGGGTTGGCAGGCGTACGTGGAGCCGCTCGCGGCCGCGGCCGGGGACGTCACCTCGGCGCACGTCCGTGCCCGTCGGCTCGCCGCCACGCCCGCGCACCGTGAGCTGGCCGCCTACTGGAACGGGCCTCGCGCGTCCGGCACGCCCGTCGACCTCACGGCCCCCGCGTCCGGGTTGCTCGCCGCCCTGCTCGCCGACGACCTCGCCCGGTGGGCCACCGATGCCCCCGACACCGGCGGGCTGCCCGCCCGGCGTCGGCTCCGATGCGTCGACCTGCGCACGCTGACCGTCACCGAGCACCCCGTTCTGCCCGTCCCCGACGTCTCCCCGATGCCGGGGAAGAACGGATGACCCTGGTCACCATGGTCGTCGAGGGCCTTGCCACCGACGCCCGACTCCCGGACGGGGACGGGCCCTTCCCGGCCGTCCTCATCCGCACGCCCTACGACCGGCGCCGCCACCACGCCGAGCTGCGCGGGTGGGCCCGGCGCGGGTTCGCCGCCCTGGTCCAGGACGTACGCGGCCGGCACGCGTCGCCGGGGGAGTGGCACCCGTACGAGAACGAGGCCGCCGACGGAGCGGCGACCGTCCGCTGGATCCGTCAGCAGCCCTGGAGCGACGGGCGCCTCGTGGCGGTCGGCGCCTCCTACGCCGCTCACTGCGCACTCGTCCTCGCGCTCGACGCGCCCGAGGATTCCCGCCCCGACGCCGTCATCGCCGCGGTACCCGCCCTGGGCATCGCCGAGACGGCTCGTGAACCCTCGGGCGTCGAACGACTGTTGGCCCGTGCCGGGTGGTGGGCGGCCCATGGTGACCGGCACGACTCCGACGAGGAGGCCCTGGCGAAGGCCCTCGCCGCAGAGCCCGACCTACTCGCCCACCTGCCGCTGAGCGACCTCCCCCGGCGGCTCGGCCGAAGCCTTCCCTCCTGGCCGGGCTTGTGGCGGCACCGCGAGCGCGGCCGCTTCTGCTCCCGCGCGGAGCATGCCGGTGTGCCCCTGCTCGCGGTGGGCGGCCACCACGACCACTTCACCGAAGACACCGTCACGCTGTGGCGCGGCTGGGGTGGGCCCTCGGCACGGCTGCTGATGGGCCCGTGGGGTCACCGTCTCGCCGCCGGACCCGGCCCCGACGCCTGGCAGGCACACCGGATCAACCTCGGCGAGCTGTATACGCGCTGGGCCCGCCTCGCCCTCACCGGGGACCTCGAGCCCGGGCACCGTGGCGCGATCGGGCTGGGCGGCAGCCCCCTGTGGCTGCCCGTGGGCGCGGAGGGCGAGCCACGCACTCAGCGCCTGCAACTGCTGCACGGAGCGTCCTTCACGGCCGATCCCGAACGCCCCGTGTCATCCGAGGGCTTGACCATTCCCGCAGACGGCGGCACCCCTGACCGCTGCCTGCTCGTCACTCCGCCGCTGCCCCGCCCGCTGGACGTCCTCGGCACCGCAGAGGTGGCCCTGCGCGCCACCGCCGACACACAGTCCGCCGACTGGGTCGCCCGGCTCGTCGCGATCAGCCCCACAGGGGCGGCCGAGCGGCTCGCCGTCGGCACCGTCCGGCGGGAGGATCCCCCGGGGCAGGCCGCAGAGATCACCGTGGCGCTCGGCCGGCTCGCACGACGGCTGTCCGCGGGCACCCGGCTCCGCCTGGAGATCGCCGGGCACCACTTCCCCGCCCACGCCCGCAACCCCCACACCGGCGACGACCCGGTCACGGCCACCCGGCTGCTCGCCTCCCGGCGAGAGGTCGACCCCGGGACTGTGGCGCTTCGCCTGCCCGTGCTCCCCACCCGCCCCGCCCCCACCGACCCCGTACAGGAGATCCTGCGATGACGGCGCTGCCGCTGGAAGCCCTGGTCGACCCTGTCTGCGGCATCGTCCGCAAGGTCAAGCCCGTCGAGCACCCCGTGGGCGCGCCACCCCGCTACACCGCGCTCACCGCTGAGATAGCCGACGCCCGCAGGCTCGGCCTGTGGCCCGCCGACCGGGTGTCGCTCGGCACCACCTTCGGTGACCCCGAGGGCGCCCGCATCGCCGCCATAGCGGAAGGAATCGAGCGGTACTGCGGCAACCGCGTACCGCCCCCCGGCCACCCCGACGCCCCACTGCGCGCCACCGCCGCCGAGCTGACCGGGAGGGGCCTGCGGCTGTACGGACCGGGCGAGCTGCCGGCTTACGCCGACTGGCAATACGCCCGCGAGAAGTTCCCCTACCGCCCCCTCACGCCCGACACCCCGTCCCTGTGGACGCGCGGCGAGGAACGGCTGCCCGGCGGGGAGCGGGCCGAGGTCTGGGCACCCGTCGCGCTCACGCACCTGAACTGGCGTCAGGGAGAGCTGCGTTCACTGCCCCGAACCCATCACCTGAACTACGCGGGGATCGCCACCGGACAGGGCCTGGACGACGCGATCGAGCGCGGACTGCTGGAGATCGTCGAACGCGACGCCCTCGAACTGTGGTGGCACCTCGACGGCCCGACCCGCGGCATCGACCCGGCCAGTGTGCCCGGCCTCACCGACGACCTCGCCGGATCCGGGCTCGACGTCCACCTCGTCGAGATGCCCTCGGAGTTCGCCCCCTGCATGGCCGCGCTCGTCCACGACCCCCGGCTCGGCCTCTACGCCGCCGGGTTCGCGTGCAAGTACGACCCGGCCGAGGCCGCCCGCAAGGCCGTGCTCGAGGCCGTCCACACCTGGGTGTTCACCCAGGGGCTCACCGATCCCGACGGCTGGGTCTTCCAGGCCGTCGAGGCCGGACTCCTCGCCCGCGGCCTCTACCTGGACCACCGCGAGGACCGCCGCTACCTCGACGCGTGCGGCGAACACTTCGAGCACGTACGGGACCTGGGCGCACACGTCCAGGTCTGGCTGGATGAACGGATGGCCCCCGAGGCTCGGAGATTCACCGAACCCGCGCACGGCATCATGCCTGTCGACGCGGTCGAGCCCGGCAGCCGGGACCGGCTGGAGCGCGCCCTCCACGACCGCGGCCACCGCATCATGACGTTCGACCTCACCACTGAGGACGTGGCCGAGACACCGCTGCGCGTCGCCCGCGTCCTCGTCTCCGGACTCATTCCGAACGCCCCGGCCGCCTTCGGCTACTTCGGCAGCCCGCGCCTCGCCGACATCGCCACCGGCCGCGGCTGGCGTACGACCGCACCGAGCGCGCCGGAGGACTTCACCCTGGCTCCTCCACCTCACATGTGAGGGCGGCCTCGTGGATCTCGTCACCGCGCTCGCCCGCGCCCGTTCCCCCGAGAAGCCCGGACCGGACACGCCCGCCGGGCCCGCCGTCCACCCGTGGCCGGGACAGCCGCGCTCGCTCCCGGAGGGATGCCCGGGGGAGCTCGACCTGGGTCGGCTGCTCCGCCTCTCCCTGGCGGCCTCGGACGGTGCCGGACGGCTGCGGCCCGCCCCGTCCGCGGGCGCACTGCACCCGGTGGACACCCGGCTCGTCGTGGGCACCGGATGCTCGCTGCCACCCGGGCGTTACGGATACGACCCACTGCGCCACCGTGTGCACTGCCTCGGCCCGGAGCCCGGCGGCGCGCCGCCCGGGGCGACCGTCGAACTGTTCGCCACCCCGCAGCGCACGGTCTCGCACTACGGCCACCGTGCCTGGCCGTTGATCTTGCTGGACACCGGGCACGCCGCCGGGGCGCTGTGGCTCGCGGGGCGCGCGCTGGGTGGGGCACCGGCGACGGTAGGCCTCGACGGGGGCGGTCTTGACAGGGGTGACCAAGCCCCCCTTGCCGCTCTGCACTTCGCGCAGTCCGACGAGGTGCCAGCGGTTCCCGTGGCCCGGAGCCCGCGCCGAGTTCTCCTGGCCGAGGAGGCAGGTGGGGTTTCCTGGCCCGAGGTTGCACACCAGGTCCCGTCACCAGACGTGGGACACCAGGCCGTGGACGTGCCCACGCCCGGCGAGCTGCTGGCCCGCCGCAGCGCCCGGCCACCCCTGCGGGGCACCCCGCCGAGGGACGCCCTGCGTGCGGTGCTCGCCACGGCCGACGAAGCGAGCGCCGGTGCAGTCGGCTGGTGCGTGGCCGTCGGCGAACCTGAGCCCGGACTCGTCGGGTTGGCGCCCGACGGCACCCTGCGACGCCTTGCTGTGGGGGAGGCTCGGCCGACGCTCGCCGCCTGGGCCGCCGGTCAGGCGTGGATCGCGGACACGGGCGCCGTCCTGCTGGGCTACGGCTGTCCGGCGGGCGCAGATGCGCCACTGATCCGCCGGACACACCTGCGCGCGGGCTTCGCCGTCCACCTGGCCCATGTGGCCGCAGTCCGACACGGCCTGTACGGCCGCCCCGTCGGTTCCTGGCAGCAGGCCGATCTCGGCGCCGCCCTGGGCGCCCCGCCGGGCCGCGACTGGATCATCCATGGCCTTGCCCTCGGCACCACCCACTCCGAAGAGGGGTCCTTGTGATCGTTCACCCCGAGCTGCGCCGCGCCGCACACCACGCACGGCGCCCCCTGCTCGCGGCCACCCTCCTGCAGGGGGCCGTCACCGTCACCCACCTCGGCCAGGCCGTACTGCTGGCCGTCGCCCTCGCCGACGTGGCCCAGGGGGACACCGACCGGCTCCCGCTGCTGCTCGGCGCGGTGCTCGGCGTCGTCGTCGCCCGTGCGGGGCTCGGCTACCAGCAGCGGCGTACCGCCACCCGCGCCGGGGCACAGGTCAGGGTGCACCTGCGGGACGAACTCCTCGCCCACCTCGGACGGCTCGGACCCGCGCACCTGACCACCGCGCGCGCCGGAGCAGTCCGCACCACCCTCGTCGACGGGGTCGAGGGCGTGGACGCCTACGTCTCCCGCTACCTACCCCAGCTCCTCATCACCCTCACTGTGCCGCCCCTGCTGCTCGCTGCCCTGACCGCGGTCGAACCGGTCGCTCTCCTCGGCCTCGTACCCGCGCTGCTGCTCGCCCTGTTCGGGCCGCGCGCCTGGGACCGGCTCCTTGCCAGGCGCGGCAAGGAACACTGGGACACCTACGAAGGACTGGGCGCCGACTACCTCGAAGCACTGCAAGGCATGCCCGCGCTACGGGCCGCGGGTGCCGTCGGGCGCACCCGGGAGCGGCTCGAGGCACGGTCGGCGGCGCTGCACCGGGCCACCGTCGCCAAGCTGCGTGTGTCGCTCGTCGACACAGGACTCACCGACCTGGCCATCCAGGGCGGTACGGTGGCCGCCGCGCTGCTCGCCTGCTGGTCGGCCGTCACCGGATCCACCACGGCGACCGGCACGTATCTGGTGCTGCTCCTGGCGTCCGAGTGCTTCCGGCCCGTCCGTGACCTGTCCCGCGAGTGGCACGCCGGATACCTGGGCGTGTCGGCCGCGGACGGCCTCCGGGCACTGCGCACTGCGCAACCGGCGGTTCCCGACACGGGAAGGGCACGAGCACATTGGCCCGGCCCACCCCAAGTGCGCTTCGAGAACGTTGAATTCAGTTACGAGGGCGCCGAGACGCCCGCGCTCCGCAACGTCACCTTCACTGCCGAGGCGGGACGCACCACCGCGATCGTCGGCCCTTCGGGCGCCGGCAAGTCCACCCTGCTCGCCCTGCTCCTGCGCCACCGCGACCCGCAGCGGGGACGGGTCGCCGTCGACGGCCGCGACGTGACCGAGTACGCGCTCGACTCGCTGCGCCAGGGCATCGCGGTCGTCTCTCAGGAGACCTACCTCTTCCACGCCACCATCGCCGACAACCTGCGCCTGGCCCGGCCCGACGCCACGGACGACGACCTCATACGCACGGCACGGACCGCCGGCATCCACGACGAGATCGCCGCTCTCCCCGACGGCTACGCCACCGTCCTCGGCGAACGCGGCGCCACCCTGTCCGGCGGGCAGCGCCAGCGCCTCGCCCTTGCCCGGGCCCTGCTGGCCGATGCCCCGGTGCTCGTCCTCGACGAGGCCACGAGCGCGGTCGACGAACGCCGCGAGGCGGGCATAGTGCGCGAACTGCTGGACGCCGCGGGCGACCGGACCGTCCTGGTCGTCGCCCACCGGCTCGCCGCCGTCCGGCACGCCGACCGCATCGTCGTCCTCGACGGCGGACGCGTGGACGCCGTAGGCGACCACACAGCCCTCGTCGAGGCCGGAGGCGTTTACGCCGAGCTCGTCAAGGCGGGCCACACCTACGAAGGAGGGCTCGCCGCATGAGCACCACGACCGACGCGGGCACCGATGTCACCGTCGGCGGCACCGCCGACGCGACCGAGCCCGCGCGGGGCTCACTGCGCGCCCTGCTGCCCACCCTCGCCGGGCACCGCGCCATGATGGCCCGCACCTGTGCCGCGGCACTCATCGAACAGGGCTCCCTGGTCGCGCTGTTGACGCTCGCCGCGCACACCGTCGGAACCGCCGTCATCGAGGACCGCGCCCCCTCGGCGCTCACGGTCACCGCTCTCGTCGCCCTCGTCCTCGTACGAGCCTTGACGACCTGGCGCGAGATGGACCTCTCCCACGACCTTGCCTACCGAGTTCTGGCCGAACTGCGCGTACGGGTCTTCGACGGGCTCGCCCGCAGCGCACCCGCCCGCGTGGCCGGCCGCCGCAGCGGGGACCTCGCCGCCACCGCCATGGCCGACGTGGAGGCGCTGGAGTTCTTCTACGCCCACACCACCGCACAACTCCTCGCATCCGGTGTGGTGTTCACCGGCGGAGCCGCGGCACTGGCCACGGTGGAGCCGTGGTTGCTGGTAGCGGTGCTGCCGGTCGCCGCGCTGCTCGCCGTCGCACCCTTCGCCGACGCGCGCGGGCGCGCCACGCGCGGGGCCCGCACCAGGACGGCCTCCACGAAGCTCTCGGCCGACACCGTGGAGGCCGTCGACGGGCTGCGTGAACTGCTCGCCTTCGGCGGGCTGAGCGAGCGGCGCGGCCGTCTCGCCGAACAGGGCCGAAGGGTGGGTGACGCACAGCGGGCGGAGGCCACCTGGGAAGCCATGGCCGCCGCCGTCCGCGACGCCCTCATCGTGCTCGCGGTCCTCGGTGTGGTCGCCGCCGCCGCGCAGTCCGTTACCTCCGGGCGGCTGCACGGGGCATGGGCGCCGGCGGCGATGGCGCTCGCCCTGTCCGTGCTGGGACCGGTCGCCGAGTCGGCCAGGGCGCTGAGCCAGGCTGTCGGCCTGCGCTCCGCGGCCGCCCGAGTCCACGCGGCCCTGAAGGCCCCCGCTCTCGCCCCGCCGCCCGCCGCACCCCGACCGCTCCCTCCGGGCCCGCTGGGCATCCGGCTGCACCGCGTGAACTTCGACTACGGGGAACGACGTGTGCTGGACGGGGTCGAGCTGACGGTTCCCGCAGGGCAGACCCTCGCCCTGGTCGGTGCCTCCGGCGCCGGCAAGTCGACCTGCGCCCACCTGCTTGCCCGCTTCTGGGACCCGTCGGAGGGTGCGGTCCACCTGGTTTCCGGCGACGGCCACTTCGTCGACCTTCGCGACCTGGCCGACGCCGACCTGCGCCGTGCCGTTGCCGTCGTGGGTCAGGACACCCCCCTCTTCCACGGCACGCTCGCCGAGAACCTTCGCCTCGCGGCACCGGACGCGGACGACGAACTGCTGGCCGAAACGGCCATGCTGTGCGGGGTCGACCAGATCGCCCCCATGGACTCACTCATCGGGGAGCGCGGCACCACCCTCTCCGGTGGCCAGCGTGCCAGGATCGCTCTCGCCCGTGCGTTGTTGGCCCGGCCCCGGATCCTCGTGCTGGACGAGACCACCGCGCATCTGGACAACGCCGGCGACGCCCAACTCGCCACCGCGGTCGCCCAGGGCAACCGCACCACCGTCGTCATCGCCCACCGCCCTGCCACCATCCGCCGCGCCGACCGCATCGCCGTCCTCGAAGCCGGCCGGATCGTGGAGGAGGGCACCTGGGACGACCTCACCGCCCGCACCGATGGCGCACTCAACCGTGTGTTGGCCGTCACGCCGTCCTGAACTCGGGCGCGTCCCGGTACTCACCGACCTTTCGGTGCTTGAGCCGCTCGTACTGGCAGGTGGTCCGGTTGACCTGCTCGGTGATGCGGTAGACGTCGTCGGCGACGATGTTGTCGAGGTTGACCGCGAACGCCTCGCCGTTGCGCATGCCGCATCCGCTCATCAGGTCGGCGACCAGCAGCAAGCTGTCGTCACCGGCAGTGCGTATCTGCCGCAGAGTCTCAGGCGAACAGTCCCAGCCGGTTCGTATCCAGCAAGATCGCCTTCAGCTTGTCGAACGCGTTCGCCTGAGCCGCCAGGCCAACCCCGTTACGCTCCATGGTCTGAAGAAAGCCCTCGACCACCTTGTGGTCGAAGGTGTTCATCCGCCGACTGCCCAGCAGCGGCAGCAGATGGATGTTCAGCAGCGACTCCAAGTGCACCACCGAGGCCGAACCCAGATCCCGCTGGCCGGCCTCCACTCGCCGGCGTACTCCTCGAACCGCATCGCGCCGTACCGGGCGATCCGCTCCGCCTTCGCCCGACCCCGCGGCGCCGCCTTCTTCGCCTTGTAGATTTCCGTCCAACGCTCGGCGGCGGCATCCTGGGTCGCGAACCCGGACTCCTCCAACTTCCGCCCCGCCGCCGACCGATACCGGATCCTGTACGAGTGGGGACCACCGCGACCGCGGATGCTCACACTCCTTGAAAAACGACCCCATCCCACGAACCAGGGCAGCGGAACCCATGGTTGCTGACTCCTCCACGACCGATGCTGACAGCTTGCTGACCCTCACCGGTTCGGAACACCGCTGACCTGCACTGATGTGCGCAGGATTCGCTATGTTCTGGAACTGACCTCGGGAACGCTTCTGCGTTGGTGGCCGCGCCGGACGGACGGCGGTTGGGTGATTCCTGCCGCCTCCCAGCTGCCTGCCGGAAGACGTCCGAACAGCCCGGCTGGCCCAGCCGGTGCGTTTGGCGGTTCCATGGTGTGGCTGTCTGTGGGCAGCTGTGGCAGGACTCTTGCTGACCTGATGATGACTTTGCTGACGTTTCGTCAGGTTGGGGTGTGAGGTTCTTCTCCCAGCTTCGGCGCTTGCGCAGGCGTTTGCAGGTTCGGTGGTGTCCGGACCGATGCTGACCTGGCTGGCGGTCGAGTCAGGCGTTGCGGAAGGGCAGCGTCACTCACATTGCCGCCTTGTGGAGAGTTCGTCCTCGGGGCGATCCTGTTCGCCGCGATATGGCCCCGCTTCTTCCGCTGCGGACCCCTGGAGTACCTGCTCAACGCCGCCACCAAGCCGGCGAAGCACATCCGATGAGGCCCGGCCGGGGTGGCTCGACCTCCACATCCCACCGCGGCATGGACGGCTCGCAGATCCAGCAGTCACTGGGCGGCCCGCGGCCTCCACCGGCTGCTCGGCCGGCAGCGTGTGAACGGCCGGAGATCCGTTCTCGGCGAGCCAGTCATGAGGGAGCGGCAAGCGTGTCGGTCGGCACAGGGCTCTTTCGGTGATCGCAGGTTGATGTGTCCACGGGTGCATGAGCGCTGGTGGTCATACGCCTCCCCCGAGGGGGTGGCGATGCCTGTCGCGTCTCGACGGAGCGCACGGAGTTCTGCCGTCCGCCGCCGAGCCGGCGCACGACCGAGGACAGGAACTGGGGGATGTAGAACTCGTCGAAGCTGGTGATGAAGGAGAAGATCGCCGCCGTCCGGCGGCATCACGTCAACCAGGGCTCACAGATCACGGCTCGGAGCGAGACCCACACCCGACCGGCCCCCGTCCGGGTGTGGGTCACGGCAAGCACCCTCCGGATCGCTGAGACCCAGATGAGCAAAGCCAGCTCCTGAACCACGAGACATGGCCCACGCACAAGTTGTGAAGGCACCGCGCCGGCAGAGCACCGGCCAAGTCATGGATCACCGCGAACGTGTCCACGCGGGCCGCTCCACCGCGCACGCTGCTCTTCCCGACGTGTCGTGGGGACATGGCAGAGCTGGTGCGCGCAACCCTGATTCCGGGTCGTGCACTCCCGTGCACAGGAAGAGCGCGGGCAGCTGACTGGCCCCGGGAGAGAGCGGGGCAGCAGGACACGGTTCGCCTGAAGGCGAGCGGCAGGCGTCCTGGTGGTCAGTCGTCGTACCGCTTGAGGTAGAGCTGCTTGCCGTATTCCTGGCCCAGCCACAGGCGCCGGTCTTCCCCGAAGTCGGCGAGGTTCGGATTGTCGAAGCTGTGTGGATGGTCGGTGTCGGCGTTGACGTTGACGACGATGCGTTCGAGGCACCACGCGGGGTCGGGGCCCACGGGCTCGAACCTCACGTAGACGGGGTAGCGGTCGAGGTCGTCGGTGTCCAGCTGCGGCCTTCTCGGATCGTTGTAGGCGGGGTTCTCGACGTTGGCGTCCTCACCGAGCACGAAGGTCCAGTTGTCACCGGTCCGGGTGCCGCTGGCGGTTCCGGAGGCGTTGAGCACGAACTCGCGGCCGGCGATGCCCAGGTAGACCCACCCCTGGGTTCCCCCGTGCGGTACGTCGGCGGTGCGGACATGCGCCTCGATCCTCGTGATCCTTGCCATTGGAAGTGCCCTCCTTTCTCCCGCCGAATTTCCCCGGCGGCTCTCTGAGTCTTTCTGCATTAATCCCCCCGGGGTGGGCCGCTGAATCCGCTTGCGCTGCAATGACTTTTTGATCGTGTTTGAGTCGAGAGTGAGGGCGGGGCTGCGTCCGCTAAGCCCTTCCGGCGGTATGTAGATAGCAATTACAGAACCAGGATGCCGGGTCTCCAGGTAGCGGACACAGGCGTATCGGCGCGGCTCTCCCCGCCCGGCGGTCGTTTGCGCCCCCACCGGTATCCCGGCGCGCGACGGCGCACGGAGCCTGCGGGGAGAGCGCTTCGCTCAATTGAATGAACCGTTGCGGGGGCGTGTTTCCATGTGGTGCCACAGGTCAGAATGAAGAAAGTCGGCAGGAAACAACCTGCGCTTTCATGCAGGCGAGTGCGGGCCCGATTCAGCGCATTCACTGGGCCTGCGAGGGTAATTCCTCGTCTCTCTTTTCCGGAAAGGGTGCATAGCATGTCCCGTCGCCGTTCCCGTACGTCGTTCAGTCATGCGCTGCGCAATATCGTGCGTGCCACGGAGGATCTGGTGGACGACGCCCTGGACAGGGCGGGTGATTTTGAATGCGGTCTGCGGAGATCGGTCAGCCGGGCCCTGGATGACGACGACTACGACGACCATCGCGATCGCCGCGGCCACGACTACTACGACTGCGACTACGACGATGATGACTGGGGCGGACCCCGCGACCGTCAGCACCGCCGCGGTCGCCGCCCAGGGGACGGGCCCCGCCGTCGGCTCGGACCGGACGAGGGTGAGCCCTACGCGTCCGTTCCCCCGCCGGGTTCGCGTCTCCGCTCGGACGACGACCACCCCGACGGGGACCCGGACGAGCTCACGGCGCTCAAGGATCAGCTGGAGCTGCTGCGGGGGCGGATGGGGAGGCGGTTGGGCGAGGGGGACCACCCGGGGGGCCGGGGGAGGGTGCCGCGGGCCCGGGGGGCGGAGGACGCGGAAGCCCTGAAAGACGAGCTGGCGCGATTGGCCGATCGCATCGACCGTTTCCGCGATGCGCGCTGACCCTGTGCCGGGCTGCTGTGTGCCGTCCCAGGCCCGTCCGTCCCCCGGGCGGGCCGGGGACGGACGGGGCGGCCCGGTCCGGGAGCACGAGCGGGCCGGGGACGGACGGGGCGGCCCGGTCCGGGAGCACGAGCGATGAGCGCGGGCCGGGGGCGTGTGCTGATGCGGGTGCTCACTCACCTGGTCCGCCAGGAGGCGGCGCTCGCGGCCACGCCCGTGCCCGGAGCGGCCGAGGGAGGGGACGCCCGGGCCGTACGCCGGGCCCGCAACGTCCGCCGTGCGCTGGAGAGTCTCGGGCCCTTCTATGTGAAGGTCGGCCAGATGCTGGCCACCCGGCCCGACATCGTGACCCCCGAGATGATCGGCGAGTTCGAAAAGCTGCAGGACGAGGTATCGCCCGCTCCCTTCGGTGACTTCGAGCCAGTCCTCCGGCAAGAGCTCGGAGCCGGCTGGGCCGCGCGGTTCCGTGACATCGACACCCAGCACCCCCTGGGCACGGCCTCGCTGTCCCAGGTGTACCGGGCGGAACTGCCGGACGGCCGGCCGGTTGCGGTGAAAGTCCAGCGTCCCGGTGTGCGCGAGACGGTCGAGGCGGACATGCAGCTCATGGGCTCCCTGTCCCGCTTTGTCTCCCGGCGGGCATGGCGTTTCAACGAGGTCATCGACGTCGAGGCCATGCTCAATGTGGTCTTCGACGCGATGCGGCCCGAACTCGACTTCGTGATGGAAGCCCGGAACATGACCGAGGCGGCCAAAGCCGCGGAGGACTTCGACTACGTCCAGGTCCCCGAGGTGGTCGAAGCCACCGGGCGGGTCCTGGTGCAGGGACTCGCTCCGGGGACGCCGATCCGGGAGGCGGACAAGGACCGGTTCGACGCCGAGGAACGCAAGGCCATCGGGCAGGACCTGCTGGCCTTCATGTACCGGGGCTACTTCGTGGACCGCATCTTCCACGCGGACCCGCACCCGGGCAACATCTTCGTCGCCCCCGGCCACCCGGCCACCCTGATCGACTGGGGCATGGTCGGACGCATCGACCGGCCCATGAGCACCAGCATCCTGCTGCTGCTGCTCAACCTGGCGATGAACGACGGAGCCGGTACCGCCCGGGCCTGGATCGACATGGGCAGCGCCACCTCGTGGGCGAACACCCCCGCGTTCGCCGGGGACATGGCTTCGCTGGTGCCGCAGATCGCCACGGCCTCCCTGGAGGAGCTCAACTTCGGAGTGACCCTCACCGCCGTGCTGCAGCACTCCACCCGTCGTGGCATCCGCACCAGCCCCATGGTCTCCATCCTGGGCAAGTCCTTCGCCAACATCGAGGGGTCCATCCGGCACCTGTGCCCGGAGCTCTCGCTCATCGACGTCTTCTCCGAGGAACTGGTCGGCATCGTCACCGACCTGGTCAAGGAGTCGCTCTCTCCGCAGCAGGCCGTCAGGACAGCCCTGGAGGTGATCACGGCCGGAGCCGCGGCGCCACAGCAGCTGCGCGGAATCACCAAGGACCTGTCCAACCGGGACCTGACCATGCGCATGAACCTCAACGGCTCCCGCTCGGCCCGACGTTCCACCGGCCTGCGCAGAGGAGCGGCGGACGTGTCGTTCGCGCTCGCCACCGCGATGCTCTGGAACCACTACACCAAGGACCGGTGACCGGTGCGTCATCCGCCCCGACCCCACCCCCACACCCGACCTCACCCCCACGCCCGCTCCCGTCCGCCGGCCTGCCCGCAGGGAGAAATCCCATGAGCACCGACCTCGCTGCCACGCTCGACCTCGACGCCGTCCAGGACCGCATCGAGACCGTCCTGGCCGATTTCCTGCGCCGCTCACCAGCCGGCATTCCCTCCCAGAAGGGCGGAGGCGGCGAACTGACCCATGCCCTGGCCGATTTCGTCCTCGCGCCCGGCAAGCGCATCCGGCCCCTGCTGTGCGTCCTGGGCTGGCACGCGGCGGGCGGCGGCGACGGGGAGGAAAGCCTGTGGCGGATGGCAGCGAGCCTGGAGGTCTTCCACGCCTTCGCTCTGATCCACGACGACATCATCGACAACAGTCCCACCCGCCGCGGCCGCCCCAGCACGCACCGGGCCTTCGCGGCCCGGCACCGGGCCAGGCCGGACGCCGACGCCTTCGGCGTCCACGCCGCGATCCTCCTCGGTGACCTCGCCCTCGTCTGCTCCGACGCCCTCATGAACTCGGCCGGACTGAGCAAGCGCCAGCGGCGGACGGTGCTGCCGCTGGTCGACGCCATGCGCGGCGAGGTATTGCTGGGCCAGCACCTGGACCTGCTGGCCACCGGACGACCCACCGGCGACGTCGACGAGGCGATGGCCATCACCCGCTTGAAGACTGCCAAGTACACCGTTGAACGGCCCCTGCACCTGGGGGCCGCCCTCGCCGGCGCCGACCGAGACCTGCTCGCCTTGTGTTCCGCCTACGCGCTTCCCCTGGGAGAGGCCTTCCAGCTGCGAGACGACCTCCTCGGTGTCTTCGGCGACCCGGCCCTGACCGGCAAGCCGGTCCTCGAGGACCTCCGCTCGGGCAAGGCCACCGTCCTCATGGCTCTTGCCATCCGGCGGGTCACGCCCGAACAGCGCAGAACACTCGACGCGCTGGTCGGCCGGGCGGACCTCGGCGAAGAGGACGCCGTGCGCATCCGGCGCATCCTCCAGCACACCGGCGCCCGCGACACCGTCGAGTCCATGATCATCGAGCGGTACGAGAGGGCGCTGGCCGCCCTCGACACCGACCTGCTCGCGCCGCCGATCGCCGCCGCGCTCCGGCAGATCGCGGCCCGCGCCGTCATCCGGACCGCCTGACCACGTCCGCTGCACGCCGCTGAACTCCCTGTGCCGCGTGAGAGGAGCCCCCGTGGCCGGTATTGCCCTCGACGCCCCGCCTTTCTACTGCCCCATCGAATCCGCCATCCATCCCGAGGCCGAGGAGACCGAGCGACGGGCTCTGGCGTGGATCGACCGCAGCGGTCTGTGCCGCACCGAGACCGATCGCGCCCTGTACGCCGCCACCCGCAGCGCCGACTTCTATGCACGCTTCGCCCCGCACGCCGATCCCGACCGGCTGTGGATCGCGGCCTGCTGGGTCTACTGGGGTTTCGCCTTCGACGACGCCCGCTGCGACGAGGGGCCGCTCGCTGCCGACCCCGCCGCCTTCGCCACTACGGCCTTCTCGGTGCAGCGCGCCCTGGAGGTACCGGGCCACCTGCACTGCGCCGACCCGTACGCGGCCGCCGTGCACGAGATCGGGGAACTCTTCCGCGCGGCAGCCGGCCCCGTACAGAACCGCCGCTTCCAGCAGGCCCACCGTGCCTGGCTCACCGGCGTCCAGTGGCAGATCGGCAACCGGGCCACCGGCCGCATGCCCGACCTCGACGACTATCTCAGTATGCGGCTGCACTCAGCCGGCGGAGGGCCCACCTACGCCATGCTCGAAATCGCCAACGGCTTCGACGTGCCGGACCGGGAGATGGACTCACCCGCGGTCCGCGCCCTGACCGAGATGGCCATGATGGTCGCGTCACTCGACAACGACCACCACTCACGGCTCCGCGAGACCAGCCGCCGGCAGACCGAACAGAGCATCTTCAACGTCCTCATGACCCGCCACGGCTACTCCCCCCGCCAAGCCGTCGACGAGGCCGTCGCTGTGCGTGACGCCGTGCTGGAGCGATTTCTCAGCCTGCGCGACCGGGTCAATCCCCGCGCCAGCAGCCCTCTGCGCCACTACCTCACCGACCTCGGGCACGGCATCCGCGGCAACATCGAATGGGGACTGCGCGTCCCCCGCTACCTCAGCCCGGACGGCGTCGCCCCCGCCCAGCGGGCCCGCATTCCCGCCCAAACGGCCACCAGCCACTGGACCGACACTCCCCGCACCAGCCGGCAGGACCCGCGGCGACTGCCGTCCATCGCCTGGTGGTGGAACGACCTCGCCTTTTGAGGAATCGCCCGGACGGTGACGCGGCCGGCCGCGTCGGCGTGTTCCTGCCCGCAGACCGAGCGCCCTTGGGATACGCCCCGTCGGGTGCCGAAGCAAACCAATGTCTCAAGTTCGATGCGAGGCGCGGCCGAGCACGTTCCGGAGTTCGGCCGCGTCCCCGACATCTTCGTGGTGAAGGACGGAGAGCCCATGCATGCGCGACCTGGCGTCGAGGAGCCCGCAGCGAGTCAGGACGAACCCATCGCGGTCGTCGGAGCCGCCTGCCGATTCCCTGGTGAGGTCCGTTCCCTCACCTCACTGTGGCGGTTGCTGATGGCACGTCGGGAGACCGTGCGGGAGGTGCCCCCTGAACGGTGGGAGCAGGCGGAGCTGACCGGTCTTCCCGCCCAGGTGGCGGCCCGGCTGCGCTACGGCTGCTTCCTGGACGACGATGTCTACGCCTATGAGCCGGAGTTCTTCGGAATCAACGCACAGGAAGCACCCTGGGTGGATCCGGAGCACCGGCTGCTCGCCGAAGTGGTCTGGGAGGCCATCGAGCACGCCGGAATCCCGGCCCAACGGCTGTCGGGCACGCCGACGGGCATGTTCTTCGGTATCTACCAGAAGGACTACATGCTGCGTGTGCAACGGCCTCTGGAAGAGGTCAACGCCTACGCGATGTACACCGGCTTCGACAGCATCGGTCCCGGCCGCGTGGGGTTCATGCTGAACCTCAGGGGGCCGCAGGTCGTCGTGGAGAGCGCCTGCGCGTCCGGACTGGTCGCCGTGCACTCCGCCTGCCAGAGCCTGCGGACCGGTGAGTCGGATGTGGCGCTGGCCGGTGCCGCCATGCTGGCTCTGGGGTCGCAGGGGGTCATCGCCCCGGCGTTGTGGGGCGTTTTCTCCCCTACGGGCCGCTGCCACGCCTTCGACGCCGCCGCCGACGGCTACGTACGGGGCGAGGGCTGTGGTGTGGTCGTGCTCAAGCGGCTGGAGGATGCGGTACGGGCGGGGGACCGGGTACTGGCGGTGCTGCGCGGCACGGCGGTCAATCAGAACGGCCGGGGCACGCGGCTGAGCGCGCCCTCGGAGCCCGCGCAGATCGATCTCTACCGTCTGGCGCTGGAGCGCGCGGGCGTCGACGCCGGGGACGTCGGCATGGTGGAGGCGCACGGCCCTGGCACGGCGGTGGGCGACCCCATCGAGTTCGCCGCAGTGGCCACCGTGTACGGCAAGGGACGGGACCGGTGTGCGCTGGGTTCGGTGAAGACGAACATCGGCCACACGGAACCGGTGTCGGGCGTGGCGGGCCTGCTGAAGGCCATCGCGTCCCTGCGCCACGGCATGGTGCCGGCCAGCCTGCACTTCCGGGACTGGAACCCGCAGATCGACCCCAGCGGCACCCGGCTGTTCGTGCCCACCGACACGGTGGAGTGGCCGGTGCGGAACGGCACCCGGCTGGCCGCGGTGTCCTCCTTCGGTATCAGCGGCACCAATGTGCACGTCGTGCTGGAGCAGCCTCCCGCTTCCAGCCCCGTACGGCGCGACGTCCGTCCCCTTCCGTCCGGCGAATCCGGCCCGCCCCGGGCCGACGAGGCGCTGCGCGTGTTCCCGCTGTCCGCCGGCACTCCCGTGGCCCTGCGGTCCGCGGCCGGACGACTGGCGCAGTGGCTGCGGGGAGAAGGGGCGCGGGTCCCCCTGGGAGACGTGGCGCACACGCTGGCCGTGCGCCGTTCGCCCGCCCGGGAACGAGCCGCCGTCGTCGCCGCCGACCGGTCGGAGCTGGTGGCACGGCTGGAGGAACTGGCAGCCGGGACCCCGCCCACCGCCGGGGTGGCGACCGGCAGTGCGGTGCCGGATGCCGGGCAGCGGGTGGTGTGGGTCTTCTCGGGACACGGCTCGCAGTGGGCGGGAATGTGTCGGCAACTGCTGGATCACGACCCGGAGTTCACCCGGGTCATCGACGAACTCGAACCGCTCGTGGCCGAGGAGTCCGGCTTCTCCCTGCGTCAGACCCTGTGCCGCCCCGAGGTGGTGACCGGGTTCGATCGGGTGCAGCCGGTGATTTTCGCCATCCAGTTGGGTCTGGCGGCGATGTGGCGGTCCCACGGCGTCGAGCCGGCGGCCGTGATCGGCCACTCCATGGGTGAGGTGGCCGCCGCGGTGGCCGCCGGAGCGTTGAGCGTCCGGGACGGAGTGCGGGTCATCTGCCGGCGGTCGCGCCTGATCCTGCGGACCGCCGGGCAGGGCCTGATGGCCTCGGTCGCGCTCAGTCGTGCCGAGGTCGAACGGCTGCTGGCGGAACAGGACGTGCGAGGGGTCGGTGTCGCGGTCGTCGCATCGCCGGAGAACACCGTGATCGGTGGGGACGCCGACCACATCCGCCAACTCGCCGAGGAGTGGGACGCGCGCGGCGTGGGCATCCGCGTGATCGAGGTGGACGTCGCCTCGCACACCGCCCACATGGACCCTGTCCTGCCCGACCTCGCCGACGCGCTCGCCGACATCACCGGCGGATCGTCGGTGACCGCTTTCTACAGCACCGTCGCCGACGACCCGCGCGAACACCCCGCATTCGACGCCGCCTACTGGTCGGACAACCTGCGCCGCGTGGTGCGCTTCGCGGACGCGGTACAGGCCGCGGCCGAGGACGGGCACCGGTTGTTCCTGGAGATCGGCCCCCACCCGGTGCTGGCCCAACCGGTACAGGCCACGCTCGCCGCGCACGGCCACAGCGACACCGCGGTGGTGCCCTCCCTGCTGCGCGACACCGACGACGCGCTGGCGTTCCACACCCACGTGGCGGCGCTGCACTGCGCCGGCCACCCGCTGGACTGGGCCGACCGGTACGGCGACGGCGCCCTGGCCGACGTACCGCCGACCACCTGGGAGCGCACGCGGTACGTCGTCGCCCCCTCCCCCCTGAGTCAGTCGGCCGGGGTTCGCTCCCTGCATTCCGCACATCCGCTCACCGGACCGCACACCACGGACCCCGACGGCGAGGGACGGCATCTGTGGCAGACCCGCATCAGCCCCGCGACGCTGGCCTGGCTGGACGCGCACCGCGTCAACGATGTCGTCGTGGTGCCCGGTGCCGCTCTGTGCGAGATGGCCGTCGCCGCCGCCGCCGACCTCTACAGCACGGGGCCGGAGCGCCTGCGCATCACCGACGTCGACCTGGAACGACTGCTGCTGCCGGCCTCCGACGGCACGTCCGTCACCGCCACCGCCGAGGCAACCGGACCGGACACCGCCCGCTGGCGTGTGATCAGCACGGCTGCCGACGGAACGTGCGTCCAGCACGCGCAGGCGGGTCTGCAGGCGGCGCCCCGAGAAGAACCCGTTCCGGAAGGCTGCGATCCACAGCATCTGCTGGCGCAGTTCCCGCACGCCGTGGACGCGTCGGACGTCTACCGGCAGATGCGCGAGGAGCGCGGCGTGCACCACGGCTCGCCGTTCCTCGGTCTTCAGGCCCTGTACACGGACGAGGCACCTGAGCGGTCCTCGGCGTGCTTCGAAAGCACCCGCCTCCTGGCCCGCGTCCACGTTCCCGATGAGGGCCGGGCCGGCGCGCAAGCGCTCCACTGCCACCCCGTCGTCCTGGACACGTGCCTTCAGGCCGTCGCGGGCGCCGTCCTGCGCACCGGCACGGTGCCCGCCGGCGGCATCCTGCCACGGCGCATCGAGGCGCTACGGCTGTACGGACGGGTCCCGCTGAGTGGGTACTGTCTGGTCACGCTCGGGCGGATGGACGGCGACCGGTACACGGCAAACTTCCGGCTGTGGGCCGACGACGGGGCCGTGGCGGCGGACGCCACCGGAGTGGAGTTCCGTCACGTACCCGCCGAGAGCGCGGAAGAGCGCTTCGCCGGCCGTCTGCTCCGGGCGTCCTGGGAGCCCTGCGAGCGCGCCGCGCCGCAACGGGCGACCGGAACGTGGACCCTGTTGGGGGAACCCGGGCGCGAATCGTTCACGACCGCGCTGGGCGCTGCCTTGCAGGAGCGGGGCGCCGCGGTGGACATCCGGACGCTCACTCCGGAAGACATCTCAGGGGACAACCCCGCACCACTGTTGTCGTCAGAGCCCGGCGGACAGGCGCCGCAGGCGGTGGTGTACCTGCCGGCACCCGGCACCGCGTCTCTGCCCCCCGACCGCCTGGCACGGGAGCAGGTCGCCCGCCTCGTGGGAACCGCCCGTGCGCTGGCGGGCACCGCGAGGGACGGAGCGGCGCCGCGGCTGTGGACCGTCACCGGCACAGCGCAGCAGGTCGCGTCCGGCGACCTGCCGGACCTGGGGCAGGCAGGTCTGCGCGGGCTGGTCCGGGTCCTGAGCTACGAGCACCCCGAACTGCGCCCCGGCATCCTGGACATCGACCCGCAGACACCGGTCGAGGAAGTGGCCGCCGAACTGCTGTCCTGCCCCGACGAGCAGGACGAGATCGCCTACCGGTGCGGGACGCGGCACGTGGCCCGGCTGCGCAACGCCCCGCTGGACGAGCACGAACGCCGCCGGGCCACCGTCGACAGAGCGCACGACCGGGTGGCCCTGTACCTGGCACGCTCCGGTGACCTGGACTCCTTCGAGTTCGTCGCACAATCCCGCTCCCGCCCCGGACCGGGCGAGGTCGAGGTCCGCCTCGACGCCACCAGCGTCAACTTCATCAACGTGCTCCAGGCCATGGGCGTGTACCAGCGCTTCAGCGCGGGCGAGGAGCGCCCGGACGTCTGCGCGTTCGACGGCGCGGGCGTCGTCACCGCCGTCGGCGACGGCGTCCGGGACGTACGGGTGGGGGACCGCGTGGCCGCGATGTTCGTGGACGCGGAGCAGACCGCCGTCATGTCCTCCTTCACGACCGTCCGCGCCGACTGCCTCCTGCCGGTGCCGGACGGGATGAGCGCGCAGGACGCCGCCGGCCTGCCGTGCGCCTATCTGACCGCCTGGTACGCCCTGCGGCACCTGGCCCGGCTCCGGCCCGGCGAGAAGGTGCTCATCCACTCGGCGAGCGGCGGCACTGGTCTCGCCGCGCTGAACCTCGCGCGAGCCTGTGGCGCCGAAGTACTGGCCACCGCGGGCAGCGAGGCCAAGCGGGCCTACCTGCGTGGCCTGGGCGTCCCGCACGTCATGGACTCCCGGACCCTGGACTTCGCCGACCAGGTGCGCGACCTCACCAAGGGCGGCGGCGTCGACGTCGTACTCAACTCCCTGACCGGCCCAGCGCAGTCCGCCGGCCTGGAGCTACTGGCGCATCGGGGCCGGTTCATCGAACTCGGCAAGCGGGACATCTACGCCAACACCCGTCTCGGGCTGCTGCCCTTCCGCCGCAACGTCACCTTCGCCGGTGTCGACGTGCTGATGATGATGCAGCAAGACCCGGACCTGCTCGCCGAGGGCTACCGCGAACTGGCCGGCATGCTCGTGGGCGGCACCCTGCCGCTGCTGCCCGTCACAGAACACCCCGTCACCGAGGCGCCGTCGGCCTTCCACACCATGGCTTCCGCCCGGCACACCGGCAAACTCGTCCTCACCTGGCCCGCCGAGGGCACGGACACCCTGCCCATGCGGCCCGAGGACGTCCCCGTCGTACGGCCCGACGCGAGCTATCTGGTCACGGGCGGGCTCGGCGGCCTGGGGCTCCTGGTCGCCCGGTGGCTGGCCGAACGAGGTGCCGCGGCCGTCGTACTCACCTCCCGCAGCGCCCCCACCGCGGCCACCCGTTCCGCCCTCGACGCCGTCACCGCCGACTTCGGCACCCGCATCGAGGTCGTGTGCGGGGACCTCGCCGAGCCGGGCGTCGCCGACACCCTCGTCCGGGCCTCCCTGGACACGGGCAACCCGCTGCGCGGGGTCGTCCACGCCGCAGCCGTCGTCGAGGACGCCACCGTCGCCAATCTCTCCCACACCCTCCTGGAGAAGGTCTGGCGTCCCAAGGCGACCGGAGCCTGGCTGCTCCACCACGCCACGGCCGGCCAGGAGCTGGACTGGTGGGTCACCTTCTCCTCCGCCGCCTCCCTGCTGGGCAACCCCGGCCAGGGCGCCTACGCGGCCGCCAACGCCTGGCTGGACGAGTTCACCTCCTGGCGCCGGGCCCAGGGGCTGCCGGCCACCTGCGTCAACTGGGGGCCGTGGGCGGAGGTCGGCCGCGGCGCCGGAATGGCGGAACGCGGCTACGCCATGATCGCGCCCGTGGAGGGCATCGCCGCCCTGGAGCGCATCCTCGCCCACGACCGCGACCGCACCGCCTACACTCCCGTGGACCTGTCGCGGTGGCTGGAGTCCTATCCCGCCACCGCCCGCACCGCCTTCTTCGCCGAACTGGCCGCTCCAGCAGCGGGTGCGGATTCCTCTGACGCCCGCAACGCCCTGCTGCAATCCCTGCGGGAAACGGACAGCCCCCAGCAGCGTCAGCAGCTGCTGCAGTCCCGGGTCGTCGAACACATTGCCGCGGTGCTGCGGCTGGGAACCGACCGGTTCGACGCCAACACGTCCCTGGTCACCCTCGGCCTGGACTCGCTCATGGCCATCGCCCTGCGCAACCGCCTGCAACGCGAACTGGCCCTGGACATCCCCACCACGGTGATGTGGACCCACCCGACGGCCTCCGCGCTCACCCGCTACCTCCTGGCCCGCCTCCACCCCGAGCAGGAACCGGACGACGCCTCCTGCGCGACGGACCCGGCCGTCACCTCGTCAGCCGTCCCCGGCTGACGGTCCCTACCCGCCCGCCCGATCGCTAGGTGGCCACCGCATGCACCCTCCTTCCGCCCCCACTCGCACCCCCGGCACGTGGGACGTGATCGTCGTCGGCGCCGGCCCGGCCGGCGCCACCGCCGCCCGAGTCGCCGCCGAGAACGGTTGTCGGACGCTGCTGCTGGAGCGCGCCGCCATCCCCCGCTACAAGACCTGCGGCGGCGGCCTCATCGGAGCATCCCTCGCCGCCCTGCCCCCCGATCTGCCCCTGAACATCTACGACACGGCCCGGCAGTTCACCTTCAGCCTCAACGGCCGCAGAGAACGCACCCTGGTCTCCGGTTCCCCGACCATCGCCATGGTCTACCGCAGCGAACTCGACGCCGCGCTGACCGAGGCCGCCGCCGCGGCAGGCGCGGAGGTCCGGGACAGCACCGCGCTGGCCACCCTGCAGCAACAGGGCGACACCGTCACCGTGAAGACCAACCGCGGCGACACGCTCCGCGCCCGAGCCGTCGTCGGCGCCGACGGCAGCGCCAGCAGAGTCGCCCGGTACGTAGGAGTGCGGTGCGCACAGGTCGACCTCGCCCTGGAGGCCGAAGTACCGGTCGACACGCGGACGGCCGACCGCTGGCGAGGCCGTCTCCTGATGGAATGGGGGCCGCTGCCGGGCTCCTTCGGCTGGGTCTTCCCCAAAGGGGACGTCTGCACCGCCGGAGTGGTGGCCGCCCGCGGCGAGCCCGCCGCACTGCGCGCCTACAAGGACGACTTCCTCGAACGCCACGGACTTCGCGGCCCCCGTCCCCTCCACGACACCGGCCACCTGACGCGGTGCCGCCACCCCGGCTCCCCACTGGCCCGCGGGCGCGTGCTCGTCGCCGGCGACGCCGCGGCTCTCGTCGACCACTGGTCCCGCGAAGGCATCTCCTACGCGCTGCGCTCAGGAGATCTCGCGGGCCACGCCGCTGCCCGCCTCGTCACCGCCGCCGACGAGGCGGAGGCGCACACCACCGCCGTCCGCTACGGACAGCAGGTCGACGACGTCCTCGGCGTCGAAATGCGCGCCAGTGGCACGCTGATGGACCTCTTCACCCGCAACCCCGGCCTCGTCCACACAGCCCTGACCCGCCTGCCGCCGGCGTGGCGCCGTCTCGACGCCTACATCGCCGGCCGCACCAGCGTCGCAGGAATCATGACCACACCGTTCGCACGCACCGCCACTGCTCTCGCCACCCGCCTCCCACGCAGGCCTGCCTGAACCCTCCCCCGATTCGCACCCGACATCGCTTGGCCGCAGGTGCGTAGCGGCGGAGCTGGGGTTGGGCGACCGGCGGACCGTCCGGGCAGGACGGACCCATCTCCTCAGCTCCGGAGGCAGGTTTTCGATGCATCTGCGTCCAGGCGAGACCGAGGCCGTTGGCTGGCGGGTGGTGACCGTGCTCGACGCCGTCCGGCAACTGCGGTCCGGGGAACCGCGGCCGACCTGCCCCTGCTCGTCAACGGCCGCCTGTCCTACGAAGCAGAGGCCCTCGCGCACGAGGGGGACGAGCACCTGCTGGGCCACTGGTTCGCCAACTCCGCCATCTGAGGCCCGGCGGGTGTGCTACGCCTCGACTGCCTCGCAGGTGCGCCGGTGCGGTCGACAGGTGGACCGAAAGGTGGAAGGAGCGAGTGCGATGAGCCGAGCGAAGCACCGCGCCCGGAGCGACATGGACAGCCCGCAGGCTGAGGAACTGTTCGGCGGTGCCGTCGTCCGCCGGCGGCACTGAGCACACAACATGCCCCCTCCGCGGCCGTGGCACGCAGCCTCGGGGCATGGCCGGCAGTTCCAGCCGATGAAGCACGAGGTGGAGGGGAGAGGCGGCGGTCAGCCGACCTTGAGAAGGCCGGCTTCGACGACGGCGCGGCCGAAGGGGCTCGCGAGATCGGCGAGCCGCTCACAGTCGGCTTCACCCAGTGCGGCGTAGGCGGGAAGGGCCAGGTGGTCGGTGCGGTCCTCGATGTGTCGGCGCAGGGTCGCGCCTTCCGGGCTGAGGGAGTCGCCGTCCAGGAGACCTCGCTCGCGCAGGTGCTCCTCGGCGGCGGTCCACTCCTCCTCGGGCCATGCTCGGCTGGCTTTGAGGAAGTCGACGGGTACGTCACCGGTGGCGGCGTGCAGGATCAGGGCTTCCAAGCCGCCGACGCCCTCGCTCAGCAGACAGGCCACGTGGCCGTCTCCGCGGAACTCCCGGAGCAGTGTCTGGGCGTGCCACAGCTGCAGCACCGGCTCCAGCGGCCAAGGCAGTGCGGCATGCGCGGCGAACAGCGGGCGGCCCTGCGCGTGTTCGCCGGCCGCCTCGGCCGCCCGGCGGGTCAGCGCCAGGACCTCGCTCAGGTAGGGCAGTTCGTGGACTTGCGCCCGCCGCAGAGCCTCGCCCGCCGCGGCGTACCGCGCGTCCAGCACCTGCTGCGGCGTCGCCGTCTCCCAGACCCCGTCGACCGCCTGCCGTACGACATCGGGGTTGAAGTTGTAGAAGGTGGAGATGACCAGCTCGGCGGAGGCTCGGCCGAAGGCGGCGCTGCGGAAGGCGAAGTAGCCGGCGCGTCCTCTCAGGCCGAGCTCCGTGTACCGTCGCCTTGCCTCGGGGGCGAAGTAGATCATGGCGTGTACGGGCTCGAGGCGGCGCCAGGCCGCACGCGCAGTCTCCATGGGGGTCACCTTTTCTGAGGGTCGACGACAGCGTTTTCGCTGCGGGTCGAGTACTCGCCGTGCGCTCGGAGATGGTCGAGCAGCAGGTGGCTCAGCGGCTCGGGCGCTTCCTCGGGGATCCAGTGGCTGACACCTTGGAGGGTCTCGAATCGGTACGGCCCGTTGACCCATCGCTCGGTCTCCTGCGCGGCTGCCGGGCCGAACGCGCCGTCGTCCGTGCTCCAGACGTACAGCGTGGGAACGTCGATGACACCGATCGCGCCGTCGGGGCGGCCGGCGCGGTACCAGTTCAGCGCAGCGGTGAGAGCGCCAGGCTGGGACAGGTGACGCACATAGGTGTCCGCACTGTCTTGCGGGACCTTTCCGGCGTAGAAATCGCGAAGCTCTTGGGCGTCGTGGGCCACCATGCGCTCTTCGGTCGTGGGCGTTTCGCGCCAGTCGATCATGTAGTGCGAGCGACTGCGCTGGTCCTCATCCGTGCGCAGGGTGGTGGCCAGGGCGCCGGGGTGCGGGGTCGAGACGACCGTGAGGGTGCGCACGCGGCCGGGGTGGGCGTCAGCCGTCCACCAGGCCACCGCACCGCCCCAGTCGTGGCCGACCAGGTCGAACGTCGCCCAGCCCAGTTCCTCCGTGATCGCGACGACGTCGTCGACGAGATGGCTGATCCGATAGTCCTCGGGCCGCTGGGGGCGGGCTCCGGGGGAGTACCCACGCTGGTCGGGTGCCACCACCCGGTAGCCGTGCGCGGCCAACGCCTCGATCTGCCGCCGCCACACCACCCCCGTCTGCGGGAACCCGTGCAGCAACAGCACCGGGCGGCCCCCGGCGGGACCGGCCGCGATCGCGTCGAACACGCCCGCATGCGTGGAGATGCTCAGCTGAGTCACGATCCACCCTTTCGTACCGACTGGTCGGTACCCTTGCGGTAAGGGGATGGACTGTCAATAGCCGACGATGGTTGAACCTGACGTCGAATTCAAATATAACCGGTCGGAAGGCCGACTCCTGTCACCCTTGCGGCCATGACATGTCCTCGGATCACCCGAGGAGACGGTCATGAGCCGTATCCGCAGGGCAGTTGGCGTTCGGCACCGTTCATCGGCAATCGAGCCCGGCTCACGGAGCTCGGAGTTCCGGCCCCGGAGCCCCCGGGCGAACCGGACCGACAGGAAACAGCGAGGCGACATGAGGGAAGCAGTCATCGTTTCGACGGCACGGACGCCGATCGGAAAGGCCTACCGCGGCGCGTTCAACGACACCCAGGCGCAGGAACTCGCCGCCCACGCCCTTTCGCACGCAGTGCGGCGCGCCGGGCTCGAGGGAGGCGAGGTCGAGGACGTCATCTTCGGCTGCGCCGTGCAGCAAGGGTCCTCCGGTTTCAACGTGGCGCGTCAGGCCGCTCTGCGTGCCGGACTTCCGGACACCGTGTCGGGGATGTCGATCGACCGGCAGTGCTCGTCGGGCCTGATGGCCATAGCGACGGCCGCCAAGCAGATCGTCACGGACGGCATGCAGGTCACCGTCGGCGGCGGTGTCGAGTCGATCTCCTTGGTCCAGAACGACCACATGAACACCCACCGGATGACGGATCCCTGGCTGGTCGAGCACACGCCGGGCATCTACCTGCCGATGCTGCAGACGGCGGAGATCGTCGCTGAACGCTACGGCGTGAGCCGCGACCGTCAGGACGAGTTCGCGCTGGTCTCGCAGCAGCGCACCGCGGCGGCGCAGGAGGCCGGCCGGTTCGACCAGGAGATCGTCGCGCTCAGAAGCGTCAAGAAGGTCCTGGACAAGCAGTCCGGGGAAGTACGGGACGAGGAAGTCACCCTGACCCGGGACGAGGGCAACCGCGCGTCGACCACGCTCGAGGGACTGGCCGGGTTGGCGCCGGTACTGCCCGACGGTCAGGTGAGCGCGCATTCCAGCGTTACGGCGGGCAACTCCTCGCAACTGTCGGACGGTGCTTCGGCGTCGGTTCTGATGGAGGCGAAGGAGGCCGAGCGCCGCGGACTCGAACCGCTGGGCGTCTACCGGGGTATGACCGTTGCCGGATGCGCGCCGGACGAGATGGGCATCGGCCCGGTGTTCGCCATTCCGAAACTGCTGAAGCAGCACGACCTCACCATCGACGACATCGGCCTGTGGGAACTCAACGAGGCGTTCGCCTCCCAGGCGCTGTACTGCCGGGACGAACTGCACATCGACCCGGACCGGTTCAACGTCAATGGCGGCGCCATCTCGGTCGGTCATCCGTACGGAATGACCGGTGCCCGCCTGGTGGGACATGCCCTCATCGAGGGCAAGCGCCGGGGGGTCCGGTACGTGGTGATCTCCATGTGCATCGGCGGCGGAATGGGTGCGGCCGGACTGTTCGAGGTCGCCTGAGCATGGATACGTTGTCGAACGCGGTGGAAAAGACCCGAAACGCAGTCCTGGTGGACTTCGGCGGTGTCATCACCTCCAGTGTGCTGCGTGCCTTCACCGAATTCGGCGCCTCGCTCGGCGGCGACCCGCGCCTTCCGCTGGACCTCCTGAGCCGGGACCAGCCCTCACGCACCCTGCTGGCCGACCACGAGTGCGGACGCATCGACGCGGCAGCCTTCGAGCGGGGATTCGCCGAACGCCTCCGTGTCCATGGCGCGGAGATATCGGCCGAGGGGCTCACGGCCCGGATGCAAGCGGGAATGTCGATCGACCAGGACATGCTCGGGCTGCTCGGTGAACTCCGGGCCGCCGGCCATCCCGTTGCGCTCGTGTCCAATTCGTTCGGTACCGGAACCTACGACGGCGTCGACCTCGCCACCGTCGCCGATGCGATCGTCATCTCCGCCGAGGTCGGGATCCGCAAGCCGTCCCGGCGGATCTACGCGATCGCATGTGAACGCCTCCGCATCGACCCCGAGGAGGCAGTCATGATCGACGATCTGCAGCAGAACCTCGACGGAGCGGCACGGATCGGAATCGGGGGCGTGCTGCACACCAGTGCCGCCGACACCCGCCGCCAACTCGCCGAACGCTTCGGGATCACCGCCTGACCGATATCCATCGACTGACCGACCGGACGCACTGAGGTCGGTCATCCGGCCACACTGCCCGAGGACTTGATGTCGAAGCCGGGCCAGGTCAACTCGTCGGCGAGGGTGCGATCCGCATCATTACCTGCTCACATCCCGGAAGGCACCGCCCCATGACCAGCGTTTTCGATCCCGTGTGCCGCCATGCGGCCGCCACTCCCGACAACATCGCACTGCGCGGCGCCACGGACCAGTGGACCTACCTTCAGCTGCGGGACGCGAGCATGCGGTACGCGGGTGCCTTGGCTGCCGCCGGCCTGTCCCCGGGGGACCGGGTGCTGCTCGCGGCGCCGTCGGTGCCCGAGTTCGTGGTGGCCTACCTGGGGATCCAGGCCGCGGGCTGTGTCGTGGTGCCGGTCAACACCATGTCCACCCGGGCCGAGGTCGAGTACGTACTCGGCGACGCCGGATGCTCATTGGCGATCGCATGGCACGCCCTGGGCCCCGCCGTCGCGGAGGCGGCCGCGGCGCTCTCGGTGCCCTCCTGGGCCTTGTCCCCGGGCACGCCGGTCACCGCTGCCCATGCCGACGTCGTCGACCGTGACCGCGACGAGACCGCAGCCGTCCTGTACACCTCGGGAACCACGGGGCGGCCGAAGGGCGCCCAACTCAGCGTCGGAAACCTGCTGTCGGCCGGAGAGATCGGCGCCGAGTGCAGCCGGGCATCGAGCGCCGACCGTACCGGCACCGGACTCCCGCTCTTCCACGTGTTCGGCCAGGCCTCGGTCATGATGGCGATCTTGACCGTGGGTGGCTCGATGTCGTTGCTGGCCCGATTCGACCCGGCATCGATGCTGGAGATGCTGCGCCGCGACCGGCTCACCATCATGGCCGGTGTACCGACCATGTGGAACGCGATGCTGCACGCGGCGGGTGATGCGAACCCGGAGGACTTCGCCGGCCTCCGTGTCGCCGTCTCCGGCGGCGCGTCGCTGCCGGGGGAGATCGCCCGGGCCTTCGAGGCCCGCTTCGGCTGCACCATCCTCGAAGGGTATGGGCTCACCGAGACCACCGCGTTCGGCACCTTCAACGACCTCGACCGCGGCGCCAAGACCGGATACACCGGCAGGGCAGTGCCGCGGATGCAGGTTCAGGTGCGTGACGACGACGGCAACGAGTGCCCGCCGGGTACCGTCGGCGAGGTCCACATCAAGGGGCCCACGGTGATGCGCGGCTACTGGAACCGCCCCGCTGACACCGCCGCGGCCATCTCGTCCGATGGCTGGTTCCGCACCAGCGACCTCGGTGAAACCGACACGGACGGCGACCTGCGCATCGTTGACCGTGTCAAGGACCTGATCATCCGCGGCGGCTACAACGTCTACCCCGGCGAGGTCGAGGAAGTTCTCTACGAGCACCCCGACATCGTCGAGGCAGCCGTGATCGGCGTTCCCGACGACCACTACGGCGAGGAGGTCGCCGCGCTCGTCGCCGCCCGGCCCGGTGCGGAGCTCGGTGCGGCCGACGTGTCGAGCTGGGCACGGGAGCGGCTGTCCGCCTACAAGATCCCGCGCATCGTCCGGTTCGTCGACGCGCTGCCCAAGGGGCCGACGGGGAAGATCCTCAAGCGGTCCATCGACCGCAGTGCTCTGACCCGTGACACCGCCCTCGGTGACGTTGGCGCCCGCCGCCCCTGAACCCCGGAAACCAGGACATCAGCCTGCCCCGTCTGCCCTTTGGGATTTATGACTATGGCGTCGGATTCAAGTAAAGTCCCGGGGATGGACACTACTGCGCCCGAGGAGACCGACAGCGAGCAGGCGCCGCCCGTGGCGCCCTTCTCGCAACTTCGCGAGCCACCCACGACGAAGCGCGGAGCGCGGACCCGGGCCGCACTGGTGAAGGCCGCTCGGAAGGTGTTCGAACGGGACGGCTACCTCGACACCCGCCTGACCGACATCACCAAAGAGGCTCAGTGCGCGGCAGGATCCTTCTACACCTACTTCACCAACAAGGAAGAGGTGCTCGCCGCCGTCCTCCTGGAGGCGCAGGAGGACATGATGCACCCCGGCATGGGCCGGGTGCAGGGCACCGACGATCCCTATGCGGTACTCGAGGCGAGCAACCGCGCCTATCTCGCGGCATACAAGCGGAACGCGAAGCTGATGGCACTGCTGGAGCAGGTCGCCCAAGTGGAGCCGGAGTTCCGTGAGTTCCGAAGGCGGCGCGGGGACGCGTTCATCCGCCGCAATGCCCGCGGCATCGCCGACCTGCAGGCGCGGGGCGTCGCAGACCGTGAGGTCGACCCGATGATGGCGTCCCGTGCGCTGTCCGGCATGGTCAGCGTCATGGCTTACAACGCTTTCGTGCGCAGTGAAGAGCAAGAAGAAGATATGCCGGTGGACTTCGAGGAACTCGTGTCCACGGTCACCCGCCTGTGGGCGAACGCCCTGCGGTTCCCCGGCCACCGCTGATCCGCCCGCCTCGCAGCCGCTCATACCCCTGGGGTTGGGCGGCTTTCTTCATTGGTTCCGTGCGGACAGCTATTGAACTTGACGTCGGATTCAATTATACAGGTCGGACGCATCGCACGCCCCGTCAACGGAGAGGGTTGCCGTGAACCTTGCAGAAAGAGTCGCCATCGTCACCGGTGGGGGCGGCGGCATCGGCAGCGCGCTGGTCGCACGGCTCGCCGGCGAGGGTGCCCAGGTCGTCGTAGCCGACCTCGACGCGGAGGCCGCGCGGGCGGTGTCGGAGACAGTCAACGCCGACCGTCGGGGCAGCACCGTCAGCGCCGGCGCGGACGTGTCGGACACCGAGCAGATCCAGCAGTTGATCGACCTGGCGGAGAGCACCTTCGGTCCGGTCGACTTCTACTTCGCGAACGCGGGCATCGGCGGCGCGCTCGGCCTCGACGTGAGCGAGCAGGACTGGGATCGCTCGATCGACGTCAACCTGCGAGCCCACATCCGTGCGGCAAGGCTGCTGGTACCCCGGTGGCTCGAGCGTGGTGAGGGCTACTTCGTCAGCACGGCTTCGGCGGCCGGACTGCTCACCCAGGTCGGCTCCGCCACGTACGCCGTCACCAAGCACGCGGCCGTCGCCTTCGCCGAGTGGCTGAGTGTCACCTACGGCGACCGCGGGGTTCGGGTCAGCTGTCTGTGCCCGATGGGCGTGAACACCAGGATGCTGACCGCCGGGGAGGACTCCGGGGACGCGCTGGGAAGAGCCGCGACGCGGGCCGTCACCTCCGCTGGTGACGTCCTGGAGCCGGCCGAAGTCGCCGACGCCGTCCTGGCCGCCATCGAGGACGAGCGCTTCCTCGTCCTGCCGCACGAAGACGTTCTCGAGATGTACCGGCAGAAGGGCTCGGACTACGACCGCTGGGTGCGCGGGATGCGCCGCTACCAGAGCTCCCTGCTGGCGCAGGCATGACCGGCGCGCCGGGCGAGCTCGTCCTCGCCGAACGCCGAGGGCCGGTGCTGCTGGTCACGTTCAACCGGCCCACCAAGCTGAACGCCTGGACCGACGAACTCGAGGACCGCTATTTCGCGCTGCTCGACGCCGCCGAGGACGATCCGGACGTACGTGCCGTCGTGGTCACCGGCGCGGGACGCGGATTCTGCGCCGGAGCCGACCTGCAACGGCTGCAGGCGGTCGGTGAGGTCTCCGAGGCGGACCGGGCCCGGCGCCGTCCCCGGGACCTTCCGCTGACCCTGCGCAAGCCGCTGATCGGAGCGATCAACGGAGTGGCCGCCGGCCTCGGCATGGTGGAGGCGCTCTACTGCGACCTTCGCTTCGGCTCGCCCTCGGCCCGGTTCACCACGGCATTCGCGCAACGCGGGCTGATCGCCGAGTACGGGATCTCCTGGCTGTTGCCCCGGCTGGTGGGGCACAGCCGGGCGGCGGACCTGTTGCTGTCGAGTCGCATGGTGGATGCCGAGGAGGCCTTGCGCATCGGACTCCTCGACCACCTGGTCCCCACCGGCAGCGTGGGGGATGCCGCTGTCGCGTACGCCACCGATCTGGCACAGCGCTGCTCCCCGGCATCCATGGCCACCATCAAGAGCCAACTGAGCAGCGACGCGGACGGCACCTACGCCGATTCCGTGACCCGGGCGGAAGGCCTCATGCTCCAGGCCTTCCGCGGGTCCGACGTCGTCGAAGGCGTGGCCAGTCACCTGGACAAGCGCCCGCCCGACTTTCCCTCCCTACCCGTCAGGAGTTCGGATGTCCCTGTTTGAGATGTCGGACCGTGCCAAGAAGTACCGGGCGGATCTGCTCGAGTTCATGGATGAGCACATCTACCCCGCCGAGGCGGTGTACGACGAGCAGATGCGCGCGTCCGGCGACCCGCACTTCCACCCGCCGATCCTCGAGGAGCTCAAGGCGGAGGCGCGCAGGCGTGGACTGTGGAACCTCTTCCACCCGCACCCCGAGTGGGGCCCCGGTCTGACGAACCTCGAGTACGCGCCGCTGGCGGAGATCATGGGCCGCAGCCACATCGCCTCCGAGGCGTGCAACTGCAACGCGCCCGACACCGGCAACATGGAGGTGCTCACCCTCTTCGGCACCGACGAGCACAAGGAGAAGTACCTCAAGCCCCTGCTCGACGGGACGATGGCCTCGGCCTTCGCGATGACCGAGCCGCGTGTCGCCAGCTCCGACGCCACCAACATCGAGCTGCGGATGGAGCGCGACGGCGACGAGTACGTGCTCAACGGCCGCAAGTGGTTCGCCTCGAACGCGATGCACAAGAACTGCAAGGTGCTCATCGTGATGGGCAAGACCGACCCTACAGCGGCCCCTCATCGCCAGCAGTCGATGATGGTCGTACCCGTAGACGCCCCCGGGGTCACCGTGGTCCGCAACCTCCCGGTGTTCGGGTACGCGGATCGCGAGGGCCATGCGGAGATCGTCTTCGAGAATGTCCGGGTGCCGGCCAAGGACGTGCTCAAGGGCGAGGGTGAGGGTTTCGCGATCAGCCAGGCCCGGCTCGGGCCCGGTCGTATCCACCACTGCATGCGGGCCATCGGCGCGGCCGAGCGGGCACTGGAACTGATGTGCCGGCGCGCACAGTCGCGGGTGACCTTCGGCAGCCCGGTCGCCGAACGGTCCAACATCCAGGACTGGATCGCGGAAGCGCGGATCGACATCGAGATGATCCGCCTGCTCACGCTCAAGGCCGCGTATCTGATGGACACGGTCGGGAACAAGGAAGCGCGCACCGAGATCGCGGCCATCAAGGTGGCCGCCCCCGACATCGCGTTGAAGATCGTCGACCGTGCGATCCAGGTGCACGGGGGAGCGGGAGTGACCGACGACTTCCCGCTGGCCATGATGTACGCGCATCTGCGGACGTTGCGGTTGGCGGACGGTCCCGACGAGGTGCACAAGCGGGCCATCGCCAGGCATGAACTGCGGCAGTACCGCGATGCGGCGGCGGTGAGCTGAGATGGCAGGACTCGATCTCACCGGTCGCACCGCCGTCGTCACCGGGGCCTCGCGCGGTATCGGGCTGGCGATCGCCCAGGCCATCGCGGAGGCCGGCGGGAACGTCGTCCTCACCTCCCGGTCCCAGGAGGCGGCGGACGCCGCCGCGGCCCAGGTCAAGGGCACAGCGGTCGGCGTCGGTGCGCACGCGGTCGACGAGGAGGCGGCCCGGCGCTGTGTGGATCTGACGCTCGAGCGCTTCGGCAGCCTGGACATCCTCGTCAACAACGCGGGGACCAACCCGGCGTTCGGACCGGTCATCGACCAGGACCACGGCCGGTTCGCGAAGACCTTCGACGTGAACCTGTGGGCGCCCGTCCTGTGGACTGGTCTGGCCACGCGAGCCTGGATGGGGGAGCACGGCGGGGCGGTCGTCAACACCGCGTCGGTGGGCGGCATGGCCTCCGAGGCGAACATCGGGCTGTACAACGCGTCCAAGGCCGCGCTGATCCATCTCACCAAGCAACTGGCCCTGGAACTCTCGCCGAAAGTCCGCGTCAACGCCGTGGCACCGGGCGTGGTGCGCACGAAGCTGGCCGAGGCTCTGTGGAAGGAGCACGAGGAGGAGGTGTCCGCCTCGGTGGCGCTGGGCCGCATCGGGGAGCCCGCCGACATCGCCTCCGCGGTCGCCTTCCTCGTCTCCGACGCCGCGAGCTGGATCACCGGCGAGACCATGGTGATCGACGGCGGTCAACTGCTCGGCGACGCGCTCCCGTTCAGGCAAGGAGCCGGTATCGGTGTCTAGCGCGGACATCGTCGGAATCGACGCCGGGGCGGTGGGCCGCTGGTTCGCCACCCTCGGCGTCGACTTCGCCGGGCCCTTGGCCTTCGAGCGGATCGGGCTGGGCCAGTCGAATCTGACGTATCTCGTAAAGGATCAGGACGTTCGCAGATGGGTGCTGCGGCGCCCACCGCTGGGTCACCTGCTGGCGTCGGCGCACGACGTGGCCCGCGAGGCGCGGATTCTGACCGCCCTGGACAGCACCGCCGTCCCGACTCCACGGGTGCTCGGGCTGACCGGCGATCCCGCCGTGACCGACGTCCCGCTGCTGCTCATGGAGTTCGTGGACGGCCAGGTCGTCGACACGATGTCGATCGCGCGGTCGTTGACGCCCGAGCGTCGCCGGGCGATCGGGGTGTCGTTGCCGCGGGCTCTGGCGAAGATCCACGCGGTGGATCTCCAGGCGACCGGGCTGACCGGTCTCGCCAGCCACAAGCCGTATGCGCAGCGTCAGCTCAAGCGGTGGTCGGCCCAGTGGGAGAGGTCCAGGACCCGCGAGCTGCCCGCCCTGGAGGACCTCACCCGGCGCCTCGTCGCGGCCGTCCCCGACCAGCGCGAACTGACGCTCGTGCACGGCGACTTCCATCTGCGCAACGTCATCACCTCCTACGACACCGGGGAGGTGACCGCGGTGCTCGACTGGGAACTGTCGACGCTGGGGGATCCGCTCGCGGACCTGGGCAGCCTGCTGGCCTACTGGCCGGCGAAGGGCGAGAACACCTCGGGCGACTTCGCCGCGACCGCTCTCGACGGCTTCCCGACCCGTGAGGAACTCGTGGCGGCCTACTCGGCGGCGTCGGGACGCGACCTGACGGCGCTGGGCTACTGGCACGCGATGGGACTGTGGAAGGTCGCGATCATCGCGGAGGGCGTCATGCGCCGCGCGATGGACGAACCGCGGAACAAGGCCGCGTCCGGGACCCCGACCGCGGAGCGCATCGACGCACTGGTGGCGCAGGCCCACGAAGTCGCGGACACGGCAGGTGTCTGAACCGATCGCCTGCCCACGGGACTTCGACACCCACGCTCAGAGGAAAGCAGCAGTGAAGAGTGAGAGGAGCCGAAGCATGGCCGGCCTGCCAGAGGTCCTGGCCCTCGACGAGATCGGGCCGGACCTGTTCCGGTCCGGCCCGATCCCCAGCGAGTGGGCGCGGACGTTCGGTGGCCAGATCGCCGCCCAGTCGCTGATGTCCGCGGCGCGCACCCTCGACCGGTCGTACGTGGCTCACTCGCTGCACGGGTACTTCCTGCGGCCGGGCCGTCCGCACGAGCCGACCGACCATCTGGTCGAGCGGCTCCGCGACGGCGGCAGCTTCTGCACCCGCCGGGTGACCGCAGTCCAGGCCGGGGAGGCGATCTTCACGGTGACGGCGTCGTTCCATCGCGGGGACGAAGGATTCTCTCACCAGGTGGACATGCCGGTGGTGCCGGCACCTGACGACATTCCGGAGTCCGACCGCATCAACGGCTGGGGCATGCCGCGGCCCGCGGAATGGCGCCACTGGGAGATGCGCTGGGTGCCCGGCGAGATCGGCCACGTCCCGGGGGCGCCGGCCCGCCAGCGGGTGTGGATCAGGTACGGACATCCGCTGCCGGACGATGGTGCCGTCCACGCCTGCGCACTGACCTATCTCAGCGACATGGCGCTGCTGGGCTCCGCGCGACTGCCACATCCCCCAACCGCGGTACAGGGCGCGTCGTTGGACCATTCGCTGTGGTTCCTGCGTCCCTTCCGCGCGGACGAGTGGCTGCTGTACGACCAGGTCTCCCCTTCGGCCGAGCACGGCCGGGCGCTCACCCGCGGAAGGCTGTTCGACACGGGCGGGCGCCTGGTCGCCGCGGTCGCGCAGGAGGGGCTCATGCGCTTCGACCGGCCCCGGCCGACGGAGGACGGCGACGGGGAAGTGTCCCTGTCGCCGCCCGCTCCAGCTGTCCCCGACCTGCGTTGACCACCCGTTCGTCACAGGGGCTTGGCGAGGACGGCTTTGCGGTGGCTGAAGGTCTCGATGGAGTAGCGGCCGTGGTAGCTGCCCATGCCGCTTTCGCCGACGCCGCCGAACGGCAGGTCGGAGATGGTGAGATGGGCCAGCGGCAGGCCGAACCCGAGGCCGCCGGAGGAGGTTTCGGCGGCGAGCCGCTCCCGGGTGGCGTCGGAGTCGGTGAACGCGTACAGGGCCAGCGGCTTGTCGCGGTCGTTGATGAAGTCGATGGCCTCGTCGAGCCCGGCCACCTCGACGATCGGGAGGATCGGGCCGAAGATCTCCTCCTGCATGACCGGCGCGTCCGCTGACACCTCGGCCAGGACGGTCGGCGCGATGTACTTCGTCTCGCGGTCGTGCGCGCCGCCGGTGACCTGACGGCCGGAGCCGAGGAGAGCGGTCAGCCGGTCGAAGTGGCGTTCGTTGACGATACGGCCGTACTCCGGGGAGGCGGCGGGGTCGGACCCGTACAGGCCCTCGATGGCACTGGCCAGGGCGGCTTCCAGAGCACGTGCGGTCTCGGGGTCGGTGAGGACGTAGTCGGGGGCGACGCAGGTCTGCCCGGCGTTCAGGAACTTCCCGGCCGCGAGGCGGGCGGCGACGGTGCCCAGGTCGGTGCCCCGGTCCACGAACGCCGGGGACTTGCCGCCCAGTTCGAGGGTGACGGGCGTGAGGTGCCGGACGGCCGCGGCCATCACGATGCGGCCGACCGTGCCGTTGCCGGTGTAGAGGATGTGGTCGAAGCGCTGCTCGAGCAGGGCGGTGGTCTCCGCAACCCCGCCTTCGACCACGGCGACCGCATCGGTGTCGAGGTACTGCGGCACGAGACGGGCGAGCGCGGCGGAGGTGGCCGGGGCCAGTTCGCTGGGCTTGGCGACCACCGCGTTGCCCGCGGCCAGGGCACCGGCCACCGGGGCCAGCAGCAGCTGAGCCGGGTAGTTCCAGGGGGCGATGACCAGTACGACGCCCAGGGGGTCGTACTGCGTCCAGGCCCTCGCCTCGCCGATGAACGCGGGGACGGGGGCCGGTTCGGGGCGCAGCCACCCGTCGAGATGCTCCAGAGTGTGGTCGATCTCGCGTATGACGAAGTCGATCTCCGTGCGGTAGGCCTCGGTGGAGCTCTTTCCCAAGTCGGCGTGGAGCGCCTCGGCGAATGTCTCCCCCTGCTCGGTGAGCAGGGTGCGCATCCGGTGCAGCTGCTCGGTGCGCCAGGCCACGGGCTTGGTCTTGCCGGCGCGGAAGGTGGCGCGCAGCCGGGCGACGAGCTCGGCGGGCTGCGCGGGCGCGGGGTTGCTCATGGTTCCCTCACAGGAGCGGTACGGGGACGGGGCGTTGTCGCCGCGCCGCGGGACAGCCGGGGCGTCGGCGTCGGGCAAAGGGATCAGCCGCGGTTCAAGGTGTCGATGACGTTCCGGGCGAGCTGCTCAGAGGAGGCGGGGTTCTGACCGGTGTGCAGATTGCGGTCCGCCACGACGTGCTCGCTGAACGGGGCCCCGGCCTCGAAGTCGGCACCCAGTTCCACCAGGCGGTCCTGGAGCAGCCACTTGGCCTTGTCGGCGAAGCCGGCCGCGGTCTCCTCGGTGTTGGTGAAGCCGGTCATGCGGTAACCGGTGAACGGCCAGCTGCCGTCCTCGCGCCGGGCGGCGAGCAGGGCCGCCGGGGCGTGGCACAGCACCGCGAGCGGCTTGCCGGAGTCCAGTGCCGCGGTGAGCAGGCGACCGGAGTCGGCGTTGACGGCGAGGTCCTCCATGGGGCCGTGGCCACCGGGGTAGAGGACGGCGGCGTACGCGTCGAGGTCGACCTCCTCGAGCTTGACCGGGTTCTCCAGGTCGGCGCGGATGGCAGCCAGGTACGCGGCGATGGCATCGGCCTGCTCCTTGCCGCCGGTGGACTCGGCGGCGAGGCTGACGGCGTCGACGGTCGGAACAACGCCGCCCGGTGTGGCGACGGTGACGTCGAACCCGGCCTCGCGGAACAGCCGGTGAGGTGTGGCGAGTTCCTCGGCCCAGTAGCCGGTGGGATGCGGGGTGCCGTCGGCGAGCGTCCAGTGGTCGGTGCCGGTGACGACGAACAGAACTGCGGTCATGACTGTCTCCTTCACAGTGCGCGCGGGTAGCGCGGTGGTGGGGGCGTTGTCCGTGGGGTGCCGGTGGTGGTGCGGCGGCGAGCGGTGGTTCAGGCGACGGTGATGATGATCTTGCCGCGGGTGTGACCCTCGCGGCTGAGGCGCTGGGCGTCGGCGGCCTGCTCCAGGGGGAACGCGGCGGCCACGTCCACCCGCAGCTCCCCGCGCTCGGCGAGTTCGGTGAGAGCCTCCAGGTCCCGGGCGTCGGGTCGCACGAAGACGTACCCGCCACCGAGGTCGAGCACGGCGCCGTCCACGGCCGAGGCCAGGCGGCCGCCCCCGGCGAGCAGCCCTGGCGAGACCTTCAGGGCGTCCCCGCCGGCGAGGTCGAGGACGGCATCCACGCCCTGCGGCGCGAGGGCGTGCACACGGTCGGCGAGGCCCTCGCCGTAGGCGACCGGCTCCGCTCCCAGCCCTCGCAGGTAGGCGTGGTTGTACTCACTGGCGGTGCCGATGACCCGGGCGCCGAACGACTTGGCGATCTGTACGGCCAGAGAGCCCACGCCACCCGCCGCGGCGTGCACCAGGACGGTGTCGCCGGCCCGCACCCGCAGGGAGCGGGTCAGCGCCTGGTATGCGGTGAGGCCGGCCAGCGGAAGGCCGGCGGCCTCCTCGAAGGAGAGGTTGGCGGGCTTGCGGGCGAGCGTACGGACCGGGGCGGCGACGTACTCGGCGAAGGTCCCGCGGGAGACGAAGTCCTCACGGACGTAGCCGATCACCTCGTCGCCCGGAGCGAACTCGGTGACCCCGGCGCCGGTCTCCTGGACGACGCCCGCCACGTCCCAGCCGGGGATGACGGGGAAGACGGCGTCCATGACGGCGTCCAGGTACCCCGCCTGGATCTTCCAGTCGACCGGGTTGACGGACGCGGCCTTCACACGGACCAGCACGGTGTCCACGCCGAGCTTCGGGTTCGGTACATCGCCGTGCTCCAGGACCTCCGGGCCGCCGTAGGTGCGGTAAGTGATGGCCTTCATGGGGGGGTGACTCCTTGTGTAGTGATAGTGCGGATCGCGGTGGAGTTGGTCAGGCGGCGGTCGTGGCAGCAGCCGGCTCCGCCGCGGGCAGGTGTTCCGTACGCGGCGCCTGCTGTTCGCGCTTGAGGCCGACCAGTGAGAGGGCCAGGACGAAGGCGAAGGCGACACCGGCAAGGGTGAAGCTCAGGGTGAACTGGCTCTCGGCGGGCAACGGGGGCACCCCGGCCGGAAGGTTCTCGATGGTCCTGGAGGCGAGCAGCGAGGTGATCAGCGCGCTGCCGATCGCGCTGCCGACGGACCGGGAGATGGAATTGATGCCGTTGGCGATGCCGGTCTGGTGAGGTGGCACCCCCGAGACGATGAGGGCGGGCATCGCGGCGTAGCCGAGGCTGATGGCTGTTCCGACAGCCATTCCGGCGCTGATGACCGAGGGAGTCGAGGAGTGTGCGGCGGCCAGCCAAGCGAAGCCGACGATGCCGGTCACCGCGCTCAGGGCGAGCGTGAGGCGTGGGCCGATCCTGCGGATCAGCACGCCACCGAACTGGGAGACGACGAGCGACGCGATCGTGCTGGGCAGCAGGTACTCGACGGAGGCGCGGAGCACGGAGGCGCCGAAGCCGTAGCCCGCGATGTCCCTCGGCACCTGCGCCAGGTAGGAGACGCCGAGGAACTGGGCGAACATCCCGAATCCCACGAAGAGGCCCGCGAGGTTGCTGAAGAGCACCGGGCGGTGGAGGAACATCTTCATGTCGACCATGGGTTCGCGGACGCGGGTCTCGGTGAAGCTCCAGACACCGGCCATGAGGACCGCTCCGGCGAAGCTGCCCAGCGTACGGGCGGAGGTCCAGCCCCACTCGTGGCCCTGGGAGATCGGCAGCAGCAGGAGAACCAGGAAGAGGCCGAGGGTGAGGGCGCCGAGCATGTCGGTGCGTCCGCCGGTCTTGGTGCGGCTCGCCGGCACGAGGAGGACGACGGCGAGCAAGGTGACCGCTGCGAGGCCGGTGGCCAGCCAGAAGACGCGGTGGTAGTCGGCGTCGTCGCCGCGGGTCAGCAGACCGGTGGTGACCAGTGCGAATCCGCTGCCGAACGCCAGGGTGCCGCTGACCAGCGCCATCGCTCCCGGTAGACGGCGGGCGGGGACCTCCTCGCGGAGCACCGACAGAGCGAGCGGGAAGATCGCGGTGGCGGCGCCCTGCAGCACGCGGCCGACGATCAACCAGAGCAGCGAGTCGGTCGTGGCGGCCAGGACCGAGCCGACGATCATCACCGCCAGCACGCCGATGAGGGTCGGCTTCTTGCCGTGCTGGTCGCCGAAGCGGCCGAGCAGCGGGGTGAAGACGGCTGCCGATAGCAGGGTCGCGGTGGTGACCCAGCTGACCTCGGCGGAGCTGGCGCCGAGGCTGCTCTGGATCAGGCCGAGGATCGGCACCACCAGTGTCTGCATCATCGACACGATCATCGCGGCGAGGCTCAGGGCAAGGATGACCGCGGTCTCGGCTCGGCGTCGGCCGCGCGGCGGAGCAAGGGGTTGTGACACGGGTGGTTTCTCCGGTGCGGGGCGGGCGCTGGGCTGGAACCCGGCAGGGGTACTGGTTCGGGATTAGATGCTTGATGCATCCAAGCAATGACGGAGACGGTAGACCTCAAAGGTTGATGAAGTCAAACGTTGAGCTTCGCCTACACTTGAGGCATGGCCCACACCTCCGCCCCGCCCGCCGACCGCTCCGCCGCGCAGGACAGCGACCCTGCCCACGACGCGCTCATGGAGCGCCTGGCGCGCGCCGCTGCCGGTTACTACCGGGACCTGACAGCGGCGGCAGCAATGCACGGGCTCACCATGACGCAGGCCAAAATGCTCATCCTGCTTCGGCAGCAACCGCTGCCCATGCGCGCCCTCGCAGGACGGCTCGCCTGCGACGCCTCCAACATCACCGGCCTCGTGGACCGGCTGGAGGCGCGGGGACTGGTCGCCAGACACGCCGACGCGGCCGACCGGCGGATCAAGAACGTGGTCGCCACCGAAGAGGGAAGGGAGGCAGTCCGCCTCATCCGCGCCGACATGCGGGCCACCTCGGCGGCCTTTGCGCGTCTGGACGAGGAGGGCCGCCGCAGTCTCTACGAGCTACTGGGGCGCCTGCACCCGGAGGAGACAAGCTGATCGCGGGCCGGGTGCCGACCGCTGCGTGTCACCACGAAGGCATGCAGCGGCTGCACAAGGGCCGGGACACGATGAAGTGCCCGACCAGGGAGGGGCTGCGGGACGCGGTCCGAGAATTCGGTTCCCCGGAGAACCGAGCCGTACATGCCCCGCGCGCAGGTTCCGTCGGCCTGTGCTTCCTCTAGAGTCGGCCCTATGACGGAGGCACCGGCCCTGGACCGTGGCGCGCGGTCCCGTGACGCGATACTCGACACCGCCGGCGACCTGATGTCGCGTCACGGCTACGCCGCCACGTCCATCTCGATGATCTCCTCCGCATGCGGGCTGCCGGTCAGCTCCATCTACTGGCACTTCCGCAGCAAGGACGGGATCTACGTCGCGGTGCTGGAGCGAGCCAGGACCGCGCTGCTGGCGGCGCTGCCCCCGGGCGAGGTGCCGGGCGCCGACGTCGCGCAGCGTCTGGACGCCTTTCTCGCGCAGGTCGAGGACGCGTTCCGGCGTCACCCGCACGGTGTGAAGCTGCTGTTGGGGCTGGGCATGGTGCAGCAGGATGCCAGTGCGGCGGCCGTGGCCGAGGTACGTCACTACCGCGACGCGCTGGTCGTCTGGGCCCGGGATGCGGTCAGCTCCGTCTTCGCCCTGCGGGACCGCCCCGAGGTGGCGGACGAGTTGGCGCGCTTCACGCTGAGGATGGCGAGCGGGACCGCCGTGGCCCGGTGGTTCGAGCCGGACACCGTCCTGGAGACCGGACCACTGCGCGTGGCGTTGCTGGCGCTGGCGGCCCGCCACGGGATTCCGTTGCGGGGCGTCCCCGGCGAGGACGCCCCGTCGCGCGGCGTCACGAGCGGGGAATGACGACCCGGTACTTGCCGCCCGGAGACTGCTCGGGTGGCTCGTCGGCGCGTTCGACGCTCACCTGGCCCGCCCCGTGGGCGGTGAGCAGGGCGATCATCTCCTTTCGCACCGCCGCCCACAGCCGGTCCCGATCGGCTCCGGCGGCGGAACGGATCCGCACCCGGACACAGCTGGGCGCCGTCTGGACGATCTGGAACAAGTCGATGTCCGGGATGCTCTCCAGGAGGGTCTCGAAGGCCATGGGCACGATACGGACGCTGCCGCCGTCCCGGCGCGGGAAGGACAGCAGGTCGGCCGCGCGGCCGCGGACCTTGATCGCGGGGAGCGGATCTCCGCACGGACACGCGTCCGGGCGCAGCAGCACACTGTCGCCGAGGTCGTAGCGCAGGATCGGCTGCGCCCACCGGCACAAGCTGGTCAGGAGCACGGTGAAGGACTCCCGGCCCGGCGGAGTGGGGCGGAGGTCCGAGTCGACGGGCTCCAGGATCAGCCAGTCGCTGTGGACGTGGAGCCATCCGAACCCGCAGCCATAGGCCAGGGCGAGGCTCTCGTTGCAGCCGTAGGTGTTGACCAGGCGTGCCCCGAAAGCGGAGCGGATCCTCTGGTGGTCGCGGTCACTGACACCCTCGGCCAGCAGCGACACCACGGCCGGGGCGATGCACAGCCGGCCGGCCTGCTGCTCGCCGGCGAGCAGCGCGATCACAGTGGCATAGCCGGCCAGGAACACCGGGCGGTACCGATTGAGCTGGTCCACCAGCTCGGGCAGCGGGCTGTGCGCCGACAGCACCCGGCTGCCCCGGGTGGACAGCCGGCCGGCCGCGCGGGAGCGGGCGATGACGGCGTACGCGGCCAGATGACCGCTGGTGGCCACGATGTGCGCCGACCGCATGTGGCGAGCGAGCAGCCGGGCCGTCACCGGGGGAGTGAGGGACCGCCGGGCGGCCCGCAGCGACAAGGCCCTGACCACCGCCGCCGCGTGGTCGTCGAGCAGGAACAGGCCGCGGTGGCCGGTGGTCCCGGACGTGGTGGTGACCAGGTATCTGCCCAGGAAGCGTTCGCCGACCCGTCGGCGATCCGCGACGAAGGCCCGTAACCGGTCGATGGTCACCTCGGGGTCCGTGACCCAGTCGTCGAAGCGCGCCATCAGGTCCTGTTTGTGTGTGACCGGCAACAGGGCGGGGTCCTCGACGCGTTCGGGCAGAGTCCGGTACAGCTCGCGGTAGTACGGGGAGTTGGCGCGGGCGAAGTCGACCATCGAGGCCAGCCGCTCCCGCTGCCGGTGCGCCAGGGCGTCCGGGCCCTGCCGCAGGGTCCGGCGCCCGTCCCGGACCAGGGCGAAGGCCGATGTCATCGCTCGGCTCCTCGGGGACCGGGGGAGGGCTGCCAGAACGCGCAGTGGTGGTCGGCCGCGAACCCGGTGGTGGGTCCTACCCGGTCCGGCGTCAGCACCTGGATGCGGTCCTCGTCGGCCGTGTAACGCGGCCAGGGCGGAGTCCCGGGCGCGTTGGGGTCGCCGGTGGCCGCGAAACGGGCCCAGTAGGCGGTCATCGTGGCGGACAGCCGCCGTTGGGCGGGCGTCAGGGGCGATACCGCGTCCATGGGGAAGAGATAGGCCAGTTCGGAGGCGTGGAAAGCACCCTGCGGCGTGTGCGGTGCCGGGATGAACGGCGGTGCCTGCGGGTCGTGGAACTCGTAGGCGTAGACGGGCACCCGGTTGCCGTACAGCCGGCTGTCGGCCCGTGCGGGGCAGGCGAACCGCTGGTCCGTGCCGACGGCGGAGTACGCCAGGTTGGGGGAGGGATACGCCGAGGCGGGGTAGGTGCCGAGGACCGCGGCCGCACGGTTGCCGTGCTGGAGCTGGATCAGGGCGGCGTACGACGCGGGGGTCAGCGGGCCGCCGCCGAGCAGATCCACGTGCAGCGCGGTGAAGTAGCGGTATTCGTCGTGGGTGCTGCCGCTCAGCGTCGGGACCGCGTTCACCCGTCCATCGGCCCATGCCTCGTGCGGTGGTCGCGGCAGGACGCGCGGCCCGGTGTTCGGACTCCACGAGGACGAGGCCCCGGTACCGATGGCGCGGATGAGCTCGGTGACGGGCACGGTGCGCAGACAGGCCGTCGCGGTCGGCGGGTCCGTGCAGCCGACCGCGGCTGCGAATTCGCTTCCCTTCCGCTCGGCCGCGTCGAGCGTGAGCGGTGTCAGACCGCCGCCCGCGGCGCAGCTTCCGCTCTGCTGGATCGCCCGGTGGAACAGGCCTTTCGCGGTCGGCGAGGCGATGTGGAGGCAGGTGTCCGCCGATCCGGCGGACTGACCGCCCAGCGTCACCCGGTTCCGGTCCCCGCCGAAGGCACCGATGTTGCGCCGCACCCAGCGCAGCGCGGCCTGCTGGTCCATCAGGGCGTAGTCACCCGAGGCGCGGTCCGCGCCCTCGGCCGACAGGGCGGGGTGGGCGAGGAACCCCAGTGCTCCGAGGCGGTAGTTGACGGTCACCACGACCACGCCCCGTGTGGCAAGCGCTGCGCCGTCGTAGTCGCTTCCCGCGCCGTAGACGTTGCTTCCGCCGTGCAGCCACACCAGCACAGGGAGGGGGCGGCCGTCGGTGCGGGCGGGTGTCCAGACGTTGAGGTACAGGCAGTCCTCCACCGTGCTGCCGGTGCGGTTGGACTCGCCGGGCAGGACGGGGCCGCGGTCGGGGAGCAGCGTCAGCGGTAATTGGGGGCAGGGATGGGCCGGTTCGGTGGCGTCCCGTACGCCGGACCACTGCGGCGCGGGTCGCGGCGGACGCCAGCGGAGCTCACCGGTCGGCGGGGCGGCGAACGGGATCCCCTGGAAGACCCGCCCGCCGTCGTGGACGGCCGCGCCCCGCACCCAGCCCCGGTCGGTGCGCACGACCAGGGAGTCGGTGCCGGAACGGGCGTGGGCGGTGGGCGGGGGAACGGTCAGTGACAGGAGCAGGGCCGCGACGGCGGCTGCGGCGCGGGCCAGGGCGTGGCGCAGACTCGGGGCTCTCATCCCTCACTCCAGGTGCCGGTATGGGGGTGGGGGGTCATGGCGTGCGCTCATAGGCGCCGATGTCACAGGCGGCGCCCTGGGGGCGGGCGACGCCGCGTTGATCGGTGGCCGGGCAGCCGTCGGCCGCGTCCAGGGCGGGGCTGCCGGGCAGCAGCGCGACGGTGTCGGTGGGGCCGCCGTTGTCCGCGAGCGGTCCGATCACCGGGGCGCGGCTGGGTAGATCGCCGGCCGCGGTCAGGCGGCAACTGCCGTCTCCATCGAGGTTGTTGCCCTGCGACGCGATGGTGGCGAAGGCCTTCTTGCAGTCGGCGGGCACGCCGTCGACGGTGTTGCCCGCGACGACGGAGTTGCGCAGGGTCATCCGCCCCAGCGGCAGATCGACGATGTCGGGGATGGGCGCGGGCAGGCTGTCCAGATAGGCCGGCGCGATGTTGATTCCGCCCCCGCCGTCGGTCGAACTGTTCCGGGTGATGGTCGAGTTGAGGATCCGCACGGTTCCCAGGCCGCGGATGTCGATGCCGCCGCCGTAGCCGCCGAGGCTGCCGGGGCGGTCGCCGGGGTCCGTCACCCGGTTGTCGGCGATCGTCGAGTTCGTCACGGTGCCGCTGTCGTCGAATCTGATGCCCCCGGCCTCTCCCGCGGCGTTCCCGCTGACCGTGCTCTCCATGAGATCCAGATGGGAGTCCGGGACGTTGAAGATGCCGCCGCCATAGCCGGCGGAGTTCCCGGTCACGGCCACTCGACGCAGCGTCAGGTGCCGTCCGTTGGCGATGCCGCCGCCACCGGTGTCGGTGAAGGGCAGTTCGCGCTGCACGGCCCGTCCCCCGGTGATCGTCACATCGGACATGTGGGTGTCCGCCCGCAGGCGGAAGACCCGGTCCAGGCGGTTGGCGTCGATGACGGTGCTCCGCGCGCCGGTGCCCTGGATCGTGATGGGGGCATCGACGTTCAGGTCGCCCGTCGTGGGGTCGGGGTTGTCGCCGATGATCAGCCGCGGGTCGGGCGGGATCGTGAGCCGGTAGCGGCCGGGAGGCAGCGTGATCGTACTGCCCGGCCGGGCGTTGGCGGCCATGACGGCGGCGCGCAGGCTGCACGTGCCCGACGCGGTGCGGCACCGGCCGTCCGACGGGTCGGCGTCCACCGCGTCGGAGGTGGTGTCCACGGTGAACTCCGTGGGGTCGGCGGCCCCGGGAGCGGCGGCACCGGTGGCGGGATGCGCCGCACTGGCAAGGAGGACGGCGGCGAGCGCCGCCGGGATGGCACTGACCTTCATGGGTGAACCCCTCTCGGCGAGGCATGTGGGCGTACCAGGACTCGGCTGCTGCGAGGCTTGCGTGCTGGTGCGCAATGCGCGGCTCGTGCGGAGAACGTGGCGGGGTTGCGCTGGAGCGGCGACGCCGACCGAAGAGCAGAAGGTGAACCGGCGGAGCGGGAGAACAGGTCCGCGTCTGTAGGGAGCGTTCCATTCAGAGTCGGCGATGTCTACACGCCCGCAGGGAAAGGCCGAGCGGATCGGTGCCGCCGGAAGTCAGCTCTGCGGACTGGGGGACACGAGCAGGTGCGGCGGGCCGTTGTGGGCGCCAGAGATCGCGCTCCCGGGCGTTGGCGAGTGTCTGACGGGACCCGGAGGGGAATGACTCGGGGCCGCCTCCCGGTCCGCCGTCGGCGCACAGGGTGGGCACGGGCCGGTCGGTGGCGCCCCAGCCGAGGGCCTCGGCCATAGACACCCACCGAAAGCGGCCCGGCCCGAACAACGACTTGCTACCTGGGCGTGGGTGGGAGCGGGCGATAGGGCTGTACGGACCCGTGAGGCGAGCAGGATCGCCCGCTTTCTCGTCTGCGGTACGCCGAAGTCGGCTACAGCCACCGTCGGGCCAGTTGATGTTCAGCGAGAGTGGGGAACTTGCCCCACGGGATGGGGGCCATGACAGCAGGCTAGTAGTTGCGACCGTGCCTACTTGCGCACGTGGAAGCGCAGCAGGGTGACCCCGCCCGACTGGACGTTGCTGAACGGTTCCAGGTCGATCCGGTCGAGGCCCGGCGGCGCGAAGCGGACGCCGTCGCCGAGCAGCACCGGCAGAAGGTACACCAGGATCTCGTCGACGAGGCCGCGCTGCAGGCACTGGGCGGCCACGTCGGCGCCGAGGATCTCCAGGTTCTTGTCGCCGGCGGCGCGGCGTGCCGTGGCCACGGCTTCCTCGATGTCGCAGGTGAGGAAGGTGACGTTGGGGTCCGGCTCGTCGGGCAGGCGGTGGGTGAGGACGAACTGCGCCCCGCCGTCGTAGTCGGTGTTCTCGTCGGACATGCGCTTGCCGACCTCGTACGTGCCCCGGCCGATGAGCATGGCGCCCGTGGCCGCCATGACCTCCGGGAACGTCGCCGACGTCATGTGCTCGAAGATCCAGTCCATCGTGTGGCCGGGACCGGCGATGAACCCATCGAGGGACATCACCCTGTTCACGACCACTTTGCCGGTGCTCGCATCCGTCATGCGTCTTCTCCAAGCAGGTGGATGGCCGGGATCGCATCATAGGTCGGTGAGCAACATCTTCTCCGGCGGTAGCCACGACCTGGACCTGTCCAATGGCGCCACCGCGGTGTTCATCGACGTGCTGATGCTGGCCGTGTCCGATCTCGCCTCCGAGGACTGGGACTTCCGCTTCGCGGCGCTGCTGACCCTGCAGGACCAGAACGTCATGGGGCGCGGTGCCGTCGGGTTCGACCTGGCGGAGTTCGACTGGGGTGCGACGGAGCGGGAACGCGCCCGCGCGAAGGACTTCGTGCTGCGTGCCACAGCACTCGCGGCGAGCGGACATCACTGGAGCGAGCTGGGCTACCACCCGCCCCGAGTGCATGACTACCTGCACCGCTTCACGACCATGGTGGAGTCCTGCACCCCGCCCGCCGACAGCAGTGCCGCACGCGGCTTCCCCGGCCCGGACGAGGCCGCGGTGGCCTCGTGCGTGCGCCACCACGTCCTCAGCGCGCTCCCGCTCTGGGACGGCTGCTTCCTCTGCAATCGGCCGCACTACTAGCCCGGCTCGATTCCACATAAGGCAGCCGAGGCAGCTTGATTTCGGGGTGTCCGCGAGGCCCAGTGACGTGAGAAAAGAGGATGCAGTCACTGCGTGACCAGCCCATGTCGATGAGCGGGTGCCGGTTGCGCATGTAGCGGACATCGGCGTCCTTGGCGCGGTGGAACTCATCGGTGGAGATGCCGACCCACTGCTCGACGAAGACATCCTTCGGAACGCGCTGAGGGTAGGGGGTATCCGAGGAGGTCGCGGATCTTCCTCTCGATGGGTTTGATCTTGTACTCGCCCGTGCTTCTCGGCACCTCACTCTCATGAGTGAAGGCGGGTATGTGGCTCGTCAAAGGGCCTCCGAGATGGGGTCAGGGGTGGTGGCGGCGCCGGCGGCCGCCGGGCAGATCCCCCGGCGTCGGTAAGATCAGCGCTCTCATGGGGGGGTGCGATGCGAACGTCGGGGCTGGGCGGCGAGGGGCAGAAGTACGCGCTGACCTCGGATGAGGACGACAGCGATTTCTGGGGCTTCGCTCACGAGGCCGAGGGGCTGTTCACGCCCCTGCCGGATGAGGAAGGAGCGCGCCGAGTGCACCTCGCGGGTTGCCTCCCGCAGGGCGGCCTCCTGAGGTGCGTTGACCACGTCGGCAGTCGTCGTGCCGTGGCGGGAAACGCCTGGTTCGAGCTCCTCGACGGTGACGGTGCCACCATGGGGTCCTACTTCGTCAACGAGGTCACCGTCATCGACGTCAAGCCCTCCGCCAGCGGTGGCCGCCTCGTCGACCTCACGGTGACGCTCTGGTGCGAGAACGCCCTGCCCGGAGCGGAACGACCGTGGGAGCTGATTCGCACCGGTCACCTGAACCACACCGGAATGTGGCACGAACTCGCGCCCGAGGACCGACACGCGTGGCTGTCGGTGGCCCTGTGGTCCCGGGAGTACCAACGCCAGGGGAAGCCCGATGCGCCTGCAGGCCAGGTGTTCACCTTGGACGGCCGGCATGTCGTCGACCGGGACACCTTCTACTGCGCGATCGGTGAGGCCATCAACGGACCCGGTGGATACTTCGGCTGGAACCTGGACGCTCTGGACGACTGTCTGACAGGCGGCTGGGGCGCGACCACTCCGTTCACCTTGCACTGGGACTCCTCGGCCGAGGCTCGGACGCGGTTGGCAGAGCGCGTGCCCGTCGGCGATCGCGAGCTTGTGCTGTTCGACCTCCTACTGGAGATCTTCGAGGAACGAGGTGTGAGCGTCATCCTTCGGTGAGAGCCTGTGAACCAACCCCGTCTGCGCGCAGCGGCGTCCGGTGCGCCCGCCCTTCGGGCGGACGGCGGTTTGTTCACAGGCTCTGAGCTGAACCGCTGACGGGGTGGTTCCGGAATACGCCAGGGACCTGCCTTCTGCCAGCGGCAGAACACCGGCCCGACCGGACTCGACGATCACTACAGTCCAGGCTCATGACGACAGTTACAACGCGCACGATCGAATACGCGGCCGACGGCCTGACGATGATCGGGCACCTCGCGCTCCCGGCCGGTGTCGACCGCCGGCCCGCGGTCCTGGTCGGGCCCGAGGGGGTAGGGCTCAGCGACGTCGAGCGTCGCCGGGCCGATGCGCTCGCCGAGCTGGGATACGTGGCGCTGGCCTTCGACCTCCACGGCGGGCGCTATTTGGGCGACCCTGAGGAGATGTTGGCCCGTTGCATGCCGCTGCTCGCCGACCCCGACCGGATGCGAGGCATCGGCCACGCGGCGCTCGACGTGCTCCGCGCCGAGCCGCGGACCGACCCGGACCGGATCGCCGCCGTCGGCTACGGCACCGGGGGCGCAATCGCGCTGGAACTCGGGCGCGACGGCGTCGACCTGCGCGCGATCGCGACAGTCAACGGACTGACCACGGGCCGACCAGGCGAGACGGCGCGCATTCACTGCCCGGTGTGGGCCGGGGTCGGGTCAGAAGACCCGATCATGCCGCCCGCGCAACGGGACGCATTCACCGCCGAGATGCAAGCTGCGGGCGTCGACTGGCGCCTCGTGGTCTACGGCGGCGCCTTGCACGCCTTCCATCACCCACCGGTCGACCACATCGTGCTTCCCGGGGTCGGTTATCACCCTCAGCACGCGCAGCGAGCTTGGCGGGACGTCGTCGATCTGCTCGCCGAGTGCCTGCCCATAACGGAGTGATCTGGGCAGACTGGGGTGTGTTCACAGGCTCTGACAACTCCTGCATCTTCTCCTTCAAATGCGAAATCTCTTGAGATCATTTACGGGACAGCTCTTACAACGGCTAACACAATGAGCCGAGCTGTCGATGGGTGATGAGACAGCAGGCGAGTTTGAGGAACGCTTCATGGATGTCGGCCCGCCGTTCCCAGCGGATGCGCAGGCGTCGGAAGCCGTGGAGCCAGGCGAAGGTCCGCTCGATCATCCATCGGTAGGTGCCCAGTCCTGTGCCGTGCCGGGTGCCGCGGAGGGCGATGGCTGGCACGATGCCTCGCTCGCGGACCTGGTTGCGGTAAAGGTCGTGGTCGTAGCCGCGGTCGTCGAAGAGCGAGTCCGGCTTGCGGCGGGGACGGCCGACCCGGCCACGGACCGGTGGGATCGCGTCGAGCAACGGCAGCAGCTGGGTGACGTCACTGCGGTTGCCACCCGTCAGCAGAACCGCGAGCGGGGTGCCGTGCCCGTCGGTGATCAGGTGATGTTTCGAACCGGCCCGGCCCGGCCCGGCCCCGGTCGACCGGCGAGGGGCCCGTGTGGATCCCCCTTTTAACGCCCTGACGTGCGAGGAGTCGACCACGCAGCGGGACCTGCGAAGCGGCCCACCTCGTCGAGGGGCTCATGGGCATTGACGACCGACCCGGTATCTGCGCGCCCTGCACCGCTACGAGCAGACCACGCGCGGATGCGCCGACGACATCGTGGACGGCTCCATCGCCCCGCTGCGCCGACTGAACAGGATCAGCAATTCCTTGGTCCACACCGCCGTCACCCGTACCCGCGCCACCACGTTCGCCTCATCGGAAAGAGCATTACATTGCCGTCCCGGAACTGACCCGGCTCAGCCCACACGTCCTGGCCACACGTCGGCAGGATCACTCTCGTCGAATCGGGCGAGGCCGGTAGCGACACCCTGGTGCTGGACGCGATCCGCCGGACCGGGCGCACCGAGCAGGACCTGGTTCCCATAGTGCTCACTCACTGGCACCACGACCACACTGAGGCGCTGCGGCACTCGCCGAGCGGACCGGTGCCCAGGTCTGCGCCGGACGCGCCGACGCCCCGGTCATCGGCGGCCAGCAAACCGGCGTTCCCCCGGTCCTCACGCCCGCCGAAGATCCCCTCATGGCTCGCCTCGCCGGGCACATCCCCCGGCCCCGCCTGTCCGGTCCACCGCTAACTCGACGACGGCGACGTCCTCACCGACCCCGACGCCGACCCGCATGCCGAACTCGACCCGGGCCCCCTCATCCTCGCCATGCCCGGCCACACCCCGGCACCATCGCCATCCCCCTGCCCGGCGAACGCGTCGTCCTTACCGGCGACATCGCCGCGCACCTGAAGGAGGGCAGATCACACTCGGACCCTGCTACACCGACCGTGAGGCCACGGCACCCCCTCATCCGGGACGCCGCCGTCGCCTTCGCCGACTGGACCGACCCGCAGCCCCTTCTGAGCTTGTCTCGGCGATCCCCCAGCTACCGCTCTGGCCCATGGCCCACCACTACCTGCGCGGTCATCGCCTCCGCGCCCAGATTTCCAGCGGCGCCTTACTTCCCTGCGCTCGCAACCCCGCCCCGGCGAAACCCGCGTCATGGCCCACCATCCTCCGTGCGGCCGACCGGCAGGTCCTCCGTGGGCCGGCACACCCGTCCGTCATGGTTCTGCCGACGCGGGCTACTGCTCGAGGAGCAAGTATCAAGATGCTTGATGCAACTACGCTTGCTTGATTGTTCACAACGGTGAATGCTGGGCGAGGGTCCCGAACCTCCTGGATCGACGCGGCCGCCGGTACGCCCTGCCGGGACGCCACCCGTACGCCATCAAGGGAGTTGGCATGTCTACCGAACGTCCCGACTCGGCTGTGCCACCAACCGCCGAGTCCTGCTCGGCGCCTTCCCGGCGCACCTTCATCGCCACGACCACAGCCCTCGGGGGAGTCGTCGTGGCGGGTGGCATGGTGGCGGCGCCACCCCCGCTCGGCGCCGAAAAAGCGGTCGCCGCCGGGGCACCGCCCGGCGGCAGCGTCTCCTTGACGGTGAACGGCGTCCGCCACACCGTCACGATCGACAACCGCACCTCGCTGCTGGACCTGCTGCGCGAGCACCTCGACCTGACTGGTTCGAAGAAGGGCTGCAATGCCGGTGCCTGCGGCGCCTGCACCGTCCTGGTCGACGGACGCCGGGTCAACTCGTGCCTGACGCTGGCGGTGCGGCTGGAAGGTGCCGAGGTCACCACCATCGAGGGCCTGGAGAAGGGCGACAGGCTCCACCCGTTGCAGCAGGCGTTCATCGACCAGGACGCCTTCCAGTGCGGCTTCTGCACGCCGGGGCAGATCGTGTCCGGGGTCGGGTGCATCCAGGAAGGCCACACCGGTTCGCCGGAGGAGATCCGGGAGTGGATGAGCGGCAACCTGTGCCGCTGCGGCTGCTACGTGAAGATCGTGCGGGCGGTCGAGCAGACCGCCGAAAGGAAATGAGGGCCGATCGCCATGCATCCCTTCACCTACACCAAGGCCACGGACACGCGTGAGGCTCTCAACGCCGGTCGGCGCGGCGGGCGATACATCGCCGGCGGCACCACCCTGGTCGACCTGATGCGGGAGACCGTTGAACACCCCGGAACCCTGGTCGACATCAGCGCCCTGCCACTGCGCGAGGTCACCGTCACCATGAGCGGGGGCCTGCGCGTCGGCGCCCTGGTCCGCATGGCCGAGGCCGCCGCCCATCCCAAGGTCCGCGCCCTGTATCCCGTCATCTCGCAGGCGCTGGAGCTGAGCGCCTCGGCCCAGTTGCGGAACATGGCGTCCATCGGCGGCAACATCATGCAGCGCACCCGCTGCACGTACTTCCGTGACGTCACCGCCGACTGCAACAAACGTGAGCCCGGCACCGGGTGCGCCGCGCTGCACGGCTACAACCGCAGCCACGCGATCCTGGGCACCTCCGACAGTTGCGTGGCCACGCACCCCTCCGATCTCGCGGTCGCCCTCGCTGCCCTGGAGGCCACCGTTCACCTGCTGGGCCCGGACGGCGAACGCACCGTGCCCTTCGCCGACTTCCTGCTCCAGCCGGGCAACACCCCGAACCGCGAACAGGACCTCAAGCCCGGCGAGTTGATAACCGCCGTGCAGATCCCGGCGCACCCGCGCCCACTGAAGTCCGGCTACCTGAAAGTGCGCGACCGCCAGTCCTACGAGTTCGCGCTCACCTCGGCCGCGGTCGCGCTGCACATCCGCGGCGGCGTCATCCGCGAGGCGAAGGTCGCCGTCGGCGGGGTCGGCACCGTGCCCTGGAAGCTCCCTGCCGTCGAGCAAGCCCTCGTCGGCGAACGCCCCTCCGACCGGCTGTGGGCCGAGGCCGTGGGGCACGCGGCCGACGGGGCCCGCCCCCTCACGCACAACCGCTTCAAGACCGAGCTGCTCAAACGCACCGTCGAACGCCAGCTGAGCACCATCGGAGGCACCGCATGAGCCAGCCACAGGCAGCCGTCGGCGCGGCGGTCCCCCGGGTCGACGCTCGACTGAGGGTCACCGGCCGGGCGAAGTACGCCGCTGACAACAACCCCGACGGGGTCGTGCACGCCGTCATCGTCGACAGCAGTGTCGGCAAGGGCCGCATCACCGGCATCGACACCCGCGCCGCTCTCGCCGAGACCGGCGTCCTCACCGTCATCAACCACCTGAACGCGCCGGAACTGCCGCCCCGTCAAGGGGGATTCCCGCCGGGCGAGCCGCTGCGCGCCTTCCAGGACGACCGCATCCGGTTCTTCGGTCAGCCCGTCGCGGTCGTGGTGGCGACCACGCTGGAAACCGCACAGCACGCCGCGAGCCTGGTGAAGGTCTCCTACGACGCCCAGCCTCCCTCGACCGACATGAGCGTCGCCGACCCCGCCGGTGAACCGGAGACCTACGCACGCGGCGACACCGACGGGGCCCTGGACTCCGCCGCCGTCCGGTTGGAGACGACGTATCGGACGGCCCGCAACCACCACAACGCGATGGAACCGGCCGGCGTCGTCGCCCGCTGGGAGGGCGACCGGTTGACCGTCTGGGAGAAGACCCAGAACGTGGTGGGCGCCGTGCGCACCCTGGCCGGTGAGTTCGGCATACCGCCGGGCAACGTCCGTATCATCTCGCCCTTCATCGGCGGGGCCTTCGGCAACGCGGCCCGCACCTGGGTGCACTCCGTCATCGCCGCCATGGCCGCGCGCGAGGTGAAACGCCCCGTCAAACTGGCGCTCACCCGCAGGCAGTTGTACTTCGGCGTGGGCTACCGGCCGGCATACGAGTACGCGCTGCGCCTGGGCAGTAACCGCCGGGGCCGCCTGACCGCGTCGGCGCACGACGTCCGCTCCGAGACCTCCAGCTACGAAACGTACAGCGAAGACGTGCTGGCAGCCGGCCGGATGCTCTACAGCACGCCCAACGTCCGTCAGGTGTACCGGCATGTGCCGCTGGATGTGAACACCCCGACGTTCATGCGCGGCCCCGGCTACTCCAGCGGCGCCTTCACTGTCGAGTCGGCGATGGACGAACTCGCCCACGAACTCGGTCTGGACCCGATCGAGTTGCGACTGCGCAACGAACCCGCCGACGACGAGTCCATCAGGCTGCCGTTCTCCACCCGCCGCCTGCGCGACTGCTACCGCGTGGGCGCCCGTGAGTTCGGCTGGGAGCGCCGCAGGCCCAAGCCCCGCTCGACGCGCGACGGTGACTGGCTCATCGGTATGGGCATGGCCGCCGGCGTCTACGACACCGCACGATCCCAGTCCCAGGCATCCGTCCGGCTCGACGCCGACGGCACCGCCCTCCTCCAGTCCGCGACCAGCGACATGGGACCCGGCACCGCCACCTCCATGACCCAGCTCGCCGCCGACGCCCTGGGCCTGCCCATGCGCCGGGTGAGCTTCCGGCTCGGCGACTCCCGGATGCCCCCGGCCGCCGGACACTTCGGTTCGCAGACCATGGCCAGCGTCGGATCCAGCGTCCAGGACGGCTGCGACAAGGTGCGGGGGCAGGCCATCACCCTCGCGATCGCGGACGAGGGGTCACCACTGCACGGCGTCGACCCCGCCGACGTGGTGGTGCGCGGCGGCCGTCTGCATGTGAAGGACAACCCCGTGCGCGGGGAGACCTACCAGCGGCTCCTGGCCCGCAACGACCGCACCCACCTCGAAGCGCTCGGCACGTACGCCGGAGCGTCGGAATCGGAGAAGTTCTCCTTCTACGCCTACGCCGCGACCTTCGCCGAAGTGGCCGTCGACGCCCGACTCGGCCTGGTACGGGTCCGGCGCATGGTCGGCGTGTACGACGCCGCCCGGATCATCAACCCGAGACTCGCCGACAGCCAGGCCATCGGGGCCATGGTCGGCGGTATCGGTCAGGCCCTCCTGGAGCACACGGTCACCGACCACCGCGACGGCCGGATCGTCAACGCCAACTTCGCCGACTACCTCGTGCCGACCCACGCCGACATCCCCGAACTGAAGGCGATCTACATCGAGGGGGAGGACTTCGAGGCCGACCCGATCGGCGTCAAGGGACTCGGGGAGGTCGTCCTCGTCGGCGTGGCGCCCGCCATCGCCAACGCGGTCTTCAACGCCACCGGCCGCCGGGTCCGCGAACTGCCCATCACCCCGGAAGCCCTCCTCTGAACGAACGCCCGGGTGGGGCCGGTCCGCCCACCCTGGCGCTCCCACCAGTATCCGGCGACCAACCACGCCACACTGCCGGGTACCCCGGCCGCCGCCGCGCCCTCCTCTCCCAGTGCGCGGCGGCGGTCCCCAAGTCCCCCTTACGGAAAGCCCGCCATGCTGAACATCGCGGACACGTTGCATCAGTGGTGCCGCGAGGCCCGCCCCTTCGCCCTCGCCACCGTCGTCCACGTCAGCGGCAGTGCACCCCTGCCCGTCGGCACCGCACTGGCCGTGGACAAGGACGGCATCGCGGTCGGCAGCATCTCCGGAGGCTGTGTCGAAGCGGCGGTCTACGAACTGTGCCAACAGATGCTGGCCGACCGCGGTGCCCCCGCCCGAGCCAGGTTCGGCTACTCCGACGACGACGCCTTCGCCGTCGGCCTGACCTGCGGCGGCGAGATCGACGTCCTGGTCCAGCGCGTGGAACCCGGCGCCGAGCCCCACCTCGTCGCCGCCCTCGAAGCCGTACTCGCGGGCCGCTCCTGCGCCGTGGCCCAGGTCATCGACGGCCCTGGTGAACTAGTCGGCCGTACGTTCCACGTCCCCGACGAGGGGGCCCACGACGGCACTCTCGGCGAAGAGAACGAGGACCGGGCGGTCGTCGAGCAGGCCCGTGCGCTCCTGCGGGCGGGCCGCACCGCCCGGATCGAGGTCGGCGGTGGTGGGGGAGAAGCCGAGAGCCCGGGGGACAGCACCTGCCCACGGAAGCTCACCGTCCTCGTACACGTCCACGCGGCCCGCCCCCGCATGCTGATCTTCGGCGCCATCGACTTCGCCGCCGCCCTCAGCCAGGCTGGGAGCTTCCTCGGCTACCGGGTCACCGTCTGCGACGCCCGCCCGGTCTTCGCAACCGCCGCCCGCTTCCCGCACGCCGACGAGGTCGTCACCGGCTGGCCCCACCGTTACCTCGCGGCCACCGAAGTCGATCCCCGCACCGCCGTCTGCATCCTCACGCACGACACGAAGTTCGACATTCCGCTCCTGCGGCTGGCGCTGACCCTGCCCGTCGGCTACGTCGGCGCCATGGGCTCCCGACGCACACACGACCGGCGTATCGACCTGCTACGCGAGGCCGACGTCCCCGAGGAACAACTGGCCCGTTTGAACTCCCCGATCGGCCTGGACCTCGGCGCCCGCACGCCCGAGGAGACAGCGGTGTCCATCACGGCGGAGATCATCGCCCGGACCAACCACGGCACCGGTCTGCCCCTGTCGCGAGGCACCGGCCCCATCCACCGCCCGGCCGACGCCGGCGGCCGCCTGGTCGGCCGGGATGCTGTGATGGACCGGGGGACGGTTGCGGCAGGCAGGCCGATTGCGCAGATCACCGGCCCGGGCGACGGCGTGCCGTCGGCACCGACGGCGAGCCACCGAACGAGCCCGGTCTCTACCGCCGCCCCGAAGACATCTTCCTCGCCCTGATCGAACCTCCCTGATCGAAGGGGAGGCTTCGTGAGTGACGGCCGGAAACCGCATCCGGCTACCAGGCGGCTTCACTCCCCGCTTCGGGTGGAGGCCGTACGGCTGCGGCTGAACGTGGCGCGACAGCACGATGGCGCTGATGGGTGCCGGACCCGTCACGCCTCCCGGAGCACGTCGCCCACCTCATCGAGAAGTTCCCTCAGTTGCGCGGTCTTCTCGGGTCCCAGCTTCTTGGCGATCCGCTGTTCGATCTCCACGATCACGGCATCGGCAGGGCGCAGGACGTCGCGGCCGGTGTCGGTGAGATGAAGCTCCTGCACATGGCGGTGGCGCGGGTGGGGTCGGCGTTCCAGTAGGCCCCGCTCCTCCAGGCGGGCCACCTGGGAGGCCACCGCCTGTGGGGTGACGCTCAGATGGCGGGCCAGCTCCGCGCCGGTCATGCCGGGATGTCTGTGGACGCTCATCAGCACGGCGTACTGCGCGGCTGCCAGGCCCAGCGGCCGCAGCCGCTGATCCTTGCGCGCTTGCACGGCCCACTCCGCACGCCGCAGCGCCCAGGTCACCCGGTCCAGGGCGTCGGCAGCGATCGGCCCCTCATCGTCCTGTCTCACGCCCCGATAATACGGCACCTGAGCTGGCATCAAGTAGATTGATACTTGGCAGCGAGTGTCCCCTCGTACCCTCGCGTCAGCCCGCCGCCCCGGCTCCGCCGCCGCATCGGTGGGCCTCCGGCCGTCCGCCCCGTATCCGGATCGGGCGACACGACCGCGGGCTTCCTGGAACACCGGCGTGCAGGTAGAGCGGTACGTCCAGGCGTGCGGCGCTCTCCAGGACCGGTGCGCAGTCGGGGTGGTCGAGGAAGCGGCCCTGGGTGGTGCCGTGACTATCTGAGGCGTGCCTGCCAAGACGTCTCCATGGGAGTCGGGGTCGACGAGTCGACGTTCAGGAGCCGGGCAGACGAGTTACGAGAACGCGCGTACCGAGCAATGGCGAAGACCCCTCCCGCAGATGCCGATGACTTCTTCTACGGGCCCTTCGCTACCCAAATGAGGTGGCTGCAACAGCAGGTCGAGGACGCCGTGCGGCGTAACGATCGTGCGCTTGCCGACTGGTTGCGTGATCCAGGAGCGGATCCGCGCAGCCCATTCGCTCACCACGACCCATGGGAGGGTGCGCGGATGCAGCGGCAGGTATCAACTAGCCATCTTTACCAGCTAATCGAACGGGGCGAATTGCACCTCGCACTGGCGAGATCACTTCGTAGGAGCCCTTGGCCAGGTGCGGGGGCGGCTCGGGAGATGCGAGCCGCCATCAGCAAGCTAGGCGTTCGGCCAGAACTGTGCGATGTAGCGCTCGACTCCGTGCACCACACCGTGCTGGGTCTGCGCAGATGCCGCCTCGCGGCCGGTGCACACCACTCGCACCGTCCAGACGCCCGGCCCGTCCGACAACTCGATCGCCTTTAGCATCGGTCCTGCCGCCATCCCCCTGGCGCGCAACTTGCCCGAAGAACAAACGATGCCTGCCAAAGCTGTCTCGTCCCACTCTCCGGCCGGCACTGCAGGCTCCCCGTCCCAGATCTCCACCGTCAGGGACGCGGTGTGGGTGGGCCCGGCACTGTAGAAATCAAGGCGCCCAGGGTGAGCAGTGAGGAACGTGCCGTTCTCGAAACCCTCAGGGAACAGCACAGGAACCTGCGTGTCGTCGAAGTCCTGCAAGGCCCATCCGTTGTAGTCCACGTTCACCGGATACTCCTGGCGCCTGATCAGGCTTGCCACCTCACCCACTCCTTGTCGTCGTCTGGTGCGATGGGCTCCATCATTCGCGGTAACTGCGCAGACATGACATGACACATGGCTTATTTCGAAAGACTTGTAAGTGGCTTGACTCAGTCATTGAGCTCTTGCCATCCTCAGTCACACCGTTGACCTGCACTGATGCGCGCGGGATCCGCCGGGTGGTGTCATTGATGGCGTTACCGCGGTGGTCTGGCAGGGACAGAGGGCCGACGTGCACGCTGGCCCGGAGTCGCAGGACGGGACTACTGGCCAGACGCTGCCCCTCGTAGCGCACCAACGCCGCATTCAGTCGGCCCAGCAGCGGGTCCATGAGCCGGGCCAGTACCAAGGGCGGGAACAGCAGGATCGCCCCCATCACCACTGTCCTTGTAGCCGCCGGGAAGTTCCTGTGGGTCGGGCAGTTGACATTCGGCGAGTACGGTCGCCACGACGTCGTCCACGTCGCACCGGGCGGCGGCCATCCTCGCCTCGGGGATCTGGCTGTACTTCTCCATGTCGATCGCCACGAGGGCGAGTTCGGCGGGTACGTCCAAGGGCTCTGCGTGCAGAGGCGCATCCATCGGGCACCGTCCTTTCAGCACAGGCGATCAGGGAAGTGCCCATGCTGATTGGGCGGGGCAGCCGCCGCTGCCCAGTAGTGGGCAAGCCTGAAGTGCGGCCTGTCACGCCTGCGTACGCGCGTGCGATTATGGCCGAGCTCGTGAGCGTCCGGAAAATACGGGCTCGCGCGCGACTGGGTTTGGCACCCCGCAGGATGTTTGCGATGAACGGCCAGATGCCGAATGAGTTCCTCGGCGCCCCGATTGTCAGCGGGCTTCGCTGAGCCGGGACGCGCGCATGAGATCGAGTTGGTCGGCGCCGCGGGTTCCCGGGGCCGCTGTGTAGGTGACGATGCGCAGGTCGACTCCCGGCAAGGTCAGCACGTCGCAGTCCAGGGTGACATCGCCAAGCTCGGGATGGCTGATCGTCTTCACGTCCCCAGCCAGCTGCTCCATGCCCGCCACGGCCCACAGTTCACCGAAGAACGGCGAGGCCCTGCGCAACCCGTCCACGAGCGCGGCCAGCTCCGGGTCGGTCGGATAGCGGGCGACCGCTTCGCGCAGGTCCGCGACGATCGCCGTCTCGAACGCGTACTGTCCGGCCGACGATGAGACGGGGTACAGGTGCCAGCGCCCCTCTCCCGTGCCGAAGAGTGCGCGGGCGAGGTTGCGTTCGGCGGGCGCCAGGCCGGACGGGTCGCCGTGCAGAGCCGTCCACATGTCGTTCCACCACAGCAGGCTCCAGTCGGCGGCGAACACGCCGATTGGGAGGTCGCCGAGGCGGGCGACGAGGCGGCGGATGCTCGGGGGCACGTGAGTGCCGACGGTATGGTCGCGCGGGGCGAGCAGGCCGGCAGCGCGGAAGAACCGGTCGCGTTCGGCCGGGGTGAGCCGCAGCGCGCGGGCGACGGCCGAGACCACCTGCGCGGAGGGATTGGTGGCCCGGCCCTGCTCCAGGCGCAGCACGTACTCGACGGAGAGACCGGCGAGCTCGGCGAGTTCCTCGCGGCGCAGGCCAGGGGCGCGGCGGCGGGCCGACCGGGCGTAGCCGGCATCGGCCGGGTCGAGGCGGTCGCGCCAGCCGCGCAGTAAGACGCCGAAGCTCAGGTCGCTCACTCCTCCATGATGCCACCGGGTGTTTCCTGCACCACGGTCACCATCCTGGTGAGTGCAGCGCGCATGAAGCGGGCCCAGAGCGGCTTGAACGGCCCCGCGACGATCCAGCGGCGGCCTGGCAGCGGCCGGAAGTCGTACGTCCATCGGATCGACGTGCCGGTGCCATCGGGCAGGAACGACCACTCGCCGCGCACCCCGGAGATCAGCTTGGCCAGCACATTGGTGAAGCCACTCAGCTCATAGGCGAACCCGTGCCCCTCCGCGATCTCGGTAAGCCGCTCGTCGGCCTTGGAGCCGTCGGTGAACCAGGTCTGGCGCGACGTCCCCGGCCGGTTCCAGGTGCCGGTCTGGTCGCGCACTTCCGCGACGCCGGGGAACGGTCCCCACGGCTTGAACACCTGGGCGAGGTCGATCGGCACGATGACCTGGTAGGTGTGCGCGGGGCTGGACGTTGTACGGGCGAAGACGGTGATCGGGACACTCGTTTTGGTCATGCCACGAGCATCGCGGCCAGCGCCTGCCCGAGGCAGACACCTGTCAGTACATACCCTCGCGGTCTCGTCGTGTTCGCCGTGTCAACGGCGCAGTGTCCGTCGTGTCGTCGCCGGAGCGCTGCTGGCTGAGAAAGTTTGGTGTGAGACGCCATCCCGAAGGTCCGCAACCGATCAATCGGGCCGGCCGCTGTTCTGGCAGCGACCCGACCAAAAGCTTCTGCTCCCGCAATAGCCCAGCAGCTTCGGTGCCCCCCGTTCCGCGCGGCGCATGTCTTCGCCCTCTGGCGCATGGCAGGGCTTTTTGAACAACACGGGCGAGTTGACGAAGCAGTGTCGTGCGCGAAGAAACTCGCCCAGCAAGGCAACACATCTGCGCTCCACCTCACAGCATTCCTCACAACGCGACAAGCCAACCACGAGGAGGCACTTTCCTGGTACAGGAAGGCAGTCTTGGCTGATACTTCCCGCTGGCCCTATCGCCCGGCAGGCACGATGCACGGGGCGGGCGGGTCCGCGCCTACTGCGTGCGCAGACGCCGTACGGCCGATGTCGACGGGATCGTGGCTTCCCTGCGCAGGCGGAGGGTGTTGATCGAGCAGCCGCTTAGGCGTCAACGCAGCGTGAGGCTCCGGCCGTTCGCCAGAGTGGGAAACTACAGCCTGTCGGCCGCGACGCAACTTCTCACCAGCCTGCGACGAATCGCGCTGATATGTCTGAGCTGCCGCCTGTGCAGCTGACGGGGAGGAAGCGTCTCGGGATCGGCGTCGTAGCTGTACGGGTTGCCGACCGTGGGCGGTCTGCGTAGATTCCTGAACACACAAGATCCCCGGAAAGCACCCGGAGCGGCCCTGGAATGGAAACTGCTCGGCGGAACGAGCCGTTTTGATCGAACAGGCCGGAAGTGCGTCCTTCCGTCCAAGAGATGTGTGAACGCGATCGGGGTCATTCGCCTGCCCAGGCGTGGGATGCAGCGGATCCGCTGGCTCTGACCGGCCTCGCCGGAGCCTTGCGCGGAAGGCGGCCGTACGACAGCTACTGGATGAACTCCCGCGCACCCGGCTCGACGGGCAGAGGGGCGAGGCGGGCCACAATCCCGGGGCGGGCAGCCTCGGCGACGAGGTTGCCGGCGGGCGCTGGAATGCGGACTTCTGCTGACTTCGAGGGACCTGCACCTTCTTGACCTGCGGAAACGTCTAGCAATCCAATGGTTCTGGAACTGGATCGGGCGATCTCAAGAAGAGATCGAACAGGCGCGTCGGGACTGGATGGAAGGGACACGGTTCGGCGAGGTGAAGGGGTACGACGGTGATCCGCTGCCGGCCCCCGAGCTGCCACCGACGTCTTTGAAGCCGCGGGGAAGGATCCGTTGGCCTGCGGAAACAACTGATCATTCGGTGCTGGGTGGGTGACGCGCTGGCGGGTGCTGTCTCCTGCCTGGCGGCCGCTCGCGGGGAGCGGATGCGTGCCGCAGCTACGGTTTCCGGTGCGGGGCGGTTCCAGGGTTTGGCTGTCTGTGGGCAGCTGTGGCAGGACTCTTGCTAACCCTTTGCTTACTCTACTGACGCGTCATCAGGTGCCGTCGGCGGCTCGTGTTCTACCTCGCGGGGGTGGGGTGGTCATCGTCGGCTGAGTGGTCACCGATGGATTCCGACCTGGCGGGCGACCGAGTCGCATCCTGGTCTCAGGACCTGGCGCTCGGCCAACCAGCAACCTTCCGCTCCGGGCAGTGGAACCCGGCGCCCCACCCGGCGTGACAACCATGCCGCCGGCCTGACCACCATCAGCTCCGGAAAGCGAAAAGGTTCACCGACACCGTCGGCAGTCGGTAAGGGGGACGGGTGCGGGCTCGGTCCTCGTCGGAACACCCCTTGGTTACGCATGCGAGGGCGTCAGGCAAGACTTCCTCGACGGATGCTCGGCCATCGCTCACACATCCAGCACCAACCGCTCTCCTTCCGGTGCACGCGAGACGCAGGGCAGCATGGCGCCGGCCGCACGTTCGGTGGCCGTGAGCCGGCGGTCACGATGATCGACATGGCCATGGACCACCCGTACCCGGCAGGTGCCGCAAAACCCCTGGCGGCAGGAGAACGGCAGGTCCGGCAGGGCATCGTGGAGAACATCCAGGGCGGAGCGGTCGTACGGCACCGGCAGAACCCGTCCGGTGTCGCCCAGCTGAAGTTCGAAGGGACGGCCGTCCGCGATCGGGGCCGGGGCGAAACGCTCGAAGTGCAGGGCTGACGCGCGGCTCCCACCGAACGCGCGCCGAACGCCGTCGATCATGGGCGCGGGCCCGCAGCAGTACACCGCACCCGCCGCCGGGCTCACGCACAGCAGATCGGCTGCTTCGGGCACGCCGGACTCGTCGTCAGGACGGATGGAGACCCGGCCAGGGGCTGCGGCGGCGAGTTCGGCCAGCTCTGCCGCGAAGGGCATCGAGCCGCGACTGCGGCCGGTGTGCACGAGCCTCCAGTCCAGCCCGCGTCGGGCGGCTTCCCGAGCCATCGGCAGGATCGGGGTGATTCCGATGCCACCCGCGATGAGCAGGAGGGATGCTTCGGCGGCGAAGGGGAACGCGTTCCGGGGCCCGGTGACGGCGACCCGCATACCCTCTCCGAGGGCGTCGTGTACCTCGGCCGAACCGCCTTTGCCGTTGGCGATACGGCGCACCGCGATGCGGTACCGGTGCCGGTCGGCAGGGTCGCCGCACAGCGAGTACTGCCGCTTGCGGCCGGAGGGCAGGTGCAGTTCGATGTGGGCGCCGGGCTGCCAGGGCGGCAGTGTTCCCCCGTCGGGCGTTGCCAGCCGCAGGGAGACGACATCCTCGGCCTCTTGGTGCTTGGCAACGACCACCAGTTCCCGGATCACGGGCATCTCGGTGGCCGGTGGGCGCCTGGGAGGAGTGCTGCGCCGCGCGAGTCGCGTGACCGCGTTGTCGCTGAAAGCCGCCAGCTTCTGCATGAAGGAGTCGCTGCGCGGCCTGCCGTACAGGTCCGGCGGCCGGGTGACGGGTGTGCTGATGTCCATGGGATGCCTCACTGGTTGCCGGGTCATCGGGCAGCCGCTCGGGCGGCGGGGGACGCCGCCAGGTAGGCGACCGCCTGCTGAGTCGAGCCGTCCTGGGTCGGGTGGTAGCCGGGGTGGAAGTAGCGCAGCACCGAGCGGGCGAACGCGCCCGGCCGGGGCAACAGGTCCTTGCGGGCGGCGGCCAGGTAGTCGCGGAAGCGGACCTGGACCCGTTCGTCGAGTTCGGGGTCGGCGCTCATCAGGAAGCGGACTCCGCGGATCCACAGCCGGGTCAGCACCGGAGCGGTGACGAGCATGCCGACCACTCGGCGCCGGTACCGGGGATCGAGGTGCACCAGCAGGTCGAACGCGACCGAACGGTGTTCGACCTCCTCCGCGCCGTGCCAGCGGAACAGATCGAGCATCGCGGGGTCCGCGCCGGCCTGGTCCAGGTGCCCGTTGTCGAGAATCCAGTGACCCATGTACGCGGTGAAGTGCTCGAAGGCCGCTATGAGGGCGAGCCGTTGGAGGAGGTGCGCGTGTGCGGCGGCCGGCGTCAGCTCCGGCCGGTCCCCGAGCACCCTTCGGAAGATCCACTCGGACTGCCGGGTGTACGGAGCCGGGTCCAGCCCCTTGGCGAGCAGGTGCTCCAGGACCTCCTGGTGCGCCTCGGCGTGCATCGCTTCCTGGCCGATGAACCCGCGTACGTCCTCGCGCAGCCGGTCATCGGTGATCAGTGGCAGTGCCTGCTCGAAGGTGCGCACGAACCAGCGTTCGAGCTCGGGGAGCATGAGGTGGAGCACATCGAAGGTGTGGGTCGCGAAGGGCTCACCCGGCAGCCAGTGCAGCGGGGTGGCGCCCCAGTCGAAGGTGACGTCCCGGGGTTGCAACACCAGGTCGTGGTGGTCGATGGGCTCGGACGGACGTTCCGGGTGGGCAGGTGCGGCTCGGAACATGACAGGTTCCTCCTCCGTCAGCGAACGGTGTGTGTGAGGGGGCGGTCAGCAGTCGTCCAGTACTGCCGGTCTGTTACTGCTGGGCTGTCAGATCGGGTGCGCGGTGTGGTCCGTATTGCGGCGGGAGCCGTCTTCGACGCGGTGGGCGAATTCCGCGATCCGGGACGCGATCTCCTCGGGGTGGCTGAGCTGTACCCAGTGCCCGGCGTCGATCGGGCGCCGTTGTATGTGGCGCGTCCAGTGCTCCACTCCGTACGACAGCACCGGGGTGACGCAGAAGTCGCGCGTGGGGATGATGAGTTGAACCGGCACGGTGGTCGGCCGGTCCCGGGGACGCAGCAGGCGGGGCAGCATGTTCGCGCGGTACAGGGCGGTGCCGCGCGCGGCGTCGCGGGCCAGCGTCGGCGCGGGGTAGGGGGTGTGCTCGGGCACGCCTTGGGAGCCGGTGAGGAAGGTGCGCCAGCGGTGTCCCAGTGCTCGCCAGGTCAGCGCGGGCAGGAGCGGAAGGTGGAAGTAGGCGATGTACCAGGACCGTGCGGCCTGCCGCAGTAGCTTCGGCAGATCCGGATGTCGCGGCCGCAGGCGGGCACGGATCAGGTGGCCGACGTGGTCCAGGCAGGGTCCGGAGATGGAGGTGAACGAGGCGATCCGCCCGGCCAGGCGAGTGCCGGTGACCGACTCCCAGGAGTGGATCGATCCCCAGTCGTGTCCGACCAGGTGCACCGGGCGGTCGGGGCTCACGGCGTCGAGAACCGCCTCCAGGTCGGCTTCCAGGCGGGACATCCGGTAGGCGCTCAGCCCCCTGGGCCGGTGGGAGGCACCGGCTCCCCGCACGTCGAAGGCGGTGACGTGGAAGCGATCGGCCAGGCGCTCGGCGACCGGGCGCCACACGGCGCTGGTGTCCGGATAGCCGTGGACCAGCACCACCGGGGGAGCCGTGGACTCTCCCCATTGGTAGGCGGCTAACTCCACGCCGTCCGCAGCGATCCGGAGGGCGGCCGGGTCGGTCATCGGCCACCGCCGGCGGGGGTCAGTTCGCCGTAGTTCAGACCGCCGTGGAGGAAGCTGGGCAGCACCGGCCAGTGCCGTTTGAAGGGGGCCAGCTCCGAGGAGGGCAGGATCTGCAGCCAGCGCGGATCGCGCCGGCTGGGATCGGCGAGGGTCTTCTCCTTGACCATGGAGTCGTACTGGTCGAGGGAGTCCTCCAGGGTGTTGGCGTTGGGCACCACCTCACGGCCGTAGAACGCGGCGTGGCGGCGCACCCCGGGGATGCGGGAGAGCTCGGGCTGCCAGTTGTCGGCCGAGATGCCGTTCTCGGAGGAGACCCACACGCCGTCGGGGGTGTTCAGCACCAGGGAGTGGTTGCCGTCCGTATGGCCGGGGGTCCACAGCAGGCTGACGCCGACACCGAGTTCGACGTCGCCGTCGAAGGCGGTGACGCGCTCGGCCGGTACCCCGTCCATGCCTCCGTCGACGTACCAGGCCCACTGCATCGGATGCGTCGATTCGAAGGTGCCCAGCTCCCTGCGGTGCACCAACAGCTGGGCGCGGGGGAACAGCGCTTCCCGGGGTGCCCGTTCGCCGGGAATGATGCTGGTACTTCCCATGATCATGCGCACGTCCTGGACGTGCAGGTGGTCGAAGCTGACGAAGTCCACGTCCTCGGGTCGCAGACCGCAGGAGGGCAGGACGGTGTTCGGGTCCTGGTAGTAGCGGGCGAAGACGTGCTCGGTGAGAAAGTCCCCCGCCAGACGCTTGAGTTGGGCGTAGAACGGCGCTTGAGCCGTTCCGGCGGCGACGGTCGGCTCCCACACCAGTGTTTTCGGCTCACCGTCGAAGCCGTCGAACTGCACGACGAGCATCCGGTTGACAATGCTCACGAACGGGTTGAGGGCGAGCGCGGCGCCGTGGAAGCCGAACCGGGTCGGGTACGGGGCGGCGGCGATGTCGAAACTGCGGACGGCGTGGATGCGGCCCTGCTGGACGAACCGCTCACGGTAGGCGGCCGCGGCGCTGCGCACGGCGCGCAGCCGGTCACCACGGGGCCATACGTCGTGGACACCTTCGAATTCGGGGATGGGACGCGGAGCGGCGGCGTCCTGGGCCTTCTTCGCGCTGGGCGCCGGCTTGGGCGTGGTGGTCACGGGCTCATCCTTCGGGATGGCGGGCGGTCCAGGTGCGCTGCTCGTAGGCCGCGCGGACCGACCGGTCGGACAGGGCGGCGAGCTGGTCGGGGACAAGGAGGTGATGCAGGGCGTCGCGGGCACGGCCCGGCAGCAACGCGGCCAGCCGGGTCAGGGCGGCTATCTGGCGTGGAACGAAGACCTCGAACCGCGGGCGCAGCACGACGTCGAGCACCGCGTCGGCCACCTGATCCGTCGTCAGGCGTCGGGTGGGGCCGGTCGCGGTGCCCACGGCCAGCTCGGTGTCCACGACGCCGGGCATCACCAAGGACACGTGCACGCCGGTGCCGCGCAGTTCGGCGCGGACGGCTGTGCTGTAGCCGTGGACGGCGTGCTTCGTCGCCGCGTAGGTCGCCTCGCCGGCCGGGGCGACCTTGCTGGCGGCGGAGGCGATGTTCACCACGTGGCCGCGACCGCGTTTCCGCATCCCCGGGATCACGAGTTTCATCCCTCGCAGTACGCCGTGGACGTTGACGTCGAACTGGCGCAGGGCGGCTTCCTCCGGTTCCTCCTCGGAGGGGCCCACCCACATGACTCCGGCGTTGTTGATCAGTACGTCGATCGGCCCCAGCCAGGTCTCGACGGTGCGCAGGAAGTCCTCGAAGGAAGGTGTGTCGGTGACGTCGAGAGACAGCCCGAGCAGCCGGCCACCGGGATGCGCGCCGATGGCACCAGCCGTCTCCATGGCAAGCGCTTCGTCGAGATCGCCGATCGCCACGGCGGCTCCGGCTGCGGCGAGCCGGGCCGCGACCGCGCGCCCGATTCCGCGGCCCGCCCCGGTGACCGCGATCACTCGGCCGGTCAGCGGTTGTGTGCGGGGGAGCCTGTCGCGGTCTTCTCGGCTGAACGTGTACGGGTATTTGGGCGGTGCTGCCACGATCGAGCCCCTTTCTTGCCCTGAGCATGAGCGGAACGCTGAGCGGCAAGCGGCCCCCACGCACCTTCTGACACGATGCCGTGTCAGATGAACTGACAAGCTAGAGTGTCAGTTCGGAGTACACCGGTGTCAACACCTCTGCGAAGGGGAAAAATGACCGGCACACAGACCGCCGGGCGGCGCTACGGCGGACGCGACGCGGCGCAACGACAGCAGGAGCGCCGCACGCGCCTCATCCAGGCGGGCCTCGACCTGTTCGGCACGGTCGGATACACCTCGGTCTCCGTCAAGCAGGTGTGCTCGCATGCCGGACTGACCGAGCGCTATTTCTACGAGTCGTTCCGCGACCGCGAAGACCTTCTCGCCGGGGTCTACAACGAGCTGATCACTACGATCCAAACCGAAACCGCACAGGCCGCAGCCGCTACCGCACCCGATGTCGACGCCCAGCTGCGCGCCGGCCTCGAGGTGTTCATCCGCACACTGGCCGGCGACGCCCGCATGGCCCGCGTGGTGCTCATCGAGGTCGTGGGCGCCAGCCCCCGCCTCGAAGTGCGCCGCCGTGAGGTCCTGCACGAATTCGCCGCACTGATCGCCGCCGTCGTCGTCGCACCGCTCCCTGACCCGGAAGCCTCCTCCAGCCGGCTCACCATGACCGCGATGAGCCTGGTCGGGGGAGTCAACGAACTCCTCGTGGACTGGACCCTCGGCCACCAGAACGCCACCGTCGAAGAACTGATCGACCTGTGCTACACCCTGTTCACCGCGGCCTATCGAGCCATCAGCGATCAGCCCTGATCCCGCAGGCCCGCATGCCTTCAGGAGCTTCCTGCGCCTCCCGGCAGCCTCATGGCCCCTGTTTACCGGTCCGGCGCACTCTGCGGCTCTGTTCAGAGCAGGCAGGCCGGTAAGACCCATCGCGCTGAATGGAGGTGCGGCGCACCTGCTGGCCATCGACTGTCGGACGGGTTCCGTACCCATCGTCCATCCGGAAGCGACGCAAGGCGATCGGGCTGAGCGGCTGCGAACCATGACGGGCCCGTTGACGCCCGGGCCGGACACGCAAGAGCAGTGCTCGACCAACAGGGGCGGTTTCCGGCGAGGCTGAAGTCGGCACCGTGTGCGCGGATCTTCCGGTTCGCACGAGCCTGACAAGTGGTGCGTGACCGGCCGCCGAGCGGGACTGTGCGCCGACGTGAACGACGCCGCCGCCCCCGGCTGAAGCGGTCGGGCCCCTCGCGGGACAGCGAGAGCCAGGTGAGAGACACACACATGGTCGCCCCGCCGGCGGGGCACTGACAGCCTCAACGAGTGGAGAGGTGCGCTGAGATGGAGCCACCACCGGCCTGACGATCCACCTCGGCGTCGATCCACCGGAGCGGCACGGATGGGAACGTACGGTCTGGCACTCGCCCGTCCGCATCCCAGGCTCGTTCAGATGCGCGAGCAGCGGCCGGTCGCGTGCCGGTCGCGACCGATGGTCCAAGGCGGGTGACGCGGCGGTCTGGTCCGGAAGGGCGCGACGTGCTGCTACGGGTGTGGGTCACCGGCGGCGGGAGCGCCCAGCAGATCCTCCAAGCCGGCCGATACCCCCGCCAAGAGATCACGCCGCGGGTCGATGAGCCACTGGAGCTGGAGGCCGTCCCACATCGCGACAAGGGCCGCCGCGATCAGTTCGGGGTTCCTCCGGTTCGAGATGCGACCCAGGTCCTGGTCCCGGCGTACCGCGGTCGTGAAAGCGGTGACGACCCGCTCGTACCTGTCACGGAACCACTCGTGCGCCGGGTGGTCGGGAGCCGAGGCCTCCGCGGCCATCAAGGCGAGGAGCCGCAGCATCTCCTGCCTTTCCAGGTTGCGGCGGACGTACCGCAGGACCGCGTAGACCACACCCTTTCCCTGGCTGTCCGACTCGAAGGAGTCGATGCTCGCGGAATCGGCGTTTTCGAGGACGGCCACGAGGAGCTCGCTCTTGCTGGGAAAGTGGTGCACGACGCTGGTCAGGCTCAGGTCGAGCTGCTTGGCGATCTCCCGCAGGGACCCTCCCCGGTAACCGCGAGCCGCGAACACAGCGGTAGCTGAGGCGACGATCTCGACCCTGCGTTGTGCGCTCTTGGCGTATGGGCCTCGGCGAGTGGCCGGACGGGCCGCCGTCTTCTCGGTCATGCCCCAAGCCTAAGCGGGCGGTGCTGAGCAGTGGCCGAAACAGAGTCCACCGTCGTCGCCATCGCTGAAACTATGGCATCTGTTCGGGTTTCGCTGTACCGTCTCGCTGACCCACCACGACGTGCGGTAGAGCCGCTCACGCATCCACGGGTGGAGAGGAGACGGACGATGATGTTCACCTCACATTTGTCGAAAGCGCTCATCGGCGGTCTGACCGCCACACTGGTTCTGGCCGGTTGCGGCCGGTCCGATACACAACGAGGCGTGGGCGCCAAGGGCGCTCCCGTCGGCACCTCACAGGCCAAGGGACACATCAGCGTCTGGGCCATGGGCACCGAGGGCGAGCGCCTGCCCGAGTTGGCCGCGCGGTTCGAGAAGGCCAACCCGGACGCAAAAGTGCAGGTCACTGCCATCCCGTGGCAGGACTACGCCAAGAAGGTCGAGACGGCGATCGCCTCCAAGGACACGCCCGACGCCACCCTCGTCGGATCCGCCGACCTGACGAACTTCGCCTCGACCGGCGGACTCGAGCAGGTGCCGACGGGCCTCGTCGACACCTCGTCCTTCTACCGCGGCGCCGCCCGGAGCACCACCTTCGACGGAGGCACGTACGCCGTCCCCTGGTACGTGGAGACGCGCGCCCTCTTCTACCGCAAGGACCTGGCACGGGCTGCCGGAGTGTCCGCGCCGAAGACCTGGCAGGAGTACGGCCCGTTCCTCAAGGCCCTCCAGAAGGAGGGCGCGAAGTGGGGTCTGTCGCTGCCCACCGGCGTGGCGCAGAGCTGGCAGAGCGTGCTGCCCTTCATGTGGCAGGCAGGTGCGAACCTGATGAACGAGGACGGCACCGAATTCACCTTCACCACGCCCGAGGCCCGCGAGGGGATGAAGCGCTACCAGTCGTTCTTCACGTCGAAGACCGCGAGCCGCAACGGGCCGGTGAGCCTCGGGGAGATCGAGCCGCAGTTCGTCGACGGTTCCACCGCCGCACTCATCTCGGGCCCCTGGGAGACGGCCCTGCTGAAGGAGGCGGGCGGGGCGGACTTCGTCAAGGACAAGGTGGGGGTCGTCGCGCTCCCGAAGGGGCCGAAGTCCAACGCCGGCTACATCGGGGGAGGGCACTGGTCGGTGTTCAAGGAGGCGAAGAACCGCGACGGGGCCTGGAAGTTCGTCCGGTGGCTCTCCCGGCCCGACGTCCAGCAGGACTGGTACGAACTGTCCGGGGACCTTCCCGCCGTGCAGACGGCCTGGAGTGAGGGGAAGCTCAAGTCGGATCCGACGCTGGCCGTCTTCCGTTCCCAGCTGGAGACCGCGCTGCCCACCCCGAACGTCACGACGTGGAAGCAGATCACCGCGGTCCTCGATGCCGAGATCGAGAAGGTGGCCAAGGGTGTCTCATCGCCCGAGGCGGCTCTGGAACGGGTCCAGGCGAAGGCGTCCTCGATCGGAACGGGGCGGCCTCGATGACCACGACCACCTCCGTGGAACCCGCACGCGAGAGGTCTTCCACCAGGCAGCGGCCCCAGGGGTCGAGGGGCGGTTCCGGACGCCTGCGGCGCACACTGGTCGCCTGGGCCTTCTGCTCGCCCTTCGTCCTGCTGTTCGCCACCTTCGGCTTTTGGCCGGTCCTCTCGTCACTGTCGATGAGCGTCACCGACATCACCAGCAAGGACGTGGAGACGCCCTTCAGCGTCAACTTCGTCGGCCTGGAGAACTACGTCACGCTGTTCGCCGATCCCACCTTCGTCCGCGCCGCTCTGAACACGCTCTATTTCGTCGCTGTGGGAATCCCTCTGACGATGGTGATATCCCTTGCGATCGCCGTCGCTCTGAACTCCGGGATCCAGCGGGCGAAGGGCTTCTTCCGGGTCGCCTACTTCGCTCCGGTCGTGACGAGCATCGTGGCGATAGCGGTCGTGTGGAGGTACCTCTACAAGCCTGACGGGATGATCAACTCGGCCCTGACGCTCGTAGGGATCTCGGGGCCGGACTGGCTGAACGATCCCAACTGGTCCATGCCGGCCCTCATCCTCATGGCGGTCTGGCGGCACTTCGGCATCCCCATGGTGATCTTCCTGGCGGGACTGCAGTCGATACCTCCCGAGCTGCACGAGGCGGCCGTTGTGGACGGCGCGTCCCGCTGGCGTGCCTTTCGCAGCGTGACCTTGCCGCTGCTGCGGCCCGCCACGCTGGTCGTCGCCGTTCTGCTCAGCATCAGCTACCTCCAGTTCTTCGAGGAACCGTTCGTCATGACGAGCGGCGGCCCCTTGGACAGCACGACGTCGATCAGTTACTACGCCTACGAGCAGTTCGGCTTCGGGAACTACGGAATGGCCTCGGCCGCGTCCTATGTGCTGGTCACCGCTATAGCTCTCTTGAGCCTTCTTCAGTTCCGCATCTTCCGAGCGAAGGCCTGACATGACCGCCCCCACCGCAACGACCGGTCCGGCTTTCCGGGACCGACGTCCGCCCCGGCGCGTCCCTACGGCTCGTGTCGTCCTCTACTGCGCTCTCGTGCTGGGACTCCTCGCGACGCTGGCGCCTTTTGCCTGGATGTTCCTCGGCTCGGTGAAACCGACGGGTGAGATCGTCGCCCATCCGAGTTCCTGGATCCCCCGGTCCCCGACCCTCGCCAACTTCGAACAGCTGCTGTCGAAGCAGAACTTCGGACTGTACTTCCTGAACAGCACACTCGTCGCGGTGGCCTGTGTTCTGGGAAATCTGCTGTTCTGCTCGATGGCCGGATACGCCTTCGCGAAGATCGAGTTCGCGGGAAAGCGTCTGCTGTTCGGCCTCGTCCTCACCATGCTGATCATCCCCGGCGTCACGACCTTCGTCCCGCTGTTCGTGCTCGTCAGCAACATGGGCCTGGGCAACTCCTACCTCGGACTCGTCCTGCCCTTCCTCGTGACACCGTTCGGCGTGTTCATCATGCGGCAGTTCATCCAGGACATCCCGGACGCCCTCGTCGAGGCGGCGCGCCTCGACGGTGCGGGCGAATCCCGGATCTTCCTGAGGGTGATCCTTCCTCTGACACAGCCTGCGCTGGCGACGCTGGCGATCCTCACCTTTCTCGCGCAGTGGAACAACTTCCTGTGGCCGCTCGTCGTCGCGCAGACCGAGGACCACTACACGCTGCCCGTCGCCCTCGCACTCTTCTCCGTGGGAGCCAACGGCACCAACTACGGCCTGCTGCTGGCCGGGGCGGTCACGGTCGTCACACCGATCATCCTGCTCTTCCTCGCCCTGCAGCGCCACTTCATCCAGGGCATCGCCAACACCGGCATCAAGTAGACCGACCGCGCCCGACCCGACCGGCCCCCGCAGGCGCGGACGGCTCCCTGGGCGCCCTTCACTTTCTGCCTTTTTCGACTGCCGCGTCGACACGCGCACATACAACAGGAGAACCCACCATGCTTCGTCCCCAGGATGGCCCCACTCGTGAACGCCGCTCTCTCGGCGGCCTGTGGAGCTTCCGCCTGGACGCGGAGGGGGCCGGCCGGGCCGAGGGCTGGTGGCGCTCGCAGCTCGCGAGCGCCGTTGACATCCCGGTGCCGGCCAGTTACAACGACATCTTCCCGGACACAACCGTTCGTGACCATGTCGGGGACGTCTGGTACCAGAGGCAGGTATGGGTTCCTGCCCGGTGGGCGGGGGAACGGACGGTACTCCGCTTCGACGCCGCGACGCATCGTGCCACCGCCTGGGTCAACGATGTGGAGGTCGCCCAGCACGAAGGCGGCTACACCCCCTTCGAGGCCGACGTCACGGCGCACTTGCGGCCGGGTGCCGAGAACCGTGTCACCGTCGTGGTCAACAACGAACTGACCTGGGAGTCGATACCACCTGGCCGAGTGGAGGAACGAGCGGACGGCCGCAGGGTGCAGCACTACTTCCACGACTTCTTCAACTACGCGGGTCTGCACCGGCCCGTGTGGCTGTACACCACGCCCCCCGTCCACATCACCGACATCACCGTGACCACCAGCCTGAAGGACACGACCGGCCTCGTCGCCTACCGCGTGGACAGCAGCGCACAAGCCGAAGAGCACGTGGTGCGTGTCTCACTGCGTGATGCCTCCGGGGTCGAGGTCCATGCCGCCACCGGGGCGGAGGGGACCCTGAAGATCGCGGACGTGCACCCCTGGGCGCCCGGCGACGGCTACCTCTATGAACTCGAGGCCACGCTGTGGAGTACCTCCGGCGACCTCGTCGACAGTTACCGGCAGTCCGTGGGGGTGCGCACGGTGGAGGTACGGGGCAAGGAGTTCCTGATCAACGGAGTCCCGTTCTATTTCAAGGGTTTCGGCAAGCACGAGGACGCCGCCGTGCGCGGCAGGGCTCATGACGACGTCCTGATGGTGCATGACTTCGCCCTGCTGGAGTGGACCGGCGCGAACTCGTTCCGCACCTCGCACTACCCCTATGCAGAGGAGGTGCTGGACTATGCGGACCGACAGGGTGTGGTGGTCATCGACGAGACGGCAGCCGTCGGCCTGAACCTGAACATCGCGGGAGGTGTTTTCGGCTCCGGCCGTAAGGCGTCGACGTTCTCGCCCGACACCGTGGGTGAGAGCACACTTCGCACGCACATGCAGGCGGTAAGGGAGCTCGTGACGCGCGACAAGAACCATCCGAGTGTCGTGCTGTGGTCCATCGCCAACGAGCCGGACAACGTCCAACCAGAGGCGCGCGACTACTTCGCACCGCTGGCGGCCGAGGCACGCCGACTGGATCCCTCACGGCCCGTCGCCTACGTCAACGCGCTCATGGGGAAGCCGGACCAGTGTGTGGTCACCGACCTGTTCGACGTCGTGCTCCTCAACCGTTACTACGGCTGGTACTTCGGCCCCGACGACCTGGCGGCGGCAGAGACGGAGTTGGAAGCGGAACTGCGGCAGTGGGCCGTGCACGACAAGCCCATCGTCATCACCGAGTACGGAGCGGACGCCTACCCCGGACTGCGTAGCGTCGTACCCAGCCCGTGGACCGAGGAGTACCAGACCGAACTGCTCGACGTGTATCACCGGGTGTTCGACCGTGTCGACGCGGTCGTCGGCGAGCAGGTCTGGAACTTCGCCGACTTCGCCACGGCGCCCGGCGTCTTCCGTGTCGACGGCAACAAGAAGGGAGTATTCACCCGCGAACGTCGGCCGAAGGGCGCGGCGTTCAGGCTGCGCGCCCGCTGGCGGAAAGGCGACTGATAGGCCCTAGAGCTGTCGGTCATATGACTTTCGGCTTGGATGCTCGTAGGTCGAGTCGTGGGGGAAACGACAGCTTCGGCTCGGGGATGACGTGCATCCCGCAGTTGAGATAGGCACCGTCGCCGAGGACGGTCACACCCTGGCAGTGCCGGCTCAGCCCGGACGACCGCCAGGCGTGGGCGTCCGCCGTGGTGCCCGGCACCGGTCGCGCGGCCGCGATCACCAGCCGGGTGTCGGCGTCCACGATGACCTGTACGTTCGCCGAGAACCGGTAGTTGCGGCTGGAGGCCGCTACACTCCGGTCGCACCGGGATCAGCGTGCCGTCCATGATCCACAACCGGTCTGCGGCATCCGCGGGGCGGGCCACAGGCTCGAGTGCGAGCAACGGCCCAAGCCGCACCACGGCCGACCCCGCAAGGTTCCGTTGCCGCTCCGTAAGCGAGAGCGAGAGCGGTTGCCTGCGGCGCAGCAGTCGCCGACGTGGACCTGGACTCTGCCATGAGTGCAGAAGAACCGGCGAGCGGGGGAGCGACGGTGATGCGTGTGCGCTGTCCGGACAGGCTGCCGGAGGAGACCTACCGGCAGATCGTGGAGCAGCTCGCGGAGCTCTCCCCGGTGGTGCAGATCCTGCGCAGCGTTGCCGATCCGAGACATGCCTGTGGGCTCCGGATACCTCCGGAGCCCACAGGCGTGCTGCTGCTTGGCGGGTTACCAGCGATACCAGCGGCCCTTGCGGCCGCCCGTGTCCGCGGAGCGCATGACGAAGCCCAGCAGCCAGACGACCAGCACGATGACGGCGATCCACCACAGTGCCTTCAGCGCGAAACCCGCGCCGAAGAGGATCAGAGCCAGCAGAAGAACGAGAAGCAGGGGAACCATAGTTATCAACCTCCGCCGCTCCTCGTGCCCGGCGAATGCAAGAACACACGGTCGATTTTCCTGGTTTCTCCACTGCCGTTGCGGGCATTGAACCCAGTTTCTCCACGTGTTCACCTCACCGCCGGGCCGGTGGGCGGCTGTCGGTTCAGTCGAGTTCTCCGCAGCGAGGCCGCAGGTACCGGCAGTACGTGACACGACCGACGCCTTCCGCCGGCGCACGATCGACCCCTCAGGGGCGAGTTCTTCGTGCGGCGCAGCGGGGCGTCTTGCTGTCGCGGTAGGGGGCAGGTGTACAGGGAAGCCTTGCCCTCGTATGGAGACCAGCATGACGACTTCCCGCGTGCCGCGGCCCTTGCCCGGCGGCACTCGTGACGACGTCACGCACGCCTGCCTGGAACGGGAGAACGCGCAGCTGCGGCATGCGATCGACTCCCATGCGACGGTGGACCAGGCCATCGGGGTACTCACCGCGATCCACCAGCTGGTGCCGGTGGCCGGGTTCGGGATGCTGCGTGAGGTGTCCCAGCACACCAACGGGAGCTGGACGCGGCCGTGCAGCGGCGTCCACACCGGCAGGACGCCCCGGACGTGGAAGCCGGGTGGAGCGCCGTGGGCCGGGCACGGCGTGGGTCAGGCGTTCAGAGCCTGTTCGACGGTGGAATGGCAGTCGATGACCTGGTCCAGGCCGACGAGCTCAAGGACCCGCAGCACCGATGCCTGGGCGCCGGCAATGCGTAGCCATCCCTGGGCGTCACTCATGCTCTGTTGGGCGGCGATGAGGACGTTGATTCCGCTGGAGTCCATGAAGGTCACGCCGCTGAGGTCCACCACGGTCCGCGGCCGCGTCACGCTGCCGTAGGACAGCAGGGCCTCGGTGAGCTCGTTCGTGACGGCGTGGTCGATCTCGCCGCGCAGAGTGACCACCCGGATGTCGTCGGCGGCGGTGTGGTCGACTGACAGGCCGGGCCGGGGTGCTCCGTGAGTGTCTGTCACCGTTTCCTCGCCTGCGCTCGCTGATGGGGGGCTTAAGGCTCCGACACGATGTGCGTTGGAGGCCTGCCCCTGATATTACGGTGAACACCCGTTCGGTCCTCTGTGTAACAGAGCTGAAGGGGCATGCGAGGCAGAATCCGGGGTAAGCGCACGCGGGTGAACGGGGGAAAGGGTGGAGCCGACGGAATCAGTTCCCGATGGTGAGGGCAGCGTGATGCCTGGTGCCCATCCGATGCGTGACACGGTTGCCCTGGACGGTGACGGATCCTGTATCGCCGAGGCACGTCACCGGGCGGTGAATTTCCTTGCCCGCGTCCAGGCTGAGCACGGCCTGCCGGTGTCCGCACGTGCGATGGACCTGACTCAGCTGGTGGTCAGCGAGCTGGTCACCAACGCCCGCAAGTACGCGCCCGGGCCGGTGCTGATGGAACTGCGCATTTCCGGCGCTGTGGTGGAAGTGGTCGTGTGGGACAGCGATCCGGTCCTGCCGGTGGCCCGTGCTGCCGATGCGGGCAGGGTCGGGCAGCACGGCCTGGAGATCGTGATGGCCGTCGCCCAGGGTTTCGAGGTCCAGCGGGAGCCGGTCGGCAAACGCATCACCGCCCGCATCGCCCTCCCCGACGATCTGGACGGTGACATCACCGGACGCCGCCCTCAGTAGCAGCGGCCGGCCGGGGGGCGACGACGGCAGGCGAGAGGCGAGAGGCGAGAGGCGGGGACGGGCGCGGTTCCGGCGTGCAGTGTCGCGGGCGACGGCGATGCCGACGCGATCGGCAGGGAATCCTCGACGATCTCGGATCTCGGCAACTCGTGGATGGGCAGCTCGCAGTCGGGCAAGCCGCAGTGACCGAGAAGATGAGGCGTGGGTGCAGGATGAGGGGGTAGACGCTGCGTCGTCGGCCGCTTCGGCCGGCCGCGGCGGCGGGATCGATCTGGGAGGGGAACGGCATGGCGCCCACGAGCATGGCGGCAGCACAGACGCGGACGGCCGAGCTGCCGGAGGTCGCCGACCCGTCCCGGGTGGCGCCCAAGGACGCCCGCGAACTTTCGAAGCTGTTCTTCCAGCAGCTGGCCGTGCTGGAGGAGGGCACCCCGGAGTACCAGTACGCGCGGAACACGCTGATCGAGATGAACATGTCCCTGGTCCGCTTCGCGGCCGGCCGGTTCCGCAGCCGCGGGCCGGAGGAGATGGAGGACATCGTCCAGGTCGGCATGATCGGGCTGATCAAGGCGATCGACCGCTTCGAGCTGTCCCGGGAGGCGGAGTTCACCTCCTTCGCCATCCCGTACATCGTCGGCGAGATCAAGCGGTTCTTCCGCGACACCACCTGGGCCGTGCACGTCCCGCGACGGCTGCAGGAAGCCCGCGTCCAGCTGGCCCGCGCCACCGAGGAACTGCGCAGCCGACTGGGCCGCACCCCGACGGTCAAGGAGCTGTCGGAGCTGATGAGCCTGCCCGAGGCCGAGGTCCGCGAGGCCCGCCTGGCCGCCAACGGCTACAACTCCGCCTCCCTGGACGCCACGATCAACGGCAGCGAGGACGGCGAAGCCGCGTTGCAGGACTTCATCGGCGCCCTGGACACGGACCTGGAGCTGGTGGAGGACTTCCACGCCCTCGCCCCGCTGCTCGCGGAACTCGACGAGCGCGACCGGCAGATCATCCACATGCGGTTCGTCGAGGAACTCACCCAGGCCCAGATCGGCGAACGCCTGGGCGTCTCCCAGATGCACGTCTCCCGGCTCCTGTCCCGCACCCTTGCCCGACTGCGGGAAGGCATGCTCACCACCCGCTGACGCCTGACGCCTGACGCCTGACAGGGAGGACGGGAGGGCGGCGCGGACGCTGCCGGGGATCGAGGCGCGCTCGCCGTTCTCGCGCGTCGGCCGCGGCCGCTCTGAGCCGGCGGGCACGGTGCAGGCACGCGGGCTTGCGCCACCGGCGGGAGGCACCGGGGACGAACTCGATGCCGACCTCCAGCACCCACCCGTCTGAGCCTGACACGCCCCTCGTCCGTGCGGCGCCCCGGCCGACCGGTGCGAGATCGGCGGCTTCATCACGTCGGTGAGCACCCGCCACCGCACCACTGCGAGGACGCGCATCTCCGGCTGCGAAACCGTGTCCAGTACCCCCGTTCCGCACGGGCATGCGCGTTCCGTGCTGTCCTTATTCCCACGGTTCCCGGCTGGGTCCGGTGCTTTGTTCCGCGCCTGGAACCTGGGTTAACCTGCGGCGTATTTTTCACCTTGCGTACGTCCGTGAACTGCGGAACTGCACGCACGACGGCCGGGCCGCCGATCGGTTCGGGGGGTTCGGAGTCCTCGGTGACGAGGACTCCTGGGGAGCGGAACGAGGTTGCGCATGACCAGCAACAGCGCCGGGGGCGACGAGGTCTCCCCGGGTGATCAGGAGCTGCGGCGGCTCCTGGCGGGCCTGACGGCCGTCCGGGACGGGGACTTCGGCACCCGTCTGCCGGTCGACGCCGACGGCCTCATGGGCGACATCGCCAAGGTCTTCAACGGCATGGTGGACCAGCTGTCCGTGTTCACCTCCGAAGTCACCCGGGTGGCCCGCGAGGTCGGCACCGAGGGGACGCTCGGCGGACAGGCGGAGGTGCCTGGCGTCTCGGGCACCTGGGCCGACCTGACGGACTCGGTCAACGCCATGGCGGGCAACCTGACCACCCAGGTCCGCGACATCGCACAGGTGGCCACGGCGGTGGCCAAGGGCGACCTCTCCCAGAAGATCGACGTGCCCGCCCGCGGCGAGATCCTGCAGCTGAAGGAGACCGTCAACACGATGGTCGACCAGCTCTCGGCGTTCGCCGACGAGGTCACCCGCGTGGCCCGGGAGGTCGGTAGCGAGGGGCGGCTCGGCGGACAGGCCCAGGTGCCGGGTGTGGCCGGTGTCTGGCGTGACCTGACCGACTCCGTCAACCACATGGCGGGCAACCTCACCGGCCAGGTCCGTTCCATCGCCCAGGTGACCACGGCGGTGGCCCAGGGTGACCTCTCCCAGAAGATCACCGTCGACGCGCGTGGTGAGATCCTCGAGCTGAAGAGCACGATCAACACGATGGTCGACCAGCTCTCGGCGTTCGCCGACGAGGTCACCCGTGTCGCCCGGGAGGTCGGCACCGAGGGTCGTCTGGGCGGACAGGCGGACGTCCAGGGTGTCAAGGGCACTTGGCGCGACCTCACCGACTCCGTGAACTTCATGGCGGGCAACCTCACCGGCCAGGTCCGCAACATCGCGCTGGTGGCGACCGCGGTGGCCCAGGGCGACCTCTCCCAGAAGATCACCGTCGACGCGCGTGGTGAGATCCTCGAGCTGAAGAGCACGATCAACACGATGGTCGACCAGCTCTCGGCGTTCGCCGACGAGGTCACCCGCGTGGCCCGCGAGGTCGGCACCGAGGGACGCCTCGGCGGACAGGCCCAGGTGCGGGGCGTGTCGGGCACCTGGAAGGACCTCACCGACAACGTCAACGTCATGGCCTCCAACCTGACCGGCCAGGTCCGTTCCATCGCCCAGGTCGCCACCGCCGTGGCGCGCGGCGACCTGTCGCAGCGGATCACGGTCGAGGTCAAGGGCGAGGTCGCGGCGCTGGCGGACGTCATCAACACGATGGTCGACACGCTGTCGGCCTTCGCCGACGAGGTCACCCGCGTGGCCCGCGAGGTCGGCACCGAGGGACGCCTCGGCGGGCAGGCGCACGTGCCGAACGTCGCGGGCACTTGGAAGGACCTCACCGACAACGTCAACTCGATGGCCAACAACCTCACCGGCCAGGTGCGCAACATCGCGCTCGTGACGACCGCGGTGGCCAGGGGTGACCTGTCGAAGAAGATCGACGTGGACGCCCGCGGTGAGATCCTGGAACTCAAGACGACGATCAACACGATGGTCGACCAGCTCTCCGCGTTCGCCGACGAGGTCACCCGCGTCGCCCGCGAGGTCGGCACCGAGGGACGCCTCGGCGGACAGGCCGAGGTGGAAGGCGTCTCCGGCACCTGGAAGCGCCTGACGGAGAACGTCAACGAGCTGGCGGGCAACCTGACCCGGCAGGTGCGCGCCATCGCGGAGGTCGCGAGCGCCGTCGCCGAGGGCGACCTGACGCGTTCGATCACCGTGGAGGCCTCCGGCGAGGTCGCCGAGCTCAAGGACAACATCAACTCGATGGTGGAGTCCCTGCGCGAGACCACCCGGGCCAACCAGGAGCAGGACTGGCTCAAGACGAACCTCGCCCGGATCTCGGGCCTGATGCAGGGCCACCGCGACCTGCCCGTGGTCGCGGAACTGATCATGGACGAGCTGGTCCCCCTGGTGGCGGCCCAGTACGGGGCCTTCTACCTGGCCGAGGACGGCGACGACGGCCCCCGGCTGCGGCTCGTCGGTTCCTACGGCTACCCGGAGGACGACACCCGGCCCACACGCATCGCCTTCGGCCGCACCCTGGTGGGTCAGGCCGCCCGCAGCCGGCGCACCATCACGGTGGACGACCTGCCGCCGGACTACGTGACCATCTCCTCGGGGCTCGGCCACGTGGTGCCGACCGCGCTCGTGCTGCTGCCCATCGTGGTCGAGGACCAGGTCCTCGGCGTCATCGAGCTGGCGTCGGTCACCTCCTTCACCCAGATTCAGCACGACTTCCTGGCTCAGCTGATGGAGACCATCGGCGTCAACGTCAACACCATCGTGGCCAACGCCCGTACCGACGAGCTCCTGGCCGAGTCGCAACGCCTGACGGCCGAACTCCAGGACCGGTCAGCGGAGTTGCAGGTACAGCAGGAGGAACTCCAGCGTTCCAACGCCGACCTGGAGGAGAAGGCCTCGCTGCTGGTGGCACAGAACCGGGACATCGAGGCGAAGAACCTGCAGATCGAACAGGCCCGGCAGGAACTGGAGACACGTGCCCAGCAGCTGTCGCTGGCCTCGAAGTACAAGTCGGAGTTCCTGGCGAACATGAGCCACGAGCTGCGCACCCCGCTCAACAGCCTGCTCATCCTCGCCCAGTTGCTGGCCCAGAACCCGTCCCGCAACCTCACCCCGAAGCAGGTCGAGTACGCGCAGATCATCCACTCCGCCGGCTCGGACCTGCTCCAGCTGATCAGCGACATCCTCGACCTGTCGAAGGTCGAGGCCGGGAAGATGGACGTCACGCCCGAGCGGGTGGCGCTGCGCCAGCTCATCGAGTACGTCGAGGCCACCTTCCGGCCCATGACGACGCAGAAGAGCCTGGACTTCACGGTGACGACCGCCCCCGGCGCGCCCGCAGACCTGCTCACGGACGACTCGCGGCTGCGCCAGGTGCTGCGCAACCTCCTGTCGAACGCCGTGAAGTTCACCGAGCGGGGCGGCGTGCAGCTGAGCATCGAACCAGCGGTGGACGAGGAGGTGCCCGAGGGAGTGATCCGGGGCGGCGCCGTGGTGGCCTTCCGTGTGAAGGACACCGGCATCGGCATCCCGGAGCAGCAGCTGGAGACGATCTTCGGCGCCTTCCAGCAGGCGGACGGCACGACGAGCCGCAAGTACGGCGGCACCGGTCTCGGCCTGTCCATCACACGGGAGATCGCCCATCTGCTGGGGGGTGCCGTCACGGTGGACAGCACGCCCGGCCAGGGCAGTACGTTCACGCTCTTCCTGCCCGTGGCCCGTCCCGACTTCGAGGAACTGCTCGGCCACGGCAGCACCGCGGAGCGGGTCCCGGCCGAGCCCCTCCCCGAGGGGGTGTCACGCCGGGTGCCGGTGCCTCGGATCGGGCCCGGACCGCGGCCCCGGCGCCTGCTCGTCGTGGAGGAGAGACCGCGCGGTCTGCTGACCCTCGTCGCGGAGAGCGTGGTCGCGGACCTCACGCACGGCCGTGAAGACGGTGGACAGCGGCCCGCGGTCGACATCATCACCGCCGTCGGGGCTCAGGAGGCGGCGGGCGCCCTCGCGGCCGAACCGTGCCACTGCGTCGTCCTGGATCTGGGCACGCGGGAAGGCGAGGCCTCCCGGTTCCTAGAGGCCCTGGAGGGTGACTCGGCGCTGGCGAGTGTTCCCGTCCTGGTGCACAGCGGTCATCGCGCAGACCTGGTCCTGGAAGAGACGTTGCGGTCCCGCTCGGCGGGCGGGGCGCTGGAGTTCCTGTCGAGTCTCGACGAACTGCGCGAGCGCATCGCCCTGCACCTGTCCGCCGAGGAGCCCGGGGACGTCCTGTCCCTGGTCCGGCCCGAGGAACCGCGGCCTGTGACGCCGCACCCCGTCGACGACTCGCCGGCGGCGGGCCGTACCGTCCTCGTCGTCGACGACGACGCGCGCAACCTCTTCGCGCTCAGCGGGATCCTGGAGCTCCACGGCTTCCGGGTCCTGCACGCCGAGAACGGGCGCCAGGGCATCGAGACGCTGGTGAACAACCCTGACGTCGCGCTCGTGCTCATGGACGTGATGATGCCGGAGATGGACGGCTACACCGCGACGGCCGAGATCCGCAGGATGCCGCAGTACGCCGAGCTGCCCATCATCGCCGTCACGGCCAAGGCGATGCCCGGCGACCGGGAGAAGAGCCTCGCCTCGGGCGCCAGCGACTACGTCACCAAGCCCGTCGACACACGCGATCTCATCGCCTGCGTCCGGCGCTGGCTGCCCGTATGAGCACGCCGGTGCCCGTCCCGCACCCCGGTGGGCCGGACGCCCCGCAGCGCCTGCCGTTCCGCGCCCCAGGGTGCTTCAGCCGAGGAGCCTTCACACCGTGAGCAAGTCCGAGCATCCGGGCGAACCGGGTCGCGGCGGTGAGCCGAAGCTCGAATCCGGCACTTCCCCGGCATCATCCTCCCCGCCGGTGACCTCCGCCGACGGGACACCCGCGGATCCCGTGGGTGTCCCGCCCGCCTCGCCGGTGGGCAGACTGGCGGCCACGGTGGAACGGCTCAGCCGTGAGGTGCGGGCCGCCCAGGCGGATGCCGAGGGGCGCGCCCTGATCGAACTCGCCAAGGGCATCCTGGTCGAACGGCTGACGTGCGGGCCGGCCCAGGCCGCCCGGCAGCTCGCCGAGCTGGCCGAGCAGGCCCAGGTCACGCCCCTCGAACTCGCGGTCGACATCATCAACCAGGCTGCCCGGGACCGGATGTCCGAGGTGACGGACGCGTTCCTCGCCGCCACCAGGGCAGCGGACGAGGCGAAGACCGAGTCGGCCGCCGTACGCCTGCGCGCGGCGGAGAGCGGCGCGCTGTCCGCGGACGACACCCAGGCAGTGGCCGAAGCCCTGCTGGAGCAGGCGCTGCGCCCGCTCGGCGCGGTGGCCGTGGCCGTCTGGGCCGCGGGTTCCGACGGTTCGCTCACCCTGGCGGGCAGCGCCGGGTTCTCCCCGGCCGAGGCCGCACGCTGGCGCTACGTCCCTCCGGACGTGGTGACGGTGGCGCGGCGCGGCCTCACCGAGCGCATGGGGCAGTGGATCACGTCCCTCGCGGAGACCGGACTGCCCAGCATCGGCCTGCATCACCATCCGCAAGGAGGCAGGGCCGCCCTGCCCGCCGGCACCGGGGGCCGCATCCACGGCGTGCTGGAGATCGCCTGGCCGACGCCCCTGGCGCCGCAGCCCCCGCAGATCATCCGCCAGGTGGAGGCCCTGGCGGAGCTGTGCGGCCACACGCTGGAGACGTACACGCTGCAACACGGTCCCGCCCAGGAACCGCGCGTCCTGCCGGACGCCGCGGAGCTGATGGACCTGGCCGACGGGCTGCACGACCCCGCGCTGGTCCTGGTGCCGCACCTCGACGACGCCGGGCACCTGGTGGACTTCCGCATCCAGCACGTCAACAACCGCTTCCTGGATCCGGCCGGCCGGCCGCGCGCGGTCGTGAACGGCGCACTGCTGCTGGAGGCATACCCGATGGCCGCGGGGGACAGCGAGCTGTTCCAACGCATCGAGCGCGTGTATGCCACCGGTGAGCCCTTCAGGGCCCGCCGGATGAACCTCACCGCCCTCGTCGACCAGGTCCCCCTCTCGGCGATCGCGGACATCAGTATCAGCCGGCACGGCACCACCGTCCTCCTCATCTGGCGCATCGAGGACGAGACGGCGCGACTGGCGAGCCTGCTCCAGCACGCTCAGCGCCTCGGCCGCATCGGCGGCTTCGAGGAGAACCTGCTGACCGGCGAGATCACCTGGAACGGGCAGCTGTTCGACCTCTACGGGCGCCCGCAGTCGAGCACCCCGGTGCCCCTGGAGAATCTGCCGGCCCACGCGCATCCGGACGACGGCGTCTCCATCCGCCGCTTCCTGCGCACGCTGCTGCACCACCGGCGGCCGGCCGCCGCGGCCTTCCGGCTCCAGCGGCCGGACGGGGTGACCCGCCACATCCGCGTCGTCGCCGAGCCGGTACTCGACACCGACGGCCGGCTGCTCCTGATCCGCGGCGCCTGCCAGGACATCTCCGCCCAGCACTGGACCGAGGTGGCGCTCGCCGCTACCCGCGACCAGCTGGCGCACACCGAGCAGCAGGCTACCGAACGCAACCGGCTCACCCTCCAGTTGCAGCACGCCATCATGCCGCCCGCACAGGCACCGTTGCAGGTCCCCGGCCTCCAGGTGGCCGTCCGCTACCGGCCCGCGGAGACCGAGCAACTGGTGGGCGGCGACTGGTACGACACGGTCGTGCTGCCCTCCCGGCAGGTGCTGCTGTGTGTGGGAGACGTGGCCGGCCACGGCATCGAGGCCGCGACCAGCATGGTCGTCCTGCGCAACGCGCTGCGTGGCCTGGCGGTGACCGGCGCCGGGCCTGGCCAGCTGCTGTCGTGGCTCAACATCGTGGCGCACCACCTGACGGGCGCCGTCACCGCGACGGCGGTGTGCGGTCTGTACGATCCGGCCCTGCGGACGCTGCGCTGGGCCAGGGCGGGCCACCTGCCGCCCGTGCTCGTCCAGGGCAGTGAGGCGGCTGCCCTGCCCCTGGTCAAGGGGATGCTGCTCGGAGCGCTGCCCGAGGTCGTGTACGAGGAGGCCGAGATTCAACTGGCCGAGGGGGACACCCTGTTGATGTACACGGACGGCCTGATCGAACGCCGCGACCGGTCCGTGGAGGAGTCCCTGATCCACCTGCTGACCACCGCCCGCACGGCGCCCAGCACACTCGACCAGCAGCTGGACCGCCTGCTGACCTACAGCAATTCGGACACCGACGACGACACGTGCATCGTGGGCATCCGGGTGGGGTGACGGGCTTGGACGTCCCACATTCCTGCGCCTCGCCACCATCCACCAGAACAGAGGTGAATGCCCCTCATGCATCACCGCGCCGGTCGCCGCGCGTCACGTCCCGCGAATGCCCTCGCGGTCTTCGAGGGCGCTGATGGCGGTGGCGGTGAGGCTGTGGGTGATGTGGCCTCGCATCAGCTGGGCGGCTTCGGCGGCGCGGCCGTCCACGATGAGGGAGACAAGTTGGTGGTGCTCCTGTAGGTCCCGGGTGCGGGGTTCGTCACCGGGCGGGAGTTCGAGGCCGAGGCGCCGGTAGCGGTCGGACTTGTCCCACAGGTCGTCCAGGAGACGGATGAGGACGTCGTTGTGCGAGGCCCGGTACACCGCCTGGTGGAAGGCGCGGTGGGCCGTGAGTGCCTCTTCCCCCCATTGGCGGGTGACGGGGAGGAGCTTGTCGACGGCGGCCCGCATCGTGGCGATGTCGTCGTCGGTCCGTCGCTGGGCGGCGAGTTCGGCGGCGGTCGGGTCCAGGGACAGGCGGACCTCGAACAGCTGGCGGGCCTCGTTCGAGTTCATCACGGAGACCCGGACGTCGCGGTGGGTTTCGACGGTGACGAGTCCCTCGCTGCTGAGGCGGCGGATGGCCTCGCGCAGGGGCGTGATGCTCATGTTGAGGGACTCGGCGAGGTCGTACTGGGCGAGCCGTGACCCGGCAGGAAGAGTGCCGAAGAGGATCCGATCGCGGAGTTCCGCGTAGGCGAGGTCGCTCTTGCTGAAGAACAGGTTCTGTCCTGCCATAGCCTCCTGACCGTTCCTTCCCGGAGGTTCCCCACCCCTTGACATCCCGCAGCGGACCAGCCCAGTCTAACAGCCGTCGCATCTTATAAGATATGAGAAAGGCTCCGCAGTGAAGATCACCAACGTCTACGAGGACGTCGTTACGATCAGCTCCTCGATCCGCAACGCCTGGATCGACTTCAGCTCCATGGACTGTTCGATCGTGGCGATCGAGAGCGACGTCATCCGGGACGGCAAGCCCGTGGTGGGCTACGGCTTCAACTCCAACGGCCGCTACAGCGCCGGAGAGATCCTGCGCCGCCGGGTCCTGCCCCGCCTCCTCGAGGCCGAGCCCGGCAGCCTGCTCGACGAGCAGGGCAGCCTGGACCACGCCAAGGCGTGGGACGTGATGATGACCAACGAGAAGCCCGGCGGGCACGGCGAGCGCTCGGTCGCGGTCGGTGTGGTGGACATGGCCCTGTTCGACCTGGCCTCCAAGATCGAGGGCAAGCCGCTGTACCGGTATCTGTCCGAGCGCTACGGCGACGGGCAGCCCGACGAGTCCGTCTTCGTCTACGCCGCCGGCGGCTACTACGCCCCGGGCAAGACGCTCACCGACCTTCAGGACGAGATGCGCGGCTTCCTCGACCTGGGCTACGACGTCGTCAAGATGAAGATCGGCGGCGCCGACCTGGCGGAGGACCTGCGCCGTATCGAGGCCGTCATCGACGTCCTGGACGGCGACGGGTCCCGGCTGGCCGTCGACGTCAACGGCCGCTTCGACCTCGACACGGCCCTGGAGTACGGGCGGGCCATCGAGCCCTACGGGCTGTTCTGGTACGAGGAGATCGGCGACCCGCTCGACTACCACCTCAACGCCACCGTCGCCGAGCACTACACCGGCTCCATCGCCACGGGCGAGAACCTCTTCTCCCTCCAGGACGCCCGCAACCTGATCCGCTACGGCGGCCTGCGCCCCGACCGCGACACCATCCAGGTTGACCCCGCGCTCTCCTACGGTCTGGTGGAGTACCTGCGCATCCAGGACATGCTCCGTCAGCACGGCTGGTCATCTAGGCGCTGCATCCCGCACGGCGGGCACCAGTTCTCCCTGCACATCGCAGCCGCCCTCAAGCTCGGCGGCAACGAGTCCTACCCGGGCGAGTTCCAGCCCACCGGCGGCTTCGCCGACGACGCCGTCGTCGAGAAGAGCCGCGTCGGCCTGACAGACACCCCCGGCATCGGCTTCGAAAGCAAGGCCGCCTTCTACAAGGTGCTGCGCGCCCTGCACAGCTGACCGCCACCTCACCGCAGACGCACCCACCACAGACGCGCCCGCCACCGGGCGGGCGCCGTCGTCCGGCGCCGCCGGATACGGGCGCCACACACGAGATCGGGGGCGCGCGAGCCACGTTCGCGTCCCCCGCACCCCCCACGGGACAGGGCTACACACGATCGTCGTGCAAGGGAGCACCAACGATGACAAGCACCACCACCGCCGGCCGCCCGCAGCGGTCACGGCTGAGCCTTCTCATACGGGAGCTGTGGTTCCAGGTCGTACTGGCCGCCGTCCTCGGCATCGCCGTCGGCATCCTCGCGCCCGGGCTGGGTGAGGACCTGAAGCCGCTCAACGACTGGTTCATCGCGCTGGTCAAGATGATCGTGATCCCGGTCGTCTTCTGCGTGGTCACCACCGGCATCGCCTCCATGGACAACCTGCGCAAGGCGGGCCGGATCGGTGTGAAGGCGATCGGCTACTTCCTGGTGCTGTCCCTGGCGTCCATGCTGATCGGGCTGGTCGTCGCCAACATCTTCCAGCCCGGCTCCGGCCTGCACGTCGACCCCTCGTCACTGAACGCCGACGACGTGCCCGAGACCGCCACCGAGCACGCCACCTTCACCGGCTTCGTCTCCTCCCTCATCCCCGCCTCCCTGCTGGGCGCGATCACCGGGGACGCGATCCTGTCCGCGCTGATGGTCTCGATCGTCTTCGGTGTGGCCCTGAACATGGCCGGCGAGGAAGGGGCACCGCTGACCCGCGGCATCAAGGCGCTGTCGGACGTCGTCTTCCGCATCGTGGGCTGGGTGATGCGGCTCGCGCCCCTGGGCACCTTCGGCGCCCTGGCCACCGTGGTCGCCACCTACGGCGCCGAGAGCCTCAAACAGCTCGGCTACCTCATCATCCTGTTCACCGCGACCTGCATCGTCTACGTCCTGGTCGTCCTCGGCGCCATCATGCGGGCCTGCCGCCTGAGCCTGTTCGGCCTCATCCGCTTCCTCAAGGCCGAACTGCTCGTCGCCCTCAGCACCTGTTCCAGCGAGGCCGTCCTGCCCCAGCTGGTACGCAAACTGGAGATCCTAGGCATCGGCCGGCCCGTGGTCGGCATCGTCATCCCCTCCGGGTTCTCCTTCAACCTGGACGGCTCCGCGGTCTACCTGACGATGGCCTCCCTCTTCCTGGCCCAGGCCATGGGCATCGACCTGTCCTGGCAGCAGCAGTTGGTCATGGTCGGCGTCATGATGCTCACCAGCAAGGGCACCGCCGGGATCGCGGGCGGCGCGTTCATCGTCCTCGCCAGCACCGTCACCGCGGTCGGCCACATCCCGCTCGCCGCCCTCTCCCTGATCGTCGGCATCGACCGCATCCTCAACGAGGGACGCGTCTTCATCAACGTCCTCGGCAACGCCGTCGCCACCATCGTGATCGGCAAGTGGGAGAACGACTTCGACACCGAACAGGCCCGCAAGGTCCTGCGCTCCCGCACCACCACGCCGCCGCAGGCCGAGTTGGACACCGCCAAGGTCGGCGCCGACAAGTAGCCGCCCGTCGAGTGCGGTCGCCCCTCGACGGCATATACGTCACCTACCGGCGGCCTCCTCTTCGCCGTCATCACCTCCGAGCCCGCGCTGGACGAGGCTGTGGAGTCCAACCGCTCCCTCCACAGCTGACCAGACGCCGCGCCCTGCGGCACGGCCTCCGCGGCCGTGCCGCAGCGCCGGGGACTCCCGCCAAGGGATCCCTTTGCCCACCACCGCCTCAGCTTGACTCGATGCCGCGACGCAGGCAGAGACCGCCGATCCATGGATGAACCCTCCTCTCCCGCCCCTGCGCGGGCGCCCCTACGTTCGAGGCCGCAGGCGCTCACCGGCCCGCCGTAACGAAGGAGCGAGACCCCATGAAGATGACCGGCAACACGATCCTGATCACCGGCGGCACCTCGGGCATCGGGCTCGGCCTGGCCCTGCGCCTCCACGAGGCCGGCAACAAGGTGATCGTCGCCGGCCGGCGCAAGGAACTCCTCGACGACATCACGGCCGAGCACCCGGGCATCGACGCGCTCGTCCTCGATGTCGCGGACCCCGACGCGATCGCCCGGGCCCGTGAGACCGTTGCAGCGAGCCACCCGGGGCTGAACGTCCTGGTCAACAACGCCGGCATCATGCTGCGGGAGGACCTCCTCGACCGGGCCGGACTCCCGGTCGCCGAGGACCACGTCACGGTCAACCTGCTCGGCACGATCCGGATGACGTACGCCTTCCTGCCGCTGCTGGTGGGCAAGGACGACGCGGTCGTCATGAACGTCACCTCCGCGCTGGCGTTCGTCCCGTACCAGAGCACCCCGACCTACAGCGCGACCAAGGCCGCGCTGCACTCCTTCTCCGAGAGCCTGCGCATCCAGCTCGCCGGTGCTGACGCCGGCGTCCAGGTGATCGAGGTGGTCCCACCGGGCGTGCGCACGACCCTGCTGGGCCAGCAGGACAGCGACCAATCCATGCCGTTGGACGACTTCCTCACCGAGACCCTCGACCTGCTGCGCGAGAAGCCCGACGCGAAGGAGTTTGTCGTCGAGCGCGCCAAATTCATCCGCGACGCGGAGGCCAACGGCTCCTACGACGACGTCCTCGCCATGATCAGCGGCAGCTGACCGACCTGTAATGACCGACGCGGAACAGTAAGGAAGCGCCTTCGGCTTCGCCCCGGTCGTCGCACTGCGAGCGGCTCGGCGTCGGCCGTGCGGGGCGCCTTCGCGGGGGTGGGAGCGGAGAGCTCAGCCATGGATCGGCGGTCCCTGGATAGCCGGGCGGGATGCGGCGAGGATGGGGGGCATGGACAAGAAGAAACTGGCGGAATTCCTGCGCCGTCGGCGTGAGATGTTGCGCCCCCGCGACGTCGGGCTGGTCGAGGGGCCGCGCAGGCGTACGCAGGGGCTGCGCCGCGAGGAGGTCGCGCAGCTCGCCGGCATGTCCACCGACTACTACGCCCGGCTGGAACAGCAGCGTGCTCCGCAGCCCTCCGTCCAGATCACCACCGCTCTCGCCCGGGCACTGCGGCTGACCCTGGACGAACGCGACCATCTCTTCGTCCTCATCGGCCACAACGCCCCGGCCCGCTTCCACCGCTCCGAAGATGTCAGCCCGACGCTGCTGCGGGTCCTGGACCGCCTGGACGACTCCCCGGCCCTGGTGCAGACCGACCTGGTCGACACCCTCGCGATGAACCCCTTGGCCGTCGCGCTGCTCGGCGACCAGACCCGCCACACCGGTCTGGCCCGCAGCGGCTACTACCGCTGGTTCATGGACCCGTCCGAACGTCTGATGGTTCCCGAGGAGGCCCGTGAACGCCACGGCCGCGCCCAGGCGGCACGCCTGCGGGCCGCGCTGACAGCCGGCAGCGACACCCCCCGGGCCGCCCGGATCCTCGCCGAACTCCAGGAGCACAGCTCCGAGTTCGTCCGTATGTGGGAACTTCAGGAGGTCGCCCGGCGCTACGACGACTGCAAGACCATCCTCCATCCCGAACTCGGCCGCATCGACGTCGACGCCCAGGTCCTGTTCACCGAGAACCGTGCCCAGACCCTGGTGGTGCTGACCACTCGCCCCGGCACGGAGAGTCACAGCAAACTCGAACTGCTCTCCGTCATAGGGCACGAGCAGCTCACGCCCTGACGTCCTGGACCCCGGGGGACGGGGCAAGGCTCGGCGCGGGAGGGCCCGGATAAGTGCACCCGGAGTGGTTGCGCGACCTCCGGTTTGACCGGAGGGCTCCTCCGTTTTACTGTCGAGTGCGTACGGAGGCAGCATCCGTTTTGGTGCGGCCGCAGGATCACGGCAGGCAGGAGGGCGCATGAGCGCCGCTGAACAGCGGGGACGCAAGCCCCGCGCGGACGTCCAGCGCAACCGCGCTGCCCTCCTGGAGACCGCGCAGCGTCACTTCCTGCAGCACGGGGTCGGCACCTCCCTCGAGGCGGTGGCCAAGGAGGCGGGCGTCGGGCCCGGCACCCTGTACCGGCACTTCCCCACCCGGGAGGCGCTGCTGGCGGCTGTGCTGCAGACCCGCTCCGAGGAGCTGGTGGCCCGCCAGGCGGACATCGATCAGCTCGGCGACCCGGCCGAGGCGCTGGAGCAGTGGCTGCGGGCGATGGAGGAGTACTTCAGCGCCTTCAGCGGGCTGCCGGACCCGCTCATGGCCGCGGCCCGGGCGCAGGAGCCGGACAACCCGCTCACGATTCCCTGCGACATCCTCATCTCCGCCACCGATCAGTACGTGCGAGCCGCGCAGCTCGCGGGGCGCGTGCGCGCGTCGGTGCGGGGGCAAGACCTGTTCCTCGCGGCCTGTTCCATTGCCTGGATCAAGGGCAACGGCACCGAGGAGGAGTCGCTCGACCGGCTCCGCATGCTCATCGCGAGCGGCTACCGCCAGCGGGACACCCAGGCGTAAAACCTCAGGCACCCCGCCCCGACTCCCGCAACGCCAGGTGGCACCACCACCCAGCCATCACATTGCGCTGCCCTCAGGGGTGGCACAACCTTCTAAGGGACAAATCGTGAAAATTACTGTCATAGGCGCCGGCGCCATCGGCGGGAACCTCGCTGCCAAGCTCAGCACAGCCGGTCACGACGTCCAGGTGGCCGACGCCCGCGGCCCCGAGGCCGTCCGGCCGGAGGTGCTGGAGTCCGGGGCCCGCGCGACGGAGCTCGCCGACGCCGTCCAGGACCGGGACGTCATCGTCCTGGCCGTCCCCTTCGGGGTGGCGGGAAAGCTGGCCGATCTGTTCGCCTCGGTCCCCGCCGAGACGGTGGTCATCGACACCTCGAACTACTATCCGCACCTCAGCGGGCAGATCGAGGCCGTGGACAACGGCGCGATCGAGAGCGTGTGGAACGCCGAGCAGCTGGGGCGCCCCGTGGTCAAGGCGTGGAACGCCGCCCTGGCAGAGACCCAGCGGACCAAGGGTGTTCCGGCCGGAACGCCCGGTCGCCTCGCCATCCCCGTCGCCGGCGACTCAGAGGAAGCGCGGCGTGTGGCCATGCGGCTCGTGGACGACACCGGCTTCGACCCCTACGACGCCGGCACGCTGGCCGACTCCTGGCGCCAGCAGCCCAACAGCCCCGCCTACTGCACCGAGTTGACCCTCGAAGAGCTGCCGGCGGCCCTGGCCGCGGCCGACCGCGTCAAGGACGCCCGCATCCGCGACAGCGTGCCGGAACGCCTCGCCGCCCTCCCGGCCACGGCCACCCTGGAGGACGTTGTCGAGATGAACCGCGCCGCCCACCGCTGAGCCACCCGACGCGGCTCTCGTGCACGCAAGGGCACGAGGGCGGCAGCGTCGGCACGCCACGAACACACACGACGAACACGAAGAGCGCACAGCCCCCCGCGCTGCAGCCTGCAGTCTCGGCGTTCCGCTGCCTGCGAGCATCCGCAAGCCCGCCGGTCCCGCCGGGTGCGTACGCACCCCGCCCTTACACCGGCTGCCTCCTTGCGTGGCCCGCCGTACTGCGCTGCGCTGCTGCCGCCGTGGCGGTGACTGCGCGCCATGGAGAGGAACCGCCTTGCCCGGCACCGCATCACCCTTCACCGACATCGCCCGCTCCCGACGCTCCCCCCGGCAGTTCCTGCCCACCGCCCTGTCCCCTTCGGACATCCGCGGCGTGCTGGAAGACGCACAGACGGCCCCCTCGAACAGCAACACTCAGCCGTGGACGGTGCACGTCGTCTCGGGTGCGGCGCGGGACGCCCTGGCCAAAGAGCTGCTCCGGGCCGAGGAGGAGGGGCGGACCTCCCCGGATTTCACCGATGGCTACGGCGAGGGCCTCTACCTCGAGCGGTCGCAGGCCCTGGGCGCGAGTGTCTACCGGGCCCGGGGTGTCGAGCGCTCGGACCGGGACGGCAGGAGGGCGGCGGTCCGCGAGAACCTGGAGTTCTACGGCGCTCCCCATGCCGCCTTCCTGTTCATGCCGGCCCTCGGCGACGGGGTGCGGACGGCCGGCGACATCGGCATGTACGCGCAGAACTTCCTGCTCTCGCTGGCGGCCCGAGGGCTGGCCGGCATCCCGCAGACCGTACTCGGCGTCTACGCCGACACCGTCCGCGAGTTCCTGGGTGTCCCCGCGGAGCTGAAGCTGCTGTTCGGCATCTCCTTCGGCATGGCCGACCCGGCGGCACCGGTGAACACCCTCCGCACGGAGCGGGTTCCGCTGCAGCGGAGCGTGGTCCTGCATGACACCCCGGGAGTCCTCGACAGGCAGTAGTTCCTGCGTCGTCTATCTCGTCGAAGGCCGGGACATGGACACGCAACTTGGCCCTCTGCCGCACGACAAGCCTCGTTCTCGCCGCCTAGGGTGCCGTCGTACGTGCTGCCGTCGCCGAGCAGGCTCAGGGGGCGGCCGAGGAGTTCATCGGGGCCGTCAACGATCCGGGCCACGGTGGCGGGCCTGCCCCGTACTGCTTCTTCGAAGGGGCGGGCCTCGCGGCACCAGGCGTGCAGCGCGTCTGCGATGTTGAGCACGGACGAAGCTTTCGTCGGGGACGGTGTTGGGCGGGCCGCCGCCGTGTCGGCGCGGGAGAAGTGACACGGCGACGGCCCTGTTGGCGTTGACGATGCGGCCGTCGCGGTGGTCGGTGACCGTGTGCTCCAGGAGGGCCTGGCCGCCGACCATGCGCCGTAGGCGAACAGGGAGTGCCGTTCCGGTCCCGTGGGCCGGGTGAAGGAGCCCATCGCTTCGAGGTGGGTGCGCTTGTCGCGGCTCAGGAGTTGCCGGTAGGTCTCGCCGCGCGCCGGGTTGGTCTCACGGGCAGTCGGCCGGCGCGGACGACGACGGTGTCGGGGCCGACGCCGTGCAGCGGCGACTTTTCGTCCTCGACGGCGAGCTTGGTGGCCGGCTCGCGTAGTTTGTCGCAGCCGTCCTGGACGGCGGAGCCGACGCTGGCCATGGTCCAGGAGCCGCCGTGCGGCGGGGCGGGCGGCATGAGGGAGTCGCCGAGGCGGAAGGTCACCTTGCCCATGGGCGGGCCGAGGGCGTCCGCGGCGAGTTGTGTGTTGGATGTGTAGGTGCCCGGGCCCATGTCGCCGGCCGCTTCGTCAGGGCAGCTGCGGATACAGGGCGGTGACGCCTCCCGCAAGCCCGGCCTGCACCTGGCTACTGATGTCATCCACGACGATCTCGTAGGCGCCCTCGGCGATGCCGTCGGCGGCGAGGCGGGCGACGTCGGCGGGGGCGGTCTTGGGGGCGGTGACCGTGCTGGTCATGTCGGTGTCCATGTACCCGACGTGCAGTCCGGCCACCCGGATGCCCTGGTCGGCGAGCTGGAGGCGCAGGGAGTTGGTGAGCGACCACTGGGCGGACTTGGCGGCGCAGTAGGCGCCGGCTTCCGGGAAGCTGAACCAGGACAGGGCGGACAGGATGTTCAGGATGGCACCGCCGCCGCCCGCTGCGATCTGGGGTGCGAAGGCCCTGACCACCGAGAGGGTGCCGAAGAAGTTGGTGTCCATGTCCCGGCGGATGTCGTCCAGGTCGCCGGTGAGCAGGTCGCTGCCGGTGGATATACCGGCGTTGTTGATCAGAACGGTGACGTCACCGGTGGCCTTGGCGGCGGCCGCCACGGAGGCGGCGTCGGTGATGTCGAGCGCGATCGGCCTGACGCCCGGCAGGTCCACCTGGTCGGGGTTGCGGGCACCGGCGTAGACGGTGGCGCCACGGCCGAGCAGCTCTGCGGCGAGGGCGTGGCCGAGGCCGCGGTTGGCTCCGGTGACGAGAACGGTGCTGGTGGAGAAGTCCATGAGAAGTCCCTGTTGTCTTGAGTGGGGGAAGGGGTCGCTGATCACATGGTGGGTGGCGTGTCGTACCCGGATGTCGTTCAGCTGCAGGGCAGCCAGTCGAAGAGGTGCTGGATCCGGGACGCACTCGTCGGAGGTGCGCTGCGGCGCGCGAGCACTGGTGACGGGTTGTCGTCCGCGTGGCGCCGGCCCGCCGCCGCACGATCTGCGCGGCGTCTTGGTGAGCGGGCGGTGCCTATGCCTGCTGGTTGGCGATGCCGAGGTAGTCGCCCAGGTTCCGCTCGATCTCCTCGACGCCGATCTCCGCGATGAGCTTGCCGAGTTGCGGGATGCGGGCCTGGAATCCCGGCCACGTGACCGACTCCGCGAACTCCGCCCAGGACGCTCGCAGGTCGGCCACCGGCGGCAGGGTCGACCGGTTGATCTGTGCCTTGGCGCCCAGGACGGACGCCTTGTCGAAGGACGCGATGCGCGCGGCCACGCCGCCCACGACGTCGTCGAGTTCGGCGTCGGGGACGGCCCGGGTCACCCATCCGTACCGCTCGGCGTGCTCGGCGTCGTAGTCGTGGCCGGTGAGGACCGCTTCGAGCGCGCGGTCCCGCCCCAGAAGTCGGGCCAGCCGGTCGCTGCCGCCACCACCGGGGACGATGCCGATCGCGACCTCGGGCTGGCAGAAGACCGCCTCCTCACGGCTGGCATACCGCAGGTCGAAGGCCAGGGTGATCTCGTCCCCTCCGCCCCGCGTGCGCCCGCGGATGGAGGCGATGCTGATGAACGGGGCGCTGGTCAGGCGGGTGACGAGCTCGACCCACGTCGGAGTCCCGTCCGCGTTGTTCAGCGCCAGGAGGTCGGGCACCTGGGCAAGATCGGCGTGGTTGTAGAAGTATCCGGGCGTACCGCTGTCGAAGACGACGACCTGAACCTGCTCGTCCCGGCTCAACTCGTTCACGACGTCGAGCAGTTGGACGACGGTGTCCGCACCGACGACGTTCACCGGCGGATTCGAGAAGGTGACCTTGCGGATCTTCGGCGCCACGGTCTCGATCTTGAACATGCTGTGCTGGGTCATGCTGTGCTCCAGTGCTGAGAGGGATGCCGCGGGGTCTGTTCCGGCTGACGTTCATCGGCCGGTGAGGACGCGCTGGTCCCCTGGGTGGGCCGGTCCTTGGTGCGCGGGACCGGGCGACCGCGCGATGTACGTATGCCGACGGGAGGTTCGGCCACACCACCGGCTGCGCTCCCACCCTGGAGAACCGCCCGGTCAGCTCGGTGACCACGACGTCGGCGCGGTGAGGGTCCAGACCGGCGGTCATGGCCTGGGCGAGGGTGGGGGAGCTGGGCGCGATGGCGCCGGTGAGCCGGGGGCTGCGGAGGAACTCCCGCATGATCGACATGTCCAGAAGCTAGACATCGGTGGTGTCGTCGGGAGTCATCCCGGGCGCCCGGCCGTATCATCCGCCAGGGCGAACCAGTCCGCTCTCGTAGGCCAGGACGACGGCCTCTATCCGGTCGCGGATGTGAAGTTTGGTGAGGATGCGGGCCACGTGGGTCTTGACCGTGGTCTCGCCGAGGAACAGCTTCTCGGCGATCTCCGTGTTGTTCAGCCCGCGGGCGACCAGAGACAGCACCTCACGCTCCCGGTCGGTCAGTATGTCGAGGCGCTTGTCGGTGAGGGGAGCGACGGCGCCCGTGACATACCGGTCGATCAGCCGCCGGGTCACCGAGGGGGCGAGCATCGTGTCGCCGCGTAGCACGCCGCGCACGGCGACGAGCATCTCGGCGGCTGGTGTGTCCTTGACGAGGAAGCCGCCGGCCCCGGCCCGCAGCGCCGCGTAGGCGTACTCGTCGCGATCGCAGGCGGTGATGACCAGCACCTTTGCCTGCGGCAGTGCGACGCGGACCTGTGCGGTGGCCGAGATGCCGTCGAGGCGTGGTAGCCGTACGTCCATGAGGATGAGGTCCGGACGCAGTGTGAGTGCCTTCGCCACGGCCTCCTCGCCGTCCCCGGCTTCGCCGACGACCGTGAGGTCCGACTGGCTGTCCACCACCATGCGCAGGCCGACCCGCATCAGCTCCTGGTCGTCGCAGATCAACACACCGGCCTCCGCCATGGCGTCCCTCCTTCGCAGAGCCGGTCGGCACCGGTGGCGGGGACGTCGCTGGTGAAGAAGTCCACGGACAGCTCCTGGGTAATTGACGAATATGGCGAAGGGGGCAGACCGGAAGGCGCGCTGGTCTCACCGAACGGCCTGTCGTTGTTCCGGCCCGGGATCGCGGGCCGGCCGCGGCGGTGCTGCACGTCACGGACGTGGGGGGCCTGATGCGGTCGGCTTCGCAGTGGCATCACCAGACGTGCGGCGGTCTTCGAGCGCGGCCAGGGTGACGACGATCGCGGCGGCGGTGACGGCCGCCAGGTAGGCCGGGGCCGTCGTCGTGACGGCGCATCCGACGATCAGAGCGGACAGCGCGACCAGCCGCGCCTTGGGCAGGTCGTCGAACAGGGTCCTGCCGTGCCACGTCTGCGCCCCGATGAAGAGGACCGGCCCGCCGAACAGCAGCAGGTTGGTGATGATGCCGGCGTGATGGGCCGGGTGCGCGATGACGCGTTCGTCGCCCGCGGCGGCGGCGATCATCCCGGCGACGGAGACCATGAGGCTGTAGACGCCGCTGCGCCCGGCCCGTATGGGGTCCTCGGTCCGCTCGTAGTGGCGCACGATGTGCTCGGAGCGGCTGAAGAACAGCCAGAACAACGCGACCGTGCCGGTGAGCGCCACACTGCTGGTCAGCAGGGTCATCGGCGCGTACGGCGCTGTGGTGAGCGCGGAGCCGGTGGTCAGTACCGCCTCACCGAACGCGATGATCATGAACAGTCGGCCGCGCTCCAGCAGGTGCCCGCCGGCGAAGCCGACCTTCCGGGAGTCCAGCCTGCGGCCGGGCAGCGGATGCGCCGTCCAGGTGCCCGCCAGCTCGACCAGGGTCGCCGCGGCCCACCACACCAGCCGCGCGCCGCCGTCGGCCGCCGCGCCGGTCAGCCAGAAGGGGGCGGCCGCGGCGAACCAGACCAGGACACGGCGCCAATGCTCCTGATCACGCCGGTCGAGGCCCACCCTGAGCAGCCACACCGTCCGGCCGAGGTGAATCAGCAGGAAGGTGACGACGAAGACCCATCCGGCATCGCCGAAGGCGCGCGGGATCGCGGCGTTCATGAACAGCCCCAGGAGCATGACCGTCAGCAGCATCCGCCGGGTCCGCGGATCCTCGGCCGGGACGAGGGTGACCGCCCAGGTGGTGTACGCCCACGCCGCGTAGACGGCGAGGTAGAGCACGAGCGTCTGCGCGGCGCCGGTCCACGTCGGGTGTGCCAGGAGCTGATGCGACAGCTGGCCGATGGCGAAGACGTAGACCAGGTCGAAGAACAATTCCAGCGGCGTGACCTCCCGGCGCACCGGATCGCTGGTCGACTGCACGACGAATCTCCTGGGTTGACGGTTTCACCGCGTTGCTCAGTCGGCGAGGAAGGTGGTCACCTGGGCGGCGAAGTCCTTGGCGTGCTGGAAGAGGAAGGCGTGGCCGGCGTCGCCGTACACGACGAGGGTGGCGTCGGTGAGGTGCTGGACGGCGGTGTAGGCGGCCAGGGCGGGGATCATCGCGTCCTGCATGCCGGTCGCGTACAGGACGGGCTGCTTGATGGACTCCAGGTCCGCCCGCACCTGGTCGAAGGGAATCGCCGCGTCCTTGCCGATCGCGGTGATCTGACCCATGGCCGCCGCCTCGGACACGCCGGGGATGCCGGTGGCCAGCCGGGTGGCCACCCGGGCGAGGTGCTCGTACCCGGCGGCGCGCCCGGTCTCCGTCTCGGGGAAGAACAGGTACACCAAGTCGTCCCCTGTGACCTCGGGCTTGGTCATGGCGGCCCGCACCTTGGGGTCCGGGTCGGGGGCGCCGGGCACCGTGCCGCCGGGGTTGGCGGCCGCCACGACCAGTTTGCGGACCAGGTCGGGTCGGGTGCGGGCGATGTGCTGGGCGACGGTGCCGCCCAGCGTCCAGCCGAGCAGGTCCACCTGCGGCAGGCCGAGGGCCTCGATGAACTCGACGGTGCCGTCGGCGAGTCCCTCGACGGAGTCCGGTGGGGTGCCGGTGGTGTAGCCGGTGCCGACGTTGTCGAACACGATCACGTCGTGGCCGGCGGCCAGGTGGTCCAGGAACTCGGGGTCCCACCAGTCCAGCGTGCCCCGGACTCGGTTCAGCAGGACCAGGGGGATGCCGCCCCGCGGGCCGATGCGCCGGTAGGTGAACGTCGCGGAGGGGCCTTCCACGGTGAGGTTCTCGGCCGTGTCTGCCAGATAGGTGCTCATAACTGGGCTCGCTTTCCTGTCGCTGTGCCTCATGGGGGCTTGTGGGGGTGGTCAGGCGGGCAGTCGGTTCATCTTGCGGAGCTGCTGGTCGAACATGCGCGTGGGGACGATGCGGCGCATGGTGCGGACGCGTCCGGTGATGGCACCGGCGGTGTAGCGCAGCTTGGGCTTGGTGTCGGTCGCCGCCGCGACGATCTCCTTGGCGACGACGGCGGGGTCGTCGCCGTCCTTGACCGCTCCCGCCATGTACTCCTCGAAGACGTGCCGCTGGCCGGCGTAGATGTCCAGGGGCTGGTCGGGGCGGACGCTGGCCGCGTCGAAGGCGGTGTTGGTCCAGGCCGGTTCGACGAGCAGGACGCGCACGCCGTGTTCACGGACCTCGTGGTCGACGGACTCGGAGTAGCCCTCGACGGCGTGCTTGGAGGCGGCGTAGACGGCCATGTAGGGCTGCGGCATGAACCCGACGATGGAGGAGATGTTGATGATCCGTCCGCTGCCCGCCGCGCGCATGTGGGGCAGGACGGCGTTGGTCATGCGGATGACGCCGAAGACGTTGATGTCGAACAGGCCCTGCGCCTGGGCGGCGGAGGACTCCTCGGCGGCGCCCGCCGAGCCGATGCCGGCGTTGTTGACCAGGACGTCGATCCGCCCGAACCGGTCGATCACCTCTCCGACCGCGGTGGTCACCGACGCGTCGCTGGTGACGTCGAGGTCCAGGAAGGTCACGCCCTTCAGCGGAGTGACGTGAGCGGTGTTGCGGCTGGTCCCGACCACCTCGTAGCCCGCCGCGGCCAGCGCGAGGGAGGTTGCCTTTCCGATACCGGAGGACGCACCCGTCACGAGGGCTACCGGACGTGTTGTCGCCATTGTGAGCTCCTGACTCATGGACTGCTTCGTCATGCGGGGTGAGGGATCGCGGTGTCGGACGTGGACGACGGTCGTACGAGGTCCGTCGCCGCAGCGCCCTCAAACGGTTTCATGAATGTATCAGTTTCTAAGTAAGAAGCAACATGCGAGCATCAATTAAGTATGCATCCGTAGCGTGCGCGTATCTTCTACGGAGAGTCAAGGTGTGCTCGTGGATCGCCCTGGTCAGGGCGCCGTCACACGGCGGTACCCCGCCGGATTCCGGTCCCGGCGGGGTATCGGGCATGACCGTCTCGCGGCGAGCCCTGCTGTCAGCGGTCGAGGAAGGTGTTCACCTCGGTGCCGAACTTGACGGCGTACTGGTAGAGGAAGCCGTGGCCGGCGTCGGGGTAGATGTGCAGTTCGGCGTTGGGGAGGTGTTTGGCCAGCAGGTGGGAGTTCTTGGCGGGCATGAGGATGTCGCTCTCGCCGTCGGCGACCAGGACGGGCTGGAAGAGTGCGTTCAGGCGGACCAGCTTGGACTTGTCGGGGATGCCCCACTCGGACCACGCGGTGAGCTGGCGGTCGCGGGTGGCGAGGCCGGTGGGGGCGTCGTGGTCGGTGGTGCGCTGTCCGAGGCGCTGGAGGAATTCCTTGCCTGCGGCCTGGCTGGAGGCGGTGTTCTTGAAGAACAGGAAGAGGTAGTCCTCGGGGCCGGGGTTGTCTTTGAGGGTCCGCTGCAGGATGTCGGGGTCGGTTGCGCGCTGGTCCACTCCGCCCTGGGGGCCGGTGCCGGCCAGGACGACGCGGCGGACCTGCCAGGGGCGGCGCAGGGCGACCTCCTGGGCGACCTCGCCGCCGAGGGAGAAGCCGAACACGTCGTAGCGGGGCAGCTTGAGGGCGTCGATGAAGTCGATGGCGTCCAGGGCCATCTGCTGGACGGTGCTGGCGGTGGTACCGGTGGAGCCGCCGACGCCGGCGTTGTCCACGAGGATGACTTCGCGCTTGGCGGCGATGGTGTCGATGAGCTTGGGGTCCCAGGCGTCGAGGTTGCCGCGGAAGTGCTGGAAGAAGACCAGGGGCACGCTGCCGGGGGTGGGGTGACCGAAGCGGCGGTACTGGTAGGTGACGCCGTTGGTGGCTTTGACGCGCAGGTTGGGGGCGGTGCTGGCGCTCTCGGCGTTCTGCGTCTGGGCGACCGCATGGCGGGTGCCGCTGGAGCTGCCGTTGACGGCGTTGGCCATGCCCGGTGCCGTGGCGGCGACAGCAGCGACGACCGACATGCTGGCCAGCGCCATCGCGGTCCGACGGGAGACAGGGGTGCGTCGATGGGTTGAGGACATGCCAATTCCTTGAGTTGGGCCGGAGGTCTGTCCGGCGCGTTGAGGCCGCCGTGCGCTCGGCGTACGGATGTTCTGCGGGACGCGTGGGGGTGGGGGCTACGCCTGACCCGGCGACTTGGTCACGCTGGGCCGGCCGCCGTACGCGTCTGAAGGCGCCGATGAGCCCGCTGGCCTCCGGCCGGATACGGACCGGAGGCCACAAACTGCGTGTGGGTGGGGGGAGCTGGGAGCGGCGACGCCGGTGAGACGAAGGGGCTCCCGCATGATCGACATGTCCTGAAGCTAGACATCGGTGGTGTCGTCGGGAGTCATCCCGGGCGCCCGCCCGGGTCGTCCGCCAGGACGAACCGGTCCGCTCTCGTAGGTCACGACCACGGCCTCCATCCCGCTGCGGATGCTGACCGGGCGCCTTCGTCGAGTCGTCAGCTGGGTGTGGCGCGACTTCTCATCCGTATCATCGACGTATCAGGTAGAGGCGCATGCGCGGCAAGGGAGAGTCAGTTATCGGGATACCGGTAGCGTTCACGTATCCTCTACAAGGGACCAAGAACGAACGAGACAGGGAGACCGCCATGGGCCGAGCACTGCGGGCAGATGCCGAGCGCAGTGTGCGCGCGATCCTGGAGGCGGCCGAGCGGGTCCTCGCCGAGGACGCCGGTGCCTCCATGGAGCAGATCGCCGAAGCGGCGGGGCTGACCAGGATCACGGTGCACCGCCGATTCGCGAACCGGCAGGCGCTGCTGGAGGCGCTCGCGGTCTCCGCGAAGCAGCAGCTTCTCGACGCCATCGGGGAAGCCCGCCCCGATTCCGCTCCCGCGCTCGTGGCCCTGTACCGGGTGACTGCGAACGTCCTGCGGGTCAAGAGCGCCTGGCGCTTCACTCTCAGCCACAGCACGCCCCACAGCGAGGCCGCGGCCGCCCTCTGGGCCGAGATCGACAAGTACACCGTCGAACTCCTGACCCGCGCGCAGAGCGAGGGAATCCTCGCCCCGGACGCGGACCTGGACTGGACGCGGCAGGTGTACTACGCACTCCTCAGCGAAGCCCTCAACAGGCCCGGCACCGGCCAGGACCCGGCCGCACAGGACCCCGACGCGCTGGCCGCACTCGTCATCGACACACTCCTGCACGGCGCAGGACCTCACGACTGAGCCCCACCCCGACCAAACTCACCGCGGGACGCACGCCGGGCCACCGTCCAGACGCCCGCCGCGGACGACGACGGCCCCCGCAACTGACCGCTGTGAGCTGCGCAGCGGACAGCTCATGGCACACCACGTCGCCTCACTGTCCGGAGCGGGTACCTGCGCCGGGGCCGGCACCAAACGAGGCCGCTCCCGGCGCTGCCGGCTCTGGAGGATCGACCCTCGTGCGGCGACCTTGTGGCCGGTGATCACTGCCGGGGCAGCCCATACCAAATCTGCGACCTTGTCAGAGGACGGCGTCCACGGCAGCGTCCTGCCGACGCCAGGTGTCCCGACCGGTCGGCCGTCCCGCGCGACGGCCCTCAGGGCAGTGGGACGGAGTGCAGGGCGGGGTGGATCCGTGCCGCGACGACGACGTGGCCTGCGTCGCCTCCGGGCACGATGAGCGCCGGGCGTTCGCCGTCCCAGGCCTGTCGCGGGGGCGGCGACAGGCGTGGCGCCGCCGCTCCGGTCCCCTCGGGTCCGGCGCGCAGATCCATGCTGATCAGGCGGGACTTGGGGGGACCGTAGGCGTCGGTGAAGGTGACGAACCGTCCGTGGGCCAGACCTGCCCCCTGTGAGGAGGTGGGGTAACTCCACAACCTGCGGGGGCGTTCGAGGTCGTACGCGTTCCAGGCACCGGCGCCCGGGTCCTCCGCGCTGTCCTCGTACAGGACCAGCACACCCTTGGGCGAGACCAGGCCGCTTTCGGGTTTCATGCCGCTGTCCTCGGCGGTGGCGAGCGGACGGAGGGTGGCGGGAGCGAGGCGCCGCAGGGGCGGGAAAGTGTCCGAGGCGGACGCCGGGCTGCCGGTGCAGACCAGGTAGCGGCCACCGGAAAGGAGGCGGGGGCACTCGGTGCCTGGGGGAGTGGTCGCCGTCGGGGTGCCCGTGCGGGCGTCGCGGGCGGTGACCTTGGTGCCGTCGGTCGTGTAGATCCGGCTGCCGAAGGCAGCGAGACCGCCGTCGGGGTCCGCGTGGAGCTCCTCTCGCCAGACGGGAGAACCGTCGGACGCCCGGTACGCACCGAGAGCGAGGTCCGTGTCGTCGCCGCCGTCGCTCGGGGCGTCGAGCGCGTAGACGGTCCTGTCCGCGGCCACGAGGCCGACGGCCACCCGTCCGGCGGGCAGTTGCCGGGACCAGGCCTGTACGCCCCTGCGCAGGTTCGCGGCGCGCAGCACTCGTTCGGAGCTGGTGAAGGCGCGTTCGTCGGCGGAGTCGAGGACGAGCGGCCCGCTCTTGCCGCCGCCGCTGCCGGGCACGGCCCAGTTGACCGTGCCGTCGGCCCGGGACCTGCCGACGAAACCGCCCGAGGCGGTAGTGCAGACGACTTGGTGGGGCGTGGCACCGCAGGCCCCGGGCCCCTTCTCGGCGGAGAGCGAGCTCACCCAGGCGCGCCACGGTCCGTCGACCGGCGAGGCCGAGGCGGAGTGGACCGGAGAAGCGGTCGTACGCCCGCCCTTGTCGGGCCGAGCGTCCCCGGCAGGCGCACACCCGCCCAGGAGCAGACCCACCAGCGCGGCACCGGCACAGGAGACGGGCACCGCCCCTCGTACCCACCGCATCTGACGCATCAGCAGTCACCCCCGTGCGAAGTCCCATGCTCGCAGAAGGTTCCCATCACCGCACTCCACTGTGGCTCTCCACGCCAACCACCGGCGCGAGCCTGCTCGCGGTCGGCCACGACCGCACCCTCCTACAGCGCTGGTGCAACCGCACGGTCCACTGGGACGGCACAAGGCAAGACGCATCGAAACGGTCTCGATCCAGGCCGCCGCTTGGGTGCCGAGGGCGGTGCGGCAATCATGGGCCCATGCACCGGCCGCCGCTCCGCCTCCACGCCTCCGAGTGGTTCACGGCCGACGAGTCGACCCTGAATGTCGCGCTTGTGTACCCGATGCAGGGGCCTGCCGGGATCTTCGGCCCCACCTGCGAGGCGTGCGCGCGGCTGGCCGCTGAGGAGATCAACAAGGCGGGCGGCGTGCTCGGCAAGGAGCTGCGGCTGCTCGAGGTCGACGGTGGCGTGGATCCCCAGCAGGTCGCGGACGAGGTCGAGGCCCTGGTCGCGACCGGGGCGGTGCAGGGCGTCACCGGCTGGCACATCTCCTCGGTGCGGCAGGCGGTGGCTCCGCGGATCGCGCACCGGGTGCCGTACGTCTACACGGCCCTGTACGAGGGCGGCGAGCGCACCGAGGGCGTCTACATGACCAGCGAGACGCCCGCCTGGCAACTGCTCCCTGCGATGCGGCTGCTCGCCGAGGCGCGGGGCGTGCGCCGCTGGTTCGTCGTCGGCAACAACTACGTATGGCCCCGGCGCACCGCCCGGGCCGCGCGCCGCTACGCGCGCGACTGCCGGGGCCGGGTCTGCGGCGAGGCGTACCTGCCGCTGGGTACCGACGACTTCACCGACATCCTGCGGCGCATCGAGCGGGCGGACGCCGACGGCGTGCTCATGCTCCTGGTCGGCAGCGACGCGGTCCGATTCAACCGGGCCTTCGCCGCCGCCGGCCTCGACCAGCGCTGCCTCAGGCTGAGCACGCTCATGGACGAGAGCATGCTGCTGGCAAGCGGCCCCGAGGCAACCACCGATCTCTACAGCACGGCCGGATTCTTCGCCTCACTGGCCGACCAGAACACGATGGACTTCCACGGCCGGTACGCCGGCCGCTATGGGCTGGACGCACCGGTGCCCGGCAGCCTCGGCGAGTCCTGCTACGAGGGCGTGCGGCTGCTCGCGGCGCTCATCGAACGTGCCCGCACCCTCGACGTGGCCGCCATCGGAGCGGCCGCCGAGAACGTCGCGTACGAAGGTCCGCGCGGCCTGCTGAGCCTGGACGGACGGCATGTGCGCCAGCGCATCTACCTGGCGCAGGCGGACGGGCTCGACTTCAACGTGCTCGCCCAACTGCGCGCTCCCCACGAGCTGTTGTGACTTTGCCGCTGCCCTCCAGCGCCCCGGCCAGCAGATCGAGCAGGGTCTTCAGCTGCTCTTCTTCGTCCTCCGCGAGCACGGGCCCCGACTCGCCCCAGTCGGCCAGGACCGCGCGGGACAGCCGCTGCCGTCGCCGCATGCCCCGTGGCGTGAGCTGGACCAGGACCCGGCGCCGGTCGGCGGGGTCGACGCGGCGGAAAACCAGGTTCTGGTCGACGAGTTGGTCGATCAGCTTCGTCAGGCTCGGTGCCGGCAGGAAGGCGTGGTCGGCGAGGGCCGTCATGTGGTGACCCTCGCCGTCGGAGAGCAGGTCGAGTACCCGCCATGCCTCGATGGAGCAGTCGAACTCGTCGAGCACGGACTGGACTCGGCGCGCCGAGAGGCGCTCGGCCCGCGTCAGCAGGTGGAGCAGTTCCTGGGGCCGCCTCGCCATCGCACTCCTCAGCTCGCGTCCGCAACGTCCCCACGGCGGGGGATGCCGTGAGCCTACCGCCGATCAGCGCACCCTTGACAGAGGATTCCCGAAATCTGGTCCTTTCCGGTGGAAGCAATAAATGCCGTCACTGAGACGCCGTCAACAGTGCGCCGCCGGCGACGGCTTTTCTCTTTTTTGACCTACCGAGATATTTCCGCTGGAAACTGTTCTTCAATTGCACAGAAACGCAGTTGAAACAGTTCCGCCGCAGGCTGTGGACGCACTTCAGCGACCAGCCCGGAGGTCACCCCGGAACGGCTGGGGGACTCGCGCGCCAACGCCGCTGCCTCGCTGAAGGGCGCCCCATCCACTCCCTCCATTCCTTCCCGAGGGTCTTCCGCTCATTTCGCACCGCCCTTCGGGGCAAGGAGGTATTGAATGTCCGGGTTCAGCATCAGCAGACGCGGTCTCCTGGCGGGCGCATCCGCCCTCGGCGCATCGGCCGCCCTCAGCGCGTGCGGCGCCAAGACCGGCAGCGACACGTCCTCCGCAGGCGCCAAGGCGGACACCTCCGGCGACACCGTCAAGGTGGGTCTGCTGAACTCGCTCTCGGGCACCATGGCCATCAGCGAGGTGACGGTCCACAACGCGCTGCTGCTCGCGGTCAAGGAGATCAACGCCGCCGGCGGCGTGCTCGGCAAGAAGCTCAAACCGATCAGCCAGGACGGCGCCTCCGACTGGCCCACCTTCGCCGAGAAGGCGCAGACCCTGATCACGGACGACAAGGTCGTCGCCACCTTCGGCTGCTGGACCTCCGCCAGCCGCAAGGCCGTCAAGCCCGTCTTCGAGCGCAACAAGTCGCTGCTGTTCTACCCCGTGCAGTACGAGGGCCTGGAGCAGTCCCCGTACATCTTCTACATCGGCGCGACCACCAACCAGCAGATCATCCCCGCGCTGGACTACCTCAAGAAGCAGGGCCTGACCAAGCTCTACCTGGTCGGCAGCGACTACGTCTTCCCGCGCACCGCCAACAAGGAGATCAGGGCGTACGCGAAGGCCAACGGCATGGAGATCGTGGGCGAGGACTACGCGCCGCTCGGCTCCACGGAGTTCAGCACCATCGTCAACAAGGTCAAGGACGCCGGCGCGGACGCCGTGTTCAACACCCTCAACGGCGACAGCAACGTGGCCTTCTTCAAGGAGTACAAGTCCGCCGGGCTCACCGCGAAGAGCCTGCCGGTGCTGTCGGTGTCCATCGCAGAGGAAGAGGTCAAGAGCATCGGCACCCAGTACCTGGAAGGCCAGTTGACCGCCTGGAACTACTACCAGACCACTCCGGGCGCGGCGAACGAGAAGTTCGTGAAGGCGTACCAGGCCGCTTACGGCAAGGACAAGCCGACCAGTGACCCGATGGAGGCCGCCTACATCTCGGTCTACCTGTGGAAGGAGATGGTCGAGAAGGCCGGCTCCTTCGACGTGGCGAAGGTGAAGGCCGCCTCGGACGGCATCGAACTCGACGCCCCCGAGGGCAAGGTCACCGTCGACGGCGCCACCCAGCACGTCTACAAGACGGCCCGCATCGGCAAGGTCGGCTCGGACGGTCTCATCACCGAGGTGTGGAACTCGGGCAAGCCGATCAAGCCGGACCCGTACCTGAAGGGCTACGACTGGGCCTCCGGTCTCTCCTGACCCGGCTCGGCTCATCCCCCCGGGCAGACCCGGCCTTGCCCCCAGGCCGGGTCCGCCCCGCGCCCGCGCACCCCGCACGCACCCGGTACCCCCGTCCTTCTCCGGAGCCGCTTCATGACGGTCATCCTCAACCAGTCCTTCACCGGCATCAGCATCGGTGCCGTCCTCCTGCTCATCGCGCTCGGCCTGACCCTGACCTTCGGTCAGATGGGCGTGATCAACATGGCGCACGGCGAGTTCATCATGGCCGGCGCCTACACCACGTACGTGCTGCAGAAGTCCATCAGCAGCGCCGGTGTCTCCCTGCTCGTCGCCCTGCCGCTGGCCTTCCTCGTCGCCGGAGCCATGGGTGCCCTGCTGGAATGGCTGCTCATCCGGCGCCTGTACACCCGGCCGCTCGACACCCTGCTGGTCACCTGGGGCGTCTCGCTGATGCTCCAGCAGCTCGCCCGTGACCTCTTCGGCGCCCCGAACGTCCAGACCGCCGCCCCGGACCTGCTGACCGGCAACATCTCGGTCGCGGGCATCACCCTCGCCAACAACCGGCTGTTCATCCTCGGCCTCGCCCTGCTGTGCGTCCTCGGCCTCACGCTGATCCTGCGGCTCACCCCGCTCGGACGCCGTATCCGGGCCGTCGTCCAGAACCGCGACCTCGCCGAGGTGTCGGGCATCGCCACCGAGCGGGTCGACCGCACCACGTTCTTCATCGGCTCGGGCCTCGCGGGTGTGGCAGGTGTCGCGCTCACACTGGTCGGCCCGATCGGCCCGACGATGGGCACCAACTACATCGTCGACGCCTTCCTGGTCGTGGTCGTCGGCGGCATCGCCCAGCTCAAGGGCAGCGTCATCACGGCCTTCGCGCTCGGCGTGCTCCAGTCCGTGCTGGAGTACTCCACGACCGTCAGCGTCGCCAAGGTCATCGTGCTCGTGGCGATCGTCGCCATCCTCCAGTGGCGACCCCAGGGCCTGTACACACTGCGCACCCGGAGCCTGGCATGACGACAACGACCTCCCCGACCAGGACGACATCCGTCGTGCAGCCGTCGGCGTCCCTCCCGGAACGCTTCCGCGTCCCCAGCGCCTTCCTCCTCGGCGCGGTCCTGCTCCTCGGCGTGGCCCCGCTCGTCCTCTCCGACTTCCGGCTCAACCTCCTGGCCAAGTACCTGTGCTACGCGATCGTGGCAGTCGGCGTGAGCCTCGCCTGGGGCAGGGGCGGGCTGATGGTGCTCGGCCAGGGCGTCTTCTTCGGCCTCGGCGGCTATGCCATGGCCATGCACCTCAAGCTCGCCGACGCCGCCGCCACCGGCCAGACACTGCCCGACTTCATGCAGCTCTACGGCACCGGTGACGCGCTGCCCTGGTGGTGGAAGCCCTTCGCCGATCCGGCCTTCGCTCTCGCCATGACCGTGCTGCTGCCCATGGCGGTCGCCGCGCTGCTCGGCTTCCTCGTCTTCCGCCGCCGGGTCAAGGGCGCCTACTTCGCGATCCTCAGCCAGGCGCTCGCCGCCGCCCTGGCCATCTGGCTCGTCGGCCAGCAGGCCACCACGGGCGGCACCAACGGCCTGACCGACATCCAGGGCTTCTTCGGCTACGACCTCAACGACCCCGCCAACCAGCGGACGGTGTACTTCATCATCGCCGCCGTGCTGCTGTTGCTGATGGCCGCCGCCCGCCAGCTTTTCCTCAGCCGCTACGGCGAACTCCTCATCGCCGTACGGGACTCCGAGGAACGGGTGCGCTTCCTCGGCTACAACCCGGCCAACGTCAAGCTGGTGGCGTACGTCGTCGCGGCCGGCATGGCGGGTCTGGCCGGTGCCCTCTTCGTGCCCGCGGTCGGGATCATCTCCCCGGCCCTGATCGGGATCGTGCCCTCCATCGGCTTCGTCATCGGCGCGGCGGTCGGCGGCCGGGCCAGCCTGGTGGGCGCGGTGCTGGGTGCGATCGCGGTGGCCTGGACGCAGAGCACGCTCTCGGACGCCTACCCCGCCGCGTGGACGTACCTCCAGGGTCTGCTGTTCGTTGTGGCGGTCGGCTTCCTGCCCGGTGGCCTGGCCTCGCTGGTCACCGTCCTGCGCAAGCGCCGTATCCCTACCCGTACGACTGGAGAGACAGCATGAGCGGCGAGGGACTGACCGTCCGCGACCTGCGGGTCACGTTCGACGGGTTCAAGGCCGTCGACGGCGTGGACCTGGACATCCGCCCCGGCGACCTGCGCTTCCTCATCGGCCCCAACGGCGCCGGCAAGACCACCCTCGTCGACGCGGTCACCGGACTGGTGAAGGCCACCGGGTCCGTGCGCTTCGGCGGCGAGGAACTGCTGGCCAAGCCCGTGCACCGCATCGCCCGCCTCGGGATCGGCCGCACCTTCCAGACGGCCACGGTCTTCGAAGAGCTGACCGTCCTGCAGAACCTCGACATCGCCGCCGGAGCCAGGCGCGGCCCGCTGACGATGCTGCGGCGCCGCAAGGGCATCCCCGAGGCAGTGACGAAGGCACTGGAGACCACCGGCCTCACCGACCTCCGTGACCGCCCGGCGGGCGTGCTCGCCCACGGCCAGAAGCAATGGCTGGAGATCGGCATGCTGCTCGTCCAGGACGTGAAGCTGCTGCTGCTCGACGAGCCCGTCGCCGGCATGAGCCACGAGGAACGCGAGGCCACCGGCGAACTGCTGCAACGGGTCAGCGAGGACCACACGGTCGTCGTCATCGAGCACGACATGGACTTCATGCGCTCCTTCGCCCGCAGCGTCAGCGTCCTGCACGCCGGCAAGGTGCTCAGCGAGGGCTCGGTCACCGAGGTCCAGGCCGACGCCAAGGTCCAGGAGGTCTACCTCGGCCGCGCCTCCGAACCCGAGCCCGCTGCCGTTCCTGTCCCTGAGGAGGCGTGACGCCCATGCTGGAGATCAACACCGTCCGGGCGGGCTACGACCGTACGACCGTGCTGCACGGAGTGACCGTCGCGGTACCGAAGGACGGCGTCGCGGCCGTCCTCGGCCACAACGGCGCCGGCAAGAGCACGCTCCTGCGGGCGGCCATGGGGCTGATCAAGCCGGCGGGCGGCACGATCCTGCTGGACGGCGAGGACATCACCCGCCTCGCTCCGCACCAGCGGGTCGCCCGCGGTATGGCGTACGTCCCGCAGGGCCAGCAGTCCTTCCCGCACCTGACCACCGCCGAGAACCTCCAACTCGTCGCCGACGGACGCCCCGACGGCAAGGCGGCGATCGCCGAGGCGCTGGACCTCTTCCCGGTCCTGCGCGAGCTGTCCGGCCGTCGCGCGGGCCTGCTCTCCGGCGGCCAGCGCCAGCAACTCGCCATCGCCCGCGCCCTGATCACCCGTCCCAGGCTTCTCCTCCTCGACGAACCCACCGAGGGCATCCAGCCCTCCGTCGTCGCCGAGATCGAGGAGACGATCCTCGCCCTCACCCGGCGCGGTGGCCTGTCCGTCCTCCTCGTCGAACAGCACGTGGGCTTCGCCATGCGGGCGGCCCGGCAGTACTACGTGCTGGAAGCGGGCCGGGTGACCTCCTCCGGCGAGGGCGGGGTGGAGTCCGAGCAGACCGTCAGGGCGGCGCTCAGCGTATGACGGAAGGGGCAGGCGCCACGGACGGTGGCGTCCTGCCCACACGCAGAGCGCCCGGCTCACCCCTCGTAGACCACCACGAGCCGGTCAGATCTTGTTCGACCTGTCGGACATTGTTCGGAACCTATTGACGCTGCCCGGGACGTCGAATGAGACTCTCGCAACACACGTCACCTGCGTGTAACGGCAGGCCCCCGGCAAAGACTTGCCGTCGCCTCGTCGACCCCTCGTCTTCGTTCCGCCTTGTCCGTCAGCAGCTTGCCTCAGCAGGGAACCCCGACATGACGCACGTCGCACGATGCGCACGACTTCGCTGCCGCGCGAGACGTCGGGCGGGCCATCTCGCCGGACTGACCGCCGCGTCGATGCTCTTCACCCTCGCCGGACCCGCCGCTTCAGCGCAGGCGGCACCGGCGGTCGTAGCCTCGGAGATCACCGACGGCCTGGCCCTGTGGTACAAGCTCGACGCCGATTCCGGCAGCACCGTGACCGACGCCTCCGGCAACGGCCGGAACGGCACCGTCAGCGGTACCGCCGACTGGTCGGCATCCGGTCAGGGGCTCGCCTTCAACGGATCCGACACCTACATCAAGGTGCCGGACGACGTCATGAAGGGCATGGACTCGATCACCGTCTCCATGGACGTACTCATCGATTCCGCCCAGAGCACGCCCTACTTCATCTACGGCTTCGGCAACACCAGCGCGGGCAACGGCAACGGCTACCTGTTCACCACCGGCAACTCCTTGCGCACCTCCGTCGCGACGGGTAACTGGTCGACCGAGCAGACCACCAAGCCGTCCGACTCCCACAACCTGACCCGCGGGGTGTGGAAGCACATCACCTACGCCCAGACCGGCTCCACGGGCGTGCTCTACGAGGACGGCGTCGAGGTCGGCCGCAACACCTCGGTCACGACCACACCCGGCGCCATCGGCTCCGGCACCACCACGGCCAACCACATCGGCAAGTCCGTCTACGACGGCGACAAGCTCTTCAAAGGCCGGATACGCGACTTCCGTGTATACGACCGGGCGCTGGCCGGCTCGGAGGTCGAGCAGCTCTCCCTCCCCGTCGCCACGCAGGGCGTCGCCGACGACAAGGACGCCCTGAGCCTCGGTGACACCAGCGGCGTCACCTCCGACCTGGACCTGCCCAGGACCGGCACGGCCGGTGGCTCCTCCATCAGCTGGGACAGCGACAACCCGTCCGTGGTCTCGGACACCGGGAACGTGACCCGCCCCGAGGCCGGCTCACCGGATGGCCACGCCACGCTCACGGCGACCCTGAAGAAGGGCACCGTGACCGGCACCAAGACCTTCGACGTCACGGTCCGGCCCGCCCTCGACGACGACGCCGCCACCCGGCAGGCCGCCGAGGCGCTCACGGTGCACAACCTCGACGACGCACGCGGCAACCTCACCCTGCCCAGGAGCGGCGCCTTCGGCACGACCGTGACCTGGTCCTCCGCCAAGCCGGACGTCGTCTCCGCCGACGGCGAGGTTCACCGCCCCGCGCACGGCGACGGCGCCACCACCGTCGAGCTGACCGCCACCGTCACCAAGGGCGAGGCCGAGGCCACGCGCGTCATGACGGCCAAGGTGCCCGAGCTGCCCGCCAAGGCTGACCTCAAGGGCTACATGTTCAGCTACTTCACCGGCGAGGGCACCTCGGACGGCGAACAGCTCTACGCCGCCCTCAGCAAGGGCAACGACCCGCTGCACTGGCGCGAGCTGAACGACGGCAAGCCGGTCCTCACCTCCACGCTCGGCGAGAAGGGTCTGCGCGACCCGTTCATCATCCGCTCGCCGGAGGGCGACAAGTTCTACCAGATCGCCACCGACCTCAGGATCTACGGCAACGGCGACTGGGACGCCTCCCAGCGCACCGGCAGCAAGTCCATCATGGTCTGGGAGTCCACCGACCTGGTGCACTGGACGAACCAGCGTCTGGTCAAGGTCTCACCCGACAGCGCGGGCAACACCTGGGCTCCGGAGGCGTTCTACGACGCCGAGCGCGGCGAGTACGTGGTCTTCTGGGCGTCGAAGCTGTACGACAACGCCGACCACTCCGGCGACACGTACAACCGCATGATGTACGCCACCACCCGCGACTTCCACACCTTCAGCGAGCCCAAGGTCTGGATCGACCGCGGCTACTCGGTCATCGACTCCACGATGATCCGGCACGACGGGACGTACTACCGCCTGTCCAAGGACGAGCGGAACAACTCCTCCTCCACTCCCAACAGCAAGTTCATCTTCCAGGAGAAGAGCGACTCGATCCTGGACCCGTCCTGGACCGCGGTCGCCGAGGGCATCGGCAAGGGCGCGATGAACGCCGCCGAGGGACCGCTCGTGTTCAAGTCCAACACCGAGGAGAAGTGGTACGCGTTCCTCGACGAGTTCGGTGGCCGCGGCTACATCCCGTTCGAGACGACCGACCTCGACTCCGGCACCTGGACCCCGTCCACCGGCTACGACCTGCCCGCCAAGCCCCGCCACGGCACCGTGCTGCCGGTCACCCAGGCCGAGTACGACCGGCTGCTGCGCGCCTTCCAGCCCGACCAGCTCGTGAAGAGCGTCGAGGACGTGTCGGTGAAGACGCGGGTCGGCGTCGCCCCGGTCCTGCCGGCCACGGTCGTCGCCGAGTACGCCGACGGCGTCAAGCGGCCGGTCTCCGTCGACTGGGAGGACGTCCCGGCGTCGAAGTACGCCCAGGCCGGCACCTTCACCGTCACCGGCAGCCTGCCCGGCGGCGCCGCGATCCCGGTCCGGGCCGAGGTCACCGTGTCGGACGAGGGACCGGACGTCCCGGCGGACCTGCTCCTGCACTACGACTTCGACGAGACCAGCGGCAGCATCGCCCGTGACTCCAGCGGGCACGGCCACCACGGCACGTACGTCCGCACGCCCGACTTCGGCAGCGGCGTGCACGGCGGCTCGTTCAGGATGTCCGGCGACTCCGCGTCGCCGTACGTGAAGATCCCGAACGGCGTGCTGAAGAACGCCGACAGCGTGACGGTGTCGACGTACGCCAAGTGGAAGGGCGGCAGCAGCTTCCAGTGGCTGTTCGGGCTCGGACCCGACAGCGACAAGTATCTGTTCGCCACTCCGTCCAACGGCGGCTCCAGCCTCTACTCGGCCATCACGAAGGCGAGTTGGTCGGCGGAGTCGAAGCTCACGGCCGGCTCGCAGCTCACGCCCGGCCAGTGGCGGCACGTCACGGTGACGCTGGACGGCGCCACCGGCACCATGGTCCTCTACGCCGACGGCGTCGAGGCGGCCCGCACGACGACCAGCATCAAACCGTCCGAGCTGTACGACGCGGCCAAGGACTACAGCGGCTACATCGGCCGGTCGCTGTACGCGGCGGACCCGTACTTCGGCGGCGAGGTCGACGACTTCCGCGTCTACGACCGTGCCCTCGGCGGCGCCGAGGTCATGGAACTCAGCGGCAACACCGCGGGCATCGCCAAGGTGACGCATCCGGCGCTCAAGGTCGACGCGCTCGTCGACAACGCGGGCGGCACGATCACCCTGCCGATGAAGGAGGGTACCGATCTCACCGCGCTCGCACCGGAGTTCGCGCTCGCCGAGGGCGCGACGATCAGCCCCGCCTCCGGCAGCGTGCGCGACTTCACCCAACCGGTGACGTACGAGGTCACCGGGTCGGACGGCAAGAAGCGCACCTGGAAGGTCTCGGCGCTGATCATGAAGACACCGGTCCTGCCGGGGCTGAACGCCGACCCGGACATCGTGCGCTTCGGCGACACCTTCTACATCTACCCGACGACCGACGGCTTCGAGGGCTGGAGCGGCACGCAGTTCAAGGCCTACTCCTCCACGGACCTGGTCCACTGGAAGGACCACGGCGTCATCCTCGACCTGGGGCCGGACGTCAGCTGGGCGGACAGCAGGGCCTGGGCTCCGGCGATGACCGAGAAGGGCGGGAAGTACTACTTCTACTTCTGCGCCGACGCGAACATCGGCGTCGCGGTGTCCGACTCGCCCACCGGGCCGTTCAAGGACGCCCTGGGCAAGCCGCTGCTGAAGGCCGGTGACTTCCGCGGCCAGATGATCGACCCGGCGGTCTTCACCGACGACGACGGCACGAAGTACCTCTACTGGGGCAACGGCCGCGCCTACGTCGTGCCGCTGGGCGACGACATGGCCTCCGTCGACACCTCGAAGGTCCAGGACATCACCCCGAGCGGCTACAACGAGGGCACCTTCGTCATCAAGCGCAAGGGCACCTACTACTTCATGTGGTCGGAGAACGACACCCGGGACGAGAACTACCGCGTCGCCTACGCGACCGGTCCCTCGCCCACCGGTCCGTGGACCAAGCAGGGCGTGATCATGGAGAAGGACCTGTCCCTGGGCATCAAGGGACCGGGCCACCACTCCGTCGTCCACGTCCCGAACACCGACGACTGGTACATCGCCTACCACCGCTTCGCCATCCCCGGCGGTGACGGCACCCACCGCGAAACCACCATCGACAAGCTGGAGTTCGACTCCGACGGCCTGATCAAGAAGGTCGTCCCGACCCTCGGCGGCATCGACCCGGTCACCGTCGTCCACGCCGGGCCGGACGCCACCGGTGCCGAGGGAGAGGCGATCACGCTCGCCGGCACCGTCTCCGGGGCCGGCACCCCCAAGTGGACCGTCCAGGACGGCGCACCGTGCGCCGTCAAGGATCCCGCGTCGGCCCGGACGACCCTCACCTGCACCGACGACGGCACCTTCCAGGTCACCCTGACCGGCGGGCGCGGCAGCGACACGACGTCGGTCAAGGTCTCCAACGCCGTCCCGTCGATCACGTCCGCCAAAGGCCCCGGCTCGCCCGTCCGGGCGGGCAAGGCCGCCATCGTCACGGCGTCCTTCGACGATCCGGGCTCGGCCGACCGCCACACCTGCCAGGTCGACTGGAAGGACGGCAGCCGGCCGACGGCCGGCACGGTCACCGACTCCGGCTGCCGCGCCGCACACGTCTACGACGACGCGGGCATCCACCGCCCGGTCGTCACGGTCACCGACGATGACGACGGCACGGACTCCACCACGCTCGCCGAGCTGATCGTCTACGACCCGGCCGCCGGATCCGCTGCCGGCGCCGGCACGATCACCTCGCCGGCCGGTGCCTACCCGGCCGAGCCGGGACTGACCGGAAAGGCGGCGTTCACCCTGGGCGCCCAGTACCGGAAGGCAGCCACTGTCCCCACCGGCAAGGCCACGTTCGTCTTCGGCTCCGCCCGGCTCACCTTCCGCTCGACCGGCTCCGACTGGCTCGTGGTGAACGGCTCCCAGGCCACCTATCAGGGCACCGGGACGGTGGGCGGCAAGGGTGGCTACGCCTTCAGAGTCACCGCCACCGACGGCCCGGACACCTTCCGCATCAAGATCTGGAAGAAGTCCACCGGTGATGTCCTCTACGACAACAGGACCGGCGCCAGGACGAAGGGCGTCGTCACCATCGGAAACCACTGACGCTAGGGCCGCCTTCGGAGATCACCGGTTGGTGAGTCCATGGTGGCTTGATGCCGCGCCGTGAACTGACTGTCTCGCGTCAGCCCTCCACCTGTCCCCGCACCCGCCGCGACGGTGTGAAGCCGTACAGGTCGAGGATGCCGGGCGGGTCGGCGAGGCCAGGTCCGCCCTGTTCGATCCAGGTGGTGATGTCGGCGGTGGCGTCGGGGTCGTTGACCAGGCCGAGCCACACCGGCCGGCCGCCTGCCGCGCGGCCGGCGGGTGAGGGCTGCACGACGACGACGTTGGCGTGCTCGCAGGCGTCCAGGCAGTCGGTGACCCGGACGGTGGCGGTGCCGTCGAGCGCCTGGCGAAGGCCGCGCAGCTGAGCCGCGTGGTCGAAGCCGGGGATCTTCGGCGTGCCGCAGCAGCACCCCCGGCACACGGTGACCGTGCACCGCGCCGTCCGGGCCGACGTGGGGGAGACGGCAGCGGCAGTACGGCGGGAGCGCTTGCTCACGCGGTGTCCTTTCCCGTGACGCTGGGGTCCTCGTGCCCGGCGACGCCGAGCCACAACAGCAGCGTACCGACCAGGCCCCAGGCGACCAGCACGGCGGTGAACACCCCGGCGACGGCCAGGTTCTGGGTCACGCGATGAGCCCGGCGACGTCGACGGTCGTCCGGGATACTGCTCGGCATGGATGAGGTCGAGGTCGTCGTCGCTCACTCCGAGCGCGCCACCCTGCGCGTCGGTGACGTGTTCTTGAAGGTGGACCGCGATCAGGCGCGCATCGATGTCGAGGTCGAGGCGCTGGCCCTGGCGCCGGTACCGACCCCGGAGGTCCTGTGGCGCAAGCCGCCCGTGCTCGCGATCGCCGCTGTCCCGGGGACGGCGCTCGGCCGCCTCGGCGAGCCGTCGACCGCGTCGCCGGCGGCGTGGGCCACGACGGGTGCCGCCATCCGGAAGTTGCACGACGGGCCGTTGCCAACCCGGCCCGGCCGGGCTGGACGGGGTCTCGACGAGTTGGCGGCGGAACTCGACGGCGAGTGCGAATGGCTCGTGGCGAACGGCGTTCTGCCCGCCGACTTGGTCACCCGAAACCGCCAGGTCGCCGAGGCCGCGCTCCGGCCGTGGACTCCGGTGTTCACGCACGGCGACCTGCAGATCACTCACGTTTTCGTCGACGGCGACGAGGTGACCGGCATCATCGACTGGTCCGAAGCGGGCCAGGGCGATGCCCTGTTCGACCTCGCCACCTTGACGCTCGGACACGAGGAGCACCTCGGCGACGTCGTCGCCGGCTATGGCACAGACGTCGACCTCGACGTGGTCCGCGCGTGGTGGTCGTTGCGAAGCCTGCTGGCGGTTCGCTGGCTGGTCGAGCACGGCTTTGACCCGTTCGCGCGGGGCTGTGAGGTCGACGTGCTGAGATCCCGGCTGTGAGGCTGCGCGGGCTCGACTGCGCCCCGCTCGTTTTCAGGGATTCGGGGTGGCCTGACGAGCCGCGTAGGCGGTGGGTGTGAGGCCGGTGTGGTGCCGGAAGAAGCGGCCGAAGTTGGCCGTGTCGGTGAAGCCGAGGTGGTCGGCGACTGCGCGGGCGGTCCATCGGGCGTGGCCGAGGAGGCGGCGCGCTTCTAGCAGGCGGCGCTGATCGATGACCTGCCGTGCTCCGGTGCCGACGGTGGCCCGGGCGGCGCGGCTGAGGGTTCGTACGGAACAGCCGAGCAGCCGGGCGTAGTCGTCGACGCGGTGCAGCTCGCGGAAGTGCAGCTCCAGGACGTCCAGGAACCGTTCGTAGACCGGCCGTCGTGCCGAGGCGTCGCCCGGGGAAGTGGGTTCGGCGGCGACCGGAGCTTGTGTGACGTCCGGTGAGTTGGCGAGGCGGAGCAGCAGGGCTTCGAGGAGGCTGCACCGCAGTGCGTGGTGGGCCGCGAGCGGACGGCGTCCCAGCGCCCGGTGTTCGTCGAGGAGCTGGAGCGCGGTCTGCTCGAGCCAGGTGGCGTCGTCGGGATGCGGTGTCAGTACGGCGGGGGCGTCGTGCGAGGTGAGGGGAGCCAACTGGCGGGCGATGTCGGGCCGGAGAGCCTCCGGTTCGAACAGGATGAAGGGGCCATGGGCGGTGCCGGGGTCGTGCCAGCACTGCACGTGCCCGGGGCGCACCCACAGCCATTGGCCGGGAGCGACGGTGCGCGTGACGTGGTCGACGTCGTGCCGCAGTGCACCCTCCGTCACGAGGATCAGGTAGTGGAAGGTGGCACGGCCCGGACGGGGCGGGTTCCACGGCCAGTCGTCGTGGTCGGCGTGGAAGTCCTCGACGGTGGTCACTTCCAGCCCGTACGGGGTGCCGACCGGGGGCTGGAAGCCGTACAGCGGGACGGACTTGGGCTCTGCGTGTGCGGCGGGGACGGGCCGCGGCACGAAGAGGGCGGAAGGAACCCGCTCTGACCGCGATGGATGTCGCCTGTCGACCATCATGTGTCCGCAGTTTATCGCTCGACGTGTCGTTCGCGGGGACAGGATGGTGACCGCGGCCACCGCGTGTGCGTGCTCCGCCGGGCGGGGCGTACCGATCGATGAAGGAGCTGATGACCATGGACGGAGAGACGCTGCAGAAGACCGCGGCGGACTGCGCCGAGGAACTTCCCGGGGCCGGGCTGGAGCACCCGTTCGGCCCCGAGTGGGAGGTGTACAAGGTGCGCGGCAAGGTCTTCATGCTCATGACGCAGGTGACGGGTGAGCCCATGGTGATTCTCAAATCGGCGCCCGACGAGGCGACCGTCCTGCGTCACGAGTACGCGGAGATCACCCCTGGCTACCACATGAACAAGAAGCACTGGATCACGCTGGAGGGCGGAAACACGGTCGACGAGACGCTGGTGAAGGAGCTCGTGACCGACTCCTACCTACTGGTCGTCAGCGGGCTCGCCAAGTCCAAGCAGCCCGTCGACCCGCACACCTACGGCCTGCGGGGGCGATCCCGTTCTCCTCGGAGTCGCGGGCGACTTGGCTAATCTGCACGCGTGACCACCGACCTCACCTTCCTGCCGCGCGTCGCCCATCGCGGACAGGAGATCACCGCGCCCCGGCTCCGCGGCCTCCTCGCGCTGCTTGCCGGCGACTTACGCACGGGCTGCAGCACCGAGCGCCTGGTGGCGGGGCTGTGGCCGGACGAGTTGCCGGAGCGGCCGGCGAAGGCGGTGCAGGTCCTCGTGTCCAGGGCGCGGGCGCAACTGGGCGCGGACGTCATCGTCGGCACGCCGAGCGGATACCGGCTCACCCTCGCCGAGGACCAGGTCGACAGCTCCGCCCTGCTGTTGCACGCCGCCGCGAGCGCGGACCGGGCCAGGGCCGGGGACCATGCGGGATCGCTGGCCGAGGCCGAGGCCGGGCTCGCGCTGTGGGAGGGCACGCCTGACGCGCCGTACGACCCCGGCGACCCTGTAGCCGCGCTGCGCGCCGAGCGCGCTCCCGTCCGCGGCGCTCTCATCCGCGCGCGGGCGCTCGCGCTCGCCCGCCTCGGACGGCACGCGGAGGCGGCCGGGCCGCTGGCCGTGGCCGCCTCGGAGCATCCGCTCGACGAGGAGGTGCTCGCCGAGCTGCTGCGCTGCGAGGCAGCGACGGCGGGCCCGTCCGCCGCGCTGACGCGGTACGAGGCATACCGCCGTGAGCTGCGCGAGAGGCTCGGCACGGATCCGGGCGCCACGCTCAAGTCCGTACAGCGGGAACTGCTGCGCGGCGAGGCACCTGTCGTCCGGCACGGTGTGCCGCACGAGCCGAACCCGCTCCTGGGGCGGGACGAGGACATCGCGGCGGTGCAGCGGCTGCTGAGCGCCTCCCGTGCCGTCACCGTCGTAGGGCCCGGTGGCCTCGGCAAGACCCGGCTCGCGCACGCCGTCAGCCGCCGGGCCGAGCAGCGCCTGGTGCATTTCGTGCCGCTCGCCGGCGTCACAGCGGACGAGGACGTGGCCGCGGAGGTGGCTTCCGCGCTCGGCGCGGGCGAGGGGCGGCCCGCTGCCATGAGCGGCCACGCCTCGGCCGATCCGGTGTCCGGCATCCTCGGCGTGCTCGGCTCCGGGCCCGCGCTGCTGGTCCTCGACAACTGCGAGCAGGTCATCCGGGGCGCCGCCGACCTCGTACGGGCCCTGGTCTCGTCCTCCAAGGACCTGCGGGTACTCGCCACCAGCCGGGCCCCGCTCGGCCTCACCTCGGAAGCGGTGTACGCGCTGCCGGAGCTCGGTCTCGACACCTCGGTCGAACTGTTCACCCAGCGTGCCCGGGCCGCCCGTCCCGGAGTCGAGCTGCCGCCGGACGCGGTGGCCGGGCTGTGCCGCCACCTCGACGGGCTGCCGCTCGCCGTGGAGCTGGCCGCGGCACGGGTGCGGGTCCTTTCGGTGCCGGAGATCGCCCGCCGCCTCGGCGACCGGTTCGCGCTGCTGCGCGGCGGGGCTCGGGACGTACCGGAGCGCCACCGCACGCTGCACGCGGTCGTGGAGTGGAGCTGGAACCTCCTCGACGAGGACGCCAGGGCGCTGCTGCGCACGATGTCCGTCTTTCCCGGCGGCTTCTCCGCGGATGCGGCGGAGCATGCGCTTGGCGAGGACGCGCTGTTCCTGCTCGAGCAGGTGGCCGATCAGTCGCTGCTCACCGTCGCCGACACCCCGGCCGGCGTGCGGTTCCGGATGCTGGAGACCGTACGGGAGTTCAGCGCGGCCAGGCGTGCGGAGGCGGGAGAGGACGAGGAGGCCATAGGCCGGTTCCTCGCCTGGGCGCGGGACTTCGGGGTCACGTACCACGACTGGATCTTCGGTGCGAAGCCGCTGACCGCCCGGGAGCGGATCAGGGGCGAGCAGGACAACCTCGTGCTGGCCCTGCGACACGCCCTGGCCCGTACGGACGGCCCCACCATCGCCGCCCTCACCGCCGTCCTCGCCGCCCTGTGGTCCACCGGCTCCGACTACCCCCGCCTCACCGCCCTCGCCGCGGACACCGGCCCGCCGCTGTCGCACTACCACCCCGAGCCCGAATACGTCGAAGTCGCCCGCGCCGCCGCGGTGTTGTGCGCGGCGAGCCTGTTCATGGGCTACGGCCCGCACGTCGTACGCCAGCTCGTCACCCTCCGGCGGCTGCCCCCGGCCCCGCCGGACACGCTGGTGCGCGCCACGGCAGTCGTACTGAGCGCGGTTCCCGAGATGCTGCCTCCCGACTACGACGTGCTGCGGAAGCTCTGCGACAGCGAGCAGCCGCTGCTCGTCGGCGTCGCCGAGTGCGTAGCCACCTACGTCTGGGAGTACGAGCACGACCTCGACCGCGCGCTCGCCTCGGCGCGCCGGATCGTCACCGCACTGGCGCCGGTCGACAGCCCGTTCCTCCAGGTCATGGGCTACGCCCGGCTGGGTGAGCTGTGCTTGAAGACGGAGCAGGGCGAGGCCGCGTACGGGTACCTCAAGGCGGTGCTCGAGGCGCTGCCGCGGCTCGGCGGCGAGCACGACTTGCTCGGCGTCCGCTGGGGCCTCGCCCTCGCCTGCCTGCAGCGTGGCGACCCCGATGAGGCCGAGTACTGGCTGCGGCAGGCGGAGGGCGACAACACCCCGCAGGACGACTCCTTCTCCGACCTCGGCGGACGTGCCGAGATCGCGCTCGCCCGCGGACTGACCGAGGTCGGGCTCGGCTTGTGGCGCAGCGCCGCGGAGCTCGTGGCCGCGTTCGGCTCGATGCACAGCGGCGACCCCTTCCTCGACCGGTGGGCCCTGCAGATCCAGTCGGTGGCGGTGACGGCGCACGCGCATGCCGGCCGCCTCGACCTGGTCGCGGAGCCGGTCCACCGGCTGCGGCAGGGGCTGCGGACTCTGCTCTGCGGTCCGTCCGGCTCGCCCATGGATCTCCATCTGTCAGGGACGGCGCTCCACGCGCTCGGCATGGCAGGGCTCGCCTCCGGCGACGCCCGTGCCGTGCGGATGATCGCGCTGGCGGAACGGCTGCGGGTGCTGCGCGAGTTCCAGCCGACGATGTCGGCGGACCGCGCCCGGAAGGCGGCCCAGGACGCCGACAGGGCGGCCTACGCCGACGCGGTGTCGGAGTACGCCGCCCTGGAGCGGGACGAGCTGCGGGAGGCGGCCCGCACTGTCATGGCGCTTACTTCGGGTCGCGGTTGAACAACGCCGTCGACCAGCGGTAGCCGAGCGCGGTCAGGCCGACGCACCAGGCGATCGCGAACCACCCGTTGTTGCCGATCTCGGTGCCGAGCAGCAGCCCGCGCAGCGTCTCGATGGCGGGCGTGAACGGCTGGTACTCGGCGATCGGCTGGAACCAGCCCGGGATCGCGTCGATGGGGACGAAGGCGCTCGAGATGAGCGGGAGGAGGATCAGCGGCGTTGCCATGTTGCCGGCCGCCTCGGGGTTCGGGCTGGCCATGCCCATCCCGACCGCGATCCAGGTGAGCGCCAGGGTGAACAGCGCGACCAGTCCGAACGCCGCCAGCCACTCCAGAGCCGTGGCGTCCGTGGACCGGAAGCCGATGGCCACGGCGATGGCACCGACGAGGACCAGGCTGGCGAGCACCTGCAGCACGCTGCCGACGACGTGCCCGACGAGCACGGACCCGCGGTAGACCGCCATCGTGCGGAAGCGGGCGATGAGGCCCTCGGTCATGTCCATGGAGACGGAGATCGCGGCCCCGATCACGGTGCTGCCGACGGTCATCATCAACAGGCCCGGGACGAGATACGCGATGTAATCGGAGCGGTCCGCGCCGCCGCCCTCGATGCCCGCGCTCATCACGTCTCCGAAGACGTAGACGAAGAGCAGCAGCAGCATGATCGGCGTGAGGAGCAGGTTCAGGGTCATGGACGGGTAGCGCCGCACATGCAGCAGGTTGCGGCGCAGCATCGTGTTCGAGTCGCGGACGGCGAGGGAGAGGGCGCTCATCGGACGGTCTCCTTGGACTGGTCGGGGACGCCGGCACCGCCGGTCAGGGCGAAGAACACGTCGTCGAGGTCGGGGGTGTGCACGGTCAGCTCGTCCGCCTCGACGCCGGCCGAGTCCAGCCAGTCGAGGATGGAGCGCAGTTCGCGCTGGCTGCCGTCGCTGGGGATCTGCAGCGCCAGAGCCTCGTCGTCCCTGGTGGCCTCACGCAGGGAAACGGTGGCGGACTGGTACGCGGCCGGGTCGGTGAAGCGCAGCCGGACGTGTCCGCCCGGGACGAGCCGCTTCAGCTCCCCGGCGGTGCCCTGGGCGGCGATCTTGCCGTCGTTGAGCACCGCGATGCGGTCGGCGAGTTCGTCGGCCTCCTCCAGGTACTGGGTGGTGAGGAAGACGGTCACCCCGTCGGCGACGAGTTCGCGGATGATCTGCCACATGTTGTGGCGGCTGCGCGGGTCGAGGCCGGTGGTCGGCTCGTCGAGGAAGATGATCCGCGGGTTGCCGACCAGGGTCATGGCGATGTCGAGGCGGCGCTTCATCCCGCCGGAGTAGGTGGAGACGGGCTTCTTCGCGGCCTCCACCAAGTCGAAGCGCTCAAGGAGTTCGGCGGAGGTACGGCGGCCCTCGCTGCGGGAGAGGTGGTGCAGGTCCGCCATGAGGAGCATGTTCTCCTCTCCGGTGATCAGCCCGTCGACGGCGGAGAACTGCCCGGTGACGCCGATCACGGCCCGCACGGCCTGCGGGTCGTCGGCCAGGTCGTGTCCGCCGACGTGCAGCTCGCCGGCGTCGGCGGTGATGAGGGTGGAGAGGATCTTGACGGCGGTGGTCTTGCCGGCGCCGTTCGGGCCGAGCAGGGAGAACACGGTGCCGGCGGGCACAGCGAGATCGATACCGTCGAGCACCGTCTTGTCCCCGTACACCTTGCGCAGCCCCTTGGCCGCGATGGCGAGTGAGCGGGATGTCGTCGTCGTCATGCCGCAGAGGTTGCGGCAGGGCGCATTCAGCGTGGTTTCAGGGCGCTTTCAGCGCCCCGAGGCCGGGGGTTGCCTCGGAGCCGACCTTCCGGCCTGTGCGAATATCTATGCAGGGCCGTGGAGGCAAGCGTGGGCACGCGTGTGCTCCGGCGGCTCGGACGGCAGGAGACGACAGGAGAGGTGTCCCGTGGCGATCGTCGGCGAGGAACTGCGGATGATGACGCACGTGGCCCGGCTGTATCACCTTCAGGGCATACGACAGCCGGAGATCGCGGCGCGGCTGGATCTGTCGCAGGCGAAGGTGTCGCGGCTGTTGAAGAAGGCGCAGGACCGGGGCATCGTGCGGATCACCGTGACGCCGCCGTCCGGCACCCACCCCGACCTGGAGGACGGTCTGCAGGAGCGGTACGGGCTGAAGCTCGCCCTGGTCGTCGACACCGCTCCGGACAACGAGCGCACGATGCTCGGCGATCTCGGCGCGGCTGCCGCCTACTACCTCCAGACGACGTTGCGCTCGAGCGACACCGTGGGCATTTCGTCATGGAGCGCCAGTCTGCTCGCCACGGTGCAGGCGATGCAGCCGGTCCCCGGACTGAAGGGCGTGCGCATCGTGCAGGCGGTGGGCGGCATCGGCGATCCCGCCGCGGCGGGCCACGCCTCGCGTATGACCGGGCAGCTCGCGCAGTTGGTGAACGGTGAGGCCGTCTATCTTCAGGCGCCCGGTGTGGCCGGGTCGGCGGAGAGCGCGCAGGCGCTGCGCGCGGACCCGTTCGTGTCGGCGGCCCTGGGCGAGCTCGGCGACCTGGACGTGGCGCTGGTGGGCATCGGCGAGATCACACCGTCCAGCACGCTCGCCCGCAGCGGCAACGCCTTCTCCGACGAGGAGCGCGCCGGGCTGGAGAAGCTGGGCGCGGTGGGGGATGTGTGCCTGCGGTTCTACGACGCCGAGGGCCGGCCGGTCGAGTCGGAGCTGGACTCCCGGGTCGTCGGCATCAGCCGTGAACAGCTTGCCGCCGCCCGCCGGAAGATCGGGGTGGCGGGCGGCAGTCGTAAGCACAAGGCGATCCGGTCGGCCGTGGCGGGCGGCCTGGTGGATGTGCTGGTGACTGATCAGGAGACGGCTGCGGCCTTGATGGCCTGATCCCCGGGCACGGCTTCGGCTGGACCGGAGTCGTCCCGGTATTGCCGACAGCGGTCCCGGGAGCGCTACGGGTGCCGGGCACCTCTCACCAGCAGACGTACCCGCCGTCGACGATCAGGTCGGAGCCGGTGACGAAGGACGCGGCGTCGGAGGCGAGGAACACCGCGGGGCCCACCATCTCCTCGACCTCGGCGATACGGCCCAGCGGGGTGTCGGCGGCGTACGCCTTGAGGCGCTCGGCCACCTCGGGCCGCTTGTTCATCGGGGTGAGGGTGTAGCCGGGGCTGATCGAGTTGACCCGGATGCCGCGGTCGGCCCACTCCGTGGCCAGGCTCCTGGTGAGGTGCATGACGCCGGCCTTGGAGGCGTTGTAGTGGGCCTGAAGCAGTCCGCGGTTGGCGATGGTCCCGGACATGGAGGCGATGTTGATGATCGAGCCGCCGCCGTGGGCGAGCATCACGCGGGCCTCGGCCTGGGCGCTGAGGAACACGCCCGTGAGGTTGATGTCGACGACACGGCGGAAGTCCTCGGCGGGCATGTCCTCGGCGGCGGTGGCGCCGGCCACGCCCGCGCAGTTGACCGCGGTACGGATCGGGCCGATCGATTCGGCGGCGGTGCGGACGGCCTCGGCCAGGGACTCGGGGGAGGTGACGTCCCCGCCGACGCCTACCGCCCTGCCGCGCGCCGCGACGATCTGGTCGGCGGTGGCCCGGGCGGCCTCGGCGTCACGGTCGAAGCAGGCGACGTCGGCGCCGCAGGCGGCGAAGCCCAGGGCGATGGCCCGGCCGATGCCGCTGCCCGCGCCGGTGACGAACGCGGGCTTGTCTTCGAGGGAGAACGCCTCGGGGGTGAAGGTCATGGTGCGGCTCTTTCAAAGTGGTGAGGCAGGGGTGAGTCAGCGGAGGAAGACGGGCGCCGGTGCTGTCGGTCCCGGTGGCTTTCAGGTCCGCTTTCCGCGCGCGCAGGCGACCGCGTCGCGCCAGCCGGCCATACGGCGGTTGCGCCACGCGCCGTCCTCGTGCGAAGCGAAGCGGGTGCCCTGCGGTGTGAGCTCGGGCAGGTCGGCGTCGTCCCAGACGCCGAGCGCGGTGCCGGCCAGGTATGCGACGCCCAGGGCGGACACCTCCGGCCGGCCGGCGCGTAGCACGGGTCGGCCTATCAGCTCGGCCTGGAGGGCCATGAGGCGGTCGTTGCCCGTCGGACCGCCGTCCGCGCGCAGCTCGGCGACCGAGCCACCGAGGACGGTGTCGAAACGGGAGAGCGTGTCGGCCACCTGGAAGGCCATCGACTCGACCGCGGCACGCGCCACTTCGGCGGGGCCGGTGTCGAAGTCCATGCCGACCAGGAGCGCGCGGGCGCCGCGGTCCCAGTACGGGGCGCCCAGTCCGGAGAACGCCGGGACCAGGTACACCTCGGAGGCCTCCCGCGCGTCGACCGCCAGGGCGGCGATGCCGGCGGAGTCGGTGCCGAGCAGCCGGGCGGCCCAGCGGATCGCCGTGCCCGCGGAGGCTATGTTCGCCTCCAGGGCGTGCGCGGCACCGCCGTCCCGGGTGCGCCGCCACGCCAGGGTGGCGGCGATGCCCCCGGCGGGCCGGTGGCCCTCGGGGTTGAGGACCATGAGCGAGGCGCCGGTGCCGTACGTGGCCTTCACCACGCCCGGCCTGCCATGGCTCTGCGCGAAGAGCGCGGCGTGCGAGTCCCCGAGCACCGCCGCGATGGGCAGCCCGTGCGCGAGGCCCGGTACGTTCCGGGTGTGGCCCAGCTCCTCGCCCGTACCGTCCGAGGCGGCGATGCGGGGGAGTGCCGTACGGGGGATGCGGAACAGGTCGAGCAGGTCGGGATCCCATTCGGCGTCGTCCACGCGCACGAGCTGGGTACGGGAGGCGCAGCCGGTCTCGGTGGCATCGGTGGCGCCGCCGGTGAGCCGGTGCAGCAGCCAGGCGTCGACCGTGCCGACGCGCAGCCGGCCGGCGGCGGCCGCCTCGCGGCTCGGGTCGAGCCGGTCCAGCAGCCACTCGGCCTTGGTCGCGGAGAACATCGGGTCGACCGGCAGACCGGTGCGGCCGCTGATGAGCTCACCCTCGGGCGAGGCGGTCAGCTTGGCGCACCGCTCGGCGGTCCGCCGGTCCTGCCAGCTGACGAGCGGCGACAGCGCGGCCCCGGTGACCGGGTCCCAGACCAGGACGGCCTCACGCTGGACACTCAGCCCGAGGCCGACGACGCGCGTGCCCGCGGTGGCGGCCTGGGCGGCCAGTTCCTCGGCCACGCCGGTGACGCTGCGCCACAGGGCGGCCGGGTCCTGTTCGACCCACCCGGGCTCCGGGTACTGCTGGGTCAGGGGCCGGTGCGCGGTGGCGACGACCCGTCCGTCCTCCTCGACGAGCAGTCCCTTCGTGCCGCTGGTGCCCTGGTCGAGGGCGAGGACGGCGCCTCTGCTCACGGCACTCACGCCGCCGCTCCCTGCCCGGCGCCTGTCAGCTCGCGCGCGGCACGGGCGATGGCCTCGGTGTCGATGCCGAAGTACTCGGCCAGGAAGGCCGGACTGCCGGTCGGGGTGAACTCGTCGCGCACGCCGAGCAGCTTCATCGGCACGGGCTCGCGGGCGGCGAGGAACTCCGCGACGGCGCTGCCGAGCCCGCCGTGGACGTTGGCCTCCTCGACGGTGATGATGCGGCCGGTCTCGGCGGCTGCCGCGAGCAGCGTCTCCTCGTCCAGCGGCTTGACGGTGGAGAAGTTGAGCACACGGGCGTCGACCCCCTCGGCGGCCAGCTTTGCGGAGGCGGCCAACGCGGCGGAGACCGTCGTGCCCACACCGATCAGCGTAATGTCACGGCCGTCACGCAGACATGCGGCGCGTCCGGCCTCGAAGGGGACGTGGGGGGCCAGGTCCGGCACCTTGGTGCGGCCGATGCGCAGGTAGACGGGGCCGTCGTACTGGTGGGCCCAGAGCATAGCCTCACGCGTCTCGGCCGGGTCGGCCGGTGCCAGGACGACCATCTCGGGCAGGGTGCGCAGCCAGGCGAAGTCCTCGACACCGTGGTGGGTCGGGCCGAGCTGACCGTAGGCGAAGCCGGGGCTCATGGCGCACAGCTTGACGTTGGTGCGCGAGTAGGCGACGTCCGCCTTGATCTGTTCCAGGGCGCGGCCGGTGAGGAAGGGAGCCGCGGCGCAGACGAACGGGACGCGGCCGCCGTTCGCGAGGCCGGCGCCGGCGCCGACCATGAGCTGCTCCGCGATGCCGACGTTGACCAGCCGGTCCGGGAAGCGCTGCTGGAACTCCTTGAGGTTGGAGGAGCCGACGGAGTCGTTGCACACGGCCACCGTGCGCGGGTCGGTCTCCGCGAGCTCGATCAGCGTCTCGGCGAACGTCTTGCGGCAGTCGTGCAGCTCGGCGGCTGCGGCGGTGGCGGTGCTCGCTGCGGCGGTGGTGCTCATCGGGCGGTCAGCTCCTCGAAGGCGGCGGCGGTCTGTTCGGCGGTGGGCACCTTGTGGTGCCACTCGACGCGGTCCTCGATGAAGGACACGCCCTTGCCCTTGATCGTGTCGGCGATCAGGCACAGGGGGCGGTCGTCGAGGGAGCGCTCCTCGCTCAGGGCCTGGTAGAGAGCCTCGTAGTCGTGGCCGTCGACGGCGCGGACGTCGAAGCCGAAGGAGGCCCACTTGGCGTCGAGCGGGTCCAGGCCCGAGGTCTCCTCAGTGGCGGCGCCCTGCTGGAAGCGATTGCGGTCGACGATCACGGTCAGCCGGCCGAGACGCTGCTGGGACGCGCTCATCGCGGCCTCCCAGTTGCTTCCTTCCTGGAGCTCCCCGTCACCGGTGAGTACGTAGGTGCGGCGGCTGGAGCCGTCCAGCTTGGCGGCGACCGCCATCCCCACGGCCACCGGGAATCCGTGCCCCAGCGGACCGGTGTTGGTCTCCACCCCGGGCACCTTCCGGCGGTTGGGGTGGCCGTTGAGCGGCGACAGCGGCTCCATGAACGTCGTCAGCTCGGCCTCGGGGAAGAAGCCGGCGTGCGCCAGGGCCGAGTACAGGATGCCCGCGGCGTGGCCCTTGCTCAGCACGAACCGGTCCCGCTCGGCCCACTCCGGCTCCTCGGGGCGGACGTCGAGCACCGCGAAGTACAGAACGGTGACGATGTCGGCGGCGGAGAAGTCACCGCCGATGTGGCCCTGACCGGCCCGGCTGATCATCTCCAGATCGCTGCGGCGGATCGAGTAGGCCAGCTCCCTCAGGCGCGCGGCGCGCTCTGCCGGGGGCGCCGCGCGCAGCTCGCGCCGGAGACCGGCAAGCCGCGCCGTGGCGCTGGGGACTGGTGCGAGAACCATGGTGCATATCCATTCAGGTCTGCGTTTCGATTCATTCGAAGTGAAGCCCGCGAAACCGGATGAGTCAAGGGGGTCGGCCTCAACGGCCCGGGCGAGAGACGGAAGGAGCCCCACCGGCACACCGACGGCGTGGGGAGACCGCTGCCCGGGCCGTAGGCCCGGGCAGCGGGTCAGGCCAGTGGCTCATGCCGTAGCGAGGTGCATGACCGCCGAGTTCGTCGCCTCCTCCGCCGGCAGGATGCCCTGTTGCCGCCCTCGGCTGAGGACCAGCACGCGGTGGGACAGTCCCAGGACCTCGTCGAGATCGGAACTGACGACCACGACCGCCATGCCCGATCGGGCCAGGTTCGCGATCACCTCGTAGATGGCCGCCCGGGCACCGACGTCGATGCCACGGGTGGGCTCGTCGAGGATGATGACCTTGGGCTTGCGCTCCAGCCACTTGGCGATGACGACCTTCTGCTGATTGCCGCCGGACAGCGTCCGCACCGGCTGCGCGGCCCGTCCTTTGACCGTCATCATCTTGATGGCGTCGGTGGCGACCTCGGTGACGCGCTGCGGGGTCAGCCAGCCTTGCCGGGCGACCCGGCCGAGGCTGGGCAGCACCACGTTGTCGCCGATCGAGAGGTCGAGCACGGCGCCCTGGCCCTTGCGGTCCTCGGGTACGAGCGCCACCCCGGCCTCGATGGCGTCCCGGGGCCCGCGCAGCCGCAGCACCCGGCCGTCGACGGAGACCTTTCCCTCGGTCACCGGGTCGACTCCCGCTATCGCCCGCACGACTTCGGTGCGTCCGGCGCCGACGATCCCGGCGATGCCGAACACCTCGCCGGCGCGCACGCTGAAGGAGACATCCCGGAAGGAGGGGTTGGACAGTCCCTCCACGCGCAGCACCTCACGCTCCGTCGGCACTCCCGGGTCGGGGAAGAGCCGGTCGACGCTGCGTCCCACCATCTCCTCGACGAGCTGTGACACGGGCACCTGCGCGGTCGCATGGGTGGCGACCCGCTGCCCGTCCCGCATCACCACGATGCGGTCGCAGATACGGGCGATCTCCTCCAGGCGGTGGCTGACGTAGATGAAGGACACGCCTTCCTTCCGCAGCGCGTCGATCCGCTCGAAGAGGTGATCGGTCTCGTCACCGCCCAGAGCGGCTGTCGGCTCGTCGAGGATCAGCAGCCTGGCGTTGAGGGTGAGGGCCTTGGCGATCTCGACCTGTTGCTGCGCGGCCACACGGAGCGTGCCGACCAGCCGGGTGGGGGAGATGTCCAGCCCGAGACGGTGCAGTTGTTCCTCGGCGCGGCGGTTCATCTCCGTACGGTCGATGCGTCCTGCTCGGGTGAGGAGCCGGCCCAGGAAGACGTTCTCCGCGATGGACAGGTCCGGCAGCAGGCGCGTCTCCTGATGGATGAGCCCGATGCCGTGAGTGATGGCGTCCCCTGGCGACTTCGGCTCGTAAGGCCGTCCCTGCCAGGTCATGTGACCGGTGTCGGAGGGGAACGTGCCGGCGATGATGTTGCCGATGGTGGACTTCCCTGCGCCGTTCTCGCCGAGCAGTGCCACCACCTCGCCGGGGCGCACGTCGAAGTCGATCCGGTCCAGGGCCTGTGTCGCGCCGAAGCGCTTGGACACGCCCCGCACGACCAGGCCCTCGTGTGCCTGGTCCCTCGTGACTTGGCTGACGTTCGTCATGATGACGTCGCTTCCCGGGCTCAGGGGTGGGTCTTGATGTACTCGTCGGCCTTCGCCTTGTCGTCCTTGGTCAGGAGGAAGGCGGGCTGCAACTGCGTCGCCGGGACGTCCTTGCCGCCGAGGACGTCCAGCGCGGTGCTCACCGACATCCGCCCCATCTTCTGGGTCTGCTGGACCATGGTGGCGTCGATGGTGCCGTTGCGGACGGCCTTCAGGCCCGCGACGTCGCCGTCGAAGCCGACGATCAGACGCTTCTTGCCGTCGGCGCTCTTCACCGCCTGCGCGGCACCGAGGGCCATCGCGTCGGCCTGACCCCACATGATGTCGATGCTCGGGCGGGCCTGGAGCATGTCCTGGGCCACGGAGTACGCCTTGTCCTGCGCCCAGTCGGCGGTCTGCTGTGAGACCACCTTGATCCCGGGCGCCTCGGCGAGCGCCTGGCCGAAGCCCTTCTGCCGGTCGACCTGTGGAGTGGTGCCGATCTGGCCCTGGAGGATGGCCAGTTGGCCCTTGCCGTCCTTCTGCTTGATCACCCACTCGCCGAGTGTCTTGGCGGCCGCGACGCTGTCGGTGGCGATGAACGACTTGCCCGGGGCGTCCCCGGGGTTGCGGTCGACCGTGATGACGGGGATCTTCGCGCGTTCCGCCGCCTTCACCGGCACACCGGCGGCCGTGGCGCCGGCCGGGATGTAGATGATGGCGCTGACCTGACGGCTGATGAAGTCCTGGATCTGGTTGACCTGGGTCGCCGCGTCACCGCGGGCGTCCGCCACCACGACCTTGACGCCCTTCTTCTTCGCTTCGGCTTCGACGGACTGCTTGATCTGGTTGAAGAAGTCGGCCTGGAGATTGGCGACGGCGAGACCGATCGTCACCGGCTTGCCGTCGGCGGTGGCCGTGCCGGCGCTTTCTCTGTTGCATGCGGTGACGCTGACGGCGAGGGCGGCGACGATGCCGGTGGCGATCCAGCGGTAGTGCGACTTCATGGCGATGGTGCTCCTTCGGGAAGCGGACCCGGCGACTCGGGGAGAGCGGCGGTTCCAAGTGGGGTGGGGACGGGCTGAGACGGTCAGCGCGTCTCGTGTCGGCGCAGGACGTCGACCATGACGGCCAGAGCGATCACCACGCCGATGACGATCTGCTGGACGAACGGGGAGACTCCGAGCAGGTTGAGCCCGTTGTGCAGGACGCCGATGATCAGGACGCCGAACAGGGTTCCGGTGACGGATCCGACGCCGCCGCTCAGGCTCGCGCCGCCGATCACCACGGCAGCGATCGCGTCGAGTTCGTAGCCTGTTCCGGCGCTCGGCTGCGAGGAGTCGAGACGCATCGAGAGGAAGACACCGGCCAGGCCGACCAGGACGCCGGTCACGGTGTAGACGAGCACCGTCCTCTTCCGCACGCTGATGCCGGCGAGCCGGGCGACCTCCGAGCTGCCGCCGATGGCGTACAGCTCACGCCCGCCGGTCCGGTAGCGCATGTAGGCCCACCCCGCCACGTACAGCACGACCAGCACGAAGGTGACGAAGGTGAAGACGCCGAGGTACCGCACGGTGGAGAGGTTGCCGAACCACTCCGGGTACCCGACGATCTGCTGTCCGTCGGTGATGACGTTGGCCAGGCCACGGGCGATCGACATCATCGCCAGGGTGGCGATGAAAGGCGGGAGTTTCGTGAAAGTGACGCCCAGCCCGTTGGCCAGGCCGCACGCTCCCGCGACGCCGATCGCCACGAGCGCGCTCAGCCACAGCGGCCAGCCCAGGTCGTGGGAGGTCCACCCGAGCACCATGGTCGCCAGCGCCAGCACGGCGCCGACCGAGAGGTCGATGCCGCCGGTGATGATCACGGCGGTCATGCCGAGGGCGAGAAGACCCAGGATCACCGCCTGGTCGACGATGTTCAGCAGATTGTTCTGGGTCAGGAAATACGGCGTCGCTATGTAGAAGACGACGCACATGACGATCAGGCCCACTGCCGGACCGCGGGATCCTGTGAGCAGTCCGGTCACCCAGGACGGCGCCTTCAGCCGTCGTTCGGCCGGCGGTGCGTCCAGGGGCTTCGCCGCGTTGCTGGTCGTACTCATGAATGTCTCCGGATAGTGAAAAGTGCATCCAGGTCGGGAGGGGTGGCATGGACCGCATGCGGTCACCGGCGCTGCCGTCACGGGCGTGACGTGCTAGTTCATGAACATCCCCCCGTCGACGTTGACCGTCTGGCCCGTGATGTACGCCGCTTCCTCCGAGGCGAGAAAGAGCACGAGATCGGCCACGTCGTCGGCTGTGCCGGCCCGTCCCAGCGGGATGTTCGCGACCCACTCGGCCATGAGCTCGCCCGGTTCGTAGTCGCCGAGCAGCCGGCCCCAGGCGCGGTCGTTGTAGTCCCACATGTCGCTGCCGACGATGCCGGGGCAGTAGGCGTTCACGGTGATCCGGTCCTTGGCGAGTTCCTTCGCCAGACTCTGCGTGAGACCCACGACACCGAACTTGCTGGCCGCGTAGTGCGGCGTGTAGACGAAGCCCTGACGTGCCTGGCCCGAGGCGGCGTTGAGGATGCGCCCGCCGCGTCCGTGCCGTCGCATGCTCGCGGCGGCGGCCTGGGAGCAGAGGAACGTCCCGGTGGTGTTGACGGCGAGGACCTTCTGCCAGTCGGCGAGGCTCAGGTCCTCCAGCGGGCTGATGGTGATGAAACCGGCGTTGTTGACCAGGATGTCCACACCGCCCCGGGTGCGGTCGGCGAGGTCGAAGGCGCGGGCCACGTCGTCCGCCGAGGTCACATCCGCACGGACGCCGAGCGCGCTGCCGTCGGGGTGCTGGGCGGAGACCTGCTCGGCCGTCTCCTCGACCGCCGCGGACAGGTCGAGCATCAGGACGTCGGCTCCTTCGCCCGCGAACCGGGCGGCTATCCCGCGCCCGATGCCCTGTGCCGCCCCGGTGACGACGACGCTCTTGCCCGCGAACCGGCGGGAACACCTTTCAGCCGTGCTCATTGCGCACCCCCGTGGCGGTCATCGGCCACGAGATCCCGTACGGCGGAGACGATGCCGTCGGCCGTGAGCCCGAAGTGCTCCAGCAGGAAGGCGGCACTCCCGGTCGGGGCGAACTCGCGGTGCACGCCGAGAATCCGCATGGGTACGGGATGCTTCTGCGCCACGATGCCCGCCACCGCCGCGCCGAGGCCGCCCGTGGTGGTCGCCTCCTCGACGGTGACGATGCCTCGCGTTTCCCGAGCGGCCCGCAGGACGGCTTCCACGTCCAGCGGTTCGACGAAGGTCATGTTCAGCACCCGTACACCGACGCCCTCGGCACACAGCGTCTCGGCGGCGGCCAGGGCGCGGGAGACCATGGTTCCGACGGCCATGACGGTGACGTCGCCGCCGCTGGTGAGCTGGAGGCTGCGCCCGGGTTCGAACGGTGCGTCCCGCGGCGTGACCGACGGGACCTTGAACCGCGGGATCCGCAGGTAGGTGGGGCCGTCGTGCGCGGCGGCCCAGCGTACGGCGGCGCGGGTCTGCTCCGGGTCCGCGGGCACGGCGACGGCCAGGTCGGCGATCGCTCGCATCCAGGACAGGTCCTCGATCGAATGGTGGGTCGGACCCAGCTCCCCGTAGGCCAGACCAGGGCTCTGGCCGCAGAGCACCACCGGAAGTCCGTTGTAGGCGGCGTCGGTCTTGATCTGCTCCGTGGCGCGGCCGGTCAGGAAGGGACCCGCCGCGCTGACGAACGGAACGAACCCGCCGATCGCGAGCCCGGCGCCGACGCCGACGAGATCCTGCTCGGCGATGCCGACGTTGATGAGGCGGTCGGGGAAGAGCTCTCTGAACCGGACGAGGTTGCTCGACCCCACGGAGTCGTTGCAGACAGCGACGATCCGCTCGTCCTCGGTGGCCAGCGCGATCAGTTCGTCCGCGAACGCCTGGCGGCAGTCGTAGGTCTGCGTGGTCTCGGGTACGACGTCGGCAGTCATCGGCTGAGCTCCTCCAAGGCGGCCTGAACCTGCGCGGCGTTCGGCACCTTGTGGTGCCACTCCACGCGGTCCTCGATGAACGACACGCCCTTCCCCTTGACGGTGTCGGCCACGACGGCGACCGGCCTGCCGGTGGTGGAAGGGCGCAGTGCGGACAGCAGCTCTCCGTGGTCGTGTCCGTCGACCCCCCGGACCTCCCAGCCGAAGCTCGCCCACTTGTCCGCGAGCGGCTCGAGCCGCTTGGTCTCCTCGGTGCGAGCACCCTGCTGGAGACGGTTCCGGTCGACGACCGCCGTGAGCGAGGCGAGGTCGTAGTGCGCGGCGGTCATCGCCGCCTCCCAGTTGCTCCCCTCCTGGAGTTCGCCGTCGCCCAGGACCACGAAGGTGCGGTACGGGCGGCCGGCCACCTTGGCCGCCAGGGCACAGCCGACCGCGACGGGGAAGCCGTGCCCGAGGGGCCCGGTGTTCGTCTCGACGCCCGGCACCTTCCGGCGGTTCGGGTGGCCGTTGAGCGGGGAGAGCGGCGCCATGAACGTGGACAACTCGGACAGCGGGAAGAAGCCGCTGTGGGCGAGCGTCGCGTACAAGGCGGCCGCACAGTGCCCCTTGCTGAGGATGAAGCGGTCGCGATCGGGATCGCGCGGCTTCTCGGGGTCCACGGCCAGCACCCCGCCGAACAGGGTGACGAGGATGTCCGTCACCGACAGATCGCCGCCGATGTGACCGAGCTGGGCGCCGTCGATCATCCGCACGACGCTGCGCCGCACATCGGTGGACAGCTGCCCCAACTCGCGGAGCCGGCCGGCCAGATCTTCCTCGGCGACACGCCGACGCCGTTCCCGGAACCGCACGGTCCCGGCTGGGTCTGTGGTGAGCATCTGGATCGTCCTTGATCGCTGGATCTGGGGGCCCGACGGGTCTCGCGGCGTCGGCCGGAGAGGCTCGGCGAACGGGGCGAGGCGTGGATGCGGGGTGGGGCAGAGACTGGCCACCGGAACGGGCTGAATAGCTATTCACTGGTGAATCGCGAACGCCATCATGCTGGGCGCGTTTCGGCCACGTGTCAATAGGGTGAATCGATGCCTTTGAAGCCCGCCGAAGTCGGGATCGGCCAGGCAGGGGCGGCACGCGTGCCTGTCGCGTCATGGCGCCGGGGGCGGTGAGGGCCCGTCTGGCCTCACCGGCGCAGGTTTGAGCGCTGTGACTGAAGTGGCGGGAGGCCGCGACGGGAAGAGGCGCGGTTCCGCGCCGCTGGCGTCGGGGTGCCGGCCGGGGCCATGGCGGCCTCATCGGGCTGGGCGAGCTTCACGCGTCAGTACGAACAGCTCACCGGGACGTGCCCGTGCTGGCGAGGGTGACGCAGGCCGGCGCCGTTATGTTCCGGGGGCCGGACGGAGTCCTCGACGACCTCGTGGTCGGAGATGAGCCGCCGGCATCCCCTGGAGCTGCCGGTTCAGCGTCTCGGTGTGTCTCCAGGGGGCAGTCGGATTCCCGGCGTCCTCAAGCCAGCCCGTGCTGCTTCGCGTACGCGTTCGCCACGTCCTCCGGGTCCTTCTTGTCCTTGTCCACCTGGCGGTTGAGCTCGGTGAGCTGGGCCGTGGTGAGGACGTTGCCGAGGCGGGCCAGGGCCTTGCGGACCGTGGAGTCGGCCTTGCGGTCGGCGATGAGCGGGACGACGTGCTGGCCGGGGATGAGGTTCTCAGGGTCGGTCAGTACCACCCAGTCGTTGGCCTGGACGTCGGTGTCCGTCGTGAAGAGGTTCGCCACGTCCACGTCGCCCTTCTTCAAGGCGCCCTTGACCAGGGGACCGGAGGAGTCGACGGACTTGAACTCCTTGAACTCCACCCCGTGGACGTCCTTGAGGCCGACCACGCCCACCTGGCGCTTCTTCACCTCCGGTGCCGCGCCGATGACCAGCCTGCCGTTCTGCTTCTTCAGGTCGGCCAGGGAGGTCAGGCCGTATTTCTTCGCCGTCTCCCGCGTGACCACGAAGGCGTCCAGGCTGGCCCTCACCCAGGTGGCCCGGCTGTCGACGTCACGGCTCTCCACCCTCAACGAGCCCGTCTTCACCCGCCTGCGCCCCTTCCTCGCCGACCACCAACCCGCCTCCTCCGGTGTCATGATCCTTGAGTACGCCGCCGGCGCCGCCCTCGGCGATCTGCGGGCCTTCTCGGCGCCCGCGTCGCTCGGCCACGCCGTACTCTCCCGAGGCGTCGAGGAACAGCCCAGCTTCGCGTCGCTCGCCGCACGTCAGACGCTGCGCGCGTGCGGTGCGTACCGTCTGGTCGTCGGCTGCGAACTCGTCGCCGTGGTACGGGCGTTGCGCCAGCGCGAGATCTGGCCCGATCCGGATCTTCCTGTGGGCCGCGCGCTGGAGCTCGCCCTGTCGGTACTCGACGAGGACCAGGCCGACCGGCCGCTCACGGATGACGTGACGGCTGCGGCCGCACTGCTCGACCGTTTCACGGACATCTGGAGGAGGGGCGGGTGATGGTGTGGCCGCCGAGCGCGCGGCTTCTAATCGCCCCGCCAGATGTTGTCGAAGGCCGCCTCGTCGATGGCTCGCCGTTGCCGTTCGGCCTCCAGACCCCTCACCGCGTCCTGGACGGCAGCGAGCACTGTCGCCACGGCCTCGTCGGCCACGCTCGGTGACTCTTCAGTCAGTTCGTCGCCGGTCCCGGCGGCTGCCGCGAGGGCGGCGAGGACGGGCTCACCCGACGCATACCGGGTCGCCGCGTGGCGGCGTTCGGGCGAATCAACCAGCACCGTGTGAGTGGGCTGGAAGATCATCCAACGGTGGTGGCGTCGACGGCTGAGCCGCCCTTCTGCTTCAAGGGCGGCCAGATAGGCCTCGGACAGGTCGCGGCCCCTGCGCCACAGCCAGGCGTCGACCGAGTCGTACGGCGCCTGCCGCGCGAGCGACGACGCAGCCTCGTCCAGCATCCGATCAGCCACAGCACGCCGGTCACTCGGCACGATGTGATCACCGGCCAGCGTGACGGCCCGGGCGTCCAGGAGGTCGATCAGCTCGGCTCCCGCGAGCGCGAGTGACAGATTCCCTCGCTCCAGCGCGCGACTGGCCGCCAGGTCCATGGTGGTGATCAAAAGGTCCCGTGGCGTGGTCATGAGCGGCTCCCCCTCACCTCAAGGAGCTGGAGGCGAGCGACGCGGTGCGCCGGATGCGCTTCGGCCCGCCAGGCAGCACTCCTGTACGAGCCTACGGAGCGAGGACGACGGCCGCACCCCAGCGGCCGCCCGGCGTGGTCGGTGCGATGCGTGAGCGATGAGTTGCGATGCATGAGCGATGAGTCTGGGCGGCGGATCGGGTCTGCCCTCGTATGACTCGCATCATCGCTGACATCTCGGTCTCTCTCGACGGTTTCGTCACCGGGCCCGACCCCGGCCCGGACAACGGCCTGGGCACCGGCGGCGAGGCCCTGCACACCTGGGCGTTCTCCGACGACCCCGACGACCGCCGGTATCTGCGCGAGGGGACCGCCCGTTCGGGCGCCGTAGTCCTCGGCCGCCACCTCTTCGACGTGGTCGACGGCCCGAACGGCTGGGACGACAAGACCGGCTACGGCGCCGGCGAGGTCGGCAAGCCCGCGTTCGTCGTCGTGACCAGCTCGCCACCGGAGTCGGTGCGGCTCACCGACCTCGACTGGACGTTCGTCACCACCGGTCTGTCCGACGCCGTCACCGCCGCGCGCGAGCGCGCCGAGGCGGCGTCGTCGCACAGCGGCAAGGATCTCGACGTCGTCCTCATGGGCGGCGGCGCCACGATCGGCTCGGCGCTCGACGCCGGGCTGGTCGACGCGTTGACGCTGCACCTCGCCCCCGTCGTGCTGGGCGCCGGGACGCCACTGTTCACCGGCGGAGCGCCACGCACGCTCGTGCAGCGGAGCGTGCTCTCGACATCGACGGCGACGCACCTGACCTACGACGTCCTCTGACGACGTCGTTTCGGTCTCCTCACCGCTCGGCCGGGCGGTGGTTCGGCAGGGGCCCGGACCTCAGGGTTGTGCAAAACGTTTTGGATACCTAGCTTGTGCGCCATGAGCGACAGAACGCCCCCAGCGACCGGCCGCCTCCTGGTGAGCGGCTGCGATGTGCTGCGGGTCCCGCCGGAGGGCGAGTGCGAGATTCTGCGGGCTCAGGACATTGTCGTGACGGACGGCGTCATCGAGGCGGTACGGCCGACCGGCACCACCGGCATCCCCGGTCCGACCGGCGCCACCGGTCCGACCGGCGCGACGGACGTGATCGACGGGCGCGGCCTGCTGGCCGTTCCCGGCCTGGTCAACGCGCACACGCACAGCCCCATGGTGCTGATGCGCGGCGCGGCCGAGGACGTGACCGTCGAGGGCTGGTTCAACGACCGCGTCTGGCCGATGGAGTCCAACCTCACCCCCGAAGACGTACGGGCCGGGGCCAGGCTCGCCTGCGCGGAGATGATCCGCTCCGGTGTCACCACCTTCGCCGACCACTACTTCTTCCCCGAGCAGATCGCCGAGGCGGTCGCCGAGACCGGCCTGCGGGCCGACATCGCGCCCACGTACTTCAGCAGCCGGGGCGAGGCGGCCCTGGAGGACACGGTGAGGTTCGCGGAGGCCTGGCACGGCGGTGCCGACGGCCGGGTCACCGTCTCGCTCGGGCCGCACGCCCCGTACACGGTCGACGACGGCGACCTGCGGACCCTCGCCGGGCACGCCCGGCGGCTCGGCCTGCGCATGCACATCCACGCCGCCGAGCACCTGGAGCAGACCCGGTCCAGCCTGGAGCGGCGCGACATCACCCCGATCCGTGTGCTGCACGACACGGGGGTCCTCGACGCAGGCGCCCTGATCGCGCACGGCTGCGGGATCGTCCAGGACGACCTGCCGCTGCTGGCCGAGTACGCCGGCACGACCGCCGTGGCCTGCTGCCCCAAGGTGTATCTCAAGCACGCCCTGTCCCCGCTCACCCCGGTCCGCGACCTGCTCGACACCGGAGTCGCGGTCGCCGTGGGCACGGACGGCGCCGCCGGCCACAACACGCTGGACGTGTGGGAGGCACTGCGGCTGGTCGCCCTCACCCAGAAGCAGGCCGTGCGGGACGCCACCTGGATGACCGTCTCGGACACCCTGCGCCTGGCCATGCGCGGCGGGGCCCGAGCCCTCGGTCGGCGGGACGAGATCGGCGCGCTGGAGCCGGGCATGCGCGCCGACATCGTGCTCACCGACCTGACCGGGCTGCACTGCCGTCCGTTGCACGATCCCCGCGCCGCGCTGGTCTACAGCGCCCGCGCCAGTGACGTACGGACGGTCGTCGTCGACGGCCGGGTGCTGATGCGCGACGGCCGGCTGCTCACCGTGGACGAGCCCGCGCTGCTGGCCGAGGCCGATGCCCGGGTGGCCCGGATCCTCGACACCTCCCACGGCAGGGCGGTGCAGCACTATGACCCCTGAGCCCTTCCAGCGGGAGGCGGTCCGGCGCCCGGCCTCCATCAAGGACGTGGCCGCCGCGGCAGGCGTCAGCGCCACCACCGTCTCGCACGTCCTCAGCGGCAACCGGCCGGTCAACGAGCACACCGCCGCACGGGTCCGCAGTGTCGTCAATCGGCTCGGCTACGTCCCGGCGTCCCTGGCCCGCAGCCTCCAGGCCGGTTCCACCTCGGTGATCGGCCTGCTGATCCCCGACATCAGCAACACCTTCTTCGCCGAACTCGCCAAAGGCGCCGAGGACGCCGCCCACGACCTCGGCTACGGCCTGATCCTCTGCAACACGGAGTTCGACGCCGACCGCGAGGACCGCTACCTCGGCATGATCCGCAGCCGGTTCATCGACGGCATGGTGTACGCCTCGGGATCCCCGCCGTCCCGGCGGAGGCTGGAGGCACTGATGGGCAAGTTCCCCATCGCGCTCGCCGACGAGGAGGTCGAGGGACTGGAAGGTGCCCTCATCGCCACCGCCGACCACGAGGCGGGCGGGCGGCTGGTGGGGGAGCACCTCCGGACGCTCGGTCACCGCCGGGCCCTGATGCTGACCGGCCCGCGCGCCCTGAGGAGCAGCAACGCCCGTGCGAACGGTTTCGTACGGGCCTTCCGGGGCGAGGTCGTCGAACTCGTCGGCGACTTCAAGGAGAGCTCCGGGTACGGCCTCGTCGCCAAGCTCCTCCAGGAAGGCGGTCTCCCCGAGGACTGCACGGCCGTCTTCGCTGCCAACGACCTGATGGCCTTCGGCGCCCTCCTGGCGCTCAGGGAGGCGGGACTGTCGGTGCCGGAGGACGTCTCGGTGGTCGGCTTCGACGACATCCGGGCGGCCTCGCTGGCGCATCCGCCCCTGACCACCGTCCACCAGCCGGCCTACGACGTGGGCCGCACCGCCACCGCGCAGCTCCTCCAGTACGTCACCCGGGGCGAGGTCCCGCCCGCCTCCCGGCACACCCTCCCCGTCGAACTCAAGGTCCGCGGCAGCACGGCACCCGCCGCCCGCTGACCCCACGCCAGACCCCAACTGCCATTGCGCCGCACGGAGTTCCCGTGCCGATACCCCCTGCCTCGAAAGGCGGTTCGCCATGCCCAGAGTGCTCGTTGTCGGCGAGTCCTGGTTCACCTACACGGTCCACCAGAAAGGCTTCGACGCCTTCCACACCAGCCAGTACACCGAGGGCGGAGGTGCCTTCCTGGACGCGCTCCGCTCACGCGGCCACGACGTGACCTACGTGCCCTCGCACGAGATCCCGACCCGGGTCCCTGCCACCGCCGACGGCTTCGACGCCTACGACGTCGTCGTCATCAGCGATGTGGGCGCCAACAGCTTCCAGCTCCCGCCCGAGACCTTCGACCACTCCGTCCCCGCGCCCGACCGGTCCGAGCTGGTGCGCGGCTTCGTGGAGCGGGGCGGCGGGGTGCTGATGATCGGCGGCTATCTGACCTTCAGCGGCATCGACGCCCGCGCGCGCTGGGGGCGGTCCTCGCTCGCCGCCGCCCTGCCGGTGACGATGCTGGACCGCGACGACCGGGTGGAGCTCCCGGCCGGAGCCGCCCCCGAAGTGGTGGGCGAGCACGCGGTCGTACGAGGGCTGGAGCGGTCCTGGCCCGCGCTGCTCGGCCTCAACGAGGTCGCCGCGCGGCCGGAGGCGTCGCTGCTGGCCGAGTGCGCCGGGCACCCCCTGCTCGTCGTCGGCGGCCACGGCGCGGGCAGATCGGCGGCGTTCACCTCCGATGTGGCACCGCACTGGGCACCGCCGCCGTTTCTGGCCTGGAAGGGGTACGCCGAACTGTGGGACCGGCTGGTGCGCTGGCTCGCGAGAGCGGAGCTGTGATGCCCGGACAGGTGGACACGTCCGTCACCGGTACTCCCCACATCGCCGCCGCCCCCGGGGATTTCGCGCCCCTCGTCCTGATGCCGGGCGACCCGCGCCGCGCCCGGCGGATCGCCGAGACCTTCCTTCACGACGCGCGGCAGGTCACCGACGTACGCGGCATCCTCGGCTACACCGGCAGCCATCAGGGCGTGCCGATGTCGGTGCTCGCCTCCGGCATGGGCATCCCGTCCGTGACGATCTACGCGACGGAGCTGTTCCGCCACTACGGCGTGCGCAGGATCGTCCGGGTCGGCACAGCCGGCGCGATCCCGGCCTCGGTGTCCCTACGGGACGTGGTGCTCGCCTCCGCCGCGCACACCGACTCCAGTCTCAGTCGCGTCCTCGTGGAGGGCGTGACCCTCTCCCTCGCCCCCTCCTACGGGCTGCTCCGTGCCGCCGCGGACGCCGCCGAGCGGGAGTTCTCCGGGACCGAGGCCGTGCACATCGGGCCGGTCTTCAGCAGCGACCACTTCTACCTGGACCGCCCCGCCCTCTTCGACGCCCTGGAGCGCCGGGGCACGCTCGCGGTCGAGATGGAGGCGGCGGGGCTGTACGCCGTGGCCGGCGCGGAGGGTGGTGAGGCCCTCGCGGTGCTGACGGTGTCCGACCACCTCCGCACCGGTGACGCCCTCACGGCCGAGGAACGCGAGACGGATTTCGACCGGACGCTGCGCATCGCCGCCACCGCGCTGCTCACCGACGACTGAAGTTCCCCCACCCGAAATGAAACAGAAACCGGGCAACGTAGCCAAAACGTTTTGCACTTTCTACTGTCAACGCAGCCGCTCACTCGGCAACGAAATGATCAGGAGATCGAAGATGAGATACGGAAGAAGCGCCGCCGTCGTCGTGACAGGGATGCTCGCGCTGACCGCGTGCGGAGGATCGGGCGACATGGACGATTCCGGAGCGGCCTCGTCCGGCAAGCCGCGGATCAAATTGGTGATCAATGGCGGGCTGGGCGACAAGTCGTTCTTCGACTCCGCCTACGCAGGTCTGCGGCGGGCCACGAAAGACCTCGGTTACCAGCTCAAGGTGGTGGAGCTCGGCTCCGACCGCACCAAGTGGGAGCCCGGCTTCGAGGACGCCGCCTCGGCCGACGACTACGACATCCTCGCCGCCGGCACCTTCGACGTCACCGACTACATCGGCAAACTCGCGCCGGAATTCCCCGACAAGAAGTTCTGGGTCTTCGACGCCCCGGTCGACTACAGCGGCAAGAACGGCGCCTGTTCCAACAAGTGCGAGAACGTCTACTCCGTCACCTTCAAGCAGAACGAGGGCGGCTATCTCGCGGGATTCCTGGCCGAGAAGCTGGTGGCCGCCAAAGCCCTCAAAGGAGCCGAATCGCTGAAGAAGGTCGGTGTCATGGGAGGCGTGAAGATCCCGCTGATCGAGGACTTCGTCGTCGGCTTCACATCGGGCTTCCGGGCCGCCGGCGGAAAGAAGTCCGACGTCCTCGTCCAGTACGTGGGCGGCGACAAGCCGTTCGGCGATCCGGCCAGGGGCAAGGAGATCAGCACCGCCATGTACGGCCAGGGAGCGGCGCTGGTGTGGCCGGTCGCCGGGCTCTCCGGGCTCGGCACCTTCGAGTCGGCCGTCACCGCCAAGCGGTACGCGTTCGGTGTCGACTCCGACCAGTACCAGACCCTCAGCGACCAGGCGCAGAAGAACACCGTCGTCACCTCCATCCTCAAGAACGTCGGCAACGCCCTGTACCAGGCCGCGCAGGACGACCAGAAGGGCTCCCTGAAGTACGGCGCCGTCTCCAGCGTCGGCCTCGCCGAGGACGCCGTCGGCTACGTGAACGACGACCACTTCAAGGAGTTGGTGCCCGAGACGATCCGCACCGAGGTCCAGGAAGCCGCCGACAAGGTCAAGTCCGGCTCCGTCACGGTGCCCAGCGCCCTCTAACCGAACGGCCTTGACGATGAACGAGCCATGGGGCGAGGACGGTCCGGCCGTCGCCGCCCGCCAGGTCACCAAGACCTACGCCAACGGGGTGCGCGCGGTGCGCGCCGTGGACCTGGAGGTCCCGCCGGGCGAGATCCGGGCGGTCGTCGGCGAGAACGGCGCGGGCAAGTCCACGCTGATGAAGATGTTCTACGGCCTGGAACAGCCCAGCACGGGCGAGATCCTGGTCGGCGGACGGCCACGCGTACTGCGCGGCCCGGCCTCGGCGATCGCCCTGGGTGTGGGCATGGTGCACCAGAACCTCATGCTGGTGCCGTCCTTCACCATCGCCCAGAACGTCGTCCTCGGTGTGGAGCCGGGCCGTCGCGGGCTGGTCGACCCGAAGGCGGCCGTGGAGACGACCGCCCGGCTCGCGGAGGAGTCCGGACTCACCGTCGACCCCAAGGCGCGCGTCGACGAGGTGTCGGTCGGGATGCGTCAGCGCACCGAGATCCTCAAGGCGCTCCACCGGCAGGCACGCGTACTGATCCTCGACGAGCCGACCGCCGTGCTCACCCCGCAGGAGAGCGAGGACCTGTTCGCCGCCGTGCGCCGGCTGCGCGACGGCGGGATGACCGTGCTGTTCATCTCGCACAAGCTGCGCGAGGTACGGGAGATCAGCGACCAGGTGAGCGTGATGCGCGCCGGTGCCCTGGTCGGCACGATCGCCACCGCCGACGCCACCGAGCGCTCCCTCGCCTCGATGATGGTCGGCCGGGACATGTCCCTGGACGTGGACCGCACCCCTGCCCGTCCCACGGACACCACCCTGCGGGTACGGGGCCTCCGCTACGAGGCTCCGACCGGCCAGTCCCTGCACGGTCTCGACTTCGACGTAGCCGCCGGGGAGATCGTCGGCGTGGCCGGCATCGAGGGCAACGGCCAGAGCGAACTCGCCGAGATCCTCGCCGGATTGCGCCGCCCGACGACGGGCACGGTCCACATCGACGGCACCGACACGGCCGGTCTCGACGTGGCAGGACACCGCAGGGCCGGCATCGGCTACGTACCGGAGGACCGGCTGCACAACGGCGCCGCCCTCGACGCGTCCATCGCCGACAACCTCGTCGTCGACCGCCACGAGCGACCGCCCCTCGCCCGCCACGGTGTCCTGCACCCGGGTGCCGTACGCGCCCACGCCGAGCAGCTGATCGACCAGTACGCGATCCGCACGCCCGACCCGTCGGTCCCGGTACGCGCGCTGTCCGGCGGCAACATGCAGAAGGTCATCGTCGCCCGCGAACTCTCCGCACAGCCAAGCCTGTTGATCGCCTCCCAGGTCACCCGCGGGGTCGACATCGGCGCGATGCGGTTCATGTACGAGCGTCTGGTCGACGCGCGCGACACGGGCGCCGCCGTCCTGCTCATCTCCGCCGACCTCACCGAACTCCTCGCCCTCTCCGACCGGTTGCTCGTCCTCAAGGACGGCCGCCTGGTCGCCCGGTTCGACGACACGACCGGCCTCACCGAGAAGCGGGTCGGGCTCTACATGCTCGGCGTCGAGGAGCACGACCGCGGCCGGCTCACGACCGGTCTGGAGAACGTGGGGGAGGAGGCCCCGTGACCACCACCCCCACGACCCTGATCGAGACCGAGGACCGCCGCCAGTACCGGGCCACCCGGCGCCGCGACTTCGCCGTCGACCTCAGCATGGCCCTGGCCACCATCCTGGCCGCCCTGGCCATCGGCTTCCTCGTCATGCTCGCCACCGGCAACGACCCGGTACGGGCCTACGAGGTGATGCTCACCGGCCCGCTGGACCGCTCCTTCCGCGTCGGCCGCTGGCTGGAGGACGCCACCACCCTCACCCTGCTCGGGCTGTCGGTCGCGATCCCCTTCCGCGCCCGGCAGATCAGCCTCGGCGCCGAGAGCCAGGTCTACGCCGGTGCCCTGGCGGCCGCGACCGTCGCGATCTTCCTGCCGCTGCCACCCGTCGTCGCCGTGATCGTGCCCATGGCCGCGGCAGCCGCCGCGGGCGCCGGAATGGGCCTGGTGCCCGGCGCCATGAAGGCACGCCTCGGCGCCAACGAGATCGTGGCCACGCTGATGCTCAACGCCATCGTCGTCCGCGTCTACGACTACCTCGTCAACGGCCCGCTGAAAGAGTCCGGCAGCAGCGCCGTGCACTCGAAGTCCGTCCAGCAGGACTCCGCGCTCACGCCGCTGAGCGACTGGTTCGGCGTCCCGCTGGGCCGGGCCAACATCGGTTTCGGGGTGATGCTGCTGACCGCCGTCGCCCTGTGGCTGCTCATCACCCGCACCCCGCTCGGCTACCGCATCCGCATGACCGGCGCCAACCCCGACTTCGCCGCGTACGGCGGCATCCGCGTGCCCCGCGTCATCGAGTGGAGCTTCGTCATCGGCGGCGCCGTCGCGGGCCTGGCCGGCGCCCATCTCGTCCAGGGCGCGTACGGGAGGCTCGAACCCGGGCTCGCCGGAAGCCTCGCCTTCGAAGGGATCGTGGTCGCCCTGCTCGCCAGGAACAACCCGCTCGTCGTCGTGGTCGCGGGACTCTTCTACTCCTACCTGCGCGCCGGGGGCGACATCATGGAACAGCAGACGGACGTCGGCACCGAGATCGTGGTGGTCATCCAGGCGGTCATCGTGCTGCTGGTCACCGCCCAGGCCCTGCCCAACCTGCTCAAGCGGCGGATCGCGCGCAGGCAGGTGGGCGTCCGATGAGTTCCGTGCTCGACGTCGTCCTCAGCAGCGCCTTCCTGGCCGCCGCGCTGCGGATCGCCACGCCGTACCTGCTCGCCGCCTTGGGCGGGCTGGTCGCCGAACGCGCCGGCATCAGCAACATCGCCCTCGAAGGCCAGATGCTCTCCGCCGCCTGCACCGGTGCGCTCGTCGCCGGATACAGCGGCTCCGTCACCGTGGGCGCGCTCTGCGGAGTCGCCGTGGCGACACTCCTGGGCGTACTGCTCGCCGCCCTCCGCCTGGAACTGGGCGCCGACGCCATCATCGCGGGCATCGGCCTCAACCTCCTCGCCTCCGGCGGCACCGCCTACGCCGTCTACAGCCTCCTCGACGACAAGGGCGGCACCTCCGGCCTGAAGAGCGGCAGCCTGCCCACGGTCACCCTGCCGGGCGTCGAGAACGTGCCGGTGCTCGGCGATGTGGTGAGCGGCCAGAACATGGTCACTTGGCTGGCCTTCCTGGCCGCGCCGTTCGTCGCCTGGCTGTTCTACCGCACCCGCTTCGGCTTCCATCTGCGGGCGGTCGGGGAGATGCCGGACGCGGCGGCCTCGGTCGGCATCGCCGTACGGCGCGTCCAGTACACCGGACTCGCCCTCAGCGGGGCCCTCGCCGGACTCGCCGGGGTCTTCCTCAGCATGGGCTACGTCTCCTTCTTCGTACGGGACATGACGGCCGGACGCGGTTTCATCGCCCTCGCGGCCGTATTCCTCGGCGGCATGCGGCCGTGGGGTGTCTTCCTCGCCGCGCTCGGCTTCGGAGCGGCGGAGGCACTGGCCGTGCAGCTCGGTTCGCTCGACGTACCGCCGCAGCTGGTGTCGACGATCCCGTACGCGATGACGCTGGTCGCCCTCGCCCTGTACGCGTGGCGCCGCAAGCGCCGGGGCCGTGTCGTGCCGACCGCCGCCTCACTCTGACGCTTAGTCAACCCCTCTCTCACTGGGCTCTCCCACCCGTCCGCACCTTGCCGAGCGTGCGGGTCGGCGAGTCATGCCCGCACGCCCGTGCGCCGCCTCTTGGAAGGACACTCATGCGCCACAGATCCCCAGCGCGCCGCAGACGCCCGCTCCTGGCTTCCCTCGCCGCGGCCGGCCTCCTCGGCAGCCTGGCCCTGACGAACGGCTTCGCGGCGGAACCCGAGGCGGACACCTCCGCCAAGCCGCAGGACGTGCGGCTCCTCGACACCCTCACGGTCCCGGCCGGGACGACGGAGTTCGGCATGCCGTTCGGCGGCTTGTCCGGCATCGACTACGACCCGCGGTCCGGCGAGTACGTCGCCCTCAGCGACGACCGCTCGGAGAACGGCAAGGCTCGCTTCCACACCCTCCGACTCCCGCTCGACGGGGCGGCTTTCGCCGGTGACAAGCCCGCCCTCGACGGCCTGACCGTGCTCGCCGACACCACCGGCGAACCCTTCGCCCCCAAGGCGGTCGACCCCGAGGCGATCCGCTGGACACCGGACGGCGAGAGCCTGCTGTGGACCAGCGAGGGCGCCTCTTCGGCCGGGCAGCCCGCCTTCGTCCGCGAGGCGACCACCTCCGGCGGGTACGTACGCGAACTGCCGCTGCCCAAGGCGTACGCCCCCGTCCGCTCGGCCTCGGGCACCCTCACCGCCGGGGTGCGCAACAACCAGGCCCTGGAAGGGCTCACCCTCTCCCCGGACGGGCGCAAGGTGGTCACGATCACCGAGAACGCCCTTGTCCAGGACGGCCCAGCGGCCGGGCTGACGGTCAAGAGCCCGTCCCGCCTGCTGCAGATGGACCGTCAGACAGGGAAGCCGGAGGCCGAGCACGTCTACGAGGTCGACCCGATCTCCGACGCGCCCACCGCGCCCCTGCCCGCCCCGGTCGGCACGTACTCGGCGGACCGGGGTGTCTCCGAGATCCTCGCGATCAACGAGACCGACTACCTCACCGTCGAACGCTCCTTCGCCTCCGGTGTCGGCTTCTCCATCCGCCTCTACTGGACCAGCACCATCGGCGCGACGGACGTCAGCGGCAAGGAAGCCCTGTCCGGCACCGAGAAGCCCATGTCGAAGAAGCTGCTGTACGACTTCACCACCTCCGGCGCCGACGCCGACAACGTCGAGGGCATCACCTGGGGGCCGCGGCTGCCCGACGGCTCCCGCTCGCTCGTCCTCGTCGCCGACGACAACTTCGGCTTCAACGGCAGCGTCACGAAGTTCCACCTGCTGTCGGTCCGGCCGGATCTCCTCGCCACCCGCACCCCGGACGTCAACCGGGACGGCGCCGTCAACGCCAAGGACCTGGCGGCTGTCCCGACCGCCGGTGCGGCCGGAGACCTCGACGGCAACGGCCGTACGGACGCCGTCGACGTCCGGTTGTGGATCTCGTACACCCGCGCCTTCCCCACCACGCAGCAGCCGCCTTCCACCGTCGACGTCCAACTGCTGTCCTTCAACGACTTCCACGGCAACCTGGAGCCGCCCACCGGACGCGACGCCAACCTCGGCTCAAAGCTCGACCCCAAGTCCACGCCCGTCGGCGGCGCGGAGTACCTCGCGGCCCGGCTGGGCCAGCTCCGGCAGGGCACGGACTCCTCGCTGACCGTCGCCGCGGGCGACATCATCGGCGCCAGCCCCTTCCTGTCCGGCCTCTTCCACGACGAACCCACCGTCGAATCCATGGAGAAGCTGCACCTGGACGTGACCAGCGTCGGCAACCACGAGTTCGACGAGGGCACCGACGAACTGTTGCGCATGCAGCACGGGGGCTGCCACCCCGAGGACGGCTGCTTCATCGAGGACGAGCCGTACGACGGCGCGAAGTTCCCCTGGCTGGCCGCCAATGTCATCGACCGCGACTCCGGCAAGCCCCTTCTGGCGCCCACCTGGGTGAAGAAGGTGGACGGCGTGAAGGTCGGCTTCATCGGCATGACGCTGGAGGGCACCCCCGAGGTCACCGGCCAGTCCGGCATCACGTCCGTGCGCTTCCTCGACGAGGTGCAGACCGCGAACGCCTCCGCCCGCGAACTGCGCCGCCAGGGCGTGGAGGCGATCGTCGTCCTGCTGCACGAGGGTGGCGTGCAGGCCGGATCGTACGGCCAGTGCGACGGCATCTCCGGCCCGATCGTGGACATCGCCAAGGACCTCGATCCGGCGATCGACACCGTGGTGACCGGCCACACCCACCAGCCGTACATCTGCTCCCTGCCCGACCCGGCCGGCCATCCCCGCCTGGTCACCTCGGCATCGTCGTTCGGCCGGGTGGTCACCGAGACACGGTTGCCGGTGGACCGCCGTACCGGGGATGTCGTACGGGACCAGGCAGCCGCGATGAACCACCTCGTCACCCGCACCGGCGCCAAGGACGCCGACCAGAGTGCCGTCATCGACAAGTGGAAGGCGCTGTCGGCGCCGCTGGCCAACCGGGTCGTCGGCAGTGTCACCGCCGACATCACCCGCTCCGAGACCCGCGACGCCGAGTCCGACCTGGCGAACCTCGTCGCCGACGCCCAACTCGCCGCCACCTCGGCACCGGAGCGCGGCGGAGCCCGGATCGCCCTGATGAACCCGGGCGGGGTGCGGGCGGACCTGGTGCACGGGTCGTCGACGGGCGGTGAGGCACCCGGGGAGATTACGTACGCGGAGGCCTTCGCCGTACAGCCCTTCGCGGGGTCCCTGGTCTCCGTGAACCTGACGGGGGCGCAGATCGAGAAGATTCTGGAGGAGCAGTTCAACGACTCCGGCACCCGGGCACCGACCCTCATGCTCGGCGTCTCCAAGGGCCTGACGTACTCCTTCTCGCGCGGTGCCCCGGTCGGCGACCGCATCGACCCGGCGTCGATCACGCTCAACGGCGAACCACTGAAGCCGGACGCCACCTACCGGGTTGCCGCGAACACCTTCCTCGCCGCGGGCGGCGACGGCTTCACCACCTTCGCCGAGGGCACCGGCACCGTCGGCGGCGGGGACGACATCGCGGCCCTCACCGACTACCTCACCGCCCACAGCCCGGTCGCCCCACCGGGCACCGACCGCGTGACCGAGCTGCCCTGACGACAGCGCGGGCCCGGCACGTCCCCTGACGCCACCGACCACCGGGCCCGGGGACCCTCACCGCCGGGCCGGGCGCGCCGCTCTTCGCGCGTCCGGCCCGGCGACTCTCACTCGCCCGGGTGGGAGAGCTCGATGTCGTGGCTCTGCACACCGGAGCCGTGCACGGTCAGGTTGGTGGCCTTCGGCGGGTAGCCGGCCGCCATGAGCGTGTACTCGCCGCCGTCGAGGTCGGCGAAGGCATAGCCGCCGTCCTCGCCGGTGGTCGCGCTGGCCACCACGTTGCCGGCCGCGTCGACGAGCGTGACCCGCGCGTCGTTCAGCGGCCCGCCCGCGGCCTGGACCACGCCCTGCACCTGCAAGCCGGAGGACAGTTCGACCTCGGTCCTGGTGACGCCCTGCGCGGCGATCTCGACGGGCAGCGCCACCGGCCGGTAGCCGGCCGCGGTCACCGCGAGGGTCAACGGGCCGGGCACCAGCTCGGCGAAGCCGAAGGTGCCGTCCGTGTCGGTCAGTCCGGCGGCGAGCACGTCGCCGCGCACGTCGGCCGCGACCACCATGGCGCCGACGACCGGCTCCTTGCGGTCGGCCGACCTGACCGTGCCGGCCAGGCCGCTGGTGCCGGAGAGCAGGATGTCGTACGAGACCGGCTCGTCGCCGACCACCACCGTGGAGGCCTGCGGCTGGTAGCCCTCGGCGGAGGCGATGAGCACGTAGCTTCCCGCGCCCGGCGCGTCCACCGTGTACGAACCGTCCGGGTGGGCCACCACGCGGCCCACCTGCCGCCCGCCAAGGGAGACCAGGGTGACGGCTGCCCGCGGCACGGGTGCCGACTCGGCGCCGATGACGAGGCCGCTGACCGGGATGCCGCCGGAGGACAGGACCGCGGCAGCGGCGGAACCCGAGGTCGCCGCCGGGACCGGCGAAGTGTCTGTGGCGGCTGCGGCCGGGCTCGCCACGTTCTCGTCGTCCTCGTCCTTCCGGCCGCGAAGGCCGAACGCCGCCAGGGCGGCGCCCAAGAGGGCGAGGACGCCGGTGACCAGGACGGCGGTGTGGACGCCGTTCATGAAGGCGGTGTGGCTGCCCTCCACCACGGCCGTCCTGAGCTGTGCGGGCATCGCGTCGGAGACCGGGGCGACGCCCATCGCGACCGCGTCCTTCGCCTCCTCGAAGCGAGCGGCTGCCGAGTGGGGCACGCCGGCGTCGGTCAGCGAGTCGGTGAGGGTGGCGCCGACGCGGCTGCTGATGAGGGAGACCAGCACCGATGTGCCGAGCGCTCCGCCGACCTGGAGCGAGGTGGCCTGGAGGCCACCCGCGATGCCACCGTCCTGGACGGGGGCGTTGCCGACGATCGCGTCGGAGGACGCGGACATCACGATGCCGACGCCGAGACCGAGCGCGACGAACGGCGGCCACATGGTGGCGTACGAGGAGTCGGCGCTCCACGTGAGCATCGTGAACGCGGCGCCGGCTTGGAGCACCATCCCGAGCGGCATGGTCAGGCGCGGGCCGAACTTCTCGGTGAGCTTCGCGCCGAGCGGGGAGGCCAGCATGGAGGCGAGGCTGAGCGGCAGGGTGCGCACACCGGACTCGACGGGCGTGAAGCCGCGTACGTTCTGCAGGTACAGCATCACGAAGAAGATCGCGCCGAGCAGGACGAAGAAGTTCAGCGCGGTGACGAACACACCGATGGTCAGGGCCGGGTTGCGGAACAACCGCATGGGCAGGAGCGGGTGCGCGACACGGGTCTCGTACCAGCCGAAGAGGACCAGGACGACGACACCGCCGACGATCGCGCCGAGCGTGCCGGCCGAAGTCCAGCCCCACGTCTCGCCCTTGACGACGCCGAAGACGACGGCGAGCAGGCCGAGGGCGAGCAGCACGACGCCGGGCACGTCGAACTTCTCGCTCGCTGCCGCCTCGTTCCTGGACTGCGGCAGCACCACGAGGCCGAAGACGAGGGCGATCACGCCGATGGGGGCGTTGATGTAGAAGACCGACTCCCAGTTGACGTGCTCGACGAGCAGTCCGCCGACGATCGGGCCGAGCGCGGTGGAGACGGACGAGATCATCGCCCAGATGCCGACCGCCATGCCGAACTTCTTCGGTGGGAACACGGCGCGCAGCAACGCGAGGGTGTTGGGCATCAACATCGCGCCGAAGAGGCCCTGTACGGCACGGAAGGCGATGACACCCTCGATCGAGCCGACGAGTCCGATCGCGACGGACGCGGCGGTGAATCCGACGACGCCGACCAGGTAGACCGTACGGCGCCCGAGGCGGTCGCCGAGCTTGCCGCCGAGAATGAGGGCGGCGGCGAGGGCGAGCAGGTAGGAGTTGGTGACCCACTGCAGTTCGGCGGTGGTGGCGTTCAGGTCGCGGGCGATCTCCGCGTTGGCGATCGAGACGACGGAGCCGTCGAGGCCGACCATGAACAGGCCGAACGCGACGGCGACCAGCGTCAGCCAGGGGTTGGCGCGAAGGCCGCGGTGGTGGGGGCCAGATGTGGGAGTGGGCGCTGGGGAGACAGCGGTGACTGACATGTGTGAGCTGTCCTCGGGACGTGCGGCGCGCGGCTGGGGCGCGTGGACATGTGTATGAGGGGGGAGATGTGTATGCGAGCAGCACACCCAGCCCCCGCCGCGGCAGCGGCAAGGGCAGTAGGCGTACGGGGAGTCGGACCGATCAGGCGGAGTGGTCGCCCAGACGTCGGGTGAGGGCCGCGAGGGCGCCGAGCGCCGAGCCGAGGGCGTCAAGGTCGCCGTCGGTGAGGGTGCGCAGCGCGGACGCGAGCTGCGCCGCCGCGATGTTCTGCACCTCGCCGATGCGCTGACGCGCCTTGGCGGTGACGCACAGGTGCGCCACACGCTTGTCGGTGTCGTCCTGACGCCGCTCGAGCAGGCCCGCTTCGGTGAGGCGGGTGACCAGGGCGCTGACATTGTTCGGCATCATCCGCAGCGCCTCGGCCGCCTCGTGGACGGTCGCCCCGTCGTGCTCGGCGACGTACTGAAGCAGGGCCAACTGCCGCTCGGGGAGCTTGGGATAGGGCAGTTGCCGGTCGATGCTCTGCTTGACGTACCGGTTCAGCGCGGGCAGGCACGCCACGAGGCCTGCGGCCACATGGTCGACGCCCTGGCTCGTGTGAGCCTCACTGATACCGGTCACGCCGCCAAAGTTACCTATGACAAGAAACCTATGTCAAAATACTGACTGGCGGTCGCGGCCGAGGTACGCAAGGTCGTTCACCTGTCGCTGACCTTCGACCACCGCGTCTGCGACGGCGGCACCGCGGCCGGATTCCTACGCCATGTGATCGCGCGCAGCACTGCAGCCGAAGACCCCGGAACAAGCCGATGAGGCCTCCGAAATGAAGGGCCGCGGCAGGCGGCGGCCACCGGATGCGACACGCTCTGTCAGCGAGGGCGCCGTGCGGTGCCGAGCCACTCGTCGGTGGTGCCGGCAGACATGGCGTCCCCTGCTCGGCTCAGTCGGCGCCTGCGGTCTGTGCGGCGGCCAGCGCCTCCACCCGGCTGCGGTATGCCTCGACCAGGTTGCCGCCGTTCGATTCGGGAAGGCTCTCCGTGCCGACCCCGGCCCCGATCGACTGCAGGACCGCGTCGGCCCGGGCCTGAAGGCCCGCCAACTCATCCGCCGTGTGCGGGTACAGCAGGTTGAGCCCGCGCTTGTCGCCGTTCGACAGGCTCTGACCATTACCGGTCGGCGCGCAACTGCTCGGGTTGGACTTGTAGAAGAATGGCGGGAACCGGTACAGCATCACGGATTGCGGGTCGAAAGGCCCGGCGACGACATCCGGGTCATCCTCGGTGCGAAGGTTGTGATCCACCTTCGCGCGCGGCCATCGGTTCGGCTCACCCGCGAGGTACGTGTAAATGCCGGGGCGCCGGCCTTGGAAGTCCGCCACGAAGACGCCGTCCTCATCCCGTGTGGGAACATACCCGGCTTCGTCATCCCAACGGAATTCGTTCTCGCAGGTGCCGCGCATGTTCTGGTGGGAGTGGTGGAATCCGAGTGCGTGCAGGAACTCGTGACGCACGGTGCCCTCCCACTGGGCGGGCCTGTTCACCGCGTAACGCCCGAGGTTGAGGCTGCGCTGTCCGGGATTACCCCCGACCGGGCCGCCGCCTCCCGCGCCGATGGTGCGATCCGTGCTGTCGGTGCCGACCAGGGAGAAATAGCCTTGCATGTCGAAGCTGACTCGGATTTCGGCGGCGAAGGCGGTATCGGCTGTGGTCCATCGCCGGAACGTTCCGGTCGCCGCGTCGTGACCGAAGTCGAGTTTCAGGTTGCAGGAGTCGGTGATCTGCGTCGTCGCTCCTGCGATGTCCGCGTGCAGCTGTTCGTCCCCGTCGAGAAACGCGACCCGCACGGTCGAACCGGGGGTCCACCGCGAGATGTCGGTGACCAGGAACTCCAGGCCACCGGCAGCCGATGCGCGCCTCCAGCGATCCCGCACTTCGATCGCCGCGACGACGTCATCCGGGAGAGATTCGAGTTCCATGGTGCATCCTTTCGCATCACGTTCGAAACGGTCCCCCCGACCGCTCTGACCATGGATGGGCTGCCCGGCTCGACGCGCGAGCGTGCCGACATTGGAAACTCACGATCCAGTATGGTCCGAGTGAAGATATGGCGCGACTTTATTATCGCTTCGAGTAGTTCGAAATTCACCGAAAGCTGCGCGTTACAACAGCCCTGCGCCCGCCTTGGATTTGGGCTCACTCTCGTTGCGCCGTGGTGCAAGATGAGGAGCGTGGTTACCAAGGAGTGCGCCGTGGAGCTGGTAAAGGCCCTGCTGTCGAGACAGCGGCAGGAGTCACCATGGATGGCGCGACTCCCCGAGCTCGCCGTCGACGACGTAAAGGAGCACGCTCTCGGGTGGTTGGTCGTCTGGCAATCGGTGGAGTACATCCGCAGCCGCGACATTGGGAAGATGTCGGTGGGCCACGGGCCCTACCTGGTGGACCGGCAGGACGGGAGTATCCACCACATCCCTGCCACCACATACGCCGCCGATGTCTGGGAAGACCTCTACCTCCAGCAGATCAGGGGCGTCCGGCCGCACGATCCGCTGGCCGCGGCTGTTGAGGCGCTCGTGCACTCCGAGGGGACCATGGCCGCAATGCGCCACCTGCGGAAGCACGCCCCGCAGTTGGGGCTGCCGCAGGCGAAGGCCTATGTCATGGCCGTCCGGGACGGAGACGATCCCCCGGAGGAGTTGGTCGACCTCGCCCGGACACCGGAGAGGTGCCCTCCGCCGTCCATCAGCACCCTGGCCGGCCCGGTTCAGTAACGGTGGCTCAGAGGACGGGATCCTGGCCGTGCGGCCGGCCCTCGCCGGGAGAGTCAGCGGACCATGATGCCGATCACCGCCCAACCGATCATCGTTCCGGTTGCTCAGCCTTCCGGACGCCGTCGAGTTGGAAGCGCCAGACGACCGCGATCGGGGAGTCGTCCAAGGCCGCGGCCGACGCTTCCGGGCACCAGTGCAACAAGTCCCAGGACATATGGGCCGGGAGTGGGTCCGGGGCGGTTTCGGGATCGAGGGAGTGGCGCGGGCGGCGGGGTTCCTCGCATTGCCTGACTTGGAAGCCCAGGGGGAGAGCTGCGGCGAGGTAGGCGCTGAGCGGGCGGTGGTGCTCGGTGAGGAGGGACGGGCGGCCGTCCGGGCCGGGACGGCGGGCCAGGGTCGGCCGGAGGTAGGACACCAGCAGGTGTGCGTCCGAGATCACGAGGCTTCCGCCGGGGCGCAGAACACGCGCGAACTCCGCCAATACGCGCTGCTCAATGTCGATCATCTGGTTGCCAGGCGCGTCATAGTGCGGCGCCCAGGATCGGTAGACGTCGGTCACGCTGATCGTGCCCGGACTCGCCGTGACCCCCTCGGCCTGCGCGAGGGCGGGCGTGTCCAGAAGGGCGCGGATCTCTGCGATCCGGGTTTCGACGAACGCCCGGCCGGCACTTCCTTCCCTGAAGCCACGCAGCAAGGCGGCACCCTCGATGCCCAGCAGATATCCCAGGGGACTCAGATAGGTCATCCAACGGACGGTACGGACACATACTCCGACCGCTCCATCGGTTTTCCCCTGCTTCAGGGAGTGTCCGCACAGTCCCGCCTGCCCTGCGACGCCCGGCACGCTCCCTCAAGCTCTTCGAGCTGTCAGATATGGCTCAGCATGGACACCAGGCCGGTGGCGACGCTCCGGTCGATGGGCTCGGGGACGGCCTGTACGCCGGGCTCGAGGGGCTGGTCCGTGGTCGTGGCGAGCGCGGCGAGGCTGCGGGCCTGGAGGGTGAGTCCGAGGTCCATCGCCTGGATCGGATTGCCCTTGGCGGCCGTGAGGTTGATCATCTTGGTGTCGGCGAGCACGACCAGTTCACGGCCGTCGTCGAGGCGGTGGACGGCGCGTTCCTGCCCGCTGGCACCCGATCGCCGCACGGACCGCGTGCGCTCGGCGAGCGCGGCCGTGTCCAGCTCCCACGGCATGTGTCCGACCCCGGCGATCACCGCACCGTCCCGCAGGACGTCCAGCTCGGCTGCGCCGATCACTCCTGGGTGGCCGGTGGCCAGGAAGAGCAACTGGGTCCGGGGCAGGAGATCGCTCAGCTCTCCGACCTGGTGACCCGCCATCAGTGCCTCCAGAGCGCGGTAGGGGTCGATGTCCGCCACCGCGACCCGGGCGCCCAGATGGGCGAGGGTGTCGGCGACCCCTCGCCCGCAGGGACCGTAGCCGACGACGGTCGCATGCGCTCCGGGCAGCATGAGGTTGGTGGCGTTCATGAAGCCCTGGACCACGCTCTGGCCGACGCCGAACTCGTTCTCGACCAGCAACTTGAGCCGGCTGTCGTTGATGACGACTACGGGGAATGGCGGCGGGGAGTTCCAGGACCGGATGCGCAGGCCGCCGGTGGTGGTCTCCTCGGTGGCTCCGATGAGGCCGGGAAGGCCTCCCCGAGCCATCACGGCCTCGATCAGGTCCGCACCGTTGTCGAGGATGAGGTCCGGCCGGGAGTTCAGTACCTGCGCGATGTTCCCGCGGTGCTGGTCGAGGTCGTCGGATCGGTGGCCGATGACGGTGACGCCGGCGGCGCGCAGTGCGTCCGCGGTGTCCTCCTGAGTGGTACCGGGGGAGCCGGTCAGGGTGACCTGCGCGCCCGCCTGGGCCAGGAAGGACACCAGGACAGCGGTCTTCGGCTCGATGTGCAGACAGATCCCGATACGCCGTCCCGCGAACGCGGCCGAGTGGGTCTGCATGGTGGCCGCGAGCAGCGGCATGTGACGGGCGGCCCACTGGGTGTCGTCGTGGGAGATCGTGCAGCGGACGGGGGTGGTTGTTGGCATGACGAGGTTCCTTGGCTGACGAGGTCGGTGAGGTGGGCACAGATGTGCCTTGGAGTCGAACCGACTTGTCAGCCGTAGAACTGGCTGAGATAGGAGTGATCACCGAAGATCCACAGTCGGCGGCTTCCACCAGTCATGATCATCTGGCGGGCCTCCTCTCCGGACGCGGTGACACATGCCTACGCAGCGACGTTATACGCATAACCTGACTGCGGCAAGAGGTCCTTGATTGCTGCGCGCTCACCACCAGCGGGGTTCCGGGTTCTTCAGAACGCAGTGGCAGGGTGCCGGGCTGGATGCGGGTGGAACTGCCGCAGCGGCCAGGGTGGTGCCGGTGAGCGTCCGCACCATCTGCGTCAGGTCTTCGACGGTCAGGTCCTCTCCGTCGCACAAGCGGACCAGGGCGTCCCGGAACGCCTCGACGAGACGTGCCGCGCGGGGGTCGGACGGCAGCGGGTGGAGGTTCGACGGGTCGGGAGTCGGGGTCATGTCTATGCTCTCCGGTTCACCTCGGCTGGCGCAACCAAACTGGATAGGCCAATCCGATTGATAGGCTGGCTGGTATGAACTCTGGCGCCCAGCACCCCGACGGTCCCGCTCAGCCTCTGCGCAGTGACGCCGAGCGGAACCGGGAGCGGATCATCGCCGCCGCGCGCACGGTGTTCGCGCGCGACGGGCTGAGCGCCTCCATGGCCTCCGTGGCCCGCGAGGCGGGGGTCGGCATCGCCACCATGTTCCGCCGCTTCCCGACGAAGGAGGAGCTGGTCGACGCCGTCTTCTCCGACCGCATGGACGCCTACGCCGACGCGGTCACGGTCGCCCTGGAGGACCCCGACCCCTGGAACGGTTTCGTCGGTTACATCGAGGCCGCCTGCGCGATGCAGGCCGCCGACAGCGGCTTCGCCGACGTCCTGACCATGACCTTCCCCACCGCCAAGGCCCTGGAGCAGCGCCGCAACGAGGCGTACCAGGCCATGGTGCGCCTCATCGACCGGGCCAAGGCCACCGGCCGCCTGCGCCAGGACTTCGACCCTTCGGACCTGGTCCTGATCCACATGGCCAACGCCGGCGTCGTCAACGCAACAGGCGACGCCGCCCCGGACGCCTGGCGACGCGTCGTCGCCCTGTTCATCCAGTCCCTCGAGGCTCCGGCGCGCGGCCCCCTGCCCGCCTCACCCGGGCACGAACCTCTTTACAAGGCCATGCTCCGCGCCGGCCAGGGCACCACCACACCGCCGGGCAAGAGCAGCTGACCTCAGCGGCGCACTCAGCCGAGGAGACTGCCGCCGGTGGCGTCGAGGGCCGCGCCGGTGATCCAGCGCGCTTCGTCGGTGGCGAGGAAGACGATCGCGTCGGCGACTTCATCCGGCTCGCCGATGCGCTTGAACGCCGACAGCTCGGCGGCGTTGTTGACGAGGATGTCCAGGGTGGTCTGCCCGGTGTGCTGCTTCAGGCCGGCCTCCAGGCCGCGGAAGAGCTGGTCGATGTCGCCGAGGACGCCCAGTTCCGCGCCGAGTGAGAAGGCCCGGCCGCCGTCCTTCTCGATGAGTTCGACGGTTTCCTGGGCGGCCTGCTGGTTGCGTGCGTAGTGCACGGCGACCAGGGCTCCCTCACGGGCCAGGCCGATGGCCGTGGCCCGGCCGATACCGCGGCTGGAACCGGTGACGAGAGCGGTCTTGCCGCTGAGCTTGTTCATGACGATGGCCTCTCGTGGAAGTGATGGAACCGTGGCGCCAGACGTCGGGGAGCACCTGCCATTCGGCGACGCTCCCTGGCGTGGGCCTCAGTCGGGGATCGGTGCCGGGTCGACATAAGACGGATCGGTGGTCGTGGTCATGAGGGTCTGCTCCTCGAAAGGTGGGGGGCGGGCCGATGGGGCATCAGCAGGCCGAGGAGGTCAAGGCATGAACCCCTCACCGGACTTGGGGCCTTTGACGACGCCGGAGGCCGTGAACGGGGGTCGTCGGCAATGTCCAGCGGAACGGAACCCTTCTCCTCGATCGCGCCGCGGACCGGAACACCGCGGCGCGATCGGGGTTCGACGAGGGGCGGGCACGGCTCGGTGCGCTGTCAGCCGCGGGGGAAGCCGTCGCCGAGCTTGAAGACGAGTTCGGCCTGATCACGCTTGGTGGTGTGCAGTTCCCAGTACAGGGGGGAGATCTGCTCGGGCGTGGCCACCGGTATGCCGGGGACGACGGAGTCGGAGTCGCCGATCGCCACGTCGATGCCGACGTGGGCGGCCTGGATGCCGGTGCCGGCATCGGCCAGCTCCTTGTGCAGGTTCATCACCCAGTTGCGCAGCGCCGCGGCGGCGGCGTTGACGTTGGCGACCCGCGGGTCGGGCCAGATCGACCCGGCGCCGGTGGTGTAGAGCAGGGTGCCCGCGCCGGCCTCACGCATCGCGGGCAGTACCGTCCTGGTGGCGGTGATGGCCCCGTACAGCTGGAAGTTCATCTCGAACTCGACATGGGACGGTTCGGTCTCGGCCGGAGCGGTCAGTGCGGTGACACCGAGCTGTCCCACAGGGGAGTACTCCAGGACGTCGATGCCACCGAAGTGGGCGGCGGCGTCCTTGAGTGCCTGGGTGAGTGCGTCGCGGTCGAGTACGTCCGCGGGGAACGCGGCGGCGGTGATGCCCTCGGCGGTGAGCTTTCCGGCGAGGTCGTCGAGCTTGCCGCGGTTGCGGGAGATCAGGGCGACGTCGAGCCCCTGGGAGCCGAAGGTGCGGGCGATGGCCAGGCCTAGCTGGGGGCCGGCTCCGACAATGGCAATGCTGGTCACAGCAGAGTCCTTTCGGGATGAGGTGGCACTGGAAGGCCAAAATATGGATAGCGCTATCCGATTCTTCTTCATTCGGATAGCCCTTTCCGCTTCACGTCACCACCGTACCACGGAACCGGATAGGGCGATCCGCTTGTCGTCGGCGTGCGGCACTCCCGGTCGGGTCCGGCCTCGGATGGCTTACGGTGAGCTGCGGGGTGGATGGGGAGGTCCTTCAACGGCGCGCCGCCTATGAACAGGCCTTCAGGACGCTGCTCAGTGAAGGCGTGCAGGCCGGGCGCTTCAGCGTCACCACGGTGAAGTTGACCTCCTACGCGATCCTGGATCCAGGGATGGGCGTACCTGTCTGGTACCGCGAGGACGGTGACCTGACGGAAGATCAGGTCGTCTACCAGTACGGCGACTTCGCCCTGCGGCTGGCCGGCGCGCGCTGAGTGGTGGGGAGTGTCCGCTCGAGCGGAGCGCTCTCGGTGTGAACCGAATCCAGTTCAAGAGGAATAGTGGTGGCGCTGTGGCGTCGCGGTGAACGTGCCACGTGGCGCGTCAGGCGCGTTAATAGCCTCAGCGGATCCGTCGAGCCCTGGTCCGGCTGGCGGCCAGCGGGGCTGCCCGGCCCCGCGTCGGGGCTGGGGCTCTCGGTAGCGAGCCGTGGGCTGGAAGAGGAGGCTGGATGAAGGGGGCAACGCGAGGGAGAGACGTCTCATGGCTCGAACAAGCACAGACAGAACAGACCAGAAGCCGCACACACCGTTCCTTTCTCGCCCCGGTGTCCGCCGCCTCATGCCGTTCGTTCTGATCACTGCAATCGCTCTGGTCTTCATTTTCCAAAACCGCGCGAGTACCGAGATCCGCCTGCTCATCCCCGAGGTGACCATGCCGCTGTGGGGTGCCCTTCTGATCGCCTGGGCCCTCGGCATCCTCGCCTGTGCCTTGACTGTGCGCCGGCGCCGGGACCGACATTCACGACGACCGGGTGTGTGATGTCCCGTCGGAGCGATGAAGATCGGAGACACCCATGAAGGACCTCAAGTTTGAGCAGAGGCGCTCCCTGTCACGTCTCGAGGCGGCTGACCAGCTCACGGCACTCGCAGCCGCGCTCAGGGAAGGCGGGGAGGCCGAACTGGAACTCAGCCCCGGAACGCTGAGCCTGCGGATCCCCGACGACCTTGGCAGCGAGATAGAGGTCGAGATCGGTGAGGGGGAGATCGAGCTGGAGATCGAGTTCAAGTGGCCGACCGCACCGACCCGGACGGCATCATCGCGTACGGCCACAGGCACAAAGGGGGCCACGACGCGGAAGAGCGTCCCCGCCAAGCCAGGGAAGCGCTCCGCTACGAAAACGGCCTGAGCCACCTGCTGGAACAGTCCACGCGTCATGCCGGCTCTGGGGCGAAGGGATGCAACTCGTCGGCTCCGGCATGGACGACGCCGTAGGTGCTCTCGGGTACTTCGTTCCAGGCACCAGGCAGGTCGCCGAGTGGTTCGGACACGATGAGGCGGGTCTCGTCGGACACCTCCTTCAGGAACGCCGCTTCGGGGTGCAGCCTGCGCAGTGCATCCACCCGGGTGCTGTAGAACAACGACCGGGAAGCGCCCTGGCTCGAGTAGCGGAAGGCCCATACGCGTTCGCCGTCGGTCACGGCGATGGTCATCTGGAGCGGGAACTCGACCCCGTGGTCGTGACCGCTGCGCTCCACCACTCCCACCATCCGGGCCACAGCGCCCGGCGGATCCTGATCCAGGCCGAAGGTGATCGCCAGGTAGAACATCATCTCCGAATCCGTCGTTCCTTCGATGTCGGAGTACAGCTCGGGATCGACGAGCAGGGACAGCTCGCGGCGCATGAGGTGGAAACCCGTGATGGCACCGTTGTGCATCCACATCCAGCGGCCGTGCCGGAAGGGGTGGCAATTCGTCTGCTGCACCGCTGTGCCGGTCGACGCCCGTATGTGGGCGAAGAACAAGGGGGAGCGGACATGATCCGCGATCTCCCTCAGGTTGCGATTGTTCCAGGCAGGGCCGATGTCCCTGAGCAAGGCCGGGGTGCCGATGTTTTCCTGCGGATACCATCCGATGCCGAAACCGTCGCCGTTCGTCGTCTCGACACCCAGTCTGGAGTGGAGGCTCTGATCGATCAGCGAGTGAGCCGGTTTGTAGAGGATGGTGTCGAGGAGCAGGGGTGTTCCCGAGTAAGCGAGCCATCGGCACATGAGCGATCACCCGTCCTGGCTCGTTGTATCCGGCCGATACCATTTTCGTCTCCCTCGCTCCGCATCGCCATGTGGGCGTCACGGAGTACCGCGGGCCGCTAGCCGAGCCAGGCCTTGACCTTCTCGCGGTTCGCCTCGATCCACTTCTTCGCCGCCGCCTCCGGTGTCATCTTGTCGAGCGCGATGTACCTGGCGACTTGCCGAGGCCTCCGCCGTCGTAGTCGAACGCGAGTCGTACCTCGTGCCGTCCCGGCGCCAAGGGCTCGCCGCCGCGCACGGTGTACAGGTTCATGCCGAAGTAGTTGTAGGCGTAGGCCGGCCTGCCCTCGGTGAAGTACAGGGTCCAGCCACCGAACCGGCCGCCCTGCGCGATGATCACGCCCTCCGCCGTCGTCTCCGGCAGGTCGACGTCGGCCGTGATGCTGTGCGAGCGGTTCTTGACGTTGAGTGTGGTCTCCTCGGTGAACCGCCGCATTCCCGCGCGGTAGGTGACGGAGGCGCGGTCGCCGAGCAGATCGATACGGCCGGCCACGGCGGGGTTCTCGCGCTCCGTGACCCGGTCGTCCAGGGGGAATACCTGGTACTTCGCCGCCTCGCGGTCCGGCCGGTCTGGCTGATGTGGCGGCGTGGGCCGCTCTCGCCTGCCGCACAGGCGTTCATCGAGGTGGCCCGCGAGGTCTTCACGCGCCCGGTGGCAGCGTCGCCGGAGGACGACGAGTACTGACTCGCTCAGACATGAGCACTCGCGCCGACCGCGTGGTCGCCGAGCCTTGACCCGTGGTCCGCGCTCCAGGATGCTGTGTTGCGAAACATGAGATGTGTGCCGTAATGAGCAACGTCTGATTCAGATCTCGTACCAGTCGAGGAGTGGCCATGGCTCACCAGGTCCGTGCTGTCGTCGCGCGGGGCAAGGGCGCCCCCGTGAGTCTGGAGACAATCGTCGTTCCCGACCCGGGCCCGGGCGAGGCGCTGGTGAAGGTCGAGGCCTGCGGGGTCTGCCACACCGATCTGCACTATCGCGAGGGCGGCATCAACGACGACTTCCCCTTTCTCCTGGGCCACGAGGCCGCGGGCGTCGTGGAGGCGGTGGGGGAGGGTGTCACCGACGTCGCCCCCGGCGACTTCGTCATCCTCAACTGGCGGGCGGTGTGCGGCCAGTGCCGGGCCTGTCTGCGCGGACGGCCCTGGTACTGCTTCAGCACCCACAACGCCAAGCAGAAGATGACCTTGACCGACGGCACCGAGCTGTCGCCGGCCCTGGGTATCGGCGCGTTCGCGGAGAAGACGCTGGTGGCGGCAGGCCAGTGCACCAAGGTTGACCGGGCCGCGTCGGCGGCCGCCGCCGGACTGCTCGGCTGCGGAGTGATGGCGGGCATCGGCGCCGCCATCAACACGGGCAATGTCGGACGCGGCGACAGTGTGGCCGTCATCGGCTGCGGCGGCGTCGGGGCCGCGGCGGTCGCGGGGGCCGACCTGGCGGGCGCAGGGAAGATCATCGCGGTGGACATCGACGACGCCAAGCTGGCCACCGCGAGGAAGCTGGGGGCCACCCACGCCGTCAACTCCAAGGAGGCGGACGCGGTCGAGGCGATCCGTGAGCTGACCGGCGGCTTCGGCGCCGACGTCGTCATCGAGGCCGTCGGCCGCCCGGAGACGTACAAGCAGGCCTTCTACGCCCGCGACCTCGCCGGCACGGTCGTGCTGGTCGGGGTGCCCACCCCCGAGATGAAGCTCGAACTGCCGCTGCTGGACGTGTTCGGGCGCGGCGGCGCGCTGAAGTCCTCCTGGTACGGCGACTGCCTGCCCTCCCGCGACTTCCCGATGCTCATCGACCTCTACCTCCAGGGCCGGCTGGATCTGGACACGTTCGTCACGGAGACCATCGCGCTGGACGAGGTCGAGAAGGCCTTCGAGCGGATGCACGGCGGCGATGTCCTGCGCTCGGTGGTGGTTTTCTGATGGGAGGCGCCCGCATCGAACATCTGGTCACCTCGGGGACGTTCTCCCTGGACGGCGGCACCTGGGACGTCGACAACAACGTCTGGATCGTCGGCGACGACAGCGAGGCCGTCGTCGTCGACGCCGCACATGACGCCGCGGCCATCGCCCGAGCGGTCGGCGGACGCACCCTGCGGGCCATCGTGTGCACGCACGCCCACAACGACCACATCGACGCCGCGCCCGAACTCGCGGCACGCACGGGTGCCCCGATCCTGCTCCATCAGGATGACCTCCCGCTGTGGAAGCAGACCCACCCGGACCGGCTGCCGGACGGGGAGCTGGCCGACGGCCGGGTGCTCGCCGTGGCGGGCATCGAGCTGACCGTGCTCCACACCCCGGGGCACGCCCCAGGTGCCGTCTGTCTGTACGCGCCGGCCCTCGCCGCCCTCTTCAGCGGCGACACGCTCTTCGCGGGCGGGCCGGGGGCGACGGGACGGTCGTACAGCCACTTCCCGACGATCGTCGACTCGATCCGGGACCGGCTGCTGACGCTGCCGGGCGACACCGTCGTGCATACCGGACACGGGGAGACGACCACGATCGCGGCCGAGGCGCCGCACCTCCAGGAGTGGCTCGACCGGGGATTCTGACCGCCGTCCGTCGAACAATGCACGCCCGCTCTCGGCCACACCGGCCGATGAGGCGGGCGTGCGTGCGCGTGCGCACCCGGAAGGGGAAACGGGCGGCTGGGACGCCCCTTCGGCCAGGCATAGAGGCCGATTCGGGCGTCGCATCCTCTCCGGTCGAGTTCCCTGCTGCGCTTCGAGTTGTGTGATGTGCAACCCAAGGAGGCGGCTCAATCGGCCGTCTGAACGCCTTGACAAGGGTTTCGGGGCAACCTCAGACTGATGTTGCGCTTACCGCAATCCGTTTCGCTATACGCACCGAGGTGGTCATGATGATTCCCGCGTGCCCTCTGGCGGATCTCCCGCGAGGAGAGGCCTTCCGGCTCGAGATCGACCCGCCGGTCTCGGTGTTCCACACCGAAGACGGTGAGCTCTTCGCCATCGACGACACGTGCACCCACCAGGACGCCTCGCTCGCCGACGGCTGGGTGGAGGACTGCTGGGTGGAATGCCCGCTGCACGCCTCGAAGTTCAACCTGAAGACCGGTGCCGTCGACGCCCCGCCGGCCAAGCTCCCCGTCCGGACCCATGAGGTCGTCGTCGAGGACGGCATGATCTACGTACGGCTGTCCGAGGCCGCTCCCAATCTGCCGCACTGCGTCGCAGCCAGGCTCGCCGGGGTTCCCGCGTGAGGACGGTCGCGGTGGTGGGCGCGTCGCTGGCCGGTCTGTCGGCGGCGCGCTCCCTGCGCAAGCAGGGCTACGACGGGCGGCTGGTCGTCATCGGAGACGAGCTCCACCGTCCCTACGACAGGCCGCCGCTGTCCAAGGAGTTCCTGGCCGGCACCGTCGACGAGACGGAGCTCGCGCTGGAGGTGGACGGCGAGGATCTGCAGGCGGAGTGGCTGCTCGGCGTCCGGGCCACCGGACTCGACCGTACGGAGCGTGCCGTCCGGCTCGCCGACGGCCGGGAGGTCCGCGTCGACGGCCTCGTCATCGCGACCGGCGCCGCCGCGCGCACTCTGCCCGGCTCCGAAGGACTGTCCGGGGTGCACGTCGTGCGCACGCTGGACGACGCCCGTGCCCTGCGGGCCGAACTCGCCCAGGGCGGACGGCTGGTGGTGATCGGCGGTGGATTCATCGGTGCCGAGGTCGCCTCCACCGCGCACCTCCTCGGGCTCGACGTGACGGTGGTCGAGGCGGCCCCGACGGCGCTCGCCGGACCACTCGGCGAGAGCATGGGCGCCATCGTCTCCGCGCTCCACGCGGATCACGGGGTACGGCTGTTGTGCGGCGTCGGGGTGAAAGGGCTGAGCGGTGAGCGCCGGGTGGACGCCGTCCTCCTGGAGGACGGCCGCGGCATCCCGGCCGACATCGTCGTGGTCGGTGTGGGCGCACGGCCGTGCGTCGAGTGGCTGGCGGGATCCGGCGTCGCACTCGACAACGGGGTGAAGTGCGGTGCGGACGGCCGTACCAGTCTGGCCGGCGTGGTCGCCGTCGGCGACTGCGCCAACTGGTACGACCCGCATGCGGGGGCATATCGGCGCGTCGAGCACTGGACCGGCGCGCGGGAGCGCCCCGACGCCGCGGTCGCCACGCTGCTCGCGGGCGGCGCGACGGAGCCGGGGGCGCCCCGGCCGCCGTACTTCTGGTCCGACCAGTACGGCATGAAGATCCAGTTCGCGGGGCACGCGGCGGGCGCCGACAGCGTGACGGTCGAGGAAGGCGCCCCGGACGACCGCAACGTCCTCGCCGTCTACCGGCGCGCAGGTCAGCCGGTCGCCGTACTCGGCATGAACCAGCCGCGGCTGTTCACCCGCTGGCGCAAACAGCTCGGCCGCACGACATCTTGACACCGCCGCCGAGGCATCCGATGCTGCGGTTGCACATGGCACGCAGCGTTGCTTCATACACAACGCCGTCCGGAGTCGCTCTTCCCGGCGCGTGAGTGAACCGATCCACGACGTTTCCCGAGGAGTGCACCGTGACCTCGACCAGCCTGCCGGACAGCCTGATCGCCACCCTCCCCGGCACTTCGTACACCGATCCCGCCATCTTCGCGCAGGAGCAGGAGTTCATCTTCGAGTCCATGTGGTTCTGCGCCGTGCGCTCGTCCGAGCTGGCGAAGCCCGGCGCCTTCCGGACCGTTGACGTGGGCCGCGAAAGCATCCTGGTCACCCGCGCGAGGGACAACAGCATCCGTGCGTACTTCAACGTGTGCCGGCACCGCGGAGCGCGGCTCTGCACGGAGGAGGCCGGCGAGGTCAAGCGGGCCTTCCAGTGCCCGTACCACGCCTGGACGTACGGCCTGGACGGCAAGCTCGTCGCCGCGCCCAACCTCACCAAGATGCCCGACGTGGGCCGCACCGAGTACGGCCTGACGCCGGTGGCGACCCGTGAATGGCTCGGCTACGTCTGGGTCTGCCTGGCGGAGAACCCGCCGTCCTTCGAAAAGGACGTCATCGGGGAGGTCGTCACCCGCCTCGGCGACGCCGAGGCGATCGAGCGCTACGGCATAGAGAGCCTCTCGGTCGGCAACCGGATCACCTACGACGTGAAGGCGAACTGGAAGCTCATCATCGAGAACTTCATGGAGTGCTACCACTGCGCCACGATCCACCCCGAACTCACCGAGGTACTCCCCGAGTTCGCGGACGGGTTCGCCGCCCAGTACTACGTCGGCCACGGTGCCGAGTTCGGTGAGGAGGTCCAGGGTTTCACCGTGGACGGCGGCGCGGGCCTCGACCGCATTCCGGGCGTCGCCGAGGACCAGGACCGCCGCTACTACGCGATCACCGTCAAGCCGCAGGTCTTCATCAACCTCGTCCCCGACCACGTCATCTTCCACCGCATGTACCCGGTGGCCGTCGACCGCACGATCGTGGAGTGCGACTGGCTGTACATGCCGCACGTCGTCGACAGCGGCAGGGACGTCAGCCGGTCCGTGGAACTCTTCGACCGGGTCAACAGGCAGGACTTCGACGCCTGCGAGCGCACACAGCCGGGGATGGGTTCGAGGATGTACGCCAAGGGGGGCGTCCTCGTGCCCAGTGAGCACCACATCGGTGCCTTCCACGACTGGGTGCACGAGCGCCTGGGCACACACCCGCCGCAGTAGCGGCTCCGGCGTGCGCGGCCCCGACCGGGCGGCAATCGGCGGTGGCGGTATGGCGGAGGGCGGGCCGCTCAGCCCAGGTAGCCCATCCGGTGGCTGATCTCCTCGGCACTCTTGATCAGCCTCGGCGCGAACTCGTGCAGGCGCTCCTCGGTGAGCCGGTAGGAGGGTCCGGAGGCGCTCAGTGCCGCGACGACCTTGCCGTCCCGATTGCGGATAGGGGCGGCCATACCGTGGAGGCCGACCTCCAGTTCCTCCACAGCCGCGGCGTAGCCGCGTTCACGGGCCTCGGCGAGGTTCTTCTCGAGCTTCGACTTCGCGGTGATGGTGTACGGGGTGACCTTCTTCAGCCCGGCCTCGGCCAGCAGCGCGGCGCGGTCCTTGGCGGGCAGGTGAGCGAGCAGGATCTTGCCGCTCGACGTGGCGTGCAGCGGCGTCAGCTGGCCCACCCAGTTCTGCGCGGTGACGGCCCCCGGACCGCGCACCTGGTACAGGTTGACCGCGTAGTGCTCCTGAAGAACGGCGATGTTGACCGTCTCGCCGATCTCCTCGGCCAGGTCCTCGCAGACCGGCCGGCCCTGCTGGGTGATGTCGATGCGCCCGGTCACCGCTCCGGCCAGGCGCACGATGCCGAAGCCGAGCCGGTACTTGCCGCGCTCGCCCGCCTGCTCCACCAGGCCGCGCGCCTCCAGGGCTCCGAGCAGACGGAACGCGGTCGACTTGTGCACGTCGATCTCGGCGGCCACCTCGCTGACACCCGCCTCGCCACGCTGCGCGAGGATCTCGAGGACGCTGATGGCGCGGTCGACCGACTGCACTCCTCCGGCGCCCGAACTCGAGTTCTGGGTTTCGAGACTGTAGTTGCTCATAGCGCAACTATACCCTCAGTAAACAACGCCACGCCAAGTAATCGTGATCACCTCAAGCTCACCGCAAGTTGCGCAAGTCGCAACCTGGTGCGTATAGCGATACTGCCGTTAGCATGCCTCGCGTATCTACGGCGCGAGCGAGACGAGGCAGCATGGCTCCCTTCCAGTACGACTTCGTCATCGTCGGCGGCGGTTCGGCCGGCAGCGCACTGGCGAACAGACTCTCCGCGGACCCGGCGAACCGGGTGCTGGTCCTGGAAGCCGGCCGGTCGGACTATCCGTGGGATGTCTTCATCCACATGCCCGCGGCGCTGACCTATCCGATCGGCAGCCGGTTCTACGACTGGAAGTACGAGTCCGAGCCCGAGCCCCACATGGGCGGCCGGCGCGTCTACCACGCGCGCGGCAAGGTGCTGGGCGGTTCCAGCAGCATCAACGGCATGATCTTCCAGCGCGGCAACCCCATGGACTACGAGCGCTGGGCGGCCGACGCCGGGATGGAGAGCTGGGACTACGCGCACTGTCTGCCGTACTTCCGGCGGATGGAGAACTGCCTCGCGGCCGACCCCGACGACGAGTTCCGCGGCCACGACGGCCCTCTCGTCCTGGAGCGCGGCCCGGCCACCAACCCGTTGTTCACCGCCTTCCTCCAAGCCACGCAGGAGGCGGGCTACGCCCCCACCGACGACGTCAACGGCTACCGCCAGGAAGGCTTCGCCAAGTTCGACCGCAACGTCCACCGCGGACGCCGTCTGTCCGCCTCGAAGGCGTACCTCAAGCCCGCGATGAAACGGCCGAACCTCACCGTCACGACCCGCGCCCTCGTCACGCGCGTCCTCTTCGAGGGCAAGCGCGCCGTCGGCGTCGAGTACCGGCGCGGCCGCGGTGCCCTCCAGCAGGTCCGCGCCGAGGAAGTCATCCTCTGCGGCGGCGCCATCAACTCCCCGCAGCTGCTCCAGCTCTCCGGCGTCGGCAACGCCGGGGAACTGAGCGCCCTCGGCATCGACGTCGTCCAGGACCTCCCGGGCGTCGGCGAGAACATGCAGGACCACCTGGAGGTCTACGTCCAGTACGCCTGCAAGCAGCCGGTCTCCATGCAGCCGTACATGGCGAAGTGGCGCGCCCCCTTCATCGGGCTGCAGTGGCTCTTCCGCAAGGGTCCGGCGGCGACCAACCACTTCGAGGCGGGTGGTTTCGCCCGTAGCAACGAGGACGTCGAGTATCCCAACCTGATGTTCCACTTCCTGCCGGTCGCGGTGCGCTACGACGGCTCCTCGCCCGCCGGTGACCACGGCTACCAGGTGCACGTCGGGCCCATGTACTCCGACGCCCTCGGCTCGGTGAAGATCCGGAGCAGGGACCCGCGCGAGCACCCGGCGCTGCGCTTCAACTACCTGTCCACCGAGCAGGACCGCCGCGAGTGGGTCGAGGCCATCCGGGTCGCCCGCGATATCCTCGGCCAGCCCGCGCTCGCCCCCTACAACGGCGGAGAGGTGTCGCCCGGGCCCGCGGTGGAGACGGACGAGGAGATCCTCGCCTGGGTCGCCGAGGAGGGCGAGACCGCACTGCACCCGTCGTGCACCTGCAAGATGGGCACCGACGAGATGTCGGTCGTCGACCCGGCGGACATGCGGGTGCACGGCCTGGAGGGCCTGCGGGTGGTGGACGCGTCGGTGATGCCGTACGTCACCAACGGCAACATCTACGCGCCGGTGATGATGATCGCCGAGAAGGCCGCCGACCTGATCCTCGGCAAGGAGCCGCTCGCGCCGTCGAAGGCCGCGTACTACCGCCACCGTGACGCACAGAAGCAGGACGGGTAGACGTTGGGTGCCGCAGGGCTGAGGGCGCTGCTGGACAGCGTCCGCTACGAGGTGCTGCCCGCGAAGCCGACCGAGGACCAGGTTCTCGCGCATGTCCCGCGCGATGTCGTCGTGACGGTGACGGCGTCGCCGGTCAGGGGCCTGGAGCCGACCCTCGCTCTCACCGGCCGGCTCGCGGGACACGGCTACCGGGTCGTCCCGCACGTGCCGGCGCGGCTGCTGCGGGACGACGCCCACCTGAGGGAGGTCGTCGACCGGCTCCGTGCGGCCGGTGTGAACGACGTCTTCGTCCCGGCCGGTGACGCCGACCCGCCGGCCGGGACCTACGCCGGAGCGCTGCCGGTGGTGCGTCGGCTGACCGAGCTGGGCCGGCCCTTCACCCGGGTCGGTGTCACCGGCTATCCCGAGAGTCACCCGCTCATCCACGACGACGTCACCGTCCAGGCCATGTGGGACAAGCGCGAGCACGCCACGTACATCGTGAGCAACCTCTGCTTCGACCCGCGCGTGCTGGGCCGGTGGATCGTTCGTATACGACACCGGGATGTGTCCCTGCCGGTGCATGTGGGCGTCGCGGGGCCCGTGCAGCGGGCGAAGCTGCTCGCGATGGCGACCAGGATCGGAGTGGGGGAGTCGACGCGCTTCCTGGCCAGGCATCCCTCGTGGTTCCTGCGGTTCGCGACGCCCGGCGGCTACTCACCCGAGAGGCTGCTCACGCCCGCGGTCGCGGATCTCACCTCGCCGGCGGCGAAGGTGGTGGGCCTGCACCTGTTCACCTTCAACCAGATCGCCGAAACGGAGCGGTGGCGCCGCGCGCTGCTGGACCGCCTCGGGGCGTGAGAGCGGGCGCCGGACGGGCGGGCTCCGTGCCTTCGCGTCCCGCCCTGCCGTACCGAGGGAAGAGCGGCTGAATATGTAACACGGATTTTCCCGTCCGTGTCCTGATCGGACACGTCGCAGCGGCCGCTCGTGAAGGATCGCCCTTGAGTCGATCACCGAGCTGCCGGCTCTCGGCAAGTCGCCCGAGTTCCCGAGCAGCGACGGCGTCGAGGGAGAAGTGGCTGGTGGCCCGTGCGCTATCGTCACGAGTCAAACTCTTGACGTCTGTCTGGACATTCGCCAGGGTGTTCCATCACAAGCAATCGAATGCGCGATGCGCAACGCACTCCGGCTGAAGGGCTTGCCCGTGGCAGACCTGTACGTGGCAGGTGAATGGCGGGAGCCGGTGGCCGGTGGACGCCGGGAGATCCGCTGTCCGGCCGACGGCACGCCGACAGCGACCGTCTCCGAGGGGACCCGCCCCGACGCGGAGGCGGCGATCGTCGCGGCCCGCCGCGCCTTCGACGAGGGACCCTGGCCACGCACTCCCGAGCGGGAGCGCGGGGCGCTGCTGCTGCGGACGGCCGACATCATCGAGCGCGATGCCAAGGAGTTCGCGCGCGCGGAGTCGCTGGACACCGGCAAGCGGCTGGTGGAGAGCGAGTACGACATCGCCGATGTCGTCTCCTGCTTCCGGTACTACGGCGGGCTCGGCGGCACCGACGCCGGGCACGTGATCGACACGGGCCGGGACGACGCCGTCAGCCGTGTCGTGTACGAACCGGTCGGCGTCTGCGCGCTGATCACTCCCTGGAACTACCCGTTGCTCCAGGCGTCCTGGAAGGTCGCCCCCGCCCTTCTCGCCGGGAACACCTTCGTCCTCAAGCCCAGTGAGCTCACCCCTTCCACGTCGATCCTGCTGATGAGGGCACTTGAGGAGGCGGGGCTCCCGGCCGGCGCCGCCAATCTCGTCCTGGGCGGCGGACCCGAGGTGGGCGCACCGCTCGCCGAGGACCCGGCTGTGGACATGGTCTCGTTCACCGGCGGTGTGGAGACCGGGAAACGGATCATGGCCACCGCCGCCGCGACCGTGAAGAAGGTCGCGCTGGAGCTCGGCGGCAAGAACCCCAACGTCGTCTTCGCCGACGCCGACTTCGAGACGGCCGTGGACTTCGCTCTCACGGCCGTCTTTCTGCATTCAGGTCAGGTCTGCTCGGCGGGCGCACGGCTGATCGTCGAGGATTCTCTGCACGACCGCTTCGTCGAGGAGGTCGTCCGGCGCGCCCGGCGGATCCGGCTCGGCGGCCCCTTCGATCCCGAGGCCGACACCGGAGCGCTGATCTCCGCGCAGCACCTGGCGAAGGTCGAGGCCTACGTCGCCGCCGGCCTCGCCGAGGGCGCCGTGCTGCGCTGCGGCGGCGAGCGGCCCGGCGACCCGGCCCTCACGGACGGCTACTACTACCCGCCGACCGTGCTCGACGAGTGCCGGCAGGACATGCGCGTGGTCCACGAGGAGTCCTTCGGCCCCGTGCTCACCGTCGAGCGCTTCACCGACGAGGACGACGCCGTACGCATCGCCAACGACACCGAGTACGGACTCGCCGGAGCCGTCTGGACGCAGGACGCCGGCAAGGCCCAGCGGGTCGCCCGGCGGCTGCGCCACGGCACGGTGTGGATCAACGACTACCACCCCTATGTGCCGCAGGCGGAATGGGGCGGCTTCGGACATTCGGGCGTGGGCCGGGAGCTGGGGCGGGCCGGCCTGGACGAATACCGAGAACCCAAACACATCTGGCAGAACATCCAACCCCGGCCGCAGCGCTGGTTCCGCGGCTGAACGCCGAAAGAAGGCCGAACGTGACCACACAGACCGAGGTGTCGCAGCGGCGCGGCACGGATTCCGGCTCCACCCCGGTCATATCCGTGCGCCGGCTGTGGAAGGTGTTCGGACCGAAGGCCGACCAGGTCCCGGACTCCGAGGAGCTGCGCGGCCTCGCCCGCCGTGAGCTCATGGACCGAACAGGATGCACCGCGGCCGTACGCGACGTCCATTTCGACGTCTCGCCCGGCGAGGTCTTCGTCGTCATGGGCCTGTCGGGATCCGGCAAGTCCACGCTGGTGCGATGTCTGACCCGGCTCATCGAACCCACCGCGGGTGAGATCGTCTTCGAGGGCGAGAACATTCGTGAAGCGGACGACAAGCGGCTGCGCGAGCTGCGGCGCAGCAAGTTCTCCATGGTCTTCCAGCACTTCGGGCTGCTGCCGCACCGCCGCGTCGTCGACAACGTGTCGTTCGGTCTGGAGATCCGCGGCATGGGCCGGGCCGAACGCACCAAGCGAGCCCTGGAGGTCGTCGAACTGGTCGGCCTCGAGGGCTACGAGAACTCCTTCCCCGACCAGCTGTCCGGCGGTATGCAGCAGCGCGTCGGCCTCGCCCGTGCCCTGGCCGGCAATCCCGACGTGCTCTTCTTCGACGAGCCGTTCTCCGCGCTCGACCCGCTGATCCGCCGTGACATGCAGAACGAGGTCATCCGCCTGCACCACGAGGTCGGCAAGACCATGGTCTTCATCACCCACGACCTCTCCGAGGCCCTCAAACTGGGCGACCGCATCCTCATCATGCGCGACGGCAAGATGGTCCAGTGCGGCACCGGCGACGAACTCGTCGGCGCCCCGGCCGACGACTACGTACGCGAGTTCGTCAAGGACGTGCCGCGCGGCGACGTGCTCACCCTGCGGTGGATCATGCGGCCGCTCAAGGACGGCGACGCCCTGGACGGTCCCGAGATGGGCCCCGACGTCGTGGTGCGGGAAGCCACCCGGGCCGTACTGGCGGCCGACAAGCCGGTCAAGGTCGTCGAGAACGGCAAACTGCTCGGCATCGTCGGCGACGACGAGATCCTCGCGGTGGTCGCCGGCCAGGACGGCGACGTGTGATGACCGTCGCGATGGAGAAGCCCGAGAAGACGGAGAAGCCTGAGCCCACCGGGCCCGACGGGCCCGCCACGTCCGTGCGCAGGGTCAGCCGGCGTACGGCCGTCGCCGCGATCCTGGTGGTCTGGCTGCTGCTCTTCGCCGTGCTGCGCGGCAGACAGACGCTTGACCTGGCGGCGGCGGACCTCACGGATCTGCACCGGTGGTTCAACGACGCCAACGACTCCATCGGTGCCAACCGCAACTCCAACCCGCTCTTCCTCTACTTCTTCAACGAGATCCGTCTCGTCATCGACACCCTGGTGACCTTCGTCCAGGAACTGATCTCACAGCCCTCCGCGGGCCGCCCCCTCCCGCAGATCGGCTGGCTCGGCGTCGTCGGCATCGCGGGCTTCGTCTCCTGGGCGGTGGGCAACTGGCGGGTCGCCCTCCTGGCCGTCGCGGGCTTCACCTTCATGGGGCTCCAGGGGCTGTGGCAGGAGAGCATGGACACCCTGGCGCTCACGCTCTCCGCGGTGTTCGTGGCACTGCTGTTCGCCATCCCGCTGGGCGTGTGGGCGGGGCTGTCCGACCGGTTCAACCGGATCGTGACGCCGTTTCTGGACTTCATGCAGACGATGCCGACCTTCGTCTATCTGGCCCCGCTGACCTTGTTCTTCCTGATCGGCCCGGCCTCCGCCACCATCGCCACCATGATCTACGCGGCGCCGCCGGCGATCCGCATCACCGCACACGCCATCCGTTCCGTACCGGAGACGACGGTCGAGGCGGCCGACTCACTGGGCGCCACGCGGCGGCAGTCCCTGCTCAAGGTCCTGCTGCCGATGTCCAAGCGGACCGTGGTGATGGGCGTCAATCAGACCATCATGGCCGCCCTGGCCATGGTGACCATCGCGGCCCTGATCGACGCGCCCGGACTGGGCAAGACCGTCATCCAGGCCCTGCAGTCCCTCGATGTCGGCACGGCCTTCAACGCGGGGCTGGCCATCGTCGTCATGGCCATCGTGCTGGACCGGGTCACCACCGCCGCCAGCGCACGCGAGGAGACCGCCCGGCGCTCCGGCGGCCGCTTCCTCAAGTGGCGGCGGCCGCTGCTGGGCGCGGGAGCGGTGGTCACGGCAGTGCTGGTCTACATGTCGCACACCTATGTGTGGGCGGCGGAGTTTCCCGGCGAGGCCGGCCTCGGCAGCTCCATCGCGAGGGGTGCCGACACCGCCACGACCTGGGCGCAGGACAACCTGTCGGGTCTGACCAACGCCTTCCGCGACGCCCTCACCAACGGCCTGCTCAACCCGTTCCAGACGCTGCTCACCGACTCCCCGTGGTGGCTCGTCGGCGTGGCGCTGATCGGCCTCGGCGCGGTCCTCGGCGGCTGGCGCGCCGGGGTCACCGCGGCGGTGTGCGTAGGACTGCTGGTCGGTACGGGCGTGTGGTCGGACGCCATGACGACGCTGGCGTCGACCGTCGTCGCCACGGTGCTGGTGATGGTGCTCGGCGTCGTCTTCGGGGTGTGGATGGGGCGCAGCCTGCTCGTGGACCGGATTCTGCGGCCCACCCTGGACGCGGCGCAGGTCATGCCGCCGTTCGTCTATCTCGTTCCGTTCCTCGCGCTGTTCGGCGCGACCCGGTTCACGGCCATCGTGGCCGCGATCGTCTACGCGGCGCCGGTCGCCACGAAGATCATCGCGGACGGGGTCCGGGCCGTGCCGGCGGCCACCGTGGAGGCGGCCACGTCCGCCGGATGCAGTACCTGGCAGCTCATCACCAAGGTCCAGCTGCCGATGGCACGAGGCGCCCTGACGCTCGCGACCAACCAGGGCCTGATCTACGTGCTGTCGATGGTCGTGGTGGGCGGCCTGGTGGGCGCGGGCGCCCTCGGCTACGACGTCGTGGCCGGATTCTCACAGGGGCAGTTGTACGGGAAGGGGCTCGCCGCAGGGCTGGCCATCGTCCTTCTCGGAGTCATGTTCGACCGGATCACTCAGGCAGCCGCACGGCGCGTGAGCGCGTAAAGGAGCAACTGACGATGGCAGGGCAAGCTAGACAGTGGAGAACACGTGCGGCCGGCATAGCGGTCCTCGGCCTCACCCTCACCGCCTGCGGCGGTGCGAAGGTCGGTGACAGCTCCTCGGACGCCGGTGGCTCGGGCAGCTCCGCGAAGTGCGGCACCTTCAACCTCGCGGTCAACCCATGGGTGGGCTACGAGGCGAACGCGGCGGTCCTCGCGTACGTCGCGGAACAGGACCTCGGCTGCAAGGTCAACCAGAAGAATCTGAAGGAAGAGATCGCCTGGCAGGGCTTCGGGACAGGCGAGGTCGACGCCGTCGTCGAGAACTGGGGTCATGACGACCTGAAGAAGAAGTACATCACCGACCAGAAGACCGCCGTCGACGCGGGCCCGACCGGCAACGAAGGCCTCATCGGCTGGTACGTGCCGCCGTGGCTGGCCAAGGCGCACCCGGACATCACCGACTGGAGGAACCTCGACAAGTACGCCGACAAGTTCAGGACGTCCGAGTCGGGCGGCAAGGGCCAGCTCCTCGACGGCGACCCGTCGTTCGTGACCAACGACGAGGCCCTGGTGAAGAACCTGAAGCTGGACTTCAAGGTGGTGTACGCGGGCAGCGAGACCGCGCTCATCCAGGCCTTCCGCAAGGCGGAGAAGGACAAGTCATGGGTGATCGGCTACTTCTACGAGCCGCAGTGGTTCATGTCCGAGGTCCCGCTCAAGAAGGTCAAGCTGCCGGAATACAAGACCGGTTGTGACGCCGACACCGAGAAGGTCGCCTGCGACTACCCCGTGTACAAGCTGGACAAGATCGTCAGCGCGAAGTTCGCCAAGTCGGGCAGCCCGGCCTATGACCTGGTGAAGAACTTCACCTGGACGAACGAGGACCAGAACACCGTGGCCAAGTACATCGCGGTGGACAAGATGGCCCCCGAGGCAGCGGCGAAGAAGTGGGTCGAGGCCAACCGCGACAAGGTGGAGGCCTGGATCAAGTAGTACCGGAAACCGAAGCCGGAGACGGTCGGAAACCGAACCCGGAAACTGGTCGGATGTGCCCGGTGGGCGGAGTGCGCAGGTGCGCTCCGCCCACCGGGCACTGCCGTGTTCCGGCCCTTGTTTCCACCCGTGCTCCGGCCTGTTCCCCGACGTCACGGACCCTCTTGACACCCACCTGTCGGCCAGGCACATTGAGTTGCGCAACCTGAAGCATGTTGCGTAGGCAGCAACTGGCTCGGCTCGACTGGTTATCAAACCGGAGGTGCGGCGATGGCGGGACCCCGAGTGGTCATCATCGGAGCGGGGGTCGTCGGCGCGGCACTCGCGGACGAGATCTCCGCACGCGGCTGGACCGACGTGACCGTGGTCGACCAGGGCCCGCTCCCCGCCACCGGCGGCTCGTCGTCCCACGCCCCGGGCCTGGTCTTCCAGACGAACGCCTCCAAGACCATGACCGAGCTGGCCCGCTACACCGTCGAGAAGTTCTGCTCGCTCGATGTCGACGGCGAGCCCTGCTTCCTCCAGGTCGGCGGGCTGGAGGTGGCGACCACCCCGGAGCGCCTGGCGGAACTGCACCGCCGCCACGGCTGGATCACCGCCTGGGGCATCGAGTCCCGGATCCTGACCCCCGACGAGTGCGTGGAGCGGCACCCGCTGGTCGACCGTGACAAGGTGCTCGGCGGTCTCCTCGTCCCGACCGACGGCCTCGCCAAGGCCGTCCTCGCCGTCGAGGCGCAGATCCGCCGGGCCACCGGGCGTGGCGTGCGTTTCCTGGCCCGCCACGAGGTCCTCGACGTGACCCGGGCCGACGGCGAGGTGACCGGCGTCCTGACCGACCAGGGCGAGATCCCGGCCGACATCGTGGTGTGCTGCGCCGGCATCTGGGGCCCGAGGATCGCCCGCATGGCCGGCATGAACCTCCCGCTCACCCCGCTCGCCCACCAACTCGCCTGGACCGGCCCCGTCCCCGCCCTCGCCGGCCAGACCGAGGAGGCGGTCCGCCCGATCCTGCGGCACCAGGACGCCGACCTCTACTACCGCGACCGCTTCGACGGCCTCGGCATCGGCTACTACGGCCACCGCCCGATGCCGGTCTCGGCCGACGACATCATGTCCGTGGACGAGGCCGACGAGATGCCGTCGGTCCTGAAGTTCACCGAGGACGACTTCGAGCCCGCCTGGACCGAGACGCAGTCCCTGCTCCCCGCGACCAGGGAAGCCAAGGTGGAGGAGGGCATCAACGGCCTGTTCTCCTTCACCACCGACGGCAATCCGCTGCTCGGCGAGTCCCCGGACGTCAAGGGCTTCTGGGTGGCCGAGGCCGTGTGGGTCACCCACTCCGCCGGCGTGGGGCGTGCGATGGCAGAGTGGCTGGTCGACGGCTACTGCTCGTCCTTCGACCTGCACGAGTGCGACGTCAACCGCTTTGAGCCGCACCAGCTCTCCCCGGAGTACGTCCTGGCCCGCGACTGCCAGAACTTCGTCGAGGTCTACGACATCCTGCACCCCCTCCAGCCGTCGGGGGACCCGCGCCCGATCCGCACGAGCCCCTTCCACGCCCGCCAGCAGGAGCTGGGCGCCTTCTTCCTGGAGGCGAACGGCTGGGAGCGCCCGCAGTGGTACGAGGCCAACGCGGGGCTGGTCGAAGGCCGTTCCATCCCCACCCCCAATGACTGGGCGGCGCGGTACTGGTCGCCCATCGTCGGCGCCGAGGCTCAGGTCACCCGCGAGACCGTCGCCATGTACGACATGACGGCCCTCAAGCGGCTCGAGGTCAGCGGTCCGGGTGCCGGGGCCTTCCTGGAGCGGCTGTGCACCGGCAAGGTCGCCAAGTCCGTCGGCTCGGTGACGTACACCCTGCTCCTCGACCACGACGGCGGCATCCGCAGCGACATCACCGTCGCCCGCCTGGCACGCGACGTCTTCCAGGTCGGTGCCAACGGCAACCTGGATCTCGACTGGTTCACCCGCCACCTGCCGACCGACGGCACGGTCCAGGTCCGCGACATCACTCCCGGCACCTGCTGTATCGGCCTGTGGGGGCCCCTGGCCCGCACGGTCCTGCAACCGCTGACCGACGAGGACTTCTCCAACGACGGCCTCAAGTACTTCCGCGCCAAGCGCGCCCACATCGGCTCCGTCCCCGTCACCGTGATGCGCCTGAGCTACGTCGGTGAGCTCGGCTGGGAGCTGTACACCACCGCCGACCTGGGCCGGAAGCTGTGGGACACCCTGTGGCGGGCGGCGCAGCCGCTCGGCGGCGTCATCGCGGGCCGCGGCGCCTTCAACAGCCTTCGTCTGGAGAAGGGTTACCGCTCCTTCGGCACCGACATGACCTACGAGCACGACCCCTACGAGGCCGGCGTCGGCTTCGCCGTCAAGCTCGACAAGGACGACTTCATCGGCAAGGCCGCGCTGGAGCGCCGCAAGGCCGACGTACGGCGGAAGCTGACCTGCCTCACGATCGACGACCCGCGGTCGGTCGTCCTGGGCAAGGAACCGGTCTACGACGGCGACCGCGCGGTCGGCTACGTCACCAGCGCCGCCTACGGCTACACGATCGGCAAGGGCATCGCCTACGCCTGGCTCCCCACGGAGCTGGTCACCCCCGGCACGAGCGTGCACATCGGCTACTTCGACCGGCGCGTCGAGGCGGTCGTCGCCGAGGAGCCCCTGTTCGACCCCGCCATGTCCCGTCTCCGTGGCTGACACTCAGCGTCGGCTCCACGGGAAAGGAGCACCGTCGGTGAACGCACAGTCGCTCGACGGCAAGGCGACCGCCGCCGAAATCCGCCGTGAACTGACGGAGCATGTGGCCAAGTTGGCCGCGACTGCCGGCCGCACGCCGGGACTGGGGACCGTCCTGGTCGGTGACGACCCCGGCAGCCGTGCCTACGTCGCCGGCAAGCACCGCGACTGTGCCCAGGTCGGCATCGCGTCCATCCGCCGGGACCTGCCCGCCGACGCCTCACAGCGGCAGGTCGAGGAGACGATCGACGAGCTCAACGCCGACCCGGCCTGCACCGGCTACATCGTCCAGCTCCCGCTCCCGCGCCATCTGGACGCGAACGCCGTGCTGGAACGCATGGACCCGGCCAAGGACGCCGACGGCCTGCACCCCGTCAACCTCGGTCGGCTCGTCCTGGGCGCCGAGGCGCCGCTGCCCTGCACTCCGCACGGCATCGTCGAACTGCTGCGCCGGTACGAGGTGCCGCTCGCGGGAGCGCGGGTGTGCGTGATCGGCCGCGGCATCACGGTCGGACGTCCCCTCGGCCTGCTGCTCACCCGCAGGTCCGAGAACGCCACCGTCACCCTGTGCCACACCGGCACCAAGGGCCTGGCCTGGCACGTGCGCGAGGCGGACATCGTCGTCGCGGCCGCCGGCTCGCCCGGGCTGGTCACCCCGGACATGCTGCGCCCCGGTGCGGCGGTCCTGGATGTCGGCATCACCCGCACCGATCAGGGGCTGGTCGGCGATGTCCACCCGGACGCCGCTCAGGTCGCCGGATGGCTCGCGCCGATGCCCGGGGGAGTGGGCCCCATGACGCGGGCGATGTTGCTGGCCAATGTCGTCGAGGCAGCCGAGAGGAACGCGAACACTCCATGAACACGCTGAGCATCCCGTGCATCCCCCTGTCCGGAGGCGTTCGATGAGCCCCCGCACCCCCGGTGCCGAACTCCCGGAGCACCCCGACTGGTTGTGGCGCAACCCGGAGCCGAAGCGGTCCTACGACGTGGTCATCGTGGGCGGCGGCGGCCACGGTCTGGCCACCGCCCACTACCTGGCGAAGAACCACGGCATCACGAACGTCGCGGTCCTGGACAAGGGCTGGCTCGCGGGCGGCAACATGGCCCGCAACACCACGATCATCCGCTCCAACTACCTGTGGGACGAGAGCGCCGGCATCTACGAGCACGCGCTCAAGCTATGGGAGGGGCTGGCCGAGGAGCTCGACTACCCGATCCTCTTCTCCCAGCGTGGTGTGCTGAACCTCGCGCACAGCCTCCAGGACGTCCGCGACAGCGTGCGCCGCGTCGAGGCCAACCGCCTCAACGGCGTGGACGCCGAGTGGCTCGACGCGGACGGCGTCAAGGAAGTCTGCCCGATCGTCAACACCTCCCCGAACGTGCGCTACCCCGTCCTGGGCGCCACCTACCAGCCGCGCGCCGGCATCGCCAAGCACGACCACGTCGCCTGGGGCCTGGCCCGCTCGGCGGACGCCGCGGGCATCGACATCATCCAGAACTGCGAGGTCACCGGCCTGGACGTGGTCGGCAACCGGGTGGTCGGAGTCCGGACGAACCTCGGCCCGATCGCGGCGGGCAAGGTGGCGCTGTGCTCGGCGGGCCACACCTCGGTCCTCGCCGCGATGGCGGGCATCGAACTGCCCCTCCAGAGCCACCCGTTGCAGGCGCTGGTGTCGGAGCTGCTGGAGCCGGTGCACCCGACGGTCGTGATGTCCAACGCGGTTCACGTGTACGTCAGCCAGGCGCACAAGGGCGAGCTGGTGATGGGCGCGGGCATCGACGCCTACAACTCGTACACCCAGCGGGGCGCCTTCCACATCATCGAGGAGCAGATGTCGGCGGCCCTGGAGCTGTTCCCGGTCTTCGCCCGTGCCCATGTGCTGCGCACCTGGGGCGGCATCGTCGACGTCAGCCCCGACGCCTCGCCCATCGTCGGCCTCGCCCCGGTGGACAACCTCTACCTCAACTGCGGCTGGGGCACGGGCGGTTTCAAGGCCACCCCGGGCGTGGGCTGGGTCTACGCCCACACCATCGCCCACGACACCCCTCACCCGCTCAACGCCCCCTTCTCGCTCGACCGTTTCACCACCGGCGCGCTCGTCGACGAGCACGGCGCGGCCGCGGTGGCCCACTAGGCCCGGACTCTTTGGGAGCCGAACCATGCTGCTCATCCCATGCCCGTGGTGCGGGCCCCGCGACGAGGCCGAGTTCCACTACGGCGGCCAGGCCCATGTGCCCTACCCCGAGGACCCGTCGGCGCTGAGCGACGAGGAGTGGGCCCGGTACCTGTTCTTCCGCGACAACCCGAGGGGCCCGTTCGCCGAGCGGTGGAGCCACGCGGCGGGCTGCCGACGGTGGTTCAACGCGGTGCGGGACACGTCGACGAACGAGATTCTGGCGGTTTATCGGGCGGGGGAGGAGCGCCCTGTGATATTCGAGTCACGTTCGGTGGCCCCAGCCCGTCCGGCGTTTGAGGACGAGGCCGTCCAGGCCGAAGGGGGGTCCGGGGGCGCAGCCCCCGGCGGGGTCGAAGGGGCGGAGCCCCTTCAGGATGGGACGGGTAGGGGCGGCGGGGGCGAAACAACCCAGCCGTTCCGCCACCCCACCCGCGGCCGAATCCACCGCGACACCCCGATCACCTTCACTTTCGACGGCACCGAGTACCGGGGCTACAAGGGCGACACCCTCGCCTCCGCCCTCCTCGCCAACGGCGTCATCCACACCGGCACCAGCATCAAGCTCGGCCGCCCACGCGGCATCTTCACGGCCGGCGTCGAGGAACCCAACGCCGTCATCCAGATCGAGGCCCCGTTCCCCGAGCCCATGCTCCCGGCCACCACGGTCGAGCTCTACGACGGCCTCGTCGCGACCGGCCTCCCTGGCCAGGGCCGCCTCGCCACCGAACCGGACCCGGCCCGCTACGACGCCGTACACGCCCACTGCGACCTGCTGATCGTCGGCGCCGGCCCGGCCGGCCTCGCCGCAGCGGCCGCGGCAGCGAGAAGCGGCGCCCGTGTCATCGTCGCCGACGACCAGCCGGAACTCGGCGGCAGCCTCCTCGGCACGGCCGAACTCCCCGGCTGGGCCGAGGAGACCGCAGCCCGGCTCGACGCCGCGCCCGACGTACGCGTTCTCCGCCGCACCACCGTCTTCGGGTACTACGACGACAACCACCTTCTCGCCGTCGAACGCCGCACCAACCACCTCGGCGCCGAGGCCCCCGAGAACGTCTCCCGCGAACGCGTCTGGCGCATCCGCGCCCGTCGCGTCGTCCTCGCCACCGGGGCCCACGAACGCTCCCTGGCCTTCGCGGACAACGACCGTCCCGGCGTGATGCTGGCGGCCTCCGCCCGCACCTACGTCAACCGCTACGGTGTCCTGCCCGGCCGTCGCGCGGTCGTCTTCACCACCAACGACAGCGCCTATCCGACGGCGTTGGACCTCGCCGCGGCAGGCGTGTCCGTCCAGGCCGTCGTCGACACGCGCCCGGAGCCGGGGGAATGGGCCGAGCGTGCGCGCGCGGCCGGCATCGAGGTGCTGACCGGTCATGCCGTCACCGGCACGGAGGGCGACGCGCGGATCACGGCCGTGACCGTCGCCCCGTACGGGGGGTCCGCCGGGCAGCGGGAGTTCGCCGCCGACCTGCTGCTGGTCTCCGGCGGCTGGAATCCCGTCGCGCACCTGTTCAGCCAGGCCGGCGGCAAGCTGCGCCACGACGAGGAACTCGGCACCTTCGTCCCCGACGCCTGCCGTCAGGCCGTCGAGGTGGCGGGCAGCGCGAGCGGTGTCTTCGACCTGGCCGGCGTCCTCGCGCAGGGCGCGGCCGCCGGTGCCCGTGCGATCGAGGCCGAGGGCTACACCTCCGAGACGCCCGGCCTGCCGAAGGCGGCCGCACAGCCGTACACGCCCGCCCTGCACGTCTTCACCGTCCCCGGCAGCGAAGCGGGCCCCCGTTTCGTCGACCTCCAACGCGACGTCACGATCGACGACCTGGCCCGCGCGACCGGGGCCGGCATGCGCTCGGTCGAACACACCAAGCGCTACACCACGGCCGGCACCGCCAACGACCAGGGCAAGACCTCCGGCGTCCTGGCCGGCGGGGTCGTCGCCGAACTGCTCGGCGTGGACATCTCGATGCTCGGCACGACCACGTTCCGTCCCCCCTACACCCCTGTCTCCTTCGCCGCTCTCGCGGGCCGTGACCGAGGCGCCCTGCACGACCCGGTCCGGGTGACGGCCCTGCACCAGTGGCACGTCGAGCACGGCGCCCTGTTCGAGAACGTCGGCCAGTGGAAGCGCCCCTGGTACTACCCGCGCGACGGTGAGGACATGGAGGCCGCCGTGCTGCGCGAGTGCGCGGCCGCGCGTGAGGGCGTCGCCTTCATGGACGCCTCCACGCTCGGCAAGATCGACGTCCAGGGCCCGGACGCCGGCGTCTTCCTCGATCTGCTCTACACCAACATGATCAGCACCCTGAAGGTCGGCATGATCCGCTACGGCGTCATGTGCCGCCCCGACGGCATGGTCTTCGACGACGGCACCGTCATCCGCCTCGCCCCCGACCGCTTCCTGGTCACCACCACGACCGGCAACGCGGCGGCCGTACTGGACTGGATGGAGGAGTGGCTCCAGACCGAGTGGCCCGAGCTGAAGGTCCACTGCACGTCCGTGACCGAGCAGTGGGCCACCGTCGCCCTGGTCGGCCCGAAGTCCCGCGAGGTCCTCGGCTCGCTCGCGCCCCGACTCGCCGTCGCCAACGACGACTTCCCGTTCATGGCGTGGCGCGAGACGGCCGTCGCGGGCATCGAGGCCAGGGTCTGCCGTATCAGCTTCTCCGGCGAACTGGCCTACGAGATCAACGTGTCACCGTGGCAGGCCCTCGCCCTGTGGCAGGCGCTGTACGAAGCCGGTGCCCCGCACGGCATCACCCCGTACGGCACCGAGACCATGCACGTCCTGCGGGCCGAGAAGGGCTACCCGATCATCGGCCAGGACACCGACGGCACCGTCACCCCGCACGATCTCGGCATGAACTGGGTGGTGTCGAAGAAGAAGCCGGACTTCATCGGCAAGCGGTCCTTCGCCCGTGCGGACACCGCCCGCCCCGACCGCAAGCACCTGGTCGGCCTGCTTCCCGAGGACCCGGGCACCTTCCTTCCGGAGGGCACTCAGCTCGTCGCCGGCAGTGTGCTGCCGAAGCCGCCCGTCCCGATGCTCGGCCACGTCACCTCCAGTTACCGCAGCGCGGCCCTCGGCCGGACGTTCGCGCTCGCCATGATCAAGGGCGGCCGGGAACGCATCGGCGAGCGGCTGTACGCCCCCGTCGGCGACCGGCTGGTTCCGGTGACCGTCGCAAGCCCCGTCCTCTACGACCCCGAGGGAGCCCGTCGCGATGGCTGACACCGCCCTTGCCGCCCCGCCCTGCAGCCCCCTGTCGCACGCCGCCGACCGTCTGGCCGCCGCCACCCGCGCCTCCCGGGGCGCGATCCGGCTGGCCGAACTCCCCTTCCTGACCCAGGTGAACGTGCGCCTGGACGCCAAGGGAGCGGCGGCGGACGCCGTCGGACTGGCACTGGGCCTGCAACTGCCCCTCGAACCCGACACCGTCGTGCGCGCGGGGGAGTCGACCGCGCTGTGGCTCGGTCCCGACGAGTGGCTGCTGGTCGGGCCGCCGGGCCGCGAGGGGGACTGGGAGAGCCGTATCCGGGAGGCCGCGGGAGACGAGCCGGTCTCGGTCACCGACGTCTCCGCCCAGCGCACCACGCTCCTCGTGACGGGTTCGCGCGCACGCGACCTGCTGGCCCACGGGTGCCCGCTGGACCTGCATCCACGGGCCTTCGAGGCGGGGCGCTGCGCCCAGACGACACTGGGACGCACCCAGGTCGTCCTGGTCTCCCGGGACGAACCCAGGGCAGGCTTCTGGGTACTGGTCCGCTCGTCCTTCGCCGGCTACCTGGCGGACTGGCTGCTCGACGCGGCGACGGAGTACGTCTGATGGACTGACCTGGCTGTGTGAGCCGCTCAGCGGCTCACACAGCCACGGCCCTGAGTTGCCCGGCCCGCGGCCGGGCCTCGCTCAGCACTCGATGATGTTGACGGCGAGTCCGCCCCGCGCGGTCTCCTTGTACTTCACGACCACGAACATGCGTGCCGCGCGCATCGGGCCGACCGTGTGGGAGCTGGACGGGCCGATGCCGATCGAGACCAGGTCGAAGACCGAGACGGCCACGGTCACTCCTCCGCGCGGGGGCGCTGTTACTTGGTCAGGCCGGCGTAGAGCGGGTGCTTGTCGGCCAGCGCCTTGACCCGGGCCTTGAGCGCCTCGGCCTCGTGGGACGGTTTCAGCGTCTCGGTGATGATGTCCGCCACCTCGGCGAAGTCCTCGGCCTCGAAGCCCCGGGTCGCCAGGGCCGGCGTGCCGATCCGCAGGCCCGACGTCACCATCGGCGGACGCGGGTCGTTCGGGACGGCGTTGCGGTTGACCGTGATGCCGACCTCGTGGAGGCGGTCCTCCGCCTGCCGGCCGTCCAGCTCCGACTCGCGCAGGTCCACCAGGATCAGGTGCACGTCCGTGCCGCCGGACAGGACGTTCACGCCGGCCTCGCGGGCATCGGCGGCGGTCAGTCGCTCGGCGAGGATGCGCGCGCCCTCGACCGTACGGCGCTGGCGCTCCCTGAACTCCTCCGAGGCCGCGACCTTGAAGGAGACCGCCTTGGCGCCGATCACATGCTCCAGCGGGCCGCCCTGGAAGCCGGGGAAGACGGAGGAGTTCAGCTTCTTCGCGAAGTCCTTGCTCCGGGCGAGGATGATGCCGCCGCGCGGACCGCCCAGCGTCTTGTGGGTGGTGGAGGTGACCACGTCCGCGTGCGGCACGGGATTCGGGTGCAGCCCGGCCGCGACCAGGCCCGCGAAGTGCGCCATGTCGACCCACAGGTACGCCCCGGCCTCGTCGGCGATACGGCGGAACTCCGCGAAGTCCAGCTGCCGCGGGTACGCCGACCACCCGGCGATGATCACCTTCGGGCGGTGCTCCCCGGCCAGCTTCTCCAGCTCGGCCATGTCGACCAGGCCGGTCTCGGTGTCGACGTGGTACGCGACGACGTTGAACTGCTTGCCGGAGAAGTTCAGCCGCATCCCGTGGGTCAGGTGGCCGCCGTGAGCCAGGTCCAGGCCGAGGACGGTGTCGCCGGGCTGGGCCAGGGCGAACAGGGCAGCCTGGTTGGCGGAGGCGCCGGAGTGGGGCTGGACGTTGGCGTACTCGGCGCCGAACAGCTCCTTGACCCGGTCGATAGCGATCTGCTCGACCACGTCGACGTGCTCGCAGCCGCCGTAGTAGCGCCGTCCCGGGTAGCCCTCGGCGTACTTGTTGGTCAGGACCGAGCCCTGGGCCTCCAGCACCGCGACCGGGGCGAAGTTCTCGGAGGCGATCATCTCCAGAGTGGACTGCTGGCGCTCCAGCTCGGCGTCGAGCGCGGCGGCGACGGCCGGGTCGAGCTCGTGCAGGGACGTGTTCAGTACGGTCATCTGCGGCTTCCTCGTGTTGGGGCGCAGGGTGGGCTGTACGCCTCGGGGGAGCTGTCGGGCGGCGGCTGCGACAGCGGGGAGACGCGAGCGTGGCCTCAGCGGAAGACCACGGTGTGGTGGCCGTTGAGCAGGATGCGGCTCTCGGTGTGCCATTGCACGGCCCGCGCCAGCACACGTGCCTCGACGTCCCGTCCTGTGGTGACCAGTTGGTCGGGGTCGTGGGAGTGGTCCACGCGGACGACGTCCTGCTCGATGATGGGCCCCTCGTCCAGGTCGGGGGTGACGTAGTGGGCGGTGGCCCCGACCAGCTTGACCCCTCGCTGGTGGGCCTGGAGGTAGGGCCGGGCTCCCTTGAAGCTGGGGAGGAAGGAGTGGTGGATGTTGATGGCCCGGCCCTCGAACTGCTTGCACAGGTCGTCCGACAGGATCTGCATGTAGCGGGCGAGGACCACGAGGTCGATCTCCAAACGCTCCACCAGTTCCAGCAGCCGGGTCTCCGCCTCCGCCTTGGTCTGCGGTGTCACGGGGATGTGGTGGAAGGGGATGCCGTGGCTCTGGGCGAGCGGCTCGAAGTCCCGGTGGTTGGAGACGATCGCCGGTATCTCGATGTTGAGGGCACCGGTGCTCTTGCGGAACAGCAGGTCGTTCAGGCAGTGGCCGTACCTGGAAACCATGATCAGCGTGCGGGTGGGGGCGGCCGCGTCGAACAGCCGCCAGTCGATCCGGTAGGTCTCGGCCAGCGAGGAGAAACCTGCGCGCAGACGTTCCAGTGATGTCGCCGGGTCGGAGACGTCGAAGTGCACACGCATGAAGAAGCGGTCCTGCAAACGGTCGTCGAACTGCTGGCTCTCCAGGATGTTCCCGGAGTGCTCGACGAGGAAGCCGGTGACGGCGTGGACCAGTCCGGCCCGGTCGGGACAGGAGAGGGTGAGGACGAACTCGCGGCCGGGGCGGGGGCGAGGGGGCACAGCATCCTCCAGCGGTGCGTAATGAGCAACACGGCGAGCATTACGCAACATAGTCCAAGGGGGAGGAGGTGCGGTCAAGGGTGTGCCATGACAGAATCCGCCAGGCGGGCTTCCCGGATCATGTTGTGCATGGAGAAATCCACAGCGCGATAAGCAACGCTTGCCCCTCTTCTGCTGAGGGCTGGGGGTGGTCTCACCGAAGGACTGCGCCGCCGGGATTCCGGCTGGGTCAGGGGGACGACGAGTGTGGCAGGCCACGTCATGGCCGTTCGCGACCCCGGTGGAACTCGCAGGCGCGACCACGTTGAGACGCGACCGGACGCTCGGGGCTTGCCGCGGACGGGGTGGTCCGCCGCCGGCGCTTCACCGGCGGCGGGCGGAACGTTCGTCAGGCGCGGAACGCGTCGGCATGGTCCCGTGCCCACTGCGCGAAGGTGCGCGCCGGCCTTCCGGTGACGGCCTCGGCCGTCGGCATGGGACCCAGGGACGACAGGTCGAACGCCTCCGCCTCCGTCTCCGGCGAAGGGTCCGATTCGTCGCCGGCGTAATCCTCGAACCCGAGGAGGAAGTCTGCGTTCTCCGCCGCGAAGCCGCCTTGCGCGAGATAGATCTCGCGGGCCTTCTGAGGCGTGACCACTTCTAACCGGATCTCCTCGCCCATCGCCTCGGCGATGAGCTCCACTTGCCGCCGGTGGGTGAGGAGTTCGGGACCGTTGAGGGTGTACGCCTGCCCGGCATGGCCCTGACCGTCGGGGCTCTGGAATGCCGCAGACCTGCCACCCTGGTGGCGCTCAAGAACGTCTACGACCAGGCCAACCTGTTCCTCCTCAACCAGAACATTCGCCCCGGTCAGCCGGCCGCGGTCGGCTGACAGGCGGACGGCGGGGACCCCCAGCAGGAAGCCGGACCGTGACGAGGAGACCGCCGGTCGGCCGGGGGACGAGGTCGAGGGTCCCGTCGTGGGCGCGGACGACGCTGTGCACGATGGCCAGACCGAGGCCGGCGCCGGCGTGCTCGTCGGTGCGTACGCGCTCCGTCCCGCGCTGGAAGGGTTCGGTGAGGGTCGGTACCAATTCGGGTGGGAGCGGACGGCCCGTGTTCTCGACCCGCAGCACGCTCGTGTCGCCGTCTGCCTCGGTGCGGACCGTCACGGTGCCGTCGGCGGGCAGGTTGTGGACGATGGCGTTCTGGACGAGGTTCGTCACCATCCGCAGCAGGAGCTCCGCGGAGCCGCTGGTCCGGGCCGCTCCGCCGGTGACGCCGAGCGTGATCCGGCGCTGTTCGGCGAGGCGGAGCAGGGTTTCGGCGGCTTCTTCGGCGATGAGGGAGAGGTCGATGCTCTCGCGGGTGAAGTTTCCGCGGTCGCTGCGGCTGAGCAGCAGGAGGGCCTCGGTGAGGCCGATCGCGCGCGTGTTGACAGCGTGGAGGCGTTCGATGAGTTCGCCCCGGTCCCGGGTGGGGTCCTTGCGGGCGACGTCGAGCAGCGTCCGCGAGATGGCCAGCGGGGTGCGCAGTTCGTGGGAGGCGTTCGCGGCGAACCTCTGCTGCTCGGCGACGTGGGACTCGAGTTGTTCGAGCATCGAGTCGAACACGTCGGAGAGTTCACGGAATTCGTCCTGGCGGCCCTTCATACGGATCCGGTGGGACAGCGACCCGTTCCCGGCCATCCGTGCCGCATCCGTGATCTGTGTGAGCGGTGCGAGCATCCGGCCAGCGAGGATCCATCCCCCGACGAGGCCGAACACGAGCAGGCACGCCATCGCCACGGCCGCGGCGGGGGCGAAGGTGCGCACCAGGAGGTAGCGGTTGGGCGAGATCCCGAGCAGGCCCTGGCTGTTGTCGGGTACGTAGCGCAGCAGGAACACCCACACCACGGCCAGCAGGAGAGCGCCGGCGACGGCGAGGAACGCGGCGTAGCTCAGGGTGAGTTTCAGTCGGGCGCTGAGCCCTGGGCGTCTACGCATCGCCGCTGTCGGGGTGGGTGGTGTCCCCGCCGGGGACGATGGCGTCCGCGGCGGTGTCGATCCGGTAGCCGACGCCGGGCACCGTGACGATGATCCATGGTTCGCCGAGCCGCTTGCGCAGTGCGGAGACGGTGATGCGCACGGCGTTGGTCAGGGGGTCGGCGTTCTCGTCCCAGGCCCGTTCCAGCAGTTCTTCGGCGCTGACGACCCCGCCCTCGGCGCCGACGAGGACTTCCAGCACGGCGAACTGTTTGCGGGTGAGCGCGACGTAACGTCCGTCGCGGAAGACCTCCCGGCGGAAGGGGTCGAGCCGCAGGCCCGCGATCTCCCTGACCGGGGGCCGGGCGTACGCGCGTCTGCGGTCCAGCGCCCTCAGTCGCAGGACGAGTTCCCGCAGCTCGAACGGTTTGGTGAGGTAGTCGTCGGCGCCGATCTCGAACCCGGAAGCCTTGTCGTCGATCCGGTCGGCCGCGGTGAGCATGAGGATCGGGATGCCGCTGCCGGAGGCGACGATGCGCCGGGCGACCTCGTCGCCGGAGGGGCCGGGGATGTCGCGGTCGAGGACCGCGAGGTCGTAGGAGTGGACGCTGAGCAGTTCCAGGGCGGAGTCGCCGTCGCCGGCGATGTCGGCGGCGATCGCCTCCAGCCGCAGACCGTCACGGACGGCTTCGGCCAGGTAGGGCTCGTCCTCCACGATCAGTACACGCATGCCTGAAGCCTAAGGAGCACGACATATCGCCGAGGTATGCGAAAACTTGCCGGACACGTGACTCAGCCCGCCGGTGCCGGCGCGGGGCGAGGCTGGTCCGACGGTGCTTGGGCCGTAGTGCGCCACCAGCGGCGTGACGCCAGCGCGGCCAGCACGGCGCCGGCGGCGTTGACCAGCACGTCGTCCACGGACGACACCCGGTCGAGCCGCAGGACGTACTGTGCGGTCTCGACCAGGACCGAGCAACCCGCCCCGAGCGCCAGGATCCGCGGCACGGACGCCAGCGCCGCGAACCGCATCGGCGCGAAGAACCCCAGCGCCGCGAAGATCAGCAGGTTGCCGGCGATCCCGAGCGGCCCCATCGTGAGCAGGTCCCGCAGCGGTACCAGGCTCACCCGCGCGGGGACGGTGCCGGCCCCGCCGCCCGGCATCATGGTCAGCCACAGGAACGGCACCGTCCCGTGGACCATGCCCACCTCGGCCACCGACATACGCCACGCCGATGTGACTCCGGCGGCACGCCGACGGCGTGCCAGGGCCCACACCACCAGCGCGGCCAACGGCAGTGCGACCAACGTCATGAGCACCACACCGTTGAACGTGTCGAAACAGCCGTGCCACCGCCCGGCCATGCATGTCGGGGCGGACATCAAGAGCGGCCGCCGCACGACGAACACGGCGCTCGCCATGCCGAGGATCGCCAGGACGAGAAGCACGATCCCGCGGGTGCGGCGGGGCGGTGCTGTCAGGGATGCGGTGTCGTTCATGCCCCCATTGGAGACGGAGGACCGTTGCGACGGCGTATCCGATTTTCGATACGCCCGCGATACCCGGAAAGGGCCCGTCTCGGAGCCGGCGTCAGCCGGCCAGCCGGTTGAGCTTGCGAATCTGCTTGTCGAAGGCCCGGGCGGGAACGACGCGGCGCAGCGTACTCGCGCGTCCGGCCACGGGGCCGGCGGTGTAGCGGAGCTTCGGCCTCGCGTCGGTCGCTGCCGCGACGATCACCTTGGCGACGACGGCGGGGGCGTCGCCGCCCTTGATCGCCTCCGCCATCAGGCGGTCGAAGGTGAGCCGCTGCTTCGCGTAGACCTGAAGGGGCGTGTCGGGTCGCGCGCTGTTGGCCTCGAATCCGGTCTTGGTGTAGGCGGGTTCGACGAGAAGGGCCCGGACGCCGTGCTCACGGACCTCGTGGTCCAGGGACTCGGTGTAGCCCTCGATCGCGTGCTTGGAGGCGGCGTAAACGGCCATGTAGGGCGAGGGGATGAGCCCGACCACGGACGAGATGTTGATGATGCGCCCACGTCCCTGAGCGCGCATGCGCGGCAGGACCTCCTTCACCATGCGCATGACCCCGAAGACGTTGGTGTCGAAGATGCCCTGCGCCTGGGCGACGGAGGTCTCCTCGGCCGCACCCATCGAGCCGACGCCGGCGTTGTTGACCAGGACGTCGATCCGCCCGAACCGCTCGATCACCTGCTCGACCGCGGTGCTGACCGAGGCGTCACTGGCTACGTCGAGGTCGAGGAACGACACACCGTCCGGCGGGATGACGCGAGAGGTGTCGCGGCTCGTGCCGACCACGTCGAAACCCGCTGCGACCAGCGCGAGCGCGGTTTCCTTACCGATACCGGATGACGCACCCGTCACGAGTGCCGCCGGCCGACTTGTCGTCATCATGGATCCCTGAGCTCGTGGAGAAACTGATCGGTTTCCCTACCGTAAACCGATCGGTTTCCATGTGCAAGGGCAAGCGCCGATCCGATCCGGTCCGGGTGACGCGCAGGGTGTGCCGGCTGAGCTCGACGACGGCCGCGACTTGGCGCATTGGAGTTTGGCTTTGTGCAGCGCGTGGGCGGGACTTCGGTGATGCCGAGGGTGTCGGCCGTGGCCTGGGCGGTTTCGGTGCGTCGCCTGTCAGGAGCACGATGTGCGTGACGCCGAGGTCGGTCAACTGGCGGACGATGGCCTCGGCGAGCGGGTGGTGTGCGTGCAGCTCGCCGGAGGCTGCCAGGCTCAGCACCTCGTCTGCCGAGACGCTCTCGTCGAGCGTCACCACGCTGGTGACCAGGGGTCGACCGAGGGCGAGGGTGCCGGTCTTGTCGAACGCCACGGCGGTGACGCGCCCGATGCCTTCCAGGTGGGTGCCGCCCTTGATGAGGCGGGTTCAGAGGGGCGGTCGCGCATCGAGTGGCTGATGTCAGTGGAGTTGCGGTGATCTGCGTGTGAAGCGTGGGTGGTGGCTCTGTCATGCATGCAGAAGTCGCCATATGTTGATGTCGCAATTTGTCGTCCGGGGCAGGTCCGCGAGCGGCCAGAAAGGCAAGCGAGGAGTCCCCCATGTCCACCGCCACCGACCACCGCACGCACGAAGGGCACGCGCACACCCACGGCGAGGGGTGCGGCCACGTCGCCTTCCCGCACGGCGACCACACCGACTACGCGCACGACGGCCACATCCACCGGATCCACGGCGACCATGTCGACGAGTGCACCGCTGCCGGTCATGCCGCCCACGACGCCCACGACCACCAGCACGGTGAGGGGTGCGGTCACGTCGCCGTGCCGCACGAGGATCACACCGACTACCTGCACGACGGTCACCGCCACGCCGCTCATGAAGGGCACTGGGACGACCACTGACGGATCACCCGCGGTGTCGCGGCCCGCGGACGAGCCGTTGCACACGAACTGGTGCCTGCAGCCGGGGTTCGTCGTCCGTGCGCGATACGCCCGTGCGACGGCGTTCCCCGTCTTGCAGCCGCTCGGCCTCGCCGGGTGTGGCGGCGTGACCGGCGGGCATCAGTGGAGTGTGAGCCCGTGGATGCGTCGTGTCGGCCTGGCCGTCTGGTTGGTGGCGGCCGTGGTCGTCGTGCTGGTCGCCGCCTTCTGGGGTATCAAGAGGCTCTGAACCCGTCGATGTCCCTCAGCGCGCGGGCCCGCACGCGGTCCGTCGCCCGGCCGGTGGGATCCGTGAGCAGGGCAGGTCCCGTGGCCCTGCTTTCGTGCGTGTCAGACGTTGACGCCGAAGTCGGTGGCGATGCCGGCCAGTCCGGAGGCGTAGCCCTGGCCGACGGCTCGGAACTTCCACTCGGTGCCATGCCGGTAGAGCTCGCCGAAGACCATCGCGGTCTCGGTTGAGGCGTCCTCGGACAGGTCGTAGCGGGCGATCTCCTGGTTGTTCGCCTGGTTGACGACACGGATGAAGGCGTTGCGGACCTGCCCGAAGCTCTGTCCGCGGTTCTCGGCGTCGTGAATGGAGACCGGGAACACGATCTTGTCGATCTCGGCGGGCACGGCGGCGAGGTTCACCTTGACCGACTCGTCGTCGCCCTCGCCCTCACCGGTGAGGTTGTCGCCGGTGTGCTCGACCGAACCGTCCGGGCTCTTGAGGTTGTTGTAGAAGACGAAGTGCTGGTCCGAGGGGACCTTGCCGGAGGCCTCGAGGAGCAGGGCGGATGCGTCGAGGTCGTAGTCGGTGCCGGTGGTCGTGCGCACGTCCCAGCCCAGGCCGACCAGGACGGCGGTGAGACCCGGCGCCTCCTTGCTGAGCGAGACGTTGCCACCCTTGGACAGGGAAACTCCCACGAGGTACTCCTTCTCTGCGTATGTCGTCGAGGCCCGATGGCGGGCCCCGGGTAAAGAATCTACATCACTGTAGAGGAGGTGGAATTCAGCCCGAAGTCGCCTTCCAGCCCTGTGAGTTGCGGACCCGCCCGAAGCTCTGTCCGCTGGTGCGAAGTGAGGACCAAGAACCGGATCCATCTGTGTCTGCGCCCTGAGACCTCGCGTGAGCAGGAGGTGGAAAGGCTGCTGGGTCTCGGTGCCACGTTCGTCGCGGATCACCGCAACGCCGATGGCTCTGGCTGGGCAGTCCTTGCCGACCCCGAAGGCAACGAGTTCTGCGTCCTTCGCAGCGAGTCCGACCGAGCCGGCTCCTCCTAGCTAGGGTCTGCCCGGCGGATCTTGTGCACGCCCCGGCAGCGCCGCCCCGACGAGGGACTCGGACGCTCCCGGGGTCCCCGGCTCCGGGCTAGACGCCGGTCTGTCCGTCGACGAGTTCACGCACGACATCGAGGTGACCGTTGTGGCGGGAAATCTCTTCGATGAGGTGGAGGATCACCCAGCGCAGGTCCACGTGGCGGCCGTCGCCGATAGGACGCTTGGCCTTTGAGTTCAGGTCGCGGTCGGCCACCAGGCGGCGATAGCGGGCGCTCTGTTCTTCGTACTCGGCGAGAAGCTGGGGCAACGGGATGTCGACCGCCGTCCGCATCTCGGGGTCGGGGTCGTCGTCGGTCGCCGCCGTGAGCGGCCCCTCCGGCTCCTCACCGAGATACATCACCTGGACCCAGTGATGCTCGACCCACCGCAAGTGGCTGATCAGCCCGCAGAGTGTCATCAACGGTGAATTCGGGAGCGGTGCCTTGCGGGCATCTTCCTCGGACACGCCCTCGCACTTGGCTCGCGCCGTGTCCCGGGCGTAATCCAGGAAGGTGGCCAGCTGCGTACGCTCGTCCCACGAGGGGGGTGTATCGGTTCGTTGTGTCATCGCGGATGAGGTTCCCACAACTCGGAGGCGGTGTCGCGTGATTAGAAGCCGCAGGATCCGCAGGCACCCTCCTAGGGCGTGTCTCTTGGAGCCCTAACGCCTTGGAGGAGGGCCGATTACTCTGTCGTGATGGCCAAGAGGATTGAGTCGGAACTGGTGGTTGACCTGCGGGGTAGGCCGATCGAGACGCTCGATGACTTCTGGGACGCCGTGGCTGAGCCTTGCGGCCTGCCGGAGTGGTTCGGGCGGAACACGGAAGCCTGGCGGGACACTATCCAGACGCGGGGCATCTCCGAGGTCATCGACAGCTACGACGTCCTGGTCGTGCACGTGGACAAGCGAGGAGTCTTCGCTGCCCGTGACCGTGAGGCTCGAGCCCTGCGAAGCGCTTTTTCGGGGAAGCAGTCGCGACTGGTCGTCCACGAGCTGCTCTGATCATTGCGTCGAGCGGGACCAGATCAGGATGGCCGCCAAGTGCAAAGCAGCCTCGTAGGCCAAGGCAAGATTGTCCGTGCGCATTGCCAGACCACGCCACTGCTTCAAGCGGCTGATGCACCGTTCGACGGTGTTGCGCTGCTTGTATACCTCCGCATCGAACCCTGGCGGTCGGCCTCCAGCTCGCCCTCTCCGTAGACGGTGTCCGACCTGGTCGGCAGGTTGCGGGATGACGGCCCGAATGCCTCGCCGCCGGAGATGGCTGCGGATCGCGCGGGAAGAATAAGCGCGGTCCGCGAGGACAGTATCCGGTCGAGTCCTGGGCCTGCCGAGACCGCGTCGCGGGACGCGGATTCTGGCCATGACGGCCTCGAATGCCGGAGCATCACCCGCCTGACCAGCGGTGGCATAGAAGGCCAACGGCCGTGCCCGGTTATCGCTGGCCAGATGTATTTTCGTACTCAGGCCGCCACGAGAACGTCCGAGTGCGTGATCGTCGGGTTCTGACCGTCGCGCAGCCCCCTTTCTCACAGCCCCAGCCGCGTGGTGATGGGCCCGGCAGATGGTGGAGTCCACCGAGACCGTCCATTCCACGTCGTCATCAGCGTCGGCGGTGGCTAGGACGGCGGCAAGGATCCGTGCCCAGGTGCCGTCGACGGCCCACCTGATGAGACGTTTGTGGGCCGTCTTGAAGGAGCCAAGCTCCTTTGGCAGGTCCCGCCAGGGCGAACAGGTGCGGTACTTCCACGCAATGGCCTCAAGGGGGCGGCGGTGGTCAGCCCATCGCCGACCGCGGACCGGATCGGCCGGCATCAGCGGCTCGATCCGGTCCCACATCGCATCAGTGATCACTGACCGGATGGACACATCCGATCAACTGACCGGCCCACCAAAGAGACACGCTCTAACCGCGAACTGACCCGGGCTCTGAACCAGAAAGGGGCCGCGGACCGATAGGCCCCCTGCATCAGGGATGCGCCGGGCGGCTCGGTCACCGTCCTCGACGTCGCCTCATCCGACGCCGACCGCTTCGGCATCGACGTCACCATCGCCGCCACCTCGACGCCCACGACACCGGATCCGCTGCGCGGGGCTGTTTCACGACGCAGAGACCGCCGATCCATGGACAAACCTTCCTCTCCCGCCCCCACGCGGGCGCCCCTACGATCTGGCTGGGGGGCGTCGGCCGGGCAGCAGCCGTCTGCTCAGCGGTGCTTGATGCCGGCCTGGGCGGAAGGGGCGAGGGTGGGTTCGGTGACAGGGACGTCGCCGAGGGCCTGGTCGACGGCCGCCAGCAGGTCGTCCGACAGATTCACGCCGGAGGCGGCGGCGTTGGCGTGGACCTGTTCGGGGCGGGAGGCGCCGGTGATGGCGGAGGCGACTTCACCACGGCGCAGGACCCAGGCCAGCGCCAGGATGGGCATGCTCATCCCGGCCTGCTCGGCGATGGGCGCGAGGCGCTGGACCGCCTCCAGGATGGCGTCGCTGTAGACGAGGTCCTGGGAGACCGCCATCGTCTCGCTGGCGAACCGGCTGCCTTCGGGGACGGGCTGTCCGGGCTTGTACTTGCCAGTCAGGACGCCCTGGGCGAGGGGGGACCAGACGATCTGGGAGATACCGTTCGCGGCGCACAGGCCGAACACCTCGGCCTCGGGTGCCTGCCAGAGCATGGAGTACTGCGGCTGGGAGGAGACGAACAAGTCGGGGCCTGCGATGTCGATCGCGGCCTGGATCTGTTCGGGGGTCCATTCGCTGAAGCCGAGGTAGCGGGCCTTGCCCTGCTCGACCACCTTCTGGAACGCCTCGATGGTTTCCTCGATCGGCACGGACGGGTCGAAGCGGTGCGCCTGGTACAGGTCGACGTAGTCGGTCTTCAGACGCGTGAGGGAGGCGTCGATCTGCCGGGCGATCTGGGCGGGAGACAGGCCCTTGTCGGCCGGGTCGTCAGACATCGGGCCCCAGACCTTGGTGGCCAGGATGTACGAGTCGCGGGGGTGGGCCGAGAGGATCTCACCCCAGGTTGTCTCGGCAGCTCCCTGTCCGTAGACATTGGCGGTGTCGAAGAAGTTGATTCCGGCGTCGAAGGCCGCTTCGGTGCAGGCATGGGTCGCGTCGGCCTCGATGCCGCCTGCGTAGGTAAGCCACGAGCCGAGGGAGATCTCCGAGACCTGAAGGTCCGAGCTGCCGAGTGTGCGGTACCGCATGGATGCTTGCTCCTTGCTGGTCGGTGTTCCGTGTTCCGTGTAAGTCCCTGGTCAGCGTCGGCGGGCCGCCGGTTCCAGGGCGGGGTTGGCGAAGCTGCTGTCGGCCGGGTTGATGACCGTGCCGGGGGTGACGATGGCGTCGATGCGGTCCAGGACCGCGGGGTCCAGGACCACGTCGGCCGCGGGCAGTTGCGTCTCCAGATGCTGGAGCGTGCGCGGGCCGATGAGGACCGAGGCGACCGAGGGATGGTTGAGCGCGAACGCGATGGCCATGTCGATCAGCGTCATTCCGTTGTCCTCGGCCAGGTGGGCGAGGGCTTCGGCCGCCTCCAGCTTTCGCTGGTTGACCTGCAGGGCCATGTCGAAGCGGTCGGCGAGGCGCTGCCGGGCCGGGGACGGGGTGGGCAGGTCGGCGTCCTGGCGCCAGCGGCCCGAGAGCCAGCCACCGGCGAGCGGACTGTAGGTGATCACTCCCATGCCGTGCCGGGCCGCGGTGGGCAGGACGTCGGCCTCGATGCCTCGCACGAGCATGGAGTACGGGGCCTGTTCGCACACGAACCGCTCCAGGCGCCGGTCGTGGGCGGCCCGCTGGGCTTCGACGATCTGGCTGCCGGGGAAGGTGGAGGAGCCGAGGTAGCGGACCTTGCCCTGGCGTACCAGGTCCGTCAGGGCGCCCAGGGTCTCTTCGATGTCGGTGTCGGGTGAGGGCCGGTGCACCTGGTAGAGGTCGATGTAGTCGGTTCCCAGCCGGCGCAGCGAGTCCTCGACGGCCCGCATGATCCAGCGTCGGGAGTTGCCGCGCTGATTGGGGTCGTCCCCCATGGGGTTGTGGAACTTGGTGGCCAGGACGATGTCGTCCCTGCGGCCCTTGATCGCCTGTCCAACGATCTCCTCGGACTCGCCGTGGGAGTAGACGTCGGCGGTGTCGATGAAGTTGATGCCGGCGTCCAGGGCTCGGTGGATGGTCCGGGTGGCCTCGTCGTGGTCGGGGTTGCCCCACGGGCCGAACATCATCGCGCCCAGGCACATCTTGCTGACGGACAGGCCGGTCCGGCCCAGCAGACGGTGCTCCATGGTGATCTCCAACTGTCTTGTACGGCTTGCTCGGATCGAGGTGTCGGATGCTGCACGGGGAGGGCCCGGCCTCTCCGACCGGTGTCAGCTCCGCGCTGATTCCGCCTTGCGGTGGGAGGCGGCCAGCAGGCCCAGCGGCAGCAGGGCCGCGAGAGCGAAGGCGAAGCCGGTCAGCGACGGGCCTTTAAGGCCCAGGCTGGAGGTCAGGGCGATGCCGCCGAGCCAGGAACCTGTGGCGATGCCGACCTGGAAGGCGGACGTGGCCAGGGCCATGGGCAGGGACCGGCCGGCTCCGGCGATGCGGACGACCTCGCCGACGACGATGGGGTTGTTGGCGAAGCCGGCTGCGCCGAGCAGTACGACCAGGACCACGGCCACGACGCTGTTGGTCGCCCACAGGGTGATGGCACCCAGGATCGCGGCCGTGAGGGCGGTGGCCGGGATGAGCGTGGTGTAGGGCCGGCGGTCGCCGAGGCGTCCGCCGACCGTGGTGCCGGCCAGGGCGCCGATGCCGAAGCCGAGCATCGCCAGCGGTACCACGGCACTCGCGAGGTGGGCCCGCTCGGTCAGCAGCGGGGCGACGTAGCTGTAGGCACCCATGATGCCGGCCTGGATGAGCGCGATGGCCAGGTAGACCAGCCACAGGCGCGGATGCGTGAGAGCGGCAGTCTCGGCGCGCAGAGAGGTGTCGGCGCGTGTGGTGTCGGCGGGCAGCTGGCGGGCCACCACCACGGCGGCGGCCACGGCGAGAGCGGCGAGCATCCAGAAGGGGGCCTGCCAGCCGCCCAGCTGGCCGGCTGCCGTACCGAGCGGGACGCCGACGATGTTGGCGAGGGTGATGCCGCCGACCATGACGCCCGTGGCACGGGTGCTGGCGGCCGGTCCCGCGGCGGCGGTCGCCACCACCGCGCCCACGGCCCAGAAGGTGCCGTTGCCCAGCGCGGCGGCGACCCGGCCGACGAGCGCGAGCCCCAGGCTGGAGCTGAGCGCGCTGACGACGTGACCAGCGGCGAAGACCAGCAGCGCGGCGACCAGGGCCGAGCGACGCGGCAGGCGCCGGGTCGCTATGGACATCACGGGCGCGCCGATCATCATGCCGACGGCGAAGGCGGTGATCAGCGTCCCGGCGCTGGAGACGCTGACACCCAGGGCGCCGGAAATCTCCGGCAGCAGGCCGGAGACCACGAACTCGCTGGTGCCCATGATGAAGGTGATGGCACCCAGCAACCACACCACCGGCGGCAGCTTGACCTTCCCGGCAGGCGCTGCCATGGCGCCGTCCCCCGTGAAGGGTGCGGCGGCCGAGGGATCCGGCTTCGTGGACGAGGGGGAACTCACTGACGATCCTTTCAAGAGAGCCGGGGCGGGCCCCGTTCATCCGGAGGCGTTCCGGCAAAGCGGCATGCGCGCCCAAGGCTGTGCGGGCGGAGCACTTCTGGCCCGCCGCATTCCACGAAACCAGCAGTCGAGACCGGCAGACAGTCACGCTTGTGAGGGGTAACAGCAGAGACCCCCTCACGCCGAGAACGTGAGCGTGTACACCGCGAATCGGGGTAACGGCCGCGGCACGGGAGGTGGGCCGTCTTTGCCGATGCTCGCGCAGGTGGTCAGTACCGCCGCCCGCCCGTCGGAGCAGATCTGGCCGGCCCGTGCCGGCGACGTCTCCTGCTGCCTGCACGAGGCCGCCGCCCTGATCACGACAACGCCGGAACTGGGCTGCGCGCTCCGTCACCCGCAAGGAGATATCCAAGGACCTCGGTGCTGTACCCGTGCCTGCCCGAAAACGGGCTGATCGTGCCGATCTTGCTGATCGGAGCCTCCGGCGCGGGCAAGTCGACGCTGGCCCGCTTGGCCGGCCTCGCAGGTGCTCTCGCTCGATGATCTGCGAGGCGTCGTTGGTGACGACTTCCCTGTCCAGTCCTGCGTGTCGTCCCTACACCCCGCTCTACTCGACCGAGGGCTTGGACCATGGAGGAGAACCAGCTCGGCGTGCCCGGCCTCATGCCGGGTGCTGCCCGACTTGCACCTGACGTTGGTGTCAGGTTTTAGCGTGGCTGCTGTTGGCGCTCCGCGGCTCGCTGCGGACCTCGCTTCCCTAGGGCGTGTCCGCAAAGTCCCGCCTGCCCCGCGACGCCCGGCACGCTCCCTCACTGCCTTAAGGGCGTGGGAGGTGCCCCCACTCGCCGCACCGGTCGAACACCCGCGTACAACCAGTACGCGGGCGTCCGCCCGGCACTCCCCCAGCCTTCGGCCGGGGGTACCCCCAGAGCACGCACCGGACGCCGCGGGGCCCGCCCTCCGGGCGGACGACGGGACTTTACGGACACGCCCTAGGTCAACGATCTTCCGCGTCTGCTGTGAGCAGGTGCGACCGACAGCAGGAGTACTCATGCGTGCAGCTGTTTACCGTTCGCTCGGCGGCCCGGACGTCGTCGAGGTCGCCGAGGTCGACAAGCCGGTTCCGGGCTTGAGCGAGATTCGTATCAAGGTTCAGGCGGCTGCGCTCAATCCGACCGATGTGGCGGCCTGGAGCGGGGGCTTCTTCCCGGCTCCGCCGGAGGGGGTCGCCTATGGCCTCGGCTGGGATGTCGCCGGCATTGTCGACGCCGTCGGCCCGGGTGTCCACTGGACGCCCGGGCAGCCCGTCATCGCGTTCAGCCACGGCTTGCCCCTGGGGCTGAACCGGGGCCAGGCCGAGTACATCGTGGTTCCTTCCCAGGCGATCGCCGCGGCGCCCGTCGGTGTCGACCCCGTCCACGCCGCCACCATCCCCCTCAACGGCCTGACCGCGGCCCAGTCCGTCGAGCTGCTCGGCATCCAGGCGGGCCAGAGCGTGCTCGTCACCGGTGCGGAGGGGGCGGTTGGCGGCTACGCGGTGCAGCTGGCCAAGCGCCGGGGTGCTGTGGTCATCGCGACCGACCTGTCGCCCGCGGGCGAGTTCGCGACCAAGGTGGCAGGGGCCGACGTGTACGTGTCGGCGTCGCAGCCGCTGGTCGAGACCGTCCGCGCGGTGCGCCCCGAAGGAGTCGACGCCGTTCTGGACACGGCCAGGCTGGGGCAGACTGCCATCGGGGCGGTGGCGGACGGCGGCAGGTTCGTGACCACACGGCTCGATGCCCTGCCCCAGACCGAGCGGGGCATCCGGGTCCTCCTGACGCAGGTCGGCCCGGACGGAGCGACGCTTTCGACGCTGTCCGATCTGGCCGCGGCCGGGGACCTGGCGTTGCGCGTGGCCGAGACGTACCCGCTGCAGGATGCCGCGCAGGCTTACGCGCGCATGATCAAGGGTGGGCTCCAGGGGCGTGTCGTCCTCACTGTGGAGTGAGCACGCACTCTCGCGTATGCCTGTGACGCGACCGGCCGGGGCTCAGACTGCGCCCGGGTCGGTCGCACCGTCCGTGGCGGGACCGTGCGGCAGCGGAAGGGGCACCGGCTCGTACCCCTGCGGCCACGGTGAGGTCCGTCGCTGAATCGGCCTGCCGCACACTGCTGGTGACCAGTGTGGGGCAGGCCGATTCAGGCGGTCCTGGGTACCGATTCAGGCGGTGCCGGCGGTAGCGCCGCCGCGTACGGGATGGCTGTGGTGCGGATGGCTGGGGTCTGTCGCCACCGCAATGATCTCGTCGAGGCGGGCGCGCACTGCTGTCAGGTCGCCGATCTGGCGGTCGATGCGGGCCCGTTCGGTGATGAGGCTGTCGCTGAACCCGACGGGCGACTCGCCCTCGTTCATGCACCGGGGCAGGACCTCGCGAACGAGCCTGCTCGACAGGCCGGCGGCGTACAACTGCTGGATCATCCTGACCCGGGCGACCGCGCCCTCCGGGTACTGCCGCTGCCCGCCGCCGGTACGCGTGGCGCCGAGCAGCCCCTGCTCTTCGTAGTAACGCAGCGCCCGAACGCTGACCCCCGCCTGTGCGGCGACCTCTCCGATCCGCATCGCTCCTGCTTTCCGATTGAGCGTCGCGTCAGAGTTGTATCTGACGTTAGTGGGAGGTTTCAGCCTAGCTGACGTCGCCATCACGAGCCTTTCGTCTCGTCCGGCAGCAGCGGGCCAGATCACGGTGAATCAGGCGGACACAGGCCGACGTGGCGCACGGCATCCGCAGCTGCCATGCGCCACGTCGGTGACTGTCGGCGGCGCCGGAAAGGAATGGTCAGTGGCGGGGCAGGAGGGTGCGCAGGTGTGCGGTGTGCTCGTCGATGGCCTGGGGGCCGTTGCTGGTGAGCAGGCGGACGCCTTCCTCCCAGATGACCTTGATGGCGGTCGGGTTGGTGGTGGTCTGTACTTGGTAGCCGGCGTCTCCGAGGGCTTCGTCGATGAAGTAGCCCATCCGCACTTTCTTGCCGGGGATCTTGAGGTAGCCGTTGCTGAGGACGAAGAGTTCGGCGGACTTGGCCACCGTGGTCACCCGCACGCCGTTGAAGGCGTGCTCGGAGTCGGTGACGACGGTGCCGTCGGGGCTCACCCGGTACTTGGCCGAGGCCATGGCGATCGGGGCGTGGCAGATCAGTGAGATCAGCACCCGGTTCTCCCGCAGGGTGTGCAGGAGTTCGCCGAGCCAGGGGTTGTCGACGAAGTCGACCATGGGAGCGTGGCCGCCCGGCATGTGCACGAAGTCGAACGCGCCCAGGTCGAAGGAGTCCTCGGGGTCGCGGTGTCTGTGCACGAGCTGCTCGACGGACGGGAAGGTGTGCTCCGGCAGGTCCTGCATCGACTTGATCAGGTCGTCACGCAGCACCACGACCTCCTTGTCGCTGCCCGGCAGCGCCTCGGAAACGGGCAGGCGGCCCAGGTAGCGGCGGGCGAGGGCGAGTTCGGTGTCCCGACGGGCGACGAGCCCGGGCCGCTTGGCACGGAAGGCGTCGACATCGAACCGGAAGACCTGTGCCGCGGTGGCCGAGACCGTTGCGGAGCTGAACTTGGCCGCGGCGTGCATCGACAGGGCCAGGCCGTTGATCTCCAGCTGCGGGACGAGCCCGCCGGGGGTGGCGAAGGTGAAGTCGTACTCGTCGCCGAATTCCTTGAGGATCTGCGCCAGCTCGACCAGATAGAACCCGGTGGAGACGCCAGGGTGGCCTGCCGGTTCGGTGAGCGGTAGAAGATCAGCCGACGGGATGACGATCAGTGCCTTGGGCTTGGACGAGGTGGGGGTGTTCATGGCGGGGCCTTCTTTTCGCTGTGCGAGCTGGGGGAATGGAGGGCACGCTCGTCGATTGCGGACCGTCGCGCCGGGGTGAGCGATCCCGGGATGTCAGGCGGTGGCCGCAGCCGGTGTGTAGACCACAGCCGGGTCCAGAGCCAGGTTGGCCTTGGCCCGCGCGGACAGCCCGTCGGCGATGACCTCGGACTGCTTGGCCTCGACCCCGTCGAGAGCAGCCCTGACGACGTCGGCGGGGTCGTTCAACTCGAACGGGAACGACAGTCCCTGGGCCAGGTCGGTGTCGGTCGGCCCCAGATACACGCCGGTGACCAGGGTGTTCTGCCGGGAGAGTTCGAGACGGACACTGTTGGTCATGCTCCACGCGGCGGCCTTGGCCGCGCTGTAGGCGCCCCAGTATTCGGAAGGGACCCAGGACGCCGCCGACAGAACGTTGACGATCGCCCCGCCGCCCCCCGCCTCCAGGATCGGAGCGAAGGCCCGGATCATACGCAACGGGCCGTAGTAGGCGGTGTCCATTTCCAGTTGGATCTGGTCCAGGTCCCCGTTGACCAGGTTATTGATGGTGTTGATGCCGGCGTTGTTGACCAGCAGCGTCACGTCCGATGCGGCTTTTGCCACGGCGGCGACGGAGACCGGGTCGGTGATGTCGAGCCGGAGCACCTCCGCTCCGGGCAGATCAACGCGTTCGGGGTTGCGTGCGGTGGCGTACACCTTCGTCGCTCCTCGCTCCAGCAGCTGGGTGACGAAGTGGCGGCCGAGGCCGCGGCTCGCACCGGTGACAAGGGCGACGGAGTCGGCGATGTGCATGGGGGGTGGTCCTTCACGTAGGTATGCGTCGTCGGGAGCGCCCTGGACGGGTCCGACGACAGCCACGCTAGAACCTCACGCTAACGTCAGGTGCAAGTCTTTTCGGGGTGAGACCTCCGCGAGAAGACAGACGCCGGTGCCTCACGGTGATCCCCGCGCCGTCGCGCGGGCGGGCGGCGGCCGACCAGCAGCACCGGGTCGGAGTCGGGCCGGGTGGCTTCAAAGCCTGGCCTGGGTGCGGGATTCGGAATGCTTGTCCGCCCGGCCTGCGGTGACTTCCGTGCGGCACGGACGCGACGGCGGCGCGGGGCGTGCAGAGCTGGGCGAAGGTGGTTTCCTCCCAGCCGCATGTTCGTCGATCCCCGCTGCCCAGCGTCTCCTCCAGCCCTTCGCGCTGTCGACTGCGGTCTTGATCGTCGTTCGCGGGTGATTCTTCTCGAGGCTCGCGAGCCGCAGGATCACCTCATGTTGTGGCATGCCGGGCGTCGGTGGGGTGGTGGGTGACGAGGAGTTGCCAGGTCAGTTCGGCCATCTCGTTCGGTGTGCGGGGGCTGTCGCGTTGGAGCCAGTCGGTGGCCACGCCGAGGAGTGCCCCGGCGGTGAATGCGGCGGGTACGTCGTGGGGGATGTCGGTCGTCGAGACGCTGTCCGGCGCAGCGCCGGCGTTGAGGCGCACCGTGACGTGGACGCTGGCGCAGATTCGGCTGCGGATGTGGTCGATGACGCGGGCGCTGCCCTGCGGTCCCAGGAGGCTGCGGTAGAGGCCGGCGTGTTCGGCGAGGTTCTCGAAGAACGCGACGAGTGAGCGGGCGGGTTCCGCGTCCGGGGCCGCCAGCGCGGGGTCGAGGGCGGGGAGGGACTCGATGAGGGTGTCGATCGTCGCGGTGCAGGCGGCCTCGGCCAGTTCGTGCACGTCCCGGTAGTGGTCGTAGAAGGTCGTGCGGTTCACCCCGGCCTGTTCTGCCACGTCCGCGACGCTGATCTGACCCAGGTCCTGCTCCTCGACGAGCTTGATCAGTGCTCCCTGCAGGGCCGCGTGAGTACGCCGTACGCGGCGGTCGCCTGCCGGCGCGTTCCGTCGGGACGTGGTCATGGCCCACACTCTACCTAACCGACAAGTGTTGGTTTTCCGACGAGTGTCGGATACGGTGTTATCTGAAGTAGAGCTTCCGGTCGAATGACGAACCCCCAATGAAGCTCACCGTGGACGAACCCAAGTGCGTGGGTGCCGGGCAGTGCGCCCTGATCGCCCCGACGTCTTTGATCACCGGGAAGAGGGAGACATCGTCGTACTGCTGACCGAGGCTCCCGGGGGACTGGAGGAGGCAGCCCTTGGTACCGCAGGACTGATCTGCCCCGCCGGGTTCCATCCGCAAGGGGCTGAGAGCGCGGACGACGGTCCCCAGTTCGAGATGACGGTCGACATCAGACCCGCACATCCCCCACGAGGCGTTACCAGCAGACGATCGCTGCGGCGCCGGAACAGACAAGGAGTAGTGCAATGCAGGGACTCAACGGAAAGCGCATCGTCGTCGCCGGAGGTGCCTCCGGGATCGGCGCGGCCACCGCCGAGCGGCTCGCGGCCGAGGGCGCGGCGGTCGTGGTCGGTGACATCAACATCGACGCGGCCGAGGCCACCGCCAAGCGCATCACCAGTACGGGCGCAACGGCTTTCGCCGTCGAGTTCGATCTCGCCGATGAGCGTTCGGTTCGTGCGCTCGTCGACACCGCCGTCTCCCAACTCGGCGGAGTCGACGGCCTCTACAACGTCGCCGCCGACGTCTCGGCGGAGACCTTGGGCCGTGACGGCGATCTGCTCGACATGGACCCGGCCGTATGGCGGCGCACCCTGGAAGTGAACCTGATCGGCTTCGCGCTCACCAGCCGCGCAGTCCTTCCCCTCCTGCTGGAACAGGGCGGTGGTGCCATCGTCAACACCTCCTCCCTCGCGGCGCACGTGGGCGACCATGCGCGTGCGGCCTACCAGACAAGCAAGGCGGGGATCAACGCACTCACCCGTCACATCGCCTCCCGCTGGGGCAAGCAGGGCATCCGCTGCAACTGCGTGTCTCCCGGAGTCGTCTTGACCGAATCCGCGCAGAAGATGGCTCTGAGCCCGGAGGCGCTGGAATTCACCCGCATGACGCTTCCCAGCCCCCGCTTCGGCAAGCCGGAAGACCTGGCCGGCATCGTGGCGTTCCTCCTGTCCGACGACGGCGAGTGGATCAACGGGCAGGTCTGGTCGGTCAACGGCGGCGCGATGCTCCGCGAGTAGCGACCACGAAGCCCCGCGAGCCCTTGGGCCTGCTCGCGGTTTTGATCGTGACGTTGAGACAGGTCTTGGCCCAGTCGACGAGGGTGCCGGCGCAGGCGCGGCCGGGTACAAGTAGTTGCGCGCGAAGTCCGCGCAGCCTGCGGTCGCCGTCTCCAGGCCGCCCGCGCTCGTGTCGACCAAGTGGGCCGCAAAGACGGCGCGGCCCTCAGCCTCCAACGCGTCCAGCTCGTGGTCTTCGTGCTGTACGTGATGTCACGGACCCGGGAAACGCCGCCTGCTACGTCCAGACAGGCCACCCCTTACGCCCCTCCTGGAGCTCATATGATCCGCCACCTGATCCTCTTCAAGCTCAACGAGGGCGTCGAGCGCGATGACCCGCGGGTCATGAAGGGTGTGGACGCCCTCCGCGCGCTCGACGGCAGCATCAAGGAGATCCGCTCCTGCGAGCTCGGCTGGAACTTCACCGACCGCCCCATCGCCTACGACTTCGCGGCCAACTTCGCGTTCGACGACGTGGACGCGCTGCACACGTACTTCGAGCACCCGGACCACCAGGCGGGCGTGGCGCTGTGGCGCGAGATCGCCACATGGATCATCGCAGACTACGAATTCTGAGCCGTCCGCCGAACTCTCGAAGGGTACGGCCGCGCCTTCCCGCCCCGCACTCGCACGGTGCGGGGCTTTTTACACCCGCTGCGCCTCCTGTCTTGAACTCTCGCTTGATAGCCGGACCTGACGTGACGCCGGGTGGACGGGCGTGAGATGCAGCGGACCGAACGGCCTGAGGGCGGTGCCGGGGCGGGGAGTCCCGCAGGTGCCGACCGGGATCAGTGCTCGGTGTCGGCCTCAGAGGCGGCCGCGTCCCGGTTCTGGCTCGCTGCCCAGCTGGCCAGCAGCTTCAGGGCGTCCGCGGCCAGGGTGCCGGGGTCGGCGCTGTACACGGTGATGGACAGCCCTTCGTCGCCGGGCAGGGCCAGCGACTCGTGCACCAGCTCCATCACGCCCACCGCCGGATGGTGGAACCGCTTGGTTCCCTCGGTGAAGACGTGAACGTCGTGCGCGCCCCACATGGTGCGGAACACGTCGCTGCGGGTGGACAGCTCACCGATCAGGTTCGACAGCTCCCGGTCGTAGGGGGTCTTGGCGACCTCGACCCGCAGCACGCCCACACCTTCGCGGGCCACGCGTTCCCAGTCGGGATACATGCGCGTAGCCCGCGGGTCGAGGAAGACGAACCGGCAGGTGTTGACCGGCTCCAGCTCGAACACCTCGCTGTGCAGGGCGCGGGCGAGCTGATTGGCCGCCAGGATGTCCATGCGGTTGTTGCGCACGTATGCCGGCTGGTCGTGCAGGCCCTCGATGATGCGCAGCACACTGGGTCGCACGGTCGCCTTCTTCGGGCGGCGCCGGGCCCGGGCCGCACTGGTGTTGGCCGTCCGGGCCAGGGCGTAGAGGTGATCCCGCTCGGTGTCGTCCAGCCGCAGGGCCTGGGCGAGGGCATCCAGGACGCTGTCGGAGACCCCGGTGAGATTGCCGCGCTCCATACGCGTGTAGTACTCGACGCTCATCCCGGCCAGCATCGCGACCTCCCCGCGGCGCAGCCCGGGCACACGCCGCTGCCCGTACACCGGCATGCCCGCCTGCTCCGGCGTGATCTTGGCGCGGCGGGACTTGAGGAATGCGCTGACTTCGGCCCGGTTGTCCATGGATCTCAGCGTAGGAAAACAAAGCGATCAGTGGGGGTCCCTGTCAGTACCCCTCACAGCACGGACTCCCATGAACTCCGCCCTTGTCATAAAGATCGTCATCGACACCCGTCTCTTGCCCGAGAGTCAGTCCTCACCGGACTGTCGCGCTGAATCGCTCGATCCAGCGATGGCACGACAGCTGTTGCTCGCCGGTCACCGCGCGGGCTGGTCACCTACCAAGTCCCTGGTTCCAGATCCGGAGCCCAGGAGCGCAGCGCTGCCCGCTGTCCGGTGCCAGCCTGCTGCCAGTACGGATGCCACACACCTGGACTGACAGCTGCAGCAGGCGGCGGCGGAGGGCTGTCGTCCGCTGCCGGTTGGCCGGATCGGCAAGGCTCCGACAGGTCCGTTCCCAGGCGCACTGCGCGGCGACCAGGTCCTCGGGGATAGCAGAGCAACGCATACGAGCTATTGCATGCGGCCTGGAAGGCGATCGCGAGCTTGTCGGTTCGTGTGGCCAGGCCGCGCCACTGCTTGAGGCGGTTGAAGCACCGCTCGACGGTGTTCCGCTGCTTGTAGACCTCGCTGTCGAAGCCGGGCGGACGGCCACCGAGCCGGCCTCGCCGCAGGCGGTGGCCGATGTGGTCGGACGGCTGCGGGATGACCGCACGGATACCCCGGCGCCGCAGGTGGCTGCGGATGGCGCGGGAGGAATACGCGCGGTCGGCCAGAACGGCCAGGGCCGGGTCCGGGGCCTGCCTGGGCCCCTGCGGGGCACGCGGATGCGGGACATCACCGTCTCGAAGGCGGGTGCGTCACCTGCCTGGCCTGCGGTGACGGTGAAGGCGAGGGGCCGTGCGCGGCCGTCTGCGGCCAGGTGGACCTTGGTGCTCAGCCCGCCGCGGGAGCGGCCGAGCGCGTGATCGGCGGGCTCACTGCGGTGGGCCGCCCCCTTTTGCGTGCTCCGGCAGCGTGCTGGTGAGCCCGGACGACCGTGGAGTCCACTGACACCGTCCAGTCGAGGTCGTCATCGGCGTCTGCCGCCGCCAGGGCGGCGGTGAGGATCATCTCCTAGGTGCCGTCGATGGCCCATCTGATCAGCCGCTTGTGAGCGGTCTGGAATGAGCCGAGCTCGTCGGGAAGGTCCCGCCAGGGCGAGTTGGTGCGGTACTTCCACGCGATGGCCTCAAGAGTGCGGCGGTGGTCGGCCCATCGCCGCCCGCGAACCGGATCCGCCGGCATCAGCGGCTCGATCCGGTCCCACCTCGCATCGTTGATCACTAATCGGACGGTCGCATCCGATCAACTGACCAACCCATCAAAGAGACACGCCCTAGCTGTTCTATCCACAGAGGTTAGGAGCGATGAACAGCGGCCGGGACGTGTTTCTACGCCTTGGTGGTGTGCGCGGGGTGGGCTGAACTCCGGGCGGTGTAGGGCTCTGGGAGCCGCGCGGGAAGCGTGACTCGCCGGTGGGCGGGACGTGGCCGGACTCGTTCATCGTGGCAGCGTGTCGGGGTCGTGGCAGCGTGTCGGGGTCGTGGGCGAGGTGGCCGGACTAAGTAGCCGAGTGCGTCGCAGTGCCACACGTCGACTTCGGCGCCCTGGATGGGTACGCCCTGGCCGGCGCTGAGTACGGTGATTCGCGGCTGGAGCGGAACGCCGGGACGGCCATCGGCGATGTCCACCCGCTGCCGTCCCTCGGTGTGATGGGGCTCCTTGAAAATCCCCAACCCCTGCTCGGGGTGCCATCAGACCTGCTCGACGGATCTCCCCACCCATTCCGGGCCTGCCCTGGGACGGGACACCAATGGCGAGGGGGCCGCCCGATAGCCCGTCAGGGTCCGGGTGGTGTGTAGTTGCACATGCCGTAGCGGCATGTGGTGTCGTCGAGGGCACCACAGCACGAAAGGCCCTGTCTGCGATGTACCCCTCCGCCACGCCTCCCCGCGAGGTCAAGATCGGCGATGCCGCCGCCTTCGCCGGAACCACCCCGCGCGCCATTCGTCACTACCACCAGATCGGTCTGCTGCCGGAGCCCGAGCGAGGCGGAGACGGACGCCGCCGCTACGGCTACGACGACATGATCCGCCTGCTGTGGATCCGCAAGATGTCCGAGGCCGGCATCAGCCTGGACGACATGCGGGCCGCCTTCGACGAAGCCCGGGACGTTGAGGACGTCCTGGGCCGGCTGGAGGAGACCCTGGCCGCCCAGGAGGCCGACATCAAGCGTCAGCGCGCAGCAGTCCAGCGCCTGCGAGCCGTGGGCAGCCCACTGGGCCTGCTCTCCCCGTTGGTCACGGACCGGCTCAGCCACCTGCCTCCTGGCGCACTGCGCCCCTCCGACCTGGACGCCCTGCTGGTCACGGAACGGATCTTCGGGCCGCTGGGAGCCGCAATTCAGGCCAGTGTGTTCATCACCCTGGCGACCCATCCCGGCCTACGGGCCGAGGCAGACCGCCTCGACGCGGCCGACGCCGCCCTCGATGACACCGTCGACCCCCACGACCCGCAGGTCGAGGAACTCGCCGCGCAGCACTGCGCCCACCACAAGGCCCTGCTCCAGGCCATTGAAGCGGCCGGACTGGACGTGGCCGAGGAGAAGCTCTTCGAGATCTACGACGCCGACCTGACGGGCGACGAGGAGGACACCCAGATGAGCGCCTTCGAAGCGGTCACCAAAATGCCCTATGGCTTCTCCGCGGCCCGGACGCGGTGCATAGAACTCACGGCACGGCTCCTTCACGGGGACCTCTCCGAAGGCAGCTGATCGCTGGTGTGGCCGTGCGTGAGGATCCCGGATTGGCCACCGACACGAAGCCGGCGTCTCGACGTCTCGACACGGCCAACGCCGCGGCGGGAGTAGGGCCCTTCGGTCGTCTGCGGGGAGGTGCCCGTGGTGGGCTCGCGGCCCGCGTCGGCGTCGGCGAGGACATCCGTTGCCGGTCGGCCGTGGGCCGCCAGGATGGACTGCGGCGCAGCCACCTGCGCGTCGCCGGTCACGCGATTGCCTCCTTGACCTGCTGGCAGCGGGCGCAGTAGCGGGCCTGCGGCACGATCATCAGCCGTTGCCGGGCGACGGGGCGCCGGCACAGGTGGCAGATGCCGTAAGAGCCCTCGTTCATGCGGCTCAGGGCAGCTTCGACGTCGGCGAGGACCATGCGGGCGGAGGCGGCCAGCTTGATGCGGACCTCCATCTGCGCGGCGGTCTGGCGCTGGAGCCGGTCCTCGGAACGGGAGGTGGTGGGTCCGGCGAGCTGGCGCAGTTGCTCTCGGCGGAACAAGCGCTGCTCGTGCAGGTTCTCGCGCAGCGCGGCGAGGTCTTCGGCCGACAGGTGGGTCGTGCTCTCGCCGATGGTCTGGTCGGTCACCGCTTCACCCCTTTTGAGGCAGGGCGTAGGAGGTCGGTACGGGCGTCGGTCAGGCTGCGCGGCGCTGGCAGGCGACGCAGTAGCGGGTGTAGGGGAGGATCTCCAGGCGTTCAGGGGGGACGGGTTTGGCGCAGCCCAGGCAGGTCCCGTAGGTGCCGTCCTCGATGCGGGCGAAAGCTGCCTCGATCTCCTTGATGACCCGCTCCATCGCGGTCTTCTGGACGGCCGACAGGTGGTCGTCCGTACTGGGCCCGGACTCGTCGAGGGCCTGCAACTGAGCCAGCCGTGAGGTGCGGGCGTGCTCCAGGCGCTGACGCGCCTCGTGGAGACGGGCCTCGTGAAGGTGGGGCTCGGCCCGGGTGACATCGAGCGACATGGTCGGTCCCTTTCTCGGTCAGGGTGATCGGGTTTCTTCCACCCTGGCCGGGCAGGTGGCGGATACCTATCGGGCGCGGGGCCCATTTACGCCGGGGCGGGGGATCCATGCGGCCGTGCCGTGGGTGGTGCCCGCCCGGGGAAATGGGGGCTGGGCCCCATCGACGGGGTGCTCGGGACGGGGCAGGCTGGCCGCAGGGCTCAGTCGAGCACGCCCGGATCCTGACCGCGGTGGGGCTGCGCACGGCCGATGATGGAGGTGAACCGAGGTTTTCCAGAAGAGAGGCGGAGGGCCGGTGTCCCTGTTCTGGCGGATCTTCGCCCTCAACGCCGTGGTGCTGGGCACGGCCACGGCCCTGTTGCTGTGGGCGCCCGTGACCGTCTCCGTGCCGGTTCTGCTCACCGAGGCGATCATCCTCGTCGGGGGCCTGGTCGTCATGCTGGTCGCCAACGCCGCGCTGCTGCGGCTCGGCCTGGCCCCGCTGGGCCGGCTCACGAAGCTGATGACCACGGTGGACCTGCTGCGTCCCGGCCAGCGCCTGCCCGCTTCCGGCGGCGGCGAGATCACCGAAGTGATCCGTACGTTCAACGCCATGCTGGAGCGCCTGGAACACGAGAGGGCCACCAGCAGTGCCCGGGCTCTGCTGGCCCAGGAGGCCGAACGTCGCCGCATCGCGCAGGAGCTCCACGACGAGGTCGGCCAGAGCATGACCGCGATCCTGCTGGAACTCAAGCGCGCCTCGGACGAGGCACCGCCGGCGCTGCGCGAGCAGTTGCACGAGGTGCAGGAGATCACCCGGGAGAGCCTGGACGAGGTGCGTCGCCTGGCGCGCAGGCTGCGGCCCGGAGTGCTGGACGACCTGGGTCTGGTCAGCGCGCTGACCTCGCTCACCGAGGACTTCGCCACCCACACCGGATTGCAGGTCACCCGCCGTTTCGATGCCGACCTGCCGGTCCTGGAGCCGGAGACGGAACTGGTCCTCTACCGCGTAGCCCAGGAGTCGATGACCAACGTCGCCCGGCACGCGGACGCCACACAGGTCACCGTCGCCCTGCGTCACACCGACGACCAGGTGGTGCTGGCCGTCACCGACGACGGCTGCGGCGTCGAGGCCCCCAGGGAAGGCGCCGGCATCCGCGGCATGCGCGAGCGGGCCCTGCTCATCGGCGGCAGCCTCGACATCACCCCGGCACCCGACACCGGCACCCGGGTCCAGCTCACCGCGCCCGTATCCAGGAAGCAGCCCTGACCATGCCCGAAGCGACCACGACCGCCACGACGGGGACCAACACGATCCGCATCCTGCTCGCCGACGACCATGCGCTGGTGCGCCGCGGGGTGCGGCTCATCCTCGACCGGGAACCGGACCTGGAAGTGGTCGCCGAGGCCGGGGACGGCGCCGAGGCCATCGAGATGGCCCGCGCCCGCGAAGTCGACCTGGCCGTGCTGGACATCGCCATGCCGCGCCTGACCGGCCTTCAGGCCGCCCGTGAACTGGCCGCCCTCAAGCCGGGCCTGCGGATCATGATGCTCACGATGCACGACAACGAGCAGTACTTCTTCCAGGCCCTGAAGGCAGGCGCGAACGGGTACGTGCTGAAGTCCGTCGCCGACCGGGACCTGATCGCCGCCTGCCGGGCCGCGATGCGGGACGAGCCCTTCCTGTATCCGGGCGCGGTCACCGCCCTGATCCGCAATTACCTGGACCGGGCCCGCCACGGCGAGGAGACGCCCGACCAGATCCTCACCCCCCGCGAGGAGGAGGTCCTCAAGCTGGTGGCGGAGGGGCACTCGTCCAAGGAGATCGCCGACCTGCTGTTCATCAGCGTCAAGACCGTCCAGCGGCACCGCGCCAACCTGTTGCAGAAACTCGGCCTGCGTGACCGCCTGGAACTGACCCGGTACGCCATCCGCGCCGGCCTGATCGAAGCCTGAGCCGCCTTGAAGCCTGAGCCGCCTCGAGGCCTGAGGCGCCTCGAGGCCTGAGGCGCCTAGAAGCCCGGGGCGCCGGCCCGCATCGCGCACCACGATGAGCTGAGTCGCGCACCACGATGAGATGAGAGGGGGGACGGTGCATGCACCGCACTGCGCGCACCGTCCCCTGTACCGGCAGCGCCCGGTCCCGCGTCGCGGTGCTGGCGGCCGTCGTGCTGGTGTTGCTGGCCGCGCTCGGCATCGCCGGCCCGCCCCCCGGTGCGACGGTCGGAACGACGGGCTGGCCGGTGGCCGGCGTGGTGGCAGGGGCCGACCGGCACGGGGACACCCGGCCACGCGCCGCCGACGACGGGTGCGACACCGTCTGCGCCGTCCGCGCGGCAACCAGCCAGGAGTCGCACAGCGAGCATCCTGCCCCGCGCGGGCACCTCGCCACCTGTGTTCCCGGCACGCGCGTCACCCCGCCCGGCGCCGCGCGGCCGCTTCCGGCGCCGGCCGCGCACACCCCCTCCTCGTGTTCTCACGCACCCCATGACCGTGGGCGAGCGCCCCCGGCGACCTCCGGCATCTGACATCCCCTTTCCTTCTCCTCGACAGCACCCCGGCCGCGCCCGCGTGGCCGCCGTGCGCCTGCCGGAGGCCCCCCGTTGAACCGTTCCGTGCGCGTGAGGGCGCTGTTCGCCCTCGCCGTGATCGCCCTCTCCCTGTACATCGCCGTCACCGTGCCGGTCCGCCTCGGACTCGACCTGCGCGGCGGTACGCAACTCGTGCTGCAGACCCGCTCCACCCCGACCACCGACGCCGACAGTGAGGCCACCGACCGCGCCCTGGAGGTGCTGCGCGGCCGTATCGACGGGCTCGGCGTCGCCGAACCCACCCTCGTCCGCTCCGGCGAGAACCGGATCATCGTCGAACTGCCGGGTGTGCAGGACCCGAAGCGGGCGGCCGACGTCCTGGGCCGTACCGCGCAGCTCACCTTCCACCAGGTGCTCGGCACCGCCGACAGCTCCGGCGACGCCTCCCGGCCGCTGCCGAAGCGCCCCCGGGAACACGTCCTGCCCGACGAGTCCGGCACGCCGCTGCGCCTCGGGGCCGCGGCTCTGACCGGCGAGGACGTCAAGGAGGCCGCCGCCCGGTTCGACCAGCAGGGCGGCGCCGGATGGCACGTCACCGTCGGCTTCGAGGGTGACGGCCGGACCGGCTGGGCCCGGCTCACCGGCGAGGCCGCCTGTCACCCGGCGGGCGACCCGGCGCGGCGGGTGGCCATCGTCCTGGACGACAAGGTCATCTCCTCACCGCAGGTCGACCCGTCCGTGGCCTGCCGGACCGGCATCCGCGACGGCGCCACACAGATCACGGGCTCCTTCGGCCCGGAGGAGGCCCGCGAACTCTCCCTGCTCGTCAACGGCGGGGCCCTGCCCGTCCCCGTCGAGACCGTGGAACAGCGCACCGTCGGCCCGACCCTCGGCGCGCAGGCCATCACCGCCAGCGCCTGGGCGGCGGCAATCGGCACCGCGCTGACCTCGCTGTTCATCATCGGCGTCTACCGGCTGGTGGGTGTGCTGGCCGCTGTCGGCCTGGTTTGCTACGGCCTCGTCTCGTACGCCGCGCTGGCCGCGCTCGGCGCCACCCTGACCCTGCCGGGCCTGGCCGGTTTCGTCCTGGCGATCGGCATGGCCGTGGACGCCAACGTGCTGGTGTTCGAACGGGCCCGCGAGGAGTACACGGCCCGCCGCCGGCCCAGCACCCGCTCGGCGTTGACAGCCGGGTTCCGCAACGCCTTCAGCGCGATCGCCGACTCCAACATCACCACGCTGATCGCGGCCGCCCTGCTGTTCTTCCTCGCCTCCGGGCCGGTGCGGGGCTTCGGCGTCACGCTGGGCATCGGTGTGCTCGCCTCCATGTTCAGCGCCCTGGTGATCACCCGCGTGCTCGCCGAGGTCGCCGTGAGCCGTCCCGGGGTACGCCGCCGCCCCCGCCTCACCGGCATCGCCACCACGGGCGCGGTCCGCGCCCGCCTCACCCGCCGCAACCCCCGGCTGATGCGCAGGCCACGCCGCTGGCTGGCCGTGTCGGCCGCCGCGCTGGTCCTGGCGGGCTTGGGCATCGCGGTACGCGGTATCGACCTCGGTGTGGAGTTCACCGGTGGCCGGCTGATCGAGTACGCCACCACCAGCCCCCTCGATCCCGACCGGGTCCGCACCGCCCTCGCCGGCGCCGGATTCCCCCGGGCGGTCGTGCAGTCCTCCGGCGATACCGGCCTGACGGTGCGCACCGATCCGCTGACCAACGCCGAGGAGACCGAGGTCACCGGTACCGTGCGCGAACTCGCGGGGCGGGCGGACAAGGTACGCGACGAACTGATCGGACCCAGCCTGGGCGAGGGACTGCGCCGGGGCGCCCTGATCGCGCTCGCCGTGGCGCTCGGCGCCCAGTTCGTCTACCTCGCGGCACGCTTCCGGTGGGTGTTCGGCACGGCGGCGGTCGTCGCCCTCGCCCACGACGTGGTGATCCTCGTCGGCGTCTTCGCCTGGCTCGGCAGGCCCGTCGACGGGGTGTTCCTGGCGGCCCTGCTCACCGTCATCGGCTACTCGGTCAACGACTCCGTGGTCCTCTTCGACCGCGTCAGGGAAATCTCCCGCAAGTCGCCGGGGTCACCGCTGCCCGACATCACCGACCAGGCCATCGTCCAGACCCTGCCCCGGACCGTGAACACGGGCATGGGCGCCGCGTTCATCCTCACCGCCCTCGCCGTGCTCGGCGGGTCCTCGCTCACCGACTTCGCCCTGGCCCTGCTCATCGGCCTCGTGGTCGGTACGTACTCCTCCGTCCTCACCGCCGCCCCCGTGGCGATCCGGCTCCACCACCGCACGCCACACCGGCAGCCGTCCGGGCGTACCTGACCCGGCCGGGGACCGGGCGCGGGTGAGGCGGGTGAGCCCTCGTCCGGCTCACCCGCCTTCCCCCGCGCGCGCCGCCGTGTCAGTGCGGCCGGCGTTCGCCGTGGTAGCGCTGGGCGAGCCGGGCGAGGGCGACCGCGCCGAGCAGGAGGCCGAAGTCGCGCAGCGCGACGTCGTAGTACCCCGGCATGGTCAGCAGGTTGACGATGATGCCGGCCAGCCATCCGGCCACCAGCCAGCCCCCGAAGCGCGGGGCGAGAGCGACGGCGAGGCCGGCGACGATCTCGACGACACCCACGGCGTACATGGCCGCCTGGGCGCTGCCGGGCACCACGTCGTCGATCCACGGCGCGAGGTAGGTGGGCCAGTCCACGAGCAGGTTGGCGAACTTGTCCAGCCCGAACAGGATCGGCGCCACGGTGAACCCGACGCGCAGGATGGCGAACGCCTGATAGCCGGGGTCGCTGAGCACGGCCCGCCGGGGCGCGACGGACGGGGTGGTTTTGGTTGCGGACGTCATGACGCACCGTTCCTTCTATCGACAACTCTCACTATCGATAGAAGCTCGGAAGGGTTCTTAAGTCAATGGCTGTGGGTTTTACACTGGTGTTCGTGGACCACCCGAAAGAAGCACCCCGCCCCGATGTCTCCGCGGTCGCCGCCCTGGACGAGCCGACCCGCAGGCGGCTGTACGAGCACGTCGTGCGTCAGCCAGGACCGGTCAGCCGCGACGAAGCCGCCGCCGCTCTCGGTCTCGCGCGGCAGACCGCGGCCTTCCACCTGGACCGGCTGGCCGGCGAATCACTCCTCGACGTCGTCTACGAACGGCGCAGCGGCCGCACCGGCCCGGGAGCGGGCAGGCCGGCCAAGCTCTACAAGCGCTCCGCCAGGGAGGTCACCGTCAGCCTGCCCGAGCGGCACTACGAGCTGGCAGGACGGCTCCTCGCCCAGGCCATGGAGGAATCCGAGGCCACGGGCGAACCGGTCCGCGCCGTCCTGCACCGAAAGGCGCACCACCTCGGCGCCCAGCTCGCCGACCAGGGCGGCACAGGCGTGTTCGGCCTTCTGGAGCGGTACGGGTTCGAGCCCCGCCATGACGGTGACGCGATCGTGCTGGGCAACTGCCCCTTCCACGCTCTCGCCCGCGAACACACCCAGACGGTGTGCGGGATGAACCTCCACCTGCTCAGGGGCGTCCTCGAAGGGCTTCAGGACAGCAGTCGTCACGCCTGCCTGGCGCCCAGCCCCGGCCACTGCTGTGTCCGTCTGGAGCCGGCTTCCGCCCCGCCGGCGACCGCGAGTTCCTGACGCACCACTCGCCCGCCCGCCCAGCCTCTCTTCCACCTACTCGGCCTTGATGGCGTTCAGCATGTTGAGCTTCGCGGCACTGCGCGCCGGCCACATCGCGGCCAGGACGCCCACCAGCGCAGCCAGAACCAGGAAGACCCCGATCCGGTCCCACGGAACGACCAGCGCGTACAGCGGCAGCTCGTCCTTGATGGTCTGGCCGATCGCCCAGCCCAGGAACGAGCCGAGGGCGACGCCGACGACCGCGCCGAAGACGGAGATGACCACGGCCTCCAGACGGACCATCCGCTTGACCCGGGGGCGGTCCAGGCCGATCGCGCGCAGCATGCCGATCTCCTGCTGCCGCTCGAAGACCGACATGGCCAGGGTGTTGACCACCCCGAGCACCGCGATCAGCAGCGCCATCGCCAGCAGGCCGTACATGATGTTCAGCATCATGTTGATCTCGCCGCCGAACTCGTCGCGGATGTCCTTCTGGTCCATGACACTGATCGCCGGGTTCTTGCCGAGGGCGTTGATCAGTGCCTTCTCGTGCGCGTCGCTCGGGCCGCCGTCCGTCTTCACGTAGATCCGGGAGATGTACGGCCTCGCCTCGTGCGGGGTGATGACCTTCGTGTCCACCAGCACCGAGGAGAGGACCGCCCCTTCCTTGTAGACGGCGCCGACCTTCAGTGAGCCCTTCTTGCCGTCGTCGAACGTGACGGGCACGGTGACACCGACCTTCCAGCCCTGCTCGGTGGCCGTCTTCTCGTCGACCACCATCTGCCCCTTGCCGAGCGAGCTCAGCGAACCGTTCACCACATCGATGTCGAGGACCCGCTCGACATCGCCCGGAGTGACGCCTGTCGCCGACACATAGTCGTCCTTGACGCGGAAGTACGCGGACTGGTCCGGCGAGAGGGCCGAGACACCCGGGGCCCTGTCCAGCGCCGCCAGCGCGGACCGGTCCACGCCGCCGCCGGCGGCCGTCTCGATCATGTAGTCGGCCTTGATCTGGTCGGTGGTCGCCTTGTCCAGCGCCGCGCCCATCGAGACGCCCAGTACCGACAGGCCGGTGACCAGCGTCAGGCCGATGGCCAGCGCGGAGGCGGTGGCACCGGTACGGCGCGGGTTGCGGACCGCGTTCTGCCCGGCCAGCTTGCCGGCCACCCCGAAGGCACGGACCAGGAGCGGCCGTACGAGCGCGATGACCGGGCGCGACAACAGCGGGATCAGGATGATCACGCCGACCAGCGCGAAGAACGCACCGCCGCCGATGATCTCCCGCCCGCTCTCGCCGATCGCGGCACCCGCCGTGATCAGCGCGACGCCGAGCGCGGTGACAGCGGCCCCGATGGAGTTGCGCACGACCAGCGACTTGGTGGTCGGCACCGCGTGGACGCTGTTCATCGCCGCCACCGGCGGGATCCTCCCGGCGCGGCGGCCGGGCAGCCACGCCGCGAACATGGTGACGAGGATGCCGACGGCGAGCGCCGTGATCAGGGGTGTCGTACCGATGACGAGGGGGCCGGCCGGCACCTTCATGTCGAACGCGGCCATCCCCGAGCGCAACCCGGCGGCCAGGGCCACACCGAGTCCGAAACCGACCACGGAAGCGACCAGACCGACCAGAGCGGCCTCGGCCAGCACCGAGCGGGTGATCTGCTTGCGAGAGGCACCCACCGCGCGCATCAGCGCCAGATCCCTCGTGCGCTGGGCGACCAGCATGGTAAAGGTGTTGGCGATCAGGAACACGCCCACGAAGAGCGCGATGCCCGCGAAGCTCAGCAGCATCTGGTTGAGGCTGCTCATGTCCTGCTCGATCGTCCAGGCCTGGTCCTCGGCGAGCGCGGCGCCCGTCTTCGCCTCGGAGTTCTCGGGGATCAGCGGCTTGACCGCGTCGAGGATCCTCTCGTCGTCGGCGCCGGGCGCAGACGTGACGGTCGCGTCGTGGAAGTGGCCCGGCTTCAGGTAGAGGCGCTGGGCGAGGGAGGTGTCGAAGAGGACCAGGCTGCCGCCGGCACCGACGGCACCGTCGTCGGTGGTGAAGACACCGGTGAGCGTGAACTCCTCGACCGGGCCGTTCGTGGCGACGCGTACCTTGTCGCCGACCTCGTACCCGCCCTTGGCGGCGGTGTCCTCGTCGAGCGCGATCTGCCCGTCCCGCACCGGGCCGGAGCCGTCGGTGAAGTCGTAGGCGGGGTCCTCGCCGTCCTTGCCGGGGGCGAAGTTGGAGCCCGTGTTGGACCACTCGGCGCCGATGAGCCTGCCGTCGGGGTCGCCGACACCGGCGAAGCCGTTCACCCGCCCGGTGACGGAGGCGACCCCGTCCAGCTCGCCGATCCTGTCGAGCGTCCGCTGGGACAGGCCCGTCTCCTCTCCGTCGTCGATGTCGACGTACGAGGTGATGCCGACGGCGACGCCCTCGTAGCTCTTGGCCGACTGCTTGCGGAAGGCGTGGGAGAGGGTGTCGGTGAAGATCAGGGTGCCGGAGACGAAGGCCACGCCGAGCATCACGGCGAGCACGGTCATCAGCAGTCTGGCCTTGTGCGCGAGCACATTGCGCAGGGCGGTACGGAACATGGGATGCGGTCCTGGGGTGGGTGTCCGGTGATGGGCGGGAGCGGGGCGCTGCGCCCCGGGGAGGCTCAGCTGGTGCGGCCCCTGCCGTCGAACTCCTTCATGCGGTCGAGCACGCCGTCCGCCGTGGGACGCAGCATCTCGTCGACGATCCGGCCGTCCGCCAGGAAGATCACCCGGTCCGCGTAGGAGGCGGCCACCGGATCGTGGGTCACCATCACCACGGTCTGCCCCAACTCCCGTACCGAGTTGCGCAGGAAGCCCAGCACCTGGGCGCCGGAGCGCGAGTCGAGGTTTCCGGTCGGTTCGTCACCGAAGATGATCTCGGGGCGGGAGGCCAGCGCGCGGGCCACGGCGACGCGCTGCTGCTGGCCGCCGGAGAGCTGCGCGGGCCGGTGACCCAGCCGATCGGACAGGCCCACCATGTCGATGACCTTGCCCAGCCACTCCTTGTCGGGCTTGCGGCCCGCGATGTCCATCGGGAGGGTGATGTTCTCCAGGGCCGTCAGGGTCGGCAGCAGATTGAACGCCTGGAAGATGAAGCCGATCTTGTCCCGCCGCAGCCGCGTGAGCTGCTTGTCCTTGAGCGGGCCCAACTCGGTGTCACCGATGCGGACCGAGCCGCCGCTGAAGGTGTCGAGCCCGGCCACGCAGTGCATCAGCGTCGACTTGCCCGAGCCCGAGGGCCCCATGATCGCGGTGTACTCGCCCCGGTGGAAGTTCACGGTGACGTGGTCCAGGGCGATCACCCGGGTCTCGCCCTGTCCGTACACCTTGGACAGATCCTCGGCGCGTGCGGCCACCGCGGTGGCACGGTGAACGGTGGGTGTGGTGATCACGAGGGGGCTCCTGACGGGAACTGTGCTTCGGGGACCCGTCCATCGTCTGCGCCCGTGATCCGCCGGGCGTCCCTCCACATGCCCGTTTCCGGGGACGGCCGAAAGTGCGAGCGGGGGCCGGCCCGTCCCCCGGAAGTATGACGAGGCCCCTCCTCAAGAAGGGGCCTCGTCCTACGACGTTCTCCGGACGCTACTCGTCGGAGAGCGTGAGGTCGGGAACCCGCCAGGCCGCCAGCGCGAACGCGGCCAGGGACACCGCCGCGCCGGTGAGGAAGACGATGCGCATCGAGGTGACGTAGCCCTCCAGGAACGGCAGGGCCGCGCTCGGGTCGAGGGTGCGCAGGAAGGCGGAGTCCTCCAGGTTGACCCCGCCGCCGGGGCGGAGGACGCCCGTCAGGGCGTGCGCGTTGTCGGGCTGGGCCAGAAGACGGCGGTAGGCCGGGTCGTGGCGGGCCTCGGCCAGTCGCTCGGCGATGCTGCCGGCCGCCGTCGTGAACAGGATCGACAGGAACGCCGCGGTACCGACCGTGCCGCCGTTGGAGCGGAAGAAGTTGACGGACGCCGTCGCCGCGCCCATGTCCGTACGGGGCACTTCGCACTGCGCGAGCGTGGTGAGCGTCTGCATCGACGCACCGAGTCCCGCGCCCATCAGGGCCATGCCGAGCGCCGCGTGCCACAGCGGGCTGTCCACGCGCAGCGTGGCGAACACGAGCATCGCGGCGGTGAACGAGCCGACACCGGCGACGAGATGGACCTTGAACCGGCCGGTCCGGGCGATCATCCGGCCCGTCAGCAGCGTCACCGCGAGGTTCGCGGCGACCGTGGGCAAGGTGGCCAGTCCGGCCGCGATGGGACTCATGCCACGGACGAGCTGGAGATAGAGCGGCAGCGTCGTCATCGCGCCGAACATGCCGATACCGACGACGAAGTGCAGCCCGACCCCCAGCCGGAAGGTCCGGATGCGGAACAGGTCTGGCGGCAGCAGCGCGGCATCACCCGACCGCCGCTCCACCACGAGGAACACGGCCAGCCCCACCACGCCGATCGCGTACATCAACAGGGCCCGGGACGAGCCCCACCCCCAGACGCGGCCCTGCTCGGCGACCGTCAGCAGCGGCACCAGCCCCACGGCCAGGGCGAGCGCCCCGGCGTAGTCGATCCGGTGCCGCACCCGCCGGTGCGGGAAGCGCAGCACGCGCATGATCGCCACCGCGGCCGCGGCGGCGAGCGGCACGTTGATCAGGAAGATCCACCGCCAGCCCGCTATGCCGAGCAGGTCGGCCCGGTCCGCGAAGGCGCCGCCCACCAGCGGGCCGACGATGCTGGCGCCGCCGAACACGGCCATGAAGTAGCCCTGGTAACGGCCCCTTTCGCGCGGAGTGGTGATGTCGGCGACGATCGTCATCGACAGCGACATCAGCCCCCCGCCGCCGAGACCCTGCACGGCGCGGAACACCGCGAGTTCGTAGATCGACGTGGCGCATCCGCACAGCAGCGAGCCGACGGTGAACAGGGCGATCGCGGCGAGGTAGACGGGCCTGCGGCCGTGGATGTCGGAGAGCTTGCCGTACAGCGGCGTCGCGATGGTGGCGGTGATGAGATACGCGGTGGTCACCCATGCCTGGGCGGTCAGCCCGTGCAGGTCGTCGGCGATGGTCCGCAGCGCGGACGAGACCACCGTCTGGTCCAGCGCCCCCAGGAACATGCCGAGCACCAGCCCGGACATGACGGTGGTGATCTGCCGGTGACTGAGCCGCGGGGGCATGTCCCCGGCCGCGCCCTGTTCTTGGGTGTCGGAGAAGGTCACGTGTCGTCCTCGGGGGTGGGGGCGGGTACGGCGCGCGGGCGCGGGCCGCCCCGGGGCTCCGGAACGGCCCGCGCCGGGGGCAGGGGGCCCGCGCCGGGGGCAGGGGCGGCTAGCCGGCGATACCGGCCAGGTCGCCGACCGCCTGGCCGATCTCCGGCAGCGTCAGCATCGCCAGCCGGGCCGACCGGGCCCGCGCCCGGGGCCCGGGATCGGCGAGGAGTCTGCGGCACACGTCGGCGATGCCGGCCGCGCTGCGGTCCGCGATGTGACGGCCCAGGCCCAGCTTCTCCACCCGCTCCGCGTTGGCCGGCTGGTCCCCGAAGTGCGGCAGGACCGCCATCGGCGTGCCGGTGCGCATGGCCTCGCGGATGCTGTTGAAGCCGCCGTGGGTGACGAACAGGTCGACGGACTCCAGCAGCAGCGGCTGGGGCACCCGCTCGGTGACATGGACGTGCCCGGGCAGGCCCTCGGTGTCCACCGGCACCCCGGACGTCGACACGACCACCGTGCAGTCGTCCAGCTCGGCCGCCGCCCCCACGATCGCGCGCAGACTCTCGGTGCTGTCCGGCAGCTTCACCGGCAGAGGCGTGTGCCCGTCCGCCACGCGCTCACGCATCTGCGGCAGGGCGGTACCGATCGCGGCGTACACCAGCGGCCGGTCCGTGGGCAGTCCGGCGGCCCACTCCGGCAGCACCCCGCCGCGCTCGACGTCCACCGTCTGCCGGTAGGCCCACGTCCTGGGCAGGTGCCGGGCGAAGGAGAAGGCCGGCGGCACGTAGTCGACGCGGCCGTACGGTACGACGGACAGCGGGTCGTCCCCCACGGGCAGTCCCAGTTCCGTGCGCCGCTCGTTCAGCTGTGGCAGCACCTCGACGGGGTCCAGGACGTTGCTGAACCCGGAAGGCGTCGGCAATTGCGGCACGCCGAGCAGTTCGGCGGTGAGCACCGCGCCCATGTCCATACCGTCCCGCAGGATCAGATCGGGCCGGAAGCCCCGGGCGAGAGGAAGCAGGACGTCCAGGTGCGGCTTGACTCCCGGCCCGGCCACGTTGCGCATCAGCAGCCGGGTCAGCGCGTTCGTCGGCTCCGTCAGGTCGGGGGTGTCCTGGAGCTCCGCGAGATACGGGCCCATCGCGGCGAGCGGATCGAACTCCGGTAAAACGGGCCTCACTTGTACGTCGTCGTCACGGAAGACGGGGACGAGCGCCTCGGTGGTGACCACCAGCACCTGATGCCCGGCCTCGGCGAGGGCGCGCAGCAGGGGCAGCTGGGCACGCCCGTGGGAGGGACTGCCGAGCGTGGTGCACAGAACCCGCATGGGGTGAGCCTTTCTCTTGGATTCTTCTCCGGAGGGAGGAAGGGAGAGGGAGGAGCCGGGGACGGACCGGACCCGATGTCACGCCACCCGCGCCGGTGACTCCGCGCGCCCGATGCCCTGCCAGCTCAGCCCGGCCCGGGCGAGCCGGTCCGAGTCCAGCAGGTTGCGGAAGTCGTGGACCTCCCGGCCGGCCATGCGCGCGGCGATCGCCGCCCAGTCGAGGTCGCGCAGCTCCGGCCACTCGGTGAGGACGAGACAGGCGGCCGCACCCTCCGCCGCCCGCACCGGATCGTCGGCGAGGTCGACCAGATCACTCAGGTCGGGCCGCTGCTCACGCAACGCCGGGTCGTACGCGGTGAGTTCGGCGCCGCGCTCGCGCAGCAACCGGGCGACGGAGAGGGCGGGGGAGTCGCGCAGATCGGAGGTGCCGGCCTTGAAGGTCAGTCCGTACAGGCCGAGTCGTACGCCGTGCAGCGAGCCGTCCGCGCCGCGGCCGCAGGACGCGGCGACCCGATCGACGAGCTGCTGCTGGTGGGTGACGTTGGTCTCGATGGTGGCGCGCAGCAGGGGGAAGTCGACCCCGGCCAGTTCGCAGACGGTCAGCAGGGCGTGAGTGTCCTTGGGCAGACAGGAGCCGCCCCAGCCGGGTCCGGGCCGCAGGAACGCGGAGCCGACGCGCGGGTCCCGGCCGATGCCCTCGGTGACATCGTTGATGTCGGCGCCGAAGCGTTCGCAGACGGTGGCGAGGTTGTTGGCGAAGGACAGCTTCATCGCGAGGAAGAAGTTCGCCGCGTACTTGGTCAGTTCGGCGCTGGCGGGGTCCGTGAGCACCAGCGGCGCGTCCAGTCCGGCGTACAGGTCGGCCACGCGCCGGGAGGCGTCCCGGTCGGCGGCGCCGATGACGATCCGGTCGGGGTGCAGGAAGTCGTGGACGGCGTGGCCCTCGCGCAGGAACTCCGGGTTGCTCACCACGACCACGTCGTCCCGGCCGAGCAGCGCGGCGACGCGCTCGCACGTCCCGACGGGCACGGTCGACTTGTTGACGACGACACAGCCGGGCGGCAGTACCTCCCGGATCTGCGCGGCCACCGCCTCCACGGCGGCGAGGTCGGCCGCACCGCCCGCCCCCATGGGCGTGGGCAGGCACAGGAACACGACGTCGGCCTCGGCGACGGCGGCCCCGGTGTCGCCGGTGAAGTCGAGCCGGGCCGCGTCCAGGGCGTCCCGGACGGTCTCCTGCAAACCAGGCTCCAGGATGTCCACCCGGGCCTCGCGCAGCCGCTCGACCTTGTGCGGGTCGGCGTCCGCGCACACCACGGAGTGCCCAAGAGAGGCCAGGCAGGCGCCGGTTGTGAGTCCGACGTAGCCGGTTCCGATCACGGCGACGCGTCGAGCAGGCACAGAAGATCACCTTTTCCCGTCGGTGGGGGTGCCCGCGTCCGACGGTCGAGAGGCGCGCGAGGGCGCGCTCGATCACGTCGTGCGGGCGGACCTGGAAGGGCCGACTCCGTCGTACGGCCCGGGCGGAGCGAGGACTCAAGTCACCAATCGTTGACCTGAGTCAGGTATCGCATGCGGCGAGAACGCAAGTCAACGGTTGATGACATGGGTCGGTGACTTTGAGACAGTCACCGCACACTGGAACATGGGCGGATGGCGGAAGCGCCGTGGACCACGGAGGTGCGGTACGTGACCGGAGTACAGAACGGCGAGACGGCGAAGGCGGTGGCCGGCAGGCCCGCCCACAAACGCTCGGCCTCGGCGACGCGTACGGCGCTGCGGGCCGCCGCGGCCTTCCGCTTCGGCAAGTACGGATACGAAGGCACGAGCGTGCGCGACATCGCGGGCGACGTGGGCGTGGACGCTGCCCTCGTCTACCGCTACTTCGGCTCGAAAGAAGCGCTGTTCAACGACGTTTCGGGCAGCCGCAAGATATTCGAGCCGCTGCTGGACGAGCCGGTCGAGGCGATCCCCGACTGGTTCTGCGCGCTGCTCATGGGGCAGCCGAGGGAGGGCGGCTTCCCGCACCCGGTGCTCTCCGTGCTGCGGTCCTCCGGCCGGGACGAGGCGGTGGCGCGACTGCGAGCGGACTTCACGGAGGTGTTCTCCCACCGCCTGGCCGCCCGCATCGGCGGCCCTGACGCCGACCTGCGGGCGGAACTCCTCGCCGCCTGGATGCTCGGCACGAGCCTGATGCGCACCGAGATCCGCCCACCCGCCCTGGTCTCGACGCCCGACGCCACGCTGGAGCGGTACCTGCGCGCGGGCATCGAGGTCCTGCTGGGCCCGGGGCCGGCAGAGGACGACGGGACGGCCGGGGGCGGGGACGGGGAGCGCCCCGCCGGGGACGGCTGACGTTGCCGCGACCTGTCAGGCGGAGGGGCGGGCGACGACGTTGATGTTGAACGTATGAGAACCCAGTCCGCCCGCGATGCCCATGAACAGCAGGGCGAAATGCTCCTGTCCGCGTGCTGTGGTGATGCCGCCGATGTCGAGCTGGGACGACGGGGGCCAGCCGAGATCGGTGAGCAGCCGGCCGGTGGTCCGTTTGGCTTCGGCGTCGTCGCCGGAGAGGAAGACGGTGCTCGGGCCGTCCAGATCGCCCGGGGCGACCATCACCGTGGAGTCCATGGTGCACAGCGTCTTCACGACGGGGGTCAGGGGGAAGGCTTCCTGGATCTGTTCCCCCAGGCTGCTGTTGGGGTGCGAGAGCTCGGAGAAGTCGTCGGAGAGGCCGACCCCGACATCGATCAGCAGGGTGCCGGCCAGTGCGGCTGCCCCGATGGAGTGCAGGAGTTCCACGGAGACGGTTCCCGGGGTGGCGTTGACGAGGACCTCCGCGTGAGCGGCTGTGTCCTTCAGGCTCGCCACGGGGAGACCGAGGTCCGCCCGTTCCTCGGGTCGGCGTGAGCCGAGGAGCACGTCGTGCCCTGCGGCGCTCCAGCCGTGGGCCAGTGCTCGGGCGACGTTGCCGGTGCCAAGTAGTCCTAAGCGCATGAGTGGGACGCTAGTTGTTGTCATGGAGCGGCGGATCGGACCTCGGGCCGAGTGGACCGGGCACAAAAGACCTAGTCCGGTGGTCGCCGACCCTCGTGGGGTCGCACTGTCAGCCCCGGAAGATCCGCTCGGCCTTGTCGCGGTGTGTGGTGTGCAGGTCCCAGTAGAGGGGCGAGATCTGGTCTGCCGTGGCCGTCGGCCGACCGTAGAAGGAGGGCAGGTCGAGTACGTCCGCGGGGAACGCGGCGGCGGTGATCTCCTCGGTGGTGAGTTCGCCGACGAGGTCGTGGAGCTTGTCGCGGCTGCGGGAGATCAGGGCGACGTCGAAGCCGTGGGAGCCGAAGGTGCGGGCGACGGCCAGGCCCAGCCGGGGGCCGGCTCCGACGATGGCGATGCTGGGCACGGCGATCCTTTCGTAAGACCTTGGTCCGGAAGGCGGGCAGGGACCAGTTCGCAATGCGGATAGCCCTATCCGGTTGACGGGTCTACCGTAACACGCAACTGGATAAGGCAATCCGATTCACCTGCGCGGCCCGGAGCGTGCCGGGCCTCTTGACCTCGCTCAGGCCACTCTCTAGCGTCTGGCCGCACCCTTTGGGAAACGTTACCCAAAGGCGATTCCTGAATCGATGGGAAGCAGGCGTGAGGCATGAAGAGGGCAGTCCTCCCCGCGCGCACAGCACGTCGGTGCGTCGTCGGACCGTGCTCGCCGCGACGGCCGGTGCCGTGCCGGTAGGCGCCGGCGCCACGGGAGGCGGTACGAGCGCCGCGGCGGAGTCGTCCCGCGCTCCGGAAGGCGTTTCGCGTGCTCCGGAAGGCGGCGCGGTGTGGGGACTGACCGTCGAACACCGCACCGACCCGCTCGGCATGGACGCGAACAGGCCGCGCTTCGGGTGGCGCATGCGGTCGGCGACCCGCGGCCGGAGCCAGGGGTCGTACCGGATCCTCGTGGCCACCTCGTCCGACAAGCTCTCCACTACCCGCGCGGACGTCTGGGACAGCGGGCGGGTCCGGTCCTCCGATTCCGTCGCCGTCCGCTACGAGGGCGAGCCGCTCAGCGCCTCGACCCGCTACCACTGGACCGTCACCGTCTGGGACACCGAGGACCGCCCGGTCGGGGTCGCGTTCCCGTCCACCTTCGAGACCGGCCTGATGAGCACCGACGGCGTGTCCGGATGGGACGGCGCGCAATGGATCGGCATGAGGGGGAAAGCCCCCGGCTCGGCCGGCGCACCCATGCTGCGGAACGAGACACCCCTCAGGACCGGCGGCCGGCGACAGGTGCGCGAGGCGCGGCTGTACGTGTCGGCCCTCGGCGTCTACGACGCCCACGTCAACGGCCGGCACGTCACCGTTGCCCAGGACGACGGCGCCACGGTCGAACTGCTGCCCCCGGGCTGGACGAACTACGACGCGCGAGTCAACTACCTGACGTACGACGTCACGGGCCTCGTCACAGGACAGCGGACGGTCACCCTCGCCTTCGTCCTGGGCAACGGCTGGTACAACGGCCGGGTCTCCGAGGGCAGCACGTACTACTCGGAGGACGGCAACGCGCTGGCGGTGAAGGCGAAGCTGCTGATCCGGTACACCGACGGCACGTCACAGACCGTCGTCACCGAGCCGGACGGGAGCTGGAAGGCCACGGACACCGGCCCCTGCCGCGCCGACGACATCTACGACGGCCAGACCTACGACGCCCGCAGGGAGCTGCCCGGCTGGACGGCACCCGGATTCGACGACAGCGCGTGGACGGGCGTGGAACGCGTCCCCTTCGACGACAAGTACCCGGACGCGCGGCTCCTCGCCTACCCGGCCGAGACCGCACGCCTGATGCCGCGGTGGGACCGCCGGCCGCGGTCGGTCATCGTCGCCACCGGAGTGGCCGCCAGGACGGCAGCCCCAACGGCAGGGGACGCGTCGCCGTGGACCCCGCCCGGACGGTGACCGACCCGGAGCGGGCGGCCTCCGCCTCCGTCACGATCGGCAGCGGCGAGACGGCGATCTTCGACCTCGGCCAGAACATGGTCGGCGTCGCCCGCTACGGCCTGCGCGGACCGGCCGGAACCCGGGTCGAGTTCAGGTTCGGCGAGATGCTCAACGACGACAGCGCCGGGGCGGACGGCCCCGAGGGCTCCGTCTACCGGGCCAACCTCCGCAGTGCCAAGGCGACCAGCACATACATCCTCAAGGGCGACCGGCACGGCGAGACCCACCAGGACACCCTGACCTTCTACGGGTTCCGGTATGTGTCCGTCACCGCGACGGACACGGTCACGATCACCGGCCTGACCGGCAGGGTCGCCACATCCGCGATCCGCGAGACCGGCACCCTCACCACCGACGATCCCGACATCAACCGGCTGGTGAGCAATATCAGGTGGGGCCAGCGCGGCAACTACCTCTGGGTGCCGACCGACTGCCCGCAGCGCGACGAACGCCTCGGCTGGACCGGCGACACCCAGGTCTTCGCCACGACCGGCCTGTTCAACGCAGACGCCGGTACCTTCCTCGGCCACTTCCAGGACACCGTCGTCGACTCCCAGGCCATCTACGGCATGGACGGCGCACAGTTCACCGGAGTGGCTCCCGGCGGCCGGTACAACTTCCCCGGAGGCGGCAGCGGCTGGGCGGACTGCGGTGTCATCGTCCCGTGGACCGTGTGGCAGATGACGGGCGACGCGACCATCGTCGAGGACAACTGGCCCGCGATGACCCGCTATCTGGACTGGATCCGCGAGCAGACCGACGACACCTACGCCGGACAGGGCTCCCTCACCGGCGACTGGCTGGCACCGCAGAAGACCAGCGCCCAGCTCATGAGCGACGTCTACTACGCCTACTCCGCGCGGCTGATGGCGCGGATGGCCCGGGCGATCGGGCGGACGGCGGACGCGGAGGAGTACCAGCGCCTCTTCGGGCGCATCAGGCAGGCGTTCGTCACCAAGTACCTGAGCACCGAGAACGGCCGGGTCACGGTGAAGTCCAGCCTGGGCGAGGCCTCCCCGATCGAGCCGGGCGCCGACCCCGACGAGAAGACGGAGGACAACAGCCAGACAGCGCTGCTGTGGGTCCTCAAGCTCGGGTTCTACGAGACGGAGGCACAACGCCGCGCCCTGCTCGGGCACTTGACCGACAACATCGGCAACGACGCGGCCTACAAGGCGGCGCACCCGGACAGCAGCCGGGTCCGGTACGCCGAGAAGACACTGTCCGTCGGCTTCCTCGGCGTCAACGTCCTCGCCCCGGTCCTCACCGACGAGGGCCGCGCCGACCTGGCGTACGAACTGCTGCACCAGGACGCCCTGCCGTCCTGGCTGTACTCGGTGCGCAACGGCGCCACCACCGTCTGGGAGCGCTGGAACTCCTACTCCGACGACGCCGGCTTCGGCCCGGTCAGCATGAACTCCTTCAACCACTACGCCTACGGGGCGATCATGGAGTGGATGTACACGCACATGGCCGGCATCAGCCCCGATCCGGAAAGCCCCGGCTTCCGGCACTTCCTGCTCCGGCCCCACCTCGACCCCACGGGCGGGATCACGCGGGTGTCGGGCTCGTACGAGTCGCCGTACGGCGAGATCAGAAGTGGGTGGGAGGTCGTGGAGGAGGGCCGGACCCTGGTGTACGAGGCCGCCGTGCCGGCCAACAGCGAGGCGACCCTGAGCCTCCCGGCGACCTCCGCCGACACCGTCCGCGAGGGACGCACCCCGCTGGCCCGTGTGCCCGGGGTGCGATTCCTGGGACACGCCGACGGGGTCTGCACATACCGTCTGCCGTCCGGACGGTACCGGCTGACCGCCGCGTTGCGCTGATGTCCCCGGCGGGGCTGCTCACGCACCACGTGCCCCCGCCGACCGTCGTCACCGGGCGACGTAGCCTCCGTCGACGGGAAGGGCGACGCCGACGACGAAGCCCGCCCCGGGGCTGCACAGCCACAGGACGGCCTGGGCGATCTCGTCGGCGGTGCCGATGCGGTTGATGGGCTGGTTGGCTTCGGCCTCGGCGCGGTCGAGTTCACCCTTGGCGATCATGTCGCTGACCATGGGGGTGTCGATGGTGCCGGGGCAGACGGCGTTGACGCGGATGCCGCGTGGGGCGTATTCGAGGGCGGCGCTGGTGGTCAGGCCGATGACGCCGTGCTTGGAGGCGTGGTAGGAGGCGCGGCCGGGCAGGCCCACCAGGCCGCCCAGGGAGGAGCAGTTGACGATGGCGCCGCTGCCCTGGGCGCGCATGTGCCGCAGTTCGTGCTTCATACAGGCCCATATGCCGCGGAGGTTGATGGCGTTGACGCGGTCGAAGCGTTCGGCCGGTTCGTCGGCGGCGTCGCTGGGCGGGATCTGGATGCCGGCGTTGTTGTAGGCCATGTCCAGGCGGCCGAAGGTTTCCACGGTGCGGTCGACCGCAGCGGCGACCTGGTCCTCGTCGGTGACGTCGCAGGTGAGAGCCAGGACTTGGTGGCGGGCGTCGGTGAGTTCCTTCGCGGCCGCGTTCAGCGCTGCTTCGTCGACGTCGGTGAGGGCGACGGCGGCTCCCGACTCGGCGAAGGCGCGGGCGGTGGCAAGGCCCATTCCCGAGCCGGCACCCGTGACGAGGGCGACCTGGCCGCTGAAGTCGTAGGTGGGGTTCATGCGGTGTTCTCCCTAGGAGACGGCTTCGATCGTGACGTGGTCGGCGGTGGCGAAGCGTTCGGCGGCGCCGTCGGCGAGATGGCCGAGCACGACCAGGCCGGGGTCGCGGGAGCCGCCGTCCCGGTAGTAGACGGCCAGGTTGCCCCAGGGCGCGTAGTACGCCAGGTCCCCCGCCTTGCCTTCGGCCGCGTCCGGCGCCCCTGAGGTGTCCAGCCTGCGGGGCAGGTCGGCGACCCGTTTCCGTCCCGTGGAAGTCACTGAGGTCCAGGGTGAGGGGGAGCAGGGCGGCGAAGTCGCGGGCGGCGGCGCTGTCGTTCAGGGTGGCGTCGACGGCGTGGCCGTCGACGGTGAGCCGGATGGTCATGGCGGTGTTCCTGTAGGACGGTGCGGCGGGTGCCTGGGCCGTCGGCGTCTGCCGGGCCCCGGCGGCGGGGGAGGACGGCGAGGACGTGGAAGAGGGGGTGGCCGCAGGCGGGTCGTCAGTGCACGCGGTCACCGTCAGCAGCACCACGGCGACCGCTACCGTGCGGGCGCGGAGACGGAGGGCGGACGGAACCACGACGCCTGCCCGGAGTCACTCGGGCAGCGGCTCGGCGAAGTGCCGGAAGCCGTCGCGCGCGACGTGGATGTCGTACAGGCGCCGGGCCAGCACCACGGGGCTGCTGTGCTCGGCGTCGGGGCGGATGGCGCCCGGGATGATCAACTGGGCGGCGTGGATGTTCTCCGGGGCGAGCGCGTCGTGCAGCATGCGGGCGTAGGCGCTCTCGGCGGCGAAGGCGATCGAGGTGCCGGCCCGGTCGGGGTGGGGGCGTACGGCGGTGCCGCCGTTGACGAACAGCAGGGTGCCGCGGCCGAGGTCGCGCATCCCGGGCAGGACGGCGTTCACGCAGGTGACAGGACCCTTGACGGAGAAGGACAGCGGGGCGTCGAGGTCGTCGGCGCCGGTGTCGAGGACAGGCCTCATGAAGTCGGCGCGGGGCACGGGGCTGTACTGGAGGATCTCGACGGGCCCGAGGGCGTCGGCCGCCGTGCCCAGGGCCGTGGTGAGGGACGCGGGATCCAGGACGTCGGCCGTGAACCCGCGCGCCCGGATGCCGTCACCGGCGAGCTCGGCTGTCAGTTCCTCCAGGTGCCGGGCGTTGCGGGAGACGAGGGCGACGCTGTGGCCGGCGGTTCCGAAGCGGCGGGCGGTGGCGAGCCCGAGGCCCGGACCGGCGCCGACGAGGGCAAAGGTGGTCATGAGAGGTCCTTCGTGGGGCGTCCGGGGCCGGGCGGCGGAGGCCCGGCCCCGCGGTGGGGTGTCTGGGTCGGGGCGGCAGAGCCCGGCGAGGGGCTGTACGGGGCAGGCCGGCAGAGGCCCGGCCCGGCGACGGCTGTACGGGGTCAGGGCTTGAGCAGGGCCTTGATCGCCCGGCGCTCGTCCATCGCCTGGTAGCCCTCGGCGACCTTCTCCAGCGGCAGGGTGAGGTCGAAGACCTTGCCCGGGTTGATCCGCCCCGACAGTACGCGTTCGATCAGGTCGGGCAGGTAGCGGCGCACCGGGGCGGGGCCGCCGCGCAGGCCGACGTGGGAGAAGAACAGCTCCTCGCCGTCGAGGGCCACCTCGTGCGGGACACCGACGAAGCCGACGTTGCCGCCGGGCCGGGCGGAGTGCAGGGCCTGCCGCATGGCCTCGGCGGTGCCGACGCACTCCAGTACCGAATCCGCGCCGATGCCGTTCGTCAGCTCCTTGACGCGGGCGATGCCTTCTTCGCCGCGCTCGCTGATGACCTCCGTGGCGCCGAACTCCACGGCCAGCTCCTGCCGGGACGCATGACGGCTCATGGCGATGATCCGCTCGGCGCCGAGCTCCTTCGCGGCGATGACACCGCACAGGCCGACCGCGCCGTCACCGACGACGACGACCGTGGAGCCCGGCTCGACCTCGGCGGCGAGGGCGGCGTACCAGCCGGTGCCCATCACGTCGGAGACGGCGAGCAGGCTGGGCACGAACTCGCCGTCCGGGTGACCGTCGGTGGCGACGAGGGTGCCGTGGGCGTTGGGGATGCGGACGTACTCGGCCTGGCACGTGCTCATGAACTCGCGGCGCAGGCAACTGGACTGCCAGCCGGCCCGGCAGTTCGCACAGGTGTTGTCGGAGGTGGCGAAGGAACCGACCACGAACTGGCCCGGCTCGACCGAGGTGACTTCGCTGCCGACCTCCTCGACGACGCCGACGTACTCGTGTCCCATCGGGTGCGGGTCGCCTATGGGCTCCAGACCGCGGTAGGGCCACAGATCCGAGCCGCACACACAGGTGGCGACCGTGCGGATGACCGCGTCCGTCGGGTGGAGAATCCTCGGGTGGTCGAGTTCCTCGAGACGCACGTCGCCGGGGGCATGGATGACTGCTCCGCGCATGGGTGGGCCTTCCTTCACTGCGAGGATCTACGTACCGCAGCCGGGCTGGGGGCACGGCTGCTCCCGGTCGAGGCTCGCACTCGGGTCCAGGCGCGAAAAGCGGAGGAATCCATCCTGGGAAGGGAACATCCTGGGAGTAAATTCTCCCCCCTTCCCCAGGCGCGATCGATGTCATTCTGGGAAGCATGACCGGCAACGTTCCCCTCAATGAGCTGGGAGAATTCCTCAAGAAGCGCCGCTCGGAGCTGAGCCCGCGCACAGTCGGACTGCCCGACAGCGGCAGGCCCCGCCGCGTGGCCGGCCTGCGCCGCGAGGAAGTCGCCCACCTCGCCAGCATCAGCACCGACTACTACACCCGACTCGAGCAGGGCCGCATGCAGGCGTCGGCGCCGGTCCTGGACGTCCTCGCCCGGGTCCTCCACCTGGACGACGACGAGCGGGGCTACCTCTTCCAGCTCGCGGGCAAAACCACCACGCGCACCCGGCGCCGCGGCCGTCAGAAGGTCCAGCCTCAGCTCCAGCGGGTCCTGGACGACCTGACCGCCACCCCGGCCGTCGTGCAGGGCCGGCGCGGGGACATCCTGGCCTGGAACGCGCTGGCCGCGGCCCTGGTCACGGACTTCTCCCGCGTCCCGGAGAAGCACCGCAACTACCCGCGGATCATCTTCACGGACCCGGCCATGCGCACCCTGTACGCCGACTGGGAGTCCTCCGCCCGGATCTCCGTGGCCCAGCTGCGGATGGAGGCCGCGAAATACCCCGAGGATCCTCGTCTGATCGAGCTGGTCGGTGAACTGTCCACCCGCGACCAGCAGTTCGCCCGGTGGTGGGGCGACCACCACGTCGCCGCCCGCACCGTGGGCACCAAGACCCTCGCTCACCCGGTCGTCGGCGAACTCGTCCTGGACTGGGACACCCTCACGGCCAACACCGATCCCGACCAGCACCTGACCGTCTGGACGGCGGCGCCGGGATCGCCCACCCACGAGCGGCTGCGCATCCTGGCCTCCTGGGCCGCCGACCAGCACCTGTCCCCGTCACCGCCGCCCGGCTGAGAGCTCTGCCCCGGTCGCCGGTCAGCCGCCGGTGATCCGGGCGTTCACCCGCCGCATCCAGTCCCCGTCCGTGTGCCACATGGGGTGGTGCGGGGCCGCGTTGGATGTCAGGACGACACCGTGGAAACCCGCCGCGAGGCAGCGGTCGACGACGAACTCCGCGATGTCCTTGCCGACGGCGTCCTCCTCGAAGCGCGTCAGGAGCGGGGTGTAGCCCACCACGCCTTCGCCGAGGACGGCGGGGATGCCGCGGCGACGGGCGAAGCCGGCGACGGAGTCGACCCACCGGGTCAGTGTCTCCCGCATGGCCTGCCGGTGCTCGGCGTAGTTCTCGTAGAGCCACAGGTCCCAGCGGTCGGGGTCGACCCAGTCGTGCGCGTAGAAGAGTTCGCGCGGGATTCCGGTGGCCGCGAGTCGCCAGGGCTCGTCCGGCTGGTGGTCGGCGAAGGCGGGCGCGTCGGGGCGCAGCATGCCGGCCAGTTCGGGAGTGGGCCAGGTGGCCGTCCGGGGTGCCGGCTCGGTGCCGTGGCCGAGTCCCACCGCCTCGTAGAGCGCTCCGAGCACGCCGTAGACGTAGAAGTGAAAGTGCGCGATCTGCGCCTGATCCGGCAGGTCGTCGAGTTCGTCCGGCCAGGGTTCGCCGAGCGAGTAGGTGACGGGGACGGCGGGGTGGCGCGACCGCAGCAGCTTCACGGCACGGTCCAGGGGGCCGCGCAACCTGGCGTAGTGGGTGGCGCCGTTGTCCGGTACCAGGGAGCAGTTGTCGACCTCGTTGTGCACTTCGACGTAGGCGACGCGGTCGGCCAGCCCGCGCTCCGTGAGGAAGTCCAGCAGCCCGGCGAGGGCTTCGGCCACGGCCTCGGCCCGGTCGGGTCCGGGGACCGCGGCCAGGGCGCTGTGCCAGGCGTCGGTGTCGGCGAAGCTGGGGGACTGCTGGTACTCCCATGAGGAGACGATCACCCGGCAGTCGTGCCGGGCGGCCGCCTCGAACAGCTCGACGAGCCGTCGGCGGCCGTCCAGCGGATAACCGCCGCGCACGTTGTACCAGCGGGTGCGCTGTCCGAACTCGCCACCCAGTCCCTGGACTTGCAGCGACTCCGGGGCTTCGACACGTCCGGAGAACAGCAGGAAGGGCATGGCGCAGACGCGCACGGTGTTGAAGCCCCGCTCCACGGCCTCGGCGAAGGCGCGGTCGAGGTCGGCGAAGGGCTCGCCGGGTCCCGCCTGGGTGTACCAGCTGAAGTCCCACAGGGTGATGGCGAGTCGGCCCGTGGTCCCGCTCACGGCGGCCTGTTGCAGTGAGGTCATGAGGCCACGCTAGCTCAATTCATTATTTATGAATAATCCTTGACAGGGTTCGGGCGGCTCCCCAGGCTTCTGCCATGACCGAATCCCTCCCCTTGTCCCGGCGCACCGTCGTCACGGCACTCGGCGCGGCCGGCTTCGTAGCCCTTCCGGCCTGGCCGGAGAAGGCAAGAGCGGCGGACGGCCCGGCCTCAGCCGCGGACGGCCCGGTGCTCGACACCCACCCGGCCACCGAACCCTCCGGCACCCATGTGCGCGAGGTCGGTGGCACCCATGTCGTCTTCCAGTACGGCGCCGTGCTCCCCGCCTTCGACGGCTGGCGCACCCGGGAGCCCACCCGTGAGTACCTGTCCCTGGACAGGAAGTGGCGTTTCCGCTTCGACCCCGGCCGGCACGGCCTCGGCGAGGGCTGGCAGTCCCCGGACCTCGACGACCGGGCGTGGGACCTCATCGACGTGCCGTCGGCCTGGGACCTGCTGGACACGCCCGGATTCGGCTCGGAGACCACCCCCTTCGGCAAGGGCACGGCGTTCGCCGACGGCTACGCCTGGTACCGGACCGTCGTCGACGTCCCCGGATCCTGGCGGGCCCGGCATGTGCGCATCGCCTTCCTGGCCGCCGGCTACAGCGCCGAGGTCTGGCTCGACGGCGTGCACCTCGGCAAGCACGAAGGGGCCAACTCGCCCTTCGCGCTTCCGGTGGCGGGCGCGCTCCGGCCGGGCACGCGCCAGACGATCGCCGTGCGGGTCTTCCGCCGGGCGAGCTACACCGACTACACGGCCCCGGCTCCGCAGCCGGTCACCGACGACCACGAGATCCCGTACAAGCCCGTCGACTACTGGCCCTACGCGGGCCTGACCCGGTCGGTCTGGATCGAGGCGGTCCCGCGGGTCACCATCGCCAAACTGCTCGTGGCCGGCGCGAACGGGCGCCTCGAGGCACGAGCGGTCATCGAGAACCACGGTGCCTCCGACTTCGACGGCCGGCTCACACTGGATCCCGGCCGGGACAGCGGCGCCCGGCCCACCGTGGTCGAGGCCCGGATCGCGGCCCGATCCGCCGGCGTCGTGCGCGTCTCGGTTCCCGTGCCCCGCGCCCCGCGATGGAGCCCGGCCTCACCGCACACGCTCACCGCCCGCGCCACCCTGACCGCCGGGAAGCCCTCTGGCCCGCGAGTGGACACGCTGTCCACCGTCTACGGTGTGCGCGAACTGACCGTCGGCGACGCACGGTTGCGGTTGAACGACAAGCCCCTCTTCCTCAAGGGCCTCAACTGGCACGAGGAGACGGCCGCGCGCGGCAGGGCGATGACGCCCGCCGAGTACGACCGCGAACTGGGCCACATCACGGCACTGGGCGGCAACTTCATCCGCAACTGCGTCTACAACCGCCACCCGTACGTCTACGACTGGGCGGACGAGCACGGCGTGCTGGTGATGGACGACATCGACACCATGTGGCTCAACACCGCCCAGGAGGAGCTCCAGACCGAGCGCTACGGTCTGGCCCGGGCGCAGGCCCTGACCATGGCGTGGAACCAGCACAACCACCCGTCGGTGATCCTCTGGGGGCTCCAGAACGAGTCGGAGATCGACGCCGGCGGTGCTCCGGTCTACCGGGCCTGGCTCGCCGATCTCAAGGCGGCCGTGAAGGCGGTCGACCTCACCGCCCGCCCCGTGACCTGGGCCTCCAGCACCAGTAACGACCCCGCGTTCGACCTTGCCGACGTGATCGGGTTCAACGAGTACTTCGGCTACTTCTACGGCGAGGACTCCGACCTCGGCCCCACGCTGGACGCGGTGCACGCGAAGTATCCCGGCAAGCCGATCCTCATCACCGAGAACGGCACCTGGTCCCTCGCGGGCAACCACGGTCCCGACACCACGGAGGGCACGGAGGAGTGGCAGGCGGCCCGCTTCACCGCCCACTGGGCGCAGGTCGTCGATCGCAGCGAGTTCGTCGCCGGATTCACCTACTGGGTCCTCAAGGACTACAAGCAGCGGGCCGGGTACAACCAGGCCTACAACGGAATCTCCGTCATGGGCCTGCTCACCTGCGGCGAGGAGCGGCCCAAGCTCGTCTACGAGGCGTTCCGGAAGGCGGCCGGTCCGGGGGCCGGGTGACCTTCAGGAGAGGTCCTGGCCGGTTCGTGTGAGGCGGACCATGGCGCGGTAGAGGGCGGTGGACGCCGGCGCGTCGGGCAGCGGGGGGATCGGCGCGCCGGGGGCGGCGTAGGAGCGGAGCATGTGGCCGACGAGGCGGCGCCAGGTGTCGGGGGCGGCGTCGCCGGTGGCGGTGACGACGCCGGCGTTGGCGATGAGCAGGATGACGACGTCCTGGTGGGTGAAGTCGTCACGCAGGTGCCCGGTGTCCTTGGCGCGGACGATGAGTTCGAGCAGCCGGTCGTACGCCTCGGCGCGGCGGGCCTCCAGAGCCTTGGCGGCCGGAAAGGTCATGGTCAGGACGTCGGCGAAGCCGCGGTCGGCGGCCTGCATGCCGCAGATGGCGTGCACGTAGCCGATTAAGCCGTGCCAGGGGTCGGGGTCGTCCAGGGCGACGCTGACGGCGGTGGCGTAGGCGTCCATGCGCTCGGCGAAGACGGCGGCGACCAGCTCCTCCTTGGTGGCGAACCGGCGGGAGAGAGTGGCTTTGCCGACGCCGGCCTCGCGTGCGATGGAGGCCATGGACACGCCGAGGCCCTCGCGGGCGTAGAGGCGGCGGGCGGCGGCCAGGATGCGGCAGCGGTTGCGCTCGGCGTCGGCCCGCAGTCCCGTGCCGGGCTGCTGGTCCGGGGTGTCTCCGGGAGCTGCGGAAGAAGTCATGCCCTCACCCTACCTAACTGGAACATGTGGACCAGTTAGGTGCGGGGAGTCATGGCGGGGCCGGCGCCGACGACGCCGGGCCGGTCACCGGGGGAGGGGCGGCAGCCCCTCCCCTCAGCCCTTGACGCTGCCCTGGGTCAGGCCGGACCGCCAGTAGCGCTGGAGGACGAGCATCGCGGCGGCCAGCGGGAGGATCGAGAGGAACGCGCCGCCCACCGTGAGCTGGTTGAGCTCGGGAATGCGGTTGGCCGCCGCCTGCCAGGTCGTCAGGCCCAGGGTGATCGGGTACTTGCGTTCGTCCGAGAGCATCACCAGCGGCAGGAAGTAGTTGTTCCAGATGCCGACGAACTGGAAGAGGAAGACGGTCACCAGCGCGGGTGTCATGGTGCGCAGCACCAGGGTGCCGAAGATCCGCCACTCGCCCGCGCCGTCCACGCGGGCCGCCTCCAGCATCTCGGCCGGTACCGCGGCCTCCGCGTAGATCCGGCACAGATACACCCCGAACGGGCTGACGATGCTCGGAATCAGCACCGCCCAGTAGGTGTTGGCCAGGCCCACCTTGCTGAACAGCAGGTACAGCGGCAGCGCGAGCGCGGTACTCGGGAGCAGCACACCGGCGAGCACGACCTTGAAGACCGCCTCCCGGCCACGGAAGCGGTACACGGCGAGGGCGTAGCCGGCGGCGCCCGCGAGCAGGGTGGCCAGCGCACCGCCCACCCCCGCGTACAGGACGCTGTTGAAGGTCCAGCTCCAGAAGATGCCGTCGCCGTAGGAGAAGACCTTCGACGTGTTGTCCAGCCACCGCGGGTCGGAGAACCACAGTCCGAAGGTGCCGAAGAGGTCGGCGCTGCTCTTGGTGGAGGCCACCACCAGCCAGTAGACGGGCAGCAGGAAATAGAGCGCCGCGACGGTCAGCAGGGCGACCAGCAGGATCCGCGAGGGCTTCACGCGACGGCGCGGACCGCTGTCAGGGCCTCGCCCGGCCCCCTGTGGAACGTGAGCGGAGGCGGTTGTCGGTTCCTCGGTGTGGGGTGCGGACACGCTCACCGTGCATCCCTTCCTTCCCTGCGGTTCACCAGGCTGAGGAAGCCGAAGGACAGCACGCTCGCCACCAGGGCGAGGATCACCGACTCGGCCGCGGCGAGGTAGATGTTGTTGTTGGCGAACGCCTCGTTGTACGCGCTCAGGTTCGGTGTGTACGAGTTGGTGACCGCCGGGGTCAGTGGCTTGATGACCAGCGGTTCGGCGAACAACTGGAGTGTTCCGATGATGGAGAACACGCCGGTGAGCACCAGGGCCGGCCGGGCGAGCGGCAGCTTGATCCGCATCGCCGTCTGCCACGCACCGGCCCCGTCGATGCGGGCGGCCTCGTAGAGCTCCTGGGGGATCGCCTTGAGCTGGGCGACGATCACCAGCATGTTGTAGCCGGCGAACTCCCAGATCACGATGTTGGCGATGGACCACAGCGCGGTGTCGTAGCCGAGGAAGTCGGGCGCGAGCCCGATCCTGCCGAGCAGGTCGGTGATCGGGCTGACGCCCGGCACGTACAGGAAGCCCCACAGGATCGAGGCGATGACGCCGGGGACGCCGTACGGCAGGAAGTAGGCGGCACGCAGGATGCCCGCCCAGCGGTGGGAGAGCGTGTCGAGTGCCAGGGCCAGCGCGGTGGCCAGCAGCAGCATCACCGGGATCTGCACCAGGCCGAAGAGCAGTACCCGCGCGAAGCTCTCCAGGAAGGCCGACTGCTGAAGGGCGAGGGCGTAGTTGTCCAGTCCGGCGAAGCCGAGGGTGGCCGGGCCCAGGCCCAGAGCGCCGGAGCGCTGCGGTGTGAGCAGGCTCTGGTAGACCGCGTAGCCGAGCGGAAGGACGAAGGTGAACAGGAAGAGAGCGACGAAGGGGAGCAGGAACCCCCAGGCCGCCCGGTCGGGGCGAGCCGAACGCCGGCTGCCCGGCGGGGACTTCTTCGTCCGGCTGATCGTGGTACTCATCGCGCGCTCCTTGCCGTCAGGCCCTTCGCCTTCAGGTTGTCCACGGTGCTTTTCTGGGCGTCGGCCAGCGCACCGGTGAGGCTGCCTTCTCCGTCGATGGCCGCGCCGAAGGCGTCCTGGAGCTGGGCGAAGTCGGCGTCCGTGGTGGGCGACCACTTCCAGGAGGTGTCGATCGCCCGGTCGGACGCCGTGAACACGTCGTTGTAGCGCTGCCCGCCGAAGAACGGGTCGGGCTTGTCGAGCGCCGATCCGCGGAAGATGCCGGCGGCCGCGGGCCAGCCGTAGCCGACGGAGACGTTCAGGTCGACGGCCCGGCGGTCGGTGTTGATCCAGTGCGCGAACCGCAGGGCCTCGCGCGGGTGCCGGGTGCCCTGAAGGATCGCGGTGGACGATCCGCCCCAGTTGGCGGAGGCCTTCTGTCCTTCCTCCCACTGGGGCAGCAGGGCGACCCGCCACTCTCCCGCGGTGCCCGGCGCGTTGCCGCGCAGCAGGGCGTCGCCCCACTGCGGACCGATCCAGGCGGAGATCTGGCCGGTCTGGACATGCTTGTACCAGGCGTTGGACATGTCGGGTTCGACGAAGACGAGGTCGTCGCGGACCATCCTCTCCCAGTACTCCGCGACCTCGCGGGAGAGATCGTCGTCCATGTCGACGACCCAGGTGTCGCCCTCCGTGCGCACCCACCGTGCGCCGCGCTGCCAGCACATCGCGGCGAACCAGCTGGGCTGGTTGGGTGCGAACGCGCACAGCCTGGCCCCGTTGCCGCGGGCCTTGACCACGCGGGCGGCCGCCTCGAACTCGGCCCAGGTGGTGGGCGTTGCGATGCCCCACTTCGCGAAGAGGTCCCGGCGGTAGAAGAGGCCCATGGGGCCGGAGGCCTGAGGGACGGTGTAGACCTCGCCGTCGAAGACGCCCTGCTGCCACTGCCACGGCACATAGCTGTCGCGCAGTTCGTCGGCACCGTACTCGCTCAGGTTCGTCAGGCCGTTGACCAGCATGAAGCTGGGAAGCTCGTGGTACTCGACCTGGGCCAGGTCGGGAGGATTCCCGGCCGTCAGCGAGGCGTGCATCTTCTGGTAGCCGCCCGTCACGTTCTGCGGGATGGTCTGCATCTCGACTTGGATGTCCGGGTGCGTCCGGTTCCACAGGTCGACGGTCTTCTGCATCGGCACCCAGGTCCAGAAGACGAGCTTGACCTTCTGGCCGCGCCGCGTGGGTGCCTGTCTGGTGGCGCGGGCGGCTCCGACCGTCTGGCCGCACGCGGTGAGGGCCGGGAGTGCGGCCAGTGACCCGGCCGCCCCGGCACCCCACCGGAGCACAGACCTCCGCGAGGGTGGTGAGCTGTTCATGTACGTCCCTTTTTCTGGAGCTCGGTTCGTCTAGGGCTCGACCAGTACGGCCACTCCGGCCGCGGGCAGCGTGAGCCGGTCCGCGGGAGCCGCCCCCTGGGTCAAGGCATCGGTCATTGGCTCGGGCAACTGGATCTCGGCTTCCTCCCGACCGTGGTTCAGCAGGAAGACGAACCGTCCGCCGTCGCCCTCGCGCACGGTCGCCTGGACGTGCTCGGGAAGCCCGGGCAGCACCGGCCGGACGGACGCCGCACGGCACACGTCCTCCGTCAGTGCTCGCATGGCCCCCGGTGCGAGACGCGTCGCGACGTACCACGCGTCTCCCTCGCCGAAGGAGTGCCGGGTGACGGCCGGCCGCCCGGCCAGCGGCCCGGAACCGAAGTCCGCCACCGCCTGGGCGCCTTCGGGTACGACGACCTCCGACCACAGGTCGGCGCGGCCGGCCGTGCCGTCCGCGCGCCGGACGTCCACTGTCTCGTTCTCCGCGAGCGGCCAGAACTCCTCGACGCGCAGGCCCAGTACCTCGCGCAGGGGCGCCGGGTATCCGCCCAGGTGCACCCGGTCGCAGTCGTCGACGATGCCGGAGAAGAACGACACCAGCAGATGTCCGCCGCCGCGCACGAACTCGGTGAGGCGCTCGGAGTCCTGCTCCTTCAGCAGGTACAGGCTGGGTACGACGACGAGGCGGTAGCCGGACAGGTCGCGGTCGGGGGGTACGACGTCGCAGGCGATGCCGGCGTCGAAGAGCGGCCGGTAGTGGGCGAGCGCGATCTCCATCTGGTTCAGGGCGGTCGACGGGTGGGAGTCCAGCTCCAGCGCCCACCAGCTGTTCCAGTCCAGGACCAGGGCGGCATCGGCGGTGGACCGGGTGCCGGCGATCCGCGGCACAGCGGCCAACTCACGTCCCAGCTCGCTCACTTCGCGGAAGGTGCGGGTGTCGGTGCCGCCGTGCGGGAGCATCGCCGAGTGGTACTTCTCGGCGCCGCCCCGGGACTGCCGCCACTGGAAGTACAGCACCGCGTCCGCGCCCTGGGCGACCGCCTGCCAGCTCCACAGCCGCATCCGCCCGGGCGGCTTGGGCCCGTTGCGGTCACGCCAGTTGACCGCGCTCGGGGCCTGCTCCATCAGCATCCACGGCTGTCCGGCGCGGGCGGAGCGGGTGACGTCGAAGATGAACCCCGCCGAGACATGTGTGTTCTCGTCGTGCGGGTCCTGGTAGACGTCGACCGACACGACGTCCTCCTCGGCGGCCCAGCGGAAGGCGTCGACGGGCTTGTGCACGCCGATGAAGTTCGTCGTGACCGGCACGTCCGGGGTGATCCGCCGCAGGACCTCCTTCTCCGCCAGATAGCACTGGAGCAGCGCGTCGTCGGAGAACCGGGCGAAGTCGAGCTGCTGGGCGGGGTTCGGGAAGGTCGGCGCGAGCCGCGGTGGAAGCACCTCGTCGAAACTGTCGTAGCGCTGGGCCCAGAAGGCCGTCGACCAGGCGTCGTTGAGCGCCTCGACGTCGCCGTAGCGCTCGGCCAGCCAGCGCCGGAAGTCGGCGGCCGACTCGTCGCACCAGCACATCGGGGTGTGGCAGCCGTACTCGTTGCCGATGTGCCACATCTCCAGCGCGGGGTGGTCGGCGTACCGGGTGGCCAGCCGTTCGACCAGGCGCACGGCGTGCTCGCGGTAGACGGGGCTGGAGGGGCAGTAGTGCTGGCGCCCGCCGGGCCACATGCGCCGGCCGTCGGCGGTCTCGGGGAGGATCTCGGGGTGCAGCCGGGACAGCCACGGGGGCGGTGACGCCGTCATGGTGGCCAGGCACACGGCCACACCCGCCCCGGCGAGGTTGTCCATGACCCGGTCGAACCAGCCGAAGTCGTACTCGCCGGGCCTCGGCTCCACCTTCGCCCAGGAGAAGATGCCGGCCGTCACCAGGGAGACGCCCGCCTCCTTCATCAGCGTCACGTCCTCGGCCCACACCGCCTCGGGCCACTGCTCGGGGTTGTAGTCGCCGCCGAAGGCGATCCCGGCCGGGCGCAGGCGCCGCCGGGCGTCGATCGCTACTGAGTCTGCCTGTCGCATGGCCGTCAGTCTCGGAGCGACATCGCCACCCCGTCAAGATATATTCATTATTAATTGAAAGAGCTAGGATGGGTGCGGCAGCTTGAGTGCAGGCAGCGGAGGGGAGAGACGCGGGATGACGGAATGCCGCAGGATGGCGGGGCGCGTGGCGGTGATCACCGGCGCCGCGCACGGGATCGGCGCGGCCACGGCCCGCAGACTCGCGGACGAGGGCGCGACGGTCGTGGTCACGGACGTGGACGACGCGGCCGGCAAGACGGTCGCGGCGGACATCGAGGCCGGGGGAGGGCGCGCGGAGTACGTGCGCTGCGACGTGACCTCGGCCGCCGACTGGGAGAATCTGGCCCGCCATGTCGAGGAACGGCACGGCCGGCTGGACGTGCTGCACAGCAACGCCTTCGCCCAGCTCAACAAGCCCGCCCACGAAATGGGCGAGGCCGAGTGGGACGGCCAGATGGCCGTGCTGCTCAAGCCGGCCTGGCGGGCGATGAAGACCTTCGCGGCCATGCTGCGCGAGGCGCGGGGCTCCGTGGTCCTCACCTCCTCGGTGCACGCGGTCATCGGCCTGCCCGGCCATGCCGCCTACGCCGCGGCGAAGGGCGCGCTGTGCTCGCTGGGGCGGCAGCTGGCCGTCGAGTACGGGCCGGACATCCGGGTCAACACGGTGCTGCCCGGCCCCGTCCTCACCGCCGCGTGGGACGGGATCCCGGAGGCCGACCGGGCGCGCAGTGTGGCGGCCACGGCGGCCAAGCGGTTCGGACAGCCGGAGGAGGTCGCCGCCGCCGTCGCCTTCCTGGCATCGGAGGACGCCTCGTTCGTGACCGGAGCGAGCCTCGTGGTCGATGGAGGATGGAGCGTCATGAAGGAGTCCTCGTGAGCGGCACGCGGCGTGCGCGCCGGCAGCGAACGGGACCGGAGCGGAAACGGAGAACGTGGTGACCCATCCCGGTAAGGGGCTGCACGGCCAGGCCGTGGAGGAGCTGGGCCGGCGCATCATCCGCGGCGACTACCCCCCGGGGTCCGTGGTGGACCCGGTCAAGTTCGAGGCAGAACTCGGCGTCAGCAAGACCGTCGTCCGCGAGGCGATGCGCGTGCTGGCGTCCAAGGGCCTGCTCGAGTCGAAGCAGAAGCGCGGTACGACCATCCGGCCCCGGGCCGACTGGAACCTGCTCGACAGCGACCTGCTGCGCTGGCAGGGCAGCAGTGCTCCGACCGACGCCTTCCTGGAGGACCTCGCCGAGGTCCGCGCGATAGTCGAGCCCGCCGGAGCCCGGCTCGCCGCGGCCCGCCGCACCCCGTCCGACCTGGAGGCGATGCGGCAGGCGCTCGACGCCATGGCGGCGGCGGGCGCGGACGCGGAGGCCATGGTCGAGGCGGACCTGGCCTTCCACCGCGCCCTGCTGGACGCCGCCCACAACGAACTGCTCAGCCGCATGGAGGTCGTCATCGAGGCCGGTCTGCGCGTCCGCGACCGGATCGTGCACGGCGCCCAGCACCACTCCGACTCCATCCCCGTGCACCAGGAACTGCTGGACGCGGTCGAAGCGGGCGACCCGGACGCCGCCGTGGCCGCCGTCGAGTCCCTGCTGGCCCAGGCCTCCGACGACCTGGCGGCCGTCCGGGCGCGGGACGGCCAGGACGAAGCACACGACACGCAGCCGAAGGAAGCTCCTTGAAGATAACCGGACTTGAGACGTTCCTGGTGGCTCCGCGCTGGCTGTTCCTGCGCGTCGCCACCGACGAGGGCATCACCGGCTGGGGCGAACCCGTGATCGAGGGCCGTGCCGAGACCGTGCGCACCGCGGTCCACGAACTGGCCGACCACCTCGTCGGCCGGGACCCGCTGCGCATCGAGGACCACTGGCAGGTGCTCACCAAGGGCGGCTTCTACCGCGGCGGCCCCATCCTCTCCAGTGCCGTCGCCGGTATCGACCAGGCCCTGTGGGACATCGCCGGCAAGACCTACGGCGTCCCGGTGCACCGCCTCCTCGGCGGCCCGGTACGGGACCGCGTCCGGATGTACGCCTGGATCGGCGGCGACCGCCCGAGCGACGTGGCGGAGCTGGCCCGGGAGCAGGTGAAGGCGGGCTTCACCGCCGTGAAGATGAACGCCTCGGCCGAGCTCGCCCCGATCGACACCCCGGCCCGCACCGCCGAGGTCGTCGAACGCGTCGCGGCCGTCCGCGACGTGCTCGGCGACGAGCGGGACATCGCCGTCGACTTCCACGGCCGCGTCTCCACCGCCATGGCACGCCGCCTGCTGCCCCTGCTGGAACCACTGCACCCGCTGTTCGTCGAAGAACCCGTTCTGCCGGAACACTCGGGCAACCTGCGCAGCCTGGTGGAGTCCACGAGCATCCCGCTCGCCACCGGCGAACGCCTCTACTCCCGCTGGGACTTCCGCGAGGTCATGACCAGCGGCATCGCCGTCGCCCAGCCCGACCTGTCGCACGCGGGCGGCATCTCCGAGGTCCGCCGCATCGCGGCCATGGCCGAGACGTACGACGTCACCATGGCACCCCACTGCCCGCTCGGCCCGATCGCGCTGGCCGCCAGCCTCCAGATCGCCTTCTCCGTGCCGAACTTCCTCATCCAGGAACAGAGCATGGGCATCCACTACAACCAGCAGTGCGACCTGCTGGAGTACGTGATGGATCCCGAACCCTTCCGCTTCGACGGCGGGTACGCCGTCCGCGGGTCCCGTCCCGGCCTCGGTGTCGACATCGACGAGAAGGCCGTACGCCGCGCCGCCGAGACCGGACACCGCTGGCGCAACCCCGTATGGCGAGGAGCCGACGGGGCGTTCACCGAATGGTGAGCAGCGCCCGGCCCCCGCACCAGCCCACGCCCAAGGAGAGCCCGCTTCCCATGAACCTGGTGGAATCGCTCCGAGCCCACCGCCTGCTGGCGATCGTGCGCGGCAAGGATCCCGCCGCCGCACTGCGCACCGTACGCACCCTCGCCGAGGAGGGCATCACGGCCGTCGAGGTCTCACTGACCACCGCCGACGCCCTGACCGTCATCCGGCAGGCCCGCACCGAACTGGGCCCCGACGCGTTCCTCGGCGCCGGAACCGTCCGCTCCGCCGCGGACGCCGAGCGAGCCGTGGACGCCGGTGCCTCGTACCTCGTCACCCCGGCACTGGTCGACGGACTGGAGCCCTACGGCACACCCGTGCTGATGGGCGCCCTGACGCCCACCGAGATCGAACTCGCCCTCGCCCGGGGCGCCGCAGCGATCAAACTCTTCCCCGGTTCCCTCGGCGGCCCCGGCTATCTGGGCGCCCTGCGCGACCCGTTCCCCGAGGTGCCGTTCGTGCCCGTCGGGGGAGTGGACGCGCAGGCCGCCCGCGACTATCTGGACCGGGGCGCCATCGCCGTCGGCGTCGGCTCACCGCTCGTCGGGGACGCGGCCAACGGCGGCGACCTCGAGCAACTCCGCGCCCGCGCGGCAGCGTTCCGCAGGGTGGCCGTGGGGGAGACGCCGTGACGGCACCGGACCGCCAGGCCCCGCCCGACGTGGTGACCTTCGGCGAGACGATGGCGGCGCTCCGCGCCCGGGGCGCACTGCGGTTGGGCTGCAGTCTCGGCCTGTCCGTGGCGGGAGCCGAGTCCAACGTCGCCATCGGCCTGGCCCGGCTCGGACACCGGGTGCGCTGGGCCGGCCGCGTCGGGGCCGACGAACTCGGCGCGTTGGTACTGCGAACGCTCCGCGCCGAGGACATCGACACCGGCCACGCGGTAACCGACGGCACCGGCCGCCCCACGGGCCTGCTCCTGACCGAACCCCGCCTGGGCACGCTGACCCGCGTCAGCTACTACCGCGCGGGATCCGCCGGTTCGGCCGTCTCACCGGCCGACGTACTGCCCGCGCTGTCCCCCGGAACCCGCGTCCTGCATCTCACCGGCATCACCCCGGCGCTCGGTCCGTCGGCGGCCGAGGCCGCCCTGACCGCCGCCGCGACGGCTCACGAGTCCGGCATCACGGTATGCCTCGACGTCAACTACCGGTCCCGGCTGTGGTCCGCCGACCAGGCGCGCACGGCCCTGCGGCCGATGCTGGCCCATGTCGACCTGCTCATCGCCTCCGAGGACGAACTGCCGCTGGTGCTGGAACGGCCGGCGGCGGACGAGCCGGAGGCCGTGGACGGCATCGTGTCCGCAGGCGTGCGCGAGGTGGTCGTCAAGAGGGGCGCACGCGGCGCGACGAGCTTCACCGCCGACGGGGCGAGCGACTGCGCCGCCCGACAGGTCGACGCGGTGGATCTGGTCGGCGCGGGCGACGCGTTCGTCGCCGGATACCTGTCCGGACTCCTCGACGGCGCGGACATCCCCGCCCGTCTGCACCGAGCCGTCACCACCGCCGCCTTCGCCGTCGCCACCCGCGGCGACTGGGAGGGCCTCCCGACCCGGGACGAACTCGGCCTGTTCGACCAGCCGGACGGCACGACCATCCGCTGAGCCAGGAGACTGAACATGACATCAACGGCAGTGCCCGCGACGGTCGTCGTGGAGGGCGGGTACGAACTCGCCGAGGGCGGCCGCTGGGTCGACGGAAGGTACGTGTACGTCGACATCCTCAGCGGCCGGCTCTTCGAACTGCGTGATACCACCAGGCCGGTCCAACTCGCCGGGCTGGACGTGCCGTTGGGGGCTGTCGCGCCGGTGGGCGACCGGCCGGACACCTGGATCGCCGCCGCGGGCACCGGCATCGCGCTGCTCTCGCCCGACGGCACACCGGAATGGCTCGACCGCCCCGAGGACCGCACCCCGCTCCCCAGCCGGATGAACGACGGCGTCGCGGACCCCGCCGGCCGTTTCTGGGCCGGCAGCATGGCCTACGACGGCACCCACGGCGCCGGCTCGCTCTACCGGACGGACCCCGACGGCACGGTCGTACGCGTCCTCGACGGCCTGACCATCGCCAACGGCCCGGCCTTCACCGCCGACGGCACGACCCTGTATCTCGCCGACACGGCCGTCGGCACGATCCTCCGCTGCCGGGTCGATCCCGTCTGCGGCGAGCTCATCGGAGGCCCGGAGACCTTCGCCCGCCTGCGCGAGGACGAAGGAAGCCCCGACGGGATGACCGTCGACGAGGAGGGCTGCCTGTGGGTCGCGATGTGGGGCGCCGGTGCGGTCCGCCGCTACCACCCCGACGGCCGGCTGCTCCACACCCTGGCCGTGCCCGCCCCGCACCCCACGTCGGTCTGCCTGCACCCCGGCGAGAGGCGCCTCCTGGTCACCACGGCCCGGTACGGCGTGCAGAACCCGGACGCGACCTCCGGCGCGGTGCTCAGCGTCCCCGTACCGGTCAGGGGAACGGCGGCCTGCTCCTGGCGGGCCAGGGGCTGAACACGGCATCCGCCCCTACGCGGAGCCTGCCCCGGCATCCGTGAACTGGTTGGTGTCGAAGAGCCGGTTGATGTGGCCGCCGAGTTCGGACCAGTGCTGTCCGGAGAGCTCGGCCGCGGCGCGGGCGTCGCCTCCGGCGCAGACGTCGACGAGCCGGCCGTGGTGCTCGATGGTGTTCCGGCCGCCGAGGAGGGTGGAGAACTTCCGGTACAGGATGCGGTGGATCTGGGGGTGGAGCTGCTCGACGATCCGGCTCAGGACGGGATTGTCCGCTGCCGCGATGGGGACGGCGTGGAAGCGGTCGTCGGCGGCGAGGGCCGCGTCGGTGTCGTTGGCGGCGACGGCCCGTTCGAAGTCCCGGTTGGCCTGCCGCATGGCCTGAAGGTCCTGCTCGGTCATGACCGGCACGGCCGTCTCGACGGCGAGCTGGTCGAGGGAGCGCAGCACGGCGAGGGTCTTCTCGACGTCGCGGCGGTTGAGGGTGGTGATGCGCGTGTAGACGCCGGGCTTCGCCTCGACCAGGCCGCTGTCCGCGAGCCGGGCGAGCGCCTCGCGCACCGGGGTGCGGCTGAGCCCGAGGCGCTCGGCGAGCTCACTGTCCTTGACCTTCTCCCCGGGAGCGAGTTCCCCACGCACGATGGAGTCGCGCAGGCGGTGGAAGACCTCGTCGCTGAGGAGACGGCGGGAGACCGGGCTGTCGAGTGACATACTGCGTACAGTACATCGATCTAGGCCGCCTCTCCGGCTGTGCTCCCGCGTCCGGCCCGGCGCACGAGGGCCTGGGCCAGCACGAGCGCCGGGTCGACGAGGGGGACGTCCACGGTGTCGGCGGGCAGGCCCAGGGGAATCTCGGTGCAGCCCGCGATCACCGCCTGGGCGCCCTGTTCGGTCAGGTGCCGCGCGGCGCGTTCCAGGAGCGTGGTCGCGCCGTCCCGGTCACCGGCCTTCACCGCACGGATGCCGGCCATCACCTCCCGGTCCTGGCTGCCGGCGTCGGGCAGCACGAGGCGGATCCCGAAGCGGCCCAGCCAGTCCTGGTACAGGCCCGCGCGAAGGGTGCCGGTGGTGGCGAGCAGTCCGGCGGTGTGGATGCGGGGGCTCACGGTGCTGAGGTGCTGGGCCACCTCGCCGATCATGTGGACGATGGGCAGGCCGACGTGCTCGGCGATGCGCGGGACGAAGGCGTGCGCGGTGTTGCACGGAATGGCGATGACCGTGGCGCCGGCCTCGCGCAGGACGCGGCTGCCGTCGAGGAGCCAGGGCGTGGGATCGGGGCCGTCGCCCAGCAGGGCGTCGGTGCGGTCGGGGATGGTGGGGTCGGACCAGATGACCGTGCGGAGGTGGTCCTGGTCGCTGCTGCCCGGAGTCATCGACACCAGCTTGGCGTAGAAGTCGGCGGTGGCCGCCGGCCCCATCCCGCCCAGGATGCCGATGATCTCCGAGGTGGAGGTGGTCACTGCGCGGGTTCCTTCCGGAGGGCCGGGGCGTCGGCCTCGGCCGGGATGCCGGGGGTTTCACGCCCGCCGCGTTTCGCCTCACGCCGCTTCTCGGAGCTGTCGACCACGGCGGCGGCGAGCGAGTTGCCGATGACGTTCACGCCGGTGCGGGCCATGTCGACGATGAAGTCCACGCCCAGGAGCAGGGCGATGCCCTCGGCGGGAAGTCCGACGGAGTTGCCGGCGGCGATGAGGACGACGATGGAGGCGGAGGCGACACCGGCCATGCCCTTGGAGAGGATCACCAGCACGCCGACCATGAGGAGCAGGGCGGGCAGAGACGTGTCGGCGCCGTAGGCGTTGGCGAGGAAGACCAGCGCGGCGGCCTGGTAGAGGACGGAGCCGTCGGTGTTGAAGGAGTAGCCGAGAGGGACGACGAACGAGGTCGTCGACCGGCTGAGACCGAACGCCTCCAACTTGCCCATCAGCGGTGCCAGTACCGATTCGGAGCTGCGGGTGACGAAGGCGATCCCGGCCAGCCCGGCGATCGACTTCATCAACTCGACGTAGCGGATGCGGTAGATCGCGGCGATGAGCGGGAAGAGCACGCCGACGACGATGGCCAGGCCCGTGTAGACCACGGCGATGAACCCCAGCAGGCTGCGGAGGTTGCCGAAGCCGTAGTGGGCGACGTCGTAGGAGATGAAGCCGAGCACGCCCAGCGGGGCGACGCGGATGACGTAGCCGACGACCTTGAACATCACCGAGGCGACGGACTCCAGGACGGAGGCGAAGGGCTCGGACTTCTCCCCGATCGCGGCCATGGCGACGCCGACGAGGAGGGCGAAGACGATCGCGCCGAGCAGGTTGCCCTCGCTGAACGCGGCGAAGATGTTCTTCGGTACGGCGTGCAGGACCAGTTCGTGGAAGTCGATGCCCTGGCTCATGCCGTCCAGGTCCTTGGCGTCGGCCTCCTGGACGGGGGCGCCCTTGCCGATTCCCGTGAACTTGGCCAGTCCGACCGCGATCAGCAGGATGACGGTGGTGACGATCTCGAAGTAGAGGATGGCCTTGCCGGCGATCCGGCCGACCTTCTTGACCGACTCCATGCGGGCGATGCCCAGCACGATGAGCGGGAAGACCAGCGGCAGGACCACGACCTGCACCAGGTTCAGGAACACCTCCCCGAGGATCTTCATCTGCTCGCCGGCCGACGGGGCGAGAGTTCCGATCAGGGCTCCGAGCCCGACGGCGATGATCGACTGGACCCCGATCGGCATCTTCAGGCACCGCCGCAGCAGTCCCGCGGGCCGGGTTTTGGGGCCGTCTGTGCTGGTGGGAGTGGGTTGCGATGTGCTCATGGAAGCCTCCTACCGCTCCAATATATTGCGCTCTGCGTATTGGGCGGTAAGACTGGGCTCCGAAGCGGTGGCCTGTCAAGGGGCCGCACCGGCGGCGCCGACCTGAGTCGGCGCCCGACGAGGAGGCGCAGATGGCGCAGGGCACACGCGTGGAACACGACCTGGTGGGGGACAAGGAGGTCCCGGCCGACGCCTACTACGGCGTGCACACGGTGCGGGCGGTGGAGAACTTCGCGATCACCGGGTCGACCATCGCCCGGTTCCCCGAACTGATCACCGCGCTGGCAGCGGTCAAGCAGGCGGCCGCGCAGGCCAACCGCGACCTGGGCCTGCTGCCCCCGGACGTCGCCCGGGCGATCATCAGGGCCTGCGAGGAGGTCGCCGCCGGACAGCTGCACGACCAGTTCGTCGTCGACCCCGTCCAGGGCGGGGCCGGCACGTCGACGAACATGAACGCCAACGAGGTCATCGCCAACCGGGCCCTGGAGATCCTCGGCCACCCCCGCGGCTGCTACGACGCGATCCACCCGCTCGACCACGTCAACCTCGGCCAGAGCACCAACGACGTCTACCCCACCGCCGTCCGCCTGGCCCTGGTCGCCTCACTGCGCCGGCTCGGCGACTCCCTGCGGGCGCTGGCCACGGCCTTCGCCACCAAGGCGACGGAGTTCGGTGACGTCTTGAAGATGGGCCGCACCCAGCTCCAGGACGCCGTCCCCATGACCCTCGGTCAGGAGTTCACCACCTACGCCGTCATGATCGAGGAGGACCGGCAACGCCTCACCGAGGCCGCCGCCCTGCTGCTGGAGTCCAACCTCGGCGGCACCGCGATCGGCACCGGCATCAACGGCCACCCCCGCTACGCCGGACTCGCCTGCTCCTATCTCGCCGGCATCAGCGGCGAACCCGTCCGGCCGGCGGGCGACTTCATCGAAGCCACCCAGGACTGCGGCGCATTCGTGCAGCTCTCCGGTGTCCTCAAGCGCGTCGCGGTGAAACTCTCCAAGACGTGCAACGACCTGCGTCTGATGTCCTCCGGGCCCATCGCCGGGCTCGGCGAGATCAACCTGCCGCCGGTGCAGGCGGGCTCGTCGATCATGCCTGGCAAGGTCAACCCGGTGATCCCCGAAGTCGTCAACCAGGTCGCCTTCGAGGTCATCGGCAACGACCTGACGGTCACCATGGCCGCCGAAGCCGGGCAGCTCCAGCTCAACGCCTTCGAACCGGTCATCGCCTACAGCCTGTTGCGCTCCCTGGCCCATCTGCGCGCGGCCTGCGACACCCTCGCCACCCGCTGCGTCCCCGGCATCACCGCCAACCGCGAACACCTCCATGACACGGTCCACCGCTCCATCGGCCTGGTGACCGCACTCGCCCCGCACATCGGCTACGCCGCCTCCACCGCGCTGGCCCGCCGGGCCCTCGCCACGGGCCGCGGCATCAAGGACCTGGCCACGGAAGCGGGTCTGCTCACCGCCGAGCAACTGGACACGATCCTGCGCCCGGAGAACCTCACCGGTCAGGCACCTCTGCCGGAGGTTCTGACCACGACGTGACAGGGTAACTGGATAGGCTGATCCGATTGCTGGAGTGGCCGGTATGAGTCCTGGTGCCCAGCATTCCGACGGCCCCGCCGCCCAGCCGCTGCGCAAGGACGCCGAGCGGAACCGGGAGCGGATCATCGCCGCCGCGCGCAGGGTGTTCGCGCGCGACGGGCTGAGCGCCTCCCTGGCGTCCGTGGCCCGTGAGGCGGGGGTGGGGATCGCCACGATGTTCCGCCGCTTCCCGACGAAGGAGGAGCTGGTCGACGCCGTCTTCTCCGACCGCATGGACGCCTACGCCGACGCGGTCGCGGCCGCTCTGGACGACCCCGATCCCTGGCACGGTTTCGTCGGCTACATCGAGACCGCGTGCGCGATGCAGGCCGCCGACAGCGGCTTCGCCGACGTCCTGACCATGACCTTCCCCACCGCCAAGGCCCTGGAGCAGCGCCGCGACGAGGCGTACGAGGCCATGGTGCGGCTGATCGACCGCGCCAAGGCGGCAGGCCGGCTGCGTGAGGACTTGGACCCCTCGGACCTGGTCCTGATCCACATGGCCAACGCCGGTGTCGTCAATGCCACCGGCGACGCCGCCCCCGACGCCTGGCGGCGCGTCGTCGCCCTGATGATCCACTCGCTCAAGGCCCCGGCCCGCGGACCCCTGCCCGATCCGCCCGAGCACGACGCCCTCTACCGGGCGATGCTCCGCGCCGGCCCGGGAGGCCCCACCGCGCCGGCGCCCGGCAAGAGGAACTGACGCACCGGCCGGTCCGTCTACCGCCTGGTGGAGCCCGCTTCCTGAGTGGCGGCCCAGGTGGCGAGCAGGTTCAGGTTCTCCGCGGAGGGCGAACCGGGTTCGGCGGTGTAGATGGTGAGGGTGAGGCCTGGTTCGGCCGTGATGGCCAGGGCTTCCCAGGTGAGGGTGAGATCGCCGACGACGGGGTGGTGGAACTGCTTCGTGCCGGTGCCGTGGCGGGTGACGTTGTGGGCGCCCCAGCGGGTGCGGAACGCGTCGCTGCGGGTGGACAGTTCGCCGACGAGGTCGTGCAGCTCCTTGTCGTGGGGATTGCGGCCGGCCTCCGTGCGCAGGACGTCGACGGTCATGTCGGCGGCGAGTTCCCAGTTGGAGTAGAAGCGGTGGGCGCCTGGATCGAGGAACTGGTAGCGGGCGAGGTTCGGCGGCTGGGTGTGGTGGCCGCTGTAGATGTCGCCGAAGAAGGCGCGGGCGAGCTGGTTGGTGGCGAGCAGATCCAGACGGCCGTTGACGACGAACGCGGCCCCGGTGGTGATGGCGTCCAGGGTCCATTGCAGGCTCGTGTGCAGGCTGCGCTGCCTGCTGGAGCGGGGCCGGGGGCGGGCGAGGGCGTCGGAGCCCTCGGCGGCTTGGGCCAGATGGAGCAGGTGGGCGCGTTCCGCGTCGTCGAGCTGGAGGGCGCGGGCGACGGCTTCGAGCACGGCGGGTGAGACGCCGGCGAGGTTGCCGCGTTCGAGTTTGGCGTAGTACTCGACGCTGACGTCGGCCAGGGCCGCGACCTCGCTGCGGCGCAGTCCGGGGACGCGGCGCCGGGTGCCGGCCGGCAGCCCGGCCTGCGCGGGGGTGATCTTGGCTCGCCGCGAGGTGAGGAACTCGCGGACTTCGTCACGGTTGTCCACAAGACGACCGTACGGCCGCGTGCGGCGCCGTGGGGTGTACTGCGGGTACACCCCTCATCAGTAACTCGCTCCCCGCACCCTGGGCTGGTTCCCTGGACGTCGTGGTGCTTTCCGCCCCGCCGCCATCGGTGGCGCGGTCTGAGCAGAAGTGCCTCGGGCGGTGAGGCGACCCGCCCGGCAGGACTCGGCGCCACGGGCGCCGGCACACAGAAGGCAAGGAGACGCAGTCATGCGTGGAGTGGTCATGTACACAGCAGGTGACGTCCGGGTGGAGGAGCGCGCGGACCCCAAGCTCATCGAGCCCACCGACGCGATCGTCCGGCTGACCGCGACCTGTATATGCGGATCGGACCTGTGGCCCTACCGCGGGGTCGAGCCCGCCGACCACACGGACATGGGCCACGAGTACGTGGGTGTGGTCGAGGAAGTCGGCGACGACGTGCGCAACGTCAAGGTGGGCGACTTCGTCGTCGGGTCGTTCGTCATCTCCGACAACACCTGCGAGATCTGCCGTGCGGGCTACCAGTCCGGCTGTGTGCACCGGGAGTTCGTGGCTCAGACGGTCGGCACCCAGGCCGAGAAGGCCCGCATCCCCCACGCGGACGGCACTCTCGTCGCCACGCCGGGGCAGCCGGACGAGGACCTGATCCCGTCGCTGCTCGCCGCCTCCGACGTGCTCGGCACCGGCTGGTACGGGGCCGTCGCCGCGGAGGCCGGCCCGGGCAAGACGGTCGCGGTCGTCGGCGACGGCGCGGTCGGCCTGATGGCCGTCCTCGCCGCCAAGCAGCTCGGCGCGGAGCGCATCATCGCGATGTCCCGCCACCCCGAGCGGCAGGAGCTGGCCCGGTTCTACGGCGCGACCGACATCGTCGAGGAGCGCGGTGACGCGGGCGTGGCGAGGATCAAGGAGCTCACGGGCGGGCTCGGCGCGCACTCGGTGGTCGAGGCCGTCGGCACCCAGGAGTCGACGATGCAGGCCATCAACTCGACGCGCCCCGGCGGCCATCTGGGCTTCGTCGGCGTCAACTACGACGTCTCGATCCAGGGCATCGACCTGTTCTTCGCCGGCATCCACACCGAGGGCGGGCCCGCCCCGGTACGCCGGTTCCTGCCCGACCTGATCCAGCTCATCTGGGACCGGAAGATCGACCCCGGCAAGGTCTTCGACCTCACCCTGCCGCTGGAGGAGGCCGCGGAGGGCTACAAGGCGATGGACGAGCGGCGTGCCACCAAGGTCCTCCTCACCCTCTGACGCGCTCCCGCGCCTGGTCGTCCGCCCTGTTTCCCCAGAGCCGGGCGGACGACCCGGTGGGGGCCTCGACCATGGTGGGGACGACGACAGGAGAGGGGACTGACATGGCATTGGTTCTGGTGACCGGAGCGGCCGGCGGGCTCGGGCGCAACACGGCGGAGGCGCTGGCCGGCGAGGGGCACGACGTGGTCGTCCACGTCCGCAACCCGGCCCGGCTCACCGGCGCGGACGACACCGCCCGGTGGCAAGGCGTCATCACCGGGGACCTGGCCGAGCCGGCCGAAATCCGCGATGTCGCCCGGCAGGCCGCCGGGTTCGGCCGCTTCGACGCCGTCATCCACAACGCCGGCGTCATGAACCGCCCGGAAGACGTCACCGTCAACACGGTCGCGCCCTACGTGCTGACGGCCCTGATGGACAAGCCGGCCAGGCTCGTGTACCTCAGCAGCTCCATGCACCGAACGGGCTCCACCGACCTGCGACGGCTGGCCACGGGATCCGCCTCCTACGACGACACGAAGCTGTGGGTCACCACTCTCGCGCTCGCCTTCGCCTCCCGCTGGGAGGGAACCTCCAGCCACGCGGTCGACCCCGGGTGGGTCCCGACCCGTATGGGCGGTCGCGGCGCACCGGACGACCTGACCGCAGGCCACGAGACACAGGCGTGGCTCGCCACCCACCCGGACGTGACCCCGAGCACCGGCGGCTACTGGCACCACCGGCAGACCCGGACACCCCACCCCGCCTCGCGGGACGAACAGTTCCAGGCTCAGCTCGTCCAAGCCCTGGAGAGGCACACGGGTGTCACGCTGGACTGACCCTTGAGCCACGCGCCGCCCGACTGTGGTGACGCGGCGCGGGCACCGACGCGCGGGGCGAGGCGCCGACCGGGTATTCGGATCGGCGCCTCGCGTTCACCAGGGGCTACTTCGCCGCCATCGGCGTGACGGCGATCCGGTCGATCACCGGTGCGTACGGGGACCGCTGGTCGTACTGGTTGTACGTGTCGCCGTCGAAGTCCGGCAGTTCCTCCGCCGTGAAGGTGAGCCGGTTCGTGCCCTTCTCGAGGGTGACCGGGACGGTCAGGTCCCAGAAGTTGTTGAAGTGGAAGGTGGTCGGGAACAGCACCCGGCGCGCCGGTCCGCCGTTGAGGGAGAGGTCGGCGTGGCGGGCGATCGGGTCGGGGTTGTAGTGGGTGGCCGGTGCCTGTTCGGCGTTGGAGTAGCGGATGGTCAGCGCGTGCCGCCCGGCCCTGGTGGCCACCACGTCGACGGTGAGGGCGTTGGCCTTTCCGTCGCCGATGCCCGTGACGGCCTTGCCGTTCGTGGCGAAGGTGTAGGCGTCGGTGACCTTCGCCGCCCCGGTGAGGGTGCCGTTCTCCGCCTGCTGGACGGTGGGCACCAGGGTGCCCTTCGACGGGGCGACCCGCAGCCGGTCGAGGACGAGTTCGCGTGCCGTACCGGTCACGGTGATCTTGTTGATGCCGCCGGACAGGAACAGCCGGACCGTGTCCGTGCCCTTCTTGGCCCCGCCGGTCTTCGGCAGGTCGAGCTTCTCGCCGTTGAGTGCCAGGCTCGCGTGGCCGCCGCCCAAGTGGTCGACCGACACGGTCGATTCACCGTCGGTGGGGGAGTGGACCCAGAAGGTCGCGGAGGCACCCTTCGGCAGTGGAACCGCGCCCGGCCCCGAGGCGCCGCGGTGCGTGTAACGCGGCTCGGTACCGGCGAGGGTGGCGTACTCGGCCTCGTAGATCGCCGGAGCGGTCACCTTCTCGTCGCGCAGGGACAGGTCGATCTTGTCGATGATGGCGTCACCCTTGGTGACCCCGAGGTCGGGGTCCTGCGCGGCCAGGGTGATCCGGTGCTTGCCCGCCGTCAGCTTCACCGTCGTGTCGGTGTGGCCCCACACCACCCACTTGTAGCCCAGCGGCAGCCGCAGCTCCTGCGGGTCCTTGCCGTCGACGCGCAGGAAGACGTTGGTCGGGCCCTGCTCCTTCACCAGGTCGTACAGGTTGTAGGAGTTGGCGAAGACGCTCAGGTCGTACGTGCCGTCCTGCGGGACCTCGACGTCGAAGGCGAGGACCCCGTCGGAGCCGGTGCGCAGACCGCCCACGTTGTAGGCGCCCGACGTGGCGAACTTGCCGACGTCGGAGGGCGTGCCCTCGGGGCCGTTCCTGGAGTAGCCCTTGCCGGTGTAGGTGGCGTTCTCCGCCTCGTAGGTCTGGCGCCAGCTCACCGAAGGCGCGGCCGGCTCACCGCCGTTGCCGCCGGGGGAGAGGATGACCTGGTAGGCGGACATCTCGTTCATGCCGGTCATCGGCAGTGTGACCGAGCCGTCCGGCCCGACCGTCAGTTCCCGGTCCGCGAGCCGCAACGGCTGTGCCGAGTCGCCGACCTGTCCGGTCCAGGGGATCTCCTGGACGGTGGCGCGTACGGTCTTCCCGAACAGCTTCGGATCGACGTGGTCGAAGACGATGTCGGCGTCGCCGCTCTTGCCGCCGAAGAGGGCGCGGGACTGCTTCTTGTCCTCGTCGAGGGTGGCCACGCCCTGGAGCGTGTACTGCTGGTTGGGGCGCGGGGCGGTCACCTCGACCGTGTGACCCGACATCTGCCCGTAGGCGTTGAACAGCCACCACTGGCCGTTGCCCTTGTTGGCCTCCACGGCCGAGTCGTTGAGGTTGCCGTCGATGTTCCAGTACGCCAGGTCGGCGTCGATCTTGGACTCCTCGATGGCGGAGACCCACTGGACGACCTGGCCGGGCACGGACAGGTGGTAGTTGTGCCCGTACTCGTTCACGTTGATCGGCAGCGGGCCGACCCCGACGTCCTTCTCCATCTGCCGGTACTTCGCCACGTTCGTGCGGACCGCGGCGGGCGACGACAGCTCGTGCCAGGTCATCACGTCCGGCACCACGTCGTTGGCCTTGGCGTACTGGAGGAAGTCCTTGACCTGGCTGTAGAGGACGCTGGTGTTGGGGCCGGCGATGCGGGCGTCCGGGTCGAGGCCCTTGATGAGGTGGTAGACCTCCTTCCAGGCCGCGAAGTAGTGCTGGGGGTCCTTCAGCCAGGAGACCTTGTCGTAGCTCCACTCGCCGGTCCCGAACATGTTCCCTTCGGGCTCGTTGAAGGGCACGTAGACGACGTTGTCCTTGTACTCCCCCATGGTCAGGACCTGCTGGACCTGCTTCTTGATCTTCTGCTTGAAATCGGCGAGCCGCGCCGGGCCGTCCGCGCCCGGCCACTGGTACGGGAAGCCGCGGTAGATGTCGGTCATGTAGATGTAGACGTCCTTGCCGCCCGAGTCCACGAAGGGCGGCAGCATCTCCAGCGCGTCCGCTCCCGGGTGCTGCGGACCGTCCTGCGCCTTCGTCGACACCGTGCGCAGGTGCATGCCCTCGATGAGGTTGCGGCTCGGCACGCCGTCGCCGTACACGCCGTACAGCGAGCCGCTCGCGCCGCCGTGGAAGGCGCCGGTGTCGGTGGCGAGGTCGATGACGAGCCGTTCCCGCTCCTCGGCCCCGGCGGTTCCCGCGGAAGGGCCGACCAGGAGGGTGGCGAGGGCGGCCGTCACCGCGGCTGTGGCCACAGTCGTTCTACTTCGTCGCACTGAGGTCTCCGTGGTTTCCATACTGCTCGGACTGACTGCTCGGGCACTGAATCGGGCGCTGAAGAGGTCGAACCGGTTCGACTCGCCGCAGGAAAATGGGCTGCGACCCGCCCGGAGGCCGTTGCGGCGCGCAGAGACGGCCGCCCGTCGAACCGGTTCGCAGGAAGTTAGCACCGGCGAAATCCCCCAGCAATACCCCTGCCGCAGCACAAGAAGTGCTGCGCGGGGTGTTGACAGCTGCCCGGGCAGTTCCTAGCTTCACTTCACGCGAACCGGTTCGACAACCATCGGTTCGACAGCCCACGCAAGGAGTTCCCCGTGAACATCGGTGAGATCGCCCGGCGGGCCGGTGTCTCGCGGAGCACCGTGTCGTACGCGCTGAGCGGCAAACGTCCGGTGTCGGACGAGACACGCCGGAAGATCCAGGACGTCATCGACGAGCTGGGCTACCGGCCCAACGCCAGCGCACGCGCCCTGGCCAACGGCCGGACCAGCACGATCGGCCTGGTCTTCCCGCCCGCCGGGAACCACTACACCGGCATGCAGCTCGACTTCATCGGCAGTGTCGTCGAAGCCGCCGCCGCCCATGACTACGACGTGCTGCTGTCCCCGAGCGGCGTGGACAGCGACCGCTCGTTCCAGCGGCTGCTGGGGGAGCGGCGGGTCGACGGCGCGATCCTGATGGAGATCAGGCTGAAGGACGACCGGGTCGACCACTTGGCCGAGCTGGACTTCCCCGCCGTCGCCATCGGCCGCACCGCGCACCCGGAGAGCGGCTGGTGGGTCGGCCTGGACCACACCGCACTGGCGGCGGCGTGCGTCCACCATCTCGCCGACCTCGGTCACCGCCGGGTCGCCTTCGTCAACCGGCCGGAGCAGCTCCTGCGGGCGGGATACGAGTCCGCGCACCGGGGCCTGGAGGGGTTCACCAAGGCAGCGGCCGAGCGCGGGCTGACCGTGCGCACATACTGCTGCGGGGACGACGCCGCGTCCGGTCAGGCGTGCCTGGAGCGGATCCTGCACGACGACCCGGCGACCACGGGCCTGGTCACGCTGAACGAGGCCGCGCTGGGCGGCCTGTACCGAGGGCTCGCCCAGGCGGGCCGCCACGTACCGCGCGACTTCTCCGTCACCGGAGTCGTGGCCGGCCGGTGGGCGGAGACGGTGACCCCGCAGCTCACCGCGGCGGACGTACCGGCCGAGGAGATGGGCCGTCGCGCCGTCGACCTGCTCATCGAACGGCTCGACCACCCCGGCGCGCCGCCTCGGCACCACCTTCTCGCACCACCCATCTCCCTGCGGGCGAGTACCGGGCCCGCCGGCGGTACGCCCTCCGCCTGACCCCGAACGCCTGACCCTCGAACCCCCCGGACCCTTCTCACTTCACCAGGTACGCCACCGCCGTTCGGCGTACCCGCACACCCCTCGTCACCTCTCCCACGGCACCCGTATGCCGAGAACGAAGGACCCGCCATGCACAGCTCCTCGAGACGGCTCCTCGCCACCGTGGCCCTGTCGACCGTCGTCGCCGTCGTCGGCACCGCCTGCTCCTCCGGCGCGGGCAGCACCGACGCCAAGGACGCCGACAGCGGCACCTACACGGTCTGGGACCCGTACCCGCAGTTCGCCAAGGGCTCGGCCTGGACGAAGCTGCTGGACAAGTGCGGCACCCAGGCCGGCGTGAAGATCAAGCGGACCGGTTTCGACACCAGCGATCTGGCCAACAAGACGCTGCTCGCGGCCCAGCAGGGCAACTCCCCGGACGTCCTCATCGTCGACAACCCCGTCGTCTCGACCCTGGCCGAGGCGGGCGTGCTCACCACGACCGACGACAACAAGCTCGACACCTCCAAGGTCGACCCCAACCTGCTCGCGGCGGGCCAGTCGGGCGGCAAGACGTACGGCACGCCGATCGGCGCCAACACCCTCGCCCTCTACTACAACAAGGAGGTGCTGAAGGAGGCCGGGGTGGACATCGCCTCGGTCAAGGACTGGAAGTCGCTGACGGCGGCCCTCGCGAAGGTCGAGAAGGCCGGCAAGAAGGGCATCACGTTCTCCGCGATCGGTACGGAGGAGGGCAGCTTCCAGTTCCTGCCCTGGTTCTGGGGCTCCGGCGCCCAGCTCACCGAACTCGACTCGGACAAGGCCGTCTCCGCGCTGTCGCTGTGGCAGGACTGGCTGAAGAAGGGCTACGCCCCCAACTCGGTCATCAACAACACCCAGACGACCAGCTGGCAGGAGTTCGCCGGCGGGGACTACGCGTTCGCCGAGAACGGCACCTGGCAGCTCGCCAACGCCGAGAAGGCGGGCTTCGAGTACGGCGTCCTGCCGATCCCGGGCTCCGACGGGGGCAACGCCGCCGCCCCGACCGGCGGCGAGTTCGTCACCCTCCCGGTGCAGGACGACACCGGCCGCTACACCACCTCCCAGAAGCTGGCGACCTGCCTGACCAGCACCCAGAACCTGTACGACACCGACACCACCCTGTCCTACGTCGCTCCCACCACCGAGGTCCAGAACAAGCAGGTGGCGGCGAACGCCGACCTGAAGGCCTGGGTCGACGCGGTCAAGGCGGCCAGGGGACGCACCAGCGACGACCTGGGCACCAAGTACCCGAAGATCTCCGAGCAGTTGTGGAAGGCCGTCCAGTCCGCCCTCAGCGGGTCCAAATCGCCCGAGGACGCGCTGACGTCGGCGCAGGCCGCGGTCAAGTGACATGGGTCCGATGAAGCAGACGGCACATCCGCCGGACCACCGGACCGTGCGCACACCGACCGGGACGGCGGCGGCACCCGCCCCGCCCCCGGCCCGTGCCGCGACACGACGCCGGCCGGCCTCCCAGCAGTGGGCCGCCTGGGCCTTCCTCACCCCGGTGACCCTCTACCTCGTCCTCTTCTACGCCTATCCGCTCTACCGCAACATCGACCTCAGTCTGCGGAACTACACCGTCCGCTCCTTTGTCCAGGGTGACGCACCGTTCACGGGCCTGGAGAACTACGGGAAGATCCTCGACGACCCGACCTTCGCCCCGGCCCTGCTCCACACCGTGGTCTTCACCGCCGTGTGCCTGGTCTTCCAGTACGCCATCGGCTTGGCCCTGGCGGTCTTCTTCCACCAGCACTTCCGGCTCTCGGCGACCCTGCGGGCACTGTTCCTGGTGCCGTGGCTCCTGCCGCTGATCGTGTCGGCCTCCACCTGGTCGTGGATGCTCAACAGCGACTCCGGCATCGTCAACGCCCTGCTGAGCACCGTCGGCGTCGACCCGGTGAACTGGCTCACCTCACCGTCCTGGTCACTGACCTCGGTGATCATCGCCAACATCTGGATCGGCGTCCCCTTCAACCTGGTCGTGCTCCACAGCGGCCTCCAGTCCATCCCCGCCAGCCTGTACGAGGCCGCGGCACTGGACGGGGCGAACTCCTGGCAGCGGTTCTGGCGCATCACCTTCCCGCTGCTGCGCCCCGTATCCGCGATCACCCTGCTGCTGGGCCTCGTCTACACGCTCAAGGTCTTCGACATCATCTGGATCATGACCAAGGGCGGCCCCGCGGACTCGTCCACCACCTTCGCCACCTGGTCCTACCAGCTCGGCTTCGGCAACCTCCTGCCCGCCTTCGGCCCCGGAGCGGCCGTCGGCAACCTGCTCGTCGTCGCCGCCCTGGTGTTCGGCCTCGTCTACATCCGGGTCCAGCGAAAGCAGGCGCTGTCATGAACCGAAGCCCCAGCCGCACGTGGTGGAAGACGGCCACCGGTCTGCTGCTGACCGGAATCATGCTCTTCCCGGTCTACTGGATGCTGAATGTGTCCTTCACCCGCGACCAGGACATGCGCAAGTCGCCCCCGGACCTGTTCCCGGCCGACGCCACCCTGGAGGGCTACCGGGCCGTCCTCGACCAGCAGTTGCCCTACCTCGGCACCAGCCTCGTCATCGGCCTGGGCACCGTCGTCCTGACCGTGGCACTGGCCGCGCCCGCCGGCTATGCCCTGGCCAAACTCCGCCCGCGCGGCGGCGGTCTGCTCGGCTTCCTCTTCCTGGTCGCGCAGATGATCCCCGGCATCATCATGGCGATGGGCTTCTACGCCATCTACCTCCAGCTCGGCCTGCTCCAGTCCGTCCCCGGCCTGATCGTCGCCGACTCCACCCTGGCCGTCCCCTTCGCCGTCCTCATCTTCACCGCGTTCATGTCCGGCATCCCCGGCGAACTGCTCCAGGCCGCGAAGACCGACGGGGCCGGGGCCCTGCGCACCTTCCGGTCCATCGTGCTGCCGATGAGCCGCAACGCCGTCGTCACGGTGTCCCTGTTCGCGTTCCTGTGGTCCTGGTCCGACTTCGTCTTCGCCAGCACCCTCGCCAGCGGCGGCGCCCACCAGCCGATCACCCTCGGCATCTACCAGTACATCGGCAACAACAACCAGGAGTGGAACGCCATCATGGCCACCGCCGTCGTGGCCTCACTGCCCGCCGCGGTCATCCTCGTCCTCGCCCAGCGCTATGTCGCCGCCGGCGTGACCGCCGGAGCCGTCAAGGACTGACCTCCCGCGGACCTTCCCTTCTACCGACGGTCCCTGCATCCACCGACGATCCCTGCTCGAGAAACGAGTCACGCCTCCATGACCGCCGCCCCGTCGTCCGGACCCGCCTTCTCCGTCCACGACATCCCGTTCAGCACGTTCGGATCCTGGTTCGGCATCTCACCCGTGGTGGCGGAGAAGACGTACGCCGAGGACCTCCACCTCGTCTCGCACCAGAACGGCATGCACGCCGTCCTCCGCCTCGTCCCCCTGGACCCGGAGACCGGCGAGCGTGCCGGCGCCCGTGTCGAGGCGACACCGGGACTGCTCAGCTGGGTCGGCCCGGCCGGGCGCGTCGACCTCGCCTACGAGTCGCCGGACACCGTTCGCCTGCGGGGCAGCGGCCTGGACATCGGAGTCTTCGCGGGCGCGCAGGTCCTGACGCCGTTCAGCGGGACGTACTTCTTCCACGACCCGGCCGCGGACGCGCACGTGTTCACGTCGTACGAGACGGGGCGCCGCTACCGCGTCACCATCCTGTCCGGCCGGATCGCCCACACCGCCGGGGCCCAGGCCCTGGGCGGCGGTGACCGCGGCCTCGCCCTGACCGCGGCGGCGGACGGCGGGTGGGAGATCGCCGTAGAGGAGATCGACACCGCTCGCCCGCCGTACGCGCTCTCGGCCGCCTTCGGCGAGATCGTGGCGGCGGCACGCGGAGCCTTCGCGGAATTCGTCGACGCGGTGGCCCCCTGGCGGTCGTCCGCCACCCCGGCCGCCGAACTCGCCGCCTACGTCCTGTGGTCGGCGACCGTACGCCCGGCCGGACTCGTCTCCCGGCCTGCCGTCCTCATGTCCAAGCACTGGATGGACAAGGTCTGGAGCTGGGACCACTGTTTCAACGCCCTGGCCCTGGCCCCGGGCTGTCCCGGGCTGGCCATGGACCAGTTCGCCCTGCCCTTCGACCACCAGGACGACAGCGGGGCCCTGCCCGACTCCGTCACCCACTCCGAGGTCCTCCACAACTTCGTCAAACCGCCCATCCACGGCTGGGCGTCCGGCCGTCTGCGCCGCCGGCTGCCGACACCTCCCAGCCGGGCGGAACTCGCCGGGACATACGACCGGCTGGAACGCTGGACGCACTTCTGGCTCACCGCTCGGCGCGCACCCGGCGCCGCCCTGCCCCACTACCAGCACGGCAACGACAGCGGCTGGGACAACGCCACGACCTTCGACCCCGAGCGGGTGGTCGTCACCGCCGACCTGGCCGCCTTCCTCGCCCTCCAGTTGCATGAACTTGCCTATCTGGCCGCCGAGTTGGGCAAGCCGGACGAGGCGGGCCGGTGGACGCGCACGGCACACGAGATCCAGTCGGCGCTGCTGGACGAACTCTGGACCGGCGAACGGTTCGTCGCCCGGGGAGCCGCCACCGGAGACACCTGGAGCAGCTCCAGCCTCCTCGACCTGATGCCCATCGTGCTGGGCGAGCACCTGCCCGGCGAGGTCGGCAGCGCGCTCGCCGACCACATCAAGGCCCATCTGACCCCGTACGGCCTCGCCACCGAGCTGCCCACCTCACCGCACTACCTCTCCGACGGCTACTGGCGCGGCCCCGTCTGGGCCCCCGCCACCGTCCTCATCGAGGACGGCCTGCGCCGCGCCGGACACGACCGGCTCGCCGACGACATCAGCGCCCGCTTCCGCGCCCTGTGCGAGACCCACGGCTTCGCCGAGAACTTCGACGCCCTCACCGGCACGGGCCTGCGCGACCGCGCCTACACCTGGACCGCCGCGAGCTACCTCCTCCTCGCCGAAGCACACGCACACCGGGGCAGCCACTGACCGTGCGTCACCGCAGCGGATGCAGCGCCGTCAACTCGGCGGCCCCACGGCCCGTGACGACCGACTCCGCCAGCAACTTGCCGGTGAGGGGGCCGAGGGCGATGCCCCACATGCCGTGGCCGCCGCAGACGTGGACCCGGGGCGAGCGGGTCGGGCCGACCAGGGGCAGGCCGTCCGCGGTGCACGGGCGGGGGCCGACCCACTCGTCGGTGCGGTGGGTGAGGTCGGCGGAGGGCAGCAGATCACGGACCGAGTCGACGATCGCCTCGATACGGCGGGGGTCCGCGGGGCGGTCCGGTGCCGTGAACTCCATCATTCCCGCCACCCGCACCCGGTCCCCGAGGGGTGTGCAGACCACCCGACGCTCGGCGAAGTACGTGGGCCGGGTGGGCAGCCCGGCCGGGGGCAGGGAGAAGCTGTAGCCGCGTCCGGACTGCACCGGGGTGCGTACACCGAAGGGCGCGGCCAGGCGGCCGAGCCAGGCTCCCGGGGCGAGGACGGCCGCGTCGGCCCGCACGGACGTGCCGTCCCGGGCGAGGGCGACGACCCCGGTGCCCAGATCCCGTACCCGGGTGACCTCCAGGCCGGTGACGATCTTCCCGCCCCGGCCGCGGACCGCGTCGGCCAGCGCTGCGACGAACGCCCCGGGGTCGAGGTGACGCTGGCCGTGCAGTCGTACGGCCGCGTCGACGCGCGACGACAGCGCGGGCTCCGACTCGCGCGCCTCGGCACCCGTGAGCAGGTCGTAGTCGACCTCCTGCCCCGCCGCGCGCACCGCGTCCAGCTCCGCCACGAGCGGGGCCCGGCCGGCCGCGGAGGTGAAGGCGATCAGGCACGGCTCGCCCGTGCGCGTCGGCTCGGTGATCCCGCCCCGGGCCAGATCGTCGTAGGCGGAGAGCGCCCCGCGGTTCAGCGCGGCGAGTGCGGCCATCGCCACCTGCCAGCGCTGGTGGGTGCAGTTCCGGGTGAACGCCAGCAGGAAGCGGGCCAGCCGCGGATCCGGCCGGGGCGGTATGTAGAGCGGGGAGGCGGGGGAGAGCAGCGTGCGCAACCCCAGCTTCAGGGCGGCCGGTTCGGGCAGGGGAACGGTCAGCGCGGGGGACAGCCAGCCCGCGTTGCCCCACGACGCGCCGGCCGCTACGCCCCGCCGGTCGGCCACGGTGACCTCGACGCCGGCCTCCTGGAGGAACCAGGCCGTCGCCAGCCCGGCCATGCCCGCGCCCACCACCACGACACTGCGCGGGCTCATGACCGGCCGCCTTCCGCCATGCCCGTGCTCACCGCGACGTCCGGCCGCCGTTCCCCGAACCGTGTCGCCTGCTCGAACGCGTACCCCGCCCTCAGCACGGCCGCATCCCCCCGGTGCGGCCCGACCACCTGGAGCCCGACCGGCAGCCCGGCCGGCGTGAAGCCGGCCGGGACCGACAGCGCCGGGCAGCCGGTCATCGAGATCAGGCCGGCCGAGCGCATCCAGTCCAGATACGTCTCCATGGCGATGCCGTCCACCGAGGCCGGGTAAGGGAGGCGGACGTCGAAGGGTGCGACCTGACTCACCGGCAGCAGCAGGACGTCGTAGGTCCCGAAGAACTCGCGCACCCGGTGGAACAGCGCGGCCTGGAGGAGCTGGGCGCGGCCCAGGTCCGGGCCGGTGAGCTTGCGGCCCTCCTCGATGTTCCAGACGACGTCCGGGGCCATGCGGTGCCGGTGCTCGTCCAGCAGGGGCCCGTACGCGAGCTCCATCTGCCAGGCGCGCTGGACGAGGTACGCCTCGTCGGCGCCGGACAGGTCGGGGCAGGCCTCCTCGACCTCGCAGCCCAGCGCGGCGAACACCTCCACCGCGCCGCGCACCACGTCCCGGACCTCCGGGTCGACGGGCACGCTCCCGCCGAGGTCGGGCGACCAGGCGACCCGCCACCCGCGGACATCGCCGTCGAGCCGGCCGGCGAACAGGGAGCCCGGCGTCTCCAGGGCGAGCGGGCTGCGCGGATCCGGCCCGGCCAGCACCGACAGCGTCAGGGCGACGTCCTGCACGGTCCGCGCCATGGGGCCCTTGACCGAGAGCTGCCCCCACGGCGCCTTGTCGGGCCAGGAGGGGACCCGGCCGGGGGAGGGGCGCAGGCCCACCACGTTGTTGAAGGACGCCGGGTTGCGCAGCGAGCCGCCGGTGTCGCTGCCGTCGGCGATCGGCTGCATGCCACAGGCGAGCGCGGCCCCGGCCCCGCCGCTGCTGCCGCCGGCGCTGCGCGAGAGGTCGTAGGGGTTGCGGGTCGCGCCGAAGACGGGGTTGACGGTGTGCGAACCCATGCCGAGTTCGGGCACGTTGGTCTTGCCGAGCGTGATGGCCCCGGCCCGCTTGAGGCGCTCGACGACCAGGTGGTCCCGGGCCGGGACGTGGTCGGCGAGGACGGGGGAGCCGTAGGTCGTGCGGATGCCCGCGGTGTCGTGGAGGTCCTTGTGCGCGACGGGCAGCCCGTGCAGCGGCCCCAACTCGGCGTGTGAGACGGCCCGTTCGTCCGCGTCGGCCGCTGCCTCGAGCGCTCGGTCGGCGACCAGGGTGACGATCGCGTTCACCGACGGGTTCACCCGGTCGATCCGTTCGAGATGGGCGGTGACGACCTCGCGGGCGGAGATCTCACGGCGCCGCAGGGCCGCGGCGAGCTCGGTCGCGGTGCTGAAGCACACGTCGGCGGGGTTCACAGTCCTCCCAGGGTTTCCTTGAGCTGCACGACGGCGAGCACCCCGAACAGGGCGAAGGAGCCCGACAGCAGCACGTTCGAAAGGGTCTTGTTGCGGTACGGCGGCTGAAGGCCGCGCCGGTTGAGAAGGACCAGCAGAGCCCCGGACAGCAGCGGCAGGACGAGGGAGCCCACGGCCGCGTAGGTGAGCAGCAGAGGGACCGGCTTCCCGGCGAAGGTCACCGCCACGGACGTGGCCGCGCAGTAGACCACGAACAGGCGGAACGGAAGGCTGCGCTGGCCCATGTGCCGCTCGGCCTCGTCGTCCGGCACTGCGCGCAGGGTGCGCAGCGAGTCGGCCAGCAGATAGCACAGGGCGTTGAAACCGCCGACCAGGGCGCTCAGGGTCACGAGGAAGAAGGTGCCGAGGAACAGCACCCGGGCCGCCGACCCCATATCCGCGCCGAGCGGTTCGGCCAGTGCGGCGAGTCCGTCGTTGCCGGTGATCGTCCGGCCGCTGCCGTACAGCAGGCCGGTGCCCACGATCGAGGTGCACACCACGAACAGGAACGTCACCGTGTAGCTCATCGCCGTGTCGGCCCGCATGACGGGCAGCCAGCTCGCGTGCCGCCAGCGCTTCTCCCGCACCCAGTAGCTGTACGAGGCCACTCCGGCCGTGCCGCCCACCCCGCCGACCAGCGCCAGCACGGTGATCACGTCGCCCTCCGGCAGCCGCGGCCGCAGCGAGGACACCAGTCCGGACGGGTCGTCCATGGTCACCAGCGTGACCACGGCCAGCACGACCATGCCGACGAACTTGGCCAGCATGAACCCGCTCATCACCCGCTCGAACAGCGAGTACCGGCCCACGTACACGATCCCGGCCGACGCCAGCGCGATCACCAGGGCCATCGGTCTCACCGGCAGCGCGGGGAACAGCGTCGACAGCGCGAGCGACGCCACCGAGCCCAGGGCCGCCCCGTACAGCAGCCCGATGACCAGGACGAACGCGAAGAAGGCGTACGGGAGCCAGCGGGCGGCCGAGCGCAGGCTCGCGATCACCGTCAGCCCGGTCGCCAGATAGAGGCGTCCCACCGCTTCGGTCAGCGCGTACTTGAGCACGACGCCGATGAGGATCGCCCACAGCAGGGCCATGCCGTATCCGGCGGCGCCCGCCAGCGACGTCACCATGTCGCCGGCGCCCACGCTGGCGGCCGCCAGGACCAGCCCCGGCCCGAGGACGGACAGCCGCCCGCGCCGGGTGGCGGGGGCGGGGAAGGACTCGGGGGACGGAGCAGCCGCGGGCGGGTGAGGGGGACTTCCGGGTGTCGCGGTCACGTCGGCCACCTCCGGGGATAGGGAAAGCGTGGTCCGGCTTCCCGGTAGAGTCGGCCAGGCCGACGGATGGGAACAAGATTCCCTGTGAAATCGACGGAATCAGCCATACGCTCAGGCCGATGGACGCACCGCACACCGGCTTCGTGGCCGATTCGCTGGACCGGCGCATCATCAGCGCGCTTCAGATCGACGGCCGTGCCTCGTGGCACCGCATCGCGACGGCGCTCGGAGAACCGGAACGCACCGTCGTCCGGCGGGGCACCCGGCTGCTGGACTCCGGGCTGGTACGGATCGGCGCCATGGCGGTGCGCGGACGCAGCACCGTGATCGGAGTGCGCTGCGCGCCCGGCCAGGCCCGTGTGGTCGCCACCGCGCTGGCGCGTCGGCCCGACTGTGCCTTCGCCCATGTCCTGACCGGGACCTGGGACTGCGTCGCGGAGGTGCAGTGCCCGCGCGACCGTCTCGCAGGGCTCGTCATGGACGAACTCCCGGGGCTGCCGGGGGTCGTACGGACGCTGACACTCCCGGTGCTGCGGCACGTGCGGACGATTCGCGAGTGGCACGCGGGCCTGCTCACCGACGCCGAGATCGCCGCCCTCACCGACGGGACGGGTGCCGCCCCGGCGTCGGCGGACGTGTCACCCGCGTTCGACGGCGTCGGGGAACTCTCCCGCGCCGACCGGCTCCTGGTGCACGCCCTGGCCGAGGACGGGCGGTGCACGTTCGACGAACTGGCCCGGGTGTCCGGGGTGTCCGAGGCCACCGCCCGGCGCCGGCTGGGCGCCCTGCGCAGGGCGGGGCGGGTCCGCGTCCGTGCCGTGATCGAACCGGTGCTGCTCGGGCTGCCGGTGGAGGCGGTGCTGTGGGTGCGGGCCGTGCCGGCGCAGGTCGACGCGGTGACGGCGGCGCTCGCCGAGTCCCCGCACGTCCGGTACGTCAGCTTCCTCACCGGCGAACGCCAGCTGCTGGTTCTGACCGCGTTTCCGGACGAGGTGGCGCTCCACGACTTCGTCACGCGTTCCCCGTGGCTGCGCGAGGCGGTGTCGGTGGATGTGTCGATGGTCCTCGGCTCGCTGAAACGGGGCGGGATGCTCGCGCCGTGGCTGCGTGACTGACGTCCTGTTCAGGCCGGGCGAACGGGGCTGAGTCTCCTCGATACATCGGAGGCTTCATTCGCAGGGGCCCCGTTCACGTCATTGACAGGTGCATGAACGCTGCTTAGGTTCCCGGATACACCCGATGTATCGATGATCCGTCAGGTCTGGAGGACACGATGACCTCACAGCCGGAGCAACGTTCGAAGGTGGCCCGCAGAGCCGTACTCGGCACCGCCCTCTCAGGCGCCGCGGCGGCGGCCCTGCCCGGCACGGCCCGAGCCCAGGAACTCACCGGGCGGGTGCCGTCCGACGCCGGCGGCAGACGCCCCTGGAAGCTCCGCGACACGATGACCACCGACAGCGCCTGGTCGACGTTCCTGCGCGGCCAGGACCTGCTGTGGACCAAGCTGCCCACCCGCTGGTACGAGGGCCCGTTCCTCGGCGACGGGCTGCTCGGCAGCATGATCTACCGGGAGCCGGACGCCAACCAGGTCCGCTTCACCGTCCAGCACGGCCGAGTGCAGGACCACCGCCCCGAGTTCGGCAGCGGCTGGGGCACCTGCCGGCTTCCGGTGGGACACCTCACGCTCGAACCGGCCGGCACCATCACCGCCGTCGACTGGCGGCTGAGCCTGTGGAACGCCGAACTCACCGGCACCGTCACGACCACCGCCGGCAGGCTCACCCTCTCCGCCCTCATCCACGACGAGGTACTCGCCGTCCGGGTGCGGGCCACCGGCGGCGAGCGCGCCGTCTGGACCTTCCACCCCGAGGAGGCCATCAGCCCCCGGAAGATCCAGGAGACCCCGCCCGCCGACTACATCCCCAACCCGCCCTGGACCACGAAGACCGCCGCCGACGGCACCGAGCAGGTGCTCCAGCCCCTCACCGGCGCCCAGACCGCCACCGCCTACCGGCGCGACGGCGACGAACTGCTGCTCAGCGTCGGGCACAGCGCCCCCTCCACCACCGCGGCCGAGACCGACTCGCTGCGCAACCTGCGGCGCGCCGGGTCCTACGGCACCCTCCGGCGACGGCACATCCGCTGGTGGAACGCCTTCTACAAGAAGAGCTTCGTCTCGTTCCCCGACCAGCGGCTCCAGAGCTTCCACTGGATCCAGCTCTACAAGGTCGCCTCCGCCAGCCGGGCCGGCGGCCCGGTCATGGCCACCTCCGGCCCGTGGCTGGAGCCCACCCCATGGCCCGCGGTCTGGTGGAACCTCAACGTCCAGCTGGAGTACTGGCTCATTCACGGCTCCAACCACCTGGAACTCGACGCACTCGCCACCACCCTGCGCCAGAACCAGGAACAGCTCATCGCCAACGTGCCCACCGCCTACCGCGCCGACAGCTCGGGCGTCGGCCGCAGCTCCGACATGTTCGCCAACCGGGGAGTGGGCAGGCCCGGCAGCGGCACCGAGGTCGGCAACCTCGCCTGGGCGCTGCACAACGTGTGGCTGTCCTACCGGCACTCCATGGACAAGGCCCTCCTGCGCGACACGCTCTTCCCCGTCCTGCGCCGGGCCGTCAACTACTACCTGCACTTCCTCACCCCGGGCAGCGACGGCAAGCTCCACCTGCCGAGCACGCTCTCGCCCGAGTACCCCGTCGTACCCCCGCAGGACACCAACTACGACCTGGCCCTCATCCGCTGGGCCTGCCAGACGCTCATCGAGTCCGCCGAACTCCTCGGCATCGACGACGACCTGGCCCCGCGCTGGAGGGAGGTGCTGGCCAAGCTCACGCCCTATCCGGTCGACGACAACGGCTTCATGATCGGCGCCGACACGCCGTACGAGCGGTCCCACCGGCACTACTCGCACCTGCTGATGGTGTACCCGCTGTACCTCGTCAACTGGGACCAGCCCGAGAACCGCGACCTGATCACCAAGTCCGTGGAGCACTGGCACGCGCTGACCGGCGCCCACCGCGGCTACAGCTACACCGGCGCCGCCTCGATCTACGCGATGACCGGCGACGGTGACACGGCGATCGGCTACTTACGGAAGTTCTTCGACACCTCCACCCGTTACCCCTGCCAGGCCAACACCCACTACACCGAGGCCGGCCCGGTCATCGAGACGCCGCTGTCCGCCTCGCAGTCCCTGCACGACATGTTCTGCCAGAGCTGGGGCGGCGTGATCCGCGTCTTCCCGGCCGTCCCGACCGCATGGGCGGACGTCACCCTGCACGACTTCCGCACCCAGGGCGCCTTCCTGGTCAGCGCCGTCCGCAAGAAGGGGACCACCCGGTTCATCCGGATCAAGAGCCTGGCGGGCGAGCCGCTCAAGCTCCGGCACGGCCTCACCGGCACCCTCACCGTGCTGCTCGACGACAGCACCCCGGCCCGCACCCGCGACCTGGGCGGCGGCACCCTCGCCATCGACCTGCCCAAGGGCCGCGAGGTGCTCGTCCACTCCGGATCGCGCCCCGACCTCGTCATCGCGCCCGTCACCGTCGGCGAACCGGGTCCGGCCTGGGGACTGCCGTAATCACCGCACACCTCGGAGGTTCACATGGCTGTTCCGATCAGAACCGTGGTCGCCGCGCTGTGCACCGCACTGGCGGCCACCCTCCTCACCACCGCTCCCGCCGGGGCCGAGCAGCGGGAGCACGCCTGGACGGTGACCGTCGCCGCGAACGCACCCCGCGCACGGATAGCCCTGGACGACACCACCGGCACACTCAGCCTGTCGGTGACCCGTGGCGACCGTACGGTCATCGAGCCGTCGCCCGTCGGCATCGTCACCGAACGGGCCGACTTCTCCAAGGACCTGCGCTTCCTCCGCGGCAAGAACCGGACGGTCGAGGAGCGCTACCGCACCAGGTCGGGCAAGCGGCTGGACCGCCGGGTCCGCATGAACGAGACCCGCCTGTCCTTCGCCACCCCCGCCGGCGCCCGGCTCGACCTGCTGGTCCGCGCCGCCGCCGACGGCGTCGCCTACCGCTACGTCCTGCCCGCCGGACACGGCGACGTGCTCGGCGAGACCTCCGCCTTCAACCTGCCACCCGACGCCGGCGCGTGGCTGGGCACCTACCGGCCCGACAACGAGGGCCAGTTCACCGAGTACACCGCCGCCACGGCCCCCACCGGCGCGTACTCGCCCCAGGCGCTGTTCGCGACCGACGGCGGGTACACCCTGCTCGCCGAGTCCGACCTCACCGGCGCCTACTCCGGCGCCCGCCTCGCCCACGACAAGGGCACCGGCACCTACCGCGTCGAGCTGGCCGACGACCGGGTGAAGACCGACGGCCCCCTGGCCACCCCCTGGCGCGCCATGGTCACCGGCGACCTGGCCACCGTCACCCGGTCGACCTTCACCGACGACCTCGCTCCCGCCTCCAAGGTCGCCGACCCGTCCTGGATCAGGCCCGGGACCGTGCTGTGGACCTGGCTCGCCGGTGGCCGCCCGGCCGGGCAGAGCCTCGCCGCGCAGAAGGCCTACGTCGACTACGCCGCCGAGCGGAACTGGCCCTACGAGGCCGTCGACGCGGGCTGGTACTTCAAGGCCGACGAGTGGGACGTCACGGACCCGGACTGGCAGACCAACAGCTGGATGCCGGAGCTCGTCGACCACGCCCGCGCCAAGGGTGTCGGGATCATCGTCTGGATCCACCAGCGCGACCTCGACACACCCGAGGAACGCGCACAGTGGCTGCCCACGCTGGAGCGGTGGGGCGTCAAGGGAGTCAAGATCGACTTCATGGACTCCGAGGCGCAGACCACGCTCCAGTGGTACGACGCCGTCCTGAGGGAGACGGCCGCCCACCACCTCATGGTGAACTTCCACGGCTCGACCATCCCCAAGGGCATGCAGCGCACCTGGCCCCACGTCATGACCCTGGAGGGCGTCGCCGGCGAGGAGAAGCGGACCAACACCGCCGCCCACCTCACCACCCTGCCCTTCACCCGCAATGTCATCGGTTCCATGGACTTCACCCCCGGCGCGTTCCAGCGCGTCGGCCTGCGCCCCAACTCCGACGCGGCCGAGGTCGGGCTCACCGTCGCCTACGAGTCGGGTCTCCAGATGTTCGCGGGCACCCCCGAGTCGTACGACGCCCGGCCGCTCGCCCGGGACTACTTCGACCAGGTCCCCGCCGCGTGGGACGACACCCGGCTGCTCGCCGGCCGGCCGGGCGGCGAAGCCGTGCTCGCCCGCCGCAGCGGCGACCGCTGGTTCCTGGGAGGGGTGTACGCCGGGCCCGCCCGCAAGGCCGAGGTACCGCTGACCATCGGCTCGGGGAAGTGGCTGGTCGAAACGATCCAGGACGGTGCCGACGGGCTCGTCAGGAACCGACAGGTGCTGCGCGGCGGCGACACGTTCGCCGTGGACGTGATCGCGAACGGCGGCTTCGCCGGGATCGCCTGTCCCTGGCGTCCGGGTGTCACCACCTGCCACCGCTGAACCCGTTCACCTGCGTGAATACCGAGTTGGAGGGATCAGCATGAGTGTTTCCCGGCGTACCGTGCTGGCCACAGCGGCAGGCGCCGCAGCGATATGCGCTTCCGCGGCACCTGCCGCGGCCGCGGACACGACCGCCGGCCCCACCCCGGCACCCACCCTGCGCAAACTCCGCGCGGCGGTCGACTACGCCGTCGAGAAGGTCGCCGCCGTCGCACCGAACGTGACCGCCTTCCCCGTCGGCACCAAGTTCGAGAAGTGGGTCTACTCCCAGAACGGCGACTGGGTCGGCGGATTCTGGCCGGGCACGCTGTGGATGGCATGGCTCTACAGCGAGGAAGAGGCCTTCCGCACACAGGCCCTGGTCTCGGCACGGAAGCTGGCCCCTCGCCAGCACGACACCGGCACGCACGACCTCGGCTTCCTCTTCTACCCGTCCTGGGTCACCGCCTGGCGGCTGACCGGCGACGAAGCCTGGCGGACGGGCGCCCTGCGGGCGGCCGACTCCCTCATCCAGCGGTACAACCCGCGCGGGCGCTTCATCAGGGCGTGGGGCGCGCTGAACGATCCGAAGAACGCCGGCCGCGTCATCATCGACACGATGATGAACCTCGACCTGCTGGCGTTCGCGAGTCGGCAGACCGGGGACGACACGTACCTGGACATCGCCGTGGAACACGCGGAGACCACCCGGCGGGTCTTTCCCCGCCCGGACGGATCGACGCCGCACGTCTACGACTTCGACCCGGACAGCGGCGCGCCCCTCGGCCCGAACACCGTGCAGGGGTACAGCCCCACGTCCTGCTGGTCGCGCGGTCAGGCGTGGGGACTGTACGGCTTCACCACCATGTACCGGAGGACCGGGAACCGGGACTTCCTGAGCACCGCCCGCAGACTCGCGGACTACGCGGTCGGAGCACTGACCCCGGACCACGTCCCGGTGTGGGACTACCGCGCGCCGCAGCAGCCCCACGACATCAAGGACGCGTCGGCCGGAGCGATCACCGCCTGCGGGCTGCTCGACCTGTCCGCCGCCACCGGCAGACAGGCCTACCGAGACGTGGCGCTCCGGCTGCTCACCGCACTGGCCCAGACCTGCCTGACGAAGAACTCGGCCCGGGCGGAAGCGGTGGTGGCCCGCTGCACCCGCAACCGCCCGGCCGAGGACGGCATCGAGATCTCCCTCCCGTACGCCGACTACTACCTGCTGGAAGGCATCCTGCGGGTGCTTCGGCCGCAGGACGTGGACCGGGCGATCGACCTCTCCACGGTCTGACCGGCCGGAGCGCCGCTCAGCCCGCGATGGAGTCCAGTTGTTCCGCCGCCGGGCGCAGGACCCACAAGTCCCCGCCCGGCGGCTCCTCCAGCGACCGGACGGCCCGCTGCGCCCGCCTGTCCCCGGCATCGGCCGCCGCGTGCACGACGTCGGTCGCCGCGTACCGGCGGAACTGAAGCTCCGGATGCGGCCAGGCGGCGGCTCCCGTCGCGGCGGGCAGGAGGTAGCCGACCGCCTTGAACAGGCTCTCCCCCTCCGGCCCTTGGTGGGCCCATAGATCCACGCCGGCATTCCGGCCGATCGCCGCCAGCCGCGCATGGGCGACCAGCGTGAACGTCGAGTAGTGCCAGCTCCTGGTCCGGGTCAGCTCCTGGGGCTGGCTGCCGTCGGCCGCGATCTGCGGTGCGATGCGCTTGTGCCGGGCGTCGAGGACCGTTCGGCGGGCCAGTTCCCGGTCGCCGGTCGCGTAGGCGAGGCCGGCGACCAGCAGGTCGTAGAAGGTGCCGTGGTTGTTGGTGGCGGCGGCCTCCTGCTTGCCGAAGTCGCTGTTCCTGAGCCAGTCGAGGAAGGCGGTGTTCCAGTGGGCCATGCCCCTGCGGTCCTTCGCGGTCCAGCCCGGGGCGCCGCTCGCCAGGAGGGCGAGCGCGTCGAGGACGCTGGTGTAGGACTGAGAGAAGTCGATGATGCCGATGGCGCGACCGTCGTACTTGCACGGGATGAACTGCGCGTGGTTCAGGTTCGGGTTCATCCTCGTGGCCGGATCGAGGAACCAGGTGCGCAGCACCTGCCCGGCCTTCTCGGCGTACCGCGCGTCGCCGGTGTAGTACCAGGCGAGGGAGAGGTCGTAGGCGGAGTCGAAGGTCTTCTCGACGTCCTGCCGGTCGGTGCCGGAGTCGACCTCGGGATTGCGCTCGCCGTCGCGTTGCACGTACGGGCAGCCCCACGGATTGTCCGGAGCCGGGGTCTTGGTGGGCCACCAGTACGGAGCCTGACTGAGGTAGTCGTGGAGGTCTCCGCTGGGGGCGGCCCGGGGTTTGTCCACCACGGTCCACGGCCCCTGGTGCAGCCATCTGTCGGCACGTCCCCGCAACACCTCGACGGCGCGCCGGAGTCGGGGATCCCCGTGTTCCAGCCGGATCTTGGTCCGGTGCAGACGGGCGCCGTCCATGACGGCGGTGTGCGGGATGCGGTACGTGTGCTCGGCCTCAGCCCGGGCCGAGGCGGCGGGGACGGCTCCCGTGACGAGCGCGGCGAAAACCATCAGCAGAACGCCTAATCGAGATCTTGCCCTCATGATCCACTCCCTTGGAGTTCATGACTGTGAACAACGTTCAGGTGGTGGGTTACATGAGCATGTCACGCCGGCTTCACGCGGGGAAGAGGGCTCGCAGGCCTGGGTGGCTGTCACAGATCCGGGCCCAGCCCTGTCTCTCTGGTGAGTCAACCCCTCAGTGAAACGGAGACAGTGATGAAGATCGTGGTCGTCGGCGGTACCGGACTCATCGGCTCGCAGGTGGTCGCGCTGCTGCGCGACCAGGGGCACGACGCCGTGGCCGCCGCTCCCTCCACGGGGGTCGACACCCTCACCGGCGAGGGACTGACCGAAGCACTCAAGGGCGCTGACGTGGTCGTGGACGTGTCCAACTCGCCGTCCTTCGACACCGAGCCGGCGCTGGACTTCTTCACCCGCTCGGCACGGAACCTGTTCGCGGCCGAGAAGGAGGCGGGCGTCCGCCACCATGTCGCGCTCTCCATCGTCGGCGTCGACCAGGTGCCCGGCTACGGCTACTACGAGGCCAAGGTCGCCCAGGAGAACGCCGTGCGCGGCAGCGGCGTGCCCTACAGCATCGTGCGCGCCACCCAGTTCTTCGAGTTCGTCGCCCCGGTGATGAACATGTCCACCCAGGCCGGTGAGGTGCGGCTGCCGTCCACGCGGCTGCGGCCGATCGCCTCAGCCGATGTGGCGGCGGCCGTCGCCGAGGCCGCCCAGGGCGAACCGTCGAACGGCATCAGGAACATCGCGGGACCCGAAGTGCACCGGCTCGACCGGCTCGGTGAACTCACCCTCGCGGCGAAGCCGGACGGCCGCACCGTCGTCACCGACGAGACCGCCGGCCTGTTCGCCGGCATGCCCGACGTACTCACCGGCGACGGCACCGCGCACCTCGCGTCCACCCGCTACGAGGAGTGGGTCAAGCGGAACTGACCGCCGTCCGTCGTCCGCTACGGGCGGTCGGTGAGCCTGCGCGCCGACCGCTCGTACGCCCTCAGCTTGTCCGGCGCCAGGACCCAGTAGAGCCCGTCGATGCCGGCCGGTCCCACGGTGGCGCTCACCAGGGCGACGGCGGCCCCGTCCCGGGCGAGCAGCAGGCTGGGCCGTCCGTTGGCCTCGACGATGCCGTACTCGGCCCCGGGGAAGAACTTCCGGGCGAAGGCGGTGACCCTGGCCACGCGCTCGGGCCCCACGATCTCCAGCCGTGCCACGCCGCGCATGCCGTTGCCGTCCGCGTAGGCGACGACGTCGGCCGACAGCACGCTCTCCAACGCCGCGACATCACCGTGCCGTGCGGCGGCGACGAAGGCTTCCAGCAAGCGCCGGTGCTGTGCCGAGTCGACCGGTTCACGGCGCTCGGCGGACAGACGCTTGCGGGCCCGGCTGACGATCTGGCGCGTATTGGCCTGGCTCAACTGGAGCATGCCCGCGATCTCGTCGTACGCGTAGTCGAACGCCTCCCGCAGCACATAGGCAGCCCGCTCCACGGGGTTCAGCCGCTCCAGGACCAGCAGCACGGCCAGCTCCAGCGCCTCGCCCCGTTCCGCGCCGACCTGCGGATCCACACTGGTGTCCACCGGCTCCGGCAGCCAGGGCCCCACATACGCCTCGCGGCGGACCCGCGCCGACTGGGCCACGTTGATCGCCAGACGTGTGGTGATCTTCGCCAGGAACGCCCCGTGATCCAGCACGGCGCCACGGTCGGCGCCCTGCCAGCGCAGCCACACGTCCTGCACCACGTCCTCGGCCTCGGACACACTGCCCAGAACGCGGTAGGCGATACCGAACAGCCGGGGACGCAGGCGCTCGAAGGCGTCCGCCGCCGCGTTCAGCGCGCCGTCGGTGAGGGGCTGTCCCTGGTCCATGCTGCCGATGCCTCCGCGGGTCGACCGTCGTGCCTCAGACAGTACGACCCTCCGAGCCGGCGCACGTGGCGGTGCTCAGCCCTCGTAACGGGGTGTCCACTGCGCCTGCGCCACTGCCTTGCGCAGCTCCTCCTCCGTCGCCCGCGGAGCGACCCCGTCCTCGACGGCGGCGAGAGCCGCCGCCAGGGCGATCTCGCGAGCGGACTCGCGCATCCCGTTCAGGGGCGGCAGCAGCGGTACGGGGCCGTCGTCTCCGTGCGCCGCCCGTACCGCGCACTCGGCGACGGCCCGGGCGGCGGCCACCATCATGCGGTCGGTGACGCGCGTGGCCCGGCTCGCCGTCACCGCGAGCCCCATGGCCGGGAAGACGTACACGTTGTTCGACTGCGCCACCGGCACCTCGTGTCCGTCCACCGTGAGAGGAGGGAAGGGTGAGCCGGTGGCGATCAGCGCCCGGCCGTCGGTCCAGAGGGTGAGGTCCGCCGGATCGGCCTCGGAGTGGGAAGTGGGGTTGGAGAGCGGGAAGATGACGGGCCGTTCGCAGGTCGAGCCCATCTGCCGCACGATCTCCTCGGTGAACGCGCCATGAGCCGTCGACAGCCCGATGAGCGCCGTCGGCTCGACACGGCGCACCACCTCCGCGAGGCCGGTGCCGTCCCAGCCGTTCACCTCGCTGTCGTCGCGCGCGAACATCCGCTGCTGCGGCGTCAGTTCCGTGCGCGAGCGCACCAGCAGGCCGTCGACGTCGAGGATCCAGAACCGTGCCGTGGCCTCGTCCTCGGACAGGCCCTCCTCGATCATGGCCGTCCGGATCATGTCGGCGACACCGATGGCGGCCGACCCCGCGCCCAGGATCACCAGGCGCTGCTCGGACAGCGGAGTGCCGGACACGTTCGCGGCGGTGGACAGGGCGCCGAGCGTGACGGCCGCCGTGCCCTGGATGTCGTCGTTGAAGGTGAGCAGCCGGTCCCGGTAGCGGGCGAGGATCGGGTACGCGTGGGCGGTGGCGAAGTCCTCCCACTGGAGCAGCGTGCCGGGCAGCTCCGCCTCCACCGCCGAGACGAACGCCTCGATCATCTCGTCGTAATCGGCGCCGGTCAGCCTGCGGGCGCGCCGGCCGAGGTAGCGCGGGTTGCCGAGCAGGTCCTCGTTGTCCGTGCCGACGTCCAGCAGGATCGGCAGGGTGCGGGCGGGGTGGATGCCACCGATCGCCGTGTAGAGGCTGAGCTTGCCGATCGGGATGCCCATCCCGCCGACGCCCTGGTCGCCCAGGCCGAGGATGCGCTGCCCGTCGGTGACGACGATGACGTCCACGTCCTTGTCGCGGTGCGGGCGGTTGCGCAAGATGTCCCGGAAGCGGTGCCGGTCCTCCCACGTCAGGAACAGCCCGCGCGGCCGCCGGTAGATCTCGCTGAAACGCTGGCAGGCCTCACCCACCGTCGGCGTGTAGACGACGGGCAGCAGTTCCTCCAGGTACTCGGTGACCAGACGGTAGAAGAGCACCTCGTTGGTGTCCTGGAGCTGACGCAGGTAGATGTGCCGGTTGAGGGGCTTGTCGTAGCCGTGGAACGCCTCGTAGGCGCGGGCGACCTGCTCGTCCAGGGTCTCCACGGCGGGCGGCAGCAGCCCGTCGAGACCGAGCTCGGCGCGCTCCTGCCGACTGAAGGCGGTGCCCTTGTTGACGAGCGGGTCGGCCAGGGGTGTGAGGGCGGGACTGGTGGTCGTGCGGGGGTGCTGGGTCTGGTCCATGGGGTGACGCCTTCCCTGGACTCACCGGTTCGTGCAGGCGACTTGCGCTGTTCGGCCGACGGGCCGTGCCGGTTCCCGGCGCACCGATGAGTTCCGGCGCGGCGCCCGGTCTACCTCTCCGTAAGGCTTCCAAGCCCCAACAGCGAGCAGGAGAAGGCGACATGAGCGTGACGACCCCTCAGACGCAGAACCGGACCGACTCCCGGCACACCACCGGCTTCCTTTCCACGCGCCCCGTATGGCTGGTCGGCGTCCTGGCGACGCTCGCCGGTGCCGTCGTGACCGAGGCCTTCGCGCTCGTCGCCCGGGCCGCGGGCGTCCCCATGGAGGCGGCCGGCCCCGGGGCCGAGGAGGCCGCGGAGATCCCCGTCGGCGGCTTCGGCGGCGGCGTGGTGTTCTGGTCGGTCGCCGGGATCGTCCTCGCGGTGGTGCTCGCCCGCTGGGCCAAGCAGCCCGCCCGGACCTTCACCGTGACCACCGTCGTCCTCACCGCACTGTCCCTCGCCGGCCCGGCCGTCGCCCCGCACACGGCCACGTCCACCCAGATCGTCCTCGCCCTGTCGCACGTCGTGGCCGCCGCGGTGATCATCCCCCTGGTGGCACGGCGGCTGTCCCACGTGCGGAGGTGACGCCCTCGACTCCCTCGATTCCCACGATCCCGACACCGGCCCGTCGCGCTCACCGCTGACGGGCCGTCGTCGTGCACCCCCCCACACAGCCGAACAGGGAACATCGGATCAACCGCTCAACACATCAAAGAGGCACGCTCTGGCCTGCGCCTCGTCGGCATTCCTGCACGAATGCGGCGTTGTACGCTCGGGCGCCCGGTGAGCGTTCCGTTGACTGCCTGGAGCCGACGGCAAGGAGTGTGGCATGAGTGGGGTGCAGAAGCAGAGCAGGGACCCCGCCCCGGACCCCACATCCGAAATGATCCAGGTCGGCATCGGAAAGCGCTTGGATGACGTCGCCAAAATCCTCGCCGGCGCCCTCGTCGCCGTCACGGGAGTCATGACCGCACTCGGGCTGCGCAGCGAGTTCGTCTTCGTTGCTCTCAACAACGAGTCGTGGCCGATCTATGTGGCCTCGCTCTGCGCCATCGTCGCCATCGTGTGCAGCATCGTGGCCCTGCTCATTCACCCCACACGGCGGGGCAATCTGTGGGAGACCGCTGTGCTGGTTCTCGGTGTGGTCTTCTACATGGTGGCGCTGAGCGTGGCGGTCATCGGCGCGGCCAAGGCCGCCGGGGGCAACGGTCGGCCGAGCATCACGGATGTCAGGGTCGACGGTTCTCGGTCTTCGCTGCGACTGAGCTTCGACATTCGCGCCGACGGTGTCGAAACGTGGTCGAGCATCGGAGTTTACGTAGCCGCCGAGACGGCTGACGGCGAGCCGGTCGACGAAGGCGTCGACCTCTACTCGAGCTCCCTCAGGCCGAACGACGAGGGCGTGGTCGAGCAGCGGATCAGCGTTCCCCTCTCGCCCCCGCCACAGGCGGAGGCCATCCACATCATCGCCCTCAACGCCGGTGACGGGACCAACGACGAGTGTGAAACTCGCAGACAGCAGGGGCCGGCCTGTACGACCTACTTGCTCCCATAGCCAGCGTCTTCATCCGGGCGGAAGCGCATCTCTTCAGTCCTGGTGGTACGTGCGCCGGAGCCCGAAAAGGGGGCCCCGCGCCCTCGGCCGATCCAGAGGCGGTCCGACCAGCAAGACTCACCTGGCTTGTGACGTCTTCGGTCGCCCGCTCGCGCTGGTGTCACGGCGGCAACACCGACGACTGCACCCAAGGGCTACAGCTCGAGGGCGATTCTCACCTGGCTGCGTCGGCGGGGCATCAACACCATCCCGAGCGGGCCGACCAGATCCGCATCCGCCTCTGGTTGATGCGTCCTGATCGTTGCGACCACGCCTCGCCCACGAAGCCGTCGGCGACGGGGCGCGGCCTGTCGTTGGACGAGGCGGCGCAGCCGTGCGGTGCCATTGCGGGTCACCCGTTCATGCCACACCCCCGGCCGCGGCTGGCTGAGCTGCCACACCGACCAACCACCCGCACGGGGAATGAGCGCCTGACACTTCGAGGACAACTCTCAGCAGCTACGACGCCACGCGTTCAATCTCAGTAACAGCCCCGAACGGCCCAATCGCACTGCGCCGTAGGAGGCGACCGTGGATGAGCGGTGTGACCGTGGTGGAAGGGATGCGCGTGCACCCCTGGATGCGTGTGCACACCCGGACGAGGAGACGCGATGGCGGAGGGACTGGCCGAGGGCGGCACGGCGCGCGCTGCCACGAGAGGTGGCGAGGATCTGTCCCCGGACCGGATCCCGGACCCCTTCGAGCAGGTGAGCGCCGTCGCCGACGCCGTCCTCTACGAGGGCTACCTCCTCTACCCCTACCGCCGGTCCTCGGCCAAGAACCGTGTCAGATGGCAGTTCGGGGTCCTGTTCCCGAGGGACTGGGCGGAGGCGGACGGTCCCGTGGCCCTCGGAGTCTCCGGCAGCGCCGACTCCTGGTACCAGCAGACCGAGTGCCTGCTGCGGATCCGGCAGCCCGGCAGCGCGTCCGTACGTGTGCGGATCCGTCACCTCCAGATGCAGCGCAAGCAGGTGGAGGAGACCCGGGAGGGCCGTCATCACGCCGTCGAGTCGCTGCGCACCGCCGACGGCACGACGCATCTGACCTTCGACGAGGCCGTGCCGCGTGAACACGAGGTCGAGGTCCCGCTCGACGAACTCCTTCAGGGCGGGCACACCGTTCCCGTGGTCGCGCCGGCCGGTGTGGACGTCGAGCCGCTGCCCGGCCACGCCGGGCGGGTGGTGCGGCACCGCGACGAGGTACGGGCCGACACCACCGTCACCGCCGAGCGACTCTCGGACGACCTCTGCCGGCTCCGTGTGCGCACCACGAACACCGGGCCCGCACCGCAACCGCGGACCGCTCGCGACGACGCACTGCGCCGCGCCCTCATCGCCACCCACACCCTCATCGGCGGCGACGGCGTGGAATTCGTCTCGCTGACCGACCCGCCGACGGACCTGAGCGCACTCGCCCGCTCGTGCCGGAACGAGTTCACCTTCCCCGTCCTCGGCGGCGACGACGGCCACGTCCTGCTCTCCGCACCGATCATCCTGCCCGACCACCCCCAGGTGGCCCCCGAGAGCCCGGGCGACCTGCACGACGCCGCCGAGATCGACGAGATCCTCACGCTGCGCACGATGCTGCTGACCGACGAGGAGAAGCGCGAGGCGCGGGCCACCGACCCGCGGGCGGCCGCGATCCTCGACCGCGTCGACACGATGCCGCAGGAGGTATTCGAACGACTGCACGGCGCCGTCCGCTCCCTGGCCCCGGTCGCCGCGGTGTCCCCGACGCCCGCGCTTGCCGCGCCCGGGGTCTCGGCACCGAGGGATGCCGCGCCGACGCCCCCGGAGCTCGGGGCTGCAACGCCCGGGACCCTGGCACCCCGGGTTGCTGCGTCCGTGACCTCGGTGCCGGGGGCTGTCGCATCCGCACCCGCGGCACCTGCGCATGCTGCGCCCGGGGCTGCCGCGCCCGCGCCCCCGGCACCCGCGCTTGCCGAGCCCAGGGCTGCCGCGCCCGCGACCTCGCCGCCCGGGGCTGCCGCCCCGGCGCCCCCCGCCCCCGTCGACCGCCCCGCCTGGTGGCAGGAGGGCGCCGACGACGGCCTCTCCCCGGCGACTGACACCGTGCTCGTCGACGGCGTCCTGCTCGGCGGCGGCAGCCGTGTCCGGCTCCGGCCCCGGGGACGTGGTGCCGACGCCCAGGACATGTTCCTGGCCGGCCGCACCGCCGAAGTCGCCGCTGTCTTCCACGACGTGGACGGCAGCGTGCACCTCGCCGTCACCCTCGACGACGACCCCGCGTCCGAACTGCACACCTGGTACGGGCGCTTCCACTACTTCCGGCCCGACGAGCTCGAACCGATCGAGCCCGCCGGATCCCCGGACGAGCCGTCGGCACCGGCTCCCGCCGCAGCGAAGGCGCGGCACACGACCGACTCCGAGACCCCCGCAGCGGAGGCCGAGTGACATGACAACGCACAGCAGCACCACCGAAGTCAGCAAAGAGCCCAGCCGGGCAGAGGATCGACAGGGCATCGACGAGATCCACATCCTCTGGATCTCCGAAGGCATGAGCTGCGACGGGGACACCGTCTCCCTCACCGCCGCCGACCAGCCCTCCATCGAGGACCTGGTGCTCGGACTGATCCCGGGCCTGCCCAAGGTGAACCTCGTCAACAAGGTCCTTTCACCGAGCCTGGGCGGCGAGGACTTCCTCGCCCCCTACCGGGCGGCCGTACGCGGCGAACTCGCCCCGTTCATCCTCGTCATCGAGGGCTCGGTCCCCAACCAGAACATCATCGAGGGCGACGGCTACTGGACGTCCTTCGGCAACGACCCGGAGACCGGCGAGCCGCAGCCCCTGAACTGGTGGATCGATCAACTGGCCCCCAAGGCCTGGGCGGTGGTCGCCGCCGGCACCTGCGCCACCTTCGGCGGCATCCACGCCATGGCCGGCAACCCCACCGGCTGCATGGGCCTGGCCGACTACCTGGGCTGGGACTACACCTCCCAGGCCGGCCTGCCGATCGTCAACGTGCCGGGCTGCCCGATCCAGCCCGAGAACTTCATGGAGACCCTGATCTGGGTCCTCTACCACGCGGCCGGCTCCGCGCCCCCGCCCCCACTGGACCACATGCTGCGCCCCCAGTGGCTGTTCGGGAAGACCGTCCACGAGGGCTGCGACCGCGGCTCCTACTACGAGCAGGCCAGCTTCGCCAAGGACTACAACTCACCCAAGTGCCTCGTGAAGACGGGCTGCTGGGGTCCGGTCGTCAACTGCAACGTGCCCAAGCGCGGCTGGATGGGCGGCCTCGGCGGCTGCCCGAACGTCGGCGGCATCTGCATCGGATGCACCATGCCCGGCTTCCCCGACGCGTTCATGCCGTTCATGGACGAGCCCCCGGGCAGCACCCTGTCGTCCCTGGCGATCAAGCCGTACGGGGCCGTCATCCGCCGGCTGCGCGGCATGACCAACGAACTGGTCAACCACGAGCCCAAGTGGCGCCACAACAAGCGCAAGCTGACCAGCGGCTTCGACCCGCGCTGGCGGCCCTGATGCCGGGCGACACGCACCCCACCACCCACCCCCACACCACCGACAGCGAGGGGCAGAACCGCCGATGACCACCACCGAGGCCCGGCCCACCGAGCGCAAGCCACCAGAGCTCGTGGACATGTCCTGGGATCCGATCACCCGGATCATCGGGAACCTGGGCATCTACACGAAGATCGACTTCGCCAACCGGGAAGTCGTCGAATGCCACAGCACCTCGTCGCTGTTCCGCGGCTACTCGGTGTTCATGAAGGGCAAGGACCCGCGCGACGCGGGCTTCATCACGTCCCGGATCTGCGGCATCTGCGGCGACAACCACACCACCTGCTCCGACTACGCCCAGCAGATGGCCTACGGCGTCAAGCCACCCCCGCTGGCCGACTACATCGTCAACCTCGGTGAAGCGGCCGAGTACATGTTCGACCACACGATCTTCCAGGACAACCTGGTCTTCGTGGACTTCTGCGAGGCGATGGTCAAGGCCACCAACCCCGGTGTGCTGGCCCGCGCCGAACGCACCGAGGCACCCCGCGGCGACATCCACGGCTACCGCACGATCGCCGGCATCATGAAGGCCTTCAACCCCTTCGAGGGCGAGGTCTACAAGGAGGCCCTGAAGGTCAGCCGGATCACCCGCGAGATGTTCTGCCTCATGGAGGGGCGGCACGTCCACCCGTCCACGCTGTACCCGGGCGGCGTCGGCACGATGCCGCAGCCGAACACCTTCACCGACTACCTCAGCCGGCTCATGAAGGTCATCGACTTCGTGAAGAAGGCCGTCGCCATGAACGACGACGTCTTCGACTTCTTCTACGAGGCGCTGCCCGGCTACGAGGAGGTCGGCCGCCGCCGCGTGCTGCTGGGCTGCTGGGGCGCCTTCCAGGACCCGAAGACGGTCGACTACCGCTACGAGACGATGAACTCCTGGGGCAAGGACATGTACGTCACCCCGGGCATCATCGTCGACGGCGAACTGGTCACCAACAACCTCGTCGACATCAACCTCGGCCTGCGGATCATGCTCGGCAGCTCGTACTACGAGGACTGGGTCAACGAGGACCCCTTCGTCACCCACGACCCGCTCGGCAATCCCGTCGACATGCGCCACCCGTGGAACCAGACCACCGTCCCGGTGCCGCAGAAGCGTGACTTCGACGACAAGTACAGCTGGGTGATGAGCCCCCGCTGGTTCGACCAGCGCACCGGCGACCACCTCGCCCTCGACACCGGCGGCGGCCCGCTGGCCCGCCTGTGGTCGACCGCCCTCAGCGGACTGGTCGACACCCCGTACGTCAAGTCCACCGGCCACAGCGTGCGCATCTCCCTGCCCAAGGGCGAGTCCCTGCCGGAGACCACCCTGGAGTGGCGGATCCCGCGGTGGAGCAACACCATCGAACGCGACCGCGCCCGGCCCTACTTCATCGCCTACGCCGCCGCCATGGCCCTGCAGTTCCTCGAAGAGGCCATGGGATTGGTCCGCGCGGGCGAGACCAAGGTGTTCGAGAACTACGAGGTGCCCGACGAGGCGATCGGCTGCGGCTTCCACGAGGCGGTGCGCGGCGTCCTCTCCCACCACCTGGTGATCAAGGACAAGAAGATCGCCAACTACCACCCGTACCCGCCCACCCCGTGGAACGCCAGCCCCCGCGACATGTACGGCACCCCCGGCCCGTACGAGGACGCCGTCCAGGGCCAGCCCATCTTCGAGGAGAACGGGCCGGACGACTTCAAGGGCGTCGACATCATGCGCACGGTGCGCAGCTTCGACCCCTGTCTGCCGTGCGGAGTGCACATGTACGTCGGCAAGGGCAAGACGCTCACCACTCTGCACTCGCCGACGTACGGGGCGAACCATGGCTGAGGCCTCCGGCACCCGGCTGGCCGACCCGGAGGTCGAGGCCCGGCTCGCCCGGCTCGACGACCTGCTGGCAGGTCTCGAGTCCGTCCCCGGCCCCACCACCCGCTCTGCGACCGAGGCGGTGGCGCTGCTGACCGAGGTCTACGGCGAGGCGCTGGCCCGCGTCATGGACCACGCGGACGGTCAGCTGGCCGGGCACCTCGCCGACGACGAACTGCTGGGCCACCTCCTGGTCCTGCACGACATCCATCCCGAGCCCGCCGAGCGCCGGGCGGCCCGTGCGGTCGAGCTACTGCGACCCGCCGTACAGGAACGCGGCGGCGACCTGGAGTGGGCCGGTGTCGACGGGCAGGTGGCCCAGGTACGCCTGAAAGCGGGCGGCGGATGCGGATCCGGTTGCGGTGGCGGAGGTTCCGAGGTCACCGACGCCGTCCGTGAGGCGGTGCTCGCGGCGGCTCCCGAGCTGACGGCGGTGGAACCACTGCCGAGCACGCCGGCACCCGCGTTCGTACCGCTGACCACGCTGACGCACCGAGGCGCACGGTGACCACCGACGGAGCCCTGGCCCGACTCATCCGCTCCTCGGCCGACCGCACGGCGGCGGCCGGGGCGGAGGCGTGCGATCTGTGCGCCGCGCCGGTCGCCGACGACCACGCCCACCTGTACGACACCGGGCAGGACGAGGTGTGCTGCGCCTGCGGCCCCTGCTCGGTGCTGTTCGCCGAGGCGAGGGCGGGGGACGGCCACTACCGGCTCGTGCCCCGCCGCCGGGTCCGGCTGCCCAAGGTCGACACCGGTGTCCTCGGCGTCCCCGTCGGTCTGGTCTTCTTCGTGCCGCGGGCGGACGGCACCGTCACCGCGCAGGGCCCGAGCCCCGCGGGAGCCATGCGGTGGGAGGTGGACGCGGCGGGCTGGCAGGAACTGTCCCGTACGTGTCCGCAGCTCGCCACCGTGGAACCCGACGTGGAGGCGTTGCTGGTGAACACCGTCCACGGGCTCGACCACCACTGGATCGTGCCGATCGACGACTGCTTCCGGATGGTCGCCGTCGTACGCCGGGAGTGGCGCGGCCTGTCCGGCGGAGGCCGGATCTGGCCGGCCGTCGAGCGGTTCTTCGAGGACCTCACCGAGCGGTCATGAGCACGCCTCCGCACGTCGGAGGCGAGGAAGGAGAGCACCCCATGGGCAGCATCAGAGTGGGCCGGCCCCAGGCGAAGCCCGACACGCCCCGGCACGTCGCCGGCATGCACCAGGGCAACAGGGGACGGTACGAGAAGCAGATCGGGCACCACAAGGACGGCACCGCGGACGCGCGCCGCTCCACGGGGATCCACTGGAAGCGGCATGACGCCCTCGCGGACACCATGCCGAACATCTCGCCGGGATGAGGGCCGTGATGAGAGAGCAGAGAGCCGCCGCCATGAAGCTCCGACGAGCACGCAGACCCGTCGCGCGCGGACGAGGCGGGATGAGCGGACAGCGGGTGCTGAAGGCCGAGGCCGCCTTGGCGGGCGGTGTGGTCCTGGCATTCCTGTGCTGGGAGATTCCCAGTCTGAGGCGGGAGATGCGGCTGTGGCGGATGGCCGGCGGTTTCCGCGCCGGTCACCGCTACCCGTGAGCCGGCCGTGCACGAACTGTCGGTCGCGACCGCGATCATCGAGCGGGCCGGCGAGCTGGCCCGGGCAGACGGAACCGAGGCGGTCTCGGCGGTGACCGTCCGGGTCGGCGAACTGGCGGGCGTCGTCCCCGACGCCCTGGACTTCGCCTTCGAGGTGGCCCGCGACGGCACCGCGCTCGCCGGGGCCCGGCTCGTGGTCGAGCAGGTCCCCGCGCAGGCCTGGTGCGGCCCGTGCGCCGAGGAGTTCCCGGTGGGTATGCCCCCGTTCTTCTGGTGCCCGCGCTGCGACCAGCCCACCAGCGACCTGCGCAGCGGCCGGGAGCTGGAGATCACCGGGATCGAGCCGTCACCGGCCCCGGCATAGCGTGAGGGGGCCCCGCCGACGTGTTCGGCGGGGCCCCCTCACGTCCGGACCGGATCAGCAGATGCGTGGCAACTGCTCGCCGAGTGGCAGATCCACCACCCGCGTGCCGCCGAGGCTGGTGGCGGCCACGACCATGCCGGGATGATCGGCGACGCACTCACCGATCAGCGTGGCGCCGGAGCCCTGCGGGTGGTCGCGCATCGCGGCGAGAACCTCGTCCGCCGCCGACGGTGGCACGAAGGCGACGAGCCGGCCCTCGTTGGCGACGTAGAGGGGGTCGAGCCCGAGGAACCCACAGGCGTTCGCCACCGCGTCCGGCACCGGAATGGCGCGTTCCTGAAGCCGGACCCCGGTCCCCGAGGCACGGGCGATCTCGTTGAGGGACGCCGCGAGGCCGCCCCTGGTGGGGTCGCGCAGCACATGGATGTCGGAGGTGACGGCCAGCATCGCGGCCACCAGATCGGCGAGGGGCGCGGTGTCGCTGGCGACCTCGACCCCGAACTCCAGCCCCTCGCGCACGCTCATGATCGCCACCCCGTGCAGGCCGATCGGCCCGCTGACGATCACGGCGTCCCCCGGCCGCGCACGCTGCGGCCGGATGTCCACCCCGTCCGGGACGAGCCCGACACCGGCGGTGGTGACGTACACACCGTCGCCGTGCCCGGACTCCACCACCTTGGTGTCACCCGTGGCGATGGTGACCCCGGCCGCCTCGGCCGCAGCCCCCATGGAGCGCGCGATCCGTTCGACGACCGTCAGCTCCACGCCCTCCTCCAGGACGAACGCGGCGGACAGATACGCGGGCCGCGCACCGCTCATCGCGAGGTCGTTGACGGTGCCGTTGACCGCGAGGTCGCCCAGGCTGCCGCCGGGGAAGAACAGCGGCCGGACCACGTAGGAGTCGGTGGAGAAGGCCAGCCGCGCGCCGCCCAGTTCGAGGACGGCGGAGTCGGCGAGACCGGCGAGCGTGGCGTTGCCGTAGGCGGGGGTGAAGACCTGCTCCATCAGCTCCGCCGACAGTGCTCCGCCGCCGCCGTGGCCCATCACCACGACACCTTGGTCGCGCAGCGGGGCGGGGCAGGTCCAGGCGGCCGGGTCGACCACATCGGCGAGTCGCTCAGGCAACGGGAGTCACCCCTTCCTGCGTGGCCCGGCCGGCCTGCGGCGCCGGGGCGTTCATCCGGCGGTACAGGTAATAGGCCGCGCAGGCGCCCTCGCTGGACACCATGGTGGCGCCGAGCGGGGTGCGCGGGGTGCAGGTGGTGCCGAACGCGGCGCACTCGGTCGGCTTGATCAGCCCCTGGAGCACCTCACCGCTGCGGCACTCCGCCGGCTCCTCGGTACGGATCCCGGTGACGTCGAAGCGGTGCTCGGCGTCGTACGCGCGAAAGGCGTCGCGCAGCCGCCAGCCGCTGGCCGGGATCCGCCCGATACCGCGCCAGGACCGGTCGGTGACCTCGAACACCTCCTCGATCATGCGCACGGCAGCCGGATTGCCCTCCTCGCGCACGGCACGCGGATACGCGTTCTCGACCCGGTGCTCGCCGCGTTCCAGCTGGCGGACCGCCCGGCGGATGCCCTCCAGGATGTCCAGCGGCTCGAACCCGGTCACCACCATCGGCACCCCGAACCGCTCGGTCAGCTCCGGGTACTCCGCCGTGCCCATCACGCTGCACACGTGCCCGGCGGCCAGGAAGCCCTGCACCCGGCAGGCCGGAGCCGTCATGATCGCCTCGACGGCCGGGGGCACCCGCACATGCGACACCAGCAGGCTGAAGTTGTTCAGGCCCAGCCGCCGCGCCTGGTGCACGGCCATCGCGTTGGCCGGGGCCGTGGTCTCGAAGCCGATGGCGAAGAACACCACCTCCCGGTCGGGATGGCGGCGGGCCAGCTCCAGGGCGTCGAGCGGCGAGTAGACCACGCGTACGTCGCCGCCCTCGCCCTTGACCCGGAACAGGTCGCGGCCGGTGCCCGGCACCCGGAGCATGTCGCCGAAGGAACAGAAGATCACCCCGGGCCGCGAGGCGATCTCCAGGGCCTTGTCGATGACCTCCAGCGGTGTGACGCAGACGGGGCAGCCAGGGCCGTGGATCAACTCGACCTGCTCGGGAAGCAGTTGGTCGATGCCGTGCCGGATGATCGAGTGGGTCTGCCCGCCGCACACCTCCATCAGGGCCCACGGCCAGGTCGCGGTGGCCCGGATCTCGTCCAGCAGCCGCCGGGCCAGATCCGGGTCGTTGAACTCGTCGATGTACTTCACGCCGTTCCCGCCTCCTTCGCCGCCTGCTCCCAGGCGTCGCCGAACTCCTCCTCCAGCAGCCCCAGTTCCTCGAACAGCTTCAGCGAGGCCAGGGCCGACTCCTCGTCCAGGCGCTGGAGCGCGAAGCCGACGTGCACGATGACGTACTCGCCCACCCGCACGTCGGGCACGTACTCCAGACACGCCTGTTTCTGCACTCCGCCGAAGTCGATCAGCCCGGTGAGCGGATCCGCGCCGTCGTCGATGGCCACGACCTTGCCGGGCACTGCCAAACACATGGGTCACTCCTCCTGTCGTAGGTGCGCCGCGACCATGAGCTGGCCGAGGGCCAATCCGCCGTCGTTCGGGGGGACTTCGCCGTGGCGGAGCACGGCGAAGCCGTCGTCGGCCAGCAGCCGTGTGCACTCCTCCTCCAGCAGCGCGTTGGCGAAGACCCCGCCGCTGAGGGCGACGGTGGCCAGGCCGGTGTCCCGGCGCGCACGCCGGCAGATCTCCGCGACGGCCCGTGCCACCGCGCGGTGGAAGCGGGCGGCGAGCACGGGGGCCGGGGTGCCCCGCCGCAGATCGGCGACCAGTGCACTGAGCACGGGCGCCGGGTCGAGAGCGCCGGCGAAGGCGTACGCCGAGGTATCGGCGTCCCAGGCCGCAGCGGCCGCCGCCTCCAGTTCCAGGGCGGCCTGGGCCTCGTACTCCGCGCGATGGCACACGCCGGCGAGCGACGACACGGCGTCGAAGAGCCGCCCCATGCTGGAGGTCGCCACACAGGCCAGGCCACGCTCCAACTGCTGTCGAAGCAGCGTCGGTTCATCCGAGGCGCAGGCTTTCACGCAGGGCAGGTCCGCGTCCCACGGCAGGCCCGCCGCCCACAGCCGGGCCAGCGCCAGACGGCATGGGTTGGCCACGCCCGCGTCGCCGCCGGGCAGCGGGGCGGGGGCGAGGTGGGCGTAGCGCCGGAAGCCGCTGTAGTCGGCGAGCAGGATCTCGCCGCCCCAGACGGTGCCGTCGTCGCCGTAGCCGGTGCCGTCGAAGGCGACGCCGATCACGGGTGCGGTGCCGTCGAGGCCGTGCTCGGCCATCGCGGAGGCGACGTGCGCGTGGTGGTGCTGGACCAGCGCAGGGGCGTGCCCGGCCAGCCGGGCGGCCCACCTCGCCGAGTGGTATCCGGGGTGCCGGTCCGCGGCGACGACTTCGGGGGCGACACCGGTCAGGCACCGCAGGTGCGCCTCCGCCCGCCGGGCCGCCTCCAGAGTGGTCAGGTCGCCCATGTCGCCGATGTGCGGGCCGAACCAGGCCTGGTCGCCCTCGCCGAGACACAGGGCGTTCTTCAGATCGCCCCCCACGGCGAGCGCGGGCCGCACCGGGACCGGCAGCCGCAGCGGGCGGGGCACGAACCCCCGGGACCGGCGCAGCACCTGTTCGGTGCCGTCCGGGCGCACCCGCAGCAGGGAGTCGTCGCAGGGCGAGGCGATGGGCCGGTCGTGGGCGAGCCACGCGTCGGCCAGCCCGGCGAGCCGGGTCAGTGCCTCGTCGTCGTCCGTGACGATCGGTTCGCCGGAGCGGTTGCCGCTCGTCATGACCAGCACCCGCGGTCCCGGCGGATCTCCGGGCAGGCCGAACAGCAGGGTGTGCAGGGGCGTGTAGGGCAGCATGACGCCCAGGTGGGGGCTGCCGGGGCAGACGCCGGGCGCGAGGCCCGCCTGCCCGGCCCGTCGGCGGAGCAGGACGATGGGGCGCCGGGGGCTGGTGAGGACCGCCAGTTCGGGCGCGGAGAGCTCGGCGATCCGCCGTACGGCGTCCAGATCCGCGCACATCACCGCGAACGGCTTGCCGCCGCGCGCCTTGCGGGTGCGCAGCGTCTCGACGGCCCGCGCGTCGGTCGCGTCGCACGCCAGGTGGTAGCCGCCGAGGCCCTTGACGGCGACGATCCGCCCGGCGGCCAGCAGTGCCCGTGCCGCCGCCAGGGCGTCGGCGTCCCGCACCGGGCGGACGTCACTTCCCGGCGCCGGCAGCAGGCGCAGCCGGGGGCCGCAACCGGGGCAGGCCACGGGCTGGGCGTGGAAGCGCCGGTCGAGGGGATCGCCGTACTCCCGGGCGCAGTCGGCGCACATCGGGAAGTCGGCCATGGTGGTGACCGCCCGGTCGTACGGCATGCCCGTGGCGATGGTGAAGCGGGGCCCGCAGTGCGTGCAGGTGACGAACGGGTGCCGGTGCCGGCGGTCGGCCGGATCGGTCAGGTCCCGCAGACAGTCGGGGCAGGTCGCCGTGTCGGGCGGGAGCAGGGTGCGGCCGGGGGAGCGGTCGGTGGAGCGGATGGTGAAGGTGCCGTCGGCGCCGCTGACGGGCAGGTCTTCGAATCCGACGCCGGTGACGGCGGCCAGCGGCGGTGGCTGGGTGGCCAGCCGGTCGCAGAAGCCGGCGACACGGTCCGGCGGACCCTCCACCTCGATGAGGACTCCGTTCGCCGTGTTGCTCACGAAGCCCGCGAGGGCGAGATCGGTGGCCAGGCGGTGCACGAAGGGCCGGAAGCCCACGCCCTGCACGGTGCCGCGCACGGTGACGCGGCGGCGCACCGCCTGTGTGGCGGGCGCTGTCACGAGACGAGGCCGGCTTCGGCGTCCTCATGGGTGTGGGTGTGCGGGCGGGGCGCCAACGGCGGCCGGTGCACCGGCGCCCCGTCCCGTACGGCGAGGACGCGCTCCAGGAGCGCGTCGACCCCGGCGCCGGTGCGGGCGCAGGACCGCAGCACCTCCACCCCGGGGTTGACCCGCTGAACGTGCGCGTCGAAGGCGGTCTCGTCGAACCCGGCGGGTCCGGCCAGGTCCGTCTTGGTCAGTACCACCAGATGGGCGGACCCGAAGGCCGTCGGGTACTTCAGCGGCTTGTCCTCGCCCTCCGTCACCGCCATGAGCACGATCCGCAGGCTCTCGCCGAGGTCGTAGGACGCCGGGCAGACGAGGTTGCCGACGTTCTCCACGAACAGCAGCGAGGTGTCCTCGGGCAGCCAGCTCTCCACGTGGCCGCGTAGCTGCCGCGCCTCCAGATGGCACAGCCCGTCCGTGAGCAGCTGCTTCACCGGGGCTCCCGAACGGGCCAGCCGGTCGGCGTCGTTCTCGGTCGCCAGGTCGGCGGTGAGCGCGGCCACCGGAAGGCCCCGCTCGACCGCCCGGGCGAGCACCCGCCCGAGCAGTTCCGTCTTCCCGCTGCCCGGGCTGGACAGCAGATTGACCACGCTCACTCCGCGCCGGGCCAGCTCCTCGCGCAGGCCCGCGGCCAGACCGTCGTTCTTCGCCAGGACGGCTTGAGTGACCTCGTCCACGGAATCGCACATGGGCGCCGCTCCTCGCGGTCGGTGGGGAAATCGGTCCGCCACCGATCCTCGGCGCCGTCGCTCACGGTGCCCGGCAGCCAGGCGGGGACAGGGCGGGGGATTCGTCCGGGCGGCTCAACGGGGGCGTGGCAGCCGGGTCGGCCAGCAGCACCGGAACCATGGCGTGCAGGGCCGCGACGGCCCGCCCGACCGCTTCGCGCACCGTCGCGCTGACACCTGGGGCGATGTCCTCGTCGGCGGGTGCGCGCAACTCGGGCTCGCAGGCCAGGACGAGGACGCGCGGGAGCGGCTCGTCACCCAGGTGGGCGGCGAGGGCGAGGACCTTCGCCGGGTCCATGCCGTGCGCCTCGGGCGGGACGACGGCCGCGGCGCGGTCGGGCAGGTCCGGCTCGATCAGCGACAGGGTGCCCGGTTCGTGCCCCCGTACGGCGGCGTCGACCAGGACAGCGGTGTCGTAGCCGTCGAGCAGTGCGTACGCGAGGTCCATGCCGCGGATGCCGAAGTCCCCTACCCGCACCTCGGGCGGCAGCGGACGCTGGTCCAGGGCGCGGATCACCTCGGGGCCGAAGGCGTCGTCCGCGAGGAAGATGTTGCCGACGCCCGCCACGAGCAGCCGCGCACTCATCGCGCACCTTCGGTCGCGAGCGGCCGGGCGGAGCCGCTCGGGACCTTGCGGACGAAGGCGGACCGCAGCGCGTGGTAGGGGGCCTGCGGGTCGAAGAAGATGGCGCGCATCCGGGCGAGTTCCGTGCGCCGGTATTCGGCGAGGGGGCGCTGGAGCTCGTCCGCGTGACGTGCCGTGGCCTTCGCGGTGATCCGGCGGGCGATGTCCGGGTCGCCGGCCACATCGGCGGCCAGGCGCTCGACCTCTGCGGCGAACTCCTGGGGAGGAACAGGCACCAGACGGTCCACCAGCCCGATCCGCGCGGCCGTCGCGGCGCTCACCGGCAACGCCTCGCTCGTCAGCCGCTCGGCCGTCTCGGCTCCCACGCGGCGCGGCAGCGAGTACGTCCAGAACTCCGATCCGTACAGACCCATGTGCCGGTAGTGCGGGTTGAGGACGCTGCCCGAGCGGCACCACACCTCGTCGGCGGCCAGGGCCAGCATGACACCGCCAGCCGCCGCGTTGCCGCCGAGCGCCGCCACCACCAGCCGGTCGGTGGTGCGCAGCACGGCCTCGACCAGGTCGTTCATGGCGATGAGGTTGGACCAGGACTCGCCCGCCGGGTCGCTCGACGCCTCGATGACGTTGAGGTGGATGCCGTTGGAGAAGAAGTCGCGGGCGCCGCCGAGCACCAGCACCGAGGTGGAGCGGGTGAGCGCGTACCGGTAGGCGGCGAGCAGCCTGCGGCAGTGGTTGGTGCTCATCGCCCCGCCCGGGAACGAGAAGGACAGGAAGCCGATGCCGTCCCGCTGACGGTAGCGGATCTCGGCCCAGGTGGTGCGGTTCGGCGGCAGTTCGAGCGGGGCGGCGATCTCCGGCAGCCAGTACGGGCGGTCGTTCGAACCCGGCATGCCCGGGCCGCTGCCGGGCGGCGCCGGGAAGGAGGCGAGGACCGAGGCCGCCGGACGGCGGAACGGTGCCGGGTCGCCGGAGCTCTTGCGGGGGCGCAGCTCCGGGATCCACACCGCGCCGTCCCGGGTGGCCCGGCAGAGAGCGCCGGACCGGGTCGCGAGCAGTTCGCCCGGCCGGCCGCGCAGCCGGTCCTCGTAATGCCCGCCGTGCAGGAACACCTCCCGGCCGCAGAGTTCGTCCAGGACGCCCGGCTGCGAGTCGGCCCCGCGGAGCTTGCGCAGTACCGTCTGCGTGCTGTCGTTCTCCCAGTCGATCCGCCGCTGCTCCTGGCGGAAGAAGTCCCGCCACACCACACGGATCCCGGGATCGCTCTGCGGCCGTGGCTTGAACGATCCGTCGGCGAACCGTCCGACGGCCAGCAGCACCGCGTCCGCGGCGGCGTCGGACAGTTCGTTGCGGTACACGTCGCTCTTGCCGGCCGGCGGCACCTGGAAGGAGCCGTCCGCCCAGATGTCTCCCGCGTCCATCGCCGCCTCGGCCTGGAGCACCGTCACGCCCCACTCGGGTGCCTCCTCGGCGATCGCCCAGTCCAGCGACGACGGGCCACGGTCGCCGGGCGGTCCCGGATGCACGATCAGGCAGGTGTGCTCCTGCCACACGTCCTCCGGCAGGGCCGACTTCAGCATCGGCGCGACGATCAGTTCCGGGCGCACCTCCCGTACGGCGGCCCGGACCGCGTCGGCGCCGTGCGAGGCCAGGACGACGTCCACGTGGTGCCCTTGGTCCGACAGTTCCGCGTACACACGCTGGGACAGGCTGTTGAACGCGCTGACGACGAGCAAGATGTCCATGACATGGCATGCTCGCCGGTCGGGGGAGGCCCGAGAAGGACCGTGGCGGCGTTTCGCCGGTCTTCACGGCCTCCTTGCTCCATCCGGATACCTGCGCGGCCGCTACTCGCCCGAGGGCGCGGTCAGCGGAACGCCGAGGCCCACCGGGGTGCCGAAGTTCGGCGTGCCGTCGGCGTTCCAGGTGAACTTCTGTGCCCTGGTCGAGCGGTTCATGTCGCAGCCGCCGCTCGCCGAGCTGTTCGCGTGGTACACCATCCAGTCCTCCGTGCCGTCGGGCGACTTGAAGAAGCCGTTGTGACCGGGGCCGTACACGCCGTTGGCGTCGGACCGCTGGAAGACCGGGTTCGGTGACTTGGTCCAGGAGGAGGAACTGAGCGGGTCGCCGCCGTTGTACGTGAGCATGCCCAGCTTGTAGTCGGGCGTGGAGCAGTGGCTGGCGGAGTAGATGATGAACGTCTTCCCGTTCCGCTGGAGCACCTCGGCGCCCTCGTTGACCGCGCCGCCGACCGTCTCCCAGCCGTAGGTGGGGGTGGACAGGATCCGGCGGGTGCCGCTCGCGGTCCAGGGGTTCGACAGCGGCCGGATGAACATCGGCTGCGAGCCGTTGTAGAACGTGCCCAGCAGGTAGAGCTTGCCGTTGAGCTGGAGGATGCCCGGGTCCAGCTCCCAGGTGTTGTCCTGGGCCGGGTCGAGCAGGTCGGCCTTGAAGGTGTACGGCCCCATCGGGTCCGGGCCGGCGCTCTCCAGGACATGGATCCGCTGTGTGCCCAGGTCGAACGGCTCCCGCCCGGCGGTGTAGTAGAAGTACCACCGCTTGCCGTTCGGGCCGTCCAGCAGATGGAACTCGGGCGCCCACATCGTGCCCGCCCCGTTGGGCCGGGTCAGATTGAAGAGCACCTGCTCGGTGGCCGTGGCCAGCCCCGCCAGGGTGCGGGACTTGCGCATGGTGATCGTCGAGTTCCAGGTCGTGGTGGCGAGGTAGTAGTGGCCGTCGTGGTAGGTCATCCAGGGGTCGGGGCCGCGCTGGGCGATCGGATTGGTGAAGGTGTTCGGGTTCGTGCCGCCGGTGAAGCCGGGCAGCCGCCATACCCTGCCGTTCGCAGCGGAGCACGGCAGCTGCACCAGGCCGGTGTTCGATGCCGGGGAACCTCCACTGGGCGTGACGCACTTGCCCGAGCCGGCCGAGACCAGGTTGAAGGTCTTGTCCCCGCCGCTGACCGGCACCAGTCGCCACCTCTGGTTGGTGGCCCCGGCGGCGACCGTCACGGACCGGTCGAGGCCGCCCCGGCTCATCAGCCAGGGCCCGGCCGGGTCGTTGCCCGAGCGGGCGAGCAGGCGGTCCATCCAGAAGTCGGTCCCCGAACTCTCCGCGTCGTAGATCGCCCGCATCATGTCGCCCTGTGTGTGGGCGACGGGCGGGGCGGGGATCGTGGGGCCGCTGAAGGCGGGAAACCCGATGGTCTGCGCCGCCGCGGCCGGGCCGGCCGGGACGAGGGAACAGACGCCGAGCACCAGTGCGGCCAGCAGTACCTGCGGTCTTCTCATCGGATGCTCCCTGTCGGGACCGGGAAGAGCACGGAAACGACCTAAAAGGTTTTCGCAACGTAGGAGCGAGCTGATGAAGTGTCAAGAGAGCTACACATTATGGGAGTTGTACGGTCGGGTGATGAGGTGTGGTCGGAGAGTGAGCGAACGACGCGGTCGCGGCCCCGGAAAACCTTTCAGGGTGGCGTTGCTTGGTCTCCAGCTCACGCACCCCGCTCGGCGTCTTGACGCGGCCCGTTTCACTGCGTACGCATGACTGCGCAGTCCGGCATCCGGCAGTCCAGCAAGGTAAAGGGAGACATCCATGACGTCAGCGGGAGGACGGCCCGGCGGAGCCGCGCCGCGCAGCGTGGACGTGGCCCGGCTGGCCGGCGTCTCGCAGAAGACGGTGTCGAGGGTCCTCAACGGGGAGCGGTACGTCTCCGACGAGGTGCGCCGACGGGTACTGGACGCGGCCGGGGAACTCGGCTACCGGCTGAACAGCGCGGCCAGGGCACTGGCCTCCGGGCGGACCCGCTCCATCGGCGTCGTCACGCTCGGAACCGCCCTCTACGGGCCCGCGTCACTCCTGATCGGCGTCGAGCGGGCCGCGCGGGACGCGGGATACGCGCTCCGGGTGGTCAACACGCTCGAAGGCGACCCGGGAGGTGTCGTCGGCGCCGTGGAGTCGCTGCTGGAGCAGGGCGTGGACGGCATCGTCGTCTCCGAGCCCATCGACGAGGGAGCCGTCTCCCTCAGCGTCGACGTGCCGGTCCTCGTCCTCGGAGCGCCGGTGACCTTCGGCGGCACCCGGACCGTGGCCACCGGCGTCGGCGCCGAACTCCTCGCGCGCACGGCCACCGAACACCTGCTGGACCTCGGCCACACCACGGTCCACCACCTCGCGGGCCCCGAACGATGGTTTGCCGCCCGGGACCGCACGGAGGGCTGGCGCAGCGCACTCACCGCACGAGACCGGGAGCGTCCGGCCGTGCTCGTCGGCGACTGGTCGGCCGCGTCGGGCTACGAGGCGGGCCGCACACTCGCCGCCGACGGTGACGTCACCGCCGTGTTCGCCGCCAACGACGACATGGCCATCGGCGTGATCCGCGCCCTGACGGAAGCCGGACGGCGCGTACCGGACGACGTCAGCGTCGTCGGCTTCGACGACATCCCCGTCGCCGCGTATGTGACCCCACCGCTGACCACGGTGCGCCAGCCTTTCGACGCCGTGGCGCGCGAGGGACTCCGGCTCCTGGTGCGGGCCATCGAGAAGCCGGACGCGGAACCGGCACCGGCGAACGACCCTCCGGTCGAACTCGTGGTCCGCGCCTCGACCGCACCTCCGCCGTCCCGGTGATGCCGGCCTCTCCCGGGCCTTGCCCGCGCCGGACCGGTGGCGCACGCTGGTCCTATGGGTGCGCAAGAGGGCCCTACGCTCATCACCTCCGTCCAGCGGGCCATGCGGCTGCTGGAAGCGGTGAGTGCGCACCAGAACGGCGCGCCGGCGAAGCAGCTGGCCCGTGAGACCGGGCTGCCGCTGGCCACCGCCTATCACCTGCTGCGGACGCTGGTGCACGACGGATACGTGCGGAAACTGGACGACGGTGGATTCGTCCTCGGCGACAAGTTGCAGACGATTCGCACCACCGGCCGTGCGCAGGCGCTGCTCAGCCGCGTCCGGCCCACGCTCGCCGCGCTGCGGGACGAGCTCACGACCCCCGCCTACCTCACCTTCTACGAGGAGGGCGAGATCCGGGTCGCCGAGATCGTCGACGGTCCCGGGACGCCCCGCGTCGATCTCTGGGTGGGCTTCGAGGACGCGGGGCACGCGACCGCGCTGGGCAAGTCCGTGCTCAGGGAACTGGACGAGGAGGCCCGCAAGGACTACCTCTCGCGCCACCACCTCGCCGACCTCACGCCGCGGACGGTCACCAGCCTGCCGGAACTGCTCCGGCGGCTGGAGACCTCGCCCCTGGCCCCGGCCGTGACGGACCTGGAGGAGTACGCCCTCGGCACGGTCTGCGTCGCCGTCCCGGTCTACAGCGGGGACACACTCGGCTCCCTCGGCGTGTCCCTGCCGGCGAACCGGCTCTCCCGGTTGCCGGAGATCAGCGCGCGGCTGCTCCCGGCCGCGAGCCGCGTGACGCGGAGCCTCTCGCTCACTATCTGAAAATCCGCTCCTTGCCGGTGTCCCGGCTCACCCCCTTTTCTGGATGAAACAGGCATTTCAGGGGTGTGCCCCCAGCCCGGCGCCCCGCTCACAGGTGAGGACCACGGATACAGACATGAGCCACCCCCGAGACCTTGGTGACGACCACTGGGCCGTACGGCCGTTCAGGAACCGAGTGGCCGGTACCCGGGCCTCGGCCCGCAGACGCGCATTCGCGCAGCTGGCCGCCGGTACGCCCGTCCTGCCCGTACTGATCGTCACCGTCATCGCGCTCGTCGACCTCGCCGGCGGGGCCGGGATGATCTGGCTGCCCCTGCTCGCGGCCGGTCCCGCCCTCGCGGCCACGACCAACGGGCCGCGCGGCGTCCTCTCGGTCGGCTTCCTCGCCGTCGCACTCGGCGCGACGCTCGGCATCCGGGACGGCGTCCCGGGCCGCGAACTGGCCGCCGTACTGTCCGCTCTGGGGGCCGTCACCCTCGCGAGCGGCCTGGCCGGCGTCCTGCGGGGGCGCCGGGAACGGGTGCTCGCGGCGGTCCGCTCTGTCGCGGAGACCGCCCAGCACGCGCTGCTCAAGCCCGTGCCGTCGACCGTCGGACCCTTCCAGGTGGCCGTCCGCTACAGCGCCGCGGCGGCCGAGGCCCGTATCGGCGGAGACCTCTACGCCCTGATCCCCACCCCGCACGGGGTGCGGCTGATCGTCGGTGACGTGCGCGGCAAGGGGCTGCCCGCCGTGGGGACCGCCGCACTGGTGCTCGGCGTCTTCCGCGAGGCCGCCCACGACGAGCCCGACCTCCTCGCCGTGGTCGACAGGATCGAGCGGAGTCTGGCGCGCAACCTCGGTCACGACGACTTCGTCACCGCCGTGGTCGCCGGATATCCGCAGGCCGCGGGACATCTGGAGGTGGTGAACTGCGGGCACACGCCTCCGCTGCTGGTGCGCGCCTGCGGGAGCGTCACGCCGGTGGAGCCCGCGCACCCGTCCCCGCCTCTCGGGCTGCGCGCCCTCGCCGGTCACGCGCCCAGCCTCCACGCCCTGCCCTTCGCCGACGGTGACCAGCTGCTGCTCTACACCGACGGGGTCACCGAAGCCCGCGACCACGGGCGGGCCTTCTATCCGCTCGCCGAAGGACTGGAGCGCCACGTGTCCCACGAGCCGGCCCGCACCCTCGACGCCCTCCACGACGAGCTGCTGGCCCACGTGGGCGGCCGGCTGCACGACGACGCGGCGCTGCTGCTGATCCGCAAGCCGGCCGCGTCCGAAGCGGGGGCGCCCGCCGAGGTGACCGTGCCCGGTGCGGCTCCCGAGGCGCGCTGCTACCTGTGAGGGCGGTGTTACCGCTCCTCGCGCAGGTCCTTGACCCGGCGGAGCTTGCCGACGGAGCGCTCCAGGGTCTCCGGTTCGACGATCGTCACGTCGACGGTGACGCCGACTCCGTCCTTGACGTCCTTCGCGATCGCGCGCGCGGCGGCCTCGCGGCGCTCGACGGGCGTGCCGGGGCGGGTTTCGACGCGGACGGTCATGTGGTCCATGCGTCCGCGCCGGGTGAGCTGGATCTGGAAGTGGGGGGCGACGCCGGGCGTGCGCAGCACGATCTCCTCGATCTGGCTGGGGAAGACGTTCACCCCGCGCAGGATGATCATGTCGTCGCAGCGGCCGGTGATCTTCTGGATGCGGCGGAAGGCGGGCCGGGCCGTGCCGGGCAGCAGCCGGGTCAGGTCGCGGGTGCGGTAGCGGACGACCGGCAGGGCCTCCTTGGTGAGGGACGTGAAGACCAGCTCGCCCTCCGCGCCCTCGGGCAGTACCTCACCCGTGATCGGGTCGACGACCTCGGGGTAGAAGTGGTCCTCCCACACGTGCAGGCCGTCCTTGGTCTCCACGCACTCCTGGGCGACACCCGGGCCGATGACCTCGGAGAGGCCGTATATGTCGACCGCGTGGATGTCCATGCGCTCCTCGATCTCGCGGCGCATCTCCTCCGTCCACGGCTCGGCGCCGAAGACGCCCACGCGCAGGCTGCTGTCGCGCGGGTCGATGCCCTGGCGTTCGAACTCGTCGAGAAGCGTGAGCATGTAGGAGGGGGTGACCATGATGATCTCGGGCCGGAAGTCCTGGATGATCTGCACCTGGCGTGCGCTCATGCCTCCCGAGGCGGGGATGACGGTGCACCCGGCCCGCTCGGCGCCGTAGTGCGCGCCGAGGCCCCCGGTGAACAGCCCGTAGCCGTAGGAGATGTGCACCTTGTGCCCGGGGCGGCCGCCCGCGGCACGGATCGAGCGGGCGACCAAATCCGCCCACATCGACAGGTCGTTCTCCGTGTAGCCGACCACGGTGGGGCGGCCGGTGGTGCCGCTGGAGGCGTGGACGCGCCGGACCTGGTCCATGGGGACGGCGAACATGCCGAACGGGTAGGTGTCGCGCAGATCCGCCTTGGTCGTGAAGGGGAAGCGGGACAGGTCCTCCAATGAGCGGCAGTCGTCGGGTCCGACACCGGCGTCATCGAACTTCTTCCGGTACGTCTCGACGTTGTCGTAGGCGTGGCGCAGGCTCCGGCGCAGCCGGTCGAGCTGGAGCTCGCGCAGCTCCTCGCGCGTCAGGCGCTCGGCGTCGTCCAGCAGGGCGTGGGGGAGGGGCTCACCCCGCCGCTGCCCGGCCGCCGGAGGTGTCGTGGCCGTCGTCTCGCTGGTCATCCCCACTCCTTCGACGTCGTGCCCCGGATGCTGCGGCTGCGTCCCCGGAACTCCGCGATCACCTCGTCACCCCGCAGGACGGTCACGTCGTAGAGGCCGCTGCGGCCGTACCGCGTGCGCTCGTAGGCCCGCGCGACGAGGACGTCCCCCTTGTACGCCGGAGCCACGAAGGTGATGTCTGCCCCGGCCGCGACGGTCACCGGGCCGTGGCTGTTGCAGGCGCAGGCGAAGGCGCTGTCGGCGAGCAGGAAGACGTAGCCGCCGTGGGCGATGCCGTGGCCGTTGACCATCGCCGGGGTCACGGTCATCCGGAGGGCGGCGGTCCCCTCACCGTGCTCCAGCAGCTCGACGCCCAGGCCGCGGGAGGCCTCGTCCGCTGCGAACATCGCCTCCGCGGCCGGCGTCATGTCAGCCGTATCGGTCACTTCTCGCACCACCTCGTGGATCGATCGCATCATCTTGTGACCCGACCGAACATTCGGTTAGCTTCGGCGTTGCCAAGTAATCCAGTCGGCCCGAGGCCTGTCAAGGGCCGGGGGGTCTTACCAAGGTGCGCGGCGTCGTTCTATGATGGACCGAACGAATGGTCGGTTGGGAAGTGGGACGGATGGACACGACACACTCCAGCCCCCCGGGGGCGGACGGCGCCGAGCCGGTTCTCCAGCGGCATTTCGAGGCGACGATCGCGCGGGACCAGCGGATCGAGCCGCGTGACTGGATGCCGGAGGGCTACCGGAAGACACTCGTCCGGCAGATCGCGCAGCACGCGCACTCGGAGATCATCGGCATGCAGCCTGAGGGCGAGTGGATCACGCGCGCCCCGTCGCTGCGCCGCAAGGCCATTCTGTTCGCGAAGGTCCAGGACGAGGCCGGGCACGGGCTGTATCTGTACTCGGCGGCGGAGACGCTGGGCGCCGACCGCGCGGATCTGACCGAGCGGCTCATCGAGGGCCGCCAGAAGTACTCGTCGATCTTCAACTACCCCACGCTGAGCTTCGCGGACGTGGGGGTGATCGGCTGGTTCGTGGACGGAGCGGCGATCTGCAACCAGGTGCCGCTGTGCCGGTCGTCGTACGGGCCGTACGCGCGCGCGATGGTGCGGATCTGCAAGGAGGAGTCGTTCCACCAGCGGCAGGGCTACGAGCTGCTGATGACGATGATGCGGGGCACCGAGGAGCAGCGGGAGATGGTGCAGGGCGCGGTGGACCGCTGGTGGTGGCCGTCGCTGATGATGTTCGGACCGCCCGACGACGCCTCGCCCAACTCGGCCCGGTCGATGGCCTGGAAGATCAAGCGGCACAGCAACGACGAGCTGCGTCAGCGCTTCGTCGACATGACGGTCCCGCAGGCCGAGAAGCTCGGAGTGACGCTGCCCGACCCGGAGCTGCGCTGGAACGAGGAGCGCGGGCACCACGACTTCGGCACCCCGGACTGGGACGAGCTGATGCGGGTCATCAAGGGCGACGGCCCGTGCAACGCCCAGCGGGTGGAGCGGCGCCGGACGGCCCACGAGGAGGGCGCCTGGGTGCGTGAGGCGGCCACCGCACACGCGGCCAAGCAGGCCGCCCGCGCGGAGAAGGGAGCGGTGGCATGACCGACGGGAAGCAGAACTGGCCGCTGTACGAGGTGTTCGTGCGCGGCAAGCGCGGACTGAACCACGTCCACGTGGGCTCGCTGCACGCCGCCGACGACCGCATGGCGCTCACGCACGCCCGCGATCTGTACACGCGGCGCAACGAGGGCGTGAGCATCTGGGTGGTGCGCTCCGAGCACATCGCCGCCTCGACCCGCGACGAGAAGGACCCGTTCTTCGAGCCCAGCGCCGACAAGGTCTACCGGCACCCGACCTTCTACGACATCCCCGAAGACGTCCCGCACATCTAGTCCCACCGAGGCCATCGAGGAACAGGCATGAGTGACGACCACGTCTACATGACCCTCGCCGAGGGACACGAGGACGACACCCGCTGGGCCTACGGCACCGGCTTCGAGGACCCCCTGCACGGCGTGGACACCGCCGTCCCCGACGGCGTGGACGCCGGGGAACTGGCCGCCCTCTGCGTCACCCTGGCCGACGACGCCCTGGTCTCGGCCCAGCGGCTGGCCGAGTGGACCACCCGGGCGCCCGAGCTGGAGGAGGAGGTGGCGCTGGCCAACATCGGCCTCGACCTGCTCGGCCAGGCCCGCCTGCTGTACTCCCGCGCGGGCCAGGTCGACGGGACCGGGCGCGGCGAGGACGCCTACGCCTACTTCCGCGACGCCGGCGAGTTCCGCAACATACGCCTGGCCGAACTCCCCAACGGGGACTTCGCGTTCTCGATCGTGCGGTTGCTGGTGTTCGCCGCCTGGCGCCTCGCGCACTTCGAGCGGCTCACCGCCCACCGCGACCCGGTGCTCGCCGCGATCGCCGCCAAGGGCGTGAAGGAACTGGCCTACCACCGGCAGTACGCGGCCGAGTGGGCGGTACGGCTGGGCGACGGCACCGAGGAGTCGCACCGCCGGACGCGCAGGGCTTTTGAGCAGGTGGCGCCCTACCTGGGCGAGTTGTTCACGGCGTACGACGTACGGGACGAGGTCGTCGCCGTCCTGCGCCAGGTGACCGAGGCGGCCGGGCTGCCCATGCCCGTCTACCGGCCGCTGCCCGGCTCGGGCCGCACCGGGGAGCACACCGAGCATCTCGCCCCGCTGCTGGCCGAGTTGCAGGGCGTGGCCCGCGCACACCCGGAGGCGACATGGTGACGACGACCCTGGACGCGCGACGGGCCCGGCGCATCGCCGAGCAGGTGCCCGACCCCGAACTGCCCATGCTCACGCTGGCCGACCTCGGAGTGCTGCGCGAGGTGTCCCTGGACTCGGACGGGACGGTGGTCGCGAGCCTGACCCCGACCTATTCGGGCTGCCCTGCCATGGCCGAGATGCGCGCCGGGGTGGCCGCCCGGCTCAAGGACGCCGGCTACGCGTGCGTGGAGATCCGCACCGTCCTCGACCCGCCGTGGACCAGTGACTGGATCACCCCGCAAGGCCGCCGCAAGCTCGCCGAACACGGCATCGCCCCGCCTGGGGCCGCGCCCGCGCGCGCCGCCGGACCGGTCCCGCTCGTGCTGTCGCCGATCCGCCGCTCCGTGGCTTGCCCCCGCTGCGGCAGCGCGGACACCGAGGAGACCTCCCGCTTCGCCGCCACGTCCTGCAAGGCGCTGTGGCGCTGCCTCGCCTGCCGCGAGCCGTTCGAGTACGTCAAGGAGATCTGATGGAGGACCTGATGGAGCCGGCCCCCGCCCCGGCGCCGCGCGCGCGCGCCCGCCGACGTCCGGTCTTCCACCCCCTGCGGGTCGCCGCCGTGCAGCCGCTGTGCGAGGACGCGGTGGCCGTCGGCTTCGACATCCCGGCCGAGCTGGCCGAGGAGTTCGCCTTCGCGCCCGGCCAGTCGCTCACCCTGCGGCGCGAGGTCGACGGCCGGGACGAGCGCCGCTCGTACTCGATCTGCTCACCCGTCGGCACGGCACCGCGCATCGGCGTCCGGGTCGTGCCCGGCGGCCTGTTCTCCTCCTGGCTGGTGCGCGAGGTACGTCCCGGCGACACCGTCGAGGTGATGGCCCCCACCGGCGCCTTCACACCCGACCTCACCACCCCCGGCCACCACGTCCTGATCGCGGCCGGCTCCGGCATCACGCCCATGGTGTCCATCGCCGAGTCCGTCCTGGCCGCCGACTCCCGCTCGACGGTGACGCTCCTCTACGGCAACCGCCGCACCGGCACGGTGATGTTCGCCGACGAACTGGCCGACCTGAAGGACCTGTACCCGACGCGGTTCCAGCTCGCCCACGTCCTCTCCCGGGAGCCCCGCGAGGCCGAGGTGCTCTCCGGCCGCCTCGACGCCGAGCGGCTCTCGGCGCTCATCGACGCGCTGGTCGACGTGGAGTCCGCCGGCCACTGGTGGCTGTGCGGCCCGCACGGCATGGTCCGCGCCGCCCAAGAGGTCCTGGCCGGTCTCGGCGTGCCCGGCGACCGCGTCCACCAGGAGCTGTTCTACGCCGACGACGAACCCGTACGCGAGGTCCACCACGCCGAGGCCGGCCCCTCCGGCCCGGTCAGCCAGGTCACCGTCACCCTCGACGGCCGGTCCACCACCTCTGCCCTGCCCCGCGAGCGGACCATCCTGGAAGGCGCCCAGCAGACCCGTCCCGACCTGCCGTTCGCCTGCAAGGGCGGGGTCTGCGGCACCTGCCGCGCCCTGGTCACCGACGGCAAGGCCGACATGCGCCGCAATTTCGCCCTCGAACCGGCCGAGGTCGACGCGGGCTACGTCCTCACCTGCCAGTCGTTCCCGGTCTCCGACGCGCTGACGGTGGACTTCGACACCTGAGCCCGCGTCAGGGCTCGCCCATACCCAGGTCTTCGAGTTCCTCCGCGCACTCCTCCGGCACGGCCACGTCCCCGACGATGACCGACTGGTACCCCACGGTCGGCGACGGCCCGAACGCTTCCCGGTGCTCGTGCAGGGCCTCGGCCCGGGCCTGCTCGATCTGGTCGGCGATCTCCTGGCAGTCGACGGCGTACGTGCCGGTCGCCGTCGGCTCCCCGGCGGGGGAGCCCGAATCGCCCGTGGGTGACTCGGCGTTGAGCGCGTAGGTGCCGACGAAACCGGCCAGGCACACTCCTGCCCAGGCGGCGACGATGCGCCGGCGGGCACTCAAGGGCCGGCCTTTCCGCTGCACGCCCTTTTCATGGAAACCCCTCCCTCGACAGATGGTGCCGGAGTCTTGACTGCGGCGCGACACCGCCCACAGACTCCCCTCTGACTGCGCAGTCATGCGATGACGCCGAAGGTGGAGGGACCATGTACGGAGGAAGACCGGCCAAAGTGCTGGGCAGCTTCATCGCGGCGGCCGCGCTGCTGGCCATACCCCTGGCCACCGCGCAGGCGTACAACCCGACGGGCGGCATCGTGTACCGGCTCGGGGACGAGCCGTGCCTGAAGGGCCGGGGCAACTGCGCGGTCTACCCGAAATCGGCGCAACTGCCGGGCGGACGCCTTGTCGCGTCCTTCGAGAAGGCCACCGTCGTACCGCGGAGCGGCAGCGCCGACGGGGAGACGCTGCCGGTCTACAAGAGCGACGACCACGGCACGTCCTGGCAGCCGCTGTCGGAGGTCAGGGCTCCCGCGTACCTCTCCCGCGATCCCAAGTACGCGAAGTACACGAGCAACTGGACCAATCCGTACCTCTACGTGCTCCCCCAGGCGGTCGGGAAGCTGAAGAAGGGCACGCTGCTGCTCGCGAGCGTCGTGTCCGGCGACGACCAGTACTACCGGGAGCACAAGGCGGCCGACCCGGACTGGACGCCGTCCAACGACGGGGACCGCGAGGACCTGGCGATCGCGCTGTACTCCAGCACGGACGAGGGCAGGTCGTGGAAGGTCGTCAACGTCATCGCGACCGGCGGCTGGCAGGGCGGCAGCGCGGGCGCGGTCGGCAGGAACGTCGCCGCAGCGAACACGCACCGGCAGGTGGACCCGCTCTGGGAGCCGTATCTGATGGTCTACAAGGGCCGGCTCGTCTGCTACTACTCCGACGAGAACGACTACCTCGGCTTCGACCCCGTCACCGGCGTGCCCGTACCGGACCCCGCGAACGACACCGCGCCGGACTCGCACGGCCAGATCCTCGTGCACAAGACGTGGGACGGACGCGCCGCCGGGTGGAGCGAGCCCGTCGTGGACGTCGCGGGACACACCCAGGACATGGGCGGCGGCAAGACGGAGATCGGCGGCGGGCGCCCGGGCATGACGAACGTCGTGCGGACCGCGGACGGCAAGTGGCTGCTCACCTTCGAGTACTGGGGCGGCGGAGCCGACACCAGATACGTGCTCGCCGACGACCCGCTGGCGTTCCATCGCGGATCCCCCACGGGGGAGGGCGTCACCTCCCTGCCGGTCGACACCGGCTCCCGCCCCCTCGCCACCGGCGGCAGCCCGGTCGTCATCCGGCTCCCCGACGGGCGCCTGGTCTACAACGCGGCCGGCAGCGGCAACGTCTGGGTCAACGACAGCGGCCGCAGCGACGGGGCGTGGAGGGAGTACCAGACGACCTCGCGGGCCGGCTACAGCCGCAATCTCCAGTACGTCGCCGGCACCGGCCGCATCGTGATCCTCAACAACCAGGACACGTCGGTGATCGCCCACGCCGAGGTCGACCTCGGCCACTCGGACGGCGCTTACCACCGGCTCGTCAACCGCCGGACCGGCCAGGTCATCGGCACCGGCGGCAGGACCAACGACGCGAACATCGGCAACGGTGACGTCCCCGACGTCCGCCTGGAGGACGCCGGCTCGGCCGCGGACAAGGACACCCAGTACTGGCACGTGGTGACCCGGCCCCAGGGCGGTACGACCCTGCTGAACAAGTCGGGCGGCCGGGCGGCGGCGATCTGGACCGGGACCGCCTCCGCCGGGCAGCGCATCGGCCAGTGGGTCGACGACAACGCCACCGGCACCTGGAAGGTCATCAGAACCGACGACGGCCACTACAGGTTCCAGGCGGCGAAGAACCCGGACCTGTACCTGACCGGTGCGTCCCGAGGGGCGCCGCTGACCCTCCAGCACGAGGCCTCGGACGGCTCGCAGGAGTGGCGGCTGGTCCGGCAGGCGGGGCCTCGGCCCCACTGATGCTCAGCCGCCGCGCAGTACGCGCAACGCCGTGAGCGCCACGTGGAGTTCGGTGCGCCGTTCGCCCGATTCGAGGTCGGTGTCGAGGAGACGTTCGATGGTGCGCAGACGCTGGTACATGGTCTCCCGGGACAGGCCGCCGCGGCGGGCCGCGGTGGTCTTGTTGCCGGCGGCGTCCAGGTAGTGGCCGAGCGTCGTCATCAGGTCGGTGCCGTGCCGGGTGTCGTGGTCGATGAGCCGGCCGAGCCGCCGTTCGGTGTAGTCCTGGATCCGGGCGTCCTCGCGCAGGGCGTACAGCAGACGGCGCAGGTCGATGTCCGGCAACTCGTGGAAGGAGCGGTCCGGGGGAAGGGGCTGGCCGGGCGGGGTGGCCTCTATGACACGGGCCGCCTCCCGGAAGGAACGGGTGATGTCGGCGAGGTCCGCCACCTCCGAGCCGACACTCACGAGCGCCTCGGGGGACAGCTCCAGCGCGGTGCGGCTCAGGCGCTCGGCCACCGGACGCCAGGGCTGGGCGGCGCGCAGGGCCGGCAGGACACCGAGGCGGCCGGGGGAGATCTCCCCGACGAGCGCCGCGATCCCCGCCGACCTGAGCTCCCGGTGCAGTCGGGACTCCGGCTCGGTTCCCGACACACCAGGGCCCAGGTCGACGAGGAGCGCCACGTATCGGCTGTCCTCGGTGGGCAGGCCCAGCGCGGCGCAGCGGGCACGGGCGTCCGCGGGGGAGTGGTGGCGCTGTTCCGCCAGTTCCCGCAGGGCGTTGCGGTGGGCCGTGTGTTCCCACGGAGTGGCGTGGATGAGGCGGGCGACGGTCAGCGCCATCGCCGTCCTCTCCAGGACGGTGACGTGCTCCGGCCCGAAGACCGGTCCGTCGTCGGGAGCCCGGAGCATGGCCAGCCGGCCCCAGCGTTCGCCCTGGTAGGAGACCGGCGCGGTCAGCCAGGCCTCCGGACCGCCCACCTCCGTGTGGTCGCCCGGCTCGGTGGCCCGGGAGCGCTGCTCCCAGCCGGTGAGCGCCTCCTGCACGGTGCTCCCCGACGGCTCGCAGATCAGTGCCTGGTGCGCCAGGTTCTCCAGGACGACCGTGCGGCCGCTCATCTCCGCCGCCGCGCGCACCACGTCCTCCGGCCCCGCGCCGCGCAGCGTCAGCGCGGTGAACGCCTCGTGGATCCGCTGGGTCCGGCGCATCGCCTCTGCCTGGTTGCCGAGGATGAGCGCGTGGACGACCTGGGTGACCTCCAGGAAGTTGACGTCCCGGGCGAGGGTGACCAGCGGGAGCCCCCGGGCGCGGCAGGCCTGCACGAGGGCGTCGGGCGGGCGGTGGTAGCGCCGTACCAGCTCGATGACCAGGGCGGCCGCTCCCACCTCGGTGAGTTCGTCGACGTACCGGCGGACCCCCGCGGCGTCCTCGGGCAGGGGCATGCCCGTCGTCAGGACCAGCTCCCCGCCCTTGAGGAAGGACGCCGGATCCGTCAGCTCGGTGATGTGCACCCAGCGCACCGGCTGGTCCAGATACGGCAGCCCGGCGACGACCTGGGGCTGTCCGGCGGCCAGGACGGGCAGGGCCAGCACGTCGGCGACGGTCGGCGCGCGACCGGCCGGGGCCTTCGGGTCGTTCTCGTTCACGGTGACTCCCTGCTCGCCCGGTCACTCTGACAAGCGGCACTGACCTGCGCAAGGGCTGTCCACGGCAGGGGCTGGGGGGACCCGAGAGGTTCGGAGGTTGACACAACGTCCGAACAACGCGTTCCGGCTGGACAGATCACGCGTTGTCGCCCCTCGCGGGGGCTTGGATGCTCGGTTACCGGAGCTGAGCCAAGCAACCACCCCTCGACGTACGGCCGGGAGACACCATGACCGCACTGTCACCGCACCTTCGCCAGGCCACACCCGTGCTGGCGGCCCGGGGCGAGGGCGTCCACCTCTACGGTGAGGACGGCCGCCGCTACCTCGACTTCACCGCCGGCATCGGCGTCACCAGCACCGGGCACTGCCACCCCAAGGTCGTGGCGGCGGCGCAGGAGCAGGTGGGCACGCTGATCCACGGCCAGTACACCACCGTCATGCACGAGCCGCTGCGCCGTCTCGTCGACAAGCTGGGCGAGGTACTGCCGGCCGGCCTCGACAGCCTGTTCTTCACCAACTCCGGCAGCGAGGCCGTCGAGGCGGCACTGCGGCTGGCCCGCCAGGCCACCGGCCGCCCCAACGTCCTGGTCTGCCACGGCGGCTTCCACGGCCGTACCGTCGCCGCCGCCTCCATGACCACCTCCGGCATCCGCTTCCGGTCCGGTTTCTCCCCGCTGATGAGCGGCGTGGTCGTCACCCCGTTCCCGACGCCCTTCCGGTACGGCTGGGACGAGGAGACCGCCACCCGCTTCGCGCTCAAGGAGCTCGACTACACCCTCCAGACGATCTCGTCGCCCGCCGACACGGCCGCGATCATCGTCGAGCCGGTGCTCGGCGAGGGCGGCTACGTGCCCGCGAACCGCGCCTTCATCGAGGGGCTGCGCGAGCGGGCGGACCGGCACGGCTTCCTGCTGATCTTCGACGAGGTGCAGACCGGCGTCGGCCGCACCGGACGCTTCTGGGGACACGACCACTTCGGCGTCACCCCGGACATCCTCGTCACCGCCAAGGGCCTGGCCAGCGGCTTCCCCCTTTCCGGCATCGCCGCCTCCGAGGAACTGATGGCCAAGGCGTGGCCCGGCTCGCAGGGCGGCACGTACGGCGCCAACGCCGTCGCCTGCGCCGCGGCCTGCGCCACCCTCGACGTCGTGCGCGACGAGAAGCTCGTCGAGAACGCCGAGGCGATGGGCAAGCGGCTGCGCCACGGCCTGGAGGCGGTGGCCGACCGGACCCCGGGCATCGGCGACGTCCGCGGCCTCGGACTCATGCTCGCCACCGAGTTCGTCACCGAGGACGGCAGCCCCGACCCCGAGACCGCCGCCCGCGTGCAGCGCGCCGCCATCGACGAGGGCCTGCTCCTGCTGCTGTGCGGCGCCTGGAACCAGGTGGTCCGCATGATCCCGGCGCTCGTCATCGACGAGGCGGGCGTGGACGAGGGCCTCCAGGCCTGGGCGAACGCCGTCGAGGCCGGCACCTCGGGAGCGGCGGACCGATGACCACCGCCACCCGCGACCTGGCGGGTCTGACGGCCCGGATCGCCGAGATCGCGCCCGGTCTGCGGGTGGAGACCGGCCCGGGGGCGACGGGCCCCTACGCCTACGACGCCTCCAACTACCGTGTGCTGCCGCGGGCGGTGGCCTTCCCGCGCACCGCCGACGACGTGGTCGCGGTGTTGCGGGCCTGCCGGGAGACGGGTGTTCCGGTCACGGCCCGGGGCGGCGGTACCAGCATGGCCGGCAACGCCGTCGGGCTCGGAGTCGTTCTGGACTTCTCCCGGTACATGAACCGGATCCTCGACATCGACGTCGAGGCACGCACCGCGCGGGTGGAGGCCGGTGTCGTCCTGGATGCGCTGCGCAGTGCGACGGCGTTGCACGGGCTGGACTTCGGTCCGGACCCGTCCTCGCACAGCCGCTGCACGCTCGGCGGCATGATCGGCAACGACGCGTGCGGGAACCGGTCGGTGCGCGACGGGCGGACCAGCGGCCACGTCGAGGCCCTGGAGATCGTGACGGCCGACGGCGTGCGGGCCGTGGCCGACCACTCCGGGCTGCGTGCCGCCGAGCCGGGTGACGCGGAGGCTGTGCGGCGCGTCGCCCGGCTCGAATCCGACCTGAAGCGGCTGGTCGAGGACAATCTGGCGCTGATCCGGACCGAGCTGGGCCGGATCCCGCGTCAGGTCTCCGGCTTCCAGCTGCACCACCTGCTGCCGCAGAACGGGTTCGACCTGGTCCGTGCTCTGGTGGGCACCGAGGGCACCTGTGCGGTCGTCACCGCCGCGACGGTCCGCCTGGTGGCGACCGCACAGGCCTCCACGCTCCTGACGCTCGGCTACGAGGACGTGGTCGAGGCGGCCGAGGACGTGCCGGAGATCCTGCGCTGGTCGCCCAGCGCGGTGGAGGGCATGGACGAGGCGATCGTCGCCACCATGCGCGCCCGCCGCGGCCCGGACTCCGTCACCGGCCTGCCCGAGGGACGGGCCTGGCTGTACGTCGAGCTCGAAGGCGATGACCAGGCAGCGGTGAACGCCCGCGCCGCCGAGCTCCTCGACGCTCTCAAGGCCCGGGGGCGGATGACCGGCGGCCGGGTCGTGGAGAGCCCGGCCGAGCGGCGTTCGCTGTGGCGGGTGCGCGAGGACGGGGCCGGGCTGGCCGCCCGCCTCGTGGACGGCGGGGAGTCCTGGCCCGGCTGGGAAGACGCTGCCGTCGCCCCCGAGAACCTCGCCGCCTACCTGCGCGACTTCCGCAAACTGCTGGCCTCGCACGACCTGACGGGCGTGCTGTACGGGCACTTCGGCGCGGGCTGCGTCCACGTGCGCATCGACTTCGATCCGGCGACCGAGGCCGGCCGGACGGTCATGCGGCGCTTCCTCACCGAGGCGGCCGCGCTGGTGGTCGAGCACGGCGGCACGCTGTCGGGAGAGCACGGCGACGGACGCGCCCGTAGTGAGCTGCTGGAGGTCATGTACAGCCACCGCATGATCGCCGCGTTCGCCTCGTTCAAGAAGACCTTCGATCCCGAGGGTCTGCTGAACCCCGGCGTGATCGTCGATCCGGCCCCGCTGGATGCCGACCTCGCGCTGCGTGAACTCCCGCTGCTGGAGACGACGTTCGGCTTCCCGCATGACGAGGACGGTTTCGCGGGCGCGGTACGCCGCTGCGTCGGTGTGGGCCGCTGCCGCAGCGACTCCGGCGGCGTGATGTGCCCGAGCTACCGGGCCACCGGCGAGGAGAACGCCTCAACTCGCGGCCGGGCCCGCATGCTCCAGGAGATGGTCCGCGGCGAAGCGATCAAGGACGGCTGGCGCTCGACCGAGGTCAAGGACGCCCTCGATCTGTGCCTGTCCTGCAAGGCCTGCTCCAGTGACTGCCCGGTCGGCGTCGACATGGCCACCTACAAGGCGGAGTTCCTCCACCGGCACTACAAGGGCCGCCTGCGCCCCCGCTCCCACTACTCACTCGGCTGGCTGCCCAAGACCTCCGCCCTGGCCGGATACGCCGCCCGCCCGGTCAACGCGCTGCTGCGCGGACCGCTCGGCAAGCTCCTCGCCCGCCTCGGCGGCGTCACGACCAAGCGGAGGATCCCCGCCTTCGCCTCCCGCCGCACCCTGCGCAAGACACTGCGCGCGGCCGGAACCGCCGAGCAGGCGAAGGCCGTGCTCTTCGTCGACAGCTTCACCCGCGCCTTCCGTCCGGAAATCGCGGGAGCCGCGAGCCGTGTGCTCGCCGACGCCGGTATCTCCTGCGCGCCACAGGACGGACTGTGCTGCGGACTGACCTGGGTCAGCACCGGCCAGCTCTCCGTGGCCCGCAGGATCATGGCCCGCACGGTCGCAGCGCTCGACACCGGCGACGACCGGCCGATCATCGTGGCCGAGCCGAGCTGCGCCGCCGCGCTGAAACGAGACGTCCCCGAACTGCTCGGCACCGAGGCCGCCCAGCGCGTGGCGAGCCGTGTCCAGACCTTCACCGGGGCCCTCACCGACCTCGCCGACCAGGACTGGAGCCCACCGCCGCTGCCCGAGAGCGTCGTCCTCCAGACCCACTGCCACGAGTACGCCACCTTCAAGGGCCGCCGCCCCGCCGACCTCCTGCGCCGACTCGGCGTAGGCAGTGTCGACGAGGCCGAGGGCTGCTGCGGACTCGCGGGCAACTTCGGCTTCGAGGCAGAGCACTACGACACCTCCATGGCCGTCGCCGACCTCGCCCTCAAACCCCGCATCGACAACCTCGACGGACACACCGTCGTCGCCGACGGCTTCAGCTGCGCCACCCAGATCGACCACCTCGCCGGCGACCGGGACATCCGTGCCCTGCACCTCGCGGAACTCCTGGACCCCGCCGCCGATCGAACAGGAGAGACATCATGACCGAGGTACTGAACCAGTTGTTCATCGGTGGCGCCTGGGTGGACGCCGCGGACGGCGCCACCATGCCCGTCGACGATCCCGCCACCGGCGAGATCCTCTGCCACGTCGCCGACGCCGGTCCCAAGGACGCACGGCTCGCCGAGGAGGCCGCCGTCCAGGCCCAGGCCGATTGGGCACGTACCGCGCCCCGGGCCCGCAGCGAGATCCTGCGGCGCGCCCACGAGCTCATCCTCGAGCGCACGGACGAGCTCGCCCACCTGATGACGTCCGAGATGGGCAAGCCGCTCGCCGAGGCCAGGGGAGAGGTGGCGTACGCCGCCGAGTTCTTCCGCTGGTTCTCCGAGGAGGCCGTCCGCATCGACGGCGGCTACGGCACGCTGCCCGACGGACGCAACCGCATGCTGCTGTCCCGCCGCCCGGTGGGCCCCTGCCTGCTGATCACGCCATGGAACTTCCCGCTGGCCATGGGCACCCGCAAGATCGGCCCGGCCATCGCGGCGGGCTGCACGATGATCCTCAAGCCGGCCCCGCAGACCCCGCTCTCCAGCCTCGCCCTGGCCGGGATCCTCAAGGAGGCCGGGCTCCCGGACGGGGTGCTGAACATCGTGACCACCTCCCGCGCCGGCGAGGTCTGCGAACCCCTCCTGCGCGGTGGCCGGATCCGCAAGCTGTCCTTCACCGGCTCGACGGGCGTCGGCCGCATCCTGCTCGCCCAGTGCGCCGACACCGTCGTACGGACGTCGATGGAGCTGGGCGGCAACGCGCCGTTCATCGTCTTCGACGACGCCGATCTGGACGTGGCCGTGGACGGCGCGATGGTCGCCAAGATGCGCAACATGGGCGAGGCGTGCACCGCCGCGAACCGCTTCTTCGTGCACCGGTCGGTCGCGGAGGAGTTCGGCCGGCGGCTCGCCGAGCGGATGGGCGCGCTCGTCGTGGGCCCCGGTACCCGCGACGGAGTCGATGTCGGCCCGCTGATCGACAGGACCGGACGCGGCAAGGTCGAGGAACTCGTCACCGACGCGGTGGAGCGCGGCGCCCGGGTCCTCGTCGGCGGCCGTACGCCCGAAGGGCCGGGCTGCTTCTACCCGCCGACCGTGCTCACGGACGTCTCCCCCGAGAGCCGCCTGATGGACACGGAGATCTTCGGCCCCGTCGCGGCGATCCTCACCTTCGACGACGAGGACGAGGTACTGCGCCGCGCCAACGACACGCCCTGGGGTCTGGTCGGCTACGTCTTCACCCAGGGCCTGGACCGCGGGCTGCGCGTCAGCGAGGGTCTGGAGGTGGGCATGGTGGGCCTGAACACCGGCCTCGTCTCCAACCCGGCCGCGCCGTTCGGCGGGGTCAAGCAGTCCGGCCTCGGCCGCGAGGGCGGCCGGGTCGGGATCGAGGAGTTCCTGGAGTACCAGTACGTCGCGGTGCCTGTGCGTTGACGGTGTCGCGCCCCCTGGTGCCGATGGCACCAGGGGGCGCTGTGCCTACGGCGGCGATCCGATGACCCGTCAGTAGGTCATGGGTCACGGGCTCTTGACTCGTGGCGCGGCAGTGGCCATCCTCGTCGGACCCTTGGATGAGGTCATGACAACCCGGCCCTCGGTTCCGGGCCTTCGGGGCCCCGGGCGGCCGGTATGTCGACCCCGCCACCCCCCGACCGAGGACGTGGGCCGTGACCAGTGCAGGACGCCCGTACCGCCGACGCAAGAACGTCACCGTCGTGTCGCTCCTACTGTTCGTCCTGGCCGTCGCGCTGGGCCCGACGCCGAGTTCGGCGGCCGGAGACGACTGGTGGAACCCGACCGCACGGCCCGCGCCGGACTCGCAGGTCAACGTCACGGGCGAGCCCTTCACCGGCACCGACGCCAAGGGCGAAGTGCGCGGCTTCGTCGACGCCCATGACCACATTTTCTCCAACGAGGCCTTCGGCGGTCGTCTGATCTGCGGAAAGCCGTTCTCCGAGCAGGGCGTCGCCGACGCGCTCAAGGACTGTCCCGAGCACTACACGGACGGCTCGCTCGCGGTCTTCGACTTCATCACCAAGGGCGGCGACGGCAAACACGACCCGGTCGGCTGGCCCACCTTCAAGGACTGGCCGGCCCACGACTCGCTGACCCACCAGCAGAACTACTACGCCTGGGTGGAGCGGGCCTGGCGCGGCGGCCAGCGGGTGCTGGTCAACGACCTCGTCACCAACGGCGTCATCTGCTCCGTCTACTTCTTCAAGGACCGTGGCTGCGACGAGATGACGTCCATCCGGCTCCAGGCCAAGCTGACGTACGACATGCAGTCCTTCGTCGACAAGATGTACGGCGGGCCCGGCAAGGGCTGGTTCCGGATCGTCACCGACAGCGCGCAGGCCCGTGAGGTCATCGAGCAGGGCAAGCTGGCGGTCGTCCTCGGCGTCGAGACCTCCGAGCCCTTCGGCTGCAAGCAGATCCTGGACATCGCGCAGTGCAGCAGGGCCGACATCGACAAGGGCCTGGACGAGCTGTACGCGCTGGGCGTGCGCAGCATGTTCCTGTGCCACAAGTTCGACAACGCCCTGTGCGGTGTCCGCTTCGACTCGGGCGGGCTCGGAACGGCCATCAACGTCGGCCAGTTCCTGTCGACGGGCACCTTCTGGAAGACGGAGAAGTGCACCGGGCCCCAGCACGACAATCCCATCGGCAACGCCTCGGCGCCCGAAGCCGAGAAGAGGCTCCCGGCGGGCCAGGAGGTCCCCTCGTACAGCGCTGACGCGCAGTGCAACGTCCGAGGACTCACCGGACTCGGCGAGTACGCCGTCCGCGGCATGATGCAGCGCGGGATGATGCTCGAGATCGACCACATGAGCGTCAAGGCCACCGGCCGGGTGCTCGACATCTTCGAGGCCGAGTCCTACCCCGGCGTGCTCTCCTCGCACAGCTGGATGGACATGGACTGGACCGAGCGGGTCTACGGCCTCGGCGGCTTCATCGCCCAGTACATGCACGGCTCCGAGGGCTTCGTCTCGGAGGCGAGGCGCACGGACGCCCTGCGCGACAAGTACGGCGTGGGCTACGGCTACGGCACCGACATGAACGGCGTCGGCGGCTGGCCGGCCCCGCGCGGCGCGGACGCCCCCGACAAGGTCACGTACCCCTTCAAGAGCGTCGACGGCGGCTCCGTCATCGACCGGCAGACCACCGGCGAGCGCACCTGGGACCTGAACACCGACGGAGCCGCCCACTACGGCCTCGTCCCGGACTGGATCGAGGACATCCGCCGGGTCGGTGGCCAGGACGTGGTGGACGACCTCTTCCGCGGCGCCGAGTCCTACCTCGACACCTGGGGGGCCGCCGAGAACCATGAGGCCCCGGGCAATCTCGCGAACGGCTCCACCGCGTCGGCCAGTTCCTCGGAGTGGAGCCTGTTCACGAGCTACAAGCCGCAGTGGGCCGTCGACGGCGACGGCGGCACTCGCTGGGCGAGCGGCTGGAGCGACGACCAGTGGTACCAGCTCGACCTCGGGTCCACGCAGCTCGTCGAGCGGGTCACCCTCGACTGGGAGCGCGCGTACGCGAAGTCGTACCGTATCGAGCTCTCCACCGACGGAGTGAACTGGCGAACCGCCTCGTCCACGACAGCGGCCGACGGTGGTCTGGACACCGCGAGATTCGCCGGCACACCGGCCAGGTACGTACGCATCCAGGGGCTGGAACGCGGCACCGACTGGGGCTACTCCCTCTCCGAGGTCGGCGTGCACAGCGGCTGACGCCCATGCGCGGGGCTCCTGCGTCGATTCCGAGCAGGAGCCGTCGCGAATGAACATATGAATCAGTCTTCATCTGTTCCTGTACGGTGGGAAGGTACGCGCCCCCGCCTGAAGGACCCTCGATGACCTCCACGCTCACGCCGCAACCGGTCGAACGGGCCAAGCCCGCCCGTACCGGGGCCGCGCCCCGGCGGCGTACCCGTGTCCTGGCGCTCCCCGAGGCGCGCTGGGCCACCGCCGCCACCGTCTTCTTCCTGCTCGCGCTGCCCTTGCAGTTGACCGGCGCGCCCGCCTGGACCTGGGGCCCGCTCTACGCCCTGTCCTACGTCACGGGCGGCTGGGAACCGGGCTGGGAAGGGCTCAAGGCGCTGAAGGAGCGCACCCTCGACGTCGACCTGCTCATGGTCGTCGCCGCCCTGGGCGCGGCCTCGATCGGGCAGGTCATGGACGGCGCCCTGCTCATCGTCATCTTCGCCACCTCCGGCGCGCTGGAGGCGCTGGCCACCGCCCGCACCGCCGACTCCGTCCGCGGCCTGCTCGATCTCGCCCCCGCCACGGCCACCCGGCTGACCCCGGACGGCGGTGAACAGACCGTCCCCGTGGAGGAGCTGGCGGTCGGCGACACCGTCCTCGTCCGTCCCGGTGAGCGCGTCGGCGCCGACGGCCGGGTGCTGGACGGGGCGAGCGACGTGGATCAGGCGACCATCACCGGCGAGCCGCTCCCCGCGGCCAAGGAGCCGGGCGACGAGATCTTCGCGGGCACCCTGAACGGCACCGGCGCCCTGTGGGTCCGCGTCGAGCGCGACGCGTCCGACTCGGTGATCGCCCGGATCGTGCGGATGGTGGAGGAGGCGTCCGAGACCAAGGCGCCCACGCAACTGTTCATCGAAAAGGTCGAACAGCGTTACTCGCTGGGCATGGTGGCCGCGACCCTGGCCGTCTTCCTGGTGCCGCTCGCCTTCGGCGAACAGCTCGCCGACGGGCTGCTGCGCGCCATGACGTTCATGATCGTGGCCTCTCCGTGCGCGGTCGTGCTGGCCACCATGCCGCCCCTGCTGTCGGCCATCGCCAACGCCGGACGGCACGGCGTGCTGGTGAGTCGGCCGTGGTGATGGAGCGGCTCGGCCAGGTGGACGCGGTCGCGCTGGACAAGACGGGCACGCTGACCGAGGGCAGCCCGCGCGTCACCGATGTCCGGCCGCTGCCCGGGTCCGGCCTGGACGAGGCCGAGTTGCTGACGCTGGCGGCGACGGCCGAGCGGCCCAGTGAGCATCCGCTGGCCCGGGCGGTCGTGGACGCGGCCCGCGAGCGCGGTCTCGACCTGCCCGGCGCGGAGGACTTCACCTCCGCGCCCGGCGTGGGAGTGACCGCCGTCGTGGACGGCCGTGGGGTCGCCGTCGGTGCCCCGGCGCGCCTGCTGGACGGCACCGGCAGCACGGTCACCACCGTCTCCGAGGAACTGGAGGAATCCGGCCGTACCGCCGTCCTCGTCCTCGTCGACGGCGCCCCCGCCGGGCTGCTCGGCATCGCCGACCGGCTGCGCCCGGACGCCGCCGCCACCGTCGCCGCGCTCACCACGCTCACCGGCACCGCCCCGGTGCTCCTCACCGGCGACAACCCCCGGGCCGCCGCGCACCTCGCCGCCGAGGCCGGCATCGACGACGTCCGCGCCGGGCTGCTGCCGCAGGACAAGATGGCCGCCGTACAGGAGCTGGAGAGCACGGGCCGCAAGGTGCTGGTCGTCGGGGACGGCGTCAACGACGCACCCGCCCTGGCCGCCGCCCACACCGGCGTCGCCATGGGCCGTGCGGGCTCCGACCTCGCCCTGGAGACCGCCGACGCCGTGATCGTGCGCGACGAACTCGCGGCGGTCCCCACCACCGTCGCCCTGTCCCGGCGTGCGCGCAGGCTGGTCGTCCAGAACCTCGTCATCGCCGGGGTGTTCATCACCGGCCTCGTCGTCTGGGACCTGGCCGGAAACCTGCCGCTGCCGCTGGGCGTCGCGGGCCACGAGGGCTCCACGGTCCTCGTCGGCCTGAACGGCCTGCGGCTGCTGAGGGAGTCGGCCTGGCAGCGCGCCGCCGCCGAGGGGACCGGCTGAGTCCCCGTCAGCGGGCCGGCGCCGGACCGCTGCTGGCCCGCACCACGAGGTCCACGGGGACGAGCGTGTCGACCCGGGGCCGCTCCCCGGGACCGTCGATGCGGTCCAGGAGGAGCCGCAGGGAACGGGTGCCGATCTCGGCGAAGTCGGTGCGGACGGTGGTCAGCGGCGGCAGGAGATGCGCGGCCTCGGGGATGTCGTCGTAGCCGACGACACTGACGTCCCCGGGGACGGACCGCCCGGACTCGTGCAGGGCGTGCAGCAGGCCCAGGGCCATCTGGTCGTTCGAGGCGAACACCGCCGTCACGTCCGGGCGCCGGGCCAGCCGACGGCCGAGGTCGTACCCGGAGTCGGCGCTCCAGTCCCCGGCGAGCGGGGCCGGGATGTCGGCGCCGGCCGCCTGGAGCGTCGACTGCCAGCTCGCCAGGCGGTGGTCGGCGGAGGTCCAGCCCGCGGGGCCCGCGATGTGCCAGACCGTGGCGTGCCCGAGGCCGAGGAGGTGCTCGGTTGCCTTGCGGGCCCCGGTGCGGGAGTCGCCGGTGACCAGGGGTGTGCTGTCGTCGAGGGCGCTCTCCAGCACCACCAGGGGAGTCCCGAGGTCGGTCTCCGCCAGGGCCCGGCCCACCCACTGCTGCGGGGCGATCGCGATGACGCCGTCCGCGCCCTCGGCCGACAGCCGGTTCACGGCCTCCACGACGGTGTCGCGGTCGGCCGTGTCGAGCGCGATCGAGCTCACCAGGTAACCGGCCTCCTGGGCCGCGGTGTTGATGGCCGTCAGGATGGAGGCGGGCCCGTACCGGGCGGCGTCGAAGGAGATGACCCCCAGCATCCGGGTCCGGCCGCTGGCCAGCGACCGCGCGCTGCGGCTGGGCCGGTAGCCGAGCGTGCGCATGGCGTCCAGGACCGCCTCCCGCGTCTCCGGGCGGACGGCCGGATGGTCGTTGAGCACCCGGGAGACGGTCTGCTTGGAGACGCCGGCCAGCCGGGCCACGTCGGCCATCACCGGCCGCGCCCCCGCGAAGTTGCGCCTGCTGCGGCCCTTGGGCACAGGGCTGTCGGTGGCGCTCGGTGTCATGACGGGTGATTCCTCGGCGTCGGTTACGGCGGTCCTGACCCCGCCCGGCAGGAGCACAGCATAGGCCGGGCGGGGCCCGCGGAGTTCTCAGCCGGCCCGCACCGTCCACGAGCGCGTGACCACCCACTCGGCGTGCCGCACCCCGGCCGCCCGCCAGTCGTCACCCGCCTGCCCCGGCACATGCACCGGAGCGTCCGCGGCCAGCGGCAGCACTCTCAGCCGCAGGCCCCGCGCCCGTACCTCGTCCACCGGCAGCCGGTCCAGGCCGATGTCCCAGACCCGGCCCGAGTAGAACTGGTCGGCGACCAGGACGTCCCCCACGTAGGCCCGGGCCAGGTCGCCCGTCCAGCGCAGCCGCAGCAGGACACCGGCAGGTGCCCGAAGCAGGTCCTCCGGTACGTCGATGTGGTACTCGGCGGCCACCGTCTCCACGTACTTGTCCGCCGGCACGCTCGCCCTCCCCTGCACGCCGGTCACCGGCTCGGGCGCCGGACCGGCAGGCCTGACCCGGGTGACGGGCACCGCGGTGTCCGCGAGGGACGCGGCATCGATCGTGTAGCGGGTGAACACGCCGTCGGCTGCCGATCGCACCCGTGCCCCGGCTACCACGGGGACGGCGTCCGGCGCGGGCAGCACCGCGAACGACGGCTCGGCGGCCGGGCTGTGCAGCCGTACCTCGTCACCGTCGAAGACGACCCCGTCCCCGCACAGCACCAGCCGCTCGGATCCCCAGGCGTCACCCCGGTAGACGGTACGGGCCGTCGCCGCGTCCAGGACCAGCAACCCGACGCGTGAACCGTCGGCGGCGTCCACCTCGACCAGGGCGTCGGTGCCGGGCCGCACTCCGCTGACCAGGATCCGGCCGGCGACCGGCGTGACCACCCCGGACGGTGTCGCGACGGACGCCACGGTGTCCGCGTCCAGGACGAGTTCGGGCGCGATGCCGTCGGTCGCGGCCAATACAAGGACCGTACGCCCGCCCGCCTCGACGGTGCACACCGGCTGAGCGGTCGCCCACTCCAGCCGCAGCCCGGCCACGTCCAGCCGCAGCGGCCAGCAGAAGCAGGCGCCGGAGGGCACGGTGACGGGAGCGCTCGGCAGCGTCAGCGGCGGTGCGTCCGGGAAGCCGACCGTGAAGGCCGTGTCCGGGTGGTCGGGCAGCGGCTCGTGCGGCTGGTGGTTGGTCACGAACAGGAACCCCGAGGTGCCGTCGGTGCGGACGGCCCAGCGCAGCGTCTCCCGGTCGTGCTGCCCGGCCGGCAGCCGCTCGGGCAGGACGGAGTCCATGGGCGCGATCCGGTGCCCGAAGTCGGCCAGCAGCAGGTGCTGGAGCCGCAGTTCGTGGTACGAGGGCCGCACCTGGCCGTACTCGCCGAGCGGGGCCTGGAAGTCGTAGGACAGGACGGGCAGGTCGTTGGGGTAGCCGGTGGCGTGCGACTCCTGAAGGGACGTCAGCTCACCGGGCGGGTTCGTGCCGCCGTGGAACATGTAGTAGCCCTGCCACACCGAACCGCAGCCGATCTTGGTGAGCCCCAGGGCACCCACGTCGGCGGCCTCGACCCGGGGCCGCCGGTGGTAGGCCACCGCCATGCCGCCGCCCAACTCGCAGGTGGCCCATGGGAAGCGGTCCGCCGGAACCGGTTCGGCGCCGCGCACGGTCGTGGGCCGCAGGTCGGCGCCGATGCCCTCGTCGTCGCGCTCATGGGTGAAGAAGAAGTGCTTGCGGCAGGTGTCGGGCCAGCCGCCGTCCGCCTCCGTCCAGAACGCCTCCGGATAGCCGCCGAACAGCGGAAGCAGTTCCTCACCCGGGAGCTGGACCCCGCCCCAGGCGGTCGACGTCCACAGCGGCGCGCTCAGTCCGGCTTCCTGAGCCAGGCGCTTCAGCGTGCGCAGATGGCCGGGCTGGTCGTAGAGCTCGTTCTCGATCTGGATCGCGACGATCGGGCCGCCGTGCGCCCGGTCCAGGCCGCGCAACTGCCCGGCGATCTCCGGGAACCAGGCGCGCACGGGCTCCAGATACGCCGGATCGTCGGTGCGCGGCGTGCCGGCGCGGGCGAGCAGCCAGTCGGGCAGGCCGCCGTTGCGCACCTCGGCGTGGCACCAGGGGCCGATGCGCGGGATGAAGTCCAGGCCGTGCCGGGCGCACAGCTCGGCGAAGCGACGCAGGTCGCGGTCGCCGTCGAAGCGGATCCGTCCCTCGATCTCCTCGTGGTGGATCCAGATGACGTAGGACGCGACGGCGGTCACCCCGCCCGCCTTCATCTTCAGCAGCTCCTCCTCCCACTCCCGGGCCGGGTAGCGGGAGTAGTGGAACTCGCCGGAGACCGGGAACCAGGGGCGGCCGCCCCGGGTGAGCCAGCGGCCGGTGACCCCGATCGGGTCGGGTACGCCCGGAGCGTCCGCGAAGGGCAGGTGGCCGGTCAGCGGGGGAGCGGAGGGCTTGGGAACGCGCAGCCGGTGCGGGGTCACCACGTGTTCTCCGGGCCGAGGTCCGGCGTGTCGGTGAGCTGGGCGCTGGTGGCGGTGGTGCCGTGCAGTTCCAGCAGGACCAGCTCGTTGCCGCCCGGCCGCAGCACCGGCGCGGGGACGTACAGCGTGTGCTGCGGGCCGCGGTTCCAGTAGCGGCCCATATGGAAGCCGTTGACCCAGGCCTGCCCCTTCGTCCAGCCGGGCAGGGAGAGGAAGGCGTCGGCGGGCGTGTCCACCTCGAAAGTGCCGCGGTGCAAGGCGGGCACGGTGACCGCCGTCCCGTCGCCCGGGGTGAACGGCACCGCGTCCAGGTCGTCCAGCGGCAGCGCGTGGCAGTCCCAGCCGCGCAGGACGGTGCCGTTGAAGGAAACGGGCCCGAGCAGGCCCTTCGGGGCGCCGATACGGGGCCCGTAGTTGACGCCGCCCATGTTCTCGACGAGCACCTCCAGCCCGGCTCCCGCGTGCGGGACGCGCACCGGCAGCGTCTCGTCGTGGCGCTCGCGCTCCAGGACACCGACGGGTGCGCCGTCGACGAAGACCTGGGCACGGTCGCCGACACCGCCGGCGAAGTGCAGCAGGCCGTCACCGGAGGCGGGAAGGACGGTGCGGTAGAGCGCGTAGCCGGTGTGCTGCCCGAGCTCGCCCATGGTCACCGGGTCGTCGGTGCGGACGGGAGCGGCGAGCGCGCCCGCGAGGGGAAGCAGGGGTGCCCGGCCGTCCAACTCGACCTCGACCGGTGGCAGTTTGGGCCCGGGAGCCGGGGCGGGCTCGTCGGGGACGCCGGCATGGCGGGCGATGACCTCGCGGAAGGCGTGGTACTTCGGGCCCGGGTCACCGTACTCGGTGAGCGCGGCGTCGTAGTCGTACGACGTGACGGTGGGTTCGTAGGCGTGCTTGTGGTTGGCGCCGTTGGTGAAGCCGAAGTTGGTGCCGCCGTGGAACATGTAGATGTTGACGGACGCCCCGGCGGACAGCAGCCGGTCCAGATCGGCGGCGGCGTCGGCCGCGTCCCGTACGTGGTGCGGCCCGCCCCAGTGGTCGAACCAGCCGATCCAGAACTCCGCGCAGAACAGCGGGCCTTCGCTCCGGTGCTCGCGCAGCCGCCCGAGGTTCTGCTCGACGCGGCTGCCGAAGGTACCGGCGGTCAGCACGCCCGGCAGGCTTCCGGCGGCCAGGTGTTCGGGGTCGGCCTGGTCGCAGGTGAACAGCAGCTCCTCGACGCCCCGGGAGCGGAACGCGTCGGCCAGGTGCTTCAGATAGGCGCTGTCGTCGCCGTAGGCGCCGTACTCGTTCTCCACCTGCACGGCGATGACCGGACCTCCGGCCCTGGCCAGGTGCGGCCGGAGCGCGGGCAGCAGCAGGTCGAGGTAGCCGTCGACGGCCCCGGTGAAACGCGGATCGCTGGACCGCAGCCGGATGTCCGGGTCCGACGTCAGCCAGTCGGGCAGGCCGCCGCCGTCCCACTCGGCACAGATGAACGGACCCGGACGCAGCAGCACGTGCAGCCCCTCGTCCTGGGCGAGCCGGAGGAACCGGGGCAGGTCGAGGAGGCCGTCGAGCACGAGAGGCCCGTCGGGATCGGGCTGGTGGTGGTTCCACGGGATGTACGTCTCCACCGTGTTGAGGCCCATCAGCCGGGCCTTGCGCAGCCGGTCGGACCACAGGCCGGGGTGGACACGGAAGTAGTGCAACGCACCGGAGATGATCCGGAACGGCTCGCCGTGCAGCAGGAATCCGTCGGACGTCGTCGTCAGGGCGGGCATGAGGGGGCTTCCCTTCGGGATGCGGGTGGAAGTCAAGGGACGTCGATGGGCGTTTCAGTGGGAGCGGGTGACGCGGATCAGCCAGAGCGTCGCGGCCAGGCACAGCGCCGAGACACCGCACAGCAACAGGGGCACCGCGCGGACATCCGACCACTCGATGGCCTTGCCCAGCGCCGGACCCGCCACGACACCGCCGACCATGGACGCGGCGATGACGAGGGCACCGGCTCTGCGGGCCCGCGGGGCGGCCCGGTTCAGCCAGGGCAGCCCGGTGGGGAAGATCGGCGCGATGAACAGACCGACACCGGCGTAGGCGTACGGCGCCAGCGCCGGCACGGACGCGGCCAGCAGACACACCGTCATGCCCGCGCAGGAGACGGTGATGATCGCCTGGGCGGAGAAGCGCAGCGCGAGCGGCGCCACCAGGAAGCGGCCCACGGTCATCATCAGCCAGTACACGGAGGTGGCGGTGGCGGCGACGCCCGCGCCGTAGCCGACGGTCTCCAGGTGCGTGGGTTCCCAGCCGCCGACACCGGCCTCGATGCCCACGTGCAGGACGTAGAGCGCGACGAAGACGGCGAGCACCGAGGCGAGGCTCCGCCGGAGGACCGCCCCACCGCTCGCCTCGTCACCGGCCGGAACGGGCGCGTCGTTCCGTACGCCCCTCAGACACAGCAGCAACGGCAGATTGACGAGGGCGAAACCGAGAAAGACGGCCGGGTAGTGCTCGGAACCGACCACGCCGATCAGGGCGGGACTGAGGATGGCGCCGATGCCGAAGTGGGCGTGGAGGATGTTCAGCATCGCGGTCGAACGGTGGCCGAAGCCCACGGCGAACAGCTGGTTGAGCCCGTAGTCGATGCCGCCGAAACCGAGCCCGGCGAGCAGGGCCGCCGCCAGGGCGGTGGGCCAGCCGGGCGCCAGCGCGAAACCCGCCGCGCCGACCGCCATCAGCAGGTAGGAACTGCCGAGGAGGTGCCGGTTGCCGACCCGCCCGTAGAGCCGGTCGAACAACAGGACACCGGCGACGCCGCCGACGAAGTGGGCACTGAGCCCCAGCCCGGCGGCGGACGGCGAGAGCCCGAACTCCGCACGGAAGCCGGGGATCGCGGGCCCGTACAGGGCCTGCAACGCACCCATGAGCACGAAGCCCACGCAGGAGGCGACCGCGGCGGACCGGCTGAAGACCGGGGTGGACGGAGCGGGGGAGAGGGGGGTTGCGCGCTGTGCGGCGGGCTGGTCGGTCACGCGGACTCCGGGGTACGGCCGACGGCAGGGCATGGTGATGTTACCGGTAACATCAGGCCCGCCGACACCCTTTGGCGGCACGAATGAGACGCACCGCGCAAGTTCCCGGCTGCTGTGACCACTCCTGTAATCGCGTGGTCAAGCTGGTGCGACGGCTGATCTAATGCGCGCGTGGAGATCTCCAGGAGCGTCGAAACGCGTCACGTCGCCGACCCCTGGCCCGGATACTTCGCCGGCCGCGGACACCCCGAGGCCCGCCGTATCGGCGCCGGCGTCGAGGGTGTCGTCTACGGGCTGGGCGCCGGCCGGGTCGCCAAGGTGTGGACCGGCAGGCCGCCGACCGAGCTCACCCGCCGGGTCTACGCGGACATCGCGGCACACGGCCTGCCCTTCGCCACCCCCGAGATCCTCGACGTCCAAGAGCACCAGGGCACCGTGGTGACGTACGAACGTGAGCTGCCCGGTCTTCCGATGCGGGGCGACTCCGCCCATGAGGAGTACGAGCGCGAACTGCCCGTCCGGCACAAGAACACGCTGCTCGCCGTCCTGCGCGCTCTAACCTCGGTGCCGGGCACGGACGCGATGCGCCGGCTGACCGTCCAGGGCGACGACCGGCCCCTCTGGCAGGGCCACGACCGCTTTCAGGACGCGCTCGCGGCCCTGGTCGCCCGGGCCGCGGCCCGGCACGGCGCCGCCCTCGCCGCGCGGGTGCCCGGCTTCGACGCCGGGGTCGAGCGCACGCTGAACGCGCTGCGGTCGCTGCCCGACGCCCCGGTCACCGCGATCCACGGCGATCTCGTGCCGCCCAACATCCACGTCGACGCGACCGGCCGACCCGTCGCCGTACTCGACTTCGGCTTCTACACGACCGCGGGCGACCCGGCCTTCGAGGCGGCCGTCACCGCCGCCGTCTGCGACATGTACGGCCCGCACGCCCAGGAGCACACCGCGGAACTCACCCGGCTCTTCGCGCAGGAGCTCGGCTACTCGCCCGCGGCCCTCACCACCTATCAAGCCGCCTACGCACTCACCACCTACGACCTGTTCGGCCTGGACGACAGCGACGGACACTTCCGGTGGTGTGCCGGGCAGTTGCGTCGCAACCCCGTGTTCGGGCCGGCGTGACGGAAGGGAACCCTCGTCATGGCCGTCATCCACCGCACCTCCCTCCGTCCGAACAAACTGGAACTGCTCACCTCCTGGCTGCCCTCCCGCCCGTGGTACCGCGGTGGCGATGGCGAACCGAAGCTGACCAAGGCCGGCGGGTTCCGGCTGGACGACCCGCAGGGCGAGGTCGGGATCGAGTTCATCGTCGTCACCGACGCCTCCGGCGCTGACCCGATCACCTACCTGGTGCCGCTCACCTATCGCGGCGCCCCGCTCGACGGGGCGGAGCACGCCCTCGTGGGCACCATGGAACACGGCGTCCTCGGGAAGCGCTGGGCCTACGACGGCTGCCACGACCCCGTGCTGCTCGCCCAGTCGGCGGCCTTGATCGAGGGGCGGGTGCAGGCCCAGAAGCAGAGCATCAGCGATGCCCCCGACCGGGAGGTCGTCGCGTCCCACACCGGCGAAGGCCCGATCCCCACGGACTTCGTCACCACCGACGACCAGGACGGCACCCGTCTGACCACCCCGGACGGCACGACCCTCCGCTTGCACAGGGTGCTGCGACCTGCCCCGGACGGCCCTTTTACGCCCTCCCGGGGAGTGACCGGCCAGGTCACCGGTTCCTGGCAACTCCCGGACGGCACCCGCGCCCGCGGTGTCTTCGCCGTTCTGCTCACCGGCCCTGGCGCCTAGAGGGTGACCGCCATGGCCGTCGGACCCCCGCAGCGCCTCGCCCTCCTCGGCGGCGGCTTCTCCACCGACGACGACGGCCTCCTGGACGACTGGGTACTGGCCCGGGCACGCTCCTCCCGCCCCAAGGTGTGCTTCGTGCCCACGGCCAGCGGGGACGCGCCGGCCTACATCGAACAGTTCCGCACGGCGTTCGGGGACCGCCCCGCCTGCGAACCCTCCGTCCTGCACCTGTTCCGCCGTGACCTGGACGACGACGCACTGCGCTCCTTCCTGCTCGCCCAGGACGTCGTCTACGTGGGCGGTGGCAACACGGCCAACCTCCTCGCGGTATGGCGGACCCACGGCGTGGACCGGCTGCTGCGGGAGGCCTACGACCACGGCACGCTGCTGTGCGGCATCAGCGCCGGCGCCAACTGCTGGGCCGAGGGCTCGCACACCGACTCCTTCGGGCCGTTGAGGTGTCTCCCCGACGGCCTGCGGCTGCTGCCGGGTTCCGTCTGCCCGCACTACGACAGTGAACCGGGTCGTCGGCCCTCCTACCGCGCGGCCGTGGCAGCGGGACGGCTGCCGTCGGGCTGGGCGGTGGAGGACGGGGCCGGAGTGCTCTTCACGGACGGTGTGCCGACGGAAGCCGTCACCCGGGCGCGGGGCGCCGGGGTGTACCGGGTGGAACCGGTCGGGGGTGGCGGCGTGAGCGAGCGTGCGCTGCCGTGCCGGTTGCTCGGGCCCTCCATGGAGGCGAGGCGTCCTGAGCCTCCGGCCACATCACGCTGATCCCCTGAACCTCGGAAGATCAACAGGATTGCTTCGGGCGCGATCGGGTACGCGAGCAGGACCGCGCCCGGGGCGGATCTTGTCCCGGGTGGGCCGCACGACCGCCGCTACCAGGGAATCTGCCATGGAGACACCCGCAAACGACCCCACGCCCACGCCCGCCCAGCGGGCTCTGGACGTCCTCGCCGACAACACCGAGGACGCGGCGGCTCTGGACGCGCTCGCCAACAGCGACGTGCTCATCCCCGTGCCCGACGACGCGAACGACGCCGACACCGCCAACCCCTCGGCGGTGGCACTGCCGGTGCTGGAGCAGCCGGGCGGCGAGCCGGTGGTGCCCGTGTTCACCTCCGAGGTGGAGATGGCCGGGCTGCTGCCGTTCGTCTCCCGCTACCGCCTGGTGCCGCTCGGCGCCCTGGCCGCCCAATGGCCGGCCGACGACCTGTCGCTCACCATAGACGGCAGTTCGGAGCACCGCCTGACGCTCACCTCGGAGGGAGTACGCACCCTGCTGGCCCGCCCGTAGGACCGAGTGGGCCGGAGCCCGGGCCCGGGCGGTCTACGCGCCCAGGGTCCGGGCCAGTGCGGCCCGCTGCAGCGGCAGTGCCTCCGCGTGCAGGTCACGGCCCTTGGAGGTGAGGGCCACCCACACGCCGCGCCGGTCCTCCACGCACACCGAACGCGTCACCAGCCCGTCCTTCTCCAGCCGGGCGATGAGCCGGGACAGCGCGCTCTGGCTGAGGTGGACCCGCCCGGCCAGGTTCTGCACCCGGCACTGCTCGCCCTCCTCGGGCGCCGCGGTCGCGAGGATGTCCAGGACCTCGAAGTCGGACGCGCCGAGACCGTGCGGATGCAGCGCCCGGTCGATCTCGCACATCGTGCGCGCGTGCGCCGACAGGATGTCCCGCCACCGTTCCTCAAGCCGCGCACCAGCCGTTTTCGACGCCATATGTGAACGGTAACACCGGCGCGGCGTTACATGACCGTGCATGCAGTGCGCGTCCCTCGCCGGGAGCGGGGCCCTGCGTCGCCGGGAGCGGGACCTACGTCGACTCCCGTTTGACCAGCTCCGTCGGCAGGATCACCGCCGCCGGATCCTCGCCCCCGATCTGCGCGAGCAGCACCCGTACCATCTCGGCGCTGATCCGGTCCCACGGCTGCCGGATGGTCGTGAGCTCGGGGCTGGAGGCCAGGGCGGCCGGGGAGTCGTCGAAGCCGCCCACCGCGACGTCCTGCGGTACGCGCCGCCCCGCGCGCTGGAGGGCTGCCAGCACGCCCTGCGCCATGAGGTCCGAGGCGACGAACACCGCGTCCAGGTCCGGGGCCTGCGCCAGCAGCCGCTCGGCGCCCGCCTCGCCGCTGGCCCGGCCCCAGTCGCCCGAGACGATGAGCCGCTCGTCGATCTCGAGGCCCGCTTCCGTGAGCACCTCCTTGTAACCGGCGAGGCGATCGACCCCGCCCGGGGTGTCCACCGGGCCGTTCACCATGCCGATACGGCGGCGGCCCAGCGACAGCAGGTGGCGCATCATGTCGCGGGCGCCGTCCCGGTCGTCCGCCGCCACGTAGCTCACCTTGGTGCCGCGCCCCATGGGCTTGCCGCACTGCACGAGGGGCACCCCCGCCTCGTGCAGTTGCTCGGCGACCGGGTCGGCGGAGTGGCTGGAGACGAGCAGCACGCCGTCGACGTGGCCCGCGGTGATGTACCGCATGATCCGCCGCCGCTCGTCCTGCGTGCCGGCCAGCATCAGCAGCAGGGGGATGTCGTGCGCGGCCAGCGCCTGGGTGCAGCAGCGCAGCAGGACGTTGAAGTTGGGGTCCTCGAACAGCTTCTCCTGCGGTTCGGTCAGCAGGAAGCCGATCGAGTCGGACCGCCCGGTGATCAGCGAGCGGGCGTGCCGGTTGACGACGTAACCCGTCCTGCGGATGGCCGCGTTGACCGCTTCCTGGGCGGCCGGGCTGACGTAGTGGCCGCCGTTGAGTACACGCGAGACCGTGCCGCGCGAGACCCCCGCCTCGCGCGCCACGTCGTGGATCGTGGGCGGCCTGCGCCTGCCCCCCGCAGCGTTCATGGTCATGACTTTACGGCTCCGGAGAGCAGATCCAGACTCCAGAACCGCTGGATGACCAGGAAGAGAGCGACCAGCGGGAGCACTGCCAGGAACGCGCCCGTGATCACCAGGGTGTACAGCGCCGGGGTGTTGGCTCCCTGCTCCAGCAAGGTGAACAGGCCGAGGGTGATCGGGAACTTCTCGTCGTCGCTGATCATGATGTACGGCAGCAGGAAGTTGTTCCAGATCGCCACGAACTGGAACAGGAACACCGTCACCATGCCCGGGATCATCATCGGCAGCGCGATCCGCGTGAAGATCCGCCACTCGCTCGCCCCGTCCATACGGCCGGCCTCGACCACGTCGGCCGGCACCGCGGCGGCGGCGTAGATCCGGGCGAGGTAGACGCCGTACGGCGACAGGATCTGCGGCAGCAGGACGGACAGGTAGGAGTCCGTGAGGTCGGCCTTCGCCAGCAGCAGGTACTGCGGGATGGCCAGGATCACCGGCGGCATCAGCACACCCGCGAGCAGCACGTTGAAGATCGTCTCGCGGCCCCGGAAGCGGTAGGTCGCCAGCGCGAAGCCGCTGAACGCCGACACGCACGTCGACAGCAGGGCGCCGAGCCCCGCGTACAGGGCGGAGTTGCCCATCCACGACCAGTAGACGCCGTCGCGATAGGCGTTCAGATCCCGGAAGTTGTCGGCGAAGCCCGTGCCCGGCAGGAACGTGAACGTGGAGAACAGCTCACTGCCGGACTTCGTGGCCGCGATGACCACCCAGGCCACCGGCAGCAGGCAGTAGACCGCCCCCAGGAACAGCGTGACCGTCGGGATCAGGGCGATCCGGCGGCGCAGCGGCGGGCGGCTCTGGGCGGTACCGGGCGCGGTACCCGCCACCGGCTCGGCCTGGGAAACGGCAAGGGAGCTCATCGGGCTGCCTCCTGCTTCTGACGACGGTTCGCGGCCCGCAGGAAGCCGAAGGACAGCAGGAGCGTGACGAACGCGATGATCACGGCCTGCGCCGCGGCGCCGTAGATGTCACCCTCGCCGAACGCGTCCCGGTGCACGTTCATCAGCGGACTCCAGGTCGTGGAAACCGAGTTGGTGAGCGGCTTGAGGGTGGTCGGTTCGCTGAACACCTGGAGCGTCGCGATGATCGAGAAGAAGAAGGTCAGCACCAGCGAGGGAGCCACCATCGGGATCTTGATCCGCAGCGCGATCTGCACCGGGGTGGCGCCGTCCAGCTTCGCCGCCTCGTAGACCTCCGCCGGGATCGCCTGGAGCGAGGTGTAGATGACGATCATGTTGAAGCCGGTGCCGCCCCAGACCGCGATGTTCGACAGGGCCAGATACAGCGGCCCGCCGTCCAGCAGGTCCGGCTGCGGCAGGCCCAGCTTGTCGAGCACGAAGTAGAAGGGGCTGACGTCCGGCAGGTACAGGAAGCCCCACAGCAGCGCCGCCACGACGCCGGGGATGGCGTACGGCAGGAAGATCGCGAGCCGGGTGAAGGGGGCCAGCCGTACCTTCTCGGAGTCCAGCATCAGCGCGAAGAGCAGGGCGAGGCCGAGCATGACGGGGACGACGATGCAGCCGTAGCCCAGCACGCGCAACGCCCCGTTCACCAGCTCGCTGTCGGTGAGGGCGTCGGTGTAGTTCTCCAGACCGGCCCAGACCTCCCTGCGGGCGCCGGACCCCAGACCCAGGCCCGAGACCTTCACCTTGCGGAGGCTGAGCCAGATCGCGTAGCCGATAGGCAGGGCGAAGAACAGCGCGAACAGGATCGTCGCGGGAACAAGGAAGGCGTACGGGGCCCCCTTGACCCCGTACGACTGCCGGTGTGCCGTGCTTTTCACTCCGCGACCTCGAAGCCCTGCTTCTTCATGTCGGCGACGGTGTCGTCCTGCATCTCCTCCAGCGCGGCGCCGAAGTCCGACTTGTTCTTCGCGGCGGCGCCGAAGGCGTCCTTGAAGGTGGTGTAGGCGACGTTCACGTTGGGGCCCCAGGCGGACGGCGCGGTCGTCTCCGCGATGTCGGCGGCCTTGGAGTAGAAGTCGGCCTGGTTGGAGAAGTAGGCCGGCGGCTTGAGGAAGGCGCCGCTGGTCTGGGCGTTCTTGGCGGCCGGGTAGATGCCGCTCTCCTTGGCCAGCGCGTTCAGGGCGTCCCTGTCGGTGTTCAGCCAGGAGGCGAACTTGGCGGCGGCCTCCTGGTGCTTGGAGTCCGTGGTGACGGCCGTGGAGGAGCCGCCCCAGCTGCCCGTGCTGTTCTCGCTCGCGGACCACTGGGGGAGCGGGGCCATGGCCCACTTGCCCTTGGTGGCGGGGGCGGCCGTGGTCAGCGTGCCCGGCGCCCACACGGCGCTGACCCAGGCGATCTGCTTGCCGGTGTTGAGCGCCTTGTTCCAGGACGGGGTGTACATCGGCTGGTTGTCGATGGCGCCCTCCTTGACCAGGCCACCCCAGAACTTCGCGACCTTCTGCGTCGCCGCGTCGTCGATGGCGACCTTCCACTGGTCGCCGGAGGTCGTCCACCACTTGGCGCCCGCCTGCTGGGCGAGTCCCGCGAACAGGCCGGAGTCGTTGGCGGAGAAGGTGGTCAGGTCCTTGTCGGGCGCCGCCTTCTTCAGCTTGCGGGCCGTCTCGGCGAACTCCTCCCAGGTCGTCGGCACCGTCAGGCCGTACTCCTTGAACAGGTCCTCGCGGTAGTAGAACATCATCGGCCCGATGTCCTGCGGGACCGCGTAGACGGCGTCGGTGCCCAACGTCGTCTGCTGCCAGACACCGTCGGCGAACCTGTCCTTCGCGTCGCCCACGTTCTTCGATATGTCCGCCAGGGCGTCGTTGCTGACCAGCGTGGGCAGCGCCTGGTACTCCGCCTGCACCAGGTCGGGCGCCTTGCCCGCCTTGTGCGCGGTGAGGATCTTGGTGATGAGCGTGTCGCCGGACGCCTGCTTCTTCACCGTGACGGTGATCTGGTCCTTCTTGCCCGGCCCCTTGTTCCACAGGTCCACGACCTTGTCCATGCCGGGCGTCCAGGTCCAGTACGTCAGCGAGACCGGCCCCGACTCGGTCTCGCTGTCCCCGGACTCCGAGCCGCAGGCGGCGAGGGCGGTGGCGCCGAGCGCTACGGCGACGGCGGATGTCACGAGGCGGCGGCGCTTCGTGTACGGCATGGATCTCTCCCCTGACCTGGGGTCCTCGCCTGCTGCGAGGACCTGCCATGCTTCTGTGAGCGTTCACAGTAGAGAAACATCCCGGACACTTGTCAATGGTTGTTGCTGTGCGGTTATGTTGGGCTCCGCACCGCGCCGCTGTGTGTGCACGTTCCCATTTGATCGACCGACCGGGAGACCATCCATGCCGGAGACCACCCCCAGGGGCCTCACCAGGCTCGCCTTCGGTGGGGACTACAACCCCGAGCAGTGGCCGGAGAGCGTCTGGCAGGAGGACGTCCGGCTGATGCGCGAGGCCGGCGTCACCATGGTGAGCGTCGGGATCTTCTCCTGGGCGCTGCTGGAGCCCTCACCCGGCCGTCACGACTTCGGCTGGCTCGACCGCCTATTGGACCTGCTGCACGAGAACGGCGTCCGCGTCGACCTCGGCACCCCCACCGTCGTACCGCCCGCCTGGTTCTACCGGGCCCACCCCGACGCCCTGCCCGTGACCGCCGAGGGCGTGCGCTACGAGTTCGGCTCCCGCGCCGCGATCTGCCACAGCAACGCGGACTACCGTGCGGCCGCCGCCGCCATCACCACGAAGCTCGCCGAACGCTACGGCGACCACCCCGCCCTGGCGATGTGGCACGTGCACAACGAGTACGGCGTCCCCGTCTCGGCGTGCTACTGCGACTCGTGCGCCGCACACTTCCGCCGCTGGCTGGCGACGACGTACGGCACGGTCGACGCGGTCAACGAGGCCTGGGGCACGGCCTTCTGGGGCCAGCGCTACGCGGACCTCGACCAGATCAACCCGCCCCGGCTCACCCCCGCGGCCGTCAACCCGGGCCAGGCGCTGGACTACAAGCAGTTCGCCGACGCCACCATGCGCGAGAACTTCGTGACGGAGCGGGACATCCTGCACCGCCTGTCCCCGGGCGTCCCGGTCACCACCAACTTCATGACGGCGCTGAGCCAGTGCGACTCCGTCGACTACTGGGCCTGGGGCCGCGAGGTCGACATCGTCACCAACGACCACTACCTGATCACCGACGGGCGCCGCACCCACGTGAACCTGGCGATGGCCGCCGACCTCACCCGCTCCGTCGCGGGCGGCGCCCCCTGGCTGCTGCTGGAACACTCCACCTCGGGCGTCAACTGGCAGCCCCGCAACCCGGCCAAGGCCCCCGGCCAGATGGCCCGCAACTCCCTCACCCACGTGGCCCGTGGCTCCGACGGCGCCATGTTCTTCCAGTGGCGCCAGTCCCGGCGCGGCGCCGAGAAGTTCCACTCGGCGATGCTCCCGCACGGCGGCACCGACACCCGTGTGTGGCGCGAGGTCGTCGAACTGGGTGCCTCCGTCGCGGCGTTGAGCGAGATCCGCGGCACCCGCACCGAGGCCGACGTGGCCGTGCTGTGGGACTGGCACTCCTGGTGGGCGCAGAACCTCGACTGGCGCCCCAGCGTCGACCACGACGCCCGCGAGCGCGCCGACGCATTCTACGAGGCCCTCTACGACCGCCACCTCACCGTCGACTTCGCCCATCCGGAAGCCGACTTGTCGAGGTATCCCCTTGTCGTCGTACCGGCGCTGTACCTGATGACGGAGGCGGCCGGGAACAACCTCACGGCCTACGTCGAGAACGGCGGCACGCTGGTCGTCTCGTACTTCTCCGGCATCGTCGACGAGCACGACGCCGTCCACGAGGGCGCCTACCCGGGCCCGCTGCGGGACGTCCTCGGCCTCACCGTCGAGGAGTTCTCACCGCTGCTGCCCGGTGAGCGCGTCAGCGTCACCGGCCCCGACGGATCCGAGCTGGGCGCCGACGTGTGGACGGAGTTCGTGGTGCCGCGCGGTGCCGAGACCGTCCTGACGTACGCCGACGGGCTGACCGCCGGGCGCCCCGCCGTCACCCGGCACCGCCTCGGCGAGGGCACCGCCTGGTACGTCTCCACCCGGCTCGGCGCCGACGGACTCGACGCGCTGCTCGGCTGGGCGGTCGAGGACGCCCGGCTCGCCCCGCGCGCCGACCTGCCCCGGGACGTCGAAGTGGTGCGCCGCACCGGCGAGTCGGGCACCTACCTGTTCGCCGTCAACCACACCGGCTCGGACGCCAAGGTGCCGCTGGAGGCCGACGGCACCGAACTGCTGACCGGTGAACGCGCCGCGGGCCGGCTGGCCGTCCCGGCCGGAGGCGTCCGGGTCGTCCGGCTCGACGGCTGAACCGACTCCCCTCCGCCCGTGCGAGCCGCATGAGCCGCGGGCGGAGGGGCTCTCTCGCCTCACCTCCGGGCGAGGGGCACCCCCAACCCCCACGTCGAAGGGACGACGGACGACGATGTTCCATCCCAGACGCACGCTCAGAACCCTGCTGCTCCCGCTCGCGGCCGGGCTCGCCCTCACGGCCCTGCCCGCCACCTCCGCCCACGCCGCGAGCACGCTGACCAACGGCGGCTTCGAGGCCGACGGCGCGGGCGCGGCCACGCCGGGCGGCTGGTCCGAGTACGGCGACACCGGCGCCTCGTTCACCGAGTCCGGCGGTCACGGCGGCAGCTACCGCCTCAGCCACTGGGCCTCCACCGCCTACAAGGTGGAGACGTACCAGTACCTGTCCGGACTCACCAACGGCAATTACAAGCTCACCGCCTGGGTGCGCTCCAGCGGCGGACAGAAGTCCGCGTACATGGCGCTCAAGAACTGCGGCGGCGCCGAGCAGCGCACCGACCTGCCGGTCTCGGCCAGTGGGTGGATCCGGATCGTCGTGCCGGTCAATGTGACCAACAACCAGTGCACCATCAGCGTCAACAGTGACGCGAACGCCGGCAACTGGATCAATGTCGACGACCTGACCTTCACGTCGGGCACGTCCGGTACATCGATCAAGGGTGCCGACATCTCGTCCCTGCCCAAGAGCGAGGCCAAGGGCGGCCTCTACCGGAACAGCTCCGGCACGTCCGGCGACGCCCTCGCGATCCTCAAGTCGTCCGGCATGAACTACGCGCGCCTCAAGGTCTGGGTGAACCCGGCCGACGGCTACAACAACAAGGCGCACGTCCTGGCCCTGGCCAAGCGCGTCAAGGCGCAGGGCATGAAGCTGCTGGTCGACTTCCACTACTCGGACTTCTGGGCCGACCCGGGCCGCCAGGACAAGCCCGCGGCCTGGGCCGGACACTCGTACGGTCAGCTCAGGACCGACGTGTACAACCACACCTACGACGTGTTGAACGCCTTGAAGGCGCAGGGCACCACCGCCGACATGGTCCAGGTCGGCAACGAGATCAACGGCGGCATGCTGTGGAACGAGGGATCGACCTCCAACTGGTCACAGCTGGCCGGTCTGCTCAACTCCGGCTACGACGCGGTCAAGGCGGTCAACTCGAACACGACCGTCGCCCTGCACCTCGCCAAGGGCGGTGACCTGGCCGGAACCCGCTGGTGGTTCGACAGCGCGCGGTCCAACGGCGTCAAGTTCGACGCGATCGGCCTGTCGTACTACGGCTACTGGCACGGCACACTGGCCGACTTCCAGACGACCCTCGACGACGCGGCCTCCCGCTACGGCAAGCCGGTCTTCGTCGCCGAGACCGCCTACCCGTTCCGCCTCGACAGCGAGGACTCCCACGAGAACATCATCGACACCAGTGCCGAACTGGTCTCCGGCTATCCGGCGAGCGTGGCCGGCCAGACCCGGTGGATGAACGACGTGGCGAGCATCGTGGAGGCCGTCCCGAACGGCCGTGGCCTCGGCATCTTCTACTGGGAGGCGACCTGGACCGCGGTGAACGGCAACGGCTGGGACCCGACCGACCCGTCCTCCGGCAACGCCTGGGAGAACCAGGCGCTGTTCGGCTACGACGACCGGGCACTCTCGTCGATGTCCTGGTTCCGCCACCGCTGACCTCGCGGGGAAGGGGGCCCGGCCGCACGCACGCGGCCGGGCCCTCGTCCATATCCGAACTCGCCTGCGAACTACGGCAGTTCGGTATCGGTCAACGATGCCGAGTCCCGGACGCGGCGGCTTCGACTGCGCGACAGTGGGAAGACGCGGTATGAGGACGAGAGCCGCGAGGCAGGGGCACGACATGCTGAGGACTCCCACGGACGAGACGCGCCTGCGCATCCTGGCCTGGCTGAAGGAACCCGGCCCCGCCGCGGACGGCGTCACCGCGGACGCCGTCGCCGAGAGGTTCTCGATGCCCCACCCGGTCGCCGTCACCCATCTCCGGCTGCTCCAGGCCACCGGCATGCTGCGCACCAGCCGGTCCGAGGGCCGCGTGCACTACCACCGCGACGAGATGCGCATCGCCGAGGTCGCCCGGATGTTTGAAAAGGGCTGGTAGGCCACCCGGTACCACCCGGTACAGCGGAATCTCCCCCAAACAGTGAAGGACATGCGCGCGATGGACCGTCCCACGGCACTCGTCCCACGCCACTACGTCGCGGTGGGCCACGGCCCCGAGGACGTGGTCGCCGACCCGCGCGGCCGGGTGCTGACCGGCCTGGCGGACGGCCGCATCCTGCGCCTGGACGGCCTGGGGGACCCGGTGACGGCCCGTACCGAGGTCATCGCCGAGACCGGCGGCAGGCCGCTCGGGCTCGAACTCCTCCCGGACGGCGACCTGCTGGTGTGCGACGCCGAACGCGGACTGCTGCGCGTCGACACCGGCGACGGCACGGTCCGCATCCTCGCCGACGCGGTGGCGGGGGAGCGGCTGCGGTTCGCCAGCAACGTCGTGTCCCTCTCCGACGGCAGCGTGTACTTCACCGTCTCCAGCCGCCGCCACCCCCTGGACCACTGGATCGGCGACATCGTCGAACACACCGGAACGGGACGGCTGCTGCGCCTCGCCCCCGGCGCGGACACCCCCGAGGTGGTGCTGGACGGCCTCCAGTTCGCCAACGGGCTCGCCGCCGGAGCCGACGAGTCGTACCTCGTCGTCGCCGAGACCGGCGCCCGCCGGCTCACCCGCTACCGGCTCATTGGGCCCGAGGCCGGCCGCAGCGAGCCCTTCGCCGAGAACCTCCCGGGCATGCCCGACAACCTCTGGCGCGGCACCCCGGACGGACCGATCTGGGTCGCGCTGGCCGGACCCCGCGTCCCCGCTCTCGACCTGCTCCACCGCGGCACACCCGCGGTCCGGCGCGCCGCCGCCCGCGTGGCCGTGCGCGCCCCCTTCCGCCCCACCGGCACGATCGCCGTCCTGGCCTTCGACGACGAGGGCCGCGTCGTCCACCACCTCGCCCGCCGCCACTCCGGCTACCGGATGGTCACCAGCGTGTGCGAAACGGGCGGACACCTCGTGCTGGGCAGCCTCTGGGAGCCGGGCGTGGCGGTCTGCGAGCCGCCCGCCTCGAAGTGACGCGGGTTCGCCACCGGGGTTAACCTGAACCCCGGCCGCGACACTCTCGCGGCGCGGCGGTGGGGCCCGCCGTACCCGAACCGCGGCACGGACGCCGCCAACGGTCCCTACTTGCGACGGCACGCGCCCGCACGACCCCGGGCCCCGGCGAGTAGGAGACGTACGACCATGACGGCCCCCGAGGCGGAAAGCCTCCGCATCCAGCCCTCCGCCCCGCACCCGCCCGCCTGGCGCGCCCAAGCGCCGGTCGTCGCGGTGGTGGCGCTCGGCGGGGGAGTGGGGGCCGCCGCACGGTACGCGGCGTCCCTGTGGTGGCCCTCGCCCACGGGCGGCTTCCCCTGGACGACCTTCTGGGTCAACGTCACCGGCTGTGCCGTGATCGGCGTGTTCATGGTGGTCATCACCGAGTTCCGGCCCGCCCACCGTCTGGTCCGCCCCTTCTTCGGCACCGGCGTCCTCGGGGGGTTCACGACCTTCTCGACCTACGCCGTCGACATCCAGAAGCTGGCCGACGGCGGCCACCTCCGCGCCGGCCTGGCCTACCTCGCCGCTACCCCGCTCGCGGCGCTCACGGCGGTGTGGCTCGCGGCCTGGTCGACCCGCCGTGCCCTCAAGCGGAGGCAGCCATGACACGGTTGACCGGCAGGGCCCTGCGCCTGACCGTCTTCGTCGGCGAGAACGACACCTGGCACCACAAGCCGCTCTACTCGGAGATCGTCCACCGGGCCCACGCGGCGGGCCTCGCGGGCGCCAGCGTCTTCCGGGGCGTCGAGGGTTTCGGCGCCTCCTCGCTGATCCACACCTCGCGGCTGCTGTCCCTGAGCGAGGACCTGCCGGTCGCCGTCGTGATCGTCGACACCGAGCCACGCGTCCGGGCCTTCCTGCCCCAGCTCGACGAACTCGTCACCGAGGGCCTGGTCACTCTCGACGACTGCGAGGTCATCCGGTACACGGACCGGACGGATATATCTGGCGAAACGGACGTGAAGGGTAAGAGGTCGTTGTGAACTGGCTGCTGGTCGTCGGGGGCGCGATGGTCGGCGCGCCGCTGCGCTACCTCACCGACCGCGCGGTGCAGTCCCGGCACGACTCCGTCTTCCCCTGGGGTACCTTCGCGGTGAACGTCGCCGGCTGCCTGATCCTCGGCCTGCTCACCGGCGTCGCCGGACACGTCCAACTGCTGCTCGGCACGGGTTTGTGCGGAGCCCTGACGACGTACTCGACGTTCTCCTACGAGACGCTGCGGCTGGTGGAGACGGGGGCCCGCGGCTACGCCGTCCTCAATGTGGCGGCGAGCCTGGCGGCCGGTCTCGGGGCGGCGTTCGCGGGGGTGGCGCTCGCGCGTCTGTGAGATCCGTTCTCGCCCGCGTGTAGTAGGACGGTCCTCTCCACGCCCGTCCCACCCCGCACAGAACTGGATCCCATGAGCGTCATCAGCGTCGGTCAGGCCGTCGTCCTCGGAGCCGTCGAGGGGGTGACCGAGTTCCTGCCCGTCTCCTCCACCGGCCATCTGAAGATCGTCGAAGGGCTCATGGGCATCCCCGTCGACGACAACGCCGTGATCGGGTTCTCGGCCGTCATCCAGGTCGGCGCGATCGCCGCGGTGCTCGTGTACTTCTTCAAGGACATCGTGCGGATCGTCTCCGCGTGGGGGAGGGGCCTGCGCGACCGCGAGGAGCGCTACCACCACGACTACAAGTTCGCCTGGTGGGTCATCTGCGCGACCGTCCCGATCGTCGCCGTCGGACTCGCCGCCAAGCCGCTCATCGAGGGCCCGCTCGCCTCGCTGTGGGTGGTGGCCGGCTCGCTGATCGTCGGCAGCGGGGTGATGTGGGCGGCGGACCAGATGGGCCGGCACAAGCGCGGCGAGGACGACACCTCGTTCAAGGACGCCATGCTCGTCGGCAGCTCCCAGATCCTCGCCCTGCTCTTCCCCGGCTTCTCCCGCTCCGGCGCCACCATGTCCACGGCCTTGATCCTCGACCTGGACCGCGTCGCCGCCACCCGGCTCTCCTTCTTCCTCGGCATCCCCGCCCTGACGGGCGCCGGCCTCTACGAGCTCAAGGACGCCCTGGGCACCGGCGTGGGGGCGGCGCCGCTCGCCGTCGGCACGCTCGTGTCCTTCGTGGTGGCCTACGGCTCCATCGCCTGGCTGCTGAGGTTCGTCGCCAAGCACTCCTTCAACGCCTTCGTGATCTACCGGATCGTCGTGGGAGTGCTGCTGTTCGGCCTGCTCGGAGGCGGTGTGCTGCACAGCTGACCGGTCGCGAGGGGCCGGGCCGAGAGAGTGAACGACGGCTTCCGGCCCTCTGAACCTTTCCTTTCGGGCCCTTGACAGGTGCCTCGCATGCCCCGGAGGATCACCCCCGTGAACCTGTCAGACAGCCGGACAGCCGGACAGCCCGTACGTCGCATCAGCGCCATGGAAGCGGTGCTGGCGCATCTGCGCGACGCCATCGAGCGTGGCGACTACGCGATCGGCGACAAGCTCCCCTCCGAGGCGGAGCTGTGCCGCACTCTGGAGGTCTCCCGGCCCGTGCTGCGCGAGGCGCTGCGGGCGCTGCAGACCATGGGCCTGACCGTGTCCCGGACCGGCAAGGGCACTTTCGTCGTCGCCAGTACCGTCGAGGACCCCACCTTCGGCGACTACTCGGCCAGCGACCTGCTGGAGGTGCGCCGCCACGTCGAGATCCCGGTCGCCGGGTACGCGGCCCGGCGCCGCACGCCGGAGAACCTCGACCACCTGGCCCATCTCCTGGACCGGATGGAACGGGAGACGGACACCACGGCGTGGGTCGCGATGGACACGCTGTTCCACCTCGCCGTGGCCGAGGCCGCCCAGAACCCGGTCTTCCGCCGGGTCATCGAGGAGATCCGGGACGCGCTGGCCCGCCAGTCCGCCTTCCTCAACGAGCTGGGCGGCCGCCGCGAGCAGTCCAACCGCGAGCACCGGGCGATCGTCGAGGCGCTGACCGACGGTTCCGAGAACGACGCGGTGGAGGCCATGGCCCACCACCTCGACCGGGTCGAGACGACCCTCACCGACATCGTGCGTTCCCCGCGCACGGACACCCCCACGGAAGGCGGACCCGAGGCGTGAGCGAGCAGTCCCTGCACGAAGGCGTGCAGAAACGTTCCGGCCATGTCGATGCCGGAGACGCCGGCTACAGCAAGTCCCTGAAGTCCCGGCACGTCAACATGATCGCCATCGGCGGTGCCATCGGCACCGGCCTCTTCCTCGGCGCCGGCGGCCGCCTCGCCGACGCGGGCCCCTCCCTCTTCATCGCCTACGCGGTCTGCGGTCTCTTCGCCTTCCTCGTCGTGCGCGCCCTCGGTGAACTCGTGCTGTACCGCCCCTCTTCCGGCGCGTTCGTGTCGTACGCCCGTGAGTTCATGGGGGAGAAGGGCGCCTACACCGCGGGCTGGATGTACTTCCTCAACTGGGCGACCACCGGTATCGCCGACATCACCGCCGTCGCGACCTACACCCACTACTGGGGCATGTTCTCCGACATCCCGCAGTGGGTGATCGCGCTCATCGCGCTGGCGGTCGTGCTCACCGTGAACCTGATCTCGGTGAAGATCTTCGGCGAGCTCGAGTTCTGGTTCGCGATCATCAAGGTCGGCGCGCTCGTCGTCTTCATGTGCATAGGCATCTTCCTGCTGGTCACCCAGCACTCCGTGGACGGCCACAGCCCCGGCCCGTCCCTCATCAGCGACAGCGGCGGCGTCTTCCCGCACGGCCTGCTGCCGATGCTGCTGATCATCCAGGGCGTCGTCTTCGCCTACGCCTCCGTCGAGCTGGTCGGCGTCGCGGCAGGTGAGACCGAGAACCCCGAGAAGATCATGCCGAAGGCGATCAACTCGATCATGTGGCGCGTGGGTGTGTTCTACGTCGGCTCGGTCGTCCTGCTGTCGATGCTGCTGCCGTGGAACAAGTACACCGCCGGCGAGAGCCCCTTCGTGACCGTGCTGTCCAACATCGGCATCCCGGCGGCCGGCGACGTGATGAACCTCGTCGTCCTCACCGCCGCGATGTCCTCCCTCAACTCCGGCCTGTACTCCACCGGCCGCATCCTGCGCTCCATGGCCATGGCCGGATCCGCGCCCCGGTTCACCTCCGTGATGAGCCGCAGCCAGGTCCCCTACGGTGGCATCCTGCTCACCAGCGGCATCTGCGTCCTGGGCGTCGGCCTCAACTTCGTCGTGCCCGCCGAGGCGTTCGAGATCGTGCTGAACTTCGCCGCGATCGGTATCCTCGCCACCTGGGGCCTGATCATGATCTGTCACCTCCTCTTCTGGCAGAAGACCCAGAAGGGCGAGCTGACCCGCCCGGGCTACCGGCTGCCGGGCTCCCCCTGGACCGAGATCGTGACGCTGGCGTTCCTCGCCTCCGTCCTGGTCCTCATGTACGCCGACGGCGGCGCGGGACGCACCACCGTGCTGTGCCTGCCGCTGATCGTCGGGGCACTGGTCGCCGGATGGTTCGCCGTCCGCGGCCGTGTCGCGCGCAAGTCCACGACCGGAGCCGACGCGTGACAGACGCGTCCCTCCACGAGAAGCAGGCAGTGATGTACAGCAGTTCCCTCGCGGACGCACCCCTGGTCCGTGAACCCGTCCACGCCCCCGTCGCCCACCTCATACGCGGCGGAATCGTCGAAGGCATCCACTACGGCTCCGTCGTCGTCCTCGGCGCCGACGGAGAGGTCCGGCTCCAGATCGGAGACATCGAGGCCGCCTTCTATCCCCGCTCCGCGCTCAAGCCCGTCCAGGCCGTGGCCATGGCACGGGCCGGGCTCCCCCTCGACGGCGAGCTGCTGTCACTGACCGCGGCCAGCCACTCCGGCGAGGAACGCCACCTCGCCGGTGCCCGGCGCATCCTCGACCTCGCCGGGCTCACCGAGGACCACCTGCGCAACGTCCCGGACCTGCCGTTCGACCCGGTCGTCCGGGACGCCTGGGTGCGCGAGGGCCGGCTGCCCTCCCGGCTCGCGCAGAATTGCTCCGGCAAGCACGCGGCCATGCTCTACACCTGCATGCTCAACGGCTGGTCGCTGGAGGACTATCTCGACCCCGGCCACCCGCTCCAGCAGGCCATCGCCGAGATCCTCGAGGACCTCACCGGGCAGCGCATCGCCGGGGTGACCGTCGACGGCTGCGGCGCGCCCCTGTTCTCCATCTCCCTGCACGGCCTCGCCCGGGCCACGGCGCGGATCGCCACGGCAGCGCCGGGGACGCCCGAGGCCCGCGTCGCCGACGCGATGCGGGAACACGCCGAGATGGCTTCCGGCTCCGGCCGGGACGTCGCCACGATGATGCGGGCGGTGCCGGGGCTGTTGTCCAAGGACGGCTTCGAGGGCGTGCAGGTGGCTGCCCTGGCCGATGGGCGGGCCGTTGCTGTGAAGATCGCCGACGGTGCGAATCGGGCGCGTGTGCCGGTTGCTGCCGCGGCGTTGGCGCGTGCGGGCGTCGACCCGGAGCTGCTTTCCGAGTTCGCGGGTGAGCCGCTGCTCGGGGGTGGCCGGGAGGTCGGGCGTGTGCGGCCCGTTCGCTCGCTGGAGCCCGTTGTCGGATCGGCTCGCGCCTGACAGCGTGCCAGGTCTCGCCGTGTGCGACTGCGGGCCCCCTGTGGCTGGTCGCGCAGTTCCCCGCGCCCCTTCAGGGCGCACATCCACCCTCACTCCTCAGCAAAGGGACGTCACCCTCATGACCGCCGCCACCCGTTCCGAACACGATCTGCTCGGGGACCGTGACGTTCCTGCCGAGGCCTACTGGGGTGTGCACACCCTTCGGGCCACGGAGAACTTCCCCATCTCGGGTATGCCGATCTCCTCCTACCCGCATCTGATCGATGCCTTGGCCGCGGTGAAGGAGGCCGCGGCCCTCGCCAACGAGGAACTCGGGCTGCTGGACCCGAAGAAGACCGCCGCCATCGTCGAGGCCTGCCGGGAGATCCGCGACGGCAAGCTGCACGACCAGTTCGTGGTCGACGTCGTCCAGGGCGGCGCGGGCACGTCCACCAACATGAACGCCAACGAGGTCGTGGCGAACCGGGCGCTGGAACTGCTGGGTCACGCCAAGGGCGAGTACCGGTACCTGCACCCGAACGAGGACGTCAACCTCGGCCAGTCGACCAACGACGTCTACCCGACCGCCGTCAAGATCGCGACGGTGTTCGCGGTGCGCGGGTTGCTCGGCGCGATGTCCGTCCTCCAAGACGCCTTCGCCCGCAAGGCCGTCGAGTTCCACGACGTGCTCAAGATGGGCCGTACACAGTTGCAGGACGCGGTACCCATGACGCTGGGTCAAGAGTTCTCCGCGTACGCCGTCATGATTGACGAGGACCGGTCCCGTCTCGCCGAGGCCGTCCAGTTGATCCATGAGATCAACCTCGGCGCCACGGCGATCGGCACCGGCCTCAACGCCCCCGCCGGATACGCCGAGTCGGCCCGCCGCCACCTCGCGGCCATCACCGGCCTGCCCCTGGTGACGGCGGCCAACCTGGTCGAGGCGACCCAGGACTGCGGCGCCTTCGTCCAGATGTCCGGTGTGCTCAAGCGCATCGCGGTCAAGCTCTCCAAGAGCTGCAACGACCTGCGGCTGCTGTCCTCCGGCCCGCGCGCCGGGCTCGGCGAGATCAACCTGCCGCCGGTGCAGGCCGGTTCGTCCATCATGCCCGGCAAGGTCAACCCGGTGATCCCCGAGGTCGTCAACCAGGTCGCCTTCGAGGTGATCGGCAACGACGTCACCATCACCATGGCCGCCGAGGCCGGACAGCTCCAGCTCAACGCCTTCGAACCGATCATCCTGCACTCCCTGTCGGAGAGCATCACGCACCTGCGCGCGGCCTGTCTCACCCTCGCCGAACGCTGCGTGGCCGGCATCACCGCCAACACCGAGGCGCTGCGCGCGACCGTCGAGAACTCCATCGGCCTCGTCACCGCCCTCAACCCGCACATCGGCTACACGGCCGCCACCGACATCGCCAAGGAGGCCCTCGCCACCGGCCGGGGCGTGGCCGAACTCGTGCTGGAGAAGGGCCTGCTGCCCGCCGAGACACTCGCCGGCCTGCTGCGCCCGGAGGTCCTGGCCGGCAGCGGCCCGGCTCCGGTGGCCTGACCCACGCGAGCGGGCCGGGACCGGCACGGAGGGACAATCGAGATCATGACGTCGTCAACCACCTTCCGGCCGGTCCTGGAGCGCATCGCCGAGGAGATCGAACGGACCCCGGGCCGTGGCCGGCCCGCCGACTACATCCCGGCGCTCGCCGCCTGCGACCCGCGCAGCTTCGGCATGGCCGTCGCCGAGCCGGACGGCACGGTGTACGGCGTGGGGGAGTGGCGGCGGCCGTTCTCCGCACAGTCCATCACCAAGGTCTTCACCCTCGCCCTCGTCCTGGCCCGCGAGGGCGACGCCCTGTGGGAACACGTGGGCCGCGAGCCCTCCGGCAACCCCTTCAACTCCCTGGTCCAGCTCGAGTACGAGAACGGCATCCCGCGCAACCCGTTCATCAACGCGGGCGCCCTCGTCGTCACCGACCGGCTGCACACCCGTACCGGCGACGCGTCGGGCGAACTGCTGTCGTTCCTGCGGGCGGAGAGCGGCAACCAGGACCTCACCTTCGACAAGGAGGTCGCGGCCTCCGAGTCCGCGCACGGCGACCGCAACGCCGCGCTCGGGCACTTCATGGCGTCCTACGGCAACATCGACAACCCCGTGCCGGTCCTGCTCGACCAGTACTTCCGGCAGTGCTCGATCGCGGCGTCCTGCGCCGACCTCGCCCTCGCCACCGCCTTCCTCGCCCGGCACGGCATCCGCGCCGACGGCACCCGCCTGCTCACCCTCAGCCAGGCCAAGCAGATCAACGCGATCATGCTGACCTGCGGCACGTACGACGCGGCGGGCGATTTCGCCTACCGCGTGGGCCTGCCCGGCAAGAGCGGCGTGGGCGGCGGCATCATCGCGGTCGTCCCGGGCCGCTGCACGCTGTGCGTGTGGAGCCCCGGCCTGGACGAACGGGGCAACTCGGTGGCGGGCGTGGCGGCCCTGGACAGATTCACGACGCTGACCGGACTGTCAGTGTTCTGAACCTCTTGGCCCGCACCTGATCACCGGCCGGTCACACTCCCGCTCCCCTCCGGAGGGCTCCACGTCGCCGCGAAGCCACCCCGCGTTGACACGCTGCCCGAGTGTTGGCCATGGCTTTCCCCGTCGATCTCCGCCGCTGCCAGATACTCGGTCTGGCCGGTACCGCCTTCCTCGCGGCAGGCGGTGAGACGGCCGGAGCCCTGCCCGTACGGGACCTCCTCCACCCGGCCTCCGCGCGCGCCGCCCTCGGCCTGGTGGGGGTGTACTTCGGACTCGTCCTGCTGATCGCGGCCTGGGCGCTGCTGGGCCGGCTGGTCCGAGGGCCGAGACCCCCCGCTCCCCGCGCCCTGCTGACCGTCCTCGCCGTCTGGGCCGCCCCGCTGTTGCTCGCCCCGCCGCTGTTCAGCCGGGACGTGTACAGCTACCTCGCCCAGGGGGCGATGGTCGACGCGCACATGGACGTGTACGCGCACGGACCGTCCCGCCTCGGCGGCCCGCTCGCCGACGAGGTCGCCCCGCTCTGGCGGCACACCGGCGCCCCGTACGGCCCGGTGTTCCTCGCCGTCGCGGCGGCCCTGTCGGCGCTGACGCGAGATGAGGTGCCGGCCGGACTGTTCGGGATGCGCCTCGTCGCGCTCGCCGGCGTGGCCCTGATGGCGGCCGCGCTGCCCCGCCTCGCCCGCCACAGCGGCGCCGACCCGGCCGCCGCGCTGTGGCTGGGCGCCCTCAACCCGCTCGTCCTGCTGCACCTGGTCGCGGGCGCGCACAACGACGCCGTCATGCTGGGCCTGCTCGGCATCGGCCTGGTGGCGGCGCTCGGCCGGTGGCCGTACCTCGGCGCCGTCCTCGTCACGCTCGCCGCGCTGGTCAAGGCGCCCGCCGTGCTCGGTCTCGCCGCGGTCGTCGTCCTCCAGGTCCGCGCGGGCCGCGGTACGGCGAAGGCTCTCGTGACGACCGCCGCCGCGGCCGCGGGGACGACCGCCGCGGCCACGGCCGCGGCGGGCACCGGATACGGCTGGATCGGCGCCCTGAACACCCCCGTCTCGCCCCAGAACTGGGCCCTGACCACCCTGCTCGGCCGCGCCACCCGGGCCCTGCTGGAACATCTCGGCAGCGATCTCGCGCCCCTGGCCATCCCCGCCTGGCACGCGCTGGGCGTCGTGGCGGCCGGGGCCGCGATCGTCCTGATCTGGCTTCGGCTGCGCCCGCGACCGGTGTACGCGCTGGGCCTGAGCCTGGCGGCGGTGGCCGCGCTCGGCCCGGCGATCCGCCCCTGGTACGCCCTGTGGGGCCTGTTCCTCATCGCCGCCGCCGCGCCCAGCACCTCCGTACGCCACCGCATGGCGGCCGTGACATGCGTGCTCGCGCTCTGCGTGCTGCCCAGCGGCGGCCCGGCCGACACCGGGCAACTCGTGCTGGCCGTCTCCGGCGGCGCACTCGCGGTCGTCGTGCTGTGGCAGGCCCACCAGGCCGAGCTGGCCCCGGCACTGGGACGTGCGGCATGACCCCGGCCCCGCCGCGCACCGACCGCGGACGACTGCTGCTCGTGCTCGCCCTCGCCACGCTGGTGACGGTCTTCACGGCGACCGTGCCCCTCCTGCGCGACTGGTTCGACCTGCGCGTCTACTACGGAAGCATCGACAACTGGGTCCACCACGGCGGCCGGATCTACGACTACCGGGTCCCCGGCACGACGTACGGCTTCACCTACCCGCCGTTCGCCGCCGTCGTCATGCTGCCGATGGCCCTGCTGGACCTCCACACCGCGATCGCCGCCGCCCTGTTGCTCAACCTGGCGGCCCTGGTGCTGGTCCTGCGGCTGCTCGCAGGGCCCGCCTGGCGGCGCCACGGCTGGTACGGCTGGGCACTGACCGCCTGCGCGCTCGCACTGTTCGAACCGCTCCGCGACACCCTCAGCTTCGGGCAGGTGAACCTGCTGCTGCTGGCTCTCGTGCTCACCGACGCGGCGCTGCTCGCCACCGGACGCACACGCTGGGCGGGTGTCGGCATCGGGCTGGCGGCCGCGATCAAGCTGACGCCGGCGTTGTTCATCGGTCTGCTGCTGGTGGCCAGGAGGTGGCGCGCTGCGGCGGTCGCCACGGTCGTCGCGCTCGGTGCCACGGCCCTCGCGGCATCGGCGGACCCCGAGGCCTCACGCTTCTACTGGACCGAGGCGCTGTGGGACACCAGCCGGGTGGGCCGCCTCGGCTACGTCTCGAACCAGTCGCTGCAGGGCATCCTGGCCCGCTTGGGCGAACCGGACCGGGCGGTGTGGGCGGCGGCGGTCCTGCTGGTCCTCGGCGTGTGGGCGCTGCGGGCCCGCCGGGCCGTCGCCGCGGGGGACTGGACGGCGGCGTTCGCCCTGACCGGCCTCGCCGCCTGTCTCGTCAGCCCGATCACCTGGGTGCACCATCTGGTGTGGCTGCTGCCGTCCTTCGCCGTGCTGATCCGCACCGGGCACGCCCGGATCGCGGGTGCCCTGTACGTGGTGCTGTGCACCAGCGTGGTGTGGCTGTGGTTCGACGACGCGTCCGGCGTCGACGGGTTCCTGGGCAGCAACACCTACGCCTGGATCACCCTGGGCCTGCTGCTGTGGCTGCCGGCCGGTCAGCAGCCTCCGGACCGGCGGACCGGCAGCCGCAGCACGAGTACCACGACCGCCGCGCCCAGCCCGGTGGCTCCCACGATCAGCCCCGCTTCCGTCCAGCCGGAGTCGGCCTCTTCCGGCACGGCGGCGGCGACGGCCGGCGGAGTCTTCGCCGCCGGTGGCGCGGCAGCCCTCGACGCGTCGAGCGAACCCACCGGATCGACCCGTCTGCCCGCCTTGAACCCCCAGTCGAGCAGTGAGCGGGCCTCCTCGTACACCGCGGACCCCCCGCCCTCCTGAGGGTTCATCACCGTCACGACTAGGGTGCGCCCGTCGCGCCGCGCCGCCGCGACGAGCGTGCTGCCCGCCTTGCTGGTGTAGCCGTTCTTGATACCGATCAGCCCCCGGTACGGCCTCACACCACGGGCGCCGCTCAGCAGTCGGTTGGTGTTGCGGATCGGGTACGACCAGCCTCCGCCGCCCGGGAACCGGGCCTCGACGGTGGCGCAGTACCGCGCGAAGTCGGGGTTGCGCAGCCCGACCCGGCCGAAGACCGCCAGATCGAACGCCGACGACACCTGGCCCGGCGCGTCGTAGCCGTCCGGGGAGACCACGCGCGTGTCGCGGGCGCCGAGGGACCGGGCCTCGGCCTGCATGCGATCGGCCGTGGCCCGCCAGCCGCCGTTGAGTTCGGCCAGGACGCGCACGGCGTCGTTGCCGGAGTTGAGGAAGACACCCCGCCACAGGTCGGCGACCCGGTAGGTACGGCCCTCGGTGATCCCGACCAGGCTGCTGCCGGCTCCGACGCCCCGGAGTTCCTCCTCGCGGACCGTGTGCCGGATGCCTGCCGGCAACGAGGGCAGCACCGTGAGGGCGAAAAGGGTCTTCAGGGTGCTGGCCGGGGGCAGCCTGCGGTGCGCGTTGTGGGCGGCGAGCACCTCGCCGGTGCGGGCGTCGGCCACCAGCCAGGACAGCGCCGATGTCTCTGGGAGACGGGGCGCCCCGGCGCGAGGGCGGACGTGCGTGCCGGGGCGGTACAGCAGCGAGGGGTGCGGGGCCGCCGCCCTCGGTCCGGCCGGCGGACTGGGTTCCGCCCGGCCGGAACTGGCCGCCGCGGCGGGCATCAGGGCCAGAAGCCCCGCCGCACAGAGCGCGCAGGCGGACACGGCCACCCGGGAAGAGAATCCGATGATCATATGATCAACGTAGAAACGGATGTGCTCCGCGCCGTGACGACCGGGCCGGACACCACGCGCGAGCACCCGTATGCCGCACGTGGGGCCGGCGGTGGCGGTGATGAGCGCGATGCCGGCGCAGGCGGAGAAGAACGTCCGGACGGGCGCAGGCCGAGCCGGCCGGCGACGGCCGCGCCTCAGTCCGAGGGCAGCGTCGGCTGGATGCGCCGCAGGAACGTCGCGTTGTCCGGGGTGTCGCGCATGCGTTCCAGGAGGGTCTCCAGGGCGCCCTGCCCGTCCCGGTTCTGGAGCACGCGCCGCAGCCCGTGTACGGCCGCCAACTCGGCCGGGGGCAGCAGGAGTTCCTCGCGACGGGTGCCGGAGGGGATGATGTCGACGGCCGGGAACACACGGCGGGACGCCGGCTCGCGGCTCAGGCGGAGCTCCATGTTGCCCGTGCTCTTCAGCTCCTCGAAGTAGAAGTCGTCCGCCCGGGAACCGGTCTCCACCAGTGCCGTCGCGAGGATCGTGAGCGAACCGCCCTCCTCGGCCGACCGGGCGGCTCCGAAGAAGCGCTTGGGGCCGGTCAGCGCGGACGCGTCGACTCCGCCGGTGAGGATGCGGCCTCCGGAGGCGGCCGCGTTGTTGTGCGCCCGGCACAGCCGGGTGAGGGAATCAAGGAGGATCACGACGTCCTCGCCGGCCTCGACGAGCCGCTTGGCCCTCTCGATCACGAGCTCGGCGAGCGCGATGTGCTGTTTGGCGCTCCGGTCGAAGGTCGAGGCGTACACCTCGCCCCGCACGCTGCGCCGCATGTCGGTGACCTCCTCGGGCCGCTCGTCGAGCAGCAGCACCATCAGCCGGCACTCGGGATGGTTGCCGGTGACGGCGGCCGCGAGCTGCTGGAGGATGACGGTCTTGCCGGTCTTGGGCGGGGCCACGAGAAGCCCGCGCTGGCCCTTGCCGACCGGCGTGATCAGGTCGACGACCCGACCGGCCAGGCCGGCGGCCGGGTTTTCGAGGCGGAGGCGCTCGTGCGGATGCAGGGGCGTCAGGTCCCGGAAGTGCCGGCGGCCGCGCAGGTCCGCTGGTGTACGGCCGTCGACCCGTGCGACGTCGGTGAGGCCGCGCCGGTCGCCCAGGGTGCCTTCGACGAGGTCGCCCTTGCGCAGGCCGTGGCGGCGGATCAGGGCGGGGGAGACCGCGGGGTCGGTGGGCGCGGGCAGGCAGTTCTCGCCGCGCAGGTGACCCTTCCCGCTCGCGTCGATGTCGAGGACGCCGAGGGCGGTCCGGGGCTCGGTCTGCTGCTGGGCGGGAGGGGTGTCGAGTGTGGTGGTCATGGTGATGTGTCCTTTCACGGACGGCAGGCATGGGACATGCGAAGGGAAGGGGGGAGAGGGCCGCGAGGGGAGGGCCTGGGGCACGCCTCCGGCGGCGGGGAACAGCGCCTGGGATACGACAGAGCACGTCAGGTGCTGGAAATGATGGAGAGAAAGGGAGAACCGCACCGGCGCCCACAGAAGGGGGCGTGCACGAGTGCTGTTTGCAGGCTACCACCCGACGGGGCGCCGGGGGAGGGAGATGCGCGTCAGCGTGTGGCCAGCAGGCCGTACAGCAGTGGGATCCGCGGCGCGGTCAGCCGCCACCAGCCGGACTCCGTGCGGACCATCTGCGGCCAGCGCGGCCAGGGAAGTTCGTCACTTTCCCGCAGCCGCCGGACGGTCAGTCCCGCTCCCGACAACGCGTTGACGACCTCGCCTATTCCGTGCATCCACTCGTAACTGTCCGTGGCGCCCTCGACGGCCGGGCCGTCCGTGTAGGTGTGGGTCGCGTCCCGGTGCACGGGACCGTCGGCGCCCAGGTAGTCGTGGCGCAGGAGCAGCTCGGGGCCCTCGCCCGGAGCGGGTTTCGGGCCGAGCGAGTTGAGCAGCGGATGGAACTCGACGACGTACAGCCGCCCGCCGGGACGCAGGAGCCGGCCGACGACCTCCGCCCACCGGTCGAGGTCCGGCAGATAGCACAGGGCACCCTTGCCGGTGTAGACGATGTCGAACTGCCGTCCGTCCAGTGCCGCTTCGGCGTCGTACACGTTCGCCCGCACGTAGGTCACGTCCGCGCCGGCCTTCGCGGCGATGCCGGTAGCGGCAGCCACGGACGCTTCGGAGAAGTCGAGGCCGACGGCCCGGGCGCCGCGCCGCGCGAAGGCGATCGTCTCCGTGCCGAGGTGACACTGGAGGTGCACCACGTCACGGCCGGTCAGCGTGCCGAGGTCGTCCCACTCCCAGGGAGCGAACCAGCGCTCGGGATCGGGGTCCTGGTCGAGACCGTAGAACCGGCTGGCGAGATGGACGGGCGTGCGGGCGTCCCAGTTCGCCTGGTTGGCCCGCATCAGCCGGTCGTGCTCGGCGGACGTCATGGGGGACATCCAACCGCAACGGCCCGCGGGATGCTGCACATCGGGGGGAACGGACCGCCGGACGTGTCGCTCACACCGAGCGCGCCCGCGCCTCCTCGGCGATCCGCTCGAACTGCGCGCCCATGGCCGCCGCCAGCGCCTGCGCCGCCGACAACGGGCGTACCATCACGGTCAGTTCGTCGATGAGCCCGTCCTCGTCGACGTGGATGAAGTCGCAGCCGTTGATCTCCCGGTCACCCACCCGCGCGGTGAAGACCAGGGCGTGGTCGCGGCCGCTCGCGTCGTTGATCTCCCGCACGTAGCGGAAGTCCTCGAAGACACCAGAGACGGCGCGCAGGATCGCCGCCGTGATCGGCTTTCCGGTGTACGGCTTGAACACGACCGGGCTGGTGAAAACGACGTCCTGCGCCAGCAGCGCCTCGGCGGCGTCGAGGTCGAGTGCCTCGACCGCCTCACGGAATGCACGCATCGAACCCGCCTTCGTCAATTAATTGAGTAGGTGCGGAGTAGATTAATCAACCGTTGATATCGTGTCCATATGTCTCTCAAGTACGCCGTGCTGGCCGCTCTCCTGGAGGGCGAGGCCTCGGGCTACGAGCTGTCCAAGGTGTTCGACGTGTCGCTCGCGAACTTCTGGGCCGCGACCCCGCAGCAGCTCTACCGGGAGCTGGAGCGCCTCGCGCAGGACGGGCTGATCGAGGCCAGGGTGGTTCGCCAGGAACGGCGGCCCGACAAGCGGATGTTCACGCTCACCGAGGCGGGTCGCCGGGACCTGCGCGCCTTCGCCGTCACACCGCCCCGCCGGCCCACCACCATCCGCGACGAACTCCTCATCAAGATCCAGGCCATGGACGGTGCGGACCCCGAGGCCACCCGTGCGCTGGTCGAGGAGCGGGAGGCGTGGTCGCGCGGCAAGCTCGCACGCTACGAGCGTGTCCGCGCACGCCTCCTGGCGGGCCGCAGCGAGGAGGAGTACCTGCGGGAGGCCGACCGCATCGGCCCGTACCTCACGCTCATGGGAGGCATCGCCTTCGAGGAGGAGAACCTCCGCTGGTGCGCGCGCGTACTGACGATCCTCAAACAGCGAGCTCCCCTAGGCTGAGCCGATGTTCAGCCCCGAAGGCCCCAGCCTGCGTGAGCTCGCCGTCCAGGCGCTGTCGTCCGTCGAGCGCGGCTACGACCTCCTCGCGCCGAAGTTCGACCACACCCCGTTCCGGACGCCCGACGCTGTCCTCGACGCCGTCGAGTCGGCGCTGCGACGGACGGGACCCTTCGACGCCGGGCTCGACCTGTGCTGCGGCACCGGCGCGGGTGTCGGTGTGCTGGCAGGGGTGTGCCGGGAGCGGGTGGTCGGTGTCGACTTCAGCGCGGGGATGCTCGACGTGGCCCGGGAGCGGGGCCGGCCGGCGGGGCCGCCGGTGTCCTTCGTCCGTGCGGATGCCCGCGCACTGCCCTTCGGGGACGCCTTCGACCTGGTGGTGAGCTTCGGGGCCTTCGGGCACTTCCTGCCGCGCGAGCTGCCCGGACTCTTCGCGCAGGTCCGCTCCGTCCTGCGGCCGGGCGGCTGCTTCGCGTTTCCGCTGGTGGCCCCGCCCCGCCCGGGCTCGCTCGGCTACTGGATGCTGCTCGGCTTCGACACGGTGATGCGGGTGCGCAACGCGCTGTGGCGGCCTCCGTTCGTCATGTATTACCGCGCGTTCCGCTTCGGGGACGTACGGCGTGAGCTCGCCCGGGCCGGCTTCCGGGTGGAACTCCACGCGCTGCCGGAGTTCGGGCGGCGACGGGACGGCAGCCCCCGGGTGCGCCTGGTCGTCGCCCGGACGCCGGGCTAGTCGGTCCGGACGCCGGGCTGGTCAGTCGCGCAGGAAATTCAGCAGATCGTCGTTGAACGCCTTCTCGAAGTCGCCCACAAGGCCGTGCGGCGCGCCCGGGTACACCTTCAGCGTCGCGTCCTTGACGAGCTGGGCGGTCCGCTGGGCCGAGGCGCCGATCGGCACGATCTGGTCGTCGTCGCCGTGCGCGACCAGCGTCGGCACGTCGATCCGCCCCAGGTCCTCGGTGAAGTCGGTTTCCGAGAACTGTGCGACGCAGTCGTAGGCGCCCTTCAGCCCGGCCTGCATGCTCCACATCCAGAACGCCCGCCGCACACCCTCCGACACGGCGGCCCCGGGCCGGTTGAAGCCGTAGAAGCTCTCGCTCAGCTCCCAGTAGAACTGCGAGCGGTCCGCCGCCACGGCCGCGCGGATACCGTCGAAAACCTCCTTCGGCGTGCCCTCCGGATTGGCCTCCGTCCGCAGCATCAGCGGCGGCACCGCGCCCAGCAGCACGGCCTTGGCGACCCGCGCGGTCCCGTGCCGCCCGATGTACCGGGCCACCTCGCCGCCGCCGGTCGAATGGCCCACCAGGACCGCGTCGTTGAGGTTCAGCGCCTCGATCAGTTCGGCCAGGTCGTCGGCGTACCGGTCCATGTGGTTGCCCTGCCACGGCTGACCCGAGCGGCCGTGCCCGCGGCGGTCGTGCGCGATCGCCCGGAACCCGTGCTCGGCGACCAGACGCGCCTGCCCGTCCCAGGCGTCCGCGTTGAGGGGCCAGCCGTGGCTGAACACCACGGGCTGACCCTCGCCCCAGTCCTTGTAGTAGATCTCGGTTCCGTCGGACGTGGTGAACGTGCTCATGAAGCATCCTCTCGGTGGGGCATCAGGGTGTGATCCTGAGCTTCCTCTCGATGATCTCCGTGATCCACGGTTCGCGCCGCCGGTGCCGGTAGGGGACCGGCTCCGCCCGGCGGGAATCCGCGTGAACGGTCCGCCGAACGAGTGACCGATGCGCTTCGGCGATGCCGGGGCGTAACCGGCCCGGTGTCTGAGCGACCCCGGACGCTTCACGTGCCGCTCGGCGTCGGCGTCCGTCCCGGCAGGGTGAACTCGTAGACCAGCGCGTCCTGTTGGGCGTCCACGACGAGGTCGGTGATCTCCAGCGGGCGCGCGTACTGGTCGTGCACGCGCCGCGTGACCCGCACCGACGGCGTGCTCGTGTGGCGGGTGATGGCGTCGCGGTGGTGCAGGGTCAGGCCGGCCCGGCGCATCCAGTCGTAGGCCCGCCGCAGGTGCGCGGCGGCGGTGCCGTCGGCGCGGTCGCGGTAGCGGGCCAGCTCCTGCACCTCCGCGAGCGCCACGGCCGAGAAGGACGTCACGGCGGTGCGCAGACCGCGTCCGTCGGCCGTCGCGTACCGGTAGCGGTGGATCAGGGTCGGCCGGCCCGGGGCCAGCCCCAGGGCCTCGGCGTGGTCCGGCGGCGGCGGCTCCCAGGCCACGGTGGCGCGGGCGACCGTGCCCGGGGTCGCGGCACGGGCGCCGACCGGGAAGGTGAGCGAGGCCGGGGTCTCGACCGGCAGGCCGGGCAGCGTGGCGTGGCTGCCGCGCCGGTCGGTGGCGACGAGGCCATCGCGGCGCAGCAGCTCCAAGGCCTGCCGTACGGTCTCCCGGCTGACCCCGAAATGCCCGGCCAGCCGCCGTTCGCCGGGGAGCCGTTCGCCGGGCGGCACGGTGCCGTCGCGCAGTTCGCCGAGCAACTCCGTGGCGATCCGCCGGTACAGGGGCTCTCCTTCGGCCGACGGGTGGGCGTGCGGGGTGGTGCGGGCCATGCCGCGCCTCCTGTTGGTGACGTTCGGTAGCCGTGCGGGCTCGGTGCGCCACCAGATCTAGCATTGGTCTAAACCAGCAGGGAAGTGCGGCCGGGCGGTTCGGCCGAAACCGGCCCGCCCGCGCCGGCCGTCAGAGCGCGCTGTACAGAGCGTCGATCAGCGCCATCTTCCGCGGGTCGTCCGCGATATGAGGCCCCATACGGTTCATCACGTACCCCAGCGACACCTCCGCCTCCGGGTCCGCGAGCCCGCAGGAGCCACCGAAGCCGTCGTGACCGAAAGCGCGCGGGTTGGGTCCGTAGGAACCGCTGGAACCGCTGAGCCACAGCCCGAGCCCCGCCTCCGTCTCGCCCAGCCCGGCGCCGAGCACCAGATCCCGGCAACTGCCCTGTCCCTCGCGCACCCGCTCGGCCGCCTCGGGGGACAGCAGGCGGTGGCCCCCGTACGAGCCGCGCCCCGCGAAGACGCCGTAGAGCTCGGCGACCGCACGCGCGGTGCCGTGCCCGTTCGCCGCGGGTACCTCGGCGGCCCGCCACCCGGGCGTGCCGGCCCCGGCGGCGGACACCGGGGGATTGGTCAGCGCGGCGATCGCCGCGGGCGCCAACTGGGCGAAGACGGCGGCCTGTTCACTGCTCGTCGCGACCGGCGGCTGGTCCAGCTCCGCCGCCCGCCCGTAGTCCTTCTCCGGCAGGCCGAGGCGGAAGTCGATGCCGAGCGGCCCGGTCACCTCCCGCTCCAGGAACGTCCCCGGCATCAGCCCCGACACCCGCCGTACGACCTCGCCGACCAGATGGCCGTAGGTCAGCGCGTGATAGCCGGACGTGGTTCCCGGCTCCCACCAGGGCTGCGTCGCCGCGAGCCGCTGTGTGGTCAGCTCCCAGTCGCAGAGCTGCTCGAGCGAGTGCGGTTCACGCAGCCCGGCCAGACCGGCGCGGTGGGACAGCAGGTGCCGGACGACGACCTTCTCCTTGCCCGCCGCGGCGAACTCCGGCCAGTACGCGGCCACCGGCGCGTCGAGGTCAAGCAGCCCCCGGTCGGCGAGGATGTGCGCGCACAGTGCCACCGGTCCCTTGGTCGTGGACCACACGTTGACCAGCGTGTCCTGTTCCCACGGCCGGGTGCGTGCCGCGTCGGCCCAGCCGCCCCACAGGTCCACCACCGTCCTGCCGCCGACGGTGACGGCCACCGCCGCACCCAGCTCGCCCCGTCCCCGGAAGTTCTCCTCGAACGCCCTGCGTACCGCCGTGAAACGCGCGTCGCAGTGACCGTGCACCTGTGCCTCGTCCTCGGACATGGCCCCTCCACCACCTCGCCGGGCCGGGCCGCCGATGAGCGGCCCGGGCGCGAAGAACGTACCGACTGGTCGGACTTGGTGAAAGGCTGCGCCGGTGAAAACGGCCGGATCAGTCGCCGGGGGGCGGCGGGATCAGATGTACGTACGCATCCAGCGGAGCTGGGCCGCCTCCTGGAAGGGACCGCCGCCCTCGTGGTCGTTGAAGTCGTACACCTCGATCGTCTTGTCCTCGTGGTTCCAGGCGTTGAAGGCCGCGAAGACGGTCGAGGGCGGGCAGGTCTGGTCCTCCAGGGCGGCCGAGAAGAGCGCGGGAGCGCTGCCGCGGGGGGCGAAGTGGACACCGTCGAAGTAGGAGAGCGTGCGCAGCGCCTGCTCGGAACGGCCGCGGTGCGTCTTGAGGTACAGGCCGATCTCCCGGTACGGGTGACGGTCCGTGAGCGTCGCCGCGCGCGGGTAGTCGCACAGGAACGGCACGTCCGGGGCGATGCCCGCCAGGTCCGGTATCAGGCCGCCCACCGCGATCGTGATGCCGCCGCCCTGGCTGCTGCCGACGGCGACCGTGCGCCCCGGGTCGGTGAGGGGGTGCGAGCGGGCCGCCTCCACGGCACGCACGGCGTCCGTGAACACCCGGCGGTAGTAGTAGTTCTCCGGCGCGTCGATGCCGCGCGTCATGAAACCGGGGTACGCGGGCGCGCCGCCCACCGGGTCCGCCGTGCCGCCGCCCCCGCCCCAGGCGCTGCCCTGCCCGCGGGTGTCCATCACGAAGTGCGCCCGGCCCGTGGACGCCCACAGCAGATGCTCGTGCGGCAGCCCGCGGCCTCCGCCGTAGCCGATGAACTCCACGACCAGCGGCATCGGGCCGTCCGCCCCCGCCGGCAGGGTCAGCCAGCCCTTGACCGGGTGACCGCCGAACCCGGCGAACGTCACGTCGAACACCTGCACAGTGGACAGTCCCGTGTCGACCGGTTCGAAGCGGGCGTCCAGGTCGTACTCCCGCGCCTCCTGGAGCGTCTTGGACCAGAACGCGTCGAAGTCCTCGGGCTCGGTCGACGAGCTGCGGTACTCGCGGAGTTCGTCGAGAGGAAGGTCGAACTGGGCCATGTAGGACCGCCTTGGGTGAGGAACGGCTGCGGAGACAGTGCGGATGATCACACTACGTGAGTGGTCGGAGGACTCGCCAGGACTTTTGCCGTAGCCCGCCCACCTGCCGTTCGTCGGTCGCGTCACGCGTCTCGACGCGTCCACTCCGGCTCCGTACGGGCCCACTCCCTCTCCCACTCGGTCAGCCGGCGGCGCAGGGCGACCCGGCGCACGGCGGAGTGGCCGAGGAGCACTACGAGCACCTCGCCGACCGCGGCGCACGTGCCCATGGTGAGGGTGTGCTGCCAGACGCCGGTGCCGTCCACCGGCGGGGTCACACTCCGCCCCCGGGAGTCGAACCACACGTCCACGACCTCACCCGGCCGGGTGTCCCCGGGGACCCGCGCCGTCGTGGTGCGCGTGCCCTCGCCCGGCTCGGTCCAGCGCACGGTGGCCCGGTAGGCGTGCTGCCCGCCGGCCTGCACCGACGGCAGCGACTCGCCCTTCCTGCCGACGACCTCGGCACGGACGCGGTGACGCTCGGCCTGTTGCTCCGCCGAGACGGACCGTGCCTCGCCGTGGGCCCACCAGGCGGCGGCCGCCCCCGCCAGAGGCGCGCCCACGAGTATCAGGACGGCGACCACCAGGACCGTCCACGCCTCGACGACATCCGACCGGCGCCGCAGCGGACTGCGCCGCCAGCGCCAGCCGCGCACCCGGGTTCGCATGTCGACCTCCTCGCCGTCACCGCGGCCGGAGGGCCCGACCGGCCGTGCGGTGGCGGCGTCGCCGCTCCCTGCGCGTCAGGTCACGCGTGCGAGTGCCCACACGGGTCAGGTACCCCTCCGACACACATCGATCGCTCGGCACGGCCCGGGTTGCCGCATGCCGGAGCCCTCCGGCCGGAGTGCCCGGGCCGGCCGGGGCGAAACACCGGCCCGCGCACACGACGGACCGCGTCCGGCACCCCGCCGGCGAGCCACACGCCACCCCTGTGACACCACCGGAGGAGGGCCGCCGGCGAGATCAGCCGAACCGCTCGATCCGGATGCGCTCCACCGGCTGACCGGCCGTCACGAGCAGCCGGGAGGCATGCTCGGCGAAGGAGTTGGAGCCGCACACATAGGCCTCCCACCCACCGGAAGGCTGCTCGGCCAGGAGTGGCGCCACATGTGCGGCCGCCATACGTCCCACCGGCACACCCTCCGGCGCGCTCCGCGTGAACACGGGCGTCGTCTCGGCGCCGAACTCCCGGGCGTAGACGAGCTCCTCCGGACTGCGCGCGGACACCAGCAGCCGCAGCGGCACGGTCAGGTTCCGCGCCCGGTGGTGCCGGACCATCGACATCAGCGGCACGACGCCGGAACCCGCGCCGATCAGCAGCGCGGGCCGGTCGCCGGGCCAGGCGAAGAAGCCGCTCACCGGGCCCCGCACCTCGACCTGGTCGCCGGGCCGGGCGACGGTGTGGAACCAGCCCGAGACCTCGCCGCCCTCGACGTGGTCGAGGGTCAGCTCGACGTGCCCGGAGTCGTCCGGCGCGGACGCGATCGAGTAATGGCGCTGGGCCGCATAGCCGTCCTCGGCGGTCAGCCGCACCATCAGGTGCTGGCCGGGCTGGTGCCCCGGCCAGCCGGGCACGGCGAACCGGAAGGTGGTGGCACGCGCGGTCTCGCGGCGGATCCCGGTCAGTGTGGCGGTCTGCCACACGGAGGCGGCCTGCTCGCTCACGGCGATGCGCCCGGGCACGGCGAACCGCGTGGGAGGCACGAAGGTCTCAGTCACCGGAGTACCTCTGCTCCTGCCAGGGGTTGCCCCGCTCGTGGTAGCCGTTCCGCTCCCAGAACCCCGGCTCGTCGTGGTCGAGGATCCGCAGGCCCGCTATCCACTTGGCGCTCTTCCAGAAGTACAGGTGCGGCACCAGCAGCCGTGCCGGGCCGCCGTGTTCGGGGGCGAGCGGCCTGCCGTCGTACTCCCACGCGATCCAGGCGCGCCCGCCCGTCAGGTCGGCGAGCGGGAGGTTCGTGGTGTAGCCGGTGTGCGAGTAGGCGACGGCATGGGTCGCCGATCCACGGGGCCGGACCACATCCCAGAACGCGTCCAGGGACACCCCCGCGAACCGCACCCCGAACTTCGACCAGCTCGTCACACAGTGGATGGCGCCCTCGTACGCCGACGGCGGCAGCCGGTGTGCCTCCTCCCAGTCCCAGGTGCGGGGCTCGTCCACCAGACCGTCGATACGGAACGTCCAGTCGGCGGGTGCGAGGTCGGGAGTGACCTCGGCGGACAGCACGGGCCAGTCGTCGCCCGCGTCGTACTGGCCGGGCGGCAGACCGGGGTCGGCCGCACGTGGGCGCCCGGTGAAGCCTCGGGTGATGTGCATGCGGTGTGCCTCCGGACCGGGCCGACGGTGCCCCGCCGGGCCGGCGTGATCAGTGATTGCGTATTCAACCGTACGTGGGGCGCAGCACCTGGTCGGGCCTAGGTGCTGCGCCCCTGGTCGTGCCGACCGGCACCAGGGCCCGCGTTGTAGCGCACGAGGTAGTCGGCGAATCGCGCCAGGTCCTCGGCCGGCCAGTCCGCCAGCCGCTCCCGGAAGGCCGCCCGGCGGCTCTCGGTGACCTGGGCCAGGATGCGCCGCCCGGCCGCCGTCAGGTGCAGCACCTGGACGCGCTGGTCGTCCGCGTCGGGGCGGCGTCCGATGAGACCGGCGCGTTCCAGCGCGGCCACCTGCCGGCTGACGGTGGACTTGTCCAGGGCGTAGTGGGCGGCCAGGTCGGTGGCACGGCACCCGCCGCTCTCCTCCAGGTGCCCGAGCAGCGTGTACGAGACCAGCGACAGCTCCGGGTGCATCCGCCCCGCCGCGGCACGGGCCCGGCGGGCGAAGACCGTCATCTCGCGCTGGATGGTCTCCACGGCATCGGCGGGCTTCATCCGGCCTCCCTCACCACGTCGCCCTCCGGTCACTCCATGGTTGCATAACCCAACCACACGTCGACGGGGCGGCGGATCAGGTGCCGTACCGGTCGGCAGACCCGTCGGGTAGTGTTGCCGCCGGCTGTGGACGGACCCAGCCGTCGCCGAACCGAGGGGGTGAGACCCATTACCGCTGTGTCAGCCTGGGTGCTCTCTCCTCGATGTCGCGCGGATCGCCGGCCGTAGGCGACCGCAGGAGCGCCCTTCGAATCTCGAAAGGCTCCTGGCTTCCATGCCCTCCGTGTCTCCCGTCCCACCGTCGTCCCTCGACTCCGTCGTCGTCGCCCTGCGCGCCGCGGGCTGCGTCTTCGCCGAGGACGAGGCCGAGTTGATCCTCGCCACCGCCCGCACGCCGGCTGAAGTCGCCGCCATGGTCGAACGCCGCGTCGCGGGTCTGCCCCTCGAACTCGTCGTCGGCTGGGCCGAGTTCCGGGGTCTGCGCATCACCGTCGACCCGGGCGTCTTCGTGCCGCGCCGACGCACCGAGTTCCTGGTCGAGCAGGCCCTGGCCCGGGCGCCCGGCGCCGGCGTCGTCGTCGACCTGTGCTGCGGCTCGGGCGCCGTCGGCGCGGCACTGGCCGCCGGACTCGGCCGCGTCGAACTGCACGCCGCCGACATCGACCCCGCCGCGGTGCGTTGTGCCCGCGGCAATGTCGCCGCCGGCGGCGGTCACGTGCACCAGGGCGACCTGTTCGATGCGCTGCCCGGTGACCTGCGGGGCCGCGTCGGCATCCTCGCGGCCAACGTGCCGTACGTACCGAGCGACGAGATAGGTCTGCTGCCGCTGGAGGCCCGCGCCCACGAGCCGCTGGTCGCCCTCGACGGCGGTGCGGACGGCCTCGGCGTCCTGCGCCGGGTCGCGGCCGAGGCGCCCCGCTGGCTCGCGCCCGGCGGCTGCGTCCTGGTGGAGACGAGCCGCCACCAGGCCCCGGCCGCCCTCGACGCCTTCGAACGCAACGGCCTGACGGCACATCTGGCCGTCTCGGAGGAGCTGTACGCCCATGTGGTGATCGGCGTCGCATCCTGACGCCCGACCCCCCCCCGCTGTGCCGGCGGCGGCACCTCAGTCCGGTGCCGTCGCCCGCGCGATGAGCAGCGCCACGTCGTCGAAGTTGTCCGGCTCGTGCAGCGTGCGCAGCAGCAGGTCGCAGACCTCCTCCAGCGGGCGGTCGGGCCCTTCGAGCAGGGACAGCAGCGTGTCGAGCCGGTCGTCGAGCGAGTCGCGCCGGGTCTCGACGAGACCGTCGGTGTAGAACACCAGCCGGTCGCCCGGCTCCAGGTCGACGGTCGTCGTGGAGAAGGCGACGCCGCCGACGCCGAGCGGCACCCCGGTCGGCAGGTCGAGCAGCTCGGGAGGCCGCCCGGCCCGGAGGCGCACCGGCGGCAGATGCCCGGCGTTGGCGACCCGGCACTGCCGCAGACGCGGGTCGTGGACGGCGTAGACGCAGGTGGCGATGGCCTGTTCCAGCCCTGCGGTGATCTTGTCGAGGTGTTCCAGGAGCACGGCCGGATCGAGGTCGAGGGAGGCCAGCGTGTTGGTCGCCGTACGCAGCCGGCCCATGGCCGCCGCCGCGGGGATGCCACTGCCCATCACGTCACCCACCACGAGCGCGGTCTTGCCGCCGTCCAGACCGATCACGTCGAACCAGTCGCCGCCCACCTCACTCGTGGCCCCGGCCGGCTGGTAGCGGGAGGCCACCTCCAGCCCGCCCGTCACGGGCGGATGGCTGGGCAGCAGGCTGCGCTGGAGGGTGAGCGCGGTTTCGCGGGCGCTCTGGTACCAGCGGGCGTTGTCGATCTGCACGGCGGCCCGCGCGGCCAGCTCACGGGCCAGCAGCAGGTCGTCCTCCGTGAAGGGCAGCGGGTTGCGGGTGCGTTTGAGGTCCAGGGCGCCCAGCACCTCGCCGCGCGCGATCAGCGGCACCGCCAGGTACGAGTGCACCCCGGCCCGGCCCAGCAGCTCGGCCGCCTCCGCGGACCGGGCGATGCGCGGCAGGTCCTCGTCCGCGACCTCCGGCAGCATCACGGCGCTGGCCGAGCGCACGCACTCGGTGACCAGCCGGTCGGGCGCGTACCGGGCCACCTGCCCGGGCGGGTCGGCCGCCTCCAGCGCCTCGGCCGAGTCGTACCCCTGGACCGCCAGCGCGCGGATCACGGCCGCCTCGGCCGGGCCGAGACGGGTGCTCCGGCCCTGCACCACCGCGTCCAGCAGGTCGACGGCCGCGACGTCGGCGAGTTCGGGCACGGCCACGTCGGCGAGTTCCCGGGCCGTGCGGTCCAGGTCCAGCGTGGTGCCGATACGGCCGGAGGCGTCGGCGATCATGGCCAGCCGGCGCCGCGCGGCCTCGGCCTCGATGCCCGCGCGGTACTGCTCGGTGACGTCCACGATAGAGACGGCCACGCCCAGCACGGTCCCGAAGGCGTTCTCCAGCCGGTACAGCGAGATCGACCAGGCGTGGTCCTGGTGCGGGTCGGCCGGGGTACGGCCGATCGTGGACTGGTCGACCACCGGCTGCCCGGTCTCCAGGACCCGGCGGGCCGCGGTCTCCAGGGCGTCGACGTCCATCCGCGGCACCACCTCGCGGACCGTCCGGCCCAGGTGCTCCTCGGCCGGCACGCCGTTGAGCTCCTCCAGCGCCGGGTTGACCGAGACGTACCGCAGTTCGGTGTCCAGCACTGCCAGCCCGATCGGGGACTGGGCGATCATCCGCGTCGACAGCGCCACATCGCGCTCCAACCGGTGCACGGTCGACTGGTCGGCGCACAGACCGAGCGCGTAGACCTCCCCCTGGTCGTCCAGCAGCCGCATGTTGCGGAACTCCACGAGCCGCGTGGTGCCGTCCTTGCGGCGGACGGGGAAGGCCCCGGCCCAGCTCTGCCCGGTGCCCATGACGTCGGCGAACAGCTTGACCACGAGGTCGACGTGCTGCTCGTGGACCATGATCCGGGCGGCGTACTCGCCCAGCGCGTCCTGCGCCGAGTACCCGAACAGCTCCTCGGCCTGGGGGCTCCACAGCACGATGCGGCCCTCGCTGTCCAGGACCACCGAGGCCACGCGCAGGACGTCGAGCAGCCCGCTCGGCCGCGCCGACGCGGGCACCGGCCCGTCGCCCTCGGCCATGGGGGACCCGCCTGCACTCATCCCACGCCCCGCCTTCGCCGATCTCGCGGCACGCCGTCACGGTGCCGACACCCCATGTTCTACCGCGCGGAGCCGCTCGTTCCGAGGCCCCGTCCGTCACCCTCCACCATCTCCCAACACGGAGCCGCTCGCTCCGTAAACCCGTCATCACGGCACGGGTAGCGCCGGTAGTGCTCGGCAGAAGGTGGTGCTTTGCTGGGGTAGGGGCGGATACGCCACGAGAGGAGCGATCACGATGGACCGTGAGCAACCGCATCCCCACAACGTCTCGGTGGAGATCAGCGGGTGCAGCAAGCAGGACGCCCGGATCGTGTTCGACACGCTGTGCGCCTGCTTCGAGTCCGACCGGTGCGCGGACGACGTACCGGAGGATCTGCACGAGACCCGCCCGACCGTGTGGCTCGGCACGTTCGACGTCGCCGACACGCACGAGGGCGCGCGACCGGGCCGGCTGTCGTCCTCCGTCGACGCCGACCTGCACGGCGGTTACTGGGCGATCGAGCAGTTCCGCAGGAGGCTGGACTCGCTGTTCGCCGTGCGGGACGTGAGCACGGTCTCCGGTGACCAGGAGAAGGAACTGCACGTGCGCCTCGAAAGCCGATGAACGTCCCTCGTGAGCTGGTGACTGCCCCGCACGAGCTGGTGAGCGCCCCTCACGCCCCCAGCAGGCGGAGGACGGCCCGCCGGTAGACGGCGTGCACCACGGGCAGGTCCGCGAGGTGCACGCGTTCGTCCACGCCGTGGAGTCCCTCGTACGGCAGGCCGAACCCGGCCGTGGCCGGGATGCCCTCGCCCGCCAGCAGATTGCCGATGTTCGACGGGCCCGCCGTCTTGGCCCGCACCCGCAGCCCCTCGCCCGCCGCCGCACCCAGGAGGGCGGCGGCGGGCTGCTGGTCCTCGGCCAGCCGGTACGGCGGCCAGGCCGCGACCGCCGTGACCTCCGTCGGGCGCGGCGCGGGCGACCGCTCGTCCAGCTCGCTCACCGCCGCCCGGACCAGGGCCTCGGCTGCTCGGGCGCCGAAGCCGGGCGTCGTGCGGACGTCGACGCCGACCTCGCACAGGTCCGGGACGACGGAGAAGCCCTCGCCGCCGTGGCAGAAGGTCACCGTCAGCTTCGGCGGCAGCGGGAACTCCCCGCTCGCCCCGGGCAGCGGGGCCTCGTCCAGCAGTCGTACGAGATGTGCCGCGCGCGACACCGCACCGACCGCCGCACGGCTCGACCCGGAGTGCCCTGACGTCGCGTGCACGGCGATCGTGGCCCGCCACAGCCCACGGCCGCCGACCACGACCTCCTCCAACCCGGGGTAGCCGATCATCACCCCGGCCGGGCGGGCCGCTGCCGGGTCGGCGAGATACGCCCGGGCGCCTCCGAAGCCGCCCGTGTGCTCGTCGGCGTCCAGCAGCACCGCGAGCCCGCCGCGCAGCTCACCGGCCCGGCCGTGCAGCTCGGCCGCGATGTGGCAGAACAGGGCCGCGGCGAGTTTCGAGTCGGCCGCGCCCCTGCCCCGCAGCCGGCCGTCGACGACGTCCCCGGCGTCGGGCGGAAAGGACCAGGCCGACTCGTCGCCGTACGGCGCGGTGTCCACGCAGGCGTCCAGCGCCCACCAGGGCCCGGGCCGGCCGCCCGCGATCTCCACCAGCAGGGCGACCGGGCGGCGGGTGTCGTCGTGGAGACGCCGGTGCCGCAGGCCCCGGCCGGCGAGCCAGTCCTCCAGGACGGCCAGGACGGGCTCGTGGTCGTCGATGCCAGCGCGGCTCGGGTGGCGAATCAGCTCGCCGGCGAGCTCCACCACGGAGGAGGAAAGGCCAAGATCCCTGGTCATGGACCTACTGTGCCCTCCATCACCTTGTGCAACTAGTTGCATAAACAGTCGGCGGTCCTCTACAACTACAGACACGACACCGCGCACGGAGGGCCCGATGAGCCGTTACCCGCACCTGCTGACCCCCCTCGACCTGGGCTTCACGACCCTGCCCAACCGGGTCCTCATGGGCTCCATGCACGTCGGCCTGGAGGAGGCCGAGGGCGGTTTCGCCCGCATGGCCGCCTTCTACGCCGCCCGCGCCCGCGGGGGAGTGGGCCTGATCGTCACCGGCGGCATCGCGCCCAACGACGAGGGACGCCCCTACGAGGGCGGCGCGAAGCTCACCACCGAGGCGGAGGCCGAGCAGCACCGGGTCATCACCGACGCCGTGCACCGCGAGGGCGGGCGGATCGCCATGCAGATCCTGCACTTCGGCCGGTACGCCTATCACAAGGACCTGGTCGCGCCCAGCCCGCTCCAGGCGCCGATCAGCCCCTTCCCGCCCCGCGAGCTCACCGACGCCGACATCGAGCGGACCATCGACGACTACGCCCGCGCCGCCCGCCTCGCCCGGCAGGCCGGCTACGACGGGGTCGAGATCATGGGCTCCGAGGGCTACCTCATCAACGAGTTCATCGCGTTGCAGACCAACCAGCGCACCGACCGCTGGGGCGGCTCGTACGAGAACCGCACGCGCTTCCCCCTGGAGATCGTGCGGCGGGTGCGCGAGGCGGTCGGCGAGGACTTCATCGTCATCTACCGGCTGTCCATGCTCGACCTCGTCCCGGGCGGTTCGACGCTCGACGAGGTCATCACCCTCGCCAAGGCCGTCGAGGCCGCCGGGGCGACGATCATCAACACCGGCATCGGCTGGCACGAGGCCCGCATCCCCACCATCGCGACCTCCGTGCCGCGCGGCGCGTACACGTGGGTCACCAAGCGGCTCATGGGCGAGGTGTCCGTCCCGCTCGTCACCACCAACCGCATCAACACCCCCGAACTCGCCGAGGAACTGCTCGCCGAGGGCGTGGCCGACATGGTGTCGATGGCCCGCCCGATGCTCGCCGACCCGGACTTCGTCACCAAGGCCGCGGCCGGCCGGCCCGAGGCGATCAACACCTGCATCGGCTGCAACCAGGCCTGCCTCGACCACACCTTCAGCGGCCTGATCACCTCATGCCTGGTCAACCCGCGCGCCTGCCACGAGACCGAACTGGTGCTCTCCCCGACCAGGCTGCGCAAGCGCGTCGCGGTCGTCGGCGCCGGTCCGGCCGGGCTGGCCTGCGCGGTCTCGGCCGCCGAGCGCGGGCACGACGTGACGCTGTTCGACGCGGCGAGCGAGATCGGCGGCCAGCTCAACGTCGCCCGCAAGGTCCCCGGCAAGCAGGAGTTCGACGAGACACTCCGCTACTTCCGCACCCAGCTCGACTGGCACGGCGTCGACATACGGCTGAACACCTCCGTCGGGGCCGGCGACGTCGACGATTTCGACGAGGTCGTCGTCGCCACCGGCGTCACGCCGCGCACCCCCGACATCCCCGGCGTGGACCACCCGAGTGTCGTGGGCTACCTCGACGTCCTGCGCGACGGCGTCCCCGTGGGCGACCGGGTCGCGATCCTCGGCGCGGGGGGCATCGGCTTCGACGTCGCCGAGTACCTCACGGACAGCGGCGACAAGGCGCACGAGAACCCGCAGACGTACTTCCGCCAGTGGGGCGTCGACCTGGACTACCGCGCCCCCGGCGGCCTCGCCGCGCCCGAGCGGCCCGCCCCGCCGCGCACCGTCCACCTGCTCCAGCGCAAGACCTCCAAGGTCGGCGCCGGCCTCGGCAAGACCACCGGCTGGATCCACCGCACCGAACTCAAGCACCGCGGCGTCACCATGGTCCCGGGCGTCGGCTACGACCGGATCGACGACGCCGGTCTGCACATCACGATCGACGGCGAGAGCACCGTGCTGGAGGTCGACACGATCGTGCTGTGCACCGGCCAGGAGCCGCGCCGCGGCCTGTACGAGGAACTGATCGCGGCCGGGCGCAGCGCGCACCTCATCGGCGGCGCCGACGTGGCCGCGGAACTGGACGCCAAGCGCGCCATCAAGCAGGGCACCGAGCTGGCGGCCGCCCTGTAGTGCGGGAACGCGTCCCTAGGATGAGGCCATGTCACTCCCGCACGCGATCCTCACCGCCCTGCTCGAGAAGCCGTCGTCCGGGCTGGAGCTGACCCGCCGGTTCGACCGGTCGTTCGGGTACTTCTGGTCGGCGACGCACCAGCAGATCTATCGCGAGCTGGGAAGGCTGGAGACCGACGGCCTCATCCGCGCCCTGCCCGCCGAGCAGCCGACCCGCGGGCAGAAGAAGAGCTACGAGGTCCTGCCGGCGGGCCGCGCCGAACTGGCCCGCTGGACGGCCGCTTCCCAGGACCCCAAGCCGCACCGCGACGCGCTGCTGCTGCGGCTGAGGGCGGCGGCCGTGGTCGGCACCGCGGGTCTGGAGGCCGATCTGCGGCGCCACCTGGAGCTGCACGAGCGGCAACTGGCGGAGTACCAGGAGATCGAGAAGCGGGACTTCCCGCCCGGCCGGGACGGCACCGAGGACCGGCTGCGGCATCTGGTGCTCCAGGCCGGCATCGACCTGGAGACGTTCTGGACCCAGTGGCTCAGGCGCGCCCTGGCCGACGTCGCCGAACTCCCGGACGGCGAGGCGACCCGCCCGGCCTGACCCGGACATGACGGCGGCCCGCCCGACCGGAGCGCTTCGGGAGGGCGGGCCGCCATGCGTACCGGATCAGAGCCGGTACGGCCTGTTGCGCCGGCGCAGGTACCAGGCCGTCGCGAGGAGGCCGGTCCCGACCAGCGTGCCGCCCGCCACGAGCGTGACGGTGCCGTAGTCCGTGGCGCTCCCGCCGGCCCCGCCCATGACACCGCGGGACGGCGAGGGAGAGGGGGACGGCGACCTCGTGGGGGAGGGAACGGGGGAGACGACGACGGACTGTGTGCCCGCCGTGGTGCCGTCGGAGCAGATGACGATGACGGTGTACGTCCCCGAGGTGACGTTCGACCAGGCAGCGGACTGACTGGTCGACGTCCCCGACAGGGTCACCTGGCGCCCCTGGGCGAAGCTGCCCTGACTGCTGGTGAGAAGTGAGGCGGTGCCCCAGCTGCCGTTGATCTGGGTGCACGTGCTGGTGGTGACCGACACCGTGGAACCCGTGGTGCTCACGGAGATGCCCGGGCCCGCCGAAGCGGGCACCGAGGCCAGGGCGAGGGGCAGCGCGGCGGCGGCTGCCACGGTCAGGCCGGAGCGGAGAACTGGCGATGAGTTGCGCATGTGGACTGCCCTCCGGCGGCACGGTTGGCGGTACATCCCTTGCGCCGCCGAGGATCGGGGAACGCCCGTGCTGCCTCAGGGGTCAGCCAAAGCGCCACAGACCCCGGCCGCACGCCGGGTGCCGCCGGGCAGGTGACGGGTTCCCACGGCCGGACCTGCCGTGGAGCGCGTCAGCGGCCCGGGCCCGTCGTCACCGTCCGTTCCGCCGAGAAGCCTCCCCAGGTGCCGTCCGGCAGCATCGCCCGTATCCGGACCCGGTGGCTGACACCGGCGTCCCGTCCCGCGTAGAAGCTGTACGTGGCCCGGTCGCGCGGCGCGTCCCCGCCGTACACCAGAGAGGTGGCGGGCCGGCCGTCCAGATGGATCTGGTACTCGGTGACCTCACCGTCGACCTGCGGCGGCACCCAGCTCAGGTCGACGTGGTACGCCCCGTCCGCGCGGTGGCTCGTCGCCCGGAAGCCGGTGGGGGCCGTCGCACGGCCGTCGTCCGTGCCCGGCGTGGTGACACGGACGGCAGGTGTGGCGGGAGAGACGTTCCCGGCCGCGTCCCTGGCCCGGACGGTGAACGAGTAGGCCGTGCCGGGCCGCAGCCCCGTGACCACGGCGGCCGTCTGGGACCCGCCCACGCTGTGGATCTTCGCGTCTCCCTGATGGATGTCGTACGACGCCACGCCCCGGTCGTCCGTGGCGGGGGCCCAGGACAGCTGGACCGCCCGGCTGCCGGCCGCCCGGCCGTGCGGCGCCGACGGACGGGAGGGTGCGGAGCGGTCGTCCGCGACGGCCGCGGGTGTCCTCGCCCGGACCGCCTGGCTGTGCGGCCCCGGCTGCCCCTCGGCGTTCCGCGCCCGCACGGTGAAGACATACAGGGTGGAGGGCCGGAGCTTGGTGACGTCCACCATGTGCTTAGAGCCCGGCACTTCCCTGACCTTCGTGGTGCCGCGATACACCTCGTAGGCATCGGCCCGGGCGGTCGTGTTCCACATGACGTGCACGCTCGTCGCCGTGCCCGCTGCCGCGGTGACGCCCGTCGGCGCGCCGGGCGGAGCGCCGCCGTCCCCCTCGCCCGGGCCGGTCCAGTCGCAGGAGGCGACCAGGACGAGAGCCGCGCACAACGCGAGGCGACGGAGGTGGAAGGGGAGAGCGGAAAGGCCTCGCACGACACTGCCTCCCGGGGCGGCACTCGGGAATGGTCCGGACCAATATGGCGCGGCGGGCGCGCTCACATCAAGAGGGCGGGGTGCGGGGATCCCTCTGTGAGGAGCCCTGTGTGGGGGCGCGTCACCTCCCACCGTTCGTGACCACCCGGGAGAGTTACGTATGCTGAAGCACCTCACGGCCGAACTCCTGGCATACACCAGGGAGTTCGAGCCTGTCGCGCGGACCGCTGTCGTCGCAGATCCCGCGCCGGCGCGGGTGGCCGGGCAGGCCTGGGTCCTTACGCGGACTCAGGCTCCCGGCCCCTGTCGGAGGTTGGGGCCGTGCACCGTCCGGCCCTCCAGCGGTGGACGGGTGATCGCCCCCGGGGACAGATTGTGCTGAGTGCCCGTCAGGTTCCCTCAGGAGAGGCTCCTCTATCGTGCGTGTCCAGTCACTCACACTGGCCGCGGCCAGCGCCGCCCTGCTCGCCCCGACGACGCCCCCCGCCGGCACGCCCCAGCCCATCGCGTGGCGCGGGAACCCCGTCAGCGCCGCCGACCTGCTGGCCAAGGTGCGCAACTGCGTTCCGGTCTCCCGCGGCCGGTACCGCAGCGACAGCGGCGCACCCGCGAACATCCCGGTCTGCGGCACCCGCGACGCCGTGTTCTGGAAAGCCGACATGGACATCGACTGCGACGGCCGACCCGGGCCCCGCTGCAACCGCCGCACGGACCCGTACTTCTCCGACAGCACCGCCTACGCGCAGTCCGACGGCCGCCCCCTGAGCGCCGAACGCCTCCCCTTCATCGTCGTGCCCGCCCCGAGCCGCATCTGGGACTACCGGGAGCACGGCGTGGGCGGCGGTTCGGTCGTGGCCGTCGTCCACCGGAATCGTGTGCAGTACGCGGTCGTCGGCGACACGGGCCCGCAGGACATCATCGGAGAGGCCTCCTACGCGACCGCCAAGGCCCTCGGCATCCGCACCGACCCGCAGGGCGGCGGCACACCGTCCGGCGTCACCTACATCGTCTTCAAGGACGCCCGCGTGTCCCCCATCGAGGACCACGCGGCGGCCGTGACGACGGGGGAGCAGATGGCGAGGGAGTTCGTCGGTACCCCGTAAGCGATTTGACGGAGCGTCAGGGATAACCTGCCCGGTGGCGGGAGGGGCCGCCGGGCACGCCGTTCTCCGGCGCGCCCGGCCCCCGCCTCACACCTTCCGGTACGTGTACGCCTCCGCCGCGGCCGACTCCACCGCCGCCAGGTCGGCCCCGGTGGCCGCCGTGACCACCGCGGCCACGGCTCCCTCCACGAACGGAGCGTCCACCAGCCGCGTGTGCTCCGGGAGTTCGTCGCCCTCCGCGAGCAGCGCCTTCACGGTCAGCACCGCACTGCCCAGATCGGTCAGCACGGCGACGCCGGCGCCCCGGTCGACGGACGCGGCCGCCGCGGCGATCAGTTCGGCGCTGGTGCCGAGCCCGCCGCCCTCGGTGCCGCCCGCCGGGGCGACGGGCACCGCCGGGCCGCCGCCCGCGAGCCCCTTCGCCAGCTCGGCGACCGACGCGGCCACCTCCGCGCTGTGCGACACCAGCACGATTCCCACGAGCCGCTCGTCACTCACCGGCGGCCTCCGCGAGTCCGGCGACGAGCAGTGCCGCCGACGTGGCGCCCGGGTCCTGGTGCCCGATGCTGCGCTCGCCGAGATAGCTGGCCCGGCCCTTGCGCGCCTGCAACGGCGTCGTCGCCACGGCGCCCTCCTCCGCGGCGGTCCGGGCCGCCGCGAACGAGTCGCCCAGCGCGTCCACCGCGGGCACCAGCGCGTCGATCATGGTCTTGTCGCCCGGGGCCGCACCGCCGAGGGTCATGACAGCGTCCACCCCGGCCCGCAGCGCCTCGGCCAGCTGCTCCGCACTGACCTCGGCGGCATCCCCGAGCGCCTTGCCGGTACGGCGCAGCAGCGTCCCGTACAGCGGCCCCGAGGCGCCGCCGACCGTCGAGATCAGCTGGCGCCCGGCCAGGGTCAGGACCCCGCCGGGCGTGCCGGGAGCCTCCTTCTCCAGGGCCGCCGTCACGGCCGTGAACCCTCGATGGAGGTTGCTGCCGTGGTCCGCGTCCCCGATGGGGGAGTCGAGGGCGGTGAGCCGTTCCGCCTCGCGGTCCACGGACGCGGCGGTCACCGTCATCCAACGGCGGAAGAAATCGGCGTCGAGCACTGGGTCTCCTTGCCTGGTAGGTACGTGGTGATCCTCTACCCCTTCCGCGTCACACGCCCCAGCGCAGACCCGGCGTCTTCACCGGCGCGTCCCACAGCCGCAGCATCTCCTCGTCGACCTGGCACAGGGTGAGGGAGGCGCCCGCCATGTCCAGGGAGGTGACGTAGTTGCCCACGAGAACGCGGGCGACGGGGACGCCTCGGGCGGCGAGCACCCGGTGCACCTCGGCGTTGAAGCCGTACAGCTCTAGCAGGGGCGTCGCGCCCATGCCGTTGACGAGGACCAGCACCGGATTGCGCGGCTTCAGGTCCTCCACCACCGCCTCGACGGCGGCCTCGGCGATCTCGCCGGACGTCATCATCGCCCGCCGCTCCCGGCCGGGTTCGCCGTGGATGCCGATGCCCAACTCCAGCTCGCCGGGGGGCAGATCGAAGGTGGGGCTGCCCTTGGCCGGTGTGCTGCACGCGCTCAGCGCGACACCGAAACTGCGGGAGTTCTCGTTGACCTGCCGGGCGATGGCCTCCACCCGCTCCAGCGGCATGCCCTCGTCGGCGGCGGCACCCGCGATCTTCTCCACGAACAGGGTCGCGCCGGTACCGCGCCGCCCCGCCGTGTAAAGACTGTCGGTCACCGCCACGTCGTCGTTGACCAGCACCTTCGCGACCTGGATGCCCTCGTCCTCGGCCAGCTCGGCGGCCATGTCGAAGTTGAGCACGTCACCGGTGTAGTTCTTCACGATGAACAGCACCCCGGCCCCGCTGTCCACGGCGGCGGCCGCGCGCAGCATCTGGTCGGGCACCGGGGAGGTGAACACCTCGCCGGGACAGGCCGCCGACAGCATGCCGGGCCCTACGAACCCCCCGTGCAGCGGCTCGTGCCCCGAACCACCGCCCGAGACCAGCCCCACTTTCCCGGCCACGGGAGCGTCCCGCCGCACGATCACCCGGTTCTCCACGTCCACGGTCAGCTCCGGGTGGGCAGCCGCCAGACCGCGCAGCGCGTCCGCGACCACGGTCTCCGGGACGTTGATCAGCATCTTCACGGGTACCTCCTGGTGAGACTGGTACGTGCGCCTCCGGCCTTCATCCTCGCAGCCCGGCTCAGGCTTGACCAGTTGTCGATCTTGGCGTTTCCCGGCCGTCGACAGCGGGTCGTGGCGCTACTGATGCCGACTCGACGCCGGCCTCGCCGACGGATCGTCAGGTTCCCGATGCACCGGACCGCCTTGACGTCTTCTCGATGGGCCCCGGTGTGCGGACCCCCATGAACACTGCCGGGAACCGGCAATGCGCGGCCCGGGCCGGATCGTGCAGCATGGCGCGCGGGGGCATCGCCGCGGTCTGAGGGCGGGGTGTCAGGGCCTGTTCGCCGGACGGCCCACGAGGAACGCGACGAGCGCGCCGGCCAGCGCTGCCCATGCCAAGGCCACCGGCCCGGCCTGTGACCAGCCCGTCACCGCGACGGCCACGGCCGCCACGAGCCCGGCGGCCAGGGCAGGCCCGCTCGTCGCGCTCGCCCACTGCCGACGGACGCTGCCCGGCCGGCGCAGCTCGCCGATCGCGGCCCTGATCATCAGCGCGGCGACCACGACGACCACGGGCAGCAGCGACCCGGCGCCGTTCATGAGCCGGCGCGGGCCATGTCGGCCGTCGCCCGTGACGCCGGCGAAACCAGGGCCGGTCCGCTGGTAGATGTCGGGGCTCCGGTCGGCGTCGTCATCGCGTGTCTCCTCTTCCCCGCCGGTCAGCGGGGCAACAGTGAAACCGATCCCGGCGAGCACCGCCAGGCCCAGCACCACCCTCAACGGCTCCAGTCCGGCAAGTCTGTGACGTCTGCCTGGGGTAAGGATCTTCGCGTTGTGGGTAAAACGGACGCAAAAGACCCTTCCGGGGCCGTACCGCTGAGAGGGGGCGCGCGATGGATCCCTGGCTGATCTGGTTGATCATCGCGGGCGTATTGGCCGTGGCGGAGATCTTCACCCTGACCGCTGCGCTGGGGATGCTGAGTGCGGCCGCGTTGGTCACGGCGGGTTCCGCCGCGGTCGGACTGCCCTTGCCTTTCCAGTTCCTGGTCTTCACCGCCGTGGCAACAGTCACCCTGCTGTTCCTGCGTCCCGTCGCGCTGCGCCACGTGCTCAAGCCCCAAGCGGCACGGTTCGGCGTGGACGCCCTGGTCGGCAAGGGTGCCTATGTCGTCTCGGAGGTGACGGGCCTGGGCGGCAGGGTTCGTATCGACGGTGAGGAGTGGACGGCCCGCGCCTTGGACGAGACGCTGGTGATTCCCGCCGGAAAGACCGTCGACGTCATAGAGATCAGTGGCGCCACCGCCATCGTCTACCCACGGGACTGATGACCATGGAAGCCTCGGCGTTCTTGATTGCCGGCCTGATCGTCGCGCTGTTCGCGGTTTTCACCGTGGTGCGGGCGGTCCGTATCGTTCCCCAGGCCCGTGCTCGTAATGTCGAGCGACTCGGCCGCTACCACCGGACCCTGAATCCCGGCCTCAGTCTCGTCATTCCGTACATCGACCGGGTTCATCCGGTGATCGACCTCCGGGAACAGGTCGTTTCCTTCAAACCGCAGCCGGTCATCACCGAGGACAATCTGGTCGTCGAGATCGACACCGTCCTCTATTTCCAGGTCACCGATCCGCGAGCGGCCTTCTACGAGATCGCGAATTTCCTTCAGGCGGTCGAGCAGCTGACCGTCACCACGTTGCGCAATGTCGTGGGATCCATGGACCTGGAGAAGACGCTCACTTCGCGCGACACCATCAACAGCCAGCTCCGCGGCGTCCTGGACGAGGCCACCGGCAAGTGGGGGCTGAGGGTCAACCGGGTGGAGATCAAGGCCATCGACCCTCCGCAGTCCATCAAGGACGCGATGCAGAAGCAGATGCGAGCCGAGCGGGACAAGCGAGCCGCGATCCTCGGGGCCGAAGGGCAGCGTCAGTCGCAGATCCTCACCGCCGAAGGCGACAAGCAGGCCGCCGTTCTGCGCGCGGAGGGCAACCGCACTGCCGCGATCCTCCAGGCGGAGGGCCAGTCCCGGGCCATCGACGAGGTGTTCCAGGCAGTGCACCGCAACGACCCCGACCCCAAGCTGCTCGCCTGGCAGTACCTCCAGACGCTGCCCCAACTGGCGCAGGGCGCGGGCAGCACGTTCTGGGTGATCCCCAGTGAGGTCACCTCCGCACTCCAGGGGGTGTCCCGCGCCTTCAGCGAGGCACTGCCCCCGTCGCCGGCCACCCGTGAGAAGCCCACGGACGACATGGATGCCCAGGCCGCCGACGACACGGCGCAGGCAGCGCAGGCCGCTGCCGCGGCCCTCGCCGACGCTGCCAAGGCCGATCGCACCAGCCCCGGAGCTCTCCCCTCCCAGCCCCCTGGCTGACAGCAGTCGGGGGTGTGACCGAAGGGGCAGGGGCCGCCCAGGGGCCACGACCACGGCCCCGGCCGGTCAGGGAATCACGCCATGCTGCTTTCCGTGCTGATCAGGTCGGTGACGGCCCGTATGCCGCCTTCGGCGAGAGCGGCGCGCTGTCTGTCCGCCCCGGTCCCGTTCTGGAGAAGCCGGTGGACCAGGGCCGTCACCTGCCGGGTCGCGCCGGACGCGTCCAGTGCCGGTGCGACGTGCCGCAGGAGCTGGTAGAGCACGTCGCCGGCCCGCCGCGGCCGGCCGCTCGGGCAGATCAAGGTGTCGCTCAGCCCGTGCCGGGCGGCATGCCACAGAGCCACCTGGAGAAGCTCCGGCGCGCAGTCGGGCACCGGCGCCCCGGCGGCCGTTTCCGTGATGGCCGTGTCCACGAGCGCGTGGGTCATGCCCGCGAGCATGACCGCGTCGTCCGCGCGCAGTTGAACGTCCAGGCACCGCACCTCGACGGTGGGGTACCGGGCCGACAGACGGGCCTGCCAGTACAACTGCCCGGTGTCCGAGATCACGTCGGTCTCCAGCAGTCGCGTCACGCGCCGGTCGTAGTCGTCCACGTCACGGAAGAACGGGGGCGCACCGCTGACCGGCCAGCGGCCGAAGATCACGGTGCGCCAGCTGGCGAAGCCGGTGTCGTGGCCGTCCCAGAGCGGGGAGTTCGCCGACATGGCCGTCAGGGTCGGCAGCCAGACCCGGAGCCGATTCAGCACTTGAACGCCCGTCTCGCGGCTGGGCACGGCCACGTGCACGTGCATGCCGTTGACCAGCTGCTCCGCCACCAGTTGGGGCGCCTGCGTGAGCATGGCCCGGTAACGGGCCTGGTCGGTGACGGCCACCGGGTGACGATGGCGCAGCGGAGGCGTCCCGCAGGCGGCGATCCGGCAGCCGTGCGCTTCGGCCGCCGCTCCGATGGCGTGCCGCAGCCGCAGCAGATGTCCCCCCGCCTCCTCCAATGTGCCGCACACCGGCGTGGCCACCTCGACCTGCGCCTGGAGCAGCTCGCACTGCACTTCCTGGTCGGCCACGAGATGCGCCAGACCCGCCGCGGCGCGCACCTTGTCGGCCAGCGGTACCGGCAGCCCGGTAACCGGGTCGAGGAGCAGGTACTCCTCTTCAACACCGATCGTCGTCATCGGTCACCCTCTGTTCTGCCCCGTCACCGGGACCGGATCGCGCGGCGTGGGCCGGACGCGTCGGCTGGACGCTCGCGCGTGCCCCGAGTGCCGCGGCCACGGCAGGACAAACCATGGCATAAAGCAATACTGCGGTGACACGGCCGTGCCGGGTACTCGGTCCGTCGCGGAGGCGGGCAGAAGGGCGCCCGGCTCGGGCAGAACGTGAGGAGGCACGGGATGGGACTGCGCGATCACGTGGTGGTGGTGACCGGAGCGTCCAGCGGGATCGGACGGGCCACGGCGGAGGCGTTCGCGCGCAAGGGCTCCGCCGTGGTGCTGGCCGCGCGCCGCGAAGAGGCGCTGGAGGCGGCGGCCCACGCGTGTGCGAAGCACCGCGGGGCACGGACACTGGTCGTGCCGACCGACATGACGGACGCCAAGGCGGTCGAGGACCTGGCGCGGCGTGCCGTGCAGGAGTTCGGCCGCATCGACGTCTGGGTCAACAACGCGGCCGTCAACGCCTTCGGCCGCTTCGAGGACGTACCGCTGGAGGACTTCCGCAAGGTCCTGGACGTCAACGTCATGGGCTACGTGCACGGGGCCCGGGCGGCTCTGCGGGTGATGCGGGAGCAGGGCACGGGCACGTTGATCAACATCGCGTCCATCGTGGGTGCCGTGGCGCAGCCGTACAGCCACCCGTACGGCATGTCCAAGCACGCGGTCCGCGGGCTCGGCTCCAGCCTTCGGCAGCAGCTCCGGGTGGAGGGTGTGAAGGGCATCGAGGTGTGCACGGTGCTGCCCGCGACCATCGACACGCCGCATTTCCAGCAGGCGGCCAACTACACCGGGCGCAAGGTCGTGGCCATGCCTCCCGTCTACAGCCCCGAGCGCGTCGCCCGGGCCGTCGTACGACTCGTCCGCCGGCCGCGTCGCGAAGTGGTGGTCGGCCCCGCGGGCCGCGCACTGGTCCGCCAGTCCCGGATGGCACCCGGGCTCGCGGAGCGGGCCATGGCACGCCAGACGGACAAGACCCACCTGTCCCACGACGAGGAGGCCCCGGCCACACACGGAACGCTGCACGTACCGGCCGAGGGGGAGGGGGCGGTGCACGGCGGCTGGGGCGGCCGGCGGCGCACCGCGCTGCGCAGGACGGCCGTCGCCGCAGCGCTGGTGGGAGCGGCCGTGGCCGCCGGGCGCCGGGCGACGCACGGCCCGGCGGGCGCCTGACGGCATGGCGGGCGCCTTACGGGTCGGCGCGGGGGCGCCGAGTACGGGCCCCCGCGCCTGTCGTGGCCGGGCGGTACGCCCTGGGGCGCCCGTCCTCAGCCGTGGCTTCCCAGGCGGGCCCTGGTCGTCTCCATGATTGCCGTCCTCGCCAAGCCGTATGTCCGGGCCGCGAGCAGGACCGTCGTGCCGGACGGAATCGGTTCTACCGCGTCACGGCCGCGGGTTCGTGCGCTGCCACCGGGGACGTGCGTCCTGGCCGCGGCGACCGGCGACCGAGGCGCACCGCGGGCACTGGCGCCGGACGCGGTCCGCCGCACCGCCGGACTCCGGGAAGGTGTCCTGCCAGGTGACGTGCGGGAAGCGGACCAGCCGGGAGCGGCTGAGGGACAGGCCGCAGACGGTCTGGTTCAGCCCCGGTTCCCAGGCGTGCACCTCGCCGGACGGCAGGCGGCGCCGGCCTTCCTCCTCGTCGGTCCACTGCCCGGACGCCGCGACGGCGTACTGCTTGACGCGTGCCATGGCAGGCGGTCCCGGATCAGCCGGCCGGGTGGTCGACGCGCAGCCGCACCTGCTCCTCCAGGCGCTGGAGGCTGGTGTCCAGGGCGTCGCGGACCATCGTCTCGCCGGGGTCGTGGCTGTCGTCGAAGAAGGACAGGTGCACCGTCACCTCACTGGCTCCGCCGCCGATCCCGGCGACCTGGAGCCAGCCCGTGTAGCTGCCCTGGTCGCGGGTGCCCCATTCGAGCCGCATCTGGTCGCGCTGGGCACGCAGCAGGGCGGAGGTGTCCTCGTCCGTGCGGTCCTCGTGCACGGTGACCGCGGGCAGCTCCTCGGCCTCGACGTGCAGGGCCTCCGGCAGCCAGGTGTCCAACTGACCGATGTTCGCGGCCTGGTCGAAGACCTGCTCGGGCTGTGCGGGCATCGTGCGGGAACGTTCGTACTCGGTCATCGCGGCACCGGCCTCGCTTCGGGTTGGTTCAGCGCACCGCGTTCCCGGCCTGCCCGGCCGTAATCCTCCGGACCCGTTTGCCGTCGGTGCCGGTGGGGACCCGGCTGACCATGAGCGCAACGCCACGTCGTCGGCCGATCGGGCAGAACCGGGTCCTGTGGCTGCTGGACCGCCTGGAGCGGGAGCCTCGGGCCGACGCGGTGATCGACTTGCTCCGCAGGGGTGTGCGGGCCCTGCCGCTGGGGCGCGGCCGGGATCTGCTGCACGGCAGGTGGCTGGGGCATCCGGTGCATCCGCTGATGGTGCAGGTGCCGATCGGCAGCTGGCTGTCGGCGGCCGTCCTGGACCTGCGGCCCGGCCGCTCCCGCGAGTCGGCGATGCTGGTCGGCGTCGGTCTGGCCGCCGCCGCGCCCACGGCCCTGGCGGGCTGGGTCGACTGGGCGGACCTGCACCGTCAGCAGCAGCGCGTCGGTCTGGCGCACGCGCTGAGCAACCTCACGGCCGTCGGTCTGTACGCCGCCTCGCTCACCTGCCGGGTCAAGGGACGCGAAGCGGCGGGCCGGGCGTACGGCTATCTGGGGCTGACGGCGGTCGGAGCCGGCGGCATGCTGGGCGGTCACCTGGCCTACCGGCAGGCGTCCGGCGCCAACCACGCCGAAGAGGTACCGCACGTCGTCACGGAGGGCTGGCACCGGATCGGCACCGTGGGCGAGTTTCCGGCCGGTCAGCCGGTGCGGCGCAGCGTGGACGACGTGCCGGTGCTGGTGGTACGCGAACCCGGCGGAGCGATCCACGCGCTGGCCGAGCGGTGCAGCCACCTCGCGGGACCGCTCTCCGAGGGAACCGTCGCCGACGGATGCGTCCGGTGCCCGTGGCACGGCAGCGTCTTCCGCCTCGCCGACGGCTGGAACGTACGCGGCCCGGCCACCGCCCCTCAGCCCGCCTTCGAAACCCGGATCACCGACGGCCATGTCGAGGTACGCCTGCGCCACGAGGACGAGGGAGATCATGAGGAGAACGACCGGGAGCTGGTCGGACAGGGGAGCGGAAAGCGACCAGGTGCCGCCCGTGGACACGGCGACAGTGACTGACAGCCGCCTCGCACGGCGGCTCCAGGGGCTCCTCCAGCGCACCCGGCGGACGTATGGGGCAGGGCACGAACGGCCGTTGGGCGGCTATCTCGCGGCAATGGCCGGCTTCACGGCGTACACGGCGGCCTGGACGACGGCGGTACGGCGCCACGGACGCCCGCTGCCCGAGCGGCCCGAGCCGTGGGACGTGGTGCTGACCTCGGTGGCCACGTTCCGGCTCAGCCGGCTGCTGAGCAAGGCATCGGTGACCAGCCCGCTGCGGGCTCCCTTCACGAGGTACGTCGGACCGCAGGGCCCCGCCGAACTGCACGAGGAGGCGCGCCCCGAGCACGGCAAGCACACCGTCGGCGAACTCGCGACCTGTCCGTTCTGCATGAGCGTCTGGGTCGCCACGACCCTGACCGCCGGCCAGTTCCTGTGGCCCCGCCCGACCCGCATCGCCATGGGCACGCTCACGGCCCTGGCCGGCGCGGACGCGCTGCAACTGGGGTACAGCGCACTGGTGACCAGGACGACGGGCGACTGACGTCGCCGGGTTTTTGCAGAGCCTGCATTTTTGCGTACCATGCAACCATGACGGAGGGGAACCCGGCCGGCGTCGGGCTGCGTGAGCGCAAGAAGCGGGCGACCCGGGCCGCCCTGGTGGCGGCCGCGGTGCGTCTGGCGGCGGAGCACGGGGCGGAGAACGTCACCGTCGACGCGATCAGCGAGGCAGCCGGGGTGTCCGCGCGGACGTTCTTCAACTACTTCGACTCCCGTGACGACGTCTTCGTCATGATCGGTGCGGACGCGAGTGCGAGGGTCCGGCACGCCGTACGGGCGGCGCCCACCGAGATGTCCCCGCTGGAGGCCCTGCGCGACGCCATGGCGGCCGAGCTGGCGGAAATCGAGCAGCAGCAGGACCTGTGGCGCCTGCACTCCGAGGTGCTGCGCCGCTCACCGCACCTGCTCGCCCGCAGTCTCGGCGCCCACATGGCCGATGAACTCGCCCTGGCCGAAGCGCTCGCCGAGCGCGTCGGCGCCGGCTCACCGCTCTTCTCCGAGGACCGCGCGGGGCCCGGGTCGCCGGACGACGAACCAAGGAGGCGGGCGCTGGGCCTGTATCCGCGTCTGCTCGCCGCTGTCGGCATCGCGGCCGTCCGGGTCGCCGTCGAGCACTGGTGCGTCCGGCAGGACGAACTCGCCTTCGTGGACGTCTTCCGGGAGACGTTCGAGCATCTCGCAGCGGGGCTTCCGGCCCCGTCACCGGCGGGACCGACCGGTCCGGCCGGCCGGTAGGCAGCCGCCGCTCATCGCTCCGGGACCCAGGTCCGTCCCGGCCCATTCTCCAAGAGCCCCAGGTTTTCGGACCGTTCGCGCGCCCACGGTCGTGTGCCGCGCGAATCGCCCGCCATCAACACCGTGAAAGAGACGATGTGAATTCTTCAGCGGCGCCCGTAGAGGCGTCACCGTCCTCCATGTCCAACCGGCAGATACTCCAGGCGATGTCGGGGCTGATGGCGGGCATGTTCGTCGCCATCCTGGCCGGCACCGTGGTGTCCAACGCGCTGCCCCGGATCATCGCCGACCTCGGGGCCAGCCAGTCCTCCTACACCTGGGTCGTCACCGCCGAGCTGCTGGCCATGACGGCGACCGTGCCGCTGTGGGGCAAGCTGTCCGACCTCTACAACAAGAAGCTGCTGCTCCAGCTCTCGCTGGGCCTGTTCGTCGTCGGCTCGCTGCTGGCGGGCTTCTCCCACGACGTGGAGCTGCTCATCTTCAGCCGTGTGGCCCAGGGCATCGGTGCCGGTGGTCTCACGGCACTGGCGCAGGTCGTGATGGCGGCGATCATCCCGCCGCGCAGGCTGGGCAAGTACGCGGGAATCTTCGGCGCCGTGTTCGCCGTGGGCACCGTGGCCGGACCGCTGATCGGCGGCGTCCTGGTGGACACCTCGTGGCTCGGCTGGCGCTGGTGCTTCTTCATCGGAGTGCCCTTCGCCCTGCTCGCCATCGCCCTGCTCCAGCGCACGCTGCACCTGCCCACCGTCCGCCGCGAGGCGAAGATCGACTACCTGGGCGCCTTCCTGATCGTCGCGGGTGTCTGCGCGCTGCTGATCTGGGTCACCCTCGCCGGGAACGAGTTCGACTGGGCGTCGTGGCAGACCGCCGCGCTGACCGGCGGGGGAGCGGTGCTGCTGGTCCTCGCGGTCCTCGTCGAGGCGAAGGTCGCCGAGCCGGTCATTCCGCTCGGCATCTTCCGCAACCGCACCGTGGCACTGACCACCGTCGCCAGCCTCCTCGTCGGTGTGGCCATGTTCGGCGGCACGGTCTTCCTGTCGCAGTACTTCCAGGTCTCCCTCGGCAAGTCCCCGACGATCGCGGGCCTGATGAGCCTGCCCATGATCCTGGGCCTGCTGGTCTCCTCCACCGTCGCGGGGCAGATCATCAGCGCGACCGGCCGGTGGAAGGTGTACCTCGTCGTGGGCGCCGTCACGATGACCGTCGGTCTCGGGCTGCTCTCCACGATCGGGACGGACACCCACTTCGGTCTCCTCAGCGTCTACATGGCGGTCATGGGCATCGGTGTCGGCATGTTGATGCAGAACCTGGTGCTGGCCGCGCAGAACGACGTGCCTGCGGCCGAACTGGGCGCCGCCACCTCGGTGTTGTCCTTCTTCCGCAGCATGGGCGGCACCATCGGGACCAGCGTGCTCGGCGCGATCCTGGCCAACCGTGTCACCTCCGAGATGACCAAGAGCCTGAAGGACGCGGGCGGTGCCGTCGAGGGCGGAGGCCAGGCCGGGCACGGGGGAGTGCCCGACATGACCGCCCTGCCGGCGCCGATGCGGGAGATCGTGGAGCACGCCTACGGGATCGCGACCGCCGAACTCTTCCTCGTCGCCACCCCGTTCGCGGCGCTCGCGCTGATCGCCGTGCTGTTCATCAAGGAGAAGCCGCTGAAGCACACCAGCGGCATGGAGCGGCTCACCGAAGAGTCGGCGGACGCCGGCCGGAAGGTCGCGGGCGGCTCCCTCCCGCGCGTCGACGCGGACGCCTGACGAGAGCCAGGGCCGCCGGCAGGGGCACGAGTTCCCTTCCGGCGGCCCTGTCGCGACTCAGGCCACGGCGGGGTGTAGTGGGAGGCGTCGTCGCCTTCGAGGACGTGGCTGGGGGTGCCGTCGATCCCGGTGGGGACGTCGCCGGCGACGGTCACCCGGTGCAGCAGGCGGGGCAGGTCGCCGTAGTCGTCGGGGGCGTAGTGCTGGGTGATGCGGTTGTCGAAGAGGACGAGGTCGCCCGGCGTCCAGGCCACGCGCGCGATGTTCTCGGGGCGGGTGACGTACGACTGGAAGATGCGCAGCAGGTCACGGGAGTCGGACGGGCCGAGGCCGACGATGCTCTGGGCGAAGCCGCCGATGAACAGGCCTCGCTCGCCGGTCTCGGGGTGGACGCGGACGACCGGGTGGACGGTGCGGTACTTGCGCGAGACGAACCGCTTTCGGTACTCGGCCGCCTTTTCGCTCTTCGGGGCGGCGTAGTCGTAGGCGTTGGTGTGTACGGCCCAGAGTTTGTCGGCCAGCTCGCGCAGCGGCTCGGGCAGATCCCGGTAGGCGGCGGCCGAGTTGGCGATGAGGGTGTTGCCGCCGTAGGGCGGGACCACGATGCTGCGCAGCGTGGACGCCTTCGGGGGCGTTCGGACGAACGTGACGTCGGTGTGCCACACGTTGGAGCGGATGCCCTCGTCGCCGTCGACAGGCAGGATCTGCGGCTGCCCGTCCACGGAGGGGACGGTGGGGTGGGCGGTGGTGAGTTCGCCGAAGAGGGAGGCGAAGCGGAGCTGGCCCGCGTCGTCGAGCTGCTGATCGCGGAAGACGAGCGCTTTGTGTTCCAGAAGCGCGGAGTTGATTTCGGAGACGAGGGCGGGTTCGAGGTCGCCGGAGAGATCCACACCGTGGATCTCGGCGCCGATGCGGCCGCCGATCCTGCGGATGTCGAAGCCGGTGCTGGTGGTCATGTGCGGGGTCCTTTCAGTGCTGCCGACTCACTCCGGAAACGTCTGCGGGGAATTCAGTCGACTACGAGGACGCAGTGCCTGGCACACGGAACAGCCGTGGTGGTCGCCTGCGGAAGAGAGCGGGGAGAACAGCGTTCTCCGAATTGCTCACAGGAATGACAATCACAGCGCGAATCCGCCGGGTCAACGCCGATCGGGAGGGCGACATGAGAGTGAAGCGCGCTGTTCACAATCGCCGCCGGGTCGGCCCGTCGATGGTCAGACGGGGAGTACGAACGGAGGGTGGGTGCCGTTGAGAAAGTCGTCCCCGACCGCCGCTTTAGCCGGGCGGCGGACCACCGCGTACGCCGTGGGCCAGTCCGCTTCGCCGAGCGCGGCCGGTACGAGAAGCGTCAGCAGTCCCGACTCCCGCAGCCGTGACACCTCGCCAGTGCACCCATGTGAACAACCGTGCGCGCTGGTGACGCCGGATGCGGTCACGACCTGACCGCATGCCGTGCCACGGTGATCCGGCAAGCCGCCCGGACCTCTCGAACCGCGGGTCGGCACACGACTCGAAGGCCGAGGTGCTCCGTTGACCGTTCTCGATGCCCGGGCGCTCAACCGCGCGACTCTCGCGCGGCAGTTGCTCCTCGACCGCGCCGACCTGCCGGTGCTCGACGCCGTCGCCCACCTGTGCGGTCTCCAGGCGCAGGAACCGCAGGAACCGTTCATCGGGCTCTGGTCCCGGCTGCGGGCGTTCGAACCGACGGCGCTGTCGGAACTGCTGACCGGGCGGCGTGTGGTTCGGACCCATCTCATGCGCCGCACCGTCCACCTCGTCACCGCCGACGACCTTGTGGCCTGGCGGGCCCGCCATGACGCGATGCTGCGCCAGCGGGTGCTCGGGACGTACCGCCGCGAGCTGGAGGGGGTGGACCTGGGTGAACTCGCGGCGGCGGGGCGGGAGGTCATGGCCGACGGTGAACCCCGCTCGATGGGCGACCTCGCGCGCGGTCGCCGACCGCTGGCCGGCGGCGGGGCACCGGCCACTGGGCGAGATGCTGGTCGCCGGACTGCTCCCCATGGTGCAGCTGCCCCCGCGCGGGCTGTGGCGCACGACGGCGGGAGTGCGCTACGCCCTGGTCTCCTCCTGGCTGGGGCGCGAGATAGACCCGCCGGTCCCGGGCGACTCCGACCCCGTGGGGCAGACGCTGGTACGGCGTTACCTGGCCGCGTTCGGACCCGCCGCCTCGGCCGACCTGCGCGCCTGGTGCGGTCTGGCGGGACTGCCGGCCGCGGTCTCCGCCCTGCGCGAGGAACTCGTCGCCTTCCGCGACGAGCGCGGCCGTGAACTGCTGGACCTCCCCGACGCGCCGCGCCCCGACCCCGACACCCCCGCGCCGGTGCGGTTCCTGCCGGCGTTCGACAACGCGATCCTCGGCTACCACGACCGCGGCCGGATCATCGACGACGCCCACCGCGGGCTGTCGGTCGAAGGCGCCCGCGTCGTCCTGCTCGACGGCCGGGTCGCGGCGACCTGGACCGTCGAGGCGGACACCGTCCTGGTCACCCCGTTGCGCCGCTTCTCCCGGGCCGACCGCGGCTCCGTCGCCGAGGAAGGGCGGGCGCTGGCGTCCTTTCTGTCCGGTGACGAGAGCGACCGGGTGCGGATCTCCGCGTCCTCGGGCTGAGCCATACGCCGACAAGAGCGCGGTTCAGGCGCACACTGGAAGGGTGCTGCCGGTGCTCACGAGGGGGTGTCGGCCGATGGAGATGTCAGAGCGTGTGACCGTGCGGTGGTGGCGGTGGCGCCACAACGCGCTCAAACGGCGTATCGACGTCGTCGAAGCCTGGGTCGTGCTCGCCGGCTGGGTGTTCGCCCTGCTCGGCGGTGTGGGCGCGGGGCTGATGGCGGCGGGCGCCGTCGAGCGGGCCGTCGAACGGCAGCGGGCCGAGTCCCGTCAGGTCTCGGCGGTCACCGTCGAGGACGCGCCGGGCCCGTCACCGGCCCGCGCGGCGAGCGACCACCGGGTGTGGGCCGAGGTGCGGTGGGCCGAGCCGGACGGCTCGACGCACACGGACGATGCGCGGGTGCCGCCCAGGACTCCCGCCCGGAGCACGATCCCTGTGTGGGTGAACAGGAGCGGTGACATCACGACCCCACCGGTGTCCGAGGGCGAGGCCTGGCTGCACACGACCATGGGCGGCGGGCTGGCAGGAGCCCTCGCGGGCGGGGTGGTGCTGGGCGCCGCCTGGCTGACACGACTGACCCTGGACCGCCGGCGCATGGCGCAGTGGGACGCGGAATGGGAACGGATCGACACGCGGCGCGGCTGGAAGACGGGCTGACCTGGCCGTATGCCCGACGGCTTGCCGGGTGTGCCGTGCGCGGGGCCTCTTCCGCACAGCCGGTAGGGGCGCGCGGCCGTATGCCGCCGGCTGGCGGGCCTTTCGCGCCGTGGCATCGGCATGGCGAGCATGGAGCCGAGCCGTGCGCCGTCGGCTGGTGGGGTCTGCCGCGCGCCGCGCTTCCGCACAGAGGGCTGGGGGCCGCCGCGGGATCCGCGCCGGGCTCCGCAGGGCGCGGGCACGGCAGTGTGGCCGTACGCCGTCAGGCCACCGGGTCTGCCGTGTGCCGCACTTCAGGAGGCAGCGGGGGCTGAACTGCCGGGATAGCCCCAGCCGGCGCCCCGGCCCGGCTGGGGCCGGTCGGTCAGGTGCGGCCGACGATGTCCTGGTCGTCGATGGTCTCGTGGGCGCCCGGTGGAGCGGGTGTCGTGCTTCCGCGGGACGTGGCGTTCCGCCGGCGCAGTCGCCCGGTCAGGGCGGTGGCCACGGGCTCGGTGTAGCGGGCGGTCAGGGGGCCGAGGAGGACCAGGATGAGGACGTAGGCCGTGGCCAGGGGGCCGAGGGAGGGCTCGATGCCGGCCGTGACGGCGAGTCCGGCGATGACGATGGAGAACTCGCCGCGGGCCACGAGCGTGCCGCCGGCGCGCCAGCGGCCCTTGGGCCCGATCCCGGCGCGGCGCGCGGCCCAGTAGCCGGTGGCGATCTTCGTCGCGGTGGTGACGGCCGCCAGGGCGAGGGCGGGCAGGAGTACGGGCGGGATGCTGGCGGGGTCGGTGTGCAGGCCGAAGAAGACGAAGAACACCGCGGCGAACAGGTCACGCAGCGGTGCGAGCAGGCTCGTCGCGCCCTCGGCGACCTCACCGGACAGCGCGATGCCCACGAGGAAGGCGCCCACGGCCGCGGACACCTGGAGTTGCTGGGCGAGCCCGGCGACCACCAGGGTCACGCCGAGCACCACCAGCAGCAGCTTCTCGGGGTCGTCGCTGGAGACGAAGCGGGAGACGTGGCGGCCGTAGCGCACCGCGAGAACGAGCACGAGCGTGGCCACGCCCAGGGCGATGGCCAGCGTGACCGCGCCCGCTGCCAGGCCCACCCCGGCCAGCAGGGCCGTGACGATCGGCAGGTAGACCGCCATGGAGAGGTCCTCGAGGACCAGGATGCTCAGGATGGCCGGGGTCTCGCGGTTGCCGAGCCGCCCCAGCTCGCCCAGGACCTTGGCGATGACGCCGGAGGAGGAGACCCAGGTGACGCCCGCCAGCACGACGGCGGCGACCGGTCCCCAGCCGAGCAGCAGCGCGAGTACCGCACCGGGCAGGGCGTTGAGGACGGCGTCGACGACCCCGGCCGGATAGTGGGTCTTGAGGTTGGAGACGAGGTCCGTGGCCGTGTACTCGAGGCCCAGCATGAGCAGCAGCAGGATGACGCCGATCTCGGCACCGATGGCGACGAAGTCCTCGCTGGCGACCAGCGGCAGCAGTCCGCCCTCGCCGAAGGCGAGCCCGGCCAGCAGGTAGAGGGGGATCGGCGAGAAGCTGAAGCGCCCGGCGAGGCGGCCGAGCAGCCCGAGCCCGAGGATGAGGCAGCCGAACTCGATCAGGAAGACCGCTGAGGAGTGCACGGCGGGTCACTCCCGCCCGAGTATCGCGGCGGCCGCCTCCACGCCCTCGCGGGTCCCGATGACGATGAGCGTGTCACCGCCGGCGAGCCGGAAGTCCGGCGCGGGGGAGGGTATCGCCTCGGCCCGGCGCAGCACCGCGACGATGGACGCGCCGGTGTCGGTGCGGATCCGGGACTCGCCCAGCAGCCGGCCGTTCCAGTGCGAGGAGCCGGACAGTTCGATCCGCTCGGCGACGAGCCCCAGGTTGGTGGTGGACAGCAGGTTCGGCGTGTGGTGCGCGGGCATCAGCGCGTCGATCAGCGTCGCCGCCTCCTCCGCCGTCAGACGCACCGACAGGTCGCAGGCGTCCGGGTCGTCCCTGCGGTAGGCGCTGATCGTCCGGTGGCCGTCGCGGTGGGCGACCACGGACAGCCGGCTGCTGTCCCGGGTCGTCAGGTCGTAGCGGACACCGATGCCGGGCAACGGCGTACTGCTGAGGCGTGGCGCGCTCATGTCTGTCCCCCTTCCGTCGGCGTGCGTGTTCCTGAGACTCGCCTGCGGGGGCCGCGCCCGGACGAGCGCCCAGATCCGGCCTGGTGGGCTCATCCTAGGCGGCCGGGCGGGACCGTACCCGTCGTGTGTGCTACCTGGACGGCACCGGGACAGCGGATCCGGACGGGAAGGGAGTGGCCGTGGACTGCCTCGCGGTCGCCCCCTCCACCTGCCGCACGGTGCCCGTCCCCGGCCGGGTGCCCGCGCCCGCGCCGGCGGACAACTGGGACCAGGCTCCCACCGCGAGAGCCACGGCGGCGGCGGTGGCGACGACACGTCCCACGCGCCGGACCCTGGCACGGCGGTCCAGGTCGCGCCAGGCCACGCGGACCCGCAGGTCCTCCGGCTGCCACAGGTCACCGACGGTGTGCGGGGGTTGGAGCCGCCGTCCCGCCGCCCGCTCCCTCGCGGAAGGCTCCCTGGGGGCGGAGGCGCGTATGGCGTGCTCGCTGTCCGTGAGGAACCTCAGCCACACGTCGTCCGGGACCGGGGGAGTGCCGTCCGGCTCGTCGGGAGTCCCCCGCCTGCCGCCCGGTCCTTCGGTGGTCACGTCCCGTCATCTCCTCTCCGGCCATCGGCCTGGTCACTGCGCAAGCCGAGATCAGTATGCCGCCCGGTGCACGAGGCAGCCCCTCCACGGGGGCTCGCGCAGCACCTCCGAGAGGTCGTGCGTCCGGCAGGCGGCCACGGCTACGGCACCCCGAGTTCGAAGAGCACGTAGCCCGCGTACGACCCGGAGGCCAGCGCGGCCGTGCCCAGGACGGCGGCGAGGGACGGCCAGTTGAGCCGGCGCATGGCCAGGGCGAGCGGGATGAACAACGGGAAGAGCGGGAGCAGGTAGCGCGAGACGTTGCCGAAGTACTGCTGTGTCGTCATCACCATGAGGTACGAGAGGAGCGTGTAGACGACGAGCACGGCGGGCGGTCTCAGACGCAGCAGCAGCACGGTCAGCACGGGCACCATCAGCACCACGCAGACACCGATGACGTCCAGGAAGGGCATCGCGAAGAGGTAGTCGAAGTGCCCGACCGGGATGGACGTCAGCACGTTGAACGAGTGGACTCCCCAGTCGAACTTGTGGGCCCAGGCGCCGTCCTGGAGCTTGGAGTAGCCGTTGATGTCGCCCATGCGGTAGTTGACCCAGGCGAGGTAGCAGAACAGGCCCAGCGGGGCAATCACCACGGCGGCCAGCGGACGCCGGATCCTGTCCGCAAGCCGCACTCCGTCCGCCGGCCGGCGCAGGGACAGCAGCGCGGCGACGGCGAGGGCGGCGACCAGCGTGACGGCGGTGGGCCGGCAGAGCCCGGCCGCGCAGGTCAGCAGCCCGGCGGTGAGCCAGCGGCGGGACATGACGGCATGGCAGGTCCATGCGGCGAGGGCCGTGTAGAGGGACTCCGAGTAGCCCGACCACTCCGTGCCCGAACCGGGCCACACGGCCCACAGCCCGGCCGCGACCAGCCCGGCCCGGTGACCGCCGAGCTGTTTCGTCACGGCGTAGATGCCGAGCGCGGCGACGAACGACGCGATGACGGAGACCGTCATGCCGGCGCCGTACAGGCCGAGTCCGGTGCACTCGGAGACCAGCCGCATCAGCGTCGGGTACAGCGGGAAGAACGCCGCCGAGTTGCCCTCCAGGGTGATCAGGCCCGTCGCCCCGGGGACCGGTTCCAGGGCCGGGTCGTATCCGTGCCGGGCGATCTGCTGGTACCACCAGCCGTCCCAGCTGGCCAGGACGTCCCAGGCATGCTCGCCGCCGCCGAATCGCGGGTTCTTCTTCCGGAAGTCGCCCGCGGAGTCCAGCAGGTACATGAAGACGGCGAAGCCGGCCAGCTTCAGCACGCCGTACGTCAGCAGCACGGGTCCGTAGCGCACGGCGGCCCCGCGCAGCCGCGGGCCGAACTCCCGCCGTCCGCGGGGAACTTCGGGGGAGCCGAGGCCGGAGGGCGGTCGACGCAGCTCGACGGTGCTCATGAGGATCCTGTCGTACGGCGAGGGGAGCGGGCGTCGTGGCGGGCGGGGAAGACCCAGGCCCGGAAGAGGAGGAAGCGCAGCAGCGTCGCGGCCAGGTTGGCGGCGACGAGCGTCACGAGTTCGAGCCGGTGGCCGGCCTCGGGGACCGCGTGGTGGAGGGCGGCCAGTGAACCGCTGGTGAGTGCCAGCCCGACCAGGAAGGCCGCGAGCCCCTTGAGGTGGTGACGCAGCGCGCCGCCACGGCCCCGCACCCCGAAGGTGAGCCGCCGGTTCGCGGCGGTGTTGGCGACCGCGCTGGCCAGCAGGGCGAGCGCGTTGGCGGCCTGCGCTCCCGTGAGCGGCCGGAGCGCGGTGTAGAGCAGGAGGTAGCACAGGGTGCTGGCGATCCCGACGGCGGCGAAGCGCACCACCTGCCGGGCCAGGCCCGCCGGCAGCTCCCCGGCGAGGTCGCCGCCGCTGCGGCGCAGCGCGGACAGCGGCAGCCGGCCGCAGGCCAGGGCCCGGCCGAGCCTGGCCATGCCGCGCAGGTCGGCCAGCGCCGTGGACAGGATGTGCACCCGGCTGTCCGGGTCGTCCACCCAGTCCACCGGCACCTCGTGGATCCGCAGTCCCGCCCGCTCGGCGATGACCAGCAACTCGGTGTCGAAGAACCACTCGCGGTCCTCCACCAGCGGCAGCAGCCGCTCGGCGACGTCCCGCCGCACCGCCTTGAAGCCGCACTGCGCGTCGGAGAAACCCACGGCGAGCGTGGAACGCAGCAGACCGTTGTAGCAGCGGGAGATGATCTCCCGCTTCGGCCCGCGCACCACCCGCGAACCGCGCGCCAGCCGGGTGCCGATGGCGATGTCCGAGTGGCCGGAGATCAGCGGCGCGACCAGGGGCAGCAGCGCCGCGAGGTCCGTGGACAGGTCCACGTCGAGATACGCCAGCACCGGGGCGCCCGAGCGTGACCAGGCAGCGTGCAGCGCACGGCCGCGCCCCTTCTCGGCCAGCCGGAGCCAGTCCGTGCCGGGCAGCTCCGAGGCCAGCCGGGCCGCGATGCACGGGGTCCGGTCGGTGCTGGCGTTGTCGGCGATGGTGATCCGGAAGGGGTAGGGAAAGGTCTCGGTGAGGTGCGCGTGCAGGCGCCGGACGCAGGGCTCCAGGTCGTTCTCCTCGTTGAACACGGGGACGACGACGTCGAGGACGGGGTCCGGGTGGTGCGCGGGCAGCGGGGCCCGGCGCGGCAGGGCGGACAGCTCGGTTGTCGGGCGGTCGACCAGGGCCGGCCGCCGTGCGGTTCTCATGGCTGCTTCACGGTCTCTTTCTGGCGCCGGACGTACGCGAGCGCCGGTTCCGGGCATGCCGAAGGCGCCCGTGGCGGTGGTGCGGTGACGGGGTGGCGGGGCGTTGACGCCCCTGACGGAAGGGCCGCGGTCAGGCGGCCGCCCCCGACGGGTAGGGCCGCTCAGGCGGCCGCCACCCCTGACGTATGGCCGCTCAGGCGGCTACTCGGTGGCCGATGCGGAAGGCTCCTGCGTCTCCTCCAGTGGGGACGGCGGAGCCGTCGTGGGCGTCGGGGAAGGGGGCGGCGTGGGAGGTGCCGACGTGGTCCGGCTCTCGGAGGCCGTGGCGGTCGGCGTGGGGCTGATCGTCGTGCTCGGGCCCCCGGGCGGCGTGCTGCCGCCGGTCGTGGTCGCCGGCGCGGACGACTCCGGCCGGGTCGGAGTCGTGCTGGGATCCGGGGAGTCGGATGTGGGCTCGCTGTCCTGCGAGGGGGTCGAGCTCGTCGCGGGCTGAGGCCGGTGATCGGCGGGCTGGGCCCGGGTGAGCATGTTCGGCAGCAGGGCGAGCCCGACGCTGAGCCCGGCCACCGCCACGGCGGAGCCGCCCGCCTTCCACAGCAGCCGCGACCGGCGGCGGGAGCGGATGCCCGCGTGCAGCCGCTGCCGGTGTTCGGGCTCGTAGGGGGTGTGCTGCTGGGTGTCGCGCAGCAGCCGCGACAGGTCCCGCTCGAAGTCGTCCATCGCTTCTCCCTTCACCCCACAGGCCTGACGGCGTCGGACAGGATCTGGCGGAGCCGTGCGACTCCGCGTGACGCGTGGGACCGTGCCGTGCCCACCGGGCAGCCCAGCGCCTGGGCGACCTGGGCCTCGGGCAGGTCCTCGTAGTAGCGCAGCACCACCGCGGCCCGCTGCTTGGCGGACAGCAGGGCCAACGCGGCCTCCAGCCGCGAGCGTTCCGCCACGGTGGACGACACGTCCCCCGGATCGGCCCGGTCGGGCAGTTGCTCCACCGGGCGCTCACCCCACCAGCGCCGCTTCGCCGAGCGCGCCGCCATCCGCACCAGCACCGTGCGGACGTACGCCTCCGGAGCCTGCTCGGCGACCTTCGGCCAGGCGAACCACAGCTTCACCAGCGCTTCCTGCACCAGGTCCTCGGCCCGCTGCCGGTCGCCGCCCGTCAGCAGCCGCGCGACATGGAGCAGCGCCGACCAACGGGCGGCCACGAACTCGTCGAAGCCGTCCGCCCGAACCTGCTCCATCCCCACCGTCCCGCGTCTCAGTGACCCCCTACACCCCTGGAAAGACGCTGGGCCCCACATCACGCTGCACTTACCGGCTGTGATCCACCTCACTCCGAGTAGTGCGAGCGTGGGCGCGCGTGCCGGGCGTGCGTGCCGGGTCCGCCGGGCGCGTACGTGAAAAGGGCCCGTGCACAGGCACGGGCCCTTCTGAACGGCGGTGACGCCTACGTGCGGTCGCCCTTCGGCTTGCCCCGCTGGTCGGGGGTGCCGTGCGGCGGCGGGCTGAACGGCTGCGGGGACGTGGCGGGCGACACCGGAGAGCCTCCGTGCCCCTCGCCCGACTCGGGACGCAGGGCACCCGGGTCACCGGACGTCGGCTCCGCGCCCTCGCGCAGCTGCTCGAGACGGGACCCCAGCAGCTCGGTCACCGGCAGCCGGTCGGCGTGCGACCGCTCGTACGCCAGCAGTTCCTCCACCTCGTCCGCGGACAGCGACCGCACCCGGCTCTCCAGGCCGCCGATCGGCAGGTGGTCGTAGTCCGGCAGCGGCAGGGTGTTGCGGGCGGGATCGGCCATGGTTCTCACTTCCCTGTGTACGGCGTGTACGACGTGCACGTATGACGGTTCACGTACGACGTGGGGTACGGAGCGGAGTGCCGCGGGGAGCGGGGATCAGCGGCCGCCCGGGCCGCCGCTGCCGAACGAGCCGCTGCTGCCCTCGTTCCAGCGGGGACGCTCCTGGGTCGCGCTCCTGCGGTCGCTCTGGTTGCCGTGTGCCTTCAGCTCGTGCGGCGTCAGGCGACCCTGGCCCCGGGGCACCTCGTCGGGCTCCCTTCGCTCCCTCGTCTCCCGGACGGGACCCCCGTCGGGCAGCCTGGGCTGCTCTTCGGGCCGCGGCGGGCGCCGGTGCTTGTGCCGGAGGCCCAGGATGAAGGCACCCAGCAGCAGGGCCACGACCGCCAGACCCGTCACGACGAACCCGAAGCCGGGGGCGTCCCCGCCCGCGGCCATCTCCATCCATGCGGTATTCATGGCTCGCGAGTACCCCTGGTCGTCTCCATGAACCTGCTCACCCCGACCGTGCGGCCCGGGTCTTCGACCGGTTCTCCTTGCGGACGGCGTCCAGCAGCTCCGCCTTCGACATCCGCGACCGCCCCTCGACACCCAGCCGCTTGGCGAGGTCGTACAGGTGCTCCTTCGAGGCCCGCTCGTCGACGCCCTCGCCGCTGCGTCCGCCCTGCTGCCGCGGCCGGGCCGACCGCGGGTCCGACGGGGCCTTGCGGCCGCCCTCCTTGCGCTCCCAGTGGTCGCCGACCTTCTCATGGGTGTGCTTCAGTGCCCCGAAGGCCACGCGGTGCGCGCGCTCGCCCTCGCCGTACTGTTCCACGGCCGAGTCGTGGGCCTTGATCCAGGTGCGCTGTGCCTCCTCGGCGGAGCGCTCCAGGGTCGACGGAAGTTCCTCTCGCCCGGGCATGTGACTCACCTCCGTGCGTCGTCGTTCCCGGCCCTGCCGGGTGCCCGGCAGGCGGAGCCGAAAAACCGTACGGAACCCTTGGCGGCACCGGGTTTGACCGGCATCGGCGGGGCTACCCGCGCGGTGTGACGACATCCCAGCAGGAGCTGTTCCGGTTCCTGGAGGACCGCTTCGCCTGTGCCCAGGCGTGCACCGAGTGCGCCCGGGCGTGCGCGTTGCGCGCGAGCCTCGTGGATCCCGACGGCACCGAGAACCAGGAACTCGTACGACGCAAGGGCATCATGTGCGCGGAGGTCTGCGACGCGACCTGCCGTGTGCTGTCCGAACAGAACCAGGTGGACGAGACCAGCATCCGCGTCCAGGTGGAGTGGTGCCGGACCGTGTGCCTGGAGGCCGCGCACGTCTTCGACCGGCAGCCGGGGGCGGAGGACTCGGCGGCGGCGTGCCGTGCCTGCGCACGGGCGTGCACGGACTTCCTCGCCACGCTGAACTGAGGAGCCGACACTGAACTGAGGAGCCGTTCCCCATCCCTCGCCATTCCCAATTTCTGTAACACGTTCTACGGTGTGCGCCGACAGGACCGGCCTTGGGAGCCTGGAGGCGCCGTGCACCTCGAATACACGCCCGAGCAGCAGCGTCTGCGCGCCGAACTGCGCGCCTACTTCGCCGAACTGGTCCCGGACCACGCGTACGCCCGGCACGGCGACCCGGCCGCCCAGAAGCGGTTCTACCGCGAGACCATCCGGCGGCTCGGCGCGGACGGCTGGCTGGGCGTGGGCTGGCCGAAGGAGTACGGCGGGCGCGGCCTGAGCGCGATGGAGCAGTTCATCTTCTTCGACGAGGCCGCGCAGGCCGGCGTCCCGCTGCCGCTCATGGCGCTCAATACCGTCGGCCCGACGATCATGCGGTACGGCACCGAGGAGCAGAAGGCCTCCTTCCTGCCGAGGATCCTCTCCGGCGAGATCGACTTCGCCATCGGCTACAGCGAGCCCGGCGCGGGCACCGACCTCGCGTCACTGCGGACCCGTGCGGTGCTGAACGGCGACGAGTACGTCGTCAACGGCCAGAAGATCTGGACGACCAACGGCGACACGGCGGACTGGGTGTGGCTGGCGGTCCGTACGGATCCGGCCGCACCGCCGCACAAGGGCATCACCATGCTCCTGGTGCCGACCACCGCCCCCGGCTACTCCTGCACCCTCATCAACACCCTCGCCTCGCACGACACCACGGCCAGCTACTACGAGAACGTCCGCGTCCCCGTCTCCCACCGGGTCGGCGCCGAGAACCAGGGCTGGCGGCTGATCACCAACCAGCTCAACCACGAACGCGTGACCCTGGCCGCCCACGGCACCATGGCGATCCGCGCCCTGCACGACGTGCAGCGCTGGGCGATGGAGACCAAGCTCGCCGACGGCCGCCGCGTCGCCGACCTGCCCTGGGTCCGCCGCCTCCTGGCCCGGACCCACGCCCGGCTGGACGCGCTGAAGCTGCTCAACTGGCGGATGGTGGGTGCCGTCCAGGACGGCACCCTCACCCCGCAGGACGCCTCCGCCGTCAAGGTGTACGGCTCCGAGGCCCGACGCGACGCCTACGCCTGGCTCATGGAGATCGTCGCCGCCCCCGGTGCGCTGAAGGAGGGGTCGGCCGGTGCCGTCCTGCACGGCGAACTGGAACGCGGCTACCGTTCGGCGGTCATCTTCACCTTCGGCGGCGGCAACAACGAGATCCAGCGGGAGATCATCTCGTGGATCGGTCTGGGGATGCCGCGGGTGCGGCGCTGACCGAATTTCGTCATTCCCCTTCGCAGACGCCTTCGACGGCGAACTTCTGGTACAGGTGCGGGTAGGCGAGGGTGCCGGCAGGGTAGCGCTCCAGGTGCGAGGCGAACTCCGGTGTGCCGAGCGCTGCACGGAGGTGCTCGGTGGATTTCCAGACCGCGACGTTGGTGAAGAGCCGGCTGCCGCCGATGCCCCGGTACAGCTGCACCGAGAGAAGGCTCCCCGACTTCTTCATGTACTCGGCGTCGTCCGTCCACGCGGCCACCACCTCGTCCTCCTTGCCTTCCGGGGCGACAAAGGTGTTGATGATGGTGACCGGGCCGGCCTTCTCCTTCTGCTGGTCGCGGAAGGGGGTGGACTCGTCGAGGTTGCCGAACTTGAGCATGGTTCCTCCTGTGCTTTCAGGCGTTGTGCTTGCCGAGGAAGTCGGTGAGGAGCCGCAGCCACTCGTCGGTCCGTTCCAGCATCGGCAAGTGGCCGGTGGCGATCTCTGCGAGTTGGGCGCCGGGGATGGTCTCGGCGAGGTGGCGGTGCAGGGCGGTGGAGCTGAGCCGGTCGTCGGTGGTCGAGATGACCAGGGTGGGGACCGTGATGCCGGCGAGGTCGTCTCGTACGTCGACCTGGCCGACGAGGTCGGTCTGCTCGGAGCTGCCGGCGGCCGCGGTGGCGGCGGTGTAGCCGAGGGTCTGGCGCAGTTGCTCGGCCGGCATGGACTCCAGCGCCTGGGTGCCGAGGGCCATCAGGAGCAGGAATTCGGCGAGCAGCTCGCGGTCGCCGGACGCGGCGATCTTGCTCCAGACCGAGGAGGCGAGAGCGAGCCGGTTGTCACGGTGCGGGAAGGCGGCGGTCAGGACGAGTGCGGTGACGCGCTCGGGGTGGCGGGCGGCGGCTCGGATGGCGACCGGGCCGCCGAGGGAGAAGCCGGACACGGCGAAGCGGTCGAGGCCCTCCGCGTCGGCGGCGGCGATGAGCTGGTCGGCGAGGTCGTCGACGGACAGCGGGGCGGTGGAGCGGGGGGTGTCGCCGCTGCCGGGGTAGTCGATGCCGACGACGGTGTGGCGGGCGGCGAGAGCTTCCAGGACGGGGCCGTAGGTGCCGGCCAGGCTGCTGCCGGCGCCGTGGGCGAGGAGCAGACCGGGGCCGGAGCCGAGGCGAGTGCGGGAGAACGTGGGTGTGAGCAGGTTGTGAGGTGACATGGCCGTCTGCCTTTCGAATGCGCCGTCACGCAAGAATCATCCAGTGCGTGTGATTGCTCTCTCAGGTTTATCACACGAAGCGTATGATTAGTGGCTGTGGCGTCAATCACACTCGCCGTATGATGCCGGTAGGGTGGCGGCATGAAGCAGCCGCTCCATCGCCGTCAGCCGACCCCGGGCAACCCGCGCGTGCAGCGCACCCGCAACCGCGTGCTGGCCGTCGCCCGAGAACTGCTGCCTCAGGTCGGACCGGCCGGGCTGACCTATGCCCTGCTGGCCGAGCGTGCGGAGGTCACCCGCCAGACCCTCTACCGGCACTGGCCCACCCGAGCCGCACTGCTCTTCGACCTCGTCCTCGAAGGCCCCGATCTCGGCACCTATCCCGAACCGGGCAGCGACGTGGGTGCCGTGGCCACCGCGTGGCTGAAGAGCCTGCGCGCCGGGGTCAGCGTGCCGGCCGTGCGCACCGCGGCCCTGGCCGTCACCGCCCAGGCTGACCACGATCCCGACAGTGCCCGGGCACTCGTCCGCATCGGCGAAGACCGCTACGCCGGCTTCAACAGGCTGCTGGAGCCTTCAGGCGTCCAGATCAGCGAAGACGAGTTCACCCTGCTGTACGGGCCCGTCCTCGCCCGGCTCTTCCTCGACCGCGGCCAGGTCACCGACGCCTTCATCGACGCCGTCGTGGCCCAGTGGCTCACCATGCTGCGGCGCGCCGACGCACCGCAGGACTCCCAGTAGTAGTCGCTGCGACCTCTTGACAGAGGCCAACCGGAACACGCATTTCCGCAGCGGCGATTGGCTTCATGGAAGCTTCATGCGTTCAGTCGTACGTGCTTTATGAGGCGGCTGTTGTCTGGTGGTCATGCACGCACTCCTCGTCCCGCCGGTGGACAGATGGGCAGGCGGTCGGCGATGACGCGCTGGCGGGGACCATCGCCGTCCTGTGCAGGCCCTTCCCGGTCCGGCGACGGCGCCGTGACGCACGCACATACCACCTGACTCGCACTCAGCATGAAGAGGGGAACTGGAAATGAACCTGCGACGGAACATCTCGCGTCGAAGGATGATCGAAGGGGCATCGGCCGCGGCGCTCGTCACGGCGGCGGCGGCCACGGTGCCGGCTGCCATGGCCACTCCGGAGGCGGCGCCGTCCGGTCCGGGGCTGCCGAAGGGCAACTGGCGTATCGATACCCACGCGCACTACGCCCCCGACGTGTACAACGACTACCTGAAGCGCTATGGCCTGCTCGGCGCCATCACCGGGGCGTACGGTCCGTGGTCGGTCGACCGGCACCTGGCCTTCATGGACCAGTACCGGATCCAGGCCAGCGTCCTGTCGTTCGGTGACCTCCAGGTCACCGTCGGCCCGGTCGACGACCGGCGCGCCACCGCCCGCGCGGTCAACGACTGGGCCCGCGACCTCGTGCAGACCCGGGGTGACCGGTTCGGCATCTTCGCGGTCACCCCGATGCCCGACATCGAGGGCTCGGTGGCCGAGGTGGACCGCGCGCTCGGCGAACTGGATCTCGACGGCATCTGCCTGCTCACCAACTACAAGGGCACCTACCTGGGGGACCCTTCCTTCAAGCCTCTCTACGAGATCCTCAACGACCGCGGCGCCTACGTCTACGTCCACCCGACGGGTCCGGAGAACAACCCGGCACCCAAGCTCTGCTTCGGGCCCGACATCCCGGCCGGGAACAACGTCTTCGAGTACACCTTCGACGCGACCCGTGCGATGACGAGCCTGATCTACAACGGTGTCCTGCGGGACTACCCGAACATCCGCTGGCACTTCACGCACTGCGGCGGGGCACTGCCGTTCCTGGCCTACCGGCTCGCGACACGGCACTCGGCCTTCCCGCCGTTCAACGAGGTGCTGCCGGAAGGCCCCCTCACCTACCTCAAGCGGATGTACTTCGACGACGCACAGGCGTTCACCGCCGCGCAGTTGCAGCCGCTGTCGTCGCTGGTGCCCGACAGCCACATCATGTTCGGCAGCGACTGGCCGGCGACCCGCCACCTCTATGCGGCCGACAACGTCGAGACGATGCCCTTCCTCAAGGGCAGCCTGCCGGTCCTCAAGGCAGGCGACCCCGAACCGACCGTCGACGAGGTCTACAACCGGCGCCAGCGGATCGCTCTGGAGCGGACCAACGCCCTCGAGCAGTTCCCGAAGCTGCGGGCACGTATACGCCGCGCCGACTCGCGCTGAGCCGGGCTGCGCAGGTCCGTTTCGCACGAGGTACCGCAGGTGGAGCGGCGCGGCGGCACGTTCACCGGTGACGGGGATCCGTGCGGTGAGGTGTTCGAGCAGCAGCGGGATGTCGGCGGAGGTGAAGTCGGCACGCAGTAGGCCTGCTTGTCGCGTGCGCCGCCAGGTCGTCGAGGGCCGCACACAGCCGGCCGGCAGCGGCCATGATGCCGTCCGTGGTCGGCAGCCGGCCGCCGACCGGTACGAGCGGCGGATGTGGTGCGGCTGTCGATGCAGGGATCGCGTTCGGCTACCTCATCCCGCCCGGTGACGTGCGTGCCCTCGCCGACCGCCTCATGGAGCTGCTCGACGACCCGGCGGCCCGGCGCCGGATGGGCGAGGCCGGCCGGGAGATCGTCACCGGCCACGACACCCACCGTACGCTGGCCGCATTCGAGGCCTTCCCCCTCCCTGCCGCCGGCCACCCAGCGGCCACGACGCCTCCCCCTTCCCACTGCGGCGATGGAAAGCGAGCACGATGAGTACGCAGCGCGTTCTGGTCGTCGATGACGAACCCAAGATCCGTATGACCGTGCGCGGCTACCTGGAGGCGGACGGGTTCCACGTCATCGAAGCCGCGGACGGACCGTCCGCCCTTCAGGCCGTCACCCGCGACCGGCCGGACCTCGTGGTGCTCGATGTGATGCTCCCTGGGCTGGACGGATTCCAGGTCCTGCGCCGCGTCCGGGAGGCGAGCCAGGTCCCGGTGATCATGCTCACCGCCCGGGACGAGGAGGTCGACCGGCTGATCGGCTTCACGACCGGCAGCGACGACTACGTCACCAAGCCGTTCAGCCCCCGCGAACTGGCCCTACGGGTGCGCGCCATCCTGCGGCGCACCGACAACCGCCCCGGGGCTGCCCACGAGGACGACATGCTGCGCTTCGACGGACTGACTGTCGATCCCGAGACGCGAACCGTCCTCGTCGACGCCGACCGCACGGTGGAGCTGTCGGCCCTCGACTTCGACCTGCTGCTCGCGCTGGCCCGGGCCCCTGGGCGGGTCTTCACCCGGCGCGGACTGCTGACCCAGGTATGGGGCGAGGACTTCTTCGGCGACGAGCGCGTCGTGGACGTACACATCCGCACGCTGCGGCGCGCGCTGGGCGACGACGCGAACGCACCCCGGTTCGTGGGCACCGTCCGCACCATCGGCTACCGGTTCGTCGGGCGCCCCGCCTAGCGGCCAGGAAGGACACCCGCCCATGTTTCCCTCCGGCTTCCCGGTCTACCACAGGTGCCGTGCGCGGCTGCGCCGAATCCAGGAGCGGCTGTCGCTCCGCAACCGGCTGGTGCTCTCGCACGTCATGGTGCTCCTCCTGGCGCTGCTGGCCATGGCGGCGATCAGTGCGCTGATCGAGGTGTGGCTCGGGTTTGCCGATGTCGAAGGTGACGTGGTCCTTCAGATCGGCCTCTTGTTCGGAGTGGCCGCGGCCTTCCCGGCGTCCATCGCCCTGTCCCGGTTTCTGCTGCGACCGCTCGACCGGGTGCGCGCCGCCACGCGCCGGCTCGCCGAGGGCCACTACGACGACATCCTCGAACTCCCCAGCGAGCCGGGCCTGGCAGCGCTGGTCGAAGACGTCAACACACTGGCGGCAGCCCTCGCCGACACCCAACGCCGCCGCGCCCGCCTCATCTCCGAGGTCGCCCACGAGATGCGCACCCCCATCACCCTCCTACGCGGCCAGATCGAGGGCATGGCCGACGGCATCTTCATCCCCGACGAGGCGATGTTCGCCTCCCTCGCCGACGACCTTCACCGGTTGCAGCGCCTGGCGGGCGACCTCTCCAGCCTGTCCCGGTCGGAGGAGGCCGCCTTCGATCTTCACCGCAAGCCCACCGACGTGGCCACGCTGGCGCGGGCGACGGCCGAGCGATTGCGCCCCCAGTACGACGACCAGATGGTGACCCTCGTCGTGGACGCAGGCGCACCCGTCGGCGCTTTCTGCGACCCGGACCGGATCACCCAGGTCCTGGTGAACCTGCTCGGCAACGCACTGGCCGCATGCGATCGGCACGGGCATGTGGCGCTGTCCGTGTACACCGAACCGTCTCCCGGGCACCACGTGATCGCCCGTGTCATGGACGACGGCATCGGCATCGCCGAACACGACCTCGAACGCATCTTCCACCGCTTCGAACGCCTTGATCATCCCGGCCGACCCGCTGCCGCCGGCGGCAGCGGCATCGGGCTGACCATCGCCCGGGGCATCGCCCGAGCCCATGGCGGAGACATCACCGCGCAATCCGCCGGGCTGGGCAAGGGAGCAACGTTCACCTTGCGTCTACCGCAGGAACCCGCGCCCGAGGGCGGCATGTCCGGGAACCAGGTCTCCCGCTGACTCCGTCGTGCGCGGCTCCGAGGTCCGCTCGCACACGTTCTGAGTGGGGTGGGCGAAGCGCAGGCGGCTCCATGAAGTCCTAGATGAACCACGTAATGATCTGAAGGAACGTGAGAGTGGAACAGACCATGATGGCGGTCCGCCTGTTCGAACATGGCGGGCCCGAGGTGCTCAAGTACATAGAAGCGCCGATTCCCGAGGTCGGTCCCGACGACGTCTTGATGCGCGTGCACGCCACGGCCGTCAACAGCTGGGACCTGCGCTACCGCGCGGGCAATCTGCCGCAGCCCCTGCCGGGACGGCCGCCGTGGCCCCTGCCGTTCCAGCTCGGCCGGGACGCGGCCGGTGAAATCGTCGCCACCGGCGAGAACGTCACCCGGTGGCATCCCGGCGACAGGGCGGTGCAGCTTCCGCACCCGCCGTGCCGTAACTGTGCCCTGTGCGTACGCGGCCTGGAAAACCTGTGCGTCGACACCGCCTACCCCGGACATCAAGTCTTCGGCGGATACGCCCAGTACGTCGTGCGCCGCGAGGACGCGATCCTGCCCATCCCCGACGGCGTCGACTTCGAGACGGCCGTAGCCACCATGTGGACCTACACCACCCCGCTCAACTGTGCGCGGCAAGCACCCGTCGGTCCCGGCGACACCGTGGTCGTCACCGGCGCCAGCGGCGGGATGGCCATCGCCTGCGCACAACTGGCGAAGCTGAGCGGAGCCACCGTCATCGGCACCACCACCAAGCCCGACCGCGACGAAGCCCTCAGCAGGCTCGGCTACGACCACATCCTGCACTCCACCGATCCCCGACTGCCGGCACAGGTCAGGGAGCTGACGCACGGTCTGGGCGCCGACGCCGTCTGGGACTGTGTCGGCGGCAACGACTTCTTCCAGCTCTCCCTTTCCTGCATACGGCTCGGCGGCACGGTCATCGTCCTGGGCACACCGACCGACCAGGGATCCCGGCTCGAACTGGACGCACTCGCCCTCATCGGCGGGGAGGTGAAAATCGCCAGTGTGCGCGGCGCCACCCTGCGCGACCAGCAACTCTGCCTGGAACTGCTGGCAGACGGAAAGATCAACCCCATCATCGACCGGGCCTATCCCCTGGCAGAGGCGGCCGAGGCCCACGCTTATCTGGAAAGCCACCGGCAGACCGGCAAAGTCCTCCTCCTGCCCTGACGCCCCGGCGGCCATACGCGACGGGACGCCCGGGTTCCCCGGGTGTCCGAGCCGACGGAGGGGCTGTCGCGTCACGCCGGTTGCCAGATCCGGGCGAGGGTAGAGGCCGTGAGCAACTGCTCGGGGTCCCCCTGTCCTGCCAGGTGACCGTCGCGGAGCAGGAGGCAGGCGTCCGCCGAGCGTGCGGCTTCCAGGTCGTGCGTGGCCTGGACGACCGTCACTCCGTCGGCGACCAGCTCCGTCAGCAGCGCCCCGATCCGCTCCCTCGCTTCGGGGTCCAGGCCTGTGGTCGGTTCGTCCAGCAGCAACAGGTCCGACTCCTGGGCGAGCCCTTGGGCGATCAGGGCGCGCTGTCTCTGCCCGCCGGACAGCTCCCCGAGTTGACGCGTGGCGAGGTCGGCGATGCCCAGTCGTTCCAGGGCCGTGTCCACGCTGGCGCGGTCCTGCCGGGTCAGCCGGCGCCACGGTCCGCGTTCGCCCCAGCGCCCCATCTCCACCGTCTGTCTGACCGTCAGCGGCAGTGCGTCACCGACGGCGCCGCGTTGCGGGACGAACGCCGGTGGCCGGTTGCCGGCGTGGTGGAGCTCGCCTGATGTGGGTCGGATCACTCCGGCCAGTACTCCGAGCAGGGTGGACTTCCCGCTTCCATTCGGGCCGACGAGGGCTGTAGTGGCCAACGCGGCTATCTCCGCGTCCAGTTGATGCAGGACGGGACGGCCCGGGTATCCGGCGGAGAGCTTGGCGAGGCGAACGCGGGACGTCCTGTCCTCGGCTTGGGCGAGAGAGGGGGATTTTTTGAACATGATTTTCATTGTAATGTCCACCGCATGGAGTGGTTGACGGGTCCCTTCGAGGTGACCTTTGTGCAACGGGCCCTGTGGGGCGGAATGCTGGTGTCGGTGATCTGCGCACTGGCCGGTACCTGGGTCGTGCTCAGGGGGATGGCCTTTCTGGGCGACGCCATGTCCCACGGGCTGCTGCCCGGGGTCGCGCTCGCCGCGCTGCTCGGTGGCAACCTGCTGGTCGGGGCGGTGGTGAGCGCGGTCGTCATGACCGCCGGCGTCACCGTCCTCGGCCGCACCCCGAGGCTGTCCCAGGACACCGGTATCGGTCTGCTGTTCGTGGGGATGCTGTCCCTCGGCGTCATCATCGTGTCGCGCTCGCAGTCCTTCGCGGTCGACCTGACCGGGTTCCTGTTCGGTGACGTCCTCGCCGTCCGTGCGCAGGATCTGGTGTTGCTGGGTGTGGCGCTGCTGCTGGCACTGGTCGTCTCGGTCCTCGGCCACCGGGCTTTCCTCGCCCTGGCCTTCGACCCGCGCAAGGCCCGGACGCTCGGCCTACGCCCCCGCCTCGCTCACGCCGTGCTGCTCGGCCTGCTGGCGCTGGCCATCGTCGCCTCGTTCCACATCGTGGGAACGCTGCTGGTGCTGGGCCTGCTCATCGCCCCGTCGGCGGCCGCGCTGCCCTGGGCGCGCAGTGTACGAGGTGTCATGGCCCTCGCGGCGCTGCTCGGCATCACCGCCACCTTCTGCGGTCTGCTGTTGTCCTGGCATCTGAGCACCGCGGCCGGGGCGACCGTCTCGGCCCTCGCGGTGAGCCTGTTCTTCCTCTCCCACCTGGCATCCGGTCTTCGCCGCCACCAGCGTGCGCGCTTCGTCGGCGTTCACGCCACGGCAACCGACTGAAAAGAACCTGAGGCGATCCCCTTGCTCGTCCGAAGAAACGTCATTCCCTGGGCGCCTGCCGCGCTCGTGGCCGTCTCCCTGATCACCACGAGTTGCGCCGGCCAGAACGACGACGTGTCCACCCCGAAGTCCACCGCCTCCGCATCCGCTCCGCACGGATATGTCGAGGGGGCACAGGAGAAGGCCGAGCAGCAGTCGCGGCTGCTGCTCAACGACCCGGGGACAGGAGACACCCGGGTACTCGACCTGATCACCGGAAAGGCGCAGGAGGTGTCCCGGAGGACAGGCACCGCCGAACTCACCACGGACGGCCGGTTCGGCTACTTCCACACCTCAGGCGGCACACACGTCCTCGACGGCGGCGCCTGGACGGTGGATCACGGCGACCACGTCCACTACTACCGCGCGGCCATACGCGACGTGGGCCGGCTGCCCGGAGGCCTGGGCACCCGCGTCCGCAGCGACGCCGCGGTGACCGCGGTGACCGACGAGGACGGCCGCGCCAGGATCTACCGCCGGGCCGGTCTGGAGAAGGGCAAGGCCGGCTCGCCCCGCACGCTTCCCGGAACGCACCCGGGAGCTGTCGTGCCCCACGAAGAGCACCTGCTCGGCGTCACGGAGGACGGGAAGGTCCTGGTGTACGACCGCGAGGGCAAGCGGGCCGCGTCGCCGGACGCCCGGTGCGAGGACCCACGGGGCGATGCCGTCACCCGGCGCGGAGTCGTCCTGGGCTGCGCGGACGGTGCCCTGCTCGTCCGTGAGGCCGACGGCACCTTCACCGCCGAGAAGATCCCGTATGGCAGCGACGTATCCGAAGCGGAACGGGCCACGGCTTTCCGGCACCGGCCCGGCAGCGACACGCTCACGGCGCCGGCCGGTGACCGGGCCGTGTGGGTCCTGGACGTCACCGAACGCACGTGGACACGGGTGAGGACCGGTCCGGTGGTCTCGGCCAACACAGCGGGCGAGGGTTCGGTCCTGATCGTCCTCGAGACCGACGGATCGCTCCACGGCTACGACATCTCCACCGGCAAGCAGGTCACCTGGACGAAGCCGCTCCTGGCGGGCGCCTCCGCCGCCGGCACCGATGGGAACGCGGGACCGGTCATCGAGGTCGACCGCAGCCGCGCCTACCTCAACGACCCCAAGGGCAGACGCGTGTACGAGATCGACTACAACGACAACCTGCGCGTCGCGCGCACCTTCGACCTGGACATCGAGCCGGCCCTGATGGTGGAGACCGGACGATGACGAGACAGACGCAAGAGGCGCGTCGGCTGCCCACCTTCCTGCTGGCCCTGCTCACCCTCGCCCTGGCCGGTGCCGGCACCGGCTGTACGAGCGGCGACGACCGGCCCCGGGTGGTCGTGACGACCAACATCCTGGGTGACGTCACCCAGGAGATCGTCGGCGACGAGGCCGACGTCACCGTGCTGATGAAGCCGAACGCCGACCCGCACTCCTTCGGCCTGTCGGCCGTGCAGGCCGCCGAACTGGAGCGTGCGGACCTCGTGGTCTTCAACGGGCTGGGCCTGGAGGAGAACGTGCTCCGGCACGTGGAGGCGGCCCGCGAGTCCGGGGTGGCCACCTTCGAGGCCGGCAAGGCGGTGGACCCCCTCACCTTCCAGGCGCAGGACGACGGGGGGCCCGAGGAGGAGGCCGGGCAGCCGGATCCGCACTTCTGGACCGACCCCGACCGCGTGCGCAAGGCCGTCGGCCTGATCGCCGACCAGGTGGTCGAGCACGTGGACGGCGTCGACGAGAAGGCGATCCGCGACAACGCCGACCGCTACGACGGCCAACTCGCCGACCTCACCACCTGGATGGAGAGGTCCTTCGGCAGCATCCCCGAACAACGGCGTGCGTTGGTGACCAACCACCACGTCTTCGGCTACCTCTCCGAACGCTTCGGCTTCCGGGTGGTCGGTGCGGTGATCCCGAGCGGTACCACGCTGGCCTCGCCCAGCTCCTCCGACCTGCGCTCGCTCACCGAGGCCATGCGCAAGGCGGGCGTACGCACGGTCTTCGCCGACTCCTCCCAGCCCAAGCGGCTGGCCGAGGTCCTGCACACGGAGCTGGGCGGCCGGACGCGTGTCGTCGAGCTCTACTCCGAATCCCTGACCGAAGAGGGCAAGGGCGCCGGCACCTACCTGCAGATGATGCGCGCCAACACCACCGCCATGACCGACGGACTGACCGGCGCCTGAATCCGCCCCCTCACATGGCGCCCGGCCGATCGGCCGTCCAGCAGCAGCACCCACACCCGACGCCGCGCCCGCGCGGCCGGAAAGGAACACCCCGGTGAACAAGTCGATGCGCAACAGAGCCTTCACGGGCGCAGCCCTCGCCCTGGCGGCCTCCGCCGTCCTGACCGCCTGCGGAGGAGAGGACAGCTCCTCCACCGACACGAAGGCCAAGAACGCCCCGGGTACCAAGGCCGTCGCGGTCAAGGACCCGTTGGTCGCCACGTTCGACGGCGGGCTGTACGTCCTGGACGGCGAGAGCCTGAAGCTGGCCGACACGATCGAACTGCCGGGCTTCAACCGCCTCAACCGCGCCGGCGACGACGACCACGTCATCATCTCCACCGACTCGGGTTTCCGCGTCCTGAACGCCGCCCAACAGGCCTTCACCGGCGTCGAGTACAAGGGCGCCAAGCCCGGCCACGTCGTACGGCACGCCGGCAAGACGGTTCTGTTCACCGATGGCACCGGCGAGGTCGACGTCTTCGACCCCGACGACCTCTCGGGCGGCAAGAAGCCGCAAGGCCGCAGCTACAGCTCCGCCGAGCCGCACCACGGCGTCGCCATCGAACTGAGCAACGGCGAACTCCTCAGCATCCTCGGCACCGAGGAGAAGCGCACCGGCGCCCTCGTCCTGGACAAGAACAACAAGGAGATCAAGCGCAACGAGAACTGCCCCGGCGTCCACGGCGAGGCCGCGGCCAAGGGCGAGGCCGTCGGCATCGGCTGCGAGGACGGCATCCTGATCTACAAGGACGGCACGTTCACCAAGGTCGACGCTCCCGACGACTACGGCCGCATCGGCAACCAGAGCGGCAGCGACGCGTCGCCCGTTCTCCTGGGCGACTACAAGACCGACCCGGAGGCCGAACTGGAGCGGCCGACCCGCATCTCCCTCATCGACACCGAGACCGCGAGACTGCGCCTGGTCGACCTGGGCACCAGCTACTCCTTCCGCTCGCTCGGCCGCGGACCCCAGGGCGAGGCACTCCTCCTGGGCACGAACGGCAGCCTCCACGTCATCGACCCGGAAACGGGCAAGGTGGAGAAGAAGATCCCCGTCGTGGACGAGTGGCAGGAGCCGCTGGACTGGCAGCAGCCCCGGCCCACCCTCTTCGTCCGCGACCACACCGCGTACGTCTCCGAGCCGGGCAAGCGCAAGCTGCACGCCATCGACATCGAAACGGGCAAGAAGGTCACGTCCGTGACCCTGCCGAAGAGCACGAACGAACTGTCCGGTGTCGTCACCGGCCACTGAACCCCGTCCTCAGGTCGACCAGGCCTCGTCCCACTGGTCCAGCAAGGTGTCGGCCGTAGCTCCGTCGGCGTCGGGTGCCGGGCCGTGGAGCGACTGCTCCGTCCAGATCACCTTTCCGCGGGCCATGTAGCGGGTGCCCCACCGCTGAGAGAACTGGGCGACGAGGAACAGCCCTCGTCCGCCCTCGTCGGTGGTGGCGGCCCGACGCAGGTGGGGTGAGGTGCTGCTGCCGTCGGTGACCTCGCAGATCAGGCTGTCGCGGTCGTGCAGCACCCGCAGCCGAATCGGCTCGGTGCCGTAGCGGATGGCGTTGGTGACCAGCTCGCTGATCACCAACTCGGTGGTGAAGGCCATCTCGTCCAGCCCCCAGGCCCCGAGCCGACGGGTGACGTCCGCCCGGATCCCGGCGACGACCGCGGGATCGCCGGGCACGTTCCATTCGGCGACCCGGGAGGGATCGAGCCGGTGGGTGCGGGCGACGAGCAGGGCGATGTCGTCGCCCGGGTGGGCCGGAAGCAGGGTGCCGAAGACGTCCCCGCAGGTCTCCTCCGGAGTCCGGCCGGGCCGCGCCAGGGCATCGCGCAGCGCTTCCAGGCCGATGTCGATGCCGCTTTCCCGGTCCTCGATCAGCCCGTCGGTGTACAGGACCAGCCTGGACCCCTCGGGCAAGGTGAACTCGGCGGTTTCGAAGGGCTCCCCGCCGCCCAGCCCGAGCGGCGGGGAGCCCGGCACCCGCAGGAACTCCACGGTGCCGTCGGGGTGCACCAGGGCCGGCTCCGGATGCCCGGACCGGGCCAGCGAGCACTGCCCGGAGGACGGGTCGTAGACCGCGTAGAGGCAGGTGGCTCCCGTGACGCCCTTGTCGTCCCGCTCGGCGCTCTCCTCGCCGTCGATCCGGGCGACCAGCTCGTCCAGGTGGCCGAGGAGCTCGTCCGGGGACAGGTCCAGGGCGGAGAAGGTGTGCACCGCCGCGCGCAACTGGCCCATGGTGGCCGCGGCGTGGAGGCCGTGCCCGACCACGTCGCCGACGACCAGTGCGACCCGGGCGCCGGGCAGGGGGATGACGTCGAACCAGTCGCCGCCGACTCCGTCCAGAGCCGGCAGGTAGCGGTGGGCGACCTCCACGGCCGAGTGGTCGGGCAGGGAGCCGGGCAGCAGACTGCGCTGGAGTGTCTCGGCCAGGGCGTGCTCGCGGGTGTAGCGACGGGCGTTGTCGATGGCCACCGCGGCCCGGGCGACGAGCTCCTCGGCGAAGGCCAGATCCTCCTCCTCGAAGGGAGGGGCCTCCGAGCGCCAGAAACTCGCCATGCCCAGCACGACGCCGCGGGCCTGGAGCGGCACGGTGATCAGCGAGTGGAAGCCGTGGTCCAGCACGCGCCGGGCGCGGTCGGGGTCCTGGGCGGCCATCCAGTCCCCGGAGGCGGCCAAGTCGGCCTCCAGAACGGCGTGGCCGCGCTCGACGCCGACGGCCATGGGCGAGGTGGGGACAAAGCGGATCAGCTCCCCGACGTGGTGAAGCGTCCGTGCCCCCTCGACGCCGAACACCGCCGCGCGGCGCATCTCGGAGCCGAGCCCGGCCGGCTCCTCACCCCGCAGGACCGGGTCCAGCAGGTCGACGGTGGCGGCGTCCGCGAACCGGGGGACCGAGACCTCGGTCAGCTCCTGCGCGGTGCTCGTCACCTCCAGCGTGGTGCCGATCCGCACCCCCGCGTCGTACAGCAGCCGCAGCCGCTCCCGGGCCACCTCCGCCCGGCCCGCCAAGGCCCGCAGCTCCGTCGTGTCGCGCAGCGTGACCACGCTGCCCGCCGGGCCGCCGTCGGGGCCGACCGGCCGCATGTTGACCGCCAGCAGCCGGTCGCCGGCCAGGTGCACCTCGTCGGTGGCCACCCGGCCCGATCCCAGCAGCCGGGCGGTGCCCGCCTCCAGGCCCAGGTCGGTGACACGGCGTTCCTCGGCATCCGGGGGCAGCGCCAGCAGCCGCCGCGCCTCGTCGTTGGCCAGCAGGAGCCGTCCGTCACCCCCGATGATCAGCACCCCTTCCCGCACCGCGTGCAGCACCGCGTCGTGGTGCTCGTACATGCGGGTCATCTCGGACGGGTCCAGGCCGTGGGTCTGCCGCCGCAAGCGCCGGGAGACCAGGGCCGTCCCACCGGCCGAGACCACCAGCGCGCCGCCGGCGAAGCCGAGCAGCTGCGGCAGTTGGCCCTGCACCACCTCGTCCACGCTGTCGACCGTGATGCCGGCCGCCACAAAGCCGACGATGGTCTTCCCGCCGGTGTCGTAGACGGGGACCGTCGAGTCCACGGAGAGCCCGAGACTGCCCTCGAAGGTTTGGGTGAAGGGTCTGTCGGCCGCGGCGCCTTCGCGCAGCGCGAAGATGTGCTTCCCGATCAGTGCCGGGTCCGGATGGGTCCAGCGGAAGCCGTTCGGATCGAACGCGACGACGTAGTCGACCCCGGACTCCTCACGGGCTTCCTCCGCACGCGGTTGCATCAGCGCACGGGGGTTGTCGGACTTCATGGCCTCCAGCGTCCCCGGGGCGTGCGCGAAGGCCTGGGCGACTCCGAAGGCCAGTTGCCGGGCCTCCTGCATGCTCGCGTTCCGGGCCTGGAACACGAGGGCCACGCCCGCGGCCGCGGCGAACAGCACCATGATCGCCAGCTGGAGCAGGAACACCTGGCCCGCGACGCTGCGTACCCGGGGCAGGGCGGTCGAGCGCGGCCCGCTGTACCCGCTGTACGGACGGAACCGAGACACCCGGAGCCGACCAGAACGAGTGGCCATATCCCTTTTCCTGTCTTTCATCGCTCCCTGTGCCTCGGGCTCAGGTGCGTGCCCACGCCTGCCAGCGCTCGGTCAGGGCATCTCCGTTCTCGACCCACCACTCGACGTCCAGGTCGAAACCGGACCGCAGGTGCCCCGGAGAGCTCGCCAGGTGCGCGGCGGCGGTCTCGGAGAGGTGTGCGTAGGCGGCCGGCACGACAGGCCCCTCGGGGTGGATCCGTGCGAAGTGGGCCTGTACATCGGGCCGCAGGGCGAAGTCGATGAGCCGGTAGGCGGCCTCCGGGTTCGCTGCGCCTTTGGGGATGCCGTAGCCGTTGCTCTGCCTGCGAGCACCGTTCCACGCGTACGCGAGCGGGGAACCGTCCCTGATCAGACTCTGGACGCGGCCGTTCCAGACGCTGGAGGCCACGACTTCCTTACGGTCCAGCAGTTCACCCGGTACGGCGCCGCTCTCCCAGAACGCCGGCACGGAGTCCTTGATGGCGTCGAGGGCCGCGAAGGCACGGTCCACGTCGAGGGGATACAGCTCGTCGAGCGGCACGCCGTCGGCGAGGAGGGCGAACTCCAGCTCCGGCCAGTCCACCGAGCCCTGCAACGCGCGCCTGCCCGGGAATTGCCCGGTGCTCCAGAAGTCCGCCCAGGACTCGGGCTTTTTCCGGCCGAAGGCGTCGGCACGGTATGCCAGGACGCTGGCCCAATAGTTCTTTCCCACGCCGTGAGAGGTCAACAGGGACTCGGCGATGCCGGCATTCGTCGCGTTCTTCAGCCGGTCGTAGTCGAGCTCCTCCGAAAGTCCCTCCTGCTTGAAGAGTGCCAAGTGGGTCATGTTGATGTCCATGACATCGAACCGGGGGCGGCCTTCCTCGATCTGGGCGATCATCCGCTCGTGCAGGATGTTCACCACTTTGATCTGGATTCCGGTCTCCCTGGTGAACGGGTCGTAGACGGCCTTTCGATTCGCTGCTCCGTACGTGCCGCCGATGTCGCGGACGACGAGCGGTCCACTGCTCTTGGTCCTGGTGGTGCCCTGGTCGGAGCGGGGCCGGCACGCGGTGAGCGCGAGGGTGGCGACGCCTGCCGCGGCTCCGCCCCCCAGGAATGCTCTGCGATCGATTCCGTGTTCGCTCACCCTCTTCCTCCTGTGGATCTGGGCGCGGGGCCGGTAGGGGAGGGCGGATTCACGCGGAATGCGCTTCCCTGCTTCGTGTCCCGTCCATTTGCTACGGGATCGTCATTTCGGCAGAGATCTTCCTCCGTGAGGGTTGTGCAAGTATGCAGGCAATATCATTCCTTTGCCAGGGCCCGGGTGAGCCTTTCGACCCGGTCGTGGAGGCGCTCCACATACAGCTCGGACCCCGGCTTCATCAGGACGCTGCGGAGAATGCGCGCGCCCTCGGCGTCCGCGGTGACCTTCGGGTGGCGGGCGGTGAAGGACTCGCGGTCGGCCTTGAGGGTGCTGGGGAACACCGGATCGGGGGCCGGACATGCCGTCGGCCAGGACGCGGGCCGACGCCGCGTCCACGGCGGTGAGGGTGGCCGGGTCCACCGCGGGGAAGTAGGTGACGATGTCCAGCTCTGGTTGCTGGTACAGCTCAAGGGCGTCGCCTCGTCACGTGCCGGGCGCCGCCGCTCCCCGCGCGTCCAGCACCAGCACCGCGACGTGCAGGGACGTGCACTGAAGGCCCGACTCCAGATCGCAGCCGAGGAGCCGCTCGATGGTGTGGAGCCGCTGGTAGTACGCCTGCCGGGACATGCCGGCCTGTTTCGCCGCGACCGACTTGTTCCCGGCCGCCGTCAGATAGGCGCGCAATGCCGGGAGCAGGTCGCCGCCGTTGCGGTCGTCGTGCTCGATGAGACGCGTGAGCTGCCGTTCCGCGTACCGCTGGAGGCGGATGTCCTCCCGCAGCACGCCCAGCAGCTCCGGCAGCCGGACGTCGGCGGGGACGTAGAACCAGCGGTCGGGTGAGGCGGGCGTGATGGCCTCGGCCGTCTGCTCGGCCTCCTGCCACGACCGGGCGATCCCGGAGAGGTCGGTCACGCCGGGGCCGACGGCGACGACGCATTCCGGGCCGAGCTCCTCGCGGCAGAGACGGCCCATCCGCTCGGCGACCGGCTGCCAGGCGCTGGCCTGTGCCAGGGCGAGGAGCACGCCGATCCGGCCCGGGGCCGTCTCGCCGACCAGGGCGCGGATGCCGGTCTGCGCCATCGCCTTCGCGATCCGTTCGTCGAGGTGCTCCCCGGTACCGGTGTGCGTGTGGCGGATGACCACGGCGAAGAGGCGGTGCCCGAGGGTCGGCAGTCCCAGGGCCTCGGCGCGTGCGCGGGCGTCCGCGGGAGAGCGGAAACGCCGTTCGTACAGGTCACGCAGCACCGAGCGGTGGGCCCGGCGCTCCCACCAGGCCGGTCCGGCCAGCCGCGCCATGCTCAGGGCGACTGCCGCGCGCTCCAGCACCAGGACGTGTTCCGGGTCGGGCTCCGGGTTCAGCCGGCCCTCCAGCAGGACCAGCCGCCCCCACGGCCCCTGGTGGTCCTGCACGGGCGCGATCAGCCACCCCTCCGGGCCGCTCGGCGTGATCTTCTCCGGGGTCGGGGCGGCCCGGGAACGCCGGGACCAGGCCGACACCACCGGCTCGTACGGCCGGCCGAGCAGTTCGCACATCAGGACCCGGTGGGTGAGGTCCTCCAGCACCACGGGGGCCCCGGTGAGCTCGGCGGTGGTGTGCACCAGTTCCTCGGGGCTCGCCCCCCGCAGCGTCAGGGCGGTGAAGATGTCCTGGACGGCCCTGCCGCGGCGCAGCAGCGCCCCCTGGGCGTCGAGGATGAGCGCGTGCACCGTCTGCGTGACGTCGATGAACCGGACGCCGCGGGCCAGCTCGACCAGCGGCACCTCACGGGCACGGCAGGCCGCCACCAGCTCGTCGGGCACCTTCCGGTACCGGTAGCCGAGCTCCACGATCAGGCCTGCCGCGCCGACATCGGCGAGCTGGCCGACGTAGCCACGCAGCTCGGAGGCGTCCTCGGGATAGGGCATGCCGGTCGTCAGGACCAGCTCGCCGCCTTCGAGGAAATCGGCGGGGTTGAGCAGTTCGGTGACGTGCACCCAGCGCACCGCACGGTCCAGCTGCGACTCACCGGCCAGCACGCGCGGCATCCCCTCGGCCAGCACGGGGAGGCTCAGAACCTCCGTGATGGTCGGGAAGCGCCCGGTTGCGGGCCGTCTGGGCGGCATAAGGACTGCTTTCGTCCGAGGGATCGGGGTCACCTTCGCACCGGCACATCACCGTGACAAGAGGGGCAGGGTTACTTTCCGTGGCCGGCCTGCTCGCCATGACACTTCGTCTCGATAAGGTCCCGAGGCGGAACAGAGTGTGGGTTGACCTGCGTATTCGCCGGGGTCGAGAGTGAACGCCATCCCCAAAGGGCCCGAATCGGAAGGGTCCGCACGGTGTCCCCACCGTGCCGGGGCACCACTGAGACACCCAGGCCGCACCCGGCGAAAGGAGCGACCTCATGCGCATCCCGAAGCGCGTTGCCGTGATCGGTGCCGGCAGTATGGGCAGCCAGGTCATGTGGCGGCTGGCCGCTCGCGGAGCCGAGGTCATCGGCTACGACCGGTACGCCCCGGGGCACGATCGCGGCGCGGCCGGGGGTGAGACCCGCATCTTCCGCGCAGTGCACCTCGGGGACCCCGGGTACATTCCGCTGCTGGGGCTCGCCGACCGGATGTGGGACCGGCTCCAGCGCGAAACCGGCTCCTCACTGCGACGCCGCAGCGGATGCCTGGTGATGGGCGAGACCGCCTCGCCGTCGATGCGTCTCCTCCTCTCCGCCAGCTCCACCCACCGGCTGGACCACGAGGTACTGGACCGGGAAGAACTCGCCCGCCGCTACCCCCAGCACCGCCTCCCGGACGGGCACACCGCCGTCCTCGACCGGCTGGGCGCCATCATCAGGCCCGAGGCGTCGATCCAGGCCGCCGCCGCCCGCGCCGAGCAACTCGGCGCCAGGCTGCACCGTTACACCCCGGTGCGGGAGATCGCCCCCGCGGCGGGCGGTGGGGTGCACATCGTCACCGACCAGGGCACGGACCACGTCGACACCGCCGTGGTGACGGTGGGCCCCTGGATCAACACCCTGCTCCCGGACCTGCCGAAGACCGTCGACATCCGCCGGCTGATCAGCTCCTGGCACATTCCCACCCGCCACGACTGGTTCGCGGGCGGCGCCCCCGCCTTCGTACGCAGCGCACCCCATGACTGCTACGGGCTCCCGTCACCCGACGGCATCTCCGTCAAGCTGGGCCTCTCCTTCGCCCGTTATCTGCCGGTACCCGACCCCGAGCGGCTCGACCGCACGGTCCGCCCGGAGGAACTCGCCACCTTCCGCGAGCTCATCGGCGAACTGATGCCCGATCTGAACCCCGACCCCATCAGGCTGTCGGTCTACATGGAGGGCTACACGGAGTCCGGGAACCCGCTCGTGGGTCATCTCCCCGGCGAGGACGACATCATCGTCATGGCCGGATTCTCCGGCAGCGGCTTCAAACTCTCGCCCGCCATGGGCGAGATCGCCGCCGACCTGGCACTCGACGGCACCACGGACCATCCCGTCGGCTTCCTCGCCCCGGCCGGAGCCGGCACCGCCGCCTGATCCCGGCGATGCCGACGGCATCGCCCCCCACCCCCGACATCTCTGTCATGGGAATGCCCGAAAGGGCATGCGCCGGCCGTAACCAGTTCCCCAAGCCAAGACAGGAGACCCTCATGCCCATTCCCTCGCTTCAATTCCGCCCGAAGTACGTCTCGTTCGACTGCTACGGCACGTTGATCGAGTACCCGATCACCCCCATCACGCGTGAGCTCGTCGGTGACCAGATCCCCGCCGAACACTGGGACCAGTTCGTCCGGGAGTTCCGCGGCTACCGCTACGACCAGGTCCGCGGCGAGTACTACTCCTACGAGCAGGTGCTGCACGACTCCTTCGAGCGGGTCTGCCGCAAGTGGGGTGTGAAGGCGGCCCCGGACGCGGGCAAGCGGTTCGCCGACGGCGTCCGCAGCTGGGGCCCGCACGCCGATGTGCCGGAGCCGCTGAAGAAGATGAGCGAGAACTACAAGCTGGTCATCTTCTCCAACGCCGACGACGCCTTCCTGGAGGAGAGCGTGCCCCGGCTCGGTGCGGACTTCCACGCGGTCTACACCGCGGAGCAGGCCGGCTTCTACAAGCCCCGCTACGCCGCGTTCGAGTACATGCTCGACCAGCTCGACGCCTCCCCCGAGGACTTCGTGCACGTCTCCTCGCACACCCGCTACGACCTGATGCCGATGCACGACATGGGCTTCCGCAACCTGATCCTGCTGGATCGCGGCTATGACCCGGTGACCCACGGCTACGACTACGTGCCGGTGAAGTCCCTGGACGACCTCAACACCATGCTCGGCATCTGACGCGCGACGCACATCGTCCCCGCACGGACATCCCCGAAGAACCCCGCTGAGCTGGTCGTCGACGCCCGCGTAGAACTCGAAGTACCGGGCCGAGGGGGTGATGTCCGCCGCCGCATCATCGACCCGGTCGGCGGCGGGTAGCACACGGTCCCCGCCCCGCCCGACGGTCGGATCTTCTACGGCATGAACGGCCTCACCATCGTCCCCGGCGCAGCCCGACCCCCGGCGCGGGCCTCGGATCCGACGAAGCGGACCCCCACTCGTAGCCCCATCCCCAGCCGTCCCTGTTTCCCCTTAGCACCACCCCCAGGAGGCAAACCATGAGAGACGCCCGTATAGACCGCAGACTCTTCCTGCGCGGCGTCGGCGGAGCCACGGCGGGTCTCGCCGCTGCGACCGCCCTCAGCGCCTGCGGCACCGGCACCAGCCGCAGCGCTTCCACCGGCACCGGTGGGAAGGGCGGCAAGACGGTGGTCGTCCGCGACAGCGGCGGTTCCTACGGCGCGGCCCTGCAGAAGGCGATCTACACGCCGTTCACGCAGGAGACGGGGATCGGCGTCAAGGTGCTGAACCTGGACGACGCTCCGCTGCTGGCCCAGATCAAGCAGGGCCGCCCGCAGTGCGACCTCATCAACAACTCGATGATGTCTCACCTGAAGTATGTGAAGCAGGGTGCCCTGGAGACGCTGGACCCCGGCCGGCTCAAGAGCCTGAAGAGCGCGAAGGTCCCCGAGAACCAGATCACCGAGCACGCCATCGGGCACAGCTTCTACGGCCAGTGCATCGCGTATCGCACGGATGCCTTCGATGGCCGCAAGCCGGAGTCATGGGCGGACTTCTGGGACACCAAGGCGTTCAAGGGCGGCCGCGCGATGGTCAGCCCGGACGGTGACCTGCCGGAGCTGGAGTTCGCGCTGCTGGCCGATGGTGTGCCGATGGACAAGCTGTACCCGCTGGATGTGGACCGCGCCTTCAAGGTGCTGACCCGGCTGCGGGGTGACATCAAGAAGTTCTGGGACAGCGGTCCGCTGCCCGGCGTGCTCCTGAGCCGCCAGGAGGTGACGATGTCCACGGTCTGGGACGGCCGGATCGCCGATCTCCAGAAGCAGGGCGTCCCGGTCGAGCGGCAGCTCAACGGCATGCGCCGCCAGTTCTCGGGCTATGCCATCGCCAAGGGCGCGGCCAACGTGGATGGCGCCTACCAGCTCATGGACTTCGCGTTGCGTGCCGAGAGCCAGGCCGCTCTGGCCAAGGCCTTCCCGTCGAACCCGTCGTCTCCGGTGGCCTACGCCAAGCTCACCGAGGACGAGCGCAACGCACTCGCGGGTGCGCCGAAGTACTACGACGAGGGCTTCGACGCGGACATCGACTGGTGGCTGAAGAACGAATCGGCCGTCACCAAGCGCTGGTTGGAGTGGGCTCGTGGCTGAATTCGATGTGGTCACACCGTCTGTGACGGTGGCCGGCGGCACCCTGCCCACCGCGACGGGCAAAGCGTTGTCGGTGGTGGCGCTGCGCAAGACCTACGGGGACGTCGTCGCGGTCGACGAGGCGTCCATGGAGATCGCGGCCGGGGAGTTCGTCACCTTCCTCGGCGCCTCCGGATCGGGCAAAACCACGACCCTGATGATGATCGCCGGTTTCTGCGAACCCGACTCCGGCACCATCACCGTCGGCGGCCGTGACGTCACGAAGCTCGCCCCGCAGAAACGCAACCTCGGCTTCGTGTTCCAGCAGTACCTGCTCTTCCCGCACATGACCGTGAGCGAGAACGTCGCCTTCCCGCTCACGCTACGCGGAGTGCCGAAGGACGAGATCCGCAGGCGGGTCGGGGAGACGCTGGAGATCGCGGGTCTGTCCGGGTTCGGCAACCGTAAGCCGCGTGAGCTGTCCGGCGGGCAGCAGCAGCGTGTCGCCCTGTGCCGCGCACTCGTCTACCGCCCGCCGGTCATCCTCATGGACGAGCCGCTGGGCGCGCTGGACAAGAAGCTGCGTGACCAGCTCCAGGTCGAGATCAAGGCCATCCAGCAGGAACTGGGCCTGACCGTCATCTATGTGACGCACGACCAGGAGGAAGCGCTGGTCATGTCGGACCGCATCGCGGTGATGCGCAACGGTCTGATCGAGCAGTTCGACACTCCCCGCGAGCTGTTCGAACGGCCCAGGACCCCGTTCGTGGCGGACTTCCTCGGCGCGGCCAACTTCCTGCCCGGCCGCATCGAGCAGCACACCGACGAGCACACCCTGGTCCGTCTCGATGCGTCCGGCGGCCTGCTCAAGGCACGCCGCCACCAGCTGGCCTCCGGCACGCCGGTCAAGGCCGCCGTCCAGCCGGGCCGGCTGCGGGCCTGCGCCCCCGACGACGGCTTCTGTACCGGCACTGTCGAGACCGCCACCTACGTCGGCACCCTGGTCCGCGCGGGCGTGCGGATCGACGGTGGTGACGCGCCGCTGCTGCGCCTGGAGGTACCGGCCGGCCGCGGCCCCGTCACCGGCGAACGGATCGGGATCACCGTCGACCCGGACGACGTCAACCTCTTCGCCGTCGAACAGGGAGGGTGAGCCATGGCTGCCCTCACCGCCACCGCCCCCGCCCGTCCGCGCAAGCTCCTGGCCTCGCGCAAGACCCGCGTCGGGATCCTCTACGCACTGCCGGTCGTCGTCTATCTGCTGGTGCTGTTCGTCTACCCGATCTTCACCACGCTGTTCCTCAGCCTGAAGAACGCCGACGGATCACTCACCCTGCACTGGTACGCCGAGGCCCTGACCGGGGTCAATCTGTCGGTGCTGTTCACGACGTTGCGGATCTCCGCGGAGACGGCGCTGTTGAGCCTCGTCTTCGGGTTTCTCCTGGCCAACGCGATCTCCCGGCTCAAGCCCGTGTGGGCGGCCCTGGCGATGCTGATCGTGGTCGTTCCGCACTTCATCAGCGCCCTGGTGCGCACCTACGGCTGGATCATCCTGCTCGGTGACAAGGGCCTGGTGAACGAGACCCTCACCAGCCTGTCGGTACCAGGAGCGCCGTTCCAACTGCTCTACAACGAACTCGGCGTGGTCATCGGCACCACCTCGATGATGCTGCCCTACACCGTGCTGCTGCTCTACGGCGTGATGCGCGGCGTGGATCGCCGTCTGCTGGCCGCCGCGTCCAGCATGGGCGCCGGACGCGTGACCATCTTCCGCCGCATCTACCTGCCGCTGGTCGCCCCCGGACTGGCCAGTGCCGGACTGCTCAGCTTCATCCTCTCGCTGGGCTACTACATCACCCCCGCCCTGATGGGCGGACCCAACCAGACGATGATCGCCACCCTCATCAACCAGCAGGTCACCAAGGAAAACCAGTGGAACGGGGCGGCCGCCCAGGGCGTCATCCTGCTGCTGCTCACCTTCGCCGGGCTGCTGCTGGTCAAGCTCGTCAGCTCCCTGGGCGCCAGCCGTAAGAAGAGGAGCGCGTCATGATGGAGCTGCGCAAGACCCTCGCCGGGCGCATCGCCCTGACCGCCATCGCCACCGTGATCCTGCTGTTCCTCGCGCTGCCGATCGTCGTCATCCTCGTCACCTCCTTCAGCAACAACGCCTTCGCCGCCTTCCCCCCGGACTCCTGGACGCTGGGCTGGTACAAGGCACTGTTCGCCGACGGCAGCAAATGGCCCGCCGCCCTGACACTGAGCGCCTTCGTCGCCTGCTTGAGCACCGTGTTCTCGCTGATCATCGGCGTGACCGCGGCGACCGCCCTGACCCGCAGCGAACTCCCGCTGCGCTCCGCGGTCTACGCCCTGGTCCTCGGCCCCCTGCTCATCCCGCAGATCGTCACCGCCCTCGGGCTGTTCCTGCTCTTCGAACCCGCCGCGATGCTGGGCAGCCCCATCGCCATCGCCCTCGGCCACACCGTGCTCGCCTCACCCATCGCGGTGCTCATCCTGATCGCCACCCTGCGCGGCATCGACGAACGCCTCGAGGACGCAGCCGCCAGCATGGGCGCCAGCCGGCTGACCATCGCCCGCAGGATCACCTTCCCCCTCGCCGCACCCGGCATGATCGCCGCCGCGATCTTCTCCTTCATCACCAGCTTCGACGAGTTCTACATCTCCCAGTTCCTCTCCTCCGTCGACACCGTCACCCTGCCGGTGCAGGTCTACAACTCCCTCACCTTCGACATCGACCCCAGCGTGACCGCGATCAGCGCCATCCTCATCGCCTTCGCGATCCTCGCCCTCGCCCTGGTCGCCCTCGTGCGCTGGCTCGGCTCCGGACGCCAGAACTCCCTGCTCTCCGTCGAGAACACAGCAGGCATCGCCGCACCCGGAGGCGAGACCGTATGACCACCGCCGCCACTCAGCCGCACCTGCTGCTGTCCCTCGCCTGTGCCTTGCGCCGGCACGGGCCGCGCTACCGCTGACAGCGCCGTCGGCCGGGCCCCCGAGTGGGTGCCCGGCCCGGATTCCCCCCGAAACTTCCCCGCAGGAGACCCGCAATGAAGACGATCCCGTACTGGATAGAAACCGCCGGGGGATTCCCCGACCGGTCCGGCAAGCCCCTGACCGAGGACACCGACCTGGTGGTCGTCGGTGCGGGCCTGACGGGTCTGTCCACCGCCCTGCACGCCGCCCGCAAGGGCGCCCGTGTCACCCTCGTCGAGAAGGGCCAGATCGGTTCCGGGGCCTCGGCGCGCAACGGCGGCATGGCGAATCTGGGCTTTACGATCGGCGTGAGCCAGGCCATCCGCCGGTACGGACTCGAGCGGGCCCGCGAGATCTACAACTCCTACGGCGAGGCCGTGGACACCGTCGAGCGGCTCGTGAACGAGGAGTCCATCGACTGTCAGTTCAACCGCGTCGGACGCCTGGGCGTCGCGTCCCGCCCCGCGCACTTCGAGAGCAAGAAGGCCCAGCAGCGCGACCTGGCCAAGTACTTCGGCCACGAGACCACACTGGTCAGCAAGTCCGAGCTGCGTTCCGAGATCGGATCCGACGCCTACCACGGCGGCCTGCTGGACCCGCTCAGCGCGGCACTGCACGTGGGCCGCTTCGTGCGCGGCATGGCCGAGGCGTGCGAGCGCACCGGTGTCGAGATCCACGAGCGCAACGCGGCCATCGGCGTGCGGCGCACCGCCGCCGGCCGTTTCGAGGTGAGCACCGAGCGCGGTGTGATCCGCGCCGGGCAGGTCATGATGGCCACCGACGCCTACACCGACAAGAACTTCCCGTGGCTGCGCCGCCAGCAGGTCTGCCTGGGCAGCTTCATCATCGTGACCGAGCCGCTCGGCGAGCAGCTCGCCCGGGACATCATCCCGAAGGCCCGCCTCATCGTCGACTCCAACCAGGTCTGTCACTATTTCCGGCTCACTCCGGACAACCGTCTGCTGTTCGGCGGACGCGCCCGCTTCGCACCGTCCGACCCCACCTCGGACAAGAAGAGCGGAGCGGTCCTATTCCGTGAGATGTGCGAGATCTTCCCCCAACTCGCCCGGACGAAGGTCGAGTACGTGTGGGGCGGCTCGGTCGGCTTCGCGATGGACCGCATCGTGCACGCCGGGCAGACCGAGGACGGCGTGTACTACTCCATGGGATACGCGGGCCACGGCGTGCAGATGGCCACGCACATGGGGCAGGTCATGGCGGAGGTGATGGACGGCCACCCCGAGGTCAGCCCGGTCCGCGACCTGGCCCCGCCCCGCATTCCCCTCTACAACGGCACCGCCTGGTTCCTGCCCTTCGCGGGCGCCTACTACAAGACGCTGGACCGCATCCGCTGACCGTGCGGCAGCGCACCTCTACGCATACAAGGAGACCCCGAGATGACTGTCGTCCACGATGTTCCCAAGCAGCTCTTCATCGGCGGCGGTTGGCAGGACGCGGAGTCCGGCCGGACCCTGTCCGTCGACAACCCGGCCACCGGTGAGGAACTGTGCCGGGTCGCCGACGCCTCCCCGGCCGACGGCCGGCGTGCCGTCGAAGCGGCGGTCGCCGCGCAGACGGCCTGGGCCGCCACCCCGCCCCGGGTGCGCAGCGAGATCCTGCGCCGCGCCTACGACATCATCATCGCGCGCACCGAGGACCTCGCGCTGCTGATGACGCTGGAGATGGGCAAGCCCCTGGCAGAGGCGCGTGCCGAAGTCGCCTACGGCGCCGAGTTCTTCCGCTGGTTCTCCGAGGAAGCCGTCCGCATCGACGGCGGCCTGATGACCGCCCCGGACGGCAGGAACCGCCTCCTGGTCACCCGCCAGCCCGTCGGCCCCTGCCTGCTCATCACCCCGTGGAACTTCCCCCTGGCCATGGGCACCCGCAAGATCGGCCCCGCCATCGCCGCCGGCTGCACCATCGTCCTCAAACCCGCCCCCCAGACCCCTCTGACCAGCCTCGCCCTCGCCGCGATCCTCAAAGAAGCCGGCCTGCCCGACGGCGTCCTCAACATCGTCGTCACCACCGACGCCGCCGGAGTCGTCGAGCCCCTGCTGCGCGGCGGGCAGATCCGCAAACTCTCCTTCACCGGCTCCACCCAGGTCGGCCGGATCCTGCTGGCCCAGTGCGCCGACACCGTCATCCGCACCTCCATGGAACTGGGCGGCAACGCCCCCCTCATCGTCTTCGACGACGCCGACCTCGACGTCGCGGTCGAAGGCACCATGGTCGCCAAGATGCGCAACATGGGCGAATCCTGCTGCGCCGCCAACCGCATCTACGTCCACACCTCCGTCGCCGAGGAGTTCGCCACCCGCCTCGCCGCCCGCATGGCCGCCCTCAAGGTCGGCGACGGCACCGAACCCGGCACCGACGTCGGCCCCCTCATCGACATCGCCGGCCGCAGCAAGGCCCACGACGTCGTCCGCGACGCCGTCAAGCGCGGCGCGAAGGTGCTCACCGGCGGTGAACTCCCCGAAGGGCCCGGGTGCTTCTACCCGCCCACCGTCCTCACCGACGTCTCCGCCGACGCCGCCATCAACGACACCGAAGTCTTCGGCCCCGTCGCCGCCCTCCTCACCTTCGACGACGAGGACGAGGCCATCACCGCCGCGAACGACACCGAGTTCGGCCTCGCCGCCTACCTGTTCACCCAGAACCTCGACCGCGCCCTGCGCGTCGCCGAACGCCTCGAAAGCGGCATGATCGGCCTCAACACCGGCCTCGTCTCCAACCCCGCCGCCCCCTTCGGCGGCGTCAAGCAGTCCGGCCTGGGCCGCGAAGGCGGACGCGTCGGCATCGACGAGTTCCTCGAGTACAAGTACATCGCAGTCCCCGTCGGAGGCTGACATGCCCGACCGACTCGTCGTCCTCTACCGGGGCAACCGGCCACCCGCCACCGGGCTCATCGAACGCCTCGCGGACACCGTCTACGCCACCGAGGAGGAGCTGCCCTACCTCCTCCCCGGTGCCGACGCCCTCCTGGCCTGGGTCACCATCACACCGGCCATCCGCGAAGCCTGGCCCGACAACCCCGAGAAGGCGCCTCGGTGGGTGCACGCTTCCTCCGCGGGCGTCGACTCCCTGCTCTTCCCCGCCCTGGTGGACGATCCGGGTGTCGTTCTCACCAACGCCCGCGGGGTCTACGACCAGCCGACCGCCGAGTACGTGCTCGGCCTGATCCTCGCCCTCGCCAAGGACTTCCCCGGCACCTGGGAGCACCAGCGGCGTCGCGAGTGGCGTCCGCGCCCCAGTGACGGCATCACCGGACGCACGGTGCTGGTCTGGGGCACGGGGCCCATCGGCCGGGCCACCGCCCGGCTGCTGCGGGCCGCCGGGATGCGGGTCTGCGGAGCCGGCCGCAAGGCCCGCACGGACGACCCCGACTTCGGCACGGTCCACGGTGCGACGACTCTGCCCGCCGCCCTGACGGAGGCGGACTACGTCGTCCTGGCCGCGCCCCTCACCAAGGACACCCGGGGGATGGTCGACGCCTCCGTGCTGGCGGCCATGAAGCCGGGAGCCCGGCTGATCAACGTCGGCCGGGGCGGACTCGTCGACGAGGAGGCGCTCATCGACCACCTCGCCGCCGGCCGGCTCGCAGGCGCCGCCCTGGACGTCTTCGGCCAGGAGCCGCTGCCGGCCCGGTCGCCGCTGTGGGACATGCCCGGTGTCATGATCTCCCCGCACACGGCGGGCGAGACCACCAGCGAGCGGGAGGCGCTCGTCGAGGTGTTCCTCGACAACCTCACCCGGCACATCGAAGGCCGCCCTCTGCGCAACGTCGTGGACAAGCGGCGGGGCTACGTGGTCGACGGGACGCGCCCTGTCTGAAGGCGTGTAGCAGGTTGCCCCGGCCGTGGACTGCACGGGCCGGGGCAACCTGCTACACGCCTTTCTCGCGTCCCAGCGCGCTGCCCGTCACCGCCAGCACGGAGAGCACCACCAGCGCGGCGGCCGGGCCGAGCACCGTCCAGGGGGCGAGTTCGGCGTACGGCTGGTTCTCCGACAGGAGCCGGCCCCACTCGGGGGTGGGCGGCTGTTCGCCCAGGCCGAGGAAGCCGAGCGAGGCCAGTACCAGGACGGCGGTCGGCAGCCGCAGCAGGGCGTTGCGGAGGAGGGCCGGCAGCACCGCGGGGAGCAGGTGACGGCGCAGCAGGTGCGTCCGCCCCGCGCCGAGTGCGACGGACGCGGCGATGTGACCGCTCGCGCGTTCCTGTTCGAGCAGCGCGGCGGTCTGGGCGGCGTACGGGCTCCAGCCGACCACGCAGACCGCGATCGCCGCGCCCCACACCGACGGCCCGGTCACGCCCGCGATCAGCAGTCCGGAGAGGACCGCGGGCAGGGTCGACACGACCTCCGTCGGACCGGCGCTCGCCCGCGGCGCCATGCCCAGCAGGAGCCCGGTGACCGCGCTGACCACCGTCACGGCGAGGGCGACACCGGCCGTGCGCAGCGCCCCGTGGCCCAGCCGGGCCAGCAGATCCCGGCCCAGCGCGTCCGTGCCCAGGGGGTGTTCGAGGGAGGGAGCCACCAGCCGCGCCGCCGTGTCGACCTGCAAGGGGTCGCGCAGGAGGCCCGCCGTGACGAGGGCGATCAGGACCACCGAACAAGCCGCGGTGATCCAGCGCAGGGAACGCGGCGGGACGAGCGGGGGCCGGTGCAGGGTCGGCAGGGCGCCGTCGCGCAGGGGGCGGCCGAGGAGCGCGTGGCGCAGTGCCCGGATCAGGATCCCGGCGCTCACGCCGAGCAGGACCAGCGCCAGGGTCGCGGTCTGGAGCACCGGGAGGTCCTGCGCGACGGCCGCCTCCAGGGCGAGCCGGCCGAGCCCCGGAATATTGAAGATCTTCTCCACCGCGACCGCACCGCCGACCAGGGCCACGACGGTCGGCAGCAACTGCGGCAGCATGCCGGGCAGGGTGCGGCGCAGCGCGTTGCGGGCGATGTTGCCGGGCGGGAGCCCGACGGCGTACGCCGTGCGCGCCCACGGTTCGTGGAAGGCGGCGGGCAGCGCCTGGTCGAGCAGCCCGCCGAGCATCGCGCCCGACGGGATGCCGAGGGCGAGCGAGGGCAGCACCATCGACTGCGGCCCCTCCCAGCCGCTGGACGGGAACCACCCCCACCAGACCCCGCACACGGTGGCCAGCACAGAGGCGAGCAGGAACTTCGGCAGGGCGGCCAGCACGGCCGCCGTCGTGCCCGCCCGGTCCTGCCGCAGCCGTCGCCGGGAGCCGAGGAACACGGTGCGGGCACACACCAGCGCGGCGACCAGGGCGGTCACCACGAACGCGCCCAGCACCAGCGTCAGGGAGACCGACAGGGCGGTCCCCACCTGCGGCATGACCGGTTCGCCGGAGACCCACGAGACGCCCGCGTCCCCGCGCGGCAGGCCGCCCAGCCAGTGCGCGAGATGCGCGAACGGCCCCTCGTCCAGCCCCAGCTGCTTCCGTACGGCGGCCAGTTCCGCGGCTGTGGGGTTCTGGTCGGCGGAGCGGGCCCGCAGCACCGTGCGGGCCGGGTCCGCGCCGGTCAGCCACGGCAGCAGGGCCACCGCACCGAGCAGCGCGGCTCCGGCGAGCACACGGCCGGCCGCCGCCGGCCAGAGGGACAGGCGGGCGGCGGGGGCGTGCACGACGCTCATGCGTTACCCGGCGTGCGTGTCGACGTCGACGAGAGAGCGCTCGCGCGGGTCGAGGATCACGCCCTCGACACCGGTGGCGATGCCCTGCACCGCCTGCTCGTGGACCAGTGGAACGACGGCGTCGGTGCGCAGGATCTCCGCCTCCGCACGCATGATCTTCTCCTGGCGGCGCTTCGTGTCGCGCTCCGCGGCGGCGGCCCGGATGGCCTTGTCCACCGCGCCGTCCTTCAGCCCGGGGATGTTGTAGACGCCCTCGCTGGTGAAGTCGCTGGCGAGGTAGTCGACCGCGTCACCGGTGTCGAGGAGCGTGACCCGGGAGAAGACGAGGGCGTCGTACTTCCCGGCGAGGAGGTCGGCCTCCATCTGCGTGTACTCACGCACGTCCTGCTTCACGGTGAACCCGGCCTTCTCCAGCTGCTGCTGGAGCACGGTCGCGGCCTCGGGCAGCTCGGCCCGGTTGGTGTAGGTGGCCAGCCGCAGCGTCCTGCCCTTGGTCCCGGCCTTCACCTGGGCGGTCGTGTCGGCCTTGGCGCGGCCGGTCACGTCCACCCGCTTGTCGGCGGCCCACGGCACGGCGGGCCCGAACAGGCCCTGCGCGGGGTCGGCGTACCCGCCGAAGACGGAGTCGACCAGGGCGGAACCGTCGACTGCCTCCCGGGCGGCGGCGCGCAGACCGGCGTCGGTGAACAGGCCGCTGCCGGTGTTGAGGATCAGGCTGTCGGTGCGCACGGAGGGCACCTCGTGCCGCGTGTCCTTGTCGAGCAGCTTCGCCTGAGCGGTGGGGATCCACTCGGCGATGTCGGCCTCGCCGCCGCGCAGCGCGTTGGCGCGGGCCGTGCCGTCCGCGATCCAGCTCACGTCGATGCCGGGCGCCTTCGCCTTGCCGCCCCAGTAGCCGTCGAAGCGGTCGAGCTTCGCTTTGGCCTTGCCGCTGAGCCGGGTGATCTCGAACGGGCCGGTGCCGGTACCGGCCGGGCTGACGGCGCCGTCCTTGCCGTACGCCTTCGCCGACAGGATCGCCAGCGCGGGGCTGGCCAGCCGCAGCGGCAGCACGGGGTCGGGTGTCTTGGTGGTGAGGGTGACGGTGTCGGCGTCCTCGGCCTTGGCGGTGAGGGCCACGTCGCTCAGCACGCGGGGCTTGGGCTTGGCCGCGCTCGCGTGGTCGAGCGCGTTGACGACGGACTGGGCGGTGAACTCGGTGCCGTCCTGGAACTCGGCCTTGCGCAGTTCGAAGGTCCAGGTGGTGTCGTCGTCCTGCTTCCACGACTTCGCCAGCCCGGGCTTGGCCGTGCCGTTCCGGTCGAGGGCGGTGAGACCCTCGGCGACGGACAGCTTGCTCAGCACGGTGGCGTCGTTGCTGTACGGGGAGAGCGCCTGCACCGGGGGCACGGCCAGCGCGACCCGCAGCCGCCCGCCCGATCCCGCTCCGGCCCCCGTGCCGTCGCCGCTGTCGCTCGGCGCGAAGCAGCCGGCCAGCAGAGGGGGGAGAACGAGCGCCGCTATGAGACCGCGGGAGGTGGTGCGCATGTGAGTCCTGTCGTGCGGAAGTGGGGCATGCCGCAGCGGCCCGGCGGGGAGCTTGATCGGCGGCATCAGCATATAAGGGGAGCCTTACCAAAGCTTGAACCGGGTCGGTTAAATCTCAACAATCGGACGGCAAGGGGGCGAACGGCAGGGGGAGGCGGCGAACCCGGCGGCATCGACCGATTGTTCGAACTGTGTCATCGTGGGCGCCGGGCGGAGGTGAGCGGCATGACCGGCGCGGACCCCGGGCTGTTCGGACCCGGTTCGGTGACCTGGCAGACGCACGGCGACCCCATGATGTGGATCGCCGGCGTCCGGGCGCTCTACCTCCAGGCCCTGCACCCCCGCGCGGTACGCGGCGTCATGCAGAACTCCGACTTCCGGCGTGACGCCTGGGGACGCCTGATGCGCACCGCGAACTTCGTCGGCACGACGACGTACGGCACCACCGAGGCCGCCGAGCGGGCGGGTGCCCGAGTCCGCAAGATCCACAGCATGCTGACGGCGACCGATCCGGACACCGGCGAGCGCTACGGCGTCGACGAACCCGGTCTGCTCCTCTGGGTGCACTGCGCCGAAATCGACTCCTATCTGGACGTCCTGCGCAGGTCCGGGTTCCGGCTCACCGACGCCGAGGCCGACCGCTACGTCGCCGAACACCGGGAGAGCGCACGCCTGGTGGGCCTCGACCCCGGCACCGTACCCGCCGACAGGGCCCAACTCGTGGCGTACTTCGAGAAGGTGCGCCCCGAACTGGCCGCCGGACCCGAGGCGCGCGAGGTGGACGACTTCCTGCTCCGCCCGCCGACGCATCCCCTTCTCGTACCGTTGCGCGAGGTGCTGTGGCGGCGCGTGGCACAACTGGCGTACGCCTCCCTGCCTCCGTACGCCCACGAGTTGTACGGCAGACCGGCCCCCGCACCCGCCACCGTCACCCGGCAACTGCGTCTCACCGGCCTCCTGCTGCGCCGCGTTCCCGCACGTGTGCGGTGGCAACTCCCGCCCAAACACATCCTGCGCGCCATGGTGAGGCTCGGCCCGGACGCGCGCCCGGCACCGTACAAACTCGGACGATAGCCCGCCATACTGGGTGGGCCAGGGGAGGGGCGGGCGAACAGCTACCGGGGGGAGCGTCGCGCGAGATGGGGGAGACCAGGCTCATCCACGGCCGATACCGGCTGCTCGACCGGATCGGGCGCGGCGGCATGGGCGAGGTGTGGCGGGCACGGGACGAGTCCCTGGGCCGGCACGTCGCCGTCAAGTGCCTCAAACCGCTGGGCCCGAACCACGACCACGCGTTCACCCGCGTGCTGCGGGAACGGTTCCGGCGTGAGGCCCGGGTGGCCGCCGCGCTCCAGCACCGCGGCATCACCGTCGTGCACGACTTCGGCGAGTCCGACGGCGTCCTCTACCTCGTCATGGAACTGCTGGACGGCCGCAATCTCAGCCAGCTCCTGGAGGACAACAAGCAGCACCCGCTGCCGGTCGCGGACGTCGTGGAGATCGCCGAGCAGGTCGCCGCCGCCCTCGCCTACTGCCACGAACAAGGCATTGTCCACCGCGATCTGAAGCCCGCCAACATCGTGCGGATCGGCGACGGCACGGTGAAGATCTGCGACTTCGGCATCGCCCGTCTCGGCCACGACATCGGCTTCACCTCCCGGCTGACCGGCACCGGTATCGCCATGGGCACCCCGCACTACATGTCCCCGGAGCAGATCGGCGGAACCGAGGTCGACCAGCGCAGCGACCTGTACTCGTTCGGCTGCGTGCTGTACGAGATCGCCACCGGCGTACCGCCGTTCGACCTCGACGACGCCTGGGCGATCCTCGTCGGCCACCGCGACACCCCGCCCCGCCCGCCGCGCGAGCACCGACCCGAACTGCCCGCGTACCTGGAGCGGGTCATCCTGGACCTGCTCGCCAAGGAACCCGGTGAACGCCCCGGTGACGCCCGCGAGCTGGCCCGCCGGATCAGCGCGCACCGGGCGGCGCCCGCCTACGTGCCGACCGTCGTGGCGGCCCGGCCCGCTCCCGACGCGCTGGCGCACGCGGGCCGGCTGCCGTCCTGGACGCACGGCATGACCACCGGCCACAAGGCGGCCGGCGCCGGACTGCGCAGCACGCCGCCCGACCCGGCGTCCGGCCTGTCCGGCGAGTGGATCGCGAGGCCCGCCACCGGCCCCGTCGGGGAACCCGCCCCCGAGCAGCGGCCCGCCCCGTCCCCGGAGGTGCTCACCGCCCTGGCCGGCCGGCACAACGCGGGCTTGAGCCTCGGCCGGCTCGGCCGCTGGGCGGAGGCCGGGGAGGTGCACCGGGCCGTCGCCGCCGAACGCGAGCACCTGCTCGGCCCGGACCACCCGGACACCCTCGCCAGCCGCTACGAGGTCGCCTTCACCCTCAGCCGCACCGGCCGCGCCCCGGACGCGCTGCGCGAGTACAAGCGCGTCACCGAGGCCAGGATCCGCACGCTCGGCGCCGACCACCCCGACACGCTCGCCGCCCGCCAGGAGATGGCCTACGTGCTCGGCCAGCTCGGCCGCCCCTTCGACGCCCACCGGGTGTACACGTCGGTGCTCACCGCCAGGGAGCGCACGATGGGGCCCGACCACCCGGACACCCTGCGCTGCCGGCACAACCTCGCCTTCAACCTCAGCCGTCTCGGCCGCCTGGAGGACTCCTACCGGATGGCCCGCGAGGTGGCCGCCGCCCGCGCCCGGGTGCTCGGCCCCGACCATCCCGACACCCTGGTCACCCGCTACGAGGTCGCCTACGCGCTCGGCCAGCTCGGCCGCTGGGCCGAGGCCCTGGAGACGTACCGCGAGGTCGCCGAGGCCCGCGGCCGTGCCCTCGGCCCCGACCACCCCGACACGCTCGCCGCGCGCCACGAGATAGGCATCAGCCTGGGCCGCCTCGGCCGCAGCGCGGAGGCCCTCGACCTCTACAGCGTCTTGTCCGAGGACCGCACCCGCGCCCAGGGCCCCACCCACCCCGAGACCCTGCGCGCCCGCCACGGCCGCTGCGTCAACCTCGGCCGGCTCGGCCGCTGGGAGGAGGCCCTCACCGAGTCCCGCGACGTGAGCGCCGTCCGCGAGCGGGTCCTCGGCCCCGACCACCCGGACACCCTGGTCAGCCGCCGCGAGGTCGCCGTCGGCCTGGGCTGGCTGGGCCGCTGGTCCGAGGCGCTCACCGAGTACCGCCGGGTGGCCGCCGCCCGCGAACGCGTCCTCGGCCCGGACCACCCCGACACCCTCGCCAGCCGCAACGACGAAGCGCACTGCCTCCAGCAGCTGGGCCGGAGCGACGAGGCCGTGGCGCTGTACCGGAGGGTGGCGGCCCTGCGCGGGCAGCGGGCGTCGGCCGGGGGGTGACGGGGGCGGCGTCGTGCGACAAGCAGATCGCACCCTGTCGCCGTTCGTCTGGCCGACCTGGATCACCCCGTGTTACGAAGAACCATGACCGCACCCCTGGGACCCCGCGCACACCGGACGTACGACGCCGTCATCGTCGGCGGCGGCCACAACGGCCTGGTCGCCGCCGCCTACCTGGCCCGGGCCGGCCGTTCGGTGCTGGTGCTGGAGCGGCTGGACCACACCGGCGGCGCCGCGGTGTCCACCCGGCCGTTCGCCGGGGTCGACGCCCGGCTGTCACGCTACTCGTACCTGGTCAGCCTGCTGCCGAAGAAGATCGTGCGGGACCTCGGCCTGGACTTCCGGGTGCGCACCCGGACCATCTCCTCCTACACGCCCGCCGAACGCGACGGCCGCCCCACCGGACTCCTCGTCGGCGGCGGCGAACGGCGGACCAGGGAGGCGTTCGCCCGGCTCACCGGCTCCGACCGCGAGTACCGGGCCTGGCAGGAGTTCTACGGCATGACCGGCCGCGTCGCCCAGCGGATCTTCCCGACCCTCACCGAGCCGCTGCCCACCCGCGAGGAACTGCGCCGCCGGCTCGACGACGAGGAGGCCTGGCGGATGCTGTTCGAGGAGCCGCTCGGCGTCGCCGTCGAGGAGCACTTCGCGGACGACCTGGTGCGCGGCGTGGTCCTCACCGACGCGCTCATCGGCACCTTCGCCGACGCCCACGACCCGTCGCTGAAGCAGAACCGTTGCTTCCTCTACCACGTGATCGGCGGCGGCACCGGGGACTGGGACGTGCCGGTCGGCGGCATGGGCGCCCTCACCGACGCACTGGCCGACGCGGCCCGCGCCGCGGGCGCCGTCCTCGCCACCGGCCACGAGGCGCTGCGCATCACCACGGACGGCCAGGAGGCCGAGGTCACCTACCGCACCGCCGACGGCGAGGGCACCGTCGCCGCCCGGCACGTCCTGGTGAACGCCTCGCCGCAAGCCCTGGCCGAACTGACCGGCGACACACCCCCGGCCCCCGCCGAGGGCGCCCAGCTCAAGGTGAACATGCTGCTCACGCGGCTGCCGCGGCTGCGTGACAACGCCGTCGACCCGCACGAGGCGTTCGCCGGCACCTTCCACATCGCGGAGGGCTACGAGCAGCTGGCCGCCGCCCACGCCCAGGCCGCCGCCGGTGACCTGCCGGCCGCGCCGCCCTCCGAGATCTACTGCCACTCGCTCACCGACCCGAGCATCCTCGGCCCGGACCTGGCCGACCGGGGCTACCAGACGCTCACCCTCTTCGGCCTGCACACCCCGGCCCGCCTGTTCGAGCGGGACAACGACGCCGTACGGGAGGAGCTGCTGAAGTCGACACTCGCCCAGCTCGACGCCCACCTGGCCGAACCGCTCACCGACTGTCTGGCCACCGACGCGGACGGACGGCCCTGCATCGAGGCCCGGACCCCCCTCGACCTGGAGCGGGACCTCGGGCTGCCCGGCGGCAACATCTTCCACCGCGAGCTGAGCTGGCCCCACGCCCAGGACGGCACCGGCCGCTGGGGCGTGGCGACCGGGCACGCGAACGTGCTGCTGTGCGGGGCCGGCGCGGTACGCGGGGGCGGGGTCAGCGGGGTGCCGGGGCACAACGCGGCGATGGCGGTGCTGGAAATCGGGAACGACTGAATCACTGCCGTCCTGCGGGGCACTCCGACAGCACGAAGGTATCCGTACCAGCCGGCCGCCCCGCGCGGACGGTCGCACCACCCACGGGAGGCTCTCATGGCCGACCTCAGCCCGACCGATCTGCAGAAGGCCCTGAAGGGCATGGACTACCCGACGGACAAGCAGCACCTGGTGGAACGTGCCCGCAGCAACCACGCCGACGACAAGGTCGTCAGCACCCTCGACGGCCTGAAGGAGGACCGCTTCGACGGCCCGAACGAGGTGCAGAAGGCCGTCTTCAACCAGTGACCGGACCGGCTCAGTCGGCCGACGGCGACCACCCCGCCGCTTCGACGCGCGCAGCGTCCGCCGGGCGCGCCTCGTCGAAGAGGACGCCGTCGGCCGCGTCCACGCGCAGCCCGTCCACGTAGGCCCCACGGCCGACGTACCGCCGGTCCGTCGCGTACCGCCACCGCAGGGCCAGCGTGCGCGCGGCGGGGAGGTCGGCGGTGAGCCGATGCCAGACACGGCCGGACCAGCCCGTGACCGAGCCCGAAGGGTGCTCGCGGGGACCCTCGCCCCGGCGGGACGTCGTGAACGGAACCGGCTGCCAAGTCGTGCCTTCGTCGGCCGTCGCCTCCAGGACCAGCATGTCGGCTCCGGGCTCGGTGTCCCACCACAGCGCGCAGCGCAGCCGCACCCGGCCGGACGACGTGTCGAGCGCGGGGAGGGTGAGCGTCGCGGTGGCGGAGACCGCCATCCCGGAGAACCAGGCCCTGCGTCCCGACACCGGCCGGACCGGGACGGCCCGCGCCAGATGGTTCGCGGCGGCCACCCGGGGAGCCGACCCGGACCGCCAACTGCGCACCGGATGCACCGAGTTGCCCAGGACGACCAGGAAGGAGTCGGTCGTCGGGTCGAGCACCAGCGAGGTGCCCGTGAAGCCGGTGTGCCCGGCACTGCGCGGTGTGGCCATCGCGCCCATGTACCAGTGCTGGTAAAGCTCGAAGCCGAGGCCGTGCTCGTCCCCGGGGAACGCTGTGTTGAAGTCGGTGAACATCAGCTCCACCGACTCCGGTTTCAGGATCCGCGCCCGTCCGTACACGCCGCCGTTGAGCAGCGTACGGCCGAGGACCGCGAGGTCCCACGCGTCGGAGAACACGCCCGCGTGTCCCGCGACCCCGCCGAGGCTGAAGGCGTTCTCGTCGTGCACCTCGCCCCACACCAGGCCCCGGTCCAGCCCGGACCACGGAGGGCGCGCGTCCTCCGTGGCCGCGATCTTCGGCCGCCAGGAGGCGGGCGGGTTGTAGCGGGTGCGGCGCAGGCCGAGCGGCGCGGTGATCTCGTCGCGGAGGAGGACGTCCAGGGAGCGGCCCGTGATCCGTTCCAGCACGAGCTGGAGCGAGATGAGGTTCAGGTCCGAGTACAGATACGCCGTGCCCGGCGCGCTGACCGGAGCCTCGTTCCAGAGGAGCTGGAGCTTCTCCTCGTACGTCGGCGCGCTGTACAGCGGGATCCAGGAGCGGAAGCCCGAGGTGTGCGTCAGCAGCTGACGGATCGTGATGTCCTGCTTGCCCGCGCCTGCGAAGTCGGGAAGGTACGAGGCGACCTTCCCCTCCAGCTCCAGCGCGCCCCGCTCCATCTGCTGCACGGCCAGGATCGAGGTGAACAGCTTGGACACCGACGCCAGGTCGAAGACGGTGTCCTCGGCCATGGGGATCTGCTCACCGGCCGGGAACTCGACGCCGGTGTCGGTCTTCTCGTCGTAGGCCCGGTAGCGCACCGCCATGCCGATGGGCCGGTGCAGGGCGACGGTGCCGCCCCGTCCGGCGAGCAGGACGGCGCCCGCGTACCAGGGGTGCTCGGGGGAGGGGCCGAGGAACGCCTCGGCGTCGGTGACGAGTTGGCGCAGATGGGAGGGGAGCAGCCCGGCGCGGGCGGCCGGGCCGTGCCGCAGGGTGGGACGCCCCCTGACCGGGGCGGCCTCGGCGGGTAAGGGGGCGAGGGCCAGGGCGCCACCCAGGACCAGGGCACGCCTGCGCGTCAGCCCGCCGTTCGTCGTCGCTCTGTCTGCCGTGCCTTCGGTCACCGTGCATCCTCCCGCCGAACCGCCCTGGACGTCCCGGACAGTATGTCCCCGGGCACCGTCCATAAATCTGACGGAGCATCAGAAAACCCCTTCCGTCCTCCGGAGGAGTCCGGCATCCTGCGCCCATGCAGACGGAGCTGAGCCAGAAACTGGGAGTCGAGCACGCCGTCTTCGGCTTCACGCCGTTCCCCGCCGTCGCCGCGGCCATCAGCCGGGCCGGCGGCTTCGGCGTGCTCGGCGCGGTCCGTTACACCGCCCCCGACGAGCTCAAACGCGACCTGGACTGGATCGAGGCGCACGTGGACGGCCGGCCGTACGGCCTGGACGTCGTGATGCCGGCGAAGAAGGTCGAGGGCGTCACCGAGGCGGATGTCGAGGCGATGATCCCCGAGGCGCACCGGCAGTTCGTCCGGGACACCCTCGCCAAACACGGCGTGCCCGAGCTCGCCGAGGGTGAGGCGTCCGGCTGGCGCATCACCGGCTGGATGGAGCAGGTCGCCCGCAGCCAGCTCGACGTCGCCTTCGACTACCCGATCCGGCTCCTCGCCAACGCCCTCGGCTCCCCGCCCGCCGATGTCGTGGCCCGCGCCCACGACCAGGACGTCCTCGTCGCGGCTCTCGCGGGCAGCGCCCGGCACGCCCGCAAGCACAAGGACGCCGGAATCGACATCGTCGTGGCGCAGGGCTACGAGGCAGGCGGCCACACCGGCGAGATCGCCTCCATGGTGCTCACCCCCGAGGTCGTCGAGGCCGTCGCCCCGCTGCCCGTGCTGGCCGCCGGCGGCATCGGCAGCGGACAGCAGGTGGCTGCCGCACTCGCTCTCGGCGCTCAAGGTGTGTGGCTGGGCTCCCTATGGCTGACCACCACAGAGGCGGATCTGCACTCGCCCGCCCTCACCCGCAAGCTGCTCGCGGCCGGCTCCGGGGACACCGTCCGCTCCCGCGCACTGACCGGGAAGCCGGCACGCCAGTTGCGCACCGAGTGGACCGACGCCTGGGAGGACCCGGACGGCCCGGGCACGCTGCCCATGCCGTTGCAGGGCCTGCTGGTCGCCGAGGCCGTCTCGCGGATCCAGAAGTACGAGGTCGACCCCCTGCTCGGGACCCCCGTCGGGCAGATCGTCGGCCGGATGAACAGTGAACGCAGCGTCCAGGCCGTCTTCGACGACCTCACCCGCGGCTTCGAACAGGCCGTGGACCGCATCAACCGCATCGCCGGAAGGAGCGGCCAGTGACCAGCAGTGCTCCCGCGGGCTTCTGGGCCCAGGCCACCGCCGACCCCGACCGCGCGGTCCTGGTCGCCCCCGACGGCGAGGAGTGGACCGCCGGCCGCCTGCACGCCGCCGCCAACCGGCTCGTCCACGGCCTGCGCGCGGCCGGGCTGGAACGCGGCGACACCTTCGCGGTCGTCCTGCCAAACGGCGTCCAGTTCCTCACCGCGTACCTCGCCGCCAGCCAGGCCGGGTTCTACCTCGTCCCCGTCAACCACCACCTGGTCGGACCGGAGATCGCCTGGATCGTCTCCGACTCCGGCGCCAAGGTCCTCCTCGCCCACGAGCGCTACGGGGAAGCGGCCCGCCACGCCGCCGACGAGGCGGGCCTCCCGGCCACCCATCGGTACGCCGTCGGCCCGGTCGAGGGCTTCCGTTCCTACGCCGAACTCCTCGACGGCCAGCCGGAGTCGGCGCCGGCCGAGCGCACCCTCGGCTGGGTCATGAACTACACCTCCGGCACCACAGGCCGCCCGCGCGGCATCCGCCGCCCGCTCCCCGGCAAACCACCCGAGGAGGCCTTCCTCGGCGGCTTCCTCGGCATCTTCGGCATCCGGCCGTTCGACGACAACGTCCACCTGGTGTGCTCGCCGCTGTACCACACGGCCGTCCTCCAGTTCGCGGGCGCGTCCCTGCACATCGGCCACCGGCTGGTCCTGATGGACAAGTGGACGCCCGAGGAGATGCTCCGCCTCATCGACGCCCACCGCTGCACCCACACCCATATGGTCCCCACCCAGTTCCACCGCCTGCTGGCCCTGCCCGACGAGGTGAAGGACCGCTACGACGTCTCCTCCATGCGGCACGCCATCCACGGCGCCGCGCCCTGCCCCGACCACGTGAAACGGGCCATGCTCGACTGGTGGGGCCCCTGTGTGGAGGAGTACTACGCGGCCAGCGAGGGCGGCGGCGCCTTCGCCACCGCCGAGGACTGGCTGAAGAAGCCCGGCACCGTCGGCAAGGCCTGGCCCATCAGCGAACTCGCGATCTTCGACGACGACGGCAACCGGCTGCCGCCCGGCGAACTCGGCACCGTCTACATGAAGATGAACACCGGCGGCTTCTCCTACCACAAGGACGAGGCCAAGACCCGCAAGAACCGCATCGGCGACTTCTTCACCGTCGGCGACCTCGGCCACCTCGACGAGGACGGCTACCTCTTCCTGCGCGACCGGAAGATCGACCTGATCATCTCCGGGGGCGTCAACATCTACCCGGCCGAGATCGAGTCGGCCCTGCTCGCCCACCCCGCCGTCGCGGACGCCGCCGTCTTCGGCATCCCGCACGACGACTGGGGCGAGGAGGTCAAGGCCGTCGTCGAACCGGCCCCCGGACACCGGCCGGGGCGCGCCCTCGCGGCCGACCTCCTCGACCACTGCGCGCACCGGCTCGCCGGCTACAAGCGGCCCAGGAGCGTCGACTTCATCACCGAGATGCCCCGCGACCCCAACGGCAAGCTGTACAAGCGGCGGTTGCGGGAGCCGTACTGGGAGGGCCGGACCCGACCGGTGTGAGGCGGTGGTGCGGCTTTGGTCGCACCGGAGGGCACGGGCGTCATCCTTTGGTCGGCGCCCGCTCGCCCTCCGGCCGATGTCCGGCCGGGCCCCGCCTTCCTAGCGTGAGGCCATGACGATCGCGACCGAACAGGGAACGCTGCGGCGTGGGGGCGTACGGCCGGGCGAACGGGCACTCGCCCCCGATCTCGCCCGCGGGATCATGCTGCTGTGCATCGTGCTGTCCAACACGGCCTTCCATCTGTGGGCGGCCCGGCGCGGGCCCTCCGGATGGCAGCCTGTGGACGGCTCGTGGCTGGACCACGCCGTGCAGTTCACCATGATCATGGTGCTCGACCTGCGGATCTACCCGCTCTTCGCCTTCCTCTTCGGCTACGGCATGATGCAGCTCTACCTCCGGCAGACCGCCGCCGGCACCGACGGGCGCGACGCCGCGAAAATCCTGCGCAGGCGCAGCCTCTGGCTGATCGTCATCGGCCTCGCCCACGCCACCCTGCTGATGGCCGGGGACATCATCGGCTTCTACGGAGTCCTGAGCCTCGTCCTGGGCCTGGCCTTCCTGCGGCGCGGGGAACGTGCCCTGACGTGGTGGATCTGGATCGGAGTCGCCCTGATGGCGCTCGTCACGGCCGGGCCCGTCATCGCCGCGCTCCTCCAGGGCGACCTCGGCACGCTGGGTGACGCCGACGCCGAGGCCGGCTTCAAGGCGTACGCGTCGGACGAGGAGAACTGGCTCACCGCGGCGGGCACCCGGCTCGAGACCGGCCTGTTCGTCACCTTCGCCGCCGCCCCGCTGACCCTCGTCGGCGGCGGGTACATCCTCTTCCTGCTCGGCTTCTGGGCCGCACGCCGCCGCATCCTGGAGGAACCGGGCCGTCACCGCACACTGCTGCGCATCACGGCTGTCATCGGCATCGCGACCGGCTGGCTCGGCGCGCTGCCCGCCGCCCTCGCCCACATCGGCGTCCTGCGCGTGCCGGACGACATGCAGAGCGAATCCGGGGCGCTCACGGCCCTGCGCGACATCACCGGCAACGCCGCGGGCCTCGGCTATGTCGCGGCCGTCGCCCTCTTCGCACACTGGTGGACCACCCGCGGGCCCCGCCGCGGCACGACGGCGGTGACGGCGGTGGCCTCCGTCGGCAAACGGTCCCTGTCCTGCTACCTCGCCCACTCGCTGCTCTTCGCCCCGGTGCTGGCCGCCTGGGGACTCGGCCTCGGTGCGCACCTCGGCAGCACGACCATGGCGCTCTTCGCGTTCGCCGTCTGGCTGGTCACCGTGGCCGGGGCGTACGCGCTGGAACGGGCCGGCCGCCGGGGCCCCGCCGAAGCGGTGCTGCGCAGGCTGATGTACGGGCCCCGGGTCGACCGGGGGTGACGAGATGAACGGGTGCCGCCCCACCGGGAGCGGCACCCCTCAGCCACGGTCAGCGGCGCTCGTGCACCCGGACGACCTTCAGCTTCGGCGAGGACAGGATGTCCTTCTCGCAGAAGCGCGACGTCACCCACTTCTCATCGGAGAACAGCCGGGTCTGGTCCGCGTAGTGCGGCGACTCGGGGTTCGACGACTGGGAGTACGTCAGCAGGGTGCGGGCCACCGGGCAGCGGCTGCCGTCCCAGCCCACCGCCTGGAGGTGACTGCTGCCGAACGGCACCTCCGTGTAGCCGCCCCCGGCCGCGTTCCACTGCGGTTCGAGCACGTTCCACACACCGAGCCGCCCCGAGCCGCCGGGCATCGGAAGGTGCTCACCACCGCGGACGACGAACTGGTGCGCGCCGAGCGGCGCGTCGAGCGCGATACCCGCAGCGCGCAGTTCCGCCACCGCGTCGGCGAGGGCGACGCCGAAGCCGGGCGCGTCCGTGTTCAGCGTGTTCGGCGTACGCACCGGGTCCGCCGCCGAGAACGGCACCTTCCACGCCTCGGCGGCCGGCACCGCCTGTTCCAGCTTCCGCCAGAACCGGTCGAACAGCAGCGCGCCCCGGCTCCCCGCGTTCATGGTGCGGTCCCAGGCCGCCAGCACCCCGCAGGCCTCCGACACGTCGACGGCCTTGCCGTCGCTGCCCGTCGCCGTGCCGCCGGGCAGCGCGGCGCACGCCCGTGCCACGTCCGTCGCGGTGAGATCACCTGCGGGCACCCGGTTGGCGAACTGCTGCCGTTGCAGGTCGCGTACGGTCAGGTGGCCCCGGTCCGCCATCGCCGCCACGTCCTCGATCCCGCCGCGCGTACGCAGGCCGAGCTCCGTCCCCACCGTGCCGAAGACCCGCTCGTATCCGGTGATCGGCCGGTCGGCGTTGGTCATCCACGCGGTGCCGTTGGAGTTCTCCACGTACGGCGCGTCCTTGAGCGTCGGCATCCGCGCCGGCCCGAAGATGCCCGGCGCCACCGCGTCGGGATCGCTGCCCAGGGCGCAGTCCCCGCGCGAGCCGTCGAGGATCGCGATGCCGGACGCCGGATACGTGGTCCTGCCCAGCGCCGTCGAGCAGCGCTGCGCCAACTCGTCGGTGATGCGCGGAAGTACCTGGGACTGGGTGAAGAGGGAATGCCCCGCGCGGTCGGCGGCGATCGTGTTCACCCAGGGGAGGCCCTGGTGCCGGGCGAGGGACCCGAGGACGTCGCCCGTGCTGCGCGCCTTGCTGAAGCCGAGCGAGGTGTCGGCGAAGCGGAGGTTCGCGGCGTTCGGGTCGTGCAGGGCGTAGGCCGTCGCATCCGTCCACGGCAGCGGGACCTGGGAGTTCAGGGAGGTGACGACAGGGCCGTACCGGGTCCACCACTGGGTGCGGGTCACCGGCGCGCCGTCCTTCACCGCGACCGTCACCGTCCGCTTCTTCATACGCTCCGGCTCGCCGTCCACCAGGTATGTCGTGGGATCGGCCGGATCCAGCGTCAGCTGGTGGAAGTTGGCCGGAATGCCGGTCGAGACGGTGTGGCTCCACGCCACATGTGCGTTGAACCCGATGGAGATCGCCGGGGTGCCGAGCAGAGAGCCACCGGAGACGTTCAGCTCGCCGGGGATCGTCTGCTGCGACTGCCAGAACCGGCGCCCGCCCTGCCACGGGTAGTGCGGGTTGCCCAGCAGCAGACCGCTGCCGTTCGCCGTGGTGTCGCCGCGGAAGGCGACCGCGTTGGAGCCCATGCCGGGATCGCCCCACAGCTCGTCGGCCGCCTTCGCCACGGCCTTCGCGTCCGGCGTGCGGGTGGCGGGCCGGGAGGACGGGGTACCGGAGGCGGTGCCGGCTCCGGTCGGTGGCTGCGCGGCCGTGATCGTGTCCACGAAGCGCCCCTCGCCGGAGATCGAGGCGATGGCGAGGCCACGGGCCGCCACGTCCAGCTCGGTGACCGGACGGACCCAGGACGCGCCCGCACAGCCGGGATCCGTGATCTTCTTCTGCTTCAGCCAGGCGTTGTAACCGGCCGCCCAGCCGCGCATCATGTCCCGGACCTCACGGCTGGGGCCCACGGGCGCCGGCTCGGCGAGCAGCTTCTCCACCGTGCGGGTCTCACGGACCCCGCGGAAGTACAGGTCACTGGCGAGATTCGTCCTGGCCCCGGAGAGGGCGCCGCCGGCGGCCGCGCCGGCGCCGAAGTACCGGGAGCGCTCGCCCCGCAGGGTCACGAACCCGTCGGCGAGCGTGCAGACCTCGTCGGCCGCCTGCGCCCAGCCCGTACCGAAGCCCAGGTCGGCGTAGTTCTTCGCGAGGATGTGCGGGATGCCGTACTCGGTGTAGCGGATCACGGCGGACAGGCCGTCGCGGGACGGGTGCTGCTCCGCCCGTCCCTGGCCGGAGGCGGCGGCCGCGGGTAACGCGGACGCGGCCGTGAACAGGGCCGTGGCCCCGAGAACGAGTCGTCTCAGGCGGCTGCGCATCGTGCCCTCCAACATCATTGAGGGAAAGGAGACTTGAGCGTACGGATGTGCCGCATGCGCACGTCGGTACCATCACATCGGACGTCGCTGGCGGCGGCAGGGTTGAGCCGGTCGGTTCTTGACCTCGCCCGGCGGTGAACCGAGGATCAGGTGTCATGACGACGCCCGGACACGGCAGCACGGTCGACGGAATCCTGCGGCGCAGCGCCCGGCGGACCCCGGCGCGCACCGCGGTGGAGTACGGCGACCGCACCTGGACGTACGACGAACTGGACACCGCCGTCTCCCGCGCGGCGAGCGTCCTCCTCGGCCAGGGGCTGTCCCCGGGCGACCGGGTGGGCGCGTACGGCCACAACTCCGACGCCTACCTGATCGCCTTCCTGGCCTGCGCCCGCGCCGGCCTGGTGCACGTACCGGTCAACCAGAACCTGACCGGCGACGACCTCGCCTACATCGTCGGCCAGTCCGGCAGCTCCCTGGTTCTCGCCGACCCGGACCTCGCCGGACGACTCCCCGACGGCGTACGGTCGTTCCCCCTGCGCGACGCCGACGACTCATTCCTCGCACGGCTCACCGAGGCGACCCCGTACGACGGCCCTGAGCCGCGCACCGAGGACCTCGTGCAGCTGCTGTACACGTCCGGGACGACCGCCCTGCCCAAGGGCGCGATGATGACGCACCGGGCCCTGGTCCACGAGTACCTGAGCGCGATCACCGCCCTCGACCTCAGTGCGGGCGACCGGCCCGTACACGCGCTGCCCCTCTACCACTCGGCGCAGATGCACGTCTTCCTGCTGCCCTACCTCGCGGTCGGCGCGACGAACATCATCCTCGACGCACCCGACGGTGAGCGGCTCTTCGACCTGGTCGAAGCGGGCCGCGTGGACAGCCTGTTCGCCCCGCCCACCGTCTGGATCGCCCTGTCCAACCGCCCCGACTTCGCCACCCGCGACCTGAGCGGCCTGCGCAAGGCGTACTACGGCGCGTCGATCATGCCGGTCCCCGTCCTGGAACGGCTGAAGGAACGCCTGCCGGAGCTGGCGTTCTACAACTGCTTCGGGCAGAGCGAGATCGGCCCCCTGGCCACGGTCCTCGCCCCCGAGGAACACAAGGGGCGCATGGACTCCTGCGGCCGACCGGTGCTGTTCGTCGACGCGCGTGTGGTCGACGAGGACGGCAAGGACGTACCGGACGGCACCCCCGGCGAGATCGTCTACCGCTCTCCGCAACTGTGCGAGGGCTACTGGGACAAGCCGGAGGAGACAGCCGAGGCCTTCCGCGACGGCTGGTTCCGCTCCGGCGACCTCGCGGTACGGGACGCGCACGGCTACTACACGATCGTCGACCGGGTGAAGGACGTCATCAACTCCGGTGGCGTACTGGTCGCTTCCCGCCAGGTCGAGGACGCCCTGTACAGCCATCCCCAGGTCGCCGAGGCCGCGGTCGTGGGCCTGCCCGACGAGCGCTGGATCGAGGCCGTCACGGCTGTCGTCGTCCCACGCGGCGAGGTCACCGAGGCGGAGCTCATCGCCCACACTCGCGAGAAGCTCGCCCCCTTCAAGGCACCGAAGCGGGTGGTGTTCGTGGAGGGCCTCCCGCGCAACGCCAGCGGGAAGATCCTCAAGCGGGAGCTCAGGCAGAGCCTGGGAGACGAGCCCGGACTCGCGGCCTCGGACGGCTGATGTCGCGCCGCCCCTCCCTACGAAACCCCGTTGTGCGGAACACCCCGAGGGCGTGAGGATCAACGCCATGCCGATCTTCAGCGCGCCGGACGGGACCCGGCTCGCCTGTCACGTACGGGGTGCGGGCGAGCCGCTGGTCGTGTTGCCCGGCGGACCCATGCGCGCCTCCGCGTACCTCGGGAACCTGGGCGGACTGGACGCCCACCGACAGCTGGTGTTCCTCGACCTGCGCGGCACAGGACAGTCGGCGGCCCCCGAGGACCCGGCGACCTACCGCTGCGACCGGCTCGTGGACGACGTCGACGCGCTGCGCCGCCACCTGGGCCTGGAGCGGATGGACGTGCTCGCGCACTCGGCGGGCGGCAGTCTCGCCATGCTGTACGCGGCCCGGTATCCCGACCGGGTGGCACGGCTGGCGCTCGTCACCGCCACCCCGTGGGCGCTGGGCCTGCCGGCGACGGCCGAGGACCGGCTGGCGGCGGCCCGGCTGCGCCTGTCGGAACCCTGGTTCGGCGACGCGTTCCCGGCTTTCGAGGCCTGGCTCTCCGGCACCGGTGACTTCGACCCCGTGTTCCTCCCGTTCTTCTACGGCCGTTGGGACGACACCGCCCGGGCCCACGCCGACCGCGAGGAGGACGAGACCAACGACGACGCGGCCGACCGCTACGGGGCGGACGGTGCCTACGACCCGGACGCGACCCGGACCGCGCTCGCCCGCCTCACCGTCCCGGTGCTCGTCCTCGCCGGTGAGGTCGACGGCGGCCCGCGTCCCGGCCTGGCCCGGCGTACGGCCGGGGTGTTCCCGGCGGCCGAGTTCGCGGTACAGCCGGGGGCCGGCCACTACCCGTGGCTGGACGACCCGGAGTGGTTCGTACGACGGGTCGTGCGCTTCCTCCACGAACGGGACTGAGCTCCTCTGCTGTCCGCAGAGCGAGCCCGGTCCGCACTCGTCACCCCGCTACCGTGCCAGGCATGGACACCGAACCGCGCACCGTACGGGCGAACGGCATCACCCTGGCCTACCGCGTCTGGGGGCCGGAGGACGCGCCGCCCGTCGTACTCCTGCACGCCCGCGGGACCGACGGTGCCGACTGGGCGGAGATCGCCCCCGCGCTGGCCGCCGGGCCACGCCGGGTGTACGCACCCGACCTGCGCGGGCACGGCCGCAGCGACTGGCCCGGCGGATACGCCTACGAGGCCATGCGCGACGACGTGCTCGCCTTCCTCCGCGCGCTCGGCATCGCCCGCGCCGACGTCGTGGGTCACTCGCTCGGCGGTGCCGTCGCCTACTTGCTCGCCCAGTACAGCCCGCGGCTCGTCCGACGGCTCGTTCTGGAGGACGTACCCGCACCCTTCCCGCTGGACCCGCCGCGCCCGTCCGCCGAACGGCCTGACGGAGACCTGCCGTACGACTGGGCGATGGTCCTCGCCACCGACGAGCAGCGCAACGCCCCGGATCCCTTGTGGTGGGACCACATGGGGCGGCTCACCATGCCCACGCTGCTGATCGGTGGCGGGCCGACGAGCCTGATCCCCCAGGAGCAGATCGCCGCCTTCGCCGAGGTGCTTCCCGATGCCCGGCGCGTCACCATCGACGCCGGGCATCTCGTGCACGAGACACGGCCCGAGGACTTCCTCGCGGCCGTGGGGGAGTTCCTCAGCCCTGCGGACCGTACGCCGTCATGAAACGGTCGCGGAACTTGTCCATGCCCCACCGGGGCGCGTCCGGCGCCGGCTTGAGGCCGTCGGTCCAGCCCCAGTCGGCGACCCGGTCCAGCACCTTCTTGTCGCGGGCGACGATCGTGATCGGCACGTCCTTGCCGGTGTCCCCGGCGGTGACCGTCGGCACCGGCTGGTGGTCGCCGAGGAAGACCAGCACCGTGTCCTCGTCGCCGTAGCGCTCGACCCACTCGGTGAGGCTGCGGATCGAGTACTCGATGGCGCGCCGGTACTCGGTGCGCACCTTCTCCGGGTCCTTCCAGACCTCCGTGGGGTTGGTGCCCTCCTTCTTGATCCGGTGGAACACCGAACCGTCGCCGAGGTCCTCCCAGTCGATCATCCGGGCGATGGGCGACCACGGGTTGTGGCTGGAGGCCAGGATGATCTCCGCCATGATCGGTTCACGGTCCTTCTTGCCGTGCTCCAGGCGCTGGAAGGCCTCCATGCTGAACTGGTCGGGCACGGGCGTCCAGCTGAAGTACGGGCCGTGGTAGCCGAGGTGCTCGGAGTCGTAGATGTGGTCCAGGCCGAAGTACTTCCCCTCCGGCCAGGCACGGCGCACGCCGGGGACGATGCCGACGGTCCGCCAGGCGCCGGTCTTGCCGAAGTAGTTGGTCAGCGTCATGCGGTCGCTGGTGGTCAGGCTGCGGTACCGCTGCTGGTTCTTGATCCACAGACCGGACAGGAAGGTCGAGTGGGCGAGCCAGCTGCCCGCGCCGGTCACCGGCGACTGCAACCAGCCGCTGCGCGACTCGAACCCGGCCGCCTTGAGCGAAGACGTGCCCTCCTTCAGCACCGCGTCGGTCTGCTCGGCCATCGCCGGGTCGTCGATCGCGACCCTGCCGTAGCTCTCGATGAAGGTGAACAGGACGTCCTTGCCGCGCAGCCCCGTGAGCAACTGGTCCGGCGGCGTCTTCGCGAAGGCGTCCACGGCGGCCTGCTTCTCGAAGACCCGCGCGTCCTTCAGACCGGCCCGCACCTGCTCCACCCGGTTGCCGAGGAACTCCGCGTTGCCCTTGGTGGCGATCGGCACGGTGCCGATCTGCACGCCCAGCGTCATGCAGGTGATCCACGCCGTGCCGAGGATCAGCGTCGTACGGGCGGCGACGGGACGGTGCCGGACCATCAGGTTCGTCAGCCGCACCACGGCGAGTGTCGTGAGGACCAGCACCGCGACGAGCAGCACGATCACCCCGATCACGGCCAGCACCTGCCCGGTCCGGCCGAACGTCTCCCGGAGGAAGTCCGTGGCGTGCTCGATGAGAATCCAGTCCAGGACCAGGTCGAAGGGCCGGGCCAGCACCTGGTAGAAGCCCATGTCGAGGAACTTCAGGACCGTGACCAGCCCGAGGAACACGCCCGCGACGACCGCCATGATGCGCCGGGGCCTCGGCGGCAGTGCGAGCAGCAGTCCCGCGAGCAGCACGCCCTCGGCGGGGATACGGACGAACGAGGCGAACTCGATCCGCTCGATCCGGTTCGGCAGGAGCAGCGCGAAGACCACCAGCAGGCCGGCCAGCACGGTCGTCCCCACACTGACACCGCGCGCCGCACGGGGATGGCGACGCCGCCATCCGAACCAGCCGGGCTTCGCCGTGTCCGGCTCTTCTTCGGCGTCTGCTTCCCGAGCGCCAGCGCCTTCTTCTCGTGCGGCAGGGGCATGGTCTGGGTGCGTAGCGACGGCGCCACGGCCGGGTTCCGCCGCGGCGGTTCCACTGTCCGCGTGCGCCGCGGCCGTGCCGTCGTCCGTGGCCCCCGGGGTCGTGACGCTGTCTGGCTCCCGCGTGCCGACGCCACCGTCCGGCTCTGCCGCGACTGTGTCGTCCGCGTTCGCCGGGGCCGTGTTGCCGTCCGATTCCTTCGTGTCCACCTTGCCGTCCGGGCCTGCCGCGGCTGTGTCGCTGCTCGGTTCCGTCGTGCCGGCAAGACTGTCCGGGCCTGGCGCGGCTGTGTCACTGTCCGCGCCCGCTGTGACGGTGTCGCCGTCCGTGTCCGCCGGGGCTGCGTCGCTGTCCGACTCCACCGCATCTGTCTCGCTGTCCGCGTCCGTCCGGGCCGCGCTGCTGTCCGGTTCCGTCGTGTCGACGTCGCCTTCCGGGCCTGCGGTGCCCGCGTCGCCCAGCGGCTCCGCCGGGGCCGTGCCGCCGCCCCGTTCCGCCGCGCTGACGTCCTCGTCGTACTCCGCCGCGCCGGCGTCCCCGTCGGACCCCGCCGCAGCCGTAGCGCCGTCGGAATCCACCCCGGCCGTCTCGCCGTCCCGCCCCGCCCCGGGAGTGCCACCGTCGGAAGCCACCGCAGCCCTGCCACCGCCCGGCCCCGCCGCCCCGCTGTCGTCATCCGGTTCCGCCCCGCTCCCGGTCGTGCCCGATTGCTGTTGGGAGCGAGTGAAGAGCGACACCCGGTGGTCCTTCCGTGCGGTCTTGCTGGGCATGGCAAACAGAGCCCGGAGACCGAGCCTGCCACCACCAGTACGTCCGCACGTCACCTTAGGTTCAATCGACCGGCCGGAGAATCACCCGTCCGCCGCCACGGCCACCTCCCGCGCCCAGCGATAGTCCGCCTTGCCGCTCGGAGACCGCTGGACCGACTCCGTGATCACCAGCTGGCGCGGGATCTTGTAACCGGCGAGCCGGTCACGGCAGTGTGTCTGGATGTCCTCCAGCGATGGCCGCGCCGCACCGTCCCGCAACTGCACCACGGCGGCCACATGGTGGCCCCACTGGGGGTCCGGCACCCCGGCCACCAGCGCGTCGTAGACGTCCGGGTGGGACTTGAGGGCCTGCTCGACCTCCTCCGGGTACACTTTCTCACCGCCGGTGTTGATGCACTGCGAGCCGCGGCCCAGGACAGTGACCACGCCCTCCTCGTCGACGGTGGCCATGTCGCCGAGCAGGACCCATCGCCGGCCGTCCTTCTCGAAGAAGGTGGCGGCGGTCTTGGCCGGGTCGTTGTAGTAGCCGAGAGGTACGTGTCCGCACTGGGCGACCCTGCCCACCTCACCGGGCGACACGGGCTCGTACGTGGCCGGGTCCACCACCTGCGTGCGCGCGTGGACCCGGACCCTGAAGCCCCGCTCGGGACCAGAGTCCTCGGTCGCCGTCCCGTTGAAACCGGACTCCGACGAGCCGAAGTTGTTCAGCAGCATGGCGTTCGGCACCAGCTCCCGGAACTGCCGGCGCACCGTGTCCGACATGATCGCGCCGGACGACGACACGCTGAACAGCGAAGAACGGTCGATGTCCCGCAGCGGACCCCTCAGCGCGTCGATGAGCGGCCGCAGCATCGCGTCCCCCACCAGCGAGATGCTGCTGACCTTCTCCTTCTCCACGGTCCGCAGCACCTCCTCGGGTACGAACTTGCGGTGGATCACCACCCGTTGCCCGAAGTTGAAGCCGATGAACGCCGTGAGCGTGGAGGTGCCGTGCATCAGCGGGGCCGTGGGGAAGAAGGTGATCCCCGCGCCACCGGCCGCGACCCGCTCGGCCAGCTCCTCCGGCTTCTTCACCGGTTCACCGGTCGGCGCGCCCCCGCCGAGCCCCGCGAAGAACAGATCCTCCTGCCGCCACATCACGCCCTTGGGCATCCCGGTCGTGCCACCGGTGTAGATGATGAACTGGTCATCGCCCGAGCGGTCCGGGAAGCCGCGCTCGGGCGACCCCGCGGCCTCCACCTGGGCGAACTCCACACAGGGCACCGCGGCTGCTCCCGGCGTCGGCGCACCCACCCGGATCAGGTGCCGCAGTTTCTCCGCCCGGGGCCGCGCAGCCGCCACCCGGTCCGTGAACTCCGCGTCGAAGACCAGCCCCACCAGATCCGCGTCCCGGTAGAGGTAGACCAACTCCTCTTCCACATAACGGTAGTTGACGTTGACCGGGACGATCCGCGCCTTCAGGCAGCCCAGCACCGTCTGGAGGTACTCCACGCCGTTGTAGAGGTGGAGCCCGAGGTGCTCGCCGGGGCGTATCCCGCTGTCGAGCAGATGGTGGCCGACGCGGTTGGCCGCGGCGTCCAGCTCCGCGTACGTCAGACGGCGCTCCGCGCCCGTGCCCGGATGGTCGACGTACACCAGCGCCTCACGGTCGGGAACCACGTCGACGACCGACTCGAACAGGTCGGCAAGGTTGTACTCCACCGCTCCTCCTGACCCCGGGACGTGCCTGGCATCGGACGGTTCGCCGGTCATCAGAGCAAAGGGCGGTCCAACTGTGAAGGGCTCGCGCGAAGAAATCTGACTGTCTGTCAGAAAACCCTTGAAGTGCCTCCCGCCCTACTGCAACCTGTTCTCGTTCCACGAGAGGGGAGTTGGCCATGGGTGGGACGGAACACCTCACCGTGCGGCGCGAAGGCGCCACACTGGTGCTCACGCTCAACAGGCCCGAAGCCAGGAACGCGCTCTCGCTTCCGATGCTCGTCGGCCTCCACGACGGCTGGCTGGAGGCCGACGCGGACGACTCGGTCCGCTCGATCGTGTTCACCGGCGCGGGCGGCTCGTTCTGCTCGGGCATGGATCTCAAGGCCCTCGCCGGCAACGGCATGGCCGGCGAGGAGTACCGCGACCGGCTCAAGGCCGACCCCGACCTGCACTGGAAGGCGATGCTGCGCCACCACCGCCCGCGCAAGCCGGTGATCGCCGCCGTCGAGGGGTACTGCGTCGCGGGCGGCACCGAGATGCTCCAGGGCACCGACATCCGCGTCGCCGGCGAGTCCGCGACCTTCGGCCTGTTCGAGGTGAAGCGCGGCCTGTTCCCCATCGGCGGCTCCACGGTCCGGCTGCAACGCCAGATCCCGCGCACCCACGCCCTGGAGATGCTCCTCACCGGCCGCCCCTACAGTGCCCGCGAGGCCGCCGCCATCGGCTTGATCGGACACGTCGTCCCGGACGGCACCGCGCTCGCGAAGGCGCTGGAGATCGCCGAACTGATCAACTCCTGCGGCCCGCTGGCCGTCGAGGCCGTCAAGGCCTGCGTCTACGAGACCGCCGAGATGACCGAATCCGACGGCCTCGCGGCCGAACTCACCCGGGGCTGGCCGGTCTTCGACACCGCCGACGCCAAGGAGGGCGCCCGCGCCTTCGCGGAGAAACGACCGCCCGTCTACAAGCGCGCCTGACCGAAGGAGCCCTCCGGCATGCCCGAAGTCCTCAAAGCCCCCCTCGTCGTCGAGTTCCCCTTCACCCGCTCCCTCGGCCCCGTCCAGAGCGCCTTCCTGACCGGCCTGCGCGAACGCGTCGTCCTCGGCGTGCGCACCGCCGACGGCCGCACCCTGGTCCCGCCCGTCGAGTACGACCCCGTCACCGCCGAGGACATCCGCGACCTCGTCGAGGTCGCCCCGACCGGCACGGTCACCACCTGGGCCTGGAACCACGCCCCCCGCCGCGGCCAGCCCCTCACCACCCCCTTCGCCTGGGTCCTTGTCCGTCTCGACGGCGCCGACACCGCCCTCCTGCACGCCCTCGACGCCCCCGGCCCCGACGCCGTGCACACCGGCATGCGCGTCCGCATCCGCTGGGCGGCGGAACGCACCGGCGCCATCACGGACATCGCCTGCTTCGAGCCGTACGACGGCGACCGGGCCCAACCGGCCGGGCACACGGGCGAGTTCGAGGACCCGGTCACCGGCATCGTCGCTGCCGCTCGCCTCGACTACACCTACTCGCCCGGGCGCGCGCAGACCGCCTACATCAACGCCCTCTCCGGCCGGCGGACCGTCGGCGAGCGCTGCCCGTCCTGCCGGAAGGTGTACGTCCCGCCGAGGGGTGCGTGCCCCACATGTGGGGTGGCCACATCCGAACAGGTCGAGGTGGGCCCGCGCGGCACGGTGACCACGTTCTGCATCGTCAACATCAAGGCGAAGAACCTCGACATCGAGGTGCCCTACGTCTACGCCCACATCGCCCTCGACGGCGCCGACCTCGCGCTGCACGGCCGTATCGGCGGCATCCCGTACGACGAGGTCCGCATGGGGCTGCGCGTCGAACCGGTGTGGACGGAAGGCTCCCGCTACCCCGACCACTACCGGCCGACGGGCGAACCGGACGCGGACTACGACACCTACAAGGAGCTGCTGTGACGAGCGCACCGGGGGACCGCCAGATCGCCGTCGTCGCCTTCGCCCAGACCGATCACCGGCGCACCAGCGAGGATCTCTCCGAGGTGGAGATGCTCATGCCGGTACTGCACGAGGTCCTCGACCGGACCGGCCTGAAGACCGCCGACATCGACTTCACCTGCTCCGGCTCCAGCGACTACCTCGCCGGCCGCGCCTTCTCCTTCACCCTCGCCCTCGACGGCGTCGGCGCCTGGCCCCCGATCTCCGAGTCGCACGTCGAGATGGACGGCGCCTGGGCCCTGTACGAGGCCTGGACCAAACTCCTCACCGGCGACGCCGGCACCGCCCTGGTCTACTCGTACGGCAAGTCCTCGCCCGGCTCGGTCCGCGATGTCCTCACCCGCCAGCTCGACCCCTACTACCTGGCCCCCCTGTGGCCCGACTCCGTGGCACTCGCCGCCCTCCAGGCGCAGGCCCTCATCGACGCCGGCGACACCGACGAACCCGCCCTCGCGGCCGTCGCCGCCCGCAACCGCGAGGCGGCGACGGAAAACCCTCATGCGCAGCTCAAGGAGCCCGCCCCGCAGGGCGACTACCTCGTACGGCCCCTGCGCACCGGCGACTGCCCGCCCATCGGCGACGGGGCCGCCGCCGTCGTCCTCGCGGCGGGCGACCGGGCCCGTGAACTGTGCCCGCGCCCCGCCTGGATCCGCGGCATCGACCACCGCATCGAGGCACACGGCCTCGGCGTGCGCGACCTGACCGACTCTCCGTCCACCCGCCTGGCCGCCGAACGGGCGGGTGCCTTCGAACGGCCCGTCGACACCGCCGAGCTGCACGCGCCCTTCACCGCCCAGGAGATCGTCCTGCGCAAGGCCCTCCGCCTCGACGACGGGGTCGTCGTCAATCCCTCCGGCGGTGCCCTCGCCGCCCACCCGATCATGGCCGCCGGTCTCATCCGCATCGGAGAGGCCGCCGCCCGCATCCACCGCGGCGAGTCCGACCGCGCCCTCGCCCACGCCACGTCCGGCCCCTGCCTCCAGCAGAACCTGGTCGCCGTACTCGAAGGGGAACCCCGATGAGCAAGGAGCCCGTGGCCGTCGTCGGCATCGGCCAGACCAAGCACGTCGCGGCACGCCGGGACGTGTCCATCGCGGGACTCGTCCGGGAGGCGGCCCGACGGGCTCTGGACGACGCCGAGCTGACGTGGGCCGACATCGACGCCGTCGTGATCGGCAAGGCGCCCGACTTCTTCGAGGGCGTCATGATGCCGGAGCTCTACCTCGCCGACGCCCTCGGCGCCGTCGGCAAGCCCATGCTCCGCGTGCACACCGCGGGCTCGGTCGGCGGATCCACCGCGCTCGTCGCCGCCAACCTCGTCGCGGCCCGCGTCCACGGCACCGTCCTCACCCTCGCCTTCGAAAAACAGTCCGAGTCGAACGCCATGTGGGGCCTGTCGCTGCCCATTCCCTTTCAGCAGCCCCTGCTCGCCGGAGCCGGCGGGTTCTTCGCCCCGCACATCCGCGCGTACATGCGACGCAGCGGCGCACCCGAGACCGTCGGCGCCCTGGTCGCCTACAAGGACCGGCGCAACGCGCTGAAGAACCCCTACGCCCACCTGCACGAACACGACATCACCCTCGACAAGGTCATGGCCTCGCCCATGCTGTGGGACCCGATCCGCTACTCGGAGACCTGCCCCTCCTCCGACGGTGCCTGCGCCATGGTCCTCACCGACCGCGCCGGAGCCGCCCGGGCACCGCGACCCCCCGCCTGGATGCTCGGCGGCGCGATGCGCAGCGAACCGACCCTCTTCGCCGGCAAGGACTTCGTCTCCCCGCAGGCCGGCCAGGACTGCGCGGCCGACGTCTACCGGCAGGCCGGCATCACCGACCCGCGCCGTGAGATCGACGGCGCCGAAATCTACGTCCCGTTCTCCTGGTACGAGCCGATGTGGCTGGAGAACCTCGGCTTCGCAGGCGAGGGCGAGGGGTGGAAGCTCACCGAGGCGGGCGTGACCGAACTCGACGGGGACCTGCCCGTCAACATGTCGGGCGGCGTGCTGTCCACCAACCCCATCGGCGCCTCCGGCATGATCCGCTTCGCGGAGGCGGCGCTCCAGGTGCGCGGACAGGCCGGGGAGCACCAGGTGGACGGCGCCCGCCGGGTCCTCGGCCACGCCTACGGCGGCGGCTCGCAGTTCTTCTCCATGTGGCTCGTGGGAGCCGAACCGCCGGACTCCTGAAAGGTCCCCCTCACGTGCCCTGTTGGCCATGGGGCGCGATCGCTAGGCTGGCCGCGGACGACGAATCGGGAGGAGCACGGACGTGGCCGAGACCACCACCCAGCAGCGCCCGCTCACGGGCTGGGACAAGCCGGAGCTGGACCTCACCAACGCACAGTGGCAGTCCAGCAGCCGGGGGCGGGGGGATGTCCAGATCGCCTTCGTGGAAGGCTTCATCGCCATGCGGAACAGTGCCCGCCCGGAGAGCCCCTCCCTGATCTTCACGCCCGCCGAGTGGGGCGCGTTCGTGTCGGGAGCGCGGGAGGGGGAGTTCGACCTCACCTGACGCGACGCCGTGCGATCTCGATCGCGGCACCACGCGAACCGTCCCGGACGGCCGTGACCCCACGGCCGATCCGGGCGTGTTCCGCCCGCATTTCCGGACACGCGACGTGAGACGTCCTCCGGGGCCCGCGCCTGAGCCAGGCTGGCCCGGAGGCACGGTCGTATTCCGGAAGGCGAGGAACCCATGAGCACCCTGCCGGTCATCGCGGCGGTCGACGGCTCGGACCACAGCATGCGCGCCCTGGAGTGGGCCCTCGACGCGGCCCGCAGGCGTTCGGCGCCCCTGCGTGTGGTGCACGTACGCCAGTACGCCCACTGGGCGCAGCCCGAGGTCCTCGCTGCCGCACCGCCGGACCCGCAGGACGACCCGGTGCTCGACCGGGTCCGGGCCGATCTGGAGGAACTCGGCGGCCTGCCGGACACGGAGTACCTCGGCCTGGAGGGTGCGCCCGGTGCCGTCCTGCCCGAACAGAGCGCCTCCGCCCAGCTGCTGGTCCTGGGTTCCCGGGGCCGCGGCGGCTTCGCCAGCCTGCTGCTCGGCTCCAACGGCATCGCCGCCGCCCGCGACGCCGAATGCCCCGTCGTGGTGGTGCCCCGGCCCGGGCGCGAGGACCGGGGCGGGGGCCCGGCCGGGCCCGGCTCGCGCGTGGTCGTCGGCCTGAAGGTGGACGGCCCCGACGAGGCCACGCTCGAGTTCGCCTTCGCCGAGGCCGCCCGGCGCGGCGCCCGGCTCCAGGCGGTCGCCGCCTATCCGTGGCCCGCGCAGCCCTGGATGACGCCCGGCGAACTGCCCCCGCCGATCGTCGACCAGGACGTCATCGAGGACGAGACCCGCATCCTCGCCGAGGGCTTCCTCACCCCGTACCGTGAACGGCACCCCGACGTCCAGGTCGAGCCCCTGCCGGCGGCGGGTGACGCCGCCGGACACCTGGTGGCGGCCTCCCCGGGCGCCGACCTCGTCGTCGTGGGCCGCCACCGGCGGCACCTGCTGGCGCCCGCCCGCATGCTGGGCTCGGTCACCCACGCCGTCCTGCTGCACGCCGCGAGCCCCGTCGCGGTGGTCCCGCCGGCACCGCCGGAGGACTGACCCCGCTGTAATGGATACCGGCAGGCCTATCATTAGGCCCATGCGGGAACCGATCAGCAGGGACGCCCGGCTCGCCCTGGACCTGGCCCTCACCGTCCGGCACGACGGCAACGGCGGTGTCGCCGACGACCTGACCGAACCGGCAGGCCTGACCGCCTGGGTCCGGGCGCACCCCGAGGTCCTGCCGGACGCCGGCCGTTTCACCGCCGACGCCGCGCAGCTCGCCGCCGTCCGAGACCTGCGGGCCGCCGTCCGCGCGCTCTTCGCCCGCGCCGTGCGCCCCGGCGAGCCGAGCCCCGCCGACGCGACCCGCCTCCTGCCCCTACCCGAGGCCGTACGGCGCCTCAACGAGGCCGCCGCCCGCACCCCCACCGTGCCCGTCCTGGACTGGCCCGAGGGGGCCGGACCCGACGTCCGGCCGCAGCCCGTGCGCCGCGGCGACGACCTGACGGCCGCCCTGGCACACGCCGTGATCACGTTCCTCGCGAGCCCCGACCGCGACCGGCTGCGGGCCTGCCACGCGCCCCGCTGCGTGCGGTACTTCCTCAAGGACCACCCGCGCCAGGAGTGGTGCACACCGTCCTGCGGCAACCGCGCCCGAGTGGCCCGCCACCACCGACGGCACCGTACGACAACGTAGGACCGATCGGTCGCCGCCCTCCCGACACTTCGCAGGCCGGGCCACGTACCATGGCGGCATGTCGTTCCTCCGCCGCCGCAGCGCCACGCCCGCCGGGCCCGACTTCGACGTACTGGCCATGGACCCGGGCGACTGGCCCGGCAACCTCGGTGCGGGACTGCTGCCCGCACCCGACGGCACCTGCCAGGGCGTCTTCCTGCGTTACGACCTCTTCGGCGGCCGTGGCCCCGCGATGATCATCGGCAATCTGCCGGAAGGCTCACCGGCCCGGGACGTCCCCGAGGGCCAGGTCCCCTTCGAGGTGGCCCAGCTGCTGCTGGCGCTGGAGAACGACGAGGAGATCACCGTCGTCAGCACCGAGGACATGCCGGTGATGCAGGGCGACAACCTCCTGATCGTGCGCCGCGTCAAGCTCTCCGAGAGCCGCATCTCCTGCGTGCAGTTCGACCGCAGCGACAACGTCCTGGTGACCATCGCAGCCTGGGACCGCCCCATCACGGACGACCTGTACGCCCTCCTCAAACCGCTGCCCGCGGAGCTCTTCCAGCAGGGCTGAACCCGGCGGCAGCCCGCACACGAAAGGGCCGCTGTGCGCCTGACCAGGCACACAGCGGCCTCTTCGTCCCCGTCAGCGAGTCCCGACCGCCGCGCGCACGGCCCGCCGGGCCATCTGGCAGTCGTCATGCAGCCGCCGCAGCAGCAGCCGCTGCTCCTCGCCGGACGGCGCAGCACCAGGGTGGGCCGTACCCGGTGCCGCCGGGGTCGTGTCGTGCATGGAACGCTGCACGGCCGTCTCGTACGTACGGATCTCCCGGGTCAGCACCAGCATCAGGTTCACCAGGAAGGCGTCCCTGGACGCCGGACCCGCCGACTGGGCGATCTGGCTGATCTGCCGACGCGCGACCGGTGCGTCCCCGAGCACCGACCACAGCGTCGCCAGGTCGTACCCCGGCAGATACCAGCCCGCGTGCTCCCAGTCCACCAGCACTGGACCGGCCGGTGACAGGAGGATGTTCGACAACAGTGCGTCGCCGTGGCAGAACTGGCCCATGCCCTGCCGCCCGGCCGCCTGAGCGATGCCGTGCAGCAGTTTCTGGAGGTCACCCAGGTCCCGGTCGGTGAGCAGGCCCAGCTCGTGGTACCGCGAGATCCGGGCCGCGTAGTCCAGCGGGGCGTCGAACGTGCCCGCCGGCGGCCGCCAGGCGTTCAGCCGGCAGATCGCGCCGAGTGCCGCCCTGATGTCCGCCCGCGGCGGCGCCTCGGCCGGGTGCCGCTGGAGCGCCGCCACCCGCCCCGGCATCCGCTCGATCACCAGTGTGCAGTTGTCCGGGTCCGCCGCGATCAGTCTCGGCACCCGCACCGGAGGGCGATGCCGGACGAACGAGCGGTACGCCGCTATCTCGTGGCGGATCCGCTCGGACCAGGCGGGGGAGTGGTCCAGTAAACACTTGGCGACGGCCGAGCTGCGACCGGTCGTACCGACCAGGAGCACGGCCCGTCCGTTGCGGCGCAGGACCTGCACCGGGGCGAACTCCGGGCAGATGCGGTGCACCGACGCGATCGCCGTGCGCAGCTGCGCGCCCTGGGGGCCGGACAAGTCGAGTCTCCCGCTGAGCGGTTGGGTGCCGAGTACCGCGCCGCGCCGTGCCCTGCCCGCACCGAGCACGGGGGCCGCCGGCCGCGCGGGGGCGAGATAGGGGCCGCTGTCCGTGGGACGGGGGTGCAGCGACCGGGGCGGTGCGGACACGGAGGACGATGCTGTGTACATGGGCTGAACAGATCCCTTCGTGTGCCTGCGAGACAACGCACCACCCGGCCCGGGCTCCCGGGAGCACCCTGGGGAATGTCCCTGCGGCGACCGGGTCGGGGTGGCGCGTTCCTACCTGACACCCGATGACCAGTGGCACACCATCTGGCGCACCCTGGCGAACCCTGGCGAATAGTCGCCCGGCAAGTCTCCCCGGGCTACTGTCAACTCAGCCGAGAACCTGGGGGCTTGACGTGAGCGGACAACCCAACACCCGGCTCGCGGACCTGTTCGGCCTGGCCGGCTGGTCCAAGGGCGAACTCGCGAGGCTGGTCAACCGGCAGGCGGCGGCCATGGGCCATCCCCAGCTGGCGACCGACACCTCCCGGGTGCGGCGTTGGATCGACATGGGAGAGATCCCTCGCGATCCGGTACCGCGGGTGCTGGCGGCTCTGTTCACCGAGCGTCTCGGCCGTGTCGTGACCATTGAGGACCTCGGTCTGGTCCGGCACGGGCGTGCGGGGAAACGGCAGGGCGGCGGGAGTGCGGAGTCTCCCGACGGAGTGCCGTGGGCGCCCGAGCGGACCGCCGCGGTCCTCACCGAATTCACGGGAATGGACCTCATGCTCAACCGACGCGGCTTGGTGGGCGCGGGCGCCGCGCTCGCCGCGGGATCCGCACTCAGCAGCGCCATGCACGACTGGCTGCACACCGACCCTGCCCTGACCGCCGACGCTCCCGACCTCGACCATCCCCTGCACGCCGACCCCGCTGGGTTCGACCGCTACGAGGCCGCCCCCATCGGGTCGCAGGAGATCGAGGAACTGGAGCGCTCGGTCGAGGTGTTCCGCGCCTGGGACGCGGCCCGCGGCGGCGGGCTCCAGCGCAAGGCCGTGGTGGGCCAGCTCAACGAGGTGGGCGGCATGCTCGCCTACCGTCACCCACCCCATCTCCAGCGGCGCCTGTGGGGCGTCGCGGCCAACCTGGCCGTCCTCGCGGGCTGGATGTCGCACGACGTCGGCCTGGAGCCCACGGCCCAGAAGTACTTCATCATCGCCGCGCACGCGGCCAGAGAGGGCGGGGACCGGCCCCGCGCGGGCGAGGCACTCTCCCGCGCGGCCCGCCAGATGGTGCACCTGGGCCGGCCGGACGACGCCCTGGACCTGATGAAGCTGGCCCAGTCCGGCTCCGGCGAGGAGGTGCTGCCGCGCACCAAGGCCATGCTGTGCACCGTGGAGGCCTGGGCCCAGGCCTCCATGGGCAAAGGCCAGGCGATGCGACGCACCCTGGGGCAGGCGGAGGACCTCTTCGTCTCCGACAAGGGCGACGTCCCGGCGCCGAGCTGGATGCAGCTGTTCGACGAGGCCGACTTGTACGGAATGCAGGCCCTGTCCTACCGCGCGCTGGCGGAGTTCGAGCCGGACGCGGCCGTGCACGCGCAGTACTACGCGGACAGGGCCCTCGCCCTGCGGATCGACGGGCGGCAGCGGTCGAAGATCTTCGACTACCTGTCCATGGCCTCGGCCTGCTTCATCGCCGACGACCCCGAACAGGCGGACCGGTACGCGCGACTGGCCCTGGTGTCGATGGGCTCCAACTCCTCCCACCGCACCTGGGACCGGCTGCGCCAGATGTACCGGCTCACCGCCCAGTACTCCGGTTACCCGAAGATCCAGGAGCTGAGGGAGGAAATCAAGCTCGCCCTGCCGAAGACGAAGGGCAGGGGCGGCGCCAACGCACAGGCCTGAGTTTCCTATGCCGTGACCTTGGCGACGAGCACGCAGGCGTTGTCCGCGCGCTCGCTCTCGCCGAACTCCTGGACCACCGTCCACAGGCAGTCCTGCGCGGTGGAGGTCCCGGCCAGACGCGGCGCCAGGTCGAGAAGGAGGTTCGCGGCAGCCGTTCCGGTGTGCCCGGGCACCAGCCCGTCGGTGTGCAGGAGCAGCAGGTCTCCCACCTCCAGGGTCTCTTCTGCCTGCCCGTAGACGGCGCCCGAGGTGGCGCCGAGCAGGACGCCGTCAGGTGCGTTCAGCACACGCCCCGTCCCGTCGCGGAACAGCAGCGGGGCGGGGTGTCCGGCCTGCGCCCAGACCAGGGTGCGTGTCCCGGGGCGGTAGCGGCAGCAGACGGCGCTGCCGAGGGCGGGTTGCACGGTGGCGTCGAGTAACTGGTTCAGCCAGGCCATCAGCCGGCCGGGCGGGGCGCCGGCCATGGCCATGCCGCGTACGGCGCCGAGCAGCATCGTCATGTTCGACGTGACGCCGACGCCGTGTCCGGTGAGGTCGCCGACGCTGAGGAGGGTCTCGCCGTCGGTCAGTTCGAGCGCGTCGTACCAGTCGCCGCCGATCAGCGTGTTCGTGGACGCCGGCAGGTGCCGGGCCGCGAGGTCGAGGGTCCTGGGATCCCGGTGCGGGAGCCGCAGGGAGCCGCGCCACTGCGGCAGCACGGCCTCCTGCAACTCGACCGCGATCCGGTGCTCGGTCTGCGCCTCCTGGCGCCGGTCGGTGAGCGAGTCACGGGTCTCGCTCACCGCCCGCTGGCTGCGGCGCAGTTCACTGACGTCCCGCAGCACGGCCCACATCGAGGCGGTGCTTCCGTCGGTGTCGAGGACCGGTTCGCCCATCATGTGCACGGTCCGTACGTCGCCGTCCCGGCGTGCGATGCGGAACTCGCCGTCGATGGGCCGGGCGTCGACGAGGCAGTTCGTGACCATCGCCGTCAGCTTCGGCCGGTCCTCGTCGAGCACCAGGGACGGCAGCTCGTCGAGGGTGAGCGGGGGAGCGGCGGGGTCGCGGCCCAGGATCTGGTAGAGCTCCCCGGACCAACTGGCCTCGTCCGTCAGCAGGTTCCACTCGGCGCTGCCGACCCGGCTGAGCAGTGAGCCGGGTGCGGGCGGGGCGGGTTCCGGGGCCACCGTGGGCAGGGGACCGTCCCGAAGCTGGGCCAGGTGCTCGTCGAGGTCGTTGAGCTGGTGCAGGGCCAGGTCGTACAGGGCGCGCTGCCAGCGTCCCCGGGGGTGGTCCGATCCGTCATCCTCGGCGTCGCGCCGAACGGCGTCCACGTCGCCCTTGAGCCGCCGCGTCTGCGATATCAGCGACTCGACCGAGCCGCGTCCGGGCGGCTGGGCGGCTGGGCGGTCCGCGGAGAGGTGGGACGGCATGACGCACTCCGATGCGGGGACGGTTCGACCAGGGCGGACGGAGGGACCGTTACGACTGTTGCACAGCCCGCGACGCCCTGTAAGGGATTCGGCAACACACGATACGGTGGTGCTTCTGGCATATGCCACAGTCTCACGGAGTTACTCCGAGGTAGGTGCGGAGCATGCTCTCCTGAGGCTCAAGTCGTAGATTACACAGGGGGTTTGATGACCCGTCGGTAAAGCGGCGCCCGGTTGACGCGGGTGTTCGACGACCGCGTGTTCGATGGTTTCAGTACCGCAGAACGCCGGCGATACCGTCCGCCTCGCCGAGTGCGCCGTCCGGTACGAAGCGGACGTCGGCTCCGGTCTCCAGACACTGTTCGACGATTTCGTCCACGATGTCCTCGCGGCCCTCGAGGTCGCCGCTCTCGGCGAGGATCAGATGGTCCCCGGCGTCGCGGACCGTCACCCGGTAGTTCTCCTCGACGGCCAGCAGCCGGACGCGGCCGTCCCGGGCGCTCTGCCACAGCTCGTCGACACCGGCAGCGAACTCCCGTCGCCCGCGGGCCGTTTCGAGGGCGCGGGTCACGGCTTCCGTCTTCCTGCGGGCCTCCTCCTCGATCACCGGCCGGATGGCCTGCCACACGGACTCGGGTGTCCCGTGCGCGAGTCCGCCGTGCGGGACGTGTACCGCCCCCTTGGTGGCGCTGCCGACCTCGTCCAGCAGGGCGAGGGCGGCGGGCGGGCCGGTGACGTACAGCGGTCGCGGGTGCTCCCGCAGGACGGTGCTCATCGCGGTGTCGGTCTCGCGCAGGAACTGGCGGGTGCGCTCCTCCCGGAAGGCGCTCGGCAGGTCGCCGATCCGCTCCTGCCGTTCCGGGTCGAAGTTCTCCACGCGGCGGGTCAGCGGGAAGCCGTCGGCGCGTTGCTCGGCGACGCGGTCGACACCGCCGTTCCACAGGGTCGCGCGGTCGGCGGCGAGCGACAGCACCCAGAACGGCCGCTCCGCCGTCTGGGCGGAGACGAGGTTGCGGGTGAGGAAGGTGTCGGAGAGCACCACGCGTTCGGGTACGGACCGGGCGAGTGACCAGACCTGGTGCTCGCCGGAAGCGGCGAAGATCGCCAGGCCGTCCTCGGCGTGGGTCAGATCGACCTCTGACAGGGCCTGGTCGAGGTGCCGCACGACCTCGGCCCGTCGCTCGCGGCTGATCGCCGGATCGGCCTCCAGCTGCCGCTTGGCCTCGGTCACCGCGTTGCGCAGCCGGACCTGGTCCTGGGTCTTGTGGGGATCGCGCCGGTGGGTCGGCGTCAGCACGGAGACCGCGGGGTAGGGGCGCGGGCGCCGCAGCTCGGCAAGGGTCGCGGGACTCATAACGTGCTCCATGACAGAACGATAGAACCGATTCCCCATTGGGGCATTTGGGGCAACCGTCCCACCGGTTCGGGTGGGCGGGGATCAGGCCGCGCCGTCTCGGAAGCCGGCGAGGTTTTGCCGCTGGCCGATTTCCTGCGGAGCCCGCCCCGGCAGGGAGCGGATCCCTGCTCGAAATATAGATGGCCATGACAACTGATGTGCGGGGGGTATGCGTATGTGGGCGTCACCGGCTGGGTCTCCTTCGACCGTGACCTGAGTGCCGAGCAGCGACCTTGGACGCTTTGGCCGAGACGTGGCCTGCCGCGGCCCGGTCCGGGTGCCGTTCTGCGACCACCGGCTCGTCGAGTACAGACAGGGTCAAGAGCCCCTACCCGTCCACGTACGCGGTTGCCCTCCGTAACTAGGCCAAGGACCTCCTGGCACGGCCGGACCACCCGGTCTTCGACCTCGTCGACCCCGAACGGCTCCGGCAGGCTGCGCACCGCGACACGCCCGTGAGCAGCCAGGCCGCGCGCCGGGGCCTGGAGCGGGCCCTCGACCTGGCGATGTGGCTGGACCTCTACGCACCCGAGGTCTCCCTCGGCTGACCACGGGGCCCGTGCCCACACCGGCTCACTCGGAGTCGTGGTCGGAGCCGCAGGAACTGCCGTCCGGCGGGAGAGTGCCGTACAGCAGGAACGCGTCGACCTTGCGGTGGACGCACTTGGAGGAGCCGTAGCCGGTGTGGCCCTCGCCCCGGTTGTCGAGCACCACGGCCGACGACCCGATCCGCTCGGCCGTCTCCACCGTCCAGCGGTACGGCGTGGCCGGGTCGCCCCGGGTGCCGACGAGCAGCATCCTCGGGGTGTCGAGGTCCTTGACCTCGTCACGGATGAAGTCGGTGCCCTTGGGGCGGCCGTAGCACATCAGCACCTGGGTGAGCCGGTACCGGCCGAAGACCGGTGACGCCCGCTCGTACCGGGCGCGCAGCCGGCCGAGGTCCCTGCGAACCTGCTCGGCGGAGGGGCGGTCGGGATCGTCCGCGCAATTGATCGCCATCAGCGCCGCCGACGGGTTGTCCAGGGGTACGTCCTCGGGGTCGACGAGCCCGCCGTGGGCCGCCCGCCACGGGGGGCGGCCGACACCCCCGGACGCGAAGGCCTCCAGACGGCTGGTGTCGCCGTCCTCGAGCAGTTGCGCGACGGCCCGCTGGAGCGAGGGCCACAGCTCCCTGCTGTACAGGCCCTGCGCGAGCGCGCCCACGAAGTCCTGGCCCGAGAACGCCTCGCCGAAGTCGGTCGGCACCGGGTCCTTGTCGAGCGACTCGACCACCTGGACGACGTGTTTCCTGGCCTCCCGCGGATTCTGCCCGAACGGGCAGGCGATGTCCTCCGTGCACCAGGCGAGGAAGTTGTCCAGCGCGGTCTGCTGCCCCCGGGCGCCCGCCACACCCTGCTCGGCCAGCGGCTCGGTGAGTGTGTCGACGCCGTCCAGCACCATCCTGCCGACCTTGTCGGGGAACCGGGCCGCGTACACCGCGCCGAGCCTGCTGCCGTAGGAGAAGCCCAGGTAGTTGAGCTTGCCGTCGCCGAGCGCGTCGCGCATGACGTCCAGGTCGCGGGCGACGTTCACCGTGCCGATGTGAGGCAGGACAGGACCCGAGTGCTCGATGCACTCGGCCGCCGCGTCGCGCAGCTTTTCGAGCACGGCCTGCGGATCGGCCACGGCGGCGTCGTCGTTCGTCGGGTCCAGTGGGTCCTCCGAGGCGTTGCCGCAGCTCACCGGCGAGGAGCGGCCGACGCCCCGGGGGTCGAAGCCGACCACGTCGTAGCCGTTCGTCAGGCCCATGAAGTCCTTGCCGGCCATCGCGAGTTGGCCCACGCCCTGACCGCCCGGGCCGCCGAAGTTCAGCAGCAGCGAGCCCCGCGACTTGCCCGTGGCCCGGTAGCGGGCCACGGCCAGATCGAGGGTCGCCTTTCCGGGTTCGGCGTAGTCCAGGGGGACGGTGACCTTGCCGCACTGGAGGCCTTTCGGCATGTCCTCGCCCTCGCACGCCGACCACTTGACCTTCTGGTCGTAGAAGCGCCCCAGGCCGGGCCCGGGGCCGTCCGCGGCCGGCAGCCCCGCACCCAGCAGGGCCAGCCCGGCCGCACAGGGGATCGCGCAGCGCCTCACCGAGGGGCGCGTGGACAGCTTGGCCAGCATCGATGCCTCCAGGGGGGCGCCCAGCAGCGGACCGGGGACCGGCGCCCTCGATCACCATATGCGGGCACCGGAAGCCGCGCCTCCGGACGAGCGGGCGGGGGCGGAGTGCCCTATCCTGCGCGGCCGGGTCGCGTATACGAAGGGCTTTACCGCTAGTTCGACAACCGGGCCGCTCGATGGAGTGAAAGGCGGATAAGCCATAACTCGGACCGGCCGTCCGCGTTCTATCTCGTGCGGGTGAGTGCCCGCGACGATGTCTGGAAGGCAGGGAACCTATGAAACGGGTTACCCAAAACGGAGTGATCGCCGTCGCCGCCGCCTCTGGCGCGATGGCCCTGACCGTCCCCGCGTACGCCGGCTCCGGGGCGGACGGCTCGGCGTCCGGTTCACCCGGGGTGGTCTCCGGCAACACCGTCCAGCTGCCGGTGCACGTTCCGGTGAACGTGTGCGGGAACACCGTGAACGTGGTGGGGCTCCTCAATCCCGCCGCGGGCAACAGCTGCGCGAACAAGGACGACGGGCGGACCGGCCGGCCCGGCAGGACCGGCGGCGCGGTTGCGGAAGGCAGCGGAAAGGATTCACCGGGCGTGGTCTCCGGCAACGGCGTGCAACTGCCCGTCGACCTGCCGGTCAACGTCACCGGCAACACCGTGAACGTGGTCGGCATCGGCAACCCGTCGACCGGCAACGAGTCCTCGAACACCCCGGGCGACCGTCCGGTCCGTCCTCACCACCCACCGGAGCCGGCCTCGAAGCCGCCCACCCCACCCCGGCCTCACCCCGCCCCCGAACCGGCCCCGCACGCCGCCCCCCGTGCCACCGGCGCCTTGGCCCACACAGGCACGGATCACACCCTCCAGGCCGTCGCGGCGAGCGCGGCGCTGGTGGCCGGGGGAGTCGTCCTGCGCCGACGGTTCCGCCCGGGGGCGGACGACTGAGGGGCGACCCCCACGAGAGGCGGCCACGGCCGGGGCACCGACGGTCCTGCGGGCCGGGGCTCGACGGTCTTGCCGCCGGACTTCCGCAGGGCTCCGCCGCCGAGGTCCTGCTCCCGAGTGTCGAGGGGCGGAGCCCTCGCGGTCCCACTTGACGGACACGCCACGACGTCCGGGCCGCCGCTGGTGCAGCGGAGCCTTCGTGTCCCACCGGGCGTCCCACACGTGCCGCGGCTCCCACGCCTGGAAGCGCGTCGTCCCTCCGGCGGTCGCGCCGGACGGCGACGCCGGTGGTGGCGCGGTCGGGCGGGTCATCAACCCGGTGCCCCTCAGAGGTGCCGGACCGCGAGGACGTGGGCGGCGCACCGGGTCCGCGCCCGGGCAGCCGCCGTGGGCGCCAGAGCATCGGCCCGCTCGGCGCGCGGCCATGGTCGACGGCGACACCCCGCCCGGCCGGCCCGCAGGCTGCGGCCGCCGCAGGCCCCAGTGGGGTCCGCCGGCTGACCGGACATGTCCTGGGCATCGGCCCGCGGGCCGCCGACCGCTTCGGCTCGGGTGACCTCGTCGCGCGCCTGGTCGGCAACGCCGCCGAGGCGGGGACCACTCCGGCGGCCCGTGCGGCGCTGCTCGCCGCCCTCGCCGGTCCTCTCGAGGGTGTGGTCGCGCTCGGCCTGATCGGCTGGCGGCTCGTGGCCGTCTTCCTCGCCGGGGCGCCCGTTCTGACGTTCGTGCTGCGTGCCGTGGCCCGTGACACCACTCAGAGCGCGACGCGTTACCAGCGGGTTCAGGGCCGGATCGCTGCCGCGCCGGCCGAGGCCGTCGAGGGTTTCCGCACCGCCGGGTGGCCGTCGGTGCGGCCCGGACCGGTGTCGTCAGACTGCCTCCGCCACCCCCGTCAGCAGCACCATCCCGGAGTCGCCGTAGTCCGGCAGGGTCGGGTCCGTGTCGATGTGGGTCACGTCCAGGTCGCGCGTCAGGGGGGTGAAGACCTCGGTCACGGTTGCCGGGCCGACCGGGCAACCGGGCCAGCGGGAGGCCGGGCCGATGCGGTGTGTCGGCATGTTCTCCATGAACGCGGCGACCAGGTGGCCGCCCGGCTCGACGGCGCGGACGAAGGTGCGGCAGAAGTCGGCGAACTCGGCGAAGTCCTCCGTCGCGCCCTCGGCGACGAAGTGCATGGAGGCGAGTTCGTACGAGCCGGGGGGCAGGGACCGGACGTCGGCGTGGACGACGTTCACATGCGCCAGCGCCCCGGCCAGGGTCGCCGGTACGTCCGGGTTGAGCCGCCGGCACAGCGCGTGGAAGGGGAGCCAGCTCGCGTCGAGGCGGTGACAGATCTGGTCCTGGAGATAGGCGACGTTGCTCGCGCCCGCCTCCACGGCGTCGATCCTGCGGCTCGCGCCGGACGCGAGGATCAGCGGGTAGAGGTTGGGACCCGCGCCGAACTCCACCGAGCGGGCGATGGCGCCGGGCGGGAAGCGGCGGTAGAACGCGCTGTGGTGCGCGATGACCGCCGCGTCCGAGGGGTGCACCTCGCGGTAGTTCTCGCGCAGGTAGTCGGCGACCGGCCAGCGGTCCCAGTCCACGTCGTCGTTGTGCGTCGTCATGGCCGTCTAGCCCTTCAGCCGCAGCGGGAAACGCTCGGACAGCCGGGTCAGGGTCCCGTTCAGGCGGGCGATGCCGTCGTCGGAGTTGAGCGCCGTGAGCTGGATGCGGAAGCCCACCCGGTCACGGGGCGCGAGCGGATAGGCGGCGACCAGCAGGACACCCGGGACGGTCCCGGGTGGACGGTCGGGCTGGGTCATGGGGCAGACCAGGACGGTGGGCAGGCCGTCCAGTGCGGTGGCGAGGCCGGGGTCGAGGGCGGCCGGGCTCGCCAGGCGGGTGCCGCGGGCGTGGAGACGGATGCCGATCAGCACGGCGACGACGCCGGAGAGTCCGATGGCTGCGCACAAGGCCGGAGCCGACGCCTGGACGGTCATGCAGACGATGGTGGCAACCGTGACGAAGGCGATGTGGGCGGCCATCAGCCGACGTGCTGACAGCAAGGACATGCGCCTCCCCCCGTCGGGGAGACCGAGGCGTAGGCCTGGTCTGTTGAATTCGATCGTAAGTTCGCCCACAGCGCCCTGCATCTCGGGCGGCCGGCCCCTGCATCTCGGGCGGCCCGCCCCGCGGTCCCGGTGGCGGAAGCCTGCCGGGCAGGCCGGGGCCGGCCGGGATGCCTCAGCCGCGTCCCCGATGGAACCGCACGTGCAACGCCCTCACCCGCTCCGTCAGTTCGGGCACGGGGCCGTCCACGACTACGCCCGGTGCGACTTCACGGACGGGGAGTGTCCGCACCGGCGGCGCGGGAACTCCCAGCTCACTCAGCCAGGACGCCAGTTGCTCGGACGAGGCGACGTAGACGATGCGTCCCAGACCGACCCAGGCGTGCGCGGCGGCGCACATCGGGCAGTGCTCGCCGGAGGTGTACACCGTGGCCGCCGCCCGCTCGCCGGGCGTGAGACGGGCCGCCGACCAGCGCGCCAGTTCGAACTCGGGGTGCCGCGTGCGATCGCCCGAGGCCACCCGGTTGTGGTCCTCGCCGAGGACCGTGCCGTCCCCGCCGACCAGGACGGAACCGAACGGCTCGTCCCCGGCCTCGAGCGCCTCGGCCGCGAGCTCCACGCAGCGGCGGAGGTACGGCAGTTCCGTGTCCTTCACGACCATGGTGCCGGGGTCCTCTCTGGCGACGACGTGATCGACAGGACTGTACGGCCGCCGGGGCGTACGGCCGCACCGAAAAACGCGTTGCCCGGCCGCCAGGCGCCTGCTGAGGTGTGCCCATGGCTCATATGGATCACACCGCGCTGCTCGCCCTGTTCGACCGTGAGCTGCGCGAGGGGGCGCGGCCCGACGGCCCCGGCGTCCGCGTCGAACGGACCGGCGGCGTGGTGCGCCGGGTCGCCACCGAGCAGGGCTGGAACGGCGTCGTGTGGTCCGCCCTCGACGAGGCTGCGGCGGACGCGGCGATCGCCGAGCAGATCGCCCACTACACCGGGCTCGGCGCCGAATTCGAGTGGAAGCTGTACGGGCACGACCGGCCGGCGGATCTCGGGCAGCGGCTGCGTGCGGCCGGGTTCAGGGCCGAACCCGAGGAGACGCTGATGATCGGCGAGATCGGCGAACTGGTTCTCGACGCCGAACCGCCGCCGGGCGTCCGTCTGGAGCCGGTCACCGGCCCGACCGGCGTGGACCTCGTGGCCGACGTCCACGAGAAGGCGTTCGGCACGGACAGCTCCCGGCTGCGCGACCAGCTCCTCGCCCACCTATCGGCCGACCCGGACACCGTCGTCGCCGTCGTGGCGATGGCCGGCGACGAGCCGGTCAGCGCGGCCCGCATGGAACTGGTGCCCGGCACGCGGTTCGCCGGCCTGTGGGGCGGCGGCACCGTCGAGAGCTGGCGGGGTCGCGGTATCTACCGCGCCCTGGTGGCCCACCGCGCCCACGTCGCTGCGGCACGCGGCTACCGCTATCTCCAGGTCGACGCCTCCAGCCAGAGCCGCCCCATCCTGGAACGCCTGGGCTTCACGCCGCTGACCACGACGACGCCGTACATGTACACGCCGTAGCCGGCCGCCCGCTCCCCGCCCGGATGTCACATCCACGCCCGCCCGATCCGTCGCATGGTCATGACGACGATCCAGAAGAACCAGAGCATCCTCCTCGCCGGCGCGAGCGGCGTCCTCGGCCGGCACGTCACCCGCGCCCTGACCGAGGCCGGCCACAAGGTCACCGGACTCGGCAGGAGCCCCGGCAACGGCATCCGCGCCGACCTCATGGACCGCGACACGCTGCTGCGCGCCGTCGACGGACACCACTTCGACACCGTGATCCATGCCGCGACCGCGCTGCGCAAGCCCCCCATGCGCGACCGGGACATGTTCGCCACCGACGCGCTGCGCACGGAGGGCACGGCCCACCTCCTCGAAGCCGCCCGGGTCACCGGTGCCCGCCGCTTCGTCGTGGAGTCCATGGTCTTCGGCTACGGCTACGGGGATCACGGTGACCGCCCGGTCACCGAAGACGACCCCTTCGGCCCGCGCGGCAGGACGCCGCACCTGGAGCGGCACATCGCGGCCATGCGGACCAAGGAGCGGCTCGCCTTCGAGACCGAGGCGCTGGAGGGCATCGCGCTCCGCTTCGGCCTGTTCTACGGCCCCGGCGGCACCGACGCCCTGCTGCCCCTGCTGCGCAGGCGGCAACTGCCCGTGCCCGCCGACCGCGGCCGGGTGCTGCCGTGGGTGGAACTCACCGACGCGGCCCGCGCGGTGGTCGCCGCCGTGGAACGGGGCAGGCCCGGGCAGGCGTACAACATCGCCGACCGCACCCCGCTCGGCCTTCGCGCCCATGTCGAGAGCGTGGCCGGGGTGTTCGGGCTACCGAAGCCGCTGACCGTACCGCTGTGGCTGGTGAAACCCATGTCGTACATGCACACGGTGATGTCGTCGCGGCTGGTGGTGTCCTGCGCCAAGGCGGAACGCGAGCTGGGCTGGACGCCGCTGTACCCGTCCAGCCGCGAGGGGCTCGCCGCGATGCGGTCGGCGGGCCGCTGATGCCGGCGGGCACACGGGTCCGGCGTGCCGGGCCGCCAGGTCACGGCACGCCGGGTGCCAGGTGCCTTTCTCGTGTCACGTACGTGCTGTCGCTGTCGCTGTCGTGACGCCGTCGCCGGCATACGCGGTCAGCGGCGTGCCTTCGAGCGGTCCAGTGCGGCCACGCCGAGCGCGGCCAGGCCGATCTGGATGAGCCACTCGACCCAGTCGACGCCGTTGGTGTCGGCGACGTCGAACGCGGCGGCGATCGCGGAGCCGACCAACGCGGCGATGATGCCGACGAGGATCGTCCACAGGATTCCGATCCGCTGACGGCCCGGGACCACGAGCCGGCCCAGGACGCCGATGACGATGCCGATCACGATGGCACTGATGATGCCGTCGATCTCCATCTCCGCCCCTTCTCCTCAGGACCCCGCTGTAGTGCTTGTGCCCTTGGCCGGCCGGGACACTCCGCTGCGGACATGGAGCGGCCGGTCCGGGGCGCGGACCGGCCTTCGGCATCGTTTCCGCTGGGTCTAGGACCTCGAGGAGGCCTTCGCCGCCGTGCCGGCGCACACCAACCCCAGGATCACGGCCAGTGCACCGATGATGATGTTGTTCCACACGACGCCGGCGTCCGGGCTCTCGCCGACGACCCACGGCGAAATGATCATCCACACCCCGAGTGCGCACATGGCCCAGCTCAGGCCGTACATACGCTCCGGAGCGCGAGTGAACCCGAGCGCCAGGAGGCCGATCGCGATGCCCATGATCAGGTTGTGTGTCACGAGCGGCGGCTGGCTGGTCGTGTAGTGGACTATCCACGGGGAGGCCGCGCAGTACAGACCGAGCAGGAACACCGGTCCGTCCACGAGCGCCACATCGCGACCGCCGAGCACGCGGGCGTACCGATCCCGCATCTCGGAGGCATCAGGGTGGCTGGTGATGTCACCTCTGGTGGGCGAGACGTTGGCCATGATTCGTCTCCTTCGTCTTGCAGGGCGACCGCGTCTGGTGGGGTGTGCGGTAAGCGCCGCGTATGTTCATTCTGCGCTTACTTTTCCTTTATGTGTAGAGGTTGGTGGAGGCGCGAACTTCTACCGGGCGGTACATGTCCAGGCGGATCGGGGGCAACCGGATGTGTACGACAGTGACCGATCGACGTCGCCGGGCGGCGGCGCGGGACAGGGGAGGGCAGCGGACGTGTCTGCGGCCATCGGCGCGAAGGTGTTGGAGCGGTTCCCGGCGGGAGCTCCGCGCGGATCATGGCCGGCGGAGGAGTACGCGGCGCGCCGCCGCGCCGAGGGCGAGCCGGCCACCGTCGTGATGGACCTGGAGTCGGACGCCTTCCTCGTAGTGGTCCCGTCGGACGACGACTGAATTCCAGGGTCCTGAAATCCAAGGTCCCGAAATCCAGGGTCCGGGATACGAGACGAGCCGCGATCTCCTTGACGGCCGTCGTCTTCCACTGCCACGATCCATGGCATGACCATGCGACTGGACCTCACGCGGCGACGCCATGTCGACCTCGCGCGCGTCTCCAGCGCTTCCTGTTGCGCCGCAGCCTGAGTCTCCCGGCTCGCCGCTTCTCCTCACCGCCGTAATCGCCGTCGGCTGATCAACGTCGCGCCGACGGCACGTCATCCGCGGTGCCTTTTCCTCACGCCTGAATTCCGCACTCAGTCACGCCCGTTGAATGCGGCGTCCCTGAATTCGGCGTTCCCACGCGCAGTCGCGCCCTCTCCCGGAAAGAGACCCCATGGCCACCGTCCTGTCCGTCTCCGGCAGCCCCTCCGCATCCTCCCGCACCGGCCGACTTCTGCGTCACCTGGACGAGCGGCTGTCCGCGCAGGGCCATGACGTGATCCCCCTCGACGTCCGCGCCATCCCCGCCGAGGCGCTGCTGGGCGCGGACTTCCGGCACCCCGCGATCGTCGAGGCCACAGACCTGTTCGCACGTGCCGACGGCGTCGTCGTCGGCACCCCCGTCTACAAGGCCTCCTACTCCGGTGTCCTCAAGGCACTGCTGGACCTGCTCCCGCAGTACGCACTCACCGGCAAGACCGTGCTGCCGCTGGCCACCGGCGGCAGCATCGCCCATGTCCTCGCCATCGACTACGCCCTGCGCCCGGTGCTCACCTCCATGGGCGCGGCCCACATAGTGCAGGGCTGGTTCACCCTCGACAAGGACATCACCGTGCACGACGACGGATTCCTGTCCGTCGCGCCGGCCGCCACCGAGGCGCTCGCCCAGGTCGTCGACCAGTTCTCCGCGGCGCTCGACCGCACCCCGCTCCTGGCCGTGGCGGGCTGACACCCGCCGGCCGCCGCGCCGACGAACGTTCCACATCGATCGGAGATCCCCGTGTCCCTCACCTTCCACTGGTTCCTGCCCACCAACGGCGACAGCCGCCATGTCGTCGGCGGCGGCCACGGCACCCCGGCCACCGCATCCGGCCGGGACCGGCCGCCGACGGTCGCCTACCTGAGCCAGATCGCCCGCGCCGCCGAGGAGGTGGGCTTCGCCGGGGCCCTCACACCCACCGGCGCCTGGTGCGAGGACGCGTGGCTCACCACGGCGATGGTCAGCCAGCACACCGAACGCCTGAAGTTCCTCGTAGCCTTCCGGCCCGGACTGATCTCGCCCACCCTGGCCGCGCAGATGGCTTCCACCTTCCAGCGGCAGACCGGCGGACGGCTGCTGCTCAACGTCGTCACCGGCGGCGAGAACCAGGAACAACGCGCCTTCGGCGACTTCCTGGACAAGGACAGCCGGTACCGCAGGACCGGTGAATTCCTGCATGTAGTAAGGGAGTTGTGGCGGGGCCGGTCCGTCGACCTGGACGGTGAGCACCTCCAGGTGCAGGGCGCGAAACTCTCCCGCGTGCCCGACCCCGTTCCCCAGGTGTACTTCGGCGGCTCCTCGCCCATCGCCGGTGAGATCGCCGCCCGGCACGCCGACGTCTATCTCACCTGGGGTGAGCCGCCCGCCCAGGTCGCCGAGAAGCTCGACCGGATCCGTTCGCTGGCCGCCGCCGAGGGTCGCACCCTCCGTTTCGGCATCCGGCTGCACGTCATCACCCGCGACACCGCCGAGCAGGCCTGGGCAGAGGCGAACCGGCTGCTGGACGGATTCGACCCGGAGACCGTGGCGTCGGTGCAGGCCGGGCTAGCCCGCAGCGAGTCCGAGGGCCAGCGGCGCATGCTCGCCCTGCACGGCGGCGGCAGCCGCGAGCGCCTGGAGATCCACCCCAACCTGTGGGCCGGCATCGGCCTGGTGCGCGGCGGCGCGGGCACTGCCCTGGTCGGCAGCCACGACGAGGTCGCGGAGCGGATCAAGGAGTACCAGGCCCTCGGTATCGACGAGTTCATCCTCTCCGGCTACCCCCACCTGGAGGAGGCGTACTGGTTCGGCGAGGGCGTGCTCCCGCGCCTCGCCGCGCAAGGGCTGTGGCGGCACCCCGCGGACAAGGACGCCGCGCCCACCGCACCCACCGAACCCGCCGTGCTCGCACCCTTCGCCAGCTAGGACCTCGGCCTCCCGCCCCAACGATCAACCCAGAAGCCCGTGTTGGGCGTCATCCGCACCGAGGGGCTAGCCCTGCCCCTCGGTGAACGGGAGGCACACACCCATGAAGCAGCGGGCTTCACGCACTGTCTCATTCGGCCTGGCCGTGGCGCTGCGGCCGGAACGGCGGCACTCGCCCCGTCCGCGCACGCGGCACAGCCGCAACGCGACCACGAGGCGACCCGCACGGCACTGCGCGACCTGATCGGCAAGGGCGTGCTCCAACTGGAGGCCGAAGGCAGACTGAGCCTGGACGACACGGTCGAGCGGTGGCTGCCGGGGCCTGGTGCGGGGCAACGGCTACGACGGTGACGAGATCGTCCTGCGGCAGCTCCTCGACCACGCCGGCGGCATCGCCAACTACACCAACGACCCCGCCTTCGTCCAAGCCGTCGGTGCTGCCCCGCCTCGGCTAGCCGGACGCCAGCGCGCCGAGGTGCGTCCGGCGTGCCTCGGCCGTCTGGGCCTGCACGAGCAGGAACATCCCCTCGCGTGCCAGCCGCTGCGCCCGGCTGTCCAGGGCCATGGACCGGCCGCCCCCGGCCACGATCGCGGCGGTCGTGGCCGCCCTCAGCACGTCGTACGCCCGTGTCTTCAGCGCCAGGCGTTCCGGCACGCACTCGTGCGGGACGGGGTGGTCGGCCAGGGCGTAGGCCTCCCGCCGGACCTCGTCGAGCCGGGCCCGCAGTGCCCGGGCCGGCTCCCGGCCGTCCGGGGTGTCCGCCACCAGGTCGAGCGCCGCGCTCGCCACTCCGAACACGGCCGGACTGGTGTTGGCGGCCCTGGGCAGATCGACCAGGGCGAACTGCTCCTGCGGGGTGCGCAGCACGACCGCGTCCTCCGGCGCCCACAGGCCGTCCAGCTCCAGGGAGACCGTACGGGCGGCGGTGAGCGCCGCGAGCCGCATCGGCGCCGACGGACGCATCCCTGGTTGTTCGCGGGCCTCGGCGCCGACGAACACCACCTCGGCCGTGTCCGTCACACCCGCCAGCAGCATCACGTCGTTCAGACCCCAGCCCGTGTACCAGGGCACCCTGCCCTCGAAGCGCCAGCCGCCCCGCTCGGGCACTGCCCGCACGGGCACGTGGGGAAAGGCACGGACGTGCGCGTACGCGATACCGGCCAGCGACTCGCCGGTCGCCAGCGGGCGCAGCAGCTTCTCCCGGACCGGCGAGTCGTATGTGGCGAGCAGCTTCACCGGAGTGTGGTGCTGTGTCTGCACGAACCATGTGGAACAGCACGCCCCGGCCAGGATCTCCGCGACCTCCCGCGCCACGGCGGCGGGCGCGTCCGCCCCGCCGTACTCCTTCGGCGCGCCCAGCCCGAGCAGACCCGACCGCCGCACCGCCTCGATGTGGCTCGCCGGCACCCCCTCCTGGTCGACGCGTTCGGCCTGCGGGACGAGGAGATCGTGCGCCAGCCGCTGTGCGCGGGTGACGAGGGGATGGGGCGGGGAGGCGAGGGATGCGGAGCTCATGGGAGGAATTCTCGCGCTCCCGCGGCGCGGGGTGTCGATCCCGGGGTGTGTCGTCCGACCGACCCCGTCGAGGACGCGCGCCGCGCAGGTCCAGTTCCGTCAGCACGTCGAAGTCGAGCCCGTCGGCGCAGGCCGGTTAGATGCGCTGCGGACATGGCTGTCCCCCAGGTGCAACAGTCCGCGCGGGCCCTCGTACGACACCGCGCCCGCCGCCGTGCCGATCGCCGATCCGTGCAGCGTCCCGGCCAGCTTCAGCGGCGCGGCCTGCAAAAGCACACCCTCGTAAGGACTCGCCGAGGCTGCCGAGGGCGGGTGCCTCGATGCCGTGGCGGGCCGCGTTGAGCGGGAGACAGACCTCGCCGGCGACAGCCCCGTCGGACCGGTGCGCGTACCCGCAGGCCGCCCGTGCCGTACGCCGCGGCCAGACAAAGTCGTTGCCCGCCCGTGCCTGGCGCACCGAGGTGATGCGCCAGCCCGTGACGCCCTGCACGACGCCCAAGCCCGCCGGCGACCTCCCCGGGCGCGGCCGAGCCGTCCGGTGCACAGATGACTGGTCTACACCCTTGACTGGTACAGACCAACGCGGTTGAGTGTGCCTCCGACACCCCCCACCACGGCCGCGCCCACGCCGTGACCGGTCCTCCCGGTGCGTGCGGCGAAGGCTCTGCTCCGCCCTGCCCGCGACGGGTGCGGCCGTGTCCCGCAAAGGAGTTGATCCCGTGTCGAGACGCCGTGTCTCCGCCGTCCTGGCCGCCCTCGCCCTCGCGGGCACCGCGCCGGTGCTCCTGCCCGCCACCAACGCCTCCGCCGCCGCGTGCTCCAGCTATCCCAACTGGGTCGCCGGGAAGTCGTACGCCGCCGGCGACATCGTCCGCTACACCGACGGCAAGGCGTACAGAGCCGAGCACGCCAACCCGGGCTACGACCCGACCATCAGCACCTGGTACTGGGAGCCCTACGCCTGCGACAGCGGTCCGGGCACGCCCAACGCGCGCTTCGTCGTGACCGAGGCGAGTTCAAGCAGATGTTCCCGAACCGGAATCCCTTCTACACCTACAGCGGTCTCACCGCCGCCCTGAGCGCCTACCCCGGTTTCGCCAACACCGGCAGCGACACGGTGAAGAAGCAGGAAGCCGCCGCCTTCCTCGCCAACGTCAGCCACGAGACCGGCGGTTTGGTCCACGTGGTGGAGCAGAACACGGCCAACTACCCGCACTACTGCGACTGGAGCCGCCCCTACGGCTGTCCGGCCGGCCAGGCCGCCTACTACGGGCGCGGCCCGATCCAGCTCAGCTGGAACTTCAACTACAAGGCCGCGGGCGACGCGCTCGGCATCGACCTGCTGAACAACCCCTGGCTGGTCCAGAACGACGCGGCCGTCGCCTGGAAGACGGCCCTGTGGTACTGGAACACCCAGACCGGCCCCGGCACCATGACCCCGCACAACGCCATGGTGAACGGCGCCGGATTCGGCCAGACCATCCGCAGCATCAACGGCTCCCTGGAGTGCGACGGCAAGAACCCGGCGCAGGTGCAGAGCCGTGTGAACAACTACCAGCGGTTCACGCAGATCCTCGGGACGTCACCCGGCGGAAACCTGTACTGCTGACGGCGAGGCCTGTGTGAGACTCCACCGATGAGCTCACAGACGATCACCGCGGACGCCGCGGGAACCTGGAAACTCGGCGACCTGCCCGTCCACCGCCTCGGCTTCGGCGCGATGCGGCTGACGGGCAGCGCCGCCTTCCATCTCGGCACTCCGAGTGACCGCGACCGGTCGATCGCCGTTCTGCGCGAGGCAATCGAGCTGGGCGTGAACCACATCGACACGGCTGCCTTCTACTTCTCGTCGCTGCGCTCCGCCAACGAACTCATCAACACCGCGCTGGCGCCGTACCCCGACGACCTGGTCATCGTCACCAAGGTGGGCCCGTACCGGACCTGGTCGGGGGAGTGGGGCACCTCGGCCCGTCCCGAGGACCTGCGCGCCCACGTAGAGGAGAACCTGCGCCAGCTCGGCCGCGACCACCTGGACGTGGTCAACCTGCGCCGGATGCCTTCCTACGACTCGATCGCCGAGCACTTCGGCGCCCTCGCCGAACTGCGCGAGGCGGGCCTGATACGCCACCTGGGAATCTCCAACGTCGAGCCCCGCCACCTCGCCGAGGCGCAGGCCATCGCGCCGGTGGTCTGCGTGCAGAACCGGTACGCCCTCGACCGCCCCGATCCCGCCTCCGACGAACTGCTGCGGATCTGCGGCGAACAGGGCATCGCCTTCGTGCCGTTCTACGCCGTCGCCGGCGAGGGCGGCGAGCGCGGCGCCACCACCGCCCATGACGAGGAGGTGCGGGCCGTGGCCCGCGCCCACGGCGCGAGCCACGCGCAGATCCGCATCGCCTGGACCCTGCACCAGGGCCCGCATGTGCTCGCCATCCCCGGCACCGGCAACCCCGACCACCTCGTGGAGAACGTGGCGGCGAGTGCGATCCGCCTCACGGACGGGGAACTGGACCGGCTGAACGCGCCGCGCCGAAAGGCCGGTTGACCGGTCAGACCACCCAGACCCCGTCCCGCATGAGATGCCGCCGCGGCAGCTCGTGCTCCTCGCACCACGCCTGGACCGCGCGCGGCCGCACCCGGAAGAACGCGTACGACGCGTGGTCCTCGCGCGGATCCCAGCCGGTCTTCGCGCGGAACGCCTCGGCCGCCTTCGACGGCACCTCCTGGGTCGTGAACGTCTCCACGTCACCGTCGACGAGGACGACGTCCCGGGTGTCCCCGAAGGCCAGCCGGGCCCGTCGGCCGTCCCGCAGATTGCGGCCCGTCGGATTGGTCAGCCGTGTGCACAGCCACACGGCCTGGTCGTGCCACACGAACCAGAGCGGAACCAGGCACGGCATGCCTTCGGTGTCCGCCGTGGCGACCCAGATGTCGATCTTCCGCTCCAGACGGTGCAGGAGGTCCGCCTTGCGCTGCTCGGGCGGGCGGGGTGGCTCGGTGATCTTCATGCCCGCGACGCTAGCGAGTGGCCGGGCGGACCGCCTCGGGCTGAGGGTGTAGGCCGTGGACCTAGGTCCTCGGGGTGTCGAAATACTGCGCCCGCCCCTCTCCGAGCGCCCAGTCGGTCGGTCCGTTCTCCGCCAGGACGACGAACACGTTCCGCGGCTCCGTCCCCGCGCAGGCGTGCGCGAGGGTCGCGGCGGGCTGTTTGCGTCCCATGCGTGTTACGTATAACCTCACCCGTCAACCACACGCTCCGAAAGGCCCTGATGCGCCGTATCGCCCTGGTCACCCTCGTCGTCGACGACTACGACGAGGCGATCCGCTTCTACACCGAGGCCCTCGGGTTCCGGCTCGCCGAGGACGCTCCCCGGCCCGGCGGGTCGCGCTGGGTCGTCGTCGAACCCGGGAATCCGGGCACGGGCACCGGCCTGCTGCTCGCCCGTGCCGAGGGGGAGGCGCAGGCCGGCCGGGTCGGGGACCAGACCGGCGGGCGGGTCGGGTTCTTCCTGCACACCGACGACTTCGCCCGGGACCACGCCCGGATGACCGCCGCGGGCGTCACGTTCCTGGAGGAGCCCCGGCACGAGCCGTACGGAACCGTCGCCGTCTTCCAGGACCTGTACGGCAACCGATGGGACCTGCTCCAGCCCGCCACCGACTAGAACTCCGACTCCCACCGAGTACGCACTGCCGAGGAACACGCACATGACCGCGCCCCGCATCGACACCGACACCCTCCGCCGGCTGCCCAAGGCCGTGCTGCACGACCACCTGGACGGCGGCCTGCGCCCCGCCACCGTGGTGGAGCTCGCGGACGCGGTCGGCCACACCCTGCCCACCACCGACCCCGCCGAACTCGCCGCCTGGTACTACGAGGCCGCGAACTCCGGCGACCTGGTGCGCTACATAGCCACCTTCGAGCACACCCTCGCCGTGATGCAGACCCGCGAAGGCCTGCTGCGCACCGCCGAGGAGTACGTGCTCGACCTCGCCGCGGACGGTGTCGTCTACGGCGAGGTGCGCTATGCCCCGGAGCTGATGGTGAAGGGCGGGCTGGCCCTGCCCGAGGTCGTCGAGACCGTGCAGGAGGGGCTCGCGGCCGGTATGGCCAAGGCGGCGGCCGCGGGCTCGCCGGTGCGGGTCGGGACGCTGCTGTGCGGGATGCGGATGTTCGACCGCAGCCGGGAGATCGCCGACCTGGTCGTGGCGTTCCGGGACGCCGGTGTCGTCGGCTTCGACATCGCCGGGGCCGAGGACGGCTTCCCGCCCGCCGACCACCTCGCGGCCTTCGAGCACCTGCGCCGCGAGAACGTGCCGTTCACCATCCACGCCGGGGAGGCGCACGGCCTGCCCAGCATCCACCAGGCCCTTCAGGTGTGCGGCGCCCAGCGCATCGGGCACGGCGTGCGCATCACCGACGACATCCCCGACCTCGCCGGCGGCAAGCTGGGCCGTCTCGCGGGCTGGGTGCGCGACCGGCGTGTCGCCCTGGAAATGTGCCCCACCTCCAACCTCCAGACCGGCGCCGCGACCTCCATGGCCGAGCATCCGATCACCGCGCTGAAGGACCTCGGCTTCCGCGTCACCGTGAACACCGACAACCGGCTCGTGTCGGGCACCACGATGACCCGCGAGATGTCCCTGCTGGTCGAGCAGGCGGGCTGGACCGTCGAGGACCTGCGCACGGTCACGGTGAACGCCCTGAAGAGCGCGTTCCTCCCGTTCGACGAGCGGAACGCGCTCATCCGGGACGTGGTCCTGCCCGGCTACGAGGCGGCGCTCTGAAGGAGTCCTCGCAGGTAGGCGGCCTGTCCGATGTGCTGGAGATCGTCGGACAGGACGCTGACCAGCCGTACGCCCAGGGTGACGGGCGGGTCCCAGCGCTCGTCGACGACGCGCTCCAGATCCTTGGCCGCCAGGCCGCGCAGGGCGTCGAGGGTCTGCGCGTGCACCGCGTCGTAGTAGCCGGTCAGCAGGTCACCGGAGTCGACCCGGACCTTGGCGACCTTGGCGGGGCTGTGGCCGTAGCCCGTGTCATGGCGGGGCAGACCGAGGCCGAAGCGCTTCTCCCAGTCCTGGGACAGCCACACCTGGTCGAGGTCGAAGGCGTCGGCGACGTGGTCGTCCTGGACGCGGGTGAGGTGCCAGACCAGCCAGGCGATGGAGTTGGTGTCGGGGGAGGGGCGGGCGCTCAGTTCGTCGGGCCCGAGGCCCTCCACGGTGGCGTGGACTTCTTCCCGGATGCGGTTGTAGCCGTCGATGAGGATGTCCTTCGCATGCATGGCTCCACCATCGCGCATCACCGCGTCTCGTGCGTCCCGATTCACACGCCGCTGGTCTCCGTTTGCACGCCTGCGGTCCCCGGCGACGCGGCCGTGGTACCCGGCGACGCGCTTGCGGTCCCCGGTGACGTGCCAGTGGTGGTTCCGGGGGACGCCCCCGAGGCCTCCAGCAGCGCCATCAGCGCCCTGGCCGCCGGGCTGGTGGCCTGCCGGGGCGGCAGCAGGGCCACCGTCTCGTAGACCGCCTCGCCGGTGCCCTTCACCGGCAGCGCGGTGAGGGAGGCCCGTTTGTGCGCGAAGTGCCGCGGCACGACGGCGACGCCGAGGTTCTCGTCGACCAGGTCGAGCAGGGTGTGCACGTCGTTCACCTCCAGGGCCACGGTCCGCCGTACGCCCGCGGCGGCGAACACCGTGTCGGTGGTGCGGCGCGGACCCCAGTCCGGGTGGAAGTCGACGAACACCTCCCCGCCCAGCTCCTCCGGCGTGACGGCCGCACCGGCCGCGGCGAGCCGGTGACTGGCGTGGCACAGCAGTGTCATCGGCTCGCTGGTCAGCGGCACCGACCGCAGTTGGTCGCTGTCCGCCTGCGTCCGCACGGCGAACGCCAGGTCGAGCCGCCCGGCCGCGACCTCCTCCGCCAGGGCGCCCGACCCGGCCTGCCGCAGACAGATCTCCACGTCCGGATGCTGATGCCGGAAGGTGGCGAGCAGCCCCGCGACATGCACCCCGGCGATGCACTGCTCGCTGCCGAGTGCGAGCATGCCGCGCAGTACGCCCTGCACCGCCGCCACCGCCTCGTGGGCGGCGCGCACCTGCGCCAGGATCCGCTCGGCCTCGCCGAGGAGCGCCCGACCGGCCGGGGTGAGCGTCACCCGGCGGGTCGTGCGCACGAACAGCGGCGTCTGGAGCTCCCGCTCCAGCGCCCGGATCGAGGCCGACAGGCCGGACTGGGACACCAGGAGTCGTTCCGCCGCCCGGGTGAAGTGCTGGTCCTCGGCGACCGCGACGAAGTGCTGCAAGTGGCGCAGTTCCATGACTGAGAAGCGTAGCCGCTGAATTCCATCGGATTCTTCTGTTGGACGCATGGGCGCAGGTCACGACAGAGTGGACACCGGTTTCCTCCCGACCGAGCCAACCCCTCTGGAGTCGCGTTGTACACCGCACACCCCGACCGCTACGCGGACATGCCCTACCGGCGCACCGGACGCAGCGGGCTGAAGCTCCCCGCGCTCTCGCTCGGCCTGTGGCACAACTTCGGCCCGGACCGTCCGGTCGAGACGCAGCGCGCCATCCTGCGCCGCGCCTTCGACCTCGGCGTCACCCACTTCGACCTCGCCAACAACTACGGCCCGCCGCCCGGCGCGGCCGAGTCCGCGCTGGGCGAGTTCCTGAAGTCGGACTTCGCGGCCTACCGCGACGAGCTGGTCATCTCCACCAAGGCCGGATATCTGATGTGGCCGGGCCCGTACGGCGAATGGGGATCGCGCAAGTACGTGCTGTCCTCGCTGGACCAGAGCCTGAAGCGGATGGGCCTGGACTACGTCGACATCTTCTACTCGCACCGCCCCGACCCGGAGACTCCGCTGGAGGAGACGATGGGCGCCCTGCACTCGGCGGTGCAGCAGGGCAAGGCGCTGTACGTCGGCATCTCCAACTACTCCGCGGAGCAGACCCGCGAGGCCGCCCGCATCCTGGGCGAGCTGGGCACCCCGCTCCTCATCCACCAGCCGCGCTACTCGATGCTGGACCGCCGCCCCGAGGACGAGGGCCTGCTGGACGCCCTCGACGAGCTCCAGGTCGGCTCCATCGTCTTCTCCCCGCTGGAGCAGGGCCTGCTCTCCGCCCGTTACCTCGACGGCATCCCGGAGGGCTCCCGGGCCGCGAGCGACAGCCCCTTCCTGAACTCCGACGCGGTCACCGAGGAGCTGGTGGGGCGGCTGCGCGACCTGAACGACATCGCCAAAACCCGTGGCCAGACCCTGGCCCAGATGGCGCTGGCCTGGGTGCTGCGCGGCGGCCGGGTCACCTCCGCGCTGGTCGGCGCGAGCAGCCCGCAGCAGTTGGAGGACAGCGTCGGAGCCATCGGCAACCTGGACTTCGACGCGGACGAGCTGGCCCGTATCGACGCGATCGTCAAGCAGTAGCCGCCCCCGGCCTTCCCGGGGGCAGCCGCCGCCCCCGGGAAGCCTCTATGAACTGATCCGCTCCTCCAGGCGCACCGTCACCGTGTCGCCCTCCTCCTTGCCGATGGCCTTGCGGACGTCGGCCTTCACGGGCAGCTTGTGCGTGCCGTCGCCCAGTGCCATGAACGAGCTGCGGAAGGGGTGCCCGTCGATCGTCCCGCGGACCTTGACCAGGCCGCGGGTGCCGAAGAACTCGACGGACCGGGGCCAGACCAGATAGGTCCAGCCGCCCTCGGCGGGGCTCCTGCGCAGGACCGCGGTGAATTCCGCGTCCAGTTTTCCGGTCGTGGCCATGGTGTCCTCCGGTGTTCGGTCGCTTCTCACACAGCAGACCGCCGGACACCGGGAAACTCATCGCCGGTCTCAGGCGGCCCCGGCGGGCACCCGGTCGAGAAAGCCGAGCACGGCCCTGATCCGGCCCTGCTCGTCCAGCGTGATCACGTCCGACCCGGCCACGGGCGCCGAGCCGTCGGTCTCGCTCACCAGCTCCCACGAGAAGCGCGCGATGTGGTGGTGCCCGTCGACGGCGCCGGCGAGCCGGAACACCAACCCCGGGAACTGCTCACGGGCCGCCGCGATCAACGCGACGATCTGCTCATGGCCGCGGACGTCGGCCAGGGGGTCGGTGTAGCCGCCGTCCTCGGTCCAGGCGGCGGCGACCGCCTTCGCCCGTGCCGCGGGATCCTCGGCGTTCCAGGCCTCGAAGTAGCGGGCGACGGCGTCCCGTAGCGGTGGGCGGGTGCGGACATGGGCGATCAGCCTCCGAAAGGTCGTCTCTGCTGGTCAGTGCCTGGATCACCGTTCGCGGCGAACCGGCACGGACCACCCTGCCCGCACCCGGCGGGACCGTCGATTACCTCCGGAGTCATGCCCCCGGGCGACCGCCCGCAGCGTTTCGGCCAACTCGGGGTGTGAATATGCCAGGAGAGTGGCCGGAAAGACATGGTGACAGTGTTTCAGTAGTGAACATACTGACCAGCGAGAGCGCTTCACATCGAGCGACGGCGCCCTCACGCACAGCACGCGAGCCGCAGGGCAGGAAAAACCGGGCAGGCGGGCAGGGCAACGGGGGAGGGTCACGTGCATGACGAGTTTCTGTGCCATGTAACGGCGTACGGAGTCTGCGACGGCCGCCGCATCGGTGTCCCGCTGGGCACCTACCGGGCGCCGACCCTCGCCCTCGCCCTGTGGTGGCTGCGCGACCGCGCCTCATGGATCGCCCAGCGTCTCGACCCCCAGCCCGACGCCGAGCACTTACCGCCGGGCGCGCTCGTGCCGGTCGCCGAGACCGTGCCCGACGTGCCCACCCTGCTGCGCGCCTGGTGCGCCGATCCCGGTCAGCAGGAGCGGGTCGCCGAGGAGTTGGCGGCCGGACGGCTGGTGCGCATCGCCACCAGCGACGACACCACCGAGTACGAACTGCTCGCCGAGTCCGTGGACGCCCTGCGGATGCAGCGTACGGCTCCCTCCCTGGGCGTTCCCGTGGCCTGAGCGGCTCGCCGAGTCATGCATCAGGCAAATCGGCAGTCGTCGGTAACACCAGAGCTCGTCCTGGAGACCGAGACGGGCTCCACAGTGATGATTCCGGGCCGCGATTACCACGTCGGGCGCGACCCGTTGAGCGACATCGTCATCGACGACGACCAGGTCTCCTGGCACCACGCGGTATTGAGACCCGACGACGGGCACTGGACCATCGAGGACGAGAACAGCCCCAACGGCACCTACGCCGACGGCCGCCGCATCCACGACTGGGACGTCGGACCCGGCAGCGTCATCCGCCTCGGCGATCCGGCCGACGGACCGCGCGTGGTCCTGCCGGGCCGCCCCGCACCGGCCCCGGAACGCCCCTCGTCCGTCTCGATGCCGGCCATGACGGGCACCTACCGGCGGAGGAGCGCCCGAAGCCGCCCCCGCGCTGGGCCGAACCGGTCTTCCTCGAACGGACGTAGAGCAGCGGGCGCAGCGCAGCGGCCGCAGGGCAGTCGGTGTGCCCGGTGTCAGCCCGCCCGCTCGGCGCGCACCTCGCCCCGCCGCCGTACGCGCCGTGCCAGCAGCGCCCCCGCGAACCCGGTCAGCAGCCCCCACGGGACGGCCAGGCCCACGGCTCCCCACAGCCGGGGTCTGAGGAACAACTCGCCCGCGAGGCCGCCGCCCAGGTCGCCGATGCCGAGCACGGACAGACCGAAGTGCGCGGAGATGCGCCCGACCAGGCAGATCATGAACACCGTGAGCACGAGCGCGAGCGCCATGTGCACGGCGTGCTGCCAGGCCCGGACCCGGGCCGGTGACCGGGCCGCCATCACGAACGCGGCGGCGATCAGCAGCACCACGTCGACGACCAGCAGCCACCACACCCTGCCGTCGTGCTCGGAGAGCGTCCGCAGGTTCAGTTCGGCGATGTCCGGGGTGCGCAGCACCTCGTCGAGCACATGCGGCATGGGCAGCCCGAACGGCCCCTCCACCCGGCCGTTCCAGGTGGCGCCGAGGCCGATCGTCAGCGCCAGCCAGACCAGGTTGGGCATGCCGAGCAGGATCACGGCGAACGTCTCCGCCGCGTGCCCCTTGGTCACCGCGACGACCAGGCCGACGACCACGCCGATGACGACGTAGGCGAGCAGCAGCGCGACCATCGCGTACGCGGCCGGCCGCACCGACGTCTGGAAGCGCAGCAGCCGGGCCGGCAACGGGGCGCCGCGCGACACCAGCAGGGCCAGCACCAGCACACCGGCCAGCCACACCACGCCGACGAACACGGACAGCGGAACGTCGGTGGTGAAGCCGATCTCCGGGGAGGCGCCGAACAGATCGCCGAGTTCGCCCAGCGCGTCGTTGCCGAGGGAGATGTCGAACGTGTGGCGGGCGGCCAGCGTCAGGCCGATCAGCGCGAGCAGCCACAGGACGGCGATCCTGGCGGCCCAGCCGGCCAGCTCCGAGGCACCGGCGACCGCACGGTGCCGTAGGGGCCGCAGGAAGCCCCAGGCGATCACCAGCGCCCCGGTGAGCGTGACGGACAGCGGGATGACGGTCAGGCCCGCCTGCGTTTCGGCGAGGTCTCCGGCGCTCCCGGAGAGCTTCACGGCGCCCCCGACGGCGGTGACCACGGTCGCCATGACGACCGGTGCGAACGCGCCGTCCGGGAGATCCGCCGCCCCGGCCGCCCACAGACCCAGAGCGGACACCGCCGCCATGGCGAGGAGCCCGCCGAACACGGTGAGGAGGGCATGCGCCCAGCCGTGGCGGGCGACGGCCCGCTCGCCGGAGGTACGTGCCCGGCCGGAGGAGGAGCGCGAACTCACGGTGTCACGCTAAGCAGCACCCGCGCCGGACGCCCGTCGGGAGGTCCGTCCGCGTCGGCTTGCGAGCCGCACGGGACCGGAGCACACAATGAACTCGTAGTGGAAATTCCGACCCGACCTCGTCGGAGCCTCCCACGAGCGAACCGCCGACTTCGGATCCGGGGACGTCGTCGGAGCCGCCGACGAGCGAGCCGCCGACGTCGGAACCGCCGCAGCCTCCGCCCGGGAACGACACGGGGAACGATACGGGGAACGGCACTGGGAGCAACACCGGGAACGGCACGACGGACCAGCCCCCGGCCCCCTGAACCGGCCCGACCACGTCCCGGCTCACCCGGCACGGACCACCAGGGCGTAGTCGCCGAGGCCGAGCAGGCGATCGGACGGCAGGTCGCCGTGTGCGGTGCGGACCGCCTCGATGCGGCCGGTCTCCGGCTCGAACACGACGTCCTGGACCGTGCCGAGCTCGTCGCCCGTCTCGGCGAGGATCCTCAGGCCCGGCAGCTCGTGGTGCGGCGGCACCTCGGACGGGGCGGCGGCCGAGCGGACGAGCACGGCGTCCGGACCGATGGCGTGCAGGGCGCCCCAGGCCAGCACGGACTCCTTGCGGGAGTGCCTGCCGCGCACCCGGACGTGGGTGACGACACCCGACGGGGCGTCGACCGTCAGGGACTTCAGCACGCCGATCTCGTCCGCATCGGTCAGCGTCAGGACCGGCAGCCCCCGCGCCTGCGAGAACAGCATCATGGCGGTGTCCCCTCCCGCCCCTCGTGGAAGGCGCCGACCCGGGCGGCGAAGGACGGCAGGTCGTCGGCCACGTAGCGGGTGGCGTCCGCCGGGATCACCAGCGCCCGGCCGGAGACCGCGAGCGTCTCGCCACGCGGCACGTACACCCGGTGCCGACGCCGCCTGGAGCCCTGCACCAGCGCTTTGCCCGCGGCGATCCGGAAGCCCACGACCCGGCCGCTCGTGCCGCCCTCGACGACCACGTCGAGCACCGTCCCGACCTCGGCGCCCTCGTCGGTGAGCACCTTCGCGTGCAGCACCCGGCCCTGCTGGGCCTCGCGGCGTGCCACCACGACGGGCGTGTCCGCCAGGGCACCGGCGTCGACGATCATGACCGCGTCATGGCCCAGCGAGTGCACGGCCGCCCAGGGCAGGCTCAGCTTCAACGGGCCCGACAGCAGTCCCCGGCCGCTGAGCGTGAAGCCGGTGACACGCCCGGCGGCGGCGTCGAAGACGGTGTCCTTGACCTGCGCGACGGCCTCGCCGCCCAGGGTGACCACCGGCAGGGTGGTCAGGCTCCGTGCCGCCATGAGCTCGTTCATCGCTCGCCCTTCCCGCCGGGCCGGCGCCGCACCGCGATGACCGTCCCCGAGCGCCGGCCGGCCTGCACGGCGAGCGTCACCACGGTGACGGCGGCGAGCGCCGCGACCACCACGACCAGCCACATCCACCAGACCACCGCGCACCTCCGGCGATCGGACCGGCCGCCCTCGGCCGGTCCCGATTCCTACCGGGTGCCCCGCGGACGGGGGACAATGCCCAGGGCACCGGACGGGCCGAAGGCCTGTCAGGACTGTGAAGCCCGGCTCGGGGTACGAGCACTGTGCAGAGCGTCCGGCCAGTCCGGCTTCCCAGAGAGAAACGTATGATCGACCACCTGGACGGGGCAGTGATACCGACTGGTTTCGACGTGCCCGTGGAACCGCTGAGGCGGGCGGCACACTACACCGGCGAGCAGGGCTGCATCGCCGAGGCGCGGTCCTTCGCCGCGCTCTTCCTCGACCAGCTCAGGACCGAGTGGTGCGCGCCCATCGACGACCGGACCGACGGCGCGGTGCAGCTCGTCGTGAGCGAGCTCGTCACCAACGCGGACCGGCACAGCAACGGGCCGTACATCCTGGAGCTCGTCGGCACGGACACCGCGGTGACGGTGTCGGTCTACGACAGCAGCTCCGCACTGCCCCGCATCTTCCCGCGCAACCCCGAGCGCGTCGGGCGGCACGGCCTGGAGATCGTCCACGCGCTCGCGGAGCAGGTCAGCGTGGAGCGGGTGCCGGTGGGCAAACGGGTACGCGCCGTGCTGCCGCTCACCGACGAAACCGATGACTGAGCCGTCCATCGACGCCGCTTGAAGCGCCCGGAGCCCCCCGAATCCCGGAGCCGGCACGGTGGCGGGTGCCGTCCCACTCCCGCGTGTGGGGACGGCACCCGCTGGTCCGCCGGCCGCGTCAGGCGCAGCCCAGCTCGCCCAGCATGCCCTCGCGCAGTCGCGTGATGATCCGCTTGATCAGGCGGGAGACGTGCATCTGCGAGCAGCCCAGCCGCTCCCCGATCTCCGCCTGGGTGGCCTCCTCCACGAACCGCATGTGGAGGATCTGCCGGTCGCGCTCGCTGAGCTCCGCCATCAGCGGGGCGAGCGAGTGGAAGTCCTCGACGAGCCGCAGCCCGTCCTCCTCCACGCCGATGAAGTCGGCCAGGACCGCTTCGCCGCCCTCCGGGCCGTCGCCGGTGAGCGCGGCGTCCAGCGACGACGAGTTGTACCCGTTCGCGGCGATCTGGCCCTCGACGACCTCCTTCTCGGAGATGTTCATCAGCGTGGCCAGCTCGGTGACGGTGGGCTCGCGGTCCAGCCGGCTGGCGAGTTCCTCGCGGGCCTTGGCCAGCTCCACGCGCAGTTCCTGAAGCCGCCGCGGCACGTGCACCGCCCACGTCGTGTCCCGGAAGAACCGCTTGATCTCGCCGACGATGTACGGCAGCGCGAAGGAGGTGAACTCGACCTCGCGCGACAGCTCGAACCGGTCGATGGCCTTGATCAGGCCGATCATGCCGGTCTGGACGATGTCCTCCATGTCGTCGCCGCGGCCACGGAACCGGCCGGCCGCGAACCGCACGAGCGACATGTTCATCTCGATCAGCGTGTTGCGCGCGTACTGGTACTCGTGCGTGCCCTCTTCGAGTTCCGTCAGGCGCTGGAAGAACTGGCGGGACAACTGCCTGGCGTCCCGCGGGGCCACGGACCGCGGGTCCACAACTCCCGGCAGTGCTCCGTCACCCGTGCCGGCCTCCGCGTTCTCTTCGACGACCTGTGCCTGCGACCGGATCACGGCGGTCTCCATTACCTCTCCCATGAGCGTCGGGGCGGACATCTGCCTAGGTCCCTCCGGGTGGCGGGTACCCGGTTATCCGCTGCACATGCCCGGCGATCCGCCGAACCGCGGAAAATTCGGTGGCGTGCGGCGGCCGGGGCGGTCGAGCACCCCTGGTGCAGCGGAGTCAGGATCTCCCAACGCCGCCTGCCCGCCGTCCCGTTCGGCGATTCCACCCAGGGCGGAATGCCTGCCCCTTCCCCTGACGACCACGCCTCCTAGGCTGGAGAAGTGAGCAACCACGTGCCGAACGAAGCCCGCGTCATCCCCCTTCGCCCGCCCGGCGCGCGCCCCCAGGCCGCCCGTCCGGCCACCGCTCCGCCACGCCAGGGGCCACCGGCTCCCGCCGTGAAGGAGCCCTTGTGGCGTGACCTGGTCGGTGACGTCCTGCGGCGGGAACGCCTCGCGCAGGAGCGGACCTTGAAGGACGTCGCGGACGAGGCACGGATCTCCATGCCGTACCTCTCGGAGGTGGAGCGCGGCCGCAAGGAAGCCTCCTCGGAGGTCCTCGCGGCCGCCGCCCACGCCCTCGGACTGAGCCTCGGCGACCTGCTGTCGAGGGCGCAGGGCGAACTGATCCGCGTCACCTCGCGGTACTCGGGCGGCGGCCGCCGTACTGTGTCGTCCCCCTCGTCGTCCGAGGGACTGTGCATGGCCGCCTGAGCCCGTGGGCCGGCCGGCGCCTCAGACCCGCACGGGGCGCCGGCTGAGCACCTCGTCGGCCAGTCCGTAGCCCACCGCCTCCTGCGCGGTGAACACCTTGTCGCGGTCCATGTCGGCCCGCAGGGTCGCCACGTCGTGGTGGGTGTGCCGGGACAGCACCTCCTCCACCTGCGAGCGGATCCGCACCATCTCCTTGGCCTGGAGCGACAGGTCGGACGCCGCACCGCGCGCTCCGCCCGTGGCCGGCTGCCCCAGCAGCACGCGCGCGTGCTCCAGCACGAACCGCCGCCCGGCATCCCCGCCGGCCAGCAGCACCGCCGCCGTGGAGGCCGCCTGCCCGACGCAGAACGTCGAGATCGGCGCCTGCACGTACGTCATGGTGTCGTAGATGGCCATGAGTGAAGTGAACGAGCCGCCGGGGGAGTTGAGGTAGATCGAGATCTCGCTCTCCGGTGACGACGACTCCAGATGGAGCAGTTGCGCGATGACGACGTTGGCGACGCCGTCGTCGATCTCGGTGCCGAGGAAGATGATCCGCTCGGACAGCAGCCGGCTGAACACGTCGTAGGACCGCTCGCCCTGCGGGGTGCGCTCGACGACGTTCGGAATCGTGTACGTACCCATCACTGAAGCCCCATCCTGCGCCGGGTGGCCGCCGGGCGGATGTCCGCGAGGGACTCCAGAACCCGGTCCACCATGCCGTACTCCCTGGCCTCCTCGGCCGTGAACCAGCGGTCCCGGTCGCCGTCCCGGGAGATGGTCTCCGGGGTCTGTCCGGTGTGCTCGGCGGTGATCCGCTCGATGGTCCGCTTGGTGAACTCCAGGTTCTCCGCCTGGATCTCGATGTCGGCGGTGGTGCCGCCGATGCCCCCCGACGGCTGGTGCATCATGACGCGCGCGTTCGGCAGGGAATAGCGCTTGCCAGGGGCGCCGACGCAGAGCAGGAACTGGCCCATGCTGGCGGCGAAGCCCATGGCCAGGGTGGAGACGTCGTTGGGGATCAGCCGCATCGTGTCGTAGATGGCCAGGCCCGCGTGCACCGAGCCGCCGGGGCTGTTGATGTACAGGCTGATGTCGGTGCGCGGGTCCTCCGCGGACAGGATCAGCAACTGGGCGCAGACCCGGTTCGCGGAGACCTCGTCCACCTGCGTGCCCAGCAGCACGATGCGCTGCGCGAGCAGCTGGGCGGCCAGATGGTCGTCGAACCGGGTCGGAGGGGTGTCGCCCTCCTCCGCCCGCGGGGCGAGTGTCGTGAAGGGAGCCATCGGTTCTCCTCGTCGTGGCAGAAGGGTCGCGGACGTACCGCGGATGTGCCGTCGACTCCACTCTTGACCTCGGACGATGCCCGCAGACCGTTTCTCTGCCCTCGGCAGATCCGCTCCCGGCAGAGCGCCCCGCGTACGGCCGGTCCCAGCTCCTCTCGCGCAACTCCCGGAAGAACGCCCGCACATCACCGACCAGCGGGTCGGGCCCCTCCATCGCCGCGAAGCGCCCGCCGCGGGCCGTGACGCCGCCCCGGCGAAATGATCACCCGCCCGGCCGATGAGTTTCCCCGCGCGGACCGGTCGACACAGATGACAGCGATCCACCGCCCCAGGAGGTACTCATGGCATCCGACGGTTTCACCACGTGTCTCTGGTTCGACGGCCAGGCCGAGGAGGCCGCCCACTTCTACGTCTCGGTCTTCAAGAACTCCAGCGTCGGAAAGATCGCCCGCTACCCCGAGGGAGCGCCCCAGCCCGCCGGTGGCGTGATGACCGTCGAGTTCACGGCCAACGGCCACAAGTTCCTCGGACTCAACGGCGGCCCCCAGTTCAAGTTCACCGAGGCGGTCTCCTTCGTGATCACCTGCGAGAACCAGGAGGAGATCGACTACTACTGGGCCAGGCTCACCGAGAACGGCGGCGAGCCCGGCCCGTGCGGCTGGCTCAAGGACCGGTACGGCGTGTCCTGGCAGGTCGTCCCCGACCGGCTCGACGACATGATCACCGACCCGGACCCGGCGAAGGCGGCCCGGGTGACCGAGGCGTTCATGGCGATGAGCAAGTTCGACATCGCGACCCTGGAGAAGGCGTACGCCGAAGAGTGACGCGCCCCCCGGACAGGGGCGGGAATCCCTGCCCCTACCGGGACTCGGCCAGGATCTCGCTGATCACATGCCGCGAGTTCTCCGCGACCGGCGGATTGGTCTCCCAGTAGTACGGCAGTGCGATGACCGCGATCCGCAGGGCCCAGCCCCGGCCTCGCGCCCACTCGGCCTCGTCAGCGCCCACGGCCTCGCGGAAGACGCCGCGCGCATCGGCGGGCAGCAGACACCAGGCGCTGATGAGGTCGACGGCGGGATCGCCCACCCCCACCGTGCCGTAGTCGATCACGGCGGTCAGCCGGCCGCCGCTGACCAGCAGGTTCCCGGCCATCAGATCGCCGTGCGCCCACACCGGTGGTCCGGTGTACTCCGGGGCGCGCAGGGCCTGCTCCCACAGGTCCGTCACCGCCGCGGTGTCGATCCGCCCCGCCAACTGCGCGAGCGCCTCACGCACGAAGCGGTCCTGCGTCGCCAGAGGCACACCCCGGGAGCCGGCCGGGCCCTCCGCCGCGTCGGTCCGGCGCAGGGCCGTGACGTACGCCCCCAGGTCCTCGGCGAGCAGTCCGGGTTGCTCCAGCGCGCCGGGCACCGGGTTGCGGCCGTCCAGCCAGCCGTACACCGCCCAGGGCCACGGGAAGTCGTCGCCGGGCTCACCCCACCCGAGAGGCTCGGGTGCGGCGGCGGGCAGCCCCGGTGCCAGCCGGGGCAGCCAGCGCAGTTCGTGCGTGATGGCCTCGACGGCGCGGGGATGCCGGGGGAGCCGTACGACCTTGTCCGCGCCGAGGCGGAACATGGCGTTCTCCGTCCCGGAGGACTCCAGACGCCGCAGGGGCAGCCCTGCCCAGCGCGGGAACCGTCCCGCGATCAGCCGGCCGACGACCGAGACGTCGATGTCCACTTCGTCCTCATGCATTCGCACCGCGCACATGCCGCCATTCGAGCGGTCAACTCGCCGACTGTCGAATGGTTTTCGTGATCTCCCGGGCGATGCGCAGGATGCCGGGGGAGCGGACCGGGCAGGGCTTCGGCGTGGACGTCGTGGGCGCCAGGCAGAAGTGCAGGTAGTCGTCGTCCCGGTGCAGGGCCGTCCGGCCGCGCGACGGCTGAGTGCAGTAGTCCGGATGGGCACGCTCGTAGGCGGTGCACGGGAGGTACTGCGTCCAGGCGTAGCGGTCCGCGCCCGGGCTCACCGCTTTCCCGGCGTCGGCGACGATGCCGCCCGTCGTGGCGGCCAGCCGCTCGTACAGTCCGTTCACCCGGCGCACCCGGTCGGGCGTGATGGGATCCGGTCCCTGGAGCACCCACACGATCCGAGGACGGTGGGACCCGCCGGCGGTCGCGATCTGCTCGACCAGCCTGCGCGCGTCGGCTTTGTATCGCTTGAAGTACCGCTCCCGCGCACCGTCGTACGTGATCCTGTCCATGCACCAGGTGAAGTCCCAGGCGTTGCCCCAGAACTGCAAGACCACGAAGTCCGGACGCAGCGACCGCACCAGGGCGGCCGCCTTGTCCCGGGCGGGTACGAGGGACCGCTCGGCCGTGCCCTCCAGGTAGTCGCACAGTGTGGTGCCCGAGTAGGGGGCGCTCGTGTACTTCGCCCGCAGGTCCCGGCGCAGCTCCTGGCCGAGGACCTTCTGGTTCTCCATGGCGAGCGAGTCCCCGAGGTACAGCACGGTGGGCGCCTTCACGGGGGCCCGGACGCCGGGGGAGGAGGCCGGGGCACGCTGGTGCGTGGTCGCGGACACCTCCGGAGCGGACGGCGGGGGAGTCTCGGGCCCGGACGACGGATCGCCGCACGCACCGAGCAGCAACCCCGCCACCAGCACACCCACGAACCACGGTCTGCGCATACGGCAACTCCCGCCCCGGGCCGGTGAAACGGCTCCCCAGGCAAGCACAGCCGGACCCTTGGGGGAAGACACGCGTCGGCCACGGAACGCGGCCCGCGGCCGATGACGTGACGGCGGGTCAGGCCCACTTATGGAGCTTCACGACAAGTCGTTCACCAGCACCGCCGCCCCGTCGAACCCCCCTGCCTTCAGATCGGTAGCGCCTCCACGGCCCGCGACAGCGGATACGCCAGGACACCACCGCGGTCCAGGGCGCGCAGCGCGACCGGAACCAGCTCGCCCACGGGGGCGAACAGGATCGCGCTGTCCAGCGGCTCCGGCGGCCGCGCGTACGCGTCCTGCGCGGAGGCCGCGCCCAGCTCCAGCCGCCAGGCGGCCGCCCCGCGCGTCATGACGTGCACGGTGGTGCCCTCGGCGAGCGCCACCTGCGCGCACAGATGAGCGCTGCCCCCGAAGCCGTACAGCCCGAGCCGTCCGCCGTGCGGCAGCCCGGCTCGCCGCAGCGCCCGGTGGCCGATGATGCCCGCGCACAGCAGGGGAGCCAGGTCCACGTCCGCCACACCGTCCGGCAGGGAAGGCGAACGCCGCCGGCACCGTCGTGTACTCCGCGTAACCGCCGCCGGCTCCCAGCCCGTGCACTCGGAGCGGGGCACAGAAGCTCCGCGCCGCGCACGCAGTACGCGCAGCCACCGTCGGTACGGCGCCGCGAGGCCGCAGGCGCGCACACGCACCAGCAGTTCGTCGTCCGCGGGCACCGGCACACCGAGGGCCCCCGCCCAGTCTGCGACGGAACCACCCGTTCGGCGCGCGGGCCCGTCCGCAGGTGATTAGCGTGAGGAAACGGACTATCCACCCATTCGGAGAGGGCCGCAGTCATGGCCGTGCAACCTGAAGGAAGCCCGTGCTGGGCCGACGCGATGTTCAGCGACCTCGAAGGGGCCAAGAGCTTCTACGGAGACGTCCTCGGCTGGACCTTCGCCGAGGCGTCGACGGAGTTCGGCAACTACACCCAGGCCTATGCGAACGGCAAGGCGGTCGCCGCCGTCGTCCCGCCCATGCCCGGCCAGGAGGGCCAGTCGCAGTGGTGCCTGTACTTCGCGGCCCGGGACGCCGTCGCCACCGCCGCCCGGATCCGTGACCACGGCGGCGAGGTGCTGATGGAGCCGATGCAGGTCGGCGACTTCGGCACCATGTGCCTGGCCCGCGACCCCGGCGGTGTCGTCTTCGGCGTTTGGCAGGCCGGCACCCATGAGGGCTTCGACACGATGGCCGAACCGGGTGCCTACACATGGGCGGAGGTCTTCACCCGCGAGCCCGAGAAGTCCGACGCGTTCTTCCCCGCCGTCTTCTCCTACAAGCAGAAGGACATGGAGCACGAGGAGATGGACTTCCGGATCTACGACCTCGGCGAGCGCAGCGTGCTGGGCCGGATGAAGATGACGGACGACTTCCCGCCCGAGGTGCCGCCGTACATCAATGTCTACTTCGCCGTCGAGGACTGCGACGACGCCGTCGCGAAGGCCACCAAGCTCGGCGGCGTCCTGCGGTTCGGGCCCATGGACACCCCGTTCGGCCGGTTCGCGTCCCTCAGCGACCCCCAGGGCGCCAACTTCTCGGTCATCGACATCACCAGGACCGAGGGCGAGATGCCGAAGACGACCGACCTGAGCTGAGGGGCCTGAGGCCGGACGGCGCACCCGGCCATGGCATGATCGGGGCCATGCGTGAACGTGTTGTGGCCGCGTGTGACGGGGCTTCGAAGGGAAATCCCGGGCCCGCGGGCTGGGCCTGGGTCGTCGCCGACGCTTCCGAGAGTCCGGTGCGCTGGGAGGCGGGGCCGCTCGGAAAGGCCACCAACAATGTCGCGGAACTCACCGCGCTGGAGCGCCTGCTGACGGCCACCGACCCGGACGTGCCGCTCGAGATCCGCATGGACTCGCAGTACGCGATGAAGGCCGTCACCACCTGGCTGCCCGGCTGGAAGCGCAACGGCTGGAAGACGTCCGGCGGAAAGCCGGTCGCCAACCAGGACCTCGTCGTGCGCATCGACGAGCTCCTGGACGGCCGCTCGGTCGAGTTCCGCTACGTGCCCGCCCACCAGGTCGACGGCGACCGGCTCAACGACTTCGCCGACCGCGCCGCCAGCCAGGCCGCCACCGTCCAGGAGCCCGCGGGCAGCGGCCTCGGATCCCCCGAGCCGCCGCCCGCCCCGGACACCCCGGCCAAGGCGCCGCGCTCCCGATCACGCGGCGGCGCGGCCTCCCGCACCACGAAGGCCTCCTCGCGCACCATCAAGGCCAAGTTCCCCGGCCGTTGCCAGTGCGGTCGCTCCTATGCGGCCGGTGAGTCCATCGCCAAGAACGACGGCGGCTGGGGCCACCCGGAGTGCCGCACGGCCGAGACCGTCTGACCGGTTCCTCGGCCCGCCTCGTTGCTCTCGTCCGATACAAAGCCGTGTTCGAACGCGGTCAGCTCGTCGGGGCCACCGAGGCGGTCGTGGCCTGACCGATCGTGAAGGTGGCACCGGGGCTGGCGTAGTCGACAGGACCGTCGAACCGGGCCGAGGCACGTGCCACCGCCTGCTGCGGTGTGAGGAAGCGGCCGACATGCGTGACGATCAGTCGGCCCGCCCGGGCCGCGCGGGCGGTGTCACCGGCGTCCTCGGGCGTGTGGTGCACCTGGTCACCCTCGGCCGGCGCCTGCGCGCTCTCGGCCTCGCACAGCAGCACGTCGCATCCCTCGGCCAGCTCTGTGAGGCTCTGGCACGGCGCGGTGTCCCCGGAGTACACCAGCGACCTGCCGACCGTCTCGATGCGCACGGCGAACGCCGGAATGCCGTGCGCCACCGCCCGGCTGGTCAGCCGCAGCGAGCCGATGGTCACCTGATGGCCGTCGTGCAACTCGGTGACGGCGAAGGCCGATTCGATGGGGCTTCGGGCCGGTGTGTTGGTGAGGAACCCGGCCAGCCGGTCGGCGATTCCCGGTGGGCCATAGAGGGGAATCGGCGCTGTCAGACTGATGTCTGCGTACAGGGCGCCGTAGTACGCGGTGAGCAGGTCCGCACTGTGATCGGCGTGCAGGTGCGAGATCCAGATCGCGTCGAGCTCCTCCAGCCGCACGTGCCGCTGGAGCGGGCCGAGCGTGCCGCTCCCCGCATCCACCCAGATCCGGGTGTCGCCGCTCGACACCAGATAGCCCGAGCACGGGTTGTCCACGCTCGGGTACGGTGTCGCGCACCCGAGGACCGTAAGGCGAAGAAGCTCATCACTCATCCCGGGATCTTAGATCGCCCTATCCACAGGTTTTCAGAATTTCTCCCTCGGAAGATGACCGCCGTGTCAGAACCCAGTGGCACTGTGATGGGGCGCGCGGATCCTACTCGCGGAGATGCCGGTCTGTTCCAGGGTCCGGGATCAGCGTGTCCAGCGCCCGGTCCAGGACTGTGAGCAGGTGCTCGTGCTCCTGTGGGGTGTACAGCATGCGCAGTGCCAGACCGTCGGACAGTGCGATGACGGCATCGGCGAGGGCCGCCGCATGGGTTTCGTGCCCGGCCGACTCCAGCCAGGTGGCCAGTGCCTGCCGGATGTCCTGGTCCACCTGCCGCCGGATCGCGGCAAGGCGGGGGTGGTGTGCCGCGTGGACGGCGAAGGCTAGTTGCGCGGTGGCCTCTGCACGTCGCTCGGCGTCCACGGGGAGCGTGGTCCGGATCAGGTCACGCAGCGCCTGGCGCAGCGGCAGTGCGGTGTTCACCTCGGCCATCCGGCGCTCGATGCGCTCACCGGCCAGCTCGGCGGCGAACGTGAGCATCTCGTCCTTGGTGCGGAAGTACTTCTGAACGGCGCCGGGGGAACGGCCCGTCGCAGCGGCCACGGTGCGCACGCTGACCTCGTCGAGGCCGCGTTCGGCGACCAGTTGGAGGAGGGCCGCACCGATCTGCCGACGCTGTGCCTCCCTGTCGACGGACTTGGGCATCGGTCGCTCCCATCTTTGAGATACAGTCGTATTCTAACCTTGCGTCAGGTGAGGTGCTGCACGGAGCCGAAAGGAGACAGTGGTGGATGACCGGCGTGAGCCTGCCGTGCCCGCTATGCGGGTCTCGGACCGCGACCGCGATGAGGCGCTCGGTGTGCTGGCAGCGGCGCTGGCCGAGGGGCGACTCGATCCGCACGAGCACGAGATCCGCTCCCGGCGCGCTCTGCTGGCGCGCACGGCCGATGAACTCGCAGTGCTGACAGCCGATTTACCCGCCTCGGCGCCGACGCGCTCGGAACAGGACCGCAAAGACCTCAGGGAGTGGCTGGCCGAGTGGCGCTATTGGCTCGGTGGTGCGGTGATCATGTCCGGGATCTGGGGCGCACGTTGTGCGCAGAAGGGAGAACTGACCTACTACTGGCCGGTCACGCCGCTGGGCGTGTGGGCGGCTGTGCTGATCGCCATCGCCATCTGGCCGCGCGACGCGGACGGCAGCGGTGAAGGAGAGGGTGGTCGCGCTGTGGCCCGCTGAGGCAGTTGAGCAGGAACTCGATCTGACCGTCCCCGCGGGCTTACGGGCCTTCTACCGTCTTCATAACGGCAGGGGGCACCCCGCCGACTTCGGCTGGACGCCTGAGCCGGAGACCGGGCTCGCGCCGCAAGGAGAGGGAACAGCCTGGCTGCTGCCGAGGAAGCGAGGAAGCATGGGATCCTTCCGGTGCAGCATCTGCCGTACTGGCGCATAGCACTGCGCTCGGGGACACCACGGGTTTCGGTAGGCAGTCCCCATGTGCCTCCGGCCATCAGCCATCAGGAGATGTGACGCAGCACACCTTCATCGATCGATGACTCCGTTCGTGCCCCTCGGTCATACCAGCGACGAAACCGAAGGAACGCAACGGACAGACAGGATGACTGCCATGACCGCCACCGTGAAGGGCCCTGCCAGCTACTTCCCTTCCATCGAGAAGAAGTACGGTCGGCCGATCGCCGAGTGGAAGGACATGATCCGCTCCTCGCCTCTGAGCAAGCACATGGAGCTCGTGAACTGGCTCAAGGCCGAGCACGGCCTGGGCCACGGTCACGCCAATGCCCTCGTCGCACACACCCTCGCCGAGCGGTCCGGCAACTCAGCTGTGACAGGAGATGCTCCCGCGTGACTGATCGGGAACTAACAACAGACCGCAGCCGTGGGGCCGGAACCTGGCCCCTGATCCACGCTGAGCGTACGGCGCTGGCCGCTGATCTCGCAGACCTGACTGACGAGCAGTGGGCAACGTCGTCGCTGTGCACCGAATTGACGGTGCGCGAGGTGCTGGCGCACCTCACCGCGGCAGCGAGCCTCAACTCCCTGCGGTGGCTGGCGGGTGTGCTGCGCTGCGGGTTCGACTTCGACAAACAGGTGGCCATGCGGCTGGCGGAGCAGTTGGGCGCCACCCCAGCCGAGACGCTGGAGAGATTCCGGCGCGCGGCCTTGAACACGATCAAGCCACCCCTCCCTGCCATCGCCATACTGGGCGAGACCATCGTGCACGGGGAAGACATCCGACGTCCGCTGGGCATCAGTCGTGAGTACCCGATCGAGGTGGTCACGCTGGTGGCTGAGTACTACCGCGGCTCGGACCTCGTGGTCGTTGCCAAGGGACGTATCGGCGGCCTGACGCTCGTAGCGGATGACGGCCCTTTCACGACGGGTTCTGGGCCACTCGTCTCCGGTACGACCTTGGCCCTGGTGATGGCGATGACCGGGCGCTCGACGTACTGCGACGATCTCGAAGGAGAGGGAGTGGAGCTCCTCCGCAGACGCTGCGGGATGGCGTGACCGCGCTGAGCAGGAACGCGGCGCGCGCCATCGCTTCGCGGGGAGCTTCTCAGTTCCGGCGGACGGCAAAGGCAAAGGCAAGAGGAAAAGACAAAAGGCAAGGAGAGCTCTCTCCTTGCCACTCTCAACGTATAGCGCACCGGGGGGCTTGCGGCAAGACCCGGGTCGTCGCGCAGAATCCTCCGCCGAGGCCACAGTGTCGCCGGATGGGTGCGGTGCGGCCGAGTACGGCCGCCACAGAGGGAGCGCAATGATCGAGCAGTATGTGTTGGACCTTCAGGAGATTGACGGGGGTCAGGTCGCGGTCGTCGGCGGCAAGGGCGCGCACCTGGGCGAGCTGTCGCGGATCGAAGGCATCGGCGTGCCGGGTGGCTTTTGCGTGACGACGGATGCCTTCCGGCGGATCATGGCGGAAGCGCCGTCGATCGACGATCGGCTCGACCAGTTGTCGCGCGTGAAGCCGGATGACCGGGAGGCGATCCGCACGCTCAGCGCGGAGATTCGCCGGACCATTGAAGGGATCGCCATCCCGGACGATCTCGCGGCGGCGATCACCCGCGCGCTCGCACAGCGCGGCGAGCAGGCTGCCTACGCCGTCCGGTCCAGCGCGACGGCAGAGGACCTGCCGACGGCCTCCTTCGCCGGCCAGCAGGACACGTACCTGAACGTCGTGGGGCCGACCGCGGTCCTCCAGCACGTCAGCCGGTGCTGGGCCTCGTTGTTCACCGAGCGGGCCGTGACCTACCGCCAGCGCGGCGGCATCGACCACCGTACGGTCCGCATGGCCGTGGTCGTGCAGCGGATGGTCTTCCCGCGTGCGGCCGGCATCCTGTTCACGGCCGACCCCGTCACGGGCAACCGGAAGGTCGCCACCGTGGACGCCGGATTCGGTCTCGGCGAGGCCCTGGTCTCCGGCCTGGTGAACCCGGACGTCTTCAAGGTGCGAGAAGGCGAAGTCGTCGCCAAGGCGATCGCCGCCAAACAGCGTGCCGTCCATGCCCTGCCGGCGGGCGGTACGCAGGAGGTGGCGATCGACTCGCGGTGGCAGGAGGAGCCGGCGCTGACGGATGAGCAGGTTGTGCGGCTCGTGCAGCTCGGGCGCAGGATCGAAGCGCACTTCGGCGGCCCGCAGGACATCGAATGGTGCCTCGTCGACGATGACTTCCAGATCGTTCAGAGCCGGCCGATCACGACGCTGTTCCCCATCCCCGAGACCGATGACCAGGAAAATCACGTCTACGTCTCTGTCGGTCATCAGCAGATGATGACCGACCCCATGAGGCCCCTGGGGCTCTCCATGTGGCAGCTGACGGCCATGGCACCGATGCAAGAGGCCGGCGGGAGGCTGTTCGTCGATGTCACCCGGCCCCTGGCCTCGCCCGCGAGCCGCGCCGGCCTCCTGGACATCATAGGGAGAGGCGATCCACTGGTCAGGGACGCGCTGCAGACGGTCCTCGACCGCGGCGATTTCGTCCCCGCACTGCCGGACGCGGGACCCGGCGGGCCGCCGGGCGCCGGCGGCGCGTCCGCCACGATCGAGACCGATCCGGCCATCGTCACCGAGCTGATCGAGCGCAGCCAGGTGTCCATCGCCGCTCTGGAGCGCGACATCCGGACGAAGACCGGACCGGCGCTGTTCGACTTCCTGTCGGAGGCCTTCGAGGAGCACAAGCGAGTCCTCAGTGATCCGCTGAGCATGCAGGCGATCATGGCGGGGATGGAGGCCACGTGGTGGCTCAACGACAAGCTGCGGGAGTGGCTGGGGGAGAAGAACGCGGCTGACACGCTCACGCTGTCCGCCCCCAACAACGTCACGTCGGAGATGGGACTGGCGTTGCTCGACGTCGCGGACGTGATCCGCCCGCGCCCGGAGGTGGTGGCGTTCCTGCAAGGCGTGGGCATCGAGGACGAGGGTTTCCTGGACGACCTGGTGAAGCTCGCGGGCGGGACCGAGGCGCGCGACGCCATCGAGGCCTATCTCGACCGGTACGGCATGCGCTGCGTCGGCGAGATCGACATCACGAGGCCTCGCTGGCGCGAGCGCCCCACCACGCTGGTGCCCGTGATCCTCGACAACGTCAGGAACTTCGAACCGGGAGCCGCCGAGCGGCGCTTCGAGCAGGGGCGGCAGAAGGCGCAGGAGAAGGAACAGGACGTGCTGTCCCGCTTGCGGGCCCTGCCGGACGGGGACCGGAAAGCCGACGAGGCCAAGCGGATGATCGACCGGGTCAGAACCTTCATCGGGTACCGGGAGTACCCGAAGTACGGCATCGTCAGCCGCTACTTCGTCTACAAGCAGGCCCTGCTGGCGGAGGCCGAGCGCCTCGTGCAGGCAGGCGTGCTTCCTGAGAAGGAGGACATCTTCTACCTCACGTTCCAGGAACTCCACGACGTCGTGCGCTCGCAACAGGTGGACGACCGGCTCATCCAGCGGCGCAAGGACGCGTTCCGGTCGTACCACGCGCTCACACCGCCCCGGGTCCTCACATCGGACGGTGAGGCCGTCACCGGGGCGTACCGGCGCGACGACGTGCCGGCCGGCGCCCTGATCGGCCTGCCGGTTTCCGCCGGGACCATCGAGGGACGGGCCCGGGTCATCCTCGACCTGGCGGAGGCCGACCTCGAACCGGGCGACATCCTGGTCACGACGTTCACAGACCCCAGTTGGTCGCCCTTGTTCGTCGGAATCACGGGCCTGGTGACGGAGGTGGGCGGCCTGATGACCCATGGCGCGGTCATCGCCCGGGAGTACGGCTTGCCGGCCGTCGTGGGCGTGGAGCAGGCCACCCGGCAGATCCGGGACGGGCAGCGGATCCGCGTGCACGGCACCGACGGGTACGTCGAGATCCTGCCTTGACCGACCGCACCGGAGGGAGGCAGGCCGGCCATCTCCGGATAGACACAGGGCGGGTCCTGCGGGACGTGGCATGCTTCGGCAGTGCGACTTATCGATCGGGCAGGCGGCATCGTTCTCCAGCCGCTCCGTTACCAGTTTCCCGTGGCCAGTGGTGACCGCTGGGACGACAACTGGCTCGTCATCGGGGCCGAAGTCACCACTCCGGCGGCCGGCTGGTCCTTCACGGACTCGTGTCTGCTGGTCGACGAGGCTCATGAGTTGTCCGCGTGGTTGCGGGCCGTCGCGGACGGGCGGAGGCCGGACGCGAAGCAGGACTTGGAAGGGCACCTCGTCCCGGACCTTTCCTTCCTCGAACCGGTCCTCGCCTTCAGTCAGGTCCGGTGGCACGACGGCAAGGGAGTGCTGCGGGTCCACCTCTCGCTGGAGGCCGCGCCTCCGCGGCGGCGGCATGAGGAGAACTTGGGTCTCTTTCCATACGTGGTCGAGGTCGAGACGGACCGAGCCAAGCTGATGCGGGCAGCGGAGGAATGGGACCAGCGCCTCGCACAGTTTCCTCTGCGCGTGCCGACCGGGTCCGGGCCGACGTAGCGCGCGTCGGCCGGAGCCAAGTGCGGCTCAGCCTAGGGCGTGTCCGTAAAGTCCCGTCGTTCGCCCGGAGGGCGGGCGGGACTTTGCGGACACGCCCTAAAGGGTGTTGCAGAAGGCTTGGTGGCGGGCATTTTGCCTGTATGGGTGGGGTGTTGAGGGCTGAGTTGGTGTGGGTGGAGACGTTCACCGGGTTGCCGATGGGGCGCTTTGAAAAGCTGCTGCGGGTGGTGCGGGAGCGAGGCGGCAATGGCCCCGGTGGTGGCCGGCCGTGGTGTCTTCCGCTGGCCGAGCGGGTGCTGCTGGTCGCCGTGTACTACCGCACGAACCTCACGATGCGGCAGCTCGCGCCGCTGTTCGGCTGCTCGCCTGCCACTGTCTGCCGGGTCATCCAGCGGCTGGGACCCTTGCTTGCGCTGGAGCCGGCGCCCAGGCCGGTGCCGGGCACCGACCGGTTATGGATCGTGGACGGCACCCTGGTCCCGGTCCGTGACCGGCAGGTCGCAGCCTCCTCGCGCAACTACCGGTTCTCGGCGAATGTGCAGGTCATCATCGATGCCGACACCCGCCTGGTGGTGGCATCGGCCCGGCCGGCACCCGGCAACAAGGCGGATGCGCATGTCTGGCGCGAGTCGGTCCTGCCGGACGTGGCGGCGGGCACGACGGTGATCGCGGACGGCGCCTACCTGGGCACCGGGCTGATCGTCCCGCACCGCAGACGAGCCGGACGTCCACTCCTGCGCGGCCAGGAGGAAGACAACACCGAACACCGGCGCGTGCGGGCCCGCGTCGAGCACACCTTCGCCCGCATGAAAAATTGGAAGATCCTGCGCGACTGCCGCCAGAGGGGCGACGGCCTCCACCACGCCGTCCAGGCCGTAGCCACCATGCACAACCTCGCCATGGCAGGGTGAAACAGCAGGCCAGCCATCACCCAGACATGCCCACCACCAAGCCTTCTGCAACACCCTTTAGGGGAGGGTCTGTGCGCACCAGATCGTCTTGCCGCTGGTGGTGTGCCGGGTGCCCCACCCCTGGGTGAGCTGGGCGACGAGCAACAGTCCCCGGCCGCCCTCGTCGAAGGCGCGGGCCCGGCGTAGGTGCGGGGCGGTGTTGCTGGCGTCGGAGACCTCGCAGATCAGGGACGTATCGCGAATCAGTCGCAGTCTGATCGGTGGCTCGCCGTATCTGATGGCGTTGGTGACCAGCTCGCTGACGACCAGTTCGGTGACGAAGGCCGCCTCCTCCAGGCCCCAGGCGTCCACCTGGTCGACGGCGAACTTCCTGGCGTGCGGCACCTGCGCGGGGTCGGGTTCGATGTCCCAGTCGGCGATGTGCTGGGGATCCAGCGCGTGCGTGCGAGCGAGCAGCAGGGCGGCGTCGTCGGTGCGGCGTTCGGGGAGCATGGCGTCCATCACCGTGTCGCACAGGGCCTCCAGTGAGGTGGCCGAGTGGTTCAGGATCCGCTGGAGTTCGGCGATCCTCTGGTCGACGTCGCGCTTGCGGCTTTGCACCAGTCCGTCGGTGTAGAGGGCAAGCAGGCTGCCCTCGGGCAGCTCGGTATCGGTGGCCTCGAAAGGCAGCCCACCGATACCGAGCGGCGGTCCCGGCTGTGCGCGGACCGGTGTCCTGGTGCCGTCCGCGGAGATGATCAGGGGCAGGGGATGGCCGGCGCTCGCCAGCGTGACGCGCCGGGAGACGGGGTCGTAGACGGTGTACAGGCAGGTGGCCCCGGACTCGCCGGTCTGCTGGAAGTGGCCGGCGGGCTGGAGGTCGCTGGCGAGGTGGAGGACCAGGTCGTCCAGGTGGGTGAGCAGCTCGTCCGGCGGGAGGTCGACGTCGGCGAGGGTGCGGACCGCCGTGCGCAGCCGGCCCATGCTGGCCGAGGCGTGCAGGCCGTGGCCGACGACATCGCCGACGACCAGGGCGACCCGGGCGCCGGACAGCGGAATGACGTCGAACCAGTCACCGCCCACTTCGACGCCGGTCCCGCCGGGCAGGTAGCGGGACGCCACCTCGACCGCCTCCTGCTTCGGCGGCCCCTGCGGCAGCAGGCTGCGTTGCAGGGTCAGCGCGGTCGTGCGTTCGCGCGAGTACCGGCGGGCGTTGTCGATGGCGACGGCTGCCTTGGCGGTCAGTTCTTCGGCGAGGATCAGATCGTCGGCGGTGAAGGCCTCGGGCCGGTCGGTTCGGGAGAAGGCGACGATGCCGAGCAGTGCGCCGCGCGCCCGGAGCGGCACGGTGATCCGGCCGGTCAGCCCGTCCGCGGCGATGGACCCGTCGATCAACGGGTTGCCCCGTGGCCAGTGGGCCGGGTCGGAGGCGAGCCCGGGCCCGAAGGCCCATTCGCCGCCCTCGCCGGGGTCGGCGGCGAGCTCGACCGTGGGCCTGCCGGTGGCCACGCAGCGGGCGGCGACGGAACCGGGAGGGTGGCTGACCGGCATCGGGAGCCCGGGAGCCCGGCCGGTGTCCTCCTTCGCGCTGTGCTGGGCGGCACGGCTGAGCCTGATGGTCTCGCCGGGGATGAACGCGGACGCGGAGGGCGGTTCCTCTCCGTGCAGCACCTCGTCGAAGAGATCCACGCTGACGAGGTCGGCGAATCCCGGCACCGGGGCCATGGCCAGTTCCTGGGCGGTGCCGATCACGTCGAGTGTCCGGCCGATGCCGCCGCTGGCCTCGTTCAGGATGAGCAGGCGCTGCCGAGCCCAGTACTCGGCGCTCATGTCGAATCCCCAGTTGGCGACCGCGCGGACCCTGCCCTCGGCGTCCCGGACGGGCCATATGCTGGTGGCCCAGGCGTTGGCGTAGTTACTGCCGAGCGGGCGGAAGACGGTGATGAGACGCGCGGGCTCGCCCGTCCTCGCCACTTCGGCGAGCTTGTCGGTGTAGGGCTTGTCGTCCCTTTCGGGAAACAGCTCGCGGTCGAATTCGGGCAGCACCTCGCGGTACTTCTTCCCGAGCACTTGCTCTTCGGAGTGCGCTATCACCCGGGCAGAGGAGGCGTTGATCCACAGGAAGCGCAGGTCAGGGTCGTAGGCGCCCAGAGCGAAGGGACACTGCTCGAAGGCCCGGTCGGCGATCACCGGGCGGCGTCCCCAGCGCTGGATGGTCACCACGTGACCCAGTGCCCGCCCGTCGGGGCCGGACAACGGGTGAGCCGCCACCACGGCGTCCACCGTGGAACCGTCCCGGTGGCGCAGGGGGATGAACCCCGTGGGGTCGGGGCCGGCGCCGTAGTCCTCGGGAAAGCCGTCGGGTGGGGGATCGACCAGCAGGTCGGCCACGGGACGCCCGACGGTGTCCTCCGCCGTCCAGCCCAGCAGCAGCCGCCCTCCCTCGCTCCAGCCGCTCACCACGCCGTCCGGGTCCACAACGACTGCGGCAGTGGGGGCGTCCCTAGTGCCGGCCATTTCCACGCGTCACGCCTCCGTCCGGACAGCCGTCCTGCCAGGGCTGGTTTCCAGCGGCTGCTTCCAGCCTAGATCCGCCCCCGCTCCACGGCGCTCCGGCCTGTTCGCCGTGCGACTGGCACACCCGCGGCCGCTTCCGCGCAGCGGCCGCTCCGGGGCCGCGATCGGCGCTTGGGGCGTTCCTGCCACGCACGTCAGGCGCACCGCATGTTCATGACCTTCCCGAGTCCTGCGCCGGCGTCGCGGTGAGGGCCGCGGATACGGTCCGTGCGACGGCGCCGTGGCAGGAGCCGTACGCATACGACGGTGAGCGGCGGACTAGGCCGGGGCGTGGCGGACGGCGCCGTGGCCCGGTCGTGGGACAGGGCCACGGCCGGGCCACGGGAGTCCGGGTCAGTAGCCGTAGATCATCTTGTAGGCGACCTCGGGGAGGAACTGCCCGGCCGAGGAACCGCCTCCGACACCGCAGTTGCCGTCGGACTCGCCCGGAACCTTGATCCACAAGAGCATTTCGGCGCCTCCGCCCAGCTGGGTCGGGGTGCCGATGCGGCGGCCTGCGGGGTTGCACCACTGGCCGTTGGAGCCGTTGCCGTTGCGGCTGGTGTCCACGACGAACGGCTTGGTGTAGCCGTAGCGGGAGCTCAGTTCACGGTTGACGGCGTTGCCGTAGGCGGTGTTCTCGGCGGTGGGGATGTAGTTGGAGATGTTGAGCGAGAAGCCGTGGGCCTGTCGGAGGCCGGCTTCGTGGAGGCGCCGCGCCATGGTCGCCGCGTCGGCCCAGCGCGGATTGCCGGCGTCCATGTAGACCCAGGTGTTGGGGGCCTGACGGCTGAACTGGGCGAGGGCGCCGCTGAGCATGGCCTCGCGTTCGTCGATCTGCGCCTGGGTCATGCAGCCGTAGTCCCCGAGGGAGTCCGGTTCGAGGATGACGACGGCGGGACGGTTGGCGATCCCGCCGGCGAACTGGGCGATCCAGTCGGCGTAGGCGGACGGCGAGGCGGCTCCGCCAGCGGAGTGCCCGCCGCAGTAGTCGCGGTTGTAGATGTTGTACGCGACGAGGAGGGGCAGCTTGTCGACGCGGTCCGCTGCTCCCGCGTAGGCCCCCGTGGCGGTGCCGATGGTGCCGCTCCAGGAGCCGAACCAGCGGGCCATCGGGGTGTTGGCGATGGAGGCGTTGATGGCGGCGGCCCGGCCGTCGCCGGGGTTGGCGGCCACCCACCTCTTCGCGCTGGAGTCGGGGTCCACGTAGAAACCACTGGTCATGGTGGTCGGGTCAGCGGCGTGGGCGGACGGTGCGGCGGCGAACGCCAGCGGCAGAGCGAAGAACGCTGCGGCCAAGGCGCGGAGTCTGCGGCGCATGACTGAACCTCGATTTCCTGGCAGGGATGCGTGACACGCTCTGGTCCCGAGCGTGCGACCTGAGCAAGAGCGGTGTGAGGACCTGGTGGTGGGAGCGCTCCCACTAGAGGTGAACCCAGCGCCTCCAGCGCGGAGCGCCATCGCTCTGACCGGCACGGTGCAATGCGGGCTGACCGGCACGGCAGATGGGGGCGTGGGCCCCGCCCGAGCGGCGGGGCCACGCTGTCAGCAGGTGGAGTTGGTCTGGGTGAGCAGGCCCAGCCGCCAGGGGAGGAGGTTGTAGTCACCGCCCGCGCTGGGGTTCATGCCTTGGTAGAGGTACTGGAGCCGACACGAGGGGATGGTGAGTGTCTGGTCGTAACCGGCACGGATCATCTCACCGTGGCTGATGTCCCTGGTCCAGGCTCCCGAGGGGAAGGCGACGTTGTTCGACCTGGCGAAGGGGTTGCTCTCGGATGCGGCCAGTTGCGTCCAGGAGCCGGCGAGGTTGTTCGTCGTCCAGGAGCGGAAGTAGCGTCGTCCGTCCGATCCGATGGCCTCGACCAGGAGCAGGTACTGGTTGGAGCCCTGCACCTTGTACACGTTGCTCGCCTCGAAGAGGGCGAATTTGGAGTCCCGGGCCGCGATGACGGTGTTGGTGAAGCCGTTCGGGAACTGGCCGACGGTCGTCTGGGAGCGGTACAGGTGCCCGTTGTCGTCGGAGGAGAACAGGTAGCAGTTGGCGCTGTCGCAGATCACCCACATGTCGACCCAGTGGCCGTTGCCGATGTTCTGCCTGATGATGTCCGGCATCGACGAGTAGAAGTTGCGCGGTGCGCTCCACCCGTTCGGATTGCTGATGTCGGGGTTGGTGGAGTAGGACGCGTTGCCCGTCTGGTAGACGAGGTACCACAGGCGTTGCGGCGCGTAGTAGAAGACCTGCGGCGCGGCCCGGTACCCCTTCCCGATGGCGCTGCGGTCCAGGTAGTGGTGCGTGGCCGAGCCGGCCTGCGACCAGTCGCTGAAGTTCAGGTACACCAGGTTGTATCCGGAGGAGCTCGCCGTACTGGCGAACACGTGGTACTTGCCGTTGTAGCGGACGACCGTCGGATCCTTGATCCCGGCGATGTTGTGCGTGGCGTCCGACTTCGGTGAGATCAGCTGGCCGCTGGAGTTCCAGGAGAACCGGGACGGCAGCGCGGCGGCGGACCGGGCCGAACGGGTGCCGGCCTTCTGCGCCGCGGGAGTGCCGCTGTCGGCCTTCCGCGCCGCGGGGGTGCCGCCCATTGCGGTGAGCGTTGACGCGTAGGCCGGCTTCTTGTTGCCGTTGCGGTCGAACAGCAGGGGGTTCTCCCCACTGCGCCAGGAGTCGCTGTCGCGGATGCCCCACACGGTGATGCCGGTGCAGCGCGCCACATTCATACAGGCCCGCATCGTGTTGGCGTACGCATTCGGCGGCGCCTGCGCGATGTCGAGTTCGGTGATCTGGACGTCCACACCGAGGGCCGCGAAGCTCGACAGCGTCGTCTGGAAACTGGCGGGCGGGCCGCCGGCGCCGAAGTGGGCCTGGAGGCCGACGCAGTCGATGGGCACGCCGCGCGCCTTGAAGTCGCGCACCATGCGGTAGACGCCCTGGGTCTTGGCGTCGCTCCAGTTCTCGATGTTGTAGTCGTTGTAGCAGAGCTTGGCCGCCGGGTCGGCCGACCGCGCGGTGCGGAACGCCTGCTCGATGAAGCCGTTGCCCAGCACGTCCCGGAACACCGAGCTGCGAAGCTGGCCGCTGCCGCCGTCGGCGAAGGCCTCGTTGACCACGTCCCAGGAGTGGATCCTGCCCTTGTAGCGGTTCGCCACGGTGGTGATGTGGTTGTTCATCACGCCCCGCAGCGTGTTCGCGTCCCTGATGGCCTTGACCCAGTCGGGCAGCTGGGAGTGCCACACCAGCGTGTGGCCCCGCACGCGCTGGCCTCGGGCCGCCGCGCGGTTCACGATCTGGTCGGCGGCGCCGAAGGTGAACTGTCCGCGGGACCGCTCGGTCGCGTCCCACTTCATCTCGTTCTCGGCTGTGACCGAGTTGAACTCGCGGTCCAGGATGCGGGTGTACGTTCCGTCGCCGAGCCGTCCGGCGGCCACGGCGGTCCCGAAGTACCGTCCGGACTGGGCCGCTTGGGCGCCCAGGGTGCTGGCCCGGGTCCCCGGGGTGCCGGCCTGGGCCGTGTCGGGTGCGCCGGCCGCGGTGCCGGGCGTGATCAGCGCGGCCATGGCCAGCAGGCCTAAGACGGAGGCTCGGCGACGGCCGAGCCGTTTCAGCGGGTTCATGGTTCTCCTGGGGTTGGGGGGTTGGGTGGTGCGATCCAGGCCGTCGTCAGGGCGTGGACAGTTCGAACCGCGTGACGCGGACCGCGCCGCCGAGCGCCTGCGTGGCGTGGTTGAAGAGGGCGAATCGGTAGCCCATGAAGAACCGCCAGTCGTTGCCCATGGAGAAGGCGGGCCCGAGGCGGGTGAAGGCGGTGCCGCCGGTGCTGTAGGAAAAGGTGCCGGGCCGGGGCGCTCCGGGACGGATGTCCGCGCTCGCGCGCAGCCGGATGCGGCCGCCGGTGACCGGGGTGCTCGCGACCTCGGTGCCGGTGCCGGTGCCGGTGGTGTTCCAGTTGCTGTCCATGGTCAGCCCGTTGACCATCACCACCCGCGTCGTGCCACCGTCGCGTTTGACCCCGATCCAGGCCGAGGAGTCACGCAGCAGCGCGAGCCCGGCCCGGTCGCCGTCCCGCATCGCCGAGATGTCGAGATCGACCGTGGCCGTGGAGGCGGGACCCTGGATGCGGTGGGTGAGCGTGTTGCGGGCCCAGTACAGGTCGTTGGTGACGGTCGCGGTCCGCAGGGTCAGTCCGTTGCCGACCGACCACTTGGTGTTGTCCGGGTTGTGGTTCCACTCCCACCTCGGTTCGAGGGTCGTGCCGTCGAAGGTGTCGACCCCGATCATGGGGGTGACCTGGCGGGGTGGAGTGGGCACGGCCGGGCTCGGATAGGACGTGCCCCACGCGCCGTTGACGAGTTGCACGACGGGCCAGCCGTCCGGGGTCCAGGTGACGGGTGCCAGGGCGGGCATCCGGCCGCCGGGGTACGCGTCGACGAAGGCCAGGTAGTACCAGGCGCCGCTCTGCGTCTCCACCAGCCCGCCCTGGTGGGGGACGCCCCCGCCGGGGATCGGCCCGCGCAGGTCGAGGAGCACCTGCCGCATCGTGTACGGACCGAAGGGGCCGCTCGACGACTTCAGGATGTACTGGCCGTTGGCCGGACGAGTCAGGAAGATGTAGTACTGCCCGTTGATCTTGTAGAAGCGGGCCCCTTCCAGCGTGCCGACACTCGACGGCGTGGTGAACACCTGCTGCGTGCGGACCTGGCTGCGGCCGTCGCGCGAGAGCTGGGCCACGCTGATGGTGGTGTTGCCGTACGCCACGTACAGGGTGTCGTCGCTGTCCACGAGCAGCCCCGCGTCGTAGTACGGCGTGCTGATCGTCGTGAGCCTGCTCCAGGGCCCTTCGGCGGCGGTGGCGGTGTAGACGTACGTCCTGGCGAAGTCGATCTGGCCGAGCCAGTAGAAGGTCCTGTTGCTCGGACGGTAGGCCAGCGACGACGCCCAGATGCCCCGGATGTAGCCCCGGCCGCCGTTCAGGTCGTACTTGGCGCCGAAGTCGAGGGTCGGCACCGAGTGGCCGGCGATCTCCCAGTTCACCAGGTCGTACGAGCGCAGGACGGGTGCGCCCGGCGAATAGTGCATCGTCGAGGCGGAGGCGTAGTAGGTGGCGCCGACGCGGATGACGTCGATGTCCGCGAAGTCCTGCCAGATGACCGGGTTCGTGTACGCCGGGGCGGCCGCGAGGGGTGACTCCCGGGTGGGAGCGGCCGCGGCGGTCCGGGAGGCTCCGGCAAGAGGCAGGAAGGCACCGGTGACCAGGCCGGTGCCGGCGGCCAGCGCCCGGCGGCGGCCCACGGATTGACGCGAGCATGACATATCCACGTGTCGCTCCCTCTGCGGGTGATGCGCTTCGGAGGGTGGATCCCATGGGTGTTCGGGATGCGAACGGTAATCGACTGCTGAGCATTCTGGATGGTAGGTGGTTGAGAGCTCCCGTCAATACGTCTCGCATGATTCGTCGAGAGAGTCGAAATGTTTCGCTACTCAGTGGCCCGCAGGTTCCGATGACGGAAATCTTGAACGGCCGACGGAGTTGACAAGCGCGGGAAGCTCCTTAGTATCCGTGCCGTCAGCGATCCGAAAGTAGTTCGAAATTTCCAAGATCCAGGTATGTCATGGTCCTGTCATAGTCCAGCGATGGTGCAGCAGTCATCCCCTGTCTGAGAGGAACCCACAGTGCCCAGACGATCAGTCAGACGACTGCTCCGTCTCATCGCGGCCGCCGCGCTGACGTTCACCGCGTCCGTGACGGCCTCCGCTCACTCCACCGCCTCGGCCGCGCCCGGCAGCCCGGCGCTCACCCCACCGTTGGGGTGGAACAGCTGGAACAGCTTCGGATGCGGGATCACCGAGGCCCAGGTACGCCAGGCCGCCGACGCGATGGTGTCCTCGGGCATGCGGGACGCCGGCTACCGGTACGTGGTGGTCGACGACTGCTGGTTCGACCCGCAGCGCGACGCGGCAGGCAACCTGCGGGCCAATCCGGCCAAGTTTCCCAGCGGGATGAAGGCGCTCGGGGACTACATCCACAGCAAGGGCCTGAAGTTCGGCATCTACCAGGTGCCGGGCGAGCGCACCTGCGCGCAGACCGTGGGGACCTATCCGGGGTCCACGGGCAGCAAGGGACACGAGGCCCAGGACGCCGCCACGTTCGCCTCGTGGGGCGTCGACTACCTCAAGTACGACTGGTGTTCCTCGAGCGGCACCCGTGACGAGCAGGTCGCGCGATTCACGCTGATGCGCGACGCCCTGCGCGCCACCGGGCGGCCGATCGTCTACAGCATCAACCCCAACAGCTTCCACGCCCCCACCGGCGCCACATACAACTGGGGCCAGGTCGCCGACCTGTGGCGGACGACCGAGGACCTGCTCGACATCTGGCAGAACGGCAACACCAACAGCTATCCGATGGGCGTCGGCAACGTCCTGGACGTCACCGCGCCGCTGGCGGCGCAGTCGGGCCCGGGGCACTGGAACGACCCCGACATGCTGGTCGTCGGCCGTCCCGGACTTTCACTGACCGAGTCCCGCTCGCACTTCGCGCTGTGGGCGCTGCTGAGTGCCCCGCTCATGGCCGGCAATGACATCCGCACCATGTCCGCCGACGTGAGCGCGATCCTGCGCAATCCTCGCCTGCTGGCGGTGAACCAGGACCCGCTGGGAGCGGGCGGGCGCAGGGTGCGCGACGACGGCAGCACCGAGGTGTTCGCCAAGCCCCTGTCCGACGGCTCGGTCGCGGTGGGCCTGTTCAACCGGGGAGGCGGCACGGCGACGATCACCACCACGGCCGCGCAAGCCGGCTTGTCCGGCGGTTCGTTCGCCCTCACGGACCTGTGGACCGGCGGCACGTCGAGCACGTCCGGGCAGATCTCGGCGAGCGTCCCCGCGCACGGCGTGGCCGTGTTCCGGGTGAGCGGGGGCAGCCCGCTGGCCGCGACCACCTCTCGGCTGCGCGGCAACGCGTCCGGCCGCTGCCTGGACGTGGACAACGCCTCCACCGCTGCCGGGGCGACGGTATTGATCTGGGACTGCCATACGGCCGCCAACCAGCTCTGGACCGCGTGGGCCGGCGGCGAGATCCGCGTCTTCGGTGACAAGTGCCTGGACGCCTCCAACCGGGGCACCAGCAACGGCACCCGTGTCGTCACGTGGCCCTGCAACGGCCAGAACAACCAGAAGTGGACCGTCGGCTCCGACGGGTCGATCCGCAACGTCCACGCCGGGCTGTGCCTCGACGTCGACCGGGCCGGCACCGCCAACGGAACGCCGCTGGTCCTGTGGACCTGTAACGGCCAGGCCAACCAGAGGTGGACCCGCGCGTGACACCCCGCTCCGGCCGGCCGAGGCGATGCGGGTGACGGCGAGGAACGTCCCCCACACCGCCACCATCGCACCCGGCGCGACCGTGGACATCGGTTGCGTTGTCAGGTGAAGCGTTTCGACGATCCTGGAGGCCACCCCGGACGTCCGGCACCGCTCCCGACGGCCGGCGCGTCCATGTCGTCCACAACTGGCGCTGGCAGCCGGCCACCGCCCAGGTCACGGTGGACCTGACCGACGCCCTGGACGGCGGCCTTGTCCCGGCCGTACGCCCGTGAGGCTCGGTGCCTGGGACGTCCGCGTCCTCACCGCTGTATCCGAGGCCGCCGCCGAGGAGCGGTGACATCCACGGCCGGGTCTGCCTCGCCACCAACGGGCGCGGCGTGCAGTACGGGGAGCTCTCCTGATGCCGGACCGGTCCGCGAAGGTGACGAGTCCCCGTTGGAGCCGAGCCAGGGCCCTGGCTGCCCGGGAGGTGGGCAACCAGGGCGAGCGCCGGTCGGTCAGGATCCCTTGACGGCCGTACCGGTGACCGTGTCTCCGGACTTCGTGACCTTGTACTTCAGTTTGGCCCCGCTGTAGAAGTGGAAGGTCAGCGTCGCCGCTTCGCCGTCACGCAGTGACTTGAGTGTTTCGGTGGTCAGGATGATCGTGCCGTTCGGGTAGTCCGGCCGGAAGGCCTTGTTGAACTCCTGGTACGGAGTCCAGTCGGTCGGGCCGGCGTTGGTGCCGTCCGCGTACGTGGCCTCCATGGTCGCCAGCAGGTCACCCTGGTACTTCGTGGGAATGGTGAACTTCTCGGCCGTGCCGGTGGCGTTCGACAGCTCCGGCGTGTCGTAGGTGACCACGTCGATCTCCCAGGGCAGGCCACGGGAGAACCGGGCCTGGAGCGTCGCGTTGACCCCGTACTCGCGGTCGCCGGTCAGCCGGGTCAGCGTGCGGGCGGTGAGGGTGAGCCGCTTCTTGTCGAAGAGGGTGTAGTCCCGTCCCTCGACGAGCTTGGTCTTGCCGTGCCACAGGCCCCAAAACTTGGTGCCGTTCGGATTCAGGGTGAGCCCCTTGGCCGTGATCGCGCTCGACTTCGCCACGAAGACCTTGTCGAAGGAGGCGGTGCCCGACCGGGTGGTCCAGCTGGACTTGATCCAGGCGAACAGGGCGGGGTCCGTCCACTTCTGGGTCTCCCGGTTCAGGTAGGCCCAAGCTCCGGGGTCCCACAGCGCGGTGGTGACTCCGGCGAGGCGCGCCGCGTGTCCGAGGTGCTCGTAGTACTTCAGCGCCTCGCCCCGCTCGACACGGGAGGGATGGTTGTGGTCCGGCCAGCCGAGCAGGCCGTACTCACCGAGGTAGACGGGGATGCCCCGGGCGACGAAGGTGTCGCGCATGCGCGCGAAGGCGTCATCGAGGTCGTTCTGGGCGGCGTCGTCGTAGTGGGTGCCGCCCGCGATGTTCACGCTGAACGGATACCAGCTGTAGTAGTGCACGGTGGCGATCAGATTGCGGTCGTTCCGCGACTTGATCGTGGTGTACAGGTCGTCCATCAGGTTCTGGGAGGGCGTGCCCGCCTCCGTGGACATCATGAGAAGGCGGTCGGTGTTCCCGCCGCCCGAGGAACGGACGATCTCGTGGAAGGAGGTGTTCAGCTCCCGCAGGAGCTTGGTCTTCTGTTCGGCCGTGGTCTTCTCGAAGACCGGCTCATTGACGCTCTCGAAGATCAGGGTGCGCGGCTCGTCGCGGAACGCCTTGGAGATCTGGGTCCAGGTGGAGTTGAAGCGGGCCAGTACTCCGTCGTGGTCGGCGGGCATGTCGTCGATCCACTGCCACGAGTCGTGGTGGACGTTGAGCACGACGTACAGATTCTCGGCGAGCGCCCAGTCGACCACCTGCTTGACGCGGCTCATGTACGCGGCGTCGATGGTGTAGGGCGCGGTGATGGCCTGGTATGCGCTCCAGGTCACCGGGATGCGGACGCTGCGGAAGCCCTCCGCCCGTATGGTCTTGAACAGCTCCCTGGTGGCCTTGGGATTGCCCCAGGACGTCTCCTCCGGAATCGCGTCCAGGGTGTTGCCCAGGTTCCAGCTGGGCTGCATCCCGGCGACGGCGTCCATGGCACGGGCCGGGACTCTGACCGTGGAGGCTGCCTGCCGTGCCGTGCCGTCGGGCGCGGCGATCGCGGTGCTGCCGGACAGTCCCAGGACGACGAGCAGCGCCATCAGCAGGCCGGGCAGGCGTCCGGGGCCGCGGCTGCGGTGGTGGGAGGGTCTCCGTATGTCCTTCACGCGTCGTGTCTTTCAGTCAGTAGTACGGGGGCAGGGGAATGCCTTGGTTCAGCCGTCGAGGGGCTCGTAGTCGAACCAGTCGAAATGGACGGTGCCTGCCGCGGCGTACATGCCGATGACCCGACCGGTGAAGCCGCCGGCGACCTCGGTCGACAGGTAGCGGCCGTCGAGGGTCGCGAGCTCGGTGAACGTGCCGTCGGGCTGCTCGACGCCGAGGGAGACGACGTCGGGTCCGGTGCACGGTCCGTGCGGAGACGGCGGTTCCGTGATCGTGACGCCGAGGACGACCGGCCCGGCGGGCACGGACTGTGCGGCCACGACCGTGCGCAGGTCCCCGACGCGCGCGACCACCCGCACCCGCGCGTCCGACACCTCGATTTCGTAGTGGTGCCGCTCGTCGAGCCGTACGGCGAGGCCACCGCTGCCCTCCGCGGCATCGACCAGAGTGCGCGCCCGGCACGACAGATGCTGTTGACGCCGGCCGGTGAACACCACGTCGGGCTCGTCCAGGGAGCCGCCCCGCGCGCGGAGCGTCAGCCATCCGGGGCGCTCCTTGGTGGTGCAGTGTTCGGCGGGCCGGTCGCGCAGCGAGATCCAGTGCGGTCGCAGTTCGGCGAGCTCGAAGTCGTCCCGGTGCTCCTCGACAGGGCCGGGGGAGAGCGGCCACGGGAGCTCGGGCAGGTCCAGGGCGACCTCGCCGACGACCGGCCAGTCGTCCACCCAGGTCACGGGGGCCAGAAAGGTCTCCCGGCCGAGCACGTGCCAGCCCGGGGTGCCGCCGCCCGGCCGTACGCCGAGCAGCACCATCCACCAGGAGCCGTCGGGGGCCTGTACGAGATCGGCGTGCCCGGTGTTCTGGACGGGGTGGTCGGTGCCGCGATGGGTCAGGATCGGGTTGGCCGGGCACGGCTCGAACGGGCCGGCGGGCGTACGGCCGCGGGCGATCGAGACACCGTGGCCGCGCTCGGTGCCGCCCTCGGCGATGAGCAGGTACCAGTAGTCGCCGACCCGGTACAGGTGCGGCGCCTCCGGGGCCTTGGCGCCGGGCCCGCCGGACCAGAGCTTGTGCGGGGTTCCGTAGGTCTGCCCGGTGGACGGGTCGAGACGGACCTGTGAGACCCCGGCGACCGTGCACCAGCAGGTGCCGTCCTCGTCCCAGACCAGGTCGGGATCGATGCCGGGGACACCCGGCGCCCAGATGGGGTCCGACCAGGGTCCGGCGGGGTCGGTGGCCGTGACGATCAGGTTGCCGCCGCCTTCGCTGCAGTTGGTGACGATCAGCCAGAAGCGGCCGTCGTGGTGGCGCAGGGTGGGGGCGTAGATCCCGCCGGAGGACGGCATGGAGGCGGGCAGACGCAGTTGCTCAGGCCGGTCCAGGGCGTTGCCGATCTGCGTCCAGCGCACCAGGTCACGGCTGTGGAAGAGCGGTACTCCGGGGAAGTACTCGAAGCTGGAGCACGCGAGGTAGTAGTCGTCGCCGACGCGGCAGACGCTGGGGTCGGGGTGGAAGCCGGGGATCACGGGGTTGGCGAAGCGTCCGTCCGGCTGGCGCAGAGGGGGCACCCGATAGGTCCTCTCGTCGATTCGTGATGCGGGCGTGGGTGGTTCAGGGCGCGCCGGGGTCCGTGGCGGTGATGCGGAGCAGGACGGCGGACGGCGCGGTCGGCAGGGTCAGGCTCAGCTCGGCCGTGTCGGGCCTCCAGGCGGAAACGGCCCGGCTGACCGAGGGGTAGAGCAGGTCGACACGGGCGGCGGTGTCCCGCAGGTGGGGCAGGTGAAGCGCCGCCGTGGCGTCGGTTCCGGGGCGGCGCCAGGCGGTGAGGTAGGTGATGGCGGGAGTGCGCAGGGCCAGGGCGATCCAGGGGGCGCCCCAGGCAGGAAGACCCAGGGGCCAGGACGGCACAGCCTGCGGCAGGTCGGCGCGGATGGCCTTGTACGCCGATACCGCCTCGTGGACCAGGGCGCGGGCCTCCGGCCCGAGTTCGGGAATGCGGCCGGAGAGATGGATCCGGCCGAGGAGCGCGTTGGCCATGGTGAAGGCCACCTCGTCGAGGGAGTCCTCCGGCTGGGGGTACGCCCAGACGGCACCCTGTTCGGGGGTGACGGCGGTGGGCGCGGACGCCGCGATGGGTGCGTAGAGGTGGAGGTTCTGCTGATCGCTCGTGGACTGCAACTGCATCCGGGACAGCAGGGCGTCGTCCCAGCGCATGCCGCCGGAGGCGCAGTTCTCCACCACCAGGTGCGGGTAGCGGTCCAGGATGCCGTCGAGCCAGGCGAGGTGCGCCCGGTTGTGGCCGAGCAGGCCGGCGCCCGGGGTCTCGCCGGGGTGGGCGCTGGTGCCGGAGCCGGGGTCGATGTTGTGGTCGAGTTTGAGGTAGCCGACGCCCCACTCGCCGACCAGGCGGTCCACGACCTGGTCCAGGTGGGCACGGGCGGCCGGGTGGCGCAGGTCCAGGTGGTGCCGGCCGGCCTCCGTGACACGGGCGCCGTCGCGGCGGAAGAACGCCTCGTCGGGCAGGGACTTGGCCATGGTGCTGCGTACGCCGATCACCTCCGGCTCCAGCCACAGGCCGGGGACCATGCCGCGCTCCCGGACGCGGTCCAGCACCTCGTGGATCCCACGTTCCCCGGGGAACCGGGAGGCGGCGGGCTCCCAGGCGCCGACGCTGTCCCACCAGCCGCCGCTGTCGCCGTCGTACCAGCCGGCGTCGATCACGAAGTACTCCGCGCCCGCGTCGGCCGCCGCGTCGATGAGCGGCAGCAGCTTCACTGTCGTGGGGTCGCCCATCAGGCAGTTCATGTAGTCGTTGAAGATGACGGGCAGGCGCTGGTGGTCGGCATGCGGGCGGCGCTGCGCGCGGCGGTAGCGGGTCAGCGCGGCGAACGCGGCGTCGGGGCCGCCGTCGGCGCTGAAGGACAGGGCGGCGGGTACGGTGCGAAAGACGGTGCCGGGTTCCAGGGAATGCCGCCAGCCGTGGTGGGTGTCGGTGGGTCCGAACAGCGCCGCGTAGGCCGCCTTGTCCCGCTGGCCGCACTCCCAGCGCCAGCCCCCGCCGTTGTGCTCGACCTGCCATACCCAGGTGCGGCCGGTGCGCCGGTCCGTCAGGCCGCCCATGGGGAGGCGTCCGCAACTGGACCAGGTCCCCTGTCCGTTGAGGGCGAAGCCGGCTCTGCCGTGCCCGTAGCTCACGCGTCCGCTGAGGGACGGTGTGGTCAGGCGCATCGGCCGTCGCTGCCAGCGGCATTCGGCGAGCCAGTCGTTCTCGGCCCACAGCAGGTCCGCGGCGTCGATGGCCGCCGGGTCCTGCGGGGTGAGGCAGCCCACCGCGAGCGAGCTGACCGACTCCAGGTGCAGAGGGAACTGCCCTTCGTTGCGCAGGGTCACCTCGCTGCGGAGCACGGGGATGCCGTCCGGTGACCGGTAGGTCACCTCCGCGACCAGCCCGGTTTCCGGATCGTGGAGGTGCACGGTCAGTGTGTGCCAGTCGCCGTCGCGGGTGGCGCGGTGGGTCCGGTGGCGCAGACGCCCGCCGAGATCTGAGCCCACGAGGTGGTTGCCCGACCAGCCACGGCCGTGACCCGCGGCCGTCACCTCCACGAGGGGCAGGGAGGCACCGGGGCTTCTCTGCGCTTCGCCGGGCAGTCCGAGGTGCGTGAGGCGGGGGCTGCCGTCGTCAGCGAGGATGATCTCGAGGTGAAGGGCCTCATGTCCCCAGTGGAAGGTCCGTTGTTCTTCGGTCATGTCGGCGGCCTTCCTGCGGCGACTGTCGAAGCGCTTCACTGCCAGGCGCAAAGCTAACGGACAATTTTCCTGACAAACAAGGGTCTGGCTTCGTCGAAGCGCTTCGACGCACAGACTGCCCCGGGGCAGGCTGTGTTAGCTGTCGGCGTCCTGGAGGCAGGCGTGTGTCAGCCGGCGGCCAGAGCGGTCCACTTCTGCTGGGAGCCGCCGTTGCAGTCCCACAACTGGAGCTGCGTGCCATCGGGTTGAGGAATGGCCTGGTTGTACGCGGCACGGTACTGCTCCTCCGAGCCGCTGGTGGACACGACCAGGGAGGCCACAAGGACGGTGGCGTCGGGGGCGGCGCCGGTGATCTGGGCGACCAGTGACCTCAACCGGGCGGTGGCGGTGGAGGCCTGGTAGCTCTGGTTGAGGTCGTTGGTGCCGATCATCAGCGTCACGACGTTGGGCCGGTAACGGGTCAGCGAGGCGTCGGCGAGTGCTGCGATCTGGTGGATCTTGTATCCGGAGTGTCCTTCGTTGTCGGGGTCGGACATCGAACCGCCCCGCACCGTGCCGACGAAGTCCAGCGGATGACCGTCCGCCGCGAGCTTCTCCCGCAACGGCCCCCGGTAGCCGTTGCCCGAACTGCTTCCCCCACCCCAGGTGACCGAGTCGCCCACCGGCATTGCACGCAGGGGGTGTTCGAGGCGGCGGAGGCAGGGGCCACCCCGGCCGCCGTCACCCCGAGCGCGGCAGCGACAAGCATGATCAGGGGGAGAAGCCGAGGCTTTCTCATGCAGGCGTCCTCTTGTGCGAGTGATTGCTCGATCAACGGGGCTGGACGCCGTCCACCTGGCGATCCGGCCGTAGCGCCTTCTGGGAGTCCCTGGGCGGTCGGTGCCGTCACCAGCTCATCGGCAGACCGGCGACGAACGAGGTGAGCCGCTCGGAGACGACTCGGTCGTCGTGGGCCGAGTAGCGCCAGTGGCAGCCGAGGAAGTCCAGGTCCGGTCTGTCGAGGAACCAGTAGCGGATCCTGCTGTCGCCGGCGGCGTTGCGCGTCTTGACCACCTGCTGCCATCCCGTTGCATTCGTGTTCTTCTCGCGCGGGCTGCGCCGCCTACAGCGCGGTGAAGGTCCACAGCAGGTTGGTGCTGTTGCCGTAGGTCCACTGCTTGGCGATGGAGCCCGAGGCGACGTTGCCGCCGCCGTCGAGAACCAGGCCGGTGGTGCGGTTGGCGATCGAATAGCGGTCGCCGCCCCGGTGGGTGATGGTCCACTGCTGGTTGGGGCCGCCGTTCCAGGCGGCCTGCCTGGCGGTGGAGCCGTCGGCGGTGGCGCCCCAGCCGTCGGCGACCATGCCGTTCGTGCGGTTGACCAGCCTGTAGTAGCCGCCTCCGACAGCCTCCGCATGCCACTGCAGGTTCGGACTGCCGTCCCAGGTCCACTGCTTCAGCTCGGAGCCGGAGGAGACGGTGCCGCCACTGTCCAGGGCGAGGCCGTTGGTGGCGTTGGTGATCCGGAAGTACGTCGCCGGGTTGAACCGAACCTTCAGTGAGGTGATCCGGTCGTTGTTGCCGGTGGCCCTGAGGTCGGGGTTGTCGGCGGTGAAGGTCCAGGAGGCACCGGTGAAGTCGTCTCCGGAGTAGCCGATCACTTGATAGCCGGGGGCCGGCCGGAGGGAGGAAAGGGTGCGTGGGCCCGCTCCGGCCGCGGACAGGTCCGCCGCGGTGTAGTCGCCGACGGTGAGGACAGCCGAGGCGCCGGTGTAGTTGACGTCCGTGAAGGCGACGGCGCCGGCGAGCGGCCGCAGGCCGGGGATCGTGCCGGAGAAGTCGAGCTTCAGGACGTAGGCGTTGGCGCTGTACGGCGCGGAGGACGGCAGGGTGATCGTGAGGCCGGAGGCGTTCTGGGTCGGCGTGGGCAGGTCGATGTAGCTGCCGGCGGTGGTGCCGAGGAGCTTCACCGAGGTCAGCGAGGAGAGGTTGATCCGGTCCGAGCCGAGGGTCTTGATCGTGAGCGAGCTGCCGGGCCAGCCGAGGGCGGTGGCGTACAGGACGTTGTTGGCCTTGTTGCGGGTGAAGCGGATGTCCTGGGGCGTACCGGCGTGCGGGGTGGTGAACGAACCGCCGCCCATCTTCGTCGGGCCTTCGCCGTACGCGGTCCAGGCGCGGGTCGCGTACACCGACTCGCCGAAGCGCTTCAGGTGGTCTCCGATACCGAGCAGGATGTCCTTCTGCGCCTGGGGAATGGTGCCGTCGGCCATCGGCGCGATGTTCAGCAGCACGTTGCCGTTCTTGCTGACCCGGTCGATGAACGAATGCAGCATCTGCTGGATGGTGTAGTAGCCGATGCCCTGGGTGTAGCACCAGCTGCTGCTGGAGATGCTGTCGTCGGTCAGCCAGTACGGGGTGGTGAGATCGGCCGGGCCGCCGCGTTCGTAGTCGAAGACCTCGCCCTTGCCGTTCATACCGTCCTTGTAGGTGGCGACGACTTCACGGCCCCAGCCGAGGGCCTGGTTGTAGTAGTACGCCAGGAAGTTCAGGCGCTGTCGCTCGTCGACGGCGTCCAGGTTGAAGTCCTGCCACAGGATGTCGGGCCGGGCGCGGTCGACGACCTCTTTCAGCTTGTCGAACCAGAGCTGGTTCGCCGCGGTCGAGTCCAGTTGCCCGTAGAGCTTCTTGAGGCTGCTGTCCGTCTGCGCGGGGACGAACTCGTAGAAGCCGGTGAAGTTGTAGGCGTGGTGCATGGCCACCAGCAGCTTCAGGCCCTTGGCGCGGATGGCCGTGGAGAACAGCCGCAGCAGGTCGAGACCAGGGCCCTTGTCCACCGAGTTCCACTCGTTGACCCGGCTCTCCCACATGGAGAAGCCGTCATGGTGCTCGGCGACCGGGCCCGCGAACCTGGCGCCGGCGTCGACGAAGAGCTGCACCCACTCGTCGGGGTCGAACTTCCCCCCGGCCGACTTCAGCTTCGGGGCGAACTTCACGGTGTTGCCCGCCAAGTCCTTCGCTCCGTCGATGAAGTTGTGGTACGGCCACGCCGAGGGCTGACCGTAGGTCGCGATGTGGTGCTTGTTGGGGGAGCTCCCGGCCTGGTACATGGCGCGGGGGTACCACTCGTTGTCGAAGGCGGGGACGCTGAAGGCGCCCCAGTGGAAGTAGATTCCGAACTTCGCGTCCTGGAACCACTCCGGAGCCGGCGGGTGCTGGTCGACCGAGTCCCAGTCGGGCGTGTACGTGCGGGGCGCCGCTTCGGCGGCACCGGCACTGAATACATCTCCGGCAACGGCCGCCGCGGCCACGAAAGTTGCGGAGGCCACGAACTGACGTCTGTTGATCGAGCTCGACATGGACACATCCCTGATGCGGAAGGGGCAGGGGGAATGCAGGGCCACGCATGAAGGTCCGTCATGTCGCCATGGGATGTCAACAGTGTGCAGGGATGAAAGTGTCAATTAAGCTGGTCAGGCTGCCTGATTTATCGCCATCTATCATGTATTTGGGCCAGGCAAACATCGCATGTATTGCACTGCGCCATCTGCACGGGGTGCTGAACAGATGGTTGGACGAAGCTGAGCCGGAATGCCCTCTGTAAGCACCTCAGTATCATCAACGTCACCCTCGGCATGCGGACCCCGGAACAGGTCGGACGAAACGTGGAACTCCATGATCAGCAAATCCCGGACGGCCTCTGGGACGACCTCCGCACTCAGGAACTGATCAGGTCGGACGTGCTCACGGGGCACGGTGGGGGGAGGGACGAGCGGTGTCTCTGACGGACAAGGCGATCGAGCAGATCCGTGAGCTGATCCGGACCGGTGCCCTGCCGCCGGGCTCGAAGCTCCCACCGGAGCCGGACCTGGCCGTTCAGCTGGGCCTGTCCCGCAACCTCGCCCGGGAAGCGGTCAAGGCGCTGGCCGTCGCACGGGTTCTGGAGGTCCGGCGGGGCGACGGTACGTATGTGACCAGCCTCCAGCCGAGCTTGCTGCTGGAGGGTCTCGGCGGCGCGGTGGAACTGCTGCAGGGCGACTCGGTCGCCCTGCAAGACCTCATGGAGGTACGGCGGCTCCTCGAACCGATGGCCACGGCGCTGGCCGCCACCCGGATCTCCGACGCCCAACTGGCCGAAGTGAAGCGGCACCTGGACGCGATGCGCGAGGCCCGCGACGACGTCGAACAACTCAACGCCCACGACGCCGCCTTCCACCGTGCCGTAGTCACGGCCACCGGCAACGAAAGCCTCCTCACCCTCCTGGAAGGGATCTCCGGCCGCACCCTGCGCGCTCGCATCTGGCGCGGTCTGGTCGACGACAAGGCCGCGGGCCGCACGCTCGCCGAGCACGAGGCGATCTTCAACGCGCTGTCCACCCGTGACGCCGCCCTCAGCCAGGCCGCCGCACTGCTCCACGTGAGCAACACCGAGCAGTGGCTGAGGGAACACCTGCGCGCCGGCGACACCCATCCCTTCGGGACGACGGCGCGGAACTGACCAGGGGGACGCTGTCCGCCTCGACGCCTCGCCACGCCGCCCACCCGGCGCCGGGCTTCGCCGCCGCCCACACCGCGGGCTCGACGCGCTCGAGATGACGGCGGTCGCGTCAGCGCACCAGGCGTACTTCGCGCAGCCGGAAGGTGGTCCCGGAGCCAACCGCTTCGAACCGGATCTCGGCGGTCCCGGCATGACGGTCCGGGTCCAGTGGGGGGTACCTACCACCGCACCCAGGCACCACCGAGCTCGAACGAGCCCCGCTCCACCTGGCCCGCGGCCACTCGCTGCCACAGCCGCGCGCCGTCGGGAATGCCCCCGACGTCACCGGTGCCCAGAGCCTCCTGGCACTCGACGACGCCCTCAACCAGACGTTCGACCATGGCTTTTGGCCGGGGTCGTCCGTCACCGCGCTCATGAGAGCGGCACCCGACAGCGCGTGCCCGAGGGTGTGGCCGTCGAGCCCCGAGTTCTCCCAGTTGCCGTAGGACTCGGCGACCGGCGGCAGGCCGGCCTCGCGCCGCAAGGGTGCGAGGAGCCGGTCGGTGTCGAGGGACAGCAGGTAGCCGAGGGCGGTGGCCTGCGCGTCCAGGAACGGGCCGGGGGGAAGGCGTACCGCGCTGCGGGGAAGTGCCTCAACATACATGGGATGTATTAGCGGGTGGAGGTGGCGATCTTGTCAGAGCCGATGACGAGTACATCAGCTTGCCCTGGTGGATGGGCCTGTCCCTGGCCGACTGCCTCGCAGCACCGTGCACCGCCGTACGATTGACCTCGTCCTAGAATTGACAAAGTCTAATCTAGAGGTTTACGTTTCAAGCTCCTTGAGCGGGTGTGCGCGGCCTGGGTGGGTTTGGTTTGTTCGTGCTGGTTGGCCGCCATGCCTGACCCCTACTGAAATCGGAGTTGGACATGAGGTGCTACGACTGCCTCCAGGAGGCGCGCAGCGACACCGCCGGCATCGGCGTCTGCTCGCGCTGCGGCTTGGCCACCTGCGAGAACCACGCCCGCGTACGTCAGGTACACGTCACCCGCCAGATCGGTATGGGCTCTTCGCACGGCCGTGTGCCGGCACGCAGGGTGGTGTGCCACACCTGCGACATGGCAGAGACGGCGCAGTGACCCCGCAGGGTGCGTTAGCCACACCACATCACCGGTCGCAGAATGCGCGCTGTCCGTCCGAGCACGCACTCTCGGCCTCCCCGGACGCCGTCCCCGATCACCGGCGCGGCGTCCGGGCTTCAGCCTCGCGGCGGGTGATGATCTAGAGGCCCGGCCCGCCTGCGCATGTAACAGCCTCCCGTCGATATGTCATCGACATCGATACGTTGTCGCCGCACAGCCGACGAACAGTTGGCCTCCGCGTACACGCCTACGATCTCGGCCCACAACTGGGGTCCCGCGAGGTAGTGAGACGTATTCCGGCCCAAGCTGACAAGCTGAGGCGGCAGTGTTCCGAGACCCGGCCTCAGCGTGCCACGCGGTAGCGGAGGTAGACGACTCTCGAGCTGAAGGTGCGGGTCTCGACGAGTTCGAGATCCACCCGGCGCTCTTGCTGAGGAAAGAACGAAACGCCACCGCCGAGCAACACCGGGTAGACCATGGCCCGGTACTCGTCGATCAGACCCGACGCGGCCGCCTCGGAGGCGAGAGTCGCGCCGCCGATCGCGATGTCGCCTTCCCCCGGCTCGGCTCGCAACCGCTCGATCTCCTCTGCCAGGCCGCCGGAGGCCAGGCGGGCGTTGCCCTGCACCTCCGACAGCGTGGTGGAGAACACCACCTTGGGGAGCGGATTCCAGAGCGCGGCCCACTCGAGTTCGGAGTCGTCGAGCGACGGATTCTGGTCGGCGGTCTCCCAGTAGAGCATCGTCTCGTACAGCCGTCGCCCCAGCAGGTGGACCCCGACCTCTCGGATCTCGTCGATCCAGAAGCGAAAGACCTCCTTGTCGGGCGCCGTCCAGTCGAAGCCGCCGTCCGGCCCGACGATGTAGCCGTCCAGTGAGACGCTCATCGAATAGGTCACGCTGCGCATCAGACGTCCTCCTCGGTGACGGGTTCGACAGTACGACTCCGACGCCGCAAGGGCTCGTCGCGGCTCGCGGGATTCCCCGGGACAGGAGGGCTCTCTGCCGGTCAGAACTGGCAGGTGTCCATCCAGCGGGTGACCAGGGACGTGTTGTTCTTGTCGGCGTCACGAGCGGGACCGCACAGGAACGGGCTGAAGCGGGTGTCGGCACGCAGCCAGAGGCTGAAGAACGACACCATCCACTTGCCCTGCTTGGCCTTGTCGCCGTAGCCCGTCATCGGGCACAGATGGTCGCCCGGAACTTCGATGTAGAGCTTCTCGGCCTGGGACATGGAGTTGTACCAGGGCACCGCGTAACTGTTGCCGTGGGCGACGGAGTCGCTTTGGCAGGTCATGAAGAAGGTGGGCTCGGTGACTCCGGAGAAGTTCCCGTTCGGGTGGTACGGCGCAGTCGGCACGCCCGCCCGGAACCGCGGGTCGTCCCGGAGGGCCGCCATGACGCCACCGCCGCCCATGGAGTGACCGGTCGCGCCCAGGGTGCCGTTGAGCTTCCCCGACAGCGGGTTGCCGGGGGCGCTGCCGAGCGCGAGCAACTGGGTGCCGGCGGCGGTGATCTGGCGGCCGCGCGACTCGGGATCGTCGGTGAGTGTGTTCGTTCCGACGTTGATGACGACGAAGCCCCAGGAAGCGAGGCGGGGTGCGAGCCACTGAAGGTTCTGCTGTGTGCCCTGATAGCCCGGCATCAGCACGATGCCCGGGTACGAGCCGCCGGCCGTCGGGTACGTGACCGTGCCCGAGCCGTACCCGCTCGGGCGGGGGACGGTGTAGGTGGCGGTGGTCAGCGGCCCGTTGGCGGCTTCCAGGGCAGCGGTCGTGGGGTCCGGGATTCCGTTGCCCGGAGGGGTGCCCTCACCGGAGCCGTACACCTGGAACTCCCATAGGGAGTAGCCGTAGGCGGTGTCGCGCTGGGTGGCGTAGAGGCGGACGTACCGGCCGTTGCCGTCCACGTCGAGGGTCTGCGCGCCGCCGGTGCCTGCGGTGGTCGAGTAGATGGTGGTCCAGGCGGTGCCGTCGTCGGAGGTCTGGATCCGGAAGGTGCGGGCGTATGCGGCTTCCCAGCGCAGCACCACTTGGCTGATGGTGGCGGTGGCGCCCAGATCCACCGTCAGCCACTGCGGATCACTGAACCTGCTCGACCAGCGCGTCGCGGTGTTGCCGTCCACCGCCGCCGACGCGGGGGTGGACGCGTTCTCGCTGGACGAGGAGGTCACGGGTTTGCCCTGGGACAGCAGGTCGGCGGCGGCTGCCGGCGCGGCGGCGGCTGTCAGCAGGGTCAGCGCCAGGCCGATGGTGGTCGCCAGTGCGATCAGTGCCGTCAGGGGACGGGAGCGGGTCCGTAACGGCGCGGTGGTGTGGGTTGAACGACTGCATGGACGCATTGCTTTACCTCCGGAGAGCGATGAGAGCGCGGCAACCGGACAGCGTCGGCCCGGCCCTGCCGGCCACGGTGGTGGACCGGGCGACCGCCGCGAGGGGCCGACTACCGGGACTGTGCGAAGAGCCAGTCGATGACCACGTCGTTCTCGTACGTCTGGGCCCATGAAAGGTGTGGGTTCACCGGTGTCGTTCCGGCCGTGTAGCTGGTGAACAGTACGTGACTGCGCGTGGCCCGGGCCTGCCGTAGGAGAGCCCGTGACCGGGCCTCGAACTCTGCCTTCGGCAGGTCGTTGGCCCACTCCCCGCGGCTCACCCGTGCACCGGCGGTCTCCAGCGCGTTCATCAGGGTCCAGGTGCCGGGATTGCCGAACCGGCCCTCCCGGTAGGGGACGACCGGGTCGTCGACCGAGTGGTCGGCCCACATCGGGATGTGCGTGATCCTGTCCATCGTGGCCGCGTCGCCCCAGCCGGCCGTGGGCAGGGCGGCCGCGAACACTTCGGGTCGCTTGGCCAGCAGACTGTAGATGCCGCGGCCCCCTGAGGACAGGCCGACCAGATAGAGCCGGTCGGTGTCGACATTGCGCGAGTGCTCGCGCACGAAGGTGTCGATGAGTTCGATGAGCGCGGCCTGGACCTTCGCGTCGGTCCAGTCCGTGCCGTCGGGTCCGTCCATGGGACGGGGGAGGGGGATCTGCGGAGAGAGGACGAACGCGGGGTCGCGGCGCTGCCGTTCCGGTTTGGCGAACGTGACCGCGATCCGGTTGGACGTGAGCTGGGTCATGTTGTTGTCCGCGACTTCGCCACCGCCGTGCAGGGTGATGACGAGCGGGTACCGCGTGCGGGTCTCCGGGTTCCGTATGAATCCCGCAGGCTGGTACAGCCGGAAGTCCAGTTCGAAGCCTGCGGAGTCGGTGAAGGAGCGGGCGGCGAAGTCGTCTACCACGGGAGTGATGACGTCGTCGTTCCGGTGCGCGAACGGACCGGCCTTGAGCACCGGTTCACCTTCCGGCGTACGCACGTCCGCCACCTGCCTGACGGAGTAGGCGCGGTCCAGCGGAAGGGGATCGGTGCCGGACGCCCGCGCGTTGGAGTCGTTCGGATCGAGCTCGACGATCAGGTGGTCCCCCGGCCGTCCGGGGTGAGAGCGGTCGTCCACTTCGGCGGAGGTGTTGGAGTAGACCCGGGTCACCGTGCGAGCCGCTGTCTGTCCGCCCACGGTGGCCCGCACCTGGAAGGCGGTGGGCGGGACCGTCCCGCCGCGCAGGTCGATGCGATGCGCGTACTGGATGGCGACCGCTGTCACCAGCCAGTTGTTCCTCGGCGTCACCCGCGTGAGGAGGACCGTCCGCAGGACCGGATTGAGGCCGGAGGCCGCTTGCCGTCCTGCGGACGGGGCTGTCGTGGCGTCGGCGGCCGCCGCGGTCGCCGTGCTCACCGTCGGCGCCGCGACCGCACCTGCGGTGGCGGCGAGCACCGTACGTCTGGAGATCGATCTCATGGGTCCTCGTCTCGCTCGGCGGGGCACCCGGACCGGGTGCCGTGGTGTGGGGATCCGGTCGTCCTGCTCTGAACTCACGGACGGCTGCGGCACGTTGGAGACCATGGCGCGGCATGAGCGGTGACGATCCGCGAAGGTCATCGTGGTGACTTCCCGCTGAGACGGCGATCGTGGCGGATCCCGGGGCTGCCGGCATGCGGCGCTCGCTTTCTCGGGGACGGCCCTCTGCGGCGGTGGAGGGCGGAAGCTGGGCGGGGACACCGAGGTGTTACGCGAGAGTTTCGGAGCACCACCGGATCCCTGTCCAGCATCAAACCGGGATCTGTCCATGCGATTGACGCATCAATGCAAGGAGGCGCGCCCTGTGCTCGCGTGCCGGTCCGCGCAGTGGGCGTACCGAAGTCACGCCCACGTAACCTCTTCCTGTGCCAGCTTCCCGCCTGCATCGCGTCGCCGTCCTTGTGCTCGAGGGTGCGAAGCCGCTCGATGTCGGAATTCCCGCGCAGGTCTTCACGACCCGAGCGAGCATGCCGTACGAGGTGCGGGTGTGCGGGGCGACACCCGGTCTCGTGACCGGCGGCGATGGCCTCGCGTACCACGTCGCCCACGGCCTCGACGCGCTTGCGTGGGCCGACATCGTCTTCGTCCCCGGCTACCGGTTCCCGGACCGCGACGACCCGCCGCAGGCCGTCGTCGAGGCACTGATCGCCGCCCACGACCGGGGCGCCCGGCTCGCCGCCATCTCGACGGGCGCCTTCGCGCTCGCCGCCACGGGCCTGCTCGACGGCAGGCGTGCCACGACGCACTGGCACTACACGCGGGCACTCATGGCAAGGCACCCGCTCGTCCAGGTGGACGAGAACGTGCTGTTCGTCGACGAGGGCAGCGTGCTCACCTCGGCCGGCGCCGCCTCCGGCATCGACCTGTGCCTGCACATCCTGCGCGGCGACCTCGGAGTGGCCGCGTCCAACCACGCGGCCCGGCGTCTGGTCGCCGCCCCCTACCGCAGCGGCGGCCAGGCCCAGTACGTGCCGCGCAGCGTTCCCGAACCGCTCGGCGAGCGGTTCGCCGCCACCCGCGAGTGGGCGCTGCACCGGCTCGGCGAGCCGCTCACCCTCGACATACTGGCGCGGCAGGCGGGGGTCTCGCCGCGCACGTTCTCCCGGCGCTTCGTCGAGGAGACCGGCTACACGCCGATGCAGTGGGTGATGCGCGCCCGCATCGACCTGGCCCGCGAACTGCTCGAGTGCTCGGAGCGCAGCGTCGAACAGATCGCCGCCGACGTCGGGCTCGGTACGGGCGCGAACCTGCGCCTGCACTTCCAGCGCATCCTCGGCACCACACCGAGCGACTACCGGCGCACCTTCACCCGGGGCGAGTAACACGCCCGGGCAGCGCGTGGCGAGATCCTTTTGAACCGTGGCGATACCGCCACTGTCAGCGGTGCGAGCCGCGGGCGAGCCTGGTGTGGAAGGGAAGGGACATCACTCATGACTCGCATCGCCATCAACGGATTCGGCCGCATCGGACGCAATGTGCTGCGCGCCCTGCTGGAACGCGACAGCACGTTGGAGATCGTCGCTGTCAACGACCTCACCGAGCCCGCCACACTCGCCCGGCTGCTCGCCTACGACAGCACGGCCGGCCGGCTCGGGCGCCCGGTGACCGCCGACGGGGACGCCCTCGTCGTCGACGGCCGTCGGATCACGGTGCTGGCCGAGCGCGAACCGGCGCAGCTGCCGTGGGCCGAACTCGGCGTCGACATCGTCCTGGAAGCCACCGGCCGCTTCACCTCGGCCAAGGCGGCCCGGGCCCACCTCGACGCCGGCGCGAACAAGGTGCTCGTCAGCGCGCCGTCGGACGGCGCCGACGTCACGCTCGCGTTCGGGGTCAACACCGACGCCTACGACCCGGCGCTGCACACGATCGTCTCGAACGCCTCCTGCACCACCAACGCGCTCGCGCCGCTGGCCAAGGTGCTCGACGACCTCGCAGGCATCGAGCACGGGTTCATGACGACGGTGCACGCCTACACGCAGGAGCAGAACCTGCAGGACGGGCCGCACCGCGACGCCCGTCGCGCCCGCGCCGCCGGCGTCAACATCGTGCCGACCACGACCGGTGCCGCCAAGGCGATCGGCCTGGTGCTGCCGAACCTCGACGGCAAGCTGTCGGGCGACTCGATCCGCGTACCGGTGCCGGTGGGCTCGATCGTCGAACTCAACACGACCGTCGCGCGCGACGTGACGCGCGACGACGTGCTGGCGGCGTACCGCGCTGCGGCGGAGGGGCCGCTCGCCGGCATCCTCGAGTACTCGGAGGACCCGCTGGTGTCGTCCGACATCGTGGGCAATCCCGCCTCGTCGATCTTCGACTCGGCCCTCACCCGCGTCGACGGCCGCCACGTCAAGGTGGTCGCGTGGTACGACAACGAGTGGGGCTTCTCGAACCGTGTGATCGACACGCTCGAGCTCCTCACCACCCGCTGACCGGACTCCGGGGTCGGGACCCCGCCTCCGGCGACCGCGCCGGCCGGGGCGCTTCCCTTGGGCGCTCTGGTTGACCAGCCGGGCCAACCAGAGCGCTCAGTCACACAAGCGGGCCGCGCTGAGTGCTGCGGTGTCTCGGCATCGCTCCCGATCACCTGCCCTCGTCAAAGATCGTTTGCCTCGCCGGGCGGCTGACGGGCTTGTGCGGTCAGATGCTTGAGATGAGTCTGTTGATGGTTCGGCGGGCCGTCCACCGCAGCTGCTGCGTTGGTCCGAGGACGACCGCCTTGCCGGTGAACTGCATCGCGTACAGGCTCAGTTCGACGCGTCGGGTGCCCCAGATCGAACACATGCGGTCCTCCAGTTGGTCTGCGATCTCGTTGAGCGATGTCCTGTCCAGCATGCCGATCAGAGCGAGCTGGTAGTCGAGCGGCTGAGAGCGCACGACGTGATCCAGGAGCCGCATTGCGACCCGGGTGGACTGGCCCTTGCTGGGCTCGTGAAGGCGTTGGAAGTTTTTGAGCAGCACAGCTGCATGCCCGGCTGACTGCTGGGGGCCGGCGGCTTCGAGTACGGCATCGAGGTGCGTATCGAGGCGGGCCGTGTGTAGGGCGAGGCTGAGGTTGACCACGCTTGAGGCGGTGCCCCCGCGGGCCTGGATTGCCAGGCCGGCGGGGGTCAGGTACTTGGGGCGGGTGGTGTGCAATCTCAGCAGTGCGGCGCTGACGTGCCCTGTGGGGCGGTCTTGTGTGGTGCAGGTGTAGATGGCGTTGGCGTGTTCGTGCAGGTCGCCGTCGAGGAGGGCGATGAGCATGTCCGCCGCGTGTTCGGGACTGCAGAGGGTGGCCGCCTCGGCCAGCAGGGAGAGGGAGTCCATGCCAGGATGCATCTGATCCAGGCAGTGCATCAGGACGCGGGTGTCGGCCTGTGTGCGTGAGCGCACGCAGGCTGTCAGGGCGTCGGAGGCGTCCTTGTGACGGCCTGCGACATTGAGGTCGATGATCAGCTGGGCGAGCTCGGCTGCCGGGCGCATCTTGAGCGCATGCGAGAGCACGTCTGACGCGGCGTCGTGCAGGTTCGCGGTGTGCAGGGCTGACACGAGCGCCACGAGGTGGCCGGTGGTGCGCTGCTGGGTCTGCGAGAAGACGTCGGCCGCAGCCGTGGAAAGTCCCGCCCTGCGCAAGGCGCCGATCAGTTCCGCCACGTCGGTGGCCACACGGCTGCGTGCCATCGCGCTCTGCAGCGCGTCGGCGAGGGACCCGAAGCCGGACGCGTGTAAAGCGATGACCAGTTCGGCGAGTTCGCCGCACACGCGGTCCTGCGCGGGGCAGGCCACGGCCTGCACCAGGGCGTCACCGAAGGAGGGGTCCGTCAACAGGCCGCAGACGGCCAGGACCTCCGGCACACTGCGGTGAGCCACCGTGGCACTGAGCAGGACCAGCACCGCGTCGCGATGACCGCGACGGTGCAGGATCCTGGCCAGTTCGGCGAGACCCTCAGGGCTGTGCAGTTCCACGGACGCCTGCAAAAGCGCGGCCGCAGGTTCCTGCAGACCGGCCCTCAGCAGTTCCCCGATGAGATCCGCCATGTCACCGACCGGCCGCATGGCCACCATGGCCGGCAGCGCCGCTTCGGCATGCTTGTGCAGTCCCGCTCCATAGAGGGCACCGAGCAAAGCCTGAACCTCCGCCACCGGACGGCACCGGCTCACCGACGTGACGAGTTCGCTGGCAATGACCCCACGCGGGCCCGTGGCAAGCCCGCCGACCAGCTGGACCAGTTCGGGCACGGAAGCTGTCCGGTCCGCCGCTTCGAGGGCCTCCATGAGGGACGCCCCCGAAACGCCCTCGTTGAGCAGCCCTTCGGCGGCATCGAGCTGCTCCTCCAGGAGATGGCAGCGCTCCTCGGCCATCCGAAGCTCCACCCTGGTGTCCTCCAGTTGCCGCCGCAGATCGGCCACCTCGTCCCGCAGAGCCCTGCCGGCCCGCGTCAGGGTGCCGCAGCGCTCCCGCCACACTTCGAGGGCCGCCGTGTACGTATGCCGCTGCTCGTTGAACTTCGCCTGTAGTCCCGACTGTTCGACAGACTGTCGTGCCAACTGCTGCTGGCGTTCGTCGATGGCCTCCAGCAGGGCCCGTTCCCGTAGCCGGAGCCGGCGCACTTCTTCATCCTGCTCGAGAAAGCGGTCCTGCAGACGCTGCAGGTCTGCACCCGGTTGACGGCACTCACTGACCGCGTCGTGCAGCCTTCGCAGTCCCGCCATCGCGTCCGCAGTGACCGGCGCCCCACAGTGCTCCGCCACGTCAGCGAGCAGGGTGGTGACGAAGGACCAGGGCGTGCGCCGGCTGCCGTTGAGATACCGGCTCACCGTCCCCGGGTCCATGTGCCGACGCCCCGCGTACGCACGGACGCTGACGTCCAGCCGGGCGAAGTACGTACGCAGATCAGTGACGAACGCTTCCACCGTAGGCGGCAGGTCGGGGCTGAGCGCAGCCAGCCCCGTGGTCCTCGCTTTGGCGTCCATGGTTCCCGTCCCGTTGTTCCGTGAGCGCTGCCACCAACAGGACAACTATGGCGAGCCGGAGGGGAGTCCGGTCGCTTTCAGGGTGTTTCCAGGCTCATCGGCAACAGTCTGTCCGTTGCCATGACAGCTGGCTGCTGATGCAGCCTGCCCGGCAACACCCCGCGCCCAGCAGGATCGGACACAGCCGGCCAGCAGGCCTGTGCCGGCTGATCGTCCATGGCAAGCGCACAGCAGGAGAAGCCGTGTTCCTCAGCAACAACTCCGCTCAACCCACCGCACCGTCGGCCATCACGCCCCCACGGGCCGCCCGCAGTGACTTCCCCCGGCAGGAAGGGCCCGGCCGGGTGACCCTCGAAGTACTCGCGCCTCGGCGGGTCAGCGCGACCGGCAGCGCCGCGGTCCTCAGCAACATCCTGCTGGTCACAGGTCTGGTCAGCGGCCAGATCCCGGCCACCCCCGAACTCGTGTGGCCGCTCGTGGCCTTGAGCATCGCCGGCATGGCCTACGACCTCGGGCGCAAGGCGATCACACGCGACCGGCTGTGAAGCCGAGCTCGCCAGTGCGTGCTTCTGAAGCTAGGTTCTGAGTGGCCTGGAGTCTGGAGTCCTACGCCGGCCTGGTGTCCGAGAACGCCGGGTGGGCCGGGCAACGGATCTGCCGATGCTGCGAGACCAGCAAGGGCCCGCGCCGTCTCCAGACTCCGCACGGCCTCCCGGGCAGGCTCGATCAGAGCCCTTCCGGCCTCCGTCAGGACTGCCCTACGCCCGATCCGATGGAACAGCTCGGAGCCGAGATCACGCTCCAGTGCCCGCACGGCCTGCGACAGCGACGGCTGTGACGTACAGAGCCGAGGCCGCACGGTTGAAGCCTCCACGATCAACAATCGCAAGGAAGTACTCCAGCTGCCGGATGTCCATACGCGCCCTCTGCCCTCAAGAAATCAACCGACGGCTCAACTGGTCCTGATCATGGCTGCGTGAAGGAACGCCTCGACGAAGTCGGACCACCGATGGACTGACCGTAATCCTCACTGAAGTGCGGTCACAGCCGACGGAGGCACTCAATGGCTAGCGCCGCCCGCGGCTGAGGCGCTCACCGGCAACTCGGCGTGAAATGCGCGTGCCCGCGGTTGGGACACAACGAGGGACCGGCAGGCGGCGGGCCCCCGCGCTGTGTAGTGCGAAGCCGGACCGTGCCGACCGGCGGGCGAAGCCGAGGGTGGCCTTCGCCGCCTCAACAGCCCCCATCGGTCGGCGGATGACCGGCGTGACTGGTTGCGAGGCGGTGGGCAAGGTGGAGCAGATCTGCCAGGTGCAGTACCCGTCCGTCGAATCCGGGGAGGGGGACATGGAGCGGCAGGGTCCAGTGGGCCGGGATTGCATCCAGCCCGTAGTACGCCCCCGCGAGGCCTCCGGTCACCGCGGCGACGGTGTCCGTGTCACCGCCGAGGTCGATCGCCGCGCGTATCGCGTCTTCGAAGCTGGTGGTGGTGCGCAGGGCCCAGACGGCGGATCCCAGGCAGGGCCAGACGGCGCCGTTGAACTCGGTTGCCTGATCGGGGTGCCAGTCGGGTGCGAGGACGGTGGCGTAGCGGCCGCGGTGGTCGGGGTGGACGAGAGCCAGGATGTCCGGAAGCGCGGTGAGGGGGTCGGTGTCCTCGAGCGTGACGCGGATGAGTTCGTGGAAGATCGCGGTGCCTTCCCAGGCCGCGCGGTCACCATGGGTGAGGGCAGCGATGCGCCGGGCTGCGTCCATGGTGGCTTCCTGGCCGGCGGCCGCGAAGTGGACCGCGGAGGTCGACGCCCTCATCAAGGAGCCGTTTCCCGCTGCTCGTCGGTTGACCTGGAAATGGATCGCGGCGGCGAGGTCCCAGGGCATGCCGTTGGTCAGGACGTCTTCGGTCTGCAAGCCGATGTCCTTGGGTTCTGATGCTGCCCACTGCTGGAAGCGGGCGAAGATGTCCGGCAGGTCCAGTCCGCCCCACTCCAGCAGTGACTCCGCGACCAGGACGGCCATCTGCGTGTCGTCAGTGGCCTCGCCGGGGTCCCAGCCACCGCCTCCGCACATCTCGCCGCCGGCACCGGGCGCACCGGGCGCACCGGGCGCGGAAAACCGCGCGGAGAACGCTCCCTGGGGACCGAACTCGAAAGGGGCGCCCAGAGCATCGCCCACCGCTGAGCCGACGACCGCGCCGGCGGCACGCTGAATCCGCTTCATTCGCGCAGATTAGCTGTGCCGCACCGACGGCTGCGCGGCCCAATTCCTTCTTTCGGCCCATCAGTTGCTTGGCAGTGACGGAGACGAGTGCCCGGAACCCGTCCCATACCGGTTCCGCGACCAGCCGGGCCGCAGATCGACGCGTTCTGGTTCTGCTGGCGGCGCGCCGACATGACGCACGAACACCGACGATCTGTCTCCGGACGAAAGCGAGGTCGACGAGTTCATCTGCCCCTCGGCGACGACGGCGCACACCGCCATCACTCAATGACGACGCTCCGAAGCGACCGCCTTGGTCGCTTGAACCCGTCTGGCCTGCACTTGGCGGCGGAAGCCGCCGGTTATCGAGCCGCGACTGCCCGAGTCCGACCACCGCGCTCTGCAAGCGCACGCGGCGCGGCCGCACGCCGCCTTCATCACGGGCCGTCCGACTTCGGTGCTGCCGGTGAAGACGAGATGGTCGAAGGGCAGGGAGGAGAACGCGGCACCGTCGCCGCTGACGATCGTGACCTGCTCGGGTGGGAAGAGCTCGCTCAGTATCGACGCGAGCACGGTGTTCGTCGCCGGGGTGAACTTCGACGGTTTGAGCATGACGCGGTTGCCGGCGGCGATCGCGGTGACAACCGGCATCAGCGACAGGTTGACGGGATAGTTCCAGGGTGAGATGACCCCGACCACTGCGAGCGGCTGGTACTCGATGCGGTTGGCGCCGGAACGCATGTGCCAGGCGGTGTGGCGGCCGGTCGGGCGCATGAATCTTCGGAGATTGCGCTCCAGGTAGTCGACAACCTGGATGATGCCCCCGAGCTCCATCATCGCGGTCTCGTGTCGCGAGCGATTTCCGAAGTCAGTGAGGGCGCTCCGTCGCGGAGATGGGCAGCGCGCTGAACAGCGAGGATGCGACCGAAGCGCTCCGCGTCCGTGGGCTGTGAGGCGGCTTCTGTGATGGTCACGGTGTTGTTCCTTAGCTGCTGGTGACGGCGACTGCTGCTGGTGGGAGCGACGCAGGAGCAGTGCCGGCTAACGGCGGGCCATCCGGCCCATGAACCGGACGATCAGGCGGCGCGGCAGGAACTTGCTGGCGAGGGCGAGCGGGCGGCCGTTGGTGATCACCGACGGAGGCGCGGAGCGGCGGTCGAGCGTGTCGAGGGCGGTCCTGACGACGTGCTCGGGGGTGACTCGCTTCGCGCCGTAGTCGGCCGTCTCGCTGCCGGCGGCGTCGTAGAACTCGGTCTTCGTGGCGCCGGGGCACACGGCGAGGACGCGCAGGTCGGTGTCGTGGGTCTCCTCCCACAGCGATTCGGTGAAGCTGAGGACGAAGGCCTTGGTGGCGCCGTAGACGCTCAGGTACGGGGTCGGCTGGAAGCCCAGCAGGCTGGCGACGTTGATCAGGATGCCGGTGTCGGCGGAGGTCAGCGGGTCGATGTAGGCGCGGCTGAGGTCGACCAGCGCGCTGATGTTCAGCGCGATCATGCTCTGCAGGCGGTCCGGGTCCTCGTCGGCGAGGGCGGTGTGGCTGCCGAAGCCGGCGTTGTTGACGAGTCCGGTGGCGTAGATGCCGCGGGATTCGAGTTCGGCGCGCAGGGTGCGGCCGGCGTCGGGCTGGCCGAGGTCGCGGGCGACGGTGTGCACCGTGACGCCGTGGGCGCGGGTGAGTTCGTCGGCCAGGTCCTTGAGCCGGTCCGCGCGGCGGGCGACGAGTACGAGGTCCGCGCCGCGACGGGCCAGCTGGCGTGCGAATTCCGCGCCGAGGCCGGAGCTCGCTCCGGTGACGATGACGGTCTGGCGGCGATAGTCGATTTTGCTCATGGCATGCACTCTACGCACTTCTTTGCACTGAGTGCAAGAGAGTGCATCACGTGAAGAGATGTACCATTGGTGCATGGCCCAGAAACCGGCACCTCTTCGGGAGCAGACCCGTTCGGTGGTTCGCTCGCTCCTCGCCCGCACCGCCCTCGAACTGTTCGCCGCCAAGGGGTACGACGACACGACGCTCGAGGAGATCGCCGCCGCAGCGGGTGTCTCCAAGCGGACCCTGTTCAACTACTTCCGCAACAAGGAAGACCTCGCGCTCAACGGCTTGTCCGAGCAGGGGGAGTTGATCGCGGCGCGGCTCGCCGAGCGCCCGGCCGACGAGGACCCGTGGACGTCCCTGCGCGCGGCGTTCCAGGTGCTCGAGGAGATCGACCTCACGGCCGAGCGCCGGCTGGAGATGATCACGCTGCTGTTCGGTAATGAATCCCTGCGCGCCGGCCACGCCGAGAAGCAGGCTCGCTGGCAGGACTTGTTCGCACCGCTGATCGAGCCGCGACTGCCCGAGTCCGACCACCGCGCCCTGCAAGCGCGTGCGGTCGCGGCCGCGGCGATCACCTGCCTCCAGGCAGCAACAGAAGAATGGATGCGCCTGGGTGGACAGGCCGACACCTTCGACCTCTACGACGCGGCCGTGCAGGCGATCCGCCGTCCCGCCTCACAACCGGAGAAGAAGACGACGTGAGCAATCGCCTGCCCGCGGCGGACCTGCCGAACATGGTCGCTGCCCTCCGCGTCGAACGCACCGAGATGCTGAACTTCACCGGCAGCCTCGCCGACGACGAATGGACCGCGCCCAGCGCCGCAGCCGGATGGCGCATCGCCGATGTCGTCGCCCACATCGGTGCGACGGCACGGAGCTTCTACACGCCCGCCGGGTTGCGCACGATCTTCGCCGCAAGCCTCGAACAGGTGAATGAAGACCCTGTCGGTCGACGGCGAGACCGGAGCCGTGCCGATGTGATGGCCGAGTACCGGCGCACCAGCCGGCGAGCCACCGCGCTCCTCGACGCCGTGAGACGCACGCCCGCCGCCCGAGTGCGGGTACGGCTGGCCGAACTCGGTCGCTACCCCATGGGGCTGATGATCGGTGGCGCACTCGTCTTCGACCATCACACGCACTTGCGTCATGACATGGCCCCAGCGCTCGGTCGGCCCGTGCCGCCCACCGAGGCCGACAGGATGCGCGCAGTCCTGACGTGGATGATCGCCGTACTGAGCAATCAGGTCGCGCAGGCGCCCGTCGCCGGGCTCGACGCCCGCGTCGCACTGACTCTCACCGGCCCCGGCGGCGGGACCTGGTGGATCGACGTGGCAGGCGGCCTGGCTCCATCCAGCGGCGCGGTCGCCGCGCACGTCACCGCCCCCGCGCTGACCTTCCCCGACTGGGGCACGCAACGGTCGTCCTGGCGCGACAGCGACGTGACCGTCACCGGCGACACCGAGCTCGCCGCCCGCTTCCTCGACACCGTCAACGTCATCTGACGGGTGGGGGTGCTCGTCGACTTGATATGCAAGTGAACAGTTGCCTATTGTGTGGTCGTGGCCGATGACCTATTCAAAGCCTTGGCCGACCCCACCCGCCGCACCATCCTCGATGAGCTAGCGGAGAAGTCCGGACAGACGCTGTTCGAGATCTGCTCCCGGCTGAGCATGAAGCACCAGCTCGGCATCTCGCGCCAAGCGGTCTCCCAACACCTCGCCGTGCTGGAGGCTGCCGGGCTCGTCGAGACACGGCGGGAGGGCCGCTACAAGTTCCACGAGCTGAACACAGCCCCGCTGCGGCAGATCGCCGAGCGATGGCTGGTGGCCGATACGTCCGGACCAGAGAAGAGCACTCCATGAAGATCCATCTGACCAGCGTTTTCGTCGACGACCAGGCCAAGGCCGAGCACTTCTACACCGAGATCCTCGGCTTCGTGAAGAAGCACGACGTGCCGGTGGGCGAGAAGGACCGGTGGCTGACCGTCGTCTCGCCCGAGGAGCCCGAAGGCACCGAACTCCTTCTGGAGCCCGCGGGCCACCCGGCCGTCAAGACCTTCCGTGACGCACTCGTCCAAGAGGGCATCCCACTCGCCCAGTTCGCCGTCGACGACGTGAAGGCGGAGTACCAGCGCCTGCACGGCCTCGGAGTCCGCTTCACCCAGGAACCCCTGGAGATGGGCCCCGTCACCACCGCCGTCTTCGACGACACCTGCGGCAACCTGATCCAGATCGCGACCAAGCCGCAGTAGGCAGTCGCCCGGGTGCGCGGATCGGCCACTGCGGCGACCGGTCCTCGCCCTGAGAATTCGCCGGCGGCGTAGGCATGACTCCGAGGTTCTTTCGGGCGCCAGTTTGCCGGACCGGCAACAGGAGTGGCAGACCCGGATCCGGTGGGCGACGGTGGGCCCGTGACCGACAACATCGCAGCAACATCGCCCGCGTCCGGAATCCCCTCACCCGCCGACGACTATGTGGGAGACCCCGCGGTGCGGGCGGAGTGGGACAACCGCTACGCCGAGCGACAACAGTTGTGGAGCGGCCGGCCCAACGGCGCGCTCGTGGCAGAGGTCGCCGGGCTCACACCCGGGCGGGTACTCGACGTCGGCTGCGGCGAGGGCGCGGACGCCGTCTGGCTCGCGCGCCGCGGCTGGGACGTGACCGCGCTCGAGGTCTCTGGCGTGGCGCTGTTGCGGGCGGCCGGGCACGCGCGGGACGCCGGCGTCGCCGTTCACTGGGTACACGCCGCACTCACCGAGGCGGTGCTCCCGCCGGCCTCCTTCGACCTGGTTTCCGCGCAGTACCCGGCCTTGCTGCGCACCGCCGACGCCGCGGCCGAGCGAGCACTGCTCGCGGCCGTCGCGCCCGGCGGTGTGCTGCTGGTCGTACACCACGCGGGGGTGGACACCCGGCAGGCGGACGACAGCGGCTTTGATCCGGCTGACTACGTCTGGCCCTCGATGGTCGTCGACGCACTCGACGACGACTGGGAGGTGGAGGTGGACGAGCAACGGCCACGTGTGGCACTCGACGGTGGCGCCGGCGCGCACCATAGCGACGACCTGGTGCTGCGCGTGCGCCGGCTGCGCTGAGAAACTCCTCGGAGTTCAGACGCAGTCCTGCAAGGCCCAAGTCGGCTTGTAGTGCGTAGGCACCAGGACGGGTGAGTGGCTGGTCCGGGTGCACCAGGCCAAGACGGCTGCGGGGGACGATGCCCGCCAGGACACCAAAGGGGAGTGTGGGAATGCGCGAGATCTCGCGCATTCCCCTTCTCTAGTGGTGTCTGGAGTGATCAGCAGGTGGCGACTTTTCTCTACCGGATCGGACGGTGGGCCGTCCGGCGGCTCCGGCTCGTGGGTGGTCTGTGGCTGGGTGCCCTGGTGCTGGACGAGCGCCCGTGAACAGGACGTCCATATCCGAAGCCGTGGTCTCCCCGGTCCGCAACGGGTGGCTGTCGATCGGTGCCCTCGGTATCTTGGCGCTCGCCCTCGGCACTTTGCAGTCAGTGGTGGAGCCCGCTCTCCCGCTGCTGCAACGTGAGTTGGGGGTCAGTCCTGCCGAAGGGGCTTTGATCGGCAACGCATTACTCATCACCGGCGCGGTCATCACGCCCGTCGCGGGCAAACTGGGCGACCGCTACGGCGGAAAGCGGGTGCTGGTCCGGCTGATGGCCGTGGTCTCGGCCGGTGGTCTGATGGCCGGCCTGGCGCCGAACCTGCCGGTGCTGTTGCTCGGTCAGATATTGCAGGGCGTCATGGTGGGCGCGCTGCCCCTCTCCTTCATCCTGGTGCGCAAGCACCTCCCGACAGGAGCGTCACAGGCGGCGATCGGGCTGGTCGTCGCGCTGTTCACGGGCGGCAGCACGGTGGGAATGCTGTGTGCCGGTCCGATCGCGGAAGAACTGTCCTGGCAGTGGATGTTCGCGCTGCCGACGATCGCGATCATGGCGTCGACGTTGGCCGTGGCTCGGCTGATGCCGCATGATCCGCCGATCCCATCGGACGACAGGATCGACTGGCCCGGCACGGTTCTGCTGAGTGGCACGTTGCTCGCGTTCATGCTCGGGCTCGTGACGGTGACGAGGGACGGCGGCGTGCCGCCACTCGCTGTCGGTGCCATCGCGGTGGTCGTGGCCACCCTCGCGACCGGATGGGTCGTCGTCGAGCGCCGGACAGCCTCGCCGTTGGTCGTTCTGCGCATGCTGGCGAAGCCCGCTATGTGGAATGCGTGCGTGCTCACTTTCGTCATCACCACCAGTTTCGGGATGGTGGCCTTTCTGCTCCCGCAACTGTTCGGGGTATCGGCCGACGGGTACGGATTTGGAGCCGGCACCACCGACATCGGACTGTTCCTGCTTCCCGGCGCCATCGCCGGTGCGGTGAGCGACTCGGTGGGCGGGATCGCGGCGCGGCGTTTCGGTCCGCGTGCCGTGGTCATCGTGGGCACCGTCGTCACGGCGTCCACGATGATCGCCCTGGCGTCGCTGCACACCGAGGAGTGGCAGCTCGTCCTCGCGAAGGTGCTGACCGCGTTCGCCGCGGGCGTCGGTACCACGGCGTTGCTTGCCGGCACCGCCACCGCCATCGAGACCAAGGACATCGGCATCGCCACCAGCCTGCTCGTGGTCACTCGCGTGATCGGCGTCGCCCTGGGCGCCCAGGTCGCCGGCGCGATTCTCGACGCCGGGGCCGACCTGACGACGGGTCAGCCGACGGAATCGGCCTTCGTCACAGGCTTAGCCGTCGCCGGCCTCGTCGCCGCGTTGTCACTGCTCGTTGTCCGCATCACGAAAAAAGGAGCCCAGGCATGACACCGACCGGTCTGCCGATGGACGTGACTGCAACCGCGAAGCGCAGAGTTCTGATCTCCGGGGCCAGTATCTCCGGGCCCGCGCTGGCGTACTGGCTGCACCGGTCCGGATTCGCGGTCACAGTGGTCGAGAAGGCAGGCGCACTGCGCGACGGCGGCTACCCGATCGACGTCCGCGGGACCGCGACAGAGGTGGTCCGGCGGATGGGGATACTGCCGCAATTACAGGACGCGCATGTCGGCTTGCGTCGCTGCACTTTCCTCAACGCCGATGGCAGTGAAGTCGCCTCGCTCACCCCGAGTGCCGTTGCAGGCGGTGCCGAGGGACATGACCTCGAGGTGCGTCGGGGGGATCTGGCCGCGATCCTCTACGCGATGGTCCGCGACGACGTGGAATTCCTGTTCGGCGACTCCATCGACACCCTCGACCAGTCCGGACAAGGGGTCGACGTCACTTTCCGCAGTGGGCAACGGCGCACGTTCGACCTGGTAGTCGGCGCCGACGGTATGCACTCACATACCCGGGAGTCCCTGTTCGGCCCCGAAGCCCGGTTCCACCGCTATCTCGGCTACTGCTTCGCCATATTCACCATGCCGAACACCTTCGGGCTCACCCGCGAGGTCATGATGTGGAACACCCCGGGGAAAGCCGCGGCCCTCTACGCCGTCGGGGACAACGACAACGACGAGGTGCACGCCTTCCTGAACTTCCACCAACCACAACCGCCGTTCGACGCCCTGCGGAACCCTGACGCCCAGCGGGACCTGGTCGCCACGACCTTCGCAGGAGCGGGATGGGAGGTCCCTGGCATGGTCAACGCCATGCGCGACGCGGATGACCTGTTCTTCGACACGGCCGGTCAGATCCGCATGCCCCACTGGTCCAGCGGCCGCGTCGCGCTCGTCGGTGACGCCGCGTACGCACCCTCGTTCCTCACCGGACAAGGCTCAAGCCTCGCACTGGTCGGTGCCTACATGCTCGCCAACGCCCTGGCCGCGAACCGGGACCACACTGCGGCCTTCGCCGCCTACGATCGTGACGTTCGCGAGTTCGTGGCCATGAATCAGGCACTGGTCGACAACGGTGCGGCCACGCTCTTTCCCACCACGGCGCGGGCCCTGGAGCAACGCAACACCATGCTGCGTGATCTCGTCACCATGCCCTCAACGACAGCACGACCGGCCCACTCAGCCCTTGCGCTGCCCGAATTCGCAGGGCACCGAAGGGGCTCCCGGTACCGGGCTACGACAGGCGGTCCGTGCCGCCGTCGGGGGCTGCGTGGGCCAGGCCCGTCCGGTAGGCGATGACGACGAGCTGAGCCCGGTCGCGGGCCTCCAGTTTCGTCATGGCGCGCTGTACGTGGGCGCGGACGGTGAAGGGGCTGAGGAACATCCGCTCGGCGATCTCCTGGTTGGACAGGCCGGTCGCTACCAGGGCCACCATCTCGCGTTCGCGCGGGGTGAGCATGGCGAGTTGTTCGGCGTGGTGCGGCGGGGCGTCGTCCGGTGTGGCCAGGAAACGGGCGACCAAGGAGCGGGTCGCGGCGGGGGACAGCAGCGTGTCGCCGTCGGCGATCGTACGGACGGCGTCCGCCAGGTCCTCGGCCCCGATGCCCTTGCCGATGAAGCCGCCGGCCCCCGCGCGCAGCGCCTGAGCGACGTACTCGTCGGTCTCGTACGTGGTGAGGATCAGGATGCGGCTGGCGCGCAGCTCCGGGTCCGCGCAGATCTCCGACGTGGCGGTGAGACCGTCCACCTCGGGCATACGGATGTCCATGACCACCACGTCCGGGCGCAGCTCCCGGGTGAGTCTCACCGCCTCCCTGCCGTCGCCGGCCTCGCCGACCACGGTGATGTCGTCGGCGCTGTCGAGAAGCATGCGGAAGGCACCGCGCAGCAGGGCCTGATCGTCGGCGAGGAGCACCCTGAGCGTCACGCTGTCCCCCCGGGCTCTCCGTCGCCCGTCCGTCCGTCGCCTGGCACTCCGTCGGCCATCCGTCCCTCATCGGTGGTCGTCGCTCCGTCAGTGCTCCGTGCCGTGTCCTTGGCGGGCGGGAGGGGCAGCTGGGTGGAGACGAGGAAGCCGCCCTCCGGGCGCTTGCCCGCGGAGAGGTGTCCACCGACCGCGGTGGCACGTTCACGCATTCCGATCAGACCGTAACCGGGGGGACGGTCCGCCGCCGTGGACGCACTCGGTTCCGTGGACACGGGCGGTGCCGTACGAGCGCTCTCTCCGTCGTCGGCGATGGTGATGGTCACGCGATCGCGGTTCCAGGCGAGGTGCACCCGGGCGCTGCCGGTGCCGGCATGCTTGGTCACGTTGGTCAGGGCCTCCTGGACGATGCGGTAGGCGGTGAGGTCCACCCCCGGCGGCAGCGGCCTGGCCGTGCCCTCCTGGTGCACCGACACCACCAGGCCCGCGCGGCGGAAGGAATCGAGGAGCGCGGGAAGCCGGGACAGCCCGGGCGCCGGTTCGGCGGACGCGGGCGCGTCCCCGGCCTGACGCAGCAGACCGACCGTGGCCCGCAGGTCGTCGAGCGCGTCGGCGGTGGTCCCGACGAGTTCCTCGAGGCTCTTGCGGGTCTGCTCCGGGCGCGCGTCGAAGAGGTGGGCGGCGACCGTGGCCTGTGCGTTGGCCAGGGTGATCTGATGGGCCACCAGATCGTGCAGTTCCCGGGCGATGCGCAGCCGTTCCTCGGCCACTCTCCGGCGCGCCTCGCTGTCCCGGCTCTCCTCGGCCCGCCGGGCCCGCTCCTCCACGGCCGCCAGGTAGGCCCGTCGGTTGCGCACCGAGTGACCGAGTACGCCGGCCACGAGCGGGAACACCGCCACCACTCCCATCCTGCTCGCGTCCTTCCACGACAGGTCCCCGGACAACGGGATGGAGGCGACCAGCACCGCGGAAGTGAGCAACACCGCGCCCGCCGCGCGCCGTTCGGTGCGCGCGGCGAGCGAGTAGGAGTAAGCGGTGATCACGGCGGGGGCCACGATGAGCGGGGTGAGCAGGAGGCCCAAGGGCGGCACCAGCACGCCGACCGCGGTCGTGGCAGCCAGGGCGGCGAGGGGTGCCCGGTGCCGTACCGGCAGCACGGCACAGGACACCACGGCGATGACGTAGGCGGTGGCACGCGGCGCTGACAGGGTGTCGTCGACCTGCATCACCCCGCCGAGCAGACAGAACGCGAACGCCGTCGCGGTGATCGCCGCCTCCCGCCACCACGCGTCGCGTGATCGCGGCCCACCGCCCCCCGTCTTCGTCATGGCCGACTCAATCCCGGCCGACGGGGAGCCGCCGCACCGCTGCGTCCGGTCCGGTCGCGGAGGTCGGCACTCGCCTGCTCAGTGCCTCACCCTTGATGTCGATATTCGGCAGCACACGGTTCAGGATACGAGGCAGCCACCATGCCCGGTGGCCGAGCAGTGCCAGGACCGCGGGTGCGATCGCCATCCGGACCACGAAGGCGTCGAAGGCGACGGCGGCGGCCAGAGCGACGCCCAGCGTCTGGATGGTGGACGGTGCGGAGCCCGATGCCCGCACGGCGGCGCTGATCGGTCTGCTCTCCGCGAGCGGCACCCTGCCGAGTCTGCACCACATCCCCTGGTCGGGTGCGGTCCACCAGCGCGCGAAGCGGCTGGAGCAGGCGAGTTGGGGCGCCGAAGCGGTGAACACGGCGGTGACTCGCACCCTCGCGGCGGTCTCCGCGGGAGTCGCAGGCGCCGCGGCCGCCGTCACTGACTGAGCGGGCGCCGTAGGTCTCGAAACGGCCACGTCGGCTCCCCCTTCTGTGTGCCGGTGGGGCGCGGTGACGAGCGAAAACAGCAAGGCAGTTGGGGCGCCTATGGGCGGCAGGGGTCTTGGCGGTCCGTGCGGATCCTCCCCGGTGGCGGTTGTCGGAGTTCCCGCAAGAACCGTGTCACCAGCCGCAAACGGCGTGCTCAGCCCCCCTGACCTGGACGCTCGGGGCAGTTCTGCCTGTTGGTCGTCTCGGCAAGCGCCCGCCGCTCTTGGCGCTCGCTCGGTCGCCCATGATGTCCCCATCTGGTCCGAGGTCTGTACCTGTGAGATGGATTGCGTGGGGGCTGTGATTGAAGGGGGGGAAGATCACAGAAGCATATCGGTACTTTTCGGGCTTCGATCTTCACGAGAGGCTCACAAGTTGGCTAAGTTGACCACTACGTGCACAACTTCCGCCGACAGGCAGGTGGATTCGTGCACTCTCGGACGGAAGGAGCGCCCATTTCCATGGAGTCGGAACGAATCTCGCGCCCTGAAGTGACCGACTTCGCGGGCATGGCCAACTCCCTTGTCCCGGAGGCCTTCACTGTCGAGGCCCGTCTCTCGCGGTCTGGTGGTTCCCGCGTTGGTGAATGAGAGCGAGGGGCCGAGCCCTGACGAGGTCCGGCGGTGGATCGACAGCCTCTACGACCGGGCCGAGAGCGACACGGGTACCTTCAACGCGACCCGCGCCGCTGCGATCCCGCGCCAGCGGGGCGCGTCCGCCGGCAGCCGGTCCCAGCGGGACGCGGAGCCCACGGTCGGCACCCTTGCCCGGCAGTGGTTCGACGCCGCCCGTGCCAAGCTGGGTCCGACCATGTCGGCGTCGCAGCCGGACAGGAGGGTGCCGGTCCGTCCCGACCGCGCGCCCCAGGCAGCACGCCCCGTGCGCCCGGCGGAACCTCCCGCGGAACCCCGCGCTCTCGAAGCGCCCCCAGCACCCACCGGTGTTGCGCGGGAGCTGACCGGCGGATCAGCTCAGGCACCGACCGCTGGATTCCTCCCGGAGCTCTCCGGCCAGCGTGTCGCACCGGCTGCGGCAGGCGAGTCCCGGTGGGATGACGGCGCCTGGCGTTCCGGTGCACAACCGGTCCTCGGCGACGTGGCGGCGCGGCCGCTGTACGAGCCGGCATCAGCGCCCGCCCTGGAGTCCAGCCCCCTGCCCGGCCCGGAGTCCGCCGCGGCGCTGCCCACCGTCTCGCACCCCACCGCGGATACTCACCATGCGGATCTCCCAACAGGCGGGGTGGAGATGTACGGTGCCGGTCCGGCGACCGGTGCGATCGCACCGTATGCCACGGCTCTGTCAGCCGATCCCACCGCTCACTACACCTCCGGTCCACCGGCCGACGTGACCACCGCGACCTACGGCGCCGGTCTGCCGAGCATCCCTGCATCTGCCCTGGCGGCCCCTGTTGCGGAAGTGCCCGTGGAGCCGGTCGCCGCAGCCGCCCCCGCTGCACCGACAGGGGTTGCCGCCCCGACGGAACCGGTTACGGCAAGCGAGTCTCCCTCCACCTCCTTCACGCCCGGTGCCTACGGTGGATCCTGGCTGTCGCCGGAGGCCGGCTACAGCACGCAGGGCGAGCGGGTGGTCGCCTTCGCCCGAGCGCAGATCGGTCGTCCTTGCGTTTGGGGCGCGGTCGGGCCGGGATCGTACGACGCCCCCGGTCTCACCCAGGCCGCGTGGAAGGCTGCCGGCGTCATGCTGCCCCGGACCGCCCAGGCGCAGTGGGGAGCGGGAGTGCAGGTCTCGCTCGTTGACGTCCAGGTCGGAGACTTGGTCTTCTTCCACGACGACCTCGGCCATGTCGGCATCTGGAGCGGCGACGGCATGGTGATTCACGCTCCGGGGCCGGGAGCGTTCATCCGTGAGGAGTCGGTGTTCTTCGCCGGCGAGTCCACGATCAAGGGCGCGGTCCGCCCGGCTTGATGTCGGCAACCGACAGCTGACCAGGGCCCTCGACCAGCGCGAGTGAACTGGTCCGGCCACGGTGCCCCCGCGTGCAGGGGCCGGAACGCGGTGGGGGTTCAGGTGGGCATGCCGGTGAGGGAGAGGAATTCGGCGCGTGAGCGGGCGTCGTGGCGGAGTGTGCCGAGGAGGGTGGAGGTGAGGGTGCTGGAGCCGGTGGCCTGGACTCCGCGCAGGGTCATGCAGGTGTGTTCGGCTTCGATCACGACCCCGACGCCCTTGGGCTCCAGGTGGGTGTGCAGCCAGTCGGCGACCTGCTTGGTCAGACGTTCCTGGACCTGGGGGCGGAAGGCGAAGTGTTCGACGACCCGGGCCAGTTTGGACAGGCCGAGGATGCGGCTGCCGGGCAGGTAACCGACGTGTGCGGTGCCGATGACGGGCAGCATGTGGTGCTCGCACACCGAGCGGACGGGGATCCTGCGCGCCAGCACCAGCTCGTCGTAGCCCTCGTCGTTGGGGAAGGTCGTCAGGTCGAAGGGGCGCGGGCTGAACAGTTCGGCATAGGCGCGGGCCATGCGGCCGGGGGTGCCGTTCAGGCTCTCGGTGTCGGTTTGGATGCCGAGCGCTTCAAGGAACTGGGCGGCGGCGCGTTCGGCGCCGGGCAGGTCTATGCCGCCGGTGTCGTGGACGACGCGCAGCGGGGTGATGGACGGCATCGCGGTCTGGGGTCCGGGGATGCCGGCGAAGCGTGCGGGCATACCAGCCTTTTCCGGCGATGAGGCCGTGATCGGTGCGGTGGTGTCCATGACGTACTCCTCGTGAGACGTGAAACTGCGGGGGCGGGTAGCTGTGTGCCCAGCTCGTGGACCATTCGGTGCAGGATCGAACGGACCCTGCTTGCTGGGCGCTTGTAGAGCTTTTCGGGTCGGCCCGCTCCCGGATCGGTGCATCCGCTGCGTCGCTCGTAGGCGACGTCCAGCAGTGATTCGTCGGCCAACTGGTCCAGGTGGAAGGCAACGACGTGCTCGTGGAGCCTCCTGCGGGACGGCTCGTCCAAGGCGGCGACGGGGGAGACGCCGGTGCGGGGTGCTTCCTTCGGGTGGTCCACGGACACCAGTGTAAAACCAATAGGGATTGACTAAAGAAGGTTTCCGCGATTCTATTGTTAGTGAGGATTGTCTATAGAGGGATGGGTGTCATGCCTCCGCAGCGCTGCCACAGCATGCGGGAGTCTCACTGACGGCAGGCAGCGGCCACGGAAGGTGACGACACGGGTGGCATTCATCGCCTCACCCGCCTCGTCAGAGGGCATCGCCCGGGGCGGCGCTCGAGAGGAAGATCATGAGTGAGAACCTGGACCGGCTGGCCGCCGAAGGCGTAGCGGTCTGGCTGGACGATCTGAGCCGGGAGCGGCTCGCGAGCGGCCGGCTGACCGACCTGGTGGAGGAACAGCGGGTGGTCGGCATCACCAGCAACCCGACGATCTTCGCCAAGGCGATCCGCTCGGGTGCCCTCTACGACGAGCAGGTGAAGGGTCACGCCCGGCGCGGGGTTCGGGTCGAGGAAGCCATCAGGCTGCTGACGGCGTTCGACGTGCGCTGGGCCTGCGACGTACTGCGCCCGGTGTACGAGGCAAGTGACGGTGTCGACGGGCGAGTGTCGCTCGAGGTGGATCCGCGCGTCGCCCACGACACGGCGGCGACGGTCGCCGAGGCACGGGCCCTGTGGTGGTTGGTGGACCGCCCGAACATGTTCGTGAAGATCCCCGCCACGCAGAAAGGCCTGGAGGCGATCAGCACGGCGCTTGGCGAGGGCATCAGCATCAACGTGACCCTGATCTTCTCTCTGGACCGCTACGACCAGGTGCTCCGTGCCTTCCTGGACGGCATGGGCAGGGCGCATGCGGCGGGCCACGACCTGACGTCCATCGCATCGGTGGCCTCCTTCTTCGTCAGCCGGGTGGACACCGAGGTCGACAGCCGACTGGACAAGATCGGCACGCCGGAGGCACGGGACCTGCGCGGCCGGGCGGCAATCGCCAACGCACGCCTGGCCTACCAGCACTTCGAGCAGGCGTGCGCAGGGGACCGATGGAGAGCCCTGGCGGCGGCCGGGATGCGCCCGCAACGCCCGCTGTGGGCATCCACCGGGGTGAAAGACCCCGCGTACCGCGACACCCGCTACGTCGACGAACTGGTGGCTCCCGGGGTGGTCAACACCATGCCGGAACAGACCCTGCGCGCAGTCGCGGATCACGGCCGCATCCAGGGCGACACCATCCATGGCGCTTACGGGGAAGCCCAGCAGGTACTCGATGACCTGGCGGCTGTCGGAGTGTCCTATGAGGACGTGGTGCGTGTGCTGGAGGACGAGGGCATCCGCACGTTCAGGGCCTCCGGCAACGAACTCTTCGAGCAACTAGATGGCGAGCTTCACGCCAAGCGCGCCGCGGCCTGATGCAGCCGGTCGCCGACCGGACCGTCCCGGAGCAGTAGGCAATGCGGCACAGGAGAGGGCATGGCCGCGGTCACGGGATTCGCGATCGCCGGATCTGGCCTGGCCGGTGCGGAGCAGACCCTGGGGGCTTCAATGGCGCCCATTGTGCTGCTGCGCCAGGTGAACCAGCGACATGAAGTGACGCTCGCTGATGGCAGCCGCATCGGCCACGCGAGAGCTGCCCTTGACCGCCGACTCCTCACCGCGCCGCCTACCGGTGCCCGGAGGTATCGCAGTGATCGGCGCGGTGGGCATCCTGACTGTGTTGTCCGTGAGAACCGTGTCAGCTCCCGGTGAGTAGCGCCGTGAGGCGGGCCGTGCCCGCGGATACGGCGAGAAGAGTGCCGAGCGCGGTCCGCTCGGCCGACGCCGACGCCGACGCCGACGCCGACCCCGACGATCCGGTGTCGCCGGATTCCGCCTGCGCTCCGACCAGCAGCACCTGCCACGGCCCCGGTGCCCCCTGCGCGTCGACCGTGACCGTGTCGCCGTCGCGAGTCGTCCGAAAGACGGCCACCGAGCTGTCCCGGGCGCCCGGGGCCGGGATCCGTGTCACGACCGTCGCACCGTCGACGGGCGTGTGGACCCGTAGTGTCACCCCGTGCGCCCAGTCGTACTCCGCCGCGTCGTCGCTCACGCCGTACGGGATGACCGAGCCGGGCCGGGCGAGCAGGGGCAGGCTGTCGTAGCCGTACCGATCGCGCCGCCAGCCCGGCCCCTGGATCTGTTCGCCCGACAGCAGATGTGTCCAGGTGCCGTCCGGGACGTAGTAGTCGACGACGCCGTCGGCCGAGAACACGGGGGCGACGAGCAGGTCGTCGCCGAGCATGTACTGCCGGTCGAGGGTGTGACAGGCGGGGTCGTCGGGGAACTCCAGGACCATCGCCCGCATCATCGGCGTGCCGCGCTCGGCGGCCTGCTGTGCCGCACGGAACAGGTAGGGCATGAGCCGGTGCTTGAGGCGGGTGAAGTCGCGGGTGACCGCGACCGCCTCCTCGTCGTAGTCCCACGGCACCCGGTACGACTTGCTGCCGTGCAGCCGGCTGTGCGACGACAGCAGCCCGAACTGCACCCACCGCTTGAACACCTCGGGCGTCGGCGTGCCCTCGAAGCCGCCGATGTCATGGCTCCAGAAGCCGAACCCGGACAGGCCGAGGGACAACCCGCCGCGCAGCGACTCGGCCATCGCGCCGAAGTGCGACTCGCAGTCGCCGCCCCAGTGCACCGGGAACCGCTGTCCGCCCGCCGTCGCCGAGCGGGCGAAGAGCACGGCCTCACCGGCGCCCCGGGCCTCGCTCAGCACCTCGAAGACCGTCTCGTTGTAGAGCTGTGTGTAGTAGTTGTGCATGCGCTCCGGGTCGGAGCCGTCGTGCCAGACCACATCGGTCGGGATCCGCTCGCCGAAGTCGGTCTTGAAGCAGTCGACGCCCTGCGCGGTGAGCGCGCGCAGCTTGCCCGCGTACCACTGGCGTGCGTCCGGATCGGTGAAGTCGACCAGGGCCATGCCGGCCTGCCACAGGTCCCACTGCCACACATCGCCGTTGGCCTTGCGGACCAGATGGCCGTGCCGCTTGGCCTCCGCGAACAGCGCGGACTTCTGCGCGATGTACGGGTTGATCCACACCGACACGCGCAGGTCGTGCTCCTCCTTCAACCGGCGCAGCATGCCCTCCGGGTCCGGGAACACCTCCGGGTCCCAGGTGAAGTCGCACCACTGGTACTCGCGCATCCAGAAGCAGTCGAAGTGGAAGACGCCCAGCGGGATGTCGCGCTCGGCCATCCCGCGCACGAACCGGTTCACCGTCTCCTCGTCGTACGAGGTCGTGAACGACGTCGACAGCCACAGCCCGAACGACCAGGCCGGCGGCAGCGCCGGGCGGCCGGTCAGCGCCGTGTAGCGGTCCAGGACGTCCTTGGGCGTCGGACCGTACACGACGAAGTACTCCAGCGACTGGCCCTCGACGCTGAACTGCACCTGTCCGACGGCCTCCGAGTCGACCTCGTAGCTCACCTTGCCGGGGTGGTTCACGAAGACGCCGTAGCCACGGTTGGTGAGGTGGAAAGGGACGTTCTTGTACGCCTGCTCGCTCGCGGTGCCGCCGTCGGCCTGCCAGATGTCCACGCTCTGGCCGTTCTTCACGAACGGCGTGAACCGCTCACCGAGCCCGTACACCAACTCGCCCACATCGAGCGTGAGTTGCGCCAGCGAGTAGTGGCTGCCGTCGCCCTTGACAGCGAAGCCGGTGCCGCGCGCCTTCGCCGAGGTGAGGACGCGACCCTCCGCGGTGAAGTCCAGCCGCCACGGGGCCGCGGTGTCCACGCGCAAGGACAGCTTTCCGGCCGTGAGTTCCAGCAGCGAACACTCCCGGGTGACCCTTGCCGCGTGCCCGGGCCCGGTGCGCAGCGCGAACTCCGGGCCGCGCTCGGCAGCGCCCGCGTGGTGGGTGGAGCGGATGCCGATCACGCCCTCGGCGGGGGACCAGCACTCGACAGTCAGCAGCGGGCTGTTGAGGGTCTGGCCGCGGCGCGTGACGTGCCGCACGGGCGCGTAGAGCGTGAACCGGTCCTCGTCGACGCGGACGTCGGCGACCTCCGCGGCGTACGACGCCTGGACGCCTTCACGCATCATCCAGTAGCCGTCGGTGAACTTCATCGGAGGTCCTCACCAGGGGTGGTGCGGGCGCGGTGGGCGGCGATCAGCCGCTGGTACCAGCGGTAGCTGTCCTTGGGTGTGCGTGTCTGCGTGTCGTAGTCGACCCGGACGATGCCGAAGCGCTGGCCGTAGCCACGGGCCCACTCGAAGTTGTCCAGCAGCGACCACACGTAGTAGCCGCGCACGTCGACGCCCGCGCGCAGGGCGGCGGCGAGCGCGTCAAGATGGCTGTGGAGGTAGTCGACCCGTTCCACGTCGTGCACCCGGCCGTCGGCGTCGACGGTGTCCGCCTCCGCCGAGCCGTTCTCGGTGATCAGGAGCGGCGGCAGCCCGGGATAGCGCTCGGCCAAATCCACCAGCAGGTCCGTGAAGGTGTGCGGGACGACGGGCCAGCCCATGGTGGTGTGGCGGACGTCGTCGCGCCAGGTCTCCTCGGCCCGGACGTCGACCGCGGTGCGGGTGGCCGGGTCGGCGTCACGGTACGGGGCGTCGGAGACGGTGATCGGCCGGTAGTAGTTGATGCCGACGAAGTCGAGCGGTGCTCCGATGAGACCGAGGTCGCCGTCGAGGCGGTACGAGCCGTCGCCGCCGGGCAGCAGCTGGCCCCAGGTCTCGGCTTCGTGCTCCGGGTAGCGCCCGGCGAACAGCGGCTCGAACCACACGTCGTTGTGGAGCGTCTCGACCCGGCGTACGGCGGCCAGGTCGGCGGGGGAGTCCGTGGCCGGCAGCAGCCGGTCGGGGTTGAGCGTGATCCCGACCTCCCGTGCCCCCGCCGCGCGCAGGGCGTGCACGGCCAGCCCGTGGCCGACGAGCAGATGGTGGGCGGCGGCGAGCGCGCCGCGGCCCTCACGGGCGCCCGGGGCGTGGGCGCCCGCCGCGTAGCCGACGAAGGCGCTGCAGAAGGGTTCGTTTAGTGTGATCCAGCGATCCACCCGGTCGCCGAGCCGGGCGGCGACCACCCCGGCGTACTCGGCGAACCGCTCCGCCGTCTCGCGTACGCGCCAGCCGCCCCGGTCCTCCAGGGCCTGGGGGAGGTCCCAGTGGTAGAGGGTGGCGGCGGGGGAGATGCCGGAGGCCAGCAGCTCGTCGACGAGCCGGTCGTAGAAGTCGAGCCCGGCCGCGTTGACGGGGCCGGAGCCGGCCGGCTGGACACGCGGCCAGGCGACGGAGAAGCGGTAGCTGTCCACGCCCAGCTCGCGCAGCAGCGCGACGTCCTCGCGGTAGCGGTGATAGTGGTCGCAGGCGACGTCACCGGTGGCGCCGTCCGCGACGCGCCCGGGCTCGCGGCAGAAGGTGTCCCAGATGGACGGACCCCTGCCGTCCTCGTCGTACGCGCCCTCGATCTGGTAACTGGCCGTGGCGGCACCGAAGAAGAAGCCGGCGGGGAACTCGGGAAACTCGACGGACTCGGAGAAACTCACGGAAGGCACCTGCCTACTTGACCGACCCGCCGGTGATCCCGGCGGCGATGTACTTCTGGGCGACGACGAGCAGGATCGCGGCCGGTACGGCGGAGAGCACGGCGGTGGCCATGACCGCGCCCCAGTCGCTGACATGCGCGCCGACGAACTGGTAGATGCCGAGCGTGATGGGCTTGACGTCGTCCGTGGTGTTGAGGGTGAGCGCGAACATGAAGTCCGACCAGGCGAAGAGGAAGGTGAACAGTCCTGCCGTGATCAGGGCGTTGCGGCTCATGGGCAGCACGATCCGAACGAACGCGGTGAAGCGGTTCGCCCCGTCCACCATCGCGGCCTCGACGACCTCGCTCGGGATCGACACCATGAACGCCCGCAGCAGTACGACCGCGAACGGCAGACCGAGTGAGGCGTCCGCCAGGATCAGCCCCAGGTAGGAGTTGACAAGGTCGAGCTGCGCGTAGGCGCTGTAGAGGGCGTTGGCGATGACGATGCCCGGGACCATCTGCGTGATGAGCGTCGCGAAGACGATGCCCTGCCCGCCCCGGAGCCCGAACTGGGCGAGCCCGTACGCGGCGGGCGCGGCGAGCGCGAGGCAGACGACGACGGCGCCGAGTGCGACGACGAAGCTGGTGAGCAGCGAGCCGCCCTGGGTGCTGATCGCCGTGTCGAAGTTCTTCAGGGACGGTGAGAGGGGGAACCACTCGGTGGCGGCGATGCTCGACTCGGGCTGGAGGGCGGTGTTGAGCATCCAGTACACCGGGAAGAGCAGCACGGCGAGGATCAGCAGCGCGGCCGCGGTGTTCCACACCGAACGAACGCGCAGCAGGCTGGTCGGTCGTCTCATCAGTCACTTCCCCTTGCCGAAGTCGGCGCGGTTGGCCCGCAGGTACAGCACGGCGAAGACCGCGCTGATGAGGATCAGGACGTTGCCCACCACGGCGCCCTGGCCGAAGTCGAGCTGAAGGAAGGAGAGCTGGTACGTGACCGTGCCCAGCGTCTGGGTGGAGTCCGCGGGCCCGCCCGAGGTCAGCGCCAGGATCAGGTCGAGGATCTTCACCGTCGACATGAAGCCCAGCACGAGCACGACGGTGATCACCGGGCGCAGCATCGGCAGCGTGATGCTGCGGAACGTCCGCCAGGGGCCGGAGCCGTCGAGCGAGGCGGCCTCGTACAGGTCGCGCGGGATCTCCTGGAGACCGCCGTAGAGGATGACCATGTTGAACGGGATGCCGATCCAGATGTTGACCAGGATCGCCGACAGCAGGGCCACACCGGGGCTGCTCAGCCACGGCACACCGTCCTGCGGGGCCAGGCCGACCGCGTGGAGGGCGGTGTTCAGCATGCCGTGGTCCTGGTCGAGGATGCGCCGCCAGACGACGGCGGAGACGACCATGGGCACGAGCCACGGCAGCAGCAGGATGGCGCGCACGAAGCCGGAGAGCCGGAAGCGGCGGGAGAAGAACACGGCTAGGGCCAGGCCGAGGGTGAACTGGCCGAGCAGCGAGCCGACGGTGAACAGGGCCGTGTGCCACAGGGCGTCGGTGAACAGCTCATTGGCGAAGACGGCCCGCCAGTTGTCGAGGCCGTTGAACGGGGCCTCGCCGGTGAAGTACGTCTTCGGCGTGTAGTGCTGGAAGCTCATCACGATGTTGCGGACGAGCGGGTAGCCGAAGAAGAGCGCCATGTAGGCGAGCGCGGGAGCGACGAAGAGCCAGCGCAGCAGCCCGCGGCGCAGCGGAGCGCGGCCGGCGGCGGACTTCGTTTCGGCGGCGCCCGAGGCGGGTGCCGGGGAGGTGACGGTGGTGGTCATGGCCGGTTCCTCACTTCCCCGCCGAAGCCTGCTGCTGGGCCCGGTGCAGGGCCTGTTCGGGACTGGTCCGGCCCGTCAGCACGGACTGGAAGGCGCCCGCGAGCGCGTCGCCGACCACCGGCCAGCCGGTGCCGACCTTCGCGGTACGGGAGCGGGCGGTGGTGACGAGTTCGGCGAAGGCGGCGAGCTTCGGGTTCTGCTTCGCGTACGCCTGCGCGGCCGTGGCGCGGGTGGGCACGTTGTTGACCGATTCGCCCCACTGGAGTTGGTTCTTCTCGGAGTTGAGGCAGTTCAGGACCTTGCCGGCGTTCTTCTCGCGGGCCGGGTCCTCGTCGTTCTTCGGTACGGCCATGACGGTGCCGCCGATGGGAGGCACCGCCGGCTTGCCCGCCTCGGGCACCGGAATGCTCGCGACCGCCCAGTCCACCTTCTTCTGGGCGCTGAGGACCGGCACCTGCCACGGCCCGTTGATCATCATGGCGGCGCGGCCCGCGACGAACTGGTCGTTGACGTCCTGCTGGTTCCAGTTGACGACGGACCTGGAGGCGGAGCCGTCCGCGACCAGGTCCTTCCAGAGCTGCAGCGCGGCCTCGCCCTTGCCGTTGTCGATCCTGGCCTCGTCACCGCCGGCGGACCAGAAGAACGGAAGGAACTGGTAGACGCCGTCCGCGTTCGGGCTCGCGCTGAAAGCCATTCCGTAGTTGTCGCCCGCGGTCAGCTTCTTCGCGGCGGCCCGTAACTCCTTCCAGGTCGTGGGCGGGGTGACGCCCGCGTCCTTGAGGAGCTTGGTGTTGTAGATCAGCGCGAGGGAGTTGACGGAGCGGGCGATGCCGTACTGGGTGCCGTCGTACGAGCCGAGGGACTTCGCGCTCGCGGAGAGGCCGGAGGTGTCGACCCCGACGTCGTCGAGCGGCCGCAGGCCCTCGGTCTGCGCGAACTGGGGCAGTTCCGAGCCGTCGAGCTCCAGGATGTCGGTGAGCGAGTCGGACGACGCCATCCGAAGCGCCTTGGAGGCGATCTGGTCGGCGGGCACGCTGATCTGCTCGACCTTCAAGCCGAGCGGCTTGCCGCAGCGGTCGAAGAACCGCTGGTTCGCGGTGTGCTCGGCGGTGTCGGTCGCCGAGTTGAGCACGGTGACGGTGCCCGGGTCGGGCTCCGCGGCACAGCCGGTCAGCCCTGGCGCGACGAGGGCACAGGCAAGGGTGGCGGCGAGCGCGGGAACGCGTCCGCGTCTTGTTCTGATGCGTCCTGCTAAGAACGGCAAGGTTGATCCTCCGTTACATGTGCGGCTCTGGACATGCGGTGGTCCGGCGATGGAGCGTCGCCGGCCGTGCCGTACGGGCGGTCCGAGTGGTCAGCCGGGCGACGGCGGGGCGATGACGGGCCCGGCCATCCGCGGCTGGATCAGGTGGTGCGGCGCGCCGGAGAACATGCTCGAGGCAGGTGTCGCGACGGGCTCCCGCGAAGTCGGTGACCGGTCGGCGCGGCCGGGGCCGATCGCGTCGATGGCGAGCCGGGCCACGGCCGTGGACATCTCGGCGACGGGCAGATCGATCCGCGGCAGATGCCGGACGCCCAACTCGTCCGGAAGACTGCCCACGAGCACGACGGTCAGATCGTGGGGTACCCGCAACCCGGCCGCCGCCACCGCGTCCAGCAGGCGGGGGAGGAGGATCAGGTGCTGGACGACCAGCGCGGTCGGGACGGGCCGCGCGGCCAGCGCCTGGCTCAGCCGCCGCGCGAGGACGTCCGGGTCGCGGTGGGACGGGATCACGCGTACATCGGCTGCGGTCCCGACGGCCGCTCGCCGGGCGCCGTCGAGGCCGTGCAGGGCATAGCCGCGGCGTGCGGCGACCTCGTGCTCGGCCGACGAGAGGAAGAGGATCCGCCGGTGGCCGGCAGCGGCGGTCTCGCGCACGGCGAGGGCGACGGCGGCCTCCCAGTCGAGGTCGGTCCAGGGCAGCGCCGCGTGATCGTCGTGACCGAGCAGCGCCCCGGGGAAGCCCAGTTCGCGCAAGACCTCGACACGGGGGTCGCGGTCCTCGACCGCCATCAGCACCGCGGCGTCCGCGAGTCTGCTGCGGGCCACCCGGCGCAGGCCGCCGACGCCGTCGCTGTCCGTCATCAGCAGCACGTCGTACCCGTGCACACGGGCGGCGTCGGTGACGTCGATCGCGAACCGCCCGTCGATCGCCCGGTACGCCCCGGGCACGCGCGGCGCGGCCAGCGCGAGCACCCGGGTCCGTGCGCTGCGCAGCGTACGGGCACTCGCGCGCGGGTGGTACCCGAGCTCGTCGATCGCGGCCTGCACCGCGCGCCGGGTGTCCTCGGAAATCTTGCGCGATCCGCTCAGGACGTACGAGACGGTGCTCGGTGCGACGCCTGCCCGCTCGGCGACGTCCTTGATCGTCGTCATCCCCACCTCCACCCGGCCCGTCGTGGACCCGCCGGTTTCTTCGAATCAATCGAATCGATTCGACAAACGGGGTGACCTTAAGCACGACGGGTCGGGAAGGGCAATACCTTGAGCGGTACCTCCGGCTTGCGAACTGCACGGCATGGTCTTCAGCGGGTGCGAATCGTTCCTGCGGTGAAAATGCTCGTCCGTGTGGGTGAGCTCACCCGCTTATGTCTCCGGGGCTCCGTGAGGGCCGGTACAACGCGAGGGGTGTTCCGTCATCTTGAAGGGTGGTCATGGTGAGCCGAGGCTTGATCGTCGTGGATGTGCAGAACGACTTCTGTGAAGGAGGCAGTATCCCCGTGGCGGGTGGCGCGCGGATCGCGACCAAGATCGCCGAACTGGTGGAGCAGACCGCAGGCCGTGACTACCAGTACGTGGTCGCCACCCGCGACCACCACATCGACCCGGGAGGTCACTTCTCCGAGACCCCGGACTTCAAGGACAGCTTCCCCGTCCACTGCGTGGCAGGAAACGAAGGCAGCGAATTCCACCCCCACTTCGCCCCCGCCGTCATCGGCGGAAAGGTCGACGCCGTCTTCTACAAGGGGGCTCACAGCGCGTCCAAGAGCGGCTTCGAAGGAGCCGACGAAGCAGGAACCCCTCTCGCGGACTGGCTGCGCGCCCGCGGCGTCGAGGACGTCGACGTGGTGGGTATCGCCACGGACCACTGCGTGCGTGCCACCGCGCTGGATGCCGTGAAGGCCGGCTTCCGCGCACGGGTGCGCCTGGACTACTCGGTCGGAGTCGCCCCGGACACGACAGCCGCGGCTGTGGACGACTTCCACCAGGCAGGTATCGCCGTATCCGGCGAGGCACCCCTACCGCAGTAGTCCCCGCACAGGGACCGGGGTGAACTGTGGCCCGCCCTGCCGCCGAGCACGCGACAGGGCGGGCCATCTGCTCGGCGTATTCACGCCCCTCCATCCGCCACCAGCCTGCCTCATACGCATCTGAGGGACGGAGCACCCGCGACCGATGGAGCAGGGACTTCCACGGCTCGTGTGCCGGTGGGCCATCTCCCAGGGGCGGCGGTTCAGGCGATGGAGGCCGAGATGACGGCGGACACAGCGAGGTTGCAGGACGCCGTCACCCAGACCGCGGGATGAGGCTCTGCCTCGACCAGCGTCGCACCCAGGCGCCCCGGCGTGATCAGGTCCACCACCAGGAACGCCACGGCCATCATCACCAGCCCCAGCAGCCCGAATGCCGCGGTCGAGACCAGCCCCTTGCCGAAGTCCTCGTACGTCGTCCAGATGGACGTGAAGACGATGCCACCGATACCGAGCAGTGCCGAGCTGAGCACCATGGCGGCGTTGCGATTGCGCTGCTCCCAGATCTGTCGGCCGAGCTTTCCGGGCGTCAGCAGGTCGACCAGGACGATGCCGAGGACCAACAGGACCAGTCCCAGGCCGCCGTATGCGGTGGCCCGCCCGAGTCCGTTGACGATGTCGCTCATGGGGTTGCCGACTCCGAAGGGTAGAGATCGTGAGTGATCGCGGTCAAAGAGAGGCAAAATCTAGCGCATACGTCCCGCCTGCTGATCGGCCCCCCACATCCTCCTCCGCTTCCGGGACGTCGGAGCGGAACGCCGGTCGGGATGGAGAGACCCACTCAGTCCGCGCCGCTGTGCCCGTCGCCGGAGTCTGCGGTGTGAAGCTGGGCCTGCTCATGGTCGTTCACGTGGATGCCCGCGCTCAGCGGACAGCGGTGTGGCCCTGCCGTATCGAGCCGGTCAGGTCCGTGAAGGAGGCGAAGTTCGAGCGGACTCCGCCGGCAGTTCCGTGACGGAGTCCGCTCGGCCGTGCTGATGAGGGATCAGGTCGTGTGCAGTGTCAGCCCGTAGCGGTTGAGGATCTCGTTGACGGGCTGGTGCCAGGTCTGGCCGCCGCCGCTGCAGTTGCCCCAGCCGCCGGAGGTGACGCCTTGAGCCTGGTCGCCGCTGATGAACGAGCCCCCTGAGTCGCCGGGTTCGGCGCAGACGCTCGTCTTCGTCATCTGGTGGACGGCGCCCTGGCTGTAGTTCACCGTCTCGTTCTTCGCCAGCACGGTGCCGCAATGCCAGTGAGTGGTGGAGCCGGAACGGCAGACGGAGGCACCCACCGGGGCCTCGGCGGAGCCGCGGACGAGCTGGTCGGGAACCGTGCCCCAGCCGAGCACCACCGGTACGGTCCACCAGCCGCTGCCCACGTTCACCCAGGCGTAGTCGTCACCCGGGAACGACGACCCCTGGAAATTGCCGATGTAGGACCGGTCCCAGCCGTACACGGCCGCACTCGGCCGGCCGCAGTGCCCGGCGGTGACGAAGCCGCCGTGCACGGAGAAGCCGATGGAGCAGCGGACGTTGCCGGTGTAGTAGGGGTCACCGCCCACGGTGCCGGCGGCGAAGGTACGCGGTGCGGTGGGTATCTGGCGCACCGTCACGGGGCCCGCTTCGCGGGCTCGGGCGAGGAAGGCCCGGACATCGTTGTCGTCCCGGTGTGCGGCGACGATGTTGACGACGACCTTGTTGGCTTTCGGGTCCACGTGCCAACTGGCGACTCCAGTGGGCGCGGACAGCGCGTCGATGCTGTTTTTCGCTGCGTCGAGCTGCCGCGCGTCGTACCGCACGAGGCGTGCGGCCGCTCCGGTCGCGCGTACGGCGTCGGCCTGCGCGGCACGGGTGACGGCCACGGTGAGCCGGCCACTGTCGGCGTCGAACCAGGAGCCGCCGTAGGCCGAACCGGCCGCGCCACGCGCCTTGCGTTCGACGGCCGTCGCGGTCTTCTCAGCGGCCAGGCGCGCCTCGGCCTCGTTCCGCGTCAGCGCCAGGTCGCGCTGCATCGCGGAGAGGAGCTCGGGGGAGGCCGGTGCCTCGGTGGAGCGCGCGGGAGCATCCGCGGCGGAGGCGGGCAGGGCGCTCGCGGTCGCCCAGGTGCCGAGCAGGAGGAGTGCGGACAGTGCGGTGCGCAGTGTTGTGGTGCGTCTCAAGGGAGTGACCCTTCGTTGTTCCAACAGGGTGGGGGTGGAACAGCAGTGCTTGAGAGCGCTCTCGTGATGTGCGCGGCAGAGCCTAGCCCGTGACCGGGATAAAGGTCTACGCCAATTCCGGCCGCGGTTGCGGGGTGGCGCCAGAGGGAATTCCCCCACGCGGGGCGATCTTGGGTGATATACGCTGCGCCTGACTTGTTCGAACAGTTCGGCGAATCCATGCCAACCGATTCGTCCTGCCCGGGGGGGCATTCCCATGACTTCGCAGTCCGGCGCGGTGCTCGGCATCGCGCTCACTCCCGTCTTCGCTCTGGCGGCCGCCGACCCGGCCGCCGCCCACACCACCGCCACGGCCACTGGCACCGCCACAGCCACCGCCACCACCGCCACGGCCTCCGGAACCGCTGTGGCCGCTGTCGAGACGCGTGCGCCGGGCCCGTGGGGCACCCGCGCCCTCCACGCCCCGGCCCCCAACCCAGGTGAAGCCTCGGGCGGGTTGAGCGCCCTGGTGTCGGCCGGGGACGGCGCCCTCGTCTCCCTCACCCACGACGGGCGTTCCACCCGGATCCGGCCCGCCGGCAGCACCCGCTGGCTCACCCCGCAGACCTGGCCGGACGCCGGCGGATACAACACCGAGCTGGTCTCGCTCGGCGACGGCTCGGTGCGCCTGGCCTGGCGGGCCAAGCGCGCCGACGATCACGGCAACCACTGGCTGAAGGTCGCCACCCTCACGCCCGGCGCGACCGCCTTCTCCGAGCCCGAATACGTCGCGGCCGTCCCCGAGAAGGGCTACCACCACCTGGCGGCGGCCCCCGACGGCCACTTGGTCGCCGTGTGGTCGGTCTCCGGTGTCGTGAGGGCCGTCGAGAAGACCGGCCCGCAGGCCGCGTGGACCGCTCCGGCCGACCTCAACGAGCAGCCGCCGTCCGGCAGCCGCGACATCGCCAACATGGACCTCGCGGTCGCCAAGGACGGCACCGCCCTGCTGGTGTGGCAGTGGCAGGCGAGCAAGGCCGTCGTCGCCCTGGAGAAGGCCCCCGGCGTGTCCACCTGGACCGCGGTCCAGGGCTTCCCGGTCCCGGACAAGGATCTCGCGCGCCCGAAGGTGTTCGCCGACCCGCAGGGCGGCTTCGAAATCTTCTACGACGACCTCCCGCACCTCATGAACTCCCGCCGACCCGCCGGCGCCACGCAGTGGAGCACCCCGCAGTCCGCCGACAGCCATGGCAGCACGTACAGGATGACGGCGCCCGTCTACCTGCCCAACGGCGACCTCTTCGTGGCCGGCGGGGCCACCACCCCCTGGTACGCGGTGCGTTCGGCGGCCACCGGCCGCTGGCTGCCGTACTCGCAGCGCTTCTCCACCCACCAGAAGGTGCGACATGTCGCCGCGGCCGCCACCTCGGGCGGCACGGTCACGATGACGTGGCGGGAGGGCTACTCGTACGAGGAGTACACGATGGCCGCCGTCTTCAAGGGCGGCACCTGGTCCACCCCGCGGCGGCTGAGCGCGAAGAGCGCCCAGTTCACCGGGGCGCCGCAGTTGGCCGCCGACGCGCTCGGCCGGCCCGTCGTGCTGTGGGACGAGTACCTGCGGAGCGAGACGAACAGCACCGTCCTGGACGGCGTGTACCAGGCCACCACCACCGGCCGCGCGCTGCCCAAGTGGCGTGACTACACGGACGACGGCAAGGCCGACCTGTTCGGCCGGGGCAGCGCCGGGCTCAAGGTGTACGCGGGTGACGCGACGAAGCTGACCGCGGGGCAGCGCGCGAGCGGCTGGCCGACGGGCACGCTCGTACTGCCCTTCGGCGACCTCGACGGCGACCGCTGCAACGACGTGTTCGTCCGCTCCCCGAAGGGCGAGGCCCGCGTCCACCCGACGATGTGCGGCGGCGGGCTGCCCGACCAGCAGACGTTCTCCGTGAAGGTCTCCTCGGACTGGAGCGCGTACAACGCGGTCGTCTCGCCCGGCGACGTGACGGGCGACGGCAGGGCAGACCTGCTGACCCGGTCCGCCTCGACCGGGAAGCTGTACCTGTACGCGAACAACGGCGCGGGCGGCTTCAAGGCCCGAGCGCTCGCCGGATCCGGCTTCGGCGGCTACAAGAGGCTGATCGCCGCGGGCGACCTCAACGGCGACGGCAAGAACGACCTGCTGGCCATCGACGCGTCGAACGAGCTGTGGCGCTTCAACGGGACCGGCGCCGGCACCTTCAAGCCGCGGTCGCTGGTCTTCAAGGACTGGGGCACGTCCTACAAGGACGTGGTCGGCGGACTCGACCTGTCCGGCGACGGCCGGGCTGACCTGGTCTCACTCGACAAGGACGGTCGAGCCTGGCTGAACCGGGGCAACGGCAAGGGCGGTTTCGACAGCCGGTCGCAGGCCGGCAAGACCACGAACTGGTCGGACATCCGCATCTCCTGACGGCACGGATCCGGGGGCGGTCGGTGCCATTCGGCGGTCACCAACGGGACCGTCGGTACTCCAGCCGGCCCGCGGCGATCAAGAGTGTCACCGGGCTGCCGAACACTGCCCCGGCAGCATCACCCGCCCAGCGCGCACCAGCGGCCCGATGCCGGCCGCCTGGTCGAAACAGCCTGCTCGAACAGGACATTGCCTTGGAAGGTCGCCGAGTCGAACCGCGTGTCCGCCGCATCGTCGCTCCCGCTCCTCCTCGCCGCCGCCGTCTCCGTCGCCGCCGCGGTCCACTCGACATGCTGCCTCGGCATGCGAAGGCGCCCCTCGCGCTCGTAGAACTGCCTGGCGGCGGCGATGTTCATCGCCCACTTGCCGGCCTTTCAAGCCAGCCGAGCGTCGACCCTCCATCGGACGAATGCTGGTCGACTGCACGATCCAGCAGGTGCTCAATTGATCCGCACAGGGTAGAAACCGTCGAGTTTCCTGCGCGACAGATAGATCAACTCCCGTGTACGCGTTACGTTGGTCGAGCACAGCATCGGACGGAGGCCGTGCTCGTAACCCCAGAATCCTCGTACGAGATCATGTTCGGGGCATCGTTCGAGTTCGGACCCGCCCTCGCCCGTGACGCAGTCGGTCAGGGGCTGACGGCTATGAGGTTCGGCAAGAGATGGCTTCCAACACCTCTGCGCGGTTCACGTCGGGGATGAGGCGTTGCCACTCCCGCGGCTCCGGTGCCGAGGCGGTCTGGCAGGCACGGCTCTGGGCCCAGTCCGCCCTGAGTGTCCACCAGCGCGCAGATCCTGGTTCTCCGACAACGGCGATGCGGTCACCTGCCGGCGCGAAGTGCAAGGCCCGCACTGGGCCTTGGTGGGTGGTCAGAGCGAGTGTCCGTCTGTGGGTGCGGACATCCCAGAGTTCCAGGGTTCCGTCCTTGGTTCCGACGGCCAGTGTCCGGCCCTTGTCCCCGTATGCGAGCGCGGTGACCGGGGCGGAGAGGGCCGCGAACCGTTGCACGCCCCCGGTGCCGTCAAGACGGGCGAGCTCGACCACGCGGTCGGCGCCGATGGCGAGCGTGCGGTGGTCGGGACTGAAGGCGAGTGCCCAGACCGTCCCGGTCGCCTGCCAGGACCGCAGGAGGGCGGGACCGCCAGCGGTCATGGCCCATGCCCGGATCGTGTTGCTGTAACCGCCAGCGGCAAGCAGGGTGCCGCCCGGGCTCACGGCGACCCCGTATTGGTACCGATAGCCCTTGGGGTCCTTGGCCGGATCGAGCTCGTACGGTTTCCCGGGCCTGCGTTCCATGTCCCAGACCCGGAAAGCGCCGGCGTCCTCGCCTGCGGCGATGAGCTGTCCTTCGCGGGCCAGGCCGCGCACCGGCCCTGGTTCCATGTGCAGCGTGTGGCACCGGCCGTTGCTGCGGAAGGTGATGGCGTCGCCGTGGGCGACGGCCAGGCCGCTGGAGCCGTAGGCCGCTGCCTGTGGTAGCTGGCCGCCGGTCCCGCAGCCGTCGCTCAGCCAGCCCGTCGTGTCCCACAGGACCGAGGTATGGTCGCTTCCGCCGCTGGCCAGCAGGCCGTCACGGGAGAAGGACACCGAGTGGACGGATGCGGTGTGGCCGCCCAGTGAGACGAGCCGCCGACGGGCGTGCACGTCCCACAGGAGGACCTGCTCGTCCTCCCCGGCCGAGGCGAGCACCTTGCCGTCGGCCCGGAAGGCGAGCCGCCAGACCTCGCCGCTGTGTCCCTTCAGATCTCCTGCCGGCTGCCAGTCGGACGTGCGCCAGAGCCGGACGGTGCCATCCCGGCCCGCGGCGGCCAGCAGCGCGCCGTCTGGGCTGAAGTCGACGTCGAACACGTCCTCCGAGCCGGCATCGAGCTTGAGTGGGGCGCTGGTGAAACCATCGGCCGATCGCTTCCACACATGGATTTTTCCGTCCCAACCGGCGCCGGCCACGGTCTTGCCGTCGAGGTGAAGGGCCAGCCCGGCCAGCTTCGTGGTCGAGGCTGGGGAATCGGTCTCCTGCAGCCTGTCCACCAGCCGTAGCTGAACTCCAGCCCCGGCCACGGCCACGACCTTGCCGTCCCTGCTGAACTCCAGTGCGCCCAGAGCCGGGGTACCGGGGGGCGCGGCGACTGTGCGTGCCAGCTGTCGTCCGGACCGGACGTCCCACAGCCGCAGAGTGCCCTCTTCGTCGATTCCAGCGACCCGGTTGCCGTTCGGGCTCACGGCGACAGCGCGCAGCTTCTTCGGGAGATCGTCGATCAGGTGCAGCAGCTTGCGGTGGCGGACGTCCCAGACCAGCGCCCGTCCGCTGTTGTCGCTGCTGGCGAGGACGCGGCCGTCGTCGCTGAGGCCGGCCGACCACAGCATGTCCTGTTTCCGGGGATGGGACAGGCGCCCCACGAATCCCTGGGCCTGCGTGCTGAGCAGGGCCCCAAGTGACTGCGCGGTATGTTCGTGCTCGTACGCTGCCGTCGCGAGCAGGGCGGACAGCTCCGGTCGGGCGTGGGCTAGCCGTCGTGCCTCGCTGGACAGGAGTGCGGCCATCGCCCGGTGCTCCTGTTTCCCGGCCTCCTCGGCGTGCCGTTCGGCCTCGCCGGATTTCTGGACTGCGAGCAGCCCGCTCGTCAGCGCGATGACCAGGAACACGGCGAGCACTCCGACCAGCTGCCGCAGTCTGCGGTTGCGGCGGCGCTCCGCTGCGCGCTCGGTCTCCTCGTACGCCCGGCAGGCTCGCAGGAACTCACTCTCCACCGGACGCAGCACGGGGTGCGCGCCTGCCTGCTCATCCAGCCAGTCCGACACCGTGGCGAGACGAGCTCCGCGCAGCAGCAGGGAGGCGTCTCTGCCCTCCTCGTGCCAGGTGCGGGCCGCCTCCGCGAGTCGCTGCTGGAGCCTGAGCCGGGCACGGTCGCCGTCGATCCACTCGCACAGTCTCGGCCACGCCCACAGCAGGGCCTCGTGGCTGATCGTTACATGGTCGGCGTCGGCCGTCAGCAGACGGGCACTGGTGAAGGCTTCCACGACGGCGCGGACGTCCTCGGTCTGCGCGCCCGCCACGTCGGCCGCGGTCAGCTCGATCAATTCCTCCCGGCCGGCCCTGTGGCGTGTGGTGTCCGTACCGTCCCCGACCTGCACCAGGTTCAACAGCATCCTGCGCACGATGCCCTGTTGGTTCGGGGGCTGTTGTCCGTAGACACGCTCGGCCGTCGTGGCCACCGCGCCGTGCACGCCCCCGGTCCGTTCGTACCCCGCCACGGTGAGGGTGTCCTCGACCCGCTGCTGCCAGGTCACACGCAGGGCGTGGGACAGCAGGGGCAGCGCTCCGGCTTCGCACGTCCCTGTGCCGCCGACGGCCCCGAGATCACGCAGCAGCACCTCCATCAGGCCGGGCTCCAACGTGAGTCCCGCGGCAGCGGCCGGTTCGATGATCGCCTCCCGGAGGTCTTCGGGCCGCATCGGGCCAAGAGGCAGCGCGCGAGCCCGCAGCGCGGCGAGAAGCGGCGGATGGGGGAGACAGTGGCCGTAGAAGTCGGCCCGCAGACCGATGGCGACGGGCAGTCCGTCGGAGGCCCGCGCACACAGTTCTCCGATAAACCGGACGCGTTCGGCTTCGTCGAGGCAGAGGGCGAACAGCTCCTCGAACTGGTCGACGATCAGCAGGGCGTACGAGCCCAGTGGCAGCCGTTCCTCCTGCGAGCGCAGTTCCCCCAGGGGCAGTGCAGTGGGCGTCATGTACAGCACCGTCGGCGTACCCGGTTGCCGCTCGGGCAGCGCGCCACGGGCAACCGCTGCAGCCAGCCCTGCCCGCAGCAGCGACGACTTGCCGATGCCGGAGGGGCCGATCACCACCGCCGGGTGCCCGGCGCTACGAGGATCAGCCAGCAGCCCGAGCAGATCGGCGACTGCACGTTCCCGTCCGAAGAACCAGCGCGCGTCCTCCGTACCGAACGAGGTCAGCCCCGGATAAGGGCACTGGCCACTGCCCGGTCCAACCGCCAGCGCGAGCAAGGCACCCCCTGCGCCGAGCGCCTGGTCACATGCCCGCGCGAAAGCCTCGCTCGGCTGCTGCAACCCGCGTTCCAGGCGGCTCAGGTATCCCTTGCTCGTCTTCACCCTCTCTGCGAGTGCGGCCAGGGTCAGGCCCTGCCGTTGACGCAGTCGGCGCAACTCCGTACCGAACGTGACGTCACCGGGCGGGACACCGATGCCCTCGGATTCCACCGCACACCCCCTGGCCGACTGTGGTACGGCGAGCGCCCCGCCTCCGTCTCTTCTTCTACAACACGGAACTGCGAATTCTCCTTACGTGGCAGACCAATCACCGAAAGTGATGAATCGCAGGTCAGCGCGGTACGCTGATGCGCCTGCACAGGCATGGTCGACAGGTGATCAGAAAGCTGCATACGTTGTTGCTGCCGCTCGTGCTGGCACTCGCCGCCGTGGCGCCGGTAGAGGCCGCGCCCGCCGACCTGCCGGGCCAGAAGTCGAACTTCGTCGTCTCCACGGGATACCTCAAGGGCGCGTCCCCCAGGAACTGGGTACGGCTCGGCTGGTACCGGTTCGATGCCGCATCCGGTACGGTCTCGGCGCGCACCTACTTCTGGAACCAGCGGAAGCCGGCCAAGCGGGTCCCCTCGGGCACCACTCCGGGCGCCGACTGCGCTCCCGGCGAGAAGGCGACCCCTCCAGGGGTACGCAGGTGCCCAGTCATGACCGTCGAGGGATTCCACGACACCGCCTCCGAGAGGCGAGCAGGCGTTTACCGCCTGGCCACGGAGCAGATCGACGGCGAGCAGGTGCCGACCGTGTTGATCAAGTGGAACACGGCTACGCCTTGGTCGGAGAAATGGAAGGTGCGGGCGCAGCCGGGAATCACGCGCCTGGAGTTCGTGTACTCGACCAAGGCCACGTCGGGCTACGGATACGGCAGCAACGCTCCGCTCACCGAGCGCCGGGGGGCGAAAACGATCCGAGACCACAAGCAGCGGATCAATCTGGAGATGGACTCCTGGGCACACGGTAAGTTCGAGCGGAAGACGGGCCCGTTCCATCCGCGGCCGTTCCATGTATGCGGAGGCAGGGCCACGTATTGCATGACCTACCTGCAGCCGTCTGGCCCGTGCGGGAAGGGGTGCCAGCAGGGGACGACGGACACCTCCGTCCAGTACTACCTCACGCGGATCGGCGTGCACGACCGCCGCGATACCTACTGGCACTGGTGCACGTGCCTGGCTCCGACGGACCCCTCCGCCTGCTATCGGGGCAACTCACATGTGAAACCGATGCTGCAGGTCCTTGACGACTCCGGAGGCTTCCGGGGATGGGTCGGCGTAGAAGCGTCCTTCTCACCAGCCGGTAAGCGGAATGACGACATGCTGGCTGTCTTCAGCATGACGGACGTTGCAGGAGGCCGGGCAGCCACCGCTCCCAGAGCGGTGGCTGCCCGGTAACTGCGAGTCACTCGACGAACCAGCCGCCCGGCAGCGGAGTCGAATTCGCGGGCGCCTCGCGCCCGCGAAGCCAACCGGACGCGGTTGCCCCGTGAGCCCGCCGGCACGATCGCCTGAAGGACATCTGGGGGCCGCCGCGGAGGGCGGACCCCAGAGGCAGGGGGTGGTGTCAGAGCCGGACCGTCGTCCAGCCCCTCAGGGCGTTGTCGTAGTAGGCATTGGGGCGGGTGGACTTCCCGCTGGGCAGGTACCTGAACTCTGACGAGTACGCCTTGAAGGCTTCCACCGACCGGGTCAGGCAGTTGTCGCGCGTCACGGAGTAGGCACGGTAGGTGCTGAGGTTGAAGACCTTGACCGCATTCACCGCGTCGCCGTGTCGGGAGTACCGGCACCGCATCTTTTCGTAGCCGGCCCGCTTGCCCTTGAACGCGTTGACGACGGCGCGGTAGGTGCCGCTGGCGGACCAGCTGCCGGCCGCTGCGTGGTTGGGGTTCGCCCCGGGCTGTGCCCCGCGTCGGTCTTCGGTAGCCCCGCCTGCCCAGCGGTTGCGGACTGTGTCCTGAACCATCCAGCCGACGTGCCCCACCTTGGCGGCGAAGCTCGGGTCGATGACCAGACAGACCCGGGCCCTGGGCGCCGCGGCCCTGATCTCGCTGCTGTTCGTGGCCTGCGGTGCCGACGCTTCCGTCTGACCGGCCATGGCGCTGCCGCCGCCTACGACGAGCAGTGCCAGTGTTGCCGCACTTGTACTCAGAGTGGTGCGAAGGGCGCTGTGACGCATCCCGTTGTCTCCTCACATCCGTGGTGAGGCGGGCCGTGATGCCCGCCGCGACAGATGATTCGGCCGGCTGCTCCAAAGGCGGAAGGGGTTACCGGTTTCCTGCTGGAGCAAGAATCGGGAAACCCCTGTGAACTGGGGGTTCGACACGGCGCGCGCAAATGAGGATGGCTCGATGGGTGCGCTACGGGCAGAGGTGGTTCCGCCACCGCCGACAGCCCGCTGGACCCCACGAGCCCTGGCCCTGCGAATCCTGGTCCGAGACGGAGCTTCCTCTGGTGCGATTTGAATGGCACCTCGGCCACTGGGCGCGCTTCCGATGGACATGCTCGGCGGCGGCGGGCAGTCAGCCGGCTTCGAGCCAGATGGTGGAGGCTCAGCGGCGCGCGAGGTGGAGCAGGATGAGTTGTTCGGGGTGCAGGGTGGGGATCTGGATGCCGACGCGTTCCAGGACGTTGCCGGGCAGGGTGATGCCGTCCTTGGTGCACCATGCCGGGGTTCCGCGTTCCATGCCCGGGGCGTGGTCGGCCGGGGGCAGCGGGCGCAGGTGGTAGGTGGTGTTCGGGTCGAGGTAGGGCAGTCGTAGCGTGCCGGGATGGGCGGAGACGGACGTGGCCACGGCGGTCAACGCGAACACGGCTTCTGTCCGGTCGTGGGAGATGACGCCGTGCGCCCACAGGGCCGGGTCGGGATGGTCGAGTCGGACTACACGGCCGGTGTGCAGCAGGCCGCGGAGTTGTTTGTGGAGGGTGACCCAGCGGGCGAGTTCGGCGCGTTCGGTCTCGCTCGCGCGGGTGAGGTCCCATTCGACGCCGAGGTGGCCGAAGAGCGCGGTGCCGGCCCGGAAGGCGAGGCCGTGGGTGCGGCCGGTGGTGTGGGAGCGGGCGGCGCCGATGTGGGAGCCGACGAGTTCGGGCGGCAGGAGCAGACCGGTCCAGCGGTTGATGGACTGGCGTTCCGTGGCGTCGTTGCAGTCGCTGGCCCAGACGCGGTCGGTGCGCTCCAGGATGGCGAGGTCGACCCGTCCGCCGCCGCTGGAGCATGATTCGATCTCCAGGTCCGGGTGGCGTGCGCGCAGTTCGTCGAGCAGGGCGTAGACGGCGAGGGTCTGGGCGTGGACGGCGGGTTCGCCGCCCGGTGAGTGGCCGGCATCGACCAGTTCGCGGTTGTGGTCCCACTTGAGGTAGGCGATGTCGTACTCGGTGAGCAGGGCGTCGAGTCGCTCAAGGATGTACGTGTACGCCTCGGGGTGGGTGAGGTCCAGGACCTGCTGGAAGCGGCGGTCGGCGGGGGTGCGGCCGCCGGTGGCCAGGATCCACTCGGGGTGGGCGCGGGCCAGGTCGGAGTCGAGGTTGACCATTTCCGGTTCGACCCACAGGCCGAACTCCATCCCGAGCGCGCGGACGTGGTCGATGAGGGGGTGGAGACCGCGGGGCCAGACGGTCTGGTCGACGTACCAGTCGCCGAGCCCCGCCCGGTCGTCGCGGCGGTGGCGGAACCAGCCGTCGTCCAGGACGAAGCGTTCCACGCCGACCTCCGCGCCGAGGTCGGCGAGGTGGGTGAGCTTGTCGAGGTCGTGGTCGAAGTAGACGGCCTCCCAGGTGTTGAGCACCACCGGGCGGGGACGATGCGGATGTCCGGGACGCGCGCGCAGGTGGTCGTGGAAGCGGGCGGACAGACCGTCCAGGCCCTGGTCGCTGTGGGAGCCGTAGAGCCACGGACCGGTGTACTGCTCGCCGGGGCCGAGGATCACCTCGCCCGGAAGCAGCAGTTCACCGGCGGCGACGACCGGGCGACCGGTGGGAAGCCGCTCGGCCAGGATTCGGTGGTTGCCGCTCCAGGCGATGTGCAGGCCCCACACCTCACCGCCGCCGAAGCCGAAGCCCGGCGTGCCGGCCGCTAGGACCAGGGTGGCGTCGTGGCCGGTGCGCCCGCTGCGGGTCTCACGCAACCAGGTGCCGGCGTTGAACGGATGGCGCTGCGGGGCGCGTTCACGGCACCAGCGGCCGGTGAGGTCGAGCAGCTCGGTGGCAGCATCGGGTACCGGCAGCGCGAGCATCAACCCGTCGAGGTTGTACGGCCTTACCGTGTCGTCGTTGCGGACGGCGGCCCGCATCCGCACCAGCCCGGAGGGGGTGAGTCCGGCCTCCAGGACGAGACCGAGGCGGGCGTTGCGGTCGGTGGCCCGGATGCGCACCGAAGGGCCCTCGGCCTGCACCGAGTCGAGGGCAAACAGGGGTGACCAGTCAGCGCCTTGGCGGTGCCCGGTCAATGCCGGCTGCCCGGGCCATCCGGCGCCGTGCTCGGGCAGCAACGCGACCCGCGGCACGGCGTCGTCGAACCCCGGCATGTTCGGCATGGTGATGGCCCCGGCCAACTGCGACAGGGCTTCCTGGGTGAGGTCGCCGAGATCGGCGCCCCAGTGGAGCACCGCGGGCAGGCCGCTGCCCCGTGAGTCGATCACCAGGCTCACACCTGCTGCCCGGAGATGGATGAGTCTTTCGGCCGCGGCATCGGTGGGGGTCTTCATGGCACAGATCGTCCTCAGCGTGTCAGGGTCGGGATCAGGAGGTGGCGTGCGGCAGTTCGCGGGTGTGCGGGTCGTTGTACTGCTCGTCGGTGACCGGCTCGGCACAGGTGGTTTCCGTGCCGCCGTCGCCCTTGGTTTCCCACAGGGCGAGGTGCCCCATGAACCGGTCGGGGGCGGCTCCTCGTGGCGCCTTTCAAAGCCGGCCCCGGGCCTGCACAGCCACAGGACGGCCTGGGCGATCTCGTCGGCGGTTCCGAGGCGGTTGATGGGCTGGTTGGCTTCGGCCTCGGCGCGGTCGAGTTCGCCCTTTCGATCATGTCGCTGACCATGGCGGTGTCGACGATGCCGGGGCAGACGGCGTTGATGCGGATGCCCGACGCCGCGTAGTCGCGGGCGGCCGACCGGGTCAGGCCGATGACGCCGTGCTTGGCCGCGGCGTAGGCCGCCTGGCCTTTGAGGCCCTTGACGCCTGCGCCCGAGGAGGCGTTGACGATGGCGCCGGACTGCTGCTGTCGCATCAGGCGGATCTGGTGCTTCATACAGAGGAACGCGCCGGTGAGACTGACGTCGAGGACGCGGTCCCCTTCGTCCTTGGTGACATCGACGGCGGGTTTGACCGGTTGCTCGATCCCGGCGCTGTTGAAGGCGGCATCGAGGCGGCCGAATGCCCGTACGGTCTCGTCCAGGACTGCCTTCACTGCCGCCTCGTCGGTGACGTCACACGCCAGTGCCAGGGCCTGGCCGCCCTCTTCCCGGATGAGCCGTGCGGTCTCCTTGGGCCCTTCTGCGGACGGATCGGCGAGTGCGACGCGGGCGCCCGCGCGGGCGAAGGCGAGGGCCGTGGCACGGCCGATGCCGGATGCGGCTCCGGTCACGAAGGACGCCTTGCCGGTGAAGGCATCGTCGTTGACGCTCATGTTGGATCCTCTCGTTCGGTACGGCGAGGACACGGCGTCGGCTCGTGGCGGACGCCGGCCGGACTCAGTGATGCGACGGCGTCCGTGCGGGTTGGTCACTCGGCGCGTGGACCGGAGCGGTGCGCTGAGCCACGATGCGGCTCTTGCCGGAGGCGTCACGGACGGCGAGGGCGATGAGCGGGAGCAAGGTGAGGGTGGCGATGACCGTGCCGACCAAGGGCGGACCGGTCACGCCGAGGGAAGAGTCCAGGGCCGCACCCGCGATGAAGGATCCGCCGGCCACACCGACGTTGAAGGCGGAGGTGGTCAGCGCGGACGTGAGAGTCGGAGCGTCGCCGGCGAACCGCATGGCGAGCGCCGTGACGACCGGGTTCACCGCGAAACCGGTCAGACCCATGAAGAAGACCAGGACAGTGGCCGTGACCGCGTTGGTGGACAGCGGGATCATCAGGAACAGGACCAGGGCGGTGGCCGCGGCGGCGGTGATGGTGGTGCCCATCGGACGGCGCTCACCCAGACGGCCACCGGTGGCGGTCCCGCCCAGGGCGCCGACACCGAACGCGATGAGGACGAACGGCACGGCGCCCGCCGGGATGCCGGCGCGGTCGGTCAGCAGCGGTGTGACGTAGCTGTAGGTCGCCAGCACCCCGCCCATGATGAACACGGCGGCGCTCAGCGCCAGCCACAGCCGGCCCTGGCGCAGGGCGCCGAACTCGGCGCGCGGCGAGACGGTCGCGCGTTGTTCCCGGGTGGGGATGAAGCGGCCGACGAAGACGGCGGCGAGCGCGGAGAGGGCGGCCAGGGCCCAGAACGGGCCGCGCCAGCCGACGAACTGTCCGGCGAAGGAGCCGATGGGCACGCCGACGACGTTGGCCAGGGTCAGCCCACCGATCATGACGCCGGTCGCGCGGGTGGCCCTCTGTGGGCCCGAGGCGGCGGTGGCGACGACGAAACCGACGGACCAGAACGCTCCGGTGGCCAGCGCGGTGACGACGCGGGCGGCGAGGACGACGGTGAAGGAGGTGCTGAGGGCCGCCACCAAATGACCGAGGCTGAACACGGACAGGGCCAGGATCAGCGTCTGACGCTGGGGCAGGCGCAGGGTGGCCATCGCCATCGTCGGCGCCCCGATGATCATGCCGACGGCGAAGGCGGTGATCAGCAGCCCGGCCCGGGAGGTGCTCACACCGAGGCCGGTGGACAGCTCGGGCAGCAGTCCGGCGATGACGAACTCAGTGGTGCCCATCAGGAACGTACCTGCGGCGAGCACCCAGACGACGAAGGGGAGCTTGCCGGGGGTGGTCCCGGATGTGGAAGGCATACGTGTGGTCTCTCCTTGAACGGAAGGCAGGAAGCGGAATACGGGCAGGCCAGGGTGGGCAACGGGGAAGGCCGCCGGAGCGGACGGCAGTCACCTCTTTCACGGTTCCAAGCGGAAGAGGGACGAAGAGGGAGGAGGTTTCCCCTGGGGCGCCGGCCGGATGCTTGCGGTGGCTGCCGGCGGGGTCAGGGGGCGGGCTCGATGGTGATGTGTTCGGCGTTGGCGAGCCGTTCGGTGTCGCGGTCGTCGACGTGGCCGAGGATGATCAGGTCGGCGGAGGCGGAGTCGCCGTCGCGGTAGAACAGGGCCAGGTTGCCCCAGGGTGCGTAGTAGGCCAGATCGCCGGCCCTGGGTGCGGCCGGGTCCGGAGCGCCGGAGATGTCCAGCTTGCGCGGCGGGTAGGCGATCCGCTCCGTCTGGTGGAAGTCCTCCAGATCGAGGCTGAGCGGGAGCAGGGAGGCGAAGTCGCGGGCTACGGCGTTGTCGTTCAGCCTGGCGTCGACCGGTTGGCCGTCGATGGTGACCTGGATGTTCATGGCGGTGCTCCTGTCGGACGATGCAGTGGATGCAGGGCGTGTCGGCGTCTGTTGCCGTCCGGAAGAGGACGACGCCGAGGACGCGGAAGAGGCGGCGGTAGGCGAGTTGTCGGTGCAGGCGGTGACGGCAAGCAGCAGGGCCGCGGCTACGGCACCACGGGCCGCCAGGGCGGGACGGGCGGTCGGCATCACGGGGCGTCCAGGGATTCAGTCGGGCAAGGGCTCGGAGTAGTGACGGAAGCCGTAACGCTCGACGTGGATGTCGTACAAGCGCCGGGCCAGGGCGTCGGGGCTGCTGTGTTCGGCGTCGGGCCGGATGGCGCCCGGCACGATCAGCTGCGCGAGGGCCACAGGTCCGAGCCGCACACGCAGGTGGCGACCGTGCGGATGATCGCGTCGGTCGGCCGGCTGATCTTCGGGTCGTCCAGGGTCTCGAAGCGCACGTCGCCGGGGGCGTGAATGACTGCTCCGCGCATGATGGGGTGCTTTCCTTCGGTACGAGGGTCTGGAACGGCAACCTGGAATCCGGGACGGCTGCTCGAAAACGAGCCTCACACGCGAGGGCGGGCGCGAAAAGCGGACGAATCTATCCAGGGAGAGGAACATCCAGGGAGGAAAATCTCCCCCCTTCCCCGGGTGCGATCGATGCAATGCCGGGAAGCATGATCAGCGATGTCACCCTGAATGAACTCGGAGAATTCGTCAAGAAACGCCGCTCAAAGCCGAGCCCGCGCACGGTCGGACTTCCGCCGACCAGCAGGCCCCGCCGGGTCGAAGGACTGCGCCGCGACGACTCTCACCGCGAACACCGACCCCGACCAGCACCTGACCGTCTGGACCGCCGCCCCCGGCTCTCCCACCCACGAGCGGCTGCGCAGCCTCGCCTCCTGGGCCACCGAGCAGAACCTTTCCCCCTCTTCGTCCCTCCGCTGACCGGTGACGCGCTCACACCGACGGTAGCCCCGACGGGCTGTCCAGCACGCTCCGTTGCTCCGTGAGCGTGAGGTACAGCTCGCGCGTGGGACGAGCGCCGCGTCAGCCGATGTCGATGTCCTGAGTGCCGCACCCGATCGCCTGGTCTGAGGCTGTTCCTGGCTGAGGCGGGGGCGTATCGGAGCGGGTGGCTCGCATCAACGCGAGTGCGGTCAGCGGTACGAGGGTGAGGGCGGCCGCCATCGTGCCGACCAGCGGGGGCCCTGCCTGCCCCAGCGGTGAGGTCAGGGCGATGCCCGCCGTCCAGGAACCGGTGGCGATGCCCACGTTGGGCGCCGAGCCGCTGAGGCCGGAGACAAGGGTGGGCGCGGAACTGGAGAAGCGCAGGGCCAGTGCGCCGAGCACCGGTGTCGCGGCGAAGCCGGTCATCCCCATGAGCATCACCAGGACGACGGCCGCCACGGGACTCGGGGAGAGCAAGGTCAACAACACCAGCACCAGCGTGGTCGTGGCAGCTGAGGTGATGAGCGTGGCAAGGGGGCGACGGTCGCCCAGGCGCCCGCCGACCGTGGTGCCCAGCAGGGCGCCCAGGCCATATCCGGTCAGAACCATGGGCACGGCTCCATTGGGGAGGCCGGCACGCTCGGTGAGCAGGGGCGAGATGTAGGTGTACGTCGCCAGGACACCGCCCATCAGCAGCGTCATGGAACTCAGCGTCAGCCAGACCCGGACATCCCGCAGTGCGGCGAACTCGGCCCGGACTGAAGGCGCTTCGCGCCTCTCGTCGGCAGGGACGTACCGGCCGATGACCGCCGCCGCGCCTGCCGACAGCGCGGCCAGCACCCAGAACGGCCCGCGCCAGCCCGACAGCTGCCCGAGCCACGCGCCCAGAGGCACGCCGGCCACGTTGGCCACGGTCAGACCCCCCAGGAGCATGCCCAGGGCCCGTGACGTCGCTGCCGGGCCTGCCGCGGTCGTGGCCACGAGTGCGCCGACACACCAGAAGGTACCTGTGGCCAGTGCGGTCACCAGGCGGGCCACCAGGACGAGCGCGAAGGACGAGCTGAGCGCGGCGACCAGGTGGCCCAGAGCGAAGACGACGAGCGCGAGGATCAGCGTGGAGCGCCGGGGCAGGCGCAGCGTCGCGATAGCCATCGCCGGCGCGCCGACGATCATGCCTGCCGCAAACGCCGTGATCAGCAGGCCCGCGTGAGACACGCTGACATTCAGATCGTCGGCGATCTCGGGCAGCAGGCCCGCGATGACGAATTCGGTGGTGCCCATGAGGAATGTTCCGGCGGACAGCACCAGGACGACGAAGGGCAGTTTGTGGGGGCGGCCGTCGGTCGTGGGTGGCATTCGGTGGCATTCTCTTTTCAGGGCGAAGTGCGACCGCTGCGGGGTGAGTACGCCGTAGAGCATCGCACCGCACAGGCGTTCTGTGAGGGGGAGGATTTCCTCCCTGCCTTGTGGTGGATCGGCGAGTGATATTTATCTTCAACAGCTGCCGCTTCACCGATGACGAACTCACTTGTCCTGGACAAGACGTTGGCAGGCGGCGCGCTGGCTGCCGCAGGTGTTGGAGGGGCCACAGACCAGCGGCACCGCCTGCGTCCTGGGCCGTGCCCTACCGCTGCGCCTATGAAATCGCCGCCTCCACAGGCCGTACGTTCCCGTAGCGCCCTGTCGGCCGTCGGCCGGGATCCGCCGCTTCTTCCCGCAGGCGGCCGTGGTCGGACTTCATTGAGGGAAGCGGCCGGTGGATCGGTCCGGTGGCCCGGGACAGGGGTGCTCAGCAGGCGGAGGCGTTCGTCGTGGGTGCGCCTGGAACCCATGGCGCCGACATGGCCCACCGGCAAGTCGAGGGCGAGTTGCAGCAGCGGGTTGTCGAACTTGGCGTCGTGGTGCGAAGACGGGGCGGGCATCGCACACGGTGACCCGGTAGCCGAGGAAGTGGCCGGCCTGGATGAGTGCGGCGGCGAAGTCGACGGCACCGAAGATCAGCATGCGGGGGCGGGACGCGTGGACGTGGACGAGGACGGTCAGCGGTTCGGGGCAGCCGTCCCCGTTCCCACCGACCGTGACACGGCTCGTACGTCCGGCCCGCATCCGGGCCCGCGCCTCCGCGGCCACCAGCTTGCCCGTCGGACCGCCGTCCAGGCTGCCGTAGGTGACGCCGCCGTCGGCGAGGGCGCTCAGGGCGGAGCCGATGAGGTCGGGGCCGGCCGCGCCCTGGGCCACGGCAGCGGGCCGGCCGTCCACGATGTCGGCGAGGGCGGAGGCGACGTGCGAATTGACCGCAGGTTCGATGCGTTGCACGAGGACGTCGAGTTCACCGCCGCAGGTCAGTCCTACGGCGAAGGCGTCGTCGTCGGAGTACCCGAACCAGGCCCGCTGCGGGGCGCCCCGATCGTTAAGCACCTGTCGGCACAGTCCGTAGACAGCGCCCTCGACGCAGCCGCCGGAGATGCTGCCGACCGCGTTGCCGTCGGCGTCCACCGTGACCGACGTACCGACCGGCAGGGGTGCGCTGCCGGTGACGTCGACGACGGTGACCAGGGCGAAGGGGCGCCGTGAGGGCTACAGATCCAACGCCACACCACCCGGTCACGACCGGATGCAGCGGTGCGCAGCAAACAGGTCGTACCTGGTGAGGGACCACACCAGGTGCCCTGCGGGGCCCCGGCGAGCATTCCGACGACAAACGCAGGAAGGTCCAGCCGGTGTGAACATTCCACTCACACGGGCGGCGCTGGCGGAGACCACGGTTGCGTCTCACGGGGTTGGACGCGGTGGCAGCGCACGGTATGTCAGCGGTGGAGGGAGCGGTTGAGCTCGACGAGCTGCTCCCGCGTGGGCGTGGAGGTGTACTCGAAGTAGCGCTCCGTCATGCGGTCCCGGTTGCGCGGGGCCTCGTCCCGGTCGGCCGAGTGAAGGGCATTCTCCAGGTCTTGCAGGCCCAGTTCGGTGCAGTAGGCGGGCGTCATCGGCTGCTGGCGCCAGGAGTCGGCCAGAGTGCCGGCGTCGAAGGGGTCGAAGCCTGTTTCGTCCACCAGGCGCATGCCCACACGCCGCGCCTCCTCGGAATCGGCCGCGACCGGCAGCGCGATGCGGCCGGGGGTGCCCGCCGGAGCGTCCTTGGCCTGGAGCGTTTGTGACAGCACGGCGTTCCACGCCTTGACCACGGGCCGCCCCAGCTGCTCGGTTACCCACAGGCTTTCCACCTGGCCGTTGTCCACCGCTTCGATGGCGCCGTCCCGGTGGGGCATGTAGTTGGAGGTGTCGATGACTACGGTCTGGCCGGGTACGGAGGCGAACAGCGGCGCCACCGCCGGGATCCGCCCGAACGGGATGGACAGAACGATGACGTCCTTGCCCTGGACGGCGTCGGCCGCGGTCACCGCGTGCGCCCCGAATTCCAGGGCCTCGGCATCGATCGTCTCGGGTCCCCGGGAGTTGGCCACCGCAACGTCGTGTCCTCCGGCGCTGAGCCTGCGCGCCAGCGTCGTTCCGATCGGCCCCGTGCCGATAACGCCAATTAGCATGATTCGTCCCTCTCGAGGTTGCGCCACCCCCTTGAAGGGGTGGCCAAGGTGTGATGGATAACTGCGCGCGGGCATGCGACACCGCGGGAATGACCGACAGCGCTGGCGTCCGGCTGTAAGGAGAGCGGCCGGTGGCCTACTCCTCGTCGTCCTGTTCTCGGTAACCGCTCTCGATGAGAGCGTGCAGACGGCCGAGTGGTTCTTCGTCAGTGGCGCCGGTGCCGCTGATCCAGGCAACAGAGACAGCCGCGAGCAACAGGTCGTACCCCTTCACGGACTGCCGTGCGTGGCCCGCACGTTGTGCGGCCCGCAGGCACTCGTCGGTGGTGGCGATGAGGTCATCGCAGGGAAGGGTGAGCGGGTTGTCCGGCTCTCGCGCCCTGGCTGCGGCCATGAGCGGTTCCGGCAGCCCGCTGAAGGCGCTGAAGTACTCCTCCATCGCCCGCGGCCACTGCCGCAGTGCCTCGGAGGCATCGCCGAGCCGCGCGATCTCCGCCCGGCGGCGACCAGCTCCTCGGAGCGCCTCTGCAGCACGGCCGCCGGCAGTGCCTCCCGGGTGGGGAAGTGCGCCGGTACAGCGTGGCGGGCCCGACACCCGCCTCCTTGGCCACCGCCTCCGGCGAGGCGCCGACGCCCTCCTTCAGGAAGTGCCGCTGCGCCGCTTCCAGGAGAGCCGCACGATTGCGCTGGACGTCCGCACGGGGCTTACGCCCCTGCTGTCCCTTATCGCCCATACGCCCGCCTGTCTCCTACGTTCCGCCGGCCACAAAAAACGGAGGCTGACTCCGTATGAGTTCCAGAGTAAAACGGAGGCAGCATCCGGTCAACTCGTGACGGCTGCTGGACCAAGCGGGAGCCCCGTGAGCTGCCCGCGAGGCACCCTGCTGTTCACCACCGGCGCAGGCTCCATCGACCCCGTGCTGCCGGTCGGCACGTCAACGCCGCCGCAGCCCTGCGCAACTGGGTGATCAACCTTCATAAGGAACTGGACGGCACCGGCGTTCAGGCCGCACACGTCGGCATCGGCGTGTCGATCGGCATGTCGGACGGCCCCGGGTTCCCCGCGGCAAAGCCCGAGGAGATCTCCCCCGTCCACTGGGAGTTGCACACCACCCGCCGCGGCCAGGCCGAGGTCGTCTTCAGCCGATGACGCCTACCGGCCACCCGGCCACCCGGCCGTTCGCCCCTCGAACCCGATCGTGCCGCGACGTGCTCCGTCGCGGCACTATCGCTGGGGTGGGCGTCGTGCCTTCAGAGTCTTCGCCGCGTTCACGGCGCGTGCGGCCGGAGGTCAGGACGTGCGGGGTCGGCTGAGGCGGACCATCGCCCTGTACAGGGCGATGGGCGGAGGTGCGTCGGGCAGCGGGGGAGCGGGGTGTCGGGGACGGCGTAGGAGCGGGGCATGTGGGCGACGAGGCGCTGCCAGGTGTCGGGGGCGGCGTCACCGGCGGCGTTGATCACGCCCGCGCTGGCCATGAGCAGGACGACGAGGTCCTGGCTGGTGAAGTCCTCGCGCAGGTGACCAGTGGCCTTCGCACGGTCGATGAGGCCGAGGAAGCCCTTGTGCGCCTCGGTGCGCCGGGCTTCCAGGGTCTTGGCGGCGGGGAAGGTCATGGTCAGCACGTCGGCGAAACCACGGTCGGCGGCCTGCATGGCGCACACGGCGTGGATGCAGCCGGTGAAGCCGTGCCAAGGGTCAGGGTCGGCGAGTGCCTGCGTGGCGGCCGTGGCGTAGGCGTCCATGCGGTCGGCGAAGACGGCGTTGATCAGGTCGTCGCGGGTGGCGAAGCGGCGGGAGAGGGTGGCCTTGCCGACGCCTGCTTGGCGGGCGACGGCGGCCATGGAGACGCCGGGCCCTTCGGTGGCGGGTGACGGCCAGGACGCGGTCGCGATTGCGCTCGGCGTCGGAGCGCAGCCCCGTTCCGGGTTGCTCGTCCGGGGTTTGGTCAGGTGCTGCGGTGTCAGTCATGAGGGTCGATCTATCGAAGTGGAACAGGCGGTCCACTTGTGTTGTACGCTGGGCGGAGCGAAGCGGGAAGGCCGTTCCAATTTCCTGGTGGGTGTATGTGATGCGTGCTGTCGTACTGAATGAGATCCCCTCCGCCCCGGCCGTCGCCGAGGTCGCTGCTCCTCACCTGGAGGCGGGCGAGGTGCTGGTGAAGGTGGCCGCTTCGTCAGTGAACGGCTTCGACGCCGCGACGGCGGCCGGCTGGCTGCAGGGGATGATGGAGCACCGGTACCCGCTGGTGGTCGGCAAGGACTTCGCGGGCACCGTGGAGGCGCTCGGTGAGGGCGTGGAGGGCTTCGCCGTCGGGGACGCGGTCTTCGGGGTGGTCATGAAGCCGTTCCTGGGCAGCGGGTCGCTGGCCGAGTACGTGACCGTGTCGGCTGCCCGCGGTCTCGCCCGGATTCCCGAGGGCCTGGGCGTGCAGGACGCCGGCGCGCTGGGTCTTGCCGGGACCGCGGCCTTCGACAGCCTGGTCGCCCTGGATGTGGCCGGCGGCGAGACGGTGCTGGTCTCCGGCGCCACCGGCGGGGTCGGCGCGTTGGACGTACAGCTGGCCGTGGCCCGGGGCGCCCGGGTGATCGCCACCGCCCGCCCCGGTGCGGAAGCCGACTTCGTCACCGGCCTGACCGATGCCGACGTCCAGGTCGTGGACTTCACCGGCGACCTCGCCGCGCAGGTCCGCGCGCTCGCCCCTGAGGGTGTGGATGCGGTTGTGCACCTGGCCGGGGACGGCGCGGCGCTGGCGGGCATGCTGCGGCCGGGCGGGCGGATCGCCTCCACCCTCGGCCTGTCGAAGGACGCCGTCGCGGGCAAGGACGTCACCGTCCACTCGATCATGGCCGACCCGGCCGCCCGCACTCTGGACGCGCTGGCCGGGCCGCCTCCGGCGCGCTGCGCGTACCGGTCACCGCGACCTACCCGCTGGCTCAGGCCCCCGAAGCGTTCGCCGCCTTCGGCGCCGGGGCGCTCGGCAAGCTCGCCGTCGCCACCTCCTGACACCCCGTACCTGTACGCAAGAGAAGAGATCGATCATGCCTGCTCTCGCCATCGTCGGTGCCGGCCCCGGCAAACAAGCCCTCATGCGCCTGCGCGACGAGGAAGGGCTGACCTTCGACGACCTCAAGGCCGCTGCCGACCTGCTCCAGCGCGTTCAGACGGCCACCGGCGCACCCCTCGCGCTGGTCGCCATGCCGCTGTACAGCGAGCTCTTCCAGGGCGGACAGGACGGTTACACCCCCAGCGACGACGTCGAGAGCCCCACCTACTTCCCCGGCTCCCAACGCATGGACAACCCCGGCATCCTGCCGATGCGCGAGGACGAACCCGGCACCCCGCTGATCGCCTCCGGCCGCATCCTGGACGGCCACGGCCAGCCGCTCGCCGGCGCCAAGCTGGAGATCTACCACGCGGCCGACAACGGCAACTACTCTGGCCTGTACGACGATGGCGTCCCCAAGAGCAACCTGCGCGGTCACCTGTTCACCGACGCTGACGGACGCTACGCCTTCACCACCATCAGCCCCGTCGCCTACATCGACCCCGTCACCGCAGCGGTCGAGGGAGTTGCCGAGGCGGCCGCGGCCATCGGGCGCAGCAGCTACCGCCCGGCGCACATCCACTACGAGGTCCACCACCCGGACCTGATCCGACCCTGGCGGGGTGAGGTCTACTTCACCGGGGACCCCGTGATCCCCGTCGACTTCGTCGGACCGAACATCGCAGACCGCCACCGTGAAGAAGAGGCCGGCATGACTCTCGAGGACGCCGCGGCCTGGGCGCTGACCCGGCTCAACACAGCCTTCTTCCACCACTACGACCGCCGCGAGTACGACGCGGTACTCGATCTGTTCGCCCCCGACGCCCGGTACGAGGTGCACGGCCGCACGCTGCGCGGTCACGCCGAGATCCTGGGCGTCCTCAACGCCCGCTCCGGCCCCGAGCAGACCATCCGCCACCTGGTGGCCGGCCAGCACTTCCACACCATCACCGACACCACCGCACAGGGGGCCATCACCCTGATGGCCTACAGCGGACCGACCCCCGCTGGTGAAGGCCCCGCCCTCTACCCGGCCGCGACCGCCGGACACATCGTGGAACTGACCGACCACTATCGCGCTGAGCGCGGGCGCTGGAAGATCGCAAAGCGTTCCGTTGACATGATCCTCGCCCCGGCCACCGACTGACCGCTCCTCACTGTGTCGTCGGCGGGGGACGCCTCACGCATCCCCCGCCGACGACCTACCAGCGCGGACGGCCTCGCCTCACCCCCGGCGACCGCGGTCCGTGGCGACGGGCTCCAGGGCATGCCGTTGGGCAGGACGTTTCCGTCTGCAGGCCGATGTCCTTCGGTGCTGATGCCGCCCATCTCGCCACCGGCACCAGGTGCGGGAAACCGCGCGGGAATGCTTCCTGGGGACCGAACTCGAAGGGGCCGCCCAGGGCGTCACCCACCGCTGAGCCGACGACCGCAGCAGCGGCCAGCTGAATCCGTTTCATTCGCGCACGTCATCTGTGCCGCGCCGACGGCAGCGCGGCCTGTTTCCTTCTTCGGCTCCCCGAACCATCGGCAGCGAACGCGTGTCGTCTACGGAGGGTGCGCCGCCTGAGACATCTTGGGTCTGAGACACCCGTACAGGTCACATAACGCCGTCCAGCGCGGTCGCGTCCGGCAGCGGCACGGCCCTGGTGTCAATCTCCGGAAACGCCGGAAGCATGTCGGTGCCGCGCCTGGAGCGCAGCACCACCCGGCCCGCGTCCACGGAGAGCAGGGCCCTGGATGCGCTGGAGCCCCAACCGGCGGCGCACAGAGCCTCCACCGATCCCGGAGCTGTTCACAGTCTGCAATTCTCAGCCGGCGAGCTTGTTGGTCTTGCGGACCTGTCCGTCGAAGACCGCGGCGGGAAGGATACGGTGCGCCGCGTTGAGGAGCCGGGCGCTCCGGCCGGCGGCGTACCGCACCTTCGGCTTGGAGTCGGTGGCGGCCGCGACGATCACCTTCGCGACGGTGGCGGGGTCGTCGCCGTCCTCGTTGACCGCCAACGCCAGCTGGTCGGCGATGCGCCGCTGCTCCGCGTAGATTTGCATGGGCATGTCGGGCTCGACGGTGTTCGCCTCGAACGAGGATTTGGTACCGCCCGGCTGGACGATAAGGGCCCGGACCCCGTGTTCGCGGATCTCGTGGTCCAGGGACTCGGTGTACCCCTCGAGCGCGTGCTTGGACGCCGAGTAGGTGGCCATGTAGGGCGCGGGGAGGAACCCGAGGACGGACGAGATGTTGATGATGCGCCCGCTTCCCTGAGCGCGCATGTGCGGGAGAACGGCCTTCGTCATGCGCATCACACCGAAAACATTGATGTCGAAGAGGCGCTGGGCCTGTGCGACAGAGTTCTCCTCGGCGGCGCCCGAGGAGCCGATGCCCGCGTTGTTGACCAGGACGTCGATCCGCCCGAACCGCTCGATCACCTGCTCGACCGCGGCAGCGACCGAATCTTCGCTGCCCACGTCGAGGGCGAGGAACGTCACGCCGTCGCGACGGTCGGCTCCCGACGTCTTCCGGCTCGTTCCCACCGTCTCGAAACCCGCTGCGGCGAGCGCGAGGGCTGCCGCCTTTCCGATACCGGTGGACGCGCCTGTCACGAGTGCCACCGGTCGGGTTGTTGTAGTCATTGTGACCTCCAGAGCCATTAGATTATGATCGTAATACTAAATGTGAGGGCGGGAGGTTGGCAAGTGGTCTTCGGTAGTGAGAGCAAGAGTTGCGGGGGGAAGTGCAAGCGGGGAGCGGTGGATCATCGAGGTGGCCGGGTGCCGCTCCAAGAGGTGCGGCATTGGCGGCCGGCGGATCTCCATGCGCATGGCACCCGCGGGGCTGACCGCCGGGCCTTCGGCCGGGGATGAGGAGACCGGCTGGGCCTACGCCAAGCTCAGCTCCAGCATCACCGACGTGCTCCTCGAAGCCCCCATCGCTCCGCTCCACCGCGTCTTCGCCGATCCGGACGACGTCGCCGACGTGGCCGACGGGCTGGTGCACCACTGGCACACGCCGCACGGCGAGACGGCGCAGAGTGGGATAGGCACCCGAGATGCGGACCGCGTGCGATGCCTTCCACCACTACCGCGTGCCGACCGGCCGGAGCTACTTCTTGTCGACCCAGGGCCGTAGGGTCGCACTCGTCAGCCGCGCGCCTTCCCCCGCACGTTCGACTGGAACAGGAGCATCAGGTGCCGCGGCGGGCGGTTCGCGCGCGGCAGGTCGGGCCGGGCGCCGGCGGGGACGAAAGCCTGCTGAAGCCCTTCCAATCGCGGCCTGGCCAAGGCGCGGCTACAGCATCAGCTCACCGCCACCGCTATGAACTTCCACCGCCTCAACGCCTGGGGGACCGGCACTCCAGGGCCTGCACCCGCACTTCCCATCTGGCGGCCCTGCGGCCGGCTGGGTAAAGCTCGTGCACTGAGCACTCGCCTACGTTCTTCCGCGGGAGGCAGCCCAGAAGTGACTTACTCATGCCGCCCGGCGAAGAATCCCGCGAGGGAAGACGCGAGCGCTTCTGGGGCCTCTTCGGCGACGTGGTGTCCGGAGTCGATGCCGTGGCCGCGTACGTCCGGTGCCCACTGCCGCCAGATCTTCAACGGGTCGCCGTACAGCTCCTCGATGTCGTCCCGGAGCGACCAGAGGATCAGTGCCGGGCACTGGATCCGTGTCCCGGCGGCGCGGTCGTCCTCCTCGTGCCGCCGGTCGATGGTGAGGCCGGCCCGGTAGTCCTCCAGCATCGCCCGCACCACGTCGGGGTTTCTCGTGGCCGAACGCCACTCCTCGTAATTCTCCTGCCCCATGTTCTGGGGATCGCCGCGGTACCAGCTGTCCGGATCGGCGTTGATGACCCGCTCGGGGATGTCCGGCTGGGCGAAGAAGAACCAGTGCCACCACTGCGTGGCGAACTCGGTCGTGATGCGGGACAGGTGCTCGGTGAGGGGCAGACAGTCGATCAGCGCCACCCGCGAGACCGCGTCGGGATGATCGAGCGCGAGACGCAGCGCGACATAGCCTCCACGGTCATGTCCGGCGAGTGCGAACCGGGCATGGCCAAGGGAGCGCATCACCGTGACCACGTCACCGGCGACGGCCCGCTTGGAGTATCCCGAGTGGTCCGCGGTAGGCGCCGGGCCTCTGGAACGGCCGTACCCCCGCAGATCGGGACAGACCACGGAGAAACCGCGCCGGATAAGGAGCGGGGCGACGCGATGCCAGGTCGCAGATGTCCGGGGGTGGCCGTGCAGCAGCACGACCGGCGGCCCTTCCCCGCCGTAGCGAACGAAAACCGATGCTTCATCGACCTGAACCCGCTTGGTCTCAAAGCCCTCGAACAAGGCCCGAACCTCCCGCCCTCGTCGGTACACCGTCCACGGCACCTGTCGGCCCAGAACACGCCCTCACTCGCGCACGAGGGCCACCGGGCCAACAGGCTGCGCAAGCTGCCCCTTCGCCGATGAGTGCTGGACCGACACAGTCTTCCTCTTGCCCCGCGGGTGCCGTGGACACAACTGCCTGATTCGCCAACCGTGTCTTCCGGCTGACCGGCAGCGACTCCTACCGCCTCGCCCACACCAACGCCGGCCAGCAAGCCACCGCAAACTCCTGACCACACCCGGGCCTTGCGCTGGCATGATCATTGGTCATGGACGACTGGTATCTGCAGACAGGCCACGGGATTCGATTCGAGTGGGGCCCCACGGGCGCGGATCGGCTGGCAGCGGATGCCGCCTGCATCGTGGTCGTCGATGTGTTGTCGTTTACTACCTCGGTGACGGTCGCGGTGGAGTCCGGGACACGAGTCTTCCCCTATCGCTGGCGTGATGCGACTGCTTCCGCCTTCGCCGATCAAAAGGGCGCAGCCCTGGCAGTCGGACGCCGGATGGCCACCGCGTCATCACCCTGGTCGCTGTCTCCTGCGGCACTGCGACGCGCCCCCTTCACCCCCAGCCTCGTCCTTCCCTCACCCAACGGCTCCGCCATCGCCGCCTCTGCCGGCGAGTCACCTGTGGTCGCCGGGGCTCTCCGCAACGCGACGGCCGTGGGGCACTGGCTCGTCCGCCAGGGCTACGGGACCGCCGACCGGCCCGTCGCGGTGATTGCCTCGGGCGAGCGCTGGCCCGACGGGAGTCTGCGGCCAGCCATGGAAGACCTGCTCGGCGCGGGAGCCATCATCGCGGCACTGGACGAACGGCTCTGCGGCATGCTCTCGCCGGAAGCCGCGGTGGCAGCGGCCAGCTTCCAAGCGACGCCCGACGTCAGTGCCGCAGTGGCCGCCAGTTCATCCGGGCGGGAGCTCATCGGCGGGGGATTTGCCGAGGACGTCGCTGTCGCCACCGAACTGGACGCCTGCACCGCGGTTCCCGTCCTCATCGAAGGGGCATTCACCGTCGCTCAATGACAACGGATCGCTCGGCCTGACACCACACGGAACCTCAGCAGGCTTGGAGGGTGGGGCCAACAGACGCGGTCGAAGCCAACGTTGCGGCCGCTTCTAGCGGCTATCGAGCCCCGTCGATCACTCCACGCGCGGTCGGTACAGCCGCTTCGGGCTCGTCCGGCACGGGCCCCGCCTCTGTCGTAGTCCGAGCGGTCGCAGTCCCGGAAGGCTCGCTTCCCGTTGTGCCCGGATTCGCCGTGGCCTCCTGTCCCCGCTCGATCATGCCCAGCGCCACCCCGACGATGATGATCACGCCGCCCGTCACCTGGGCGAGCCGGATCGACTCCCCGTTGATCACGACGGCGCCGATGACGCCGAAGACCGGTACCAGGTTGAGGATGTTGACCGCGACGCTCGACGCCATCCTGCGCAGGCCGTAGTTGTAGAGCAGGAAGCCGCCGACCGAGCACGCCACGGCCAGGTAGACCAGCAGTGATGAGGCGGTCGCGCCCGGCATCCGCCAGTCGTCGGCCTCCAGCAGGGACGCGAGCAGGAAGCCGGCCGCGCCCGCCAGGGTCTGGTAGTAGGTGACGCTCGCGGCGTCCTGGCCGGCGCTCGCGCGCTTGCCGAGCACGTTGTAGCCGGCCCAGGCCAGCCCGCCGAGCAGCAGCAGGATGTCGCCCAGCCAGCGCGAACTGCCGCCGACCTCGGCCCCGTTGCGTACGACGAGGAAGGCGCCGACGGTGGCCAGCAGCACGCCCGTCACACGCGGCAGCGGCATCCGGGTGCGGAAGACGACCAGCTCCACCAGCATCGTCATCAGCGGGTACGTGGCCACGATCAGCGACGCGTCGGATGCCGTGGACAGGTCGACGCCGACGTTCTCCAGGATGAAGTACACGGTGATGCCGAGGAACCCGCTCAGGTAGAGCTGTCGCCGCTGCCGGGGGTCCGGGCGGGCCGGGCGGTGCCTGCTCAGCCGTACCATCACGCCCAGGAGTAACGCCGCGAGGGTGAACCTGATGGCGCCGATACTGAGCGGGCCGACATCCTCCAGCACTTGCTTGGTCACCGCGTACGAACTGCTCCAGAACAGCGCGGCCGCCATGACCGCACACACCGCCCACACCGTGGGTCCTCGTTTGCCCATAGCAAGTCGCCCCTCTCTGCTACCTACTGCCGCCCACCGCGCTGTGCCCGAACAAACATCGGTCAACTAGGCTGGAGGTTAACAAGATCATCGAAGGTGATGCGGAGAGTCCGAATTACCTTCGGAATCCGGCGGGGTGAGGCAAGCGTGGACGAACTAGATTCGGCGTTGGTGCGGATGCTCCAGGAGGACGGTCGGCGCACCAACCGGGACATGGCCCAGGAACTCGGTATCGCCCCGTCCACGTGTCTGGAGCGAATCCGGTCGCTGCGCAGGAGCGGCGTCCTGACGGGATTTCACGCGGAGGCAGACCTCGCGGCGATCGGCCGCGGGTTGCAGGCGGTGATCGCCGTACGGGTCCGCCCGCCGACACGTGCTGTGATCGAGGCCTTCCAGACCTTCTTGGAGGGGATGCCCGAGGTCATCTCGATCTTCGTCCTCACCGGGAACGACGACTTCCTCGTGCACGTCGCCGTCCGGGACACCGACCATCTGCACGCAGTGGTCCTGGAGAAGCTGGCGAAGCGCCCGGAACTCGCCGACGTACGGACGTCGGTGGTTTATGGGCACATGCGCAAGAAGGTCATCGGTCCGGCGTGACTCCGGCGCGGCCCCCGCTCGCGGCGGGCCACCGGGCCCGCGGTGCGGTCTCCTTGGCCGCCACAACCAGCAGGTCGTTCGCCTCAGGGCGGCTCACCGTGTCCGGGCCCGTGGCCGACGGGCACAGCGCCACGGGGCCGACAACCTTCGCGCGGCGAACAGCGACTCCCGACGGGCCCGGCGTCGCCGCTAGGGCCAGAGGGTCGTGTCCGTCCCGGACAACCGGAGCAGGTCGAAGACCACGAAGTGGACCGGCCACTCGGTAGCCGCCCGTGCCGCCCCGGCACCACGCCGGGCAAGCCGGTCCTGCAACCGCTCGAAAGCGAGCCGCCCCTCCTCCCACATGACCAGCTCGCCATCCAGTGCGGTCGCGTCCGGCAGCTGGGCTGCGTCGGCCACCACCTCCTGAAACGCCCGTCCCAGCTCGGTGCCGCGCCTTGACCGCAGCACCACCTACCCCGCGTCGACGGAGACCAGAGCCCGGAACCCGTCCCACTTAGGTTCTGCGGCCCAGCCGGGCCGCAGACCGGGATCGGGCACGGGGGAGCTGAGCATCGGCTCCGGCAGCGTCCGTGTCACGCACCACGCCTTCCACGCTGGTCGGTCGCCGTTCGAGTGCGCTGACCCAAGCGACTTCCTCAGCCGGGCGGGGCTGTCTTCCAGCTCGAACGCACCCCGTTGAGGCGGACGAGCCGGCCAACACACCAGCCGATACGCACCCCGGATTGCAGCCACCCACGATCCGCCTTGCCGCCCACCGCCATGTCCAGGGAGTGTCCCCCGTCTACTTTTCCTCCCGGCTCACCCGTACGCAGCCCCACGTGCCTGTCACGACGATCAGCGCTGCCAGGCCGCCGATGATCCCTTTGTATGCGCCGGGGTCCAGATCCACTTCCGTGTCCTCGAACGGACCAGCTGCTCCCTTGGGGTCGTAAAGCACGCGAAGTCTGTCCCCTGGCTCCACCCTTTCCGGGTCGCAGCCGTCCGTCATCTGAGGTGAGATCTCCCGGCCGTCGCGGGTGCGGAGCGTGCACTTGTCGGTCTTGCCGTTGTCGACGTCGACCACGACGGCCTCGGTCCACCGGCCCCGTTTCTCCAGGCCCCGCTCTTCGCCGGCCTCTCGGGTGATGACCGCCAGCACGACTGTGGCGGTGAGGGCAACGGTGAGCGCCCCGATGGCCACTTTCGGCGGCTTCTTATGAGTGAGGTGGCGGAGCAAGAGGGCCGGTACCAGGACGAGCGCCAGGGGTATCGCCAGCGCGGAGGTGATGAAGGCCGGGCCGCGCAGGAAGCCCGGCAGGGGCACCACCGGAGCGAACCACATCAGGGCCACCGAGGCCGCTACGCACGCGCTGTTGAACAGGAACCAGCGAATCGGACCCGTATGGGGTGGGCGTCGGGGAGGGGCGTTCTCGGCCGGCCGGGCCGCTCGGTCGGCTCCTGCCGCGAGCCCGCGCATGTCCCTGTCCGTTGCCATTCGCTCCCTCTCCGTCTGCATCGGCCTGCCGACGGATGAGCGTACGGGGCACCAGGGTCGCCTGGGCGCCCGCGCTGTCAGTGGCGGCTGCAAGGCTGAACGGATGGACAGCGACGATGAGCAGCTGCTGCGCGGCCGGATCTACGGAGCCGACCACGAACACCCGGGCCCCAAGCCGGGACGGCGCTACGCCGAACTGGTGGGCGGGCCGCTGGACGGATTGCTGCTCGATATCACCGGCTGGAGGCCGGAGGAGATCGACGACGGTGTCTCCCTCCCGACTGAGCTCGGCCAGTTCGGGCCTGGGGGCCGGGCGCTGTACGACCCACGCCCCGGAGATCCGTCCCTCTGGGACTGGGGCGGCGACAGCCCCTGACGGCCCGAAACTCAGGCGGGTGAAGGCACGGCAGCGGCGGAACTCTCCCCGGGGGCCCGGCCGTAGTGCCGTACATGGACCCGATCAACGAGACGCACGTCAGCAGGCCTGGCCTGGTCGTCGTCGACGTGGCGGCCGCCGGCCACGCTACCGCGCTCGCCTTCCAGCAGCTGCTCGCCAAACGGTGAGCGAACGGCGACAGCGGAGCACACGAGTTCGGGAGCCACCTGGGACGCACCTGCATGATCAAAGTCAGTGAGAAGTGACGTTCACTCAGTGACCTCTTTTCGACCTGCCTGATCGCTTGGGGTTCCCCCAGTCCGCGGCCGATACCGGGGCTGGCGAAACGGATCGAGTGTCGCCGCCCGACTCCGACGTGGCCGCTCGACCATGACCTCGATAAGGTCAGTCGACCGGTGGACCGTCCGGGCAGGCCGGAAGCGTGTCCTCACCTCCGGAGACAGGTTTGTCGATGCGTCTGCATCCAGGCGAGACCGAAGCCGTTGGCTGGCGGGTGGTGACCGTGCTCGACGCCGTCCGGCAGCTGCGCGATGCATCACCCGACGTCACCGGACGTCCGAGGGTGATCGCGATCGACGGCAGGGGCGGCGCCGGCAAGACGACCCTGGCCGAGCGGCTACGCAAGGTGGTGCCCAACTCCGCCATCATGCACACCGACGACATCGCCTGGAACCACGCCTGCTTCGACTGGGGTGCCGTGCTCGTCGAGAACATCCTGCAACCCCTGCATCGAGGTGAGGCGGTGCAATTCCGCCCTGATGCCTGGATCACCCACGATCGGCCCGGATCGATCACCATCCCCGCCGGTGCCGACTTCGTCTGGGTCGAGGGCACCGGCGTCATTCGCGCAGAGCTTGCCCCGTGGTTGGACGCCTCGGTGTGGATGCAGGGCGATCTCGATGAGCAAGAGCGCTTGTTGGTCGCCCGCGACGGTGACTCCCCGGAGCAGCTGGAGCACGTGGCGAACTGGCTGCTGGAGGAACTGCCGTTCACGTTGCGAGAACAGCCGTGGTCCCGAGCCACTGCGATCGTCGCCGGCCCTCCGAAGATCGACCACGACCCGGACACCGAGTTGGTCATCGCCCCACCGACCAGCCCTTAGCTCGGCCGACTCAGTTCCCCGCATGGCTCCCATCGGGAGAAGCACGTCTCACGCTCCCAGCGCTCCTATCCGCGCTTCGCGGCCGACCCGGGACGTCCGCTCGTCACTGTCTTCTGGTGGACCTGCGGGGGAGACATCCGGCGCTGCCGCGACTGGCACACCGTCACGGGTCAGGCCCGGCCCTTGTTGGTCGCCGCCCCGGTCCTGCCGCGACAGACGACGGGCGAAGAACGGCCGCACGAGATTCGATTACGGCCCCGCGGCCAGTTCCCTCTTCCCGGGCAAGAGCCGGCATGGCGGTTCGTCGTCTGTGGTGAGAGTCAGAGGGGTTCGGTGCGTGGACTGGGCGAGCATGCCCGAGTCGCACACATCTGCGAACACTCACCCACACGGTCGGGTGAATTGTGTGTTTTTTCCACTCACTCGGGTGGTGCAGGGCTGACCCCTCGTGTGGGCCGGTGCGGCCCGGCAACAGTGCAGGTACGAAGCGGCTTTTCTCTCCGAGGAGTTGTCATGCTGACCGAAGTTCTGTCGCCCGACACAATGACGCTGGATGCGGAGGTCCTGGAGGACCTGCTGACGCATCCCGAGGCGCCGGTGAGCGCCGCCCCGTCTCCCGGCCCGGAGGCAGGGATCCCAGTTCTGGTTCTCGCGCTGGCTCTCGCGCCGAAGGAGCCGAAGGAGTCTCGGCGTCGATGATCACTCATCGGTCCCGGGCGGTTCACAGCGCCTCGGTGGAGGTGCTGGCACGGCGGGTCCGTGAGGGGCTCGGCGGTGCGGGCAGTGGGACCCCCGTGGCCGACCATCTGCGGGCGGCCGCCGAAGGGGGCGGTTCGACCGCGGCCGGGCATGCGGGCGCCCGTGAAGGGGCGCCCGGCCCGGTGGTCGCGGCAGGCGCCGTGCGCCTGTTGTCCGCCGATGTAGTGGCGGGGCACCTGCTGGCCGGGCGGCCGCTGCCGGCGCCGGAGTCGCAGGCCGTCCGCCTCGCTCTTTCGGCGCTGCCGCCCGCACCACGCGCGTCCGTGGCAGTGCTGCACGGCGGTGAGGGGGCGTGGCTGCGGGCCTGGACGGACTGGGGTCTGGTCACGGCCTTGGCCGGGGCGGATGCCACGCAACCGCCGGTGCCCGCGCCGGTGCCGCCCGGCCCGCCGGTCTGCGAGGACCGGCTGCCTCGCCGTCACCGGACCGGCGGCGCTGCCGAAGGCGGGAGTGTGAGGGAGGGCTGGGTGGCGTGGTCGCTGCGTATGGGGCAGTTGGCGTCACTGGCCCTGCCTCATCTGGATGGTCCGGTCCACGATGCCGCCCGCGGTGGCGTCCTGGGTCTGGCGCGGGGGGCGACCCGCGCGCTGCTCAGGGGTGACTTCGCCACGGCGGCGCGCTTGAACCGCTGGCTGGCCTGGCTGGCCGCCGACGGCAGCACGCTCCCGGTGGACGCGGGCGTGCTCGGCGCGGAGATCGCGCTGCGCGGGGGCGGTGAACGGTGCCTGCTGGACGTGGCGATCGCCAACCGGATGCTGGAGGGGGAGCGGGCGTGGACCCGGAAATGACCACAGTGGCCGGCATCGCGCAGGACATGGCCGCCCGGGCCCTGACGTGGCTGCACGCCAACCGCCGCCGGGGTGCACTGGGTGACGGCGGGATCGCAGGGGACCCGGATGCCTACAAGGCGCTGACCGAGACGGCGCTGGCCGCCTGCCTGGTCCTGCGTGACGGCGCCGCAGGCAGCCGTGAGGCCGCCCTGGCCCGCAACCTGCTCGACTTCTGCTGGGACCAGTTGCAGGAAGGCGCACTGCTCTACGACCGCCTTCTGCGCCACCCCCTCCTCACCGACGCCCTGGAGGGGTACGCCCACTTCGCGCGTGCCGGCTACCGCCACCCGGGAGTGGAACGGCTCATCCCCCACCTCGCCGCCACGGGCATCGTCACGCTCGTCGAACATGTGCCCAACCGGCGCCTCGCCGTGGCCAACGCCCTGCGCATCACCGGCCACGGTCAAGCCCTGGAGGCGGCCCAGTGGGAGACGCTGGCGCGAGCCACCTGGCTGGGCAGCACCCCAGCGCCCTGGCACATCGACTGGATGACGGGCTATCACCTCACCCACACCGTCTTCCATCTCACCGACTGGGGGGCCCGGCCCGACGGCCTGCCCGAGGACGTGGCCGCCCATCTCACCCGCTGGCTGCCGGTGTGGATCGACATCTGGACCGAGACCTGCCAGTTCGACCTGGTCGGCGAACTCCTCCTGGTCGACAGCTGCCTGCTCCACCCGCACGCTGATCCGGCCGACTGGCAGTGCCTGGCCCAACGCCAGCACCCCGACGGCCTGATGCCCCGCGACGGGAACCCCGTCGACGACGATCCCGTCATTCGCTTCCAGGAGCACCAGCACACCACGATCGTGGCCGCCGTCGCCGGCACCGTCGCCCTCACCCGTGCTCTGGACCGCGCCGGTGACGGATCCGGCACCGGCCTTCTGGCCCCCGCGCACGGGGACCGCCCGCAGTGACCCCCACCCCGGCCCATCCCGGCGCCGACGGCCTGCCCGTACCTGCGGGCCCCACACCTCGCCTCCCGCACCTGGCAGAAGACGACGCGCAGCGCCGGCACCACGGCGAAGCCGGGCCCATCCTCGACTCGGCCGGTGTGCGACAGGCGGTGACGTCGCTGCTGTCGGCCGCGCCCGGCGCCAGCACCGTCGTCGGTCTGCACCGCGCCGGACACCGGGCGCTGATCGCGCGCGGCCGCACCACCACCCACCACGACGCAGCCCCCTCCACACCGGCCACGCGGTTCGAGATCGGGTCCCTGACCAAGCCGTTCACCGCCCTGCTCCTGGCCGAACAAGCCGCCAGCGGCGTGCTGGAGCTGAACGACCCGCTCTGCCGCCACCTGCCCGCACACGTGCTCCTGCCCCCGGGTGGACATGCGATCACCCTCACCCACCTGGCCACCCACACCTCCGGCCTGCCCCGCCTGCCCCCCGGCCTGCTGCGCCAAGCCCTTCCGGCACTGTTCACCAACCCCTACGCCGGCTTCACCACCGACCACGTATTGCGCGCACTGGCCCGCACCCGCCTGCACGCCCCTCCCGGCACCCGCGTGCGCTACTCCAACTTCGGCGTGGGCCTGCTGGGCCACGCACTCCTAGACGCGGCCGGCGCCACCGACTACGCCGCACTCCTCCACGACCGGGTACTCGCCCCGCTGGGCCTGCACGACATCGACTGCGAGCCGACACCCCCCGCCGGGACCACGCAGGCCACCGGCTACTGGCACCGCCGACCGAGGCCCCCCTTCCACGTCCCGGGCCTGCCGGCCGCCGGTGCTCTGCGCGCCAGCGCCCGCGACCTGCTCACCCTCACCGAAGCCCTCCTCGACCCCCGCACGACCAGCGTGCCCCCCACGCTGCGGACCGCGCTCAGGGAGGTCCGCCGCCCCCGCCTGCGGCTCCGGGACAACCGGGGGATGGCGTTGGTCTGGAACATCCGCACCCGCCCCGACGGGACCAGCCTCTATCACCACGCTGGCGCCACCCGCGGCTGCACCGCCTTCGCCGGCTTCAACCTCCAACACGGCACAGCCCTGGTAGCTCTGGCGAACACCGCACCCGCCCTGGGCAACGCCTTCATCCAGGCCGCCTACACCGCCCTGATCGCCCTCCAGCCTTGACACCGAGCCCCCTGCTGGCGCCGGCTGGGGCGGTGGCATGAGACCGGTGTCTTCGACCGGTTGCATCGCCTCTGCTCGGCGAGCTGCACGACGGCAGCAGGCTTGGGGCGCCTAACACCCCGGCGACCGCAGACAGTCGTCCCGCAGGGAAGGGCCTCTGTGTCATCGAGACCCTTTGCCGCCGGCTCATGGGTTACCCACAGAAACCCTTTCCCCATGACCTCTCTTGCTCCACTATGAGCCGTCATACCCGCCGGTAGGTCAGGTCTGCGCGCGGGTCGCAAGGTTGCGAGGAGGCGGCGGGATGGCTCGTGCCGACGACGACAGGGATCGTGGCGGTGCGGAGCCCGGTCACGGGATCCACGAGGGCGCGTCCGACGCGCGGCTTACCGAGCTGCTGCGCGCTGATACGGTCACGGCGTATCCGGCGCTCCAGGAACTGCGCGCTCGTCATCATCCGCACGTCCTCGCCTACGCCAGGCTGTGCACTCCCAATGAGTCCACGGCACGACAGCTGGCGGCCCAGGCGTTCATGCTGGCGGCCCGTCAGACCGCCCGCGGGATCGACTCGGGACTGCCCTGGCGCCACCAACTCCTCCTGCTGGTCGCCCGGTCGGCCGGGTCCTGGGCAGGGGACGGGCGGGCGGCCGCCCTGGACGCGGGGCTGTTGCTCGTCCTGAACACGGCCGGCCCCTCCGGCCCCCTGCCCTCCATGCTCACGGCGTTTCAGTCCCTGCCTTCCCGTACTCAGGGCCTGATCTGGTACGGGATCGTGGAGCGGGAGCCCACGGAAAACACGGCCGCCCTCCTCGGCCTGACCCGGGAGGACGTCACCTACGGCACAGACGCGGCGCTGCAGCAGCTGGCCCGTGCCTGCCTGCGCACCCGCCTCACCGCCTCCGAGGACCCGGACTGCCCCGACTTCGGCCGCCTCATCGAGGAGTCCATACGGCCTGACAGCCCCCGCGACAGCTCCGATCTGCACGCCCATATGGCGCGCTGCCCGCACTGCACGACGGCCTACGAGGAGCTGTCAGCCCTGCGGGACGCACCGCGCGCGGCGCTGGCGGAGGGGCTGCTGCCGTGGGGCGGCACGGCGTACGCGGCGGGTGACCCGGGCGAGCGGGCGGCCGGTGGCACCGCCGTGTGGCGGAGCGGGTCCGGCCCTGCCGGGTCCGGGCGGGATCTGGAGGAGGGGGAAGGGACACCGGATCGCCGGCGCACCGTGCTGGTGTCGGCAGTGCTGGGGGTGGCCTTGCTGCCGGTGGCGGTGTTCCTGATGGCGCAGGGCGGATCGCCGTCGCACGACCCGGTGGGCTCGGATAACGCTCGGGTGAGTGCGCCGCCGGTGGCGGTGACGGTGACGGCCACTGTGTCGGCGACGCCGTCGCCGGCCTCGCCCTCGCCCTCGCCGCCGCCCTCGCCGTCGCGGACCTCGAAGTCGCCCTCCCCGACGAGGAGTCCGTCACCGACGAAGACGGCGAGCCCGAAGCCGCCGCCCTCCTCCACGCGCCCGCTCTCCGGCTCGTTCGCGCAGGTTGTGAACGTCGCGTCTGGCCTGTGCCTGGACGTGAGCGGCGCTTTCTCCAACGGGACCGATGTGATCACGGCCCCCTGCTCCTCATCACGCACCCAGCGCTGGCGCGTCGACGACGACCGCAGGGTGCTCCAGTCGGCCGCCGATCCCGACTTCTGCCTGGACAGCCGGGGAGCGACGCACCGGGGCGTCGGGATCTGGGGTTGCGACTCGGTGGACGGCCGCAACGGCCGGAACCTGATGTTCGTGGTGGACGAGGACGGGCTGATCCGCCCCGCCATCGCCTTCGGTACGGCCGTCACGCCGGACGGCGGCGCCGGGGACGGGCTGTCGCTGGAGTCGGCGGGTGCAGGCACCGAGCAGCGGTGGCGGGCGGGGGCCGCTTGATCAGACCTCACGCACGTTGCGCTGCTGGGCCAGCCCGGTCGGCAGGTCGTTTGGACGTGATCTGGGGCAGCGAGGAGTAGCAGGTCCGCGCGGGCGCCGGGGGTGAGACGGCCGATGTCGTCTCGGCGCAGAACCGCCGCGCTGCTCGGCTTCCGGGACGCCACCGAGGACTGGGAAGTCCTGGTGCAGCGCGCGGCCACCACGGGGATTCCCGCACCGCGCATCGTGCAGCTCACGGGTCTGGATCCTCTGGACGTCACGCGAGCCCTCGCCGAGAACCCCTGGCACCTTTCGGTTTTGTCGATGCAGTCGCCGCCGGGGACGCGGCGGATGTGCCCGCCGCTCGCCGCAGCTGTCACCAGGTCGCAGCGCTCGTCACACTCGCGGAGGTGGGCCGGCGAGGCACTGCTGCGCCGCTTTCTCAGTCAACTGCCGCCGGGGCACGCCGACGTCTTCGCCGTACGGATTCGTGTGCACCGCCGAGTGCGTGCCGTTTCTCTTCGAGGGTAACGGAACGGCAACCAACCCTGACTGGGGGCCGTGATGGCGCGCACAGTTCTGTACGACAAAGCCGCGAAGAAGGCAGAGGGCCGGGCCGGCCCTGGCAAGCCCGTTCTCTCCTGGTGGGGGCGTGCTGTGGTCATGCTGGTGGCCTTTGCGGCGACGGTGGCTTTCGCGGTGTTGCTGGCCCGGCTGACTTTGGAACCGTCTCCTGCCTCCGAGTCGTTGACGCACAGTAATCTGCGCCCTGGGGACTCCATACGCAGCTACCTCGCGCAGCCTGCCTTCCGTGACACGGCCAAGCAGCTCGGCGGCAACATCGTGCTGGGCATCCCGTTCGGCGTGCTGTTGCCGGTGCTGGTTCCCAGAGCCCGCGGGCTGCTGCGCCTGACAGCACTCACGGCGCTGGTGATGCTGCTGGTCGAACTCGTCCAAGGTGCCCTGATCACCGGGCGGGCCTTCGACATCGATGATGTCCTGCTCAACACGTCGGGTGCCTTGCTGGGCTACCTGCTGATCGGTCGTCGGCTCGGCCGCACGGTGCACCCCAGGCGGCGCCACTGGTGGCAGCGCTTCACCAAACGGCCGGGCACTGGCGCCGGCTGAGGCCCCGGCCGGCAGGGGAGTGAGCCACCTGTCACGACGCATCCGGCCGGAGTGCCGGTCCGAGCACTGACGGCCCGAGCAGAACAGCGCCATGTCCATCGCCGTAGGCCCGGGCCTTCTTCCTGCGCGAAGGAGATGAGTCCGAGCTGTACGCCCCGGCGTGGGCAGGCCCTATGGCCGGGGTGCCACGTCCACGACCTCCAGCGACCCCGAGCAGGAGACGCGGGCGTCCCGAACAGCTCGGTCCGCTCGGTCGGGTCATGCCGCCACGGAATACCTTTGCCAGTCAGCGGCTCCGTCGCGGCGTAGCAGGACGAAGTTGGCGCCAAGAGGCGGGCGAGGGGTCACGTCGCTGCGGGGTCACGGGGTAGCTTGCCGGCATGTCCGACGTGATGCGGAGGCGCAGGCGCGGCTGGGTGACGGCGAGCCGTCCGAGGAGCAGGTGCGGCATGCGGTGCTGGCGTTCCGCGTCGGCGGTGCGCGGGCGACGATGGCCGCGGGTGGAGGCGCCATCTTGGGGGCGGCGGTCGGCTCGGGCCCGTCGCCGGTGCCGCTGAGGCTGCCGCAGCGGTTCGTCGTGGCGTTGTCCACACATCGGTTGCTGCTGTTCGGCGTGGGCGGATTCTGTCGTCGGAGGGGTGGCCAGAGTGTTGCGGGTCGGCGTTGAGTTCACCGATGGCGACATGTTGAGCTGGGAGTCTCCTCGCTTTCAGATCGCCGACGGCCGGGTGCTGCTGACGGAACTGCGGGAACGGGTAGACGGCTGAGGTCGTCGCCGAGCGGTGAAGGCAGTCGATCTCACCGGCCGCCACCAGCACGGTGATCTACTCCATCGCTAGCCTCGCCGTTTCGGTCGAGATGAGGCCGGAAGCCGGGAGGAAATGCGAAAGTGCCTTCTGAGCTGGGGACGATCGATGAACCTTGTCGAGGAGTTCTGTCGGTCCGAGCGGAAGGCACGTTCTGCGTGCAGGGGATCGAAAACACGAGCTGCGCGATCGACTCGATCCTCCGGCGGGCGTAGGGTGTTCGGCGGCGCGGGCACCCTTGCATAGGCTGGACGTCTTATTCGACGCACCGCGAGGATCAGCCCGCCCATGCGCAGCAGCACTAGGATTCGCCTGATCGAGCCCACCGACGCCGCCCCGATATCCGCGCATCGGGTGCGGGACTTCGAGGCTTTCCGGCCGTGGGAACCGGCCCAGCCGGCCGACTTCTTCACCCCGGAGGGCCAGGCGGAGCGGATCGACAAGCTGCTGGCCGGATACCGAGCCGGCACGGTCTGGCCGGGCGTGGTACTCGCCGACGACCAGGTGATCGGGCAGGTCACCGTCGGAGGCATCCTGCCGCAGCCGCACCTGCGCCGCGCCTCCGTCGGATACTGGATCGCCAGCGTCGCCCAGAACCAAGGGCACGCCGGGCACGCCGTCGGGCTTGTACTTCGGGTGATGACGGACGAACTCGGGTTGCACCGCGCCGAGGCGTCCACGAATCTGGAGAATCTGCCGTCGCAGCGGGTGCTGCGCCGCAACGGGTTCAGCCCGTACGGCGTCGCGCACTCCTCGATCTTTCTCAACGGGAGCTGGCGGGACGGGCTGCTGTGGGAGCGGATCCTCGGCGAATGATCTCGTCGTTTCGGTTGAGATGAGGCCGTAAGCGGGGAGGAAATACGAAAGTGCCTTCTGAGCTAGGGCGATGAACCTTGTCGAGGGGGTCTGTCCGTCCAAGCGGAAGGCACTTTCAGCGCGCGCAGGGTATCCGTTCTCGTCCCAATCTCCACGTCTCCACTGACGGTTCGGGGGTGGTGGGCCCGCGGGCGCACGTTTGCTGGCGGATCTTGCCGATGCCACCGGTCTGACTCGACGGCGGTGAGGCGATAGCGGATCTGGCCGTGCTGCGGGACCAAGGCGAGGTATTCGGACCGGTCGTCTCCACGCCCACCGCCTGGCGGTTGCTCGCCGACACCGGCGGGGCAGCACTCGCCTCGCTGCGAGCGGCCCGTGCCTCAGCCCGGGAAGTCGCCTGGATGCAGGCCGCCGAAACCGGCGGCCGCGCCCACTTGCAAAGGCGGCTTCGGCTTTCATCCGCTGCTCTGCTTCCTCGCGAAAAACGGGCGAGGCCATGTCTGGCCGACTGCGACTCGGCAACTCCGGAGCCAACACCGCCGCCGATCACATCGCGGTGCTGGACGATGCCCCCGCACAGATCCCCGACGCTCGCCGGTACGGCACCCAGATCCTGGTCCGCGCCGACAGCGCCGGATCCGCGAAGGCCTTCCTCACGCATATCCGGGCCTTGCGCGAGCAGCAAATTGAACCTGCGGTTCTCGGTCGGATACGCGGTCACCGAGCAAGGCCGTGGTGCGATCCGCTCACTGCCCGAAACTCTCTGGCATCCCGCCTTGGACCAGAACGGGACACTGCGAGACGGTGCCGAGGTCGCCGAACTGACCGGCATGGTCGACTTTGCCGGTTACCCGGTCGGCACCCGCATCACCGTGCGGCGCGAACGACCGCACCCCGGGCGCCCAACTGTCCCTGTTCGACCACGACGAGGGCCTGCGGCACCAGGTATTCCTTACTCGGCGACCTGGTCCTGGAGACACGAACCGGGCGGTCGAGCTGGTCCTTCGGCCCTTCACGTCCTGAAACGAGCACGCGTGGTCTCGGCCAATAAGTTTTGGACCGTGCTCGCACGGTTTCCCAGCGGGGTCACTCTCGGCACGGCACGAGGAGACCGCGGAGGCGCTCGCGGACTCACCGCGAGCGCCTTCTGTTCTGTGTCCTGGGACCCACCGCTCGTTCTGGCCGGTGTGGCACGGTCGGCGCGGACGCTGACCGCCATCCAGGAGGCGGGGCGCTTCGAAATCAGCCATCTTGGCGACCACATCGCGCGGTGGTAAGCCTGTTCGCTACAAAGGGGACCGACAAGTTCAACGGGGAATGGACGGTGCTGGTGCCGCACGTTTCCCCAGTGCTGCCGGACGCGCTGTTTGCCATGGAATGTCATCGTGCACCGGACAGTCCCGGTCGGTGACCACGAGGTGGTCACCGGGGCGGTCGAGATGGTCCGCATCGGCGAAGGAGTACCGCTGGTGCATCACGACAGGACCATGCGTCTCCTCGCCGACTGTCACCCTGGCGGCGCCTTGGTGCCGGTCGACGCGGCTGCGGCGCGCCACCATGAGGAGAGAGGCTAGACAAGGTCAATGGAACATCGTCAGCTCGGTCGCAGCGGCCTGATGGTCAGCGAGGTCACGTACGGCAACTGGCTCACCCACGGCGAGCTGACCGACCGCGAGCAGGCTTTGTCCTGTATTCGGACGGCACTCGACGCGGGGATCACCGCGTTCGACACCGCCGACGTGTACGCGCAAGGGGCCGCGGAGGAGCTGCTCGGAGACGGCCTGCAAGGCGTCAGGCGCTCCTCCCTGGTGATCATGAGCAAGGTGTGCCTGCCGACCGGGGACGGCCCGAACGACCGCGGACTGTCCCGCAAGCACATCATGGAGTCCTGCGAGGCCTCCCTGCGCCGGCTGCGGACCGACTACATCGACGTCTACCAGGCCCACCGCTTCGACGAGCGGACGCCCGTCGAGGAAACACTGGTCGCCTTCGACGACCTGGTGCGGCAGGGAAAGGTCCTCTACCTCGGTGTCTCGGAGTGGACCGCCCCGCAGATCGAATCGGCCCTCACCATGGCGGGCGAGCTCGGGTTGCGCAGCCGGATCGTGTCCAACCAGCCGCAGTACAGCATGCTGTGGCGGATCATCGAGCCGGAGATCGTCCCGCTCTGTCTGCGTGAGGGCATCGGTCAGCTGGCCTTCCAGCCTCTCGCGCAGGGCGTGCTCACCGGCAAGTACGGGCCCGGACAGGACTGGCCCGAGGACTCACGGGCGAACGCCGGTGGCCGGGCGCCCAGCTTCATCAACCGGGTCCTCGGCCGGGAGCTGCTCAGCGGTGTCGAGAGTCTGCGCCCGATCGCCGCGGCGTCCGGTCTCTCACTCGCTCAGCTTGCCATCGCCTGGGTGCTGAGCAGGCCGGGAGTCACCTCCGTCGTCGTGGGCGCCACCAGGCCCGAGCAGGTCAAAGAGAACGCGACGGGGGCGGGCAAGCCCCTCGATGAGGACGTACTCGGGCGGATCGACGAGGCTTTGGGCGATCTCATTGACCGCGATCCGGCGAAGACGGCCCAGATGATGGCGGTGAAACCGGCCTGGGCCAGGTCGCGAACCTGACCCACGCGGACGTGTGATGCCCGGTCGGATGGGCGAAGGCCCTCCGACCGGGCAGCTCTGTTTGTCCTGCGCCGCGCCGGCCGCCTGGGCATCACCGTGGACGACCAGGCGCCCGGGCGGGACAGCGCGGCGTCGGTACCCGTGGCGGGTGGCCCTGGGCGAAGGCCACCCAAGCGGCGCGGGCTCGGTCCAGGCTTCCGGGGCATCCGTACGGACCGCTGAAGGTGCTCGTCAGGAGCGCGTGTTGATGTACCGCACACCCGGGCCCCACTTCTCCATGGCCGGCGCCATGCACCACTGGCACAGCGGGCAGCCGCCGAGGCCGTACTCACTTGTGGGTCTTGCGCTGGCATGTGGCGCACGGCCGACCTGGGCGCCCGGGCAGGTCAGGGCGGAGGGGTCGGGCTCGGAGACCGCGGCACGGGAGTCGTCATCGCCCACGACTTCTGGGCGCACACCAGGAGGCTGCCGCCCACCGTGAGCCGGGTTCAAGGGAAAGAGCCCACGATGACCCACGTGATCACCGACGACGAACTCGCCGTCTCCGCCCGCTCGGTGCGAAGGTCGCCTCCACCAAGGACACCCTCGACATCACCGCCCGCATCCTCGAGGTCACCGGCGCCCGGTCCACCGTGAGCGATACGGCCCGCGTCGGCCATCGTTCACGCCGCCGCCCGCAGCGGCCGGCGTTCGCTGAGGGCGGTGGAGAACTGGTCGGTGACCTGGTCCAGTGCCTCCCTCGTACCCGGCTCGACGCTGATGCCGCCGTCCTGCCGCACTTCGATGTCCTTGTGCAGGACGAACCAGCCGGGGGTGATGTGGGCGGCGCCCAGTGAGCTCAGCACCGGGCGCAGGGCGTAGTCGATGGCCAGGACGTGGGCGGTGCTGCCGCCGGTGGCCAGCGGCAGGACGGTCTTGCCCGCCAGTGCGTACTGCGGGAGCAGGTCCAGCAGCGACTTCAGCAGGCCTGAGTAGGCGGCCTTGTAGACGGGGGTGCCGATCACGACGCCGTCCGCCCGCTCGAACAGGGCGGTGGCCTCGATGATCGCCGGATGACCGAAGTCGGCGCGCAGCAGAGCCTCGGGCGGGAGGGAGCGGACGTCCAGAGGGATCACCTCGTGCCCCTGGTCCGTGAGCCGGGCGTCCAGGTGACGCAGGAGACGGGCGGTGCGGGAGGTGGCGGACGGGCTGCCGGAAACGGAGAGAACGGTGGCCATGGAGAATCTCCTTCAGAGGGCTTTGCCTGGGTTGAGGATGTGATGCGGGTCGAAGGCCGCCTTGATGCGTTGCTGCAACGCGTGCTGCTCCGGGCCGAGTTCGTCCACGAGCCACCGCCGCTTGAGGGTGCCCACGCCGTGCTCCCCGGTGAGGGTGCCGCCCAGGCGGAGCGCGGCGGTGAAGATGTCGCCCGCCGCCTGCCACGCCGCGTCAGGGATACCGGGCGTGTCGGGGTCGAGGACGAGAATGGGATGGAGGTTGCCGTCCGCGGCATGGGCCAAGGTGAAGATCCGTACGTCGTGGCGCTCGGCGATGGCGGTGATCTCCCGTGCCACGGTGGCCAATTGGGCCCTTGGCACCGCGATGTCCTCGATCAGCACCCGCCCCAGCCGCTCCAGGGCGGGCAGAGCGAGCCTGCGGGCCGTGAGCAGCCGGTCCGCCTCCGCTGGGTCGTCGGTCGTCTCGACCGACGTCGCGCGCCCGCGCAGCACCTGCGCTCCCAGCTCCGCCTCGGTCCCGGCCGCGCGTCCGTCGCACTGCAGAAGCAGCAGCGCACCGCCACGTGAGCGCAGGTCCGTGCCCTGCGCGTCGTCCACGGCAGCCAGCACCGGTCCGTCCAGCAGCTCGGCCATGGAAGGCTCCAGCCGGGCGGCGGTCAGCGCCGACACGGCCTCGGCCCCTTCGGCGAAGGTGTCGAAGTAGGCGGCGACGGTGGCTGTCGTCTCCGGCACCGGCCGCAGTCGCAGCGTGGCCGCGGTGATCACGCCCAGGGTGCCCTCGGAGCCGGTGAGCAGGGCCGTCAGGTCGTAGCCGGTGACTCCCTTGACGGTGCGCCGGCCGGTCCGCATCGGTGTGCCGTCCGCGAGGACCACGTCGAGGCCCAGCACCGCGTCCCGGGTCACCCCGTACTTGGCGCAGCGCAGCCCGCCCGCGTTGGTGGCGATGTTGCCGCCCACGGTGGAGATCGCCGCACTCGCCGGGTCGGGGGCGTAGCGCAGCCCGAACTCACCCGCCGCGCGATCCAGTTCGGCGGTGACGACGCCCGGTTCGACGACGGCGATCTGGTCGTGCGGGTCCAGGTCGAGGATGCGGTTCATCCGCGACAGGTCCAGAACGACCGTGCCCGTGCCGGCGTTCGCGCCGCCGGACAGTCCGGTCCCGGCCCCGCGCGGCACCACCGGCACCCGCAGCGCGTGCGCATGCCGCAGTGTCGTCCGCACCTGCTCGGCGTTCACCGCGTGCACGACGGCCCACGGCTCACCGTCCGGGCGGCTGCCGGAGCGGTCGGCGGCGTACGGGGCGGTGGCCTCGGGGCCGGTGCTGAGGGCGTCTCCCGGCAGGTCACGGCTCAGGGCGGTCAACAGGGCCTCGACGGTGCGGCGCTGGGTGACGGTCATCGGGTGCCCTCCAGCACGCGGCTGCCGACGGCGAGCAGCGCGACGTCCTCCTGCGGGGCGTGCACCGGCGCGCACTGGACGTCGCGGAAGTGACGCTCCAGCGGGTTGTCGCGGCTCAGCCCCGGGTTGCCCAGCAGCCGTACCGCCAGCCCGACCGCATCGACGGAGTGCCGGTCGGCCAGGACCCGGGCGCCCAGGGCCAGTTCGGGGGTGTACGTCTCGTCGGCCGCGTCCACGCGCTCGGCGCCGCCGAACACCAACTGTTCGGCGGAGTCCAGCCGCAGGGCGATCTCGCCGGCGGCCCGCCGGAAGCGTTCCGTACGGGCGACCGGGTGGCCGAGGTTGGCGGGGATCCGTTCGTGTGCGAAGCGGTGGAAGTACCGCTGGGCCGCGCGGGCCACACCCAGGTAGAGGGCGGCGAGCGGGAGATGGAGGGCAGCGGCTGCCCGGTTGTCCTGCTCGGCGCCCGGGCCGTGTGCGGCGATGTCGACCAGGTTCCCGGCGGGGATCTCGACCTCGTGCAGTGCGATGTCGTGGCTCCCGCTGGCCCGCAGACCCAGGTGGTTCCAGCGGTGGGTGATCTCGATGCCGGGGGAGGCGCCGGGGACGGCGAACGTGCCGACCCGCGGTGTGGGTTCGTCCGTGGTGGCCCACACGAGCAGCCAGTCGAGCCCCTCGACGCCGGTGGCGAACCGCTTGCGGCCGGTGAGGGTCCAGCCGGTCGCCGTGCGCCGGGCCACCGTCGCGGGCAGCCCGCCGCGCGCCGGTGAGCCCAGCTCGGGCTCCACCCGAACATGGTTGAGCAGCACCGGCCGCCCGGACGCGGCTGCCACTATCCGCCCGTACAACTCCTCGGGCCAGTGCGGCCGTACGGCCTGGCGGTGGTGGATCGTCAGGCTCATCGCCGCGATGAGCGCGACCGAGGGATCTCCTTCGCCCAGTGCGTGCAGGATGCGCGCGGTGGCGGCGACCCCGAGGCCCGGACCGCCGTAGCGCTCGCTGACGGTGGCGGTCAGCAGCCCTGCCTCGTGCGCGGCGCGGATGCCGTCGGAGGGAAAGGCGCCCGTGCGGTCGTACGTGGCAGCCGTGGCGGCGAGGCGGTCCGCCACCGAGGTGAGGTCAGCGAGATCGGGGACGGGCGGCCGGAGCGCGGTGGTCATGAGGAAAGTGCCTTCCGCAGCGGGGAGTTGAGACGGTCGGTCCAGAACGCGGAGACCGTCAGCGGCTGCTTCAGCGCGCCGAGACCCCGGAAGGCGTCGGCGACCTCCTGCTGGGACGCGGTGGCCTGCGCGGTCACCGCCCGCACCTCGGTCTTCCGCTGTGCCTCGCCCTCCTCGAACTCCTCCAGCGCCTGCTCCACCGGCTGGTGCGTGGCGGTGGCGACGACCTTCGCGTACTCCTGCTCGTGCCCGTCGCGGACGTACGTGTACGCCTTGTCGATACGGCCGAGCAGATCGGCCAGCGCCTCGCGCTCGGCCGCGCTGCCGAGCGTGTCGTCGGAGGCGGACCACAGGAAGTTGCCCGAGAGGATGTCCTTGCCGGAGCCGATGGTGCGGGCGCCCTGCTGACGGGCCGTGATGATCGCGTTGCCGTATCCGGCGAAGGCGTCGATCGAGCCGCCGTTCAGCGCGGCCAGCGCCTTGTCGGGTTCCAGCGGGGCGGCGGTGATGTCGTCCCAGCCGAGTCCGGCCTGCTTGAGCAGCTCGTAGAGGAAGTAGTGGGCGGTGGTGTTCTTGACGTAGCCCACCTTCTTGCCCTTGAGCTGCGCGATCGAGGTGATGTCCGAGCCCTTGGGGGCGATGACCTCCTGGTTGAGCGTGGTGCCGCGCTGCACGGCGACGACCTTGAAGTTGGGCCTGCCGTCGGCGGCGGCGAACACCGGCGGGATCTCGCTGGAGCTCGCCACGTCGAGAGCCCCGGCCCGGACCGCCTCCAGCTGCTTGTCGCCACCCTGGAAGAGACTCCACCGCACCTGGTACGGCGTGTCGTCGAGGTGGGCGAGCTTCAGCAGGGCCTCCTCGCGCTTCCAGCCCGTCGCGCCCACGCGCAGCGTGACGGTGTCGCCGCCGTCCTCCGCGCCCGCGGGGCCACCGCAGGCGCTGAGGACCACGACGAGGAGCCCGGCGAGTGCGAGAGCGCCCCCGGCCCGCCTCACGCGGCCGCTCCCGAGGCGGCGCGGTGTGCCAGCTCCTGGCGGACCAGCGGGAGGACGTGACGGGCGTAGTCGATCGCGTCGTTGAGCGGGTCGTAGCCGCGGACGGACAGCAGCTCGCAGCCGATGTCGACGTAGTCGAGCAGTGCCTTGGCGACCGTCTCGGGTGAGCCGACGAGCGCGGTGGAGGCGCCGGCGGCGTTGGTGGCGGAGGCGGGCGCGGTCCACAGGCAGCGGTCGTGGACCTCGCCGCGTTCGGCGACGGCCAGCAGCCGCTGCGAGCCGACGTTGGCGGGGGTGCCCTGGCCGAGCGCCGGGTAGTGGCGTTGCTTGGCGCGCTCGGCGTGGTTGGTCTTGATCGAGCCGAGGATGCGGTGCGCCTTTTCCCAGGCCAGTTCGTCGGTGGGCGCGATGATCGGGCGGAACGACACCCAGATCCGGGGGCGGGGCCGGCCGGCGGCGTCCGCGTGGGCGTTGACCGCGGCGATCTGCTCGGCGGTCTCCTTCAGCGGCTCGCCCCACAGCCCGAAGATGTCGCCCTGCTGCCCGCCCACCCGGTAGGCGTCCTGCGAGGAGCCGCCCACCGAGATCGGGATCGTGCCGTGGTACGGGGTGACGTCGGAGCGGAAGCCCTCGAAGCGGTAGTACGCGCCCTCGTGCGAGAGTGGCCCGTCGGCCGCCCACACGTCCCGCAGGATCCGGATGTACTCGTCCGAACGCGCGTACCGCTCGCTCTTGCTCAGGTAGTCGCCCTCGCGGCGCTGCTCCTCGTCGCTTCCGCCGGAGATGATGTGGACCACCAGGCGCCCCTTGCTGATCCGGTCCAGGGTCGCCAGGGCACGGGCCGCGTGGGTCGGGAAGATCACGCCGGGGCGGTGGGCGAGGACGGGTTTGATGCGCTCGGTGTGGTGGGCCACGAACTGGGCCAGCTGAAGTGCGTCGGGGGAGGCGGAGTGGTAGGTGACGAGGGTGTAGTCGAAGCCGCCGTCGTCCAGGGCGCGGGCGTAGCGGCGGGCGTAGTCGACGTCGATGCCCGTGCCCGCGGTGGGGTCGCCCTCGGTGGCGGGGTTGGGATGGACGGCGCTGATGAACTCGACCGGCATGGCGGGGCTCACTCCTTGACGAGGCTGGTGTCGACGTGGTCGGCGACGGTCGGGTTGGGGTTGAGGACGCCGATGCCGTGCATGGTGTCGCCGACCTTCTGCACGGCCTGGACGACCTGCGGACTCACCGGCTCCAGCTCGCTGTTGGCCTGGCTCACCAGGGCCTTCGCGATCTCGGGGGAGGCACCGCTGGTCTGCTGGATGGCCTTGGCGTAGTCGCCCGGATGTTCCCGCGACCAGGCGAGAGCCTTGTCCAGGCGGCGAAGGTAGTCGGAGATGGCGGCCTTCTTGCCCTGGTCGGCCAGTGCCTTCTCGGAGGCGCCGATGAAGCCGTAGCCGCTCACGCGACCGTCGGCGCCGTTGACGAGGAGCCGGCCGCCCTGCTGCTCGGCGACGGACTTGTAGACCCCGAAGGTGGCCCACGCCTCGATCTTGCCCGAGGTGAACGCGGCCTGCGCGTCGGTCGGTAGCAGATACTGGACCTTGACGTCGTCGTAGCTCAGCCCCGCCTGCTGAAGCGCGTGCGCGAGCAGGTACTCGGCGATGGACCCCTTCGCCGAGGAGACCACGACCTTCTTGCCCTTGAGGTCCTTCACGCTCCTCACCGACGAGTCGTCACGGACCACGATCCCGGTGTGCGTGCCGTCGTTGTGCAGGGCGCCCACCGCCTTGACCGGCACACGCCCGGAAAGGGCCTGGAGCGTGGGGAGGTCGGCGGCGTACGAGGTGTCCGCGGCACCCGCCTGCACGGCCTGGAAGAGCGGGGCCGCGCCCTCGAACTCGGCCCACTTCACGTCGTACGACGTGCCTTCGAGGGCGCCGGAGGCGTTGAGCAGGGTCTGCAGGTTCTTCGCCTGGTCGCCGATGGTGAGGGTCACCCGCGACGAGGAGTCACCGGACGCGGCCTCGCTGTTCCCGCCGCAGGCCGCGGTGGCGAGGAGCGCGGTGAGGGCGAGTGCGGAGCTCAGCGCACGGCTGATGCGGTTGACGGGGTTCATGCGGGTGCCTCTTCCAGGGGATGCGCCGAGGCGTCGTGGACGCCCAGGCGGTGCAGCAGTTCGCCGCGGAGTCGTACGAAGTCGGGGGAGCCGAGGTCGCGCGGCCGCTCCAGGCCGACTTCGGCCTCGTACGCGATCCGCCCGTCGTCCATCACCAGGACCCGGTCGGCCAGCAGCAGCGCCTCCTCCACGTCGTGGGTGACCAGCAGCACCGAGCAGCCGTGCCGCTGCCAGAGATCCGCTACCAGCCGCTGTGCCTTGCCTCGGGTGAGGGCGTCCAGGGCGCCGAACGGCTCGTCGAGGAGAAGCAGTTCGGGTTCGCGCACCAGAGCGCGGGCCAGGGAGACGCGCTGGGCCTGGCCGCCGGACAGGGTCTTGGGCCAGCGGCCGGCGTACTCCTCGATGCCCACCTCGGCCAGATACCGCTCGGCGAGTGCCCGGTCCGGGGACCCGGGCAGGCCGAGCACGACGTTGCGCCAAACCCGCAGCCAGGGCATCAGCCGCGGCGACTGGAAGGCCACCGACCGGCGCTCCGGCACGCTCACCTCGCCCTCGGTCTCGTCGTCGAGCCCGGCGAGGATCTTCAGCAGCGTCGACTTGCCGCAGCCGCTGTGGCCGAGCAGCGCGACGAACTCGCCCCGGCGCAGGGTGAGATCCAGCCCGTCGATGACCGTCTTGTCGTCGAAGGCCCGGGTCAGCCCGCGGACCTTCACGTTCGCCGTCTCCGTCATGTCGGTCACGCTCCTTCGCCGTCGAACGAGGCACGCCAGGCCAGCAGCCGTCGCGACAGCAGCCGTACGGCGAAGTCGCACAGCAGGCCGAGGACCGCGTAGACGGCCAGGCACAGGACGATGACGTCGGTCTGGAAGTACTGCTGGGCATTGCTCATCAGGTAGCCGATGCCGGCGTCCGCGTTGACCTGCTCGGCGAAGACCAGGGCGAGCCAGGCGGTGGACAGCGCGTACCGCAGACCCACCAGCGCTCCGGGCAGTGCGGACGGCAGGATCACGTACCGGATGAGACCGATGCGGCCGAGCCCCGCCATCCGTCCCGCTTCGATGAGCTGGGCGTCGGCGGAGCGGATTCCGCCGTAGATGTTGAAGTACAGCGGGTACGTCACACCGAGGGCGACCAGAGCGATCTTCGGGGTCTCGTCGATGCCGAACCAGACGATGAACAGCGGGATCAGGCCCACCCAGGGGATGGCCCGGAACATGCCCATCGACGCGTCGATCACGTCCTCGCCCAGCCGGAACAGTCCCGCCGTGAGCGACAGGGCGAGGGCGACGGCCGCACCGATGAGGAACCCGATCGCGGCGCGGCGGCCGGACGCGGCGATCGCCTGCGGCAGTTCACCGGTCCCGGTCAGATCGACGGCCCGCTGGACGACGTCGACGGGGGAGGCGAGGACGGACTCGGGCAGCACACCGGTGGTGCTTCCCAGGAACCACACCACCAGCAGCCCGAGGGGCCCGGCGGCACGGCGCACACCGCGCGGCACGCGGAGGGCGGGGCGCCGGCGTGGGCGTGCAGGGGGGTCGCTCTTCGTGGGGGTCGGGGCCGGTGGCGTCGGCCGTGCCGGTGCGTGCGTCGGCGGAGACGTTCCGGAGACGGCGGTGTTCGGGGAGGGCATGGGCGGCCTCTCGGGGAGGAGTCGGGAGAGTGTCGGGGATTCAGTACGGCTGTTCGCCCAGCACGGCCGGGCGGCCGGGGTCGGCGGACCAGGCGGACCAGGAGCCGGGGTACAGCGCGGCGGGGATGCCGGCGTGGGCGAGCGCCGCGATCTGGTGGGCGGCCGTGACGCCGGAGCCGCAGTAGACCCCCACCTCGGTCGCGTCGTCGGCACCCAGCGCCGTGAACCGCACGGCGAGTTCCTCCACGTCGCGGAAAGTCCCGTCGGGATCGAGGTTGTCGCCCGTGGGGGCGGACAGCGCACCGGGGATGTGCCCGGCACGCGGATCGACCGGTTCGCTCTCGCCCCGGTACCGCTCGGCGGCGCGGGCGTCCAGCAGCACACCGTCACGGGCGAGTTCGGCCGCCGCGTCCGCGTCCAGCACGGGCAACCGCCCCGGGCTGAGCACGATGTCGCCCGGCGCGGGAGCCTCGGACTCGCCGGTCTCCGTGGGGAGTCCGGCCGCGCGCCAGGCGCCCAGCGCCCCGTCGAGCAGAGTCACCCGCTCGACTCCCGCCCAGCGCAGCAGCCACCAGGCGCGGGCGGCGGCGGTGTTGCCGTTGTCGTCGTAGACGACCACCGGGCGGCCCGTGGTGAGGCCCCAGCGACGCGCCGCCGCCTGGAGGTCCGCTGGGTCGGGGAGGGGATGGCGACCGCCCTCGGGCGTGGGCGGGGCGGCCAGTTCGGTGTCGAGGTCCACATAGACGGCGCCCGGGATGTGCTCCTTGAGGTAGTGCTCGCGGCCGTGCGGGTCGCCGAGCCGCCACCGCACGTCGAGGACGACGGGGCTCGGATCACCGCTGTGCAGCAGGGAGCGCAGCTCGGCCACGCCGGTCAGCACCGGGGCGGTCATACGAGGTCCTCCCGTACGGCGATGGGCGCGAGGCCCGGGGAGAGCCGCAGCCGCTCCAGGAACAGCACGATCGTGGCGGCGGCCGTGCGGTGGGTGACGTCGTTGAGGGCGTCGTGCCGGGTCCCGGCCAGGCTCACCAGCTCCACACCGGGCAGTGCGCGGTAGGTGAGGCCGGCCGCCGGGAGCGGGCTGACCGTGTCGTCGGCGCCGTGCAGGGCGAGGACGGGGACGGAGATGCCCTCCAGGGTGGGCAGGTCGGCAGCGGCCGTGTCCGTGAGCGCACCGCGCCGGAACGCGTCGTCGGAGGCGAGCCTGCCCCGGTGCGTGGGGCAGGCGGTGCGCTGGTCGAGTTCGGCCTCCCAGTCGGGCGTCGCCGCGAGGGCGCGCGGCGCGGTGGGCAGCCCGGCAAGGATCAGCGCGTCCAGGCCCGGTGTGCCCCGCGCCGCGAGCCACGCCGCGTACAGGGCCCCGGTGTCGGAGCCGGCCAGTACCCGGGGGCCGGGCAGTGTCTCGTCGCGCAGCAGTTTGGCGGCCTGGTCGGTGACCGTCTCCGGCGCGGGGGAGGGGTCGGGCAAGGCGCGGACGCGGTAGCCGTCGGCGGCGATGCGGCTGCCGAACCGCTCGTACACGCCGCCGTGTTCACCGCGGCCGGGCAGGAGGACGAGGGTGCCGCGCGGCGCGATCCCCTCTGGTTCGTCCCAGGCGTGGACAGGCTGAGGAGAGCTCATGGTGACTCGATTCATCGGAGGGCTCAGGGGGAGGGCGGGGCGCACCTGTGCCGTGGGCGGGGGAGAGCGTGACGCGTACCTGCGTCGAGGGGCCGCACAGCCACCTGGCGTGCGGGATCAGCCGGGCCGGTTCCGGCTCAACGGAGCGTCGAAGCGTGCGCGGATCAGCGACAGCGCATGGTGACGGCGCGGCCGAGGTCGACCACCCGCCGCCGCGTCAGCCAGGTGCCCGCACCGCAGCACACCGCCGACCCGACGGCCGACGGCCGGGGTCCGGTGCTGTGGGGGCGCGGCCCGCAGGCCGACGCGTTGGCTGTACGCGGCATGCGCCCAGCATGCAGGAGGCGAAAGCCGTACGTCCAACGACGATTCGCCATCAAAACCGATCACGATCCCTGATCAATGGGTGCTAGCCTGCGCCCATGCGACCGGTCCTGGACATCGTGGCACTGCGCAGCCTGATCGCCGTAGCCGACTACGGCGGCTTCCACCGCGCCGCCGGCGTGCTCGCCCTCAGCCAGTCCGCGGTCAGCCAGCACGTACGGCGGCTGGAGAAGACGCTGGGCCTTCCCGTCGTCGAACGCGACGGCCGCAAGACCCGGTTCACCGCGCGCGGTGCCCAGCTCCTGGAGGAGGCGCGGCTGATCGTGGGAGCGCACGACGCGGCCGTACGCAGGCTGCTGGGTGAGGGTGACCCTGGAACCGCCACCGTCGTCGTCGGCGCCACCGAGCACGGCGCCGACCAGATCCTCCCGGTGCTCACCGAGGCCGTACGGGAGGTGCGTCCGGGTGCCGAGGTCCGCGTGCGGATCGACCGCTCGGCACGACTGACGGACGCGGTCGACCGCGGCGAACTCGACCTCGCCGTCTACGTCACCGAGGCGACCGCAGCGGCGGGCGACCCCGTGGGCGGACTGCCGCTGCGCTGGTACGCCGCCCCTGGCTGGACGCCGCCCGTCGCTCCCGCCCCGCTGCCGCTGGTCGCCGTCAACGAACCGTGCGTCATACGCCGCCGCGCCCTCACCGCGCTGGCCGCCCACCGCACACCGGCCACCGTCGTCGCCGAGGCCGGATATCTCGCGGGCGTCCTGGACGCGGCCCGCGCGGGACTGGGCACTGCGCTGCTCGCCGTTCCAGGCGGCCAGCACCCCGAGGGACTGATCCCGGTCCAGGGCTTGCCCGCCGTGTCCCCGGTGCGGCTCAGCGCGCGACCCCGGCACGGCGCTGACCCCTCCGTGACCGGCGCCGCCGTCGAGGCGGTCCGCGCGCTGCTCGCCGCCCGCGAGACCGGCCGCGCGGCCTGACCGCACCGGAGCCCGGGTCCTCTCACGTGGTGAGACGCCGTGGTGTCGGACGAACGGCCCTCTTGACGCGGTGTGGACGCGGCCTGACACTCACTACAGGAATCCTAGTGAACTGGTAGGGAAGATGGGCTGTGTCGCACTGAATCTCGGCAGTGACGCCGTCCGTGTCGCCGTCCGGCCGCTGCCCTTGCTGACGTCCCGCCGCCACATCGATCTCGTGCGTGTGTGCAGTGCGGCAAGTCCCCTGCGCGACGGCGGGCCAGTCCCCGCTCACGCCTGACCATCCGCACAAGTACCGCATCCCGGCCGCGCCGGAGCTGCCGCGTGCCGTCGCCATCGCCGCCGTAGGCCCACGAACGAGCATTTCCAGGGAGACGCATGTCCGCGACACCCTCGACAGCCGTGCCGTCCTTCCGGAGCAGGATCGGCTCTGACGCGCGCAGCGGTTACTACGCCGCGCCGCGCCGCTACCGGCTCCATCTCGCCCTCTCCTGTCCGCACTGCCTGCGGATCGCCGTGACGCACGGCCTGCTCGGTCTCGGCGACACGCTCCCGGTGACGCTGCTGCCTGCCGTGCCCGACGCACCCGGTGGCGGACACCGGGCACTGGGCCCGCTGTACGAGGCCAGTTCGCACCAGCACCCGGGTCCGGCCGTGGCGCCGGTGCTCAGCGACGGCTGGACCGGGCGGATCGTGAGCACGCACGCCCCGGACATCCTGCGGGACCTGACCCGGTGGTTCGGCGGTACTGGTCCTGATCTCCACCCGCGTGGTGCCGAGGAGGCGATCGAGGGCGTAACCCGGCTCTGTGAACAGGGCATCACCGCGACCGCCCAGCGCGCCGGGCAGTCCGGTGGCGACCCGGCGGCACGCGACACCGCGCTGGCCACCCTGCTGCGCGCCCTGGACATGCTGGAGTGGCGGCTCGCCGCCCAGGAGCACGTCCTGGGCGGCGAACTCACCCTCGCAGACGTGCATGTGTGGGTGACGCTGGTACAGCTGGACACCGTCCACCGCTACCACCTGGACGCCGCTGCCGTGCACCGCATCACCGGCCACCCCCGGCTGTGGGCGTACGCACGACGGCTGGCGGCGCATCCCGCCTTCGGCTCCCGCCTCGACCTGGACGGCATCGCCCGCAGGCACCACGCCCACTGCCGGGGCAGCGAGGCCGCCGGCGCGGCGGTACAGATCGTGGACTGGGCGGCGTACGCGAGACGGGAGGCGTCGGAGCCGGCGTGGCAGCCCCGCTGACCGGGGAGCGGGGCGGACGACCGGTCTCCGGCGGTGACAGTGGTCAGCCGGCGGCCGACCAGTCCGCTCGGGCGGTGACGAGCCGGCTGTGCGCTGCGCGCAGCTCGTCCGGCCCACGGCCGGCCGGGGTCCCGGCCTGGTGGCTCGGTCCGGCCGCGTATGCCAGCGGAGGTGCGATCGCTTGCGCATCCGCTCCCTCGCCGACCCACAGGGCGATGAAGAGCGCGGCGGTCGCTTCCAGGAGTCCCGCACGGTCGAGACCGCCGCCGGTCACGGGGTCGCAGCCCACGTCCTGCACCAACTCGCGTACACGCGCGAGGGCCGTCTCGTCGTCCCCGCAGACCGGAACGGCCAGTGGTCGCCCATCGAAGACAGGCGGCCGCATGCGCCACACATCCTCGTGGCAGAGGTTGAAAGCCCTGACCACGTGGGCTCCTGGTGCCGCCGCGGCCAGTTGCTGCGCGGCTGAGGGGCTTCCTTCCGTCAGCAGCCGGAAGCCCGGCCCGACCGGGTTGGAGCAGTCGAGCAGCACCTTGTCCACCAGGGCCGCGTGCAGGTCCCGCACCACGTCTGCTCCCGCCGCGAAGGGGAGCGCGGCCAACACCACCTGACCGGACTCGGCCGCCGTGCGCAGACTGGCGGGCTTCGCGCTGCCTCCGATGCGCGTCGCGAGCCGCTCCGCCTTGTGTGCGTCCCGTCCCCCGATCATCACCTCGTGCCCGGCCCGCACCCAGTGGGTGGCGAGCGCGTCGGCCATGTTGCCCGTGCCCAATACACCGATTCTCATCACGTGGTCCCTCTCCGTGCCTGCTTCGACCGTTTACCCCAACGCTAGAAGGCCGTTCGGGCACCATTTGGTACGTGACGACCGACGCCTACCTCGCCGACTGCCGCGCCCGCCTCGCCTTCGACCTGCTCTCCAACACCTGGAACGCCGTGGTGCTCTGGGCACTGCGCGACGGACCCAGGCGCCCGGTCGAATTACGGGAGCGGATCGGGGGCATCAGCTCCAAGGTCCTCACCGAGACTCTGCGTCGGCTGCAGTTCAACGGACTGGTCGACCGGCAGGCGGACCCCGACGCACTATCTCGGGTCGAGTACCAACTCACCGCTCTGGGCCGGACCTTGCTGGCGCCCATCGACGCCGTCGGCGCATGGGCCTTCGAGTACGGCGATGAGGTCATGGCCGCCCAGGAAGCAGCATGCACTCCCGAACCGCGCGGTCCCCTCAACCAACTTGGCGGGCTGGACGGGTGAACAGCGGCTTCACACCGAGATCCCAGACAATGTGGCGGTACTTGTCATGGTCGTAGCCGCGGTCGCCCAGCACCATGTCCGGGCGTCGCCGGGGTCGGCCCTCTCGGAGATCATTTCGTCGAAGGTTCTCATTGTTAAGACTCGCGTACCCGTTGAAACTAGTCATGCCGCGTCGGCCTGAAGTCGTTCCGGCGTCGCGCCGAACTCGCGTACGGTGCCGGGAGGTGCCTATGGACGCGGTGAAGTCGCGGGTGAAGTGTGCTCGGTCGGCGTAGCCGAGTTCGGCAGCGAGAGCGGACCAGTCCTGCGGTTCCGCGGCCGCGCGTGCGGCGGCCTCCTGAATGCGGGCTCGCCGGATCACCCACTTGGGTCCGATGCCGACGTACTCGGCGAACATTCTCTGCAGTTGGCGCGCGCTCATGTCGGCGAACGCGGCGAGTTGGGACACCCGTAGAACAGCAAGGCCGGTGCTGATCGCTTCGACCAGCCTGGCACGGCCCCCGAGGCAGCCTCCCACATGGCTAGACCGCGATGTGCCGATCTGGTGTCAGTGGGTTGGCGTCAGTGACGGCAGGTCAGGCCTGGGTCGTTTTCGCTCCCACAACAGTTCCCCCCTCAACGACTCCTCATCGCCCCAACCAAGACAGCGAGGTTAGATCGCTGATGAGACGTCTCGCCGACCACGCCTACGGGTGCGTGTCCGTGATCGCGATGACCTCGTCGAGGTGGTCCAGGGCGGCCTGCAGGTCGTCGATCTTGGCCTGGATGCGCTCGCGCTCGGCTCGCAGCATGGTTCGTTGCTCGGCGTCGGTGTGCCCGGAGTCCCAGCACGGCAGGAGTTCGGCGATCCTTCGGCTGGTGAGGCCGGCGGCGAACATCTCCTGGAAGAAGCGGACCAAGGGGATGGCGTCCTGCCGGTACAGGCGCTGGCCGGACGGGCTGCGCTCCGCGATGAGCAGCCCTTGCTGCTCGTAGTAGCGCACGGCGCGCACCGAGACGCCGGCACCTCGTGCCACCTCGCCGATGCGGATCAACCGCTCGGCTGCGGCCACTGTGACAGTCATGGTGATTCCTCTCCCCCCTGGCCCTGACGACCAGCGCTTGCCTCTGACGCTAGCGTCAGGTTTTAGCGTACCGGCCATGGATATCAACAACTCCGTCGCCCTTGTCACCGGAGCCAACCGCGGCCTGGGCCGCGCCTTCGCCCAGCGCCTGCTCGAACGGGGCGCCCGCAAGGTCTACGCGACGGCCCGCCGACCGGAGACCGTGGACCTGCCCGGGGTCGAGGTGCTGCCCCTCGACATCGCCGATCCCGCATCCGTGAGGGCCGCCGCCGAGGCCGCCCCGGATGTCTCGCTACTCATCAACAACGCGGGAATCAGTACGGGGACCGACCTGGTGACCGGTTCGCTGGACGCGGTGCGGCACGAGCTGGAGACCAACATGTTCGGCCACCTGGGAATGATCCGGGAGTTCGCGCCGGCGCTCGCCAGGAACGGCGGGGGCGCGATCGTCAACGTTCTCTCAGCCATGTCGTGGTTCGGGGGCAAGGGCGCCAATGCCTACCACCTGACCAAGGCCGCCGCCTGGGCCATGACCAACGGCGTCCGCCTGGAGCTCGCCGAGCAGGGCACGCTCGTCACAGCGGTACACCTCGGCCTCGCCGACACCGACATGGCGGCGGGCTGGCCCGTGGACAAGATCGCTCCGACGGACCTGGCCGACGCGGCGCTCGACGGTGTTGAGGCGGGCTCCACCGAGGTCCTCGCCGACCAGTGGAGTCGGGACGTCAAGTCCCGTCTGGCGCTGACCCCGGAAGAGCTCAACGCCGCAATGGACCGCGCCCTGGCGGCGCTGATGGCAGCCTGAGGGGCCCTCGGGCCGCACGGGACTTCGGTCGGCTGCTTCTCCATCGGCCCCTCGAACTCCTCTACTTGAGGTTGAACTCGTGGTGTCGTGTCGCTGATCAGGCGGGTCCGATGGTCAGGCCGGTCTCGGCGAGGCAGCCGCCTATGAGGTGACTGCGGTACTGGATGAGGCGTAAGCCGCGTCGGATGCGCTGGTCAAGGTGTTCGGGGGTACTGAGGGCGACGTTGGAGAGCCATCCGCGTCGCAGGAGAGACCAGATGCCTTCGACGGGGTTGAGGTCGGGTGCGTAGGGCGGCAGGTAGTAGATGGTCAGCCACTCCCGGGCTGCCGCCCACTGCCGCAGGTCGGCGGCTTTGTGGACGTTGAGGTTGTCCCAGACCAGGACGATCGGGTCGCCGAACTGCTGGTGGGCGGCGATCAGCAGGTCCCGGTAGTCGCGCAAGGAGAAGCTCTTGCGCCCGTCGCGTCGGCCGTCGTCTCTGCGTGGCCGGTAGATCAGCCTAGAGCGGTGGCCGGGTTTGTAGCAGGTCAGTGCGGCAATGAGCGGTGTGCATCGTGAAGTCGCAGGTCGCGGGTCTGGTGTGAATGACGAGTGGGGTACTCGCGCCGGTCGGCGGCCGATGACCTTGGTGTAGATCATTGGGTATTCCGGTTCCGGTGGGATGCCTGGTTCGGCTGCGCTCGCGAGTTGCCCCCCGGCCTACGATCCATCGGCAGGTCGGCACGCCACGAGACCGCGGGAGGACCCGGGATGCAGGACCGGCAATGGATCACCGCTCGCCGGAGCGAACTGGACGCCCTCGCCGATGAGTTGACCAAGCAGCTTCAGGAGGTCCAGGTCGAGTGAAACGAACTGGCGGTCGCCCGACCGCATCAGGCGCAGGCCCAGCCAGCCGACTCGTGCCCCTGCGAAGATCGCAATCGTCGGGGTGAGGTCGCCGTTCTGGTAGGTGATCAGCAAGGCGTCGTAGTTGGTGAAGAACGCCAAGAGCGTTGCGTAGAGCACCGCGATGACCGCGCACGCTCTTTCCAGCAGGCGCAATGCGCGTCGGTCTCCACTCATGCCGTCCATCCCGTGGCACCTGGTCCCCGGCGCCAGCTCGGTCAGGCCGGCCTCGTCGCGCAGCAGCTCACGCACGGCCGCGTAGTGCCGCTGCCAGACCGTCGGCCTGCGGCCTCTTGGTTTGGGGTCGGTAGTGGTGAGAGTGGGTGTCGGTGGTCGGGTGGTGTGCTGTGTCGATGCTGGTCAGCGGGGTGTTGGGGCAGGACCGGCACTGTCATGAGGTGAGAGGTTGGGGATGGCTATTGCTGTCGTGGGGCTTCATCACGCGGAGGACCGTATCCAGGCGTAGTCATGTGCGGCCACCGAAGTCAGGCACGACCGTGTGGCCCGCCACCACTGACAAGGGCCCGTGCAGGCTTTGCGCGGGTACGGAGGTCCTGTCCTCACCGTCGCCCAGACGCGAACCCTGGGGAGTTGAGGCTGGTCGGACGGGTCCGGAGCACGACCTCGACCGATGACAGCGCGAAACGCACTGCGCCGGTGAGGACGGCGTCGTCGCCCAGGGCGGAAAGGTGCCAGCGCGGCGGGTCCACGAGCAGGCCGTCGGCGTGGTCCTGGGCCGCGGTCAGCAGGGTCTTCGCCGCGGGAAGCAGGGCGGGGTCGGGGAAGAGCCCGGTGCCGAGGACGACCAGGGCCGGGTCGAGGGCGAGAAAGACCGGGGCCAGGCCCTCGGCCAGCCGTCGCCCGTACGCCTCGACGGTGGCGACCGCGTCGGGGTCGGCCGCGGCCGCGTCACGGATGGTGCCGGCGGGCAGCGGATCCAGGCCGGGGCGGTCGGCCGGGCCGCCACCGGAGAAGCGGATGAAGCCGATCTCGCCGGCCGCGCCGTGGTGCCCGCGCAGCAGGCGGCCACCGGTGATGACGCCGGAGCCGAGGCGTTCGCCGAGCAGGACGAAGACCATCTCCCCGGCTGCGGGGTCGGCCCCCGTCCTTTCGGCCGTTCCCTCGGCCGTCGCCCCGACCCCGCGCCACTGTTCGCCGAGCGCGGCCAGGTTGGCGTCGTTCTCGACGGCCACCGGACAGCCGAGAAGGTCGCGGAGGACGCCCGCGATGTCCACCTCGGTCCACGTGTGAAGGTTGTCCGCCTGGCGGACGCGGGTGTTGTTCCGGTCGACCAGACCGGGGGTGCCGAGCGCGGCCGCCCACACCCGGGAAACGTGCACGTCCGCCCGGTCCAGGGCGGCCCGGATCGCCGAGGTCACCACCCGCGCGCGGGCCGGGCCCGGGACGTCGGCGCGGACCGCGCGGCGCTCGACGGCGACCGGTTCGCCGTCGAGGTCGGCCAGGCAGGCGGTGACGGACCGCGGCCGCACGTCGACGCCGACGACGAACCCCGCATGGGGCTGGAAGCGGAAACGGCGGGCCGGGCGGCCGGGGGAGCGCTGGCCCCGGGCGGACGGAGCGGAGGCGACATCGATCAGGCCGCGGGCGACGAGTTCCTCCACGATCGCCTCAACGGTCGGGCGGGACAGGCTGGTTGCTCCGACCAGCTCGGACAGCCGGGGGTGTGGGTCGGCAGAGCGGACGACGGCGAGCACGGCCGCCGCATTCGTGGCACGCAGGTCGGCCACACCCACGACCGAGGGGGCCGCCGTCGGCGGACCCGGCTCCATGGCACCGCTGAGCGGCCAGAGGGCGTCCGGCTCCGATCTGGTCAATGGTCGACCTCCTGCTGTCGGCAACAGCCTTCACTCTGCTCTTGACGCGCCATGGCCTGAACTCGATTATGAAACGCAACTGCTTTATTAAAACACTCGGCGCCCGCACCTGGCCACACCTGCCCGCGCCGCCCGCACCTCCATGGCACTCGCCCGCGCAGCACTCCCTCTCCCGCCGTTCCAGGAGCCCGCCATGAGTCACGTTCCCGCTCCGCCGTCCAGACGCTCGTTCCTCGCTGCCGCCGCAGGCTCCTCCCTGCTCGTCGCGTGCGGCAGCTCCCTCACCCCCGGCGCCGAGTCCACCGATGCGGCCAGCGCGTCTCCCGTCTCCACGGCCGTACCCACCGGCAAGATCACTCTGGTGGTCGCCGACGCGGACGACACCACCATGACCCCCGGCCTGCTCGCGGCGTTCCGGGAGAAGTACCCCAACGTCACCTTCAAGCGTCAATACACCGGTTGGGACGACTACCTCAAGAGCATCAACACCACGATGTCGGCCGACTCCGCCCCCGACATAGCCCAGTTCGTCTCCGGCATGAACAACCTGGTCAAGGGACGCCTGCTGCTCGACGTCGGCGGCTACGGCAAGGCGTACGGCTGGTCGCGCAGGTTCCCCGGCCTGGACCAGATCACCTTCAGCGCCGACGGCAGGACGGCCGGCACCGGTGCCCTGTACGGCGTGCCCGGCGGGCTGTCGTTCGAGGGCGTCTACTGCAACAAGGCCAAGGTGCGGAAACTGGGCCTGGCCGTGCCGCCGGCCACGCTGGCCGAGTTGGAGGCCCTGTTCGCCAAGGCCAAGGCCGCCGGGGAGACCGCGCTCGTCGCGGGCAACCTCGACGGCGGCCTCAACCACCCGTTCAACGTGCTGCTGTCGGTCCATCTGAAGCCGGAGGACCGCGAGGCGTGGGCGTTCGGCCGCAAGGGCGCCAAGATCACCGGGCCCGAGGCTGTGACGGCGGCGACGACCCTCAAACGCTGGGTCGACCAGGGCTACGTCACCCCCAAGGTCAACGGCACCAGCGACAACGACGCCACCGCCGCGTTCGCCAGGGGCGAGGGCGTCTTCCGGATCAGCGGCAACTGGGCCGCCGCCGCGGTCGACAAGGGCCTCGGCGAGGACGCCGGGCTGTTCAACATGCCGCCGATCACCAAGGGCGGCCCCCTGCGCACCACCGGAGCCGGTGTCTACTACTGCGTCTCCAGCAAGTCGAAGAACGCGGCCGCCGCAGCAGCCTTCCTCGACTTCTGCGCCACCCGACAGGCCTCCGCCGTCACCGCCAAGGCCGGCTTCATGGCACCCGACGCCGGCGCGATGCCGCAGCAGAGCGGCCTCCTCGGGGACGTACGGACCGGCTGGCAGGGAATCGTGAAGGACTCCGGGCTCCAGCCGTTCATCCAGAACGCCTCCACCCCCACGATGCCCGACACCCTCACCACACAGCTCCAGTTGCTCGCCGGCGGCAAGGCCGGCGTCGAGAAGTTCCTCGCTGCCCTCCAAGCCGACTTCGACCAGTTCCACTCCTGATCAGGGCGGCCCGCGACATGGCGACAACCACCACGCCCCGACGGGCAGCGCGCCCCGTCCGCAAGGACACCGGCCCGCCGCCCCACTCGCCGAGCACGACCCGCAGGCGCCGCCGCGCCGTGGCGTTGCTGTACGTCCTGCCGGCGCTGCTGCCGTACACCCTGTTCGCGGTCCTCCCGGCCCTGCACACCGCCTACCTGTCGCTGTTCGACTGGGACGGGGTGACCCTGCCGTCTTTCATCGGCCTCGACAACTACCGCCGTGTGGCCACCGATCCACAACTGCGGGCGGCGGCCTGGCACGCCGGGGCGCTCATCGTCTTCTTTTCCGTCCTGCCCATTGCCATCGGCCTGGTGTCGGCGGCCCTGGTCGCCCGCCGGTCGGGCCGCCGCGGCACCTCCCTGATCCGTACGCTGCTCTTCCTTCCGCAGGTCGTCCCACTGGTCGCGGTCGCCGTCATATGGCGCTGGGTGTACGCCGAGAACGGCACCCTCAACCAGGCCCTGCGCGCGATCGGCCTCGGCCGGCTGACCGACTCGTGGCTGGGCAGCTTCACGTGGGCGCTGCCGGCCGTCGGGCTCGTCGGAACCTGGGTGGTGGCCGGGCTGTGCATGGTGCTGTTCCTGTCCGGGACACAGCGCATCGACCAGGAGATCTACGAGGCCGCACGCATGGACGGGGCCGGCCCGGTCCGCGAGTTCTGGTCGATCACCGTCCCCCTGCTGCGGCCGGAGATGGCGGTCGCCCTGTCGATCACCGTGATCGCCGCCCTGTCCAGCTTCGACCTGATCTACATCACCACCGGTGGCGGCCCCGGAAACAGCACCGTGGTGCCCGGCATCCTCATCTACCGGCTGGCCTTCGGCGGCGGTGCCGTGGGCCTGGCCAGCGCGTTGGCGGTGGTCCTGACACTGGTCATCTCGGTGGCCGTCGTCCTCATCAACCATCTGGCCAGGGAGCGTTCATGACAGTGCGTCAGCGACGTGACGTCGCCGCGCCCGTCGTACTGACGGTCTTCGTGGCCGCCGTACTCGTCCCGTTCCTCTCCCTGCTCCTGGCATCCCTCCAGCCCGCGGGGACACCGCTGACCGGGCTGGCCCGGCCGGACGGCATCCACCTGGAGAACTTCGTCCACGCCTGGTCCGCCGCGGGGTTCGGCCCGCTGCTGCGCTCCAGCGCCGTGATCGCGCTCGCCGTCGTCCCCGCGGCCGTGGTGTGCGCCACCCTGGCCGGGTACGCGCTGGCCACCATGGACGTCCCCGGCGGCGGGAAGCTCTACGGCTACCTCCTGCTGGGGCTGTCCATCCCGACCGAGGTCACCGTCATCCCGCTCTACTACGACCTGCGAGCCCTCGGCCTCACCAACACGGTGCCGGGGCTGGCCCTCGCCGAGATCGCCGCCTTCATGCCGTTCGGCGTGTTCTGGATGCGGGCCCACTTCGCCACCGTGCCGCGCAGCCTCATCGAGGCCGCCCGGCTGGACGGGGCCTCCTCCTGGACGACGCTGTGGCGCGTGCTCATGCCCAGCTCCCGCCCGGCCGTGACCACCCTCGGCGTCCTGTACTTCGTGTGGAGCTGGAACCAGTTCCTGCTCCCGCTGATCTTGATCCAGGACCCGGCGAAACGCACCGCCCCGGCCGGACTGGGCTTCTTCACCGGCCAGTACAACGTCGACGTCCCCCTGCTCGCCGCGGCCACGCTGATCGTGATCGCCCCGGTCGTCCTCGTCTACCTGTTCTTCCAGCGGCACTTCATCAACGGCGTGCTCAGCGGCGCCCTCAAGGGCTAGGAGACCCCAACCCGATGGCACAACTCGACGTCGCGCTGATCGGCGCGGGCGGCATAGCGCGGGCCCACCTGCCGGCCTGGACCACGCTCGGCGCCCGCGTACGCGTCTACGCCCCCGACGGACAGGCCCCCACCCTCGCAAGCGAGTTCGGCCAGGCCGCGGTCGCCTCCCGCGAGGAGGCGATGGACGGAGCGGACGTCGTCGACGTCTGCACCCCCACCGACACCCACCGCGAGATCACCCTGGCCGCCGTGGCCGCCGGGGCACACGTCCTGTGCGAGAAGCCGCTGGCACTGAGGGCCGCCGACGCCGAGGAGATGGCCGCCGCGGCAGCCGCCGCCGGGGTCCGGCTCTACCCGGGGCACGTCGTGCGCTTCTTCCCCGCCTACGCCCGGCTGCACCCCCTGATCACCGGCGGCGGACTCGGCCGGGTCGCGGTGGCCCGGTTCACCCGCACCGGCCGCTACCCGACATGGAGCAGCTGGTTCGCCGACCCCACGCGATCCGGGGGGATCCTGGTCGACCAGATGATCCACGACATGGACATCGCCCGCTGGCTGTTCGGTGAGGTCGTACGCGTCCACGCCCACCAGAGCGGCCACCTCACCGCCCCGGCACCCGAGGGCGCGGTCGCCACCGGGACCGCGGTGCTCACCCACGCCACGGGCGTCATCAGCCAGATCGTGGGGGTGTGGGCGCCGCCGGCCACACCGTTCCGCACGACCTTCCACATCGCCGGCACCGGCGGAACGGTACGGCACGACTCGCTCGCCTCGCCCGGCCTCAGGATCGTCGGCACGGTGGGCACGGGGGCGGCGGACGGCATCCCGGCGGGCGACTTCGGCGAGTCGCCGTACACCACCCAGATACGGGAACTCGCCGACGCATTCGCCGGCGGGCCCGAGCCACGGGTGGGCGCGGCCGACGGTGTCGCGGCCGTCCGTATCGCCGCGGCCGCCGCCGATTCGGCCAGGACCGGGCGAGCGGTCGAGCTCCTCCCGCCACTCGCACCCGAAGGAGCAGCCGCATGAGGATCGCCGTACTGTCCTTCGCCCACGTCCACGCCCCGACCTACATCGAGCTGCTGCGCGGCCGCGACGACGTGGAACTGCTCACCGCCGACCCCGACGCCCCGCCGGACGATCCGGACCGGGGAGCGGCGCTGGCCGAGCGGCTGGGCGTGCCGTATCTCGCCGGCTGGGACGAGGTGTTCGCGCTGCGGCCCGACGCGGTCATCGTGACCAGTGAGAACTCCCGGCACGGGCACCTGGTCGAGCGGTCCGCGGCGGTCGGCGCGCACGTGCTGTGCGAGAAGCCGCTCGCCACCACGGAGACGGACGCCCGGGCGATGATCGACGCGTGCGCCCGCGCCGGAGTCGGCCTCATGACCGCCTACCCGGTCCGGTTCGGCGCGGCCTTTGCCGCCCTGCACCGCGCGGTGGAGGACGGCTCGCTCGGCCCACTCGTCAGTGTCCACGCCTCCAACAACGGCTGGAACCCCGCCGCGTCCCGGCCGTGGTTCGGTGACCCGGAGCTGGCGGGCGGCGGCGCGGTGATGGACCACACCGTGCACATCGCCGACCTGATGGACGTGCTGCTCGGCGGGGAACAGGCCGTGGAGGTCTACGCCCAGGCCAACGACGTCCTGGGTCCGGACGTCGGTGCCGGGGTCGAGACGGCGGGGCTCGTCACCGTCCGCTACCCGGGCGGTGTCGTCGCTGCCATCGACTGCAGCTGGAGCCAGCCGAAGGACCACCCGACCTGGGGCGGCCTGGCCCTGACCTGCGTGGCCGAGAAGGGGATCGTCGAGTTCGACGCCTTCCCCCGGCTGCTCGGCGGCTTCGACTCCACCGCCGCCCGCCCCCGCTGGGAACCAGGCGGTGACGACCTCGACGCGGCCATGCTGGAGGAATTCCTCGACGCCGCCCGCACCGGCCGCCGCCCCCGACCGGACGGCGAGGCCGGACTGCGGAGCCTGCGGATCGTTCTGGCGGCCTACGCGTCACTGCGGAGCGGCCAGCCTGTTCCCCTGCCCGACAAGAGGGAGGACAATCCCGGACGGATCCACCCGTCTGAGTGACCTGGTGCGATGTGTCGGCCTCGCGTCGGTGAGAGTGTGGCAGTGCTTCTGGGGGTCGTACTCAGGGTGCTGCGCCGGCTCCGCCTGAAGCTGGCCACGGCTGTATCGCATCCGCACGACGCCGGGCTCGTCGGCCCCGCAGTGGAGGCCCCCGGTGGCCCCAGCAACACCCTCATACACACCGTCTGGCCGCACTGTCCTATCGCCCTGTGTCCGCCAGAGTCGTGGGGGTCGGCGGACACGGCCGACGGAGTCACAAGCAGGAGGGGAAACAGCATGTCCGAAGCAACAGTTGGGGCACATCGCGGCCTGGACCGACGAGGGTTCCTGGCCGGGGCCGCCGTCGTGACGGGTACGGCACTGACGAGCACGGCGCCCGCCGGCACGGCACGCGCGGCCGCGACGAGGGCCGGAAACGGCGCCGACACCGGCCCGTTGGCGCTCACCCACGTCACCGTGATCGACGGATCGGGAGCACCCCCGGCCCCCGGCATGACGGTCGTCGTCGAGGGTGGCCGCATCACCGGCCTCGCCCCGAGCGCACGCACCCGGCTTCACCCGGACACCCGCACGGTCGACCTGACCGGCAAGTACCTGATCCCGGGACTGATCGAGGCGCACACCCACAGCGACGGCCCGGAGACAGTGATCCCGGCGCTGTACGCCCTCGCCGGCGTCACCACGGTCCGGGAGATGCGGGGCCAGCCGGTCCACCACGAGTGGCGCGAGAAGATCCGCAGCGGTGCACTGCTCGGCCCCCGCTGGGTGGTCGGCAGCCCCATCGTCGACGGCGCGCCCTCACTGTGGGCGGCCGACGTGGGCCCGACCATCGAGGTGCGCGACGCGGCCGAGGCCCGGCGCGCCGTACGGCGGGTCAAGCGCGAGGGCGCGGACTTCGTCAAGGTGTACTCCCGCCTGTCCCGCGAGGCGTACTTCGCTATCGCGGACGAGGCCCGGCGCCAGGGCATCCCTCACCTCGGGCACTGCCCCGACACCGTACGGATCGCGGAGGCGAGCGCCACCGGCCACCGCACCATCGAACACCTGCACGCGCTGCTCCTGGCCACCTCACGGCACGAGAAAGAGATACGGCGACGCCTGGCCGCCGTACGGATCGACCCGCGCGACCCCAGCAGCCTGTCCCGCTACCACAGCTGGTTCCAGCAGGTTCATCCCCTCGAATGGCGGGCGGTGCAGGGCTACGACCGGGACCGGGCGGACGCCCTCTTCCGGAGTCTGGCGGCTGACGGGACAGCTGTCGTCCCCACGCTCAGCGTGCACCGCACGCTGGAGCTGCCCGACGACGTTCCGTCCCGGGTCGAGGAGTGGAAGTACCTGCCCGCCTGGCAGGTGGAGAGCTGGCCGGACCAGCTGGCGGCCCTGACCGGTGGGCGCACCCCCGAGCAGGACCGGCAGATCCGCCGGATCTTCGCGCACCGGCTCCGGCTGGTGAGCGAGCTGCACGGCGCGGGTGTGCGGCTGGCGGCGGGCACCGACACCGGCACGGGATACCTCGTCCCGGGCTTCGCCCTCCACGACGAGCTGGCGCTGCTCGTGGCGGCCGGCCTCACCCCGGCTGAGGCCCTGCGCGCGGCCACGCGGGACGCGGCCCGCACCCTCGGCCTGCCCGCCGTCGGCACCGTGGCCCGCGGACAGGCCGCCGATCTACTCGTCCTCGACGCCGACCCGCTGCGTGACATCCGCAACACCCGCCGCATCCACGGCGTGGTCGTCGACGGCAGGTGGATCCCGCCGGAGGAACGCCGCCGACTGCTCGCGGCGGTGGAAGAGGCCGCCGCACAGACCCCGCCGCCCCGTGAGGGGGCGACCATGACGGGCTGCGGCTGCGGCGGACACCCCTGACAGCCCTCCGGCGGCGGCCTCGCCGACAAGTGGTGCCAGCCGCAGCTCAGAGACGCGCTGCTGCGGCGCCTGTCCGTCGGGGTGCCCTAATACAGCCGGCCGAGATCCGAAGGCGTCCGGGGCGCTGGTGACCCTGCTCAATAGCCGGAACATCGGGGAAGGACGATGAGTCCCGTCTGCATGACGACCCTGCCCTCGCCCGACGTCACTGTGCGCTCAACACAGCACGCCGGGCGCGTGCTTCACCAATTGCCCGATCCCCGCATCCTGAGGCCCACACCTGCGACTCCCGCCACAGGTGGTGCAGATCCCGCACCGGCTGCGCGAACGGATCCCCCTGGGGGCCGGGCAACGGCCCCCGTCGGTGCGCAGCTTGGCCAGCCGGCGCCTCGTCTGCTTGATCCGCACCCCAGGCGCGATCTCCCGGCCATGCCCAGGCAGACACTGGCCAACTCGGGCGACCGACCTCAACGGGACAAGGTCAGAACCAGCGGCTGGACTGGGCACGCTGATGGCGCTCTTTGAAATTGGCCGCCCCCTGCTCATGGGTGTCCCCACACCTGCTCGCGATTCCCCAGCTGTGGAATGACCTCCTGGGGCAGGGGCCCGTTTGTCCTCGGCCAATGATTAGGTCTGGTTAGCGATCCGGCGGCCGAGCTGTTCGAGGAACTCCTGCAAGCTGGACACGGTGACCTCGAAGTCGTCAAACCAGGAGGCCGTGGTGGACTTCCAGACTTGTCCGCTGGCTCCGATCGCGAACAGATGACCCCCGCCGTCGCTGGCGAAGACCAGCGCGATCGGTTCGCCGTCGATCGGAGCAGGGCCGTACTCACGGAAGTGCTCCGCCGCCGTCGCAGGTGAGTGGATGAAGTACCCGCTGTCGACGTCGGGCAGCGAAGCCGATCACCCAGTAGAGGGTGGTGGGCCGTTCGCGGGTGGGGCTGAGCTGGGGCTTTGACGGAACGCAAAGCGCCGTTCTCCATCGCGTGGAGATCATTATCCGACTGCGTGCATAGCGCAATCATGTGGGCCTCCGGCCCTCCGAATCAGTGCCGCTCCGTCGACCTGATCGGCTGCAGCGTCATGGGATTTCTCGCTACTCCACAGCGCGGCCGATGAGTTTGTGGCTCCCGGCCGGTCCAAGCTCGTGACACCCTAGGAAAGGACACCGCCATGTCGGAGCTTCTTGTCGACTTCATCACCTCCCTCGACGGCCACGCATCGGGAGAGGGATGGCCCGGGTTCTGGGGCCTCGAGGGCCCGGAGTACCTCGCATGGCTCGGCGAGCAGCCCAAGGCCACCTACCTGATGGGAGCGAACACCTACCGCCTGATGTCGGGCTTCGCCGCAGGCGAGGTCCCGAATGGCCAAGAAGATTTCAGGCCCGAAGAAGAGGCGTCCGTCGACGAGCTCACGCAAGCGTCCAAGGTGGTGTTCTCCTCCTCACTCGAGGAGCCACTGACGTGGTCCAACTCCACACTCGTCCGCGACGACGCCGTCGAGGCGGTCCGCGCCATGAAGTCGAGTGGCTCGGGGCTCCTCAGCACCATCGGCAGCCTCAGCCTGTGCCGGTCCTTGCTACGAGCCGGACTCGTCGACCGCTTCCGGGTCGTGATGTTCCCGGTGATCACCGGGGCCACGGGCGAAGAACGCATCTACGACGGCTATCCGGACGTTGCCCTCGAGATGATCGACCACCGCACGTTCGACGGCCGCATCCAGCTGGTCGAGTACAAGCCCCGCGTGCTCGAGCACCCGCCGCTCGGCGTCCCCGCGTGACGTCACCCCGTCCGCCGGTCTGGACGGCCGCAAGGCCGGCGCCGGCGGGCGCGGAGCCGTCCGGAACTGCCCGCACTGCGATCAGCCCGTCACCATCGTCGCCCTGCTGGCCACCCCGGAAGCGGCCCGTCCCACTGGTCCTCGGTAGCGCTGGCCACGGTGATCGGCACGGTGACCTTTTCTGTATGCGCTCCCTGCCTGCTTCATGGTGCCGGTACGGCACCGATCTGCTGCATGACTCCAAGGAGGTCGGGCTGACCTCGTTCGCCGACAATCCGGCCGTCGGCCAGGTAGTAGAAGTTCATGGCCTGTACCGAGACCCTGTTGCCGCTTGCGGGGATGCCGAAGAACTCACCGGCGTGCGTGCCGCGCATCGTGAACCGTGCAGCCACCGTGTCGCCTTCCCCGATCATCTCCTCCAGGGTCCACTGCACGTCCGGGAATCCACTGCGCATCATGCCGATGACCTCGATGTAGCCCTCGGGACCTCGAAGCGGCTCCGGATGACTCGGTGCGTGGAACACCGCGTCGGGAGAGATGACCTCGCGGCCAAGATCCTCATCGGCTGTGTTGATGAACTCGACGAAGCGGTTCATCACTGACTTCACGGCTTCGAGCGGCATGTTTCTCTCCTCATGGCGGTGGCATTCCGACTCAAGGTAACATCGATTCGATGTGTACATCGTTTCGATGTGATGGTGGGATGCTGAGGGCATGCTGGAACTAGCGATACTGGGCTTCCTGGCCGGGGGTGCTCTGCCCGGGCACGAGCTGCGCCGACGGGTTTCGCAGCTGACTGGCTACACGCGGCCGGTCAGCGACGGCAGTCTGTATCCGGCGATCAACCGTCTCACCAAGGCGGGCCTGCTGGAGCGGCGCGCCGACCCGGGTGCGGGCCCAGCGCGGTACGTACTGAGCCTGACCGGCGCCGGGCGCACCGAATTGCTGAAGCGGCTGCGCAAGCCGGCCGACCACGAGATCACCGACTTCACCCGCTTCTTCACTGTCCTGGCGTTCCTCTCGCACCTGCCCGAGGTGTCCGAGCAGCACGCGGTGCTGCGCAGACGGCTTGAGTTCCTGGAGGAGCCGGCGAGCTTCTTCTACGACGGTGACAGGCCGCTGCGGGCCGAGGAGGTGGCCGACCCCTACCGGCGCGGCATGCTGCTCACCGCCCGTGCCATCAGCAGCGCCGAACGCGCCTGGCTACACGCTGTTCTGGACGGTGACGAGCCCACCAAGAGCACTTCCTTTCCGCTCGACGAACCCGCGAGCTGACCGGCCCTGGAGGTACGTCCATGCTTGCATCCTGGTACGACGAACAAGGCCCTGCCGCCGATGTCCTGCACGTCGGCGAACTACCCGACCCCACCGCCGGCCCCGGCGAGGTCCGCGTCCGCGTCACCGTTTCGGGCGTCAACCCCGGCGACACCAAGAAGCGGCGCGGCTGGCTCGGCTCCTCGATGCCCTACCCGCGGGTGATCCCGCACAGCGATGCCGCCGGAGTCATCGACGCGGTGGGCGACGGAGTCGACGCCCACCGCGTGGGACAGCGGGTATGGGTGTACGGCGCCCAGTCCTACCGCCCCTTCGGCACCGCAGCCCAGTACACCGTCGTGCCTGCGGATCTGGCCGTTCCGCTCCCCGACCACCTCAGCGACGAACTCGGCGCCGGCCTGGGCATCCCTGGGATCACTGCCCACCGCACCGTGTTCAGCGACGGCCCCGTCGATGGACAGCTCGTGCTCGTGCATGGGGTGCTCGGCGGCGTCGGCTCCCTGGCCGCGCAGCTCGCCCGGTGGGGCGGCGCGACGGTGATCGGGACCGTGCGCCATGGCAGCGACCTGAACCGCCTCGACCCCGCCGTGGTCTCCCACGCCGTGGCGCTCGACGGGGACGACCCCGCCGCCGCGATCCGCGCGCATGCTCCCGACGGCGTGCACCGAATCATCGAGGTGGCCCTGTCCGATAATGCGGACCTGGACAACCTCGTCGCCGCGAACGGCGCGGTGATCGCCGCCTACGCCACCCGGGACGACCGACCCCGACTTCCATTTTGGCCCATGCTGTTCAACAACGTCACGGTGCGCATGTTCGGCAGCGACGACTTCGCCGAAACGGCGAAACGGCAGGCGGCCCGCGACCTCACCGCCGCAGCCGCGGTCGGCATGCTGACCGTCGCCATCGGCGACCTGTACCCGCTGGAGAAGATCGCCCAAGCCCAAGACCGTGTTGATACCGGCGGCCGAGGTCGCGTCCTGGTGACCATTCCCAACTGAACTGTGCCGGCACGAGGGCTGATCACTCGGGCCGCAGGAGTGGGGTGCCGTTCCGGCCGGCGATGTCGCGGAAGGTCGGGATGCCTAGCTCCACAACGGTGTTTCGGCGGACTTGTTGGGCGTCCAACTGGGCGAACTTGTCCTGGGCTCCGGCAAGACTGACCTCAAGCCCTTCCAGCTCGCCCAGCCAGCCCTCGCATTCGGCTTCGATGATGCGGGCCAGGAGGTTGTCGCGGACCTCGACCAGGCGGCCGCGGTGGTCGGGCTCGGGACGGAGCATCGAGCAGCGGACGCAGGCGTGTTCGTGGATGCACGAGGTACCGAACGCGCGAGCGCAGATGCCGACGGAGAGCTTGCGGCGCTCGAAGTGCCCAAGGAAGGCATCCCACTCCTCCGCGGTGGGGGTGTGGTATTCCTCGCTGGGGCGCAGCGAGCGGCGGCGGGCGATGAACGCGCGGTGGGCTTCGATGGCTTCGGCCGGGTAGATCGCGTTGTAGCCCATGGTGGTGTTGATGTCGGCGTGTCCGGAGATGACCTGGGCGATGTGGGGTGGCAGCCCCTGCGGATCGCGTCGGTGATGAAGATCCGCCGGAAGTCGTGCGGGTCGAAGTCCAGGGGGAGTCCGCTGGCGTCGGTCAGGCCGGTCGCTTCCAGGACGTCGTTGAGACATGCGCGCAGGAACTCGCCTCCCGTGCGGCGCGGGACGCACCGAGCCAGGAACTGCTCAAGGCCGTCGAGGAGGATCGCCCTTCCCCCGACTTCACAGGCGACTACGGCACCGGCACCCACATCCAGCGCTCGAAGGAGCACGGCGCCCTCGTCTACGGGGGCCCGGGGCATAGGCCGCTCGGACCACCAAGGCCGGCCATCGAACCCGTGCAATCCGGCGCCGACTGTCCCAGCGATGTCGCCACAGGCGCGGCGATCTGTCTGGCCAGTTCCTGGCTTACCCGGCACGCCCCGCACCCGATCCTGCGCCGCTGGACCAGCGACGCGGGGACGTCGGTTCGGTGTCGGGTATGGAGGCAGGTCACCAGTAGTGTCGGCGGCCGGCGACTGCGTGTCCCACGGATCCCATGATCCACAGGATGGCGCCGATGACCGCGAGGATGATCCCGATCGTCCACAGGATCGATATGCCGGTAACGAAGCCGACAACCAGCAGAATGATGCCGAGCAGGAGCATGATCGCCTCCGTTGCACAGTAGTGCTGGTTTCACTGTGGACCTCGCCACGGCATTAGGGAAGCCCTGGCCTCTTCTGAGCTCGCTGCGTGGTGTGACACCCCCAGCTCCTACGCATCCAGCGCGGCTGCGGTTGGTATCGAGCCTGGGGGTCGGCCTGCGACGGCCGGAGTACGGCGGCCAGTTTCTGGGCGCGAGTGTGCACAGCCGCGTCGCCGGGCTCTTCGCTACGTCCAGGCGTGTTCCAGATCGAGCACGGTACGCCGGCTTCCTCGTTGTTCGTCACACGATCATGGTGCCGAACGAGCCCTCCGGGGACGAGCTTCCATACGGCCAAACTCCAAGGTTCGGCCGGACCTTGAAGAACAAGCTCAGCGCAGCCGTCGCACATAGGCGTCCGCTTTCGGGCTGCGCGGGCCCGGCGCCAGGTTGTCTGCCGTGGAGGAGAAGGCCACCGTCCGAGCCCGGGCGTCGAGCGGCCGGTCCCCGGTGTCGGCCTGGACCGGGGTGCCGGCCGCGTCGGTGATCGCCACTCTGGTGCGGCCGTTGCGCAGGTCGCGCAGGTACCAGGTGCCAGGGTCCGACGTGCCCGCGAACGCCTGGAAGAGCAGGTACCGGCCGTTGCGGCTCAGCGCCCCGTCGGCGGTCGACAGGGCGGGGTCGGGCGCCTCGACGATGCGCAGGGCGTCGGTGCGCAGGTCGCGGACGAAGACGTTGGAACCGTCGCCGTTGGTGTCCTCGGGGCCGAGGTCGGTGGACGTCGAGGTGAAGGAGGCGTAGCGGCCGTTGCCGCTGATGCCGGCCTGGGACGCCCTGCCGTTGCCACGGGCGCCGTCGGGCGTGGTGTGCAGCGACCGGTGGGTCCCGGTGAGCGGGTCGGCCACCTTGACGTCGGAGGCCGGATTGTCGTACGGCCAGTAGCTGCTGTTCGTGTACACCATGACGCTGCCGTCGTCGCTGAGCAGCGGCCTGGTGGCCCGGTGCAGGGTGAACGGGTGCTTCGTCAGCTCCCCGGTGCGCATGTCGCGTACGGCGACCGACGCGCCCGGCCGGGGGACCGTCTCGCTCACGGCGAACGCGACATACCGACCGTCGGCGCTGACGGACGCGTGCAGCGCCCGCGTCAGGTAATTGCCGAGGTCGTTGCCGACGTACCTCACTTCCCCGGTCCGCAGGTCGCGCCAGTAGACCGACTGCTTGTCGTGGACTTCGCCCGGAATCAGGTCGGTCGAGGCCGACACGAAGACCACGTACCGTCCGTTCGCGCTGATGGCTCCCTCGGTGCCGCCGAGCCCGGACTGGCCTCCGGCGGCGTCGGTGCTGACACGCTGGGTGCGGCCGGTCCTCAAGTCCCGCAAGAAGACGTCCGGGGCGCCGTTCGTGTCATCGGGGACCAGGTTGGAGGCCGACGACGTGAAGACCGCGTAGCGGCCGTCGGCGCTGAGCGACGGGGCGTCCGACGCGCCGTCGGCGCCCTGGCTGAGGCGGACGGTGTGCCGGGCGCCCGGCTTCTTCCCGTGGTGCTCGCGGTGCGGGTCGTGCGGTGCCGCCTGTGCCCCCGTTGGCGCCAGCAGCGCCGCCGCGCACACGCAGGCGGTGACGGCCACGGCTGTGGCTCCGAGTCTGCTTCGCATGGATGTGTTCCCCCTTGACTCGTGCGGACGTGGACACCGCCGGGGGCTCGGCATGCCCGGCGCGCCAGGCATCGGCGGCGGCCGTCAGCGTCGACCGGGCGGTCACCGGACGTCGCGGCGGCAGGCGGCGCGCCTCCGATAAAACCCCAACTGCCGCCCCAGGACAATCCGATGAATGTGGTACAACCAGGCGGCGAGATCAGCGGTCCGTACGCGTGCTCAGTCCCGGCAGACTGCACGAGGACTGAGAAGCCGCGCAGTCGGCCATGCAGTGACGGGTGGCCGACCACGGCCCGGGACGTACCGACCATGGCCCTGATCATTGCAGGAGCCGCGCCGGGGCCCGCCACGAGGAAGGCGTACTCGCTCTGTCAGCAGACGAGGCCACGGCCCCTGAGTAGCCTTGTGCACCATGGTGTTGCTTGTGATCATCGCCACTATCAGCTTGGGCACGTTCGTCTGGCTCACGTTGATGGGGGCCGTGATGAGCCATGCGTTGGCCTCGTCAGCTTCCTGCTGTACCTCGTTGGAGCCGGAATCATCTTCGCTATCGGCTACTTCACCGTCCGCCAGGTTTTCGACCTGTCTGAGCAGCGGAGCCTGGTCGTCGGCGCGGCGCTCCCGGTGGTCTATGGAGCCAGTCGCCTCATCTGGCTGAAGTTGGGGCTGCCCACGCCGCACAGCGACTACGACCGCTGGCGCAGACAGGACCACCGGGACTACTGGAGCTGACGGGCACCGAACCGGGCGGCTCCCCGCAGCCCGTCCCGGTCGGTGAGTCCGCCAGGCCCGAACGGTGACGGCGACTTCCACGCCGGGGACCCCGCCAACCAGGCCCCGCGCCTGCCCTGGCCCGGCGAGAACGTCTGTGCCAGCCTGGAGTCGTTTCACCCGAAGAATGCCGACCACCCTCGCTCGGGTCATGGACCAGGCACTGGCCGACATGGGGTACAAGGGAAGTTAGTGGCAGCTGACGAGACGGGCAGCGCGGTGGTCACGAGGCGGGCGAACCGTCTCGTGACCACCGGCTGCCTGACCATCCTGATCGCGCTGATCACCGTTCTCGGCGTCCTCGTCTCCTGGTTGTGGTATCGCCACTGGCACGACGGGAACGTCAACGGTGAGCGCAGGGACAGGGCGTTCGCATCGATCCTGAAGCAGGCCCGTGCCACGGCGGACGACACGGCCCGCGCACTCGACACGAGCGGCGCCACCGGCACCGACGCCCTCATCGGCGTGATCTGGCGGCACACAGAAGCTCCCGTGATCGCCTATGACGCGTCCCGTCGCGAGTTCACCGCCACGGCCGCGAGATCCACCCGGTACGACCAAGAGGTTGTGCTCCCCGGTGGCGGGTCCGTACAAGTGACCCGGTGTTTCGTCGTCACCTACACCCACCGCCCCGGTCAGGCGTGGACGTCGCGGGTTTCCGAGCGGGACGACGACGTGTGTCGTCCGGGCACCGCGATCGGCGGTCTGGTACGCCTCGCGCGGACGCGCATCTCCAGCATGTATGCCGAGGACCTGACGCGAGCCGGAGTGCAGAAGGCCCTGGATCCCACGGGACGGCTGCGTTCCTACGACGTCAAGAGCGCGGTGCGCAGGGCAGACACGGTGACCGTCTCCATCCTGCTCTCCAGCCCGGGCACAACGGTCGGTCAGTGCTACCGCTTCACCCGGCACGTCCCCGGCGGCGCCGGCCAGGGCTCCGCCACAGCGGTTCCGGTTTCTTCGTGCTGACCCTGCGGCCCTGACACCTGAACAACGAGGCGGGAGCGCGCCCCGGCGAGACTCTGAGCGCGGTCCCGCTCGCCGTACCGGCGATTCGGTTGTTTCCTTGACCGCCTTTCTCCACCTCGCCGCCGACTGGGGGAAGGGGCACTGGCCGCCCCGGGAGCCCGGCGACGCAGCCTGTTTCTCCACCGCCCGCTGGGAGGCGCCGAACAGGAACTGGTCAACGCTGTTCCGCATCCCGCATCCCGCATCCCGCATCGCGGTCAGCGGCCAGCCGCTCACCAGCACCAGCTACCACCCGGACGATGCCGGTGAAGCGCACCCGGTGCAGTGCCGCGGCCGACGTACTGCAGGCGGCCCGCCGGGCCGTAGCGGCCCAGCAGCAGCGTGCGGGGCGCGGTACGCGGCCCGGTGACCGCGCCGATCACGGCTTCAGTGGTGACCCGCACCTTGTACTTCCGCCACGACCGCACGCCCCGCGAGAGGAATCCACCAGCCGCTTGAAGCACAGCCCCTCCACCCCGGCCGCCGTCCACGCAAGCCACTCCTGTGCCAGGGCCGGGGCGGTCGTCGACGGGCACAGCACCCATGGCGCCGTCAGGCCGTGGTCCACGAACAGCTCTTCCAACGCCGCACGGCGTCGCGCGTACGGCCAGACAGTCAGATCGCCGCCTCGCTGGACCAGGTCGAAGGCCACGAAGTGCGCCGGCCACTCCCGCGCCGCCTGAGCGGCAGCTGCCCCGCGCCGGGCGAGCCGCTGCTGCAGCCGCTCGAACGCCAGCTTGTCCCGCTCTCACAGCACCAGCTCGCCGTCGATTCCGGTGTCCGCCGGCAGCTGCGCCAGGGCCGCCGCCCGGATCTCGGGGAACGAGGCCGTCATGTCCGTGCCGCGCCGTGAGCGCAGCAGCACCCGCCCGCCCGCGCACGGCGAGCTGAGCACGGTAGCCATCCCATTTCGCCTCACCCGCCTACCCCGCAGCAGCGCAGGGGCGGGCAGACCGAGTGCGCGCACGCACCCAACTACCAACCCGACCACGGCAGGTCAGCGCACCACAACACCTCGCCGCGCGCTGTGCGCTGAGCTCCTGGATGGCGCACGTCCAGGCAGCGCAGGCGGACACTGAGCTGCCCCGGATCCCGTGTCGTACGGTCCGACGTCGCGGTCGCCCACCGTCCGCAACGGATGTCACCGAACCCGGCAGTGCCGCCGGTACGGCCGAAAGATTAACCGATACCGGGAATCAGGCCGCGACGAGCTCCTGCTCGCGGTCCGGCGCCTTGACCTTGGGCTTCTTGTTCGGCAGCGAGAGCCGGAAGACCTTGCGCCACGCGGAGAACACCTGCTTGGGCAGCGGCCCGGTGACGTACTCCAGCTCGTACTTCTCGAACAGCGCGCGCACCTTCACCGCGACCTCGGCGTACCGGTTGCTCGGCAGGTCCGGGAACAGGTGGTGCTCGATCTGGTGCGACAGGTTGCCGGTCATGAAGTGCATGGCCTTGCTGCCGCTGATGTTCGCCGAGCCCATCATCTGGCGCAGGTACCACTGGCCGCGCGTCTCGCCCTTGATCGACCGGCGCTCGAAGACCTGTACGCCCTCGGGGAAGTGCCCGCACATGATCACCGAGTGGGTCCAGATGTTGCGGACCAGGTTCGCAGTGAACGTGGCGGCGAGCGTGGGGAGGAACGACGGGCCCGACAGCAGCGGATGGATCACGTAGTCCTTGAGCACCTGCTTGCGGATCTTGCGGCCGACGGCCTTGGCCCGCGCGCGGAACTCCGGGTTCTTGCGGCGGCGCTTGTTCAGGTTCTTGCCGAGCTCCAGGTCGTACGCTGCGATGCCGTACTCGAAGAAGCAGGCGTTGAGGAAGTTCCACAGCGGCTGGCCGAGGTGGAACGGGTGCCACTTCTGGTCCTCGTCGACGCGCATGATGCCGTAGCCGAGGTCGTTGTCCTTGCCGATCACGTTGGTGTACGTGTGGTGCAGCTCGTTGTGCGAGTGCTTCCACTGGTCGGCCGGCGAGACGTGATCCCATTCCCAGGTGGTGGAGTGAATCTTCGGGTCCCGCATCCAGTCCCACTGGCCGTGCAGGATGTTGTGGCCGATCTCCATGTTGTCCATGATCTTTGCGACGGACAGACCGGCGGTGCCGAGCAGCCACGCGGGCGGGAAGATCGAGAACAGCAGCACGCCTCTGCTGACCAGCTCGAGCTTGCGCTGCGCCGAGATGACCTTACGGATGTAGGCGGCGTCTTTCTCGCCGCGGTCGGCGATCACCTCGTCGCGGATCGCGTCCAGCTCGCGGCCGAGCTCCTCGATCTGTTCCGCGGTCAGATGGGCGGTGGGGTCGATGGCGGTCAAGGTGCTCCTACCGTTCGATGTCGCAGGGGCCCGCCGCGGCGGACACGCAGGTCTGGATGAGGACGCCGGGCTCGGCCTCGGTGATCTCGCCGGTGCGCAGGTCGCGGACGGCGCCCGCCTTGAGCGGCGTGACGCAGCCGAAGCAGATGCCCATGCGGCACCCGGAGGGCATGAGCACGCCGGCCTCCTCGCCGATGTCCAGCAACGGTGTGGCGCCGTCCGCGTCGACGGTCTTGCCGGTGGCGCTGAATGTGACCTCGCCGCCGTCGCCGGTGACGACGGTGCTGGGGCGGAAGCGTTCGGTGTGCAGGCGCTCTTGGACGCCGTGCCCGGCCCAGTGCTCTTCGGCGGCGTCGAGCAGGCCCGCGGGCCCGCAGGCCCAGGTCTCGCGCTCGGCCCAGTCGGGCACGAGTTCGTCGAGACGGGCGACGTCGAGCATGCCGTCTGTGTCGGTGTGCACCTCGGTGAGCCGCAGTTTCTTGTGCGCGACCAGGTCGTGCAGTTCGTTGCGGAAGATCACGTCTTGCGGCTGTGGCGCGCAGTGGACCATGACGACGTCGTCGAACTCGGTGTCGCGCAGCATGCCCATCACGGGCGTGATGCCGCTGCCGGCCGTCAGGTAGAGCACCTTGGCGGGCTTTGCCTGTGGCAGCACGAAGTCACCGGTCGGCTGGTCGAGCTGGATCAGCGTGCCCGGTTTCGCCCTGCGGACCAGGTGGTTGCTGACCTTGCCGTCCGGGATCGCCTTCACGGTGATCGTGACGCGGCCGTCCTGGCGGTTTGTCGGGGAGGTGAGGGAGTAGGCACGCCACAGGCGCACCCCGTCGACGTCGACCCCGATCCGCACGTACTGACCGGCTGTGTGGCCGCGCCAGCCCCGTCCCGGCCTGATCACGATGGTCGCGGCGTCATTCGTCTCGGGGTGCACGGCCTCGATGCGCCCACGCAGGTCAGCGCCCGCACGCAGCGGGCTGACCAGGTCGAGGTAGTCCGACGGCAGCAGGGGCGTCGTGACCATCTCGAGCAGTTTCCACGCCCTGCTGCGCAGGGCAGTACTCGTCATGACTCCAGCTTGCTGCGCCTCAAGGCGTAAAGTCCTGACCGCAGGACGTGAATCTGGTCGGCTGAATTGTCTGCAGGGAACAAAACGTGAGCCATGCAATCCGGAGGGCCAGCGAACTGGCCCTGGATGAGACGACGGTCACCGCACTTCGGGCCGCGCTGAAGACCACCGCCGACGAGGTCGTCCAGGCGATCATCGACGAGGTCCCTTCCTACGCCAACGCCCTTTCGGGCAGCATGGGCGGAACCATCCGCCGAGCCGTCCGCACCGCACTGGGGCACTACCTGGACCTCGCGAGCGGGAACGCCACAGGCGGCGACGCCGGTGACGCAGCCTACGAGCTGGGCCGCGGCGAGGTGCGCGACGGTCGCTCGATGGACGCCCTGCTCAGCGCATACCGCGTCGGCGCCCGCGTGGCCTGGCGATGCCTGGCAGCGGGTGCCGTACCCGCAGGTCTGCCCGCCGCCGAGGTCGCCAAGTTCGCCGAGCTGACCTTCGCCTACATCGACGAGCTCTCCGCCGCGAGCGCCGCGGGCCACGCCGACGAACTGGCCGCCCGGGGCAGGGCCCACGAGCGCCACCTGGAACACCTGGCCCGCGACCTCCTCGCCGGCGCGAGCCCGGACGTGCTGCTGGCCTCTGCTCAACGAGCCGGGTGGCAGCCTCCGGTTTCGCTGACCGCGGTCCTGCTGCCCGCCGACCAGGCCCGGCCTGCCTACCGCGCGCTCGACCCGAGCACCCTCGTCCTCGACGATCTGCCGGATGCCACCGGTGTGCTGCTCGTCCCCGATGCCGACCGATCACATCTCTTGCGGCAGCTGACCGACCGCACCGCCGTGGTCGGCCCGGCCCGGCCATGGACTCGTGCGTTCGCCTCGTACGCACGAGCCGTACGCGCGCGCTCCCTCTCCTCTGACATCCGCGACACCGAGGACCACCTGCCCGAGCTGGTGCTGAGCGCCGACGCGGACGCGTTCGCAGACCTGCGTGCCCGAGCCCTGGCACCGTTGCGGACCTTGCCTGTCGCGACCGCACAGCGACTGGAGGAGACGTTGCGGGCGTGGCTGCTGCACCAGGGCAGGCGGAACGAGGTGGCGGCGGCGTTGTTCGTCCATCCTCAGACAGTCCGGTACCGGATGTCGCAGCTGCGGGAGCTGTTTCCGGATCTCGCCTCGCCACACCGGGTCCTTGAACTGACGCTGGCGGTCGGTCTTCGGGTCAGCTGACGCGTACTTCGACCGTCCACAACCGCGTCCGCGAGCGGTCCAGGAATCGTGCCTCGTTCTCGGTGCCATCAGTGTGGGATACCCGGACAGGTGCCTTCACCGAGGCGCTGTAGATCGCTGGAAAGCGACTGCCAACCCGGAGCTTTCTGAGGTCCCTCTTTGGTCAACCACACATCTCGTGCCGGTCTGTGCGTCTGGTGAAAAACGGCGCGGATACACAGTACCGCCGACGGCGGTGAGTACCCGTGTGGTTCGGGGGCAAACAACCTAACTGTGCGTTTGTGTTGCGCAACCGGAGGCGCCAGGTCAGTGAAGTGAGATGGGTGCCTGTCACGTTGGGTGACAGGCGCGGCGGCAGGGGGGTGGGTGGCCGGAAAGAAGCGACGGCTTTTGACGGTCTCAGGAAGTAGACGGTTACCGTGTTGAACATCTGGTTGGGCACCGGCGATGTGAGCTGCGACTTCCCGTCGCCTGAAGGGGGAGTGGAGTATGGAAATACTCCGGATTCCGGATGTCGAAAGGCAAGAGCTGATCGCACGCATTCCCGACGACGAATCAGGTTCCTTACAACTGGGGACGCTGGGGCCAGCCGGGACCAGCAGTGAGTACGTGGCCCAGATGATGTCGCACTGTGTCGCGGACGGCGCGCGATTACGGATCGTTCTGGAGGACACGTACGAGCGATGCGTGGACGCGCTCACAGAAGGCCGGGTCGATCTGGTCCTGGTTGCGCACGCTTATCCCGGCATCAACGCCTTCTACATGCACCCCGGGTTGGAACCGGCGATCGTCTTCCGTGGGAGCACCCCGGAGTACGGCCTGGCCATCCGGGACGACTTCGTCTTCCGCGAGGAACTGCTCGAGAGTGAAACCGTCGTTTCGCACCCCGCGCCCATTCCGCTGGTGCGCTACCACCTCGGCCGGCCCCTGCAGATGGCCACCGCCGACTCCACGAGCCAGGCGGCCTGTGATGTGGCCGACGGCCGGTACAACGTCGCCATCACGAACGAGGAGGCGGCCCGGCAGCACCACCTGAAGTTCGTCTACAAGTTCTCGCGGATTCCGATGACATGGACTGTCTTCGCGAGGAGGAAGGACTGACATGACCACCCACGTACAGGAACGACGCTACTTCCCCGCCGCCGACGTGGCTCTCCACGATGACGGGGTGCGGGTGGAGTCCTACTGGCGCGACGACACGGAGGTGAGGGTTTCCGTCTTACCGCCCGGCGCCCGTGTCCCGGGCCGACCCATCGGGCAGGCGCAGGTCGCGATGGTCGTACAGGGCCGGATCTCCACGACGGTCGGGGAGGTCACCCGGCTGATGGAACCCGAGCGTCACGTCTGCGTGGCCCCTCCGGGCGTCAGCTTCTCGGCTGTGAACCCCACCGAGTCCGAAGCCGTCTTACTGGAGCTCCGACGCAGCAAGCCGGGCGAGATCTATCCCGCGCCGAGCGACTACTTCCTCGAGCCCTTCGAATCGCGCAAGTTCGTCGGGATGGACGTCACCTTCTTCGTCGCCGACTGGATCGAGCTGATGATCGCGGACATCCCGGGCGGCGGCGAGATGCCCTATCACCGGCATTCCCACGAACAGATAGGGGTGTGCCTGGAAGGGCGCTACGACATGACGGTCGAGGAATCCAGCCACGAGCTGCGGTTCGGCGGCACGTACTTCTGTGCGAGCCAGGAGGGACACGGCGCCGTGAATCCTCACGCCGACGTGGCGCGCTCGGTCAACATTTTCATCCCGCCTCGCTACCATCGGGTTCCCGGACAGAAAACCAGGCGGAAAAACGAACAGGACACCGATCGGGAAACCCAGTGACACGTGTGGCGCTCGTTCTGGGGGCCAGCCAGGGCATCGGGCGGGCCACCGCGTTGCACCTGAACGCGAAAGGATATGTGACGGTCCTGTGTGCCCGCAGTCGCACGGCGCTGGAGGAGGTCGTCGAGGAGGCGGGCGCCGAAAAGACGGCCCACGTGATTTCCGGTGACGTCACCGAGCCGTCCTTCTGCGAGGAACTGGCGGGCGAGGTGGACCGTCGGTTCGGCAGGATCGACGTGCTCGTCAACAATGCGCCCGGCCCGTCACCAGGATCCCTCGACGACATCAGAGCCGACGACGTGAGGGCCGCGATGCAGCAGAAATTGGTGCCGTATCTGGCAACCGTCAAAACCGCTGCGCCGGTCATGATCCGAAACGGCTTCGGGCGGATCGTCAACATCGTCGGCAACGCCGGGAAGGAGCCCGCCCACGGCCTGTTCCTCTCCGGTCTGGTCAACGCGGCCGTCGCCAATGCCAGCAAGTATCTGGCGAGCTGGTACGCACCGCACGCCGTTACGGTGAACTGCGTCCACCCCGGCACCGTCCGGACGCGGCGGTACGACCGGGCCATGGACCACCTGGTCCGGACCGCTGGTATCCCGCGGGCGGACGCGGAGGACCGGATGAGACAGCCGATCCCCATGGACCGCCCCGGCGAGGCACACGAGGTCGCCGCCGTCATCGGGTTCCTGGCTTCGGACGAGGCGTCCTACCTGACCGGGCAGCAGATCTCGGTCGACGGCGGGCAGTTGACGTGCCTGTGAGAGCGGACCCGATCCGCTGAACAGCCGCATCGGCGTGGGAAGGGCTTGCTGGAGTGTCGCACCAACAAGGCAGCGGAGGGAACCCGCCCGGCTTCCCCCTGCTGACGGTCTCAGGACTGATGGCGGGAATCTTTGCGGTCGGCTCGGAGGAACTGGTCGTCTCACCGCTGCTGATGCGCATGGCCACGTCGTTCGACACGACGGTCGGCGTCATGGCGCTGTCAGTGAGTGTCTACGGTGCCGCGACGGCGGTCGGCGCGCTGCTCTTCGCGCCCCTCGGCGACCGGGTGTCGCGCCGGCTCAGCCTGGCGATCGGGATGGCGGTGTTCATCCTGGGCACGGTGCTCTGCGCGTTTGCCACGGGGACGGGCGTGTTCTTCGCGGGCAGGGCGCTGGCCGGCCTGGCGGCGGGTGCTTTCGTGCCCACTGCCTACGCCTTCGTCGGTGACCAGATCCCCTACGAGCACCGCGCCAAGGCCATGGGCATCCTTGTGTCGAGCTGGTCGCTCGCGCTGGTGCTGGGCGTGCCGATAGGGGCCTTCGTCGGGCAGTGGGCGGGCTGGCGGTGGACCTTCGGCCTGTTGTCACTGCTTGGTGTCCTCGTCCTGTCGGTGATGCCCCGTATGGGCGGCGGTCGGCGGCCCGGCACCGGAGGTCACACCGTGCCGGAGGAGAGCCCCGAGCCGTCGGTGGGATGGGCCCGGTCGGTGACCCGGGCCTTCCTGGCGCCGAGAGTGCCGGCGTACGTGCTGGCAACGTTCCTGGTGATGCTCGGCTGGTACGGCTTGTACACGTTTCTCGGCACCGCCCTGGAGTACCGGTACGGCTCCAGCAGCTCCCTGACCGGCGTCATGATCCTTCTCTACGGACTGGGGTTCGCCTCGAGCTTCGTCACGGGCAGGTTCGCCGACCAGTGGGGCAAGGAGCGCGTCCTGACCTTCTCGCTGGCGGGGCTGGTGCCGGCGCTGGTGGGTGTGCCGCTGCTCATCCACTGGACGGCACCACTGGCGGTGTGCCTCTTCGGCTGGGGCATTCTGCAGAGTCTGGTCGTCACCCTGCTCAGCACGCTGCTCAGCGAAAGCTCACAGCGCCACCGAGGAACCATCCTGGCCTTCTACAGCCTCGCGACCAATGTCGCAGTGGCCGCGGGGGCCGCCGCGCTCGCCCCCTTGTTCACGGCGCACGGCTTCCTCGCCGTGGGGTGCGCCTGCGCCGGCATCACAGCCGTCGCCGCCGGCCTGAGCGGTTGGGCGTCCAACGCGGCAACAAGCAGCCCCGAGCCTGCGGCGGTGTCCCGGGCGAAGGGAGGAAGCGAAGGGGAGGACACGTGAGGACCAAGTGGGCAAACCGGCTCCGAAGCCTGCCGAGGAGTTCGTTCGCGACGACCGGAGCCAGGGTCGACGACCTGGTCAGATCGGGCGAGGACGTCATCAACCTGTGCCAGGGCAATCCCGACCTGCCCACGCCACAGCACATTGTCGAGGCGCTCCGCACGGAAGTGCTCGACCCCGTCACCCACCGCTACCCGGCCTTCTCCGGGCTGCTCGAACTCAAGGACGCCATCAGCGCCTGGTACGCGACGCGGCACGGCGTGCGGTTGGATCCGGAGACCGAGGTGGCGATCCTGTTCGGCGCGAAGGCCGGCCTCGTCGAGATCAGCCAGTGCATCCTCAACCCAGGCGACGTGTGCCTGATGCCCGATCCCGCCTTCCCCGACTACTGGGCGGGCGTGCTCCTCGCCCAGGCCCGCATGCATCCCCTCCCACTCCTGCGGGAAAACGGCTTCCTGCCCGACTACGCCGCCCTCGACCCGGCCACGTGCGAACGGGCCAAGCTGATGTTCCTCAACTATCCCAACAATCCGACCTCGGTAACGGTCCCACACGGGTTCTACGAAGACACCGTCCGCTTCGCCGCCGAGCACGGCGTGATCGTGGCATCCGACTTCGCCTACGGGGCGTTGGACATCGGCGGGCAGACCCCCGTCTCCTTTCTGGAGACGGCCGGCGCCAAGGATGTGGGCGTCGAGTTCATCTCCCTGTCGAAGACCTACAACATGGCCGGCTGGCGGATCGGTGCCGTGGTCGGACACCGAGACGTCATCGCCGCGATCAATCTCCTCCAGGAGCACTACTACGTCTCGCTCCCCCCGTTCATCCAGCGGGCGGCGGTCGCGGCCCTGACCGGACCCCAGGACAGTGTCCGGCGCCTGGTGAAGACGTACGAACGGCGCCGGAACGTTTTCCTGGACGGACTCCAAGGCTCCGAATGGTCCGTCGACCCACCCCGCTCGATCTTCGCCTGGTTGCCGGTACCACCCGGCAGCGGGGGATCCGTCGCCTTCGCCGACGAGCTGCTGTCCCGCGCCCACCTGGCGGTGGCACCCGGCCGCTGGTTCGGCGAGCACGGCGAAGGATACGTCCGCGTGAGCCTGCTCGCCCCGGAGGAACGGCTCCGCGAGGCGGCCCGGCGACTGACCGACTTCCCGGCCTGTACACCCATGACACCGAGCAAGTGAACCGAAAGGAGCCCCATCGTGACCGAGATGGTCGACAGCACCTCCCGCATCCGACAGGAGCGCGACGCGATCGATGCGCTCGACGCACACATCATCGAACTGCTCACCCAGCGCGCCCGGGTGTCCTCGGGCATCCAGAAGCTCCGCACCGATGCCGGTGGCCCGCGCACGGTGTTCACCCGGGAGATGGAGATTCTCGCCCGCTACCGCGACGGCCTCGGCGAGTGCGGGACACAGATCGCGATGAGCGTCCTCAAACTGTGCCGGGGCGCCGGCACGTTACAGCCCGCCGCCGCGCAATCTGGAGGGGCCGCGTCGTGATACGGCACGTCGTCCTGTTCAAGTTCAAATCCGGGGTGGACTGGGCCGACCCGCGGGCCATGGGAGCGGAACGCACCGCCGCCCAGGTGGGAGGCGAGGTGCCGGACCTGCGCGAATGGCGCTACGGGCGCAACGTGTCCACCCGGGACATCGCCTACGACTTCCTGGTCGAAGGACTCCTGGACGACATGGAGGCGGTCGACCGCTATCTCGTCCACCCCTTCCACCAGCAGGCGATCCGCCAGTGGAAGGAAATCAGCGACTGGGTCGTGGTCGACGTCGAGGAGTGAGGTCCCTCTCCGCGCTCGCACCACAGCGTCTGGCCGGCTCCAAACCTATGACTACGTCGCTTCGCTCCGGTCACTCCAAGAGAGTGCCTGACGGGTTGTCACCTGCGGATGCAGGGAGGCGCCAATGCGCTCACCGGCACCGCGGGCGGCTGGGAGCACCCAGCAGCCGACGCCGGCGATGCCGTCGTCGCAGTCCATACCGCCCAGCGCGATCCAGCCAAGCGCCTCGCCGCCGTCACGGGTGATCGTCCAGTGGCCGCCCTTCCTGCGTTCCCAGTCCTGGTGAGCCGGTTCGGAGATGCGTGAGCAGTAGCGGCAGATGCGGTCGAGGATCTGATCGGCGGTCTTGGTCCATGTGAAGGGCCTGGCCTGGTCGTTCCAGACCTTGATCCGGTCCTCGAGTGCGGACTTGAGGTCGTCCAGTGAGCAGAACACTCCTCGCTCCAGGCAGCGCCGTTCCAGCTCGGCGAACCACCGCTCGACCTGGTTGATCCACGACGAGTAGGTGGGGGTGAAGTGCAGGTGGAAGCGGGGATGCGCGAGCAGCCACGTGTGCACCACCGGCGCCTTGTGGGCGGAGAGGTTGTCGCAGATCACGTGGACCGCCAGGCCGGGCTCGGTCTGGCGGTCGATCTCGTCGAGGAAGTCCCGGAAGTCCACGGCGCGGTGCTGTGCGGACAGCTTCGCGATCACCTTGCCCGTCGCGGTGCCCAGGGCGGCGAACAGATCGACCGTGCCGTGCCGGACGTAGTCGAAGCTGCGCCGCTCGGGCACTGCGGGCAGCATCGGCAGCGCCGGTGCGGTCCGTTCCAGAGCCTGGATCTGCGGCTTCTCGTCCACCGCGAACATCGACGACATTCGTCGCCTGAGGGGGCTCTTCGGCGCCGCGTCTCCTGGCCCTCGGCTTTCGCCAACTGTCGCACCTTCTACTGGTAGGTGTCGTGGTAGCGGGAGGGGTCCCACGGGCCGCTGAGAGGGTCGATCAGCTCGAGCGCCACGTCCAGCTCCTTACCCTTGCCCGTGCGGCCCGCCCGCCTCGCCTTGCTGGACGACCCCGGTAGTGACATCGCCGGGCGCATCCCTGTGTAGCGCCTGCCAGGGAACCTGGTGGCGGTCAGGGGATAGCGGCGGCGGGCACGTCGGCCGGAGCGACGTACTCCGTCCATCTGACTGCCGTGTGGAAGTGAGAGGCCCGTGTCGCTCAGCCGCCACTTCACAGCGTCATCGCCAGCCCGGACGACGTCGCCGCTGTGGCGTTGAGGCTGGTGTGTCACTTCTATGCCGGATTACGGCACGAGGTTGGCATCAGTGGCGGTGTGTCAGATTGGTGTTCATCCACCTGCGCGAACCGCACCACGGTCCTCCGTGGGCCGCGTCCTCGCCCGTAGCGCTGTCCCACCCGGTGCTCGCCGTCCGGCCCGACGGTCGGTCAGGCGGGCCACCACCCATTGTTGTGCAAGCGGCGGATGGACGGGTACCTGCGTTCGGCGGCCCGTCGACGACGGGCGTCCGAGCGGTGCGAGTGCGCGGAGTGGGGAGATCGAAGGTGGGATTGCGCGAGGTGCGGGGCGTCCGGGCCTTTCAAGGCTGCACCCGGGTTCTGGCGGGCCGCTACCGTCTGGATGCGCTGATCGGTTCGGGTGGCGCCGCTGACGTACACCGCGGATTCGACCTGCGGCTGCGGCGGCCGGTTGCTGTGAAGGTCTTCCGCGCCGGTACCGGCTTCGACACGGAGGATGCTTTCCGCAGCGAGGCTGTGATCCTGGCGCGCTTGCAGCATCCGGGACTGGTGACCGCCTTCGACGCCGGGCACCATGACGGCGATGCCTTCCTGGTCATGCAGCTGATCGACGGGCCCACCCTGAAATCTCGCATCGCCGAGGCTCCCCTGTCGTGCGAGGCTGCTGCAGCGCTCGGCGCGGCATTGGCCGATGCCCTGGCTCACGCCCACGAGGCGGGGATCGTCCACCGGGATGTCAAACCGTCCAACATCCTCCTGGACTCCTCCGGCTATCCCCATTTGACGGACTTCGGCATTTCCCGGCTGCTGGATGCGACCACCCGCACTGCCACAGGCACCCTGACCGGCACGGCGGCCTATCTCTCTCCTGAACAGGTCTTGGGCCGCTCCGTCGGCCGGCCCGCTGACATCTATGCCCTCGGCTTGGTCCTCCTCGAGAGCCTCACCGGTCGACTTGAGTACGACGGCGGTCCCCTCGAGTCCGCCATAGCGCGCCTGCACCGCCGGCCGGCCCTCCCGGACTTCCTGTCCGACGGTTTTGCCACCCTCCTGCGGGACATGACGAGTCTGGAAGAACAAGATCGCCCCACGGCGCGCCACTGCGCTCAAGTCCTGACCCGTCTCGCCGGAACGAACACGGCAAACCCTGCCGTGCCCGGTGCCCGGCCCGCGCTCAGCGTCACACCGCCCGCAGCCGAGGACCAGGCCGACACCACACACCGGAGCTCGTCCCCCGCCGCGAAAGCGCCCTGGAGTCCGAGCGCCTCAACAGGTCTCCATGAGGAAGGGAGTCGGTCCGGGACCGTCCGCGGCCGCCTCCGAACGCGTGGGGCGGCAGCTGCCCTCGCCGCGCTCGTCGCCGCAGGCCTGATCGTCACCGACGGCCTCTCACATCCCGACGCCGCAGACAAGGCAGGGCCAGAAGCGGCCCCATCCGCCCCTGATCAGGCCGCCCCTTCCATCCCTTCGGACACCCCGGCTCACAACGATGACGCGCCCTCCGCATCGGCCGCCCCGCCCGCGCACGGCCCCTCCGCGCCCGCTCAGCCCATGAGCGAGCCACTCCCAACACGCACACGGCCCGCCACCCACCCCGCCTCGACGCCCAACACTTCTGAGCAGGCAACGCCCGTCACAGCAGGGAAGAGCAGGGCGAAGGCTCCGACCGGACCGCCGGGTCAAGCGCGGAAGAACCAGATGGGCAAGAAGGCACCACTCGCCAAGTGAGGAGCAGGAAGCGCCGAGATGGCGGTCGTACCAGCATCCACCTCCTCGCCGAAACCCGCCGACACCTCGCCCTGGTCCAACCCGGCCGCCGCCGCGAACCCGGCCTGGACAACCGGATCGTGAACGAAGCGCTCGCCGCGCACTGCACCGACATCACCGAGGCCCGCACCGAGCGCGGCGAGGAACCCGGCTACCGCTTCTACATCGCACGCTGGGCACCCGCCGGCCCGCCGCCATCCCGGACACCGGCCGCCGCGCCATGCTGGGACCGGAAGCCGGCCGCCGACCCGGCCGCGCCTTTCCTGCCGATGGAGCCGGGGGAGTGGGTCCCGCGCGTGCCGCTGCGCCACGACCGCGCCGTCATCGCCACACGCGTCCTCACCGGCCGGCTACGCACCGCGCGCCGCACCGGCCGCCCCCTCTGTACGGCCCGGCCGCGCACCAACCGACCGCGCCGCACAAGCGGCTGCTCCTCTTCGCCCAGGAACAGCCGCCCACGGCGGCGCGCCCGGCGGCCGACCTCGCGGCCCTGCGCACCGACCTGGAGGCCCTGGAGCTGACCGCCGACCAGATCCGCCGGTCAGGCACGGCGCCACCGTCGGAGACGAGGCGCGCCGACGGGTGCGCAAGCCTGCGCACCCGAACCCGGAGCCTGCGCACCAGGACCCGGGTGGCGTGCCGCGCGCGCACCAACCAGACGAGCAGAGGACGCACCGCCCGCACCAGCCCCGCACCGGCCAGGGCCCCGGCGCGCCCGGATGATCGGTCGCGTGGCCCAGGAGAAACGCACGTTGGTCCAGGGGTTTTGCAGCCCAGTTATGCAGGCGCCGGGGTTGTCACGAGTCTGAGGAAGGGGGCTGCACCACCGGTCAAGGGGCGACTGACAGCCTGCATCCGAGCATTCGTTACGTCTGCGTGAGTGCCCCGTACCACGTACTCACGATACGACCGGAGCCTTGGGTGTGGTGCAGTCGATGTGCCCCTCCGTATCGCCGAGTAAGAGAGTGCTGCTGAATCCACCACCCTGTCAGTGAGTCTGCGGCACGATGACTCGATGACAGACGGTTGGGGGACGGTCACTGCATCTGTGGTGACCATCATTGGAACGATCGTGGTGGGCGTCCTTGCGTACCGAGCCGGACGTGCCCAAGTGAGTGATCAAGCACGAGTGGAACACGGTCAGTGGCTGCGCGGTCAACGCCAGGACGCGTACGTGACGTTCCTGACAGCGTGGGATCAAGTCGTGAAGTCGCTCAAAGACGAGGTGAAGGCCATTGGGGAGAGCCAGCAGGCGACATCAACCACCGAACGTGAACGCCTTATGGAGGCTGCTGGAGAACGTGTTCTGTATGCCCCCGCACCAGTCCGCGGACCAGCGGAGCAGGTGCTGCTGCTCGGCCCAGACAACGTTGCTGACGCCGCAGGCCGCATGGTGGATCACCTCGATGGAATGCAAACCGCAGCCTTGAACCGAATCCTAGGTGCGTCCGAACCGACGTCGACGGCGTTCCACGGGGCTCAGCAGGTGGCACTGAGGCATCGACGGGAGTTTCTTACCCTAGTGAGGGCTGTGCTGCGTACTCCGCCGGCTCCGCACTAGAGGACAACTGGATCGGCTGTTCAAGATGCGCCAACTGCCGATCTCGGACGGCTGAAGTGTGAGACTCGCGTACGCGCTCGAGGCGTATCCGTGAGCCAGGTGCCGATGCGCGCAAGGTTGATGCTGGCTGCGATGAACCGATGCTGCAGGTGTGTCAATTGGCCGGCCGCGCCCGCACCGCCCCGGCCTGTGGGAGACGAGGTGACCGCACGCGCACAGCCCCGGCGCCAACACAGTGCACGGCCTACGGATCCGCAGGGCTTACCCCAGGTACGACTGGCGCACCGCCCCGGACGGGCTGGCCACGCGCCGCCAACTGCGTGCCCAGCAACTGCGCCCCGGGCAAGAGCCGTCGCGATCCTGCGCTGCAAGGCCCGCGCGACTTTCCCGCAGCGCGCCTGCACCCGGCTGGGGTACCTGTACCGCATCGACCTCGCCCTGCCCGTACGGCCGACGACGCTCGCCAAGGAGGCCGCGCTTGACAAAGCCATGGCCGCGCGCCAGGTGCGCACCGTTACCGGGATACGCCGCGCGCGTCCGCTCCAGGTGCTCGGTGCGCATCGTCTTCAGGTGTCGATGGTGTCTTCGCCTTCCTGCTGAAGGACGTTCTCGGTGAACCGGATCACTTGCCGCCACGAGGATCGCCGTCAGTATCAGGTCGATACTCTGACCGGCATGAGTGACGGTATCGCGTGGATAGGCGAACACCACCACACCTCTCCATCGGCCGTGCCCGGCATGCTCGGCGGCATCTCGCTGACTCTGGCCCGAGGCGTGGAGACGGACGAGTTCCTCATCAACTTGGGCGCCGACCTCGACGAGTTGGCCGCGCGCACCCCGTGCAGGGAGCTGCGCGCACCGGCCGGGCAGCCGGGCCAGCCCTCCCCGCAGTTCAACCGCGCCATGTACGGCACGTGCGGTGAGTGGACGTACGTGCTGGAGGAGTGGGGGATGGCAACCTGGGCGACCGGCTACCAGGGCAAGGTCGAGTCGATGCTTCCCTGCGAGGGCGAGGAGATCCTCTGCCTGACCGCCAACCGTTTCAGCCCCCCGGCCGTGATCATCCATGCGCCCGAGGCCTGCGCGTTCCGGGCTGACTTCGGCACCGACACCGGGCAGGGCTCGGCCCTCGATGCCGCCCTCAGCGCCGCGGGCGCGGTGTTCCCGTCGATGCCTGAGGCCAGTGAGGCCGAAGTCGTCGCGTACTTCGAGGAGTATGGCGAGCGCCTGTCCGAGCTGGTGTTCGATGCCGTGGGTGCCTACACGGGGGTGGCCATCGACCAGGAGGTCGTGAAGGCCGGTGACCTTCCCGGCGTCCTCATCGCCCCGGCCTGACCGTCTGCCGCGCACATGAGACCGGCCCCCACCCTGATCGCAGGGTGGGGGCCACTGCCTTTGTGGCCAAGGGTGTTACTTCGCGGCCAGCTTGCAGATCACCGGCTGACCGCCACCGATGCCGTACTTGCACGTGCCGCCGTCATCCATCCGCGTGTCCAGCCAGTACGCATCCTTGTCCATGATCCGCATGTCCCGCATGAACGTCGCGAAGTGGTTGCCCATGGATTCCTGGTTGTGCATGCCGGAGATAGCCGACCGGCCGCACACCTCGCTGAACGTGGGGTCGGTGCCGTTCAGAGAGAACAGGTGGACCATGCTGCCGTGCTTCATGGCGTAGGTGCCAATACACGCCGCACCCGTGGGCGTGCTCCCGCCCGGGAGCAGGGCGGGTTCAGGCCGCCCTCAGCGGACGACATGCCGCCGCTGTTGTAGGAGGAGGCGAACGCGAACTCGTCACAGTTCAGCGCGTCGGCCGCGTCCACCAGGGCGGAGGCGTCCCCGTTAGCCGCGGCCCACCCGGTGGAGCAGACCCGGTTACGGCTACGGGTGTTCTGCGCACTGCCGCCCACGTAGTACAGGGGCTTTTGATCTGTGAGTGGGTGGTGGGGTTTCGGTGGGTGGGGCC